>NZ_JBQBFE010000001.1:3715000-4738726 GCF_051919165.1 Aeromonas sp. 96A | reverse complement strand
TCGCCAATTGGGTGGCCCTTGGCTTCTGGCTGATCGGCTGCAAGGCAATGACCACATCAGGGCGTAGAGTAGCAGTAGCGAGCAGCGTATCCAGCTCTTCAATATGGTGCTCGGTGGCCACCGGATGCTTGATCTCGTTGGCCCGCTCCAGCGCCGAGACCAGCACAGGCAGCCCCCCTTTCATGCCAATTTTGGGGGAGACGGTCACCCAGGTCTGCTCATGGGTCTTGATCTCGCTGGTGCCACTGGTTTCAATCTGCACCTGATAACCCGCCGCCAGCAGGGCAGACGAGAGTTCGTGCAGATCGTAGAGGCAGGGCTCGCCACCGGTGATCACCACATGGCTCGCCTGATAACCCAGGTCGGTAAAGCTCTTGATAATCTGCGCGGTGCTAAGTTGGCTCCAACAATCGGATTCGTTGGAGCGATCCAGCACCGCCGCCTTGCCCACTTCACGAGCCGGATCAACAACCCAAGTATGACGGGTATCGCACCAGGGGCAGCCCACCGGGCAACCCTGCAGGCGAACAAAGATGGCCGGCAGGCCGGTAAAGATGCCCTCCCCCTGGATGGTCTGGAAAATCTCGTTGATTGGGTAGTGCATCTCGATCACGGCTTGTTGCAAAAGTCGCGGATTATACCCCAAGCCACGACAAGACGCAGGCTCACTCTGCGCTTTTCTCGCCCAGCCCGGTTTTCTCAAACAGTCTGGCCATAATGCCCGCCTTGTCGGCTAGATAGTTGTTCAGGCCGGGGTCTGCTGGCGCACCGTGTCGAGGTGACCATAGTGATCCGCCAGTGCCCAGGTCTCGGCCTTGTCGAGCCACATCAAGGGAGTTTCAAAACGGATGCCGCGATCCAACCCCAGCGACACCGCCTGATTGAGGGCCTTGACGAACTCGTCACGGCAATCGGGATAGCCGGAGAAGTCGGTCTCGCAGACACCGGTGATCACAGCTTCGGCGCCCACCTGATAGGCATAGATGGAAGCCAGGGTCAGGAACAGGATATTGCGACCCGGCACGAAGGTGTTGGGCAGCCCGTTATCCTGCAGCTCGCAGCTGACCGGGATGTCGTCACGGGTCAGGGCAGAGACCGCCAGCTCATTGAGCAGCGTCACATCCATCACCTTGTGGGCGGCGATCCCCAGAGCACTGCCCAGACGACGCGCGGTGTCGATCTCTTCCCGATGGCGCTGGCCATAGTCGAAGGTGATGGCGTGCACTTCATCATACCGGGCCAATGCCTGTACCAGACAGGTGGTGCTGTCCTGACCGCCACTGAAAACCACGACTGCTTTTTTCATCTTGATAACTCCTTCAAATGTCACGCGCGGCGGCCTTCGGCAAAGTCCTGCCACTGGGTATTCAACCGGTTAAACAGGGTCAGCAAGGGCGTATAGTGCTCCGGCCTCCCCTCCCACAGGGACAAGAGGTGATAGCCCGCCTCTATGGTAGAGAGGGCATCGGGAAAGGGTTTCTTACGAATGGCATATTGACCGGCAATGGCACCAATGCCGATGCGGGGCAAGCGGGCCAGTGCCGGGTTGCTCTGCAACATGCGATAGGCTTTGCGCCAGGTGCCGTCAAGCAAGATAAAGGCGACGGATGCGGAGCCAGAGGATTCACTCTCCCACTGTTGGCGAAGATCGGTCAGCGAAATAGCATCCTCATCCGGCCAGAGTAGATAGCAGCGACGGGAAAGATCTGCAAGCAACCCATTGAGCCACTCATCGCGGGAAAAGTCCTCCCCCACATGGATCTCGCACTGTTGCAAAGAGGCCGCCAGCAGTGCCGCGGTCCCCTTGGGATGTGCCACCTCGTTGGGGTGCTGCAAGATGTAGAGGGGCGTGTGATTGTCAACCGGCACAATATAATCGCACAGGCAGGCTTTGAGGGCTCGGGTGCAACGTGTACAGTATCGACTGTTCTTGTCGTTGGACTGTTTCATGTTGTCAGACAAATCTGGATTGCTCTGGGTTATCACGCTCTCTCTCACCAGCTTGCTACTCTTCTTTACCGTTCCCAATCTTCAGCTCTCCTTCGATCGGCCCTTGATCGCCGGGGGCGAAGGGTGGCGGATCATAACAGGCAATCTGGCTCATACCAATCTGTGGCACCTGCTGCTCAATCTGGGCGGCCTCGCCATCCTCTATAGCCTGTTTCGCGACTATCTGGGTGGGGCTCGCCTGCCGCTGCTGATGTTGCTGCTCTGGCTGGCAGTGGGCTTGGGGATCTGGTGGTGGTGCCCGCAGACCCAGTGGTACATGGGACTATCCGGCTCGCTGCATGGTCTGTTTGTCTGGGGGGCAATGCAGGATATCCGCCACGGACGCCGCACGTCGGGCTGGCTACTGTTGGCAGGGATGGGGCTCAAGCTGGCGATGGACTTCTACAACGCAGGAGAGAGCCCGATATCCACCCTGATCAATGCCAAGGTACACATCGGCTCTCATCTTATCGGGGCAGGTGCAGGCCTGTTGCTCGACCTGCACCGTGTATCACTGAGTGAGCCTGTTACGCACCAACCAGCTCGGCATTGATGCTGGCCAGCATGGCGGCCGGATCGGCAGCCTGCGTAATGGGGCGACCGATAACCAGATAATCGGACCCCGCCTCGACCGCCGCTTTCGGTGTCATCACCCGGCGCTGATCCCCAGCCGCTGAACCGGTCGGGCGAATACCCGGGGTCACCAGCTTGAAATCTTCGCCCAGCAAGGCTTTCAACTCATGGGCCTCGTTGGCAGAGCAGACAACCCCATCCAAGCCGGATGCCTTGGTCAAGGTAGCCAGCCGGATCACCTGCTCGGCAGGGCTCACATCCAACCCGAGGGGGATCATGTCGGACTGCTCCATGCTGGTCAGCACGGTCACGCCGATAAGCAGGGGGGCCTTGTCGCCATAAGGCAGTAGCGCCTCTTTGGCGGCACGCATCATCCGCTCACCACCACTGGCATGCACGTTGACCATCCAGACACCGAGCTCGGCACTGGCTGCCACCGCTTTGGCAACGGTATTGGGAATATCGTGAAACTTCAGATCCAGAAAGACATCGAATCCCTTGGCCACCAGCTGGCGTACAAACTGCGGGCCAAACAGGGTAAACATCTCCTTGCCTACCTTGAGACGGCACTGGGCCGGAGAGATACGTTCAACGAACGCTAAGGCATCTGCCTCGTGCTGATAATCCAGCGCTACCAGTACTTTGGGATCTTGCATCTCACATCCTATTGCTTGTTATTCACCGTCCAGACCGCGGATCGGCTTGATGGAACCCCACTGGCGACAAGACGGGCACTGCCAGAACAACGAGTGAGTGGCAAAGCCGCACTGCCGACACTTGTGGGTTGACTTGATTTTTATCTGCTCGCCGACCAGCTGTTGCAGCAGTTCGAGGCTCTCCTTGGCAGGCCCCTCCTCCGCACTGGCCAGTTGAAAACCCACCAACTGGTAAAAACCTTTCATCGAGGGATGACGACGCAGCTGACGCAGCACCAGTGAACGGGCCTGGCTCAGGCCATCACGCTCTTCAACCAGCTTGGCAAGGGCCAGGGTCACGCTGACACCGGCGTGATCTTCCACTGCCTTCTCAAGCAGCGGGATCAACGCAGGCGTGCGCCCCAACTGCTGATAGCACTCGAGCAATTTGGGCATCGCCTCGGAGGCAAAGTCGATATCCTGCTCGAACACACGCAGCAGCTCCTTGCTGGCCTGCTCATACTCCCCTTCCGCCATGGCAAGCTCAGCGAGGCGCAAACTGGCCCGGGCACATGCCGGATTGATACTGAGCGCCCGTTTGAGCTTGGCCAGCCCCTCCCCTTTATTGCCCTCACGCAGCGCGATCTCGGCTTGTTCGCAATAGAAATGGGAGATGGGGTCGGCCAGCTTCTTGCCCTGGAATTTTTGCAGACGCACCGCCACATCGATGGCTTTATCCCAATCCCGCAACTGCTGATGGATGATCAACAGCTGTGCCAGCGCCGTCTCTTCAAAATCGCTGTCGTCACACAGCTCATTCCAAAGCGCTTCCGCCCGGTCCAGCAGACCAGCAGCCAAAAAGTCGCGCGCAAGCTCCTGCAGGGCAAGCTGGCGCTGCTCCCGGGTCAATTGGCGGGTTACCAGGTTCTGGTGGATCTTGATGGCACGATCGACCTCCCCACGCTGGCGAAACAGGTTGCCGAGGGAGAGGTGTGTTTCGATGGTTTCACTGTCCACCTCAAGCAGTTGGATAAAGAGATCCACCGCCTTGTCGGATTCATCGGACAGCAAATAGTTGAGGCCCGCCACATACTGGCGGGAAAACTGGTTACTCTGTTTTTGGGTGTCCTGGCGAACACTCCTGCGGCCCATGTACCAACCATAACCGGCGGCGATGGGCAACAGCAGGAAAAGCAGTTCAAGCATTGAGGAACATTATTCCTTACCCGGTGACCGGGCCAGCTCCAACTCGCGGGATTGACGACGCATGGTGCGGTTGAGGGTGCGGTTTTGCATTTTCAGGCGCAGGAACAGCAGGCCGAATACCAGCCAGCCCAGCAAAAAACCGCCAGCGAAGAAGAAGCCCAACAGCATGGCAAGTGAAAACTCACCCTGAGCGATCAGGTAATTGAACTGAACCAGCTGGCCATTTTGTGAGCCCAGCGCCAGGGTCAGAACAAACACCAGCACCAGCGGAATGAGGGCCAAAATACGCTTCATAAGAGCTCCCTGTCAGTATCTAATGAGAGGCTGATTATCCTTAAAATCGCAGGCAGACTCTAGAGTGAATGGGAAAAGAGTTTAAGAAACAAGACGATTGGCACAGGAATCGGTGCCAAAAAGAAAAAAGGCATACCCGAGGTATGCCCATTTCTGCATTATTCAATGATGTTGACGCGCTCGCGCAACTCTTTACCAGGTTTGAAGTGCGGGACATATTTCCCGGTCAGTTCAACCTTGTCCCCAGTCTTGGGGTTGCGGCCCACACGGGGCGCACGATAGTGCAGTGAAAAACTGCCAAATCCGCGGATTTCAATCCGGTCGCCGTTTTGCAAGGTCGACGCCATCTGCTCAAGGATCTCCTTGATGGCGGCTTCGACATCCTTGGCCGGCATATGCATGCGGCTGGCTGCCAGTTGTTCGATGAGATCTGATTTGGTCATAACGTTAAATCTCCTTCCCCGATCACATGCAATATTCATTTTGCCAGGATAAAAAAGGGCGGCGCAATGCCGCCCTTTTCTTGCATCAAGGATTACTCACCCTTGGCGGCTTTGAACGCTTCCATCATAGCATTGCTGAACACAACTTCTTCTTGCTGGTTCAGGTTATCGATAGCAACACGCTCATCAGCCTCGTCCTTAGCACGGACAGACAGGCTTACGGTGCGGTTCTTACGATCAACGCCCATGAATTTAGCTTCAACTTCGTCACCAACAGACAGCACCAGAGTGGCGTCTTCTACACGGTCACGAGCAGCGTCGGAGGCACGCAGGTAGCCTTCTACGCCATCAGCCAGTTCGATAACGGCACCTTTGGCATCAACCTCGGTAACCTTACCCTTCACGATAGCACCTTTCTTGTTGTCAGCCAGGTACTTGTTGAACGGGTCTTCTTCGATCTGCTTGACACCCAGGGAGATGCGCTCACGCTCCGGATCCACTTGCAGAACAACGGCTTCGATCTCGTCGCCTTTCTTGAATTCACGCACGGCTTCTTCGCCCTGGTTGTTCCAGGAGATGTCAGACAGGTGAACCAGGCCGTCGATGCCGCCATCCAGACCGATGAAGATACCGAAGTCAGTGATGGACTTGATCTTGCCGGAAACACGGTCGCCTTTGGCGTGAGTTTCGGCAAACAGCTGCCACGGGTTGGATTTGCACTGCTTCAGACCCAGGGAGATACGACGACGCTCTTCGTCGATGTCCAGAACCATCACGTCAACCACGTCGCCAACGTTAACAACTTTGGACGGGTGGATGTTCTTGTTGGTCCAATCCATCTCGGATACGTGTACCAGGCCTTCAACGCCTTCTTCGATTTCAACGAAGCAGCCGTAGTCGGTCAGGTTGGTCACGCGGCCAGACAGACGGGTGGTCTCCGGGTAACGCTTGGCGATAGCAACCCAGGGATCTTCGCCCAGCTGCTTCAGACCCAGGGATACACGGGTACGCTCGCGGTCGAACTTCAGAACCTTGACAGCGATCTCGTCGCCAACGTTGACGATTTCGGAAGGATGCTTAACGCGCTTCCACGCCATGTCGGTGATGTGCAGCAGGCCGTCAACACCGCCCAGATCTACGAATGCACCGTAGTCGGTCAGGTTCTTGACGATACCCTTAACTTCTTGACCTTCTTGCAGGTTAGCCAGCAGGCTTTCGCGCTCGGAGGTGTTCTCGGTCTCGATCACGGCACGACGAGAAACAACAACGTTGTTGCGCTTCTGGTCCAGCTTGATGACTTTGAACTCGAGTTCTTTGTTTTCCAGGTGAGCGGTGTCACGGATCGGACGCACGTCAACCAGAGAACCCGGCAGGAAGGCACGGATGCCGTTCAGTTCAACGGTGAAACCACCCTTGACCTTGCCGTTGATGATACCGATAACGGTAGCTTGCTCTTCGTAAGCCTTCTCAAGCTGCAGCCAGGCTTCGTGGCGCTTGGCTTTTTCGCGGGACAGCTTGGTTTCGCCGAAACCATCTTCGATAGAGTCCAGAGCCACGTCAACGGTGTCGCCGACGTTGATTTCCAGCTCGCCCATGGCGTTCTTGAATTCTTCAGCCGGGATAGCGGACTCGGATTTCAGACCGGCGTCAACCAGTACGAAACCGTTCTCGATAGCAACGACAGTACCCTTGACGATGGAACCTTGACGGGTTTCAACGGCGTTCAGGGACTCTTCAAAGAGTTGAGCAAAAGATTCGATCATTGTTTATGTCACAAATGAAACATCCACTTGCAATCCGGCACAAGCGGGGCTGTTTTAAATAATCTGCGCCTTCCTTGGTGCAGACGACCGGATGTCAGCTTGCGCTGGCATCACCAAGTTGTTGCTCTGCATAGGCGAGCACTGTTGCCAGCACTTCATCTATGGTCATGGCGGTAGAGTCTACCACCAGAGCATCTTCTGCCGGTTTCAGGGGGGCAGTAGCGCGATTTCTGTCGCGATCGTCACGTTCCCGAATCTCGGTTAAAAGACGCTCAAAGTTAACATCAAAGCCCTTATCTTGCAACTGCTTATAGCGACGCTGGGCCCGTTCTTCGGCACTGGCGTCGAGGAAAATCTTCACCTCGGCCTCGGGAAAAACCACGGTACCCATGTCACGACCATCGGCAATCAGACCCGGGGCCTGACGAAATGCCCGCTGACGGCGCAGCAAGGCTTCGCGCACCCGGGGGAAGGCGGCGATTTTACTGGCAGCATTACCCACTTCTTCGGTGCGGATGGTGCGGGAGACATCTTCCCCTTCCAGGATCACCTTGACCAGATCGCCCTCAACCTGAAATTGCACATCCAGATTGGCAGCCAGTGGCACCAGTGAGGCTTCACTGTCCAGCTCTACATCGTGATGCAGGGCGGCCAGGGACAACACCCGATAGATGGCGCCCGAGTCCAGCAAGTGCCAACCCAGCTTCTCAGCAAGCAGCTGACACAAGGTGCCTTTACCTGCACCACTGGGGCCATCAATTGTCATTACGGGGGCCATCTGAGGCATAACTTCTCTCCTGCACTGTGTTGCTCCCATCCCGAAGGGGTGGGTTAATGGGCGCCGATTATACCCGAATGTGGTGAGCCTGGCAGTCATCAATCCGCACAAAGGGCCAAAACCCCGCCGGACAGCTGTGCTTGTATCTCATTTGGAGATTTCATTAAGCAATGCAGGGACTTGTTCTTATGGTCGTTCCTGACAAGGCGCGCTAAACTGGCCCCCTTTTTTGAGCCGTTAGTAGTAAGGAGCAACCTATGAGCAGCGTTACCCTCGTGGCCAAATCCAACTTGCCAACCCCCTGGGGCACCTTCACGCTGGTAGGTTTTCAGGAAACCGGCACAGGCAAAGATCACGCCGCACTGGTGATGGGCGACATTACCGGTGAAGAGCCTGTGCTGGGCCGGATCCACTCAGAGTGCCTGACCGGCGACGCCCTGTTCAGCCTGCGTTGTGACTGCGGTTTCCAGTTGCAGGCGGCCATGGAAAATATCGCCAAAGCCGGTCGTGGCGTGTTGCTGTATGTGCGTCAAGAGGGCCGTGGCATCGGCTTGCTCAACAAGATCCGCGCCTATCACCTGCAGGATCAGGGGGCCGATACCGTGGAGGCCAACGTAGCCCTTGGTTTCGCCGCCGATATGCGCGACTACACCATCTGCGCCGATATGCTCAAGCAGCTTGAGGTCAAGTCTCTCAAACTGATGACCAACAACCCGCGCAAGATGAAAGCCATGGAATCCTTCGGTATTCCGGTGGCCGAACGGGTACCGTTGCAGGAAGGGCGCAATCCCCACAACGAGTTCTATCTGTCGACCAAGGCCAACAAGCTGGATCACATGCTCAAAAAATGAGCCTGCATTGACGAATGCCAGATAGTCAAACGCCTCCCAATCGGAGGCGTTTTTCTTGGAACGACCACACATCAACCCTGGCTATAGCTGTGGTACGGTCAGATTGGCCAGCAGAGCTTCAAGCTCTTCGCCAGTGCGGGCAGCACAGTATTGTTCGACCCGCTCGCGGGTCAATTGCGGCGCGAGACGTTCAATCAGATCGTAGAGATAGCCGCATAAAAATGCCCCTCTGCGCAACCCGATAGCGGCCACACAGCCTGGTAGCCAGGGCGCCGTTTTGAGCACCAGATCGCCATCGCGCTGGGGCTCCCAGGCAAAAGTTGCCATCACCCCGATGCCCATCCCTTGTCTGACATAGGTCTTGAGCACATCGCTGTCGCTCGCACAGCAGGCGATCCGGCTCTCGGCATGAGCGCAATCAGTGCCATGAGCTGTGGAGAGCGCCCTTCCATCGGTCACCAATGCAAACTCCACCAGCTCGGCCGAGGTCAGCGATGTTGCTTTGGCCAACGGATGATCCTTGGGTAGCACCAAGCCCCGTTGCCACTGAAAAGAGGGGAGCATGAGCAGATCGCTCCCCTCCTCCGGTTCATCCGCCAGCAGCAGATCGGCCGCGCCATCATGCACGGCTGCGCGGCACTGCGCCGCACTCCCTTGCATCACAGTTACGGCAACTTTGGGAAAGCGGGCCATGAAACCCTTGAGGATGGCGGGCAGAATATAACGGGCTTGCAGATGAGTGGCGGCAATGGTGAGGGTTCCCTGCTCCGGATGCACATGCTGCCTGGCCATGACCTTGATGGTGGCGACCTTGTCCAGCACCTCCGCGGCCACTTTGATCACATCACGACCTATGGGGGTGATTTGGGTCAAGTGTTTGCCGCTGCGCTCGAAGATCTGGATCCCCAGCTCATCCTCCAGCATCCGCACCTGTTTGCTGATCCCGGGCTGGGAGGTAAAGAGGCTCTCGGCGGTGGCCGACAGATTCAGCCTGTGGTTGGCCACCTCGACGATATAGCGCAATTGCTGCAATTTCATGGTGTAGCCCTCAAGCGAACCCACCGTTAATAGTAACAAACTTTCAGCAATGGCCCGCCGCCATCAGGCCGGGCGATCCTTAAGTAGAAAATCGCGCAAGGCACGGTTGGCCATGGAGAGCGGATCGCCACGCCGCCACGCCACGCAGAGATCGAGATAGATGGGCGGGTCGAAGGGCACGCCACTCAGATCTGGCTCCTCTTCCAACACCATCCGCAAGAAGGTGGTCACCGCAAAGCCTTGCCGCACCACCGCCTTGAGCAGAGGGATAAGATTGCTCTCGAAGGCGATATCGGGTTCAACGCCCAGGCTCTGGGCCAGCGCCTCCATATGCTCCCGGTGATAAAAGCCACGGCGAAACAGCGCCAGCTCCTGAGCGAAAAACTGCGAGAGGGTGACGGCCGATGCGCCACGCAAGGGGTGATCGTCCCCCACCACCATCAACATCTCTTCGCTCAGCAGATGTGCCCCCTCAATGGCGGGGGGAGATCACTGGTGATGAGAATGGCCAGATCGAGGGAGCCATCCACCATCCGGCTGAGCAGCTCACGGGTGCCGGCCTCTTCGACCCGGATCTTGAGGCCGGGATAGCGATGCTTGAAGGCCATCAGACGAGGGGGGAAATAGTAGGAGCCCATCATGTAGGGGATCCCGATCCGCACTTCCCCCCGCTCCAGCCCCTTGAGCTCGGCCATCTCGGCCTCGGCCTGATGCATCTGCAACAACAAGCGCTCGGCATGGCGACAGAGCACCTCTCCCTCCGGGGTGAGCCGTACCGCCCGATCCTGTCGATCAAACAGGCGCAATTCGAGCTGCTGCTCCAGCTTGGCGATGGCCATGCTGATGGCCGGTTGTGCCACATGCAGACTGTTAGCTGCCTTGGTAAATGAGCCGGCATCCCTGACCGCCAGCAGATAGGTGAGCTGTTTCAGATCCATGTATCAATTTATCTTATGAGATAGATAACTTAAATATATTATATTTATAACCGCAAGGGCTCTACCCTGACCAAAAGTAGTCAGGACAATACGCAATGATTGAAGTTGGAAGTCGCGAGTGGATACGTGCAACCCAGGCCCTCAGCCTGGGCTCTTTTCTGGTGTTTCTGAATCTCTACCAGACCCATCCCCTGTTACCCCTGATCGCCGAGGTCTTCTCGGTCAACTCCCTCTCGGCCAGCTGGACCCTGGCAGGATGCACTGCTGGCCTCGCCGCCTCCCTGCTGATCTGCGCCAGACTGGCGGATCGCCATGGCCGTCGGCAAGTCATGCTGGGTACCCTCACCCTGGCGATCCTGCTCTCACTGTTAATCCCGCTGGTTGAGCAGTTTGGCACCCTGCTGCTGCTACGCATCCTGCAGGGCGCGCTGCTGGCAGGACTGCCCGCGACCGCGATTGCCTATATGGGGGAAGAGTTCAGCAAACGGGCGCTGCTCTCGGCGGTGGGTGTCTATATTGCCGCCAACTCCCTCGGTGGCATTGCCGGTCGGGTGGTCGGCGGTCTGTTGGCGGGCTGGTTTGGCGACTGGCAGCATACCTTTCTGGGGATCGGTGTAATCAGCCTGTTACTGCTGCCGCTGGTCTTCTGGCTGCTGCCCCATCAGACCCGCTTTGTGGCGAGCGCCCCCGTTCGCGGCCAATTTGCTCGCGCCTTGCAACAACACCTGACCAATCCCTTGCTGGTAGGGGCCTATCTGATTGGCGGCCTCAACTTTATGGTGTTTCTGAACCAGTTCAGCTACCTCACCTTCTTGCTGGCCAAGCCCCCCTTCTCCCTGCCCACCCAATGGCTCGGCATGCTGTTTCTCACCTATCTCTCGGGGACTGTAGCCTCCTCACTGAGCGGCCGCTTTGCCAACCACTGGGGGGCACAACGCATGCTGCTAGTGGGGATCGCGCTGATGGCTATCGGCAGTCTGTGGCTGCTGCAAGCTAGCCTGCTCGGTATCCTGAGTGGCTTGCTGATCTCCAGCTTCGGCTTTTTCCTGGCACACGCCTGCGCCAGCGCCTGGGTCGGTCATCATGTCGAACACAACCGCGCCCTCGCCTCCTCCCTCTATCTGGTGGCCTACTATCTGGGAGCCAGTCTGGGTGGGCTTTACCTGCACCCGTTCTGGGAGCAAGGCGAGCTGGTCGGTCTGGTCATGGGAATTGAACTGGTCCTCATCCTGACGGCGGGCTTGAGCCTCTGGCTCGGCCGTCTCAAGCAGCGAAGCCAGTCGCCACTGCCCGCCCAGCAACCCCACCGACACGGGTAATTGGTTCAGCGCAAACAGGGTCACTCACGAGCAGATGGCGATCTCGCAACCCTGCACCGCCAGATAACAAAAGGGGTCACACCGGTGACCCCTTTTGCTGTGTTATTCAAGAGCCTGTCAGGCTCGCACCGCATTTAGAGCAGGATCACTCCTGATCGAAATAATCCGCAGGCACCGCGACCACTGCACCGGTCTCCACCTCTTCGGCGATCACCTCAGCCAGCGAGCGCAGATGAAACTTGATCTGTCCGGAGGGCAACATCAGGCCAATATCGGGGTTGCGGGTATCCTGCATGTTGCCGGTTTTGAATGGCAGCTCGGGATAGCACGCTACCAGATCTTGCAGTGAAGTGACCACCAGCTCGATATGTTCCAGCCCCGCCTGATGGGCGCGACCCGGTTTCGGCGCTGCCAGCTCGATACAGGGTACCTGTACCTCACCAGCCAACAGCGGCTGATGCAACTGATAAGTGGCGATGGGACGTCCGCCAATCATACCCTCCACCAGCAAGGTACCTGCCTCAGCCAGCACAGCACATAGCGCGCGGTACTCCTGCAGGGTAGCCGCCCGATAACAGAGGTGATCGACCGTTGGCTGTGAAATTGTGACGCCAGTGGCGGCCAGTTCGGCCAACAGCTGAGAAACAAATGGGGCCATTGGCCCCAGTGTGGAATCGAGTGGATGGGACATGCTTACCATTTCTTCTTGGGTTGAAACAAGACATCGAGCTCGTCGGCTTCCTTGTCCTTGATGTTTTGCAGATCCTGCGCGCTATTTTGCTGCTGCAGCTCTTCAAGCTCCTTGAGCCCCTGACGCATATCTTCTTCACGGGCCAGCAGATAGGGATCCTTGTCGCCCACGCTCGCCATGGCCGACAGACCCTTGGTATAGAGCTGGCGGCATGTACCATATTGGCCCTGAATGCGGGCATCCATCGCCCGCTTGACCAGATTGGAGATGTTGATCTTGAGCTGCATCAGCTCGAGGCGGCGCTCTTCCTGAGCAAATCCCTGAGGGTCAATCTTGCCCTTGTTGTGCTCGACCCGCAGCACGGCCCGCATCTTCTTGACCAGCTGCAGCATCTGGATCGCCTGACGATCGGACTCCGGGGTCTTGAACTGCCCCTCATCCTGCACGCTGTAGTTCTCCTGCACATTCTTGATCTGGGTCTGTACATCAACGATGCGCTGCTTGATCTGATTGTTCGGCATCACCTGGGCGATAGCGCGATAGGCATCGAGGATCCGGTGCTGCAACAGCAACACCATGTTCTTGGAGAAAGGCACCAGA
The DNA here is from genome assembly GCF_051919165.1 of Aeromonas sp. 96A. Lineage (NCBI taxonomy): Bacteria > Pseudomonadati > Pseudomonadota > Gammaproteobacteria > Aeromonadales > Aeromonadaceae > Aeromonas > Aeromonas sp. 96A. Next base: position 4,725,608 of record NZ_JBQBFE010000001.1, on the reverse strand, counting down.
TTGACGTTCAGCAACACCTCTTCGGTCTCGTCAGCCACCGTCTTGTGTCTGGCAACGGCGTGACGCTTGTCCGCCTCTGCCTTCTGCTTATATTGCTGCACCACGTTATAGGCGATAACCAAAAACAGGAGTGCGCCAATAGACAGCAATACCAAAGTTAAAATCATAGGATGTCCAAACCCCTGTTCCTATCCAATTGCGTGATCCTACAACAGCTTACCCACTTAAGGTAGCCTGCAGATCCCCCCTTGCCCACGATTTGTCACCAAGCTGTGCCCCCGGTCTCAGGGAGAGATTGCAGGATCAGGGGATGATGACCATGACGGTCACCTCCCCATAGTATCGCCCATCAGCGCCATTACTTGAGGTTAAAGCCCCGCGATTGCAGGAATCCCAGCATGAAAGGGCGGGACTCCTTGCCCAGAATGGCGCGGATCTGGCCGCTCCAGGTCTGCTGCTTGTTGTTGCTGCTGCGGGCCTGATAGTAGTCCGCGATCTGCTGATCGTACCGGGCCAGCAGGTCGCGATCCAGCTCGTGCTGGTAGCGCTCCTGATGCACCACCAATCCCCTGGGCAGACGGGGTTTCTGCTCCGGCTGCTGGGCAGGATGACCAAGGCAGAGGCCAAACAGCGGGATCACCTGATGGGGCAAGCCGAGCAGTTCGCTCACCTCGGCCGGATGGTTGCGAATGCCGCCGATATAGACCCCGCCCAGCCCCAGCGACTGCGCCGCCAGCAAGGCGTTTTGCGCCATCAGGGCGCCGTCGATGGCACCGATCAGCAACTGCTCCGCATAGGGTTGATTGCCCGCCAGCATGGCCAACTGCTGACGCGCCTCGGGCTCGCAGACTCGCACAATACTGGTCACCTGCAAAAAGCTCGAGGTCGAGGCTGACTGGGCGGCGGCGAGTATGGCATCCAACTGCTGCGGTGCGATCGGCTCGGCAGTGAACTGACGAATGGAGCGATGGGAAAGGAGAAGATCGATGGTCTGATTCATGGCACCTCCAAAATGAGGTAACACCATAGCGAAAAAAACGAGGGAGCCCAAGGCTCCCTCGCACACCCAGCTTAAGGGGCCGGATAGACGTAAGGGGCTTGCAACCCGAGCGGGAAGCCGAGCGCCCAGTAGAGCAGCAGGAAAATCGTCCAGCTCACCAGGAAGGCCAGCGAGTAGGGCAGCATCATGGAGACCAGGGTACCGATCCCGGTGCTCTTCACATACTGCTGGCAATAGACCACCACCAGCGGGAAGAAGACCATCAGCGGGGTGATGATATTGGAAGCAGAATCCCCGACCCGATAGGCCGCCTGGGTCAGCTCGGGGGAGATCCCCACCGCCATCAACATGGGTACCAGGATCGGGCTGATCAGCGCCCACTTGGCGGAGGCCGAGCCGACTACCAAATTGACGGTGGCGGTGAGCAGGATCATCCCGACGATAGTCACCTCACCGGGCAGCGCCAGCGCATGGAGCACTTCGGCACCGGAGAGGGCCAGCAGGGTGCCCAGATTGGAGTCACCAAACGCCTTGATAAAGAGCGCGCAGAAGAAGGCCATCACCATGTAGGAGCCCATCTTGTTCATGGTGGCCGCCATGGCATCGATCACATCCTTGCCACTCTTGAAGCTGCCTGCGACAAAGCCGTAGACAATCCCGGGCAGGATAAAGAGCAGGAAGATGAGCGGCACTATGGACTTCATCACGGGTGCAGCGAAGGTGGTAAGAGAGCCATCAGCAGCACGCAGCGGTGAGTCGCTCGGGGAGAGCGCCAGCGCCAGCAGCACGATAGCCGCCAGCATGGCAAAACCGGCCCAGTTGAAGGCTCGGCTCTCTTGCGCGCTGTAGCGCCCCATCTCGTCGGCACTCTCCAGATCCTCGTTGAGCGCCACATGCTTGAGGCGCGGCTCCACCACCTTTTCGGTGATGAACCAGCCGACACAGATGATCAGCAGCGAAGAGGCACCGGTAAAGATGATGTTGCACAGGGTGTTGACCATGTAGTCAGGATCGAGCAACTGAGCGGCGGACTGGGTAAAGCCCTGCAGCAGCGCATCCCCGCCGGAGGGCAGGAAGTTGGCGGCAAAACCGCCGGAGACACCGGCAAAGGCAGCGGCGATCCCCGCCAGCGGATGGCGTCCGGCAGCGTGGAAGATGATGCCACCGATGGGGATCACCAGCACATAACCCGCATCTGCGGCGGTGTGGCTGACGATCGCTACCAGGATCAGCATGGGAGTGAGAAAACGGGCAGGCGTCACTTTCAGCAACTTTTTCAGACCGGTATTGATAAAACCGGACTGCTCGGCCACCCCGACCCCGAGCATGGCCACCAGCACGATCCCGAGCGGGGCAAAGCCGGTAAAGGTGGTCACCATGGTGGAGAGAAACTCGGCCAGACCGGCACCGGTCAGCAGGTTGTTGACCACTACCGCCTCCCCGGTACGGGGATTGACCAGATCAAACTGGAATTGTGACAACACCCAGGAGCCGACCCAGACGATCAGCAAGGCGTAGAGGAACAGCATGGCGGGGTCGGGTAATTTGTTCCCGGCTTTCTCGACGCCATTGAGGAAACGGTTCAGCCAACCTTTGGGAGGGCTGGCCGGACGGTCATTGACAGCAGCATGACTCATTATTGCGATACTCCTTTCCCTAGAAACGAGGTCGCATGCTAGCAATTCCAGCCAATCCGTCTCATGACCGATCGCAAAAGAATGATTAATTTTGATTAAATATTGCGGAATAAAATCCCAAGTTGTGGCCTAACGCACACTTGTTACTCTGCCATCACGGCATCTAGCAGTGGATAACGCCCGACCTGGCACTCCACCACAAAACCGCTCGCCTCGACTTGCGCCACCGTCAGCGGCTTGCTGAACAGATATCCCTGGAACACATGGCACCCCTGGGTCTGCAGGGCGGCCAGCTCGTGAGGCTCCTCCACCCCTTCCGCCATGATCCCCAACCCCAGATTGGTGGCCATGGCCGCAGTCGCCCGGATCACCGGCAAGTTGAGACCGACCACGAAGGAGCGATCCAGCTTGATGTTGTTGATCGGCAACCGGTTGAGATAGGCCAGCGAGGAGTAGCCGGTACCGAAATCATCGATGGCAATCTTGATCCCCTGCTCGCTCAAATCATCGAGAATGCCGAGGCACCCCTTCATATCGAGCATCAGCACGGTTTCGGTCAGCTCCAGCGTCAACAGGGAGGCATCCACCCCGTGCAGCTCCAGCTGCTGGCGAACTTGCCCGGGCAAGGCCGACGAGAGCTGGAAACCGGAGAGGTTGACGGAGACCGGCACCCGCTGATGGAAGCGCTTCTGCCAGCTGGCGACCTGTGCCAGCGCGGTGGAGAGCACCCAGCTGCCGATCTCGCGGATCAGCCCCATCTCTTCGGCCAGCGGGATAAACTCCACCGGCGACACATGGCCGAGCACCGGGTTGTACCAGCGCAGCAGCGCCTCGTAACCGATCAGACGCCGTTTGGCGGCATCGACCTGCGGCTGGTAACAGAGGCTCAGCTCCTGGCGGCCGATGGCCTTGGCCAGAAACTGTTTGAGATTGAGCTTGCGCTGCAGGGTCTGCTGCATGCTGGGGGTGAAACGCTGCCAGCGCAGCCGCCCCATCTGCTTGGCCTGATACATGGCCATATCGGCACGGGTGATGAGGTTGTCCCCGTCATCCGCATCATCGGGATAGATGGCGATACCGATACTGCCGCCGATGGTCACCTCCGGCAGCCCGCTCAGTTGCAGCGGCTTGGTCATCTGGGAGAGCATCTGATCGGCCACCTCTTGCGCCCGATCCCCCTGATTGCCCAGCGGCACCAGTGCTGTGAATTCATCGCCACCGAGGCGAGCCAGCTCCACATCCCGCGGGCAAATCTGTTTGAGGCGACCGGCGACCCGCTCCAGCAGGCGATCTCCCGCCTTGTGGCCGTAGTTGTCGTTGACCAGCTTGAAGTTGTCCAGATCCATGAACACCAGCGCGAAACGCTCCCCCAGCCCGCAATAGGCCTCAAGGGATTTCATCAAGCCATACCGATTGAGCAGGCCGGTCAGGGAGTCGTGCCAGGCGAGGTGGCGATGCTCCAGCTCCTCGAGCTTGCGATCGGTAATATCCCGCATGGTGAGCAGAATGCGGGCCCCCTGCTGGATATAGCGGAACTGATACTGGAACCAGCGCATCCCCTTGAGGGTACGGCACTCCCCCTCGGTCACCACTTCATCGAGACGGGAGAGCTTCTGGTAGAAGCTGTCATCATTGCCGGAGAAAACCTGGGAGAGCTTGGCGATCTGGTGGCCGAAACACATTTCGAAGTGATAGTTGCCACTCTCGAACACACCATGGCTATCGAACAGGCAGGCAAGGGTATCGCCGGTTGCCAGCGACGACTCCTGATAGAGGGTATCGGAGTCGAGCACCGCTTCGGTCATCATCATCAGCCTGCCAGCCAGTTGAATACCAGATAGGCGCAGATAGATCTGCTTCTTGACCCCCTTTGGGGAGAGGGTCCACCACTCGTTGTAACTGCGCCCCTGCTGAAAATCACCCAGATAGCGCTGCAGCAGCAGATCGATGGCGGTTGCCATATCGGCAGAGAAGTCGCGGGAGCAGAGTTCGTCTAGAGACGTCGCCTCCCACACGGAGAGCGCGGCGCTGTTTGCCCAGAAAATATGGTGATGCTCGATGTCATAAACCCAGATCGGGGTATGCAGAACATCCATCGTCTTCAGTAACCGTTCGTCAAGCGTATTCATCTGGTCAAGGTCATTCATGCTGGATGGTCACTGGTTAACCGGAAAACAGATCTGGCAAACCGCTAGCTGCAGAATGCAAGGTGCAAATACCTCTCGGCCATTATCCCTTTTCACATAGCCAAGAGCGGACAAAACTATTTCAGATATCAACAACAGGGCAGCCCGTACGGCAATACTACAAAGGACTCAGCCAAGGACCCTGTTAATCCAAGCAAATCATATAGTCGATTTTTAACTTTTTTCCCCAGTAAAAACAAGCACTAAGAGCTATCCACTCGAGACCTTGAAAGAGCAATTGCATATTTGCTGCGACAAATTTTTTATTAACATTTAAATCAATGGTGGAAATAGTCATCACTCTCTGTCACAAAGCTTCCATTAATTAACCAAGCGGATGGATAAACAGCCAAAAAAACGCCAAAACGGACAAAAATAGTTCACTAAGGCGGAATTGATATACCCCAAATTCATTTTTCAACAGGCAATGAGCAAAACCCGAATATATGATCTGCATCACATTGGCAGTGGATGGCAAACCACCCCGGCTGAGTACGCAGAGCAACCCGGTGCCCTTCCATCAGGTTGCAATATCGGCCTTCGCCTGCGGTTATAGCGGAACAAATCAGGGAATATGGCAAACATCACTGCCGCAGTACCATTTGGCATCGTGCCGGAATAATCACCAGCTCGGGGAAACTGAGATGACGGGCGGGTGGAGAACTGGTATCAACAGAAATCGAATCCAGATCAATTAAACGCTGAATTACCCTTGCCAACCCGGAACGCTCTTTTTATGGTTGCCCCCTTGTTACACCCAGAACAGCGTTTATGAAGCACATCGAAGAGTTCTACCTGTTCGTCAAGGTGGTGCAAGAGGGAGGATTCTCCCACGCTGCAGCCGCACTGGGCATGCCAACAGGCACCATCAGTCGACGCATTTCCCAGCTGGAAGAGCAACTGGGTTGCTCCCTGCTACATCGCTCTACCCGCAAGCTCCGCCTTACCGATGATGGCCTCAGATACTACGAACGTCTCTGCACGCCACTCGCACAAATCGAGCAGGCCACCAGCGAGATCCAGGGTCAAGAGGCCGACATCACCGGGCTTATCCGGGTAGCGGCGCCCATCGCGCTCTCCAACACCATCCTCATCGATATGCTGGCCGAATTCGGGCTGCACTATCCCGAGGTACAGTTCGATATCACCCAGACCAATGATCACCAGCACCTGTTCGACAATGATCGGGACCTGGTGTTCTTCAACGGTGAGCTGCCCCAGTCGCTGCCCAATGCGATCTGTCTCGGCCATATCGAGTACGGCCTGTTTGCCTCACCACTCTATTTGACCAAGAAGGGCACCCCCTCCCATCCCAACCAGCTGGAAGAGCATGATCTCATCTACTGCTGGCCTCACCAGCACTGGCAGCTGACCGACAAGGATGGCCAGAGCGTCTGCATCAAACGCAGCGCCAAACTGACCGTCAACCAGACCCAGGCCGCGGTACGCGCAGCCCGGCGTCATCTGGGGATCGTCAACGCCCCGCTGCACTATCTGAGCAGCTTCCTCCATGACGAGCAGCTGGTGCCGGTACTGACCGACTGGCAAACCGGCAATCGCCCCTTCTACATGTTGTGTTGCCAGCACCAGTTCGCTCCGTTGCGTGTTAAGATGTTCGTTGAATTTGTTGAAAAATACTCAGCACGCTATCGCAATCGGCAGTGGGACAACCAATTTTCACAAGGTGATAGCCTCACCCATTGCATCTGACCGTTAGCGGGCCACACTTATAGCATCCCTTGCCAACAGAGCCTGCCTAACGCCATGAATGTATTGATATGTGATGACTCCGGGTTCGCCCGCAAACAGCTGGCGCGGGCGCTCCCGGCCGACTGGAAAGTCGATTTGCACTACGCAGCCAATGGTCTCGAAGGGATCGAACAGGTGCTGATGGGTCATGGCGATCTCATCTTCCTCGATCTGACCATGCCGGAAATGGACGGTTACGGCGTGCTGGAGACCCTCCAACGGGAGGGTCTACGCAACAAGGTGATCGTGGTCTCCGGGGATATCCAGCCAGAGGCCTATCAACGGGTCATGGGGCTGGGGGCGCTCGATTTCATCAAGAAACCCGCCGCCCCAGAAACCCTGCTCGCCCTGCTCAAAAAGCATGATTTCTGGAGTGCCGCCCCAAGCGGTCAAGCAAGCGCCCCCGAGCTGCAGCCAAACGGCGTTGTAGCCGATGCAGGCGTCAAGATCACCCCCGAAATCCGCGATGTCTATCAGGAGCTGGCCAACGTCTCCATGGGTCAGGCCGCCGACTTGCTGGCTCGTCTGCTCAACGCCTTCGTGGTGCTGCCCATCCCCAACGTCAACGTGCTGGAAGTATCAGAGTTGCATATGGCCCTCTCGGCCGCTGCGGATTCAGATACCCTCTCCGCCGTCTGTCAGGGGTTTATCGGAGCGGGGATCGCCGGTGAAGCGCTGATCCTGTTCCATGACTCCAGCTTCAAAGATTTGGCCAAGCTGATGAACCATCAGGGGACGCTGGATCGCACCGCCGAACTGGAGCTGCTGATGGATACCTCCAACGTGCTGATCGGCGCCTTCCTGCGTGGCTACGCCAACCAGCTCGACACCCCCTTCAGTCAGGGACACCCGGTGGTGCTCGGCCAGCACAGACCCATCAACGAGCTGATCAACACCAACAAGAGTCGCTGGCGCCGCACGCTCGCCATCGAGATCAACTACCGGATCCAGGATTACGCGGTGCAGTGTGATCTGCTGCTGCTGTTTACCGAAGATTCCATCGCCACCATGAACAACAAAATCATGCACATGCTCTAGGAGTGACTATGGAAATCCGTGAATTTCATTGGCTGATGAACATAGTCCAGAACCTGGACGTAGGCTTGGTTGTGCTCGACAAGGAGTACAAGGTACAGGTGTGGAACGGCTTTATGGAGAGCCACAGCGGCCGACTGGCCAGTGACGTGCGCGATGGCGTACTGTTCGAGCTCTTCCCCGATGTGGACAGAGCCTGGTTCGAACGCAAGGCCAACATGGTCTTCAAACTCAACAACCGCGCCTTCAGCACCTGGGAGCAGAAGCCCTATCTGCTGCGTTTCTCCAACTACCGCCCCATTACCGGCTCGGCCCCCCACATGTTCCAGAACCTGACCCTGGTGCCACTGGCCGATTTCGGCGGTCAGGTGACCCACATCGCGGTGATGATCTACGATGCCACTGATGAGGCCATGCTGATGAGCGGCCAGCGGCAGGCTTGAGCTTGCAGCAAATAACAGAGGGCGCCGCGGCGCCCTCTGTTATTTCGGTATGAACAGGTCTTGGTATAACCTCTACCTCACCAGCCGTCTCAACGCGCCCCGAGATACTCGGTGAAGGCGTCGATCACCTCTTCAATATCGTCATCGTTGATTTGCAGATGGGTCACCAGCCGCAGCTCGCCGTAACCGGAGAAGAGGATCCCCCGCTCCTTCATAAAAGCGAGCAGAGGGGCCGATTCCCCCTCCCGCAGCCGCAGGAACACCATGTTGCTCTGCACCAGCGAGAGGTCGAGCTCGATGCCCGGGAGTGCAGCCAACCCTTCGGCCAGCCGTTTGGCACGGCGGTGATCATCGGCCAGACGGGTCACATGCTGCTCGAGGGCAAACAGACCGGCTTGCGCCAGAATCCCCGCCTGACGCATGCCACCCCCCAGCATCTTGCGTAGGCGGCGCGCACGGGCGATGAAATCGTGGCTGCCCACCAGCAGCGAGCCCACCGGTGCGCCCAACCCCTTGGAGAGACAAATCGAGATGCTGTCAAACGGTGCAGCGATCACCCCGACCGGGGTCTCGCTGGCCACGGCGGCGTTAAAGAGCCGGGCGCCATCGAGATGAAGCTTCAAGCCGCGATCGGCAACGAATGCCCCCATCTCCTGCAGATAGGAGAGCGGCAGCACCTTGCCGTTGTGGGTGTTCTCAAGGCAGATCAGGCGAGTCTGGACGAAGTGGGCATCATCAGGGGCCAGCGCAGCCTTGATATCATCGAATGCCAGCGTGCCATCGCGCTGCATCGGCAAGGGTTGCAGGGCTACGGAGCCCAGCACGGCACTCCCCTGCGCTTCATAGCGATAGATGTGAGCGGCGTTGCCGAGGATAGCCCCCTCACCGCGCTGACAGTGGCTCATCACCGCCAACAGATTGGACATGGTGCCGGACGGCACAAACAGCGCCGCCTGTTTGCCCAGCAATCTTGCCCCAAAGGCCTCCAGCGCGTTGACGCCCGGATCTTCACCATAGACATCGTCACCGACTGCGGCGTGGAGCATGGCTTGACGCATGGCGTCAGTAGGCTGGGTGACGGTGTCACTTCGTAAATCGATATAGCGCATGAGATCCCTCCTGAAACAGGAGAGTGACGTTAGCCATGCGCCCCTCGCTTGGCAAGGGGCGCATGAGCAGAATGTGAAGCCAATAGACGTCCATAGAACCCGCAGGCGGGATTTACCAAGGCAGCGGCTGACCTTTGAGATCCAGCAGCTGACCCGATTGGGTCAACGATAACCCCTCGATGAGATTGAGCAGCTTCACCGCCACCTCGGCAGGCTCCTGCAATTGCTCCGCAGGCAACTCGCTCAGAAAGGGGGTATTCATCGGGGAGTCCATCAAGCCGGGCGCAACGGCCACCACCCCTGCTTGCGGGAAACGCTGCGTCCACTCAAGGGCCAGGGTTTTCACCCCCATGTCGAGGGCCGCCTTGCTCATCCGGTAGCTGTAACGTCCCCCCTCCAGATTGGCGGTGATGGAGCCCGCCAGATCAGAGATGGCACAGAGCCACAGCGGATGGTCATTGCCCATCAACCGACTGAAACGGGCAGCCAGCGCCAGCGTTGGCCAGGCATTGGCCAGCAGGCTGTCGCACAGCCACTTGGGGTGCACCTCTTCGACCCGCCGCTCTGGCATAAAGCTGACATCGTGCAACAGGCCGATGGTGTTGATCACCACAGTGGGAAGCGGATCGGTGTCGTAGAGGGTAAACAGGGCGTCGAACGAGATGGCGTCCACCTCTTGCAGCGGGAAGAAAGCCCCCATCTCGATCCCTTTTGGATAGGTGCGCCCGGCAAGAAGGAAGGACTCCCCCCTTGCCATCAGCTCTCTTGCCAGCGCCGAGCCCAGCGCACCACTTCCGAGGATCAAGTAGCTCATCGCCCATTCCATGGAGACTTATCTTGCTTAGAGCGTATCAGAATAATCAACCGGCCGTGACACGACCAAAGGGTAATATGCCCCTCATCACGCTTCCCCCAGATGGCGACCAAACTCCCGCGCCAGCGCCAAGTCGAGAAAACCGTCCGCTTTCTTGTGGGTGCGCAAAAACTGGTAATAGGCGAGCAGGGTGACCAGTGCCTCCTCATCGGGCAGCCCCACCCCGGGTTGCTGCTCGCCCAGCAGTAGCTGCGCCGCTGCCAGCGCCTCCCTGTCTACCACTTCCGCCTGACGGTAAAGATAACCGCAGCCGGTTGCCAGCCACTCCAGCGAGCAGTTGGCCCCCATGGCGATCTGGTTGGCCCGCGCCAGGCCAGGCTCGGCTCCCTTCAAATATTTGCGGATCAGCGCTTCACTGAGCCCAACCTTGCGGGCAAACGCGCTCACGCTCATCTCCCCGATCAGGCTCTGCAAGCGCTCGGCAAATCCTTCCATCCAACTCTCTCTCCTACTCTGCGATCAGAACCAAAGTTCGAATCATGCCATTGCCCATTATTGCTTTGCCAGCCACATGAGGCCAAGATGCCCGCAGTCATCTATGTTGCACATCGTTTTGGCATCGTGTTTTTCAAGGAGTCAACCATGTCTGTATCCCGTGTCGCCCTGCATCCGCAAGGCCCCACCTTCTCTCGCCTCATCATGGGTTACTGGCGCCTGATGGAGTGGCAGCTCTCTCCGGCCGCTCTGCTCGATCTGATGAAATATCATCTGGATCTGGGGGTCACCACCATCGATCACGCCGATATCTATGGTGGCTACCAGTGCGAAGAGGCCTTTGGTCACGCCCTGCGCCTCGAGCCTTCCCTGCGCAGCCGGATAGAGATCGTCACCAAGTGCGGTATCGCCCTCACCGCCAAGCCGGAGCATGCTCTCAACCACTACAACACCGGCAAGGACCATATCATCGCCAGCGCCGAAGCCTCGCTGCGTAAGCTCGGCACCGACCATCTGGACCTGCTGCTGATCCACCGCCCAGATCCCCTGATGAACGCAGATGAAGTGGCCGACGCCTTTATCACCCTGAAACAGGCGGGCAAGATCAAGCACGCCGGGGTATCCAACTTCACCGCCCGGCAGTTCGAGCTGCTGCAATCGCGCCTCCCCTTCCCGCTGGTCACCAACCAGCTGGAGATCTCGCCGCTTCATCAGGAAGGGACCCTCGATGGTACCCTGGATCAGTGCCAGCAGCTTGGCATCAAGCCGATGGCCTGGTCATGTCTCGGCGGCGGCCGACTGTTCAGCGATGACGCCTATGCCCCGCTGCGTGCCGAACTGGAGCAGGTCCGTCAGGAAGTGGGCGCCCAGACTATCGAGCAGGTGGTCTACGCCTGGGTAATGATGCTGCCAAGCCAGCCGCTGCCATTGATTGGCTCCGGCAAACGAGAGCGGATTGCTGCCGCCGTGGCCACCGAATCCATCGTCCTCAATCGCCAGCAGTGGTTCCGCATCCGCAAGGCGGCGCTCGGTTACGACGTCCCCTGATCACAGCAAAACGTCCAGAAACAAAAACGGCATGGGGGAAACCCATGCCGTTTTTTTATTGCCGAGGTACCTTAGCGGTGGCGCTGTTGCGGGCGACCACGGGGAGCATCTGTCTTCGGTTTGGCCTGGTTGACGGTGATGGTACGGCCACCGACTTCTGTGCCATGCAGACCAGCGATGGCCTTTTCGGCATCACCATTGACCGGCATTTCAATAAAACCAAACCCCTTTGACTGGCCGGTATCGCGGTCGATGATGATATCAACCTTGTCGACCTGTCCAAACTGGCTGAACAGGGTTTTCAGTTCGTCGGCCGTCATCCGGTACGACAGATTTCCTACGTAAATCTTCATGCCATCCACTCTCGATTCAAGGTGCCTTCTCTATGCAATTCCCAGCATAACGGTAAGGGCACAACCCCTATGCCGGACCTGCCATGGCTTCATGCCGTGGCCTTCTCCACACTGTCGTCAAGTGATTGATCTCTTGGGTTAACAGTGCAGACAAGATCAATTCGAGTCACTGGCAGTATCTGAGCTTTGCCGGGAATTGTCGAGAAAATAGTCGACTCAGGCCGATTGCAGATCTGACAACCGTTGCGTCAGCATCCGGCGACCGTGCCAGGCCCGTTTAAAGCCGAAGCGATAGACAGACGGGCTCACCAGATGCAGCTCCCCCGCCTTGAGATCCAGCAAGGCCATGGCCGCCGCCAGCTCCTCTTCACTCAGTTGCAGATCGAGGCTGAAGTCGAGCCACTGGCCGTCGTGACCCACTCGCCTCTCTCGTTCGAGCGCCACCAACTGACTGCGGGGCAGTGCCAGCGCTTCATCCTTGTTGCCATTGAGCAAATAGATATGCTGTTCATCCCACCCCAGCTCCGCCAGGCGCCAGGGCTGCCAGCTGCGGGGAAGCGACACCATGATCCCGGTGATGCCACCAAAGACCACGCCCACCCAGTTGAGCAGCGCCATGGCGCCCCAACCATCCCACAAGGAGGCCGCCACCACGCCCCAACTCACCAGCAACAGCAGAAAAATGACGCAGCGATAGCGAACCGCTGGCGGCATCAACAGCTGCACCTGGGAACCAGCAAGCAAGGATGTAATACGCATGAAAAGCTCCTGTCATCACGAAATGGCGCCATTGTGAATAGCCATCAGGGTGCTGACAAGGGGGTTTTCTTTGTCATCCCCCTATAAAATCAATACCATGGCGTAAATGATTCTCAGTGGAACCCGCTTCTTGACCAGCTCGCAACCCTGTGTGCGCTTTTGTGGCGTTGACAAATTCTATGGCGATTTTCAGGCTCTTCATCACATCGATCTCACCATTGAACGTGGAGAGAAGTGGGTTATCTGTGGCCCGTCAGGCTCGGGAAAATCGACCCTGATCCGCACCATCAACGGGCTGGAGGGGATCGACGACGGCCAGCTGTTCCTGTTTGGCGAGCCGGTGACCCCTTCCTACCTGCGCCGCCTGCAAGGTCGGGTTGGCATGGTGTTTCAGCAGTTCAACCTCTTCCCCCATATGACGGTGCTGGAAAACCTGATGGTGGCGCCGGTGCATACCCTGGGGTTGCGCCCCCAGGAGGCCAAAGCCCGGGCGCTCGGGCTGCTCGAGCGGGTGCGCATTCAGGCACAGGCCGACAAGTACCCACACCAGCTCTCCGGCGGCCAGCAGCAGCGGGTCGCCATCGCCCGCTCCCTCTGCATGCAACCCGAACTGATGCTGTTTGACGAGCCCACCTCCGCCCTCGACCCCGAGATGATCCGCGAAGTGCTCGATGTGATCCGCGAGCTGGCTGACGAGGGGATGACCCTGATCTGCGTTACCCACGAGATGGGCTTTGCCCGTCAGGTGGCGGATCGGGTGCTCTTTATGGATGAAGGGAAGATTATCGAGTCTGCCCCGCCCGCCCAGCTGTTCAACGCCCCCCGGCACCCGCGCACCCGGGCCTTCCTCGAACAGGTGCTCAGCTATCATGGCTAGGCTCAATCGCCCCCGCCTGCTTGGCTGGTTGTCAGGCACTGTGATGCTCTCTGCGCTACTGGGCTGGGCGCTCTATAGCGGCGCTCGCCAGATGGGCTATGAGTGGCAGTGGCCGCGGGTGTTGCCCTTTCTCGGCGAGTGGGATGAGGGGAACTTTTATGCTGGCCCCCTGCTAAACGGCCTGCTGGTCACTTTGCAGGTGGCACTGCTCAGTCTGCTGGGCACTCTGGCGGTCGGGGTGTGCGTGGTTAGCCTGCGGCTGCTCCCCTCCCGGCTCGGCCCCTGGCTCGCCATCGCCTATCTGGCGCTGGTGCGCACCACGCCCCAGTTAGTGCAGCTCTATATTCTCTATTTCTTGCTGGGCCCCATGCTGGGATTGGCCCCCCTTGCCTGCGCCGTGTTGAGCCTCTCCCTCTATCAGGGCGCCTTCACCGCCGAGGTGTTGCGTGCAGGTGTACAGGCCATTCCCAAAGGACAGTGGGAGGCAGCCCAGTCGCTTGGCTTGTCACGGGCCATCACCCTGCGCAAGGTGATCCTGCCCCAGCTGGTGCGCATCACCTTGCCGCCGCTCACCAACGAGCTGGTCTCCCTTATCAAACATTCGGCGCTGGTGAGTGTGATCGCCATCTTCGATCTAACCAACGAAGGGCGTACTCTGGTTGCCGATACGTTTCTGACCTTTGAGGTGTGGTTTACCGTAGCTGCCCTCTATTTGCTGTTAACCCTGACGCTGTCAGCCTGTTCGCGGGCGCTGGCCCGTCACCTGAATCCGGATCAACAAGGACGCTAACCATGAATTTATCGTTCAAAACCGCCCTGTCGGGCGCTGCCCTGCTACTGACAAGCCTGCTCACTCCCGCATTGGCACAAACTGCCCCTTCCGACACCCAGGCGCAGATCGAGCAGAGCGGTACCCTGCGGGTCGGCATGTCCACCTTCGCCCCCTGGGCGATGCGCGACAAGCAGGGGGCCCTGATCGGTTTCGAGATTGACGTGGCCCGTCGCCTCGCCACAGATAACGGCTGGCAGGTAGAGTTCGTGCCTACCGCCTGGGATGGCATCATCCCCTCCCTGCTGGCGAAAAAGTATGACGTCATCATCGGCGGCCTCACCATCACCCCCGAGCGGGAAAAGAGCGTGCGTTTCACCCAGGCCTACTCCCATTCGGGGGTGCAGCTGGCCGCCTCCAGCACCCTGGCCAAAGAAAAGAAAACCGTGGCGGACTTCAACCAGCGCGGGGTGATCCTGGCGGTACGTCGTGGCGCCTCACCGGTACAGGTGGCAAAAGAACACTTCCCCAAGGCCACCCTGCGCCAGTTTGATGACGAGTCACAGGTATTTCAGGAGGTGCTGAACGGCCGCGCCCACGGCGCCCTCTCCTCTTCCCCGAAACCCGAGCAAGAGGCGCTGCGCCACCCCGATGCCCTCTTTATGCCGTTTGCCGAGCCGTTGGCACAAGGCGATGAAGGCTTTGCCCTGCGCAAGGGGGATGATGCCCTGGCTGAACAGTTCAACGAGTGGATCGCCGCCCGTCAGGCCGATGGCTGGCTCAAGGCGCGCCATGACTACTGGTTCAAGTCGCTGGCGTGGGAAGCGCAGGTCGCCAACCCCTGATGCTGATTGCTCTAAAAGAGACCATCCGGCGCATCGTCCGTGGGCCATGTCGGAACATCAACTGGCTGGATGGGGCGATCGCCCTGATCCTGCTGCTGGCTGGCCTCTGGCTGGCCAGCCGCTTGCACATCGGGGTAGCCTATCAGTGGCGCTGGCATGAGGCCTTCGATCTGCTGTTCACCCCTGGCCCTTACGGCGAGTTGCCCTACTTTTTCAGCGGTCTGCTCACCACCTTGCGCATCGCCCTGCTCGGCATGGTGCTGGCGCTGCTGCTCGGCACTGCGCTGGGGGTAGCCGCCTTCAGCCGCCGCCCCTGGCTGGTGATGCCCGCGACCCTGTTTATCCAGCTGATCCGCAATCTGCCGCCGCTGGTCTTTATCTTCATCTTCTACTTCTTTATCGCCAACCAGCTGCTGCCTGCGAGCGGCCTCTCACGCTGGCTCGGCACAGTATCACTCTCCCCGTGGCAAGAGGCGCTGTTTGGCCCATCTGCCCGCTGGGAGAACCTCATCTCAGGCACCCTCTGCGTTGGCATGATCAGCGCAGCCTTCGTCGCCGAGATCGTCCGCGCCGGGCTGGCCGCCATCCCCCGTGGCCAGTGGGAGGCGGCGCAGAGCCTCGGGCTCTCTCCCTGGGTGCGGCTGCGCCATGTGATCCTGCCGCAGGCCATGCTGCTGATGCTCCCCCCCTCACCGGCCAGCTCATTGCGCTGGTGAAAGATACCGCCATCGTTTCCCTTATCTCGGTGCAGGAGCTCACCTTCGTCGGCACCGAGATGGCCAACTCCAGCGGACTGGTCTACGAGATCTGGCTGCTGGTGGCCGCAGCCTATTTATCTATATGTTTGAGTCTGTTCGTATTGCTGAGCCGACTCGAAGCAAGACAAGGAGCACGCACATGCTGACGTCCCTGTTGCTGGCGACCGTATTGCAGGCAGAAGCCATCGGCGGTTATGCCGCCGGTTGCCTGAAAAACGGCGTATCCCTGCCCCTTGAAGGGCCGGGTTATCAGGTGATCCGCACCAAGCGGCTGCGCTACTACGGCCACCCCGACCTTATCCACTACCTGCAGACGCTGGCCAACCAGACCCGCATGGCCGGGCTGCCGGATCTCTACATCGCCGATCTGGCGATGGCCCGGGGCGGCCCCTTTACCTCCGGCCATCGCAGCCACCAGACCGGACTCGACGCCGATATCTGGTTTCGCATGGCCAACCGTCCCATCAGCAAGTGGGAGCAGGATGCCCCCAAGGAGTGGGCGCTGATCGACGAACCCAGCTACAAGATGTTGCCGGGTCGCTTTGGCCCCCAGCAGCTCACCCTGCTGCGGCTTGCGGCCAGCAAACCCGAAGTGGCCCGCATCTTCGTCAATCCGGTGATCAAATCCGCGGTCTGCCAACAGGCTGGTAACGAACCCTGGGTCGCCAAGCTGCGCCCCTGGGTGGGCCACTTCAGCCACTTCCACGTGCGGCTGCGCTGCCCGGTCGGCAGCCCAGATTGTGAACCCCAGGCTCCCATTCCGCCCGGCAATGGCTGCGGGGAAGAGCTGGCATCCTGGCTAAAAGACAAGCCCCAGCTGCCCAAGCTCTCCGGCATCAACAAGCGACCTGAGCTACCTGCGCGTTGTGGCAACTGACCCCAAGCTGGTATGGTGGTGCACTCTTGGTCGTACACCATCCATGGCGCACTATCGACTCGAAATACCAAAGGAGAACAACAAGATGGCCACATCACTCTGGCGCAGAACCACGCAGAGCCTGTTGACCCTGACCCTGCTGCTCGGCCTGACCGGCTGCGGCATGAACAATATTCCGACCCTGGACGAGCAGGTCAAGGCGAGCTGGGGGCAGGTTGAGAACCAGTATCAGCGCCGTGCCGATCTCATTCCCAATCTGGTCGCCACCGTCAAGGGGTACGCCAGCCATGAGCAGGAGACCCTAAAGGCGGTCACCGATGCCCGTGCCCGGGTCGGCAGCGTGCAGGTGAGCGATCCTGCCCAGCTCAAGGAGTTTGAAGCGGCGCAGAACCAGCTCTCCAGCGCCCTCTCTCGCCTGATGGTGGTGGTAGAGCGCTACCCCGAGCTGAAAGCGGATCAGCAGTTCCTTGCCCTGCAGGCCCAACTGGAAGGAACCGAGAACCGCATCTCGGTGGCTCGCCGCGACTATATCGAGGCGGTGCGCCAGTTCAATACCGAGATCCGCACTTTCCCCGGCGTTATCTGGTCCAAGCTGCTCTACTCGGATCTGGAGGCCAAACCCAGTTTCAGTGCCAAACCCGGTGCCGATGAGGCGCCCAAGGTCAGCTTCCAATGAAGATGATGCTGCGCTGGTTTCTTCCCTGTCTACTGCTCTGGGCCAGTGCCCTGCAAGCGGCGCCGGACTTCCCGACGCTGAGCGGACGGGTGGTGGATGAAGCCAGTCTGATGTCCCGCAAACAGGCCCATCAACTGACCCAACAGCTAGCCGCCTTTGAAAAGCGCAGCGGTATCCAGCTGGTGGTGGTCTCTGTCGACAGCCTCGATGGGGAGACCATCGAGGAGTACGGCTACCAGCTCGGTCGCCACTGGGGGATCGGCCAGAAAGGCAAGAACAATGGCGTGTTGTTGCTGATCGCCCAGGATGAGCGCAAGGTGCGGATCGAGGTGGGATATGGGCTGGAAGGCGCCCTGCCCGACGCCATCGCCGCCAACATCATCCATGGCCGCATCCTGCCCGCCTTCAAGCGCGGCGATATGGTGGCCGGGATCATGGCGGGCAGCCAGAGCATCATGAAGGCACTCGCCGGGGAATATCAGCCGGTCGAGCAGCCAAAGAGTGACAACGGTGGCGGCCCCTGGCTGTTTATTCTGGTGGTGATTGCGATGATCGTGCTCCACAACCTGCGCGGGGGTGGCGGCGGTGGGCCGGGAGGACGACGTCGGTCGACCTACATGGCTGGTGGATTGGGTGCCGGCTCCTTTGGTGGTCGCTCTGGCGGCGGATTCAGCGGTGGCGGCGGCAGTTTTGGCGGCGGCGGAGCCTCCGGTGGCTGGTAACAGGAGTAAAGAGACAAATCATGATTTCTAAACAGTTCTTCCACACGCTTCAGGCCAAGGTGCGCGAAGCGGAGCTAGAGACTGATGCTGAACTGGTCACCGTGCTGGCCCCGGCCAGCGATGGCTATCGCTACATTCCCACCCTCTGGGCGGCGCTGCTGGCGATGCTCACCCCGCTGCTGGTGTTCCAGCTCGGCTTCTGGCTAGGCTGGTATGAAATCCTGCTGGTGCAGTGGTCAGTCTGGCTGCTGCTGAGCCTGCTGTTCCACTGGACCCCCATCAAGATGCGGCTAATCCCGAAGAAGGTTCGCCAGCACCGGGCGGCCCTGATGGCCCGCCTGCAATTTGTCGAGCAGGGGCTGCACCGCACCCGCGACCGGCTCGGGGTGCTGATCTTCGTCTCGGCCGCCGAGCACTATGTAGAAATACTGGTGGATGACGGCATCGCCCAGCATATCGACAACGGCCAGTGGCAGGAGATCATCGACGACTTCGTGGCGCGAGTGCGCAACAAGGAGATCGAACAAGGTTTTCTGGAGTGCGTTGAGCGCGTTAGCGCCATTCTGACCGATGCCTTCCCGGCCACCCGGGATCAAAACGAGCTGCCGGACAGCCTGATCATCCTCGACAAGCCCTGATCCGGTTTAAAAAACAGGCATTCTGCGCAAGCGTTAGGCATTCGGAAAAGATTATGAAAAATAAGGGGAAAAGAGGTTGACCCACACAGCCCTTTCCCCTAAATTACGCCCCGTTCCAGCGCAACAGCGCAGCGAACGAAAATTTGGTGAGGTGTCCGAGTGGCTGAAGGAGCACGCCTGGAAAGTGTGTATACGGCAACGTATCGAGGGTTCGAATCCCTCCCTCACCGCCAAATATAACCCGTTGAATTTCAACGGGTTTTTTCATTTCTAGACTTACGTGATTTTTTTCCTGGATCAACTGGGTGGAACAATCATGTATCTGAGTAAAAATGCCTCCGGCACCTACTACACTCGTCTCCCGCTGCCTAAGTCATTACGTGACCGTGGCTTGCCCTTCGCTATCCGTACTTCCCTTTGCACCAAAGATAGGCAGCTCGCCGTAGACCGCAACCTAGCAGTGGCAGCTCGTACTCGTGCACTAATCGCGGCTACCCCTGCCGATACTACACCCCGCAGTTTCTATCGCTGGATCCGCGCCGATCTAGACGCTTTCAAAGCTGCGGGATTTGCTGCATCTCTTACGCCCTCCCAATCCATTGCTTCCCCCATCGAGTCCTCGACTTGCCCCGCCAAGGGGATTGCCCTTACCCAGGCGTTGACACAGTTTCTCGACGCCAAATCGAGTGAGGGGATCCAACATAAATCCGTGGGCCAGCTCCAACTTCGGATCAACGCCTTCGTCACCTGGGCCAAAGGGGTCAAAGCCGATCAGGTGACCCCAACCTTGGCGCAGGAGTACCGCAACATCTTGCTGCGCAAGAGCGACATCAGTTTCAAAACTAAGACCGATTATCTGGCAGCCCTGAAACAGTTCTTCCGTTGGTGCGTGGCACTGGACTATTGCAGTCGTAACCCTTTCGATGGGCTGACGGCAGGTAAAAGACCGAGCAAACGGGCGGATGAAGAGCGAGTGCGCTGGCATCGCCCTCAACTGGCCCAACTGTTTGCCAGCCTGCGCAGCAAACAATCCCAGAAAGGCAGAAAGTTGAAAATTCAGGACTGGTGGGTGCCCCTGCTGTGCCTATACGCAGGGTTGCGGCCTTCCGAGGCCTGCCAGCTCAAAACTCAGAACATCAAACAGGTTGAGGGGATTTGGTGTTTGATGGTCGATGCGGGAGAGGCGGATCAGCAGCTCAAAACCGTCAATGCGTACCGTACCGTGCCACTGCACAGTGCGTTGATCGGACATCAATTCCTGGACTATGTGGAGAGTCGTCGCAGTCAAGGGAAGGTATTTTTGTTCGATGACCAACCATCAGGCAAAGACGACGACTGGGCGCATAACATCACCTGTCGCTTCCAACGCCACCTCAATGAGGCTGGCATCGTAGGTCAGGGCCGTCCCACGCTTTACGGGCTGCGGCATACCTTCATCGATGAGTTACAGCAGGCGGATGTCGCTGAGCATGTTGTAGCCGAACTTGCGGGACACAGTAAAAACGGCCTGACGTTTGGCCGCTATGGCAAACGTGTGAACATTAGGCTGCTGAATGAGAAAATCCAATCCCTTCCTACCGACCTGATACCCCACCACCTGCTGTCAGGGGGAAAATCACCGTAAAGATGACGCATATTTTTTGGGTAACAGGGCTGTCTCCCCCCCATGAAAAAACCAATATGAGGCATTTCTCGGCGGTTTAATGGGGCGGGCATGGCCCTATCTTCATGATTTATAATGATTTTAAGCACATTGGAAAATATTTAAAAAACCTAATAAAAATATGTTGACATTTCTTTTTCTTTGTGGGTTATTTTCATTGACGAGTGGTCCTCAATCGTTGTAGTATGCTGATAAAGCTGCTAACAAGGACATAACAACGACAGTAAACACGAAGGATCGAAACGAAATGAATATGGCGTAGAACACACCGACACGTTTATCTCGTTCAAACAAGGGTTATCACCCCTTCAGATTTAAAAAATACCACCAATATCACAGCTATCTTCGATACGCTGAACGGGTTTTTATTACCCAAATTCGGGTGAAGTGAATAACACATGGTATTTGCTTGATGCAATGTTGAGTAAAAATCTGACGGGAACATTTGATTATATCGATTAAATGACATCAGCTATCGCTAATGTATACTTGGCATTTGACAAATTAACAGGATTTTGAGGTGAAACTTATCTGTTTATAGCGTCACAGAGTAATTTATATCGCTGTTTTTAGGTGCACTATTACCCTCTCGGTATCGATGCGTGAGCATCACGTTTTGCTATTGCTGTTTTTGTAATTGAAGGAGTATTTATAACTGTAATGAGGGTAATTATGAACAAACAAACCAATAAAAGGACCGTTCAAAAACAAAAAACTAAACACAACACTGTGCGTTCAGTCATTGTTGATGAGCATTCACTGGCGGCAGCCATTCGTCAGCACCTGGAAATCAAAAAATACCAGTATGCGCAGACAACCTATGACATTTCGAAGCGTAAAGCAGAACAGTTGATAAAATGGATTGGTGATAAACCGCTGACGTCATATCGTGCGAGTGACATTGAACTACTCGTAGTGAAATTTTGCAACAAAAAATATAAAGGAAATACCATTAACCAATATTTGGATATATTGAGACAAGTCTTTGCACGAGCTGTCAGCGATGGTGTTATTCATACCAGTCCAATGGATGGCATTAAAAAATGTAAATTTGAGGTGGACGAACCTGATCCATTTTATCAATACGAAATTAAGGCATTTCTCGCCCTGAAAAGCACCCATTTGCTGGAGGTGTCACTCATCCAACTCGGTATCTCTACGGGTCTGCGCATCAGTGAGTTAATGGCGGTCAGTGCGGAGGCGGTCAATCTCGACAAGCAGACCTTATTGGTTGACCTTGCGTTGGTTGATGGGCAGTACAAAACGCCCAAAACCAGGGGATCTATTCGCACGATAGAGCTGTCAGAACAGGCTGTTGGATCTCTCAAGACCCTGATGAGGCTAGCGGAGCATCGTAAGGCTAAGAAGATTACGGTCACGAGGTCGGACAATCGCACTCAGATGAGTGAACAACGCACCCTGCTGGCTTACTACAGCGCCAAAAGGCGCAGTTATGCCTCGGTTGATGAGTTCCGTGAGCGGTTTTTCAGGCCGTTCTGTCAGGCTGCTGGGGTGCGTTATCGGGGGCCATCTCAATTTCGGCACACCTATGCAAGCCAACTGCTCTCGGCGGGGATCAGCATCGAGTGGATAGCCCGTCAGATGGGGCACACCGGTACAGAAATGGTGGTACGCCATTATGGCAAGTGGTTGATGGAGGACGCCCCTGATTATAGGGGTAGGGCTGACACGGTATTTAATGCCTGTATGGCTGGTCAGCAGGCTCAAGTTACTGTGCCGAGCTGTAATCAAAAAACTGAAGATAAAAACACAGAAAGCGAATTCGATGTCGACGCATTACTGGCAACTCCTGCTGTCATGCAGAGATTGATGAGTGTTTTAATGCAGCGAATTTCTGTGGCGCAGTAAATCACTGTCTACATCACGCATTCAGCATTAATTTAAAACTAAATCGCACCTTTAATAAAGGGATCCACGTCGTGGGTGGGGAAATCCTGCCCACTATCTAAAGAAGGCGTTATTCAAGCGCTCTGGGAGATGACCGAATGGCTACACAGGCAACGGAAAAGGAATATGAAAGACTGGCAAAAAATCATTATGAAATCCTAAAGGAAAAGGGCCTTAATATCACAGCAAAAAACATTGCGGATGAATTGTTGGCTCGCGCTTCAAAATGCAGTCCTGGCTATTGGCGAAAACTGCGCTGTGCACTGGTATATCATCAACAATTGTTGAATTTTCCCGACGCGGCCGAGCGAATTCAGGCCCTGAGTAGGCCAGATATACCGGTTAAGGCAAAACAAAAAAGAGTTAAAAAGGTCGATAATGATGATCTCGTTGCACTGATTCAGTATTTTAAGGCGCGTAATGACAGCGCTATGTTGGCGGCCATATTGTTGTTTATGCGCGCGGGGATAAGACCTGCTGAACTAGCCACCATAACTGCGCAGGGTAATCGGCTCACCGTTATCGGAGCCAAAAAAAGTCATGATGGCAAACGTGGTGCAGATAGGGTCTTACAGTTTGACACGCTGTCGCCAGAGAAATTGCAACTCATGGTGACCGAGGCAAAGAAAGCAAAAATTGGCTCATTGCAGGACAGGCTGCGTGCGGCGGGCAAAAACCTCTGGCCGGCGCGAAAATCGCTGCCGACCTTTTACAGCTGGCGCCATCAGATGGGCTCTGAGCTCAAAGCGTCTGGGCTCGACCGGCAGCGCATTGCCTACATCATGGGTCATCAGGCAACGTCTTCTGTGGACAAATACGGCAATCGTAAATCCGCTAATGGTAACGTGTTACCCACTTGCCCAGCGGATGCTGACCTGAGCCATATCAGGACAACGCACGCCGAGCTTTCTGTGGATAACAAAACTCATCGCCAGGTAGCTACACCCACAACAGTGGCTGAGCCTTCGCCGAGCGCAGATTCAACTGCCCCAACAACGCCGAGAGGCATGGCGGCATTCATCAATCGGCATCGCGATGCCGATGACGACTTATCCCGATAAGGGAGCGGCTACAGGGGGACAGCCTTGCTGCTATCACAGCATGGCAAATCCCCCCTGGGGCGCAACCGTAAGAACGCCTTCGTCGCAACCATAAGAACGCAGAGCCAACACAGCGTAAGAACGCGGGGTAAAACATTCTTACGAACGTAAGAATGTGGGTGTGTCGAGGTTACGAGACCGGAACCCCCGTAGGTTGCGCAGCGACCGGAGTGGGGTGGAGAACCCATTTTTATGGAGGGTATGAAGCGATTAATATGGCATGACAAAGGAGCCGAATATAGGGGTCAAGGTGGAGTCTGACGAGGCACGAGGAGGAACTACCTTGATGCCTATATATCGGTGACGGTCATCCATATTGATGGCGAAATACCAGACATAAAAAATGTTTAGATGATTATTTGTTATTACACAAAACGCAGCCATAACATCGCTTGGTGCTGATCAATCGAGGGCGTTTACATCACAACCAGTATCTAACCAGCAGAATTTATGACAGCCGAAAAGGCACCATATTGTTTAACAACATAGAGGAAATAGATGAAAATTCTAAACGAAATTTTGGCAATCATTTCAGAACACCCGCGCACCGGATCTAGCAGGGTGCTGGCTGCTGCGTTGGCATCGGCATGTAACACTCAATACACAGTGTCATTGCTCGATGTGTCTGTGAGGCTCGATGAAAGTGGCAGGCGGCTGGTTGAGCGCCTTGCTCGGATCACTCTGGAAGCCGATTATTCGAACGATGCACAGGATCGGGCGCTCCAACGCCTTCGGGCGCTCGGGCTCATTTGCTGATCGAGGACAGACGACCAATGCCACCATTGTTGGTGGCATTTTTATACCTGATTATCCATGCCCTTCATACTGATAGCGCAATATCAGACATAAAAACACTGTATCTGCAACAACACGGGGTAGTTAATTATACATATACGCATGATTAGCTTATGCATATATGTAAACGATGAGACATATCAACATAGTACTAAGTCACCACAATAATATAGGTATGTTTATGAATAATGAAAAACATTATAATTTCAGTCCTGCTGCTGGATTAATTTCCAGCCAGCAACGCCCTAATTGGGTGGTGGATAATCTGATTGAAAAAGGCGAACAGTGGATTATTAATGGCTCGCCCAAAACGGGTAAATCGATGCTTGCAACGCAGTTGGGCTTGGCTGTAGCCAGCGGTAGTGTATTTTTAAATTGGGAAATTAAAAGGCCAGCGCTCGTATTGTATATGGATTTTGAGGTCAATGACAGATTGTTTTGGCAGCGGTACTACACCATGTCGGAACAGACCAACTTGGGAGATGCAAAAAACATTAAAACATTCTTGCGGTGCGGCGATTATAAATCGACTGATGTATTAGATCCTATGGCATCACAGGCAATAATAGATATTGTCAACGACATTCAACCGGATTTGATCATCTGGGATGTCCTCGCTCGGATGCATAATGCAGAGGAAAACAACAATGGCGAAATGGGTCAGGTGATGCGAGCCATTCGAAAAATCAGCGGCGCCGCTGCACACATCATCGTTCATCACGCCAGAAAGGCTTCGCCTAATGCAGGTGGGGTTAACGCTGGCGTAATGAGCATGCGAGGAGCTTCTTCGATTCATGGTGAGGCCGATGGCGTCATCTCACTGGGGACGCGAGAGGGGCAAGGGGCTCGCTACAGCCTGACGTTCAGTGCGAGGGCGGTTGAAACACCTGACGAAATACTCCTTAATCGTATTGGGCTGACATTAGTCAGTGCCATCGGGGAGGAGCGCGACAAGCTGATGGATGGGCTGCTGGAGGCGCTGGGAGGCCAAGCGGTGATTTCTGCCACCACATTGACCGAGAGGTTTTGCCAGTATTTCTCTGTAAAAGAACGGCAGGCAAAAAATTACATAAAAAAATGTGTCGATAATGGTTGGGTGACAAGGGGGGCGACATCTGAACGGACTGAATATGTATTAACAGATGGCATTGCTATCGCACATTTAGCAGATTCATCCACATCCGCCAATTAATTGGATGCAATGGTGCAATGAACTACATATATATAAGTATTGCATGTGATATATTGCACCCCCTTAACAATCCCCCGGCTCGATGAGGATAAATCTGCTCTTATCCTCATCGGTTGACATCTCGAAAATAAGTAGGTATGAAAGCATTAAACATTCATTTTAAAAAGTCTAGCCCCCCCGTTTGTTTTCAAATCCAAAAGGAATTTTTTCATGAAAACAAAAAATGGTTTTTTTATGTTACTAGCTGAAATTGAACTTCATGCTGCCTCTTTTTCTGTGCGTTATCCTCCTTATCGCCATTTGTAAAAAGGCGTCTCATCGGAAAGCCGTCTTTACTTTCATAAATTCCACATAGAACTGCGTTCTATGTGAATATACGATCCAGAGTTTAGCAATGCAGGCCGGTCAATAGGAACTCATCTCAGTGTATTAACAGTCAACTCTGTACTCGTTAGGAGAGACCCGTCGGCCAAGTTACTGGCGCGGGTGCGTTCAAGATACGAGAAAATTGTACTTATAAGCACCCCAGTTTTTCGGGGGGATTACCGCTCCATGCGAAGAGCAATCAATGCATCCACACCAAAAAATTCAGCCCGGCAAGGGTGGCCTGCCGGGCTGTGGGTGACTGACGAGCTGATAACTCACGTCAACAAGCGATTAGCCATCCCATCCAGCCTCGCTTTGGTCTTTTCCCAACCGGGCATCACCTGACCCATCAGCCGGTAAAAGTGCTCGCTGTGGTTGTGCTCGGCGATATGGCAGAGCTCGTGCAGGATCACGTAATCGATACACTCGCGGGGTGCTTTGACCAAATGTGGGTTGAGCGTGATCCGGCCATGGGGGGAACAACTGCCCCACTGTGTCTGCATAGTCAGGATGCGTAGTGCTGGTATGCCCGTGACCCAGATGGCTTGATCCAGCATGGCGTTGAGGCGTCTGGCAAACACCTCCCTGGCACGGGCCTTGTACCAGTCAGCAAGCAGTGCCTGGACTTTCTCGGCTCTCTTTGCGCTATCAGTGACTGGACTCCTGACCGACACCTCCAACTTGCCACGCAGCATTTTGACCCCCTGCACCGAATCAGGGGCTTCGATCACCTTGAGCAGGTACTGCTTGCCGAGGTAATAGTGACTTTCCCCACTGATGTACTGGCGTGGGGTGACGTGCTCCAACTGCTGGCGAAAGTCGCGTAACTGTTCGTAGATCCAGCGTCCGCGCTGCTTGACCGCTGCGAGAACCGCATCATCAGCCGCCTCACGCGGGGCCGAGACCACGACGCGGCAATCGGGATGCACCTTGATAAGCACCTTGCCGCTAGCCTGTCTCCGTTGCACCCGCTCGAAGGCGATCCGCTCATCGCCATAGCGAAAGCTAAAGGATGGAGCTGGAGCCTGGGCCTGAGCATCGCCCTTGGCCCGAATAGGCACATTCATCTGATCAGACTCCGCTCAAGCCGACTCGGGTGATCTGCACCACCATCTCGACGATCTTTTTGGCCTGCTCCATACCACTGCCGATGTTTTTGCACTCCTGGAACATGCGTGGCAACAGTTGCTTACGAATACCCGCCTCGATGTTCTGCGGGTTGATGGAGTGCTCGGCCACCGACGCATCCACGACCGTATCGATCTCGAAGGCCAACTTTATCCACTTCTCCTGTACCTGGCTGTCGGTAATGGCAAACACCTCAGGCAGCACCTTCTTGAACACGCCAAAGTAGGCCTGCGCGTGACGATGACCCGCAAAGGCATCGGGCATATCGCTGAGACGCCGCTCCTGCACCTGCTCTTCGAACTCCCGAAACAGCATGTACTGCTTGAGCGGGTGTTCGAACAGCTTCTCGGCCTCCTCGATGGCCTGACGCAACAACTTGGAAAAGGCTTCCTGGGCGTAAGGGTCATCTCGTAGCTCCTGCTCAATCATGCGGGTGACCCGCGTTTTGATGATGTCGGTCTCGTTACGGGTCTTGTTCTCGTTCCACTCTTCTGGCTGCTGCTGACCCATCTTGCCGACTTCATAGACGCCACCCGGCTCTTTGACCTCTACACCAACCACATGCTTATCCAGCAGCTTCTTCACCTGCTCGGCATATTCGTCGTAGTCCACCTTCTCACCAGCATCCTGCTGCACCAGCTGGCGCAGGCTGGAGAGCTGTTTCACCGTCTCCTTGTAGTGACGGCGATCCTCCTCGCTAAAGGCGCTGTCCTCGAAGAAAGAGGCCGACTGCAACGCCACTTTCAGGCAACTGGCAAATGCCGTGAGCGCCTCGTAGAAGTCTTCTCGCACCTTGAGGTTCACATCCACCAGTTCGCCGTCCAGTTCCTCCATCTTGGGCACCAGCACTTGACGCAGTTGCTCGATATCCTGTTTGTTCTTTACCCCGGCGAAGATGCCCCACAGGGCCTGATAGAGCTGTGGCAGCCGCTTGTACTCGGTGCCCATCTGGTTGTAGAGGCCTTTGAGGTCGTCAACGTCATAGCCACCCTGAGTACGGGAAGCGAGATCCTGATACTTACCGATGGTGGTATCCAGCTCGGATAAGATGCCGCGATAGTCAATAAGCAGACCAAATTTCTTCTTCGGGTGCAGCCGGTTGACCCGCGCAATCGCCTGGATCAGGTTGTGCTCTTTGAGTGGCTTGTCGATATAGAGCACTGTGTTCTTTGGTTCATCGAAGCCGGTCAGCAACTTGTCCACCACGACCAGCAACTTGAGGGGGTCATTCTCATCAGCAAAGCGTTCGATAAGCGCTTTGGAATACACCTGCTCATCCTGAGTGCCGACATTCTCCTTCCACCACTGAGTGACCAGCGGTGTGGTCGATTCATCGACCTCGGTGTTGCCTTCCCGGCTGTCGGGCGGGCTCATCACCACCGCCGACTCGAACAGCCCCGCCTCGTCGAGGTACTTTTTATAGAGCACCGCCGATGCCTTGCTGTCACAGGCCAGCTGTCCCTTGAGCCCTTCATCGATATTGGTAGAAAAGTGACTGGCGATATCGAACGCAATCAGCTTGATGCGGTCCTCTGCGCTGTAGATTTCGCCCTTGCGGGCAAATTTGCGTTTCAGATCGGCCTGCTGCTGCTCGTTTAACCCCTGGGTGATACGCTCAAACCAGCTGTCGATAGCCCTCTCGTTGACCTCCAGATCGGGGATGCGCTCCTCATAGAGCAGCGGCGTCACCGTTTTGTCCTCGACCGCCCGCTGCATGGTGTAGGCATGGACGATGGGGCCAAACTTGTTGGTGGTCTTGTCATCCTTGAGCAGCGGTGTGCCGGTAAAGGCGACAAAGGCGGCATTGGGCAGCGCCTGCTTCATGCGGATATGGTTCTCGCCTCCCTGGCTGCGGTGGCCCTCATCGATCAACACGATGAGATCCGGGCTCTTATTGATGCACTCCGGCAACTTGGTCGCTGAGTTGAACTTCTGAATAAGCGAGAAGATGATCCGCTCGCTGCCCTTTCCGATCTGCTCGGCCAGCCGCTTGCCCGAGGTAGCCATGGCCGCCTCTTTATCCTTCTTGCCCGCGAGTTCACCGCTAGAAGCAAAGGTCTTGCTGAGCTGGCTTTCCAGATCCACCCGGTCGGTCACCACCAGCAGGCGACACTGTTTCAAACTGTCGTGCAGGATCAGCGCCTTGCTGAGGAACACCATGGTGAACGACTTGCCCGAACCGGTGGTGTGCCAGATCACCCCACCTTCTCTCCCGCCATCGGGGCGTTTCTGGTTGATACGCTCGATCAACCGCTTGATGCCAAACACCTGCTGGTAACGGGCGACTATCT
Organism: Aeromonas sp. 96A; assembly: GCF_051919165.1. Taxonomy (NCBI): domain Bacteria; kingdom Pseudomonadati; phylum Pseudomonadota; class Gammaproteobacteria; order Aeromonadales; family Aeromonadaceae; genus Aeromonas; species Aeromonas sp. 96A. The sequence goes on along the minus strand of NZ_JBQBFE010000001.1, from coordinate 4,696,376 downwards.
TGCCCGCCTTCTTGTCAAACAGGGTGAACAGGCGGGTCATCTCCAGCAGCCGGTCTGGGGAGAGCAGGCTGATGAGCAACCGATCCTGATCACTGACAGCCAGCTCGCCAGCCGCAACCAGCGACTGATACCAGTCCAGATCGGCGGCGGGTCGGTGGCTAAACAGGGCAGAGCGTTGTTCGGATGAGAGCGGCTGATTCTTGATGGCTGTCATCGCACCATCGCCGATGTCCTCCTCACGCCAGGCGGCCCAGAACTTCTCCGGCGTACCGCAGGTGCCATATCGCCCCTCGATGCCATTGATAGAGAGCAGTAACTGGCTGTAGGCAAACAGCAGCGGGATCTCGTCGGGGCGCTGGTTGCGCAGGCTTTGGGAGATCCCCTCCTTGATGGTCGGCCCTTTTTTGGCGTTGCCATCCGGGCGCTTGGCCTCGATCACCACCAGGGGCAAGCCATTGACGAAGCAGACGATATCCGGGCGACGCGACTCGATGCCGCCTGCGCGGGTGACCCGAAACTCTTCGGTAAAGGTGAAGCGGTTGTTGTGCGGGTTGTGCCAGTCAATCAGGGGGATGGTGGGGCTCACCTTCTTGCCATCGACAAATTCGGTGACCGACATGCCATAGAGCAGGTGGTTATAGAGCCGCTCGTTGGCCGCTTGCAACCCTTCATTCAGGGCCGGGCTGCACAGCTCGCTCACCAGATTGTCCACTGACTTAGGGGAAAGCGGATAGGTCTTGCCCGCAAACACAAAGGTGCGCTCGGCCAGTACGCTGCGTAGCTGTTGACGCAGCACCACCTGATCGGCCTTGCCATCCCGCGCCACCAGCGCCTGTTCGGGGGAGATAAACGTCCAGCCCAGCTGGGTCAACAGGGTCAGGGCCGGGATCTTGGCGCTGTACTCTTCTTGAAATTTCGGCAAGGCCTTCATAGCGGGGATGCCTCAAACTGGTTGTCAATTTTTTGCTGAAAGCCGATCAACTCATGAATGGTACTCGTCGTCGGGTTATACACCCACTCATGATCAAAGAGGCTCTTTAGCCGCTGAACCATATAGGCAGAGCCGACCACCAGAGAGTAAAAGCGGTTACCCTTACCACGCTGTTGCTCGATATTTGCCAGGGTCGCCGGTGGCAGATCCGCCATGATGAAGTCAGAAATCATCAGTAGGTCAGCCTTTTGGTATGTCTCTGCGGCCATGGTTTTCAACGCATGGCCAAGGGCTGGTGTCGCATCAGTACCGCCATGAAACGACATTTTCAGAAAGTCGATTATCGACGCAAGGCCCCATTCTCCACTCAACTCCAACGTCTTGATACCCGTAGAGAAGTTAATCAGGTAACAGGGGCGTTGCTCCTCTCTCGCTTTGGTTGCCAGAAATAGCGTCATCGCTTTGGCGATCGTCTCGGGCGCACCGCTCATCGAGCCACTGGTATCAACGCAGAGGATCATGGGGCCGCGCTTCTCCTCTTCGTTGACCTGCCTCTCCTCTTCCCTTTCAACATGCTGATGTTGAGTCTGTATACCAGCCATATCAAAGCTCATCAGTCGTGACTCGACGAACTTCAAATCAAACAGCAACGCGGTCTCGTCATCAGCCAACAGGGCTTTCTCGCTGGGCAATACATGCTCCGGATCTCGTCCCAACCGAATACCCACAATCTCCTCTCGGGAGTTGATATCGGGCAGACAGAGATCCAGAACGTGGTTGACCTTCACCCGCTCAATCTTTTCGGAGAGTTCAATCTGCCGGATCTTGCCGAGCAAGTCGCATAACGCACGCAGCCCCTTGTCGTTTGCCAGATAGCTTGCCCACTTTTGGAACTGGGCCAGATCTTGGGCAGAGAGCTGACCACTGGAAAGATCAACTAGCCGCCCCGGATCCAGCCCCAACGCTTTAAGCAAAGGTTGCAACTGCTGCAACAGCTTGAGCATGCTCTCCAATTGTTCCATTAACTGGCGACGCAGCTGCTCGATCCTGGCCAGCTCCCAACTATTGCGGGCTTTATCCAGCACCTTTTGCCATTCAGTAGCCAGCAGTTGACAACTGACGACCTTATCCTCTCTCGGCGGCTCCGCGTCCTGACCGAAACTTTCGGCAACCTGCTTTTGCCAAAATGGCGGATCCACCGGGTGCTGGCTGGCTTTACAGAGCGCGAGATAATCCTTCACCGCCCCTTGAAAAGAGGCTTTGGATATATCGCCAAGCGCACTCTCTCTTCGCCAGTGGTTCAGCTTGTGGGCATGCCCGGCGAATGGACACTCGTTGGTCAACGCGGCCTCAGCATCTCTCTTCCACTCCTCTATGTGCTGCGTGACCTGGCTGGTCAGCGAGCTGGAGTGAGCCAGCAATTCACCATAGCTGTCGCGGAGTTCTTTTTGAGCGAGAAGCGACGCACTCTCCACCTGGCTTATTTGCATAAGGCTTCCAGCCGTTCACAATCTTTGATACGCAATTTGAGCCGCGCAATCTGCTCGGTAATGCCATCAATGGCCAATGCGCTCTGCTGTGCAGGAACGAAAATGGATGCCAATTTTTTCTCATAGCCTTGGCACTGTTTTTCTATCTTATTCAGAGTGGCTATAAGCTGTTCTCTGGTTTTTGCCACCGACTCAGCCAATGAGGTGATAAGCCGCTTGTTAATATTTGGTTTCTTGTCACCTTTATGGAAAAGAACTTCTGGCTTGAAGTTATAAATATTGTAACGATTTGATATTCGACAGCTACCTTGCCCATCAAATTTACAGTAAACGCCACTAATTTCGTTACCATGTTGGTCTACCGGATGAAACTCATGATCTTTTTTAAGGTTTTCCGATGGAATAAATATGGAAGACTTAATCCTAGTGTTGTCAAATGGATTTTCAACTACAAAAAAAACATTTCCATTAATTTCTTCCGTATCATAAACATCCGTAAAATGAAATAATTCACTATTTATTTCTTTATCCAAGGCCTCTTTTTCGGCATCAATCTGCGCGAGATTAATACCACTGTCAAAACCGCTATCCTTGACAGCTTGCTCAACGATATCGTTAACGGCAACACGGTTATCTTCATGGGTCCACAAGCAGTGCCGCAATAGCAAGGCATCGCTGTGATTGGTTTCGCTGCGGCCATTAAAGAGGGCGGCAGCCTTGAGCAGTTGAATCGCCCGCTGCCAGCGGCGGTCGGAAACATAGACCTTCAGTTTGTCATATTTGGTGGCAAGTTCACTGCGGATCAGGCGAATAATGGTCAGGGTTTCCGGTGACAAGCTCACCTCATGCAGTTGCTCTCGCCATTTAGCCCACTCATCGGCCTTCACTATAAGCGACTCATCAACCCTGATGGCCGCCTCGGTCGGTTTGCACGCCAGCAATCGTTCAAAATTATCAGACTGCTCAATGGGCCCGACCAGCAGGCGGATGATAAAGCGATCATACAGCGCATCCAGCCCCTGATTGGCATCGGGCGTTTCATTCGACGCAGCCACCAAGGCTTTCAGTGGGGCCTGCTCGATCTGTTCGCCGTTACGAAAGGTGTGCTCATTGATAAGTGTCAGCAGGGTATTGAGGATCGCCGGGCTCGATTTCCATATCTCGTCCAGAAATGCAAAATCGGCCTGGGGCAGATAATGCTCGGTTTTACGAACATACCGATCTTCTTTAAGAGCCTTGATCGAGATGGGGCCAAAGACCTCCTCGGGGGTACTGAACCGGTTCATCAGATACTCGAAGTAGGCCGGATTGGCAAAGGCACAGGCGATGCGACGGGAGATCAGGCTTTTGGCCGTGCCGGGTGGGCCGTAAAGAAAGGTATTCTGACCGCACAAGGCACCCAGCAGCGCCACCGAGATCACCTCCTCACGCTCAAACATCCCTTCACATACCGCGTTGACCAGCCGTTCCATCCGTTGTTGTAATTTCATGTTTATCCCTAACTGACTGTTTATCTTATTTAATTTTTATGGTGATGCGATGCAACCAAGGCTCGCCATTCGCCTGGCCGTCACCCTCACTGAGGGTACGGGCCGAGCGCCTGATCAGTGCAAACAGCACTGCTTGTACTTCTTGCCGCTACCACAGGGGCAGGGCTCATTGCGCCCGACCTTGGCAGGGGCCTTGGCCGGTTTCACCTATGGCACCGCGACAGGCCCCCTGTTTGGCCCCCGTTGGGCGAGAAAATAGGCGTGCAATTTCAACGCGGCAGAGCCCACTTCGGCCACGCTCTGCTGATGTTCCGGCAGCGACAGGCTGGCAAGCAGTGGCAATTGGTCATCGCTGCCATGCAGGCGGATCACCTCAAGCCAGGTATCCAGCTCCTCTGGCAAGGCTGACCAGTTCCCCAGCGCCATGCCACGCAAATAGCCAAAGCACCACTCTTCGGCGTTGCAGATCTCTTGTTCTTCGAAAAGATTGACCATCAACACAGGGATAAAGTGCTCGGGCTGATAACAGAGGGTATGGGCCAGAATATTCATATGGCCCATGATAAGGTCCAGCGCCCGTTTCATCTCCCGCTCGGACGACCACTCGGGGGGCATGCCGCCCCAGAGTGCCGGCCACCACTGGCTGGGTGGTACCAGCTCGGGGCCGGAGAGCACGGCGGTCAGAAAGCCGTCGAGTGCCGACAGACTCAGCATCGAGTCGTCGTTGCCATAGTCCATCAGCCGCTGCTCCAGCCACTCAACGTCTTCCTCGGTCATGGGGTGAAGGGTCACTTTTTTCATGCGACCTCCTCCACCTTGACCCGCCGCTTGCCGGTTAGCAGTTGTTGCATCAGCGCTTTTTTCTCTTGCTTTAAGGCGTCGAGTTTCTGTTGCAGGGCTGTGATTTCTTGATCGGCAGTGGAAAGTACCGCTGCGATTTTTTGTTGCTCCTCAAGCGTGGCTGGAATAATAACCTTTTCCTTTACAAACATATTGAAATTGAAGGTCATCTTTTCAATATGAACACCATAGCTACAAAGGAATGCCTTGTGATACATTATTTTTTGTTTACTGAACCAAGAGAAAAAAGCAATGTCTATTTTTTCATCATCTTTTGGTCTCAGAGCAATGTATGAGTCTGATATGTGACACTTATTAAACTCTTCTGTTACTAACCCTGTGGCTCCGTGAACAACCTGCATCTTTGAGATTAAAAAGTCACCGGCAAGTGCAGTGTTCATTTTTTTTGTCAAAATATCTGAACCCTTTAAAATTTCACGAAGCACAACTCCCTCCGAGCGGCGCTTGACACTTAAAAGGTGATATTCACTATCATCGTCCCATTGAACTGGCCGCTTAACCTCTTTTAAAAGAGAACCAATACGTTGAGCTTTCCACTCCCCACTAAACCTCACTCCATTGTTATCCAGCAAGCGTTTTTGGCCGGTGAGCAGTTTTTGCATCAGCGCCTTTTTTTGCTGCTGGCTATTGGCTAACAGTTGCTCGGTAGTGGTGATGGCCTTATCCCAAGTGGAGAGGATTTGGGCGATTTTCTTTTGTTCAGGCAGTGAATCAGGAACCAAAATACATTGTGATTCAAATGTGGTTTTGTTAATTATTGGAACTGCTTGGGTTCCTGCTAACTTTGCAATATATGCAGCTCTCAACTCTAACTGATAATATACATAATCATCGTCGTAATCTGGCTTGGGGATCACAACATTAATTTGCTGATTTGTTGCTAGCGTGCATCCCGCAAGCCCTATTTTTCCGATTGTTGAGCCAATGCAAGTGAAAAGCGTAGCACCTGCTCTTACACTTCTTGCTTTTTCCATTCCTTGGGAGGATAAACTCTTAATACTAGAGTTTATCAATTTATGCGCACCTAAATCAGCCGGAGATACAAAAGGATATTTCCCATTGTAATACTCAGGGTTACTGGTTGGTGGAGTATTTCCTGTTACGACTGCACCGACATCAGAAATTAACTTCTGAGACCACCCCTTAGGCACCATAGCCCAGCTCCTCCAGATACTTAGCCATCTCGATTTCCAGCTCGGCCAGTTGGGTTTTCAGTTGTTCGCGCTCGGCCCGCACCGCCAGCAGATCGATCTCCTCTTCCTCCTCGAAGGTATCCACATAGCGTGGGATATTGAGGTTGTAGTCGTTCTCCTTGATCTCTTTAAGCGAGGCGAGATAGGCGTATTTATCGACATTGCCGCCGTTGCGGTAGGTGGCCACGATCTTGGCGATATTGTCCGCACTCAACAGGTTCTGGTTTTTACCCGCCTTGAACTCACGGCTGGCATCGATAAACAGCACATTGTCATCCACCTTCTGCTTTTTAAAGATCAGGATGGCGGCCGGGATGCCGGTGCCATAGAAGAGCTTCTCTGGCAGCCCGATCACCGCATCGAGCAGGTTCTCATCGATAAGCGCTTGGCGAATTTTCCCCTCGCTGGAACCCCGGAATAACACGCCGTGGGGCACCACTACCCCCATGCGGCCGCTCTTGGGTTTGAGGGTCTCAATCATATGGAGGATAAAGGCGTAATCCCCCTTGGTCTTGGGCGGCAGCCCGCGCTTGAAGCGACCGAACTTATCGTTCCCCGCCTCCTCATAACCCCATTTATCCAGCGAAAAGGGCGGGTTGGCGGTCACGATATCGAAGCGCAGCAGATCACCGTTTTTATCGAGCAGCTTGGGGTTGCGGATGGTGTCGCCCCACTCGATCTTGTGGTTGTCTTCCCCGTGCAGGAACATGTTCATCTTGGCCAGCGACCAGGTAGAGCCGATGGCCTCTTGACCGTAGAGGGCGTAGTGCTTCTCGCCATGGTTTGCCACCACCTTGCGTCCGCACTTCATCAACAGCGACCCCGAGCCACAGGCCGGATCGCAGATGGTGTCGCCCGGCATCGGCTCCAGCAACTCGGCGATAAGATCGGAGACTTCGGGCGGGGTATAGAACTCCCCCGCCTTCTGGCCGCCGCTGGCGGCGAAGTTCTTGATGAGATACTCGTAGGCGTTGCCGATCACATCCAGGGTGCCGACCCGGCTCGGCTTGAGGTTGAGCTCATCCTTGGCAAAGTCTTCCATCAGATGGCGCAGTATGGTGTTCTTCTGCTTCTCTTCGCCGAGGCGGTCGGTGTTGAAGCTGATGTCCTGAAACACGCTCTTGCCCGCGTCTTTGAGCTTGGTGCCATTGGCCTCTTCGATGGCGTGCAGCGCCTGATCGATCCGCTCGCCGTTGCCCGGCTCGTGACGACGCTCGAACAGGCTGTAGAAGCTGGCCTGTTTGGGCAGCACGAAACGCTCGTTTTTCAGCATCTCTTCAATGAGCTCCGGCTCATCGCCATATTCGGCCTTGTAGCCATCGTAGTGATCCTGCCAGACATCCGAGATGTATTTCAGGAACAGCATGGTGAGCACGAAATCTTTATAGGTATCAGGGCTGACCGTGCCCCGGAAGGTATCACAGGCAGACCAGAGGGCCTTGTTGATATCGTCCTGGTTTATCGAGGTAGTCATAAGTCACAATTCCTTGGGTATTTCTTGGAAAAATGGGCTGCTCAGCGAAACTATTTCGGTTGCTGATCGGATTGTTCGAGCAGGCTGGCAGCGATAGCCTGCATCATCTGCTCGCCGTTACGTTGCAGTTGTTGCATCAGGTTTCGTTCTTCACGCAGGCTGTGGACCAGCTTCATGATGGCGGCTTGTCTCGCAAGAGACGGGATGCCGATAGGGGCATCCTCCAACACCTGACGGCGAATACTTTTTGCCGCGCTGCCTTCGGCGTGAAGCTCGAAGTAGCGCTGGCAAGGGGACTGATTGAGCTGCCAGGCCAGAAATTCGGGACTGAGCGCCTCGCTATGCAACCGCACCACATAGAAGTGAGGGGCGGCTACGGCGGGCAATGATGCAAGCCCGGTATCGACCAGCACGGCATAGTTAGTACTGCCACGGGCCGCCACCAGGATATCGCCGGTTTGCAGCCAGTCAGGCTCCTTCTTGCTGGTAGGCTCAGAACGAAGGCAGGCAGACCAGTCAACCCCCCCTTCTGGCGAGGCATCTCTCATCTGCACCACGGCCATGCTGCCGGAATCGATCTCCGGGATCTTGCCGCGATAGGGGTGCCCAGCACTGATGGTGGCAATTTGGTTCAGCTTCACAAAATCTCTTCATCGTTAATGATGCAGTTGCAGTGTGTCGCATATGACACTGCTGCGTCAATACCACTGTATCTTTTTTTACATCAGTGACGATGATGCTTATGTGTGTACCATTGGCAAGAGGTAGACCTTGACCAGCCTGAAAGATCCAACAGAGATCTTTTTGTAATTTAATTACAGTTAATCACCGCAAAAAATAAAAAGGCCCTGCTGTTGCAGGGCCGTTGAGTTTCCAACTGCAATATCACGGTTTCCAACTTAATTGTCCGTGATCAACAACGCAGTGAATTGCCACAACCTATGTGGTTGACATTTAATTAATTTTCTATATAAAAGTACAATAAGTCTCATAGCAATTACCTGAGACAATTACATAGCTTTTATAGCTACCGATAATTGCGTAAGTTATTGAAATTGAAGGTTATATTTGTGCTGCAACATGTGAGAATGAGGGTTCGAATCCCTCCCTCACCGCCAAATCTAAAAAAACCGACCTCAGGGTCGGTTTTTTGCTTTCCGGCAAACACCTATGCCGACAAGTGAGCCAGAGCCACGCAGTGGCAGATCATCCACGCACTCATCCCCCGGTTTGCAAAGCCCTGATGGAACATCACTGCTTTTCGTATTGCCAGCCCCCACCCCCTACCTTGCTTTTGTGATTGCCCCACCCGACAAGCGTTCCTTCCAGTCACAACAGGAGCAACAAGATGATTGCAATGCCATCTTATGGCCGCAACACGCCTTCTTTTATGGACGTTACCCAGCGCCCATTAATTGCTCAGCGATTGGATATCATTTTGAAAAACTGATACTTAAGTAGCTACACTAGCGATTATCAACATGCAGGGATGTGTAAAAAAATGAGCTTGATTGGCTTGGTACTGGCGTTGATCGCCATCCTTGGCGGCAACATGATCGAGGGTGGTCATCCCAGCGCACTGCTCGATCTGCCCGCATTTCTTATCGTGATCGGCGGTACCATAGGTGCTGCGCTGACCCAGTTCCCCTTCTCCGTCGTCGGCAGCACCATGAAGCGTTTCAAATGGCTGCTCTCCCCCTCAAGCTCGACATGCATGAACAGGCCCAGTTACTGGAGACCCTGGCAGGCAACGCCCGCCGCAGCGGCATGCTGGCGCTGGAAGGGATGATCGACGAGATCAAGGATCCCTTCCTGAAGAAAGGGGTGCAGATGATGGTTGATGGTTACGAGAAAACCAAGATACACGAGGTGCTGGAGAACGAGATCGAATTTGAACAGGAAGATCTCGAACAGACGGTCAAATTCTATGAAGCCATGGGCGGCTACTGCCCGACCATGGGGATCGTCGGGGCGGTATTTGGCCTGATCCACGCCATGGGTCTGCTAGATGCCCCCGACAAGCTGGGCGGCGCCATCGCGGTGGCCTTTATCGCTACCATCTACGGGGTATCCGCAGCCAACCTGATCTTCTTGCCGTTCGGCAACCGCTACAAAGGGTTTGCCCACCAGATCCGCCACTACAAGGAGATGACCCTGACCGGCATTCTCTGCATCGTGGATGGCGAATCCCAAGCGCGCCTGCAAGTTACCCTCGAACCTTATCTGGGAGGTCACGGTGGCCAAAAAGAAAAAGGCTGAAGCACCGGAGAACCATGAACGCTGGCTGGTCTCCTATGCCGACTTCATGACCCTGCTGTTCGCCCTGTTTGTGGTGCTCTACTCCTTTGCCATGGCCAAACAGTCCGAAACCCGGGTGCTTATCCAGGGCTTTATCGAGTCGCTGGGTAAAATCGGCCTCATCTCCCCGCCTGCCGGCTCCCCCTTGATGCAGGGGGGCACAGGGATTCTCGAGCCGGAATCGAAGACCACGCCGAGCAGCCCGAAAGAAGAGACTGTACTGGAAAAAGATGCCCCCATGGCGGCATCGGACCCCTTCAACGAGACCATAGGTGCCTCGGAAAAACCGAGCGCCACCGAAGCCTGGCCCCACAAGACCAAGGAGCAGGAGTGGGTGCAGGTGACCAAGCAGAAGCTTGAGCAGCAACTCAAGGCCCAGATTGAATCGAAGGATCTCGAGGTCGAGCAACTCGGCAGTCAACTGGTGATCCGCATCGGCGAGAAGGCGCTATTCCCCTCCGATTCGGCGTTCCTGCAGCCCCAGTTCATCCCGCTGGTCAACAAGATCGCAGGCATTCTGGCCAATATCCCGGGGCAGGTAGTGGTCACCGGTCATACCGACAACTCCCAGGCGCCGGTGGAGCTTTATCGCAATAACTGGGAGCTCTCGGTGCTGCGGGCCTCTTCCATCGTGCAGACCATGCTGACCAACCCCCAGCTGGATGCCAGACGAGTCATCGCTCAGGGGGTTGCCGACACTCAACCCCGCTTTGCCAATGACACCCCTGAACATCGCCAGGCGAATCGCCGGGTCGATATCACCCTCTCTCAAGGCAAGGCCGCAGAAGAGTCGCTGCAACTGCTCAAGCCCTGATCCCCCCGCTCCTGCCTCGCGTGGGAGCCTCTTTTTAAAAACAAATAGCTCAATAATATCAACATCATAAGATCTTAATGATAATGATTGCCATTTATTGTCAAGTGGTCAGGCCTCTGCAATAATGCCGCCCCTCAGGCTTAAATAAAAACAATTATCATTATGAACAAACTGCTTCAGGCATGGCCAGCACTCTTGTGTGCCTCCGCTGGCGCGGCCGATCTCCCCCCTGTGGAGAAGGCTCGCAGCGACGACACCATCATTGTCACCGGGCAACGGGTACAACAGAAACTCTCCGATGTTTCCGGCTCCATCACCGTCATCACCCAGGAAGAGCTGGACCGTCAGGTCGCCAGCGAGCTGACTCATGTGTTTCGCAAGATCCCCGGTGTCTCGGTCACCGGCTCTGCCGGGCGACCGCAAAACATCAGCGTGCGCGGCATCGGGGGCAACCGTATCCTGCTGATCAAGGATGGGGTGCGCGTCAGCGACGGCTTTGGCGCCGACAACATCAATGACAAGGTGGGTCGCTTCAACTTCGACCTTGATGACATCAAGCAGATTGAGGTGGCCAAGGGGGCCGGCTCCTCCCTGCATGGCTCCGATGCCATCGGCGGCACCGTGGTGATGAATACCAAGCAGCCGGAAGATTATCTGCAACAGCAAGATAGCTATCTGGCGGCCAAGACCCTCTACGGTGGCGACAGCAACAAGAAGAAGCTCAGCATGACCGGCGCGGTGCGGGCACTGGAGAGCGAACATCTGTTGCGCCTCTCCGGCTGGCGTGGCAACGAAACCGCCAACTTTGAGGAGAACCGCATTCCGGCGGATCTGGATGGCATGAGTGCCTCCACCAGCAGCCGCCTCCCCCTCAATGCCCATCACGCTCTGCGGCTGGAGCTGGACTACTACGAGGATCACGCCAAACGCCAGATGGGGCCCAAAGCGGTGCCCCAACCCGATGGCAGCTGGGACGTGGTCGGTTTTCAGGAAGATGGCGATCAGCGCACCCAGGGCGGCAAGTTCAGCTGGGAAGCCAGCGATCTGGGCATGGTCGATACCCTCAACTGGAGCCTGTTTGGCAACCAGTCACGCAACGAAGCCAACCAGCGCCAGCTGCTGCGCAACGATGCCCTGAGCGGTTATCCCAGATATCGCAGCCAGCGCACCCTCTCCACGTTCGAGGAGCTGCGCCTTGGCAACGAGCTGGAGTTGCAGAGCAAGCTGAGCACCGGCTCGCTGGATCACACCTTCAGCTACGGTGTGGAGCTGGAGCAGGCCAACCACGAGCGGCCGGTCAGCAATCTGACCCTGGAAGATGGCATCACCACCCAGGGACAGAAAGCCCCCTTCAGCAAGGCCGAAACCCGCCGCGATGGCATCTGGCTGAGCGATGTGATCGATCTGGGCAACTGGCAGTTTACCCCGACCCTGCGCTTTGACCGCCAGCGCCTGCGCGCACCGGACAGCAATCTGGCCGAGAACCACAGCGACCATATCTCCCCCAGTGTGGCGGCCAGTTACCGCTTCAACGAGACATGGCGCAGCTGGCTCAGCTATGCCAACGGCTTCCGCGCCCCCGCTTATGATCAGGTTTACGGCAACATTCCCCACTACTTTGCCATGCCGCCATTCGAGATCATTGCCAACCCCAACCTCAAGGAGGAGACCAGCCACAGCTTGGAGTGGGGAGTGAATGGCCAAAGCGACAACTGGAGCGTCAAACCGGCCGTTTTCTACAACCGCTACTACAACTTCATCGACTGGCGCCAGACCGGTTTTCGCCTCGATGACGGTGTCTTCCTGCGCCAATATCGCAACGTCGCCAAAGCAGAAACCTGGGGCGCCGAGCTGGCCGCCAGCCTCTGGCTGAGCGACGAGTGGGAGCTTTCGACCAATCTGGCCTGGATGGATGGCAAGGATCACCGCGGTGAGCCGCTGCGCACCCAGACACCGCTGGAAGGCAACACCACCCTGCGCTGGCAACAGCTCGACTGGGGGGTTGAGCTCAGTGGCAACTATGCCGCCGCAATGACCAAGGTGCCCCAGTGCGCCAATGCGCAGACTGGCTACAACGGTGCCTGCCAGAGCAGCGCAGGCTGGTTCAGTCTGGACCTCACCGGCGACTGGCAGATCACCGAGGCGCTCAAGGTCAATGCCACCATCGGCAACCTGCTCGATACCCGCTACGTCCGCTATCAGGATGTGGCCGGACTTCCGGCTGGCAGCGATACCTCCCTCTACAGCCAGAGCGGCCGCTACCTGTCAGCCAGCCTCAGCTACCGTTTCGTGGGGATGTGATGAAGCATCATGCAATCATGGCGGCCCTGTTGGCCGCCCCGTTGGCGTGGGCGCAAGAGGCCCTGCCACCGCCGATCCCGTCCCAATCGCACCTGATTTCAGGCAATCCCGTACGCCAGGATCCCTACTTCTGGTTGCGGGACGAGAGCCGTAGCAACCCGGCCATTCTCGCCCTGCTCAAGCAGCAAAATCGCTGGAGCGAGCAGCAGCTCGCCGCGCAGCAGCCGCTGGAAGCAACCTTGCGCGCCGAGTTTGCCCGTCATCCGGCGGGTGAACCCGTACCGGACAACTGGCTTGTCCGCGGCGATCAGGCATGGCAGCTGCGCCCGGATGGCTCACTCTGGCAACGCCACGGGGGCAAGGTGCAGCAGCTGCTTCCCGCCAGAGCGGGTGAGGGCTATTACGAAGCGGGCGGCTGGGCCCTGAGCCCGGATAACCTCACACTGGCCATCGCCGAAGACAGGCGCGGCGATCTCGACTATCAAGTTACCCTGCTCGATCTCCAAAGCGGCAAGGCGCTAGCCAGTTTGGCGCAGCGCAGCGCTGATCTCGCCTGGTCACAAGATGGTCGCACCCTCTACAGCATCGCCAACGAGCGTTACACCCTGCGCCCCTGGCAGTTGCGCGGCTGGCAGGATGGCCAGGAGCAGACTCTCTATGAGGAGCAGGATCCCGCCTGGCTGCTCAGCCTCTATCGCACCACGGATGGCCAGCATCTGGTGTTGCAGGGCAACAACCACGACAGCTCGGAGCAGTACCTGCTCGACTCGGGCAAGCCGCAGCAGGTCAAACCCCGCCAGCGCGGGGTGGAATACTATCTGGACAGTCAATCCGGCTGGGTGATCAAGAGCAACCGAGAGGGGGCGTTTGCCCTCTACTCAGCCAGCACGCCGCTCGGTGAGTGGCAGCGCCTGTGGCCCGCCAAAGGGGAGGATCTCGGCGATCCCGACAAGTGGCGACTGTTTGATCGCCATCTGGTGGTGCAGTTTCGCCAGCAGGGGGAGGATTGGCTCGCCCTGCTCGATCGCAACGGCCATGAACGCCAGCGCCTGCCGCTGGCCAGTGGCGCCGGTACCGGCTGGCTGCAAGGAGAACATGACCCGGCCAGCGACCGTATTCTGGTGCGCAGTCAGGGCTTGAGCCAGCCCCCCGGCCAGCGCTGGCTGGATTTAAACAGCGGCCACTGGATCAACGACCAGCACACCGCAGGCAATAAAGCATTGCCCTATCAGAGCGAGCGGCGCTGGATCACCTCTGCCGATGGCACCCGGGTGCCTGTCTCGCTAGTGTGGCGCAAGGAGCTGGCCCCTCGCGCCGTACTGCTCTACGGCTATGGCGCCTATGGCACGCCGATGCGCCCCTACTACCAGAAAGAGCTGTTAAGCCTGCTGGATCGGGGCTTTGTCTACGCCATCGCCCATGTGCGCGGCGGCGGCATGCTGGGGGAGCAGTGGACCCGCGACGGACGGGGCATCCACAAGCAGAACGGCATCAGCGACTTTATCGCTGCCGGCAACACCCTGCGCCACTGGTCACCCGACTCTGCTCCCCTGCCCCTGTTTGCCATGGGGGGCAGCGCGGGGGGCACGCTGGTTGCTGCGGCCCTCAACCAGCAACCGACACTCTTTAGCGGCGCCGTGTTGCAGGTTCCCTTCGTCGATATGCTCGGCACCATGAGCGATCCTGCCCTCCCCTTGACCCGTCAGGAGTACCAGGAGTGGGGCAACCCGGCCAAGCCCGCAGAGTATCAGGCGATGCGCCGCATCAGCCCCTACGACAACCTGCACCGCGCCCCCTACCCGCCCCTGCTGGTCACTACCGCCCTGCACGACAGCCAGGTGCCCTACTGGGAGCCGGTCAAGTGGCTGGCCCGCCTGCGGGAGCACAGCACGGGCTCCGGCCCCTACCTGCTGCTGACCGAACTGGAGGGAGGCCACCGCGCCGGTGGTGGCGATCGGGCTCGTGAATTTGCCTTCTTGTTGCATCTGGCGGGGATCAATCAATGACCCTGCCGCTGATTGGGAGTACCACTATGAAACCCCTGTTGCCCGCCCTCTTGCTGGGGCTGGCTGGCTTTGCCACCGAGGCCGCCGAACTGCGTTTTGTCGAACAGGACGCCCCGGCCGATCCCCGCCTCTGGCTCGAACAGCAGCTCGGCATCACCCTGAGTGATGCCCCGGCCTATCAGCGCCAAGGCAAGCTGGGCCACTATCTGCATTATCGCCAGCAGCTCAATGGCGCACCGATCGCCGGCCTGATGGCCGCCGTCAGTCTCGATGAGCAGGGTCGCCCGTGGCGCCTTTATCACAATACCCGGCTGATGCAGGCACAGGCGGCTCCATGTGATGAAGCAAGCCGCGCCGGGGTGGATGCCTATACCGCCACGCTGGATGGTACGGTGTGGAAATTCGCTGGCAGTGACGAAGCCCAGCCCTGGTACTGGCAGGATGGCGACACACTGACTGCGGCCTGGCGCCTGCTGGCGGTGGAAAGCCAGCCGGGCAACAGCAAGAGCAGCCACTGGCAACTGTTTGTCACCTGCGATGGCAGCGCCCTGCTGGGGCGCACGCTGCAAGAGGCCAACACCCGTGCCGAAGCGGTCCCGCTGGCAAGGGAAGCGGCTACGGTGCAGGCCCGCATCTTTGCCCTCGACCCACGCACCCAGTTGCAAGATGGCAACCTGCTGTGGCGCCACGATCTGGTGTTGGACAACCGGGCCTATCGCACCGTACCGCTCACGGTACAAAAGGTGGATGACACCTACCAGCTAAATGGCCCACGCGCTCGGGTCGTGGATGGCACGGCGCCGGAAACTGCCCCCTTTAGCAGCCCTGATGCCGATGGCTTCCAGCTGGATCACCAGCAGCCCGCCTTCCTCGATATCAATGGCTACTACCATCTGGATCTGGCCCAGCGCCATGTGGAATCCCTGGGCTACCCGACGCTGATGGGCGGCCCCCTGGCCATCGATACCGATGCCGGGGAGCAGGACAACTCTCTCTATGACCCCTTCCTGCGCCGGTTGGAAATTGGCCGGATAGGGGTGCCCGATGCGGAAGATCCCATGGTGATCTGGCACGAGTTTGGCCATGCGGTGCAGCACCATATCCTGCCCGACATGGGAGAAGAGGGGGACTGGGGCGCCATCGGCGAGGGCTTTAGCGACTATCTGGCCGCCAGCTGGCGCCAGCGCAGTCCCGAAGCCCGCCAGTTCGAGCCTTTCATGGTCTTCAACTGGGATGCCAGGATCAGCGGCCGGACGCCCCGTCAGCTCGACGATCTGCGGGCGCGCTATCATCCGGGCTTCCTCTATCCGGCTCACCTCACCATCAACGGCAGCAACGGCGACCAGCTGTGGGGCACTCCGCTCTTCACCGCGCTGCGCCAGGCCGTTGAACAGTATGGCGAGGTAGCCCGTGACGAGTTCGATACCCTGCTGATTGAATCCCACTTCGGCCTCGGCCCGCAGGTGCGGATGCCCCAGCTGGCGCGGGTCACCGTGGATACCGCCAACCGCCTCTATCCGGATCGCAGTTATGGCAAGCTGCTGGAGCAGGCCTTCCGCCACCACGCCCTGCTGCCCACCCCCATCGCGGCCCGCCTTGCCGATGACAGCTACCTGCTACCCGGGGAGAAAAAGAGCCTCGCCATCGAATTGAACAACCAGAGCGGCCGTCCCCTGACAGTGGCTGACGCCAGCCTGCTCCCGAGCAAGGGGCTCATGGGTGACGATCACTGGCAGGGAGAGCTCAACGCCGATGGCTCCGCCCGCTGGACCCTGCCGCTGGAAGCGGCGAGCAACCTGACCTGTGGCGAGGCAGTCACCTTGCCGCTGCAGTTCCAGCTCACCCTGCCCAGCCCCACCGAGCGCCAGACCCGCCTTGACCTGCAACTGCCGATCGGTGAACCGCTCTGGCAGCGGGCCATCGGCCAGGGTGGCCAGATCAAGGATGCGGTGAGCGATGAACGGCACGGCCTGTCCCGCTTCACTCTCACCCTGCCCGAGAGCACGGCCCGCATCGACAGCGGATTCGTGGTTGCCCTCGATCTGGAGCACAGCAAGCTGGAGCAGCTGGAGATCTGGCTCACCTCCCCTTACGGTACCCGGATCAGCCTGTGGAACAAGGGTTACGCCAGCCATACCCGGCTCAAGGGGGAGTTCCCCCGTGAACTGGTACCGTTCGAATCGCTGGATAAGCTGCACGGCGAACCGCTCGCTGGCCGCTGGCTGCTGGAGATCAACGACACCAGCGCCGGTGACACCGGTCAGTTGCGCAACTGGCGGGTAGCCCAGCAAGTCGGCGCCCGCTGCGACAAGGATGAAGCCCTGCCCAACACTGGCATCATTCCCCTTGAGCAGGATGAAGGGGGTGGCGGCACGACTTCCCCCCTGCTGCTGTTGCTGGCCCTCTGGCCCCGCCTCTGGCGCCGGAGCCCCCCGCGCCGTTGAATCCTGCACCACGGGGGTTACCGCCCCCGTGAACCTGTGACCGAATCAAGGAATGTGAAGTGAAATCATCCGTACTGGTTATTGCAACCCTCTCAGCCCTGCTCAGCGCCTGTGGCGGCGGGGAAGATAACGCACCACTGGCGATCCCGGACTACCGGGTCGATGTCGCTCTGCCGACCACCGGTACCCTGTGCGCCGATCTGGCTCAGAACTGGCAATGTGATCCTGCCGACCCTGCCGTCAGCGGCGAAGGAGCGGTAGCCCTGGTCAGCCGTTCGGCCAACATCGTCAACTCGCCCCTGCTGTTCGTACCGAGGAGCGGAGGGCTGCTGCTGGCACATCCGGCCGCCAAAGGGGATCCACAACGGCTGCAACCAACCCTGCTCAGCACCCTATGGCAGAGCCGCATTGCCGAAGGGGTGGCCGCCGATCGCGCACTGACGCAGCTGCTGGCCGATCTCGCCCTGCTGCAACCGGGCAGCGACCGCGCGGCCCTCGCAGGTCTCGGCCAGTTTGATCAGGCGCTACAGCAGGTGGCGATCAGCTTGCAGCAACAGGCCCGCACACGCCTTGCCACAGCCAAGGAGACCCAGTTGCTCACCACCAGCTATCGCGCCATCAGCCTGATGCTGGAGCAATTGGCTCAGGAGTGGCAGCGCAACGGCCAGTTTGCTGAAGAGACCCAAAGCGAGCTGCTGACCCTGCTGGTGCAGCAGCAGCCACGCAACCTGCTGACCGTCACCGGCGTCACCACCTTCAGCGATGGCAACGACCCGCTGCTGGAACAGGAACCCGATGACTATCCGGGACAAGATGCCAGCTGGAATCGCACTCGTCCCCAGCTTGCCTATCGCAAACTCGATGATCTCGGTCAGGTTCTCCCCGACAACGCGCCGAGCTGGCAGTGCGTCAAGGATCTCAATACCGGTTTGGTGTGGGAGGTCAAATCGGACGATCCCTTGAGCCCGGCCTGGAAAAGCAGACCCTTTGCCTATGAGGATGAGCAGTTCAAGGCGACCGCAGGCGAGCAGCAAGCGGCCTACCAGCATATTCATAAGAGGATCGAACAGCTCACCGCCGAAGGAGATCTGGCGGCCCTCGCCCGGGCACAGGCGCTGACCACCATGCTGACCACCCGCGCGTATCAGCAGTGGCTCAATGGCGAGCAGCGCTGCGGCATCAGCCAGTGGCGGCTGCCCAGCATGGGTGAGCTGATGTCACTGATGCACTACGGCAGCCTGGCCAAGGACCCGCTGGGTCAACGCATCATCGTGGATACCCGTTACTTCCCGGATATCGCCCCATCGGAAGATGACACCTACCATGGCTACTACTGGAGCGCCACCAGCAACACCGCCCAGCGCTTCTCCGGTGGCCCCATCAGCAAACGCACAGTCCTGCTCCTGGGAGAAGATGCGGGCACCACCTATCCCGCATTGGTGCAGCAAGATACCTATATCGAGCTGATGCAGGTACGACTGGTCGCCACTCCCCAATAATCCGAGGAATATCATGAGCCTTTATCGCTTTTCATTCGCCATGCTGGCACTGCTGGCCCCCCTGGCCCACGGTGCTGCCATTTGTGATGACACTATGGATCGCACCGCCCCCTCTGCCCGTTTTCTTGACCATGGCAACGGCACCGTCACGGATCAACACACCGGCCTCACCTGGATGCGCTGCAAACTGGGACAGACATGGAGTGGCAGCAGTTGCCTGGGGGAACCGACCGTTTACTACTGGCAGCAGGGGCTGCAAGTGGCGGAGCGGATCCGCAGTGACAGCAGTCATGCTCTCTATCACTTCGGCGGTATCAGCCAGTGGCGTCTGCCCGACATCAAGGAGCTGGCGACCCTGGTCGAGCATGCCTGCTACAAGCCCTCTCTCAATGAAGCCATTTTCCCGCGCGCCATGGCGGGGGGCGGTAAAGAGGTCAATGAGGGCTATGTCTATCTGATGAGCAGCACAGTAACCTCCGCCAATGGTCAGCGGGCGTATCTGGATATCACCTCGGGAGATATCGGTCTTCGCGCCATTGGCGCCTACCCGGATCAGGTCTTGCTGGTCGCCAATAAACCCTGACCGCCCCACGCTCGAAACCGGAACGCGATGACAGGAGAGGCTTGAAAGCCTCTCTTTTTATTGCTCTTGCCGCCCCCCTACCTCACCCGCCATCACGCTCTTCTCCCGCCTGTGCCCCCTGCCCGCGATATCGACCTGATCCGGCTTCGCCCGCGGCATTTACCCCTTTCAGGTGATGACGAGGAGCAGCTCTCTGCGCTTTCCAGGCCTTTCCCACCCGCCATAACCAGCAAAAAAGTGCGCTTCTTAACAAAATTTAATTACCGGTTAACCGATTAATAATTAACCCGTAAAAATGACATGTAAATCAGTGCGAAAGTGTCATAATGCGTAACATTATTGTTAAGTCACTTGATTAATTTGGTTAGGAAAAACCTCTATGTTTGCTGATATTTCTGCTCAACATTGGGCTTTTGCCATTTATGTCATCGGTGCCATCACCATCTGTCTGGTGATGATAGGCCTCGCCGCCCTGCTGGGAGGTCGTGCCTACGGCCGCACCAAGAACAAGCCATTTGAATCTGGTGTCGACTCGGTCGGCAGTGCCCGCCTGCGTTTTTCCGCCAAGTTCTATCTGGTCGCCATGTTCTTCGTCATCTTCGACGTCGAGGCGCTCTACCTGTTTGCCTGGTCTGTCTCCGTGCGGGAGAGCGGCTGGGTCGGCTTTATTGAAGCCACCATTTTCATCGGACTGCTGCTTATCGGCCTGATCTACCTCTGGCGCATCGGCGCACTGGACTGGTCACCGCGCAAACCGCAGTTGAACAACAAAAACAGTGATTGAACCACAGACCCTTTCCTTGAGGTTGCACCATGAAGTACACCCTGACCCGGATTGACCCGGATGCACCCGTTGAGCGCTACCCCCAGGAGCAGCGCCAGACCGTCGATGACCCACTGGCGCAAGAAGCGACGCGCGGCATCATGATGGGCCGTCTCGAGGAGGTGCTGCAAGACACAGTCAACTGGGGCCGCAAAACTCCCTCTGGCCTTACAATTTCGGCATCTCCTGCTGCTACGTGGAGATGTGTACCGCCTTCACCTCCCCCCACGATGTGGCCCGCTTCGGCGCTGAAGTTATCCGCGCTTCGCCCCGTCAGGCCGATTTCATGGTGATTGCAGGGACCCCCTTCATCAAGATGGCGCCAGTCATCCAGCGCCTGTATGAACAGCTGCTCGAACCCAAGTGGGTGATCTCCATGGGGGCCTGTGCCAACTCCGGCGGCATGTATGACATCTATTCAGTGGTGCAGGGGGTGGATAAGTTCCTGCCGGTCGACGTCTACATTCCGGGTTGCCCGCCCCGTCCCGAAGCCTTTTTGCAAGCCCTGATGCTGCTGCAGGACTCCATCGGCAAAGAGCGCCGCCCCCTCTCCTGGGTAGTGGGCGATCAGGGGATCTACCGTCCCCAGATACAGGCCGAAAAAGAGCGCAAGCGCGGCGAACGGATCAATGTGACCAACCTGCGCACGCCGGATGAGATCTGACCATGAAACTGACTCGTGATTTTCCCAGCAATTACGCCATGGCCCAGTGGCAGCCCAGCGACCACAAGGATGCCAAAGTCATTGGCGAACTGTTTGCCCACTTCGGGGCCGAGCACTTCACCGTACAGACCACGCGCACCGGCGTGCCGGTGGTCTGGCTCCCCCGCGAACTGCTGCAGGATGTGATGGGCTTTTTGCGCAAGGTGCCCTCCCCGTTCGTGATGCTCTTCGATCTGAGTGCGACTGACGAGCGGCTGCGCAGCCATCGCGACGGTCTGCCCCAGAGCGATTTCACCGTCTTCTATCACCTCATCTCCATCGACCGTAACGCCGATGTGATGTTGAAAGTGGCGCTGGCCGAGAGTGACCTGCATCTGCCCACCATCACCAACCACTTCCCAAATGCCAATTGGTACGAGCGGGAAGTGTGGGATCTGATGGGCATCACCTTCGATAGCCACCCCCATCTGACCCGCATCATGATGCCCAAGAGCTGGCAGGGTCACCCGCTGCGCAAGGATTACCCGGCGCGCGCTACCGAATTCGATCCCTTCATGCTCGATGCCGCCAAACAGGACATGGAGCAGGAGAACCTGCTGTTCAAACCGGAAGAGTGGGGGCTGGCCCGCGGCAACGAGAATGAGGACTACATGTTCCTCAACCTCGGCCCCAATCACCCCTCTGCCCACGGTGCCTTCCGGTTGGTGTTGCAGCTCGATGGCGAGGAGATCCGCAACTGCGTGCCCGATATCGGCTATCACCATCGTGGTGCCGAGAAGATGGGCGAGCGCCAATCCTGGCACAGTTACATCCCCTATACCGACCGGGTCGAGTATCTGGGCGGGGTGATGAACAACCTCCCCTATGTGCTGGCGGTCGAGAAGCTGGCCGGCATCAAGGTGCCGCAGCGAGTCGACATGATCCGGGTGATGATGGCGGAGCTGTTCCGCATCCAGAGCCACCTCTTGTTCCTCGGTACCTATATCCAGGACGTGGGGGCCATGACCCCGGTCTTCTTCACCTTCACCGACCGGCAGAAGATCTACACCATCATCGAAGCGATCACCGGTGCCCGCATGCATCCGGCCTGGTTCCGTATCGGCGGTGTGGCCCACGACCTGCCGAAGGGATGGCAACGGCTGGTGCAGGACAACCTGCTGAGCTGGTTGCCCAAGCGCTTGATGGATTACGAAAAAGCGGCGATGCGCAACAGCATTCTGCGCGGTCGCACCATAGGCGTCTCTGCCTACACCACCGAGCAGGCGTTGTCCTGGGGCACCACGGGGGCCGGATTGCGCGCCACCGGCCTCAACTTCGACGTGCGCAAGTGGCGCCCCTACTCCGGTTACGATCAGTTCGACTTTGAAGTGCCGGTCGGCAGCAATGGCGATGCCTACGACAGAGCCACCGTGCGGATCGAGGAGATCCGCCAGAGCATGTCGATCATCGAGCAGTGCATGAAGAACATGCCGGAGGGCCCCTTCAAGGCGGATCACCCCCTCACCACCCCGCCGCCCAAAGAGCGCACCCTGCAGCACATCGAGACCCTGATCAACCACTTCCTGCAAGTGTCTTGGGGCCCGGTGATGCCCGCTGCCGAGTCGTTCCAGATGATTGAGGCGACCAAGGGCGTCAACAGTTACTACCTGACCAGTGACGGCTCCACCATGAGCTACCGGACCCGGATCCGCACCCCGAGCTTTGCTCACCTGCAGCAGATCCCCTCGGTGATCAAGGGCAGCATGGTGTCGGACCTCATCGTCTATCTGGGCAGTATCGATTTTGTTATGTCGGATGTGGACCGTTAAGTGATCCGCCCTCCCGGCCATGGCCGGGAATTGGGATCGCCGGACGAGCAGTAAAAGGACAAGCCACCAAAGGTCAAGTCATGAGCCAGCAATGTCAGTGTCACAATAATCAGACCCCACAGGGGCAAAGGGCAGGCAGCAGCAAACAGGACGACTTCGTTCTGAGCCAGGCTGAACGCGATGCCATCGAACACGAGAAACACCACTACGAAGATCCCCGCGCCGCCAGCATCGAAGCGCTCAAGATCGTGCAGCAGGCCAGAGGCTGGGTACCCGACGGCGCCATTCACGCCATCGCGGCCGAGCTCGGCATTCCCGCCAGCGACGTGGAGGGGGTTGCCACCTTCTATAGCCAGATCTTCCGCCAGCCAGTAGGGCGCCACATCATCCGCGTCTGCGACAGCATGGTCTGCTACATCAATGGCCATGAAGATCTGCTGGCCGGTCTCAAGGAGGTGATGAACCTCGGCCCCGGTCAAACCACCCCGGATGGCCGCTTCACCCTGCTGCCGGTCTGCTGTCTTGGCAACTGCGACAAGGGGCCAGCCATCATGATCGATGACGACACCTATGGCGGCCTCGATCCGGTGACCTTGCTGAAAACGCTGGAGGCTTACCCATGAGCCTGCCGCAGAACAAGATCCTCGCCTCTCTTGGCACCGCCAACCGCACGGCCCGCACCGCCGAGACCCACCCGCTCACCTGGCGGCTGCGGGACGACGGCCAGCCGGTGTGGCTGGAGGAGTATCAGGCCAAACAGGGGTATGACGCCGCCCGCAAGGCGCTCGGCCAGATGAGCCCGGACGAGATCGTCAGCACCGTCAAGGATGCCGGCCTCAAGGGGCGTGGCGGCGCGGGCTTCCCCACTGGTGTGAAGTGGGGGCTGATGCCCAAAGACGAGAGCATGAACATCCGTTACCTGCTCTGCAACGCCGACGAGATGGAGCCCAATACCTGGAAAGACCGCCTGCTGATGGAGCAACTGCCCCATCTGCTGATCGAGGGGATGATCATCAGTGCCCGGGCGCTCAAGGCCTATCGCGGCTATATCTTCCTGCGCGGCGAGTATGTGGATGCCGCCATCCACCTGCGCCGTGCGGTGGAAGAGGCCAAGGCCGCCGGTCTGCTGGGCAAAAACATTCTGGGATCCGGTTTTGACTTCGAGCTGTTCGTCCACACCGGCGCCGGCCGCTACATCTGTGGTGAAGAGACGGCGTTGATCAATTCGCTGGAAGGGCGCCGTGCCAACCCGCGCGCCAAACCCCCCTTCCCCGCCGTCTCCGGCGTCTGGGGCAAACCCACCTGCGTCAACAACGTCGAAACCCTCTGTAACGTCCCCGCCATTATCGGCAACGGGGTGGCTTGGTATCACGGGCTGGCGCTGCCGGGCTCGGAAGATCACGGCACCAAGCTGATGGGCTTCTCCGGCAAGGTGAACAACCCCGGGGTCTGGGAGCTGCCCTTTGGCATCACCGCCCGCGAGCTGTTTGAAAATTACGCCGGCGGGATGAAGAGCGGCTATCGCCTGAAAGCCTGGCAACCGGGCGGCGCGGGCACCGGCTTCCTGCTGCCGGAGCACCTCGATGCCCAGATGTATACCGCCGGTATCGGCAAGGTAGGTACCCGGATGGGGACTGGCCTCGCCATGGCGGTGGATGACTCCATCAGCATGGTGAGTCTGCTGCGCAACATGGAGGAGTTCTTCGCCCGCGAGTCGTGCGGCTGGTGCACGCCCTGCCGCGACGGCCTGCCCTGGAGCGTTAAGCTGCTGCGGGCACTGGAGCGTGGCGAGGGGCAATCCGGCGATCTGGCGACTCTGGAACAACTCTGCGGTTTCCTTGGCCCGGGCAAGACCTTCTGCGCCCACGCACCGGGCGCCGTCGAGCCGCTCGCCAGCGCCATCAAATATTTCCGCTCCGAATTCGAGGCCGGGATCAAAGGCAGCGGTGATAACCGCAAGCCGGTCAAAGGGATCCAGCCCAATCTGCTGGGCGAGCGCTGGTAACGACACCACAGATTTCACAAAACAGGTTTCAGGGAAGTTGTATGGCAACCATTTATGTAGACGGCAAAGAGTACGAGGTAGACGGAGCAGATAACCTGCTGCAAGCCTGTCTGTCGCTGGGTCTGGACGTCCCCTATTTCTGCTGGCATCCGGCGCTGGGTAGCGTTGGCGCCTGCCGCCAGTGTGCGGTGAAACAGTATCAGAATGCCGATGACAAACGCGGTCGTCTGGTCATGTCCTGCATGACCCCGGCCACCGATGGCAGCTACATCGCCATCGAGGATGAAGAGGCTAAAGAATTTCGCAAGAGCGTGGTGGAGTGGCTGATGACCAACCACCCCCACGACTGCCCTGTGTGTGAAGAGGGCGGCGCCTGCCACCTGCAGGATATGACGGTGATGACCGGCCACAACAGCCGTCGCTACCGCTTCACTAAACGCACCCACCAGAATCAGGAGCTGGGCCCCTTCATCGGTCACGAGATGAACCGCTGCATCGCCTGCTACCGCTGCGTCCGTTACTACAAGGATTATGCCGGTGGCGAGGATCTCGGGGTCTACGGTGCCCACGACAACGTCTATTTCGGGCGGGTCGAGGATGGCACCCTGGAGAGCGAATTTTCCGGCAACCTGGTGGAGGTCTGCCCCACCGGCGTCTTCACCGACAAGACCCACTCCGAACGTTACAACCGCAAGTGGGACATGCAATTTGCCCCCAGCATCTGCCAGCAATGCTCCGTGGGCTGCAACATCAGTCCGGGCGAGCGTTATGGCGAGCTGCGCCGCATCGAAAACCGCTTCCACGGCAGCGTCAACCACTACTTCCTCTGTGACCGTGGCCGCTTTGGCTATGGCTATGTCAATCTGGCCGACCGCCCGCGCCAACCGCTGCTCAAAGATGGCAACGACCAGCTGACCATCACGGTCGATGGCGCCCTCAACCGAGCCGCCGATGCCCTGCGCACGGCCTGCGGCCTCATCGGCATCGGCTCGCCCCGCGCCTCGCTGGAGAGCAACTTTGCCCTGCGCGAGCTGGTGGGTGAAGCCAACTTCTACGCAGGCGTCGAGCAGGCAGAGTGGGCCTGTCAGCTGAAGATGCTGCAGATCCTGCAACAGGGCGGCGTGCCGACCCCGAGCCTGCGGGACATGGAAGAGGCCGACGCCATTCTGCTGCTCGGCGAAGATGTCACCATGAGCGCCGCCCGTATCGCGTTGGCGCTGCGCCAAGCCGTCAAGGGCAAGGCTCGCGAACTGGCCCGCAAGATGAAGGTCGATCTGTGGCAAGTCGCCGCCGTTCAGACCCTGGGTCAGAACGAGCGCTACCCGCTGCTCATCACCAGCCTCGACACCACCCGTCTGGACGATGTGGCGGCCGACAAGCTGCACGCCCCCTATGCCGATCAGGCGCGCATTGGCTTTGCCATCGCCAACCTGCTCGACCCGAGTGCACCGGCTGTGGCCGACCTCTGCCCCGAGCTGCAGGCACAAGCGACTCGCTGGGCCGAGCTGCTCGGCAACGCCAGGAAGCCGCTCATCATTGCAGGCTCCACTGCCCGCGATGTGGCGCTGCTTGAGGCGGCCAGCAACATTGCCCGCGCCCTGAAAGGCCGAGGACTGGAAGCCAACATCGCGCTGGTTGGCCAGGAGGCCAACTCGCTGGGGCTGGCCATGCTGGGCGCTCAAACCTTGTCAGACAAGCCGCTCGAAGCCGCCCTTGCGCGTATCGAGGCCGAAGAGGGGTTGGCGCTGGTCACCCTGGAGAACGATCTCTACCGCCGCGCGCCGCGCAACCGGGTGGATGCTGCGCTGGCACGGCTGCAGCACCTGCTGGTCATCGACCATCAGGCGACCCCGACCGCCAACAAGGCAGATCTGGTGCTGCCAGCGGCCAGTTTTGCCGAGGCCGATGGCACCCTGGTGAACATGGAAGGGCGCGCCCAGCGCTTCTTCCAGGTCTATGCGCCCGCCTTCTACAACGCAGATATTCAGGTACGTGAAGGGTGGCGCTGGCTGGCGGCGCTGCAAGGGGCGATCGAACGCAAGCCGCTGCACTGGCAGAACTTCGACCAGGTCAACCATGACTGCGCCACCAGCAATCCGCTGCTGGCTACCATGCTGGAAGCGGCGCCCAACGCAGGCTTGCGGATCCGTGGCATGCGACTGGCCCGTGAGCCGCATCGTTACAGCGGTCGCACCTCCATGCTGGCGGATCAGAACGTCAGCGAGCCGCGGGTAGCGCAAGATCCCGACTCCCCCTTCAACTTCTCCATGGAGGGGTATGCCGGAGCCCGTCAGCCGCTGCCGCAAGTACCGTTCGCCTGGGCGCCGGGCTGGAACTCTCCCTCCGCCTGGAACAAGTTCCAGGATGAAGTGGGTGGCAAACTGCGTGCCGGCGATCCGGGTCGCCGTCTGCTGGAAGCAACAGACCCGCAGGCAGAAGGCAAGGAGCTGCTCGGCTGGTTCACCACCATCCCCGCCCCCTTCAAGGCCGCAGAGGCGCTGCAAGTGGTCAATTATGCCCAGCTGTTTGGCGGCGAGGAGCTCTCCGCTCGCAGCCCGGTCATTCAGGCCCGGATGAACGAACCCGAGCTGGTGCTCAATCCCCTTGATGCGCAGCGTCTGGCCCTCCACGGGGGCAGTCAGGTCTCCTTCTCCTGGGGCGGTAGCCACTGGCAACTGCGTCTGCGGCTTAGCGAGCAGCTGAGCGCCGGTCTGGTGGGGCTCCCCCTTGGGGTGAACGGCCTGCCGACGGCCCTGCAACAAGCCTCAATCACTAACCTGCAGGAGGTGATCGCATGAGCGAGTCGCTGATCGATCTGTTGCTGGAGGTGGGCAAGGCACTGATCGTGCTGGTGGGGATCGTGGGGGCTGGTGCCTTCATGAGCTTCATCGAGCGCCGTCTGCTGGCCCTGTGGCAGGATCGCTACGGCCCCAACCGGGTGGGGCCGTTTGGTCTGCTCCAGCTGGCCGCCGACATGATCAAGATGTTCTTCAAGGAGGACTGGATCCCGCCGTTCGCTGATCGGCGGATCTTTATCTTGGCCCCCATCATCGCCTTCACTGCCTTTATTCTGGCGTTTGCGGTGGTGCCCATCACCCCCACCTGGGGCGTGGCGGATCTCAATGTGGGGCTGCTCTACATCCTGGCCATCGCGGGGCTGGCGGTCTACGCGGTGCTGTTCGCCGGCTGGTCGAGCAACAACAAATACTCATTGCTCGGCAGCTTGCGCGCCTCGGCCCAGACCCTCTCCTACGAGGTGTTTCTCGGGCTATCCCTGATGGGGATTGTGATCCAGACCGGCAGTTTCAACCTGCGGGATATCGTCGAGGCACAGGCAGACTTGTGGAACGTGGTGCCCCAGATCCTGGGCTTTGTCACCTTCCTGTTTGCCGGTGTCGCCGTCACCCACCGTCACCCGTTTGACCAGCCGGAAGCCGAGCAGGAGCTCGCCGACGGCTATCACATCGAGTATGCGGGGATGAAGTGGGGTCTCTTCTTCGTGGGCGAATATATCGGCATCGTGCTGATCTCCTCGCTCATTGTGACCCTCTTCTTCGGTGGCTGGCACGGCCCCTGGCTGCCTCCCTTCATCTGGTTTGCCCTGAAGACCGCCTGTTTCATGGTGTTCTTCATCCTGCTGCGGGCCTCCCTGCCTCGCCCGCGCTTTGACCAGGTGATGTCGTTTGGCTGGAAAGTCTGCTTGCCGCTGACCCTGATCAATATGCTGGTCACCGCGGCAGTTGTACTGATAAGTACGCAGTGAGGCACTCAATATGAAAATTGTTAGCATTATTCAGGGTGTCGGCACCCAGTTACGCAGTCTGGCCATGGTCTTCTCCCATGCCTGGCGGCCCCGTGAAACCCTCAACTATCCGGAGCAGGCAGTCTATGCGGCCCCCCGCTACCGCGGTCGCATCGTGCTGACCCGCGACCCCGACGGGGACGAGCGCTGCGTGGCCTGCAACCTCTGCGCAGTTGCCTGCCCGGTCGGCTGCATCTCGCTGCAAAAATCCGAGCGGGAAGATGGTCGCTGGTATCCGGAGTTCTTTCGCATCAACTTCTCTCGCTGCATCTTCTGCGGCCTGTGTGAAGAGGCCTGCCCCACCACCGCCATCCAGCTGACGCCGGATTTCGAAATGGGTGAGTATCGCCGCCAGGATCTGGTGTACGAGAAGGAAGATCTGCTGATCAGCGGGCCCGGCAAATACCCGGACTACAACTTCTATCGCATGAGCGGGATGGCCATCGACGGCAAGCCGAAAGGGGATGCCGAAAACGAAGCCAAGCCCATCGATGTCAAGAGCCTGCTGCCCTGAGGAGTCAATCATGGAACTGGCATTTTATGCCTCGGCCCTGGTGGCCATTTACAGCACGCTGCGGGTGATCAGCACCAGCAATCCCATGCATGCGCTGCTCAATCTCATCATCTCCCTCATCGCCGTGGCCATGATCTTCTTCTGCCTGGGTGCCGCCTTTGCGGGCGCCCTGCAGGTGATCGTCTACGCCGGCGCCATCATGGTGCTGTTCGTGTTCGTGGTGATGATGCTGAACCTGGGGAGTGCCCAGGCGCAGGAGAAAAAGTGGCTCACCCCCATGACCTGGGGAGGGCCTGCCCTGCTCTCGCTGATCCTGCTGGGCTTTCTGGCCCACGGCATTCTCGGAGTGACCGGGGGCCGATCGGGGTGACCGAGGTGACCGCCAAGCAGGTGGGTGTCGAGCTCTTTGGCCCCTATGTGCTGGCGGTGGAGCTTGCCTCCATCCTGCTGCTGGCGGGTCTGGTAACCGCCTATCACCTGGGGCGGGAAGAGAAGAGCGGTGAAGTGCTCTCCGTCCCGCGCTCTGCTTCCCGCTCTGCACAAGAAGGAGGTCAGCAATGAATGGAATCCCTATGGAGCACGGCCTCCTGCTGGCCGCGGTGCTCTTCTGCATCGGCTTGTGCGGTCTGCTGATCCGCCGCAACCTGCTCTACATCCTGATGAGTATCGAGATCATGATGAATGCCTCGGCACTGGCGTTTGTGGTGGCGGGTAGCCGCTGGGCCCAGGCCGATGGCCAGATCATGTATATCCTGGTGATTTCTCTGGCGGCAGCGGAGGCCAGTATCGGCCTTGCCCTGTTACTGCTGCTCTATCGTCGTTACCATACCCTGAACGTGGACACTGTGAGCGAGATGCGCGGATGAGCCTCTTATATCTGACTTTTCTATTTCCGCTGCTGGGATGGCTGGTGCTGGCCTTCTCCCTCGGCCGGTTTGGCGAGCGTACCTCTGCAATGATCGGGGTGGGCTCCATTGGCCTGTCGGCCCTCACTACCCTGTGGGTGGGCATCGACTTTCTGGGCAACCCGCCTGAGGGTGGCGTCTATATCCAGCGCCTGTGGCAATGGATGGCGGTGGGCAACTTTACCCCGAGCTTCTCGCTGGCACTGGATGGCCTGTCGCTGACCATGCTGGGGGTGGTGACCGGGGTGGGTTTCTTTATCCACCTGTTCGCCTCCTGGTATATGCGCGGGGAAGAGGGTTACTCCCGCTTCTTCACCTACACCAACCTCTTTATCGCCAGCATGCTGTTTCTGGTACTGGCCGATGACCTGCTGTTTGTCTACCTCGGCTGGGAAGGGGTAGGGCTGTGCAGCTATCTGCTGATCGGCTTCTACTACAAGGATCGCAAGAACGGAGCGGCGGCCCTCAAGGCATTTGTCGTGACCCGGGTGGGTGATGTCTTCCTCGCCATCGGCCTGTTTATCCTCTATCGGGAGCTGGGCACCCTCAATATCCACGAGCTGCTGGTTCGTGCTCCCACCCTGTTTGCCGAGGGCTCCCCTGCCCTGTCACTGGCCTGCCTGATGCTCTTGGGTGGTGCGGTCGGCAAATCGGCCCAGTTGCCTCTGCAAACCTGGCTGGCGGATGCGATGGCAGGCCCGACCCCGGTCTCTGCGCTGATCCACGCCGCCACCATGGTGACCGCCGGTGTCTACCTGATTGCCCGTACCCACGGCCTGTTCCTGCTGGCGCCAGAGATCCTCCATCTGGTCGGGCTGGTTGGCGCCATCACCCTGGTGCTGGCAGGCTTTGCCGCGCTGGTTCAGACCGATATCAAGCGGATCCTCGCCTACTCCACCATGAGCCAGATTGGCTACATGTTTCTGGCACTGGGTGTCGGCGCATGGGAAGGGGCCATCTTCCACCTGATGACCCACGCCTTCTTCAAGGCGCTGCTGTTCCTCTCCGCCGGTGCCGTTATCGTTGCCTGCCACCATGAGCAGAACATCTTCAAGATGGGCGGGCTGCGCAAGAGTCTGCCGCTGGTCTATGCCTGCTTCCTGGTGGGGGGCTCGGCGCTGGCCGCGCTGCCGCTGGTCACCTCCGGTTTCTACAGTAAGGACGCCATCCTGTGGCAAGTAGAGGCCTCTGGCCAAAGCGCGCTACTGTGGGCCGGTCTGGCGGGGGCATTCCTCACCTCGCTCTATACCTTCCGGCTGATCTTCATCGCCTTCCATGGCAAAGAGCAGACCAAAGCCCATGCGGGCCACGGTCTGGCTCACCATCTGCCGCTGCTGGTATTGCTGGTGCTCTCCACCGGCATCGGCGCGCTGATCACCCCGCCACTGGCAGGTGTACTACCCGCAGGCCCGGGGGACCATATCGAAGAGGGTCGCCATGCACTGGAGGTAGCCTCCGGCATCATCGCCATTGCCGGCATTGCGCTGGCCGCGTTTCTGTTCCTTGGTGAGCGCCGTCTGGCCACCTCCATTGCCAACAGCGCGCCGGGCCGCCTGCTCAGCACCCTCTGGTTCAACGCTTGGGGCTTTGACTGGCTCTATGACCAGCTGTGGGTCAAACCCTATCTGCTGGCGACCCGTCTGGTCGGGCAGGATCCGCTGGACTGGATGATGGGCCTGCCCGCCTGGCTTGCCCTGCGTGGCAACCAGCTGCTGGCCTGGACCGTGACCGGCAAGTTGCGCTGGTATGCCGCCTCCATGGGGATCGGCGCCGTGCTAGTGCTGGCGCTGTTGCTGCTGGGGTAACGCGATGAACAACCGGACAATCATACAGCCAGGCTGTTTGCTCTCCCTGATGGAACAGGGAGCGCAATCTCATATGAACTTGAACGAGAGCTGATACCGTGACCTTACTCTGGATCTTGCTAATTCCTTTTATCGGCGGCTTGCTCTGCTGGCAGATGGAGCGTCTCGGCGGGCAGTTTGTCCGCTGGGTTGCCCTGCTCTCCATGAGCGCCAGCTTGTTGCTATCCTGTGCCATCTGGCTAAGTGGTGATTTCTCCCTTGCCACGACCGGCCTCGACAGCGCGGGCGTCTCTGGTGCTGCCTCCGCCTGGGCCGCCGAGTGGCGCCTGCCGTGGATCCCCAGCTTCGGCATCTCTTTGCATCTGGCGGTGGATGGCCTGTCGCTCTTGATGGTGATCCTCACCTGCTTTATCGGGGTACTGGCCATTCTCTGTTCGTGGAAAGAGATCGTACAGCGCATCGGCTTCTTCCACCTCAACCTGCTCTGGATCCTGGGCGGCGTGCTCGGGGTCTTTATGGCGCTGGACCTGTTCCTCTTCTTCTTTTTCTGGGAGATGATGCTGGTTCCCATGTACTTCCTGATTGCGCTCTGGGGCCACTCGGTCACTGACGGCAAATCACGGATCAACGCCGCAACCAAGTTCTTCATCTACACCCAGGTGAGCGGCCTTATCATGCTGGTGGCCATCATCGGGCTGGTGCTGACCCACCAGCATGCCACCGGAGTCTTCACCTTCAACTATCTGGAGCTGCTCAATACCCCGATGAGCAAGGGCGTTCAGTGGCTGCTGATGCTGGGCTTCTTTATCGCCTTCGCGGTCAAGATGCCGCTGGTACCGCTGCACGGCTGGCTGCCGGATGCCCACAGTCAGGCGCCGACCGCAGGTTCGGTGGATCTCGCCGGTATTTTGCTCAAAACCGCCGCCTACGGTCTGCTGCGCTTTGCCTTACCGCTGTTCCCCGAGGCGTCCGCCGAGTTTGCCCCCTACGCCATGGTGCTTGGCCTGATCGGTATCGTCTACGGTGCCATCGTGGCCTTTGCCCAGACCGACATCAAACGGCTGGTAGCCTACACCAGCATCTCCCACATGGGTTTTGTGATGATCGCCATCTACTCGGGTAGCGAGCTGGCCCTGCAGGGCGCCGTGGTGCAGATGATCGCCCACGGTCTCTCGGCTGCCGGCCTCTTTATCCTCTGCGGTCAGCTCTACGAGCGGTTGCACACCCGGGATCTGCGCCAGATGGGCGGCCTGTGGGGACGCCTGCGCTATCTGCCCGGCGTGATGCTCTTCTTCTCGGTAGCGTCGCTCGGCATGCCGGGCACCGGCAACTTTGTCGGCGAGTTCCTGATCCTGGTCGGCAGCTTCCAGGTTGCCCCTGTCATCACGGCGGTCGCCACCTTCGGTCTGGTGCTGGCCTCGGTCTACTCTCTCATCATGTTGCAGCGTGCCTGCTTTGGCCCCGCCAAGGATGAGAGCATGCTCAAGGGGCTGGATCGCCGCGAGCTGACCATGATGATGGTGATCGCGGGCCTGCTGGTTCTGCTTGGCCTCTATCCCCAACCCGTGATTGACACCGCCAGCAGCAGCCTTATCAACGTGCTGCACTGGTATCTGCTGCCGACTGCTGGAGCTCTGCAATGACTTTCTCCGCTTCCCAACTGCTGGCACTGCTTCCCCTGCTGTTGACCACCGGGGCCATGGCGGCCCTGATGCTGGCCATCGCCTGGCGCCGCTGTGTCACCACCGCCTTTACCGTGACCATTGTTGGCCTCAACCTTGCTCTGTTCTCGCTGCCCATCGTGATGGCGCAAGGGGATCAGGGGGTCACCCCGCTGCTGCAAGTGGACAGTTACGCCGTCTTCTACATGGGACTGGTACTGATCGGCGCCCTGGCCACCTGCACCTTCGGCCAGTCGTGGCTGAAAGCCTACCCGGACAACCGGGAAGAGTTCTTCCTGCTGCTGCTGATCGCCACCGCTGGTGGTCTGGTGCTGGCCTGCTCCCGTCACCTAGCCTCTCTCTTTATCGGGATCGAGATGTTGACCCTGCCGATGTTCGGTCTGGTGGGTTACGCCTACCGCGAGCGCCACTCGCTGGAAGCCGCGGTGAAATACATGGTGCTCTCTGCCGCCGCCACCGCCTTCCTGTTGTTTGGCATGGCGCTGCTCTACGCGCAGGCTGGCAGCCTGAGCTTTGCCGCCCTGGGGCAGACCCTGGCCGAGAGCCCGGCTCACCACCCGCTGCTGATGGGCGGTTTGGGGTTAATGCTGGTCGGCTTTGCCTTTAAACTCTCTCTGGCCCCCTTCCACCTCTGGACCCCGGATGTCTACGAAGGTGCCCCGGCACCGGTCGCCACCTTCCTCGCCACCGTCAGCAAGGTCGCCGTGTTTGCTGTGCTGCTGCGCTTCTATCTGGCGGTACCGGCGGCGAGCGATCCCATGATCCACTGGCTGCTGGCAGCCATGGCGGTCATCTCCATCCTGGTCGGCAACCTGCTGGCCCTGGTGCAGACCAACGTCAAACGGATGCTGGGTTACTCCTCCATCTCCCACTTCGGTTACCTGCTGGCGGTGATCGTGGCGAGCCGATTCGGCCAGATGCCGGTGGAAGCAGCCGGGGTCTACCTGCTGATGTATCTGTTCACCAGCCTGGGAGCCTTTGGGGTGGTGAGCATGATGTCGAGCCCCTATCGCGGCAAGGATGCAGACTCCCTGCACAGCTATCGCGGTCTGTTCTGGAAGCGCCCCTATCTGACTGCCGTACTGACGGTGATGATGTTGTCACTCGCGGGCATCCCGATGACCCTCGGCTTTATCGGCAAGTTCTACCTCATCGGCGTCACCGTCGAGGCGCAACTCTGGTGGCTCTCCGGTGCCATCGTGCTCGGCAGCGCACTGGGTCTCTACTACTACCTCAAGGTGATGGTGACCCTCTATCTGCGCGAACCGGGTATGCAGCAGCGGGATGCCAGCGCCGACTGGGCACTCTCCTCCGGTGGAGTGGTAGTGCTGCTCTCTGCAGCGCTGGTGGTGTTGCTGGGGCTCTATCCCCAGCCAGTCATCAGCTTGGTACAAGGGTTTCAGCACGTAGTCTTGCAGTAACCTTCACAGACGTACCCCCTCACCATTACCCGCAAAACCGGCAGCCTTGGCTGCCGGTTTTCTATTTGCGGACCGACAGCATCGCGCACTCCGCGAGCCAGCAAATGATAGATCAGTCAGCGAGGGTGATGCCCATCATGGTTTTTGCCATACAACCAGAACCGGGCGAGATCCTCATACCCTCTTGAATTCCTTATTGATATATTGGTTATATTCTGGAATGGAGTTCAGATTGATGAAGCAACACTACGTTTGCCAATTTAACCCGACAGAACTGGCTGCCACGCTGGCACCCTTGCAAGGAGGCAAGCTGACCATACTGCTGGCCGAACAGGATTGCGCGCAGGTTCCCCTGTTGCAGCAGTTGTGTCGCGACTTCAACATCGCCCTGGATGGCGCCATTTTCCCCCAGCTGATCGGTGCGCAAGGATTGTTGCCGCAAGGGGCCTGGCTACTGCCCAGAGCCAACCCCTATCACGCCACACTGCTGCCCCTGACACCGCAGGCCAGCGCAGTATCCCTTGCCCACCGGATTGCGGAACAGGTGGAGAACATGCTGGCCACCTGGCCAACCCCCTCGCCGCCACCAACCCTGTTTCTGACCTTCGACAACCTCATTCCCAATATCGCCTCCATTCTGGATGCGCTTTATCTGCAACTGGCCAATCGCGTCAACTATGCCGGCGCCAACGCAGGCAGCGGCAGCTTCATCCCCCTTGCCTGCCTGTTCGACAATCAACGGCAACTTGCCTACGGGGTCACCTGTACGCTGCTGCCCAGCAACAGCTTTCCCTTTCTGGAACATGGTTACCAGCTCTCGGCCCAACCGATGCTGGCCACCAGCAGTGAAGCGAACAAGATTGCCTACATCGACTGGCAACCGGCCTTTCAAAAATATCAGGGGCTGATCAGCCAGCAATTCCAGCACACTATGGTGCGCGAGGAGCTCTACCGTTTCGTGGTGCACATGCCACTGGGCCTGCTGCGGGCCAACGGGGATGTGATTGTCAGGATCCCCGTCGAGGCAAACGATGACGGCGCCCTGCTCTGCGCCGGCGAGGTCGCGGAGCACAGCATCCTCACCCTGCTGAAGGCGCCAGAGAGTGCCACCGAACATGCCTGCTTACTGGCCAGGCGCCTCAACCAGCAACAAACCCTCACCCGGGCACACTTGCTGGAGGTCTACTACTGCGCAGGACGCCAGCTGCACTTCGACCAGCAGACGGTGACCGAGCTGCACACCCTGCTGACCCACTCGGGGGCCGGCGATCTGGCAGGAGCCCTCTCCCTTGGCGAAATTGGCAGCGTGCGCCACGGGGATTACCCCCAATTTCATAACGGCGCCATTCTCTGTAACGGGGCATTAATATGAACAACGACCACGCCATGGCCATCGTCTGCGATCTGGCGCTCTGCATCGGGCGTGAAGTCACGCTGGATGCGCTGCTCACCAAGGTACTGCAACGCTTCATGCATCACTGCGCCACGCCGGTTGGCGCGGTATTGCAGCAACAACGGGAGGGATACAAGCTGCTCAAGGTGATCGGCGACGAGCAGCTGCGCCAGCACACCGGCACCACCCTGCCACTGCCTGGGTGGGTCAGCGAGGAGGAGCACTGCCTGCTGCAACAGACGCTCCCCCTGCCGGGCAGCCGCCCCTACCAGTTTGCCTATCGGCTCAAGGTTGAAGGGGGTTATCTCATCTTGCTGCTCGCCCCCCAGCCACATCAGCAGATCGTACCGGTCTGCCATCTGTTCAGCCCGGTGCTCGGCAACCTGGCCCGCGCCATTTCCCTGTGCAAGGACAGCGAGCTGCTCGCTCTGCGTCAGCAGGCCGAACTGAAGGATCTGAAACACTTCAACGAATCCCTGCTCAAGGCCATCCCGATCCCGGTGTTCTACAAAGATATCGAGGGGCGATTTCTGGGCTGCAACCAGGCCTTCAATCAGGTGATCGGCATCGGCAAGGAGGCGCTGCTGGGTCGACGGGTCGAGGAGCTGCTGCCAGTCGGGCTTGCCGAGGCCTACAGCATGCGGGAAGCCGAGTTGCTGCGAAGTCGCCAGCCCCAGTGCATCGAACAGCAGTTGCATGATCGCAATGGCATGCGCTATCAGGTCATCTGTTTCAAGGATCTCTTCTATGACCATCAGGGGATGGTTGCCGGCATCATCGGCACCCTGGTCGACATCACCCGCCTCAAGGAGAGCGAGCACCACCAGCGTGAGCTGCTGTTCCAGACCATCAGTGCCCTCGCCAGCGCCATCAGCCACAAAGATCGCAACAGTGCGGGCCATGAGCTGAGGGTGCGCGATTTGGCACTGGCCATCGGGCAGGCCATGCAACTGCGGCAAGAGCGGCTGGATGCGCTGGGACTGGCGGCCATGGTGCACAATATCGGCCTGCTGCAGATCCCCACCGAGATCATCACTCGCCCCCGTGAATTGCGGCCGGTGGAGTTCGAACTGATCAAGCAGCACCCCCAGGCCGGCCACGATATTCTCAAACAGATCGACTTCCCCTGGCCCATCGCCACCATAGTGCTGCAGCACCACGAAAACCTCGATGGCAGCGGCTATCCGCAGGGGCTGGCGGGCAACGCCATTACCCTGGAGGCGCGCATTATCCGGGTGGCCGACTCGCTGATCGCCATGACCTCCCATCGCCCGTTCCGCCGGGCCATGCCCCTGAGTGACGCCTTTGCCGAACTGACCCGCTATGCCGGGATCCATTACGATGAAAAAGTGGTCAACAGCTGTATCGTGCTCTGGCAGACCGGCTACCACTTCGGTCCTCCCATCAGTCAACTTGCAGACAAGGCGGGATAAGATGTCAGAACTCCTCACCTCCTGTGCACTCCCCCACCCACTGACCAATGCGCTCCCCTCCTCGGCGCTGTTGCTGACCCAAGTGATGGATCAGCTTCCCTATCGGGTGCTGCTCAAAGACACCCGATTCAGCTACATTGCGGGCAACCGCCTGCTGGCGGCGGATCTCGCCCTCTCCCCAGAGGCACTGGTGGGCAAGAATGACTGCGACTTTTTTCCCCCCGAACTGGTACAGCGCTATCGGGAGGATGACGCCCGAGTCATGCGCGAGGGGATACACCAGCACATCGAAGAGCCCTATCTGAAGGGGGGAGAAGCCCGCTGGCTCAGCACCACCAAGTTTCCCCTGCGTGATGAGGCGGGGGTCATCGTGGGGGTCGGCGTCTTCTTCGAAGACATTACCGAGCAGAAGTGGCAGCAGGAGAAACTGCAACAGTACACCTGGACCCAGCAGGCGATCAGCCGCGCCCACCACGCCCTGCTCAAACCGGGCGATGAGCCACAACTGCTGCAGGATATCTGCGATGCCATCGCCGTCGATGACCGTTTTCCGCTGGTCGCAGTGCTGCAAGGCCAGCCCGAACCCGCCCAACCGCCGAGGATCGTGGCGCAGGCAGGCAGTGCCGATGCATCGGAACAAACGTTGTGGTTGAACGATGAGGCCCTCACCCAGGCCATCCTCCACCAGCGGCGTCTCAATCAGGTGATCTTCCACGAGCGGCACCATACCGGCCACCACCCGTTGCGTTCCCGCCTGCTGATCCCCTTGCCACTGCAGGAGGATCTGGCCGGTGCGCTGATCATTCACAGCGACCAGCCACGGTTGTTCAGCCAGGAGGAGGAGCAGCTCTTCATCCAACTGACCGACTACCTCACCTATGGCCTGCAGGCGCGCCATACCCAGCAGGCTTATCTGCGCTCGCAACAGGAGAAGATCTTCCATGCCCGCCAGCTGGAGCTGGCACTGGAAGATGCGCTGGGTGCCATCGCTGCCGTGCTGGAGCAGCGCGATCCCTATACCGCTGGCCATCAGAAACATGTGGCCAAGCTGGCCCAAGCCATCGGCCGGGAGCTCAGGCTGGAAGAGAAGCGGCTGCGGGGGATCTATCTGGGCGCCATGGTGCACGATATCGGCAAGATCCAGGTACCGGCCGAAATTCTCACCAAACCGGAGCGCCTCACGCCGCTGGAGTTCGAGCT
This sequence comes from Aeromonas sp. 96A, assembly GCF_051919165.1. Taxonomy (NCBI): domain Bacteria; kingdom Pseudomonadati; phylum Pseudomonadota; class Gammaproteobacteria; order Aeromonadales; family Aeromonadaceae; genus Aeromonas; species Aeromonas sp. 96A. The sequence continues at coordinate 4,657,537 of NZ_JBQBFE010000001.1, read as the reverse complement.
GGTCAAGGAACACCCCGCCATCGGCTATCTGGTGCTCAAGGATATCGACTTCCCCTGGCCCATCGCCCGGATGATCCACCAGCACCACGAGTATCTCGATGGCTCCGGCTATCCGCAGGGGCTCAAGGGGGATGAGATCCTGCTGGAGGCCCGCATCCTCACCGTCGCCGATATCGTCGAATCCATGTCCTCGGATCGCCCCTATCGCGCCGCCCTCGGCATTCCCCAGGCCCGTGAGCAGATCATCCAGATGCGCGGCCATCAGCTCGATGCGGATGTGGTGGATGCCTGCCTGCGGATCCTCGACCGGGGAGACTTTATCCCCCAACCGCTCGGCAAGCCGTAACGACACGGATAAAAAACCGGCCAATTGGCCGGTTTCTGTTTTTATGCGCTGGCGCTCTCTCTATTAACCCAGACGAACCCGGGCGTTGCGGAACATCCGCATCCAGGCGCCGTCCTCACCCCAGTTGTCGGGGTGCCAAGAGTTGGCCACGGTGCGGAACACCCGCTCCGGGTGCGGCATCATGATGGTGGCGCGGCCATCGGTGGTGGTCACGGCGGTGATACCATCCGGCGAGCCGTTCGGGTTGGCCGGGTACTGCTCGGTCACGCTGCCGCGGTTGTCGACAAAGCGCAGCCCTACCAGACCGCTCTGCTGCAGTGCGCTCAGGTGAGCGGCATCGCGCACCTCGACACGCCCTTCCCCGTGGGAAACGGCAATAGGCATCACCGAACCTGCCATGCCGGCGAAGAAGGCCGACGGGGACTCCTGCACCTCAACCAGACTGAAGCGGGCCTCGAAGCGCTCGGAGCGGTTGCGCACAAAGCGCGGCCACAGCTCAGCACCCGGGATGAGGTCTCGCAGGTTGGACATCATCTGGCAACCGTTGCAGACACCCAGAGAGAGGGTATCGCCACGCTCGAAGAAGCGCTGGAACTGCTCGCGGGCGTTGTCATTGAACAGGATGGACTTGGCCCAGCCTTCCCCCGCCCCCAGCACGTCACCGTAGGAGAAACCGCCACAGGCCACCAGGGTCTGGAACTCCTCCAGCTTGATGCGACCGGAGAGAATGTCGCTCATATGGACATCGACCGCCGCGAAACCGGCACGATCGAACGCCGCCGCCATCTCCACATGGGAGTTGACCCCCTGCTCGCGCAGCACCGCCAGACGGGGGGAGACCCCGCGGGCAATGTAAGGTGCAGCCACATCCTCGGACGGGTTGTAAGTCAGCTTGGCATGCAGACCCGGATCGGTGGCGTCCTGACGGGCCGCGTGCTCACTGTCGGCACACTCGGGGTTGTCGCGCAGGCGCTGCATCTGCCAACTGGTCTCGCCCCAGATGGTGCGAAGGGCGGTACGGCTGGCACGATAGACCTCCTGGCCGCCCCGCTGCAAGGTGATGAGGTCCCCTTCGCGCACGGTACCGAGCACATGGGAACAGGCCGCCAGACCGTGACCAGCCAGCAGGGTCATCACCGCCTCTTTATCTTCACGACGCACCTGAATGACGGCGCCCAGCTCTTCGTTGAACAGCGCCGGCAGCAGCTCGCCGCCAATGCGATCGAGCTGGATGTCGAGGCCGCAGTGGCCGGCAAACGCCATTTCGGTCAGGGTGACGAACAGGCCGCCGTCGGAGCGGTCGTGGTAGGCGATCAGTTTGCGATCGGCTACCAGTGCCTGAATGGCGTTGAAGAAGCCCTTGAGCTGGACCGGATTGTCGAGATCCGGCGCCTTGTCACCCAGCTGGCGATAGACCTGCGCCAACGCCGAGGCGCCGAGGCGCCGCTTGCCATTGCCAAGGTCGATGAGGATAAGGTCGGTTTCACCGAGATCGGTACGCAGTTGTGGCGTGACGGTGTTGCGCACATCCTCGACCCGGGCAAAGGCGGAGATGAGCAGGGAGAGCGGCGAGGTGACGCTGTGCTCCTTGCCATCCTGCTGCCAGCGGGTCTTCATGGACATGGAGTCCTTGCCCACCGGGATGGTGATGCCAAGGGCCGGGCAGAGCTCCTCGCCCACCGCTTTGACCGCCTCATAGAGACCGGCATCTTCCCCCGGATGACCGGCAGCGGCCATCCAGTTGGCGGAAAGCTTGACCCGCTTGAGGGAACCGATGTGGGCCGGCGCCAGGTTGGTGAGCGCTTCCGCCACCGCCATACGAGCGGATGCGGCGTGGGAGAGCAGCGCCACCGGGGTACGCTCGCCCATGGACATGGCTTCGCCGTGATAGCTGTCGTAGGTGGCCGCGGTGACGGCGCAATCGGCCACCGGGATCTGCCAGGGGCCAACCATCTGATCGCGATTGACCAAGCCAGTCACGCTGCGATCGCCGATGGTGATAAGGAAGGACTTCTCCGCCACGGTCGGCAGACGCAGAACCCGCTCGGCCGCGTCACTCAAAGTGATGCCATCGAGCTGGAGCGCTTTGCCTTGTGCAGGCAGGGTCACCACGTCGCGGTGCATCTTGGGCGCCTTGCCCAGCAGCACGTCCAGCGGCAGATCGATGGGCTGATTGTCAAAGTGGCTGTCAGAGAGGGTCAGATGCTTCTCTTCGGTCGCGGTGCCGATCACGGCATAGGGTGCGCGCTCACGCTCGCACAGGGCCTTGAACAGCGGCAGCTTGTCCTGCGCTACCGCCAGCACGTAACGCTCCTGGGATTCGTTGCACCAGATCTCCAGCGGGCTCATGCCCGGCTCGTCGCTCTGGATGGCGCGCAAATCGAAACGACCGCCACGCTCACCGTCGTTGACCAGCTCCGGCATGGCGTTGGAGAGACCGCCCGCCCCCACATCGTGGATAAAGACGATAGGGTTGTCGTCACCCAGCTGCCAGCAGCGATCGATCACCTCCTGGCAACGGCGCTCCATCTCGGGGTTGTCACGCTGCACCGAGGCAAAGTCGAGATCTTCGGCTGACTGGCCGGAGGCCATGGAGGATGCGGCACCACCGCCCAGACCGATGTTCATCGCCGGGCCGCCCAGCACGATCAGCGCCGCGCCGACCGGGATCTCCCCTTTCTGGACATGTTCGGTGCGGATGTTGCCGATGCCGCCTGCCAGCATGATAGGTTTGTGGTAGCCACGCACCTCGACGCCGTTGTGGCTCGGCACCTCCTCTTCGAAGGTACGGAAGTAGCCGAGAATGGCCGGACGGCCGAACTCGTTGTTAAACGCGGCGCCGCCGAGCGGCCCCTCCTGCATGATGTCGAAGGCACTGACGATACGGCTCGGCTTGCCGAAATCCTGCTCCCAGGGCTGCTCGAAGCCGGGAATGCGCAGGTTGGAGACGGAGAAACCGACCAGACCCGCCTTGGGCTTGGCACCGCGACCGGTGGCCCCCTCGTCGCGGATTTCGCCGCCGGAGCCGGTGGCTGCGCCCGGGAACGGGGAGATCGCGGTCGGGTGGTTGTGGGTCTCCACCTTCATCAGGATGTCGACCTGCTCCTGGTGATACTGGTATTCGCCGTTGGCCGGGCTCGGGAAGAAGCGGCCACCCTGGCTCCCTTCCATCACGGCGGCGTTGTCTTTATAGGCAGAGAGGACATGATCCGGCGTCTGCTCGAAGGTGTTCTTGATCATCTTGAACAGCGACTTGGGCTGCTGCTCGCCATCGATGGTCCAGTCGGCATTGAAGATCTTGTGACGGCAGTGTTCGGAGTTCGCCTGGGCGAACATGTAGAGCTCGATGTCGTTGGGGTTGCGACCCAACTTGGTGAAGTTCTCCACCAGATAGTCGATTTCGTCGTCGGCCAGCGCCAGACCGAGCGCCACGTTGGCTTCGGCCAGGGCTGCGCGACCACCGCCCAGCACATCCACCTGGGTGAAGGGGCGCGGCTCGTGGTGAGCAAACAGGGCGGCAGCTTCGCTCATCTCGGCAAACACCACTTCCATCATCCGATCATGGAGCACGGCGGCAATGGCGCTGCGCTGGGCGGCACTCAGCTCACCCTGCCCCTTGATGGTCAGGTAATAGGCAATACCACGCTCCAGCCGCTTGACCTGTTTCAGGCCGCAGTTGTGGGCGATGTCGGTTGCTTTGGAAGACCAGGGGGAGATAGTGCCGGGGCGGGGGGTAACAAGAAACAGCTGACCGCTGGGGGTGTGTTCGGGGATAGTCGGGCCGTAGCGCAAGAGCTGGCCCAAGGTCGCTCGCTCGGGGGGAGAGAGGGGGCTTGTCAGCTCGGCAAAGTGCACATACTCGGCATAGACATCCTCTATCTCTACTCCGCTCTCTACTCCACTCTCGTTTCTCATCTGTGCGAAGCGTTGCAGCAGTTTTTGGACACGAAAATCAGACAGTGCTGGGGCACCACGCAAGATATCCATATGACCTTTCTCACCAAGTTTTAAAGTGGGGGGGGAATTGAGACGCGCGTATTATAGGGATCTGGCTCACAGCGGACAAACGTTTTTCTCACTTCGTGCAGTGTGACTCTGCGCACACTCTCTGGTATAAAGGTGCCTCTTTTTTGACAAATGCCGATTTTTTCAACAAAGGTACTCACCTACTTGCGCTGCATTTTTCGACTGTTTATCGGGCTGTTGTTGACGCTGACGCTGGTTGGCTGCGACTTCTATAGCCCCTCCAGCCAGCTGGAGCAGATCCGCCAGCGAGGCGAGATCCGGGTTGGCACCATCTATGGTCCCACCTCCTATTACCAGCGTGACGACCTCGCCCAGGGGTTCGATTACGAGCTGGCGCAAAATTATGCCGACTGGTTGGGGGTGAAACTCACCATCATCCCAGTCGACACCACTGACCAACTGGTTACCCTGCTGAAAAAGGGCAAACTCGATCTGGCGGCTGCCGCCATCATGGTCACCCCCGAGCGGCGCGAGCTGTTTCGCTTCGGCCCGGGCTTCTACCAGGTCTCCCCCAAACTGGTCTACCGCAACGGCAAGCCCAAGCCGGCCTCATTGAACGATATCAAGGGCAAGCTGGTGGTAGCCGCCGGCTCCACCGGTGAAGATCTGCTCAAAGAGATGAGCAAAGAGAATCCGAAACTAGCCTGGAGCACCAGCGACAACGCCGATGTGGAGGAGCTGCTCAAGCAGGTGGTGGATGGCAAGATTGACTACACGGTGGTGCAGGATACCGTGCTGGCCCGTACCCAGCGCTACTACCCGGAGCTCACCGAGGGGCTGACCCTGGCCCAGAAGCAGACCGTTGCCTGGGCCATGAGCAAGCTGCCCGATGACAGCCTCTATGCCAGCGTGATCGACTTCTTCGGTCAGCGCTTTATGGATGGTGCCATCGCCAAGCTTGACGAGAAGTACTTCGGCCATGTGCAGAACTTCGACTTTGTCGATACCCGCACCTTCCTCAAGCGCGCCAAGAGCCTGCTGCCCAAGTACCAGCCGCTGTTCCAGACCCACGCCAAGAATATCGACTGGCGTCTGCTCGCCGCCATCAGCTATCAGGAGTCCCACTGGGACCCGCAGGCCCGCTCCTACACCGGCGTGCGTGGCATGATGATGCTGACCGAGCCCACTGCCAAGGCGATGGGAGTCAACGACCGGCTTCATCCGGAAGAGAGCATCAAGGGTGGCTCCCTCTATCTGCAACAGATGATGGAGAAGGTGCCGGATTCGGTGCCCGATGACGAGAAGGTGTGGTTTGCCCTCACCGCCTACAACATCGGTTACGGCCACATGATGGATGCCCGCCGCCTGACCAAAGAGCTCGGCAAGAATCCCGACGCCTGGAGCGACGTGAAAGAGGTGCTGCCGCTGCTGCAGCAAGCGCGCTGGCACCGCAAGGTACGTTACGGCTATGCCCGTGGCAGCGAGGCGCGCAACTATGTCAACAACGTGCGCCAGTATTACCAGAGTCTGCTCTGGCTCGACAACGAGCAACAGAAGGCACATCAGCGAGAGAGTCTCGACAACGACAGCGAGCCCGAGCTGGCCGAGCGCCCCACCGCCATCGCCGAAGTGGTCAATCAGATCACCATGCGCTAACCAGCCATTATTCGGCTGTTTTCACGCAAACTTCTCTGTTACCATCGATTCACATCGGAGCCTATCCGAAATCGCATTGTTTTCATTATGTTGAGAGATTAAATAACAGCAATTTCGGATGGGCTCCATCAATGACCCAAGGCCTGGATGGCCACCTGAGTTGGGAGGAGACCAAGATGCAAAAACGTAGAAAAATCAGTCTGGTCAGAAAAGCGAAGTGCAGCTGGAGCCCCAGACGCAAACTCAAGCTTAATGACATCAAGCGCAATCTGTGGCGCAGAAATCGATCCTATACCCTGCTTATTGCAGAGCACACAGCATAAACCCGGCATTCGCCGGGTTTTTTTATCTTCTTTCTCACATGAATACTGTCTTACACCAGCGCCGCCTTGAACTGTACCGACCGCTTGGAGATCAGCGAGTTGCAGTGGTTGCAGAAGTAATCCACCGCGCCGCACGCCTTGAGACGCTCCAGCTCCTGCTGGCAGGTGGGGCAGATGGCCGTGACACGGACATTGGCCTGACACTGGCCACAGGTTTGCTCCTTGCTGCGGGTATCCAGTTCAGCCTGGCATGACGGGCAAAACAGGGCTTCCATAATCAACTCCTCGAAAGTGGATCTGCCATGGTCTTGTTCCATGGCAGATCCCCCTCACCTTAACATGGCGAGGATAACAAAGCGGCTGCCGGTGAGGGCAGCCGCAAGGACTTATTTCTTCTTCATTTTCAGCAGGCGTTTGCGCTGACGTTCCTGACTCAGGGTCATGGTGTTCTTCTTCCCTTCAAACGGGTTGACCGACTCCTGGAACTCGACCCGGATCGGCGAGCCCATGATCTTGAGGGACTTGCGGAAGTAGTTGATCAAATACCGCTTGTAGGAGTCCGGCAAGTCGTTCAGCTGGTTGCCGTGGATCACGATGCGCGGCGGGTTATAGCCACCGGCGTGGGCATACTTGAGCTTGACGCGGCGACCATTGACCATCGGCGGCTGGTGATCTTCCTGCGCCATCTGCATGATGCGGGTCAGCATGGCCGTGCTGGTACGACGGGTGGCGGACTGGTAAGCCTCCTGAATGGATTCAAACAGATGGCCGACACCGCTGCCGTGCAGGGCGGAGATGAAGTGAACGCGGGCGAAGTCGATGAAGCCCAAGCGACGATCCAGCTCGTTCTTCACATCCTCTTTCACCTTCTGATCCAGACCATCCCACTTGTTCACCACCAGCACCACGGAGCGACCGGCGTGGAGCACATAGCCAAGGATACTCAAGTCCTGATCGGTGATGGTCTCCTGGGCGTCGATCACCAGCAGGCAAACGTTGGCATCTTCAATGGCTTTCAGTGTCTTGATAACGGAGAACTTCTCCACCGTCTCGTGCACCTTGCCACGACGACGAACACCGGCAGTATCGATGACCACATACTTCTGCTCGTCACGCTCCATCGGAATGTAAACGGAGTCACGGGTGGTTCCGGGCATGTCATAGACGATGACCCGATCTTCACCCAGCATGCGGTTGGTCAGGGTAGACTTACCGACGTTGGGACGACCAACGATGGCGAACTTGATGGGCAGGTCGGCGAACGGGGTCTCCTTGGTGTCCTCTTTGGTATCGAGTTCACCGGCAGCCACCATGCGCAGCAGGGCTTCTTCGTCGAAGTCCTCCTCTTCCTCATCCTGCGCATCTTCATCGGTAGCGGAGTCGACCAGGGTCTCCAGATGGGGAGCCAGGGCCAGTTCCAGCAGGCTCAGCACGCCACGACCGTGGGCGGCCGCTATCTGGTAGACCTCGCCCAGCGCCAGACCGTAGAACTCGGAGACCGCGGAATCACCGTCGATACCGTCGGTCTTGTTGGCCACCAGAAATACCTTCTTGTGAGCCTTGCGCAAGTGTTCGGCGATGGCTTGATCCGCTGCGGTCAGGCCGGCACGGGCATCCACCATGAACAGCACAACGTCCGCTTCTTCGATGGCCAGCAGGGATTGCTCGGCCATCTTCAGCTCGATCCCCTCTTCGGTGCCATCGATACCGCCGGTATCGACCACGATAAATTCCAGCTCGCCCAACTTCGCCTGACCGTATTTACGGTCCCGGGTCAGACCGGGAAAATCGGCAACCAGGGCATCCCGAGTACGGGTCAAGCGGTTAAACAGGGTGGATTTCCCCACGTTGGGGCGGCCCACCAGGGCTACTACAGGAGTCATAAAAGCCTCATTCTCAAGACGACAAAGGCTCCGGGTCCGAAGACCAGGAGCCGGATATTCACATTATCGGACGATCAAGGACGCTTGAGGGCGTACAACTTGCCGTCACGGCTCTGCACATACAGGGTCTCGCCATCCACCAGCGGGGCGGCGTAGAGACCACTGCTATCGAGCTGCTGCATCGCCTTGATGGTACCGTCGGTACGATCAAGCCAATACAGGTATCCTTCCACATCACCCACCACCACATAGTCACCGAAGATGACAGGTGCAGTGACGGTACGATTTTCCAGCTGGGTGTTGGACCACAGCTCCAGACCGTTGCGACGGTCGATGGCAAACAGGTGGCTGCGGCTGTCGGTCAGCACGATGGCATTACCGGTCATCGCCAGATCGCGATAGCCGGAATACTTGCGCTTCCACACTTCATCGCCGGTCATCAGCTTGCGCGCCATCAGCTGACCGTTGTAGGCGATGGCGTAGAGCTCATCACCGGCAATCAGCGGGCTGGCATCGACGTCAACCATGCGGTCCAGCTCGGTGGCACCGCGCGGATCAGCCACCTTGGACTGGCGCACAGGCTGGCCGTTGCTCAGCAGGGCGATGCCCACCTTGCCATCGGCACGACCGTAAATCACGGCGCCGTTGGTGATCACAGGTGCACCGGCACTGCGCAGGGTCAGCGGCGGCTGCTCTTCGGAGAGCGACCACTGCATCTTGCCTTCATCAGTGTCGAGGGCGATCAGGCGACCGGAGGTGGTCAACACCACCACGCGGCCATCTTCCACCGCGGGGCTTGCCACCACTTCGCCGGGCACATTGGTCTGCCACAGCACTTCACCATTCTCTTCGTTCAGGGCGTAGACCACCCCGTTCTCGGAGCCGAGGAACAGCTTGCCGTAACGGGAGACCAGACCACCCGAGAGGCGGGCGCTGCGCTTGTCGGCGTTGACCGGCAGGTCAGCCAGATCGACAGTCCAGAGGCGATCACCACTGGCACGGTCAAAGGCGCTGACATCGCCGTCACGAGCCGCCGCGTAGATGCGATCCTCTTCCACCACCGGCTTGAGCTGGGAGTAGAAGTCGCCGATGCCATCACCCACAGTGGATGACCATGCGGTGTCGGCAGTGAAGGCAGATTCAACCTTGGGCAGCGGCGCCATCGGGTTGAGATCCTCTTCGGAACTGAACAGGGAACAACCCTGCAGAGCGAAGGAGACCGCAGCCCCCAGCGCCACCATCTTGAATAGATTACGCATCCGGTGCCTCACCAGTCGCAACGGCCGGCAGGGCCAGATCGTCCATTTTCAGCTTGAGCTCGGCGCTACCCTGCAGGCCGCCGGCATCCGCCGCCGCCTGATAGGCATCACGAGCCTCTTCGGTCTTGCCCTGCTTTTGCAGCACATCACCACGGGCTTCGGCTACCTGCGCCTTGAAGGCCTCATTCTGGATGGTCGCCAGCTTGGCCAGCGCTTCATCTGCCTTGCCCTGATCATTCAGCACACGGGCCAGACGCAGCGCCGCGATGGGACGAATGCTCTCGTCACCCGTGGTCGCCACCAGCTCCAGCTGCTCGGCAGCCAGATCCAGCTTGCCCGCCTTGACGGCAGCGGCAGCCAGTTGCAACGCAGCCAGTTCACCGTAGGAGTCACCCTTGTTGGCAGTGACAAACTGCTGCGCCTGCTCGAAACCGGCGGCATCGCCCTTGGCCAGCTGCTCAATCACCTGGTTGTAAGAGTGGGAGGAGGCCTCCATGGTCTCTTGCTGATGCTGGTTGTAATAGCGCCAGCCGAACAGACCGACCAGACCGATCACGGTCCCGGCAATCACCGAGGTTCCGTTCTCTTTCCACCACTCCTTGATAACCTCAACCTGTTGTTCTTCGGTGGTATAGACTTCCACAGCTTACTCTCCTTTGGCTGCCAGCAGGGCAATGGCGGCGTCAACCTTGACGGTCTGTTGCTCGGCCTGACCACGCAGATATTTGATAGTGATCTCCCCGTTTTGCACCTCGGTTTCACCAAGGATCAGGGCGATTGCCGCGCCGCTCTTGTCGGCACGTTTGAGTTGTTTCTTGAAGTTGCCACCACCGCAGTGGCTCATGAGGCGCAGGTCCGGCAGGGCATCGCGCAGACGCTCGGCCAGCTGGAAGCCAGCCTGTTCGGTCCCCTCGCCCACCATCGCCAGATAGACATCCACCGCCGGGCGGATATCGGCGTTGAGCTCGAGAGTTTCCAGCATCAGCACCAGACGCTCCATGCCCATGGCAAAGCCCACGGCCGGGGTCGGTTGACCGCCCAGCTGCTCCACCAGACCATCGTAGCGACCACCGGCACAGACGGTGCCCTGGGCACCCAGACTGCTGGTGACCCACTCGAACACGGTCAGGTTGTAGTAGTCAAGACCACGCACCAGACGCTCGTTCACTTCATATTTGATACCGGCAGACTCGAGCAGGCGCTTGAGCCCCTCGAAGTGGGCCAGGCTCTCTTCGCCCAGATGGTCGAACAGACGCGGGGCACCCGCCAAAATGGCCTGCACCTTTTCATCCTTGGAGTCGAGCACCCGCAGCGGGTTGCTGTACATGCGGCGCTGGCTCTCTTCGTCCAGCTGCTCCTTGTACTGCTCCAGATAGGCCACCAGCGCATCGCGGTAAGCGGCACGCTCGGCGCTCTGACCCAGGGTGTTGAGCTGCAGGGTGACATGCTCGCTGATGCCAAACAGACGCCACAGACGGTGGGTCAGCATGATCAGCTCAGCGTCGATGTCCGGCCCGTTGATGCCGAACAGCTCGACACCGAACTGGTGGAACTGGCGATAACGGCCCTTCTGGGGACGCTCGTGACGGAACATGGGGCCCATGTACCACATCCGGCGTTCCTGGTTGTAGAGCAGACCGTGTTCGATACCGGCACGGACGCAGCTGGCGGTCCCTTCCGGACGCAGGCTGAGGCTGTCGCCGTTGCGATCTTCAAAGGTGTACATCTCTTTTTCGACCACGTCGGTCACTTCACCGATGGCGCGCTTGAACAGATGAGTCTGCTCGACAATCGGCATGCGCACTTCGCTGTAGCCATAGCTGGCAACGACCTGGCGCAGGATCTGTTCAACCTTCTGCCATACCGGGCTCTGCTCCGGCAGGCAATCATTCATACCGCGAATAGCTTGGATCTGTTTTGCCACGTTGATACTCGAGAAAAAGAGGTAAAATTTGGCCGCATTATAGGGATTTTCCCCCCAAGGTAAAATCAGGGAATCCGGATGCGGGATTTAAAATCAGTCACCTGGAAAAAGGGCCACCCAATGTGGCCCTGTTTCGCTCACTCCTTGTCCATCGGGATCCGGTTGGCGGGATCCAGCATGGCGGCGCGGGCGCGAATGCGGCGCTCCAGAGTTGGAATGAGATCCTTGTTGTCGAGCCGATCGACCCGCTGGCCCCCTTCATAGAAGGCACTCTTGTTGGCGGCACCCGCCAGACCAAGGTCGGAGACCAGCGCTTCACCCGGCCCATTCACCACACAGCCGATGATGGAAACATCCATCGGGGTGATGATGTCTTCGAGCCGCTCTTCCAGAGCATTGACGGTGGCGATCACATCGAACTCCTGCCGTGAGCAGGATGGGCAAGCGATAAAGTTGATGCCACGGGAGCGAATACGCAGGGATTTGAGGATATCGAAACCGACCTTCACCTCCTCCACCGGATCCGCCGCCAGCGAGATCCGCAGGGTATCGCCGATACCGTCGGTAAGCAGCATGCCCAGACCGATGGCAGACTTCACCGCGCCGGCACGGAAACCGCCCGCTTCGGTGATGCCAAGGTGCAGCGGCTGCTCGATCTGCTTGGCCAGCAGGCGATAGGCACCGACGGCCAGGAACACATCGGAGGCCTTGACGCTCACCTTGAAGTCCTGAAAGTCGAGGCGATCGAGGTAGTCCACGTGACGCATGGCGGACTCTACCAGCGCTTCGGGGGTCGGCTCGCCGTACTTCTCCTGGATATCTTTCTCCAGCGACCCGCCATTGACCCCGATACGGATCGGGATATTGAGGTCGCGCGCGCAATCGACCACCGAGCGCACCCGCTGCTCGTTGCCGATGTTGCCCGGGTTGATACGCAGGCAGTCGGCACCGTACTCGGCCACTTTCAGGGCGATGCGATAGTCGAAGTGGATATCGGCAACGATGGGGATGCGGGTCTGCTGTTTGATCAGCCGGAAGGCTTCCGCCGCTTCCATGGTGGGCACGGAGACACGGACGATATCGGCACCGACCCGCTCGATCCGCTGGATCTGCTCGATGGTGGCGGCGACATCTGTGGTCTTGGTGTTGGTCATGGTCTGCACGGTAATGGGGGCATCGCCCCCAACCGGTACATTACCAACCATGATCTGTCTGGATTTACGACGAATGATGGGTGATTCGTGAGAAGACATGGGAAACAGATTACTCCTGCGGCAGTGAGAAGCGGGCTGTACGACCGTTGTTGTAACGGCTCATATCAAACGACTGACCCTTGTAGTCAAGCTTGACGGCCATGGGCGCGCCAATGATGAACTTCAGGGGCTCGGCGCCTTCCAGCACCAGCTCGTCGTTGGCCTTCTTCAGACCACTGAACAGGGTCTTGCCGTTAGCATCCTTCACATCCAGCCAGCAATCGGCGGTGAAGCTCATCTTCAGTTGCGGCGCAGTCGCCGGATCAACGACAGCCTCTTCAGATTCAGTGCCATTGGCACCGGATACTGCTGCATCGGTCGCAGTGCCGACAGCCGCGCTGACATCGCTCGGGGCAACAGCCGCAGAAGCAGGCGCCAGGGTAGCCGTCGCATCGGAGATCACTGCAGGAGCAGTCACGTCCGTGGCGGCCGGTGCGATGGCTGCGCCTTCCACCGGGGCGGTGTTGATCACATCGGGCGGCGTGATAGCAGGTTCAGCCGGAGTCGAACTGGTTGCACTCATCTCGGTGGCTGCCAGCGCTTCATCACCGGCGGAGCGACGGGAAGTACTCTGCCACCACCAGGCGACCGAGAGCGCAATCAACACCAGGATCACCAGCCAGGTCACCACCTTGAGCCGACTGTCGTTGGCTTGCTGGCGGGAGCGACGGGAGAAGCTCTGCATGTCGATATTGTCGGGAGGAGTCAGACCCAGCTTGTCGTAAGCAGCCAGAATGGTCTCGTCGGGGATCCCGACCAGCTTGGCATAGGTACGCAGATAGCCCCGAATAAAGGTATGGGAGGTGTGCTTGTCGTAGGTATCCGATTCGATAGCGGCGATCAGGGTCAGACGAAGGTGAATGCGGGACGCAACCTGTTCTCGTGTCCAGCCAAGCTGTTCACGGGCGTTGCGCAGCAATTGGCCTGGGCCTACTGCCTGGGAGTCGTCTTGGAAATCGTGTTGCTGTTCAATAGTCATTGGCTAAATAACGCTTGGCTTGTTGCGAAGTGGGATATTGCCTTACCAGCTCAGTCCCGAATTGGTGAAGTAATGCCGGCTTGTCCATCGCCTGTGCCAGCCGAAGTCTCAACCAGAGACTCTCCTCGTTCTCGTCTGACACATCGGCAAAACGGGCGAGGTAGGACTGCACATCAGGCAGCTTGCCATCTTTCATGGAAAGCTCGGCCAAGTCCAGCAATAACCCTGGATTGCGGGGATTATACCCCAAGGCCAGGCGATAGTACTCGCCTGCTTTATCATTTCTGCGATTTTGCAGCGCACAAAGTGCCGCATTTTCATAGGTATCGGCAATTTTTACATAGCCTGGCTGAATAACAGCCTGGTTGAACGCCTGATCTGCCTCGGCATACCTGCCGCGATCACAGAGGAAGGCACCATAGTTGTTCATTGCGTCAGCATTGGACGGATCCATGGCAAGTGCGTTCTTGTAATGGGTCTCGGCTGCCTTGAAATCTCCTACCTTCTGGTAAAAGTAGGCAAAACCGATCTGGGTCTGGGGGTTGGAGGGGTCATACTGGAGGGCGCGGTCAAGATTGAACTTGGCCTGCTCGGCATTGCCCTGACGCAGGTACTGGATACCCAGGTCGAGGCGGGTTTGGGCAGCCGCCTTGAGGTCAGGACCCACTTCACGCTGGGTCGAGTTCTGGCCAGCGTAAGTGGTCTCGGTCACACAGCCTGGCAGCGCGCAGAGCGCTGCCACTACGATCAATGTACGTGTATCCATTCCCTGTCTATACAATGGCTTAGCATTTAAACCATTTTGACGGAAATCCCATCCTGTTGCATCCGATTTTTGATAGTTCGCTTGGTACGGTCAATCACGTCACCCACCAGCTGACCACAGGCGGCATCGATGTCATCACCACGGGTCTTGCGGACAATCACGGTGAAACCGTACTCCATCAGCACCTTGGAAAAGCGATCGATACGGCTGTTGCTCGGCTTGCCGTAAGGGTTGCCTGGGAAGGGGTTGAACGGGATCAGGTTGATCTTGCTCGGAGTGTCCTTGAGCACCTTGGCCAGCTCGTGAGCATGCTGCATATCGTCATTGATATGATCGAGCAGCACATACTCGACGGTCACCCGACCACCGTTGGCATTGGATTTGGCCAGGTAACGACGGACACCGGCGAGGAACTCCTCGATGTTGTACTTGTCGTTGATCGGCATGATCTCGGAGCGCAGCTTGTCGTTCGGGGCGTGCAGGGAGATAGCCAGCGCCACGTCGATCTGGTCACCCAGCTTGTCCAGCGCCGGTACCACGCCAGAGGTAGAGATGGTCACCCGGCGCTTGGAGATGCCAAAGCCGTAGTCATCCATCATCAGACGCATGGCGGGCACCACATTGGCGAGGTTGAGCAGCGGCTCGCCCATCCCCATCATCACCACGTTGGTGATGGGACGCTTGCCACCGACCACGCGGGCCGCACGCCACACCTGACCGATGATCTCGGAGACTTTCAGGTTGCGGTTGAAGCCTTGTTGGGCGGTAGAGCAGAACTTGCACTCCAGCGCACAGCCAACTTGAGAGGAGACGCAGAGGGTCGCGCGGTCATCTTCCGGGATGTAGACGGTCTCGACCTCCTGATCGCCCACCTGCAGGGCCCACTTGATGGTGCCATCGGCAGAACGCTGCTCGCGGCTGATCTCGGGCGCCTTGATCTCGGCGATCGCCTTGAGGCGCTCTTTGAGCACCTTGTTGACGTTGGTCATCTGATCGAAATCATCACACCCAAAGTGATAGATCCACTTCATGACCTGATCTGCCCGGAATGGCTTCTCGCCCAGTTCGACGAAAAAGGCACGCATGGCATCCCGATCAAGATCCAGCAGGTTGATTTTTGTTTCGCTCATCAATGGCCTCAGTTCAAACACTTCATCAATTATTGGCTGACGACGTCAGGGGGCGGCATTGTACAAATAATGGGTCTGGCTTTCCACCTGGAGAATAGAGGGATATTGCGTAAACGGCGAAAACAACAAAGGGAGCCGAGGCTCCCTTGGGTCATCATCCACGTAAATCAGCCGCGCGGGCAGATCTCGTTGTCAGAGAAAAAGTAGGCAATTTCGCGGGCAGCGGATGCCGGTGCATCGGAGCCATGTACTGCGTTGCGATCGATGCTCTCGGCATAACAGGCACGCAAGGTACCAGCCAGCGCCTCTTTCGGGTTGGTAGCACCCATGATCTCGCGATTGCGACGGATGGCGTCTTCCCCTTCCAGCACCTGCACCATGACAGGGCCAGAAGTCATGAAGCTGACCAGATTGTCATAAAAAGGCTTGCCCTGATGCTCGGCATAGAAACCGGCAGCCTGTTCACTGCTCATGTGCAGCATCTTGGATGCCACCACTTTCAAGCCTGCGCTTTCGAAACGGCTATAGATGGCACCGATCAGGTTCTTGCTGACAGCATCCGGTTTAACGATAGAGAAGGTACGTTCGATGGCCATTGATATCTTTCCTTAACTACAGAGTTTTATTGTTAGAATCCATGTTCGCTGGCGATTATACGTAAACAAAAACCGGAAAAACACACAAACAAGCAACTTTTTATTAAACATCACTCCCTTGCAATCAACATCCACACTCATCTTGACCGAGCAGAGCCGGAAAATATGTGCGCTTGCGCACGATAGTTACCTTAAGCCGCCAAAACCCCATCTTTTGTTCACAATTCGAACAGCATGAAAAAGGCACCCGAAGGTGCCTTGTCTCGCCTATTTGGCTTCCGCCAGCAGGGCCCGCGCTATAGTGCGCATCCCCAGAGTATTGGCTCCCGGCGCCCAGAGGGCATCGCCGTTGTCACTGAAGCAGGCGGCCAGATCGATATGCAACCAGCCCATCCCTTCGTTGGCAACGAAACGGGAGAGGAAACCCGCCGCGTTGGAGGCGCCACCCGGCCCGCCCCCCTTCACCGGACGGCTGTTGGCCGTGTCGGCGTAATGGGAGGGGCACTGCTGGCGGTGCCAGGGCTCCAGCGGCAGCGGCCAGGCAGGCTCATGCTCGGCATCGGCATAGGTCATGGCCCGGCTTACCAACCCTTTATCGAGGCCAAACAGGGCATTGTAGCGCCCACCCAGCGCCATCACGGCTGCGCCAGTCAGGGTTGCGGCATCGATGATCAGCGGTGCGCCTGACTCGCTCGCCAGTTGCAGGCCGTCGGCCAGCACCAGCCGCCCCTCGGCATCGGTATTCACAATCTCGACCGTGGTGCCGTTCTTGTAGGTGAGGATGTCGCCTAGCTTGTAGGCGTGGCCGGAGACCAGGTTCTCGGCGCAGCAGAGAATAAGCTTCACCCGCTTGTCGAGCCCGCGCAACATTGCCAGCGCCAGCGCACCGGTGACAATTGCCGCGCCCCCCATGTCGCACTTCATGGTGAGCATTCCCTCGGAACTCTTCATGGAGTAGCCGCCGGAGTCAAAGGTGATCCCCTTGCCCACCAGCGCTGCTGCCACCGGCGCCTTGGGGTCACGCCCCGGGTTGAAGTCGAGCTCCAGCAATACCGGTTCGCGCGCACTGCCGCGGCCCACTTGGTAAAGGCCAATCCAGCCCGCCTGTTGCAGCGCTTCGCCTTTCAAAATGCGATGACTTACCTTGTCCGGCGCCAGCTCGGTAATAAAGGAGGCCGCTTCCACCGCCAGCTCCAGCGGGCCCAACTGCTCCGGGGTGGCATTGGTCATCTCGCGCACCCAGCGGCCGCAGAGCCAACGCGCTTCCAGCTCCTCTCTATCCTCTTCCGAGGACATGGCCCACTGCAGTTGCACCTCCGCCTTGGGGGTTTGTAGCCCTTGGGCAAAAGCCCACTGCTGTTCACGCTCCCAGTGACCAGCCAGGGTCACTTTCTGGATCCCCTGCTGGCAGAGGCGACGGGCCGCCTGCTGGATATCGAGCAGCGGATTGGCCGTCACCAGATGGATCACCATGCCGTCGGCACGGTGAGAGAGCAGCGCCCCCTCCCCCCACTCGGCCGGTGCAAATTCACGACTTAACCAGACATTCATGCGGTCACCTCCTGCAGCCAGCGGGCGATGGTACGCAGACCGTGACCCTTGGCGCCGGTCGCCCAGAGATCATTGCCCGATTTCTGATAAGAGGCTGCCAGATCCAGGTGCACCCAACCCTTGCCCTCATCACGCACGAAACGGGAAAGGAACGCAGCAGCCGTGGTGGCACCGGCCGTGCCTTCTGCCGAGGCGACGTTGCCCAGATCGGCAAAGGCCGAGGTGAGCTGGCTGGCATGCCAGGGCTCCAGCGGCAGCGCCCACGCCTGCTCGTTTTCCACCTTGGCGGCGGCCAGCGCACGCTGCTGTTCGGTCTCATCGAGGGCAAACACCGCATTATAATCGCGCCCCAGCGCCATCTTGGCGGCGCCGGTCAGGGTGGCTGCGTCAAGGATATAAGCCGCACCGCTGTCGGAGGCCGCCATCAGGCCATCGGCCAGCACCAGACGACCTTCCGCATCGGTGTTCTGGATCTCGACCGAAACCCCATTCTTGTAAGTGAGGATGTCGCCCAGCTTGAAGGCGTGGCCGGAGACCAGGTTCTCGGCGCAGCAGAGAATGAGCTTCACCCGCTGGTTCAGACCGCGGCTGATAGCCAGCGCCAGCGCGCCGGTCACCATGGCCGCGCCGCCCATATCGGACTTCATCGGCAGCATGTTGTCAGAGGACTTCATGGAGTAGCCACCGGAATCAAAAGTGATCCCCTTGCCCACCAGCGCCGCCACCACGGGTGCATTGCGATCACCGGTCGGGTTGTAGTCAAGCTCCAGCAGCACAGGCTCGCGCTCGCTGCCACGGCCAACCGACCAGATCCCGATATGGCCGGACTCGCGCAGCGCTTCACCGGCGGTGATGCGAGCTGTAACCTGATCCCCGGCCAGACCACGAATGAGCAACAGGGCCGATTCCGCCAGACTCATGGGGTAGATCTCTTCCGGACAGCCATTGGTGATGTCACGTACCCAGCGAGCCGCCTTGAGCAGCGCATCCAGTTCACGGGCTTCCGCGTCGCTCTGCTGGCCAAAATCCAGTTCACGCGATCCCTTGGCGGCGTAGAACCCCTGGGCGAACGCGTAGCGACGCTCCAGATCCCAGCCTTCACCGACCAGCGTCACCCGCTTGATCCCGCTCGATTCGAGGCGACGGGCGGCGCGCTGAACGGTGCGCAGAACATCCTTCTCCTGACCGGCGGCACCAAGATGGATCAGTGCCTCATCGCCATTGAAACTTAGCTGGGCGCCTTCGCCCCAATAAGCGGCCGCAGCCTGGGTGGATAACGCTACCTTCATCATGTCAGCCATCGTGTTTGCTTCCTTTTTACTGGCACTATGTATAAGCATTCTTTATGGGAAAGAGCTTATTGGCAAAGAGAGAATAACGAATACAAAAAAGGCCGTGCCCCCGAGGGTCACGGCCTTCCACCATATCACCGAAGCACCACAGAATGCTGCACGTGCAATTCACTCATGTGTAATTAATGGCGTTCAGAGGCAAGGTTCAGGGTGTACTTGGGCAGTTCCACCACCAGATCCTCATCCGCCAATTTTGCCTGGCAACTAAGACGGGATTCCGGCTCCAGCCCCCACGCCTTGTCCAGCATGTCGTCTTCCAGCTCGTCACTTGGCTCGAGCGAGTCAAAGCCCTCGCGCACCACGCAGTGGCAGGTGGTGCAGGCACAGGATTTCTCGCAGGCATGCTCGATTTCGATACCGTTGCGCAGCGCCACATCCAGAATGGTCTCGCCGCTTTGCCCCTCGAGGGCGGCGCCATCCGGACAGAGTACGGGATGAGGAAGAATGATCAGTTTTGGCATATTACACCTTGTTGACGTTTTGTCCGGTCAGCACCTTGCGGATGGAGGCGTCCATCCGGCGGGCTGCAAACTCGCCACTGACAGCATCTGCCGCCTCAATGGCTTCTTTGATTTGATGGGTAGCGCCGCTGTTGCGCATGGTCAGCAGATGGGCGATGGCGGCATCAATCTCGGCACGCTCGGCAGCATTGAGCAGGGCATCGCCATCGGCGGCCAGCGCCGCATTGAGACTCTCGATCACCCGGTCGGCTTCAACCTGCTGCTCGGCCAGCATGCGGGCATCCATATCCTGCTGGGCGTTCTCGATGGAGGCACTCAGCATGTTGAGGATATCCTGCTCCGCCAGCCCGTAAGAGGGCTTGACCTGGATCTCGGCCTGCACGCCGGAGGATTTCTCCATGGCGCTGACCGAGAGCAGACCATCCGCATCCACCTGGAAGGTGACGCGAATATGGGCGGCGCCGGCTGCCATCGGCGGAATACCGGTCAGGGTAAAGCGGGCCAGGGAGCGGCAATCGGCCACCAACTCGCGTTCACCCTGTACCACGTGAATGGCCATGGCGGTCTGACCATCCTTGAAGGTGGTGAACTCCTGGGCGCGGGCAACCGGGATGGTGGTGTTGCGCGGGATCACCTTCTCGGCGAGGCCACCCATGGTCTCCAGACCCAGTGACAAGGGGATAACGTCCAGCAGCAGCATCTCGGCATCGGGCTTGTTACCCACCAGAATATCGGCCTGGATGGCGGCGCCGATGGCGACAACCTTGTCCGGATCGATGCTGGTCAGCGGCGTACGCTGGAAGAACTCGCCCACCAGTTCACGCACCAGCGGCACCCGGGTGGAGCCACCGACCATCACCACTTCCAGCACTTCCACCTGCTCGAGACCGGCATCGCGCAGGGCGCGGCGACAAGCCAGCAAGGTCCGTTTCACCAGCGGGGTGATGAGTTCATCAAACTGGCTACGGCTCACTGAACCCTGCCAGCCCGCAAAGGTGCAAGCCACCTGCTCGGCATCGGTCAGACCGTGTTTGACGGCAGCGGCCACATCCAGCAGCTCGCGCTGCAAATGGGCATCCAGCTCGCCGGAGAGGCCCGCTTGCTCCTTGATCCAGTCCGCCAGCAGGTGATCGAAGTCATCGCCGCCGAGGGCGGAATCGCCGCCGGTCGCCATCACTTCAAACACGCCTCGATGCAGCCGCAGGATGGAGATATCGAAGGTACCGCCCCCCAGATCGTAGACCGCAATCACCCCTTCCTGACCGGAGTCGAGGCCATAGGCAATCGCGGCCGCAGTCGGCTCGTTGAGCAGCCGCAGCACGTGCAGACCGGCCAGACGGGCCGCATCCTTGGTACCCTGACGCTGGGCATCATCGAAATAGGCGGGCACGGTAATGACCACGCCATCGAGATCGCCCCCGAGTGTCTGGGCGCCACGCTCGGCCAGCTTTTTGAGAATTTCGGCCGATACCTGCACCGGATTGACCAGCCCCTGACGGGTTTGCAGTTGCGGCATGCCATTGTCGGCGGCAACAAACTGGTAAGGCTGCTGGCGGGTATCGATATCGGCCAGCGCCTTGCCCATCATCCGTTTGACCGAGATGATGGTGTTGTGAGGATCGAGTGCCGCTTCGCGCTTGGCATCAATTCCGACCCGAATGGTGTCGCTTTGATAGTGCACCACCGACGGAAGCAGGTCGCGCCCTTGCTCATCGCAAAGGGTATCGGCGTGACCACTGCGAACCGCAGCGACGAGAGAGTTGGTGGTGCCGAGATCGATGCCGACGGCACGTTTGTGCTGATGAGGAACAGCGCTCTGGCCGGGTTCGGCGATTTGCAGTAATGCCATGGGTAATGAAACTTCCAGCGTTAAAGGATCAAGACTCGAGAAGCGAGTCTTCGAATCGTTCCAGCTCTTCGAGGAGCTTGTCGACAAACTTGAGTTTGCGAACGCAATCAGCGGCAACGAGATCTCTGCCGGCGGCAAGAGACTCGGTCAGCTGCTGCATCAACATCTGGTGA
Organism: Aeromonas sp. 96A; assembly: GCF_051919165.1. Taxonomy (NCBI): domain Bacteria; kingdom Pseudomonadati; phylum Pseudomonadota; class Gammaproteobacteria; order Aeromonadales; family Aeromonadaceae; genus Aeromonas; species Aeromonas sp. 96A. The sequence continues at coordinate 4,636,070 of NZ_JBQBFE010000001.1, read as the reverse complement.
TCATGCCTGATCTCGCTGCGAAAATCCTTGATGGCGCGCTCAGGGTCGGTGTCATCTTTCAGATCGGCCAGACGCTCGCGCCACTCCAGCTGCTGCATCAAAAACGCGGTATCTTGCAGAGTCTGCTGTTCACCACGGATATCGGTGCCACGCAGAGAGAGCAGATATTCGGCACGGCGCAGCGGCGCCTTTAGGGTGGTGAATGCTTCGTTGATCTGGGCGGCACGTTGCACCGCAGCCAGCTGCTCCCGTTCGGGGGCGGTGGCAAAACGATCAGGATGGAATTGGGTTTGCAGCTGGCGGTAGGTATCAGCCAACTGACGGGTATCGAGCTCGAAGCCTTCAACCAGCCCAAACAGCTCGAAATGATTCATGCAAACCTCTTGGAAACGTTCGCCACAACCTCACTCGCCCCTGGCAAATGAGATGTGGTTGAACGGGTCATGGGCAACCCACTCAACCACAGACGAAGGATCATTGACGTCAAACAGCTCAGACACTGAAGCTTTCGCCGCAACCACACTCGCCTTTGGCGTTGGGATTGTTGAACTGGAAGCCCTCGTTGAGGCCCTCCTTGACGAAATCCAGCTCGGTGCCATCCAGATGGATCAGGCTCTTGGCATCGACAATAATCTTGACGCCCTGCTGCTCGAACACCTGATCCTCATCGGTCAGTTCATCAACGAACTCAAGCACGTAGGCCAGACCGGAGCAGCCGGTGGTTTTGACGCCGAGGCGCAGGCCAATGCCCTTGCCCCGGTTAGCCAGAAAAGAGGAAACCCGTGCCGCGGCGGCATCTGTCATGGTAATAGCCATACTGCTCTCCGGCGCTTAGAGACCTTTCTTCTGCTTGTAATCGGCGATGGCGGCCTTGATGGCGTCCTCGGCCAGAATGGAGCAGTGGATCTTCACCGGTGGCAGAGCCAGCTCTTCAGCGATATCGGTGTTCTTGATGCCAGCCGCCTCATCCAGTGTCTTGCCCTTGACCCATTCGGTCACCAGGGAGCTGGAGGCGATGGCAGAACCGCAACCGTAGGTCTTGAACTTGGCATCTTCGATGATGCCTTCGTCGCTGATCTTCAATTGCAGCTTCATCACATCGCCACAAGCGGGCGCACCGACCATGCCGGTTGCAACGCTGGGATCATTCTTGTCGAAACCACCGACGTTGCGAGGATTCTCGTAGTGGTCGATTACTTTTTCACTGTAAGCCATATCTCACTCCTGCTAATTCTGTTGCTCACTGACCCAGTGGATCAGTGATGAGCCCATTCGACCGTGTTCAGATCGACGCCGTCTTTGTACATCTCCCACAGGGGGGACATCTCGCGCAGACGACCGATGGAGTCACGAATAAGCTTGACCGCGTAGTCAATCTCTTCCTCGGTGGTGAAGCGACCCATGCTGAAACGGATGGAGCTGTGCGCCAGCTCGTCGTTCAGACCCAGTGCGCGCAGCACATAGGAGGGTTCCAGGCTGGCGGAGGTACAGGCCGAACCGGAAGAGACCGCCAAATCTTTCAGCGCCATGATGAGGGATTCCCCCTCCACATAGGCAAAGCTGACGTTGAGGTTGCCCGGAACACGCTGATCCAGATCGCCATTGATGTAGACGGCTTCAATATCCTTGATGCCATTCCACAGACGCTGGCGCAGTGCCAAGATACGCTCGCCTTCACTCACCATCTCTTCTTTGGCGATGCGGAAAGCTTCGCCCATCCCGACGATCTGGTGGGTCGGCAGAGTACCGGAACGCATGCCGCGCTCGTGGCCGCCACCGTGCATCTGGGCTTCCAGACGAACGCGGGGTTTGCGGCGAACAAACAGTGCACCGATCCCTTTCGGACCATACACCTTGTGCGCTGAGACGGAGAGCAGGTCCACTTTCAGTGCTTCCACATCTACCGGGATCTTGCCCACACTCTGAACGGCATCCACGTGCAGCAGGATCTTGCGGGAACGGCACAACTCGCCGATGGCGGCAATGTTCTGAACCACGCCGATTTCGTTGTTCACATGCATGATGCTGACAAGGATGGTGTCATCACGCATGGCATTCTCGATCATCTCGATAGTGAACAGGCCGTTGGGCATCGGCTCAAGATAGGTCACCTCGAACCCTTCACGCTCCAGCTGGCGACAGGTATCGAGCACCGCCTTGTGTTCGGTCTTGGAGGTGATGATGTGCTTGCCCTTGCTGGCATAGAAGTGGGCAACACCCTTGATGGCCAGGTTATTGGATTCGGTCGCACCGGAAGTGAAGACGATCTCGCGGGGATCGGCACCGATCAGATCTGCCACTTGATTACGGGCCAGATCCACCGCCTCTTCGGCTTGCCAGCCAAAGCGGTGAGAACGGGAAGCCGGATTGCCGAACAGGCCATCCATGGTGAGACACTGCATCATTTTTTCTGCGACACGCGGGTCCACCGGACAGGTTGCCGAATAATCAAGGTAAATAGGCAGTTTCATGTTTTTCTCCGTCACAGTCCGGGTCATACAGAGTCCCGCTGTGGAAAGCACGTTTATAGTTGGACTTTCAAGCTCACATCGCCGTGTTCTGCCCGATCAACCAGGGACAACACGGTCTTCATTTGTTCATCTTGCTTGCCGGCAATGCGGCGCACATCGGCCTGGCGTACCAGCTCGGCCAGGGTGATATCCCCGAGGAAGCTGGAGATCCGCTCACTCAGGTCGCGCCACAGGGAGTGAGTCAGACACTGGGTACCACCGTGGCAGCCGCCCTTGCCGAGACACTTGGTGGCATCGACCGACTCATCGACCGCGGTGATCACTTGACCCACCGAAATCTCGCCTGGGGCCAACCCGAGGCGATAACCACCACCCGGGCCACGCACGCTGCTCACCAGACCATGTTTACGCAGGCGGGCAAAGAGCTGCTCGAGATAGGACAACGAGATGCCCTGGCGCTCGGAAATATCGGCAAGGGGGACGGGCCCCTGCTCTGCATGCAGCGCCACGTCGAGCATGGCGGTTACAGCGTAACGTCCTTTTGAAGTCAGTCTCATGTGCCTTACCGTCTTGCGAAGCAATTTAATGGGGCACATGGTCACATACCCGACCAAATCAGTCAAGTATATGGTTGAGTAAATCAGTCGGATTAATCCGGTACGCGCGCTTTCTGCACCGAGGTCAGAATACCGCGCAGAATGTTGAGCTCAGCTGCTTCCGGCCGAGCCCGATTGAACAGGCGACGCAGCTTGCTCATCACATGACCCGGATGGTCATCGGCAATAAAACCGGTCTTCATCAGGGTTTGTTCCAGGTGCTGATAAAACCCTTCCAGCTGGGCGGCACTCGGATAGACCATCTCGTCTTCAGGCTCGGCGGCCTGCCCCTGCAGCCAGCGCATCCGCACTTCGTAGCAGAGAGTCTGCACCGCCATGGCCAGATTGAGAGAGCTGTAATCAGGATTGGCCGGAATGGCCACGTGGTAGTGGCACTTTTGCAATTCGTCGTTGGTGAGACCAGTGCGTTCACGGCCAAACACCAGCGCGACCGGGTGCTGCATCCCCTCGACTATCGACTTTTCGCCGGCCTCACGGGGATCGAGCATGGGCCAGCTCAGGGTTCGCGAGCGGGCGCTGGTGCCAATCACCAGACCACAATCGGCGATCGCGTCGTCCAGTGTCGGGACGATACGGGCATTGGCAAGCACATCGCTGGCACCAGCCGCCAGGGCGAAGGCATTGTCATCCGGCAAGGCTTGCGGATCAACCAATACCAGCTGGGTCAACCCCATGGTCTTCATGGCGCGTGCCGCAGACCCCATGTTGCCGGTATGAGAGGTGTTTACCAAAACGATACGAATCTGATCCAACATGCCCAGTCAATCTTCAGTCAAAAATGGCGCGCAATTGTAACATAAGAGAACACCATGTTGGCACCGTAAAAGCCGAGCCATTTCAGAACAAAACTACCCGTTTGTATAACAAACCAGCATGAGGGAAGTGAGAGGGGGGGGCTAAACTTGATGGATATCCGATAAACGGCACAGGAGACACCACGCCATGCTTCCTCCCTTTATCTATGAGAGATTGCCCAGCCTCTACCTGCTGGCAGCCATTGCCATTATTACGTTGAGTGAACAGCCCCTGCTCTGGTTTGCAGGCACCTTGCTGTTTATCGCCGGAGCGGTGACCTGGATGATGCGCTCCAGCTACCGACGTACCGATCTGATTATCTTTCCGAGCAAACGCTGGCTACAGCCGGAGTGGCTGTATGAAGCGCAACCCTTTATCTGGCTGGCTGCGGGGCTGGCCATGTCACAGCTGCCCGCCCCTGCGGCACTCATCGCCTTGGTGCCCTGTCTGTGGGCCTGTCGCTGCCTCTGGGCACGGCACCATTATCGTCGCCATGCCCATGGGGTGATTGTCCACTTAAGACGGGATCCCGCCCGGCGCCGTCTGCACCGGAGCCTGCGCTGACTCGGTGCGGGCGCGTTCGATAAACGTCGCCAGATCCATCAGGGGATACTTCATCAGGCTTGGCAAGCCATCGAGATCCAGACTGTCCATCAGGTTTTTCACCTCAAGGCCCAGTTCGGTATCCCCTTCTATCTTCAGCTTGCGCTGGAAAAAGAGCGAATCCGGATCCTCTTTGCGACCGGCAATCAGGATCAGGTCGTTGGCGGTACCGCTGAAGCAGACATCGGCCTTGTCACACTCGCGAGCTACCACCAGCTGGCCATTCTGCTCACTGATAAACCAGCACAGCGCCAGATCAGAGACTTCGACTTTCAGCCACTTGTCTGCCAGAAACTCGAAATCGCCATCTTCGATAGCCTCTTTGAAAACCCGGGCCAGTAAACTCTCCATCAGCTGCTTTTGCAGATTGAAGGGAACCAGCTTGAGGGGATGGCGCAAGAAGCGCGGAGCCTGTTCGACCAGGCGGCGTTGCAGTTGTTGAAACACGATAGACTCCCTTTTTTGCGCATTCAAACACAGGGAGAGTGGCAAGATCCTGTTGGAAATCAAACTTGTGCAGGGTTACCTCAAGAAGGGTAAAGCCACACAAAGCTGCCTCAGGTCAAAAAGCGGGAGTGCATGGCTGCATACAATCAGGGCTCGTTTGCCCTTCATATGCACTCTCGGAGCGTACCAATGGAATTACTCTGTCCGGCAGGCAGTTTGCCGGCACTGAAAACCGCCGTGGATAACGGGGCCGATGCCGTTTATATCGGTTTCAAGGATGACACCAATGCCCGCCACTTTGCCGGTCTCAACTTTACCGACAGCAAACTGGAGAAGGCGGTGGATTATGTGCATCAACATGGTCGCAAGCTGCATATTGCCATCAATACCTTTGCCCATCCCGGGGCCGATACTCGATGGAAACAGGCGGTTGATCGCGGGGTGGCCCTCGGCGCCGATGCGTTAATCATCGCCGATCTCGCCGTGCTGGAATATGCCAGCCGCCACTACCCCGAGATGGAACTCCATGTCTCGGTGCAGGCCAGCGCCACCAATGCCGCCGCCATTCGCTTCTATCAGCAGCAATTCAATGTCACACGGGTGGTGCTGCCCCGGGTGCTCTCCATGCATCAGGTCAAGCAGCTGGCCCGCGAGACCGATGTTGGCCTAGAGGTATTCGCCTTTGGCAGCCTCTGCATTATGGCCGAGGGGCGCTGCTATCTCTCCTCCTACATGACTGGCGAGAGTCCCAACACCGTCGGCGCCTGCTCACCGGCCAAGTTCGTCCGTTGGGAAGAGACCCCGAATGGTCTCGAGTCGCGGCTCAACGAGGTGCTGATCGACCGCTATGGCCCGGGCGAAAATGCTGGCTATCCGACCCTGTGCAAGGGGCGTTTCGACGTGGATGGCCAGACCTACCACGCGCTGGAAGAGCCCACCAGTCTCAATACCCTGGGTCTCCTGCCCGAGCTCTTCAAGACCGGGATCCAGTCGGTCAAGATTGAAGGGCGCCAGCGCAGCCCCGCCTATGTGGAGCAGGTGACCCGGGTGTGGCGTGCAGCCATCGATGCCTATCAGGCCAATCCCGAGGCCTATCAGGTCAAAGCTGAGTGGGATGCCCAGCTCGCCCGCGTCTCAGAAGGTAGCCAAACTACCCTCGGCGCCTACCATCGTCAGTGGCAATAAGGAGTCCACCCATGCAATTTTCTCTCGGGCCTCTGCTCTTCTACTGGCCCAAAGCCGATACCGAAGCCTTTTATCATGCAGCTGCCGACAGTCAGGCCGACATCATCTATCTGGGTGAGACCGTCTGCAGCAAGCGGCGCGAACTCAAAGTCGATGACTGGCTTGCGCTGGCCCGTCAGGTGGCCAGCTCCGGCAAGCAGGTGGTGCTCTCGACCCTCGCCCTTATCTCCGCCCCCTCCGAACTCAAGGAGGTGAAGAGGCTGGTCGACAATGGCGATCTGATGGTCGAAGCCAACGATCTCGGTACGGTGCAACTCGCCTGGGAGGCAGGGATCCCCTTCGTCTGTGGCCCCGCCATCAACGCCTATAACGCCGATGTACTGCGCATGTTGCTCAAACAGGGGATGAAACGCTGGGTCATGCCGGTGGAGCTCTCCCGTGACTGGCTGATCCAACTCAATCAGGATCTGGGCTCCCTGCGCAAACAATTTGAGGTGGAGGTGTTTGCCTACGGCCATCTGCCGCTCGCCTACTCGGCGCGCTGCTTCACCGCCCGATCCCTCGACAAGCCCAAGGACAACTGCGAGCTCGCCTGCATCAACTACCCCACCGGACGACTGGCCAACAGCCGCGAGGGGCAGCGGGTGTTCAATCTCAACGGGATCCAGACCCAGTCCGGTTACTGCTATAATCTGGGTAACGAGCTGGCTGGTATGGAAGGTCTGGTAGATGTGGTCAGACTTTCACCGCAAGGGATGGAGACGCTGGAGATGCTGGCCCGCTTCAAAGCCAACCGGCAGGGCCAGGCTCCCCTCTCCTTGCAGCAAGGAAGCGACTGCAACGGCTACTGGCGCCAGATCCCCGGCATGAGCCTGGTGGAGTAAACCCGCCATTCGCTGTCTAGTCCTGAAATAGGTTTACACATTTTTAACTAGCATTTCTCTACTCAGAACCCCCTATGTACCGCATCGGGGGTTCTGTATTTCAACGCATGATGCGGCCGCTCCTCGTTGTAAATATCCACCGCTTCACGCACCATTTCCCGCGCTTGCGTCAAATCCTGCGGGCTTTGCAACAATAACTCTCCTTTCAAAATCCCGTTCACCCGCTCCGCCAACGCATTCTGGTAACAGTCATACCCATCCGTCATCGAGCATTTCACCCCGTACCGTTCATGTAGTGACTGATACAGCCCCGAGCAATACTGCACGCCGCGGTCCGAGTGGAGGATGAGTTCACCGCTGCCACGCCGTTGCTTCAGGGCTTTCTTGAACGCCATCGCCACCGACTCCGCGTGCATCCCTTCGTGCACGTGATGGCCCACTATCTTGCGTGAGTACGCATCCGTCACCAGGCTCAGGTACAGCGGCCCGCTCCTGGCTGGCAGATAGGTGATATCTGCGACCCAGACCTGCTTCGGGGCCACCGGCGTAACCTGCTCTGGTCCCGCCTTGAGCAAGTTGGGATGACGGTAGAAACGGTGAAAACTGTGGGTGGTCTTGTGATACGCCCGCTTAGGCAGCACCAGCAGGCGGTGCTCGGCCAATATCCGAAACAGCCTGTCACGCCCGACCTTGAGCCCGCCATCATCCTGACCCTGCAGCAGATAATGCAGCTTGCGAGTGCCCACCCGCGGTTGTCGCAGTCGAACCTGACGCACGAAGCGCACCACCTGCAATCCCTGTGCATGGCGCTCGTCGGCGACCCGATTGCGCTTGTAGTAAGCCTGCCGGCTTATCCCCAGAAACAGGCAAGCCCTGACAATGGTCTTGCCGCTGCGAGAGGACTTGCCGGGTCGCTTTTTTACGATGGAGACGCCGTAGTCATTCTTCAGTACATCGACGACGGCCTCAAAGAACTGGGCCTTCTGACTCATCAGCGCCAGCTGCTGCTCGAGTTCCTTGATGCGCTGTTCGGGCGTCTGGTTGTCGGGGTCAGGCATGGTGATGCTCCTGCCGGCGCGCACAGAAGCCCCCTGGCTCCAATCTTGCCGACCATGTTTACGCAACCATACCAGAACGGTGGAGCGGCCCTGAATGCCATAACACACCTGAGCCTGTTTGTAGGTGAGCTCGCCTTTTTCAATCTGCTCGACCAGTGCCAGTTTAAAAGTCAGCGAGTAATCGCGCTGTGTCCGTTTCACACCTTTTCCCATCGGGTTCTCCATTTATTGGGAGGAAAGGTGTAAACCATATTCAGGACGGGACACGCCCAACAAAAAGGCTATGTCCCAATTACGTGTTGCATGGGGCGCCCCAGCGCCTCATGCAAACATGTTTTGATATTTACGCCTTTTCCGTAACGCTCCAGCATCCGGCGCCAACCCAAGTAGTTCTTCAGGTAGTGCGTCGCCACGCCATGGAACCGCTCCATCCACTCTTTCAACCGATGGTGATATCCGTTCACATGCTGGATGTGATACGCACCGACTACCCGTTCGCCTTGACGATTGCGCACCACCTGATGGGTTATACCCTGTTCATTGCTGAAACAGGCATACACACCCGCCCCATCGCTACACAGCACCGCATCCGGTGACACCAACGGCTTCAACACCGCGATGACCGTCTCGGCATCTATTTTCTCCAACTGGAAATCCGCATGGTGGCCTGCACGGTCTTGTACCACCATCACCGGGATGTAATCTGGCCCGGTTCCACGAGTTCGACCTTTACCACCGCGATGACGTGGTGAACGCGGCAGTCCCCGCTGCCCCTTGAACGATTCAAGGAAGAAGGTCTCATCCACCTCAACAATGCCCTCTTCCCGGGTGGCCTGATGGGTTGCCATCGCGCGCAAGAATCGGTGACGCCAGAGGAACGCGGTGTTTTTGCTGACCCCACAGCGCCGCGCGGCCTGGCGGACAGTCAGTCCTTCGATGAGAGCTTGCGCGTAGTCTTCCCAGCACTGTGCTTTACGCAATCTGGCCAAGGGCGTCTTGGTCAGAACGGTGCTGGTGCGCAGACACAGTTTGCAACGGTAGCGGCGCAGTCCCCGACTCCATCCCCAAGGCGCCAGCTGGGTAACATCGGCCTGACAATGGGGGCAGCCACTGCATGCCGGTAACTGAGTATTGAGCGAGGTAATGGTGTGGGGTGCAGTAAGCTCCTGCTGAGCAACACGGCGCTGGCGCAGGGTTAACTGGGGAAAAAGGGACAACAGGTGTTGAAAGGCTGGAGTATCCATGATGGTAGACCTCAAGGTGATGGCCTACTTCAAGATTAGCCTTTCAACACGTAATTGGGACAGAGCCAACAAAAAGGCCTCATCGCGAGGCCTTTTACCACTATCTGGCAGTGGATCAGGAGGGCTGATCACTCTTGTTACGAGCGCTCTGGGCACCTGGCGGCAAGGGTTTTCGCGCCATCAACTCCAGCTCCAACAGCGCATAGCGGTGCTCAATGAAGTCATAGACGTTATTGGATAAGGCCAGCTTGAAGTAGCTGATGGCTTCCTTGCGGTTGCCTTTGCCCAGCTCGAACTTGCCCAGATAGAAGTAGGTTTCGCACAGGCGCTCAGCGAGCTCCCGGTTATCCTTCACCCCTTTCACCACGTTGCCCATCAGCTGGGAAGCGTTGATCTCGCCGGTATAGAGGCGAACCAGATCCCAGTTCCAGGCATCGTCATCGTACTTGTTGAGACGCTCGCGCATCCGGCTCATGGCGGCCGACGGGTCGAGTTTCTGCTCGGCCAGATAGAGCCAGATCACCCGATAGGGGTCTTCCGGCTGCGCCTCGTAGAAACGCTTCATATCAGCCGCGGCCAGCTCGGGACGGTTACCGTAATAGAGGGCGATGCCACGGTTGAGATAGGCATAGTCATAGTCCGGCGCCAGTTCGAGGGCGGAATCGAACGCATCATAGGCTTCGTCATAATTCTGCTGCTGTACCAGATAGACGCCGATGAAGTTGTAGGCTTCGGCGAAATCCGGTTTCTCCCGCAGGGCACGGTTGAAATCGAGCCGCGCGAGGGAACGCAGACCAACCCGATCAAACACCACGGCACGCTCATAGAACAACTCTGCCCGTTGCTCGGTGGTCAGTTCCATTTCACTGAGCATCTGCCCGAGTCGGGCGAGCGCCAGCTCACTCTGGTAGGAGACCTGCAGGGGGGTCGCCAACACCAGTGAAGCAGGCTGCGGCTTGGGAACCTTGGGGGTGTTAACCTGACTGCTACTGCTGCAACCCCACATGGGAAGCAACAACAGGATACCGAGGAGGTATCCAATCCCTTTCCTGACGTTCAATGAACACTCCGACGCTTACGCTTGACCCCGCATATGGTAAAGGTCAACAGCTGCTTTGTCATGTAGCTGTGCCCCTCTACCTCAAATAAATCAGGATTCGACAGGGTATCCGGCATCGCACCAACCGCGAAACCCGCCGTCGACGCTGATCACCTTGCGATAACCCATCTGTTGCAGGTTGTCCGCAGCCAGAATGGAGCGAAAACCACCACCACAATAGAGGTAGAGCTCGGTCTCGAGATCCGGGAACTGGGTCTCGATATCCCGCTCAATCACGCCACGACCCAGATATCGGGCACCGGGCAGATGGCCTTTGGCCCACTCGCTCTCTTCCCGCACGTCGATCAGGTGAAACGTGCGCCCTTCATCCAGCCAGCGCTTGATCTGGTGAACATCGGTTTCGGTGATGCGGGAGCGGATCCCGTCAACCAGCGCTAAAAAACGGGGATTGTGATGCATGACAAACTCCTGTTGTTTAAATCATGTGCGTCAGCAAACGACACGCAGAGATAAGAAAAGAGCGCCATGAGGCGCTCTTCACTGTTACGGCAGGATTTCCTGTTGGTCCGCACCCTCTTTCTCTACCTGGGTGGGCAGCATGTGCTCGCGCTTGACGCCGAGGAACATGGCAAACGCACTCGCCACATAGATGGAGGAGTAGGTACCGAACGCCACACCGATCACCATGGCCACGGCAAAACCGTGGATCAGCGCACCACCCTTGAGCAGCAGCGCCAGCACCACGATAAAGGTGAGGCCGGAGGTGATGATGGTACGACTCAGGGTCTCGGTCATGGAGAGATCCAGAATGTACTCGGTATCCCCTTTACGCACCTTGCGGAAGTTCTCCCGCAAGCGGTCGAACACCACGATAGTATCGTTCAGGGAGTAACCCACCAGGGTCATCAGTGCCGCCAGTACAGTCAGGTCGAACTCGTACTGGAAGTAGGCAAAGACACCCAGCGTGATCACCACGTCGTGCACCAGGGAGAGAATGCCCCCCAGCGCCAGACGCCATTCGAAACGCACTGCCACGTAGGCCAGGATACAGAGGATGGAGGCCAGCATGGCCAGCGCACCGTCTGTCGCCAGTTCATCACCCACGGAAGGGCCGACGAACTCGACGCGTTTGAGCACTGCGCCCTCGTCGAGCTGCTTGGCCGCCGCCAGCACTTCGTTACCCTGTTGTTCTACCTTGACCCCCTCTTTCGGGGTCAGGCGGAACAGCACGTCACGGCTGGAGCCAAAGTGTTGCAGGGTTGCCCCTTCAATCTTCTGCTCTTCCAGAGCGTCGTGGATCTTGTCCAGGCTCACCGACTGCTGGAACCCCACCTCGATGGTGGTACCACCGGTAAAGTCCAGACCCCAGTTCAGACCCCGATCAAACAGGAAGAACAGGGCTACCACCATCAGCACGGAAGAGAAAACCACACCCGGCTTGGCATAGCGCATAAACGGGATCGGTTTTTCAAAATGTAGAATCTGAAACATCTCTCTATCCTCAGATGGGCAGCTTGTCGATACGCCGTCCACCCCAAGCCAGGTTGATAATGGCACGGGAAACTGTGATGGCAGTAAACATGGAGGCGGTCAGACCAATGCCCAGCGTCAGGGCAAAGCCCTTGATGGCGCCGGTGCCGATACCGAACAGGATCACGCAGGTGATCAGCGAGGTCACGTTGGAGTCGGCGATGGTGGAGAATGCCCGATCAAAGCCCAGATGGATGGCTTGCTGAACACCCCGACCGTTGCGGATCTCTTCACGAATACGCTCGTAGATCAGCACGTTGGCATCCACCGCCATACCCAGCGTCAAGACGATACCGGCGATACCCGGCAATGTCATGGTGGCCCCCGGAATCATCGACATGATGCCGACAATCAACACCAGGTTCATACAGAGCGCCAAGTTGGCAACCCAGCCGAACGCGCGGTAGTAGATCCCCATGAACAGCACGATCACCAGCATGGCCCAGCCGATGGCTTCCATACCGCTGTCGATGTTCTGTTGACCCAGGCTCGGGCCAATGGTGCGCTCTTCCACGATCTGGATCGGGGCGATCAGGGCACCGGCACGCAGCAGCAGCGCCAGGTTGTGGGCTTCGTTGGCGTTGTCGATACCTGTGATACGGAACTGGCTGCCAAGACGCGACTGGATGGTGGCGACGTTGATCACCTCCTCCTGCTTGCGGAACTTGCGCTTGCCATCCGGACCCGGTTGACCGACCGGCTTGTACTCGATGAAGACGGTCGCCATCCCTTTACCGACGTTGTCCTTGGTAAAGTTGGCCATCTTGTTGCCACCCTGGCCATCCAGCTTGATGTTGACCTGGGGACGGCTGTACTCGTCGAAACCGGACTGGGCACCCACGATGTGGTCACCGGTCAGGATCACCCGCTTTTGCAGCACCACGGGACGACCGTTGCGATCGTTATAGACCTTGGAGCTGGGCGGGACACGGCCGTCGGCCGCAGCCTGGATGTCGGCAGTCTCATCGACCATGTGGAACTCCAGGGTCGCGGTCGCACCGAGGATCTCCTTGGCACGGGCGGTATCCTGAATACCGGGCAGTTCAACGACAATGCGCTCGGCGCCTTGCTGTTGTACCAGCGGCTCGGCCACGCCCAGTTCGTTGACCCGGTTACGGATGATGGTGATGTTCTGCTCGAGGGCGTACTTCTTCACTTCCTTGATCTTGGCTTCGCTCAGACCAGCCAGCAGGATGAACTCATCCCCTTTCTGCTCGGTAGTGAAGGACAAATCAGGGTTCTGACGACGCAGATGAGAAACGGCGCGTTCCTGATCGGCTTCGTCACGGAAGATCACCTGCACCTGATCTCCGACCCGGCGTACGCCGGAGTAACGGATCTTCTGGGTGCGCAGCTCGGAGCGGAAATCCTGCACCATCTGCTCTTGCTGCTTGGTCAGTGCTTCGGCCATGTCCACTTCCATCAGGAAGTGCACACCACCGCGCAGATCAAGACCCAGCTTCAGAGGCGCCGCACCGATGGCTTCGAGCCAGGCGGGAGTGGAAGGTGCCAGGTTGAGTGCGGTAATGAAGTTGTCGCCCAGCTTGTTGGCAACGATATCGCGCGCCTTCAGCTGGTCTTCGGTGTTCTTGAAACGGATCAGGATAAAACCGTGCTCGAATGCAGCATGTTTGACCGGGATCTTGGCCGCTTCAAGGGTCTCTTTAACCAGATCAAGAGTATCTAGCTTGACTTCGGCACCACGGCTGGCAGAAACCTGCAAAGCCGGATCTTCGCCGTAAAGATTGGGGGCTGCATATAGAAAACCGATGGCGATCACCAGGATCACCATCAGGTATTTCCACAGCGGATAGCGATTCAACACGCTGTGCTCCTTGGGAGATTAAAGGGACTGGATAGAACCCTTGGGCAGAACGGCAGAGACGAAGTCCTTTTTGATGGTGACTTGAGTCTGGTCGTTCAGGGCGATCACCAGGTAATCGCTGTCTGCAGCCACTTTGGCAATTTTGCCAACCAGGCCACCGGAAGTGAGCACTTCATCACCCTTGGACAAGGAGCTCATCAGATTGCGATGATCCTTGGCACGCTTGGCCTGGGGACGATAGATCATGAAGTAGAAGATCAGGCCGAATACGGCCAGCATGATGATCATTTCCATACCACCACCCTGTGCACCCGGTGCTGCGCCTTCTGCATACGCCTTGGAGATAATGCTCATTTAACAACCTCTTATTGATGTAGATTTAAAAAAACAAAATTATATGTTGTTGTTATTTAACGTCATTTTCAGCTAACGGAGGCACAGGCTTCCCTTGCCGACGGTAAAACTCTGTTACAAAGTCGTCTAATTTACCCTGCTCGATCGCGTCCCGCAAACCCTGCATCACACGCTGGTAGTAACGCAGGTTATGAATCGTATTCAGACGGGCACCGAGGATCTCGTTGCACTTGTCCAGATGGTGCAGGTAGCTACGGCTGTAGTTCTTGCAGGTGTAGCAATCGCACTCGGCATCCAGGGTGCTGGTGTCGTTGCGGTGCTGGGCATTGCGGATCTTCACCACGCCATCGGTGGTGAACAGGTGGCCGTTGCGGGCGTTGCGGGTCGGCATGACGCAGTCGAACATGTCGATACCACGGCGCACCCCTTCCACCAGATCTTCCGGCTTGCCGACACCCATCAGGTAGCGCGGCTTGTCAGCCGGAATTTTCGGGCAGACGTGCTCGAGGATGCGGTGCATGTCCTCTTTGGGTTCGCCCACGGCCAGACCACCGACCGCATAACCGTCGAAACCGATCTCCAGCAGCCCCTTGAGGGAGACATCCCGCAGATCTTCGTAGACCGAGCCCTGAATGATGCCGAACAGGGCATTCTTGTTGCCCAGCGCATCAAACTTGTCGCGGGAACGCTTGCCCCAGCGCAGGGACATCTCCATGGACTTGCGCGCTTCTTCATAAGTGGCCGGGTACGGGGTGCACTCGTCGAAGATCATCACGATGTCGGAGCCCAGATCGTACTGGATCTCCATGGACTTCTCGGGGTCGAGGAAGATCTTCTCGCCATTGATGGGGTGACGGAAGTGGACGCCCGCTTCGGTGATCTTGCGAATATGTCCCAGGCTGAACACCTGGAAACCACCGGAGTCGGTCAGGATCGGGCCCTGCCAGTTCATGAAGTCATGCAGATCGCCGTGGGCACGCATCACTTCCTGACCCGGACGTAGCCAGAGGTGGAAGGTGTTACCCAGCAGGATCTCGGCGCCGGTTTCACGCACTTCTTCCGGGGTCATCCCCTTGACGGTGCCGTAAGTCCCGACCGGCATAAAGGCCGGTGTTTGTACCACACCACGTTCGAAGACCAGTTGACCGCGACGGGCACGGCCGTCGGTGGTTTTCAGTTCAAATTTCATTGCTACCTCGGCTGCGTCAGATAAACAGTCTGACAATAGGAGGGCCGCGCACGGCCCGGTAAATAAGCTGAAGCTTATGCTTCAACCTGGCGACGGGTGACGAACATGGCGTCCCCGTAGCTGAAGAAACGGTACTGCCCGGCCACGGCTGCCTGATAGGCCGCCATCACGTTGTCATAACCGGCAAAGGCGCTGACCAGCATGATCAGGGTCGACTCCGGCAGATGGAAGTTGGTGACCATGGCATCGACAATCTGGAACTTGTAACCAGGGAAGATGAAGATATCGGTGTCACTAAAGAAGGGCGCCAGCGGTTTGCCCTGCGCCAGGGTGACCTTGGCCGCGCTCTCCAGCGAACGGACCGAGGTGGTGCCAACGGCAATCACCCGACCACCACGGGCACGGGTGGCCGCGATGGCATCTACCACCTCTTGCGGCACTTCCGCATACTCGGAGTGCATGTGGTGATCTTCAATCTTCTCAACCCGCACCGGCTGGAAGGTCCCCGCCCCTACATGCAGGGTGACGAAGGCCGTTTCAACCCCTTTGGCCCGAATTTTCTCAAGCAGCGGCTCATCAAAGTGCAGGCCGGCGGTCGGCGCGGCGACGGCGCCCGGCTTTTGATTGTAAACGGTCTGGTAGCGCTCCTTGTCGGCATCCTCGTCGGGACGGTCGATATAGGGGGGCAGCGGCATGTGGCCGATGGCCTCCAAAATTTCCAGCACCGGACGCGGGTCGAGGAAGTGGATCTCGAACAGAGCGTCGTGGCGGGCGCGCATCTCGGCTTCAACGCCACCATCCATGATCATCCGGGTGCCGGGCTTGGGCGCCTTGGAGGCACGGACATGGGCCAGCACGCTGTGCTCGTCCAGAATGCGCTCGACCAGTACCTCCAGCTTGCCGCCGCTGGCCTTCTGGCCAAACATGCGCGCCGGAATGACACGGGTGTTATTGAATACCAGCAGGTCACCCGGATTGAGCTGATCCAGCACATCCACAAATTGACCGTGGCGCAGGGCGCCAGTCTGACCATCGAGCTGCAACAGGCGGCTGGCGGTACGCTCTGCCATCGGATAGCGGGCAATCAGCTCGTCTGGCAGATCAAAATGAAAATCGGATACTTGCATCTTTCACCTCGGGGGGAATCGGCGGCTAGTCTAGTTATCCCCATCTTCCAAGGCAACCCAAAAGACCAAAAACCCAAGAGAGACAAGGGGTAGCGAGCAATATTGAGACACACCTCCGGTTAATGATTCTTTAATGTTCTGTATTGACCCTGATCATGTTTTGCCAGTTGGGGCTGGGCTAGGGTGAAAGCAGATACACAAGGAGGCCCACCATGATGACCCTATCCGAAATCATGACCGAACATCCCTTCACTCTGGGTCCGTCAAACAGTGTCAAACAGGCGATGGACCTGATGCAGCAGGAGCGGATCCGCCACATTCCCATCGTCGACGAGCAGCATCACCTGCTGGGGTTGGTAACCCTCACCGATATCCTGGCCACCCGGGAATCCAAGCTGCTGCTCATCAGCCCGGAGCGGGAAGCAGAATTTACCGACAGCGTGCAACTCGACGAGATCATGACACGGCAAGTGGCGAGCGTAGATCCTCACGCCGGCATCAAGGAGGCAGCACTCTACCTGCAGCGCCACAGATATGGCTGCCTGCCGGTACTCAAAGGACGCAAGCTGATCGGCATTGTCACCGAGTCGGACTTTATTTCCGTGGCCATCAACCTGCTGGAATTGATGGAAGAGCAGGAACCACCTACCGACTTTTGACAGATTTAGCTGTAATTAAATTACAATAAAAGCGTTTTCAGCCGTCAAAACAAGCTGAAATGATGAAACACTTTCATTTTGATTGAAAAATTACACCAAATGCTTGCCTTGTGATCTGCGTCACACTATCATCCCTCTCATGCAATAGTTGCCGAGGGGGAGACGAGGGATTGTGCACCCATTATCTTCCTCTCATATGTCTGCAAGTTTGCACACCCCGTAGTTAGTCTTTGCTGTAAAGCATTTGTTTATATAGCCATTCCTTGTTTGATGACCCGGCCCTGTCGTTGCGATAGCGCCGGGATTTTTTTATCCGCGTTTTCTGCTCTCCCCCTTGTCAGCACATCCCCCATCGCTGCGAGGAACGGTCTCAACCTCCTCGCCACCTGTTTGCACCACCGTTTATCTCATCGCGTCATCGTGGCTCTGCACACCCCTTCTTATGCCTTGAAAAGGCGATGTAGCGCACAGATATTGAACCACGACAAGGAGTTATCTCAGTAGGCCAGAGATATTCATGTTAGGTACAGCCATAGTGAGCTATCTAATAAGTAGATTTAAGCGATTCAAAATTGCGGCTTTTATCGATTAGCGGAAGCCCCTATGATGAATCCATCGAAAGTTAAGCGCCTCGTCTGGCAAGACTCTTCAACACCAGACCGGCATATGTACATCACCAAGGAGCAATTACATGTCTACCTACATCAACACTGAAATCAAGCCGTTCAATGCTACCGCCTACCACAATGGCAAATTCGTTCAGGTGTCTGACGCTGACCTGAAAGGCAAGTGGTCCGTGGTCTTCTTCTACCCGGCTGACTTCACCTTCGTTTGCCCGACCGAGCTGGGCGACCTGGCTGACAACTACGCTGAATTCCAGAAGCTGGGCGTCGAGATCTACTCTGTCTCTACCGATACCCACTTCACTCACAAAGCATGGCACGACACTTCTGACACCATTCAGAAGATCCAGTACCCGATGATTGGTGACCCGACTGGTACCATCACCCGCAACTTCGGCGTGATGATCGAAGAAGCTGGTCTGGCTGACCGCGGTACCTTCGTGATTGACCCGCAGGGCATCATCCAGATCGTCGAGATCAACGCTGGCGGCATCGGCCGTGACGCACTGGAACTGCTGCGCAAAGTCAAAGCGGCCCAGTACGTTGCTTCCCACCCGGGTGAAGTGTGCCCGGCTAAATGGAAAGAAGGCGAAGCCACTCTGGCCCCGTCCCTGGACCTGGTAGGCAAGATCTAAGCCTCCCGCTTCCAAGACCGGCCCGCATAAGGGCCGGTTTTGTTTCCGGCCCCAAGCAAAGGCGCCGGTCTGCTTTACGGCTTACATCTCACGCCGACCCGCAATCACAAGAAGGAATTCGAAGATGTTGGATACCAACCTCAAACAACAGCTGAACACCTATCTGCAGTACATCGTCAATCCCATCGAGATCAGCGTGTCCGGCAACGACAGCGACAAATCTGCAGAGCTGCTGGCACTGGCCAGCGAGATCGCCGAGATGTCCCCCAAGATCACCCAGACCTCTGGCACTGCCGCTCGCAAGCCTTCCATGAGTGTCGCGCCGCAGGGCCAAGCCCCGCGCGTTCACTTTGCCGGCATCCCCATGGGTCATGAATTTACCTCTCTGGTGCTCGCCCTGCTGCAAAGCGGCGGCCACCCCTCCAAGGCCGATGCGGCTGTGCAGGAGCAGATCCGCAATCTCAAGGGTGAGTTCCACTTCGAGACCTATATCTCCCTCTCCTGCCACAACTGTCCGGACGTAGTACAGGCTCTCAACCTGATGGCGACCCTGAACCCCGGCATCACTCACACCATGATCGACGGCGCCCTGTTCCAGGAAGAAGTTGCCGAGCGTCAAATCATGGCGGTACCGAATGTCTACCTGAACGGCCAACCGTTCAGCCAGGGCCGTATCTCGCTCGAAGAGATCGTCGCCAAACTCGACACCGGTGCCGCCGAGCGCAAGGCCGCCGAGCTGAATGAGAAAGCTCCCTACGACGTACTGGTGGTAGGCGGTGGCCCGGCTGGGGCCGCAGCGGCCATCTATGCCGCTCGTAAAGGCATTCGCACCGCCATCGTTGCCGAACGTTTCGGTGGTCAGGTGATGGACACCGTCGGCATCGAGAACTTTATCTCCGTGCCCTACACCGAAGGCCCCAAGCTGGCCGCCAGCCTGGAGCAGCACGTCAAACAGTACGGCGTGGAAGTGATCACCGAGCAGCGTGCCGCCGCCATCAGTAAAGATGGGTATGTGAACGTGGATCTCGCCTCTGGCGCCACCTTGAAGAGCCGTGCCGTGATCCTGGCGACCGGTGCCCGCTGGCGCGACCTGAACGTGCCGGGCGAGCTCGAGTACCGCACCAAGGGCGTGGCCTACTGCCCGCACTGCGATGGCCCCTTCTTCAAGGGCAAGCGAGTGGCGGTGATCGGTGGCGGTAACTCCGGCATCGAGGCAGCGATCGACTTGGCTGGCATCGTCGAGCATGTGACTGTGGTGGAGTTCGCCGACACCCTGCGAGCCGATGAAGTGCTGCAGAAGAAGGCTCGCTCCATGGGCAATATCGACATCATCATGAGCGCTCGCACCACCGAAGTGATCGGTGATGGCAGCAAGGTGGTCGGTATGGACTACGAAGATCGCACCACCGGTGAGATCAAACACCTGGCGGTGGCTGGTATCTTCGTCCAGATCGGCCTGGTACCGAACACCGAGTTCCTGAAAGGGAGCGAGATTGCCCTGACCCGCTTTGGCGAGATCGAGATCGATACCAAAGGGGCGACCTCCCTGCCCGGCGTCTACGCCGCAGGGGATGCCACCACGGTACCGTTCAAGCAGATCATCATCTCCATGGGTGCTGGCGCCACCGCCGCACTGGGTGCGTTTGATTACCTCATCCGCAACCCGGCGCCGGAAGCGACCAAAGCTGATGCTGTGACCGCCTGATAAACCCAGCTCAACAAAAAGCCGACACTCGATTAAGTAAACACGAGCGTCGGCTTTTTTATATCTGCATCGATGCGCAATAAAAACCCCGCAGCAAATGGCGGGGTTGTTCATGACTGGACTTAAACGACGGGCATCACTCCAGCAAGAAAACAGCCTCGATATTATCACTTACCGTGATCTGTTGTTGTTGATAGCTGTTGTCCGCCATATCCGGCGCGGGAGCAGCCATCGCCATGGCCTGCACCACCTTCAGGTTGCGGCTGTAGGCGGTAATGGGCGAAGCATTGCGGTACTCCACACTGTAGACCTTGCCAAGCTTCATACCGAACGCCTTGGCCAGAGATTCAGCCTTGGTTTTGGCATCCTCAACTGCTTTCAAACGGGCCTGCTCCTTGATGACCTGCGGCGACTTCAACCCGTACTCAATCTGGGATACAGACTCCAGCCCGGCTTTGAGGGCGGTATCCATCAGGGGGCTCAATTTATCCAGTTGATAGAGTTTGACCGCCAATTGCCGCTGGGCACGGTATCCCAGCAATACCGGCTTCTTGTTCTCGCCATACTGATATTCCGGAGAGACCATCAGGTTGCCAGCCTCAACATCGCTGCGCTTTATTCCCAGCCCTTCCAGTTGGCTGAAAAAGGCTGCGACCTTGGTATCGACCTGCTGCTTGGCCTTGAGGCCCTGCTTATCCAGTGCACTCACCGCCACATTGAGGGTGAGCATATCGGGTTCGGTCTTCTGCTCGGCATAACCGCTCACCACCAGATGGGGCGCTTGCGGCACTTCAATCGCCAGCAGCGGAGCACTGACAACCAGAGCGGAAAGAGTAAGAAGGGGACGCCACATAGAAAAAACCTCAATCGGAAAGATTGAGGCCATTATGCCCGTGCAGCTACGGGATTTATATATCGTGCAAGGGGGGGATCTGATCCAGTATCTGATTGGTCAGATCGAGACTAATGGTGACCATGCTGCCGGGATCCTGGCTCTGGTTTGCCATATCCAGCGCAGGAGCCGCGCCACAGACCAACACCTCATCATCGAAATGGAAAGAGTCCCACGACAGAACGTGTCCTTGCACCGCCTGTCCGATATTGGTGCCACCACTATCCTCCTCCATCGCAGACCAAGGGATGGTATCAGATGGCCCTAGCAAATCTTGCAACAACGGAGAGTGAAAACTGGCCAGCGGATACTCCTGCTGCCCCTGATGATGGCCAACCAGAATCATGTTATGGGCAGACTCGGTATCCATGACCGGCACATAAGTGATAGAGGCCGTAGCGAAGTCAACATAGAGCGAGCCCGCTACATCACCGGCCTCATTCTCAATCTCCATCCCATCCAGCCGATCCCCCGCGATCGAGGCCTGATAGCCAAACTGGCCTGCGCAGGTAATGTTCCCCTGCCCATCCCAGCTATAACGGATGCCATCAATGTCGACCCAGTTGAATGACTGCATGATTACCCCTCTCCTCTACTGCCGCTATCTTATCCATCCCCTTGAGGAAAAAACAGGGGCCAGGCAAGCCCGGCCCCAAGACAGGGTTACGGATCAACCTTCAAGTTACCGTCATCCAGCAAGTGCTTGATGATCTCCTGATTGGAGCCCAGTGAGGCGAGGTCGAGTGAATTCTGGAACTGGATGGTCAGTTCCGGGCTCCCACCGGCCCCGGCAGGATCTATCGTCAACGTCTTGGTCGTCGTGTTGAACTGCAGATAGTTGTCCAGCACGGCTGCCAGATCCTCGTTGTTCCCCACTGCAGGTACGCCGACCAGCAGATCCGAGAGATCCAGTACATCTCCACCATTGTTGGTATCACCTAAAGTGAAATCAGTAATGGTATCGATACTGCCGTCCGCATCCCCCGCCAGCCACTTGAAGCTGTCACTCTCCCCACCACCGGTCATGGTATCGCTGCCAAGGCCGCCGATCAGAATGTCCTTACCAAGGTCGCCCGTGAGTATATCGCTACCAGAACCACCATCCAGATAATCATCACCGACACCTCCAACAAGGGTGTCGTTCCCTTCCTGGCCAAAAAGGATATCGTTGCCACTGCCACCATATAGGGTGTCATTACCACCACTGCGGCTACTCTCCCCACTCAGCTCAGTAATATGGGTCCGGATGTAATCCACCGTCTGTTCACGTGTCCACCCATGACTGGACTCCAGCGTTTCAAATACCAGCCAACCAGAACCTTGGGGCAGATCCAGTCCCAACTCGCTGGCCAGCGTATCGGTATTGAGTACATCGCCAAACAGGATGTCATTGCCAACACCACCATCGGCCACGTCATTGCCGGCCCCCAGCAACACGGTAATCTGATCCCCCTCGGTCAGGGCTGCCGTCAACTGCTCGGCACTGGTCACAATCTGGGCATCGCCGATCGGAGCATTGAAACCCTGCTCGATCCGGATATTGTCTATCCGTACCTCAGCATTCCGGTCATTGGAGCTGTCGAGCAGTTCGAACACAAACCCGTATTGCCCGACAGGCAGTCCATCGGTTGTGATAGTGCTGTAAGCCGTCAAAACAGACGAACTAACGCCAGTAATGGTGCCCGTTTGCACTGGATTGAGCATATCCCAGAAACCACCCTCGAGTTTCACCAACTTCCAGGTGAAGCTGTCGCTGCTATTAACACCATTCAAGGCATACTGGAACTGCAGACTTGCTCCGGCTTGTGCCGCAGAAACCTGGATGGCATTGGCCACGGCGAGCGCCAATATTGTCCTGTCAGAATCAGAACCGGTTCGATCATCCCGGATCCGCAAGCTTCCATTCGTAACAGTATGCGATCCCTGAGCATCACCACTGAGCACCCATCCCGAGGCGGCATTTATGCCGCTACCACTACCAAAGGTGGCCAAGTCAAGGAAGCTGCCTGCCGAGTAAAACTGATCTGCCGTTTCAGTCGTGTTATCAAAGAACTTCAACAAATCCTTGTTAACATCATTGGTCACCCCGATTGCATTGACCTGACTGATGGCACTGAGTGAAACAAAAGCATCCACCGACTCCTTGATCACCTCAAATGTGGTGCTGTTGCCTGGTCCGGCGACCTGATTGCTGTCATTGAGGTAGTAAGTCGGGTTACCATCCGTGACAAAGAATGTCAGGTTCTGGTAACCGGGAGCAGCCTTGCTACCATCATTGAACCACTGCACGGCCTGATTGAACGCGGCTTCATAGTTGGTGCCACCATTGGCAACCAGTGCATCAATGGCATTGGTCAGGTTGCTCACATTACTGGCACCAAGCCCTACTATTGTCACACTCTCGCTGGCATTCGCCGCAAAACCAATCAAGGTGACATTGATCTCACCATCATGATCTTTCAACTGGTTGACCAAATGGGTCAGGGAGGCCTTGAGCATATTCAGTCGTGATCCAGCCATACTGCCAGACACATCGACCACCAGGGCAATATTGTAATTCTTACCCGGGATGAAATTGGTACTGGTGCCTCCGATGTCCCCCACCACAATATCGTGACCAGCACCGCCTGCAACCAGACCATCCAGACTACCGTTGGAGTTGGGCACCTTGTGATCATCATCCGTGCCGGGGGTCCCGGTAGTGTCGGGGGTATCCGAGGTGTTGCTGCCCACAACCAGAATATTGGACGCGACGGGAGGCTCATTGCTCTTGACCGATACAGTAAAGTTGGCGCTGGCTTTATCTCCATCGGCATCAGTCAAGGTAGCACTGAAATCAAGGTCAATATCAGGAGGCGTGATCTTGTCGATCACTCCGAAATTCTCGATCCTCACTGAGTCATTGCCATTCAGCACAAAGCGGACATAAAGCTGGCTGAACTCCCCATCGGGTTCTATGCTGGCCAACTGCATCGACCCTTTGAGTCCTGACAGAACAAGCTCTCCGGAATCGACGACGGTCACGCCATCGGCAGCATAAGCCACCCACTGTATGGTGCTGGTATTGGTGTTGCCAACCCCGTAGACGTTGAAAGAGAGCCCATCAACGGCTGTCGTCGTGGATACCTTAAACCCTTCGTTATTGTCCAGGTTGCCGTTCTTAATCCCGAAACCATTGTTGTTCGGGTTGAGATTATCTGCATCACTCCCCGGCAGATCCTGAGGATTATTGACGCTGCCATTGAACAGCAGACCATCGAACAGGACACCAATACTGCCAGCAGTAACTCCGATCGTCTCAACAGGCCCGCCAGCACCGAACTGTGCTCCGATCGAGAAAGTCTGGGTTGGCTGGGGAGTAACCAGTTCAAAGCTGTAAGTATTGTCGTCACTGAGTGTCAATGTATAGAACACTTTAGGTGGCTGCCCACTACCATCAATGGTTGCTACCAGAGTCTTGCCATCAGTCGACAATGTTTCGGTGATCCCTGCCAAATCAGGCCATCCAGTCAGTTTCAGTCCACCAGTACCCAGAGGGCCATCAGCACCAAAAGAGACGCCAAACAATCCACCGGTGGTAATGTCGGCAACATTCATCACTTCCAGACTTTCGATGCCTGTGATCACGGGCATATCGTCTTCAATAACAACACTGACCTGCTTGGTATCACTCAAGTCACCATCACTGGCTGACATGTTGAAGGTAAATGTCTTCAGTCCTTCCTTATTGTCTCCAAATTCATGATCGATGGGCCCCAGCAAGGTGACGGTATATTTTCCAACCGGATCTACAGATACTTGTATGACAGGGAGCCCTCCCGCTGACCCCACCAGTGTCGCAGACCCCATACCACTCCACACAACTGGTAAACCTCCAGAGCTCAGGCCAGATGGAGCAGAAAGAGTGAACGTAAAGGTATTGCTGTCTATATCTGTCACATTTGCCGTCGCATTGGTCGAGGTGCTGTCGGTAATATCGCCGGGATTGGGTGAATTGTCTGGATTGGATCTCGGCAATCCCTCCTCGGATATGCGCAGATCCGAGACAGTCAGCATGGGAGCATCGTTAGTTGCAGTGACGGTCACGGTGAAGGGCTTGTTGTCTGCCCCGCCCTCGTCCGTGGTCCCCGCCACATTGCCATTCACGACCCCGCTCCAGTCCGCCGGCAAGCTAAAGCCCGGCACTCCCGCTGTGCTCGCACCGCTCCAGCTGTAGCTGCCCGCCACCGCGCCAGCCACCCAGCCTGCCCCCATCAACGCACCTGCCGGGACACCGCTCAGGGTCACCGTCACGCCGGTCACCTGCTCCGAACCATCCGCGTCGGTCGCAGTAACACCCAGCTGCGCCGCCAGCGATACCACTATCGGGTCGTCTATTTCAGCTTCCACCAGGTCAGTCGCGCTGACACTGATATCCCCTTCCACATTGATGGTGATGCTGCCACTGCTGCTCGCGCTACCTTCGTTGGTGGTCGCCACAACTGTGTAGCTGATAGGCGCGCCACTATTGCTGGTACTGCCCGCCACGCCTGCGGTCGAATAGTCTGCAGGGAACACCAGCCCGAACGCCGGCGGCAATGCCCCCGCCACCACGTTCACTGTCAGGACGTTACCCACCAGGGTGCCACCCACTGCAGTGGTATTCGCAGGCAAATTGTTGAAGGTATACACCAGGCTGGTCCAGGTCTCTGACCCGTCGCCATCGCTGATACTCACTGTGTTGGTCAGCAGCACCTGTACCGTGCCATCCGTTTCGGTCGCACCCGCATTCAGCGCCTCGACGTTGAAGTCGATGTCATGGCCGGCATTGATAGTTACGGTGAAGGGCTTGTTGTCTGCCCCGCCCTCGTCCGTGGTCCCCGCCACGTTGCCACTCACGACCCCGCTCCAGTCCGCCGGCAAGCTAAAGCCCGGCACTCCCGCTGTGCTCGCACCGCTCCAGCTGTAGCTACCCGCCACCGCGCCAGCCACCCAGCCTGCCCCCATCAACGCACCTGCCGGCACACCGCTCAGGGTCACCGTTACGCTCGTCACCTCTTCCGACTTGTCCGCGTCGCTCGCACTCACGCTCAGCTGCGCCGCCAGCGATACCGCCACCGGTGCATCCGTTTCTGCTAGCACCAAGTTGGTGGCGCTGACACTGATATCCCCTTCCACTCCGATAGTGACCGTGCCACTGCTGTTGGCCGTGCCTTCATTGGTGGTCGCCACAACTGTGTAGCTGATGGGAGCGCCACTGTTGCTGGTACTGCCCGCCACGCCTGCAGTCGAATAATCCGCCGGGAATACCAGCCCGAACGCCGGCAATACCCCGTTGACAGCCGTTACTGTCAGCTCGTTACCCACCAGATTGCCACCCACCGCCTCGGTCCCCGCCGGCAGGTTGTCGAAGGTGTATACCAGGCTGGTCCAGGTCTCTGAACCATCGCCATCACTGATACTCACGGTGTTGCTCAGCAGCACCTGTACCGTGCCATCCGTTTCGGTCGCACCCGCATTCAGGGCCTCAGCGTTGAAATCGATGTCACCTTGTGGAGTCACTATCAGCGTCAAGGTTGACGTGACGATATCAGTGCCATCGGTAACCACATAACTCACGGTAGGTACGGCTCCGGAATAATCAGGAGCCGGGGTAAAGGTGAAAGAACCATCACTATTGATGATCAGCGTGCCAATTCCTGTCAGAGTCGACGACACGCCAGCAGGTACGTCTATGTTGCTCCCCCAGCTGTAACTGATGATAGAGGCAGCCTGCGGACCATCGGGGTTGGAACTGTTTGCCAGTAGATTACCGCTTGTAGAGCTATCTTCATCAAGCGAAATGACCTCGCTTTCATCTAGCAGGATATTCTCCAGCGGCTCTGGCTCAAGCAGCGGTTCAGCTGCTTGTTCAGTGTTGATAAACGGCTCGGACTGATAGGTGGTATCAAACCCTGCAGCCGCTATCGTGGCATCGCCTGTTCGATCAATTGTTACGAAACCACCATTACCACTGGCCCCCGCAACCCCACCAATACCGCCACCACCACCGGCCGCTGGTGCCCCACCAGCAGCAGAAGCCTCAAAGTTTTGAGTCGGGTCAACACCCTGCAGAATCTATTCTTGCAATGCGGCAATATCTGAAGGTGCGCCTTCCTGGCTGGCCGCCACTTGCGGTTGAGCAGGTTCAGCGGACTCGGAACCTGCCGGTACATCCGATGCAGGAGTATCGTCATAAGGGGAAAGAGCCAGCTTGGCGTCATCAGCTATGGCCAATTTTGCTCCGGGTTGGAGAATTTCCCCTTTTTGCAGAGGGCGGCTGCTTCCATCAGCCAGCACAATCTCCACATTGCCTTCTATAGCTGAGACAACCACGGACTTGTCGATGATTTGGGTACGCATATCCATTGCTCCAAGGTGACAGATCTTGATGTCTACACCGTAGAAGGAGATAGCGCGCTGTTCCGTTGCAAAAAAGCGTACGTTCGAGAGGAATTCAACAAATGGACGGAAAAAAATCGAAGAGTTGGAATTTCTTAATACAAATCAGAACCCTAGACACAGCTCCATTCAAGGCCGACCTTGAGTTGGTTATAGAAAAATGGCGAAAAGAGAAGTGACTGGTATAAAAAAGGCCCCTATCGGGGCCATTTCCAGCATTTAGTTCAAGACAATGGGAAGGCAGGATGAACAAATCCCTGGTAACCATCGATATGCAACTTGGAAAGCAGTTCCACTTGATGTTGATCCTCGACACGGGTCGCAATGGTGGTCACACCGGCATTGTGTGCGGCGCGACACACTGCAGCCAGGAATGAGGTGTCAGCCCCCGGCTCCATGACCTGACTGGTATAACCGTGATCAACCTTGACATAAGCCGGCGACAACTCCTCCAGATAGCCCAGAGACTGGAAGTGACGACCATAGTGGTCAACCCCCCACTGGAAGCCATGAGCTTGCAAGGTGCCCACCAACGCAGCCACGTTGTCTTTATGTTTCATGATGGCAGCTTCAGGTATTTCAAATAACAACCGCTCTTTCAACTCAACATGCTCGATCAGATAGCGCGTCAACCAGGTTAAAAACTCATCCGAGCAGAGCGAGCCAGCAGTGATGTTGATCGCCAGAACCAGATCAGACTGTTTTTGCAGTAATGGAACGCAAGCATCAAGCACCGCCTGGTCAAACTCGCCACCCAATTTGAACTGTTCAATCGCGGGCAAGAACTGACCGGCAAAATAATCAGTGCCATCCCGAGAGATAGAAGCAAACAGCTCGGCATGCAACCTTGCTCCATTATCAAACCGGCAAGCTGGTTGTGCTTTGAAGCGCCAAAGTTGTCGTGAAATTGCATCTTGTACCAGATCTCGCCAGGCCAAACGCCCCATCAAACCTTGCTCGGTACCCCCTTCCATCACCACAGCACCACGGCGTTCATTGCGCGCCTTGCCAAGCGCATTATCGGCTTTGGTCAACAAGGCAGAGAGATCATCATTGCCATCACGACCGGCAATACCGATGACGGAGAGCGCATCCCCTTCGCCCATTGGATTCACCACCAGATCGGCAATGCGGCTATTAATCACTTCAGCCAGCTCTTTTAGCTGAGTCAGATCGTCAGTTGGACAGAGCAGCGCATATTCCGTCGCGGAGATCCGTGCCAAGGCTGCGCCATCCCACCCTTTTAATTGCTCTTTCAAAGCCTGAGCTATCGATTTGACCATGTTGTCACGGGCAGCAAAGCCTTCATCGCGATAGATATCATCCAGCATGTCGACCGCAACCAACATGACGCCACCTTGGCCAGCCTCCGCTATCCATGCGTTTACCTGACCCACAAAATAGGCTCGGTTGCCAAGCCCTGACACGGCATCGACATAAACCCGCTCACGCAATTTCTCGGCCTCATCGGCTTGCTCTTTGAACTGCAACGCCAACTTGCTTGAGAGGGTGTTGATCGCCTGAACGACCTGCTTCAATTCATGGGTTTTAGGCTCCGGGATCGTATGACCGAAATGGTGCAGCTCAATCTCGACGGCTTGATCACAGATCTGTTTGAGTGGCTTGAGCAAGTAGTTGAGTGCTCTCATCAACAAAATTGTGGTGATCAAAAAGCCGACCAGAAACCAGCTCGCCAGCTCGCTCATCCCCCGCCACAGCTCGTAATAAGCCTGGCCGGGGTGACCCACTACTTTTAATTTTCCAAGCTGCAACCAGCCAGACGTCAGAATTGACTCGTTGGATACCTCAGGAAACAGTCCCAAATTTACAAACCACCGCGGTACCCCCTGAATATTGTTGGTATTTTCCTGCTCGATGACATCCTTTGATGCCAGCAGATCAAGGCGAACCAGTCGATAATAGCCACCATCAAAAATGGCCTGGATCACCGACTCGGCACCGACCTTGTCACCGTTTTCCAGATAGGGGGTGAGCGCAAGCCCCAGCGAGGTTGCCGTATTGATGACCGTTGTTTCCTGTTGCTGCGCCAGATAAGTGCGGGTTGAATTGAATTGCACCCAGTATGTGGCCGCAAATAACAATCCAAACAGCAGCAGCATGGTGGCTAATAACTGTCGATAGAGCGTCATAGGTTAATCATCCAAATTCACCACTGGCCGAGCCAATCGCCCCGAGGTCATGCGATTGCGTAAATCATTCCATAATCCCAGCGGGATGATTGACCAGCCAGTTCCCCTTGGCCTCGTGCCTTCATCAACCACAAGTGACTACCGTTAAAACTGTAAATAGGCACCAGATCACGCCGCTGTGTGGCTGGGCGAATCGAGCCTATCAAATTATCCAAAATAACCGGAACGGAAGAGGGTGTCTCATAATATGCCACCACCATGTGAAACTGGTTGTAATCAAGAGCCTTGACGTACACCATCCGCATTTTATCATCCGGGATCCCAAGCTCGAGCAGCGTAGAGTATTTGGCGATACTGAAATCTTCACAGTCTCCCCCAGCGGCTCCCAAAAATTCTAGCGGGGTTGCCCAATAATCCTTTTTGCGCCACAACTTGATATCGTCAATAAAACGCATCCGATTGAAAAAATTATTTACCCGCTCAAGCTTTTTTTCTTCGCTCAGGGCCCTGCCCTTCGTCTCCATGACCAGCATACGCCAACTGGTTACACGCTTGCCGGCTCTGGCGCCATAGGTCTGCTCCGCCCGTTTGATCAAGTTGAGATCTTCCTGTGGCAGAGGCTGACTGGCACAGAGCAGAAGTGAGAAGGGTAACAGCAGGATCCATAAGGAGTGGCGCAGAGCGCGTAAGGATCGGTATCTCCATTCATTAAGAAGATAACCCCATCTGCCGCCGGTTCCGCGCTGGAGTGTCACGTCATATTCCTGCTGCATTATTGCTGCTGCACTCCTCAAAGCCCGTGCAACCATCTGCTTTAGCCAAACATGGTGACTGCCAGCAGCAGTCACCATGTTGGCGTTCATGATCCCAGCGGGCTCATGGGCAAACGGTTATTGCCTGGCCTGCCATTCAGCGGGTTGTTTGACGCTAAATGCATTGAGCAGGCTACCTGTCGCGTTGAGAATGCGATAGTCCGCCAGCAGTGCATCATACTCGGCAGTGATATAGCTGCGACGCGCCTCGAACAGTTCGTTCTCGGTGTTCAATACGTCCAGCAATGTCCGTTGACCCAACCCAAACTGCTTCTTGTACGCCTGTACGGTGTCATAGCTGGCGTCAACATGCTCTTTCAGGAAGGTCTTTTGCTTGGCCAGCGACTCTTTCGCGTTCCAGGCCAGACGAGTGCCTTCCTCCACTTGGCGGAACGCATTCAAATGAATGTCTTTCGCCTGAGAGTAGAGCGCCGATGTTGCATTGCTCTCTGCCACATCAGAACCGCCACGGAACAGGTTGTAACGCATCCGCACCATGGCGGTCAGGTCATCATTACGGCCAGGAACAGCATCGATATCCTCATTCCAGTTCTGATCGACCTCGAATGTCACATTGGGATAGAAACCGGATTTGGCACCTTCATGCTGATACTTGGCCGCTTCGATATCCTGCAAGGAAGAGAGCAGGGTGGGGTGGACTTCGGTCGCCGTTTTCAGCGCACTATCGAGGCTGGTCGGGATAAGCTCGGTATTGGGAACCGGCTGCACCAGATCTTTGGGTACCTCGTTCACGACACGAATAAATTCACTCTCTGCATCGCGATAGTTGTTTTCAGCAGCAGCCTGATTTGAATAGGCTCGGGCAACACGACCTTCAATCTGGGTCTGATCCGCAGTAGAACCAAGCCCTGAATCAGTCCGCTTGCTGATGTCGCTGCGGATCTGTTCGTGGGTTTCCAGGTTTTGTTTGGAGAGTTCCAAAATCTCCTGCTGACGCAGCATATTGAGGTAGACCTCAGCCACCCGCAGCGCGGTGTTTTCTGCTTCGGAGATCATCGCCAGACGCTGGGCATTGGCTTCAGCTTCGGTTCTGGAGACATTGTTGCTGACATCAAAGCCATCAAACAACATTTGCCGCAGACTGAGTCCAGCCTCTTTACGAGTCAACGAATCATCACTAGTTGGATCACGACGCGTTGAAGGGCTGTCAGTTTTTTCATAACCTACGCCGCCACGCAGATCGATCGTAGGATAATAGCCACCCTTGGCTCCATCATGCTGATAGAGTCGTGCCTGATACAGATCAAACGCTTCCTTTATCTTGGGATGCGTAGCAAGTGTCTGTGCCACCGACTCTTCCAGAGTCTGGGCCTGACCCAAACTCGGGATCAGGATGCAGCCACTGACCAGCATGGCAACAATCGTTTTTTTCATGTTATCTCCAGTCATGTTTTGTTTTTAGATTGTTGGCTTATCGTTCTCTCAGTGCCGACTGCTTTGCCCGTAAAATCGGCTTAAGCAAATAGTCTAGGACACTTTTTTTACCAGTAATGATATCAGCACTGGCTAACATACCGGGGATGATGGGAAGTGCGTTAAGCTCATCGCCCAAGTAACTCTTCTCTGTTCGAACCCGAACCAGATAAAAGGAGTTCCCCTCCTCATCCTGGATCGAATCCGCACTTATCTGTTCAACCTTGCCATGCAATCCTCCATAGATTGTAAAGTCGTAGGCAGTAATTTTGACGATGGCGTCCAGCCCCGGTCGCAGGAAGGCGATATCTTTCGGTGACACCTTGGCTTCTACCAGCAAGGTATCCTCCAACGGCACAATCTCCATCAAATCCATGCCGGGCTGAACCACGCCGCCCAGGGTGTTGATCTTGAGTTTCTTGATGGTGCCCTTGAGCGGAGCAATCACGCTGGTCCGGTCGACCCTGTCTCGCAAGCCAACCTGCCCTTCTGATAACTGGCCAAGCCGCCCCTGTTTCTCATTCAGTTCAGTCTGGGAGTCTGCTCTGAATTTTAGCGCAATATCATTACGCTTGGAGATGGTCTCACGCAGTACCGAATTGAGTTTTGGGATCAGCAGACGGTTGCTCTCCAGCTCCCCCTGCATCTCGTTGACCTGCCGCTCAAGCTTGATTAGCTCCACTTGAGGCACTATACCCTCTTTCGCCAGCGGACGGCTAATATTCAGTTCCTGTCTGGCCAGATCCACACTGCGATTCACGGTGCGAATTTTGGCATTAAGTTCAATCAGCTCCTGCTCTTTCTGTTCGATTTGCTGACCAAGAATATAGAGCTGGTTCTTCAGGTTATTGAGGCGATCCCGCTGTACAGAGCGCTCACGGTGCGCATATTCGGCAAAGACGGTTTCATAACCATCGGGGAACTGGATTGGCGCTTCGCCTACCACTACCTGCTCACGCCACCCCAGTGCCGGGTCGTTTTTCACCTCGACGCTGGCCATCTCGGCGCGCAGACGGGCCACATCCCCCTTCAGGGTGACGACCTCTTGCTCCCGTTCTCTAAAGTCGGAGCGGAAACGGGTGTCATCAATACGCAGCAGCGGCTGCCCCTTTTCGACGATGTCCCCCTCTTTGACGAAGATCTCTTTGACGATCCCCCCTTCCAGGTTCTGGATCACCTGCAGCTGACGGGACGGAATAACTTTGCCCTGACCCACGGTGACTTCATCCAGTTCGGCCCAGGCCGCCCAGACGATGGCACTCATGAAAAAGAGGAAACAGCACCATAGCAGGATGCGAGCTCCGGTCGGCGTGGTCAGCAGTACAGCTGCCGCGCCGTCATCGACAAACTCCAGATGCTCGGGTGCTGGCAATACCTCGCCTGAAGGCGTCTTTTTGCTGCGCTTGAACCAGTCCATGAGCCCCTTAACCATGGGACACCTCCTGCACGCGCACCTTGCCTTCCTTCAACTGCTGTAACACCACCTCTTTGGGACCATCAGCAACGATCTGCCCCTGCTCGATGACGATAACTCGCGATGCCACATCCAGCATCGAGGTTTTGTGAGTGATGAGGATCAATGTGGTTTCCGGGCCCAGTCTGGCGAGCTCCTGTTTGACCTGCATCTCGGACTGATTGTCCATGTTGGAGGTCGGCTCATCCATCACCAGAATGGGGGGATCATTGAGCAGGGCGCGTGCCAGCAGGATCGACTGACGCTGACCACCGGAGAGCTGACGGCCACCCTCACCTATCTGCCGATCCAGCCCGTTGGGATCCCGGTTGGTAAAGTTGGTGACACCCGCCCGCTTGGCGGCGCGCAAGACTCTCACATCATCCACCAGCGGATTACCCAGCATGATGTTGTCCCGCACCGAGCCAAAGAAAAGAATGACATCTTGCGGGACACAACCAATATTGCGGCGGATTACCGCAGGTGGCAGTTGATCGAGTTCAAAACCGTCGATACGTACCGAGCCATCGGTCGGTCGATACAACCCCATCAACAGCTTCTCGAGGGTCGTTTTACCCGCCCCAATCCGGCCGATAATCGCCACCTTTTCGCCCGGCTGAATGCGCAAATTGATATTGTGCAGAGTGCTGGTTTCCATTCCCGGATATTTGAAGGAGACATTTTCAAATTCAATTCGACCGGCAATCACCGGATGATGGATATATTGCTTGCCCTCCTCCTGCTCACCCGGGGTTTGCATGATTTTTTCCAGAATATCCAGTGCTGACTTGGCCTGGTTATAACGGGTCGACAATACGGAGAGTTGCACCATGGGCGCAATGGCGCGGCTGGAGAGCATCACGGCGGCAATCATGCCCCCCATGGTGACCAAACCTTCGGAGATCTGGTAAACACCGACAATAACCAGACCGACCGTCACCACCTGCTGGATATAACTGGCCAGTGAGGACATAGAGTTGGTAATGCGGCGGGTCTGTACGCCCCAGGTGGAAATATGGGAGACGGCCTGTTCCCAGCGATGCTGGAACATGCTCTCGGCGCCGAAAATCTTGACGGTTTCCAGCCCGGAAATACTTTCAATCAGGTTGGCGTTCTTCTGGGACGCAAGGCGTGAACCCTCTTCGATGGACTGCTTGAGGGGCTCTTGAATATAGAAGCTGTAGGCGATGAGGATCAGCATGGCGACGATGGGAACCACCACCATTACGCCTGCAAACATCCAGATAATAAAAAGGAAGAAGACGGCAAAAGGGAGATCGATAAGAGTAGAAACCGTTGCGGAGGTGAAAAACTCCCGCACCGATTCAAATTCCTGCAGATGTTTGGCGAACGCGCCAGTGGAAGCGGGACGAGATTCCATCCTCATGCCCATCACCTTGGCGAAAATCTTGGCGGACAGCAGCACATCAGACTTTTTGCCAGCGATATCGATAAAGTAACTGCGCAACTGCCGCATCACAAAATCGAAGGTAAAGACCACCATGGCCCCGACCGCCAGCACCCAGAGTGAATCAAACGCCAGATTGGGCACAATCTTGTCATAGACGTTCATGGTGAAAAGAGGGCTGGCAATGGCAAACAGGTTGATCAGAATGGAGGCGATCAGCACATCGCGATAGATACCGCGGGATTCGAACAAGGTGCTCCAGAACCAGTGTCCATCACGGGTTTCCAGTACCTTGGGCGAGCGCTCGTCAAACTTGAACTGCTTCTTCACATAGAAGAGGCGCCCCAGATACTCATCACCCAATTGGGCTGAGGTCAGCCATTGCGCTGCATCACCGGCCTGCGGGAAAATCACTTTCCCCTGGCTGCGATCTTCGTTCCACTCCAGCAAAATGCAGGCGCCACCACTGCGCATCTGCAATACACAAGGCAGCAGCAAGGGAGAAATATCGGCCAGTGGCTGTATCACTTCACGGGCGGATAACCCGCCCCGCTCGGCAGCACGGCAAAAGAGTGCGGTAGTCAGGCGTCCGGAGACCAGTGGCAACCCGGTCGTCAGGGCATCCTGGCTGTTGGGCACACCATAAAAACGGGTCAAGAAGACCAGACACTCCAATAACTCATCAATACGACTTGTTTCTGCTTGCATAGCATCCTGTCACTGCATAAATGAGGTAGATAGGAGCGTTCATCGCTCCTATTTCCCTGCTATAGCCACGCTAAAACCGAGTGGCCTTCCCGCTGATGAGACTGATCAGGGGATAAACCTGTCCAGATAGATCGCGACACTCATCCCCAATTTCCCGGCACAGCAGCAATGGCGGCATGATTCGTTATTGGTAAAAATAATTGGCTCATCAACACCATGCTAACACTGCAATCAGGGTGAATGTCGGAGTTAATTGATAATGACATTTATTATGGCGCACCACTATATCAACCGGCACGTACCAAAACTATAGTTTAGGGTATGAAGTTTTTTATATAACCCTATGTTTTACGTGAAAATAATAATCTGGCGCTCAATTATAGGTCAGGAAGTATGAAGGGTCTGCCCAACGCGTGACCTTGCGGGCCGTTCAATGAGAGTGCTTTGGCAATGTCCGCCATAGCCGTCCAGCGATTTTCACACCAGGCTGGCGCCAACAGAGTTGGACGGCGCGCGGATGCCGAAATCCGGTGATACACCACCTCGGGCGGCGTGTGCTGGATCATGGCAACGGCCGCTTCCACATACTGCTCCAGCGTCAATACCTCAAGCCGACCCGCCTGCCACGCTTTGCCAAGAGTACTACCCTCAACAACATGAAGCGGATGCAACTTGATCCCCTCAACACCGGTCTCAACGATACGATGCAGGGTATCGAGGCTGTCCATTGGCACCTCGCCCGGCAGGCCGACGATCAGATGAGCACATACCTTGATGCCGCGCTGATGGGCACGTCTTACCGCATCCTCATAGGCGGCATAACCGTGGCCGCGGTTGATCCGTTGCAGGGTCTTGTCATTGGCACTTTGCAGCCCGAGCTCCAGCCACACCTCGTAGCCCCGGGCCTGATAGCCCGCCAACAGATCCAGCACCGCATCCGGCACGCAATCGGGGCGAGTGCCCACACAGAGCCCCACCATATCGCTCACCGACAGCGCCTCTTCATACATCCGCTGCAGATATTCGACCTCGGCATAGGTGCTGGTATAGGCCTGAAAATAGGCAAGATAGCGTTTGGCACGAGTGACTTCGTCCCGGCGAGCCAGCAGTTGTTGCACCACGGAGAGTTGTTGGGCCGACTCGTCAACAAAAGAGGATACGTTGCAGAAGGTGCAGCCACCACGGCCCAGGGTGCCGTCACGGTTCGGGCAGGTGAAGGCCCCGTGGATGGAGAGTTTGTGGATCTTCTGACCATGACGCTGCTTGAGATCCTGACCGAATGTATTGACGAGTTCGTGTAACTGCATGACACCTCCGCTAAAGGAGCGCCATTGTACGAGCTTGCGCAAAACAGGGGCTGAGCTGGATCAAGCTAGCGGAGAGGGTAAAACATATAAATACCCGACCAATTTTGAATAAATATAGAGAAAAAGCGCAAAAAAAGGATTTTTACAGTTCTTTGACGATTCAAACAGTAAACATCCATATGAAAATGAGACCTGATAACCCACTGTTGAACAATGAAAAATTCAAAGAGACCCGACAGCACACAATTGCAAGCATGGGATATTGAAAATGTGATCCCTTCCGCTGTCGGCCACATCGGATTGGTAAAATTACTACATTCTCCCATCGTCGCCGAGCGCACCATTGAGACCGTCAATAGCGATATATTTAACCAACAAAATCAAACAAAACAGAACAAATACTTCATAACTGCGAGCGAATCCCCCTAACTCGACATTTTGTTATGCGAATGTAACCATGAAGACAAACCTGACCTGCGATTGACCTCGCCAGAAAATCCCATTAGTTTGGAGATTCGCCACGTCAGGCAGACGGAACCACAAGAGCCAATCGCAATTTATGCAGTCAGGTGATGACTGTGCGATACAAGGCCGAGCAAGGGAGAAATGCAATGTCACTATATGATCCAAAGCTGGAGAGGGATAACTGTGGCTTCGGCCTGTTGGCCCACATGGAAGGGGAAGCCAGCCACAAGCTTGTCCGTCTCGCGATGTCAGCATTGGCTCGCATGCAGCACCGCGGCGGGATCTCCGCCGATGGCAAGACCGGCGATGGTTGCGGTCTGCTGCTACAAAAACCGGACAGCTTCTTCAGAGCTGTCGCCGAGGAGAAGGGATGGCACCTTGGCCGCAACTATGCGGTCGGCATGCTGTTTCTCAACCCTGACCCCGTATTGGCCCAGCAGACCCGCGACATCATAGACGAAGAGCTGGAAAAAGAGACCCTGAGTCTGGTCGGCTGGCGCAAGGTGCCCGTCGATACCAACGTACTCGGTACCATCGCCAAAGCCTCCCTGCCCAGCATTGAACAGGTCTTTGTCAACGCCCCGCCCGGCTGGGTCGACAAGGATCTCGAGCGCCGTCTCTATATCGTGCGTCGCCGCATCGAAAAGCGCGTCAACGACGACTACTTCTATGTGGTCAGCCTCTCCAACCTGGTCACCGTCTATAAAGGGCTGTGCATGCCAGTGGACTTGCCGCGCTTCTATCTGGATCTCGCAGACATCCGTATGCAGGCGGCCATCTGCGTCTTCCACCAGCGTTTCTCCACCAACACCAGCCCGCGCTGGCCGCTGGCGCAGCCGTTTCGCTATCTGGCCCACAACGGCGAGATCAACACCATCGCCGGCAACCGCCAGTGGGCCAAGGCACGCAGCTACAAATTTGCGACGCCGCTGATCCCCGATTTGCAGGAAGCGGCCCCCTTCGTCAACACCACGGGGTCGGATTCCTCCAGTCTCGACAACATGCTGGATCTCTTCCTCGCCGGTGGCATGGACCTGTTCCGCGCCATGCGCCTGTTGATCCCGCCTGCATGGCAAAAACATCCGAACATGGATGACGACCTGCGCGCCTTCTACGACTTCAACTCCATGCACATGGAGCCGTGGGACGGCCCGGCCGGTATCGTCATGACCGACGGTCGCTACGCCACCTGCGCACTTGATCGCAACGGCCTGCGTCCGGCCCGCTACGTCATCACCAAGGACAAGTTCATCACCCTCGCCTCCGAGGTCGGCACCTGGGACTACACCCCGGACGAAGTGCTGGAGAAGGGCCGGGTCGGCCCGGGCGAGCTGTTCGTGGTGGATACCAGCAACGGCAAGGTGTGGACCAGCTTCGAGATCGATGACGATCTCAAAAACCGCCACACCTACAAGCAATGGATGGATAAACATTGCCGCCGACTGGTCCCCTTCGAGCAGATGGACGACAGCCAGACCGGTAGCCGCGAGTTCTCCGACCACCAGCTGAAAACCTATCAGAAGCTGTTTGGCTACTCCTTCGAGGAGCTGGATCAGATCATCCGGGTATTGGGTGAAAATGGTCAGGAGGCGGTGGGCTCCATGGGGGATGATACCCCGATGGCGGTGCTCTCCTCCGGCCCGCGTACCCTCTATGACTACTTCCGCCAGATGTTTGCCCAGGTGACCAACCCGCCCATCGATCCGCTGCGGGAAAACCACGTCATGTCGCTAGCCACCTGTATCGGTCGCGAGCAGAACGTCTTCAACGAGACCTTCGGCCACGCCCACCGGGTGCTGTTCCAGTCGCCGATCCTGCTCTACTCCGACTTCCACCAGTTGCTGGCACTGGAAGGGGAGTACTACCGTCATCAGGTGATCAGCCTCAACTTCAAGCCCGAAGAGGGGCTGGAAGCGGCCATCCTGCGCATCTGTGAAGAGGCAAAAACAGCCGCCCAAGGCGGTACAGTGCTGCTGGTGCTGTCGGATCGCGATATCAGCGCCGATACCCTGCCGATCCCGGCCGCCATGGCGGTAGGCGCGGTACAGCGCACCCTGGTGGACAACAACCTGCGCTGCGACGCCAACATTCTGGTAGAGACCGCAAGCTGCCGCGACCCCCATCACTTCGCCGTGCTGCTCGGCTTTGGCGCGACCGCCATCTACCCCTATCTCGCCTACGAAACCCTGGCCAAACAGGTTGAAGAGGGGGTCTTGGTCATGTCTCTGCGTCAGGCCATGATCAACTACCGCAACGGCATCAACAAGGGGCTCTACAAGGTGATGTCCAAGATGGGCATCAGCACGGTCGCCAGCTATCGCGGCTCCCAGCTGTTCGAAGCGGTGGGTCTGGCCAAATCGGTGGTAGATACCTGCTTCCGCGGCGTATCTAGCCGTATTCAGGGTGCCGATTTTGCCGACATCCAGCAGGATCATCACAATCTGGCCCGTCAGGCCTGGCTGGTGCGCAAGCCCCTCCCCCACGGTGGCCTGCTCAAGTTCGTGCACGGCGGCGAGTACCACACCTACAACCCGGATGTGGTGCAGACCCTGCAAGCGGCGGTGCGCTCCGGCAACTATGCCGATTACAAGGAGTACGCCCGTCTGGTGAACGAGCGCCCGGTTGCCACCTTGCGCGATCTGCTGGCCCTGAAGAAGGTCGACAATCCGGTCGCGCTGGATCAGGTTGAGCCGGCCGACAAGCTGTTCCCCCGCTTCGACTCCGCCGCCATGTCCATCGGCGCCCTCGGTCCTGAGGCCCACGAGGCACTGGCTGTCGCCATGAACCGCCTCGGCGGTCAGAGCAACTCCGGTGAAGGGGGCGAGGATCCCAAGCGCTTCGGTACCGAGAAAAACTCCCGCATCAAGCAGGTGGCTTCCGGCCGCTTTGGCGTCACCCCCCACTACCTGATGAACGCCGATGTGGTGCAAATCAAGGTGGCTCAGGGTGCCAAGCCCGGCGAAGGTGGCCAGCTGCCCGGTGACAAGGTGACTGCCCAGATCGCCCAGCTGCGTTATTCCGTGCCCGGCGTGACCCTGATCTCACCGCCGCCGCACCACGACATCTACTCCATCGAGGATCTGGCCCAGCTCATCTTCGACATCAAGCAGATCAACCCGAGCTGTCTGGTGTCGGTGAAACTGGTCTCCGAGCCTGGCGTTGGCACCATCGCCTGCGGCGTGGCCAAGGCCTATGCCGACTTCATCACCATCTCCGGTTATGACGGCGGCACTGGCGCGAGCCCCCTCACCTCGGTCAAATATGCCGGCTCCCCGTGGGAGTTGGGTCTGGCCGAGACCCAACAGGCGCTGGTCGCCAACGGTCTACGCCACAAGGTGCGGCTGCAGGTGGATGGCGGTCTCAAGACCGGCCTCGACATCATCAAGGCGGCCATCCTCGGTGCCGAGAGCTTCGGCTTTGGCACCGGCCCCATGGTGGCGCTCGGTTGCAAATACCTGCGTATTTGC
This sequence comes from Aeromonas sp. 96A, assembly GCF_051919165.1. Lineage (NCBI taxonomy): Bacteria > Pseudomonadati > Pseudomonadota > Gammaproteobacteria > Aeromonadales > Aeromonadaceae > Aeromonas > Aeromonas sp. 96A. The sequence continues at coordinate 4,595,543 of NZ_JBQBFE010000001.1, read as the reverse complement.
CACCTGAACAACTGCGCCACCGGCGTTGCCACTCAGGATGAGAAGCTGCGTCGCGAGCACTTTACCGGCCTGCCGGAGATGGTGATGAACTACTTCAAGTTCATCGCCGAAGAGACCCGCGAGCTGATGGCCCAGCTCGGCGTCACCCAGCTGACCGACCTGATTGGCCGCACCGATCTGCTGGAAGCCCTGCCCGGCCTCACCGCCCGTCAGGCCAAGCTGGATCTCTCCGGTATTCTGGCCCGTCCGGTAGCACCGGCAGGCTCCAGCCTGTTCAGCCAGCAGCACAACCCCACCTTCGACAAGGGGCCGCTCAACCTCAAGATGGTGGAAGATCTGCTGGAGGCGGTGGAAACCTCAAGCGGCGGCGAGTTCCGCTACGACATTCGCAACACCGACCGCTCGGTGGGTGCGCGCCTCTCGGGCGAGATCGTCAAACGTCACGGCAATCAGGGGATGGCGGCCGATCCGGTCAAGGTGCACTTCAACGGCACCGCAGGCCAGAGCTTCGGCGTCTGGAACGCAGGTGGCCTCGAGATGATCCTCACCGGTGACGCCAACGACTATGTGGGCAAGGGGATGACCGGCGGCAAGCTGGTGATCAAGCCCCATGTCGGCGTGGCGTTCAAGTCCCATGAAGCGGCCATCATCGGCAACACCTGCCTCTACGGCGCCACCGGCGGCAAACTCTACGCCGCAGGCACTGCCGGCGAGCGTTTCGCGGTGCGCAACTCCGGCGCCCTGGCGGTGGTCGAGGGAATTGGCGACAACGGTTGTGAATATATGACAGGTGGTATCGTCACCGTACTCGGTCAGACCGGCGTCAACTTTGCGGCGGGCATGACCGGCGGCTTTGCCTACGTGCTCGACGAGTGCGGCAACTTCGCCAAGCGCACTAACCCCGAGCTGGTGGAACTGCTGGACGTGGCGGATCTCGCCATCCATCAGGAGCACCTGCGCGGCATCATCACGGCGCACCTCAATGAGACCGGCAGCTCGCGCGCCGAGGAGATCCTGGCCAACTTCGACTCCTATGTGCCCAAGTTCAGGCTGATCAAACCCAAGTCCAGCGACGTGAAATCGCTGCTGGGTCACACCAGCCGTTCCAGTGCAGAACTCAGAATCCAGGCGCAATAAGGAGGGAACCCTATGAGCCAGAACGTATTTCAGTTTATCGATGTCCAACGGGTCGACCCGCCCAAGAAGCCGCTCAAGATCCGCAAAATCCAGTTTGTGGAGATCTACGAGTCCTTCAATCAGCCGCAGGTACAGATGCAGGCGGATCGCTGCCTCGAGTGCGGCAACCCCTATTGCGAGTGGAAGTGTCCGGTCCACAACTACATCCCCAACTGGCTGAAACTGGCCAAAGAGGGGCGCATTCTGGAGGCGGTGGAGCTCTCCCACCAGACCAACAGCCTGCCGGAAGTGTGTGGCCGGGTCTGCCCGCAGGATCGCCTCTGTGAGGGCTCCTGCACCCTCAACGATCGCTTCGGCGCGGTGACCATAGGCAACATCGAAAAGTACATCACCGACAAGGCGTTCGAGATGGGCTGGAAGCCCGATCTCTCGAACGTGGTCAAGACCGGCAAGCGGGTCGCCGTCATCGGCGCCGGCCCTGCGGGCCTCGCCTGTGCCGACGTGCTGGCACGCAATGGCGTCACCCCGGTGGTGTTTGACAAATATCCGGAGATCGGCGGCCTGCTCACCTTCGGCATCCCCTCCTTCAAGCTGGAAAAAGAGGTGATGCAGCGTCGCCGCGAGATCTTCCAGGGGATGGGCGTGGAGTTTCGTCTCGAGACCGAAGTGGGCAAGGACATCACCTTCGCCGACCTGCTCGGCGAGTTCGATGCGGTCTTCCTCGGGGTCGGCACCTACAAGTACATGAAGGGCGGCTTTGCCAACGAAGAGGCGCCGGGAGTCTATGACGCCCTGCCCTACCTCATCGCCAACGCCAACCGCTTGCTGGGGTTCGAGAAGGCGCAAGCCGACTACATCGACTTCGCCGGCAAGCAGGTGGTGGTGCTGGGCGGTGGCGATACCGCCATGGACTGCGTGCGTACCGCCATCCGTCAGGGAGCCGCCAAGGTGATCTGCGCCTATCGCCGCGACGAGGAGAACATGCCGGGCTCCAAGCGGGAGGTGAAAAACGCCCGCGAGGAGGGGGTTGAGTTCATGTTCAACCTGCAACCGGTAGCGGTCGAGCTGGATGCCAGCGGTCGCACCGTCGGCATCAAAGTAGTGAGCACCGAGCTGGGTGAACCCGATGCCAATGGCCGCCGCAATCCGGTGGTCATCGAGGGCTCCGAGCAGGTGCTGGCCGCCGATGCGGTGGTGATGGCGTTTGGCTTCCAACCCAACCCCCAACCCTGGATGGCGGAGTTCGGCATCGAGCTCGACAATCGGGATCGCATCAAGGCCCGCGAGCAGGCGGAGTATGCCTTCCAGACCAGCAATCCCAAGGTGTTTGCCGGTGGCGACGCGGTACGTGGCTCCGATCTGGTGGTAACCGCCATCTACGAAGGGCGCAAAGCGGCCGAAGGGATCATGGACTATCTGGCTGTCTGATCCGACCGACCAAGACCCTGATGCGCTTTCACAATCAGCCTCGCCAATGCGAGGCTGATTTTTTGTAGCTACCCCCTACAAACGCACCACCAGCCACTCCCCCTTGCCGACCGGCACCAGCGAGGTGGCAAAGGCCGGATCCTGCCCGACCTCGTTCATCCACTCCACCATCTCGCTGCGATGGGAGATGGCGTTATCGACCACCAGCAGGCCACGGGGTGCCAGCAGGCGGCGGATCTGCGGCCACCATGCCCGGTAGTGCTGACGATCCGAATCGAGGAAGATGAGCTGATAGCCGGCTTGCGGCAAGGTCGGTAACAGCTCACTCGCATCCCCTGCCAGCAAGGTTACCCAGGGGGCCAGCCCTGCCCGCTGAAAGTTGTCATGGGCCTGTACGCGCTTATCCTCATCCAGCTCAATGGTGGTCACGTGCCCCTCCAGCCGACGCACAGCTTCTGCCAGCCAGAGTGTGGAGTAACCATTGGAGGTGCCGATCTCCAGCACCGCCTGCGCCCCACGGGTCTGCACCAGCACTGACAACAACTCCCCCGTGTCGCGGGTGATATTGAGCAGCTTGCGGTGGCGTGCCTGCTGCATGCTGTCATTGCGCTCGCCAAGCTGCTCCAGCTGGCGTTTTAACTGTTCCAGTTCCATCGATATCCCTTTCGTCCTTGCCCAAAACCGTTAGCCACGCATCTAAGCTTGGCATTTGGGAGTCAAATGATTGCTTTCAACCGCCATTCACACCACAAAGGATGAGAAAAGGACAACCATTTGAGGCAGAATTTGTGACGTCTATCTGTTACACTTCGCGCCCGCCATTTTCCGGCTCACTCTCTGACTTGATGTCAGGCGCAGCCGTCGGTGGTTACAACCTCCGTCTCGCTCATGCCGAGCTAACCAAGCCAAACACAGCCCAGCTGGAACACAGGAACCCATTATGAGATTTGAATCGTTCGATTTTGCCCCCGAGATTTTGCGTGCTGTCTCAGATTGCGGTTATCAGGAGATGACCCCTGTGCAGAAACAGGCGATCCCGGCCATTCGCCGTGGCCGCGATGTGCTGGCCAGCGCCCAGACCGGTACCGGCAAGACCGCCGCCTTCGCCCTGCCCATCTTGCAGCGTCTGGTAGACAATCCGGCTCCGGTCCAGCCTTCCAACGCCCGGGTGCTGATCCTGACCCCGACCCGCGAGCTGGCGGCTCAGGTGGCGAGCAACATCAATGACTTCGCCAAGTATCTCGATATCACCACCATCACCATCGTCGGCGGTGGCAAGCAGGACGTGCAGGCCAAGAAGCTCAAAGCGGGCGCTCACATCATTGTGGCCACCCCGGGCCGTCTGTTGGAGCACCTCACCGCCTGCAACCTCAGCCTCTCTGGCGTCGAGTGTCTGGTGATGGATGAAGCGGATCGCATCCTCGACATGGGCTTCAGTGCCGATGTGCAGAAGATCCTGCAAGCGGTCAACAAGACCCGTCAAAACCTGCTCTTCTCCGCCACCTTCTCCGACGCGGTGAAGAAGCTGGCCAACCTGATGCTGGACAGACCACAGATAGTCAGCGTCAACAAGCAGAACTCCACTGCCGACACCGTCAGCCACACCGTCTATCCGGTCGAGCAGAAGCGCAAGCGCGAGCTGCTCTCAGAGCTGATTGGCAAGCAGAACTGGCAGCAGGTGCTGGTGTTTGCCAGTACCCGCGAGAGCTGTGATGTGCTGGTCGAGGAGCTGAACCTTGACGGCATCAAGTCCGCCGTGGTCCATGGCGAGAAAGCCCAGGGCAACCGTCGCCGCGCCCTGCGCGAATTCATGGAAGGCAAGGTACGGGTACTGGTGGCCACCGAAGTGGCAGCCCGTGGTCTGGATATTCCGGATCTGGAGTACGTGGTCAACTATGATCTGCCGTTCCTGGCGGAAGATTATGTGCACCGCATCGGCCGTACCGGTCGTGCCGGCAAGCGCGGCATGGCCATCTCCTTCGTCAGCCGTGAAGAGGAGCGCACCCTGCTGGAGATCGAGGCCCTGATCGGCCAGAAGATCCGCCGCATCATGGTGCCGGGCTATGAGGTGAGCAGCCGTGACGAGCTGATCAAACAGCTGCAAGAGCGTCGCCGCTTTGGCAAGCGCCCGCAGCGTGAAGATAACGCCGTAGCCCAGGTGATGGCCGAAGCCAAGCTGCAGGGTCAGCGCCTCAAGCGTCTGGCCGCCGCCAAGAAGCCCCGCCAGCCGAAATAAGGCGAGCAGTTGCTCTATTAAACCGCAAAGGCGCCACTGGCGCCTTTGCCATCTCTGTCATCGGTGTTGGCCCCTGGTGGTCAACTCAAGGATTCTTATGACCTCTCCGACCTACAATCAGGCCATGTTCGAGATGACCACCCTGAGCCTGGCCGAACTGGCCCGCACCGCCGAACAAAAGGCGGGCAAGCGCACTCCGGCGCAAGAGAGCCACTTTCTCTGCACCTGGATGGCCGACTCCCTCAAGGAGAAGCGCTTCTCCCGTCTGGTGATGGAAGATTTGAAAGCTTGGGTGCAGCTTGGCCGCACGCTGGGCGCGGGCGCCGATCTCAAGGGATTGCTGGAGCGCATCGCCTTCCAATACCAGTGCGCCATGACCAACCCGCAGCAATTGGGAGCCAAGCTGGCTGCCCTGCTGGAGGAGCTCTCAGCGGCAGGCTGGCTGGTGCTGACCGAGAGCGAGGTGAACGCCAAGCTGCGCCTGCAATCGGGCGGTCAGGCGAGTCTGGTAGTAAGCCATAGCGAATATGAAGGCCATATCGAGGGTGGTGAGCTTGTCAAACCCCTCACCCTCTATGTGCGCGGTGACGAGAAGGTGCTGGCCGAGGCGGCCTTCAAGCACGGCCTGCTGCTGAGCCAGGGCAACAAGAAGACCACCCTGGTCAAACACCACAAGGCCTACCGGCTGATGCCGGACAACGCCCAACCGGCGCTGGCACTGCTGAGCGAGGCTCGCCAAGGCGCCTGATCCCGCCTGTCTTCAGCAATAAAAACGGCAGACCCTTGTGCAGGATCTGCCGTTTTTTATTGTTCGATGTTTGGTGATGAGGTTGAGTAGTCGTTTAGCGGATCTTGAATCCAATCTGGCCCGCGTCACACCACTCGAACATCACCTCCTCGCTCTTGCCGCAGCAACTGCCACCACAGACCCGACTCTCGCGCTTGATGACCCGCCCCTTGCGCATCCAGACGCCGAGCATGGCCTCCACCGCATCTTCCGAGGTGTGGAAGTGGCGAGCCAGATCACGCCGGCTCACCTTCTGCTGCGCGGCGAGGTAATCCCCCAGCTCGCGCAGGATCATAAGGTCACCACCTTGCGGGCAACGATATCACCGTGACGGCGACCGGCCCACCAGAGCAGTACCAGAGAGAGGCCGTAGCTGACGATCCAGAACAGGCTCTGCTCCGGATGAGCGGCGAAGGTCGCGACCTGATAGAAGAGGGTCGCGCACATAAAGGCCATATAGTTGCACCATACCGCCGTCATCAGCGCCCACTGACGACCGGTTTCCCGCACCAGCGCGCCCATGGCGGCGGCGCAGGGCATGTAGAGCAGCACGAACAAGAGGTAGGCAAAGGCACCGGCCGCCCCGTCGAAGTGGGTCTGCATGTTGCCGTAGGTGGAGACATCTACCTCCTGCGCCTCGGCGGCAGCTTTCTGGTCGTCAAGGTTGCCAACATCAAGCCCCATGGGGTCACTCGGGTTGATCTCCGCCAGATTAGCCGCCACGGCATCGATCGCCTCGTGGAAGCTGGCCACCAGCGAGAACTCGCTCTCCTCCTCTGCATCGCCACCACCGGCGTAGAGGCTGTTGAGGGTACCGACCACCGCCTCTTTGGCGAAGATACCGGTGACGATACCGACTGTGGCCTGCCAGTTGTCATCGCGTACACCGATGGGGTGCAGCACCGGGGTCACCGCCTGGCTGATTTTGCTCAGGACCGAGCTCTCCTGCTCCTGATGGCCAAAGCTGCCATCGGTACCCAGGGAATTGAGCACGCTCAGCACGGCAACCACCAGTACGATGGTTTTACCGGCGCCAAAGACGAAAGATTTAAGCTTCTGCCAGGTCTTGATGGCAACGTTGACCGGACGCGGCCACTCGTAATCCGGCATTTCCATCAGCATGGAGTCGCTCTTGCCCGGCAGCAGGGTGCTACGCAGCAACAGGCCGGTGAGCACCGCCACCAGAATGCCGATGAGGTAGAGACCGAACACCAGGTTCTGGCCAGACTCGGGGAAGAAGGCCACCGCAAACAGGGCGTAAACCGGCAGACGGGCACCGCACGACATGAAGGGGGCCATGGCGGAGGTCATCAGCCGTTCCCGCTCGGAGTTGAGGGTACGGGTCGCCATCACCGAGGGGACGGTACAGCCAAAGCCCATCAGCATCGGCACGAACGCCTTGCCCGGCAGGCCGAGGCGGCGCATCAGGGCATCCACCACGAAGGCGGCACGGGCCAGATAGCCGGAGCTCTCCAGCACCGCGAGGAACAGATAGAGGCAGCCAATCACCGGAATAAAGGTGGCGACGGTCTGCAAACCGACGCCAAAGCCATCAGCCAGAATGGCGCCCAGCCACTCGGGGGCATTGACCAGCCCCAGCAGGTGGTGCACCCCATCGACAAACAGGGCGCCGCCCATGATGTCGAAGAAGTCGATAAAGGCGCTGCCAACGTTGATGGCAAACAGGAACATCAGGTACATGACAAACAGAAAGAAGGGGATGCCAATCCAGCGATTGAGCAGCACCCGATCCAGCCACTCGCTCTGGGCCTCGGTGAGCTTGCCCTTCTGCTGACGAGCCTGTTGTACCCACTGGTGGATATGGCCGTAGCGAATATCCGCCAGTTGCAGGTCGATATCCTGTCCCTGATGGGCGCGAGCCACTACATTGGCTGCGGCCGCCTGCTGACCGGGCAGCAGGGTCTCCTGCATCACCGCATCCTCTTCCAGCAGGCGCAGGGCGCGACCACGGGTAGTGAGATGATGCGGGGCGAGCAGCGTCTCCAGCTCCGCCAGATCGGTTTCAAGCTCGTGGCCGTAATCGAGCAGCAAGGCGGCTTGCGGCTGACCGATAAACTGGCGGATCTGCTGTTTGAAGGCGGCAACCTGCTTGCTGTTGTGGGCAGAGAGGGCCACTACAGGGCAACCGAGGGATTTGCCGAGCTTGCTCTCGTCGATGACGATGCGGCGCTTTTGCAGGATATCCAGCTTGTTGAGCACCACCACCATGGGCAGGCCCAGTTCGCGCAGTTGCAGCGTGAGATAGAGGGAGCGCTCCAGATTGGCAGCGTCGATGACGTTGAGCAGCAGGTCGGGTTGTTGGCCCTGGGCAAAGCGGCTGGCGATCTGCTCGTCCAGACTGCCATCCTGACTGGCCAGGCTATAGATGCCGGGCAGATCCATCAGCTTGAAGTGATGCTCACCCGCGCTGAACTCACCCATCTTCTTGTCGACGGTGACACCACTCCAGTTGCCTACCTGCTGGCGGGCACCGGTCAGGGCGTTGAACAGGGAGGTTTTGCCGCTATTGGGGTTACCTACCGTTACCAGGGAATAATTCATACCAGCTCTACCTCTTTTTTCTTCTGAACCCACCGCGTGCGTGTGGCAAGCCGCTTTGCAGGTTCGACTTCTTGTCTCTGAACCGCTCCCGGTGACTTTCTTGACCAGAGCGGCAGCCGAGCAGCGGGTTATACCGGCTCGACTTCTATTTGCTGGGCCAGACTCTTTTGCATGGAGAGACAGATCCCCTGGCACTGGATCTGGAGCGGGTCCCCCAGGGGGGCGGAGCGCAGATAGATGACTTCAGTCTGGGGCAACAGGCCCATCACCATCAGTTTGCGGCGCAGCGGCCGGGCGAGCTGATTCATATTCTTGATGCGAGCACTCTGTCCCGGTGACAACTGCGTGAGTACCATGACTGACTCCTGAAGTTAAACAATAATAATTCGCTTTTACTTGGGGCATTATAAGCTGTGTCTTCAACTTTTATTTGAGTAAAATCAAACTCCGCTTAGCTAACCCATAAAGTATTGCCATGAGTCACGACAACAACAGCCGCCTCGTTTACAGCACAGATGGCGGCATGATCAAGGAGCAGAGCGCTCCCCAATCCGCCTCCCCCTTCCCCACCGACGGCACAGTGCGCATTCGCCGCGAGACCAAGGGGCGCAAGGGTGCAGGGGTGATCACCATTCATGGCGTACCCGCCGATCAGCAAAAATCCCTGGCCACCCTGCTCAAGAAAAAGTGCGGCACCGGAGGCGGTATCAAGGAGGGAGTGATCGAGATCCAGGGGGATAAACGGGACCTGATCAAAACCGAGCTGGAGAAAGCCGGTTTCAGCGTCAAGCTGGTGGGTGGCTGATCCCCTTGTCACTCATGCGGTTTTTCCCTAGAATGCCCGCTCCCATCGAGGGGGAGTAGTCTCGCACACCGGTGCCATCCCATTGCATGAATACCGGTTTGCGACCCTGATCAACATACTTGGTGCCAAATCACCATGGTCAGGGTGATCCATGCCAGCCATGGATTTGACAAGACCTTTGACGGGCCAGTGCCAATACCGGGGACGGATGGCGCAGGCTTGTCTTTGGTTTATAACAATTCCGTCCCCCGGTCATTTTTATGGAAGCCTTGTTAACCTCAACCCTCAGCGTCGCTATTGCCGAAATCGGCGATAAAACCCAGCTGTTGGCGTTGCTGCTCATCTGCCGTTTTCGCAAGCCCTGGCCCATCATCGCCGGCATGCTGGCGGCTACCCTGCTCAACCATGCGGGCGCCGCCTGGATTGGTGAGTTCATCAGCCGCTGGCTCGATCCCAAGATAATGACCTGGCTGGTCGCCATCGCCTTTATCGCCATGGCTATCTGGATTTTGGTGCCGGACAAGATGGATGACGAGGAGAGCTCGCTGGATAAATACGGCCCCTTTATGGCCACCTTCGTGCTCTTCTTCATCGCCGAGATTGGTGACAAGACCCAGATCGCCACCGTATTGCTGGCCGCCAAGTATGACTCGCTGGTACAGGTCATTACCGGGACCACCCTCGGCATGATGCTGGCCAACGTGCCGGTGGTGCTGATCGGCAAGCTGGGGGCAGACAAGCTGCCGCTCAAGGGGATCCGCATCGCCTGCGCCATCCTCTTCGTCGGCCTTGGGGTGAGCACTCTGATCTTTGCCTGATCGCCTTTTCCGCTGACCAAGCCCTCCCCTGTGGAGGGCTTTTTTGTTTGCTGCTTTGTCTAGTGCGTAACCCGCTGTCGCAACCACCAGGCACAGAGCCAAGGGGCAGTGCACGGTTGCGGGTGCCTCATGCCATAATGGGGCAAACCTCGTGGAGTCCCCCCATGCACAACGTATCAAGAGAGACGCTTCTCGAATGGGTCAAACAGGGACGGCTGGCGCCAGAGAAGCTGGCGGACGCCCTGACCCTCGCCGATCTTCCTCCCCATCCGGCGCGCTGGCAGTGGCTATTTGACCGGCTGCTGCTCTGGCTCGGCGCCCTCTGTATCGGGGCTGGCCTTATTTTCTTCGTCGCCTTCAACTGGCAAGAGCTGGGCCGGGCCTCCCGCCTCGCCCTGCTGGAGGCGCCGCTGCTCGCCATGCTGCTTCTGCTGTGGCGCAAACCACTGGGGGATACCCCCCGTCAGGCGCTGCTGCTCGCTATCGCCCTCAATATCGGCGCCCTGCTGGCGCTGGTGGGTCAAACCTACCAGACCGGCGCCGATCCCTGGCAGCTGTTCGCCACCTGGGCGCTGATGCTGGTGCCACTGGCGACATTTGGCCAAAGCCCGCTGCTCTGGACCTTGAGCTGGCTGCTCGGCCAGCTGGCGCTGGTGCTCTACTGGCGGCTCGGTTTGTTCACGTTCTTCTTTACCTTCGATGAAGAGGGATTGGGCTGGTGCCTTACCCTGCTCAACGCCGCCCTCTGGGGTCTGCTTCTGCTGGCGCCAAACCGCTGGCGCCTGATGCCAAGCTGGCTGGCGGGCCTTGCTGCCGGTCTGGGGGCCACCCTGCTCACCCTGCTGGCGCTGTTTGATGCCGCCTCTGCGCTGGTGTGGCCGCTCTGGCTTGGCTGGCTCGCCACCGCCTATGCCCTGTGGCACCACAGATTTATCGCCGGACTCGCCATGGGGTGCCTCAGTCTGATTGCCGTCATCCTCGCGGCGCTGGGCAAGTGGATGGAGCCCGACATCAACGGCTTCTTGCTGCTGAGCCTGATTGCCATCGGCCTTTCGGTCACCGCCGCCCGCTGGCTGCAACAACAACGGAGGTCTCATGAGTGATCTGACCCTTTGGCAAGCACTGCAACAGGCCAATCTGGTGGAAGGGGATCAGCCCCGTGATACCCAGCCCCACTGGTCGAGCCGCTTTCTGCTGGGGCTGGTGGGCTGGATTGCCGCCCTGTTCTTGCTCTTTTTCCTGTTTCTCACCTTCGAGCAGCTGACCCGCGAGGCCAACAGTGCCCTGCTGCTCGGGGCCGTGCTGCTGGCGGGGGCCTATGCCCTCAATCGCAGCCAAAGCGGCGATCTCTGGGATCAGTTCGTGCTGGCCCTCACCCTGGCGGCCGATGCCTGGCTGCTCTATGGCCTGCTCGATCAGCTGGACCTTCATCACGCCCTGCTCTGGTTTGGGTTATGCCTGCTCTCCCTTGCCATCGCCGTGCTGTTCGATCACTGGCTGGTGCGGCTGTTTCACAGCGTGGCGGCGGCCCTGCTGCTCACCCTTGGCCTTGCCTGCCTCGGGCTGCAACTGCTGGCCCTGCCGCTGGTGATGGCGGCCATCACCTTCTGCTGGCTGCGGGCAGATAGGGATCCAGAGCGTCACCAGCTCTACCACTCCATCACGCTGGGGCTCGCCCTCTCCCTGCTGGTGCTGGGCCGTCTGCACCAACCGCTGTGGGATGGCGGCAGCAGCGTGCTGGACGAACTGGGGCTTTCCCGCCTGCCGCTCTGGCTCAATCCCCTGATCTGCGCCGCCCTGCTGCTGGCGGTGATGGTGAAACTGAGGCTCCCCCTGCTGTTTGGCCTGCCGCTGGTGCTGATCAGCGCCATCATCCCCGGCATGGGGACAGGCGCACTGGTGCTGATCCTCGGGTTTTATGCCGGCAGTTTAGGGCTGATGACCCTCTCGGCCCTGCTGCTGCTCGGCTATGGCTCGCTCTATTACTACGATCTGGGGCTCACCCTGATGACCAAATCCTGGCTGCTGCTGGGCTCCGGCATCCTGCTGCTGGGTGCCCGCCAGCTGCTCATCACCTTCGCGGCAAGGAGCGACTCATGAAACCCGTCACCCGACAACTCGCCCTGTTGCTGAGCGGCCTCGCCATCCTGGCAGGCATCAATGCCACCGTCTGGCGCTATGAGCACGCCATGAGCAGCGGCGAAGTGGTGCTGCTGCGGCTCGCTCCGGTCGATCCCCGCTCCCTGATGCAGGGGGATTACATGCGGCTGAACTACGAGATTGCCCGCGAGCTGACCAGCCGCGACGCCCGTGCTAATCAAGACAAGGGCAGCGATACCCTGGTGATCCGCCTCGATGCCCATCAGGTAGCCACTCTGGTGGTCGATGGCAAACCGGATCGGCTCGCCAGCGATGAGCGGCTATTGCAGGTACACCAGAGCGAGCGGCAGTGGCAGATCGGCCCCGATGCCTACTTCTTTGAAGAGGGCACGGGGGAGCAGTACGAAGCGGCCCGCTACGGCGAGTTCCGTCTGCAAGCGGATGGCAAGACCCTGCTGGTGGGGCTGAGGGACGAGGCCTACCAGCCCATCGGGCAGATCCGCGCCCGCTGGTAACGGCCGTGAGTGGCTATTTACTCTGTTCATGGTCACACTCAAGGGAAGGTTGATCGCTAAGGATGTTCCCAATGAGGATATGGCTGATCTGTCATCTGTTGCTGCTCTGCTGGGCCTCGACGGCCCGGGCTGATCTGGGCAAGCTCGAGTACCTCACCGAAGAGTACCCCCCCTACAACTTCAGCGATCCGCAAGGCCAGCCCACCGGCCTTGCGGTCGATCTGCTGCAGATGGTCTGGCAACACAGCGGCGTGACACCCCAGCCGGTGCGCATCCTGCCCTGGGCGCGAGGTTATTACTTGCTAACCCAGAAGCCCAACGTGGTGCTCTTCTCCACCGCCCGCACCCAGGCGCGGGAGGATCTCTTCAAGTGGGTCTGCCCCATCGGCTACTCGGAGTACATACTGCTCGGCCGCAAAGCGCAAAACATCACCCTGACCGCCTTCGAACAGATGAGCCAGTACAAGATCAGCGCGGTACGCTCGGACGCCGCCGAGCAGTTGCTGCTCAACAACGGCATGGATGACAACAACATCATCCCGGCCAACCGCCTGTCGCAGGGGTTGAAGATGCTGCTCTCCGGCCGCGCCGACCTGCTCGCCACCAGCAAGCTGGCGGGATATGACGCCATCCGCGAATTGAAGCTCAATAGCGACGACTTCAACGTGGCCATGGTGCTGAGCGCCGAGCAGCTCTGCTACGCCTTCAGCCGTCAGGTGCCTGACAGCGAGATCACCCTCTTTCAGCAGGGCCTGACCCGCGCCCTCGCCTCGGAGGAGTTTCGCAAATTGCAGGCCAAATACCTGCCGGTGCGCTGAGTACTCACTCACCCGATGGGCTGCGGTTCGCTGCCCATTTTATTGATGAAAGATGCAATAGAGGTGGCTAGCTATTCCCGCCGCAAGCAGTCAAACTGGGCTACATAGTTGATTGCGAAGGATCTTTCCCGTGCGGACATGGCACCTACCTCATCTGCTACTGCTCTTGTGGGCCACCTTCGCGCAGGCCGATCCGGGCAAACTCGAGTATCTGAGCGAAATCTCTCCCCCGTTTAATTTCAGCGACCAGCAAGGGATGCCGACCGGATTGTCGGTAGAGCTGATGCAGCTTATCTGGAAAGCCCGCGGCGTGTCGCCCCAGCCCATCCGCATTCTGCCCTGGGCCCGGGGCTACACCCTGCTGCAACAAAAACCCAATGTGGTGCTGTTTGCCACCGCCCGCACCCCGCAGCGGGAGGCACTCTTCAAGTGGGCCTGCCCCATCGATCACTCGGAGTTTGTGCTGCTGGGGCGCAAGGCGGACAACATCACCCTCGGCTCGGAGGCCGAGATCAGCCGCTACAAGGTCGGCGTGGTGCGCTCTACCGTCTCCAAACAGCTGCTGCTCGAACGCGGTATCGATGAGCACCAGCTGATGCTGGCCAACCGCCTCACCCAAGCGGCCAAAATGCTCACCTCAGGTCGCGCCGATCTCTTTGCGACCAACAAGTTGGCGGGCTATCAAACCCTGCAGCAGCTCGGCTTCAAACCGGATGACTTTCATGTCGCCTTCGTGCTGGATGCCAGACCGCTCTGCTACGCCTTCAGCCGTCAGGTGCCCGACAGCGAGGTCGCCCTCTTTCAGCAAGCGCTGACCCAGGTCGTCTCCTCGGCGGATTACTCGGCCCTGCAAGCCAAATACCTGCCGCTGCGCTAACGCCCCGATCGTCGCCGACATGGGCGCAAGATGGCGGCGTACGCCCGCGCTTTTTGCCAAACATGCTCCGTCGCCTTGGCGAAATCGGCCAGCTTGGTCACACTTGAGCAGATATTCCCTTGATCAGGATGGCAAAAATGAAACCATGGATTGGATTAGCCGGGGCGCTGCTGGCCACCCTCGCACAGGCGAGTCCTGAGCTCGGCAAACTGCACTACATCACCGAAGAGTACAAACCCTACAACTACGCCGATGCCAGCGGCGCCCCCACCGGCCTCGCGGTCGAGCTGCTGCAACTGGTATGGAAAAAGACCAATACACCGGCGCAGCCCATCACCATCATGCCCTGGGCGCGTGGTTACTACCTGCTGACCCAAAAACCCAATGCGGTGCTCTTCTCCACCGCCCGCACCCAGGCGCGGGATCCCCTGTTCAAGTGGGCCTGCCCCATCGGGTATGCCGAGATCGTGCTGGTGGGGCTGGCCGATCGCAATATCACCATCACCAAGCTCGACGATGCCAAGACGTTCAATATCGGGGCGGTGCGAGCCGATGTGGGGGAGCAACTGCTGCTCAACAACGGCTTTGACGAAACCAAACTGATGGCCGCCAACCGGCTGGCACAGGCGCTGAAGATGCTCACCTCAGGCCGGGTCGATCTGGTCTCCACCAACAAGACCACCATGGAGCAGCTGATCGTCGAACAAAAACTCGATCCCGCCCGCTTCAAGGAGCAGTGGGTACTGAGCTCGGAGCAGTTCTGCTTCGCCTTCAGCCATCCGGTGAGCGACGAGCTGGTCAAGGAGTTCCAGACCGGCTTGACCCAGGTGCTGGCGAGCAGTGAATACCCGTTGCTGCACAGCAAATACTTCCCAACCCCCGCCGCCAAATAGCGGCGCGGCGTCGAACGCCAACAACAAGGGGCCCATCGCGGGCCCCTTCGCTTTTTTCCGCTTGCGCTCTCCTTCTTTACCGTTTGCGCTTCACTCTTTTTTTACCGTTTGCACTCCTCTCGCGGCGTCACCCCACCGCCCTGCCAGCTCCAAGCCCCGACAACCAACAACTAATCACTAATTAATAAAAGTTTGTGCCAGCGCAAAAAATCACTCTTTTCTGATAGTTAGCTCATCAAAACCATAGATAAGACCACTCTGGCTCCGTAATATGGCGATGGGCGTCTGTTGACCCCTTTTCCGAGATCAATGGTCAACGGCGCAATGTGGCAGCGACAGTCAGGGGCGGTAGCCACTTTAGCGGAAACCAGCCGGTCTCCCGCGCCTGCGCCAAGGTAACCGTCCCCTCTCCCCTTGCGGGAGAGGGCTAGGGTGAGGGGTCACTAGCCTGATGGGCATGACTTCGTCATGCAGGACACGAGGACTCCGTCCTCGACGGGGTTTCGCCGCCGCTGCGCGGCTTGGCGAGTGACTTTTCTTTGCGTGGCCAAAGAAAAGTCACCAAAAGAAAGGCCACCCCCACTTGTTCGCCCTCCTGCGTCGGGTTCCCTCGGTTCAGGCAAAAGGTCTGGCGGAACGACGCAGACGGTACATCCCTGTACCGCCTGCGTCTGCGCCGTCGTCCATGACGGCGCTCCTGACCTTGTACCCTCACCTCGGCGAACAACAGGGGGCAACAGCCAACCCGCAGCACCGAGGCCGGTTAACAGGCGTAGGGTGTAATAAGCGCAGCGCATTGCACCACGGTAACCGTCCCCTCTCCCCCTGCGGGAGAGGGTTAGGGTGAGGGGTCGCCAAACCCGTTGGCATGACTTCGCCAGCAGGCTCGGTAGGGTCGATTAGCGAAGCGTAATCGTCCGTGCTAACCGCACCCCTTGCAGGTGAAGCCAATGGCGCAATCCGCCAAGCCTGACGCTGCAAGCAAACCCGCGTCGAATAGAGGTGCAATTCACTTCGTTCATTGCACCCTACGGTATGGGACAAACGGGATCACCTCGGCGAACAACAGGGGGCAACAGCCAACCCGCAGCACCGAGGCCGATTAACAGGCGTAGGGTGCAACAAGCGCAGCGCATTGCACCGCGCTAACATTCCCCACCCTGTTCAGGGCAAAGATCGGGCGGGTTGTTAGCTCAAAGTCAGCCCCTCGCCCACCCCATGGCGAGATCAGATTGTCGCACCTATGCAACAAGTGCCATCGAAATAGTTGTATAAGTGAAAAAATCATGGCGGGTATAGCTGCAAGCGGTAGATATCCCAATCGGGCAAGGGTTGTATATCGAAAGCCCGATAGTGAGTATTTCAACGTGATAACTCCTTATTTCTCGAACGTCCGATTACGCTTCGCTAATCGAACCTACGGCCCTAATCTAACCTACAGACTAAAACTATTTTTTAGTGAATCTGTAGCCCACAGCATTAATTATCTTTATATTCATGAGAAGGTATAACATGATACTTGATATTGAATTGGAAAATTGTTATGGAATCAGCAAATTAAAAAAGATTTTTAACCTCACCAAAAGTGATAATTGCTGTGGAGTTAACTCTCTATATGCACCAAATGGCACATTAAAAACCTCTCTAACAAAAACCTTCAAAGATATTGAAAAAAATGAAAATACTAGAGACATCATTTTTCCTGACCGCCAAACGATTAGAAAAGTTAAGATAAATGGCACTGACATTTCCGCTGAACAAATACTGACAATAGATTCATATAACGAAAGTTATAGCTCTCAACAACTATCAGCTTTACTTGTCAATAACGAACTGAAAAAACAATACGACACAGCCTTAAAAGAGGTAGATGACAAACAGGAATCACTAATAAAAGCCCTATCGAAATGCTCAGGGAAAGCAGCTAAAGGGGTGCCTGAAATAATTTGTGAAGCATTTGCAAGACATGAGAAGAAGTTACTAGAACTACTGGTTGAACTACATAGTGAAAAACATGAAAACCTAGAGCGTTTCAGCGAACTTAAATACAACGACCTATTCAATCCAAAAGTCGTTGAACTTATTTCATCTGGTGATTTAAACAAAGAACTAACGGAGTACGTTGAAACATACGAAAAACTAATCAGCGAATCTACAATTTTATCAAAGACATTTAATCATCAAAGAGCTGGTGATGTATCTAAAAATTTAAATGAATCAGGTTTTTTTACTGCTGCGCACAGTATAAATATTTCAGTAAAAGGAGAGAAACGTGAGGTTACCTCACAAGAGGAATTAAATAATTTACTGCTTCATGAACAAGAACAAATTTTACAAAACCCAACCCTCAAAGAAAAATTTAATAAATTCGATAGTAAACTAAAGACAAAAGACACTCAAATATTTCGTGACTATATCTCAGAACATCAGGATTTGCTCCCGGACTATAAAAATATATCCCAACTTAAGAAAAAGGTTATCCTGAGCTATTTACAATCACAACATCAACCTTGGAGTGATTTAGTAGAGACTTACAAACAAAATCAAGAGCTAATAAAGGATATTATCAAGCAAGCTCAAGATCAAAAAACAACATGGGAAAATGTTGTCGATACTTTTAATAAACGGTTTGATGTGCCATTTAAACTTAGTATTGAAAACCAAGATGATGTCATTCTAAACAAAGCAACACCCACAATTAAATTTCAATTCGATGATGGCCGTGATACTTCTGGAAAGATAAATCAAAGCAGCCTAATATCAGCTTTAAGTCAAGGAGAAAAACGAGCATTATACATCCTAAATGTTTTGTTTGAACTGGAAGTCAGAAAGAATACCGCCCAACCTATTCTAATTATTATTGACGATATTGCAGACTCTTTTGACTATAAAAATAAATATGCAATTGTTGAGTATCTACGCGACTTATCAAAGTCTACTTTTTTCCACTTACTTTTACTTACCCATAACTTTGACTTCCATAGGATAATTAGCAGTCGTTTAAATGCGAAGCGACAAAATAGGCTGATGGCTGTAAAATCATCTACTGGGATAGAAATTATTCAAGAACGATATCAAAAAGATGTCTTTTCAACATGGAAACAAAACTTAAACACTGACGAAAAATACCTACTTGCAAGTATCCCATTCGCTAGAAACATTGCTGATTATTGTGGCATAGAACAACATTTCACGAAACTAACTTCATTACTACATCTAAAAGATGATAGTGCAACCATAACAAAAAATGATTTGCAAATAATTTACAGAAACATTTTCAATGACTTGCCTAACTTAGTACTACCAAATAGTCATGAGTTCATAATAGATAAAATTCTACAGCAGAGTGATGCTTTGGTAATTGCAAACCACGAAACACCTGAACTTGAGTGTAAGGTTATTTTAGCTATGGCTATCAGACTTAAAGCCGAAGAGTTCATGATTGATAAGATAGCCGATAAGAAGTTTGTAAATTCAATCACCTCTAACCAAACTCGTGAGCTTTTTGACAAATATACGGAAAAATTTTCAACAGAACTAGAGAGTATAGCTCTGCTTGATCAAGTAAACTTAATGACTCCAGAAAACATCCACCTTAACTCTTTTATGTATGAACCAATTTTAGATATGTCTGCCAGTCGTCTTTACACTCTATACAATGATATTAAAGGTCTATTGAATATCTAGATTTCTATCTAGCGTTAAAAACCGCAGCCTTGAGCTGCGGTTTTCATTTCTATTTTCAAAACACTCTTTGGCCCCAATTAGAGAATATTTAGCCAACCCCTTGCACTGCTCTCCCCTTTCAGCGGAAAAGGCGGTCAACATGCACGCTAAAGCCACGGGCGGGCACGGTATTGGTTCCCCCTGCAAACCGCCGAGTCGAGTTCAACGGGTCAGGAGCGCCATCAGGGATGATGGCGCAGCCGCAGTCGGCACAGGGATGTGCCGTCTGCGGCGCTCCGTCCGACCCGTTGGACGAGACGAGGGAACCCGCAAAGCGGGCGGTTTGCCGGGGGAAAAGACTTTTGGTGACTTTTGGTCTTTCAAAAGTCACTCGCCCCAGCCCGAAGGGCGGGCGAAACACCTTCGAGGGCAAGGCCCTCGCGTCCTGCATGGCGAAGCCATGCCATTAAGGCGTTGGAGGGCATTCAGCTGAGGAATGACGTTAGCCCCCCTCACCCTAGCCCTCTCCCGCAAGGGGAGAGGGGATCAGAGCGCAGGCCACCGAGGCTTAAGCAGATCGCAGAGGCTTAAGAGGTGTCGAGGGAAGAGACACAAACAAAAACCGCAGCCCAAGGGCTGCGGTTTTTTTATTGGCTTAACCTGTTGGCACCAGACGCCAACAAGGCCAACCGGCCTTAGGCACGGCGCCAGCTGGTCTTGCCGGCGCTGTCTTCCAGCACTATGCCCATCTCGGTGAGACGGTTGCGGGCGGCATCGGCGGCGGCCCAGTTCTTGTCGGCACGGGCCTGATTGCGCTCGGCGATCAGGCGCTCGATTTCGGCAACCTCTTCGTCCGCTTCGTCACCCTTCAAGAAAGCCTCGGGGTCTTGCTGCAGGATACCGAGCACGGCGCCCAGCTCGCGCAGACGGGCGCCCAGCGCGGCGGCAACGGCCATATCTTCACCCTTCTGGCGGTTGATCTCGCGCACCAGATCGAACAGGGCGGAGTAGGCTTCCGGGGTGTTGAAGTCGTCGTCCATCGCCTCTTTGAAGCGCGCCACCTGCTCGTCGCCACCGGCAGCAGCGGCCGCCGGCAGATCGCGCAGGGCGGTGTACATGCGCTCCAGCGCGGCGCGGGCTTGCTTGAGGTTATCTTCCGAGTAGTTGAGCTGGCTGCGGTAGTGGCCAGACATCAGGAAGTAACGGACGGTTTCGGCGTCGTAGTGAGCCAGCACATCGCGGATGGTGAAGAAGTTGCCAAGGGACTTGGACATCTTCTCTTTATCCACCATCACCATGCCGCTGTGCATCCAGGTGTTGACGTAGTCGCCACCGTGGGCGCAGCAGGACTGGGCGATCTCGTTCTCGTGGTGCGGGAACTGCAGATCGGAGCCGCCGCCGTGGATGTCGAAGTGGTTGCCAAGGTGCTTGGAGTTCATGGCGGAGCACTCAATGTGCCAGCCAGGACGGCCCGGGCCCCAGGGGCTTTCCCAGGTCGGCTCGCCGGGCTTGGACATCTTCCACAGCACGAAGTCCAAGGGGTTGCGCTTGGCATCGACCACGTCAACGCGGGCACCGGCTTGCAGTTGCTCCAGATCCTGGCCGGAGAGCTTGCCGTAGTCGGCATAGGATTCGACGATAAACATCACGTCGCCGTTATCCGCCACGTAGGCGTGCTCTTTTTCCAGCAGGGATTGCACCAGCTCGATGATCTCTTCGATGTGCTGGGTGGCGCGCGGTTCGATATCCGGGCGCACCATGCCAAGGGCGTCGAAATCGGCGTGCATGTCGCCAATCAGACGCTCGGTCAGCTCGTCGCAGGTCACTTGGGTCTCGGCGGCACGTTTGATGATCTTGTCATCCACGTCGGTGATGTTGCGCACGTAGGTGAGGTCGTAACCTGCGTAACGCAGATAGCGAGCCACCACATCAAAGGCGACGAAGGTGCGGCCGTGGCCGATATGACAGTGATCGTAGATGGTGACACCACACACATACATGCCCACCTTGCCCGGGTGGATAGGTTTGAATTCTTCTTTTTGACGAGTGAGTGTGTTGTATATCTTCAGCATCTTCTAACCACTGCCTGTGAGTAAAATGGTTGGTCATAATACCCCGTTCAGGGGCAGAAAACGAGGCAGAAAAGAGGGCCAATCCCGCCTGCCAGCACGGTTACGGCGCCAGAGAGACTATGCCGCCAGCCCTTGATGGGCTAGAATTGCCACCACTTTATGCCATACACCTGCGGGCACTTCGTCGTCCGCATCAAATGAAAGGACATATCATGGTCACTCTGCACACCAATCACGGCGACATCACCCTCACCCTGAACGCTGAAAAAGCCCCGGAAACCGTGGCCAACTTCCTGCAATACTGCCGTGACGGTCACTACGACAACACCATTTTCCACCGCGTCATCGACGGCTTCATGATCCAGGGCGGCGGCTATGCCCCGGGCTTTGAAGAGAAAGACACTCGCGCTCCCATCAAGAACGAAGCGGCCAATGGTCTGTCCAACAAGATCGGCACCATCGCCATGGCCCGCACCATGGAGCCGCACTCTGCCAGCGCCCAGTTCTTCATCAACGTGAACAACAACGACTTCCTCGACTTCAAATCCGCCACTACTCAGGGCTTTGGCTACTGCGTATTCGGTGAAGTGACTGCCGGCATGGACGTGGTCAACAAGATCAAGGGCGTCAAGACCGGTAACTACGGCCGCATCCATCAGGACGTGCCGGTAGAAGACGTGGTGATCACCAAGGTGACCCTTGCTGACTGATCTCTGCCGACTCGGCACTGACAAAACTGCGGCCCCGGCCGCAGTTTTTCCATCTGCCTCCTCCACTGCCAGTCCGAACTGGCGCCGCCTCGACTATCTGGCCCACGGCAACCCGCGCCAGCGCTCGGCCCATGCCCTGCTCACCGCCGGTGTGTGGGATGAGCTGGCCACGCAGTGCGCCGATATGGCGCTGGTGAGCACGCTGGCCATCGGGCTTGATCGGCCGGGCAGCGATCTCGATATTCTCTGCCAGCATGCTGATCCGGCGGCGTTTGCCGCTACTTTTGCAGAGCAAGGCTGGCAGGCGAGCCACAAGGGCGACAATATCTGGCTGCTGGAGCGTACTTTTTCCTGCCTCGACCAGCACTGTGCTGATAGCGGTTCTGACAAGAGCGATGCCAGCTGGCCGCTGGAGCTCTATGTCACCCCTGCCCCCATCGAGACGCTGAATGGCTGGCGCCACCTCACCCTGATGGCCGCGTTGCTCGAGCGGTTTGGTGATGCCTTCTACCGCGAAGTGCTGCACCTACGCCTTGAAAATGGATTGAAAGGGGAAGCGGCCATGTGTCGGTTGCTGGGTCTGGCGGGCGATCCTTATGCCGCCCTGCTGACGCTGGAGGGGCGCAATCTGGCCGAGCTGGCATGGCAGCCGCCCTCCCGTGACGATATCCATACCTCAACTGGCGCGATGGCGCCCGCAGCGCACTGTTCGTCCCCTGTTGTTTGTACTATCTCTGCCACCCCTGTTTGCCCTGTTTCGACCGAGAGCCCGACCCCCACATCATGAGCACCCTCTTTATCAGTGACATTCACCTCTCTGCCCAGCGGCCCGATATGACCGCGGCACTGGTGCGCTTTCTCGAGCACGACGCCCCCGGCGCCGATGCCCTCTATGTGCTGGGGGATCTCTTCGAATTCTGGATTGGCGACGATGACCCCAATCCGCTCCATCAACAGATGGCCGATGCCTTTTTGGCCCTGAGCCAGCAGAACGTGCCCATCTACTTTATCCACGGCAACCGCGACTTTCTGCTGGGCCAGCAGTTTGCCAAGCGCGCGGGGATGACATTGCTGGGTGACCCTTGCGTGATCGACCTCTATGGGGAGCGGGTAGTGCTGAGCCACGGCGATCTGCTCTGCACCCTGGATGAGGGGTATCAGAAGTTTCGCCGCATCACCCAGCTCAAGTGGCTGCGCTGGCTCTTTTTGCGGCTGCCGCTCGCCCGCCGTCAGGCCATCGCCTGCAAGATGCGCGGCCAAAGCCAGATGGAAAATGCCCACAAGAGCCAGATCATCATGGATGTAACGCCCGCGGCGGTGGACGACACCCTGCGCGCCCACGACTGCCGGATGATGATCCATGGCCACACCCACAGACCCGCCATCCACGACTTCACCCTCGATGGCCAGCCCGCCCGCCGCATTGTGCTGGGAGACTGGTTCGAGCAAGGCTCGGTGCTAATCTGCCGCCCCGGCAAGCAGCGGCTGGAAATGCGGGCGCTGGCAGAGGCTTGATAGCCCGCCAGTCCGGTTGACCACCAAGCGCCGGCCCCCCATCACTCCCCATCGTTCGCGCCGTCCGGTTCACCGCTCATCAGGCGCGAACGAATAAGTGGTGATCGCTCACAGATCAGCAAAGCAAACCTGCACTCCTCCTTCAGGACACAAGGTTGTGTGAACCCCGTCACCTTGCCCCTTGCCAATTGAGAGGATGATGGCGCTCAGGCAGAAATGTCTTTCTCGCCAGCTATTTCAACAAGTTGAGGTTTGTATGCCTGACAGCAATGCGGTCGCTCACCCGTTCGATGCCAAGAAGATCAATGTCAACGATCCCTATGAGATGAAGCAGTGGATCAAAATGTTCGAGTGCACCGAGGTCCAGCTGAAACGGGCGGTCAAGGCAGTCGGCACCTCAGGCAAGGCGATCCGAAAACACCTCAAAAAGTGAGGGCACAACCCCGTCACAGACCCGGCCCCGCTCGCGGGGCTTTTCTCTTTCTGACATCTATTTAACAGCATCTATTTCCGACAAAGCGCCCAGTACGCTGGCGAAAGAAGTTGTGGTTTGAAATCACCACCATTTCGGCAAAAACAAAAAAAGGCCACTATTTCTAAATAGCTGTTCCGAATAGTAGATCACAGGAGGAAGGGAACTCTGTCCAGTTTGTGCGATCTCATTAGTCGCCAAACAAAACAAGCCACACCCAAAGGACTGAGTTGATGCCTATCCTACCACCCCTGCCACGACCACAACGGCGCCGTATTCACAAAATCATCCATGCCACCCGTGATAAATGGCATGCTCGTCGCTTGATGGCCATCTTGCTGTTACATGAAGGCCGCACGATGACTGATGTTCATCACATTACCGGCGCTGCTCGCTCGACCATCGGCCGTTGGCTTCGGTGGTATCGGGATGAAGGCGTGGGCGCCTTGGAAGCCTTACCGGCTGGCCGTGCCCCGGTCCTACCTGTCGCCAAGATTGTCACCTTACTGGTGCTGCTCATGCCGTTTTCTCCGCAAGATTTTGGTTATCAGCGCAGCCGTTGGTGTTCTGAGCTATTGGCCATCAAAATCAATCGGTTAACAGGCCTCAATATGGCAGCCTCCACGCTCCGCCGATGGTTACCTCGTATGGGCATTGTCTGGCGAAGGCCCGTGCCGACCTTGCGGATAAAAGACCCGGCTTATCAGGAAAAAATGGCGAATATCGACGCGGCACTGGCCCGCTGTGATGCCGATAATCCGGTGTTTTATGAGGATGAAGTCGATATAGACCTTAATCCCAAATTAGGGGCCGACTGGATGTTCAGAGCGCAGCAAAAGCGGGTTGTCATACCGGGACAGAACGCCAAACATTACCTGGCAGGCGTTCTCCATGCAGGCAACGGAAGAGTACTTTAGTCTGTGGGATAAAGAAAAACTCATCCTTGTTTATCGCCATGCTGGAAAAGCTGCGTCGCCACTACCGGCGAGCCAAAACCATCACGCAGCTCCTCGATAACTACATCATTCACAAAAGCAAACAGACCGAGCGATGGTTGAAGAAGAACCCCAAGTTCTGCTTGGTGTTCCAGCCAGTTTACAGTCCTTGGGTGAATCACATAGAACGGTTGTGGCACAAGTTACATGAAACCATCACACGCAATCATCAATGCAGAGGAATGGTCAGCCTGCTGGCCCGAGTGAAACACTTCATGGATACCGTGTCTCCTTTCCCCGGGAATGGCTATGGCACAGCGAAGGTGTAGCACTATTGGGATCAGTTAATTAGTTTATGTCTGAGAGTTCGGACTTTAAAGCCCATCTGACAAAGCACAAGAGCCTCAATCTCTCTATCTTTTGCCAGCGATATATCTTGACAAACAGATAATGTGACAAAAATCACATTACCCCCACATTAAAACATGGACACATAAGCAATTGATATAGCTTAGTATTTTCTCATTAATTGGTGCAAGACAATTAACCGGCGAATAGTTATAAAAAAATC
Source organism: Aeromonas sp. 96A (assembly GCF_051919165.1). Classification (NCBI taxonomy): domain Bacteria; kingdom Pseudomonadati; phylum Pseudomonadota; class Gammaproteobacteria; order Aeromonadales; family Aeromonadaceae; genus Aeromonas; species Aeromonas sp. 96A. The sequence goes on along the minus strand of NZ_JBQBFE010000001.1, from coordinate 4,570,626 downwards.
TTCAAAGACCCTATTGAAAACGTCGCTGCGCTCACAGACAATTCTTTAGCAAAAGAAACATCAGTATCAGATGTTCAATAAAATAATAATCAAAAACATCAATAAACTTTCAGCACAATGGGTAAAAAATGCGTAATACGTTTGTAATGATCTTCTTGGCGCTCTGCGCCATGATGCTTGGTGGCTGTTCCTCAGTGCCAACCGTCACCGATGATGCTGTCGTCAATGAAGCCAAAAGCTTCTCACCTCCTGCCGAGGGCAAGGCTCACGTTTATATCTACCGTCACGGCTGGCTTGCTCGCAATAGCAATATGGATCTTTTTATCGATAAAAAATTTCTAGGTGAATCAGAAAATAAACACTTCTATCTTCTGAAACTTGATGCAGGTAAAAACTATACATTTGAAACTGAAAGTGAATTTTCAAACAATAGCATTTCCCTAAATACCGAATCAGGCAAAACATATTACATCTACCACTATATTCGTATGGGACTTCTCTTTAGTCAGTCTGATTTTGAGCTTGTGACAGACCCTTACGACATTGAGGATGCTCAAATTCTGATCAAGAAGTCTAAAATGTCATTACCACATACTTTATAACTTCTCGTAAAACCATTTGTATTTTGATGTCATGATTTTTTATTGTTTTTATTTGAGGGGAATAAAAATTAATAAGTTACTGTTAGTATTTCCATTTACTATGTTACATACTGCTTGTGGACCGACCTCAGTTGAGAATTTTATGAAAGATCCGAAATTACTGAATGAAACACTGCAAGAGTGCACTTTGAAAATTGCACAGGGTAAAGACGCCAATTCAGAGGAATGTAAAAATGCAATCTAAGCCCAGCAGAGAATGGCTACTAACTTGATGAAAAACATGTTGGGTCAGTAGTTTTCGTTACCCACACGGAATTATTTTAAATTAAGAACTTTTTTCTTCCCTAATAACGCCACCTGTTACGATATAAACTGAGAGCCTTATCTAATAAGGTGGCAAAATTCAATTATTAAAGTTCGCCTAATTGGCGCAATTACAATGATGCATTATCTCAACCCAGTTGAGGAACTGCACAGAATGAGATTGAACGCGATAAACCACTGAGCCTGAGAGTAAACCCATCCGGTGGACGGATGAGTATCAACACTCCATATAAACCTATTATCTTAATGAGGTGTCACCTTGACCCATAAAACCCTGCAGTTCTCTGCACTCTGCTGTGCGGTCAGTCTCATTGCCTCACCGGCTATTGCCGCAAATACGGGCTTCAAAACCCTGACAATCGGCCTGCCCATAACCACACTCCAAGTAGTCAACGATGGTTTGATACGCTATGACTGGCGCAGTGACATTGATGAAGACTTTCGCGGTAAACCAAAGGCGGGCGAGGGATTCTTAGGACGGCCAACTACGGGGGAGTATTACTATGCTGTCTACCAACACAAAGTGTTCTCCTTCGGCGGTACAATGGCATCGTACCAAGACGACTCCGTTGCTTCTGTCAAACAGGCCAAGGCAGACTTCGAGAAATTAGTAAGTCAGGCAACCAATACCTTAAAAGTCAAGCCGGTGATCGTTCGCACAATAAAGGATAAGTCGGTGCCATTTTTTGAATGTGTAAGCGACAGCATGTGCGGTGATTACAGCGCAACCTATACCATCGGTAGCAATGAGGTCTCGATCAATTTGATGCAAGACCGTGATGCTGAGGACGGTGGCCGCCAGCTAAACGCGGGAATGCGCCAGATCCTTGAGTAAAAGCCTCTTCCTTAAAGTGTTTCTGATTTAACCGTTAACCAGCCGAGGCTAATGGGCGGCACGGTCTGAGAGTAGTAACCAAAGCGAAAACAGAGACAGTAGAGCAGGACGGCACCTCTCAAACCACCAGTAAGAGAACATTGAGCACAACACTGCGCTTCAATGGCCATGAATACCCGGTTGGAGAATGGAATAACTTACCGAGCAAGGAGTGGTGGAAGTAATCGGCCATACCCTACCCCACGCGGTAAATTCCTCGGCTATGTACAGACCCTATAAAAGCCTGCCTTCAGCAGGCTTTGTTGTTATGCAACTGTGGACTCGACACAATCGCTGTCGCCACTCTGTCGCCATTTTGCCAAAAACAAAAAGGCCACTATTTCTAGTGGCCTTTCATAACTCTTTGATTTTAATGGTGCCCGAGGCCGGAATCGAACCGGCACGACGCGAACGTCGAGGGATTTTAAATCCCTTGTGTCTACCGATTTCACCACTCGGGCACCGCAATCGGTATCAAGCTCGCGTGGCGGGCTTGTCAATATGGAGGCACGTTCCGGAGTCGAACCGGACTAAACGGATTTGCAATCCGCTGCATAACCGCTTTGCTAACGCGCCATGCAAAAGAGAGTTGGCTCTCGATTGTCTGAATTTGGAGCGGGAAACGAGACTCGAACTCGCGACCCCGACCTTGGCAAGGTCGTGCTCTACCAACTGAGCTATTCCCGCATCGGTCTGGCTGACTGCCTGACTACGAGGACGCATTCTAGCGATGTTCCTCGCCCAGTCAACCAGAAATATTTAATTACCTGATCGTTCGGGCATTTTTTGCCCTTTTTGAACAGTTTTAGCGCCTTTGCTCATTTCCTGTCTCAAATCAGCGGAAACCTCACCTTGCGGCGCAAGTGACTCACAGGTTGGCGTGGTGGGTCAAATCGCCCCAGGCCGCCTTCATGTACTGGAACATCGACCAGAAAGTGAGCACGGTGGCGACATAGAGCATCACATAGGCGAGCCACACCATCCAGACGTTGTATTGCCAAATCAGACCGGTGAGTGACACCATCTGGATCATGGTCTTCCACTTGCCAATCCAGCTGACCGCCACCGAGGAGCGTTTGCCGAGCTCGGCCATCCACTCACGCAGGGCGGAGATGATGATCTCGCGGCCAATCATGGTCATGGCGGGGATGGTCACCCAAATGGTGTTGTAGTGTTCAACGATGACCACCAGTGCGGCGGCAACCATGATCTTGTCGGCAACCGGGTCAAGGAAGGCGCCAAAGGCGGTGGACTGATTGAGCTTGCGAGCCAGATAGCCATCAAACCAGTCGGTGGCAGCGGCCAGAATAAAGATGATGGCGGCAGCCAGATAGGACCATTGATAAGGCAGATAGAACAGGATGACGAAGACGGGAATGAGCAAAATCCGGAAAAACGTCAACAGGTTAGGTATGTTTGTCATTATTTTCAGCCACTTCTTGTACGTCGCTACATAGTGCGCCAAAGCCGATTTGCGATGCAACCGCACTGGCGCCCGTCTTGGTCTTTTTAATCCATCAATCTTCTCAAAATGCGAGGGCCATTATGGCATTTACGGCCCCCTCGCGTCACGGCTCTTGTGCATCAAGGAGTTAGCGATTTTGCCATACCGCTAACCCTGCTCAGGCGCTGTGCAAGCCATCGTGGATGATCTGGGCCAGCTCCTGACTGATGCCGGGTACCTTGGCCAGTTCATCCACGCTCGCCTTTTTGACCTCCTGCAGGCCGCCCAGATATTTGAGCAGCGCCTGCCGCCGCTTTGGCCCCACCCCCGGAATATCCTCCAGACTGCTGCTGGTGCGGGCCTTGGCCCGTCTGGCCCGGTGCCCGGTAATGGCAAAACGGTGGGATTCATCGCGAATATGCTGAATAAGGTGCAAAGCGGGCATATCTGCCGGCAAATGCAACTCTTCGTGGCTCTCCCCCATGATGAGCGTTTCCAACCCCGCCTTGCGGGTGACCCCCTTGGCAATCCCCACCAGCAGCGGATATTTGCCGCCGAGGAACTCCAACTGACGGGCCAGGATCTCTTCGGCGCGGCGCAACTGACCGAGGCCGCCATCGATAAACAGCACATCCGGCACCTTGTCCGGCTCCTGCTGCTTGCCAAAGCGGCGCTCCAGCGCCTGCTCCATGGCCGCGTAGTCATCACCGCCAGTGATACCGTCGATATTAAAACGACGATATTCCGATGAGAGCGGCCCCTCCCGGTTGAACACCACGCAAGAGGCCACGGTGCGCTCCCCCATGGTGTGGGAGATATCGAAACACTCCATGCGGGCGATGGGGCGCTCCAGCTCCAGCAGCTCTTCCAGCTGGTCGTAGCGGGCGGTGATGGTGCTCTTGTGAGCCAGCCGCGATCGCAGCGCCGTCTCGGCGTTGATGGAGGCAAGCTTGATAAAGCGGGCCCGTTCGGCGCGGGTTCGGCTCACCACCCGCACCTTGTAGCCTGCGGTCTGGCTCAGGGTCTCGGCGATGACGTTTTCGTCCTCAAGGGCCACATCGAGCAGCACCTCACTCGGGATCTGCCGCCCCCCCTGCCCCGACAGATAGAACTGCAGCAGGAAGGATTGCACCACCTCGTCGAGCGGGGTGTCAGCCGGCACTTTCGGGAAGTAGCTGCGCGAGCCGAGCACCTTTCCCTGACGGATAAAGAGCACGTGGATGCAGGCAGCGCCTTGCTCGAAGGCGACCCCCACCACATCCAGCTCGTCCAGCACGTTGCCGCTCACCGACTGCTGCTCGGTGACCCGGCGCAGCGCCAGGATCTGATCCCGATAGCGGGCTGCCTCTTCAAAGCGCAGATCGCCGCTGGCGGACTCCATCTTGCCCACCAGTTCGCCAATCACCTGCTGGTTCTTGCCCGCCAGAAACAGCTTGGCCAACTCCACCTGCTGGGCATATTCGGCCTCGCTCACCAGTCCGGGTACGCAAGGGCCGGCGCAGCGCTTGAGCTGATAGAGCAGGCAGGGACGGGTGCGGTTGGCATAGACCGCATCCTCGCACTGACGCACCGGAAATATCTTCTGCATCAGGTGCAAGCTCTCGCGCACCGCTCCGCCAGAGGGGTATGGGCCGAAGTACTCTCCTTTTATCTTGCGGGCACCGCGATGCACGCCGATGCGTGGATGCTGGTGCGCTGTGATGATGATCCAGGGGTAGGATTTGTCGTCCCGCAGCAGCACATTGTAACGGGGTTGGTACTGCTTGATCAGGTTGTGCTCGAGGATCAGCGCCTCGGTCTCGGTGTGGGTGACGGTGACCTGGATATCGGCGATCTGGCGCACCAGGGTGCGGGTCTTGATGCTGTCGACGTTGGTGCGAAAGTAGGAGGCGAGCCGCTTTTTCAGATCCTTGGCCTTGCCCACGTAGATCACGGTGCCACCGCTGTCATACATGCGGTAGACGCCACTTTGATGGGTGACGGCGCTCAGAAACGCCTTGCTGTCGAAGAGAGGTTCGGGAGAGAAGGTCATCAGCTACTCGGCTCACACAAAGGCAAAAATTGACGGGCAGAGCATACTGCCCCCGCTGCCTGAAAAGCAAAAGGGCAGAAAAGCAAAAAGGCGGCACGCGCCGCCTTTGTGACCACACGCCAGCCGATTAGAGGGTATCGGCATCCAGCATGCCATAGCGAATGGCCAGATGGGTCAGTTCCACGTCACCGTTGATCCCCAGCTTGCTGAACAGCCGATAGCGGTAGCTGTTGACCGTCTTCGGGCTCAGGTTGAGCTGCTCGGAGATATCGGTCACCTTCTGCCCTTTGGTGATCATCATCATAATCTGCAGCTCGCGCTCGGAGAGGGACTTGAAGGGATTCTCGTCCGCCGAGGCAAACTGGCTGAGGGCCATCTGCTGGGCAATCTCCGGGGAGATGTAGCGCTGACCGGAGTGCACCAGCCGGATCGCCTGGATCATCTCGTCGGGGGCAGCCCCCTTGGTCAGGTAACCGGCGGCGCCGGCCTGCATCACCTTGGTGGGGAACGGATTTTCTGAATGAATGGTCAGCACTATGATGCGCACATCGGGGCGGATCCGCAGAATTTTGCGGGTCGCTTCCAGACCACCAATACCCGGCATGTTCATGTCCATCAGGATCACGTCCGGATGGTGTTGGCGACAGAATGTAACTGCGGTCTCGCCGCTCTGTGCCTCGCCTACCACCTTGATCCCGCGCACATCTTCAAGAATGCGTCTTATCCCTGTACGCACCAGCTCATGATCATCGACCAGGAATACATTTATCACCCAAACACCCCGTTTTATCTCGTTTTAGCCGCCCGGTTAGGGTTAACAGGGCGTCTTGCATCATAACCAAACTCGTCGCTTTGGCAAACCATGCACGCCAAAAGTTTGAGAAAACCCATGTTTAGCGTTTAAAATCAAATAATTATATAAATTTTCAAAACAAAAAACGGTGCCTTGCGACACCGTTTTTCATGACGTTAGTGCTGTGGCCATCACTTGGCCAAAAAAGCGCGCACCTTCTCCAGATCGGCCTGGGTATCGACACCAACCGGTGGCGCTTCGAGCGCCTGAGCCACGTGGATCTTCTCCCCGTACCAGAGCACCCGCAGCTGCTCCAGCGCCTCGACCTGCTCCAGCACGCTCGGTGCCCAGTCTACGTAACGCTGGATAAAGCCGGCGCGATAGGCATAGATACCGATATGACGCTGGTAGTGGTCACCAATCTGCTCGTGACTGTTGGCAAAGCGATCCCTATCCCAGGGAATGCTGGCGCGACTGAAGTAGAGGGCGTAGCCATCCTTGTCAGTCACCACTTTCACTGCGTTCGGATTGAACGCCTCTTCGGCATCCTTGATCGGCACAGACAGGGTCGCCATCGGCGCCGTGGCAGCGGCCAGATTGTCCGCTACCTGACGAATGATGGCGGGCGGAATGAGCGGCTCATCCCCCTGCACATTGACGATGATGGTATCGGCGGCAAAGCCGTAGTGACGGCACACCTCGGCCAGACGCTCGGTGCCGGACTGGTGATCCGGTGAGGTCATGCACACCTCGACGCCGGTGCTCTGCAGTGCCTGCTGTACCCGCTCGTCATCGGTGGCAACGATCACCCGATCGGCACCCGATTGCAGGGCTTTCTCCACCACATGTTGCACCATGGGCTTGCCATGGATATCAGCCAGCGGCTTGCCCGGCAGGCGGGTTGACGCATAGCGGGCCGGAATGACGACGACGAAACTCATGACGGCAGCTCATCGTTGTTGAGCGGACGGGCACGGTTCTCCAGCAGCACCGGGATGCCCTCTTCCAGCGGATAGGCCAGCTTGTCGAAGCGGCAGACCAACTCATGAACTGCTTTGTTGTAATGCAGCTTACCCTTGCAGACCGGGCAGGCGATGATGTCGAGCAACTTGATGTCCAAAGCCAAAACGATACTCCTTCAACGATGTCGCGCTGGCGGCTTCATCACGCCAGCGATGGATGTCGAGCAACCAGATATTCCATACGGGACCGCTATTGGTCCACTTCTCCCCCGCTCAGGCAAGAGAGATTAATCTTGCGCCCTGGTCGCGCCCTTTGCCTTCGCCCCCAGCTTGTGCAACAAGGTATCGAGCAAGGAGGCGGGCAACTCGGCACTGACCGGCAGATACCACCAGTTATCGAGGGCAAACGAGCGGCACTTGACCGCATCCTTCTCGGTCATCAGCAGCGGCTTGCTGGCAAAGCGCCCCACCAGCTCATCCCGATCGAAGGGGTGATGATCGCCGTAGGCGGCCTGCTGATCCAGCTGATAGCCGAGCCCCTCAAGGGTGGCAAAGAAGCGGGGTGGATGACCAATCCCCGCCAGCGCATCAACCGGCCCCGACAAGGGGGCGGCCAGCGGTGCATCGTCGCGCACCCGGCGCGGGGTGTCGGCGACCAGTTGCATGGGGTACTCCCCCTTGCCCGGCTCGCCGCCGTTGCAGATGATGGCGTCCACCCGTTTGAGACGAGTGACCGGCTCGCGCAGCGGCCCCATCGGCAGCAGGCAGGCGTTGCCAAAACGGCGAGCGCCATCCACTACCACCAGCTCGATATCGCGGGCCAGCGCGTAGTGCTGCAGGCCATCGTCGGTGATGATGATATCCACCTCACCGCTCTGCTCCAGCAGTCGTACCGCGTCGGCCCGTTTCGGGGCTACCACCACCGGACAGCCGCAGCGCCGGGCAATCAGCACCGGCTCATCCCCCGCCTGCGCCGTGGTGCTGGTCTTATCCAGCCGATAGGGGTAATGGGGCGCCTTGCCACCATAACCACGGCTCACCACCCCGGTGCGATAGCCGCGGGCTTGCAACTGCTCCACCAGCCAGACCACCACTGGCGTCTTGCCGTTGCCCCCCACCGAAATATTGCCCACCACAATGACCGGCAAGGAGGCGCGATACCCCTTGCGCCAGCCGTGACGATAGGCGTAGCGGCGACTGCCGCTGATGATGGCAAACAGCAGGGCAAATGGGGCCAGCAACCAGCGCCAGCCACTTTTGCGATACCAGAGCCGTTCCAGCATCAGGCCTTGCTTCCCGCGTTGCCAAACTGAATGGCGCGCAGCTGGGCATAGGTGCCGCGCTGCTCCATCAATGCTTCGTGGTTACCGCGCTCGACGATATGGCCTTCGTCGATCACCAGGATCTCGTCCGCCTTCTCGATGGTGGAGAGACGGTGGGCGATCACCAGCGAGGTACGGGCCTTGCAAAGCTCGTCGATGGCCGCCTGAATGTGGCGCTCGGACTCGGTATCGAGGGCCGAGGTGGCCTCATCCAGCAGCAGAACCGGCGCATCGCGCAGCAGAGCACGGGCGATAGCCACACGCTGGCGCTGACCACCGGAGAGGGATGCACCGTTTTCGCCAACCACAGTGTCATACCCGTTGCTCATCTTGCTGACAAACTCGTCGGCGTGAGCGATACGGGCGGCTTGCACGATCTGGTCACGGCTGTACTGGTCTTCTGCGGCGTAGGCGATGTTGTTGGCCACCGAGTCGTTGAACAGGTGGACATGCTGGGAGACCAGCGCGTACTGCTTGCGCAGCTCGCTCAACTTGTATTCGCGGATGTTGATGCCGTCCAGCAGGATCTCGCCCTGATCGATGTCGTAGAAGCGGGTCAACAGGCTGGCGATGGTACTCTTGCCAGAGCCGGAACGGCCCACCAGCGCCACCGATTTACCCGCCTCCACCTTGAAGCTGACGTTGTGCAGCGCCGGAGTATCCTTGGTCGGGTAGGTGAAGGTGACGTTGCGAAACTCGATCTCGCCGCGGGCACGCTCCAGAGTACGGGTGCCGGTATCCTGCTCCGGCTCGGTGTCGAGCAGGCCAAACAGGCTGTGGCAGGCGGTGATGGCACGCTGGAACTGGTTGTTGACGTCGGTCAGGCTTTTCAGCGGCTTGAGCAGCATCATCATGGAGGTGATCATGACGGTAAACGTACCGGCAGTCAGGGTTGATTTGACGCTGTCAATGGTCGCGACGTAGAGGAAGGCCGCCAGTGCGATGGAGGCCACCATCTGCACCACAGGGCTGCCGATGGCATCGGCGGCGACCATCTTCATGGTCTGCTGGCGCATGTTGTTGCTGACCTGGAAGAAGCGTTTCTCTTCCACCTTCTGGCCACCAAACATCAGCACCTCTTTGTGCCCTTTGAGCATCTGCTCGGTGGAGGTGGTGATATCCCCTACCGCCTGCTGGATGTGACGGCTGATCTGGCGGAAACGGCGGCTGATAAGGCCGATGATGACCCCCACCAGCGGGCCAACCACCAAAAAGATCACTGACAGCTGCCAGGAGTGCCAGAACATCAGGCCGAGCAGGCCGACCACGGTCGCCCCTTCCCGCACCAGGGTCACCAGCGTGGTGCTCGCCGCCGAGGAGACCTGACTGGCGTCATAGGTCACCTTGGAGAGCAGATGACCGGTGTTCTGACGGTCGAAGAAGCTCATCGGCATTGCCACCATGTGATTGAACACCTGCTGTTGCAGACGCATCACGACGTGGTTGCCAACCCAGGCCATGCAGTAGTTGGAGAGAAAGTTGGCGACACCGCGCAGGGCCACGATGCCGAGGACGAAGAAGGGCATCCATTTCAAAACGGTGCTGTCGTTGCCATTGATGCCCTGATCGATCAGCGGCTTGATGGAGTAGACAAAGGTGGTATCCACGGCGGCGTAGCCCAGCATCCCTATGATGCCACCGACCAGGCCCAGCTTGCGATCACGGACATAACCGAGCAGGCGTTTGAATACTGGCCAGCTCTCTTGTGAGGTTTCTTGTTGCATGAATAGCCGTTAGTAATGGAAATGACGGGCTATTCTAGCCAAAGCGCAGGCTTACACCAAGCGCCGCCACCTATATCGCATTCCTACACGGCAGAAATGGCCGATTATTGCTCAAACCACACTCGCGGTCGCCACCACTCACCACTTCGCCGGTACCAGGGCCCCAGATCTCGCTCGGCGGTGACGCTCAAGCCCGCTGCGGTGGGTTCGACCAGCATCGCCCCTTGCTGACCGGTGATCCACTGGCGGGCATCCCGATAGCGGGCCACCACATCGGGACGGGGAAAGCCCCACTGATTCATAAAGCCGGCGCTGTGGATCACCTCCTTTGCCGCTACCGCCGCGACAAAAGGGGGCGTGGAAGAGGTGCGACTGCCATGATGGGGGCTCACCAGCAAGGTGCTGGCCAACCCCTCTCCCTCCAGCGCCACTAGTCGCAGCTCGGCCTGCCGCTCAATATCGGCGCTCAGCAGCACGCTGCGCTCGCCATCGCTGATGCGCACCACGCAGCCATCGTTATTGCGCCCGCCACCGGGGCGTTCGGGCCAGAGCACTGCAAACGAGAGCCCCTGCCAGCGCCACTGTTGCCCACGCTGGCACAGGGTGGTTCCCTCACTGAAGGGGTAAGAGGAGAGCTCGTGGCGCACCGCCATGGCGCTGAGCAGTCGCTTGCGATTGCCGGCATGGTCCCGATCCTTGTGGCTGATGATGAGGCGATCAATCACCCGGATCCCCAGATGGCTCAGCTGGGGCAGGATCACCGCATCCGCCATGTTGTAGCCTCCGGGATAACGATCGCCGGTGTCATAGAGGATGGCACGCTCCCCCTTGCTGATCAGCACCGCCAGCCCCTGTCCCACATCCAGCACCCGCAGTTGCCAGCGGGCAGGCGTTGGCCAGAGCGCCAGCAACAGCGCACACAGACCCGGTAGCCAGAGCCAGCGTGCCGGGCGCCACTGCGCGGCGAACCAGAGCAGCAACAGCAAGGTGCAGAGTGGCAGCCACCAGCCGGGTAGTGGCCACCACAGTTGCAGTTGATCGGCCAGCCAGTTCAGGATCGTCAGCACCCACCCGAGCCCCAGATCCGCCAGCCAGAACAGGCCGTAGGCAAGCGAGGTGGAGAGCGGCGCCAGCAGCACACCGATCAGCGCCAGCGGGATGATGGCGATACAAAAGAGCGGCACAGCCAACAGGTTGATCACCATGGCAAGGGGCGCTATCCCCTCGAACAACGCCAGTTGCAACGGCAGCAGACCGAGCAGCAGCCAGAGTTGGATCTGCCAGAGCCCCGGCTTGTCGTGGACATATCCCACCAGCAGCAAGATGGCCACCGCCAGAAACGAGAGCCAGAAGCCGGCCGAATAGAGGGCGAAGGGATCCCAGAGGGTCAATACCACAAAGGCCCACAGCCAGATACGCCAGGCCGGCCACTCTCGCCGGCTCCAGCGCAGCACACTCCACACCAGCACCATGATCAGGGCCCGCTCGGTCGCCACCGCAAATCCGGCCAATGCGCTGTAGACGGCGGCAAACAGCAGGGAGGTGATAATGGCTCCGCGCAGGCCAAACAGCCTGCCTAACCACCACCCGAGCACCGCCACCAGCGCGATGTGTTGCCCTGAGATGGCGATGATATGGGTCAGGCCGCTGCCGCGAAACAGCTCCCACTGGGCATCCGTGATGCCGCTCTGCTCGCCAAAAGTGAGCGCCGCCAGCAAGGGAGCATGGTCAAGCGGACGCCAACTCTCGGTCGCGGCCCCCAACCAGCGTTCGCGCCAACCCGCAGGTGCCCGTTGAATATCTATCACCCGACGCAAATTGCCGGTGGCAGTGATCCCCTTGCCCAGCAGCAGACGCCGCCCATCCAGCCCAGCCTCGTTGGCCAGACCGTGAGCCGGTTTCAACGAGGTCACCAGGGTGATCCGGCTGCCTACCGTCATGGCGGGTAATGCCTGATAGGCATTGACCCGGATCAGGGGCTCAGGTGTCACCGGTTGCTCGTCGAGGGTGCTCACCCGCAGCAGCAGCCGGACAAATTTATCCCCCTCGGGCTCTGCACTTTGCAGCTGTGCGGTTATCATGTGGCTCGTCTGATCGCCCAACCGCTCCAGCCAGGCCAGCCGATAGGCAAGATTGGCCTGCATCCAGAGGATGCCGAGCAGGAGAAACAGCCACCGCCAGGCACGACAATATGCAAGGGGGATCAGCAGGGACAGCAACAGGCCCCCCCATGCGAGTGAAGGTAACCATGGCCAGAGCAGTGAGGAGCTTGCCCCCAGGGCAAACGACAACAGACGCAGATCCATGGAGCAAGTATTTAGCAAGGTTTCAATATGCCCAAACGACTCATTAAACGCTGGATGCCCGATCAGCAAACCCTGAAAGAACACAAGCACCTGCGGCTGTTCGGCAAACTGCTGCTCGATGCCAACCTCTGGCACCTCAACCGCCGCTCGGCCGCCGGGGCATTTGCGGTAGGCCTCTTCATGGCCTGGGTGCCGCTCCCCTGCCAGATGCTGCTGGCTGCCGGTGGCGCCATCCTGTGCCGGGTCAATCTGCCGCTCTCGGTGGCGCTGGTCTGGCTCTCCAACCCCTTTACCATGCCGCCCCTGCTCTATGGTGCCTATCTGGTGGGTTGCCAGTTGCTGGGACATTCGGCGCAGCAGATAGAGATTGAGTTCACTTGGGAGTGGCTGGTCTCGGTGCTGGGCACAGTGGCACCACCGCTGTTGCTGGGCTCGCTGATCCTGGCCCTGCTCAGTTCCCTTATCGGCTACACCCTGATCCGCACCTTCTGGCGGATCAGCACGGTGCGCCAGTGGCAAAAACGCAAGATGGCACGCCCATGCTGAGTCGCTGGTTTGCCCGCTTCAAGCTCGATCCCGACACCCTGCGCCAGCAGAAGTGGTTTGCCCTGTTTGGTGAGCGACTGCTTGCCCCTGCCCTCTGGCAAGGGGGCACCCGCGCCCTGAGCGGCGCGGTAGCAGCCGGGATCTTCGCCTGCTGGTTCCCCATCCCGATGCACTCGCTTATCGCAGTCGGTCTGGCGCTGGCATTCAGCCTCAACCTGCCGCTGGCACTGCTGGCGGTCTGGTTCAACAATCCGCTGACTTTGCCGTTCATGTATCTCTACGCCTATCGCACCGGTTGTCTGGTACTGCACCAGACGCCGGAGCCTTTCCACCTCAGCTGGACCCTCCACTGGCTGGAGCAGGAGGCGGTGACCCTGGTGCCTCCCTTCCTGCTCGGCAGCCTGCTGCTGGCGGTACTCACCGCCCTGAGCGGCGGCGCCCTGACCGCGCTGCTGTTGCAACTGCGCAAACTGTGGCAAGGTGCCCGCCACCACTGAGCCGCCCTTACCCTTGTTTGGCGATCAGCCGTTGACGATCAAAAAAGCCCGTCACCAAGGTGACGGGCTTTTTCATGGCATAAAACCAGAGCGCAAGGTGATGCGATTACAGCACCTTGGCGATCGCCTCGCACAGAGGATCGATATTGGCGCGGGTAATACCGGCCACGCTGATCCGGCCTGAGCCGACGATATAGATGGCAAACTCGCTCTTGAGCTGCTCAACCTGATCCTTGGAGAGACCGGAGAAGGAGAACATGCCGTTCTGCTCGCGGATAAAGCTGAAATCCTGGCTCACGCCGAGGGCATCCAGCTTCTCTACCAACAATTCGCGCATCTCGCGAATACGCACCCGCATGGCAGCCACTTCTTCGACCCACTCGGCATAGAGAGCCGGATCGCTCACCACGGCGGTAACCACTGCGGCACCGTGTGACGGCGGGTTGGAGTAGTTGGCACGGATCACTGTCTTGACCTGAGTGAAGGCCACATCGGCGATTTCCTTGGTCGCGCTGACCAGCGTGAAGGCGCCGACACGCTCGTTATAGAGGCCGAAGTTCTTGGAGAAGGAGCTAGCCACCAGCAGCTCGTCATGGCACTCGGCGAAGATGCGCAGGCCTTCGGCATCCTCTTCAATACCACGGGCAAAACCCTGATAGGCGAAGTCAAACAGCGGCAACCAGCCGGCGGCAGCACTTTGCTTGGCCAGTGCGCGCCACTGATCGCTAGTGGGGTCGATACCGGTCGGGTTGTGGCAGCAGCCGTGCAGCAGCACCAGCTCACCCGGCTGCACTTCGGCCAGCGAAGCCTGCATGGCAGCAAAGTCGAGCCCCTTGGTGGCGGCGTCGTAGTACTTGTACCACTTGACGGTCAGGCCCGCGGCCTGGAATACGCTTACGTGGTTGGCCCAGGTGGGATCGGAGATCCAGATGGTTTTGGCCAGACCGTTGCGCACCACGAATTCGGCCGCGATACGCAGGGCACCGGTACCGCCCGGCGCTTGCGCGGTCTTGGCGCGGCCGCTGGCAACCAGCGCAGAGTGCTGCCCGAACAGCAGTTGCTGCACGATGCGGCCATATTCGATATTGCCTTCAATACCGAGGTAGTTCTTGGTCTTCTCGTCGGTCAGCAGCTTCTGCTCGGCTTTCTTGACGCAGTGAAGAATGGGGGTGGCACCGGACTCGTCCTTGTAGATCCCTACGCCCAGATTGATCTTGTGGCTGCGAGAGTCAGCGCGGAAGGCTTCGGTCAGGCCCAGGATCGGATCCGCTGGGGCGGCAACAACCTTTTCAAACATGGTATTCCCTGTATTCCGTTGAGTTCGTTGGGTGGCAAAGCGGCTTGATAAACAAAAGCGCTCATCTGGCGAGCGCTTCGTCAACTCTTTATATCACCGCGTTCAATGAGGGAAAACCGCTTTTTGGCTCGCTTTCAGGCCAATTTCAACCAACGGCATGCCACGCTGGCGCCAGTGCGCACACCTCGGCCGACAAGCCACCATTGGACTCAACCAAACCGCTACAAACTGCTAACAATGACTTGGGGATCCGGCTCGGTTCCCAGTGCCGGGCCTCAGTCAAAGGTTGGGCATACGCACTGAGAATGGGGGCCAGATCACGGGGCATCCACCAGCTGGCCGGACGACCCAGCCGCTGGGCCAGCGCCTGCAGCCGATCCACCCCTGCAGGGTCGAGGGCTGTGAGATGACTCCACAGCACATTTGGGGGCAAGGCGGCCACCACCTGCTGCAAGGCAAGGGGAGCCGATGGGGGGGCCCACACCAGCAAGGTGCCAA
The DNA here is from genome assembly GCF_051919165.1 of Aeromonas sp. 96A. NCBI lineage: Bacteria > Pseudomonadati > Pseudomonadota > Gammaproteobacteria > Aeromonadales > Aeromonadaceae > Aeromonas > Aeromonas sp. 96A. The sequence continues at coordinate 4,555,405 of NZ_JBQBFE010000001.1, read as the reverse complement.
TATCAAGGGGCATCTCGGCAAAAGCGCCGACGCTATCTGTGGTGATCACCCGCTCGATACTCCCCTCCCCCCACAGGATCTTGCCAAGACCCGCCAGGGTGCGCTCGGGTAGGGCCACCTCCCCCAGCGCCTGCAACCAGGGGGCAGCATCGATCAGGGTGCCGCCGCTGAAAAAGAGGCTGAACGGCTGGGCGGCGCGCAAGCGCAACAGCTGATCGGCACAGAGCCGGATCCCCTTGTCCTCGAAATCGATCTGCTCGTTGGGGGTGAAGTTCACCTCGCTCTTGCGATAGAGCGCCGCCAGCACCCGCTCGTTGACCTGCTCCCCCAATTGCCAGCCCTGAGCATGCAACCACTCCTCGGGCTCGGGGGGAGCGGTGGCGATCTCGGCCAGCATCAGCTCGCGGGTGAGATAGCGCCGCCCGGCCGGGGTGAGCTCATAGCTGTGGTTGCCGTGGGCAAGCAGCAGCTGGTTATCCTTGAGCAGGCCCACCAACGGTTGCCACTGGCGGCCACGGATCACCACAGGTGAGTGGCTCAGCAACTGCTGAGCCAGCGCCCGCCATTCGGGGTGACTAAAGTCGATCAATTACAATCCATCCCTGTCAGTGCTCAATCGGATAAACAGCCTGAAAAGGTACCGTTACAGGCCGATGACGCCAAGCCTCCCGCGCCAATTACGTGACCTCGCTCCCTGCAATTTTCCCCAAACAGAAGAGCCCACCGTGGGGTGGGCTCTTCCTTGGATCACACTCGATGCTTATTCGATGTTGAGGCGCAGCTCGGCATCGTGCCAACCCAGTGGCAGGGTCAGCAGCTGATCGATTAGCTCCCGGCGATCGGACTTCTCCAGATAGGCAAGATAGAGCGGACGGCTCAGCGGCTGGCCCCCCTCCACCAGATGGAGCGCCCCCTTCTCGAGGAAGGGGCTGACCATCCGCCGTGGCAGGTAGGCAGCACCACCGTTGGCCAGCACGAACTGCAACGCCATGCTGGCGGAGCTGGAGTGCAGCACCGGGGTCTTTTGCAGGCTCTGCAAGCGGCTGGGTTGCGGCTCGAAGCTGGTGCCCCAGTCGAGGTGGATGTGCGGCATCTGCATCAGGTTGTCGGCATTGGCGGCCGGATCCCGGCTCACCAGCTCGAACACCAGCTCACCGATGGGATGCAGGGCAATCTCGTCGATCTTGGTGGGCTCGGAGAGCAGGGCCAGATCGAGGGAGCGCTCCAGCAACTGGCGGCAGAGATGCTCGCGGGAGGCCGTTTCCAGCCGCACCGCCAAACCGGGCGCCAGTGCATAGATGTGATTGAGCCAGTCGTTGAAATCGAGCTCCCAGAACACAGCGGGCGCGCCGATGGCCAACTGCTGGCTGAATCCCGGTGAGAGCGCCACATCCTGCTTGGCACGACCAAGGGTGTGCAAGATGGCGTCTGCGTAGGGCAGCAGACGCTCACCGGAGGCGGTCAGGCGGATGTTGTTGCGATGACGGGCAAACAGACTGACACCCAGTTGCTGCTCTAGCTGGCGGATCCGGAAACTCACCGCCGACTGGGTCAGGTAGAGATTTTCAGCAGCCCGGCCAAAATGCCGGGTCTTGCTCACCTCGATAAAGGTCCGAAGCAGCTCGGTATCCATTAATCGATGGACTCGTCACTGCCACCGCCGCTGCCACCACCGACATCAAAGCTGCCGCCACCGCTGCTCTCTTCGCTGGCACCGCCAACGACGGTGCAGAGGCGATGAACGCGCTTGGGACCGATCACCTTGAGGTACTTGAACCACACCTTGGCATGGGGGTTGGCACCGGCTGCGCCGGATTTGACCTGCTCGACGAAGGCGGACTCGACATCGTCACGGGGTGCCAGATTACCCTGGTAGAGTGCCAGCATGGCGGTACCATACTTTTCCAGACTGTCCGCTTCGGCCACAGTGAATTCGCCACTGCGACGCAGGCCACGGGGAAAATGTTTGAAGTCGTTGAAACGCTTGTCTGATTCGAAGCTCATAGTGCTCTTATTTTCTGGTTAGTTTGACCTTTGCGGGCAAGTATCATCAGGCCATCGCCGAGTGCAAAATCAATTTTCTCACTATGTTAATAAATATCTTTTATCGAAGTCACTTTGCCCCATCGCTGACGCCGATTTTGTGGCATAACACACAAAAAACGTTGATAAATAATAAACTTATGTAAACGTGCAGCCAATTTGCACGTCACTTTTTGGACTGTGCAGGCAAAAATAAAGCGCCATACGGCGCTTTATTTATCACATCAGGTGAACCAGCTGAACCTTTGGTTCAAACATGCTTACTCAATCATGGCCGGTTGGGCCAGGTTGTCGGCACGCCACAGACGGTAGCGCACTTCATACTCCTGCGGCACGTAGATCACGAACGGCAGTTTTGAGTTGTAGTTCACGAAGAAGCCCTGACCGTAGATCTGGACGAAGGTCTCTTTCTGCTGGTTATCCGGGCACATCATCAGGGTGCTGATGGGGTCGGAGACTTTGCCCAGTTTCAGGTAGTTGTAGCCCCAGCCTTTGACGCTGTGCTGTTCCAGGTTGCCTGCAAAACGCGGTACGTTGCAATCAACCATCATCTTTTTGCCGACCTGCAGCTCGACCATCATGTCGGCTTCTTTCTCGACTTCAGGCAGGCGGATCACCACACGTTCCTGATTCACGTCAGCGGCTGGGAACATGCTGATATCAAATTTTTTCGGCTCGGCGGCGAAGGCATGGCCACCCAGCAACAAGGCGCCCAGCAGGCTAAAACGCAATACGGTTTTCATCTGTACCTCATGGGGTTGGTTCAACGCCGCTAGACTAACCGCTCTGCCGATTTCATGCCAGCGATCTGCTACGTAAAAACTGCGTAAAATGATGCAGATCCGGCACACCATGACGTGATCTGGCTATTTTCTGACAGGGCGCACACTCCCGTTACGGGAACCTGAAACAAAAAGCGAGGCCAATTGGCCTCGCTTTGCATTCAAATGGCGCCAGAGTGCTATTTGGCCGCCTCTTGATGGGCCTTGATGACAGCCACCGCCTTGTCGGGGAAGTCGCTGAACACCCCATCCACATCGGCCTGATAGAGGAAGATGTTAAGGAGATCGGTGAAGTCTTTGGCATAGGCCGGGATCTGCCCCTCATCCTGACGGAAGGTATAGGGGTGAACTTTCAGACCCGCCGCGTGGGCTTCTTTTACCATGCCGGTGAAGACCGGTTTGCCCAAAGTGCCCGGCTCGGTGACGATCATCGGCTTCCACGGGCCAATCCCTTCGGCATAGCTGGCGATGGTTTTCATCGCCCCCGGCTTGAACATCCAGTCATAGTTGTAGGGGGCCGCCTTGCCCTTGGCGTCGTAGACCATGGTCTCGTTCCAGTCGGTCTCGGCCATCAGCTGCACCAGTTTCAGATCCATACCCATGGCGGGCATCAGTTCGCTGTTGATGCGCTTGAGTTCATCGGCATCGAAGCACTGCAGATAGACCTTGTCATCCTTCCCGGTGTAGCCGTACTCCTTGAGCACCTTCAGCACTGCTTTGGAGATATCCTTGCCTTCGTGACGGAACAGCCAGGGCGCCTTGATCTCCGGATAGATCCCGATGTTCTTGCCGGTGCTCTTGTTGAGCCCCTGGATCATCTCGATCTCCTCCTGGAAGGTGTGGATCTTGAAGTCTGACTTCCAGAGCGGGAAGCGGGCCGGATAAACCGGCACCTGCTTGCCATCCACCAGCTGGAATGGCTCGGTCATACGCAGGGAACGCACCTCATCCAGGGTAAAATCCACCACATAGTAACGACCGTCCGGACGGGCACGGCTAGGGAAGCGCGCAGCCACATCGGTGATGCCATCGAGAAAGTGATCGTGCATCACCACCAGCTGGTCATCCTTGGTCATCACCAGATCCTGCTCCAGATAGTCAGCCCCCATGCCATAGGCCAGCGCCTTGGACTCCAGAGTATGCTCGGGCAGGTAGCCGGAAGCGCCACGGTGGGCGATCACCACCTTGCCTTCATCGGCAGCCAACACGGGTAATGAGAGGGAGGCCCCAAGGCTCAAGGCGATGAGGGAAACGGCGAGTTTTTTCATATGTGATGCTCTTTATTATTGTGTAGGTAATTGTTCTATCAGAGGTTTGTTTCATATTTACGGTGGGCAGCAGCGCACTGCCCACCGTCACTCATCAGCTCGCCTTGCGCAGAGCCTGATGGTATTGGTCGAGCCAGATCTGCAGCATCTGCTGCTCTGACTCGTTCAGGCGCAGCCCCAGCTTGCTGCGGCGCCAGAGGATATCATCCAGTGAACAGGCCCACTCCCGCTCGATGAGATAACGCACTTCCGACTCGTAGAGGCCGCCACCGAAGTGAATGCCGCGATCCTCTTTCAGCCAGAGACGGGCATGGGCGCCATAGGCCTCGGCAATGCGCAGGGCACTGCGATCATCGAGCCAGTCAAACTCCAGCGCAAAGGCGCGGGCCAGCTCGCGCACCGAGCAGTCAAACTCGCCGCCGGGCAGACGGCTGGCCGCCGTCCAGTCATCCCCCATCTGGCTGAACCAGGGCTTGAGCTTGTTGCAGGCGGCCTGCGCCAGCTTGCGATAGGTGGTGAGCTTGCCGCCAAACACCGACAAGAGCGGCGCACCATCCGATTCGCCAGAGAGCTCGAGAGTGTAGTCGCGGGTCACCGCCTGCGGTGAATCTGACTCGTCATCACAGAGCGGGCGCACCCCGGCGTAAGTCCAGATCACATCTTTCGGCGCAATTTGGCGAGTGAAGTGGGCGTTGACCACCTTGCACAGGTAGGTAATTTCGGCCTCGCTGATCTTCGCTTCCCGCGGGCTGCCGTGGTGCTCCACATCCGTGGTGCCGATGAGGGAGTAGTCGTGCTGATAAGGGATGACGAAGACGATGCGGTTGTCTTCGTTTTGCAGGATATAGGCCTCTTCGCGCTCATGGATGCGCGGCACTATCATGTGGCTGCCTTTAATAAGGCGAATGCCGCGGGGGGATTTCTCGTGCAGGCTCTCGTCATAGAAGGTCTTGACCCAGGGGCCCGCCGCATTGACCAGACCACGGCAGGTGACGGTGAACTGCTCGCCCCCTTCCCGCTCCAAAGTGAGCGTCCAGTGTTTGGAACCGCGCACCGCCTTGATGCAACGGGTGCGGGTCTGCACGTCGGCCCCCTTGTCACGGGCCATCATGGCATTGAGCACCACCAGCCGGGCGTCGTCGACCCAGGCGTCCGAGTATTCAAACCCCTTGTTGATCCCTGCGGTCAAGCCATCTTGCGGCAGGAAGCGCACGCCACAGCTCCCCTTGAGCTTGTCGCGCTTGGCCAGATTGTCATAGAGGAACAGACCGGCACGGATCATCCAGGCCGGACGCAGGTGTGGACGGTGCGGCAGGCGAAAACGCATGGGACGCGCAATGTGAGGCGCCATACCGAGCAGCACCTCACGCTCCGCCAACGCCTCTTTGACCAGCCGGAATTCGTAATGCTCGAGATAGCGCAAACCGCCGTGGATCAGCTTGCTGGAGTTGGACGAGGTGGCAGAGGCGAGATCTTGCGCCTCAAACAGGGCAACCTTCAGACCCCGTCCTGCCGCATCGGCTGCGATGCCGACCCCGTTGATGCCGCCACCGACGACGACCAGATCATAATGTTCGCTCATGTTCACCTACTTTCATTTTTATGATTGCTATAACAGCAATGTTTGATTTCGCTCATTTTAGAACATGAAAATACAACAAACGAACATTTTATGATGAAAGTGTGATCGCCACAGCCCGCCAGAGGTGGCAAAGTGGACAGGTCAGCGGAGCAAATGGCGTCGGGCCAACATCGGCGGGTTAATAGCCAAAAAAACCAGATTGAATAGTGGTTTTGGCAATACCTATAAAGGGGTGAGATGAGTGCGGGGCTGGGGGAGAGAAAGGAGGCCGCCCTGACGGGCGACCGGCACAGCCTGGGCGTGTTTCGCCGTCAGCAGATGTGGCAGGCGATCTGGTGTTGCGCCATCAATCGCGTCAGCTTTTCCGGTGGCTCCTGATCGGTAAAGAGGGCGTGGATCTGGCTGAGATTGCCCAGATTGACCATGGCATTGCGACCAAACTTGGTGTGGTCGGCGGCCAGGAACACCTGACGGGAGTGAGCGATAATAGCCTGGGCGATCTTCACCTCGTGATAGTCGAAATCGAGCAGGGAGCCGTCGTTGTCGATCCCCGAAATCCCGATGACGCCATAGTCCATGCGAAACTGACCGATAAAGTCGCGGGTCGCCTCCCCCACGATGCCGCCATCGCGGTTGCGGATCTCGCCGCCGGCAATGATGACGGTGAAGTCATCCTTGGCCGTCAAAATGCTGGCCACGTTGAGGTTGTTGGTGACGATGCGCAGCTCGCGGTGATCGAGCAGTGCGCGGGCAATGGCTTCGGTGGTGGTACCTATGTCGATAAAGAGCGATGAGCCGTCGGGAATATTGGCCGCTACCTCGCGGGCGATGCGCTCTTTCTCCTTGAGTTGCATCACTTTACGGGCGCTATAGGCGGTATTGACGGTACTCGAATGCAGGGAGGCACCGCCATGATGGCGCCGGATCTTGTTCTGTTCGGCGAGATCGTTCAGATCCCGGCGAATGGTCTGGGGGCTGACGTCAAAGTGGGTCACCAGATCGTCGGTCGAGACAAATCCCTGCCGCGTCAGGACGTCCAGGATCTCCAGATGTCGTTGGGTTTGCTTCACGCTTGCACTCCGATGATGAGACAAAAAAAGGCCCCGGCAGATGCGGGGCCTTTTGGCAGTTTACCTGATCCCCTTTGGGATCAATAAGCTGAGGATCACGTTTTATGCCTTATGGGCAGCCGCTTTCTTGGCCGCAACGGCAATGTTCTCATGCTTGAGGGTCATCGCCAGCAGGATGATGGAGAGCACGCAGGAGACGGTCAGCACCATGAAGCCGCCATCCCAACCGAAGTGGTCAACGGTATAACCCAGCATGGCGTTGGCCGCGACCGCGCCGCCCAGATAACCGAACAGACCGGTGAAACCTGCCGCAGTACCGGCTGCTTTCTTCGGTGCCAGCTCAAGAGCATAGAGGCCAATCAGCATGACAGGGCCGTAGATCAGGAAGCCGATAGCCACCAGCGCCATCATGTCGATGGTCGGGTTGCCGGCCGGGTTGAACCAGTAAACCAGTACAGCCAGGGTCACCAGCACCATGAACAGGATACCGGCCGGGGCACGGCGGCCCTGGAACATCTTGTCAGAGATCCAGCCACACAGCAGGGTGCCCGGAATACCGGCCCACTCGTAGAGGAAGTAAGCCCAGGAGGAGTTGTCGACGGTGAAGTGCTTGGCCTCTTTCAGGTAAGTTGGCGCCCAGTCCAGCACACCGTAACGAATGAGGTAAACGAAAGCGTTGGCGATCGCGATGTACCACAGCAGTTTGTTGTGCAGCACGTACTTGACGAAGATCTCCTTGGCGGAGAACTCCTGCTCGTGGCTCTCGTTGTAATCCTTCGGATAGTCGTTCTTGTACTCCTCGATAGGAGGCAGACCGACAGATTGCGGGGTATCACGCATCACGAAGAAAGCGATCACTGCGATGGCTGCCGCCGCTGCAGCAGGCACATAGAAGGCGCTGCGCCAGTCGTTGAACCAGCCCATCCCGAGGATAAACAGCGGGCCAATCATACCGCCACCCACGTTGTGTGCCACGTTCCAGACCGCAACCACTTCGCCGCGCTCTTTCTGCGACCACCAGTGCACCATGGTGCGACCGCAGGGCGGCCAGCCCATGCCCTGTGCCCAACCGTTCAGGAACAACAGCACAAACATGATGGCAATGCTGGAGGTGGCCCAGTGCATGGTACCCATCATGAACATGATGGCAGCCGAGAGCAGCAGACCGGCGGAGAGGAAGTAACGGGCGTTGGAACGGTCAGAGACGTTCCCCATCAGGAACTTGGACAAACCGTAAGCGATGGAGACCCCGGAGAGCGCGAAACCGAGATCACCACGGGAGAAGCCCTGCTCGATCAGATAGGGCATCGCCAGACTGAAGTTTTTCCGTACCAGATAGTAGCCGGCGTAACCGAAGAAGATCCCGAAAAACACCTGCCAACGCATGCGTTTGTAGAAGGGGTCGACCTTGTCAGCCGGGAGCCTGTCGATGTGCGCCGCAGGCCTGAAGAGACTAAGCATGTTCTGCTTCCTTATTGTTGTTATGGGCGGTTGAGGATGCCCTGACCATTCCAACGAATCATGTGAGTCCACTAATTCGTAAGCGAGCCTATTGTGCTCATATGCGCTCATTTAATCTGTGATGCATGCTCAAATATTGCAGTTTTATTACAAATAAAAGCTCCAAATGAGAAATCACTCAGCAAGCGCCAGCCCTTGTGTGGCAAGGGTTGCGAGCTACCCCCTAAGTGGTAACTGGCGGTTATCAAGATGCTTTACGTCACATTTTCTTAGCAATGAGTGGGATCTTGTCCACATTTCCTATGGAGGGGGGATGGTGAAATTATTGGGAAGGGTTATTTTCTGTCACGACCGATAACGAGCGCAAACGAGCATAACGTTTGCGCAAGACGCAAAAACAACAAGGAAACGTTTTCGGCGGCAACGGATAGACACAAAAAGATAAAACGGAACATCAAACCTCTACGGGTGGATATAAGGAACAAAAGTATGAGCATACAAAGACCCAATACCCTGCTTGGCGAGTGCATCGCCGAGTTTATCGGAACCGGCCTGCTGATATTTTTCGGCGTCGGATGTGTGGCGGCACTGGTGCTGGCTGGCGCCAACTTCGGGCAGTGGGAAATCTCCATTACCTGGGGTCTGGGTGTGGCCATCGCCATCTATGTGACCGGCGGCATTTCAGGTGCTCACCTGAACCCTGCTGTAACCCTGGCGCTAATGACCTTCTGCGGGTTCGACAAGCGCAAGGTGGTACCCTACATCATCGCCCAGATGGCCGGTGCCTTCTGCTTCGCAGCCCTTGTCTACTTCCTTTATGGTAACCTTTTCACCCAGTGGGAAGTGACCCATAACGTGGTGCGCGGCAGCGTCGAGAGCCTCGGCACCGCCGGGATCTTCTCCACCTACCCCAATGCCCTGCTGACCAACATGCAAGCTTTTGCCGTCGAGCTGGTGATCACCGCCGTCCTGATGCTGGGCATCATGGCGCTGGGTGACAACAACAATGGCGCCCCCAAAGGTTTCGCGGCCGCCCTGCTGATCGGTATCCTGATCGCGGTGATCGGCGCCTCCCTTGGCCCGTTAACCGGTTTTGCCATGAACCCGGCCCGTGACTTTGGTCCGAAACTGTTCGCGTTCTTTGCTGGCTGGGGTGATGTTGCCCTGACCGGTGGTCGTGACAACCCCTACTTCTGGGTTCCGATCCTTGGCCCCATCGTTGGCGCCCAGATTGGTACCGCTCTGTATGTCAAAGTGCTGGCTCCCTGCGTCCCGGGCAACCGTGTCGTCACCACCGAGCAAGCGACCCAAACCGCCAAAGAAGAGGCTGCCGCATAAGAGCGGCCCCCTCCAACGTATAAAAACGTGGAAAATAGAAACGTGGAGAACATCATGTCTGCTGAAAAGAAATATGTCGTCGCTCTGGACCAGGGAACCACCTCTTCCCGCGCCATCGTGTTTGATCAGGATGCCAATATCGTTGGTACCTCCCAGCGCGAATTCACCCAGCACTACCCGAAAGCGGGCTGGGTAGAGCACGACCCGATGGAGATCTGGGCGACCCAATCCTCCGTCTTTACCGAAGTGCTGGCCAAGACCGGCCTGCGCAGCGAAGAGATCGCCGCCATCGGTATCACCAACCAGCGTGAAACCACAGTGGTATGGGAAAAGGCCACCGGCAAGCCCATCTACAACGCCATCGTCTGGCAGTGCCGCCGCACCGCCGCCATCTGCGAAGAGCTCAAAGCTCGCGGTCTGGAAGAGTACGTTCGCGAAAACACAGGTCTGGTGCTGGATGCCTACTTCTCCGGTACCAAGGTGAAGTGGATCCTCGATAACGTGGAAGGTGCCCGCGAGAAGGCGATGAACGGCGAGCTGCTGTTCGGCACCATCGATACCTGGCTGGTCTGGAAGATGACCAATGGCGAAGTGCACGTCACCGACCCAACCAACGCCTCCCGTACCATGCTCTACAACATCCGCGAGCTGAAGTGGGACGAGAAGATGCTGGACGAGCTGGGCATCCCCATGTCCATGCTGCCGGAAGTGAAACCCTCTTCCGAAGTGTACGGCTACACCACCCGTGGCGGCGGCTCCCGCATCCCCATCGCCGGTATTGCCGGTGACCAGCAGTCTGCCTTGTTCGGCCAGCTCTGCTTTGAAAAAGGGATGGCCAAGAACACCTACGGCACCGGCTGCTTCATGCTGATGAACACCGGCACCGAGCCGGTTCGCTCCAGCAATGGCCTGCTGACTACCGTTGCCATCGGCCCGAAAGGGGAAGTGAACTACGCGCTGGAAGGTGCAGTGTTCATGGGCGGCGCCACCATCCAGTGGCTGCGTGACGAGCTGAAGATCATTCACGATGCCCGCGATACCGACTACTTCGCCTCCAAGGTGGGCGATACCAACGGCGTCTATCTGGTACCGGCCTTCGTTGGTCTGGGCGCCCCCTACTGGGATCCGTATGCTCGCGGCACCATGGTCGGCCTGACCCGTGGCGCCAACCGCAACCACATCATCCGCGCCGCGCTGGAATCCATCGCCTATCAGAGCCGCGATGTGCTGGATGCGATGCAGCAGGACTCCGGCATCAAGCTGGCAGCCCTCAAGGTAGACGGCGGCGCCGTAGCCAACGACTTCCTGATGCAGTTCCAGGCTGACATGATGCACACCCCGGTGGTACGTCCGACCCGCATCGAGACTACCGCCATGGGCGCCGCCTTCCTGGCAGGTCTGGCAGTCGGCTTCTGGAAGAGCTCGGACGAGCTGGAAGACAAGTTCAGCGTGGACCGCGAGTTCATCCCGCAGATGGACAGAGACGATCGCGCCAAACGTTACAGCGGCTGGCAGAAAGCGGTTGAGCGTTCACGCCGTTGGGCTGAAGAGGATTGATCGGGCACCCGACATTCCGTTGAGATAAACACCCAAGAGGCCGACCGCAATGTCGGCCTCTCTTTTTATGCTTTCCCTTACCGCTTTCTGCCCCCTTCCCCGCTCATTGCTCCCTCCTGTTTTTCTGCCGCCCTCTGTTGTCACCATCCATCACAACGCAATTGAGTTCTCTATCTATAATCATCATCTGGGTCGCATATGCGACCTTATTTATGAGGAGAGCGATATGGAGAGGGCGATACACCGTTTTACACTGCACTCACTCTGGTCAGGGCTCGGGATCCGCACCCGGATCCTCGCTGGCGTGGCGATACTGATGGCCATCGCCATCAGCTGCATCACCTTGATCCTCGAGCAGATATCCCACAGTCAGGCCCAGCAGCGGGTCGAACGCTACGAGCTGCCAAGCAGTGTGGATCGCATTGCCAACCAGCTGACAGCGCAGCTTATCCAGCACCTGACCGAGGCGCAGGCGCTGGCCAGCAACCGTTTTGTCATCGACTGGCTGACCGCAGGCATGCCAGAGCAAGAGTGGCCCGCCATGGAGCGTTACTTTCAGGATCTGCAACGGCGGATCGGCGGCAACGTCTTTATCGCTCCCCGCCAGAGCAACACCCTGATCAACTTCAGCGGCGGCCCCACCGCCCAGAAATCGCTGAGCGAATCAGACCCGAAAGATGGGTGGTTTTTCGGCTTTCTCAAACGCAGCAAACCCTATGAGCTGAACCTCGACATCTCAGATTTTGACAAGCGCGCCTCCCTCTATATCAACACCGCCGTCACCCACGAGGGCAAGACCCTGGCGGTGGCTGGCACCTCCATCGACATGAGTGCCCTGAGCAAACTCATCAGCGGCTACCGGATCGGCAAGAGTGGTCAGGTCTATCTGGCGGATATGGAGGGCAATATCGAGATCCACCCCGAGCAGGAGGTAGAGGGGGCCGCCCACCACCAGCAATCCTTCCTCGATACCGTCAAACGGCTTATTCCCAATGCCCGGGAACAGGTGGCCGTAGAGGCGCTAACACTGGAAGGGCAAACCTACCTCATCGCGGTACGTTACATCCCCACCCTCAACCGACTGCTGATTGGCGAGATCAACAGCGCCGAGCTGGAAGAGGGACTGCAGGAATCCCGCCAGCTCATCATCATGGTGTCGCTCGCCATCGGCGGGATCGCCATGCTGGCCTCCGCCTGGCTGGCTCACTCCATCAGTCGCCCCATTCGTCAGGCAGCAGATGGCATGCACCACATCACCGCCGATCGGGATCTGGCGACCCGCCTCGACTTCTCTGACGAGTCGGAGCTGGGCATGATGGCCCAGAGTTTCAATCAGCTGATCCAGAGCCTGAACCAGAGCTTCTCCCGCTTCCAGCAGTCAGGCAGCGCCCTCTCAGCGCAGTCGTCCCAATCCATGCAGCAGGCCCAGGCACTGGCAGGAGAAGCGTGCCAGCAGGCCCAGAGCATTCAGGAGCTGACCACTGTTGTCACCACCATCGGCGACAACGCCGAGCAGATCGCCAGCCGCTCTGAAGGGGTCAACGACGTGACCCAACGCATCGCCAACCATATGCTCAGCATCGAGCAGGATGTGACCCAGAGCGCCGCGCAACTCGACACCTTGCGCAGCAGCATCGGCAGCTCCTCGGCCCTGCTCGATGAGGTGGTGAAAGACAGCAACAACATCACCCAGATCATGAACCTCATCCGCGATGTCTCGAACCAGACCAACCTGCTGGCCCTCAATGCGGCCATCGAAGCTGCCCGGGCGGGGGATATGGGACGCGGCTTTGCGGTGGTGGCCGACGAGGTACGTCAGTTGGCGGTGCGTACCCAGACCGCCACCAAGGATGTGCAGGATCTTATCTTGCGCCTGCAGGAGGGAACGCGGCAGGCCAGCAGCTCGATGGCAGACTCCCGCAACCTGAGCGAAGAGGGATACAACCGGATGAATCAGGCCAGAGAGGTGCTGGTGGATGCCACCAGCCAGATCAACCAGACCGCCCTCGAGATCAACGAGATCAGCGCGCTGGCGCAGGCGCAGAATCAACAGATGGGGCAAGCCAGAACCGCGCTCGACGAGCTGGCCATGGTGGCCGAACACCAGCGGGAACACGCGCAGGAGAGCAATGCCGCCAGCCGCGAACTGTTCGAACTGGCCAAAGCCATCGACGAGCAGATCCGCCAATACCGGATTGGCTAGGCCCGGCGCTTCCCTCTCTCCCTCTCAATAACTAAGACGCCACCACAGGGTGGCGTTTTCATTTTGCAAATCATTTTGCCTGCGCTCTCGAAACGGGAATGACGACAAAACTCGCAAGGCATTGATAATTAACATGAAAAAATGTGGAACGGCCATTGCTTAGTGATATCAGACTCAACAGAGGGATATCGCCATGAAACCGACCACCACTCAAGCGCCCGTAGCCCACGTCGCCACTCAAAAAGAGACCCTGACCCCCCGCGAAGGCACCTTCCTGATGATGGTGGCCCAACTGGTGGTGCTCACCTGCATCGTACTGGCCGCCACCGTCGGCGGCCTCTCCTGGCAGTGGACCCTGCTGCTGGCCATTCCGCCGGTGATCGGCGGCGCCCTGCTCAGCCGGGTATGGGGCAAACTGCCCCGCTAACTGCGCTTCAGCTCACACACCTTCCCGAACCGGCGGCCGACCCTCAAGTCGGCCGTCTGTTTATCTGCCGCCTGGCTAATGCTGATGGGCCGCAACGAAGGCACGCCTTGTTCTTCGCCAAGCAAACCGCAGCGACGAACCGTTCAAACAAACAGCACAAACCAACCTGCACTAAAGGGTATGGCTGCCCAGCTGCTCTTTAAGAAAGTCGAGCCAGACCCGCAGCCGGATATCCCGCTGGGCATCGGAGTAGAAGACTGCATTGATGGGGCGCGAGGCGCCGCTGTTACTGCGGGCCAGCACCTCCACCAGCGCGCCGCTCTCCCGATCCGGCCCAGTCATGAAATCTGACAGACAGACAATCCCCTGCCCCGCCAGCGCCAGCTGACGCAAGGTTTCACCGCTGCTGGCACGCAGGCTGGGGGTGATGGCAAAGCGATCCCCCTGCTCGGCACTGAGCAGCGGCCAGTGGTTGAGGTGATCGGGATGCAAAAATCCAAGCAGCTCGTGACCGCTCAGCAGATCTGCCGGTTGGCGCGGGGTGCCGCGCTCGCTCAAGTAAGCAGGAGAGGCCAGCAGCCGCAACCGCGAACGACCAAGGGGCAGCGCACGCAGGGAGGAGTCGGTCAGTTCGCCGATGCGGATGGCCATGTCCACCCGCCGCTCCATCAGATTGATAAAGCCCTCCGAGCTGTGCAGCTGTAGCTCGATGGCGGGGTAGCGGCGGCGAAACTCGCCGATGATCGGCACCAGTCGGTGCAGGATAAAGGGGGTGGCAGCATCGACTCTCAACACCCCTTCGGGTTGTTCCCGGCGCATCAGCAGATGCCCCTCCACCTCGCTCATCTCGGTCAGGATCTTCACCGCCCGCTGATAGAACCAGCTCCCCTCCTCGGTCAGACTGACCCGGCGGGTGGTGCGATTGAGAAGCACGGTGGAGAGCTTCTCCTCCAGCCGCTTGATACCACGGCTCACCACCGAGTTATCCATGCCAAGGTTCTCCGCCGCTTGGCGAAAACTGCCCGCCTCCACCACCGCCACAAACAGGGTCAGTTCATCAGAATGGGTCTTCATTGCTGTTATCCGGACAAGAGTAATGGGTCTTTATAGGCGCAGCAGCTGTGGATTAGCAAGCGTGCGGTGAGGTCAGTTCTTTTTTCTACAGAGAAAGAACGTGACCGCGAGCCCACATCATGCTCGCGATTTGTCAGTACAATGCAGCCAGAAAAGCACCGTATGGCACCTTTTATTTCACAAGGATCAATACCATGACATTTGAAGAGCGGCTGGCCGCCGCCCATCAGGAGCTGGCTAACAAAGGGGTATGGCATGCCAACTACAATCCCCCGCTGTGCAGACTGCTGCGCAGGTTCGGTTATCCCGTCAAACCACCTCACTATGAGGGTTGGCTAACCAACGTTCTGGTATTCGGGGTAGGCATTGGTCTGGTATGGGGCATGGCGATGTGGTTTTTCAGTTGGCACCCCATGGGGATAGATCCGCTGTTTGCCCTGCGCCAAACAGCCCTGTTTGCGGGATTCTGCGGCCTGACCATGGCATCTTGGCTCTGGCTACGGCGCAAGCAGCTTAAACTGACCCCGTGGGAGCAACTTGCTGAGCCCACCGATGCTGATGATGAGGGAGACGAACTGAATGAAAGCCCATGAAAAACTGAACTATGTGGAGTTTGCAGCCAGAGATCTTGCCGCCACCAAGGCCTTCTTTCAGGCCGCTTTCGGCTGGCAATTTGCCGATTACGGCCCCGATTATTGCGCCTTCGAGGGAGAAGGGCTGGATGGCGGCTTCTATCGCGCCGATCTGTGCAGCCAGAGTGCGCAGGGCGGCGCCCTGCTGGTGTTCTACAGCGCCGATATTGAAGCGACTCAAGCCAAGGTGAGCCAACACGGTGGCACAATCAGTCGCCCACTATTCGACTTCCCCGGTGGACGCCGTTTCCACTTCGTTGAGCCCAGCGGTAATGAGTTTGCAGTCTGGGCTGAACCGGCCTGTGCGTGATGGGTTAGTGGGAGAAGCATCCACACGATGCGCCCCAACAATATCCATAATCAGCCGTGATCTCTTACAAATATCTAAAAATACTAATGAATAACTTTTTTGTGATCTTGCCGATGCAATTTTTTGGAAACAATGAAGTATCATCAGCATTCAATGCTAATGTCTGTTATTAGCATGATGCTGCTCTTGTATATATGTTTTTCATATCCATATATTGAATACCAACCATACAATACTTTAAATACCGTTTTATCTGGAAGGGAATATGTCAAAAGCAATTCAAGGATTTGAATACGCAATAAAAGATGCTGAAGAGTTATTAGCCCATTTTGATAGTGTAAATGCAAACCCACCTCCACCAAACAGCGAAGTACTAAAACGAGCAGGACTTGTAATGGCACTCACTGCATGGGAAACCTATGTAGAAGATCGTGTTGTCGAAGAAATGCATAAAAAGCTTGCGATTGTTCAAGGTAGCTATCTTGGTGATTTTATATTAAAAAAACTTCATACAGATTTGAAAACATTCCACAACCCTAGCTCCGATAAAACAAAACGAATCTTTCAAGACTATTTAGGGTTTGATGTCACTGAAGGATGGCGGTGGTCAAATTACGAGCCAGATAAAGCCAGATCAACATTGAATCAATGGATTAAGAAGCGTGGGGATGCTGCCCATCGCTCAAAACCTATAAACTCAGGAATTCCATCAGCTCATTTGATTAAACGTGACGAACTTGAAAAAGTAATCAGATTTATAAAAGACTTGGTGAAGGCCACCGACAACTATGTCAATGAAAAGATAGATCAGCACCATGCTTCTGTTTTTGAGAGACAGCATCAGATATGAAGCTAAACAACTGAAAAAATAGTGCTGTATCTTGGCTATTCCATACTAACTACGCAAATCTAACTATCACTTGACACCGACTTTGTCGGTGTCATTTATTGGTTCCCATTGCTGCTCTCCCCTCAATACTGTTTTGCGACCAGCGCCCTGTTTCCTGCAAGTCACGGCAGGCATACTGACCCTTCGTTTTTGCCAAGGAGGTTCAGATGTCATCACCCGTGATTGTGATTGCCCAGCTTGAAGCCAAACCCGAACTCGCCGCCCAGTTTCGCGCCGCCCTTGAGCTACTGATTGCGGCCACCTTGCAAGAGGCGGGCTGCCAGCGCTATCAGCTGCATCAGGACTTGGACAATCCAAACAGCTGGATGCTCTACGAGGTGTGGGAGAGCGAAGCGGCCCTCACCGCCCATCAGGGCCAACCCCACTTTACCGAATTTGTCGCCAAGGCCGAGCCCTGGTTTGCCAGCAGCACCATTCGCCGCTATCAGCCACTGGGCGCCTGACTGGCCCTAGAGCCTGTTTCTGTTCAGCCCATCAAGGGCCAACCACCACCCCATTGAGGAACGAGATGATCAATATGCCACCCATGGGTCTGGGCACCTTCCGCCTGAAGGGCGAGCCGCTGCTTGCCACCCTGACCAACGGTCTGGAGCTGGGCTATCGCCATATCGATACCGCCCAGATCTATGACAACGAAGCCGAGGTCGGCGCCGTGCTGACCCGCAGTGCCATTGCCCGTCACGAGATCTACCTGACCACCAAGGTGTGGACCAGCGAGTTTGGCCCGGGCAAGCTGATCCCGAGCCTTGAGGTGAGCCTGGAAAAACTGGGCACCGACTATCTGGATCTGGCGCTGATCCACTGGCCCTCCCCCAAGGATGAGGTGCCGATGGCGGTCTATCTGGAGCAGTTGGCCGAGGCCAAGGCCCGGGGGCTGACCCGGGAGATCGGGGTCTCCAACTTCACCGTGGCCCAGCTCAAACAGGCTATCGAGATTTTGGGGCCTGGGGCCATCGCCCACCAGCAGATCGAGGTTCATCCCTTGCTGCAAAACCGCAAGGTGGTCGAGTTCTGCAAGGCCCAGGGTATCGCCGTTACCGCCTATATGCCGCTCGCCTATGGCAAGGTGCTGAGCGAGCCGCTGCTGATGGAGATTGGCCAGCGCCACGGGGTATCGGCGGCGCAGATATCGCTGGCCTGGCTGCTGGCGCAGGACATGACAGTGATCCCGAGCTCCACCAAGCGGGAGAATCAGGCTGCCAATCTGGCCGCTCTCGATATCACCTTGAGCAGCGAGGAGATGGCCGCCATCGCCACGCTGGATAGGGGCGAGCGCTGCGCCAATCCCGACTTTGCCCCTGCGTGGGACTGACGCGAAAGGCGTGAGACTAACGCGAAAAAAAGGCTGGCTCTGCCAGCAAGCCAGATAAAACAGGGAGAGCATCATGCTCTCCCTGTCTCTTTTCTTGCCTCACGCTTTGCAGCGCTTGCTGAACGTCCAGCCGCCATATTGATGCCAGATGCAGCCCCGCAATCAGGGCGCGTTCTGGCAAAGGGCGGGATCGAACACTTGCTTCCAGTCTGATTTCATATCGACCACCACCCAGCCCCGCGCTTTTGCCTGTGCCAGCCCGTCGATCAGCTTGCCGCTGGCTGGCGGATGACTGTCGTAGGCGTATTCGCGCTTGGCATCGGTGTGGTGCACCAACAAACCAAAAGTGTGGTAATCCGGGTTGGTCGAGGTGTATTGCAGCATGGGCACGTCGCCATCGCTGTTACCAAAGGCGCCGACCGGACCCTGCCCCATAAAGAGGTGAATGGCGGCCGGTTTCGCCTTGCTGTCATCGAAATAGGCGCCGTTCATGGTCTTGCGGATCTCGCTGCCCTCCCCGGTCAGGGCAAACTCGCCGAGGGTAAAGGAGCCAATCACCTGCTGGGGCGGGATGCCATACATCTGCTCGGACATCACCCGCATAAAATCGACGCCGCCGCCGGAGACAATCCAGGTCTGGAAGCCATTATCCCGCAGATACCCCAGCAGCTGCTTCATCGGCAGATACCCGAGCTGATCGTAGTGGCAGCCAAAACGGGGATCCTTACTGCTGTTGACCCAGCGAGTGACCCGCTCGGCAAACTCGGTGGTGGTCATGCCGCTGTGGGTCAGTCCCACCAGCTTGGCGAGCCCTTTCTTCCCCGATTTGGCCACGGCCTTGAGGTCGTTGTTCAGCACTGCCGTGACGATGGGGTCGGCCTTCCACTCCGGGTGTTCCGGCGCCAGGCGCTTGATCTCGTCCATCGCAAACTGCAGCTGATAGGTCATGGGCGCTTCCGGCCAGAGGGTGCCGTCATTGTCAAACACCACATGGCGCTTCTCTGGCGGAATAAAAGTGGCCTGCTGCTGATCGGTGGCATTGGTTACCCAGCGGGTGATCTCCTGCTTGGCCGCCGTGTCATTCCAGGCAGAGAGGGGATCGCTCTGGCCAGCCTGTACCGCAAAGGCGCCGCACAGCAGCAAAAGAGAGGAGAGTCGATTCAATGTCATCATGTTACCTGTCAGCTGGATATTGCCTGTAGATGAAAGCGCACGGCCATCACAGCACCGGCGCACATGGGTTCAACACACTGGTTTCACAGGGAAAATCCTATGGCTGCCAGCTTGTACTGGAGCTTAAGCAAGCTCAGAAAAGGAGCAGCGTTCATCCCGTTTTGCGCAGCAGATCACTGCGTTGCGCTCACGCAGCGGGCAACACAATCTCCTCCCACTCAGCGTTATTGCTGCATATTTGGCAAAAGTAATTTGCTGTCACCGTCATTTTTGCCAACAAAACCCATCGGCATACTGGCGCCATTCTCCCGTCGGGAGTCCCTAACCAAGGAGTTGTTATGCCACTGGCGTTATTTGCCCTTACCCTGAGTGCCTTTGCGATCGGCACCACCGAATTTGTGATCGTGGGGCTTATCCCCACCATCGCCGAGCAGCTCAATGTCTCGCTCCCCTCCGCGGGCCTGTTGGTCAGCCTCTATGCCCTTGGCGTAGCCATCGGTGCCCCCGTGCTCACGGCGCTGACCGGCAAGGTGCCGCGCAAGTGGTTGCTGGTGGGGCTGATGGCACTCTTTACCGCCGGCAACCTGCTGGCCTGGCAGGCCCCCGGTTACGAGAGCCTGATCGTGGCCCGCATCCTCACCGGATTGGCGCACGGAGTCTTCTTCTCGGTGGGCAGCACCATCGCCACAGGTCTTGTGGCCAAAGAGAAGGCGGCGAGCGCCATCGCCATCATGTTCAGCGGCCTTACCGTGGCGCTGGTGACCGGCGTACCGCTCGGCACCTGGATTGGTCAGGTCTTTGGCTGGCGTGAAACCTTTCTGGTGGTGAGCCTGCTGGGTCTGGTCGCCATGGTGGGTAGCCTGCTGCTGATCCCGAGCAACCTGCCCAAGGGGGCGGCCTCGACCATCCGCGAGCAACTCTCGGTACTGACCAAGAAGCCGCTGCTGCTGGTCTACGCCAAAACCGCCCTCGGTTATGGCGGCGCCTTCACGGCTTTTACCTTCCTCGCCCCCATCCTGCAGCAGGTGAGCGGCTTTAGCGCCGGTGCGGTGAGCCTGATCCTGCTGGTCTACGGGGTATCGGTCGCCATCGGCAATATCTGGGGTGGCAAGCTGGCCGACAAGATGGGCCCATTGCCGGCGCTGAAGCTGCTGTTTGCCGGTCTGGCGCTGGTGCTGCTGGCCCTCACCTTCACCGCCCCCCATCCGTTGCTGGCCGTGCTCACCGTGCTGGTGTGGGGTGCCTTTGCCTTCGGCAACGTGCCGGGTCTGCAGGTTCTGGTGGTGAAGCAGGCCGAGCTGCACACCCCCAAGGCAGTGGATGTGGCATCGGGCCTCAATATTGCCGCCTTCAACGTTGGCATTGCGCTGGGATCTGTGGTCGGTGGTTTTGTGGTGGAACACCTCGGCCTGATGCACACCCCCTGGATCGGCGCCCTTATCGTGCTGCTGGCCTACGGGCTGACCCATGTCAGCGAGCGCCGCGAAGCCCTCCGGCTCGCTGCCTGTCAGGCATAAGCTGCGCCAGCAGGCGTCACGCAAAGACGTGGCGCCTGCTGCGATCGGCGCGGCAGGCTTCTATGCTGTGACACAGCCTCAACCCCTCAACTGTTTCAGCAACCAAGCCTGTCACCCTCGCATCATTTGCCACGGAGTCTGTTATGAAGGTGCTTATCGTCTATGCCCATCCCGAACCGAAAAGTTTCAACGGTGCCCTCTTCTGCCACGCCATCAGGGCGCTGGAGCTGGCGGGCCACACAGTGATGACCAGCGATCTCTATGCCATGGGCTTTGATCCCGTCTCGGATCGGCGCAACTTCACTGCCGCCAGCGATCCCGATTTTCTCAAGCTGCAACTCGAAGAGCTGGCTGCCACCGAGCAAGGTAGCTTCGCCCCGCATCTGGAGCAGGAGATGCAAAAGCTGGAGGCGGCCGATCTGCTGATCTTCCAGTTTCCGCTCTGGTGGTTTGGCCTGCCCGCCATTCTCAAGGGGTGGGTGGATCGGGTCTTTGCCATGGGGCGGGTCTACGGTCAGGGCCATATCTACGAGAGCGGCAAGTTTCGCGGCAAGCGGGCCCTGCTGAGCCTGACTACCGGCGGCCCTGCCGAGACCTATCTGCCCGACGGCTTCAATGGCGATATCGACGGGGTGCTGCGCCCCATCCAGCGAGGGATCCTGCAATTTGTCGGCTTCGATGTGCTGCGCCCCCATATCTGCTATGCCCCGGTGCGGGTCTCGCAAGAAGAGCGGGAAGCCTGGCTCGCTCAGTGGGCCGAGCGCCTTGGCCAGATTGAGCAGGAGTCCCCCATCGCAGTCGGCCGCTACCAGTAACAGCTGCCCCCCCACACAGCACAAAAACAGCGAGCGGCCCCTGGCCGCTCGCTGTTTTTCACGCTCTGTCGTTATGGTTTTTGTTATCCGTGGGCAAGCCTTATGCCGCCTGTTGCACGCCTGCTTTGCCGGTCACCGCCCGCTTGAGCCAGTAGTCGAGGCTGACGTAGCGGCCACCACTATAAACCAGCAACACCAGCAGCATCACGAAGTAGGTAGCGGCAAACTCCATCCCGTTGTTGAGCATCACGGGATCACCCAGCTCAGTGATGTAGTTGTAGCGACCGGGGAAGTTGGCGGCCAGCCACTCGATAAAACCGTTGAGGCGCAAGGTGGCCTCCATACTGCCAGTGGCGATGGCGTCCCAGCCGTGCTTCCAGTGCACCATGGCGCTCGCCACGCTCATCAGGAAGATGGTGGGAATGGCCATGATGCGGGTAAAGAGGCCAAGGGCGATGCAGATGCAACCCAGAACTTCAGTGCCCGCCGCCAGAAAGGCGAGCAGGGTCGGGAACGGCAGGTTGAGCCCCCCTTCCGAGACCGGCGCGCCAAACCAGGCGACCGTGCCGGCAAAGCCCATCACCTTGGAGTGGGCCCCCACATAGATGACCGGAATGAGATAGAGGCGAATGGCCAGCAGGGCCAGAAAATCGAGCCGCTTGCACTGGGCCACCGCCCGCTCGTACCACTGGATCAGAGTGTTGTTCATGGGAATTCTCCTTGGTGTTTGCTAAATGGGGGCAAGGGGCGGCCGGGCTGGCGCTCGCCAACGGGCAAGGTCAGCAGACCCAGCCGGTAAAAATGGCGTGCCCACTCGATCAGATCAAAGTCGCGGCGAACCTGTTGTACCTGTTGTTGGAACGCGGCTTGGGTGATCCCCGGCTGCTGTTGCAGCAGCTGGATCAGCGCCACATCCCATTCGCGCAAGCGCTGGGTCACCACCTGATGTTCCGGGCTGCGAAACAGGCCATAGAAGTGGTTGCCCTGCCGGGTCGGCACCACGCCGCTGCGACGAATGGCAAAGGGGAGCTCAAGCAGTTGCAGGGTGGGATTGAGCACAAACGAACTCTCCGCCGTCACCACCTCCCCCGGCAACACTTGCGGCACCACCCCTTCATCAATCTCGACACAGAGGCAGGCCCACTCGTACTCCAGCAGCGCCAGCCGCTGCTTGGGCCAGTTGAGAGAGCCTTCACTGTGGCGATGCTGCACATAGCGGACAAACTCGGTGGCGATATGGTGAAACTCGGGGGCCTCAGCGCCGTGCGCGATAACAAAGCCCTCCACCAGTTGCCACCTGTCCACCGGTGCCCAGTGAGCGTGGGTGAGCGGAAAAGCGCTCTCCAGCACCGACTCCACATTGGCGCGCACGCTGCGGGCATAGTGGCTGGCGATGCCATCCTGCGGCAGCCGCACCCGGCTTGCCAGCCAGGCTGTCTGTTGCTGCATCCGCTGCGGTGCCGTTTTGGGCGCAGTGATCAGGGATAACCGTCTATCCATAGCGCACCTCCCGCACCTGACGGTCGAGTGCCTCGCAACAGGCGCCGTGCACCCGCGCCAGCTCGGCCTCCAGCTCTGCCAGCGGTGGCAGATGGTGATCCCGCTCCAGCAACAAGGGGCGCAGGCCATGGGTCTGAACCGTATAACGGGCCAGCGCCACCACCTCCTCGCACACCGGTTTGCCATGGGTATCCAATAAAGTGCCGTCCGCCTCTTCCAGATGACCGGCGATATGGAAGTAACGGATCGCATTGCCCGGCAGCCCGGCGATCATCCGCTTGGGGCAGTAACCGTGGTTGCGGCTGTTCACAAAGACGTTGTTGATATCGAGCAGCAGCTCGCAACCGCTGCGCGCCACCAGCTCGGCGAGAAAATCCTCCTCCGGCATCTCGTGGTCATAGCCGTGGTAGTAGGAGATATTTTCCAGCACCAGCGGGCGGGCCAGCGCCTCCTGCACCTGCGCGATCCGCTCTGCCAGATAGGGGATGTTCTCCCACTGGCGCGGCACAGGTAAGAGCTCATAGAGATAGCCCTGCTGGTCGCGGGAAAAGCTCAAATGCTCGCTGTAGATCCCGATACCGAACTCATCCAGAAAGGTGCGGATCTGGCTGAGCAGGGTGCGGTTGAGGGGCTGACAATCGCCGAGGGAGAGGCTGAGGCCGTGGGCCACCAGCGGGTAACGCTCGGCCAGCTGATGCAGCTGCGCCCGCTTGGCTCCGCCTATAGCCATCCAGTTCTCCGGCGCCAGCTCGAGAAAGTCGATGCCGGGACGGACGGGGCCGGAGCAGAGCGCATCCAGATGCTCCTGACGCAGCCCGATCCCCCGACTGCGGGAGCTTATTGGCCGCATACCCCCTCCGTCATCTTGCTGCCCTGGCTGGATGTATTGCCATCAATCCCCTCGCCCGCCACGCCACACTTGCCATCGCGGGCGCGCACCAGCCGCCCCTGCGGATCACTGTCGAGGGCCTGCTTCTCGAAGCGCTTCTCGGTGCCGCACTTGCCCGCCGCACACTTGCCGCCGTGCTGTTCGCTGGGGGCGGCTTTCACCGGCGCATCGCTCGGAGTGGCCGCCAGCGCCAGCCCCGGTGTCAGGGCAATCAGACTGGTCATGGCGATGGAGAGGGTCAGTTTGCCGGTGGTTTTGTTGCTGCTTGAGTTACTCATGAGCGGACTCCTTGACGGATGAAACGGGGTAGCTGGAGAGATCGCGGGCGGCCACGATCTGGCCGTGGAACTGCTGCTTGACGATGGCCATCGCCTCTTTCTTGTGATTGAGGCCAACCCCCATCCAGTGGTTGAGCACCAGCAGCTTGGGGTTCACCTCGGCGGCAATCTTGGCCACCACAGATGGTTTGGCATGGAGCGAGGCGGAGACAGGGTCGGCCCCTTCGTGGATGGCGAGCGGCATCACCAGAATGTCGGCCCCCTTGGCAAACGGCACAAAGGCCGGGTTGCTGCCGTTCTGATCCGCCGAGATAACGATGGTCCCCTCGGCGCTCTCGATGCGATAGGCCAGACAGGGCACGTCACCGTGAGGGATGCCGAGCGCCGTGATGGTCAGCCCATCCTGCTGATAGACGGTGTGGGGCTGCGGACTCTGGTAGGGCACATCATGGAGGGTGATGGGGAAGAGGCCATCGGTGCCATCCTTGAAGCCGCTCAGGTAGGCATAAGCGCCCTTGTCCTTGTTGAAGAGGGCATCAAAGTAGCCGCTCATGCTGGGGAAGGCCGAACCGGCTTGCGGCCCCGCCAGATCCAGCGGATCGCTGCGCTCGAAGAAGTAGGCCCCCTTGAGCAGGGCGGGCAGGTCGGTCACATGGTCGGTGTGAAAGTGGGTGATGCCGATAAAATCGACCTCTTCGAGCTTGGCCCCCGCCTGACCGAAGCGCAGGTAGACGCCGCCACCGGCATCTATCAGGATGCGGGATTTCCCCTTCCACCAGATCACCTCGCTGGAGGAGGCACGCAGGTCGTCGGAGATGGGGCCACCACTGCCGAGCACCTGCAGGGTGAAGGTTTTATCCAGTGGTGCCAGTTGTACCGGCTCGGCACAGGCCGGGGCGACGGTGAGCGCGCACCCGATGGCCAGCGCCACCGCTTTCAATCTCTGTTTCATCACAATTACCTGTCGGTTGGTTGTCGGTTGAAAGTGTGTCGTGTGTGTCGTTTAAAGAGGGGGAGAGAGGGGCCGATGGCGACGTGTGAACGCCAACCACCGGCCGTGGCGGGGCGCGAACCCCGCCGTCAGTTACCGTCCCGTTCGTCCGCCTGCCAGCGCGCTTCCAGCCAGAGCAGGTTGCACAGGCCCAGCAGCAGGGCGAATCCGAGGCCCAAAATCCAGGTGAAGTACCACATAGCAGATCCCTTGAGGTCAGTAGAGTTGATGGCTGTCGCGCTTGATGCGGGCACGGTCGAGCTTGCCGCGTACCACCCGATAGACCCAGCCGGTGTAGCCCAGGTTGACCGGCATCAGCACCAGCACGAGGCCGAACATGATGGCCAGGGTCTTGTAGCTGGAGGTGCTGTCCCACAGGGTCAGGCTGCTGACCGCATCGAGGGATGAGGGCAGCACGAAGGGGAACAGGGCGATGGCCACCGAGCAGAGCATGGCGGCGCAGGCGATGGCGCTGGCCAGCAGCGCAATCCGGCCCCGCTCCAGCCAGGAGGCAATCCCGCTCACCAGCGGCGCCAGCGTCCCGATGATCGGCACCAGCCACAGCAGCGGATAGTCAAAGTAGTTGCGCAGCCAGCCTCCGGCGTGGGGGATCACCCCCTTCATCAGCGGGCTGATGGCAGCATTCGGGTCAAAGGGTTGTGTGCCGACACCGGTCAGCTGAAACCCTTGCAGATCCACCAGATGCCAACCGGCCAGCAGATAGCAGAGGCTCACCAGCGGGGCCAGCAGGATGGCGATCCCCCGTGCGCGCAGCGCAGGGGTGCCAGTCACCTTGGCTTGCAGAAAACCGGCGCCGTGCAGCAGCAACAGGCTGATGGCAGTGGCCAGCACTGAGAGCAGCCAGCCCCAGTGGAAGTCGAACGCGCCGTAGTGCAAACGCAGCGCCGTGTCGAAGCGAAACGGCAGCCCCTCCATCACCAGACCGATAGCCGCACCGAGGATAAGCGCCGGTATCAGGCCACCGGCCACCAGCGCCCGATCCCACCAGCGGCGCCAAACCGGATCGGCCAGCTTGCTGCGATAGTCAAAGCCGACCGGACGCAAAAATAGTCCGAGCAGCAGCACCACCATGGGGATGTAGAGCCCCGAGAAAGCGGCGGCATAAACCAGCGGCCAGGCGGCGAACAGGGCACCGGCGCCGGCAATCAGCCATACCTGATTGCCCTCCCACACCGGCCCCACGCTGTTGATCACCAGACGGCGGTCGTCGTCATCTTTCGACACCACCGGCAGCAGCATGGCGATGCCGAGATCGAAACCATCCATCACGATAAAACCGACCATCATGAAGAGCACCAGCGCCCACCAGATGAGTTTCAGGGTTGCGTAATCCATCAGGCGATCCTCGCAAGTTCGGGTTGTTCACCGCTGTAGCGGCCGGTATGGAGAATGGCGGGCCCCTTGCGGATCACATGGCGCAACAGGAACAGCTCCACCACCAGCAACAGGGTGTAGATGGAACAGATGGCGATGAGGCTGAACCAGAGTTGGCCCGGCTGAAGCAAAGAGACCGAGGCCGAGACCGGCAGCACATCGCTGATGGTCCAGGGTTGACGGCCGAGTTCGGCCACCAGCCAGCCCGCCTCGATGGCAATCCAGGGCAGCGGAATGCTCCAGAGCAGGGTCTTGAGCAGCCGTGGCGAGTCTTGCAGCCGGTTGCGGCAGAGCTGGACAAAGCTCACCACCATCAGCCCCAGCATGGTGACGCCAAGCCCCACCATCACCCGAAAGCCCCAGAACAGCGGTGCCACCGGCGGGATAGAGTCATCGACCGCTTTGGCAATCTCCGCCTCACCGGCCTTGGCGATATTGCTGGCATAGGGGGTGAGCAGCATGCCGTAGCCAAGATCCTTGCCGTGCTGCTCGAAGCGGGCGCGGTTGGCCGGGCTGTCATCGCCCTGCCGGATCTGGTCGAGGGCCTCGGCCGCCACCATGCCGCTGCGAATGCGCGCCTCGTTCTGCACCTTGATATCCTTGAGGCCGGTCACCGCCTCGTCGATGGAGCGGGTGGCGATGATCCCCATCAGATACGGGATCTTGATGGCGGCGTGGGTGGTCTCTCCCTGCTGATCCGGGAAGCCGAACAGGGTGAATGACGCAGGCGCGGGCTCGGTCTCCCACTCCGCCTCGATGGCGGCGAGCTTGACCTTCTGCACCTCGCCGGTGCGATAGCCCGACTCATCCCCGAGCACAATGACCGAGAGGATGGCCGCCAGCCCGAAACCGGAAGCAATGGCGAAGGAGCGCAGGGCAAACTGCACCTCGGTTTTGCGCAGCAGATACCAACTGCTCACCCCCATCACAAACATGGAGGCGGCCACATAGCCTGCCGCAACGGTGTGAACGAACTTCACCTGCGCCACCGGGTTGAACAGCACGGCGGCGATATCCACCAGCTCCATGCGCTGGGTCAGCAGGTTGAACTCGGCCCCCACCGGGTTTTGCATCCAGCCGTTGCCGATCAGGATCCAGAGCGCCGAGAGGTTGGAGCCGAGCGCCACCAGCATGGTCACCAGCAGGTGCTTGCCGCGAGAGAGCTTGTCCCAACCGAAGAAGAAGAGCCCCACCAGGGTCGATTCGAGGAAGAAGGCCATCAGCCCCTCGATGGCCAGCGGAGTACCGAAGATGTCCCCCACATAGTGGGAGTAGTAAGCCCAGTTGGTGCCGAACTGAAACTCCATGGTGATCCCCGTGGTGACCCCCATGACGAAGTTGATGCCAAACAGTTTGCCCCAGAAGCGGGTGATGTCCTGATAGATCACCTTGCCGGTCATCACATAAGCCGACTCGGCGATCACCAGGATCCAGGACAGCCCCAGCGTGAGGGGCACAAACAGGAAGTGGAACAGGGCCGTGGCGCCAAATTGCAGGCGAGACAGGCTGACCACGTCATCCGGATTGATCATGCGTCACTCTCTTTTGTTGTATTTGCCTTGCACGTTTCGTGCGTGACAAGTACATCACGGAGCATGACACCTATAACAGATGCAGTTATATTGAATTACACCTATAACAGTTGATCCAGATCATGTCCCTTTACCAGCAGTTGGCCGACCGCCTGCAAAGCCAGATCGACGATGGCATCTGGCAACCGGGGGAGCGCATCCCCTCCATTCGCCAGAGCTGCAAGACCCACGGGCTCAGCCCCATGACGGTGTTGCAGGCCTATCAACTGCTCGAAAGTCAGGGGCGGATCCTCGCCCGCCCCCAGTCCGGCTACTACGTCAAAGCCGCCTCACCACAGGTCGTGCAGCACACCCCGAGCCAGACTCACTACAGCGGCTCGGTGGATATCAACGATCTGGTGTTCGAGGTGTTGCAGGCGAGCAAATCACGGGATCTGGTGCCTCTTGGCATGTCGGTAGCAGACCCGACCCTGTTCCCCCATCCCCAGCTCGGGCGGGCGCTGGCCAGTTGCATGCGCAAGCTCGATCCCTTCAGCACGGTGGCCGACCTGCCCCCCGGCAACGAAGCGCTGCGCCGCGCCATCGCCCAGCGCTACGCCAGCGACGGGGTGGCGGTCAATCCGCAGGAGATCATCATCACCACCGGCGCCATGGAGGCGCTCTCCCTAAGCCTGCAGGTGCTGACCGAGCCCGGTGACTGGGTGGTGGTGGAGTCCCCCACCTTCTATGGCGCCCTGCAAGCCATCGAGCGGCTGAAACTCAAGGCGGTGGAGATCCCGGTTATTCCGGGGGTGGGCATCGATCTCGACCTGCTGGCCGACGCCCTCACCCGCATTCCGGTCAAGGCGTGCTGGCTGATGGGCAATGTGCAGCACCCGCTGGGCCACACCATGCCCGATGCACACAAACAGGGGCTGATGGCACTGCTCAACAGCCATGGGGTGCCGCTGGTGGAGGATGACGTCTATGCCGAGGTCTACTTTGGCCGCGAACGCCCCAAGCCGATCCGCCACTGGGATCAGCGTGGCGACAGCCTGCTCTGCAGCTCCTTTTCCAAATGTCTGGCACCGGGCTTTCGGGTCGGCTGGGTGGTGGCGGGGCCCCATGCCGAGCGGGTGCAGCGGCTGCAACTGATGTCCACCCTCTCCACCAATGTGCCGAGCCAGCTGGCGCTGGCCGAGATGCTGCGCCAGGGCGGGGTCGATGCCCACTTTCGCCGTCTGCGCCACACCCTGGCCCAGCGCCAGCAGCAGATGCGAGCGACCCTGCAGCGCTTGCTTCCGGACGAGGTGCGGATCTCCTCCCCCGATGGCGGCTACTTTCTCTGGTTGGAGTTTCCGCCCCGCCTCGACAGCCGCGCCCTGCACGCCAAGGCTCTGGGCAGCGGTTTTTCAGTAGCCCCCGGCGCCCTCTTTTCCAGTCAGGGGCAACACAACCACTGCCTGCGCCTCAACAGCTCCCATCCCTGGAGCGAACAGCTGGAGCAGGCCCTCACCCGACTGGCCGCGCTGATTGCCGCACAACTCGGTGAAAAGTAACGCGGCAAAGAGCCGCTGACGAAACGAACAAAGGCCCGTAACGGGCCTTTGTGGTTGGGGAGTGACGCGCCTTGGCTCGCCATCAAAAACTGATCATCTGGCCATGATCTGCGACTGCACCTTGAAGCCCAGCGCCTCGTAGAGGGCTTGGGCGCGCTCGTTGAAGGCCATCACCTCCAGCCGGATTTGCTGAGCATCACGGGCCTTGGCCCACTCATCGCAATGGGCGATCAGCGCCTTGCCAATCCCGCGGGAACGGTGCTGATCATCCACCACCACCGAGCCGATGCGGCAAATCGGCGCACGGGTGAGAAATGGCACGCTCTCATTGATATCGATCCGCGCCGTCAAAAAGCCCACCACCATGCCATCCTGCTCGGCAACGCAGAACAGACGCCCTTCCACGCCGATGGCGCTCAGCAAAAATGCCCGCTCCTCTGGTGACGGCGGGCAGAACACCTCGGGGTAATGTGCATGATGGATCTCTCCAATCTGCCGGTTCAGCTCGACAATGGCATCGATATCCAGTTCGCTTGCCTTGCGTATCTCCAACGGTTGCTCCTTGCAAAAATGGTGATGGTCCTGCGCCATCTTAGGGGCTGTGTCCCGCAATCCAAATAGGCTCATCCCTATCTTTTGACGAGCAGCAGAAACAACAACGCCCCTTGAGCGGGGCGTTATCGGCAATCCATGGCGATGAGGGATATCAGGCGGGGGCGTTAAGTTGGGCCACCTGCCGCTCGATGCTTCCCTTGAGGTTGTCATCGAGTTTGAGGGCGCGCGCCAGTTCGTCGAGATAGCCTCGCTCCATAAAGTGATCCACCTCGATGGCGAGCAGGGAGGCGAGATAGACCTCGGTGGCCAGCTCCATGTCGGTCACTTCCCGCGCCAGCGCGTGGGGATCGAGGGGGCGGGCCAGCTCGGCGTCAATCCAGCGGGCGACATCGCTCTGACCCTGTTCGGTCAGGTACTCCTGAATTTTCTGGCGCTCGGCGCCGTCGATATGGCCATCGGCCCGGGCTGCCGCCACCATGGCGCGCACCAAAAGCGCCGCGCGGGCATCCAGCGCATT
Source organism: Aeromonas sp. 96A (assembly GCF_051919165.1). Lineage (NCBI taxonomy): Bacteria > Pseudomonadati > Pseudomonadota > Gammaproteobacteria > Aeromonadales > Aeromonadaceae > Aeromonas > Aeromonas sp. 96A. Next base: position 4,524,736 of record NZ_JBQBFE010000001.1, on the reverse strand, counting down.
GCCTTCCAGCCCACTGATGGGATGAGTGGGCTGGGCTGGCGCCGACTGCTGGGCCTGCCAATCCTGATAGAGCTTGTAGGCCAGCCCGCCAAGGGCTGCGGCGCCGCCCACGGCAGCGGCCTTGCCACCATATTTGCGCACTTTTTTATTGCCCAGCAGCAGACCGAGCGCGCCACCGGCCAGCGCCCCCTGCATCTGCCCCTTGCGCTTGTCTCCGCCTTCGTTGAGCCAGCCTTTGCCTGCCCCCAACAACTGTTCCAGCATCTGTTTCATGGTGTCACTCCTGCGGCTATGTTCCCGTCGATAGAGCAAGATAGTGACCCCGCCCCCCTGAATCGGGGATGAACCCTTGACCGGGCAGGGCGATGGGGCAAAGCTCAGGGAAACCCTTCAGGCAATAAGGATGTAACTGTGCCAAATCGCGAACTGACCCTGCAATTTCTGGCCGAACCCTCCGACGTCAATTTCGGCGGCAAGGTACACGGCGGCATGGTGATGAAGTGGATCGATCAGGCGGGCTATGCCTGCGCCGCCGGCTGGTGCGGCGGCTATGCGGTGACCGTCTATGTGGGGGGGATCCGCTTTTTGCGCCCCATCCAGATTGGCCAGCTGGTGGAGGTTCACGCCCAGGTGATCCACACCGGCACCACCAGCATGCATCTGGCGGTGGATGTCTACAGCCGCCATCCCACCGAGACCGAACGCCACAAGACCACCCACTGCATCATCATCTTTGTGGCGATGGATGAGCAGGGCAAACCGACCCCGGTGCCCCAGTGGCAACCACTGAGCGAGAGCGATCTGCAGTTGCAGCAGTACGCCAAAAAGCTCATCGCCCTGCGCGAGGAGATCGACAAGGAGATGCGCCAGCACCTCTGACCTTCGTGGCTCACAACCCGACAGAGCGGGCGCTTTCGGCCAACGGCGGCGCCCCTGTATAATCCCCCCTCTTCCCGCAACCGGAACCCTGCCCATGTCACTGGAAACTGCCCCGCCCGAGATAAAACTCGCGGTGGATCTGATTGAACTGCTGGAAACCAATGAGCTGGCCCCCGAGCTGGTGCTGGCGGCGCTGGCCATCGTAAAAAATGACTACGAGCGCAAGCTGGCGGAGGGGAAGGATCACTGATCCCTCCCCGCACTTTTTCCGCCTTATCTTTCCGACGTCAGTTTTTCCCCACAGAAGTTTTTCCCCACATAGGCCACTCACTGTGGCCCCATCACCTCGTCACAGAGGGCGATCAGGGCCTCGCTCAAGCGAGTGAGCGGCTCGCCCCCGCTTCTCCCGGCATGGAGGGCCAGCTCCACCGGCGCCACCTTGGGCCACTGGGTCAGGGCCAGCTGATCGGCGGGCATCAACCGTTTGGGTAGCAAGCTCACCCCGATCCCCGCGCTCACCGCCCCCTGCAAACTGGCAAGGCTGGCGCTGACATAGGCAATACGCCAACGCCGCCCCAGACCATCGAGCGCCTCGGTCATCTGCCGCCGATAGAGCCCTTCGCTCGGGAACACCACCAGCGGCAGCGGATCCCGTTCCCGTGCCGGCCAGTCGTGACTATCGACCCACACCAGCGGCTCGCGCCAGCTGGCAAGGGGCGAACCCTGACCGCGAGTCTGCTTGACCAGCGCCAGATCCAGCTCCCCCGCCTCGAAGCGCTGCCAGATCTCGTGGCTCAGGCCACTTTGCACCTCCAACCGTACCTCGGGGTAGTCGCGGGCAAAGGCGGCCAGCACCGGAGTGATGGCGCCTGCGGCGAAATCCTCCGGCACCCCGAGGCTGAGCGATATGCTCCCCTCGCTCACCTGCTCCTCGACCTGCGCCAGCAGCGCCAGAATGCGGCGGGCCAGCCCCAGCAATTTTTCCCCCTCCGCCGTTGCCACCACCTGACGGCCAGCGCGATCCAGCAGTGGGCAGCCGAGCTGCTGCTCAAGGCGGCGGATCTGCTGGCTGATGGTGGATTGGGTCAGATGGACCCGTTCACCGGCGCGGGTAAAGCTGCCGGTGTCGATAATGGCGACAAAACTGCGCAGTAACAGGGGATCCAGCATGGGGCACTCCATTTACAAAATCACTGAAGCCCATTCTATCATTTAATTTCCAAATGACTTTCGAGCCCGCTAGGCTGGCGCTTTTGCCTCCTTTGACGGTGATCTACCATGTTCAGCCCCGATGACTCCGCGTCCCGAGTGCCCCCTATCTCTCCCAGAACAGGAAACAGCACCCGATGAATCAACAAAATGCGGATCAACCCGCAGGCCAGACCGCACTGCTGGTGCTGGTGATCCTGATTGGCCTTAACCTGCGCCCCTTTCTTACCGCCATCGGCCCGCTGAGCAGCGAGATTGGCCGCGCCCTGTCGCTCGGGATGGATACCCTCGCCTGGCTTACCCTGTTGCCGCTCTGGCTGATCGGGGTTGGCGTGCTGCTCACCCCCAGCCTGCGTCGACGCGCCAGTGCGCGCCAACTGCTGGGGGCCGCCCTGCTGCTGCTCAGCATTGGCAGCGCTATGCGCTTCGATGCCCAAAGCGGCGCCTTGCTGATCGCCAGCGCTGCGCTGTGTGGATTGGGGTCGGCACTGGTGCAGGGAGTGCTGCCCGCCCTTATCAAGCAGGCCTTCGCCCGCAAGGTGCCGCTGGTGATGGGGATCTTCTCCGCCTGTATGATGGGGGGCGGGGCGCTGGGGGCCAGCCTTACCCCAAGGCTGGCGGCGAGCCTCGACTGGTCGCGGGCACTGGCGCTCTGGAGCCTGCCGGTGCTGCTGGCCCTCATCTGGCTGGGGTGGAAAGTGCGTCTGCCACGGGCCACGGCTGCAGCCATTCCCCACGGCAAGCAGCGGCTGATCACCCTGCCCCGCAGCTGGTTGCTGATCGTCTGCTTTGGCATCATCAACAGTGGCTACGGCATCGTAGTGGCCTGGCTGGCCCCCGCCTATATGGCGCAGGGGTGGAGCGCCGCGCAGGCGGGCGAACTGGTCGCCTGGCTGGCACTGGCCCAGACTGCCAGCGGCCTCGGCCTGCCGCTGCTGGCGGCGCGCAAGATGGATCGGCGGCCATGGATGGCACTGGCAATTGCCATGCAGCTGGCGGGATTTGGCGGTCTCTGGCTGGCGCCAGCCAGCGCCCCCATTCTCTGGTGCCTGCTGTGCGGTGCCGGTCTTGGCGGCAGCTTTTCGCTCATCATGGTGATAGCGCTCGATCACCTGCCAGACCCGCGCCGCGCCGGCACCCTGAGCGCCCTGATGCAGGGGTTTGGCTTTATGCTGGCGGCCACAGGCCCTTGGGTGGCGGCGCGGCTCTATCACTATGTGGGCGACTTTGCGGCCGCCTGGCAGTGGCAACTGGGGGGATTACTGCTGATGAGCCTGCTGGTGCTGCGCCTCGACCCGCGCCACTACCCCCGCGTCATGCGGTTACCGACCGCCAGCGAGCCAACCCTTTCGGCGCCCCACCCAACCAGCGCTGCGGCCCAAAGCAACACACCGGCCTGAGGCCGGTGTGTTGGGGATAACCGTGTTGGGGATGACAAGGTAGGCTGACGCCGTTCAGGGGAGCAACTCAGCGCCCCTTCTTCTGCCGTCCGCTGTTAGCAGTGCGCGGCTTGCCTGCGGCCGGTTTACCACCCTTGCCGGGAGCCCCTTTGCCTGCACTGCCCTTGCCAGCGCCGCCCTTGTTGGCAGCACCTTTGCCCGCACCACCCTTGCCCACCGGCAGCTTCTTCTCGAAGGCTTCCGGGCCCGGCACATTGGGGCGCCCGCCAATCTCGTGATCATCATCGCGGCGCGGCTTCTTGCCCTGCCCCGGTTTGGCGCTTGGCGCCGCAGGAGCCTTGGCCGCCTTGGGCTTGTCGCCTTTGGCCGGTTTCACCTCGGAGGAGGAGTCCTCAATCAGCTTGAACAGATCGATCAGCTCGTCGTCGGTCAGATCGCGCCACTCGCCCACCGGCAGTCCCTTGAGGCTGACGTTCATGATGCGGATTCGCTCCAGCTTGGTCACTTCAAAACCGAAGTACTCGCACATGCGGCGGATCTGGCGGTTAAGCCCCTGCACCAGGGTGATGCGAAAGACGAACGGCGCCTCTTTCTTCACCTTGCACTTCTTGGTCACAGTACCGAGGATCGGCACCCCGGCCGCCATGTTGCGCACAAACTCATCGGTCACCGGCTTGTCGACGGTCACCAGATACTCTTTCTCGTGATCGTTGCCCGCCCGCAGGATCTTGTTGACCAGATCGCCGTGGTTGGTGAGAAAAATCAGCCCCTGCGAATCCTTGTCGAGCCGCCCGATGGGGAAGACCCGGGTGCTGTGGTTGACGAAATCGACGATGTTGTCCTTCTCGCCCGCCTCTGTGGTACTGACGATGCCCACCGGCTTGTTGAGGGCGATCAGCACCAGACTGTCCGCCTCGCGCGGTTCGATCACCTGACCATTCACCTTGACCAGATCGCCAACCTGCACCTGATCGCCAATCCCGGCACGCTTGCCGTTGATAAAGACATGGCCCTGCTCGATAAAGCGGTCGGCCTCGCGGCGCGAGCAGATACCGCTCTCGCTGATGTATTTGTTCAGGCGCATGGATTCGTTAGCCAGCATGAGTCACCTGCCACAGGGTCTGGGCGGCGCCCGGTTGTGCCATCTCCTGTTCCGGCTGCGCCGGGGAGGCTGTTTGCTGCATCAGCCAATTCACTACGTCAAAGTTCTGCATACCATTCCATCTTCAAAAAAGGCCAATGCCAGCTTATCCATCAAAAAACGCCGCTACAGTAGCATAATTGCCCCCTTTCAGGGGCAGATAGTTGCAAGGTCGCAGCGCCCAAGCAGGCATCCGCGGACAAGTTCACGCCGCCAGATGGCCCGCGATGCAGTCTTTGAACGGCCAGCCTGATGTAAGCGGCGGGGTCAGGCGCCCACAGCCAGCGCGGACGAACGCCATCAACTATACATATCACCTTGTTTCCATTAGGCTTTAAGCCGGTTGGCTGCGCCCAATGTGCTGCGCCGAACTCGCCCGCCCAAAGGCGGCTCTACCTCTATCGCCAAGGATTGCGCCATGCTGGCTCCCACTCGCCGCCTTGTTCGCCGTGCTCTGCTGACCCTGTTGCTGCTGTTGCTGACCGCATGGGCGGTGATCGCCTACTTCGCCTGGCAGGCAGCGCCGCTGCAGCTGTGGCACACAGTGGTGCCTCCCGAACTCAGTGCCGATGAGCTCGACAACAGCGACTGGCAAGCCTATCTGGCCCGCGAAGCAGAGCTGTTCGAGCTGGTGGCCACCGAGGTAGTCGCCAAAACACCGCCGGAGCAGCAACTGGCCAGCAATCGCTACTATCAGGACGCCCCCATCAATCCCGCCCGCTTTCAGCAGAACTGGAACCGCTCCTACCTGCTGCGCCCCGAGGGAGAAGTCAAAGGGGTGGCGGTGCTGCTGCACGGCCTGACCGACTCCCCCTACAGCCTGCGCCATCTGGCCAGACGCTATCAGCAGCAGGGCTTTATCGCGCTGGGGCTGAGGATCCCCGGCCACGGCACAGTGCCAGCCGGACTGGTGGATGTGGATTGGGAGACCTGGCTGGCCGCCACCCGACTGGCGGTTCGGGAGGCCAGATTGCTGGCACCGGGCAAGCGGCCGCTGCATCTGGTGGGCTTTTCCAACGGCGGCGCACTGGCGGTGAAATATGCGCTCGATGCGTTGGCCGACCCGAGCGGCGCACTGGCAAAACCGGATCGGCTGGTGCTGATCTCCCCGATGATCGGGGTGACCCGCTTTGCCCGCTTCGCCGGGCTCAAGGCCGTCCCTGCCCTGCTGCCCGCCTTTGCCAACGCAGCCTGGCTCGACACCATGCCGGAGTTCAACCCGTTCAAGTACAACTCGTTCCCGGTCAACGGGGCGCGCCAGTCCTATCGCCTGACTCACGCCATCCAGCAGCAGGTGCGCCAGCTGGCCGCCAGTGGCGAGCTGGCGGCGTTTCCCCCCGCCCTCACCTTCCAGTCGGTGATGGACTACACCGTCAGCACCCGCTCCATCATTGCCGATCTCTACCACTACCTGCCGGCCAACGGCAGCGAACTGGTGCTGTTTGATATCAACCGCAGCACCCTGTTTGGCCCGCTGATGAGCTCGGCCTCAGAGCTGGCGCTGCACCGCTTGCTGCCAAACGCCCCCCAGCACTATCACCTCACCGTGGTGGGCAATGTGGACCCCGCCTCTCCCGCAACGCAGGCCAGAACGCTGGCCAGCGCCGACCAGCCTGAGCAGGTTCGCCTGCTGGGTATCGACTATCCCAAGGAGATCTACTCCCTCTCCCACGTGGCGCTCCCCTTCCCGATGGACGATCCCCTCTATGGCATGGCGGCGCGCCCGCAGCAGCGGGAGCAATACGGCATCAATCTCGGCGGTCTGGCCCTGCGTGGCGAGCGCGGCGTGCTGATCGTCAACCCCGGCGCCCTCACCCGCACCTCCTCCAACCCCTTCTACCCCTATCTGCAGCAGCGGGTGATGGAGACCCTCACCGCCCCTCCCGTCGCCCGGTCTGCAGCCGTAACCCCTGCCAGCAGCGGTCAACCTGATGCGGCCTATCAGGCAGAAGTGGAGCAGTTTTTACAGGAGAGCGACGAGAGCAGCGCACCTTTCTAGGGCGTTTCTGGAGTATCGGCAAAGAGCCACTGGCGCTGGGTCGATGGCGATACGAGCAAGGGGCCGTCAATTAACAGCCCCTTTCTATTGATGATGGCGATGGGGGTGATGGTTTAGTGGGCTCAGGGATAGATGCTCACTTCTATCAGATTCTGATCCGGGTCGAGGAAGTAGATGGATTCTATCGGCCCGCAGGCGCCACTTTTGGTCACCGGCCCCTCGACAATCTCCACCCCGTGGCAGGCCAGCTGGGCCATCACCTGCTCCAGCGGCCAGCGGGTGATAAGGCAGACATCTCCCGACCCCACCTGCGCCCGATTGCGCGGCTCCTGCCCCAGCAGTTGCAGATTGATCTTCTGGTTGCCAAACCCTACCGCCCGGCGCCCCGCACCGAAGGTGATGGCCTCCATATTGAGCACCGAACTGTAAAATTCCACGGCCCGTTCGATATCACTGACCGTCAATACCAGATGGTCGATATGGCTGATCATGGTTACCTCCTGGTGGTGATCTGGCTGATGTGACCGACATATGCCCGCAAGCATCCGACTGTCGTCGCCACGGCGGGCAACCCCATCATACCCGGCAAGGGGAAGCCCATGTGTGCCGTGACGCGCAAAGCGAGCGCAAATGATCTGGTCAAATAAATTCGCGTTACTGCACCGCTGCGCACGCTTTATCCCGCTGGGCCAGCAGGGCTTCATCATCACTGTCCATTGCCGCCAGAATCGCCTGATTGCAGGCACGCTCCGCCAGCTTGGCCGGACTCTGTTTGGCATCCCCTATTTCGGCGATAAGGGGCCGATAACTGACGGCCGCCGAGCAGTACATGGTGCGAAATTTGGGCAGTTGCCAACTGCTGTCATCCTGCCGGGTCAAGTCATCGCACAGCTTGTGAAACAGGGCGGACGCCTTGACCGTGCACTGGCTAAAACGCCGCACATCCTGCTCGTAGGGACGACAAACGCTCGGCTGCTGGATCTGCCACAGCTGAAAAGAGAACGGGACTGACTCCCCCTCATACTGCACCACCAGCGTCTTGGCCTCGGTGCCATAGATATCCGCAACCTGCTGCTGTACCAGATTGAGATAAGCCGAAAAAAGATAGGAAACCGGATCCATCACCACCTCCCTGTGGTTGTTACTGCCGCGCTCTCTTACCGAAAACCAGGGCGATTTTCAAACGAGTAACAGGCGACAACAGCTTACTGATTTGGTTGGAAAAAATGATACTCTTCTCGCCACCCTCATGTACAACGTTCAAGGCTAAAGTGCGATGCAACAATGCGGTATTTATGAACAGCTCATTACTCAACTGCTGACATCTCGACTCGACCGCGCGCGCTTTTACGTAGGGGAACGCCAACTTGAACCTGCCGAAGCGGCAGTTTGGTTATCCAGATTTCTGAGCCGGGTTTTGGAATATGCGGTGGGTTCGGTCACTGGAGAGGATCAGCTGCAACGGCAGATCGAGCTGGCTAACCAGTTATTGCTTTGGCTAAAGGATCGCACCCAAGACCCAGACTTTATTGGCGAGAACCTCATCGATAGTCAGGGGAAAATTCTGACCGCGCTTTACCAGTTGGATAACCCCATCTCCGCCAATTTAAAGCAATATGCCGAGGATATTTTCCCTCTGACAGGTCTCACTCAGAGCGAACTGTTTTGTGGCAGCAATGCGGGTTTGTCGATGGAGTCGGAGATTAAACGGGAAATTTTATCGGCAGATAGCATCTGCTGGCTGGTCTCATTTATCAAATGGGCAGGAATCCGGATTTTCCGTCATGAGCTGGAAGAGTTCACTCGCAGCGGCCGCCAATTAAAAGTAATTACTACCTCTTATATGGGGGCGACCGATGCCAAGGCAGTTGAATTTTTAGCCAGCCTCCCAAATACCGAAGTCAAACTCAGCTATAACACCCAGCGCGAGCGGTTGCATGCCAAGAGCTATCTCTTTTGCCGAAATACCGGCTTTCATACCGGCTATATAGGTTCCTCCAATCTCTCTCACTCTGCCCTCACCAGCGGCTTGGAGTGGAACCTAAAAATCACCTCGCAAGAGATCCCTCATATTATCGAGAAATCCCTGAGTACCTTTGAAACCTATTGGGAATCCGATGATTTTGAGCTGTTTGATGGCAAGCTCGAAAGCCGTACAAAATTGCAGCATGCACTGCAAGAGGCCCGTGGGGATGGGGACAAAAATAGCCCTGCCTATTTTTTTGATATCACGCCGTTTCCCCATCAACTGGAGATCCTTGAACAATTGGCGATGGAGCGCGCTTTACACCAGCGCTTCCGTAACTTGGTGGTTGCGGCCACCGGTACAGGGAAAACCCTGATCTCCGCTTTTGATTTTGCGCGTTTTCTGAAAACCAAACCCGACGCCAAGTTCCTGTTTGTCGCCCACAAAGAGGAGATCTTGCGCCAAGCATTAGCCTCGTACCGCGGTGTGCTCAAGCAATCCAATTTTGGCGAACTCTTAGTCGGCGGCGCCGTGCCAACCCACTACCGTCAACTATTTGCCTCGGTGCAATCCTTGAATAACCAGCTGGCTAATTTACGTCTTAGCCCAGATTATTTCGATTACATCGTCATTGATGAGGTTCACCATATTGCGGCGGCCAGTTATCGCGGTCTGCTCGCCGCCTTTGAACCTCACATTCTGTTGGGATTAACCGCAACGCCAGAGCGCCATGATGGCGGTGATATTCTTGCCGACTTTTGTGGTGTCATCGCAGCAGAGATCCGCTTGCCCGAGGCCATCAATCGTCGCCATCTCTGTCCGTTCCAATATTTTGGTATCGATGATGATACTGACTTGCGCCAAGTGGCTTGGAAAAATGGCCGTTATGACATCACTGAACTCACCAATATCTATACCCACAATCAGCAGCGGGTACAGAAAATAGTCCAGAGCCTCAATGAGATCGTCACCGATATTACCAAGATCAAAGCGCTGGCATTTTGTGTGAGCCGTGAACATGCCGACTTTATGTGCAAGGCATTTTTATTGAAGGGCATCAAGGCTGACATCCTCACCAGCGATAATCGAGACGAGCGGCATAGTAAACAACAAGATTTGCGCACTGGGGTTATCAATATTCTCTGCGTGGTGGACATCTTCAACGAAGGGGTTGATATCCCGGAAGTCGATACCTTGCTGTTTTTACGACCAACGGAAAGCCTCACTATCTTCTTGCAGCAATTAGGGCGCGGCCTGCGGCTGGCGAGCGATAAAGAGTGCTGCACCGTGTTGGACTTTGTTGGCAATGCCCGTGCTGAGTATGACTTTGCCCAGAAATTCCGGGCACTGGTGGGTAAAACTAATAAGGCGATCAGCCACGAGATCAAACAGGGCTTCCCTCACGCCCCCTTGGGCTGCCGCATCGAACTCTCAAAACAGACCCAAGAGTTAATTCTGAGCAATATCAAAAAGGCGACTCTCAATACCTCGCGCCTCATGGGCCTGATCCGCCGTTTCTCACTGGATTGTGATTTACCGCTGACGCTGACGAACTTTTTGAAGTTCTACCCCCACATCAGCCTTGAGGAGATCTACAAGCGCGGCAATTGGAGCGCCTTGGTCAAACAGGCTAGCAACCATACCATTTCTGAAATGAGCGATGAGAAGCTGTCGACCCTCTACACCCGGGCCATCAGAACCCGGCTATTGGGCTGCGATGCGCTCCATTACTTGAACTTCTTACAAACCTTGGTGGAAAGCGCCTTTACCTTAACGGCTGAGCACGATGAGCGGATGGCCTTGATGTGCCATTACGACTTCTGGCAACAAAGCGGCCCCACTGCTGGCTTTAGCTCCTTGGCGCACAGCCTGAAACAACTCAATCAACCTGAATTAAGGGCCGAGCTGGCAGATCTGTTGCCCATGCTGATCAACCGGGTGCAACACGAACAAAGCGCCATGCCAAACCTTCCCGGTAATCCGCTGCAACTGCATGCTCGCTATGCCAGAGAGCAGGTGCTGGTTGGCTTTGGCGCGACCACCTTCGCGCAGCAACCCACGGCTCGTGAAGGGGTCTATCTCATCGCAGAGCAACATATCGAGTTGCTGTTCGTGACCTTGAACAAAACGGAACAGCACTTCTCACCCACTACCCGTTATCACGACTACGCCATCAACGAGTCGCTGTTTCATTGGCAGAGCCAAAACAGCGCTCGCCCAGAACGGGGTAAGGGGCTGAGTTACATAAACCACAGAGCAGAAGGTAAGCGCTTGTTTCTGTTCGTCCGCGAGCAGAGCAAAGATGAATTTGGCCGCACCCTTGGCTTTGTGAACTTTGGTGAGGTGGAGTACGTATCTCACACAGGCAGCCAACCGATGAACATAAAATGGCGTCTCACTACTCCGATGCCGCCATTTATGTGGAAAGAGGCCGCCAAACTAGCTGTTGGTTAGTAAGGCTTCTCACCCGGTGGGGATATGACGCAAAACCCACCGGATTCTTGCCAAAAACCCCGGCTAAATTATCCAGTTGCATAATAACCATGCGGCCTTGCGGTTGTTTAACTGGCCCTAACGTCAGATAATACCGCCCGCCTTCAAACCCCGATAACCCGACTTTCAGTGACGGTAATTGATGACTGAGTACCTGCTTTTATTGATCGGCACCGTGCTGGTTAACAACTTCGTGCTGGTGAAATTCCTCGGCCTCTGCCCCTTTATGGGGGTCTCCGGCAAGCTGGAAACCGCCATCGGCATGGGGCTGGCGACCACCTTCGTGATGACCCTCGCCAGTGCCAGCTCCTATCTGGTGGAGCACTATATCCTGCTGCCGCTGGATATCGCCTATTTGCGCACCCTCGCCTTTATTCTGGTGATCGCCGTGGTGGTGCAGTTTACCGAGATGGTGGTGCGCAAGAGCAGCCCGACCCTCTATCGCCTGCTGGGGATCTTCCTGCCGCTGATCACCACCAACTGCGCGGTGCTCGGGGTGGCGCTGCTCAGCATCAATGAGCGACACGACTTTATCCAGAGCGTGATCTACGGCTTTGGCGCCGCCACCGGCTTCTCGCTGGTGTTGATCCTGTTTGCCGCCATGCGCGAGCGTCTGGTCGCCGCCGATGTGCCCGCCCCGTTTCGCGGGGTGTCGATTGCCATGATCACCGCCGGTCTGATGTCGCTGGCCTTTATGGGCTTTACCGGCCTTATCAAGATATAACCATGATCCATATTCTCTTTGCCATTCTGGTGCTCACCCTGCTGGCGCTGGCGTTCGGGATTATCCTGGGCTTTGCCGCCGTCAAGTTTCATGTGGAAGCAGACCCCATCGTCGATCAGCTCGATGCCCTGCTGCCCCAGACCCAGTGTGGCCAGTGCGGCTATCCCGGCTGCAAACCCTACGCCGAGGCGCTCGCCAACGGCGATCAGATCAACAAGTGCGTACCCGGTGGCGAGGCCACCATGCGCAAGATTGCCGATCTGATGGGGGTCGAGCCCCAACCGCTGGGGGGCAGTGACGAGGCCGCAGTGCCGGTCAAGAAGGTCGCCTTTATCCACGAAGATCAGTGCATCGGCTGCACCAAGTGCATTCAGGCCTGCCCGGTGGACGCCATCGTCGGCGCCACCAAGGCGATGCATACCGTGATTGCCAACGAGTGCACCGGTTGCGATCTCTGTGTCGATCCCTGCCCGACCGACTGCATCGAGATGATCCCGGTGCCCACTACGGTCGATAACTGGAAGTGGGATCTCAATAACGTGCATGTTCCGGGCAAGATTCCGGTCAAGATAGTGGAATAAACAGCGGAGCAACCATGCATTCCTTACTCGAACGTATCAAAGCCGGCACGCTCTGGGACTTTCACGGTGGCATTCACCCCGCCGACAACAAGCTGCAATCAAGCCAGAGCCCGGTGGTAGACGCCGGTCTGCCGCCGCGCCTCATTATTCCGCTGCGCCAGCACGCAGGCCCCGCCGGCGATCTGCTGGTGCAGGTGGGCGACAAGGTCAAAAAAGGGCAGCCGCTGACCCGTTATGCCAAGGGGCGGGTCGTCCCTGTCCATGCCTCCACCTCCGGCACCATCACCGAGATTGGCAACCACACGGTTGCCCACCCCTCCGGACTCGGCGATCTCTGTGTCATTCTCACCCCCGATGGGGAGGATGAGTGGGGCGAACGCAATGGCAAAGCCGATTACTGGAATCTGGAGCGGGGCGAGCTGCTCGAGCGCATCCAGCAGGCAGGGGTCGCGGGCCTTGGCGGCGCCGTATTCCCGACCCACAGCAAACTCGACGGCCGCGGCCAGCTCACCGAGATCCTGATCGTCAACGGGCTGGAGTGCGAACCCTATATCACCACCGACGATCGGTTGATGCAGCAGTACGCCGACGAGATCATGGATGGCATCCGGGTGCTCAAACACCTGCTCAAACCGAAACTCACCCTGATCGGGGTGGAAGACAACAAGCCCGAGGCAATCGAGCAACTGACTCGCCACGCCACCGATGAAGATGTGCTGGTCAAGACGGTGCCGACCAAGTACCCCTCGGGCGGTGCCAAGCAGACCATCGAACTGCTCACCGGCCGTCAGGTGCCCAAGGGCGGCCGCGCGGTCGATATCGGCATCATGGTGCTCAACGTCGCCACCGTGTTTGCCATCAAGCGCGCCATTATCGACGGCGAGCCGCTGATCGAGCGGATCGTCACCCTTACCGGCGACAGCTTCAAAAAGCCCGGCAACGCCTGGGTGCGCCTCGGTACGCCGGTACGCTGGCTATTGCAGCGTTTCGAGCTGCAACCGGAAGCGGAGCAGCGGGTGATCATGGGTGGCCCCATGATGGGCTTTACCCTGCCCCACGCCATGGTGCCTGTGGTCAAGGCCACCAACTGCCTGCTGGCGCCGACGCAGGCCGAGCTGCCCGCCCCCGGCCCAGAGCAGCCTTGCATCCGTTGCAGCGCCTGTGCCGATGCCTGCCCGGCCACTCTGCTGCCGCAAGAGCTCTACTGGTACAGCCGGGCCAAGGAGTATGACAAGGCCGAGAAGCTCAACCTGATGGACTGCATCGAGTGCGGCGCCTGCGCCTGGGTCTGCCCGAGCGAGATCCCGCTGGTGCAGTACTACAAGATCGCCAAAGACGACATTCGCGAAGCCCGTGCCGAGGCCGAGAAGGCCGAGCGCGCCAAGCAGCGTTTCGAGGCCAAGCAGGCCCGTTTCGAGCGGGAGAAAGCAGCCCGCGAAGCGCGCCACGCCGAAGCCGCCGCCCAGCGCCGTCAGACCATGACGGCCGCAGGCGGCGAAGATCCGGTGGCAGCGGCTCTCACCCGCATCAAGGCAAAGCAGGATGCCCCCATCACAGCCATTACAGCCACTGCCGAGGGCTTGCCTGACAACAGCGCCGTGATTGCCGCCCGCGAAGCCCGCAAACGGGAAGCGGAGGCGCGCCGCGCCGCCAAGCTGGCAGAGAGCGCAAACAGCGAAACAGCCGCCGCAGCGCCGCAATCCACCGAGGTGGTTGAGCCCGCCAGCGATCCCAAGAAAGCGGCCATCGCTGCCGCACTGGCCCGCGCCAAGGCCAAGAAAGCCGCTCAGGCTGGCGATAGCGCCGAGCCAGTGACAGCCGAAGTCATTGCGGCGCCTGTTGCAGACGCAGACCCGAAAAAAGCGGCGATTGCCGCCGCCATTGCCCGTGCCAAAGCCAAAAAGGCCGAAGCCAGTGGCGAGCCGGTAAGCGCAGCCAACAGCGTAACCGCCGAGGCTGGCACGCAAGGCGATGCGCCATCTCCTGCCAGCGAAGCAGTTGATCCCAAGAAAGCGGCTATCGCTGCTGCCATCGCCCGGGCCAAGGCCAAAAAGGCGGCCCAGCAGAGTGACAGCGCTGAGGGCGATCTGACTGCAAATGCTGGCACCAGCGAATCCGCTTCAACCCAAAGCGATGCGCCATCTGCTGTCAGCGAAGCGGTTGATCCCAAGAAAGCTGCTATCGCAGCTGCCATAGCCCGCGCCAAGGCCAAAAAGCTGGCCCAGCAGGGCGAAAGTGCCGGTGCTGAAGGTGCGCAGAGTGAGCAAGCTGCCAGCGCACAGACCCGCGACGTGGCGGTAGCCAAGGGCGAAGTAACCACCAGCCACAGCGATACAGCTGCAAGTGAAGCGGTCGATCCCAAGAAAGCCGCTATCGCCGCTGCCATTGCCCGGGCCAAGGCCAAAAAGCTGGCCCAGCAGAGCGAGCGTATCAGTGCTGAGGTAGAGAGTGCCGGAGCTGAGGGTGAGCGCGCACCGGCCGAGCCGATGCAAAGCGATGCAGCCAGCAGTGAGCAACCACTTGCCGTCACTGCCGCGCCTGAAGCGAGCGCCCCTGCGGCTGACGCCCCGGTTGATCCGAAAAAAGCGGCCATTGCAGCCGCCGTGGCCCGCGCCAAGGCGAAGAAGCTGGCGACCGAGGCAGCCAGAGCCGCAGAGACCGCCGCTGAAGATGCCCCGTCAGCCGACCGAACAACCACAAGGTAATCGACAGACTCATGTTCAATATTGCGACTGCGCCGTTTGCCCATAACCGCAAACAGACCCGAACCCTGATGCTGCTGGTGATCCTGGCCTGCGTGCCGGGCTTGCTGGCCCAGACCTGGTTCTTCGGCTGGGGCTCCTTTATCCAGATCCTGCTGGCGCTGGTGACCGCGTTGCTGTGCGAGGCGCTGGTGCTCAAGCTCCGTGGCCGCGCCATCAAGCCAGCCCTGATGGATGGCAGTGCGGCGCTCACCGCCGTGCTGATCGGTCTCTCCCTGCCGCCTCTGCTGCCATGGTGGATGCTGGTGGTGGGCACGGCCTTTGCCATCATTGTTGCCAAACACCTTTACGGCGGACTGGGTCAGAACCTGTTCAACCCGGCCATGGTCGCCTATGTGCTGCTGCTGGTCTCCTTCCCGGTGCAGATGACCAGCTGGCTGCCGCCGGAGAGCGTGCGCGCCTACAGCCTCGGCTTTGGCGATGCCGCATCGGTGATCTTCACCGGCTTTAGCCTCGACGGCTACAGCATGGCGCAGCTCAAGCAGGGGGTGGATGGTCTCACCATGGCGACCCCCCTCGATACCCTGAAAACCGGCCTGACTCAGGGGCTCACCACCGGCGAGATCCTGAGCGGCCCGCTGTTCGAGGGTTGGGGCGGTATCGGCTGGAGCTGGGTCAACCTCGGCTATCTGCTGGGCGGCCTGTTCCTGCTGCAGCAGAAGGTGATCAACTGGCGCATTCCGACCGCAATTCTGGGTGCCCTGCTGGCGGCCTCCACCATCGGCTATCTGGTGAGCCCGGATGCTACCGCCACGCCCATGTTCCATCTCTTTAGCGGCGCCACCATGCTGGGGGCCTTCTTTATCGCCACCGATCCGGTCAGCGCCTGCACCACGCCGCGCGGCCGACTGGTCTATGGCGTGCTGATCGGGGTGCTGGTCTACATCATTCGCCGCTTTGGCGGCTATCCCGATGCGTTCGCCTTCGCCGTGCTGCTGGCCAACCTTTGTGTGCCGTTTATTGACAGCCTGACTCGCCCGAAAGTGTATGGAGCTCGTCGCCAATGATGTTTCTGCCCTTTTCCCCTATCACAGCTGACGGAGCCCGGACATGTTAAAGAGCATGCGCAAGAACGGCCTAATTCTGGCGATGTTCGCGCTCGGCTGTACCGCGCTGGTGGTACTGACCAACGAACTGACCAAGGATAAAATCGCCCACCAGCAGCAGCTGGAGAAGCAGCAGACCCTCTCGGTATTGCTGCCGGAGGGGAGCTATGACAACGATCTGGTAGCCAGCTGCAAGCAAGTCACCAGCAGGAAGTATCTCGGCAGCGATCAGCCGCAAGCCCTCTATACCGCCAGCAAAAATGGCGTGGTGACCGGCTATGCGCTGGAGGCGATCGCGCCGGATGGCTACAGCGGGGCGATCCGCATCGTGGCGGGCTTTGATGCCAAGGGCACCATCACCGCCGTGCGCGTGCTCGCTCACAACGAGACCCCGGGCCTGGGTGACAAGATCGAGCTGAAGAAATCAGACTGGATCAACAGCTTTGCCGGAAAATTCCTGACCCATGACAACGAGCCCCAGTGGGCGGTGAAGAAGGATGGCGGCGAGTTCGATGCCTTTACCGGCGCCACCATCACCCCGCGTGCCGTGGTCAAGGCGGTGAAGAACCTGCTTAAACTGCAGCAGGAGCAACCCGAACTGCTCAGCAACGCCCCGGCTTGTCCGGCGGCGAACTAACGGAGTCGAACCATCATGAACCAGATGGAACAGATTGAAACGGGCGCAGCCCCGATTGCCGAGCTGGAAAGCCGCAAGGGCGAGCTCAAGGAGCTGATGAGTCAGGGGCTGTGGAAGAACAACCCCTCGCTGGTGCAGGTGCTGGGGCTCTGCCCTACCCTCGCCGTCTCCTCCACCTTTACCAATGCGCTGGGGCTGGGCCTTGCCACCATGGCGGTGCTGGTCTGCTCCAACCTCGCCGTCTCGCTGGTGCGCAACTGGGTGCCGAAGGATATTCGCATCCCTGTCTATGTGATGATCATCGCCTCGCTGGTGACCAGCGTGCAGCTGCTGATGAACGCCTACACCTATGGCCTCTATCAGGCGCTCGGCATCTTTATCGCCCTCATCGTCACCAACTGCGTCATCATAGGCCGCGCCGAGGCCTATGCCTCCAAGAACCCGCCGCTGCTGGCGGCCCTCGACGGTCTGATGATGGGCCTTGGTTTTACCCTGGTGCTGCTTGTACTGGGCGGCATGCGCGAGATCATCGGCATGGGCACCCTGTTTGATGGCGCCGAGCTACTGCTGGGCGAGTGGGCCAAATCCCTGCGCATCGAGCTGTTCCACGCCGATGCAAGCCTGCTGCTGGCGATTTTGCCGCCTGGCGGCTTTATCGGGCTGGGGCTGCTGATCGCCGCCAAGAATGCTATCAACGACTGGCGGGACCGCAAACAAGCAGCCACAGTGGCCCACTGCAACGTTGCCCCGGCTCGCGTCCGGGCGACCGAGCTATGATCGGACGCAAGGCATGAACAACCAGAAACGCAGAGAGATCCTCGAGCGGCTGCGGGAAAACAACCCGCACCCCACCACAGAGCTCAATTTCAACTCGCCATTCGAGCTGTTGATCGCCGTGCTGCTCTCGGCGCAGGCGACCGATGTCAGTGTCAACAAGGCGACCGACAAGCTCTATCCGGTGGCCAACACCCCGCAAGCGATGCTGGATCTCGGGGTGGACGGGCTCA
This sequence comes from Aeromonas sp. 96A, assembly GCF_051919165.1. Lineage (NCBI taxonomy): Bacteria > Pseudomonadati > Pseudomonadota > Gammaproteobacteria > Aeromonadales > Aeromonadaceae > Aeromonas > Aeromonas sp. 96A. Next base: position 4,506,892 of record NZ_JBQBFE010000001.1, on the reverse strand, counting down.
AGGAGTACATCAAGACCATTGGCCTCTTCAACACCAAGGCCGAGAACGTCATCAAGACCTGCGCCATCTTGCTGGAGCGCCACGGAGGCGAGGTGCCGGAGAACCGCGAAGCGCTGGAAGCCCTGCCCGGCGTCGGCCGCAAGACCGCCAACGTGGTGCTCAACACCGCCTTTGGCTGGCCCACCATCGCCGTCGATACCCATATCTTCCGGGTATCGAACCGCACCGGCTTTGCGGTAGGCAAGAACGTGGATCAGGTGGAGGAGAAGCTGCTCAAGGTAGTGCCCGCCGAGTTCAAACTGGATGTCCACCACTGGCTCATCCTGCACGGGCGTTACACCTGTCTGGCTCGCAAGCCCCGTTGTGGTTCCTGTATCATTGAGGACTTGTGCGAGTACAAAGAGAAGGTCTATCCAGAAAGCTGATAGCCTCGCAACCGAGATTGAAAGCAGTACACATCACCAACCCGGAGAACTGAGCAATGAGAATTCTGCATACCATGCTGCGTGTCGGCGATCTGCAACGCTCCATCGACTTCTACACCCGCGTCCTTGGCATGACGCTGCTGCGCAAGAGCGAGAACAGCGAGTACAAGTACACCCTGGCTTTCGTCGGTTACGGTGACGAGAAAGATGAAGCGGTGATCGAACTGACCTACAACTGGGGGGTGAGCGAGTACGAACTGGGCTCAGCCTACGGCCACATCGCGCTGGAAGCAGACGACATCTATGCCACCTGCGATGCCTTGCGCGCCGCCGGTGCCAAAATCACCCGCGAACCGGGCCCGGTCAAGGGCGGTACCACCGTCATCGCCTTCGTCGAAGATCCGGACGGTTACAAGATTGAACTGATCGCCAAGAAAGATGCTGGTACCGGCCTGGGTGACAGCTTCTAAGCTACCCGACTCCCGCTGCCGGATGGCAGGATCAAAAAAGAGCGCAGATGCGCTCTTTTTTATATCCGGCTGCCGGGGACGACGCTAGATCTCGCCATTGCGCCCCATGCTGATCACCACCCGCCGGTTCTTGGCACGACCCTGTTCGGTTTCGTTGGAGGCGACGTGCTGCTTCTCGCCATGCCCCTCCACCGAGATCTTGCCGGGATCGATCCCCAGATCGACAAACACCTTCTTGATGGCATCGGCCCGCTTCTCGGAGAGTTTCAGGTTCGGCCAGCGGCCGCCATAGCTGTCGCTGTAGGCATCGATCACCACCACGTCGATGCCCTTGTCCGCCTTGATAAACTCGCTGATCATCGCCAGCCGCCGCTTGGAGGGGATGGAGAGCTGATCGCTGTTCTTGTCGTAGGTAAGCACGCTAAAGGCGATATCGTTGAAGCTGTAGGGCAACAGCCCGCTCAGACAGTCGATAAAGGCCTGATATTTCACCCGAAAGTTGACTGACGAGAGGGACACTCGCACCGCGCGGTTCTGGCGATACCAGTCCCGATACTGGAAAGTGGGCATCCGCCCCCCCTCCAGCTCGTCGAGCATGGTCCAGGCGGTTTGCCCCTCCACCAGCCCATCGAACTGCTGATAGAAGCGCAGTTGACTCACTTCTCGCCCGGCGATGCCCGGGCGCCATACCGGTGGCATGATGCCAAGGCTCACCGTCTGGGTCTGGGCCTGCGGCCGCTTGCCCTTGAGCTCGAAGTCGAGGTTGATCTTGCGCCCAGCACGGCTGACAAAGGCCCCCGTTCCCCAGTTGGGGATCGGGTGCTCGAGGCGACACTCAATCTGGGTATCGGAGGTCAAACGCCAGACGGATTGATCCAGACCGGCACCAAATTCGGTGACCCCAGCCTGTAACTGCATACTCACGGATATGCTGACCAACCCCAACACCCAAGCGTTCAATTGCTTGCCCTCCACACATCTCACAAGAGATATCGGCGGCAAGAGGCCAAGCTTTAGCGACAAACTGCAAAGACGTGCCGTTGGTGTGGCAAAGGCTTGCCCCTCAGCGGCAACCGACCGCAAGCGGCGCCTATTCCCCCCTCTTAGCTCCGTGCCAACCGGCGGGAAGCTCGCTACAGTAAAGCCAGGGCAATCAGACGCCGCTTATCGGGAACCACACTCATGCACCGCTCTTGCTTCTCTTTATTGCAGATGTTGTTGCCAATGCTGCTGGCGCTATCCGGCAGCGCCGTCAAGGCCGCAACACAGGATCAGGAGTGGGCACAGGAGCGCGCCAATGCGGTGCTCTCGCTGATGACCTTCACCGTGGTGCCTGACATCACCGCCAGCAACCTCGATATCGGCAGCGGCACCAATCAATCTGCCGCCCTCAACATGACCCAGATCGGTGGCGGCGCAACCATGAGCGAAGCCGTGCCCATCTATCTGGAAGGGGCGATCGGCTTTAGCCGCTACGATCCCCAGTTTGTGGTGAGCAACGGCACCGAGAGCCGCACCCTCCCGACCAAGTGGAACAGCCTGACCGCTTCAGGCGGGATCGGCTGGGATATCGCCCTCCATGAAGACCCGCGCGGTGGCCACTGGGTGCTGCGCCCTATCGCCAACGTCTCGCTCGGTACCATGGCCAGCGATCTGCAGATCGGCAACTGGCTGCTGGAGCGCACCAAGGGCTACTCGCTGGATTTTTTTCGATGGTGGGCAGCTCAATATGTACGGACTGGGAGGCTCGCTGATGCTCGACTACGAGCTCTTTTCAAAGGTGCAGGATATCGATATCGAAGTGCGCTACTCCTACCAGCACCTGCAGAGCTTTGGCGGCACCTCGACCAGCGTCCGTGGTCACGCCGAGGCGGAGAACCTCGGCCTCTATCTGCGCCGCCGGGCCCCGCTATTCCACTGGACACTGCTCGACAGACCGGTGCGCTATGTACTGGAGGGGGCCCATACCGCATATCTGGGGAACAGCGGGGGTTGCTTGGCTTTGACTCCCTCAACTCTATCGGCGCCGGTCTGGAGCTGGACAGCAGCAAATACGACATCATAGTCACCCGTACCCGGCTGGTTGCCCGCTATATGTTCAGCCACAACACCAGCGGTTATTCCATCGGGTTGGCCATGAGTTTCTAAGTCGTTAGTTTTACCTGACACGAGTGGGCAATTCTCAGGGAAAGCACCGTAACACTCCGGATAATTATGTCCGTATTGATGGAAGATTTATTGATCTGCCACCTTTCATATTTCTCACTACCCAGTCATATCAGGTAAAAATATCTTCCTGCTGACAGGCTAATTCCCCCCCTAGCACACCGAATATTGGAGTTTTTGTCTTTGTATTTACGGCGCGCAATGGCTGATTGGCCCTTGATATCGCCAGCCTGTGCCCGCTTGCAACAGGAAAAATACCAAACGCCCGGCATCACTGACCAATGGCCAACTTTATCGATGCCCATAAGGAACCAACCCGGAGGTCCCCCATCATTTGCACAGTGACCTGAACAGCACCTAACCCATTGTTTTAAATGTTTTATAGTTTTTCATATTTTATGAATCCAATTAATCCTGTTTTATTTTACTTACATCACCCGACTGCTAAATTTGGCGTCATCCCGGCAGGACGAGGTGCACTGAAACGACTGACTGCGGGCTACTGATAACAGGTGTGCAATGAGCACATAAATAACGTTCAGGCATAGCAACCGTTATTTTGACGACATCAAACTTGCTGTTCCTTGTTGATTTGAGGTTATCTGATGAAAAAAACGCTGCTTGCTCTCTCTGTATTGGTCATAACCGGAACCGCATATGCAGGAGTGCCTGATTTATCCGCCAGCTGTCCTGGACATATTAATCTTCGCGTCGAAGATGGCACGGCTTATATCAATAACCAGCAAGTTCCGCTTAAAAAAGTGAATTCAAATTTCTACGAGGCGAGTAAGGGGCGCACCACCCTCTCCATGGTGAAAAATGGCGACTGGGGCATCACCTATTTTGTCAAAAATGGCGACAGCGGCGCCTGTCAGCTCAATGACGATGAGAACGATGACGACGGCGATGATGAGAGCGCCAGCAGCAGTGCCTACAACGGCAGCACTGCGCAAACCAAGGTTGCCGAGAACGCCTGCATGAACGCCGTCGCCAGAAAAGCGGGCGTCAGCCGCAGCAAACTGACCCTCGACTATGTGGCCGACTCCCAGGCGGGGATGATGATTGATATCAAAGGGCCCCATGACCGGATCTGGCACTGCCTCACCGACGCCCGCGGCCATATTTCTGGCATCAATCAGGACTGATTTCGAACCACGGCTCAGCGGGGCCCACACCGACCATGGGGCACCACCCCTTATCCATTGCAATTATTTGATACAGGTAAATGAAGATGAAATCCAAACAGACTCTGCTCAATGTCACCCTCGGTTGCCTGCTGGCAGTCGGTATCTCTGGCTGCGCCGTGGCCAAAAGCCATCACGGCCACAAGACCCATGCCCAAGCGCACGCTCAGGAAGGGGCCGTGCAGTATGGCGACGAGAGCCCGTGGGCTGGCAACTATAAGGCGGTCACTGACGATGGCCGCACCGTGGCCGAAATTCACGTCGATACCACAGGGGAAACCTATATCGATGGCAATCAGGTCAAACCAAGTCACAGCGGCAGCGACTACCTGAAATTCAAGCAGGAGACCATCACTTACACCCTGCGCAAAAGCGGCGCCAGCTGGAAAGACATCGATGCCGGCACCAGCGGCCGCATCCTGTTCGATTGATAACCCCGACACCGGCCTTGCCAGACACCAAGCCCCGCCAAGGGGCTTTTTTGCACCTGCGATTTACCATCAACCACAGCCCGCCCCGAAAAATCCAGCCTTGCCACAGAGTTAGTGCAATCTGTCACATATTCCTTTTGATGGAATGGGTAGAATGGCTCAGTTTGGCCCCCATCATCCACATAGAGCCACGATGTCGATTGCCAACCGTACTGGCTGGGTGATCACGGCACCCGGAATGGAGATGGCCTGCCGAGCGCCAACCAAGTATTTGCGCCACCAGTTACACCAAAGGGATAGAGATTTTTGCCATGGCCAAGTTTTTGAATACCAGCGCAACCAACTATTTTCTTGAAGAACTTATCAAAGATGCCAAAGAGCGTCTGATCCTGATCAGCCCCTTCCTCAAGCTCAACGACAGGATCAAGGAGCTGCTCACCGACAAGAACCGCCTCAAGATCGATGTGCGGATCGTCTATGGCAAAAGTGAGCTGCAACCGGAAGAGATCAGCTGGCTCAAAGAGCTCACCTATATCCGCACCAGCTTTTGCAAAAACCTCCATGCCAAGTGCTATCTCAATGAAGAGATGTGTATTGTCACCAGCCTCAATCTCTACGAGTTCAGTCAGGTCAATAACAACGAGATGGGGGTATTGATCCAGCGCTCGGAAGATCATGACCTTTACCGTGATGCCTATGATGAGGCACAACGAATTATTCGGGTTAGTGATGAAGTCCGCATATCCCTTGAACGGGTTGTCAGTGAAGCCGAAACCCAACAGCCTTCTGCTAACGAAAATGAGTCAGCCACTGAAAAACTGACCTCATCCAAACTGGCGCAAAAGTGGGGGATCAAAACCAATGAGTTGTTGGAAAAAATGGTGACTCACGGCTTGCTTGAGCTGCGTGACAGCAAGCATTACCTCACAGCGAAAGGCAAAGAGGAAGGAGGGGAGTTTAGAATGAGCCCCAAATTTGGCCCCTATTTCCTCTGGCCAGAGGCCATGAATCCCCTCTAATTCACTGACTGGATAAATGTGAAATGGACTTCACTCCCGTTATTGCGGTTCTGCTGGGCCAGTTCTGGTATCTGCTGCCCCTGTTGTTGATTGCCACCCTGATCAAAACGCCCAAGTTCAAAGGGATGGTTGGGGAAGCATTTATCAACTTGGGCATCCGGCTCTTTCTCGACAAGCGGGAGTACCACCTACTCAAGAACGTGACCCTGCCGACCCCGCAGGGCACTACCCAGATCGATCATGTGATCGTCTCGCGCTTCGGGCTGTTTGTGATCGAGACCAAGAACATCAAGGGGTGGATATTTGGCAATCCAGCCCACAAGAGCTGGACCCAGCAGCTCTATCGCCGCAGACATACCTTTCAAAATCCCCTGCGCCAAAACTATCTGCACCTGATGACGCTCAAATCCTTGCTGGGTCTTGCTGATCATCAGCTCCATTCGATTATCTACTTTATTGGCGACTGCACCTTTAAAACCCCCATGCCGGATAACGTGATGAACCGCGGGCTTATTCGCTATATCAAGAGTAAAACCGCGCAGGTGCTGACCCCTGCCGAAGTCACCAGAGTGATCGACACCATCCAGCGGGGACGACTGGCCGCCAATTGGCAGACCCATAAACAGCATGTGGCGCAGTTGAAAGCACGTCACAGCGAGGTTCCCCGCCCGCCTTTATCCGTAGCTGCAATGCCTGTCGTCAATCAGGTGGTGAACGCCTCGACAACCATCACCGAATCGCGCCCCCAAGAAAATCCACTATGCCCCAGATGCGGCAACCCGATGGTATTGCGTACCGCCAAACGGGGGGATAACCGAGGCAATCAGTTTTGGGGATGCAGTGGATACCCCAAATGCAGATTCATTGTAAATCTGACGGGGAACAGCAAGGCATGAACTTCCACACAAGGGGAAACTCACTCTGACATCAAGGGCGGCCAATTGGCCGCCCTTGATGCTTCTTACCGAATCGTCGCCATCTGCTGCACGCAGCGTTGCTCTCTGTCATCCACCCGCTTGGCAAACCAGGCGGTGGTGAGGTTGCGGGTAATTTTCGGGCTCTTTAGCTGAATGCCGGGCAGGATGGCGCGGGGCAGTCGCTTGCCCGCTTGCTTGTCGGCCAGGGTAAAGATGCGATGGTAGAGGTCGGTCTCGGCAAATTCGGCGGTATCCCCTTTGCGCAGGCTCTGGTGGATCGCCTGCTTGCTCATATTGACCCGGTTGGCGAGGGTGTAGACGGCAAGCTCGGTATTGCCCGGCAGATCCGAGTCATAGCGGATCAGATCCCCGTCCAGCGCCAGAGTTTTGCCACTCAAGCGGCTGACGGCGGCCTGAAAAGCGGCATTGCGGCTGGCATACCAGCCGGCGTTGAAATCGGCAAAGCGGTAGAGGGTATCCGGGTAGTCGACGGGATAACCGAAGATATGCTTGGTGCCAAACCAGATGCCGCCGCGACGGGTAAAGACTTCGTGGCGGATGGAATCCTTGATTGGATAGGGGTAGCCACGGGCGTTGGCCTCGGCAAAGGCGATGCTCACCTGCATCGGGCCGCCGGTATGCACCGGGTTGAGGTTGCCAAACAGCGTCTTGCCCATCGGCAGCATGCTGATCATGTCTTCGAAGATTTCACTCATCTCCCGCTCGGTACGCAACTTGTCGATCCGCTCGGCATAGCTCTTGCCGGTGGGCGAGTTGATGGAGAGTGCGGCCCGCACCATAAATTCGGGGATCAGCAGCTTGGCTGCCCGTGAGTTGATCTCTTTCCAGGCGATCTTGCCAAGGCCCGGCACCACGGGGTCGGCCTGATAAGTGGCTTCCTGCTCCGCCACCGCCAGCACGCTACAGACGTTGTGATCATTGACCGTCACCCCCTGGGTGGTGAGCGCCGTCACCACGTCATTGGCCCACCCCTGTTTGTCCGGCACCTGACGGGGCAAGAAGCGCACGATGCGGCTCTTCATATCCGCCGGTTTGCGCGGCTGCATGGCAGGCGGCGTTTTGGGGTTGCTCACGCTCGCCTCTTTGGCAGGCGCGGAGGCGGGATCACTGGCACAACCGGCTAGCAGCAAGACAGAGCAGAAGGCAAGAAGACGACAGGAAGGCAAAGCGGTCATAAGCATGTCCATTTTTTGTTGGCCCTACAGGCAGCGCCGCTGGCACTGCACTGACAAGCAAAGTGGGGCCATTGTAGAGGATTGCCTGCCGCAGTTGAAACCCGCGCTCGCATCATCCCCTCCCCTTGCCCGCTTTTACCACCCCACACGCCATCAGTTGTCTGCGATGCGGAACTCATGACCTTCCTCAATGGCTCACCCGCCCCGAGCCGAACGGTGAGCGACAGATAAAAAGAAACCCCCGCCATCGCTGGCGGGGGTTGGTCGTCTGGCAAGTTGGGCTGATGCCCGCTGCAAACGCTTAGCGGTTTTTCACCTTCTGGTGCAGCTCCTGCACCGAGTTCACATTGGCGGTGGCATCCACGCTGATGGCCATGCAGGTGGCAAACGCCTCGTTCATGGTGGTGGTATACGCCACCTTGTTCTGCAAGGCGGCGCGACGCAGCTGCTTGGAGTCCTGGATCGCCACCCGCCCTTCGGCGGTGTTGACGATGTAGGTGTACTCGCCATTCTTGATGCGGTCGAGAATGTGCGGGCGACCTTCGTGCACCTTGTTGACCACGCGGGTTGATGCTCGCTTCACCCAGCGCGACGGCGGTGCCGTGAGTGGCATCCAGCTCGTAGCCCAGCTCCAGCAACTTGGCAGCCAAGTCAACCACCTGCGCCTTGTCGCTGTGACGCACTGACAAGAGGGCACGACCCTCTTTCGGTACGGCGTGGTTGGCACCCAGCTGCGCCTTGGCATAGGCCTCGGCAAAGCTGCTGCCCACCCCCATAACCTCACCGGTAGAGCGCATCTCTGGCCCCAGCAGCGGGTCAACTCCCGGGAACTTGGCGAACGGCAGTACCACCTCTTTCACCGAGTAGTAGGGCGGGATGATCTCTTTGGTGAAGCCCTGCTCTTGCAGCGACTGACCGGCCATCACACGGGCGGCAATCTTGGCCAGCGAAGCACCGGTCGCCTTGGAGACGAACGGCACGGTACGGGCGGCACGCGGGTTCACCTCGATAAGGTAGATGTCATCGCCCTTGACCGCGAACTGCACGTTCATCAGGCCGATAACGCCGAGCTCCAGCGCCAACTTGCGCACCTGCTCGCGGATCTCGTCCTGAATTTTCTTGGACAAGGTATAGGGCGGCAGGGAGCAACCGGAGTCACCGGAGTGGATACCGGCCTGCTCGATGTGCTCCATGATGCCGCCGATGACCACGTCGGTGCCGTCGCAGATGGCATCCACGTCCAGCTCGGTCGCATCGTCCAGGAAGCGGTCCAGCAGTACCGGCGATTCGTTGGAGACGCTTACCGCCTCGGCGAAGTAGCGACGCAGATCCTGCTCGTCATAGACGATTTCCATGGCGCGGCCACCCAGCACGTAGGAGGGGCGAACCACCAGCGGGTAGGTGATCCGCTCGGCCAGCAGCACAGCCTGCTCCAGCGCGGTGACGGTGCCGTTTTCCGGCTGCTTGAGGCCGAGGCGCTCGACGGCAGACTGGAAGCGCTCGCGGTCTTCGGCGCGGTCGATGGCATCCGGGCTGGTACCGATGATCGGCACGCCGTTGGCTTCCAGTGCACGGGCCAGTTTCAGCGGGGTCTGGCCACCGTACTGAACGATGACGCCCTTGGGTTTTTCGATGCGCACGATTTCCAGCACATCTTCCAGGGTCACCGGCTCGAAGTAGAGACGATCCGAGGTGTCGTAATCGGTGGAGACGGTCTCCGGGTTGCAGTTGACCATGATGGTCTCGTAACCATCTTCGCGCAGGGCCAGCGCCGCGTGCACGCAGCAGTAGTCAAACTCGATACCCTGACCGATACGGTTCGGGCCGCCGCCGATGATCATGATCTTGTCGCGGTTGCTCGGGGCCGCTTCGCACTCCTCGTCATAGCTGGAGTACATGTAGGCGGTGTTGGTGGCGAACTCGGCGGCGCAGGTATCGACCCGCTTGTAGACCGGGAAGATGTTGTGGCGGGCACGCAGTTTGCGCACTTCCCCTTCGGCCACGCCGAGGATCTTGGCCAGACGGGCATCGGCAAAGCCTTTGCGCTTGAGGGCACGCAGGAAGTCGGCATCGAGACCGGCCATGCCGCGCTCTTTCACCTCTTCTTCCAGTTTCACCAGGTCTTCAATCTGTACCAGGAACCAGGGGTCAATCTTGGTCAGCTTGAAGATGCCATCCATGGAGAGACCGGCGCGGAACGCATCGGCGATGTAGAAGATACGGTCACTACCAGCGTCCTGCAGCTCGTGACGGATGCGGGTCAGGGAGTCCGGGGCATTGAGGTCAACCATGGGGTCGAAGCCGGTTTTGCCAGTTTCGAGGCTGCGCAGCGCCTTGTGCAGGGACTCCTGGAAGTTGCGGCCGATGGCCATCACTTCGCCGACCGACTTCATCTGGGTAGTCAGACGGTCGTTGGCACCGGCGAACTTTTCGAAGTTGAAGCGCGGTACCTTGGTGACCACGTAGTCGATGGCCGGCTCGAAGGAGGCCGGAGTGCGACCGCCGGTGATATCGTTCATCAGCTCGTCGAGGGTGTAACCGATGGCGAGCTTGGCAGCAATCTTGGCGATGGGGAAACCGGTCGCCTTGGAGGCCAGCGCAGAGGAGCGCGACACCCGCGGGTTCATCTCGATGATGACCATGCGGCCATCTTTCGGGTTGATACCGAACTGGACGTTGGAGCCGCCGGTCTCGACGCCGATCTCGCGCAGCACCGCCATGGAGGCGTTGCGCATCAGCTGGTACTCCTTGTCGGTCAGCGTCTGGGCTGGCGCGACCGTGATGGAGTCACCGGTGTGGATACCCATGGGGTCGAAGTTTTCGATGGCGCAGACGATGATGCAGTTGTCGTTGCGATCCCGCACCACCTCCATCTCGTACTCTTTCCAGCCGATCAGCGACTCGTCGATGAGCAGTTCTTTGGTCGGGGAGAGATCCAGACCGCGCTCGCAGATCTCGACGAACTCTTCGGTGTTGTAGGCGATGCCGCCACCGGAGCCACCCATGGTAAAGGAGGGACGGATGATGCAGGGGAAGCCGACCATCTGCTGCACACCCCACGCCTCTTCCATGTTGTGGGCGATGCCGGCACGCGGGCACTCGAGGCCAATGCTGCGCATCGCCTTGTCAAAACGGGAGCGGTCTTCGGCCTTGTCGATGGCGTCGGCGGTGGCACCGATCATCTCGACACCGAACTCGGCCAGCACGCCATGCTTCTCCAGCGCCAGTGCGCAGTTGAGCGCAGTCTGGCCGCCCATGGTGGGCAGGATGGCGTCCGGGCGCTCTTTCTTGATGATTTCGCGCACCACTTCCCAGGTGATGGGCTCGATGTAGGTGGCGTCTGCCATCTCCGGGTCGGTCATGATGGTGGCCGGGTTGGAGTTGACCAGAATGACGCGGTAGCCCTCCTCGCGCAGGGCTTTGCACGCCTGAGCGCCGGAGTAGTCAAATTCGCAGGCTTGGCCGATGACGATGGGGCCGGCGCCGAGGATCAGGATGCTCTGAAGGTCATTACGTTTTGGCATGAAACTCTTTCCTCTATTTCTTAGGCGCGATACTGCTTAATCAATTCAATAAAGTGGTCAAAAAGACCGGCACAGTCGTGCGGGCCCGGGCTCGCTTCGGGGTGCCCCTGGAAGCTGAAGGCCGGACGGTCGGTGCGATGGATACCTTGCAGGGAACCATCGAACAGGGAGACGTGGGTGGCGCGAAGGCAATCCGGCAGGCTGTTCTCGTCTACCGCAAAGCCGTGGTTCTGAGCGGTGATCATGACGGTGTTGTCATCGAGGCTCTTGACCGGGTGGTTGGCGCCGTGGTGGCCAAACTTCATCTTGACGGTCTTGGCGCCGGAGGCCAGACCCAGCAGCTGGTGACCCAGACAGATGCCGAATACCGGCGTGTTGGTATTGAGGAAAGCCTTGATGGCCTCGATGGCGTAGTCGCACGGCTCGGGGTCGCCGGGGCCGTTGGAGAGGAAGATGCCATCCGGGTTCATTGCCAGTACCTCGGCGGCCGGGGTCTTGGCAGGCACCACGGTCAGGCGGCAGCCACGGTCCACCAGCATGCGCAGGATGTTGCGCTTGACGCCAAAATCGTAGGCCACCACGTGGTATTTGAGCTGGTCGGCAGCCGGGGTGACGTGCCCCTTGCCAAGCTGCCAGCTCCCTTCGGTCCAGTTGTACGCCTCACCAACCGTCACCTCTTTGGCCAAGTCCATCCCCTTCAGACCGGGGAAGGCGCGGGCCTGTTCGAGGGCATAAGCTTCATCGACCTGTTTCCCGGCCAGAATACAGCCAGCCTGAGCGCCTTTCTCGCGCAGGATGCGGGTCAGTTTACGGGTGTCGATGTCGGCGATGCCAACGATGTTGTGAGACTTGAGGTATTCGGAGAGGGATTGCTGATTGCGGAAATTGGAGGCAAGTATCGGAAGGTCCCGGATGATCAACCCTTGCGCATGGATTTGACTGGACTCTTCATCTTCGCTGTTGGTGCCGGTGTTGCCTATATGGGGGTAAGTGAGGGTGACGATCTGACGGGAATAAGAGGGATCGGTGAGGATTTCCTGATAGCCCGTCATCGACGTATTGAAAACCACTTCACCAACGGAACATCCCTCGGCGCCTATCGACACGCCTTTGAACACAGTTCCATCTTCCAGCACTAGCAATGCAGTGTGATTCAAGACAACCTCCAGTTATTTAGCTTTAAATTCAGCAATTTACCTGGGTGTTGCGGGCTCGATTCCGGTCTTGGACAGGACTCGAACCCGGCAGATTTCTGGCAAATTGGGCGCATTCTACTTAAAAAAAGTGGCATTTCAACGTCTTTTCTCGAATGAAATGCATCTAAATTCAATAAAAAAGCAACATTACCCATTATCTATGCACTCAATCGCTTTGCAACCCCCTCCCATGAAAGAAAATGAAAAACCACCACAAAAAGATGACACCAAGCCAGCAATAGCGACAAAAACCAACAAAAAAACCAATTAAAACAATGGCATTTATTTTTACACAAAAAAATATTAATGACAGATTTAACGCTTTTATGATGACAAGAGTGAACATGAAAAATGGAAAACGTTTTTCCGTGTTTGAATTTTTAGTCTTTTCTTGCCGGTGTAAAAAAATGGCTTCATCAGCCATAAAGATGCTCAAATCTGTTACCTGGTGATGACATTTAGGAAGGGGAAATCTGGTGGATAACGCAATAGTGTGATTTATAAGGCATTCAGATAAAAATTGCCGATAGCGTGTCTTTTTACACAAACTCTGGCTGACTGACAGCAAAAACCCCGGCAAGCCGGGGTTTTTCACTGGGGTAGCAGTAGTACGAAAGTGTCGCTCAGAGGCATCACTTGAGATTGAGCACATCCTGCATGTCATAAAGACCGGCACCCTGCTGACAAAGCCACTTGCCCGCCCGCACAGCACCGTTGGCGAAGGTCAGGCGGCTGGAGGCCTTGTGGCTGATCTCCACCCGCTCGCCGACATCGGCAAACATGACGGTATGCTCCCCCACCAGATCACCAGCACGAATGGTGGCAAAGCCGATAGTGTTGCGATCCCGCTCGCCAGTGATCCCCTCGCGACCATAGACGGCGCACTCCTTGAGATCGCGACCCAGGGTTTTGGCGACCACTTCACCCATGGAGAGCGCAGTACCGGATGGCGCATCCACCTTGTGGCGATGGTGGCCCTCGATGATCTCGATGTCGGTATAATCCCCCATCACCTTGGCGGCCTGCTCCAGCAACTTGAACACCAGGTTGACCCCGACCGAGTAGTTGGAGGCGAACACGATACCGATCTGCTTGCCCGCCTCTTTCAGGGCGGCCTTGCCTGCATCGTCAAAACCGGTGGTGCCGATCACCATCTGCTTGTGGTGGGCCAGCGCAAAAGCAAGATTGGCCAGGGTCACCTCGGGGCGGGTGAAGTCGATGATGAGATCAAACTCGTCACGCACCTTGTCCAGACTGTCGCTGATGGCCACGCCCAGATGGCCCAGCCCATTGAGCTCACCGGCATCAAGACCGATCACAGCCGAGCCCGGCCGCTCCAACGCAGCACCAACCACCACGCCATCGGTGTTGGTGATGGCCTCCAGCAGCACCTTGCCCATACGACCATTACAGCCCATCACGGCCACACGGATCGGATTGTCCATCTCCACCCTCTCATCTCTTTTAATTATGGAAAGAGACCGTTTTACCAGCCCGCGCCGGGTTTGAAAAGCCATGATGCCACCACGCCTTGCTGCACTCGCCAACGGCAGCGCCCACTGGCTGGCCAAGAACTTCCTTTTGGTCACAGGCCGTTTTTCATCGTCTCACTCCATCATTTGGCAGACCGGGTGCCATCTGATAGGTTCGAACGAGTGAAATGCCAGCATCAGCAAAATCAGGGCAACGCCCGTGTCGATATCAAATGAGGTGCAAGGATGAGCGCTGTATTACTGTTTGCTGTGGTGTTGGTATCACTGACCCTGGTCATGCTGGCCGCGGCTCTGCTGTTTGGCGGGCCGAGCTTGGCACCGGCGATGGCCAGCATCAACGACCCTTTCAAGGGGAGTGACTGGAGCAGCATGCCACCCCTCTCAAGATACCCGGCGCGTGACGGCACGCAGCTGGCCTATCGGCACTATGGCGCAGAGGAGAATACGAAGAACAACAAGGTCAAGGGCAGCGTGGTACTGGTTCACGGCTCTTCTGCCAGCAGCCAGAGCATGTACAAGATGGCGAGCGCCTTTTCGCAAGCGGGATACGACGCCTACGCCCTCGATATTCGCGGCCATGGCGCATCGGGCAACAAAGGCACCATTGCCTACATCGGCCAGCTTGAGGACGATCTGGAAGATTTCATCAAGTCGGTAGCCCCCGACAAGCCTGCAACACTCGTCGGCTTCTCGTCAGGGGGTGGCTTTGTGCTGCGCGTTGCTGGCAGCACGCGACAAACCCTGTTCGAGAGCTATCTGCTGCTCTCCCCCTATCTTGGCCCCACCGCCGCCAACTACCGGCCCAACAGCGGTGGCTGGGTGCGTGTCGGCTTGCCTCGCCTCATCGCCCTGAGCATCCTCAACTGTTTCCATATTTCCGCACTCAACCATCTGACCGTGCTGAACTTTGCCCTTAATGATGAGGCGAAATCCCTGCTGACCCCCTCCTACTCCTTCAACCTTGCTTCGAACTTTCAGCCGGAGCGTGACTACCAGCAAAACATACGCAATGTGCAACGCCCCTGCGCCGTGATCGCTGGCACAAATGACGAAGCCTTCCAAACAGATCAACTTGAACCTGAGTTAAGACGTCTCGGCATCTCCTGGCCTGTCACCCTGCTGCCCGGTATTGGCCACATTCCGCTGACGCTGGAACAGGATGCTCTCGCGACAGCCGTTCAGGCGGTGGAGAAACTGGCACACTAACCTACTGTGCCCAGGTCTTGTGTCCATGCGTTCTGGAAATATCCGTACCATGCTCACGTAGAGATAGAGAGAGGTGCGGCTGACGTTTGGCAGCGGGAGAAATCCCCAAGATGGCATGCAGAGATCTTATCGTTTACCTCTTTCCTTATTAAAGGCACGCGATACCCCCAGATACCCGCGGACTGCGCCAGAACAGCAATGAACAATAAACAGCACTAACTTATTTTTCCGAATATTCTTTGGATATCTCAACAACACCAGAATCATCAAACAAAAACACCTATCCATCTGGACGTCTATCTTGACCAAGCGAGGTTGACTCACTACTGTGGGCACCCCAATGCGGCAGGATGCCCGCCCTGTTTTCCCCCTATCCCTATCCGATACAGGTACAAAGCAGTTTATGACAGGAGGTCATTGTTCAATTTCAGAGGAACACATGATCCAGACTCAACCCAGTGCCAGGGCCTTGTTGCCACTTCTGGTTTTTCTCGCACTCTTTATCGGTACCGGTACCTGGCTGACCCTGCAGGGGGTCGAATTCGCCTTCTATCAGCTGCCCGCTCCGGTTGCTGCCCTGCCTGCGGTGATGCTCGCCCTGCTGCTTGGCAAAGAGAGCTTCAACAGCAATCTGGAGACCTTCTTCAAGGGGGTCGGCCACAGCAATATCATGGCGATGTGCCTTATCTATCTGCTGGCGGGCGCCTTTGCCAGCGTGGCCAAGGCCACCGGCGGGGTTGATGCCACCGTGGCGCTGGGTCTGTCGCTAATCCCCGGCTGGGCGCTACTGCCCGGGCTGTTCCTCATCTCTGCCTTTATTGCCACTGCCATGGGTACCTCCATGGGCACCATAGGTGCCGTGGCGCCTGTGGCCCTCGGTGTGGCGCAGGCGGCCGGTATCGATCCTGTGCTGATGGCAGGTACCATTCTCTCCGGCGCCATGTTTGGCGATAACCTCTCCATCATCTCCGACACCACCATTGCGGCCACCCGCAGTCAGGGGTGCGAGATGAAGGACAAGTTCCGCGAGAACTTCAAGATTGCAGCCCCAGCTGCCATCGCGGTGATCCTGCTCTATCTGACCCTGGGCTCAGTGGGTGAATCCCCTGCCAGCGGCAGCGCCATCGAGTTGTTCAAGGTGATGCCTTATCTGCTGATCCTGGGGCTGGCGCTCGCCGGAGTGAATGTGTTTGTGGTGCTGGGGATCGGTATTCTGGCCGCCGGAGTGGTGGGCATGATCAACGGCTACGCCATCGGTCAGTTCAGCAAGGATATCTATCAGGGCTTTACCGGCATGCAGGAGATCTTCCTGCTCTCCATGCTGATCGGCGGCCTCGGCGCCCTGATGGAACGTCAGGGTGGACTGGCCTGGATCAGCGAGCGCATCAGCGCCCTGATTGCCCGTTTCACTCGCGAGCACAATGGTGAACAGAACGAGAAAGCCGCCGAGCTCGGCATCGCCGGGGTGGTGAGCCTCACCAACCTGTGCACCGCCAACAACACGGTGGCTATTATCGTCGCCAGCAAGGTAGCCCGGGATCTGGCCGAACACCACGGTGTCACCCCGCGCCGCGCCGCCTCCATGCTGGATATCTTCTCCTGCGTGGTACAGGGTCTGATCCCCTGGGGCGCACAGGCGCTGCTGCTGGGATCCATCTTCGCCCTGTCGCCGTTGGCGGTGGTGAGCATGAGTTTCTACCCGATGGCGCTCGCGGTAGCGGCACTCATTGCAGTGTTTGTGAAGCACCAGATGCGCGGCAAGGCTGACAAGTAACAGGATAACATCCATGCGTTTCTACACAGGATTAGCGCTCGCGGTGGCGGCACTGATTGCCGTGTTCGTGAAGCACCAGATGCGCGGCAAGGCTGACAAGTAACAGACCAGAGGCTGGCGCGCCGACATGCTGTCAACAGGGGCCACACCCTGGCCCTTGTTGACTCACTATCGGATCCGCCAGCATTTATCCCACCGCCCCTTGGCATCAGCCGTCCGGGGCGGGAGTTCCCCTGCCCCCCTTAACGTCAAGAGTGAATGTGCTAAGGTAGAGCGCGTTCAAGCCATCGATGCGCAGCTATACCAGAGGTTCCCCATGCATGAGTCCCAACCCGAACGTCAATCCCTGCGCCAACTGGTTCGTCAACGCCGCAAAAATCTGAGTCCGGCCGAGCAGCAGGCGGCGGCCCAACAGCTGCTGGCCCAGTTCAAGCAACACCCCGAGATCCTCGCCGCCAAACGCATTGCCCTCTATCTGGCCAATGATGGGGAGATCAACCCCTTGCCCACCATCCATTGGCTGTGGGCCCAGCACAAAGAGGTCTACCTGCCGGTGCTCCACCCCTTTACCCCGGGTCACCTGCTCTTTTTGCGCTATACCGCCACCAGCCCCATGGTGCGCAACCGCTACGGCATCGAAGAGCCGGAGCTGGATATCCTGCAGGTGGTGCCCCACAGCACGCTCGATCTTATCTGCACCCCGCTGGTCGCCTTTGATGCCCAGGGCAATCGCCTTGGCATGGGGGGCGGCTACTACGATCGCACTCTCGCCATCTGGCATGAGCACAAACTGGGCCCCAAGCCGCTCGGAATTGCCCACGACTGCCAGCAGGTGGATGCGGTCCCGCAAGAGGAGTGGGATGTGCCGCTGCCCCAGATCATCACCCCGAGCCACTGCTGGCGCTTTGAATAAGCTGTTTTTGGCAGGCAGCCCCTGCTTTGTGCGCGCAAACGCAGAATAATCAGGCAAACGATTTACAAAGTCCCTCTTTTTGCCCCGGAACGTGAGCAACAAGGTCGCGACGGGGTACCGGGTTGGATATAATGCGCCCGCTTTTTTCTTAAGGAACGATCATGACTCAAGATGAAATGAAGAAGGCGGCCGGTTGGGCTGCGCTCAAGTATGTGGTTCCCGGCACCATCGTCGGGGTGGGCACCGGCTCTACCGTCAACCACTTTATCGACGCGCTGGCGACCATGAAGGACGAGATCAAGGGGGCGGTATCCAGCTCCGTGGCCTCTACCGAGCGCCTCAAGGGCTTCGGCATCACCGTATATGATCTCAACGAGATCGACGCCCTCTCCGTCTATGTGGATGGCGCCGACGAGATCAACGCAACCCGCGACATGATCAAGGGCGGTGGCGCAGCCCTGACCCGCGAGAAGATCGTTGCCGCCGTCGCTGACAAGTTCATCTGCATCATCGACAACACCAAGACCGTCGACGTGCTGGGCCAGTTCCCGCTGCCGGTGGAAGTGATCCCGATGGCCCGCGAATACGTGGCCCGTGAAATCCGCAAACTTGGTGGCAACCCGGTGTGGCGTGAAGGCGTGGTCACCGACAACGGCAACCACATTCTGGATGTAAAAGGCATGGCCATTACCGACGCCAAGGCGCTGGAAGTACGACTGAACGCCATTGTTGGTGTGGTCACCAACGGCCTGTTCGCCGCGCGCGGCGCCGACGTGGTCCTGATCGGTACGCCGGACGGCGTGATTACCCAGTAATCCCGACACCGGTAGCACAGTGCAACGGCATCCTCCCTCCCTCGCCAGCGCCACTCTGCAACCTCTGACGCAGCAGCGGCGTTGATTGAGCCCCGAGATAGGATATGACCCAAACATTGCACTGTGAATAAATGACGGCGCCTGATGGCGCCGTTTTTATTTATCCCTCAACAAGTTGCATACGGATGTTTACAACATTCGTTGATAACTTCAAAGAATTTGACTTTCGTCACAAATATTCCCTCTCCCAAACGTTTTTGCTACTTTACGGTTTTCTTCGCACACCAAATCTGCACTTACGTTTGCACATACAGAGGGATCGTCATGACTGCCAAGTTTTCGTTGGACAAGGATAAAATCAAGGTTCTGCTGCTGGAGGGGGTTCATCCCAACACCGTAGAGACCTTTCGTGCCGCAGGTTACACCAGTGTGGAGTATCTCAAGACCTCGCTCTCCGAAGAGGAGCTGATCGAGCAGATCCGCGACGTCCATTTCATCGGGCTGCGCTCCCGCACCCAGATCACCGAGAAAGTCCTCGACGCCGCCAACAAGCTGGTCGCCATCGGCTGCTTCTGCATCGGTACCAACCAGGTCGAGCTGGAAGCGGCCCAGATCCGCGGCATCCCGGTCTTCAACGCCCCCTTCTCCAACACCCGTTCGGTCGCCGAGCTGGTACTGGGCGAGATCCTGCTGCTGCTGCGCGGCATCCCCGAGAAAAACGCCAAGTGCCATCGCGGCGTGTGGGAAAAACTGGCCAACCGCTCGGTGGAAGCGCGCGGCAAGAAGCTCGGCATCATCGGCTACGGCCATATCGGTACCCAGCTTGGCATCATCGCCGAAAGCATCGGCATGAAGGTTTATTACTACGATATCGAGAACAAACTCTCGCTGGGTAACGCCATTCAGGTGCCGAGCATGGTCGAGCTGCTCAATATGTCTGACGTCATCAGCCTGCACGTGCCGGAGACCACCTCCACCAAGAACATGATCGGTGCCGAGCAGCTGCGGATGATGAAACCAGGCGCCATCTTCATCAACGCCGCCCGCGGTACCGTGGTGGATATCGATGCGCTGGCTGACGTCATCAAGAGCGGCCATATTGCCGGCGCCGCCATCGACGTCTTCCCGGTCGAGCCCAAGTCCAACGACGAGGAGTTCCAAAGCCCGCTGCGTGGGTTGGAGAACGTGATCCTGACTCCGCACATCGGTGGCACCACCCATGAAGCGCAGGAGAACATCGGGCTGGAAGTGGCCAACAAGCTGGTCAAATACTCCGACAACGGCTCCACCCTCTCCGCCGTCAACTTCCCGGAAGTGTCGCTGCCGGGCCACAAGGGCTCCAGCCGCCTGCTGCACATTCACCGCAACCAGCCGGGCGTGATGAACCAGATCAACCAGATCTTCGCCGAAGAGGGGATCAACATCGCCGGTCAATACCTGCAGACCAGCAGCCATATCGGTTACGTGGTGATCGACGTGGAGACCGAGCACAGCGAGAAGGCGCTCGCCAAGCTCAAGGAGATCAACGGCACCATCCGTGCCCGCATCCTCCACTGATAGCCCCTTATCTGCGCAGCAAAAAGCCCGTCGTGATGACGGGCTTTTGTATGAAGCAGAACCTCAAAGCAGCGTGATGGCTTACCACCACCCCAACAGGTTGCGGCCCACCAGCGCGCCCCACACCAGGGCATTGAGGGCCAACGCGATAAAGACGGCGGCAGAGCCCAAATCCTTGGCGCGGCCGGAGAGCTCATGATGCTCGGAGCCAACCCTGTCTACCACAGCTTCAATGGCAGAGTTGAGGATCTCGACAATCACCACCAGCCAGCTGATGACGATAAGCAGCAGGATCTGGTTGAGAGAATCCCCCAGCCAGAAGGCCAGCGGCATCAGCAACAGGATCAGCATCAGCTCCTGCCGAAACGCCGCCTCGTTAATCCAGGCTGACTTGAGCCCCTTCATGCTGTAACCGGTTGCGTTGATGATGCGGGTGACCCCGGTTGCCCCTGGCTTTGCCACGCTAACTACCTCATTTGGAATCGATTTTGGCCTCACATCCTATCAGAGCCCCCCAAGGTTTCAATCAGGGGACTTTTGCTTTATTTTATCTCTTTGCTTTTTCGCCCCTTGCGGCTGACACCACCCACTCGAGACTTGAGTTGTATGTCCATTCACACAGATGAATTGCGCACCCGTCGCCTGGAGTCACTGATCACTCCGAGCGAGCTTGCACACGCGTTTCCGATCACCGATACCATTGCCCAGAATCTGCTGGATGCCCGTCGCGAAGTGGAAGCCATTCTGGCCGGAGACGATCAGCGCCTGCTGGTCATTGTCGGCCCCTGCTCTATCCATGATCCCGCTGCAGCTCGCGAGTATGCCCAGCGCCTCAACGCCCTGCGCGAGCAGTATAAAGAGAGCCTCTGCATCGTGATGCGCACCTATTTCGAGAAGCCGCGCACCATCGTCGGCTGGAAAGGGCTGATCAATGATCCGCGCCTCGATGGCAGTTTCGATGTCAACGAAGGGCTGAAACTGGCGCGCAAACTGCTGGTCGACATCAACGAGATCGGCATGCCCACCGCCACCGAATTCCTCGATATGGTGACCGGCCAGTATATTGCCGACCTCATCACCTGGGCGCCATCGGCGCACGTACCACCGAATCCCAGGTACACCGCGAGATGGCTTCGGCCCTCTCCTGCCCGGTCGGCTTCAAGAACGGCACCGACGGCAATACCCGCATCGCCATCGATGCGGTGCGCGCCGCCCGTCACAGCCACATCTTCTATTCGCCGGACAAAGACGGCAAGATGACCATCTACCGCACCGCCGGTAACCCCTTTGGTCATGTGATCCTGCGTGGCGGCCACCGCCCCAACTACGACACCGCCAGTGTCGATGAAGCCTGTGAAGCGCTGGCCGATGTGGGCCTGCCGGAGCGTCTGGTGGTCGATTTCAGCCACGGCAACAGCATGAAGGATCACCGCCGTCAGCTGCTGGTGGCGCAAGATATCTGCGATCAGCTGCGCCGCGGCCGTACCGGCATCGCCGGCATCATGGCCGAGAGCTTTCTGGTGGAAGGGCGTCAGGATGTGGAGAACGGCTGCGCCGCCACCTTCGGCCAGAGCATCACCGATGCCTGCCTGTCATGGAGCGACACCGAAACCCTGCTGGCGATGCTGGCCGAAGCCGCTCTGGTGCGGTTGAACAAAGCAAACCTGCGGTAACGACTGCGTCATCACCCTTCGGCCAGAGCATCACAGATGCCTGCCTGTCATGGAGCGACACCGAAACCCTGCTGGCGATGCTGGCCGAGGCCGCGCTGGTGCGGTTGAACAAAGCAAACCTGCGGTAACGACTGCGACATCACCCTTCGGCCAGAACATCACAGATGCCTGCTTGTCGTGGAGCGACACCGAAACCCTGCTGGCGATGCTGGCAGAGGCGGCGCAGGTGCGCCTGAGCAAACAGGCTTGAACTGCGAATAAAACCAAAGGGGCCGGTATTTTTGATACCGGCCCCTTCTTCTTGCTGTCGGCCGATTACGCTTCGCTAATCGGCCCTACATGCGCCCTCTTTCCTGTACACCCTACTTACAAACTGGGCATAAACCAGACCCGACCCGCCGCTTCGATGCGGTCGGTGCGGATCTGGAATACCTGCGCCAGCAGCGCCTCATCCACCAGCTCTACACCCCCTTCGCGCACCACCGCGCCCCCTTGCAGGCAGAGAATGCGGTCGGCCCAGTCGATGGCCAGATTGATATCGTGGATGGCGAGCACCACCAGCAAGCCCTGCCCGGCCAAGGTTTTCAGCAACCGCAATAGCGCCAGCTGGTGATGCAGGTCGAGCCCCGCCAGCGGTTCATCCAGCAGCAGCACCTTGCCGGTCGGATTGAGGATCGGCCACACCTGCAGCAGGGTGCGGGCAATCAGCACCCGCTGCTGCTCGCCCCCCGACAACCGGCTGAAGTCACGAGCCAGCAAGGCTTCCAGCTCCAATGCCTCGCACAATGCATTTATCGCCTCGTTCTGTCTGGCAGGTGCAACCATCTCATCGAGCCCCAGGCTCAACACCTGAAACACCGGAATATGAAACAGCTGGGGCTGACGCTGGGGCAGCATGGCACGCCGTTTGGCAAGCTCGGGCCAACTCATGTCAGTAAGCACTTCCCCCCCAGCAGCACTGTGCCATCGGCAGGTAAAATCCCCGCCAGCGCCCCGAGCAGGGTCGACTTGCCACTGCCATTGGGGCCAAGCAGCGCCACCAACTGGCCGCCATGCCAGCGGATATCCAGGGGAGAGAGCCGTCCGGCAATGGCGAGTGCGCGCGCCTCCAGCAGCGGCGCAGCAGCACGAGAAGAAACCGGCATGGGATCAGCGGGTGACATCGGCATCTTGCCTCAACAACGGGTAAATAAGGAGACTGCGCGCCCCGACCAAATCATGCAGCACCATCGGCAGTTTGCCTCAATAGCAGGTAGATAAAGAGCGGCGCTCCCACCGAGGCGGTGATGACGCCGATAGGCAACTCCCCCGCGCTCAGGGTGGATCGAGCAACCAGATCGGCCGCCAGCAACAGGGCCCCGCCGCCAAGCGCCGAAGCTGGCAGCAGAAAACGCTGATCGCTGCCACCACAGAGCCGCAGCAGATGGGGCACCACCAACCCGACAAAACCGATGACACCACACAACGACACCGCCACACCGGTCAGCAGACAGACCGCCAGCACCAGCCGCACCCGCATCTTGTCGACATCCATCCCCATCAGGCGGGCCAGGGTCTCCCCCAACAACAACTGTTGCAGCGCCTTGCCCTGCCAGCAGAGCCAGCCCAGGGTGAGCGGCAGCACCAGCCACCACCAGGCAAACTGCTGGCTGCCGTAAGAGAGGCTGCCCATCATCCAGAACATGAATTCACGCAAGGAGCCATCGTCGGCAAAGTACATCAACCAGGTCATGGCGGCATTGGTAAGAATACCGATGGCGACGCCAAACAACAGCAAGCGGGCATGACCGAGACGCGCCCGGCGAGCCAGCCGAATGAGCAACATGGTCACCAGCAGGGCGCCACCGAAGGCCGCCAGCGACAGCCCCCAGCCTGGCAGATAGAGGCCGAGGGATTTGGCCACCGCCATCGCCACCATGGCGGCAAGACCTGCCCCGCTTGAAACGCCAAGCAGCCCGGGCTCCGCCACCGGGTTGTGCAGCATCACCTGCAATACGGCGCCGCCACAGGCAAGGGCTGCGCCAGCCAAGAGGGCCAGCAAAGCACGGGGCAGACGCAGCTCCAGCAAGATGCGCTGTTCGAGATCGCCAAGGGGCTGCCAGGGCAGCAGCACAAACTCGCCCCAGACGAGGGAGAAGAGAAACAGCAGCAAGGTCAGCAGCGTCAGGCCACAGAGCCAGCGCCGCTGCCAGCGCTGCTGACGGGCGATAAGGGAGAGGTACAAGGATGATCCCCGAATAACAAGGCTTCATCCCCGGCCCTGTCGCAGCGCCGGGGGAGAAGCAGGAAAAGGGCATGATAACAGTGGCTTGCCACCCAAGGTCAAGGCTGGTAACGCTTGGCCATCACCCTTATCTCGCCGCTGGCCACCAGATTTTGCAGCGCCACCAGCAAGGGCTGGCGCAGCGACTGGTGAGGTGAGTGCTTGCTCATCCCCAGATAGAGGGTCACCGGCGTGGCGGGACGGTAGTCCGCCTTGCCTATCCGGCTGGCATTTCCCTGACTCAGGGCATAGTCCACCTGACAGTCGGTGCCAATCATCAGTGGCAGGTGCCCCCGCTGCACCATGCGCAGCAGCTGATCTTCGGTGGGTACTCCGTGCTTGTCGAGGCGGCTGTCAGAGTTGAAGGGCTCAAAGTAGGCGGAGTTGAGCACATAGCCCACCTTCACCCCCTGCAGATCGCGGTATTGGTGGATCCGGGCCACATTGACCGGCTGACCATAAAACGCGGGCCAGCACTGATAGTAGGCAGGCTGCAGATAGTCGATAAACTGCGCCCGCTCGGCGGTATAGGCGAGGCCAATCATCAGATCGACCTGGCCGGTCTGCATCTGCTTGAGCGCCCTGCCCCACGGCATCCGCCGTACCTGCAACTCAATGCCGCTCGCCTGTTGCAACCGGCGCAGGATGTCCATGTCGAGCCCCTGCAACCGGCCATCCGCTTGCAGGATGCGAAATGGCGGCCACAGATCGGTGGCCACCGTCAGCGTCGGGGTCGCTCGCACCGGCATGGCAAATAACAGTAACAACACTATCCCGCATAACTTGCCCATCCCGTCGCATACCTCGCACGGCTTATCCTGTTGGTTAAAAATACCCTCCCGCACCACGTATGAAAACCCGTGGTTCAGGGATAAAATGCGCCGGATTTTCAAGGAGAACCCTATGAACCCGATTTTCGCCAGTATCGGTCTGCTGCTCTGCAGCAACGTCTTTATGACCTTCGCCTGGTACGCTCACCTCAAGAGCATGAACCACAAACCATGGATCATTGCCGCCCTGGTGAGCTGGGGTATCGCCCTGTTCGAATACCTGCTGCAAGTGCCCGCCAACCGCATTGGCCACACCGTGATGAGCGTGGGCCAACTTAAAATCCTGCAAGAAGTGATCACACTCACCGTATTCGTCCCCTTCTCTATCTTCTATCTCAAGGAAGATCTGAAATGGGACTATCTCTGGGCAGGGCTCTGCATTCTCGGTGCGGTCTTTTTTGTCTTTCGCGAGAAACTGACCGGCGCCTGAGGCTGTACACTCAATATCATCCCGCTCATGGCATCTCATTGATCGACGAGGCAAAAAAATGGAATTGCGAGACATGTTACAGATCCTGGCCAAGCAGGATGGCTCAGACCTCTATCTGTCGACCGGCGCGCCCCCCTGCGCCAAATTTAACGGCGGCCTGCGCCCCCTCAACGAAACGCCGCTGGAACCGGGTGAAGTGGCGCGGATCGCCGCCGAGATCATGGATGGCGAGCAGAAGCAGCAGTTCGAGAAGGATCTGGAGATGAACCTTGCCATCTCCCTGCCCCAGATCGGCCGCTTTCGGGTCAACATCTTCAAGCAGCGCAACGAAGTCTCTCTTGTGGCCCGCAACATCAAGACCGAAATCCCCCGCTTTGAAGATCTCAAACTCCCGCCTGTGCTGCTCGACACCATCATGGAGAAACGCGGTCTGGTGCTGTTTGTCGGCGGTACCGGCTCGGGTAAATCCACTTCGCTGGCGGCGCTTATCGACCATCGCAACCGCAACAGCGGTGGCCACATCATCACCATCGAGGATCCGGTGGAGTTCGTTCATCGTCACCGCAAGAGCATCATCAACCAGCGGGAGGTGGGGGTAGATACCCGTAGCTTCCATGCTGCCCTGAAAAACACCCTGCGTCAGGCGCCGGACGTCATTCTTATCGGCGAGATCCGCGATCGCGAGACCATGGAACATGCGCTGGCCTTCTCCGAAACCGGCCACCTTGCCATCTCCACCCTGCACGCCAACAACGCCAACCAGGCGCTGGATCGCATCATCAACTTCTTCCCCGAGGAGCGCCGCCCCCAGCTGCTCAACGATCTGGGCAACAACCTCAAGGCTTTTGTCTCCCAGCGGCTGGTGAAAACCACCGATGGCGGTCGCCGGGCCGCAGTGGAGATCATGCTTGGCACCCACACCATCCGCGACATGATCAAGCGCGGCGAATTTGGCGGCCTCAAAGAGGTGATGGAAAAGTCCAAAGCCCTCGGCATGGTCACCTTCGACAGTGCCCTGTTTGATCTGGTCGTGGAAGGGGTAATTGAGGAAGAAGAGGCGGTGAAAAACGCCGACTCGGCCAACAACCTGCGCCTCAAGATCAAGTTGTGGAAGGAGAAGGGGCAGATTGCCAGCAGCAGCGATGCCACCGGCTGGAGCCTCGAACCCACCAAGGACGAGAAGGGCGATTTTTTCTAACTAGCCCCTCGAGAACCCCGGGCCAGCCCGGGGTTCTCTTTATCCAGCATGGCTGGCCCGACTTATCCCTCAGCTCACGAAGATCACTGCCAGTCAGCACCAACGGCGAACGCGCTGGCAATACGCCACATACTCGTCGCCGAAACGGGCGCGCAGCAGCCGCTCCTCCGGCATGATCTGAAAGCGGGTCAGCCAGGCCACCAGCACGATTGGCCCAACCCAGACCCAACCTCCACCGAGATAACAACCCCAGGCGGCCAGCCAGCAGAGCAGCCCCAGATACATGGGATTGCGACTGACACGATAGACGCCACAGGTCACCAGACGGCTGGTGTGCTGGGGCTTGGTGGGGCTGACCGTAGTTTGGTGGTGACGAAACCGTTGCAGGGCACCAAAGCCCATGATGGCCCCCGCCACGACCAGCATAGCCATCAGCGCCATTGCCCAGATGCCGGGCTGGCTCTCCCCTCTTAGCCACCACATGGCCCCGGCACAGAGCAGGAAGATCAGCGGTGGTGGAAAACGTAACTCAAGATTGACCATTTTCTTCCCCTTACGAGTGTCGGCCGAACCCGTGTTGCGGTAGACTCCCAACCAGTCAGCACCTGTTGAGAGTGACAAAGATCATAATAATAACAACAAGTTGTGGTTAAACCACCACCAATGTGGCCGACCCCGTCCAAACTATCCAACGCGAACAACAAAAAGGAATCACCATGCACAAGAAAACTCTGCTGGCTACCCTGATCTTCGGCCTGCTCGCGGGCCAAGCCGTTGCGGCTCCCTATCTGCCCCTTGCGACGGATCATCGCAACGGCCAGGAGCAAACCGCCAGCAACGCCTGGTTGGAAGTGGATCTGGGCGCCTTTGAACACAATATCCAGACCCTCAAGGATCGTCTCGGTGACAAGGGCCCGCAGATCTGCGCCATCATGAAGGCCGACGCTTATGGTCATGGCATCGACCTGCTGGTCCCCTCCGTGGTCAAGGCCAATATCCCCTGCATCGGCATCGCCAGCAACGAAGAGGCGCGCGTCGCCCGCGAGAAGGGCTTTACCGGCCGTCTGATGCGGGTGCGTGCTGCCACCCCGGATGAAGTAGAGCAGGCCCTGCCCTACAAGATGGAGGAGCTGATCGGCAGTCTGGTCAGTGCCCAGGGTATCGCCGATATCGCCCAGCGCCACCACACCACCATTCCGGTGCATATCGCGCTCAACTCCGCCGGCATGAGCCGCAACGGCATCGACCTGCGTCTGGCCGATGCCAAGCAGGATGCGCTGGCCATGCTCAAGCTAAAGGGGATCACCCCGGTCGGCATCATGACCCACTTCCCGGTTGAGGAGAAAGAGGACGTCAAGATGGGACTGGCCCAGTTCAAACTGGACTCCCAGTGGCTGCTGGAAGCGGGCAAACTGGATCGCAGCAAGATCACCATACACGCCGCCAACTCCTTCGCCACCCTGGCTGTGCCGGACGCCTACTTCGACATGGTGCGCCCGGGCGGCCTGCTCTACGGTGACTCCATCCCCTCCCACACCGAGTACAAGCGGGTGATGGCATTCAAGACCCAGGTCGCCTCGGTCAACCACTATGCGGCAGGTAACACCGTCGGTTATGACCGCACCTTTACTCTCAAGCGTGACTCCTGGCTCGCCAACCTGCCGCTGGGCTACTCCGATGGCTATCGCCGAGCCCTCAGCAACAAAGCCTATGTGCTGATCCAGGGTCAGAAGGTGCCGGTGGTCGGCAAGACTTCCATGAACACCATCATGGTGGACGTGACGGACCTGAAAGGGGTGAAACCCGGTGACGAGGTGGTGCTGTTTGGCCGTCAGGGTGACGCCGAAGTGAAACAGGCGGATCTGGAGGAGTACAACGGCGCCCTGCTGGCGGACATGTACACCATCTGGGGCTACACCAACCCCAAGAAAATCAAACGCTGATAACACGATATGAAAAAGGGCTCCCGCGGGAGCCCTTGTTGTTATTGCTTCATTGTCTGCCGCGCTCAAGCGGCCTTTTTACGGGTCACAAACAGACTCAGCCCCATGGATGCCAGCAGGATCAACGCGACTACGCCCAGTGCTATGCCGGTCGGGATCTTGAAGATATCCAGCAGCAGCATCTTGACCCCGATAAACATCAGGATCAGCGCCAGACCGTATTTGAGCAGGGCGAAGCGATCAGCCACACCGGCCAGCAGGAAGTACATGGCACGCAGACCCATGATGGCGAAGATGTTGGAGGTCAGCACGATGAAGGGATCCGTGGTCACCGCAAAGATGGCAGGGATACTGTCCACCGCGAAGATGAGATCGCTCACCTCCACCAACACCAGAATGAGCAGCAGCGGGGTGGCATAGCGCACGCCGTCACGCCAGACGAAGAACTTCTCCCCTTCCAGGGTCTCGGTCACCTTGAAACGACGGCGCATCCAGTCCAGCAACGGGTTGTTGGCCAAGTCCGGCTCCTTGTCGGCCGCCCACAGCATCTTGGCACCGGTCAGCAGCAGGAAAGCACCAAACAGATAGAGGATCCAGTGGAACTGCTCGATGAGCCAGCTGCCCGCGAACACCATACCGGCACGCATCACGATGGCACCCAGTACCCCGTACAGCAGCACCCGGCGCTGCAGCTCGGCCGGAATGGCAAAGTAACCGAACAGCATCAGCCAGACGAAGACGTTGTCCACTGCCAGCGCTTTCTCGATGAGGTAGCCGGTGAGGAACTCCAACCCCTTCTGGTTGGCGATTTCACGGCCCGCGCTGTGATCGAGCCAGAGCCAGATAGCCAGGTTGAAGAGCAGGGCAACACTGATCCAGATGAGGGACCAGACGCCCGCCTCTTTGAGAGATACCTTGTGTGACTTGCCGCCACCGACAAAGCGTATGTCTATCCATAACAGGACCAGCACTATGCTGAAGAAACCGGTCCACATCCACCATTCACCCATGTTC
Source organism: Aeromonas sp. 96A (assembly GCF_051919165.1). Lineage (NCBI taxonomy): Bacteria > Pseudomonadati > Pseudomonadota > Gammaproteobacteria > Aeromonadales > Aeromonadaceae > Aeromonas > Aeromonas sp. 96A. Next base: position 4,477,255 of record NZ_JBQBFE010000001.1, on the reverse strand, counting down.
ACTTCTCCCAAAAACGACAAAACCCACGACCGAGAGGCGTGGGTTTGCGTTTGGAGCAGATACACCTTGCCTCTCGGCAAGGTCTCACTTACAGCTGATTTGCATCGACTGCCCGGCTGCCGGGTGCACTGCAGGAAATGGGTGCACCGTAATGACGACAAACCGGCGAGAAGTTACTCCCCTTGTTGCGCGGATAGTAGCAGCGGTAAAAGATAACGCCAAGAGGCATCTTCACCCTGACAGCAAAAAAACGGGGCGCTGTATGAGCGCCCCGTTTTTCCGTTGCGACCAGCGCAATCAGAGCGGATCGACTTTGAGGCAGGAGACCGCGTGATCGAAGTTCCCCTCCAGCACAGGGCGGGTCTTGGCGCACTCGGGGCCAGCCACCGGGCAGCGGGTGCGGAACACGCAACCGGACGGAGGGTTCATCGGCGATGGCAAATCCCCCTCCAGGATCTGGATCACCTTGTTGCGCTCCAGCTCAGGGTCCGGGATCGGCACCGCAGACATCAGCGCCTTGGTGTAGGGGTGCAGCGGATTGGCGAAGATCTCCTTGCGGGTCCCCAGCTCAACGGCGTTGCCCAGATACATCACCAGCACCCGATCGGAGATATGTTTGACCACCGACAGGTCGTGGGCGATGAAGATAAGCGACAGCCCCATCTCCTTTTGCAGGGATTTGAGCAGGTTAACCACCTGCGCCTGAATGGAGACGTCAAGTGCCGAGACCGGCTCGTCGCAGATGATCATCTTGGGCTCGAGGATCAGCGCCCGGGCAATCCCGATCCGCTGGCACTGGCCGCCGGAGAACTCGTGCGGATAGCGGTTGACCAGGTTGGGCAACAGCCCCACCTTGCTCATCATGGCGCGCACCTTCTCCTTCACCTCTTCCCGTGGCAGGTTGGGATAGAAGGTGATGAGCGGCTCGGCAATGATGTCGCCAATGGTCATGCGCGGGTTCAGAGAAGCCAGCGGGTCCTGGAAGATCATCTGGATTTCTTTGCGCTTCTCGCGCAGGGCATTCTGATCGAGCTTGGTGAGATCATCACCCAGCCACACCACCTTGCCATCGGTGGCCGGTACCAGACCGATGATGGCACGGGCAAAGGTCGATTTGCCGCAGCCGGACTCCCCCACCACACCAAGGGTTTCACCCTCATAGAGACGCAAGGTCACCCCATCGACCGCCTTCAAATCGGATGGCTTGGCCCAAGGCCACGCCTTGCCACTCTTGATACTGAAGTGGACCTTGAGGTCAGACACTTCCAACAGCAATTTTTTGTCGGCACCCATTTAGTTGGCCCCCTTGTTCATGGCATCCGAAACCCAGTGACAAGCACGCTCCCGACCATCGTTGAACGGAGTCAGGATCGGTGACTGCCGGCCGCAAATCTCGCTGACCCGGTGGCAACGCTCCTGGAAGGGGCAGCCGGTGGGCAGACGCAGCAGGTTGGGCGGATTGCCCGGGATGGTGGGCAACACTTCCCCTTCGGTATCGAGACGAGGAATGGCGCGCAGCAGGCCTTCGGTGTAGGGGTGGCTCGGGCGATAGAAGATATCGTCTACCTTGCCGTACTCCATGGTACGACCGGCATACATCACCAGCACCTTGTTGCAGATACCGGCGACCACGCCAAGGTCATGGGTGATCATGATGATGGCGGTGTTGAACTCGCGCTTGAGCTCGTTCATCAGAGTCATGATCTGGGCCTGTACGGTCACGTCGAGTGCGGTGGTCGGTTCGTCAGCGATCAGCAGTTGCGGCCGGCAGAGCAGTGCCATGGCGATCATCACCCGCTGACGCATGCCGCCGGAGAACTCGTGGGGATACATGCCCATCCGCTTGCGTGCTTCGGGGATCTTCACCGCATCAAGCATCCGTACCGACTCTTCGAACGCTTCCGCCTTGCTCACCCCTTTGTGCAGCATCAGCACTTCCATCAGCTGATCCTGCACCTTCATGTAGGGGTTGAGCGAGGTCATGGGGTCCTGGAAGATCATGGCGATCTTCTCGGAGCGGATCTTGTTGAGCTTGGACTCCGGCAGGTTGAGGATCTCTTCGCCCTGAAACTTGGCGGAACCGGTAATAATGCCGTTTTTGGCCAGCAGCCCCATGATGGCAAAGGCCGTCTGGGATTTGCCGGAGCCGGACTCGCCGACGATCCCCAGGGTTTCACCCGCAGAGAGAGAAAAGTTGAGGTCGTTGACCGCCACTACATTGCCGTCCGGGGTCTTGAACTCGACCCGCAGATCTTTCACATCCAGTAACTTCATATAAAAACTCCTTATCGATCTTTCGTGATGCTTTCCTGTCGATCCGATGCTCGATTAACGATCTTTCGGATCGAGGGCGTCACGCAGACCATCCCCGAGGAAGTTGAAGCAAAACAGGGTCACCACCATAAAGCAGGCGGGGAACAACAGTTGCCAGATGGCCACTTCCATCGACTTGGAGCCTTCATCCAGCAGGGCACCCCAGCTGGTCATCGGTTCCTGAACACCAAGGCCCAGGAAACTCAGGAAGGATTCAAACATGATCATCCCCGGCACCAGCAAGGTGGCGTAGACGGCCACGATACCGAGTACGTTCGGCACGATATGGCGGGTAATGATCTTCCACTTGGAGACGCCACAGACGTGGGCTGCCTCGATAAACTCCTTGCTCTTGAGGCTCAAGGTCTGGCCGCGCACGATCCGTGCCATGTCGAGCCAGCTCACCGCCCCGATGGCGATAAAGATGAGCGCCAGATTGCGGCCAAAGAAGGTGACCAGCATGATGACAAAGAACATGAAGGGGAAGGCGTTGAGGATCTCCAGTACCCGCATCATCAGGCTGTCGACCCGCCCGCCGATAAAACCGGAGGCAGCGCCATACAAAGTACCGATGATGACCGCCACCATGGCGCCCATGATGCCGACCATCAGGGAGATGCGACCGCCCAGCAGGGTGCGCACGAACAGATCGCGCCCCAGACTGTCGGTACCGAAGTAGTGACCCGCTTCCATATCGGGCGGCGACTGCATGGCGCCCCAGTCGGGATCGTCAAAGGTGTATTGGGACAGATGAGGGCCAAAGATGACCGCCAGACCGATGATGGTCAGAATGATCAGGCTGGTCAGGGCCGCCTTGTTGCGCAGGAAACGGCGACGGGCATCCTTCCACAGGGAGCGCCCCTCCACCACTTCCACTTTTTGCGCGAACGTCTCGACGGCATCGCGTTTTTCAGTTGAAACAACCATGATGAACTCCCGAATTAGTAACGGATCTTGGGATCGATAAAGGCGTAGAGAATATCGACCACAGCGTTAAAGGTGATGGTGAGGGCGCCGACCAGAATGGTCAGACCGAGCACCATGGAGTAATCACGGTTAAGGGCACCGTTGACGAACAGCTGACCGATCCCCGGCAGGCCGAAGATGGTCTCGATCACCACGGAACCTGTGATGATGCCGACAAAGGCCGGGCCCAGATAGGAGACCACCGGCAGCATGGCCGGACGCAGCGCGTGTTTCAGGATGATGTGGCGCAGCGGCAAGCCCTTGGCACGGGCGGTACGGATGAAGTTGGAGTTCATGGTCTCGATCATGCTGCCCCGCATGATCCGCGAGATGGCAGAGATGTAGTACATCATCATGCCGAACACCGGCAGCACCATAAACTGGATGCCACCACCCTGCCAGCCACCGGCAGGGAACCAACCCAGATGAATACTGAAAAACAGCACCAACAAGGGTGCCAGCACAAAGCCCGGGATCACCACCCCGGCCATGGCCGATGACATCAGCAGATAGTCGATGATAGTGTTCTGTTTCAGTGCCGCTATGGTGCCGAAGGTGACCCCCAGCAGCACGGCGAAGAAGAAGGCCGTGGTCCCGATCTTGGCGGAAACAGGCAGCGCCTGGCTCACCAGATCATTGACGGTGAAATCCTTGTATTTAAAAGAGGGGCCCAAATCACCCTGCACCAGGTTGCCCAGGTAGGTGAGATATTGCATGCCAATGGGTTTGTCGAGCCCGTATTTGGCCTCGATGTTGGCGATGACTTCGGGGGGCAGTGAACGCTCGCTGGTAAAGGGGTTACCGGGGGCGAAACGCATCATGAAGAAAGAGACGGTGATCAAGACCAGCAGAGTCGGGATCGCTTCCAATAGCCGTTTAAAAATGAATTTCAACATAGACATTTCCTGTCCTGTACTGCTTCCAAATGGTCGCGGTTGTAATAAAGGCCCGCCGTCTGGCGGGCCCTGCTTGTTATGCGACTTGTTGCTTTAAATCAGTGAGCAATGATGTACATATCTTTGCTGTAGAGGTTATCCAGCGGGTTGGCCGGATAGCCGCCTACATAGGGTTTGACCATACGGGCAGTCACGTACTGGTAGATGGGGGCGATCGGCATGTCCTTGGCCAGGATCTCTTCAGCCTGGACGTAGAGCTTGTTACGGGCCGCCACATCAACCTGATCACGGGACGAATCCATCAGCTTGTCGAACTCCGGATTGGAGTACTTGCCGTCGTTGTTGCCGTGGGTGGTCTGCATCAGATCCAGCATGGAGGAGGCTTCGTTGTAGTCGGCGATCCAGCCGGCACGACCTACATCAAACTGACCCTGTTTCTTGGTTTCCAGGTAAGTTTTCCACTCCTGGTTGACCAGGCTCACCTGCACCCCCAGCTTCTTCCACATGGAGGCCACGGCCACAGCCACTTTCTTGTGGTTGTCATCGGTGTTGTAGAGCAGCTCGAACTTCAGCGGCTTGCTGGCATCGAAACCGGCCTCTTGCAGCAGCGCCTTGGCCTTGGCATCACGCTCGGCCTGGCTCATCTTCGACCACTCGGGCGCTACCGGCTTGAAGCCATCGACGAAGTCCGGCACCAGGGTGTAACCGGGCGTCTGACCCTGCCCCATCACCTTGTCGGCGATCACGTTGCGATCGATGGCATAGGAGAGCGCAGTACGGACACGCACATCGTCAAACGGCTTCTTCTTGACGTTGTACTGGTAGTAGTAAGTACCAACATAACCGGTCACTTTCAGCTCGTCCGGCTTCTCTTTCTTCATCTGCTTGAAGCGCTCGATGGGCATCTGATAGGTGATGTCCACTTCGCCCGCCAGATAGCGGCTCAGGTCGGCGTTGGTAGACTGGATGGGCAGATAGACCACCTTGTTGATGACGGTCTTGCCATCGTTCCAGTAGTGCTTGTTGCGCTCCACTTCGACGCGCTCGTTCACCACCCAGTTCTTCAGGGTATAGGCACCGTTGGATACCATATTTTCCGGCTGGGTCCACTTGTCACCGAACTTCTCGATCACCTTCTTCGGTACCGGATAGGTGGTGGTGTGGGAGAGCATGCTGACGAAGTAAGGGATCGCTTTCTCGAGCTGCACTTCGAAGGTGTAGTCGTCGGTCGCCTTCACGCCCAGCGTATCAGCCGGCTTTTTACCTGCGATGATCTCGGAGGCATTGGCAATGGTCGGGATCTCCAGATACCAGGAGTAAGGAGAGGCGGTTTTCGGATCAACGGCACGCTGGAAAGCAAAAACGAAATCGTGGGCAGTGACCGGGTCACCGTTGGACCACTTGGCATCTTTGCGCAGGTGGAAGACGTAGTGCTTGTTATCCTTGGTTTCCCAGGATTCAGCCACCGCCGGGAGAATTTCCCCTTTCGGGCCGGATGCAACGAGACCTTCGAACAGGTCGCGCAGGATATTGGATTCGACCGTTCCTTCGGTCTTGTGCGGGTCAAGGGTCGCAGGCTCGGAGCCGTTGCCTTTTACCAGTTGCTGGACTTCAGCCAACTTGGTTCCCGCCGGGACATCGGCAGCCTGAGCCACATTGATGCCACCAAACAGTGCAGCCACCAGCAATGTGTTAATCATTGTTTTTTTATGAGTCATTTCCCTACTCCAACAAGAACATTCCATGCGTTTTTTAAAGTGACGGGGTTAAAACCCGCTCCCAGCATAATTCCCTGCCAATTCCGATAATGCAACAGATATTGTCAGGGTAATCGTCATTTTTTGGTCAAAAAATCAGCTGGCATGCGCTTTTTCAGTATTAAAACACCAGCAAAGCGCTCATTTTTCACACAAACGACCGATTCTAGAAAAGACCGGGCAAAAAGCAACCAATAAAAAGCCGGTCACGAGGACCGGCTTTCATAAAGCGGAGCTGGCTCACATCAGGCTGGGGAAAACCCCCTTGATACCGGCCACCATGATCTCGATACCCAGCGACATCATGATAAGACCCATGATACGGGTCACCACGTTGATGCCGGTGTTGCCCATGATCTTGAACAGCAGCGGAGCGGCGCGGAAGATGAGCCAGGAGCAGAAGGAGAAGACAACGACAACCACTGACATGCCGAGCAGTTGCTGCCAGTGGCTCTGGCTGGCATAGACAATCACCGAGGAGATGGCACCGGGACCCGCCATCAGCGGCAACGCCAGCGGTACCACGGCGATAGACTCGCGCACCGCCAGTTCACCCTTCTCCTGTTTGTTGTGCTTCACCTCGCCCAGCTTGCCCTGCAGCATCGACCAGGCAATCAGGGTAATCAGCGACCCACCGGCGATCCGGAACGACGCCAGCGAGATACCGAAACCGTCGAGGATCAGCTGCCCCATATACATGGAGACCAGCAGGATCACCATCACCGCGATATTGGCGGTGGTATTGGTTTTCATCCGCTCGGCCTGGGTATGGTGGCTGGTCAGACTGACAAACACCGGCAACAAACCAAGCGGGTTGATAATTGCGAACAAACCGACAAAAAACTTCAGATACAACGAGACGTCAATTGCTGCCATAGGCGCCTTCCAATAGAGTTTCGGGCCCAGCGGGCCAGTCCATTAATTTCGTGCGTAAATTTACATCATAGCCAGAGCGGGCACCAATCAAATAATCTCACCATTTCGAGGGTTTTTTAGTTAGTTCATCTAATGCATCCGCGCTAACTGGCATAAACCGATGCCAAAAGCCCTTTCTACCGCCCGACACGCGTTAGAAAAGTGAGCGCAAGCCTGCTTAATCATGACCAGAGAGTCCGACGATGACTAACCGAATGACCAAGCGACTCGAGAGAATCCAGGCTTTGCCTTCCTACTATTTCAGGCCAGACATCACTTCACTGACTCGGTAATAGAGCCACAATGCAAAAACCGGGAAAGGGGGCAGAAATGGCCCCCTTGGGGAATAAAGCGGATTAGTCATGGATTAAAACAACAATCATTTTTGCAACAAACGCTGGAATAAAGTACGTTTGTCGGTGATTTTGAAACCAATTCACTCATATTTGCTAACCTATACCGCCAAAATAGCTCTGTAACACTATGGCTGAGTGCAATTAACCACTTGATAAATGTGGTTTATTACTCTGCATTAACAAGTCTCTCACCTTTCCCTTTGATGCACATTCCGATAACATCAGTCAAACAAGGATTGTGAAATAAAATTTCTTTTGTTCTTTTGTTACACATGATCCAGATCAAGTTTTTCTGAGTCAGCCCCGCTCTATAATCGACTCAGAAAGCGATTTAGTAAGGCATGTGAAAAAGCTGTTGCAACGATACCGTCTTGACAGGGCGACTATAATTGCCGGGCATTGCCAACGTCTTACTAAACAGTTTTCAAATAATCAGGAGATAAACATGGCAGTAACCAATTTGGCTGAACTGGATGCACTGGTCGCCCGCGTTAAGGAAGCCCAGCGTGAATTCGCCAGCTTCTCTCAAGAGCAGGTAGACAAGATCTTCCGTGCCGCCGCCCTGGCCGCCAACAACGCCCGTATCCCCCTGGCCCAGATGGCCGTGGAAGAATCCGGTATGGGTATCATCGAAGACAAGGTTATCAAGAACCACTTCGCCTCCGAATACATCTACAACAAGTACAAAGACGAGAAAACCTGCGGCATTCTGAGCGAAGATGATCAGATGGGTACCATTACCATCGCCGAGCCGGTAGGTATCATCTGTGGTATCGTTCCGACCACCAACCCGACCTCCACTGCGATCTTCAAATCCATGATCGCGCTCAAGACCCGCAACGCCATCATCTTCTCCCCGCACCCCCGTGCTAAGAACTCCACCAATACTGCTGCCAAGCTGGTACTGGATGCAGCTGTTGCCGCTGGTGCGCCGAAAGACATCATCGGCTGGATCGACCAACCGTCTGTTGAGCTCTCCAACGCCCTGATGAAGCACGACGACATCAACCTGATCCTGGCCACCGGTGGCCCGGGCATGGTGAAAGCAGCCTACTCCTCCGGTAAGCCTGCTATCGGTGTGGGTGCCGGTAACGTACCTATCGTTATCGACGAAACTGCCGACGTGAAGCGTGCGGTTGCCTCCATCCTGATGTCCAAGACTTTCGATAACGGCGTGGTCTGTGCTTCCGAGCAGGCGGTCATCGTTGTTGATGCCATCTACGACCAAGTTAAAGAGCGCTTTGCATCCCACAAGGGCCACGTGCTCTCCAAAGAAGATGCTGACAAGGTACGTAAAGTCATCCTGATCAACGGTGCCCTGAACGCCAACATCGTTGGCCAACCAGCCACCAAGATTGCCGAGATGGCAGGCGTGACTGTACCGGCTGATACCAAGATCCTGATCGGTGAAGGCGTCAAGCTGTGTGCAGAAGATGAGTTTGCTCACGAGAAATTGTCCCCGCTGCTCGGTATGTTCCGTGCTAGCAGCTTCGAAAACGCCGTTGATATGGCCTGTGACATGGTCAACATCGGTGGTATCGGCCACACCTCCGGTCTGTACACCGACCAGGACCGCAACGCTGACCGCATCAAGTACTTCGGCGACAAGATGAAGACCGCGCGTATCCTGATCAACACTCCGTCTACCCAAGGCGGTATCGGTGACCTGTACAACTTCGCAATGGCTCCGTCCCTGACCCTGGGTTGCGGCTCCTGGAGCGGTAACTCCATCTCCGAAAACGTGGGTCCGAAGCACCTGATCAACAAGAAGACAGTCGCAAAACGGGCAGAAAACATGCTGTGGCACAAACTTCCGAAATCCATCTACTTCCGTCGTGGTTCCCTGCCGATCGCTCTGAGCGACCTGGAAGGTAAAAAGCGTGCCATGGTCGTAACTGACCGCTTCCTGTTCAACAACGGCTACGCCGATGAACTGGTCAGCCTGCTGAAAGCACAGAATATGGAAGTGGAAGTGTTCTACGAAGTAGAAGCTGACCCGACCCTGGCTGTGGTTCGCAAGGGTGCCGAGATGGCCAACTCCTTCAAACCGGACGTTATCCTGGCGCTGGGCGGTGGTTCACCGATGGATGCGGCCAAGATCATGTGGGTGATGTACGAGCACCCGAACACTGCGTTCGAAGATCTGGCCATGCGCTTCATGGACATCCGCAAGCGTATCTACAAGTTCCCGAAAATGGGCGTGAAGGCCGAACTGGTCTGTATCACCACCACTTCCGGTACCGGCTCTGAAGTCACTCCGTTTGCGGTAGTAACCGATGAAGTGTCTGGTCAGAAGTATCCGCTGGCTGACTACGAGCTGACCCCAAACATGGCCATCGTTGATGCCAACCTGGTCATGGGTATGCCGAAGTCCCTGTGTGCCTTCGGTGGTATCGATGCCGTGACTCACGCCATGGAAGCCTATGTTTCCGTACTGGCTAACGAGTACTCCGACGGCCAGGCGCTGCAAGCCCTGAAAATGCTGAAAGAGTACCTGCCGTCCAGCTACCAGAACGGTGCCAACGACCCGATCGCTCGTGAGAAGGTGCACAATGCTGCCACCATCGCCGGTATCGCGTTCGCCAACGCCTTCCTGGGTGTGTGCCACTCCATGGCTCACAAACTGGGTGCCGAGTTCCACATTCCGCACGGTCTGGCTAACGCCCTGCTGATCAGCAACGTCATCCGCTACAACGCGAACGACAACCCGACCAAGCAGACTGCGTTCTCCCAGTACGACCGTCCGCAGGCTCGTCGTCGTTACGCCGAAGTCGCTGACCACCTGGGTCTGACTGCTGCCGGTGACCGCACCGCAGCCAAGATCGAGAAGCTGCTGACCTGGCTGGACGAGCTGAAGGCTACCTTGGGTATCCCGGCCTCTATCCGCGAAGCTGGCGTGACTGAAGCTGACTTCCTGGCCAAGGTTGACCAGCTGGCTATCGAAGCTTTCGATGACCAGTGCACCGGCGCCAACCCGCGTTACCCGCTGATCAGCGAGCTGAAGCAGGTTCTGCTGGACTCCTACTACGGTCGTCCGTTCACCGAAGCCGCTCCGGTAACTGCTGCCCCGGTTGAAGCCAAGGTTGAAGGCAAGAAGAAATCCAAGGCCTGATAACCAGTCCTGAGATAACAAGCCCGCGCACTGCGCGGGCTTTTTTATCTGCCACTTATCACAGAGCTCCTCTCTCCAGCCGATTGCGGTAGTGCAGCCCCTAACTTCCCAACCAACCAACTCGCCCCAGCCAATCCGCTATCAACATCCCAACCTGTGACTCTGTATTGATGGCCCCCTCTGATAACAAGAGCACGCTCCATCACCTCCTCTCCCCTACCCGCAAAGCAATTACCCTGACGGGCAGATGTGAGCAGCCAACGCCATCTCAAGAGCTAAAGGTGTGATAAACAGGATAAGCGGAGCCTCGCTAACGCAACGCAGCAGAACTGCGACTGGCGTACGTGCAGGGCCACCCGACTGGCATAGACAGAGCAATGATAATTCGCAGAGAAAGCGGGAAAGATTGTCAGTGAAGAGAGTTATTGCGCCGATTGCTCAACCGACACATCAGCAGTTGCCACGATGCAAAGATAAAAAAATGGCAGCCATCAGGCTGCCATCGGGAGAGCACGATTCAGCGATCAGAGGGTCGCAGCGACTTCATCGGAGATGGAGCCGTTGTGGTAAACCTCTTGCACGTCGTCCAGATCTTCCAGCATTTCGATCAGACGCATCAGCTTGGGTGCAGTTTCTGCATCCAGCTCAGCTTCGGTGGAGGGGATCATGGTCACTTCGGCGCTCTGGGCCTTGAAGCCGGCAGCTTCCAGACCGTCCAGCACGGTACCGAAGTCGTTCGGGGTGGTGTACACCTCGATGGTGCCATCCTCTTCGGTGATCACGTCATCGGCGCCCGCTTCCAGCGCGGCATCCATCAGGGCATCTTCGTCTACGCCCACGAAGGTCAGCAGACCTTTCTTGCTGAACAGATAGGCGACGGAGCCGTCGGTACCCAGGTTGCCACCGCACTTGCTGAAGGCGTGGCGCACTTCGGCTACGGTACGGTTACGGTTATCGGTCAGGCACTCTACCATCACGGCAGAGCCAGCCGGGCCGTAACCTTCGTATACGATGGTCTCGAGCTGTTCACCATCGCCACCACCAGCGCCACGCTGAATGGCACGGTTGATGGTGTCGCGGGTCATGTTGTTGGTCAGGGCGGCAGTCACCGCAGCACGCAGACGCGGGTTGTTGGCCGGATCGGCATCACCCAGACGCGCGGAGGTAGTGATTTCGCGGATCAGCTTGGTGAAGATCTTGCCACGCTTGGCGTCCTGAGCGGCCTTGCGGTGTTTGATGTTGGCCCATTTACTGTGACCTGCCATAGAGACTCTCCGTTATTTTTTAAATGTCAGTAACACTGATCATGACTAACCCAAGGGAAACACAGAGGCCGCACGGCGGCGGCCTCCGGTGCCGGTATCGGCTTACTCGTCGCCCTTGACGGTGGTTGCAATCGCCAGCTCACCCAGTTGGGCGGCATTGGCAAGGCTGGGGGCGTCTGTCATCAGACAGGCAGCCGCGGTCGTTTTCGGGAAGGCGATGACGTCCCGAATGTTTTCGGTGCCAGTCAGCAGCATGCTGAGACGGTCCAGACCGAAGGCCAGACCGGCGTGCGGCGGGGTACCGTACTTCAGGGCATCCAGCAGGAAGCCAAACTTCAGACGCTGCTCGGCCGGGGTGATACCCAGGATATCGAACACGGTGGATTGCATCTCACTGTTGTGGATACGGACAGAGCCGCCACCCACTTCGTAGCCGTTGATCACCATGTCGTAGGCATTGGCGTAAGCACCCACCGGATTGGCTTTCAGCTCGGCCGGGCTCATGTTGCTCGGCGCGGTGAACGGGTGGTGCATGGCGGCCAGACCACCTTCGCCATCTTCCTCGAACATCGGGAAGTCGATGACCCACAGCGGTTTCCAGCTGTTCTCCAGCAGGCCCAGATCGCGACCCACTTTCAGACGCAGGGCGCCCATGGCATCGCAAACCACTTTCTTGCTGTCAGCGCCAAAGAAGATGATGTCGCCGTCGGCAGCGCCGGTACGAGCCAGGATCTCGCGCACGATGGCGTCAGAGAGGAACTTGGCAACCGGAGACTGCACGCCTTCGATACCATTGGCCGCTTCGTTGACCTTCATCCAGGCCAGGCCCTTGGCACCGTAGATGCCGACAAACTTGGTGTATTCGTCGATCTGCTTGCGAGAGAGCTCGGCACCGCCCGGGACTTTCAGGGCAGCCACACGGCCTTTCGGATCGTTGGCGGGGCCCGCGAACACGGCGAACTCGACAGCAGTCAGCAGATCAGCCACATCAACCAGCTCCATTGGCAGACGCAGGTCCGGCTTGTCGGAGCCGTAGCGACGCATGGCTTCGTCGAAGGTCATGATCGGGAAGTCGCCCAGATCCACGTTCAGGATGTGCAGCCACAGTTTGCGGATCATCTCTTCCATCACTTCACGCACTTGCGGCGCGGTCATGAAGGAGGTCTCCACGTCGATCTGGGTGAATTCCGGCTGGCGGTCGGCACGCAGGTCTTCGTCACGGAAGCACTTGACGATCTGGTAGTAGCGATCGAAGCCGGACATCATCAGCAACTGCTTGAACAGCTGGGGTGATTGCGGCAGAGCGTAGAACTTGCCCTTGTGCACGCGGCTCGGCACCAGATAGTCACGGGCACCTTCCGGGGTGGCCTTGGTCAGCATCGGGGTCTCGATATCGAGGAAGCCGTGCTCGTCCATGAAGCGGCGTACGAAGGCGCTGGCCTTGGCACGGGTCTTCAGGTACTTGGCCATCTCGGGACGACGCAGATCCAGGTAACGATACTTGAGGCTGATCTCTTCGCTGTTGACCTGATTGAAGTCCAGCGGCAGCGGCTCGGCACGGTTGATGATGTTGAGTTCGTGGGCGAACACTTCGATGGCGCCAGTGGCCATGTCGCTGTTGCGCTGGGACTCGGGACGGGTGCGCACCACGCCGGTCACCTGGATGCAGAACTCGCCGCGCAGCTCGGAGGCCAGGGCGAACGCGTCCGGCTTGTCCGGATCGAAGAACACCTGAACGATCCCTTCCCGGTCGCGCATATCGATAAAGATCAGACCGCCGAGATCACGACGACGATGAACCCAACCGCACAATGTAATGGTCTGCCCAGCATGGGCCTCATTGACCTGTCCGCAATAGATAGAGCGCATGGACTTCTTCCTTCGAAATTGTAGAGAGACGGTTAACCTTGGGCCGCCGGGCACGACTGGCAAGCACCGTCTGTCTCACAGCTGGCCAGATTCTTTTTCTTACCCGGTTTGAAATCAGTCTCGTACCATCCGGTTCCCTTGAGCCGGAAGCCTGCCGCCGATATCAGCTTGACCAGATTCGGCTTGCTACAGGCCGGACAGTCGGTCAGGGGGGCATCGGAAAGCTTTTGCAGTTTTGCCAATTCATGGCCACAGACGTCGCAACGATATTCGTAGATAGGCATGGGTCACAAGAAATTGAAAAACAAAAGGGCTGGCATTATAGAGGAAAACCCCCTTTTGGGTAAAATGGCCAGCAGCCTCCTTTCGCCAGTTTTTTGCACTCGATGGCAAAAAGCGGGCAAAAAATCGGCACGAATGCACCAAGAGCGAAGAGAATAGCCATCATGAGCCTCTATTTGGGCCTGCCACAGTGGTCCCACCCCAGCTGGCCCGGCCAGTTGCTGGGCCTTGGCGCCAAGCCTGCCGAACACCTCGCCCACTACGCGGCCGTCTTCAACTCGGTGGAGGGTAACACCACCTTCTACGCCCTGCCGACACCGGACACGGTACAGCGCTGGGCCGATGCGGTGCCCGATCACTTTCGTTTCAACTTCAAATTTCCGCAAACCATCAGCCACCAGAGCGATCTGGTGAGCGCAGACAAACAAGTCGCCGACTTTATTCGCCTGCTTGCCCCGCTGCACGACAAGCTGGGGCTGCTCACCCTGCAGTTGCCCGCCCGTTTTGGGCCACAGGGGCTGGCCAGACTGGCGGCCTTTATCGAGCGGCTGCCACGGGCGTTTCGCTACGCCCTCGAAGTGCGCCACCCCGACTTCTTCGCCAAGGGGGAGGCCGAGCGTGCATTGAACCGGCTGCTCATGGAACAAGGCATCAACCGGGTGATGCTCGACAGCCGGCCACTCTTCTCGGTGCCAGCAACCACGCCAGCCCTTGTCGATGCCCAGGGCAAGAAACCGCGCCTACCGGTGCATCTGCTGGCCACCGCCAACGCCCCCATGGTGCGCTTTATCGGCCTTCCGGATCCGGCGGCCAATCACCCCTTCCTGCCCAGCTGGCTCCCCCACTGGCGCCAGTGGCTCGCGGAGGGGAAAGATCTCTACCTCTATATACATACTGCCGACAACGCCCAGGCACCTGAGCTGGCCCGTCAGATCACCCGCTTGCTGGAGCAGGAGATGGCCCCCTGGCCGGGGGAAAACGATCGCGCACGGCAGGGAGTGCTGCGCTTTTAGCCAACCCATTCTGCGGCCATCGTTTCGCTGCAAAAAAAGTGCTTTTTTGTGGCGTGGCAAGCCCTGACGTCAAGACAAACGGCCATCAATCCTCTACACTACCGCCCCAAGTAAGGGTCCGGAACATGGCCCGTACGAACAGGACAGGTCCAAAGGATTTCACGACCAGCCACCCCGTTCGTAAACAGGTGATAAATCTACTCTGATGGGTGTCACCCAACGACTCAATTGAACAATACAGCCGGGTGATGTCCCGACTGTCAGGTTGCGCCAGCATGCATACCAAAGATCAAATTTTTGCCGCCCCGATCGCCCGATTGGGAGACTTCTGTTTTGACGAACAGGTCGTCGACGTATTTCCCGATATGATCCAGCGCTCGGTGCCGGGTTACAGCAACATCATCTCCGCCATCGGCATGATGGCCGCCCGCTACGCCCAACCCGAGAGCCGACTCTATGATCTCGGCTGCTCACTGGGCGCCGCAACCCAGGCGATGCGTCGCCATGTCAGCCAGCCCGGCTGCCGCATCACCGCGGTGGACCTCTCCCACCCGATGATTGAGCGTGCCCGCGCCCACCTCTCCGGTTTCAAATCCGAGGTGCCGGTGGAGCTGGTGGAAGCAGATATCTGCGACATCGAGATCGAGAACGCCTCCGTGGTGGTGCTCAACTTCACTCTGCAATTTGTCGAGCCAGAAAAACGGGCCGCCCTGATCCAGCGCATTCACGATGGTCTGCGCCCGGGCGGGATCCTGATCCTGAGCGAAAAGTTCCGCTTCGAAGATGAACCAGTCAACGAGCTGCTCATCGATCTGCATCTCGACTTCAAGCGGGCCAATGGCTACAGCGAGCTGGAGATCAGCCAGAAACGCACTGCCCTTGAGAACGTGATGCGCACCGACAGCCTGCCGGTGCATCAGGCACGCCTGCGGGATGCCGGTTTCGTCCATCAGGATCTCTGGTTCCAGTGCTTCAACTTCGGCTCCATGATTGCCATCAAATCCAGCGACGCCCAGCCATGATCGACTTTGCCAATTTCTATCAACTGATTGCCAAAAACCGGCTGAGCCACTGGCTGCATACCCTGCCCGCCCAGCTGCACGCCTGGCAACATGACAACCAGCATGGCGACCTGCCGCGCTGGAACCGCGCCCTCAACAAGCTACCGGTGGTCTCCCCCGGCAACATCGAGCTGAAAAGCCGGGTCGAGATTGGCTCGGCCGAGAGCCTTGGCGAAGGTGAACGCAAGAAGGTCGAGAGCCTGCTGCGCCACTTCATGCCCTGGCGCAAGGGGCCGTTCACCGTGCACGGCATCCACATCGACACCGAGTGGCGCTCTGACTGGAAGTGGGATCGGGTGCTGCCCCATATCAGCCCGCTCGAAGGGCGTTACGTGCTGGATGTGGGTTGCGGCAGCGGCTACCACCTCTGGCGCATGGTGGGTGAAGGGGCCAAGCTGGCGGTCGGCATCGACCCTAGCCCGCTGTTCCTCTGCCAGTTCGAGGCCATTCGCCACTTCGCGGGCAATGATCAGCGCGCCCACCTGCTGCCGCTCGGTATTCAGGAGCTGCCGGAGCTGCGTGCCTTTGACACCGTCTTCTCCATGGGGGTGCTCTATCACCGCAAATCCCCCATCGAGCACATCGAGCAGCTGCGCAATCAATTGAAAGATGATGGCGAGCTGGTGCTGGAGACCCTGGTGATTGATGGCGGTGTCAACGACGTGCTGATGCCCACCGACCGTTACGGCAAGATGCGCAACGTCTGGTTTATTCCCTCAAGCCGCGCCCTCAAGCTGTGGGTCGAGCGCTGCGGCTTCACCGACGTGCGGATAGTAGACGAGAATATGACCAGCACCGACGAACAGCGTCGTACCGACTGGATGATTAATGAATCCCTGAGTGACTATCTGGATCCAGACAATCCGGCACTCACGGTAGAAGGACACCCGGCGCCGAAACGTGCCGTACTGATTGCCCGCAAGGCCAAAGACTAGCCGATGGCGATTCAGGAAGTTACACTGACCCAATTCCAGGAAGCACAGTTAAATGAATGACATGAAAAGCAAATTAAAAGGAATGACCCTGCTCTCCCTGCTTAGTCTCGGCGGGTGTGTCAATATGGAAAAAGCGCCTCAGGTCCCTGCTCTGACGCTGGCCGAGCTTCGTAGCGAGCTGAGCCAGAGCGAGCAACGCCTGCAAACATCCATGGAACAGCAACAGAAGCAGTATGTGCAGCAACAGCACCTGCTGGTTCAGCTCAACACAGATGTCACCAATATGAAAGAGTCCGTCAAGCAAGTAGACCACAAGCTCGCCACCCTCCCCTCCGAGCCGCCCAAGCCGATGGCCATCCCCACCGAGAAGTGCCCGGCCCCCAATCAGGGTCACACCATCGATGGCAAACTGATGGTCGGTGAAGCCGAGTGGATCTGGGTTGATGCAGCCAACGACGCCTTCCAGGCGCGGGTCGATACCGGTGCGACCACCTCCTCCATCAGTGCGCAGGAGATCACCATTTTCGAGCGCAACGGCAAAAACTGGGTGCGCTTCTTCCTGAGCCATCAGGAAGTGGACGACAAGATCCAGATCGAAGCGCCGCTGGTGCGCCATGTGCGGGTGCGTCAGGCCTCTGCCGACGATCTGGACCGCCGTCCGGTAGTGCGTCTGGCCGTGCGCATTGGCGACATGACCGAGAAAGCCGAATTTACCCTGAAAGACCGTAGCGACATGACCTTCCCTGTGCTGCTGGGTCGCGAATTTTTGAAAGACATCGCCGTGGTTGATGTGGCCCGCGAATATATCCAACCCAAACCCAAGCTCAAGGATGTGAAATAATTCATGGTTTCCCGTAAGCCGTTCTATTTGCTGGTAGCCCTGCTGTACATTGTCGGCCTGGGGATGACGATCTATCACCATATCGCGTTGGATGTGCCGCTGACGCCCGGTGAAAAGCGCCAGATCTGGTCCATCGAAGCCAAGCTGGAGTTTGAGGCGACCGGTGAGCCGGTGATCGCCTCCCTGGCCATTCCGGGCACCCAGCCCGGTTTCACCCTGATGAACGAGAACGCCGCCAGCCCCGGCTACGGCCTCTCCTTCGTCGAGAAAGATGGTGATGCCCGCGCCGAGTGGTCGATCCGCACCGCCTCTGGCCGTCAGGAGCTCTACTACCGCGTCGACATGATGGCGGATGCCCATGCCAAACCGGCCGCCAATCCGCAGCCGCCTGCCATCGAGAAGCAGATCGAGAGTGAGCCTTACGCCACCGCGATGAAGCAGATCCTCGAGCGGGCACAGGAGCGCTCTGCCGACGGCTACACCCTGACTCGCGAGATCATCAAGGAGATCGAGAAGCAGGAGCAGAACGCCGAGCTGCTGAAAAAGCACAAGAGCCGCGCCAACCTGATCGCCGAACTGCTCAACAATGCTGACGTCCCCACCCGCGTGGTGCATGCCCTGAATCTGGAAGATGGCCGCCGTCGTCAGGAGCTGGTGGATTACCTGCAGGTATTCAACAGCCCGACCGACTACAAGCTGTTCAACCCGCAAACCGGTGAACAGGGTCGTCCGGCCAACCTGCTGCTGTGGGAATATAACTCCGGCGCCCTGCTGGACGTGACCGGTGGTCACAACTCCCGTGTCAGCTTCTCGATGATCGAGCAGGAGCAGCCGGTCAGCGTAGCACTGGCGCAGAAGTTCGAAAAATCGGAGATGATGAACTTCTCCATCCACAGCCTGCCGCTGGAAGAGCAGACCCTGTTCAAGGGCTTGCTGCTGATCCCGATCGGCGTGCTGATGGTGGTGTTCCTGCGGGTTCTGGTGGGGATCAAGACCTCAGGTACCTTTATGCCTGTGCTGATCGCGGTCGCCTTTATCCAGACCTCACTGGTCACCGGCCTCATCGGCTTCCTGCTGATCGTCGGCACCGGTCTCATCATCCGCTCCTATCTGTCGCGGCTTAACCTGCTGCTGGTCGCCCGAATATCGGCCATCATCATCATGGTTATCTCGATGATCGGTATCTTCTCCGCGTTCGCCTTCAAGCTGGGGCTGACCGACGGCATGAAGATCACCTTCTTCCCGATGATCATCCTCTCCTGGACCATCGAACGGATGTCCATCCTGTGGGAAGAAGAGGGCCCGAAAGAGGTGTTCCGCCAGGGTGGTGGCTCTCTGCTGGTTGCCGTCATCGCCTATCTGGCCATGGATAACGAGCTTATTCGTCACCTCACCTTCAACTTCCTCGGCCTGCAGCTGGTGCTGATGGCGACCGTGCTGTTGATGGGTAACTACACCGGCTACAAGCTGAGCGAACTGAAGCGCTTCAAGCCGCTGGTGGACGAGATGAAATCTGGCGTCACCCCGGGTAAGGACAAGTAACCGATGTGGTTCTGGGAAAAATACACCACCCCGTGGAGCCTGTCCCAATCAGGCATCCTCGGCATGAACAAGCGCAACCACTCCTACATCAGCCGCTACAATCCGCGCAGCCTCTATCCGCTGGTGGATGACAAGCTGCAGACCAAGCAAATTGCGCTGGATGCAGGGGTCACCGTGCCTGAGCTGATCGGTACCATCCGTGCCCAGCACGATGTGGGTCGCATCACCGAGCTGGTAAAAGATTGGCCGGGCTTCTGCATCAAGCCGGCCCGTGGCTCGGGCGGCAAGGGGATCCTGGTGATCCTGCGTCAGGAAGATGGCCTCTTCTACAAGCCCAACGGCAGCGCTTCTACCGGTCAGGATCTGGAGCGCCATGTCTCCAACATTCTGGCGGGGCTCTATTCGCTTGGCGGCAAGCCCGACGTGGCACTGGTGGAAGGCCTGATCAACTTTGATGATGTGTTCGACGGCTACTCTTTTGAAGGGGTACCCGATGCCCGGGTCATCATCTTCAAGGGGTTCCCGGTGATGGCGATGATGCGCCTCTCCACCGCCGCCTCCGACGGCAAGGCGAATCTGCACCAGGGCGCCGTGGGGGTGGGTCTGTGCCTGCGTACCGGTCGTGCCCTGCGGGCAGTGCAGTTTGGCAATCCGCTGCGCCACCATCCGGATACCGGCCTAGACCTCTATGAGCTCAAGGTCCCACACTGGGATACCCTGCTCACCCTGGCCGCCTCCTGCTACGAGATGTCGGGTCTGGGTTATATCGGTACCGATATGGTGCTGGACAAGTTCCGCGGCCCCATGCTGCTGGAACTCAACGCCCGTCCCGGTCTTGCCATCCAGATCGCCAACGGTCGCGGCCTGGTGCCCAATCTCAAGACCATCGAGAAGCTGGGTCAGGTGAAGATGAACGTGGAGCAGCGGGTCAATTTCGCCAAGGATCACTTCGGGATCTTTGAGGAGTAACACCTCCGCTTGTGAACTGAGCGCGCCTATGGCGCGCTTTTTTTAGGCTCTGTCCCAATTACGTGTTGAAAGGCTAATCTTGAAGTAGGCCATCACCTTGAGGTCTACCATCATGGATACTCCAGCCTTTCAACACCTGTTGTCCCTTTTTCCCCAGTTAACCCTGCGCCAGCGCCGTGTTGCTCAGCAGGAGCTTACTGCACCCCACACCATTACCTCGCTCAATACTCAGTTACCGGCATGCAGTGGCTGCCCCCATTGTCAGGCCGATGTTACCCAGCTGGCGCCTTGGGGATGGAGTCGGGGACTGCGCCGCTACCGTTGCAAACTGTGTCTGCGCACCAGCACCGTTCTGACCAAGACGCCCTTGGCCAGATTGCGTAAAGCACAGTGCTGGGAAGACTACGCGCAAGCTCTCATCGAAGGACTGACTGTCCGCCAGGCCGCGCGGCGCTGTGGGGTCAGCAAAAACACCGCGTTCCTCTGGCGTCACCGATTCTTGCGCGCGATGGCAACCCATCAGGCCACCCGGGAAGAGGGCATTGTTGAGGTGGATGAGACCTTCTTCCTTGAATCGTTCAAGGGGCAGCGGGGACTGCCGCGTTCACCACGTCATCGCGGTGGTAAAGGTCGAACTCGTGGAACCGGGCCAGATTACATCCCGGTGATGGTGGTACAAGACCGTGCAGGCCACCATGCGGATTTCCAGTTGGAGAAAATAGATGCCGAGACGGTCATCGCGGTGTTGAAGCCGTTGGTGTCACCGGATGCGGTGCTGTGTAGCGATGGGGCGGGTGTGTATGCCTGTTTCAGCAATGAACAGGGTATAACCCATCAGGTGGTGCGCAATCGTCAAGGCGAACGGGTAGTCGGTGCGTATCACATCCAGCATGTGAACGGATATCACCATCGGTTGAAAGAGTGGATGGAGCGGTTCCATGGCGTGGCGACGCACTACCTGAAGAACTACTTGGGTTGGCGCCGGATGCTGGAGCGTTACGGAAAAGGCGTAAATATCAAAACATGTTTGCATGAGGCGCTGGGGCGCCCCATGCAACACGTAATTGGGACATAGCCTTTTTTTATGGCTATTGTCTGTCGGCATATCCCCCACCCAGCCATACGGATCAGCACCTCATTTCGAAACGACGAGTACGCCAGCGAACGGCAGCTTGGAATAACGAAGGAGCGAAGGAGCGAAGGAGCGAAGGAGCGAAGGAGCGAAGGAGCGAAGGAGCGAGAAGAGTGTGACCGGCGATGTCAGGGGGATAGATGACTCACAGGTATAAAAAAACCGGCGCCAAGACGCCGGTTCTTCAAGGAGAGTACGACCCGATTACAGGGAGTCAGCATTCTCGGACAGGTACTTGGCAACGCCGTCCGGAGAGGCTTGCATACCTTTTTTGCCTTTTTCCCACTGCGCCGGGCACACTTCGCCGTGCTCTTCGTGGAATTGCAGGGCATCGACCATGCGCAGCATCTCGTCGATGTTGCGGCCCAGCGGCAGATCGTTGACAACCTGGTGACGAACGACACCGTTCTTGTCAATCAGGAAGGAGCCACGGAACGCCACGCCGGCTTCCGGATGCTCAACGTCATAGGCTTTGCAGATTTCGTGTTTCACGTCGGCGATCAGCGGGTACTTGACCTGACCGATACCGCCATCTTCCACTTTGGTGTTACGCCATGCATTGTGGGAGAACTGGGAATCGATGGAAACACCGATCACTTCCACGCCACGCTTCTGGAACTCTTCATAACGGTGATCGAAGGCAATCAGCTCGGACGGGCAGACGAAGGTGAAATCGAGCGGATAAAAGAAGACAACGGCAGCTTTGCCTTTGATGTGGGATGACAGGTTGAATGAATCAACGATCTCGCCATTACCCAGAACAGCTGCGGCGGTAAAATCGGGTGCGGGACGGCCTACCAATACCATATTCAATTCCTCTTTATGTGAAGTGAACAATCCGGTGAGGATTGGGCTACCTAGAGCCAAGTCCATCTAATTCAAGCGACAAACTATAGACCCGGTGGTAGATTAGTTAAATCAAATTAAATAGATAGCATTAATCGGGTTTTTCTATGCAACGTTGGCCCAGCCTCAAACAGCTGCAATATCTGGTCGCTCTCGATGAGCACAAGAACTTCAACCGCGCCGCTAAGGCCTGTCATGTCAGCCAGTCGACCCTGAGTACCGGGATCCAGACGCTGGAGGACATGATGAACCTGCAACTGGTGGAGCGGGACCACAAGAGCTTCATTATGACCCCGGTCGGCATGGAAATCGTCGAGCGCGCTCGCAATTTGCTCTCCGATGCACGGGATCTCATGGAGCTCGGGCAACATCAGGGCGGCGTGATGCAGGGGACGGTACGTCTTGGCTGCATTCCCACCATCGCCCCCTTCTTGCTGAGCAAGCTGCTGAAAGAGTGCAGCAAAACCTATCCTGACCTCGAATTGTTGCTGCGTGAAGACACCACCAGCAATCTGCTCAAGCAGCTGGAACAGGGTCAGCTCGACTTGCTGATCCTCGCCCTGCCCATCGAGATCGGTGGATTTCACTGCAAGACCGTCGGCCAGGATCCGTTCCACATGGTGATGCCCGCCAGCATGGCGGCCGGTCTGCATACCCCGTTCGACTACAAGGAGCTGCCCAACCAGAGCATCTTCCTGCTGGAGCGGGAGCACTGCCTCACCGAGCACGCAGTGAGCGCCTGCCGCCTGCGGGACAAGAGCAAGATCAACCCGTTTGCCGCCACCAGCCTGCACACCCTGGTGCAGATGGTGGAAGCGGGTCTTGGCACCACCTTCCTGCCACAGATGGCCATCGATGCCGGCATTCTTGCCAACTCCGATCTGGTGGCCATCCCGCTGCCGGGAGAGACCTCCTATCGCGAGATCGGTCTGGTCTGGCGCCCCAGCACCACCCGGGTGCAGACCTTCTACAAACTGGCCGAGCTGCTTAAACCGCTGATCAGCCACAACGAGTGACAACAAACGCCAGCCCTCGGGCTGGCGTTTTTCAGTTCCCCACCACATTTTTCCTCTCAGAGACTAGGTCTGGAGCCAGATCCCTGTTTATGATGGAAAAGTTGTCGCGCCCCCTACCGCCAGAACGATTTGGCAGGATATGGCGCTCGATAAATGTCTCGTTTGGTAGACCCGTCCGTGGAGAGAGCCCGATGTATCGCAAGCTGCTGCTATCCCTGCTGACTCTGCTGCTGGCCGCCTGTTCCAGCACGCCGGAGCCGCCTCCGGCCCCCCGGCAAAGCAGTGCCTTTGATGGCTTCTACCAACAATGGCGCGGTGTTCCCTACCGCATGGGCGGCGCCAGCCGCGCCGGGCTAGACTGCTCCGCCTTCACCCAGCTCGCCTACAGTCAGGTGCTGGGCTTCAACCTGCCAAGAACCACCGAATCTCAGGCCAGCATTGGCAAACCGGTGGATCGCTACCGGCTGCAACACGGGGATCTGGTCTTCTTCAAAACCGGCTGGCAACAGTACCATGTGGGGGTCTACACAGGTGCCGGCGAGTTTATTCACGCCTCCACCAGCAAGGGAGTGATCCGCTCCCGCCTCGACAACGTCTACTGGAACAGTCGCTACTGGCAGGCACGTCGGGTGACCCAGTAATCGCTCAAACGCCTGCTTGCGGCACAAGTTGCGTGCCGATACTCTCCGTCAATCCCTGTCGCGATGTCGGGACACACAACCCGCGCTTATAACTCAATTGGCCCCAAAGCCTGCATATCACACCATTTTGTGATAAGGTGGTGGCCAATTTTTAACACTTTCGCCTTTTTCTCATACGCTCTCTGTCCTAATTGACAACAAGCGAGGCGATAACAAGCAACGCGCGGCGAAAGTGGAGTGTGGCGCGACACTGCCGACGGGTGTCCCACAGCTGCAGTATCAAGGGTTAAATAGATAAGGAGATCGTGCAATGAAACAGTATCAAAGCTGGCTGGGGCAATACCTGATGAGTCGCCGTGACGGTGACCACGCCATGGCATGCGAGATGGCGAGTTCCATCTGCGAGTTCTGGCAGCAGCAGGGTGATGAAAACGAACTGGACAAGTGGCAGCAGATTTATCAGAACCATCTGGAAAAGACCACCTGATCCCGACCGTTGCCTTGCTGCCAGCCACGGTTGGCAGCAAGGCCACTCGCGACCAACCACCATCAGCCAACCCCTCTCCCCCAATTTTCCCGCTACGTTAAACCGCTACCTTCGTTCACTCGCGCTTTACCATCTTCATTTTGCTCTTGCGCACCGGCCTCTGTTCATTCCATCTCGGCAGCCATTTCCTGCGCCCAGTCGATAAAGGCCTGGATCTTGGGACACGCCCGATTGGGCAGGGTCGCCATGTAATAACGCTGCTCGCACTTGACCTCGAGCCCGGCAAAAGGGGCCACCAGCTCGTTGCGTGCCAGTCGCTTGCTCACCAGATTCTTGCGCCCCATGGCGATCCCGACGTGATTCATGGCGGCGGTGATGGCGAGATCCGAGCGATCAAAACCCATGCTCAGCTGGCATGCCTCGAGGCTGACCCCGGCGTGGCGAGCCCAGCAGCTCCATTCATCGGTATCCGAGTCAAATCCCCATGCCTGCCGATCATGAAGCAGACGGCACAAAGACAAGTTGGCGGGATTACCGACAAGCCCGTGCTGCTCGGCATATTCCGGGCTGCAGACCGGCAGCATGAACTCATCCATCAGCGGGTGGATGGCAAGCCGCTCCGGGCTCTTCTCATCGAAATAGAGGGTCAAATCGATGCCATAACCATGCAGGTTGATGTTCTCGTTGCCGGTGATGATATTGAGCTCGATCTGCGGATGCTGGCGGGAGAAATCCGCCAACCTGGGCACCAGCCAGCACTGGGCGATGGAGGGACGCGAATAGATGGTCAGGGTACCGGATAGTTCCTGATTCTTGATCTCCAGGATCTCCTGATTGATGAACTCCAGCGAAGATTTGAGCGCCCAGAACACCCGCTGCCCATCCGCCGTCAGTACCACCTTGCGGTGAAAACGCTCAAAGAGCTTGAACCCCAGCTCCTCTTCCAGCGCGCTGATCCGGTGACTCACGGCACTGGGGCTCAGCGACAGCTCATCAGCTGCCATGGCAAAGGATCCGTGGCGGGCGGCCGCCTCGAAGGTGTGCAGCTTGGCCAGCTGGTAGCCACTCAGCAGCTTGTTGCGCGATATGTAATTATCCCCGTTATACATTCATCCCCCTCTTCGCAATGGCCACCGATGATACACCCACAGGCCACCTTCAGGATGAAGTCAAAAGACCCAAAGAGTGTGATTTAGATAAATTGTGACCAATGTAGCGCCTTTGCATCACCTCAGCTCACCCAAGTGATCGATTTCATCATTTGTCAGCCCCGCCTCATTTTCATTCAATAGCGCATAAACAATCACACACAACAGATGTCGAGGCGCAGTATGAGTTCAGAGGTATGGGTCATCGCTACCTTGCTAAGTAGCATCGTTCTTATCGTGGTCACCATAGTGAAGGGCAAGGTGCATCCTTTCCTTGCCCTGCTGCTGGCAAGCTTCTATGTGGGCACCCTGATGGGGATGAACCCAGTCAACATGGTCAATGCCATGGAAGCGGGCATTGGTGGCACGCTCGGCTTTCTCGCCGCCGTCATCGGCCTTGGCACCATACTCGGCAAGATGATGGAGGTGTCTGGCGCGGCTGAGCGCATCGGCCTCGCCCTGCAGAGATGCCGCTGGCTCTCGCCGGATGTCATCATGGTGCTGGTGGGTCTGGTGTGCGGCATCACCCTCTTTGTCGAGGTCGGCGTGGTGCTGCTGATCCCGCTGGCCTTCTCCATCGCCCGCAAGACCAACACCTCGCTGCTGACCCTGGCCATTCCGCTCTGCACCGCCCTGATGGCCGTGCACTGCATCGCACCGCCGCACCCTGCTGCCCTCTATGTCACCAATCAGCTGGGCACCGATGTGGGTTCTGTCATCGTCTATGGTCTGGCGGTCGGCCTCTTTGCCTCGCTTATCGGCGGCCCCCTGTTCCTGAAACTGCTGGGCAACCGGATTCCGTTCAAGGAGGTACCCGATGCCTTTGCCGACATCAAGGCGCGCGATGAGGCAACTCTCCCGACCTTAAGCGCCTCGCTCTTTACCGTGCTGCTGCCCATCCTGCTGATGCTGGCCAAGACGGTCGCCGAGCTCAATATGGAGCACGCCAGCCACCTCTACACCGTGCTGGAGTTTATCGGCAACCCCATCACCGCCATGTTTATCGCCGCCTTCACCGCCTACTACGTGCTGGGGATCCGCCAGCAGATGAAGATGGAAGGGCTGCTCAACAAGACCGAGGAGTGCTTCTCCTCCATCGCCAATATCCTGCTCATTATCGGGGCAGGCGGCGCCTTCAACGGCGTGCTCAAGGCAAGCGGGCTGGGCGATAGTCTGGCTACTATCCTCTCCCAGCTGGATATGCCCCCCATTCTACTGGCCTGGCTGGTGGCCATCGTGCTGCACGCCGCCGTGGGCTCCGCCACCGTCGCCATGATGGGCGCCACCGCCATCGTCTCCCCCATCATGGTGCACTACCCGGATATCAGCCCGGAGATCATGACCCTGGCCATCGGCTCCGGTGCCATTGGCTGCACCATGGTGACCGACTCTCTGTTCTGGCTGGTCAAGCAGTATTGCGGTGCCACCCTGAACGAAACGCTCAAGTACTACACCACCGCCACCTTGGTCGCCTCCCTGATGGCGCTGGCCGGTACTTTCCTGCTCTCCTTTATCGTGTAACAAGACCGAGAACACTATGAAAAACATCGACGTCCAACAGCTCACAGCGCAATTTCCACTGGTGCAATCCCTGATCGCGCTTGAGCCAGTCACCTGGTTCAACCCCAACACCACCACTCTGGCTGCCGGTCTGCCCTATGTGGGGCTCGATAACAACAATGTTGTGGACGCTTCCGCCCGCTTGACCCGCTTCGCCCCCTACATGTGCGAAGCCTTCCCCGAGACCCGCACCAGCAACGGCATTCTGGAGTCCGACATCGCCGCTATTCCGGCGATGCAGGCTACGCTCAACCAGCGCTACGGGGTCGAGGTCACCGGTCGACTGCTGCTGAAAAAAGATAGCCACCTGCCCATCTCCGGCTCCATCAAGGCGCGAGGTGGTATCTACGAGGTGCTGACTCACGCCGAACAGTTGGCGATCAAGGCTGGTCTGCTGCGGGAAGAGGATGACTACCGCAAACTGTTCAGCGACGAGTTTCGCCAGTTCTTCAGCCAGTACAGCATCGCGGTAGGCTCCACCGGCAACCTTGGCATGTCCATCGGCATCATGAGCGCCAAGCTCGGCTTTACCGTCACCGTCCACATGTCTGCCGACGCGCGGGAGTGGAAGAAACGCAAACTGCGTGAACATGGCGCCATCGTTGTCGAATATGCCGAAGATTATGGAGTTGCGGTGGAACAGGGGCGCAAAGAGGCCGAGCGCGATCCCAACTGTTTCTTTATCGATGACGAGAACTCCCGCACCCTGTTCCTCGGCTACTCGGTGGCGGGCGAGCGGGTGAAAAAGCAGTTCGACCAGATGGGTATCAAGGTGGATGCCGACCACCCGCTGTTTGTCTACCTGCCCTGCGGCGTCGGTGGCGGCCCGGGCGGGGTGGCCTTTGGTCTCAAGCTCGCGTTCGGGGATAACGTTCACTGCTTCTTCGCCGAGCCCACTCACTCCCCCTGCATGTTGCTGGGGGTCCACACCGGATTGCACGATGCCATTGCGGTGCAGGATATGGGCATCGATAACCTCACCGCAGCCGACGGCCTCGCGGTAGGTCGCGCCTCCGGCTTCGTCGGCCGCGCCATGGAACGACTGCTCGATGGCTTCTACACCCTGAGCGATCAGGAGATGTATGACCTGCTGGGGCTGCTGGCGCGCGATGAGCAGACCACACTCGAACCCTCCGCTCTGGCAGGTATGGCCGGCCCGTGGCGGGTGGCTGCCAATCCCGAGTGGCTCACCGGGCGCGGTTGCGATGCCGCAACCATGGCACAGGCCACCCATCTGGTGTGGGCCACCGGCGGTGGCATGGTGCCCGCCGAAGAGATGGCAAAGTACCTGGCCAGCGCCAAGATCTAGCTGTTTTGCCACTTTTATCTGCAAATCAACCCGCCATCACGGCGGGTTTTCTGTTTTGGGAACAAGGAGATGGGGCAGTTCTGTCGCAATCCATGGCGACAATTTCCCCAAGTTGGTCAGTTTGTGCTAAAATGGCGCTCATTTTTTGACATCTCGCGTCACGTTCGCCGCCAGATTGCCCATCGGGCTCTCTGCCCGGGTCGTGACTTTGCACCATCATGCCTGATGATGTTCCCCCCAGGATGAGCCGACAGGCTCCCGTCACGGTGGGCACCCTCAAGGGCACATGAGATAAGGAGATCGGGTAATGAAACAATATCAAAGCTGGCTGGGAGATTATCTGATGAGCCGACGTGACGGAGATCACGCGATGGCTTCGGAACTTGCCAACACCATCTGCGCCTTCTGGAAGGCCCAGGGTGATGAAGCAGAAACCAGCAAATGGCAGCAACGCTATCAGCAACACGTAGAGCAGGCGCAATAAGCCCCTTCACTCTTTCGCGATAAAAAAACCGGCGCACATGGCGCCGGTTTTGCGTTTCTGGCAAGCAGCAGATTACATCTGGTCGATCATGTCCTGAGCAAACTGGGAGCAGGAGCGCAGGGTGGCCCCTTCCATCAGACGCTCGAAGTCATAGGTGACGGTCTTGTTGCGGATCGCCGCTTCCATCCCCTTGATGATGAGATCGGCCGCTTCGACCCAGCCCATGTGGCGCAGCATCATCTCGGCGGAGAGGATCAGGGAGCCCGGGTTGACCTTGTCCTGACCGGCATACTTCGGCGCAGTACCGTGGGTCGCTTCGAACAGGGCCACGCCGTCACCGATGTTGGCACCCGGCGCGATACCGATACCGCCTACCTGAGCGGCCAGCGCGTCGGAGATGTAGTCGCCGTTGAGGTTCATACAGGCGATGACATCATACTCGGCCGGACGCAGCAGGATCTGCTGCAAGAAGGCATCGGCGATGACATCCTTGATGACGATGGTCTTGCCGGTTTTCGGGTTCTTGAAGGAGCACCAGGGGCCGCCGTCGATCAGCTGGGCACCGTACTCGTTCTGAGCCAGAGCATAGCCCCAATCCTTGAAGGCACCTTCGGTGAACTTCATGATGTTGCCCTTGTGCACCAGGGTCACGGAGTCGCGATCGTTGTCGATGGCATACTCGATGGCGGCACGCACCAGACGCTCGGTACCCGCCTTGGACATCGGCTTGATGCCGATACCGCAGGACTCGGGGAAGCGAATTTTCTTCACGCCCATCTCGTTTTGCAGGAAGGCGATCACCTTGTTCGCTTCGGCGCTGTCGGCCTTCCACTCGATACCGGCGTAGATGTCTTCGGCGTTTTCGCGGAAGATCACCATGTCGGTCAGATCAGGACGTTTCACCGGGCTCGGGGTGCCGTCGTAGTAACGCACCGGGCGCAGGCAGATGTAGAGATCCAGCTCCTGACGCAGGGCTACGTTGAGGGAGCGAATACCGCCACCGACCGGAGTAGTCAGCGGGCCCTTGATGGCCACGCAATATTCACGAATGAAATCCAGGGTTTCGGCCGGCAGCCAGGCACCTTCGCCATAGACATGAGTCGATTTCTCGCCGGTATAGATCTCCATCCAGGCGATCTTGCGCTCGCCCTTGTAGGCTTTCTCGACCGCAGCATTCACCACATTCAACATGGCCGGGGTTACGTCAACACCGATGCCATCCCCTTCAATAAACGGAATGATCGGATGGTTGGGAACCTGCAGCTTGCCGTTGGCATCGACTGTGATTTTCTGACCCTGGGTCGGGATTACTACTTTGCTTTCCATCGGCATCTCCTAACTTCCGTTTGTTATCAACTTGTTTGTTGCGCGCGGCCATCTTAGCCCATTCATTTTCATAATAAAACGACAAGAAAGCATGTCAGACCAAAGAGGTAGCCACCCGCCAGTGCGCCGTCACCACGCCTCTCCGACCCAGCCCAGTTATCCCTCCAGCTCGCTGGCCACCGCCTGCGGCTGACTCAGGGAACGATACTGGGAAGGGGTCAAACCGCTCTTCTGTTTGAACACCCGGCAGAAGTAGTTCACGTCGGTAAACCCGCAGCGATTGGCGACCTCTTCGAGACGGAAGCGATACTTTTTCAGCATGAACTT
Organism: Aeromonas sp. 96A; assembly: GCF_051919165.1. Taxonomy (NCBI): domain Bacteria; kingdom Pseudomonadati; phylum Pseudomonadota; class Gammaproteobacteria; order Aeromonadales; family Aeromonadaceae; genus Aeromonas; species Aeromonas sp. 96A. The sequence goes on along the minus strand of NZ_JBQBFE010000001.1, from coordinate 4,446,887 downwards.
GGCCCGCTCCAGCCGCACCCAGCTGATGTAGTCCGCCAGCCGCATGTGCCCCTGCTGGCGGAACAGGCGTGAGAGATGGCTTGGGGAGAGATTGAAGCGGGCGGCGATGCATTCGCGACTGATGGGGCGGTGGAAATTTTCCTGAATGTAGATGCAGATGCCGTGAAAAAGATCGGAGCCACGAGGACGACCGTTCTCCGACTCCACCAGCAACTGCCGTGAGTAACTGAGCAGCGCCTGCAGCAGGTGATTGTCCATCGGTGCCCTTATCGGCTCCTGCGCAAGGGTGTTGAGCGAGAGCAGTATATGATCGAGCGCCCGTCCGGCACCGGCCTGAATACTGTGCTTCTGCACATCGAAGAAGCCGGTGTCTCCCTTGTGCTTGCTCACCAGACTGAACCCTATCTGACGCTTGCCGAACAACAGGCTGAGCACGGAACAATCATTGTCCCAATCCGGCTTGTTCCAGCCGTTGGGGGGAATGTACATCGCCTCCCGTGGCCCCATCTGTACCGACTGCACATCCCCTTCCGGGGACCAGATCTGGTTGAGATAGTGGCCGCTGAAGACCAGCTCGAGACGCGGAAAATTGACCTGATAACTGAAGCAGGGAGGCACCCCTTTGTCAGAGGCAAACAACACCTTCTCAAAGCCGCCCCCCTCACTTAGAAAGCCGTCCAACAGCTGGGTAAAGATGATACTCATGAATGATCCTGATCAAGATGCAGAGAGCAACCGATTGCGGTGCGCTGCCCCTGCCATGCTATAGTCCGCGCCAGACTGAAATTTCCAAAAAATCGTTCTGATACAAGGAGCCATCCATGAGCTACCCGCCGTTTTTTCTAATGTGCAACCCGATCCAGGATTATGTCTGGGGCAGTCGTGATTCCCTGACCACGCTGTTTGGCATCAAAAATCCCGAAGGCAAACCACAAGCTGAACTGTGGATGGGCGCTCACCCCAATGGCTGCTCCGAAGTGACCCTGGCAGGCGAGACCGTGAAGCTTTCCAGCCTGATTGACGCCAACCCCGTCGCCATGTTGGGCGAAGCTACCCAGGCTCGTTTCGGCTCACTCCCCTTCCTGTTCAAGGTGCTCTGCGCCGAGCAGGCGCTCTCCATTCAGGTGCACCCGAGCAAGGCACAGGCCGAAGCCGGTTTTGCCAGAGAAGAGGCCGCCGGCATCGATATCAAGGCGAGCAACCGCAACTACAAGGATCCGAACCACAAGCCGGAGCTGGTCTTTGCCCTCACCCGCTATCAGGCGATGAACGGCTTTCGCGCCATCCCGGCCATCCTGGTCCTGTTCGATCGCATGGCGCTGCCCGCACTGGTCGACCTGACCGCGGTGCTGCGCCAGTCACAGGATGAAGCTGGCCTGCAGCACTTCTTCCACCAATTGCTGATCCTCAGCGGTGATCGCAAGGACGAGGCGCTGGCTGGCCTGCTGGCCTATGCCGCCGCCCATCAGGATGAAGAGACTTTCGCCACCATCAGCAAGCTGGCCAACCAGTACCCGGGGGATGTGGGGCTCTTCTCGCCATTGCTGCTCAACGTGGTAACACTTGAGCCGGGTCAGGCGATGTTCCTCGATGCCCAGACCCCCCACGCCTACATCCACGGCACTGGTCTAGAGATCATGGCCAACTCCGACAACGTGCTGCGTGCCGGTCTGACCCCCAAATACATGGATGTGCCGGAGCTGCTGGCCTGCACCCGCTGTGTCGCCAAACCGGACGACCAGATCCTGCTCACCCCTCGCATGGAAGGCACAGTACAGCACTTCGACGTGCCGGTACCGGACTTCACCTTCAGCGTATATGGCGCAGGCGAACATGCCCTCACCACCGGCAATGCCGAGATCCTGTTCGCCATCGATGGGCCCATCACCCTCATTGGCCAGGATGGCGAGCGTCTGACACTGACCATAGGGCAATCTGCATTTGTACCCGCCAGCACCGGCGATTATCACGTGACGGCTGAAGGGCGTTTTGCCCGCGCCAGCAACCGCTGATCCTGGTGGGCCATCGGCTCATCACCCTCTGTTCAAAGGGCCCTGCAGGGCCCTTTTTTCAGCTCATCTGACCATGTGGAGCCTGGTACGACTCACAAAATCGGTCATTTAACTCAATGTCGCAGAATAACACGCTGACTTATAATGATTAATATCATTTAGCCTCCGTGGTCACGCCACCCTGCGGTTATGCGAGCCAGCTCACACCCTTCCCCACACGTCATAAAAATCCAGTTAATGCCATTTTTTTCCTCTGTCCCAGGATATTAATCAACGAAATAATAGAAACCGTTAATTTACAGGCAGCAGGAAAAACATTTAAGCGCATTTATATATTCCAGATGTAACACAGCTCAGCCACTTATTTCATAAGTGTAAGGGGCGATTTTTTAAATCAGGCTATGGGTGCCTGTTATTTTCCTGCACATTTATTTTTCCGCCTGTATGGCCAGATTGTTTTCACGATCCATTTTATCTGGCTGATATTCCCCCCGACACCCTCTATATCCAGTGACAGTCGGGGTAATACATGCAGATGGCTATCTCATCAGGCAGATATTCATTGGCCGGCCCGGCATTCTGCATTATCTGTTTTGATACGTTCGATACCCTACTTTCATTAACCTGTGGCGACAAATATGAAACTGAAACGTTCCCTGCTCGCGTGTGCCGTACTGGCTGGCCTGATTGGTATATCCGGTTGTCAAAATGACTCGGATTCCGCTGTCGATAACAATAAAGAGACTAACATCTCCCGTTACGTCAATCCGTTCATCGGCACAGGTAATTTGGGCAACACCTATCCCGGCGCCACGACCCCGCATGGCATGGTGCAACTGTCGCCCAATAATGGGGCCAATGGCTGGGAATATATCTCCGGCTATTACTACCACGACAACCGCCTCGCCGGGTTTTCCCACACTCACCTCTCGGGGGCTGGAGCTGGAGATCTCAACGATATTCTGGTGATGCCGATCAACTCACGCTCCAATTTCATGCTGAACGAGGGGTCGGCCTCACTGAATCTGGAAGCCTCCCGCTACAGCCACAAGGATGAAGAGGCAACGGCGGGCTACTACAAGGTCAATCTGAAGGATTACGGGATCAAGGCCGAGCTGACCGCCTCGGATCGAGTGGGTGTTCATCGCTACACCTTCCCGCAAGATAAAAAATCGGAAATCGTGGTCAACCTCGGCTTCAAGGTCAACTGGGACTACACCTCCGACTCCTATCTGAAATGGGACAAAACCCACAACCGGATCGAGGGCCATCGCTTCTCTGACGGCTGGGCCCCCAGCCAGAAAGAGTTCTTCGTGATGGAGTTCGACCAGCCCATCAAAAACATCCGCTTCGCCTACTTTGACAAAGACCAAAACCGCTATCTGGATCTGCCGGAAGGCATCACCGAAATCGGCAACGAAACCCGTGGCAAATATCAGTACGCGCGTGCCTATGTTGAATTCGATACCGCGCAAGCCGGTTTGACCGTCGAGGCAAAAGTCGCGCTATCCAACGTCGAGATCGGCCGGGATGGCAACGCTGGCGCCTCACTCAACATGACCGAAGTGGCCAATATGTCATTTGACGATGCCCGTCAGGCTGCGACCCAAAAATGGGAAAAGGAGCTGGGCAAGATCCGGGTCAGTGGGGATGAGGAGTACAAACAGACCTTCTATACCGCGCTCTATCACACCTATCTTGGCCAAACCATTCACTCTGATCTGGACGGGCGTTACCGTCAGGTGCATCAGGGGCGCAACGCCTATCCGGATGGCAACACACCGTGGGGCGAGCAGATCGATACCCTCAAGGAGTCGGTTCGCACCGCCGATGCCAACCGGGATGGCAAAGCGGACTTTACCCGTTACGACACCTTCTCCCTGTGGGACACCTACCGCGCAGTACAACCCCTCTCGTCACTGCTGGAGCCGGATCGCCTCGCCGATGTGGTGCTCTCCATGCTCTCCTACGCCGAGGAGGAGTGGATGGACGATCTGGGCAACCTGCGCAAGGGCAGATTGCCGGAGTGGACCTTCAAGGGTAACGAGACCGGCATGATGATGGGGATGCACTCCACGCCGGTGATCCACGACGTGCTCTCCAAAGGCTCTCTGGACAGACGGATGATCGCGCTGGGCTTCAGCGATGCGGAACGTCAGGAGATCAAGGAGCGACTGGTGACCGCCATGATCACCGACGCCCGCGCAGCCACCAGCCAGGGGGTCGCCTGGATCAAGGAGTACGAGCAGCAAGGCTATGTGCCTGCCCAGTTGCATGACACTCCGCCGGGCAATGACTGGGAATCGCACTCCCCCTTCAAAGATGCCTGGACCTCCTCCTACTCGCTGGAGTACTCCATGAATGACTGGGCGATCGCCCAATCGATCAAGACAGTATTTGGCGGAAGTGACCCACGCTATCAGGAGTTTGCCGATCGATCCAAGAACTGGCAGGCGCAGTTTGACTTTGGTGGCAAGCAGTACAAGGGGTGGTTCAAGGCCCGCGACTACGCTGGCAACTTCATTGATGCCGGTTGGGTAGACCCGAAAACCGGCCGGGCAGTGGGCAAGGATTGGCGCCCCGACATGTTCAACTGGTCATTCGCCGAGTCCAACGGCTGGCAATACGCCTTCAGCGTTCAACATGACATTCATGGCCTGGTCGATCTGATGACCCGGTTCGACCAGACCCAGAATCCTCAGGCCAAACGGGGCGAACTGTTTGCCAAACGGCTGGACGAGTATTGGAGCACCTATCCGGATCGCAACGCTGGCGACAACCAGTTCCCGGTATTCAACACCGGCAACGTGGGACAGCATGTGCAGGGCAACGAGCCCGATATCCATGTGCCCTACCTCTACAACTACGTAGGACAGCCCTGGAAGGGACAGGCCGCCATCGTGGCAGCCACCAACGTCTGCTACAAGAACACCCCTGACGGCATCTGTGGCAACGATGACTTTGGCACCCTCTCTGCCTGGTTCGTGTTCCGCGCGCTGGGCTTCTTCCCGGTCAATGCCTCCTCCGGCATCTACGAGATTGGCACCCCCATGTTTGAAACCGCCTCGCTCGATGTGGGCGCTGGCAAGCAGTTCACCGTCACGGCCCAGAATGTCAGCCGCGACAACATCTACATCCAGTCCGCTCGCCTCAATGGCAGCGAGTTCAATCGCAGCTACCTCACCCATGAGGAAATTCTGAGTGGTGGCAAGCTTGAATTCGTGATGGGCGATAGCCCCAATCAGAACTGGGCCAGCCAGCCGGAAGATCTGCCGCCCGCGCAAGGTATCGGCACCTTCCTGCACGAAGGCGACCTGCCTGCCGGCTCCCGTTAATCACCTGTTCGGGGGAGGGCTTCCTCCCCCATCACCACTCAAAAATGGAATGACCATGTTCAAGTGCAATCTTCTTTCTCTTGCGGTGATTGCCGCGCTGACCGGTGGCATCGCCGGTTGCAACAGTGAGAGCGAGTCTACCGCTATCGAGAAACCGGTAACTCCAGTTGTCGATCTGTCGGTACTGAAATACGTTGACCCCATGATAGGCACCGCCGCATCAGGCCACACGTTCCCCGGTGTCACCCGCCCTGCCGGCATGGTGCAGCTCTCGCCGGATACCTTTATTGGCTCCAACACCGATCATGAGAGCGGACTCAACCCCTGGCACTCAGCCTCCGGCTACTGGGACTCTTCCAATTACCTCACGGGCGAGATCGTCGCAACCGATGTTCCGCTCTACGGCTTCTCCCATACCCATCTCTCCGGCACCGGCGCCACCGATCTGGGCGACATTCTGGTACTGCCCTACGCCGAGATGGCCGACGTCCAAATAAACGCCTTTGACAAAACCAATGAACACGCCAGCGCCGGTTATTACCAAACCAGACTGAACAAGGGGGAGATTGAAGTTGAGCTGACCACCACCAAACGGGTCGGTTTGCACCGTTACACCTTCGCCAAAGGAGCGGATCGCAATGTGAAATTCGATCTGGGCCACACTCTGCTCAACAACAACGGCCAATCGCTGAAAAACAAAATCGAAGTGGTGGATGAGTACACCCTGCGTGGCCGAAAAACCTCCACTGGCTGGTTCCAGGGACAGAACCATCAGGGCCAGAACATCTTCTTCTACGCCAAATTCAACCAACCTGTGGCCAGGGCCATGCTGGGCGAGCAGGACAAGATGCCCACCCGGGAGATGCGCCCCAACAGCGTCTATCAAGGGGATGACCTGACCGCCTACCTCAATTTTGGCCAGGGTGACCAACCGCTCGAGATCCGGGTCGGTATCTCGGCGGTGAGCTGGCAAGGAGCACAGAAGAATCTGGAGGCGGAAGCCCCCACCTTTGACTTTGCCAAGGTGAAGTCAGACGCCGAATACGCGTGGGCCGAAAAGCTGACAACACTCAAAACTGAAGGGGGGACGGAGACCGAGAAGACCAACTTCTACACAGCCCTCTACCACATGATGATCGCCCCTATCGAGCTCTACGATGTGGATGGCAAGTATCTTGATATGCAAGGCACCCTGCGCACCCTGCAACCTGGCGATACCCCCAACTACTCCATCTACTCGACTTGGGATACCTTCCGCGCCGTTCACCCCATGTGGACCATCATGGACCCGCCACAGGCGACTCTCTACGCCAAGGATCTGATCCGCAAATCCAACGTGGAGTTCGGCCTACTGCCCAAATGGGAAGGCCACGGCTCGGAAACCGGCACCATGATTGGCTACCCCTCGGCGGCCATCCTTGCCGATGCGGTGACCAAGGGGCTGATCGATGCGCAAGAGGCACTGGAAGCCTCGGTCAAATCGGCCCACTACCGGCCTGCCGATTACCCGCAGATCCATGACGACATCCTGAGCTCGCTGATGGCCGGTCAGCTCAGCTATCACGAGAAAGAGCAGTGCGTCCGTTATCCCAACTGGAACTCGGTCTCCTACTCGCTGGAGTTCTCTTTCTACGACTGGACCATCGCCGAGATGGCGAAAGCCGCGGGCGACATGACCACCTATCAGGAGTTCAAGGCACGATCCTACAACTCGCTCAAACATTGGGATCCCCAGGCTGGCAATGCCGATGGCAAAGGCTTCTTCGTACCGACCGAGCTGAAAAACGGTGACCCGTGCGCCCTGAAATACGCGCCAGCCGATTTCGATCCCTACAAGTCGGATGCCTTCTACTACACCGAGGGCAACGCCTGGCAGTGGCAGTGGTCCTTCATGCAGGATCTCGACAAGCTGACCGAGATCATGGGTGGCCAGCAGGGACTGAACGACAAGCTCGACAACCTGTTCAATGCCGACCCCAACGGGGGCGAAGCACATCAGGACATGACCGGTTACATCGGGCAGTACATTCATGGCAACGAGCCCTCCCACCACGTCATCTATCTCTACAATCGCACCGCCCAGCCCTGGAAAGCACAGGTGTACCTCGACCGGGTCTATAAGGAGTTCTACAAAACCACCCCGGATGGCCTGATCGGCAATGAAGACGTCGGCCAGATGTCGGCCTGGTACATCATGAGTGCCATGGGCTTCTATCAAATCTCCCCGGGCGACCCGACCTACACCATCGGTCGTCCCATCTTCGACAAGGTCACCATCAACCTGCCCGACGGTCAGTTCAACGTGGTAGCGCAGAACAACAGCCCGGACAACCTCTATGTCAAAGAGGTCACCATCAATGGAAAGCCACTCAACCAGTACAACACCTTCGCCCACAGCGAGATCCGTCCCGGTGGTGAGCTGCGCTTTGTGATGACCAATCAGAAACCGACCCCGTAACTTTGCAAGCGGCAAGCCACCAAGTTTGCTGCTCTTTCATTTTCGGCACTCAGGAGCAATGATGTTCAAACCCCACACCCTGGCCATCGTGGTGACCACCCTGCTTGGTCTTTATGGCTGCAACGCAAACGATGAGACCACTACCGACAATGAGCGCCCCGACAACCCCCTGCAGGTGCTGCAATACGTTGATCCCCTGATCGGCACCGATGGCTTGGGCAATGTCAATCCGGCCCCCGTCATGCCGGAAGGCATGATCCAGCCGGGCCCGGACAACTGGAACCCGGCCAACTGGAATGGCAAAGGATCTCCTTCCGACTATCACCATCATCTGGCCAAACTCTCCGGCTTCAGCAGTACCCATATTTCAGGGGCAGGCAAGGGAGATCTCAATGATTTTGCCTTCCTGCCCTACACCGGCAGCAATACCGACCCGGTCACCATCAACAAGACGAGCGAACTGTCGGAGGTGGGTTATTACAAAGCAGATCTGGTAGAGACCGGCATCAGGGCCGAACTCACCGCCACCCAGCGGGTCGCCTTCCACCGTTACAGCTATCCGGCGGGTGAAGATCGCAAAGTCCAGCTTGATCTGCAGCACGAGCTGCTGGAGCAGTACGGTAACCACTCTCGCAACATTTACTACAAGCGGGTGAGCGACAACGCAATTGCCGGGGCCAGAACCAGCAACGAGTGGGGGCAGTGGCAAACGGTCTTTTTCTATGCCGAGTTTTCCGAGCCGTTTGTGGATCAGACCCTCTATGTCGATGGCAAATTGAGCAGCGACACCGAGGTGGGGTTGGCCGATTACATCGGGTATGGCGAAACCAGACCCCGGGTACGGGATGTGGTGACCCAGCTCAACTTTGCCAAAGGGGAACGGCCCATCACCATGAAGATGGCCATCTCGGGCACCGGCATTGAGGGGGCCATGGCCAACCTGCGCGCCGATGAACATGACTACCGCTTCGATCAGGTGGTGCAGGAGAACAAGCAGGCATGGGCGAAAGTGCTCAATAAGTTCACCCTGGAGGGTGGCAGCGATGCCGACAAGACGATGTTTTATACCTCGCTATATCGCACCTACATCGCCCCCTTCGTCTATCAGGATGTGGATGGCCACTATCGCGGGATGGATGGCAAGGTGCATCAAGCCAAACCGGGCTTTACCAACTACTCGGTCTACTCCATGTGGGACACCTTCCGCGCCGCCCACCCGCTGAAGACCATCATCGAAAAAGAGCGCGCCATCGACTATGTGCACGACCTGCTCAACAAATATAAAACCGGCGGCATCATGCCCAAATGGGAGCTGCACTCCGACTATACCGGCGAGATGGTCGGCTACCCGGCGGTCTCCATCATCGCCGACGTCATCGTCAAATACCCGGATGCATTCACACAGGAAGAGATAAAGCTGGCGCTGCAGGCGGCCAATGTCTCCGCCAACTTTGACCTCGCGCTGACCAAAAGCTGGGTGCCCTATCAGGATCCCTGGAACGGCGACAAGCGCTTCACCGTGATGACCCGTCACGGCCAGTATGCCGAGCAGCACGGCTATGTCCCCGCCAACGTCAAACTCAAGCCGGAAGAGGGCGGCATGGCGCAGGACAAGTACGATGAACTGGTCAACGAGTCCGTCTCGTACGGTGTCGAGAATGCCTACTATGACTGGTGCATCGCCCAGCTGGCCCGACTGGCTGGCGACAAATCCGCCGAGAACCGCTATCTGGCCCGGGCGACTACCTGGCGCGCCTATTTTGACTACAACCCGGCGCAATATGGCAAATATGGCGCGACCGGCTTTATGCGCCCCAAAAATTACGATGGCAGCTGGGTCAACAATTACCCCTCCTGCGCCATCGATAAAAACGGCAATCCCGTTACACCACCACAAAACTGTGACACCAACGACAGCAGCCGTTATGACATCTTCTGGCCCTATCGGGCCGAGCACAGGGGGCAGGACTTTACCGAAGGCAACACCTGGCAGTGGAGCTGGTTTGTTCCCCACGATATCGAGGGGCTCAAAGAGGTGATGGGGGGCGAGGAGGGATTCCGGAAGAATCTGGATGCCCTCTTCACCGCCAACTCCAACGCTGATACCTCGCAAGGGGATATGACCGGCTATATCGGGCAGTTCGTGATGGGGAACGAACCGGATCACCATGTTCCCTATCTCTATAACTGGACCAAGGAGCCGTGGAAAACCCAGGAGTATGTGGATCAGGCGGTGCGCAGCTTCTTCCACCCGACCACCACAGGGCTGATTGGCAATGAGGATGTGGGGCAAATGTCCGCCTGGTACATCATGAGTGCGCTGGGCTTCTATCAGGTCACGCCGGGGCTCCCGGTCTACACCATAGGTCTGCCACTGTTTGACAAGGTGATCATGGATATCGATGGCGGAAAATTCACCGTGATCGCCGAAAACAATGGCACCCAAAATATCTATGTGGAATCGGTCACCATCAATGGCAAACCATTGGGGGAAAACCTGACGTTCAATCACAGCGATATTCGTGCCGGTGGTGAACTGAAATTTATCATGACGGCGCAAAAACCGATCCGCTCAGATAATAAATAACCATCATGCACTATCAATATATGTTCAGGCCCAAAGCTTCCTTTGGGCCTCTTTTTTGTTCACTAACAAAAATGTTCAAAAATATACCGCACGCAATTACATGATACCCGGATCACAAACAGCGCGCCTTGCCACAAAAGTCTAGTGAATGACACTTTTTTACTCTGTCGATGAAACAGATGGCATGGGAATAATAGTGCTCGCCGGGATCAATGCCATCGAGCACCAATATTGCTCAGGGATCGCTCCGGTCTCATAAAAATAGATCATGACTGCTCACCCTCTACCCGATGGAGCCGCTCAATATGTTCAAGAAAAATATTCTGGCCATTGCCCTGACCAGCACGGTAGCCATGTTATCCGGCTGCGATTCAGATAACAGCAGCGACAATAACGACGATCAAAAGCCAACGCCAACCAATGTGTTGCAATATGTGAACCCATTCGTTGGCACTGGCTTTAACGGTCACACCTTTCCCGGCCCTGTGGTACCGGAGGGCATGGTGCAACTCTCGCCGGATACCGAGTTGCTCGGCTGGCACTCCTCCTCCGGCTATCACTTTGACAAAGATACCCTGTTCGGATTTTCCCACACCCACCTCTCAGGCACCGGCATGGGGGGGCTGGGGGATATTCTGTTCCTGCCCTTTACCGAAGATAAATCCAAATACATCGAGCAAAGCGATGATTACCGCAAAGCCATCTCGGTCAAAATGGACAAAAAATCCGAGCAGGCCGAGCCTGGCTACTATGCGGTGCGCATCGCCGAGAATGGCATCAAGGCCGAGCTGACCGCCTCCGAGCGGGTGGGCTTTCACCGCTACACCTATCCGCAGGGGCAACCCCAACGGCTGAAGATCGATTTGAACTCGATCCTCAACAGCGACTGGGGATCGAGTTCGCTGCGCAACAAACTCACCGTCAGCGAAGATGGCTACACCATCACCGGCGAGCGAGATGCGACTCACTTCTCCGGCTGGGCGAAAAACCAGAAGATCTTCTTCCATGCGACCTTCGACAAGAAGATCAAAGGGGTCTACATCCTCGCTGGTGGTGTGCCGGTAGAGGGCTTGAGCGCCGAGCACAAGGCCAAATCCAAAGCGGATGTCACCGCTTACGTCGAATTTGAAGAGGGCGGCTCAGCCCAACTGAACGCCAAAGTTGCCCTATCGGCGGTCGATGCCACCGGCGCATGGAACAACTACCAGGCCGAAGGGGATGTTTCGTTTGACGAGGCCCGCGCCAACGCCCGCGAGAAGTGGGCCAACGCCCTCAATTTCACCATCGAGGGGGGCAGCAAGGAGCAAAACGAGATCTTCTACACCGCCCTCTACCACACCAAGATCGCCCCCATCGTCCATCAGGATGTGGATGGCAACTACCGCGGCATGGGCAAAGGGGCGCAGGCCAAGGGGGAAGGCAGCTACTCCATCCACTATGGCCAGGCAAGCGAAGATCAGCCCAACTTCTCGGTCTACTCACTGTGGGACACCCAGCGAGCGCTGCACCCGCTTAAAACCATCACCGAACCCACCCGCGCCGTGCAGTATGCCAAGAACCTGCTCCAGAAGTATCTGGAGAGCGGCCTGCTGCCCAAGTGGGAGCATCTGGGGGATGAGACAGGCACCATGGTGGGCTATCCGGCGGTGGTGGTGATTGCCGACGCCATCACCAAATACCCCGATGCCTTCACTGCGCAGGAGAAAAATCTGGCGCTCACGGCCGCAATCGACTCCTCCACCTATACCAACTACCCCATGCTGGCGACCGAGTGGGACAAGGCGGTGCTGGACAAGACCCTGACCAACCACATCGATTACATCGAAAAGAACGGCTTTGCCCCGGCAGTGCAGCGGATCGACGGTCAGCCCGTCTTCGCTGACTACACCCTCGAGTCGGTCTCCTACGGTCTGGAGAACGCCTTCTATGACTGGGCCATCGCCCGGATCGCCAAGGCGGCCGGCAACCCGGCGGCCGAAGCGCGCTATCTGGCCCGTTCTAACGGCTATCAGCGCTACTTCGACCACAATGCGGCCGAATACGCCCAGTACGGGGTGACCGGTTTCATGCGTCCGGTGATGATCGATGGCGCCTTCATGACGCCGTTTGATCCCTATGGCACCGAACATGAGACCGGCAACTATACCGAGGGCAACGCCTGGCAGTGGACCTGGTTTGTGCCCCATGACATCAAGGGTCTGAAAACCGCGATGGGCGGAGAAGAGGCCTTCAAGCAGAATCTGGACGCCACCTTTGCCGCCGAGAGTCAGGGGTCGGAGACCGCTGACATGACCGGGATGATGGGTCAGGTGGCCTTCGGGAATGAACCCTCCCACCATATCCCCTACCTCTACAACTGGACATCGGAGCCGTGGAAAACTCAGGAGACGGTCGACTACATCCTCGACACCATGTACTCGAACACCCCGGCAGGCATCATAGGCAACGAGGATGTGGGCTCCATGTCTGCCTGGTATGTGATGTCAGCACTTGGCTTCTATCAGGTGAATGCGGCAGATCCCGTTTACACCATTGGCCGCCCGCTATTTGCCAAAGCGACCATCCCGGTCAAGGGGGGAACCTTCACCATCATCGCCGATAACAACAGCGCCAAGAACCGCTATGTCCAGTCGGTCACCATCAATGGCAAACCGCTCAAGGATGGTCTCTTCTTCGAGCACAAGGAGTTTATACCGGGGGGCAACCTCCACTTCGTGATGGGCGATACCCCGCCACAAAAGTAACGATCGATAGCATTGAGGTGACATTCAGCACGCAATCCGAAAATGTCACTTTGTGATACCCGACGGCCCACGCCAGATGGATTGATAAAATCCAATCAGCGCTGGGCCATTTTATTTTCCAGTGGGAAGCCCAGGTTCAACCATTAACCCGTTTTTCTCAAATATGCCTTAAATCGGGCAATAAACCGCAAAAAATGGCTGTAAATCCCATTACAAGGGTTTTTCTGTCATATCTTGACCGCTGTCACATCCTGCCATTAATTAAACAAAAACCACTATTGAGTTAAAGATCAACACTTTGCGAGCTGGATCACACCAGCAAAACCATGCAACAAAAATCCAGTTATTGCTACATTCATCGCCTGTCCAACCCTACCCTTGAGGGCAATAATGAGCCCAATTCGCAACGCATGACTTAGCCCTTACAGGGAAGGAGAGTGAGATGTTACCCACCATGACCAACGGCAGACTCATCTGCCTGGAGTTGAAGGCCACCAGCAAGGAGGCTCTGTTCGACGAGATGGCACAGATGCTGGCGCGCGATGGCGCCGTGTCTGATCAACAGCAATTCGTCAAGGATATCTGGGCCCGCGAGCAGCTGGACTGCACCGGCTTCGAGCAGGGTGTCGCCCTGCCCCATGCCAAGAGCAAGGCGGTCAGTCGTCCGGCCATTGCCATCGGTGTCAGCCGTCAGGGTATCGAGTACGGCGCCGAAGATGGCAAGCCAACTCAACTGATCTTCATGATCGCCTCCCCGGATGGCGGCGCCAACCACCACATCGAAGTGCTGGCCGAGCTCTCCACCCGTCTGCTGGAACCGGGCTTTATCGAGCAGATGAAGGCGGCCACCACCACAGAGCAGGCGCTGACCCTGCTCAAGCAAGGCCCGAAAGTGCAAAAACCGGCCCCAGCCGCCACACCGGCTGCCACTGCACCGGCTGAACCCGAAGAGCGCACCTTCAAGGATCGCCTCAATACCATGAAGCAGCACCTGCTGTTTGGTACTTCCCACATGATCCCTTTCATCGTGGCGGGCGGTGTGCTGCTGTCACTGTCGGTGATGATGAGCGGCAAGGGCGCCGTGCCGGAAGCGGGCTTCCTCAAAGACATGGCGACTATGGGTATCGCCGGTCTGACCCTGTTTACCGCCGTGCTGGGTGGCTACATCGCCTACTCGCTGGCTGACAAGCCGGGCCTGGCCCCGGGCATGATCGGCTCCTGGATTGCCGTTCAGCACTATCAAACCGGTTTCCTCGGCGCCATTCTGGTGGGCTTTATCGCAGGTTTCGTGGTCAATCAGCTCAAACGGATCAAGCTGCCTGACTCCATGACCTCCCTTGGTTCCATCTTCATCTATCCGCTGATCGGTACCTTCCTGGTGTGTGGCATCGTGATGTGGGGCATAGGTGCCCCGATCGCCGCCATGATGGAAGGGATGAACCACTGGCTCTCCAGCATGGCGGGCTCAGGTAAAGTGATGCTGGGGGCCATTCTCGGTGGTATGACCGCCTTCGATATGGGCGGCCCAGTCAACAAAGTTGCTACCCTGTTTGCCCAGACTCAGGTCAACACCCAGCCCTGGCTGATGGGCGGCGTCGGTATCGCCATCTGTGTGCCGCCGCTCGGTATGGCGCTGGCTACCCTGATGTCTCCGAAGCGTTACAAGAAAGAGGAGCGTGAATCCGGCAAAGCGGCCGCCATCATGGGCATGATCGGTATCAGCGAAGGTGCAATCCCGTTTGCCGCCGCGGACCCCATGCGTGTCATCCCAGCCATCGTCGCAGGCGGCATCGTCGGCAACATCACCGGCTTTATGATGCACAGTATCAACCACGCCCCCTGGGGTGGCTGGATTGTCCTGCCGGTTGTTGAAGGCAAGATGGGCTACATCCTGGGTACCATCCTCGGCGCCCTGACCACTGCCATCATCGTCAACCTGCTGAAAAAGCCGGTGAGCGAAGAAGATGACGTGACCACCACCCAAACCAGCTTCGAGATCATTGAAGCGGAAGGAGAAGCAGACGTACTGGCCATCACTGCCTGCCCGTCTGGCGTGGCCCACACCTTCCTCGCAGCAAAGAGCCTGCAGAAGGCCGCTGCCCAGCAGGGGGTCAAGATCAAGGTCGAGACCCAGGGCGCCAACGGCATCATCAACCGCATTACCGCCAAGGATGTCGCCAACGCCCGCTGCGTCATCTTCGCCCACGACGTGGCAATCAAGAACCGCGAGCGCTTCACCGATATCGAGGTCATCGATGTGAAAACCAAAGAGGCGATTCACAATCCGGAAGCACTGTTGGCCCGCACGCTGGGCAACAAGGCCAACGCCGCCTGATAGCAGTCAGACCAACCAGTACAAGGGGCCCATCACGGGCCCCTTTTCGTTGCCTGCCGAGCAACCGCACATCATCCCACCGACCAAGCCACTGATTTAAAACATATTAACCTGTCACATCACGGATCTTGGCGAGCCGTCACAGAACGGTGACGTGTAAAAAAACAGCAATTGAAGCGCTGGTCAGATCTCATGTCAAATGGCTCCGCCTACTAAACTGGAGCATCACAAAAATGATAAAAATCAATAAATTGGTTCTGGCTGTTACCCTCACCCTCACGACTACCCCCTTGCTGGCCGCCCACTGGGCGTGTGGCGACCACGTGCGCTTTGGCCTCCCCTCCGAATCGGATCAGAAGCTCTGTCGTGAAGGGTATGCCGTCGGCTACAACTACGACTACAAGGTGGCGGACTGGGTCTCCTACCGGATGACCGCCCAGAGCGCACAGGGCACTGTGCCGCGCAAGGATGCCTTCGCCGAGGACAAGGAGATCCCGGTCGCCTACCGCGCCACCCTCTCCGACTACAAGGGCTCGGGCTACGATCGTGGCCATCAGGCCCCGGCGGGAGACATGAAATCGAACAAAAACACCATGAAAGAGAGCTTCCTGCTGAGCAACATGACACCGCAGGTCGGGGTGCTCAACCAGAAGGCGTGGCGCGTGCTGGAGGACAAGGTGAACAAGTGGGCGGTCTCCCGCAAGGATGTGCAGGTGATCACCGGCCCCATCTTTACCGGCTCTGAAGAGTCCATCGGTCAGGGTGTGGCGATCCCGAGCGCCTACTACAAGATCGTGATGGACCCGGCCAGACTGCAGGCCATCGCCTTTATCATGCCGCAGGAAGAGGTGCACATCAGCCAGATCGCCGACTACCGGGTCTCGGTACGTGAGGTAGAGGAGCAAACCCAGCTCAACTTCTTCAGCGATATGCCCGAAGAGCAGCAAGAGACGCTGGAAGCCCGCATCTCCCCGATGTGGAACTGACTGCGAACACTCGCCAACAGATGGATTGACACCCCATCTGTCTTGCATCGCAACAGAGGGAGGGGGAGTCACGCTCCCCCTGTCCTTTTCAGATGGCTGCTGACCCGTTGCGGCCACTGTTGCGGCCATTTTTGCGGTCACTAGGTGTGGCATCACCCGACGACCCGCCCCGACTCACAGTTTGCCACGCCGTTAGCTGCTATATTGCCCCCTCTTTGGCACTAACAGACTGAATTGACGCACATTTGCCTCGTCGCATCGGCCCGCAAGCCGCTGCGCAACGGCGCGATTCAGCCCGACAGAGGACCTTTTGATGAAACAGACCCTTCTTGCCCTCACCCTCGGCGGCCTGCTGGCGCTCTCGCCCCTCGCCCTGCAAGCGGCCGAGAGCTCAATGCAGATGGAGCATGACCTCAATACTCTGGTCAGCAAACGGCAGGCGGTGGACATGCTGCTCGGCGAAGCGCTGCAAATCTACAAGTCGCCAGCCAAAATCTCCCACGCCGGTTTTACCGCCAAGATGCCGAGCAATATGGAGCTGGTGACCGAGCGGCTGCTGGCCGCCTACCAGCTTGAACCCTACCGCACCGACCTGCTCATCTCGGCGGCCAACGCCCAGATCTACAACGGCAACCTGAGCCGCGCCATCACCTTGCTGGAGCAGGCGCAGGCCGTCGCCCCCGATGATCTCGACATCAACAGCTATCTCGCCATCTGGCAGCTGGTGAAGGGTAACAAGGAGGCTTCCCGCAGCTATCTGGCGAAAGTGGCGGATCGCAACGGCGGCCGCGCCGCCGATCTGGAGGAGATCATCGCCCGGGTGCAGCGGATCACCGCCGCCCCGCTGCAAACCGAACTGACCGAGGATCAGGTCAAGGCCAGCAGGGAGGGCAAGCGCGCCATCGTCACCCTGGGCTACGCTCTCAATCCCGACGGCAGCATGGACAAGATCCTGCTGGGCCGTCTGCAAACCACCCTTGAGCTGGCCAAAGCCGACCCGGAAGCGCTGATCATCCTGACCGGCGGCGTGCCCCAGAACCGCCAGACCGAGGGTAAGCTGATGGCTGACTGGCTGGCCAACCACGGCATCGACCGCAGCCGCCTGATTGAAGAGAACTACGCCACCAGCACGGTGGATAACGCCCTCTACAGCGCCTATGCCCTCGCCCGCCACCAGATTGACTATGCGGTGCTGGTAAGCTCCGCCAGCCATGTACGTCGCGGCCAGACGGTGCTGGAAATCGCCTGCGACCAGATTGGTCCGGCCAACATCAAGGTGGCGAGCGTCAGCTACCCCGACAAGCCTCTCGAGGAGCTGGCCACCCCGAGCGAGAGCGAGCTGCTCGGCATCTACCGCGATGCCCTGCGCACCTACGGCATGTGGAGCTACCGATCAGCACCGCTGATCGAGCGTTGATCGACCATCAACACGAAAAAGAGAGGGAGGCGTGATGCCTCCCTCTCTTTTATTGACCGATGATTGGCCAAGCCACGCCCGTTAGCTGACGATAAAGCCCTGCGAGGGGGTCGCTTTGGGATCGTCACCGAAGCGGTTTGGCCCCTGCTGGCCATTGCAGACCATAAAGTAGATAAGCACCAGGGTGCCGATAATGGGGATAAGCCCGAGCAGCAGCCACCAAGCGCTGCGGTCGGTATCGTGCAGACGACGGGCGGCCACCGCCAGCGAGGGCAGCAGCACCGCCAGCGAATAGATGGAGCTTACCAGCTCCTTGTCGCCGCCAATCAGCTTGTCCACCATGCCGAGCAGCAGCATAACGATGACGTTGCACAGCACGAACATCCAGTATTCGGTGCGACGGGCCCGCCCGCTGAATACCGCATATTGCTTGAGGACCGAGATATACCAGTTCATTACGCCTCCTGAGTGGCCTTTATGCCTATGAATAAAAAGAGAGTCGATAAAACAAGTAGTTAAGAGCTTAGCGCGATCATCCCCCCGAGTCGACAATGATGCCCGAACGCCTCCCAAACTAATCAGCTGCGGCAATCATTGACCGACTGAGCCGGAAGATAATTTGCCCTGCAACAGGGCAAATCCCCCCCATCAGCGCATCACTCTCGTCACAAGCAGGAAAATGGTGCTTAATAATCCATTAGCAATCGTATGGACTCAGCGTGAGGATAGCGGTAGATTCGGCGCCCAATCCTGAACAGGATCTGTGTCTCCCTCCCATAATGAATCCACTTATTCATTACTTCTCCTAACACAGGGATAGCCATGAGTATTACACGCAGAGATTTTCTCAACGGCGTTGCCATCACCATTGCGGCAGGCGTCGCTCCCATCAATCTGCTCAAGGCTGCCGAAGGCGGCAGCACGCTGGCGGATAAAACCCTGGCCTACCCGCCCGCCCTCACCGGCCTGCGCGGCAACCACCCGGGCTCTTTCGAACCGGCCCACAGTATCGCCCGTGACGGCAAGCAGTATGACTTTGCCAATATTCCCCTTGAGGGGGAGTACGATCTGGTGATCGTCGGCGCCGGTATCAGCGGTCTGGCCGCTGCCTGCTTCTATCAGCAACTGCTCGGCGCGGATAAGAAGATCCTGCTACTCGACAACCACGATGACTTCGGCGGCCACGCCAAGCGCAACGAGTTCACCACCCCCGATGGCCTGCGTCTGGGTTACGGCGGCAGTGAATCCCTGCAATCACCGCGTTCGGTCTACAGCCCGGTTGCGCTCGGTCTGCTCAAGGCGCTGGAGGTCAACATCGACGAGCTGGCCGCCGGTTTCCAGCAGACCTTCTATCCGGATCTGGGGCTGAGCCGCGGCGTCTATTTCGACGAGAAGCACTTTGGCGTCAACAAGATAGTGAGCGGGGATCCGGGCCACAACGTGGCGGACGATATCCCCCGCGATCGCCTGAACGGCCGGCCACTGGCAGAGTTTATCGGTGACTTCCCCCTCGATGATGCCGACAAGGCCGCCCTGTTGGCCCTGCACGAAGCGAAGATCGACTACCTGAGCGGCATGACCCGCGAGCAGCAGGATGAGTGGGTGACTCGCAACAGCTACACCACCTTCCTGCGCGATAAAGTGGGTCTCAGCGAGCGGGCGATCACTTACTTCCAGCAGCGCACCAACGACTTCCAGGCGGTCGGCATCGACGCCACCGCCTGCGCCGATGCGCGACTCTGCGCCTTGCCGGGGTTCGACGGCCTCAATCTGACACCGCTGGATGCCGAGGAGCAGGCGGAGCTGGACGATCCCTACATCTTCCACTTCCCCGATGGCAACGCCGGTCTCACCCGCCTGATGGTGCGCAAGCTCATTCCGCAGGTGGCGCTGGGTCACACCATGCAGGATGTGGTGCTGGCCAAGTTTGACTACAGCAAGCTCGACCTGCCTGAGCACAAGGTGCAACTGCGCCTTGGCAGCACGGCGTTGCAGGCCAAAAACGTGCGCCTCGCCGACGGCAAGCTGGCAGTGGATGTCACCTACATCAAGGAGGGGAAACTGCACCGGGTGCGGGCCAAGCAGTCGATCATGGCTGGCTACAACATGATGATCCCCTACATGGTGCCCGAGATGCCGGAGCCCCAGAAGGAGGCGCTGCGCCAAAATGTCAAGGCGCCGCTGGTCTACACCAAGGTGGTGATCAAGAACTGGCAAGCCTTCGTCAAGCTGGGGGTACACGAGGTCTACTCCCCGGCCGCACCCTATAGCCGGGTCAAGCTCGACTATCCGGTCAGCATGGGTGGCTACGAGCATCCCAAGAGCCCGGATCAGCCGATGTGCCTGCACATGGTCTATGTGCCGACCCTGCCGGGCAGCGGTCTGTCGGCCCGCGAACAGTCCCGCAAGGGGCGCGCCATGATCCTCGGCATGCCGTTCGAGCAGCATGAACAGATGATCCGCGAGCAGTTGCAGGGGATGCTCGGCAGCGCCGGTTTCAACCATGAGCAGGATATCCTCGCCATCACGGTCAACCGCTGGTCTCACGGCTACTCCTATGTCACCAACACCCTGTTTGATGACGAAGCACAGTGCGAAAAATGGATTGAACTGGGTCGCCAGCCGATCGGCAACATCACCATCGCCAACTCGGATGCAGGCTGGAGCCCCTACGCCCACGCCGCCATCGACGAAGCGTGGCGCGCCGTCAACGAGCTGGTTGCCATGAGCAAGGGAGGTGCCCAATGAGCCGCGCCCTGTCACTGACCACCAGCGCCCTGCTGCTGGCCCTGCCCGCCCTTGCCGCCAACGCAGCCCCCGCCATGTCTGCGGGGGAATACGTGGCCAAGCTCGGCGATTGCGCCGCCTGTCACACCAGCGAGACCAGCAAGCCGCTGGCGGGCGGCAAAGGGTTCCCGACCCCCATCGGCACCGTATTTGCCACCAACATCACCCCGGACAAGACCCACGGTATCGGCAACTACAGCCTGCCGGAGTTCATCAAGGTAATGCGTGAAGGGGTGGCCCGCGATGGCCATCGCCTCTATCCGGCCATGCCCTACACCGCCTACGCCAAGATGAGCGATAAGGATCTCGAAGATCTCTATCACTATCTGATGAAGGAGGTACAGCCGCTAGCCATCGCCAACAAGGAAAGTGACATCCCCTGGCCCCTCAACATGCGCTGGCCGCTGATGGGCTGGAACTGGGTCTATCACGATGACAGCCGCTTCACCCCGGTGGCGGGCAAGAGCGAAGAGTGGAACCGCGGCGCCTATCTGGTGCAGGGTGCCGGTCACTGCGGCAGCTGCCACACCCCACGCGGATTGGGGATGCAGGAGAAAGCGCTGACCGAGGCGGATCCCGTCTACCTGAGCGGTGCCGCGCTGGATGGCTGGTATGCCCCCGACATTCGCGGCAGCCGTTACAGCAAGCAGGCGCTGATCGACCTGCTGAAAACCGGCCGCAGCCAGCATGAAGCGGTCGCGGGCCCCATGGGGGAAGTGATCACTCACAGCAGCCAGTATTTCAGCGACGCCGATCTGGCAAGCATCGCCACCTATCTCACCGATCTGAAAGATGAACCGGTGGTGGAGAAAGGGGCCCGCGCCTACGCCAGTGCCAGCGGCAAGGCGGACTACGCCATGTACTGCTCCACCTGTCACGGGGTCAACGGCCAGGGCAATGACCACGTCATCCCCTCGCTGGTCAACAACCGCACCGTGCTGGCGAGCGATCCGTCGAGCCTGATCAACGTGTTGCTGCACGGCGCCGAGACCCCGGTCACCCACGGCCATCTGGGTTACCACATGCCGGGTTATGGCTGGACCATGGATGACGAGCGGCTCGCCGAGCTGGTCAACACCCTGCGCGCCTCCTGGGGCAATGAAGGCACCGCCGTCAAGGTGGCGGCGGTCAAGGCCCAGCGCGAGCTGCACGGCAAGGAGTAAGGGCTGTCAGCTCTCTCTTGGCCAAGTGCCATAAAAAACGGGCCTCCACTGGAGGCCCGTTTGCTATTGATGAACCACGTTCCGGTGCTTATCCCTTGCGGGATTTGGGCCCCGGCAGCGGCGCCGTTGGCTGGCGGTAATCGCCATAGGGGAAGATATTGCGAAAACGCTGGGCCACCGGCTCGGGGATGGAGCGGGAGAAGATCAGCTTCACGCCATCGCCATCACGCTGCCCCACAATGCGACCGCGCACCGTGTCGTGGCGCAGGATCTGCTTGGTATGCTCAATAAAGGCGGGTGACACCTTGCCCTGCTTGACCACTACCTTGCCGGGTGCAAGACGGATCTCGAACAGGGCGCCACGCCCCAGCTTCATCAACCACCAGATCAGCGCAATCGCCACTATCAAGGAAATCCAGGCCATCTTCATCCCTCCCAAGCTCTTGATATAAGGCAGTATAAGCGGCCGTGCGCTCCGATTGTTTGGCGCCGATCACAGCCCCCGCGTCAGCGCAATAGCGCCTCTTTGCTCAGCAATCCTTGCCCCAGCCCACCAGCGTCTCGCGATAGAGCGCCAGCAAGGCTTCATCGCGCACCGCTACCCCGACCTGCTGCGAACGATAGGCTGCCCAGTCATCGTGGGAGTGGCGTTTGCCATCGAACTTTTGCAGGGTGTGGCCGATGGCTGGGCCGCTGGTGATCACCCGCACCGGCCCCTCGCGCAGGGTAAAGAGGGTCGGATCAATCACATAGGCGATGGCGGACGGATCGTGAACGTGGCAACCGGAGAGCCCCAGCTTCTCGGAGTAGAAGCGCAGGTAGAAGCGGCTGACATCCCACAGGAAGCGGCCCGGCTCCCCCGCCTTGTCCCTGAGTTCATCCAGATAGGCGCTGCTGAAGAAGCTCTGCTGGGTCACATCCAGCCCGATGATCACCACAGGCCAGTCGGCGGTAAAGACCCGGTCGGCGGCATCGGGATCGTCGTGGATATTGGCTTCGGCATAGGGGGTGACGTTGCCGCGATGGCCGTTGACGCCAAAGGCGCCGCCCATCACTACCACCTGTTTCACCAGCGAGACAATCTCGGGCGCCTGTTGTAGCGCCAGCGCCAGATTGGTCAGCGGGCCGATAGTGACCAGGGTGATCTCCCCCGGCGCAGCTTTCACCGCCTCGACTATGTACTGCCAGGCGGGGCGGGGATCCGGAGCGATAGTCACCTCCCCCGCCTCCATGTCGCCAAAGCCGCTCGGGCCGTGGACTATGGTGGTGGGGCCAACCGGCTCGCGCAGCAGCGGGGCAGCCGCGCCTTTGGCCACATCCGCCTTCATGCCGTACTTCTGCTTGAGCCAGAGGGCGTTGCGGGTGCCATTGTCGATGGTGGCGTTACCAAAAACTGTGGTGATGGCGAGCAGCTCAATGGCGGGGTGGGCCTCGGCAAACAGGATGGCCATGGCATCGTCGATACCCGGGTCGGTATCCAGAATGATTTTATGGGTCATGAGAAATTCCTACGGTG
The DNA here is from genome assembly GCF_051919165.1 of Aeromonas sp. 96A. Classification (NCBI taxonomy): domain Bacteria; kingdom Pseudomonadati; phylum Pseudomonadota; class Gammaproteobacteria; order Aeromonadales; family Aeromonadaceae; genus Aeromonas; species Aeromonas sp. 96A. Next base: position 4,423,547 of record NZ_JBQBFE010000001.1, on the reverse strand, counting down.
ACAAACCCTGCGACAAAAGGGAGAGTCTACCCGGCTGACGGCCCCGTATCCCAGCATGGGATCACAGACCGGGCCTTTGCTCCCGACAGCGGGGGCGCTGCTGGCGACAATCTGCACAAAAAACGGCGTGGCCCTGTTGCCAGCGCCGCGCCCTTTATCGTTGTTCGTTATCTGCTATCTGGCAGTGATCTGCCTGACTACGCCCCTCAGTGCTTGCGATGCCAACGCGGTGAGGTCGCCTTCTCCCCCCAGGGAGTGACGCAGGGGAGCAGTGCCCCTTCAATCACCATCTCGCTGCCTGCCAGCGCCTCGGCGATCTTCTGGTGCAGCACCCGCAGTACCTTGCCCTCGTGCTCGGCCAGAGAGTGGCCCGCGGCAAAGAATTCCGGCTGATATTGCAATGCCAGCTTCTGGGCGAATTCGTAGGTGTTGAAGCAATCCGGCATCCGCTCAACCACATCTTCAAGCCGGGCCAACAAGCTGTTCAGTTCCCTGGTCATAGTGCTCTCTCCGTGTAGGTTAATAGCCAAAAACTACCCCTTATTAGATAAGTCACCAACGAGCAAACCACAAAAGTGTGGGGAGACACACAGTTCTCTCTTGCGTCTGGCTCGTGGTGAACGGCAGACAGCTTGCCAGCTTTACATTCCGGTAACAAACAGCTAGATTTAGACCGACTAATCAGTCGGTCATTTTTCATGCGGAGAACAACATGGGTGCGGCGCAGCTTCAACACACTCCTGAGGATATCCTCGCCATCAAATTGTCCCTGCCGGATCAGCTGGCACGGCTCAAGCGGGCGAGTCTGGCTCATCCCATGCCTACCCTGGCCGAGCGCCGGGCGCAGCTGACCAAACTCAAACAGGCGTTGCTCGCCCACAAGGGGCAGCTGTGCAAGGCGCTGGCGGCAGATTATGGCCAGCGCAGCCACTACGACAGCCTGATCGCCGATGTGCTGCCCTGCATCATGCAGATCAACTACACCCAGAAGCGGCTCAAGCGCTGGATGCAGCCCCACCGCCGTCACACCGGCCTGCTGCTGGCTCCCGCCAAAGTAGAGGTGCACTTCCAGCCGCTCGGGGTGGTCGGCATTATCGTGCCGTGGAACTTTCCGGTGATGCTGAGCCTTGGCCCCCTCATCACCGCCATCGCGGCGGGCAACCGGGCGATGCTGAAACTCTCCGAGTTCACTCCCCATACCAACGCCGTGCTGCGCACCATGCTCACCAGCGTGTTTGACGAAAACGAGATCGCCATCATCGAAGGAGATGCCCAGATGGCGGCGGCGTTCAGCTCACTGCCGTTCGATCACCTGCTCTTTACCGGCTCTACCATGGTAGGCAAGCTGGTGATGGCCGCCGCCGCGCCCCAGCTCACCCCCCTCACCCTTGAGCTGGGTGGCAAGAGCCCTTGTCTCATCGCCCCCGACATGCCGGTCGCCACCGCGGTCGAGCGGATGATCTTCGGCAAGAGCCTCAACGCCGGACAGATCTGCGTCGCCCCCGACTATGTGCTGCTGCCCCGCAGCGAGGTGGATAACTTTATCGCCGCCTATCGCCGCCACTTCAGCAAGCTCTACCCGCAGGGGCTCAATAGTGCCGACTACGGCGCCATCATCAACGACCGCCAGTATCAACGTCTCGTCAGCTGGCTCGATGAAGCCGAGCAGGCGGGTGCCCAGCTCCACCCCTGTGGCAACCCGGCCCGCGACGACCAGCGTCGCCTGCTGGTGCCCCACCTGCTGACCGGGGTGCCGGGTCAGTGTCAGGTGATGCAGCAGGAGATCTTCGGGCCGCTGCTGCCGCTCATCCCCTACGACACCCTGGAGGAGGCACTCGCCTATGTGGCTGAGCGGCCCCGCCCGCTGGCCCTCTATCTGATGAGCTTCGATCCCGAGTTGCAGGCGCGAGTGACCCGGGAGACCCACTCCGGCGGCATGGCGATCAACGAGAGCCTGTTTCAGGTGGCGGCCGACGATGTGCCGTTTGGCGGCATCGGCGCCTCCGGCATGGGCCACTACCACGGCCACGAGGGGTTCCTCACCTTCTCCAAGGCGAAAACCGTGCTGACCCGCGGCAAGTTCACCACCGGCTCCCTGATCCATCCGCCCTACCACAGCTGGATCCAGAAGCTGATGATGGCCTTCTTCCTGCGCTGATGGAGATGACCATGAACCAGGCTATCCCGCAGCCACAAACCATGACCGACAAGCGCCGCCAGATCCTGGATGCCGCCCTCGCCCTCTGCGCCGAAGATGGCCTGCAGGGGGCCGCCACCGCCCGAATCGCCAAGGCGGCCGGGGTGGCCAACGGCACTCTGTTCCACCACTTTCCGAGCAAGGAGGCGCTGATCCTCGCCCTCTATCAGGATGTAAAGACCCGGATGGGGAGCGCCATCCATGAAGCAGATCCCACCCTGCCGCTGTACGACCAGACCCGCCACTACTGGCAACTGGCGATGGAGTGGATGCAGGCTAACCCCAATGAGCTCAAATTTGTGCTGGGCTTCTTTCACTCTCCGTTGCTGGCCAGACCGGCCCGCAGCCAGATCCTGAACGATGCCCTGCGCTTTCTGCCTGCACTGCTGGCAAAGGGGCAGGCCAGCGGCGAGCTGATGCAGGCCCCCGCGCCACTGTTGCTGGAGGTGTGTCAGGGCCAGTTCCTCGCCTGCGCATCACTGTTTGTCGATCAACCGGAGCTGGGACAGGACGACTACTGGCAAGCCAGTGCGTTCGCCCTCTTCTGGTCAGCCATCTCAGGAGCCAATCCCCATGCAAACACGGATGTTTGAACCTGCGGCAGCCCTTGGCCGCCGCCTCTGGATCACCACTCTGCTCTGGGTGGTGGGTCGCACCCTCTGTCGCGCCGCCCGCACCGATGAGGCGGTACGCCGCGAATTGGCGCCGTTGCCGGACGGGTTGGCAATCCGCCTCGAAGTGGGCGGCATCGGCTACGCCATGAACATGCACAAGCAGGGTGGGCGCTGGTATCCCGGCGCGCCAGTCGCCCCCCATGCCACCATCCATCCACTACGGGTGCGCTTCAAGCATCCCAATATCGCCTTTCGCGCCCTGAGTTTTCGACTCGGGGTCAATCAGGCATTTGGCGAAAACCGGCTGCTGGTGGAGGGAGACCTGACCGTTGCCATGCATCTGGTGCGGGGGCTTGAGCAGTTGCAGTCCCTGATCCTGCCCGCCTTTATCGCGCGGCCTCTGCTGCGCCACTATCCCGCCCCGACCAACAAGATCGGCCGGGCTTGCAACATCTATCTGGGTCTGGTGACCGGCTAACGCGCAAGGAGCCTTGAAATGAGCCGCTATTACGATTTCTTCTGCCCGGTCAAACTGCTGGCCGGTGAACAGGCGCTGGAGCAGCTGGCCAGCGAGCTGACCAGCCTGGGTGCCCGTCGCCCGCTGCTGCTGACCGACAAGGGGGTCAATGCCACCGGCCTTGCCACCCTGCTGGCCAATGTGCTGGCCGAGGGGGAACTGCCGGTCGCCGCCATCTGGGACGAGATCCCGGCTGACTCTTCCACTGCCGTGGTGGAGCGGATCGCCAAACGCTACCGCGAGCTCGACTGCGACAGTCTGGTGGCGCTGGGGGGCGGCTCGGTCATCGACACCGCCAAGGCAGTCAACATTCTCACTTCCATGGGGGGTAATCATCTGCTCGACTACTCGGGCGCCGGTTGCCTGACCCGTCCCCTCAAGCCGCTGGCGGTGGTGCCCACCACGGCGGGCACAGGATCAGAAGTGACGCTGGTGGCGGTGATCAAGGATGAGGCGAGCGGGCGCAAGGTGCCCTTCACCTCCCCCTTCCTGCTGCCCCAGCTGGCGGTGCTCGACCCGCGCCTGACCCAGGGGCTGCCCCTCAATATCACCGCCGCCACTGCCATGGATGCTATGACCCACGCCATCGAGGCCTTTATCGGTACCGCCAAGAACCCGGTGAGCGATGCACTGGCCCTGATGGCAGTGGAGAAGATCGCCAGCGCCCTGCCGCAAATCATCCACGACCCGCAAAACAAGCAACTGCGGCTGCAACTGGCGGAAGGTTCAACTCTGGCTGGCATGGCCTTCTCCAACTCCATGGTGGGGCTGGTACACGCCCTCGGCCACAGTCTGGGAGCCCGCTGCCATCTGCCCCACGGGCTGTGCATGAACCTCTTTTTGCCCACCGTGCTCGACTACAACCGCCCCGAGGTGGATAGCGAGCTGGCCCGGCTGCTGTTGCCGCTGGTGGGGGCAGAGCGCTTTGCTGCCACCCCGACCCATCAGCGGGCGGAGGCGACCATCACAGCTATTCGCACCCTGCGCGACACCTTGTGGCAAGCGGTCAAGCTGCCGCGTACCATGAGCGAGGCAGGGGTAAGCGATCGCTCGCTACTGACCGAGATCCGCGATCTGGCGGTCAACGACGGTGCCCTGCTGTTCAATCGCAAGGACGCCGACCGTGAGCAGTTACTCACCCTGCTGGAGCGAGCCTGGGTCTGATCCCTCCCCTTTGCCAACACTCTTGTGCTGACACTAACGCGGTGCCCGACTCACCATCGGGCACCTTGCTCTACATCGCGATATCGATGCGCCCTCTGTCAAAGGGAGATGATATTGACCACGGGCTCTCATTATCTGTTCTATACCTTGGCTAACAGTTATGTTGTGCCGAGAGACCCAACTTTATGCCAGAGGTGCCCACCATGAGCGACATCATCCATCAGGCCAACCAGCAGCAGTTCATCTGTATGGTGGAGGGGAAAGAGTCGAGACTGCGCTACCGGCGGCTCGATGCCAAGACCATCGACGCCTACAGCACCTTCGTGCCCCCCGAGCTGCGGGTGCAGGGGATTGCCGATCAGCTGGCACGCGCCTTCTTCAACTGGACTCAGGCGGAGGGGCTCACTATAGTGCCGAGCTGCCGCTACATTGATGTCTGGTTACGCCGCAATGCCAACAACTGAACCTCTGAACTCCGCCCTCGAACAGCAATTCCAAGCCAAAACAGAAGCCCTGCTGCGGGCCGATCCGCAGCGGATGGCCTGCCTGCAAGCCGCGGCCGAGCTCAATCTGCCCGACTGGGCGCTGGGAGCAGGCTTTATCCGCAACCTCATCTGGGATCACCTTCACCACAAGGCGGTGCCCACCCCGCTCAACGATATCGACCTTATCTATCTCGATAAAACCGATCCGCAAGGGCTGGCCGAGACGGCGCATGAAGCCTGGCTGGCAAAGCGGCTGCCGGATCAGCAGTGGGAAGTGCGCAATCAGGCTCGCATGCACACGCGGCAGCTGGTGGTGCCGTTTGCCAGCAGCCTTGAGGCGCTCAGCCACTGGGTCGAGGTGCCCACCTGCATCGGCGTACGCCTCACCCGGGATGGCGAGTTCGAGTGGCTTGCCCCCTACGGCTTTACCATCAACTGGTCGCTGCAAGTGAGTGCCAACCCCAGATGTCGCCAGGACAAACAGATTTTTACCCAGCGCATCAAGGAGAAACGCTGGCAGGCTATCTGGCCTGACCTTCAGGTAAACTGGCCATAACCTGATTGCAATCTTTCGATAACCTTGGGCACACTAGGGGAAAAGCTGGTTGTAACTCAATGGGTTAAATAATGCGCGACTTCTTCTCTCTCGAACGCTGGCTACCGGGCCTCGCCGCCCTGCTGCATTACCAGCGCGCCTGGTTGATGCCAGATCTTCGCGCCGGACTCTCGGTGGCGGCCGTGGCGCTGCCCGTCGCCATCGCCTATGCAGAACTCGCCGGAGTGGGTGCTATCGTCGGTCTCTACTCCTGTATCCTGCCCATGCTGGTCTACGCCCTGTTCGGCACCTCCCGCCAGCTGATCGTCGGCCCTGATGCCGCCACCTGTGCGGTCATTGCCGCCGTGGTGACGCCGCTGGCCGCAGGCGACCCCACCCGTCACTGGCAACTGGTGATGACCATGACCGCCATGACCGGCTTCTGGTGCCTGATTGCCAGCCGCTTCAAGCTGGGGGTGCTGGCGGACTTTCTCTCCCGCCCCATCCTGATGGGGCTGCTCAATGGTGTGGCCATCACCATCATGGTGGGCCAGCTCTCCAAGATCTTCGGCTTCACTTTCAGCGAACGTTACCTCATCGAGCGGATCGCCAGCGGGGCTACCTATATTACCCAAACCCATCTGCCGACCCTGGCCATGAGTCTGGTAGCCCTGCTCACCCTGCTGCTGGCCAAGCGCTACAAACCGGCATGGCCCTCCTCCATGGTGGCCATGGTGGTGACCGCTGCGCTGGTGTGGGGCTTTAATCTCGGCCAGTTTGATATCGCCACCCTGGGGACGGTGGGCTCCGGCCTGCCCGCCTTCCAGATGCCGGAATTTCCCCCCGGCCTGATGCGGGAGCTGGTGCTGCCCGCCCTTAACCTCGCCATGGTGAGCTTCGTCTCCATGATGCTGACCGCTCGCAGCTTTGCAGCCAAAAACGGTTACGAAATCGACGCGGACAAGGAATTTCGCGCCCTCGGTATGGCCAACCTCGCCTCGGCGGTCTCGCAAGGCTTTGCCATCAGCGGCGCGGATTCACGCACCGCGGTCAACGATGCCAACGGCGGCAAGAGCCAGCTGGTCTCTATCATCGCCGCTGCGGTGATCGCCCTCATCACCTTCTATCTGACGGCGCCGCTCAAATATATACCCACTGCCGCCCTCGGGGTGGTGCTGGTGATGGCCTCCCTGTCGCTCACCGATTTTCGCGGTCTCTGGGCGCTGCGCAATTCGGATCGATCCGCCTTCTGGCTGGCGCTGATCACCTTTATCAGCGTGCTCACCATGGGGGTGATCCCGGGGATCACCCTCGCCGTGCTGCTGGGGCTGTTCCAGTTCCTGCGCAATGTGATGCGCCCCACCGATCAGCTGCTCGGCATGGATGACGAGGGGGTGGTGCGCACCCTGGGGGACAACGAACAGGCTAAGGCGATCCCGGGTATTCTGGTCTATCGCTTCAACTCGCCGCTGACCTACTTCAACGCCCCCTACTTCAAGCGGCGGGTGCTGGCCTTGCTGGTGCAAGATCCCCGCAATCCCAAGTGTCTGGTGATCGATGCGGTGGCCTGCTTCACCCATCAGGACATCAGCGTGATGAGCATGGTGGGGGAGCTGCACAAGGAGCTGAAACGGCGCGGCATCCATATGGTGATGGCGGGTCGCCACGGCCAGATGACCCACTGGCTCAAACAGGCCGGCGTGCGGGTGGGCGATGAGGGGATCATCCTCTGCCCGGATATGTATCAGGCGCTGCGCCTGACCCGCTGCTATCGCGAGCCGGTGTTCAAGGATGATGCGGTGGTGGAGAGCACCACAGATGCCATCCGCTCAAATTGGCCGCAGGATGATGCCCTGCCCGACTCGGCGCGTCTCACCCTGCCGAGCGAACAGGAGGCGGGCGCCACTCCTGCCTGATCCCCTGGCCTGATCCCTCGGGCCGGGCAATCCCGCCCAAGGATTGCACCGGCCTCGGCCTTGGTGTTAAATGCGCCCCCAGAGGGCACTTCCCCGTGCCCGTACAGCTGTTGGACATGCCATGCAATCTCAATCCCACGCAGGCCCGGGCACGCTCTTTGCGCTGACCTGGCCGCTCTTTATCGATCTCGCCCTGCACTTTCTGACCGGCGCCCTCAATACCTTCATGGTGGGTCACGTCTCCTATCAGGGGGTGGCGGCGCTGGCGGTCGGCAATCAGGTGTTCGATCTCGCCATCACCCTGTTCAGCTTCGTCAGCATAGGTACCAGCGTGGTGATCACCCAGTATCTGGGAGCGGGCGATCGGGAGAAGAGCCGGGTGGTGATCCACACCGCCATCGGCTTCAACCTGCTGATCGGTCTGGTGGCAGCCATTGGCGTGATGGCGGGGGCCAGCACCATGCTGGCGCTGATGAACCTGCCCGCCCACCTGATGAGCGACGGGACGCTTTACTTACAGATCATCGGTCTCTGCCTGCTGCCGGAGGCCGCAGCCCTCTGTCTGGCGGCGACCCTGCGCGCTCACGGCCACACCCGTCAGGCGATGTATGTGACCCTGATCGTCAACCTCATCACCTTCGTCGGCAACCTGCTGCTGCTCTACGGCTGGTTCGGCCTGCCCCAGCTTGGTGTCGCCGGTGTCGCCATCAGCACGGTCGCGGGCCGACTGGTCGGCGTGGTGCTGCTGGTGTGGCTGGTAGCCCGCAAGACCGGCATTCGACTGGTGGTGCGCGATATCGTCCACCCCAGCCGGGAGATGCTGGGCAAGGTGCTCCATATCGGCCTGCCGGCGGCAGGGGAGAACCTCTCCTGGATGCTGCAGTTTATGGTGGTGACAGCCTTTGTCGGACTGCTGGGAGACAAGGCGCTGGCAACCCAGTCCTACTTCTTCCAGATCTGCCTGTTTATCCTGCTGTTTGGCCTCTCCATCGGCCTTGGCAACGAGATCATCATCGGCCATCTGGCGGGAGCAAGACAGTTCGATCGCGCCTATCAGCAGCTGCTCAAAAGCCTCAAGCTGGGGCTGGCGGTCACCTGCGTCATCGCCGTGGCGGCGGCCCTCAATGGCCGCACTATCATCAGCCTCTTTACCGATGATGCCGACATCATCACCCAGGTGGCGCAACTGTTTCTTATCAGCCTTATCCTCGAGCCCGGCCGCACCTTCAATCTGGTGGTGATCAACGCCCTGCGGGCCACCGGGGATGCCCGTTTCCCCCTCTACATGGCGTTGCTCTCCATGTGGGGAATTGCCGTGCCACTCTCCTATTTCCTCGGTATCATGCAGGGTTATGGACTGGTCGGTATCTGGCTGGCGCTGGCCTGCGACGAGTGGGTGCGCGGTCTGGCCATGTTCTGGCGCTGGCGCAGTCGTCGCTGGCAAAACAAAATTCTTGTTGAAACAAAAGCGGAATCACAATGAAGAAGATAGGACTCTTGCTGGCTGCCATCCTGCTCAGCCCCCTGGCCATGGCGCAAACTGCCCCTGCCGCTCCCAAGGCTCAAGCCACCCAGACCTGGTATGTGGCCCCCACGCCATCGATGAAACCAGCGAAGCCCAGAAGGCGCTGACCAAGGATTTCATGGCCCAGATGATCAAGACCATCAAGATCAACGAGTACCAGACCGGCAAGGCGGTGGGCAACACCAAGAAGCCCAAGTGGCTGATCCGCACCAAGCTGATCCCCGCCAGCAACGAACCACTGGTCGGCAAGAAGCACGCACAGGGTCTCACCTACGGCAAGGGCAACCCGACCCAGGAGATTGTTGGCGAGCTGCTGATGAATGGCACCCTGGTGGCTCACATCGGCCAGGGCTGGCGCGAGCCTATCGTCCCGGGCACGCCGGTGGCAGACAAGCTCTCCATCGCCAACTATCGATACGCCATCGGGGATCAGGCCAAGTCGGCGGATCTGGAGGAGCTGGCCGCCCAGATTGGCTTTGAAGCGGGCAAGGTGATCCACCGCGATGGCAAGCCGCTACCCGAGAAGAAAAAGAAAAAAGAGCAGGCGGACGAAGATAAAGAGTAACGTTGCCTGCATCCATAAAAAGGGGCCACTCGGCCCCTTTTTTGATCCTGCACCCTCACGCCAACACTGCCCCTGTTGTGACTTGTCGCACAGTTTGGCTCACCATTCAGATTGATAAATCACTTATCTTGTTTTGATTCAACAAATTATAAATATCCCGCCGAATACCCCAAATCATTGCCCCCAAATCCGATCAGGATCACATTTATCCCCGGCACTAAGGGGTAGCTTTGGTCTTACAGGCACAATCAAACGAAACCAAGGAGGCTCCATTACATGTTCCCAGAGTACAGAGAACTCATCTCGAAACTGAAGAGCAGTGATGTCCATTTCCAGAAGAAGTTTGACTTGCACAACGACCTGGATGCGGAGATTAGAAAGTTGGAAAAGCATCACGCCAGCGACTATAGCGCCGAGGTGAGAGATCTGAAAAAACAGAAACTCAAACTGAAAGAGGAGATATACGACATCCTCAAACAACATCCACAATAGATGCCTCGAAGAATATGCGGATAAGCAATTTATCCCCCAGCCCGGCCCACGCGCCGGGCTTTTTGTTGTTTCAGTCAATTAGTTGACACCCGAGCCTACCGTTCTTGCCGGTAGTTTGTTACATTTTTCCCTTGGAATTCAGGGAATAACGGTGATGATAACATGAGCAGAAAACGATCTTTTTATCATCTCTTGCTGCTTTGCCTGTTCGCATTGAGCCACCCCCTGCAGGCTCAGGAGCCTGAACTGGAGCTGTGGCACTCCCAGCAAGCCGGTTACGTGATCGACGATGTGATCGCCCGCTTCAATCAGGAGGGGAACCACAGAGTACGAGTCACCCAGATTGAGCCGGGCAAGATCAAGGCGGATCTCCTGCTGGCAGCTCAGGCCAGGGGGCTGCCCGATCTGATGCTAATCCCCTCCGATTTTATCGGCCTCTATCGCCAGATGACCCTCGCCCCGCTCCCGGCCGAGTGGTTTTCCCCCGCGCTGATGGCCAGCGCCTTGCGTTATGTCACCCTGGATCGGCAACGCTGGGGCATGCCCATGATGCAGGGCAACCATCTGATGCTGTTTTACAACAAGGCGCTGGTCTCGACTCCTGTGACCCAATGGCAGCAACTGACAGCTATCACCCCGGCACTCAAGGCCAAGGGGGTCTACCCCGTCAGCTGGCCCTATCACGACATGTACTACTTCGCCGCCTTTTTACACACCTTTGGCGGCTCGCCGGTGACCGAAGGGCGCATCACCCTCGACAGCCCGGCCATGGTGCAGGCACTGGAGGCCTACCGCACCGTCGTCAGCGAACAGTGGGTCGATCCCGAGTGCGACTATGACACCGCCCTCGCCCGCTTCAATGAGGGCAAGAGCGCCTACCTCATCAATGGGGACTGGGCCTTCAACGATCTGGTGAAGAACATGGGGGATAAGCTGGGCGTTGCCCTGCTGCCCCGCTGGCAAAGCCATCCCATGCACTCCATGAGCGGCGCCTACGTGATGGGAGCCTCCCGCTGGGCGATGGATGATGAGGATAGGAAACCCGTCATCAAGGCATTGATGGCCTTTATCCAGCGTCAGGATATTCAGCAGTTCATCTATCATCAGGGGGCGCTGCTGCCGGTCAATCAGCAGGCTTTTACCGCCATCAGCCGCCGTCCCACGCCTCAGGAAAAAGTGCTGCTGGAACAGTTCACCCTCAGTACCCCCATGCCCTCCGACAGCGCCATGTCCATCGCCTGGCAAGCGATGGAGAAAGGGTTCGAGCGCTTTAAAGAGGGGATCAGTGCCGCCGACACCGCCCGCTATATGCAGCAGCTGGCCGATCAGCAGTACCGGCAGGTCAAAACACCATGAAACATCGCACCTTTCGGCTCGGCCCGACCCTCATCATCATCCTGTTCACCGTCGCCTTGCTGCCGGCACTGCTGGCCAGCACTGTGCTGCTGATCCGCCAGCACCAGATCATCGCCCAGAGCGAGCAGTCGCAGCTGGAGCGGGCCCTCACCAGCATGACCCGCGAGGCCCGCTTTCGCAGTGAGCTGATCGGCACCCAGCTCAATCAGCTCAGCCAGGATCGGGTACTCCATCAGGCCCTCGACAACTTTCTCTTCTCCAGCCATGCCCGGCTGGCGCTGGCCACCTTTATCAAATCCAACAGCCTGCTCACCTCGGCCTACCTCATCGATGACAAGGGGTTGGTGGTGGAGTACATCAATGGCCAGGCCTCCCACCTCGAGTCGAGCAACCTGATGCCGCAGCTGATGGCCTGGGGCAAGACCCGCGAGGCGAAACAGGGCAAGCATCTGCTGCTCCCCGTCGATGATCCCGTGCTGGTCGACGACATGGAGCAAAACCGCAGCGGCGGGCTGGCACTGGTGGCCCCTATCTATCGCAACCACCAGCGAGCAGGGGTGATGCAGACCCCTTCCGGCTTCGTGATGGCCATTCTCCCCTGGCGGCAGATGGCCCAGTTGCTGGAACCCTATCTCAAGGGAAGCGAATATCTGGTGATCTCCCAGGGCGAGAACCGTCTTTACGAAGGGGCTCACCAGAGCGCCAACGCCATGGATGACAGGGAGCCAAGCAAGATGGCGCAGCCCCTGGCCATTGGCTGGCCCCAGCTGGAGCAGGAGATCACCCCCACCATCACCCTCTACAGCTACAGCAATGACAGGGTCAGCGAGCTCAATAAATCCCAGCAGCTGCTGACCGTCAGCATCGCCGTCATGTTGCTGCTGGTGGCCATCGGCTGCGTCTGGCTCACCCGCTGGCTCACCCGACCGCTGCGCTCGCTGGCCGCGCTGGTGCGCAGCTATGGCAAGGGCAATTACCAGCAACGGCAGGCGCCGCTGCGCTTTGTGGAGTACGACGAGGTGCGCCAGCTGCTGCAGGAGATGGCCAGCACCATCTCGGATCAGGTGCGGGCGCTCTATCAGCAAAATGAACAGCTGCAGCAGGCCAATAGCGAGAAAGAGGCCTTCAACCAGCGGCTGCTAGGCTTCAACGACGAACTGGAGCAAGAGGTTGCCTCGCAAACGACCGCCCTGCGCTCGGCCCTGAGCCGGGAGGAGCGTAGCCGCCATATCCTGCAATCCTGGTTGCAGTTCGGTCTGCATCAGCAGCTGGATATCGATATTGCCGAGCTGGCCAGCTCCGCCCTGCTGCAACTCTCGCAGCTCTATCCTGGCCACCGCTGGGGACTGGTGATCCGCCGCGATGGCCAGCCCCACTACTCCCTGACCCAGGGGGTCGATTCCCCCTTGCGGGATGCCCTGCAGGAGAAACTGACTCAACTGATGGATGAGGAGGTCAAACACTCCGAATGCCAGTGGGACAACGCACTCTGGAAGATCATGACCCTGCCCGGCAGCCAAAGCGGCGTGCTGTTTGGCTATCTGATGGTGAGCGCCGAAGGGCTGGAGTCCGAAGACAGGGCCATCTTGCGGCTGTTTGCCAAGCAGTTGGCGGTGGGCATCGAGGGGCGCCTCTTCACCGACGAGCTGGCGCGGGTCGCCCGCACCGACAACCTCACCGGGCTGCCCAACCGGCAGGCGTTCGAAGAGGCCTTCCACCACTATCAAGCAGTGCTGGCGCGCCATCCGGAGCGTCACCTCGCCCTCTTCATGCTCGACCTCAACGGCCTCAAGCGCACCAACGACCAGTATGGGCACGAGGCGGGCGACGCCCTGCTGATCCAGATGGCTCGCCAGCTACGCTCCCTCTGCCGTCAGGATGAGAAGATTTTCCGTATCGGCGGCGACGAGTTCGTGCTGCTGGCGGAGGCGGATCACCTCGCCAGTCAGCAGCTGGCAGGCAGGTTGGAGGCAAGCCAGCAGCACGCCATCGTGCAGCATGGGGAGCACAGCTTCCCGCTGCGGTTTGCCATCGGCTGGAGCAGCAGCGACCAGACCCCCCTGGCGGAGCTGAGCCGGGTGGCTGACGACGCCATGTATGCCAATAAGGCGCGCTTCTATCAGGGGCAGCGATAAAATGCGGAGGTCTGCAGCGTTGGCGAGCCTTTCGCCAACGCCCTGATCAGCTCGCAAAAATGGCGCACAATGCTAGACGCGGCGCGGACCATGACTAAGATAGGGGCTCTTGATGTCTCGATTTGGAAGGGAGTAGGAAATGGAGTTAGTACTTGGCCCACTGGAAGCCCGCGTCATCGGCTGTCTGATTGAAAAAGAGATCTGCACCCCGGATCAATATCCCCTCTCCCTTAATGCACTGGCCAACGCCTGCAACCAGAAGAGCAACCGCGAGCCGGTGCTGGAGCTCTCCGAGCTCGATATCCGCGCCGTGGTAGACGAGCTGACCCGCAAGCGGCTGGTGGTCAACACTGCAGGCTTCAACGCCCGGGTGCCCCGCTATCAGCACAGATTCTGCAACACCGAATTTGGCGAGCTGAAATTCAGTGCCCAGGAGCTCGGCATCGTCTGCGAACTGCTGCTGCGCGGCCCGCAAACCCCGGGTGAGCTGCGCTCGCGCACCAACCGACTCTGCAGCTTCGATGATGTCACCGAGGTGGATGCGGTGCTGACCCAGCTCATCGAGCGTGGCCCCTACGTGGTCAAGCTGCCGCGCGAGCCGGGCAAGCGCGAATCCCGCTACGCCCACCTGTTCAGCGGCGAAGTGGATATTCAGGCGATGATGGATGCCGCCCCCGCCGCGGCCTATGCCTCCCCTGCCGCCGACCGTCTGAGCGAGCTGGAGCAGGAGGTAAACGAGCTCAAGAGCCGTCTCGCCGCCATGGAAGCGCGGCTGGCTGCGCTGGATGGTCAGGGCTGATCGCCTTTACCATCGCCAATCTCTATCAGGGAGCCGGGGCTGATGTCCCCGGCTCCCTGCGTTTTTTTATCGTGAGGAAGTGCCCGTGATCACCCTGATTAAAGAGTCTGACCACCAGAAGATGCCCTGGAAAAACCAGCAGGGCACTACCAGCCAGATCCTCATCTCCCCCAAGGGGAGCAGCCTTGCCAAACTCGACTTTGACTATCGACTGAGCTCGGCCCCCATCAAGAGCGCGGGCCCCTTCTCCCCCTTTCCCAGCTATCAGCGCATTTTGCTGCCGGTGAGCGGGGCAGGCTTTGTGCTCAACGGTCACCCCTACGCCACCTTCGAGGCGGCGCACTTTAGCGGCGATGAGGAGACCCACTGCGAGTTGCTGAAAAAAGAGGTGACCGATCTCGGGCTTATCTACCATCCGGATCGCATCAGCGCCAACGTGCGGGTGCTGAACCTCCCCTTCCCGCTGACCCTTACCCTCGAGCCAGAGAAGACCTACCTCTGTCACCTGCTGAGCGGCCAGCTGGCCGTGCAGGGCAAAGAGGTGGCCATCAACGAGACGCTGGTGGTGACCGGTGAAGAGAGCATTCACTTCGAATGCCAGAAGAAGACCTCCATCGCCTTCTTTACCCTGCAGACTAAATAGCGCAAAAGTCGGCGGTGTGCAGTCATGCCACGCCACACACAAACAGCAGAGATGAAAAAGCCGGGAAATCCCGGCTTTTGCTATTGAGGCAACCGGCTCGTGCCGGTCAGCACCTTAGTTGACCTTGAAGGAGCCCTTCATCATGGCGAAGTGGCCGGGGAAGGAGCAGAAGAAGGTGAGATCCTTGCCCGCCAGACCGTCGGTCTTGAAGGTGACGCTGCTGCTCTCGCCGCCGCCAATCAGCTTGGTGTGAGCCAGTACACGGGGATCATCCTTGGGCAGATAACCGTTCTCGGCCCCGGCGCTCATCCCGGCAGTCGCCACGGTCTGATAGTCGGCGGTGCTGGCCAGCACCCAGTTATGGCCCATGGCGGTCACAGGCAGCTTGCCGGTATGGTTCAGAGTGACCGTCACCTCTTTGCAGGTGGCCGGAACGCTCATCTCTTTGAGGTTGTACTGCATGGCATCATTGCCTTCGATGACCAGTGCACACTCATCCGCCAGAACCGGGGCAGCCAGAGTACTCAGAAACAGCAGGGTAATCGCCTTTTTCATCATCTTCTCCTTTGATTGGCAATGGATGGCAACGACTTGGCGGATGCGGTGAACGCTTCGCAAAGATGCCGTCTAAATCGACCTTCATTTTACTCAATTGTTTTCAATCGGCGATGGGTTTTGGCCAAAGCTGCGGGCTAGGTCACCAGACGGTGCTCTACTCGCCACTATCTCCCTCACGGATGGACGATACGACCTGCTCCAGCCACAGGTTCAAAAATGTTTAATTTTTTCTGCCCTTTTCCCTCCGATTGCCCCCATCAGGGCTCGCCCGGCGGGCGCCCCTTGGCTAAGCTAGCGCCCCGATATGAACCTTCTCCAGATGAGAGCGCCGGATGATTGCGATAACCCCCGTGGCGGCCCTGCGCGGCCTGCTGCTGACCCTGCTGCTGGCGCTGGCCGGCTGCCAGCCCACCCCGCCTGCCCAGACCCGTATTCAGGGCAAGACCATGGGCACCTACTATGTGGTGACCCTGAGCGATAGCTACCCCGGTGGGGAGCCCGCCCTCAAAAGCGACGTAGAGAGCCTGCTGGCCCGGATGAACAAGGAGATCTCCACCTACGATCCGGGCTCGCTCATCTCCCGTTTCAATCAGGGGCCCGCCAATACCCCGTTTGCCATCCCGCCCGCCATGGCCATCATAGTCCAGCAGGGGATTGATGCCGGTAAGCTGACCGACGGCAAGCTGGATGTGACCGTGGGGCCTCTGGTCAATCTGTGGGGCTTTGGCCCGGACAAACGGCCTGTCAAGCGGCCCGATGAGGCAGCCATCGCCGCCGCCCGCCACAAGGTGGGCATCGACAAGCTGAGCATGACCCCGCAGGGGGATCACTTCCTGCTCGAAAAAACGATCCCGGATCTCTATCTCGACCTCTCCACCCTCGGCGAGGGGGCTGCCTCTGACGAGATTGCCGCCCTGCTCGAAGGCAAGGGGGTACACAACTACCTGATCGAAGTGGCCGGTGCGGTGCGCAGCAAGGGCAACAACAGCAAGGGCTCGCCATGGAAAGTGGCCGTCGTCGAACCCTCCGATCAGCCGGGGGCGTTTTCCGATATCGTCATCCCCAACGGCATGGCGCTCAGCACCGCGGGCAGCTATCGCAACTACTACGAGATGGATGGCCAGCGTTACTCCCATATCATCGACCCCGCCACCGGCCAGCCGGTCACCCACAAGCTGGTCTCCGCCAGCGTCATCACCCCGACCGCGCTGGAGGCCGATGCTCTCGATACCGCGCTGATGGTGATGGGGCCTGAAGCGGGGATGGCATTTGCCAAACAGCACCAGCTGGCGGTCTATCTCATCATCAAGACCGAACAGGGGTTCAAGGCCGAGTACACGCCGCAATTTGCTCCCTATCTGGCAGAGAAAAAACGGTGAGTTCAAGGCCCTGGCAACAGGGCCTTTTTCTTTCACTCATCGCGGACAAAAGGCGGACAAACGGAGATGGTTCGCAATCGACAACTTGGCTAATTGCCTCTTCGGGCGCTTTGGTGGCACACTTTCTCCCATCAGCCCGCAGCGCCTCGACCCAGACAGATGCAGACACCTGAACAAGAGCCAGAAAAAAAGAGCCCAGCCAAGCCACAACGCATTCTGATGGTCAATGAGCAGCGCTCGTTTCAGGTGATGATGAAGGCGATGCTGCTCAATCTGGGGATCAGCAACATCACCTACTCCAATACCGCCGAGGATGCGCGGCGCCGCTGCCAGAAGGGCAGTTTCGACATCTATCTCATCGATTACGATCTCGGGGTTGGCGAGAATGGCCGCCAGTTGCTCGAGAGCCTGCGCGACAAAGACCTGATCCCTCCCCAGAGCGTGGTGATCATGGTGAGTGGCGACAGCTCCCGCGCCATGGTACTGAGCGCGCTGGAGGCCGAGCCCGACGAATACCTGATGAAGCCCTTCTCCCAGGAGCAGTTCTCGTTTCGCTTGAAGCGTGCCCTCGCCCGGCGCAATGCGCTGGCCAGCGTCTTTACCGCACTGGCCGATGACAATCTGGCAGCGCTCATTACCGCCTGTGCCGAACGGGCCGATGCGGTGCCCCGTTTTGCCAACTACTGCCGCTGCCTGCAGGCCGATACCCACCTCAAGCTGGGTCAGGCGCAGGAGGCGCGCGCCCTGATGCGCCAGCTGCTGGCCGGGCAGGAGAACAGCTGGGCCCGCCTGACGCTGGGCAAGGCGTGCAACACCCTGGGGCTCCACGAAGAGGCGGTCAGCCATCTGCAGGCGACCCTCAAAAATACCCCGCTGATGGTGGAGGCTCACCTCTGGCTGGCAGAATCCCTGCTGGCCCTTGGCAATGACGAGCAGGCGCAGCAGGAGCTTAGACGGGCGGTGGATATCTCCCCCCAGTCGGTGCAACTCTCCCGTCGGCTGGCGGAGGTGTGCCTGCAGCGTCACGACTACGCCCAGGCCAAGGATGTGCTGATGTCGCTGATCGACCTGTCGCGCAACTCCATCCATCGTACGCCCCATTATCTGGGGGCCTATATCCAGACCCTGACCCTCTACGCCCTCAACAGCAACGACAGCTACCACATCGCCAACCTGCAAAAGCAGGTCAATTCGGCCCTGTCGCGCATCCGCGATTCGCTGATGATGTCGGAGTTCAACTACCCGGTGTTCGAGCAGATCTGTCAGGCCCGGGTGCAGATTGCGCTGGGGGAGCTGCTCAAGGGCAAGAAGATGCTCTATCGCGCCAATCAGAACTGGCTCGATGAACCGGCCACCATGCCCCCCGCCCTGCTTGGCGAAACCATCCTTGCCCTCTACCAGCTCGGCGAGTTTGAATATGCAGAGAGCCTGCAAGGGCTGCTGGCAGAGGACGAAGATCGGCTGCTCACCACCTGCATTCAGGCAACCCGCGATGACAAGACGGTGCTGGAGCGGCGTCAGCGCTACCAGCAGCTCAACGATCTGGGGATCAAGGCCTATCAGAGCGGCGAGCTGGAGCAGGCCCTCGGTCATTTTCGCGAGGCCCTGCGCCGCGCCCCCGCCAATACCGGTGCGGCTCTCAACAAGATCCAGGTGCTGCTGCAACTGATGCAGAAAAACCGCAAGAGCCCGGAGTTTGGTGCCGAGTGCAAAGACACCCTGGACGTGCTCGACGGCATCCCCCTCAACCCGGCCCAGCAGGAGCGTTTTCGCAAGCTGCGTCAGGAGTTCAACCAGTTTAGCTAAGACGCCGCCACGCCCCCTTTTCCCCGCCTATGCTGAAACCAGTTCGGCAATGCGAGGGAAACGAAGATGGCGATGTGTCGTTATCTGGTGGCCGATGGCCGCCACTGCAGTGAAGAGGCTGGCGAGCACGATCTCTGCCACTGGCATGATCCCCACCATACCCATCAGGAAGCCCGCAGCGCCGAGGCGCTTGAACAGTACGTTCGCGCTGGCGGACTCTGCCACGGCCTGCAGCTGTCACGGGCCAATCTGGCGGGCCTCAATCTGGTCAACAAGGAGTCCGATCAGGGATTTTTGCTGGAGCAGTGCAACCTCTATCGCGCCAACCTGCGCGGTGGTCACCTCTACGGCCTGCGCATGAAGGGCGGTAGCCTGATGAAGGCCGATCTCAGTGATGCCAACCTCCAGTGCGCCACCCTCGATGACGTCAACCTGCTCGGCATCCGCTGGCACAACACCCGGCTCGACAACATGCAGACCGGCAAACGGGTGATGCAGGATCGCAAGGGGCGCCGCGAACGGGATCCCAAACAGGCGCGCATCTGGTTCAAGGAGGCGGAAGAGACCTACCGGGATCTTCGCAAAGCCTCCGAGGCACAGGGGATCTTCACCATGTCCGGCAACTATATCCAGCAGGAGCTCACCATGCGCCGCCTGCAACTGCCGTTCTGGTCGACCCAGCGTTTTACCTCCTGGGTGGTCGATCTCTTTTGCGGCTATGGCGAGGCCCCGATGCGGGTGGTGCTCTTCTCGTTGCTGCTCATCTTTATCTGCAGCATTTTTTACTTCTTCTGCGGACTGCATTTTCAGGGCGAGCACCTCATCTACCAACCCGGTGCCCCGCTCGAGCAAAATGCCATCTTCCTGCTCGAATGCCTCTACTACAGCGTGGTCACCTTCACCACATTGGGGTACGGCGACTTCACTCCGGTCGGTCTCTCCAGGATCTTCGCCGCCTTCGAGGCCTTCACCGGCAGCTTTACGCTGGCGCTGTTTGTGGTGGTATTCGTCAAAAAGATGACCCGCTGACACCTCTGCCCACCCCGCGGTGCCTGCCACTGACGCAGGCCCGCGCCAAACTTGCATCCACCGCCGATTCCTAGTCCAATAGCCACTTATAAAAATGACATGAGCATCCCGGACATGAAGATCATCTCTTTCAATATCAACGGCCTGCGCGCCCGTTTGCACCAACTGCAAGCCATCATCGACAAGCACCAGCCCGATGTGATCGGCCTGCAGGAGATCAAGGTGCACGATGAAGCCTTCCCGCTGGCCGATGTGGAGACCATGGGCTATCACGTGGAGTTTCACGGCCAGAAGGCCCACTACGGGGTGGCCATCATGAGCAAGCAGAAGCCGGTCAAGGTGGAGAAAGGCTTCCCCACCGACGATGAAGAGGCCCAGCGCCGGATGATCATGGCCACCTTCGAGCGCGAAGACGGCTCCCTCATCAAGGTGATGAACGGCTACTTCCCGCAGGGTGAAAGCCAGGATCACGAGACCAAGTTCCCGGCCAAGCAGAAGTTCTACGAGGATCTGCAGCACTACCTCGAGACCAACCACACCCCGGACGACCAGCTGGTGCTGATCGGGGATATGAATATCTCCCCCACCGATCTCGACATCGGCATCGGCGAGGCAAACCGCAAACGCTGGCTGCGGGATGGCAAATGCTCCTTCCTGCCCATCGAGCGCGAATGGATGGAGCGACTGAAAGGGTTCGGTCTCACCGACACCTTCCGCGCCGCCAACCCCACCGAGTGCGAGCGTTTCTCCTGGTTTGACTACCGCTCCAAGGGCTTTGACGAGAACCGCGGCCTGCGCATCGACCTCATCATGGCCTCCGACGCCCTCAAGGACAAGGTGACCGAGACCGGTATCGACTACGAGCTGCGCGGTATCGAGAAACCCTCCGACCACGCCCCCATCTGGGCCTGCTTCGCCTGATACGGCGCAAGATTAACCGATGAGCCGCGACGAATTCGTAAACTGTGAAGCGGCTCGCGGTTGCCTGCGATAAAAGGGCGTAAAAAACCCATCCAGACAAGGTGCCTTATGGCACCTTATTTTTTGCAGCAAGGAGTGGCTGGCATGATACGGTTGCGAAGAGCCTTGGCCCGGGATGAACATCCCCGAAGCCCCCCGCCCAAATCGGAAAAGTCAGACTTTTTTCGTCAATCGGCAACCCTAATTGCCACTTTGAGAAGGTTGTGTTCAAGGTTGCCGCCCTATCATCTCCCATTCCAATCATAAATAAGTTGTTTTTTTAATCATGAAGTTAATGATGTGTATGGAGAAACATGCTGAACGCAGCAGCCGAAATCGATCCAACAGGAGTGTGATGATGAAGGTGCCCAATGCCGGAAGAGAGGTTTACAAACGCAGCTTGCTGACCCTGGCGCTGATCAGCGGTCTGAGTGCCTGTGGCGGCGAGACGACCCAGACGGCACAGACCATGCCCGCCGTCCCTGTGGTGGTCGCCGAGGTCAAGCTGACCGATGTGCCGCTCACCACCGAGATGGTGGGAGAGACCGCCGGTTTTCGCGAGATTGATGTGCGCTCCCGGGTCAGTGGCATCCTGCTCAAGCGCACTTATGTGGAAGGCCAGCCAGTTACCGCCGGTCAGGAGCTGTTTCTGATTGACCCGGAGCCCTACAAGGTGGCGCTGGAGCAGGCCAAAGGGACTTTGGCTCAGGAGCAGGCCCGTCTCAACAAGGCCCGTGCCGATCGGGATCGCATCATTCCCCTCTTCAAGCGTCAGGTGGTGAGTCGCAAGGACTATGACGACACCATCGCCAACTATGAAGCGGCCATCGCCAGCCATCAGGCCGCTCAGGCCAAGGTGAAAGAGGCGGAGCTCAACCTCAGCTACACCCAGGTGACCGCCCCCATCAACGGCATGGCGAGCAAGAGCTCCCAGTCCGAGGGGAGCCTTATCTCCACCAGCGGCGACAACGGCCTGCTCACTACCATCACCCAGTTTGATCCGCTCTACGTCAACTTCTCCTACTCGGAGCAGGATCGCCTCAACTTCGAAAACTCGGTAAAGAAAGGGGTGATTGAGGCGAAGGATGCCACCACCTGGCGCACCCATATCCGTCTGGCCGATGGCTCCCTCTATCCGGAGGCGGGCAAGCTCAACTTCTCCGACAACCGGGTCGATCCCCAGACCGGCACCATCCGTGCCCGCGCCATCTTCGACAACAAGGACGGCGTACTGCTGCCCGGCCAGTTTGTCCGCATGACCATCGATCTGGGCACCCGCAAAAATGCCATCGTGGTGCCGCCACGCGCCATCGTCCAGTCCCAGGCTGACCGCATGGTGATGGTAGTCGATGCCGACAACAAAGTAGTGCCCCGTCCGGTTACCCTGGGCACGGCAGTCGACTCCGGCGTGCTGATCGAGAGCGGCCTGCAGGCTGGTGAGCGCTATATCGTCGAAGGCTTGATGAAGGCTCGCCCCGGCGCCGTGGTAAAACCTGTCTCTGCCGACGAGATGAAGGCGATCACCGGCAAGGTGGTCAGCCAGTCTGCGGCCAAGTAAGGAGCCCGTATGTTTTCCAAGTTCTTCATAGAACGCCCCATCTTCGCCAGCGTGATTTCGATCATTATCGTGCTGGGCGGTTTGGCGGCGATGCGGGCGCTCCCCATCGAGCAATATCCCCAGATCACCCCGCCGGTGGTCTCGGTCACGGCGTTTTATCCGGGTGCAACCCCGGAGGTGATCTCCCAGACCGTGGCTGCGCCGCTGGAGCAGCAGATCAACGGCGTCGAGCGGATGATCTACATGCAGTCGGGGTCGGCCTCCAACGGCCAGATGAACCTCAACGTCTACTTCGAGATCGGCACCGATCCGGATCAGGCCACCATCAACGTCAACAACCGGGTCTCGGCCGCCATGGCCCAGCTGCCGGAAGAGGTGAAAAAGCAGGGGGTGACGGTCAAGAAGAAATCGACCTCCATCCTGCAGGTGGTCACCCTCCAGTCACCGAACGGCTCGTTTGATACCACCTATCTGTCGAACTACGCCCTGCTCAACATTATCGACGAGCTCAAGCGGATTCCCGGCATCGGTGATACCACCTTGTTTGGCGGTACCGACTATGCGATGCGTATCTGGCTCAGGCCGGATCGACTGGCCCAACTCGAGCTCACCCCGAGCGACGTGATAGGCGCCATTCGCGAGCAGAATACCCAGTTCGCGGCAGGCAAGATCGGTGCCCAACCCACCACGGCCCCCATCGACTTCACCTACACGGTGCAGACCAAAGGGCGCCTTGAGGATGTGAAGGAGTTCCAGAACATCATCGTCCGCTCCATGCCCGATGGCTCCAAGATCCGGGTCCGCGATGTCGCCCGGGTCGAGCTGGGGGGCAAGGATTATGATCTGGTCGCCCGCGCCAACGGCAAACCGGCCATCGGTATTGCCACCTATCTGCAACCGGGCGCCAACGCCGTCGCGGTCGCCGATGCGGTGCATGCCACCATGGAGCGACTCAAGGAGCGCTTCCCGCAGGATATCGAGTACCAGATCCCCTACGACACCACCGAGTTCGTGAAGATCTCCATCGAAGAGGTGGTACACACCCTGTTCGAGGCGATCGTGCTGGTGTTCGTGGTGGTCTATCTGTTCCTGCAGAACTTCCGCGCCACCCTGATCCCCTGTATCGCGGTGCCGGTGTCGCTCATCGGGACCTTCGCCGGCATGCTGGTGCTCGGTTTCTCCATCAACCTGCTGACCCTGTTCGGCATGGTGCTCGCCATCGGTATCGTGGTGGATGACGCCATCGTGGTGCTCGAAAACGTCGAGCGGATCATGAGCGAGAAGAAGTGCTCGCCCAAAGAGGCTGCCATCCTCGCCATGCAGGAGGTCTCCGGTCCGGTGGTCGCCATCGTGCTGGTGCTCTGCGCCGTGTTCCTGCCGGTCGCCTTTATGGGCGGCATGACAGGGGTGATGTACAAGCAGTTTGCCATCACGGTCGCGGTCTCGGTCGCCATCTCCGGTCTGGTGGCACTGACTCTCTCTCCGGCCCTCTGTGCCGTGTTGCTCAAGGAGGGGCATAACAAACCGGCCCGCTTCTTTGTCTGGTTCAACGATAAATTTGACCAGCTGACCCGCGGCTATGTACGGGGTGTGGCCTTCCTGAACCGTCGGGTGGGGGTCGCCTTTGCCATCATCGCCGTGCTGATCCTCTCCATCTACGGCCTCTTCCTGAAAGTGCCGGGCGAACTGGTACCGAACGAAGATCAGGGCTACCTCATCTCCGCCGTCATGCTGCCGGATGCCGCCGCGATGAGCCGGACCCAGGCGGTGGCGGATCAGTTCGACAAGATCGCCATGGCCAACCCCCATGTGAAGGATGTGATCACCTTCTCGGGCTTTGACATTCTCTCCAATGCCATCATCAGCAACAGCGGCATGACCTTCATTACCCTGAAGGACTGGAGCGAGCGTC
Organism: Aeromonas sp. 96A; assembly: GCF_051919165.1. NCBI lineage: Bacteria > Pseudomonadati > Pseudomonadota > Gammaproteobacteria > Aeromonadales > Aeromonadaceae > Aeromonas > Aeromonas sp. 96A. Next base: position 4,399,402 of record NZ_JBQBFE010000001.1, on the reverse strand, counting down.
AGGGGGCCGGACAGGACTCCTTCTCGCTGGCCAAGACCTTCCAGGGCTTGAGCCTGATGGGGCTGGCGGATGGCTTTGTCGCCTCCTTCAACCCGCCTCCCATTCAGGGGATGTCCACCACAGGTGGCCTTGAGGCCTATCTGCAAAACCGTGGCACCGGCAACGCCCAGGCCTTCTCAGGCGAAGTGCAACGCTTCCTCGAAGCGGCCAAGGCGCGCCCGGAGTTTGCCAGCGTCACCAGCACCTACCGCGCCAACGTGCCGCAGGTCTATCTCGACCTGGATCGCGAAAAGGCCAAGGCGCTTGGGCTGCCGATCAACGCGGTGTTCGACACCATGCAGGCCACCTTCGGCCAGGTCTATGTCAACGACTTCAACCAGTTCGGCCGTACCTACCGGGTGCAGTTGCAGTCCGAGGCAGACTATCGCGCCAAGAAGAGCGACATCCGCAACGTCTATGTCCGCTCCGACAAGGGGGAGATGATCCCGCTCAGCAGTCTGGTGACGGTGCGTGATGCCACCGGCCCCGAACTGGTCGAACGCTTCAACATCTTCCAGGCCGCCAAGATCATGGCACAGCCGGCACCCGGCTACAGTTCGGGTCAGGCCATCGCCGCACTGGAAGAGGTGGCCAACAGCACCCTTGGCAACGATGCCAAGCTGGAGTGGACTGGTTCCGCTTATCAGGAGAAGGCCTCTGCCGGTAGCGCAGGCATGGCGTTCGGCTTCGGTATCGTGATGATTTTCCTCATCCTGGCAGCCCAGTACGAACGCTGGAGCCTGCCGTTTGCGGTGATCACCGCCGTACCGTTCGCCCTGTTCGGTGCCCTGCTCGCCACCTGGCTGGTGGGGCTGACCAACAACGTCTACTTCCAGATCGGGCTGGTGACCCTGGTCGGCCTTGCCGCCAAGAACGCCATCCTGATCGTGGAGTTCGCGGTGATGAAGCACGAAGAGGGGATGAGCCTCATCGAGTCGGCACTGGAGGCGGCGCGCCTGCGTTTCCGTCCCATCGTGATGACCTCGCTCGCCTTTATCCTCGGCTGTGTGCCACTGGTCACCTCCAGCGGGGCCGGTGCGGCAAGCCGTCACGCCCTAGGCTGGCCGGTCATCGGCGGCATGCTGGCCGCGACCTTTATCGCCATCTTCTTTATCCCGCTCTTCTTCCGCCTCATCATGAGAGGATCGGAAAAAAGGGCCTGACTATTCCGGTAAAGCTCACCAAGCCCCTCCCTCACGGAGGGGCTTTTTTATGTCACTCCGTTACATCGCAAACAGATAGGCCTTCATCGCCTTGAGACGCACGGTGGCGGCACCGATGATGTCGATAAAGCCAAGCAGCGGATGGGGTTTATGTGCCGAAATCCAGGCTGAGCCGGTTGCCCCAATTGGCAGGTCCACACCGTCCGGCACCAGCATGTCGAGTACCACTGTCCGGCCATGGCTCGACATGTTGTTGCCCACATGCTGCCGTACATCTTGATCCCCCTGCGCAACACTCATCTGGGCCTCCCCCGTACCAGTAAGTACTGAGTGCACCCGTGCCCGAAAGATGCGCCCGGGATAGGCATCTACATAAAACTCGGCAAACTGGCCTGGTGCTATGTTGCGAAAACTCTGATCCGGAATGCGAAACTCCAGAAACTTGCGAGAAGTGTCGTATAGGTGCATGTTGCCGGTACGGGAACCGCTGGCAATATTGACTATCGAGACCTGACCATCAAACGGAGCCCTGATCACCTTCTCTTCATTCCGTCGCTCCTGCAAGGCCAGCTCTGTCTCTAGATTCAACACCTGAGCTTCAATCGCCTGAACCTTCGCTTCACTGGCACTCAGTTGCGCCAGATCGCCATCAATTTGGGTCTGCAGCTGGTCACGGCTCTGAATACTGGCGAAGTTACCCAACTGGGTCAGCCGAGCCAATTCCTTGTGATTGAGGTTCAGTCGTGACTGGATCGCTCGCTGCTGGCTTACCTCTGACGCCACCTGGGCATGCTGGGCGTCAATCTGATAGCTCAACGCCTGAGACTTACCGTTACTCTCCCAGTCCGCAAGACTATAAATGGGCTGACCACGCGCAACGCGCTGATTATGCGCAACATAAATCTGATCTATCTGATGAAACTGGTTGATACCTAGTAAGGGTCCCAACACCGCATGAGGTGCCTTGACCGTCGCCGAATCGGTAAAATCCACCGGAGCCAGATGGCGAGAGGTAGTCAACAAACCAAGCGCCAATAACGCGCCAATTGCGGTACTCCAAAAACCCGTTTTTAGGTTCCAAGGCAATATGTTCAGCTTGACCAGCAACCAGACGATCAGGATATAGGGCAGCAGGATCTCTTTCATGATGCCTCCCCCTCATGACGGCCACGTCGAATACCATGGCCGATAATAAGGCTCATCCGCTCGCTCAGCACATCCCAACGGGCAAAGGCGATGATGACGGCAAGCACCCACCAGGTCTTGTCGATAAACAGTCCGCACAAGGAGAGCGCAAACACCAGGGTGATATGCACCGACTCAGACACCTTGGCACGATGCACAGCGATCTCATGCAGTTGCCACAGCAGATAGACCAGATAGAGGACCACATAGAGAGTGATCACAGTAATCACCCCCATAAAGATCTCGGAATCAAGCAGTACCATGATGGCTGGCAAAGCATGGTTGAACTTGGTCGCCTCAATTGGATAGATGTGGGCACCTTTCGAGAAGAAGACAACCAGAGCGACCGTGACCAATATAAACGTCAGGCGCCAAAGCCACCGCGCTAACGCAGAGGTTGATTGTGATGACATTTGATGTTGTTCCTTGAGTAACGGATGAGCAAACAAGTGGACCTCACGAGCCACCCAGCTAATAACGCGCCGGATCAGCGCGACGGGCAGGATGAAGAAGCCCCCAACCAGTGAAGGCTTGCAAGGCTCACAACTCAGAACTGGTGTTGCACACCGATGTTGAAAAAGTTCAGGTAGCTGTTGTTGTAGCTACCGGACAAGTGCGGGCGACCGATCCCGTCCTGATCCACTGGCATATCTCCCAGCCAGGCCAGGGTATAGCTGGCTTCCACCTTGGTGGCTGGGCTCAACTGATAGCTGGCCCCCAGACCCCAGCGCCAACCAGAACCCACTGGAAGCATCACAGTACGGTACTCATCACTCACGGCACTACTGTCATAGCCTATTCCGCTGCTCAAACGCAGTGCTGGGGTGACATCAACCTGTGCCCCCAGGCTGGCATGCCATGTATCCTTGTAATTCATATCAATGGTTTGGCTGCCCATGGCAGATGCCACACCGATATCGCCAAAACGGGACCACTGCTGCCAGTTGGCACTGGCCAGCAAGGCCCACTGGTCGTTGAGCTGGTGATAGCCACTTAGCGTAATGGTCTGCGGAATCATGATCTCGACCCCTAGACCTGCCACATCAGCACGTGGGAAGAGCTGATCTTCCAGCTCCCACTTCAGTTCGGAGAAGTAGCTCAAGCCGATACGGGAGTGCTGATCCAGCTCGTAAAGTACCCCGAAGGAGGCGCCATACGCCCAGTCGCTGTTGGAGAATTCCCGCCCTTCCCCCATCCCAGACGTCAAATCCACAGAGGCTTCCAGCGAACCATTCATGGCGATCAGGCTGGCTCCCACTGACCAATTTGAGTCAATGCGGTACGCCAGACTCGGAGCAAAGGCGATGCCGGTCAGCTTGGCCGACTGGGTATAACCACGACCATCCCAGCCATCGCCATAATCGATACCCAGACCGTGACTGCCAAAGACGCCGATACCTGCGACCCATTGATCGTCGATGGCATGAGTCAGATAGAGACTGCCGAGCGGCGCGGTCTGCAGGGCATTTCCACCGTTGTTACTGCCGTTGTCCAGATCCAGCTCAAGGTCGCCGTATACCACACCGCCATTGACCTGCAACTGGGTACCTTCCAGTTTGGTCATACCGGCCGGGTTGCTTGCGATAGTATCTGCCCCTTGGGCACGGGCGGCAGACCCTGCGTTGGCCAGCGCACTGTTGGCAGTGCTGTTCTCGTAGAGGGCAAGGCCGCCAGCCATGACTGAGGGACTCAGCAAAGCGGCAAGCATCAGCGACAGCAGTCGTGGCTGCATTTCAATACTCCTGAATAGTGAACATGGTGAGCACCCGGCAAGATGTGCTGCTCAAAAACACGGTTTGACTCTTTGATTGTCAGCATCCGGGAAACCTGCGGCTTTATACTGCTCGCTCATGGCGTCACGGGATGGATAAGGTCGGCAAGCACTCCTGCCGCAGTCATTTATGCCGGAGCACAAGAGTGAACTATCACGCCATAGTGGTAACTGACAGGGGCATCCTAACGGGATGAGGGGCGTGCTTCATTAGGGTTGGGCATACGCAATGGTTAAGCATTGCTTAAATATCAGCCCCAACACAGCACCTCTATTACATCACCGGCGCCATTGACCTTCACCTCGTGGCAAGGTTTACAGTCCCGCCATCTGCTCCCTAAGGATGCCCGGATTGTCACTCACCCAGCTTGCTGCAAGATTGCCCTGCGTTGCTCTGGCCCGGCTATTGCTGGCGCTGCTGCTCGTCTGCAATCTGACCCTCTGCATCAGCTGGCATGGTTCTCCCCTCTCCTCCGAGACAACCCAAAGCAGCCCCCTGTCGATGGTGATGTTCGATTCATCCATGGCGATGGCGGATGGCAAGAGCTCTCATGCAATGGCCGCCATGGAGCCCCCGGGCGATGGTATGACACTCTCTTGCCATCAGGGGGACGAGGGGTCAGCCATGGGCGATGAGTGCCAGATGCAGACAGGCATCAATGCCCCCTCCTTCGGCGCGATGGCTCTGCTGGGTGTGCTGGTCGCCATGCTGATCTTCCCCCTGCTGCTTGGCAGCAACTTCGCAACTGCACGGCTTGATAACTGGTTGCGGGATCCCTTCCTGCGATCACGCGGTACTCACCCTCCCTCCTGGCCGCGCCGACATCTGATGCTGTCGGTGTTACGCCACTAGAAAGTCCTTCTCTTGCGGCACAGGCAAGCTTCAACTTGCCCGTTCTCTGCCGCCTTGCCTGACCCTGTGCCCCGGCCAAACCGGTCCGCTCACAGGGAGCCGTGCGCACTGATACAGCTGCGCCCCGTTTGCCGCCAGCCCCTTTGGTGATGCCTTGCACCTCACCCGACCGGCGGCCTGCAAAAGAGAAGACGTATTATGTCACCAGCCCACTTTTCACCGTCCAAGGTTGCTGCCTTTGCGGGCGCATTACCCTCCTGCACTTTCTGCATGCAGATCCGCGCCGGAGACCAGTCATGAACAAGACCGTCCTGATGTCGGCCCTGCTACTTGCCCTTGGAGCTGGTGGCGGCTACTGGGCCGCCAAACAGACCTCCGATGGCGCAAGCGCCAAAGAGAAGACGCCCCTTTACTGGGTCAATCCCATGGATCCCCGCGACAAGCGCGACGGCCCGGCCAAGGACAACATGGGGATGGACTTTATCCCCGTCTATGAGGAACAAAAAAACGGCTCGCCGGGCACAGTCACCATCAGCCCCGAGATCCAGCAGAACCTGGGGGTGCGACTGGCTAAGGTCGAGCGACTGCCTATCCACCAGCAGATCGAGACGGTGGGCTATGTCGGCTATGACGAGGACAGGCTGGAGGCAGTCAACGCCCGCATGGCAGGCTGGATCCGCACCCTCGCCATCAAGAGCGAGGGGCAGCAGGTGAGCAAGGGGAGCCTTATTTACGAGCTCTACGCGCCGGATCTGGTCAACGCCCAGCACGAATACCTGCTGGCACTCAACACGGCCAACCCACTGCTGCTGCGCGCTGCCGAGGGCAAGCTCAAGTCCCTGCAGGTACCGGCAGATCAAATCTCAGCCCTCAAGCGCACCCGTCAGGTGCGCGAAACCATCAGCATTTACGCCCCCAGCAGCGGTTATGTCTCCGAGCTCAAGGTGCGCGAGGGCCAGTATGTTGAGCCCGCTGCGGCGCTCTTTAACATCAGCACCCTCCAGCAGGTATGGGTCAGTGCCGAGGTGTTCGAACGCCAAGCCGCCCAGCTGAAGGTGGGGGATCCGGTCACCATGACTCTCGACTATGCCCCCGGTCGCAGTTGGCAAGGTAAGGTGGATTACCTCTACCCGACACTGGACGCAGCTACCCGCACCCTCAAGGTGCGGCTGCGCTTTGACAACCCGGACGAGTTTTTGAAACCCAATATGTTTGCCAAGGTGAGCATTCGCACCGGGCAGGGAGAGCCGCAATTGGTGGTGCCGAGCGAAGCGGTGATCCGCACCGGCAGTCAGGATCGGCTGGTGCTGGCGTTGGGGGATGGCAACTTCAAGTCGGTCGCCGTCACTCTCGGCCCCCAGTTTGGCGACAAGGTTGCCATCAAGGCAGGGGTAGAGGCTGGGGATAACATCGTCAGCTCGGCCCAGTTCCTGCTCGACTCCGAGTCTGCCATCGATTCGGACTTCCAGCGTATGACGGCGGTGCGCCCCGCCCAGGTGTGGACCCAGGGCGAGGTTGAAAGCATCGATCTGGCCAAACGTACCCTGATGGTCTCCCACCAGCCCATCCCCGAGTGGCAGTGGCCCGCCATGGAGATGGAGTTCACCGTCGCCGACGGGGTCGATATCAGCAAGCTGGTCGAGGGGCAGAACCTGCACCTGCAGGTGATGCAGGAGGGGGATGAGTACCGCATCACCAACATCCATCAGGAGAAGGCCCCGACCAGCGGCCACGCTCTGGAGCAGGCAAAAGATGAGATGGAAGGGATGGGCCATAGCCAGCACAATATGGGAGCCAAGCCATGATCCCCTCGATTATTCGCTGGTCGGTGGGCAACCGCTTTCTGGTGCTGTTATTGACCCTCATGCTCACCGCCTGGGGGCTCTGGTCGGTCAAACAGACCCCGGTGGATGCCCTGCCGGATCTCTCCGATGTGCAGGTGATCATCAAAACCTCCTATCCGGGCCAGGCGCCCCAGGTGGTGGAGGATCAGGTCACCTACCCGCTCACCACCGCCATGCTGGCGGTACCGGGGGCCACTACGGTGCGCGGCTACTCCTTCTTCGGCGACTCCTTCGTCTATGTGCTGTTTGACGACAACACCGACCTCTACTGGGCCCGAGCCCGGGTGCTGGAGTATTTGAGTCAGGTGGCCCCCAACCTGCCCGCCTCCGCCCGCCCCCAGCTCGGCCCGGACGCCACCGGGGTGGGCTGGGTCTATCAGTACGCGCTGGTGGACAAAACCGGCAAGCATGACCTCAGCCAGCTCACCTCCCTGCAAAACTGGTTCCTCAAGTACGAGTTGCAGACGGTGGAGGGGGTCTCCGAAGTTGCCACAGTCGGCGGCATGGTGCGCCAGTATCAGGTGCGGGTCGATCCGGACAAGCTGCGCGCCTACGGCATTCCGCTCTCCCTTATCGAGACCGCCATCAAACAGGGCAATCAGGAGACAGGTGCCTCCGTCATCGAGATGGCGGAAGCGGAGTACATGGTGCGCTCCAACGGCTATCTGAAAAGCGTCGAGGATCTGAAGCAGATCCCGCTCGGCACCACGGTACGCGGCGCCCCGCTGCTGCTGGGGGATGTGGCAGATGTGGTCACCGGTCCCCAGATGCGGCGCGGCATTGCCGAGCTCAACGGCGAAGGGGAAGTGGTGGGCGGCATCATCGTCATGCGCTATGGCGAGAATGCCCAGCACACCATAGACGGGGTCAAGGCGCGGCTGGCGGAGCTGAAAAGTAGCCTGCCGGAAGGAGTAGAGATCGTCACCGTCTATGATCGCTCCGACCTTATCCAGCGCGCCATCGACAACCTCTCCGGCAAGCTGGTGGAGGAGTTCGCCGTGGTGGTGCTGGTGTGTCTGGCCTTCCTGTTCCACCTGCGCTCGTCGCTAGTGGTGGTCATCACCCTGCCCATCGCCATTCTGGTGGCCTTTATCGTCATGCACCTGCAGGGGATCAACGCCAACATCATGTCGCTCGGGGGCATCGCCATCGCCATCGGCGCCATGGTGGATGGCGCCATCGTGATGATCGAGAACGTCCACAAACACATGGAGCGGGAAGCGCTCACCGACAAGAACCGCTGGCGCATCATCACCGAGGCGAGCATCGAGGTGGGACCCGCCATCTTCTTCTCCCTGCTGATCATCACCATCAGCTTCCTGCCGGTGTTCGCGCTGGAGGCACAGGAGGGGCGGATGTTCCATCCGCTGGCCTACACCAAGACCTACGCCATGGCCGCCGCTGCCGCGCTAGCCATCACGCTGGTGCCGGTGATCATGGGTTACTTCATCCGTGGCAAGGTGCTGGCGGAGCAGGCCAACCCACTGAACCGTGGCTTAAGCCAGGGCTATGTGCCGCTGCTCAAAGCCGTGCTGGCCCGTCCGAAAACCACTCTGGCTGTCGCCGCCGTGGTCACGGTGGCGGGCTTCTGGCCGCTCAAGTACCTGGGCTCCGAGTTCATTCCGCCGCTGGACGAGGGGGACATCATGTATATGCCCACCACCGCAGCCAATATCTCGGTGGGCAAGGCGCGGGAGATTTTGCAGCAGACCGACAAGCTCATTCGTACCGTACCCGAGGTGCAGAACGTGTTCGGCAAGGCGGGGCGCGCCGAAACCGCCACCGACCCTGCCGATCTGGTGATGATGGAGACCAGCATCCAGCTCAAGCCCCGGGATCAGTGGCGCCCCGGCATGACCCCGGAGAAGCTGAAAGAGGAGCTCGACTCCCTCATCCGCTTCCCCGGCCTCACCAACGCCTGGGTGCCCCCCATCAAGACCCGCATCGACATGCTTGCCACCGGTATCAAGACCCCGGTCGGCATCAAGATAGCGGGGCCGGATCTCAAGGTGATCCAGCAACTCGGCCAACAGCTCGAACAGATCGTTGGCAAGGTGGAGGGCGCCTCATCGGTCTACGCCGAGCGGGTGGCGGGTGGCCGCTACGTCAAGGTAGATATCGACCGGCTCAAAGCGGCCCGCTATGGCCTCAACATCGCCGATGTACAGGCGGTGCTCGCCACCGCAGTGGGCGGCATGGAGGTGGGCCAAACCATCGAGGGGCGCGAACGCTATCCCATCAACCTGCGCTACCCCCAGAGCTATCGCGATTCTGTAGCCAGCTTGGAGCTGCTGCCGGTGGTCACGCCAAGTGGCGCTCGCATCGCGCTGGCGGATGTAGCCCAGGTCTACATCAGCGATGAAGCCCCCATGCTGCGCAGTGAAAACGCGCGGCTCAACGGCTGGGTCTACGTCGATATTCGCGGCCGCGATATCGGCTCCTTCGTCGATGAGGCCAAGGCCGAGGTGAACAAACAGCTGGTGCTGCCGGCAGGCTACGCCCTCACCTGGTCTGGCCAATACGAGTACATGGAACGGGCCAAGGCGCGCCTCGCCTACGTGGTGCCGCTGACGGTCGCCATTATCGTGCTGCTGCTCTATCTGGCGTTTCGCCGCATTCAGGAGGTGCTGCTCATTCTCACCACCTTGCCGCTGGCTGTGGTGGGGGGGATCTGGACCCTCTGGCTGCTCGACTTCAACCTCTCGGTGGCAGTCGGGGTGGGCTTTATCGCCCTGGCCGGGGTGGCGGTGGAAACCGGCGTCTTGATGCTGGTCTACCTCAACCACGCCTGGGACGATCTCGTTGCCAGCGGCAAGCCGGACAAGGCGGGGCTGCACCGGGCGGTGATCCACGGCGCCGCCCTGCGCCTGCGCCCCAAGATGATGACGGTGGTCACCATCATCGCCGGCCTCTTGCCCATCATGTGGAGCCACGGTACCGGATCCGAAGTGATGCAGCGCATCGCCGCCCCCATGATCGGCGGCATGGTGAGCGCGCTGGTGCTGACCCTCTTGGTGCTGCCAGCGGCCTATTACCTGTGGCGCAGTCGCAGCCTTGGCAAGGGCGCGAACCCGCAATCCGAATAACCCGATTTCACGATCCATATTGACTGAACGATGAGGAAACCATCATGAACTACAAGACGCTGACCCTGACATTGCTGCTTGGCCTTGCCACCCAGACCAACCTGCAAGCCGAAGAGATGATGCACCATGAAGGGCACGAGATGAGCCAGACGGGTGAGATGAGCGAACAGGCCGCAATGGTGATGACCAAGGGGGTCATTACCCGCCTCGATGAGGGGAGCGGCAAGGTCGGCATCAAGCACGAGGCGATCGAGAATCTCAAGATGCCCGCCATGACCATGGTCTTTCGAGTGGCAGATCCGGCCCAGCTCAAGGGGCTCAAGGTGGGGGATGCCATCCACTTTCATGCCGAAAGCCAGAGCGGCAAGCTCACAGTGACAGCCATCCAGCCGCAATAAACGGCTCTGGCTCGCCGAAGAGGTCACGATAGACAGTGACAACGCAAGAGGGAGGCATCAGCCTCCCTCTTCTTTTGATCAACCTGTTCGTGTGGTCAACCTCTGGCGCGCGATAGCACTCAGCTGCGGGTTGCCAGCAACTGCTCCACATCCTCGATCACCTTGAGAGCCGCCTGTGGGCCGCCGCTGGAGGTCCAGAGCGACCCGTCCACGGCGCCAAAGCGCTTGGCCTTGATCACCGGCAGTTGCTGGAACGCCGGGGTCTGCTCCGCCTGACGCATGGCATCCACCGCATCACCGCTGGCGCTCAGAGTGCCTACCACCAGCCAGTCAGCATCCAGCAGGTTGAGGGACTCCAGACTGAGCGCCGGTGAGTGGGGGGCGCCAGTGCCCTGCTGCTTGCTTGGGCGTACCAGCCCCATCGACTCCACTACGCTGCTGGCAAAGGTTCCCTGATACATGAAGCTCGGCCCCTTGGGATTCCAGCGCACTATGCTGATGCTCTCCCCCTGATGCTTGGCCAGCTTGCTGCGGGCCTGAGTCAACCGCTCGGCATACTGCAGCAAGAAAGTATCAGCTTGCTGGTCGCGGTTGAGGGTGTGGGCGGTGCGGCGGAAGCTATCCTGCCACGGCTCCCCCCACTTGCTGGTCACCACGGTCGGCGCGATCTCCCCCAGCAAAGTCAGCAGCTCGGGACGGGTCTGGCCGGTCAGGATAAGGTCGGGCTCCAGCGCAATCAGCGACTCCAGATTGGGGCTGTCGAGATCGCCGATCACCTGGATCCCCATGCCCGCCTTGTTCAGCAAATAGCGGGGCAAGGTGGGTTGACCACGGCCATTGACGGCGCCGATGGGGGTCAGCCCCAGAGTCAGGGTGCTGTCGAGTTCGAGCTCGCTCAGCACCACCACCCGCGTTGGCTGGACTGGCACCTGCACCTTCTGGCCAAACGCATCAGTCACTTCACGCATCTCCTGCGCCTGAACCAGCGGCGCGGCCAGCATCAGGATGGCTGCTGCCAGGGCGGCAAAACGCTTCATCATCTCACTCCTTCTCGTTGCGCGGCCCGGATAATCGGCCGCGTGGATACACTCGGTGGGCCCACAGAACAGGCCCATATGACTCAACTCGCCGAACGCAGGGCGCGGCCATGTTCGTGGCGACGGGGCACGATAATGGGCGCCCCGTCACCGGGGGCATGCAGAATGTCGACACTGGTCTGGTAGAGCCGGTCGATCAGGGACTTGGTCACCACCTCCCGGGCCGGGCCCATGGCGGCAATGGTCCCCTCGCCGATGGCGATCAACTCGTCACAGTAGCGGGCCGCCATCGCCAGATCGTGGATCACCAGCAGCACGGTTTTGCCTTCGGCGGTGATGCGATGGATCGCCTCCATCACCTCGGTCTGGTGACCGATATCGAGGGCACTGGTGGGCTCGTCGAGCAGCACCATGTCGCTGTCCTGCGCCAGGATCATCGCCAGCCAGGCCCGCTGCGCCTGCCCGCCGGAGAGGGACGCGGCGCTCTGCTGCCAGATGCTTTCAAGCTGCATCCGCTCGCAGGCGCTGCGCACCATGCGGGCATCCTCCTCGCCCCACTGATTGAACCAGCCCTGATGAGGGTGGCGGCCATACTGCACCAGCTGCTCCACCAGAATGCCGGCAGGCAGGGTCGGTCGCTGGGGCAGATAGGCGAGCTCCCGCGCCAGCCCCTTCATGGGGTAGCTGGCAAGCGGCTTGCCTTTGAGCAGGATCTCGCCGCGTTGGGCTTTCATCTGGCCGGATAGCAGCTTGAGCAAGGTCGATTTGCCGCAGCCGTTGGGGCCGACGATCCCCACCAGCTTGCCCCTCGGCACACTGAAGGAGATGTCCCGCAGGATGGGGGTCTGCTGATAGGCGAAGTGGAGGCGATTTACGGTGAGCGTCATCAGTCAGCCCTCTGGCGATCGTTAACAAGAAGAAACAGCAGCAACAGGCCGCCGAGAATGCGGGTCATGATACCGGTCGCCACCTCGTGGGGGCTGGCCAGCACCCGAACCAGGGTATCGCTGGCAAGCAGCAGCAGGGCGCCGCTAAGCGCCGCCAGCCAGAGCGGCACCACCCGGTCCTTCACCAGCCAGGAGGCAAGAATGGGGGCCGCCATGGCGATAAAGACCACGGGGCCGCCGATGGCGGTGCCGAGCGCCGCCACCAGAATGGCCTGGGCCAGAATGCCCAGTTGTACCCGATCGCCGTTGACGCCAAGCCCTCTGGCCATCTCGGGGCCAAAGCGCAGCACCGCCAGCGCGCGGGAGAGGTAGACGATCCACGGGCAGAGCACCAGCAACAGGATGGCGATGGGGGTGATGGTGCTGTAACCCACGGCGATAAAGCTGCCCATATTCCACAGATAGAGAGAGCTCAAATGCAGCAGGGCCTGGGTGGACATCACAAACTGGCCGAGCGCCTCGAACAACTCGGAGAGGCCGATACCGATCACAACGAACAGATAGCCCTGCTCGCCCGGTTTGCGGCAGAGGGCATAGAGCACCAGCGCCGCGAAGATGGCGCCGATGGGGGCCGCCCACCAGGGCCAGCCGCCCACGGTCAGGTAGAGGGAGAAGACGATGATGGCCAGAGAGGCGCCGTTGTTGACCCCCACCATGTCGGGTGTGGCCAGCCGGTTGCGAACCAGAGTCTGCACCAGACAGCCGGAGAGCCCCATGGCCGCCCCCGCCACCACCACCCCAAGGATGCGCGGCAGCCGGATCTTGAACAGGGTGAGCTGCTCAAGCCGCGTCCCCTCCCCCAGCAGGGTGTTGATCACCCCGGCAAAGCCGAGCTTGCCGCCGCCAACGCTCAGGGCCAGCAGAGCAAGCGCCAGCAGCGCCATGGCGAGCAGCGCCAGCCAGCGCCAGCTCGGCAGATGGATCAGCAAAGAGCGGTTGCCGGCCCGCAGGCAGAGCATATCGGTAGGTGTACGCATCAGCCCCTCACTTGACGGTCAGCAGGGTACGAAAGCCCCCGCGGTGAACGATGGCGATCAGCACAGGTGCACCGATCAGGGCCAGAATGACCCCGTTGGGCAGCTCGAACGGCTGGATCAGCCAACGCGCCAGAATGTCGGCCAACAGCAGAAACAGCATGCCGAACAGGGCGGAGAAACAGACCTGCACCGACAGCTTCACCGGCTCTACCAGTCGGCCACAGTAGGCGGCCAGAAAGCCGACAAAACCGATGGGGCCGGCGATAGCGATGGCACTGGCGGTAAACAGGGTGGCGGCCAACAGCACGCCAATTCGCACCCGGTTTGGGCGGATCCCCAGCGCCTGGGCCTGACTGTCACCCATCTGCATCAGGGTTAGCTGGCGACAAAGCAGCAGGGTGATGACAAACGCCGCCAGCACGAAGGGCAGTACGGCAATGATGGCATCGAGATTGGCCGCCGACAGGGAGCCGAGGTTCCAGAAGCGGTACTGCTCCAGCACCATCTTGTTGGAGAGCAGCAGAAAGCTGGAGAGACCGCCGAAGGTGGCGGAGAGCGCCACCCCGACCAGAATCAGCTTGAGGGGGTTGGAGCGGCCAATCATCATGCCGAGTCCCAGCACAATAACGTTACCAAGCAGCGCGCCGAGTCCTGCCCAAAGCAGATAGCCGTAGGCGGACTCCACCCCAAACCAGGTGAGCCCCACCACCAGCGCAAAGACGGCCCCGGCGTTGACCCCGAGCAGGCCGGGCTCCGCCAGCGGATTGCGGGTCGCGCTCTGCAACAAGGAGGCCGCCAGAGATAAAGAGGCGCCGACCACCATGGCGCAGAGGGTGCGCGGCAGTCGCAAGGTATTGAGCACCATGGCGAGCTTCTCGTCACCAGCCCAGCGGGCATCCCCCATCAGGTAGCCGAGCACCTCGCGAGCACCATAAACACCCGCACCGGTGGCGAGCGAGAGAGAAAGCAGTATGAACAGGAGGAATAATCCCAGCCAGAACAGCGAGGTCTGGTCTCTAAACACCCTTTAACTCCTTATGATTGCAATGCCATCTTGTTGACACAAAAGCCGTCATCCGAGGTGATACCGTGGCAACAACGGAAGCCCGCCAGTGCGGGCTCCGCTCAGCCATTACAGCTTGTAGGCCACACCGGCATAGACAGTGCGCCCGTCGAGGATCTGATCGGCCTCGGTGGCAACCCAGTCACGCTTGGTATTGGTCAGGTTGTTGAGTCCGAACTTCAGATCCAGTGCCCGAGTAGCGTTCCAGACTGCCCCGACATCCAGGGTGTGGAATCCGGCGGTGGTCTCATAGGTGGTGCCGCTCATGCGCGGAACCGGCAGGATCTGGCTGCCGGTGTAGTTCCAGCCGAGCTGGGTACTCAGGCTCTCGATGACCTGCCACTCCAGCTTGGCGTTGGCGGTATGCTCCGGCGTCCGATAGAGATCCTTGCCGCTGGTCTTGTCTTCCCCGTCGATCAGGGTGACGTTGCTGGAGAGGGTTAGGTTATCGGTGAGATCAAACCAGCCGCTCAGCTCCACCCCCTTGATGCGGGCCTTGCTGACGTTCTGATAGGTCATCACCGCCGGACGCCAGGTGGAGGTCCATGCCTCGCTCTGGATCTTGTCCTTGATATCGTTGTGGAAGGCGGTAACCCCGGCGCCCCAGAACGAACCATCATAGGCGGTGCCCAGCTCGTAGCTGACGGCGGTTTCCGGTTTCAGATCCGGGTTGCCCACTACGGCGCAGCGACCGCGACAGGCGGCTACCGCATAATCCGGGTTGGACTGGGCAATGGTCGGCGCCTTGAACGCCTTGCCAATGCCGCCCTTGACCACCCAGTTGTCCGTCAGGCTGTAGAGGGCATAACCGCGGGGGCTGAACTCGGTGCCATAGGTCTCGTGGTGATCGACCCGGCCACTCAGGGTCAACGCCAGATCGCCAAAGCCAAACTCATCCTGCAGATAGAGCGCGCTCTGGTTGACGCTGACATCGCCCCCCTTGAGGTTGACGTTATGCTTGAGTTCGGTGATGCGGTACTCGGCACCGCTGGTCAGCAGGTGGCTGCCCAGATTACCGCTCAGCTGGCCATCGAAGGTGTGGTTGGTCTGGCTCACATCGCCGCTGGTCTTGCTCAGCGCCGTCATCAGTTCGGAGTCGTCAAACAGGTCAACCTGCTCGAAGGCATAGCCGACCCGGCTGTCGAACTGATCCCAACGGCCGACGTGGGTGGCGTTGAGTCCCAGTCGTTCCATCTGCTGGATGTTGCGCGGCGTCTGGCCGTAGTTGTTCCAGTGGGCCTCCCGATCGTCTTTGGCGTAGTTCATCCCCACATCCAGATCCTGACGATCGTCGATCAGCCATTTGACGTTGGAGAGGATCCCCAGCTTTTCACGCTGCTCGATGGCATCGGCCTTGGGGTTGATGCTCTGCTCGCTCTGCCAGGCATCTCTGTGGTTCCCTTCCACCACCAGGTTGGCCAGCAGCTTGTTGTCGATCAGTGCCCCGCCCACATAGGCACTCGCCTTGTTGATATCCCCGCCGTGACCATCGGTGGGGTCGCTGAAGGTATAGGTGGCCGCCGCTTCGGTCTTCTCCCCGGGTTGACGCAAGATGACATTGACCACCCCACCCAGCGCATCGGCACCGTAGAGGGAGGAGATAGGGCCACGGATCACTTCGATACGCTCGATGGCCGCCATCGGGATGGCGGAGAGATCGAAATCATTGCCATAACCGGAGGTAAGAGCATCGCGGGAGCTGATACGCCGGCCATTGACCAGCAACAGGGTGTAATCTCCCTCCAGCCCGCGCAACTTGATCTCGCTGCGGCCGTAGCTGGTAGCAGGACTGATATTGACCCCCGGCAACTGTTTCAGAGCGCCGGTCAGATCATTGACATTGAGCTTGTCGAGCTCGGCCCGAGTCACCACAGAGACGCTGGCCGGGGCGGTCAGCTCGCTGTGCCGGGTTTTACTCGCCGTCACCACCATAGTTTCATGAGCGGTGACAGGTGCAGTCCCTTGGGCCAGAACTGGCAGGGCAAAAAGGGACAACACCAGCGGATGCACTGCAAATCGTCGGGATGATGTACGCATCATCAACACTCCACATAAAACAACCAGGGCCAACACCACCGACATCCCTGTCTGACCTCGCCAGACCCGGTGCAAAGTGATGGAGTTCATTGGCATGAACAGTCGTCCATGCCCCATCACCCCGAACATCAGTGCATTACGGCAGGCCCTGCGTTGTGCTATGCCACTCGCAGCCATCAATAACAAAAGCGCCGTACCGACTGACATCGGGACGGCGCAATACTAAATGCAAATCATTTTTATTTGCAAGAGTGAATCAGGTATTCTTTCGCATCCGCTTAATTATCCATCACATCGTGACGGGTCTGGTGATAGGCCTCTTCACTCTTGCCTCGGCGCCAGTACGGCACGGCGTAGATCGACTGGCGATCCACCTCGAGCACGGAGCGAAAATGGCGGCGCAGCGGCAGCACTAGCGCCTCTTCCCCACCCAGCCAGAAGAAGCCACCATCGCGCACCAGCGGCAGAGCAATCACATGCTCCAGCAGGCCACTGGACTCGGGCTCGCCGACAAACCAGTGACAGCGCACCCCGATCGGTAGCGTCAACGGCTGAGTATCGGCCTGATCCGGCACCAGAATCGCAATTTCCCCTCTGGTATCGGCAGGCATCACCTCACACATCGCCATGATGGCGGGCAAGGCGGTGAGATCCCCCACCAGGCAGTAGTGATCGGCCGATTGCAGCATGGGGTTGGGACCACCCGGCCCGGAGAGGATTACCTTCTCTCCCGGCTTGGCATGGGTAGCAAAGGCGCTGGCGGGCCCGCCGTCACCGTGCAGCACGAAGTCGATATCAATTTCCTGCTCATCACGGCGAAACGCGCGGATGGTGTAGGTGCGGATCACCGGCTTGTCAGCCGGGTCACTCCAGCGCGGGCCGCTCGGGGTCATGGCAGGCAGCACCGGCTCTACCTGATGGGGCTGGGCCAGCATCACCTTGATATGGGCCCCACCGCAGGTAAAGGGATAGTCAGCCAACTCGCTGCCACCAAAGGTGATGCGACGCAAATGGGGGGTGATCTGGGTGATGGCTTTGACAGTCAGCAGACGGGGACGATTGGGAGGCAGAGATGGGGACACGATGGGGCTCCTCGTTGAGTGTGTCGCCCATGCTACACGCAAATAGGAATTACTATCAAATAAGATTATTTCTCGTCTAATAGCTACAAGCTGGATTCAAACATCCCCAACCACTGGCGTCCACACCCCAATCCAGACATAGGCTTTATACACGCTAGCTCCATGATTGGGCAAAGAAAGCAGCCGGACAACGCCATAGTTACAAAGGGTTCCATTTGCTTATTTCGACCATAGTTTTTCGAGATCAAATTTTATTTCCCAATAAGTTTCCTATCCTTAGTGAAGCAGTTAATGTAAGCACAGGATGCCAAACAGGATTGTATGATGGATGACCAGATCCTGATTATTGATGATGACGATCTCTCCCTCCCCGACGCACAGCAAGCGGGCTGGAAGGTGATGATTGTTGACGATGAGCCTGAAGTGCATCGCATCACCAAAATCACCTTGAACAAATTCGAGTTTGACAATCGCCCCATCGATTTTCTGCATGCCTATTCCGCGGCACAGGCCAAAGAGTTGCTGGCCACCACCCCGGACGTTGCTCTGTTGCTGCTGGACGTGGTGATGGAGGTCGACCACGCCGGCCTCGATGTCGTCAAATATGTCCGTGAAGATCTGCAAAACAAGATGGTACGCATCGTGTTGCGTACCGGCCAGCCCGGCCAGGCGCCGGAAGATGACGTGGTCACCAACTACGACATCAACGACTACAAGGATAAAACCGAGCTCACCTCCCAGAAGCTGCGTACCCTGCTGCGGGCCAGCCTGCGATCCTATCGGGATATCCGCACCCTGGAGAGTAACCGCCAGGGGCTGGAAAAAGTCATCGAAGCCTCCAAGGGGATCTTTGAGAAACGGGCCTTGCGCCAGTTTGTCGAAGGCGCCCAGGAGCAGCTCAGCGCCCTGCTCCATCTGGGGGAAACCCAGATATACGACGTCAAGCAATACGCCTATGAGGTGAAGGATCAAGTATTGGAGCCCCTGCTCCCCGGCCATCCCGCCATGCTCCTCACGGACGCGCCGGAGATCCTGCGCCAGGCTATGAGCAAGCGCAGCAACGTCTATAACGCCACCCAGATGGTGCTCTACTGCCAGAATCCGCGCCACCACCTGCTGTTCCACATCGAGACCACCCGCCAGCTCAGCCAGATCGATACCAGTCTGCTGACCCTGTTTACCGAAAACATCATAGTGGCGCTGGAGAATATCCGACTCAATGAGGTGATCGCCGACAACCAGCGGGAGATCATCTATCGCATCGGCGAACTGGTCGAAACCCGTTCAAAAGAGTCAGGGCTGCACGTCAAACGGGTCGCGCTCTATACCGAACAATTCTGCCACCTGATGGGCATGAGTGAAGAGCAGAGCGAGCTGGTGAAACGTGCCTCGCCGCTCCATGACATTGGCAAGGTGGGAATTCCCGATGCCATCTTGCACAAGCCGGGCAAGCTGACGCCGGAGGAATGGGAGATTATGAAAACCCACGCCCAGCTCGGACAGGATATGCTCTCCGGCAGCGATCTGGCGCTGTTCCAGATTGGTGCCACCATCGCTGGCAATCACCATGAGAAGTGGAATGGCAGTGGCTATCCCCGTGGTCTGAAAGGGACGGATATTCCGCTGGAGGGGCGGATTGTGGCTCTGGCTGACGTGTTCGATGCCCTGGGTTCGGATCGCTGCTACAAGAAGGCGTGGCCGCTGGACAAGGTGCTGGCCCTGATTGAAGAGGAGAAGGGGCAGCATTTCGACCCCCAGCTGGTCGAGCTGATGATGGCCAATCTGGACAAGTTCCTCGAGATCCGCGAGCAGAACAAGGATGTCTATATCGGCGAACACTGATAGCCAGCTTGTTCTGTTTATGAACTAAAAAAAAACCGCCCTGCTTATCAGGGCGGTTTTTTATCTCTGGCATTACGCCACTTCAGAGCGAGAAGTACGAGGGTTACTGCTCTGGCAGATTGAGATCCAGCTTGGCAGCAGGTTGTCCGGCTTGCTGATTCTCGGCCTGCGCTGCGGCCAGAGCACGCTTCAGGGCACGCCGTTTTTGTATCACCACAAACCCGACCCCACCCAATACCGCCAGCAGCACACCACCACCTGCCAATGCCCAGATCAGCCAGCCCATTTCCTCCTCTGCCGGAGCTTCATGGGTCGCCTCGGCACTGGAGGCCGGTGCGGCGGCCGACACCACCTCTACAGGAGGCGGCGGTGGCGGGAAGACATTGAAGGTTTTCACCGGCAACTCGATTTTCAGCTCACGGCCGAGGCGAGTGGTGCCATAGAGGGTTGCTTTCACCTCATGCTGACCGACCTCCTTGATGTTGGAGAGATCGATATCAAGCTTGGGATCGCTGGCTGTCTCGCTGAACTCGTAGAGGCCGCCCACATTGCTGGTCACACTCCCCTTGACCACCACGGAAGCGGGATCCAGCTCATCACGGTCGATTAGCAGTGAGAGCTTGGCACCCAGCTCATCCGAAGGCGGCGACAAGTTATAGCTGAACGGATAGGGGTAAAGCAGCACATCCTGATAACGGGCACGGACAAACACCTGATTGCCGGTGCTGAACATGGCGCGGTACTTGCCACCGGGAATATCCTGCAGCGTCACTTCCGCCGTCATGATGCCATCGCCTGGCACCTCATCTAGCCCCTTGCCATCATCGCGATAGTGGCCAAGCACTTGATCCAGCACGACCTCTTTCTTATCGGCATCGCTGAACGATTGCAGCTTGACGGTCATGCCAAGGTCAGAGAGATAGTATTTATCTTTCGGCGGCTGACCATTGATCAGCAACCACGCCTTGAGTTTGACCACCTCCCCCTGATAGAGCTGCATCGGCAGGGCGGCGATATCGAGCCGGATATCGGAGAGAATGCGTACCCGGTTGTCGGGATCCACCTCGCCAATCGCCTGCCAGGGGCCCGGCATGGGATTGCGCAGGGTAATGAGATCATGCTCCGGCAGCGCCAGCCAACCCACATCTGCGGGTTTGACCTTGCCCACGTAAAGCTTGCTGCCATCGGGGCGAACCAGGATCACGGACGGGGTGCCCGGCTTGCGCTTGATGATGAAGGTTATCTCCTTAACCCCATAATCGATGCGAAAGCGGTTATCCAGCAGCGGAATATCGGAAGGGGCAAATACCTCGGTCGCCGTCGCCCCCAGCGAGAGCAACAACAGCAGACCGGCACACCACTTGCTCATTGCCGCCACAGACAACTTCCTCCTTTCTTCTGTACCAGGTCCAGTCTCGCCTCGTGCAGGGCCTGAACCTCGGTGCTGGCACGCACCACCTTGAGGGCGGGTCGGTTGCTCTCCAACCGGCGAATGCTGGTGTCCTGATTGTTTTCGTTTTCGTTGCTCTCGGTGGCCAGATTGAGTTTGGTCTGGCCGCCGGTCATCAGCAGGTAGACATCCGCCAGGATCTCCGCATCGAGCAAAGCCCCGTGCAGGGTACGGTGGGAGTTGTCGATACCGTAACGATCGCACAGCACATCCAGGTTGTTGCGCTTGCCGGGGAAGAGATCCCGCGCCATCGCCAGGGTATCTGTGATGGTGCAGATATCCGCCGTCTTGAAGTTGAGTCCGAGCTTGCTGAACTCGTAGTCCATGAAGCTCACGTCAAACGGTGCGTTGTGAGCGATCAATTCGGCGCCGCGGATGAACTCGAGGAATTCGTCGGCAATCTGGCTGAACGACGGTTTGTCACGCAGGAACTCGTCGGTAATACCATGCACCTGGATCGCTTCCGGGTCGACCAGACGATCAGGCTTGATATAGACGTGATAGTGGTTACCGGTCAGCTTGCGGTTGATCACCTCCACACAGCCGATTTCGATAATGCGGTGCCCCAGATAGACAGGGCCGCCCGCCGTATTCATACCTGTGGTTTCAGTATCCAGAATGATCTGGCGATTCAGTTGGGGTGTGTTCATGATCCAATCTATGTCAAACTTCGGCTTTACTTACTCGCTAGTTTACCCCAAGCCTCATGTTAAAACAGATTGATTGCTCATGTTAAAACAGATTGATGTCTATACCGACGGCTCCTGCCTCGGCAATCCGGGCCCGGGTGGTTACGGGGCCGTCATGGTCTACGGCAAGCACCGCAAAGAGATTTCCGCCGGATTCAAGTTGACCACCAATAACCGGATGGAGCTGATGGCCGCCATCATGGGGCTGCGCACCCTCAACGAACCGTGCAAGGTGCGCCTCACCACCGATAGCCAGTATGTCCGCCAGGGGATTACCCAGTGGATCATCGGCTGGAAGAAGAAAGGGTGGATGACCGCCAACCGGCAACCGGTCAAGAACGTCGATCTCTGGAAGGAGCTGGATGCGGAAGTGGGTCGCCACCAGATTGAGTGGCTCTGGGTAAAGGGTCACTCCGGCCACCCGGAGAACGAACGGTGCGACGAGCTGGCCAGAGAGGCCGCCTGCAGCAAGGATCTGGCCGAGGATACCGGCTACCAGCCCTGACGGGCCATTCCCGGTGTAGCGAGGGACTTTGGCAGTTGCCAGCGCCGCCGCACCGGGATCAGTGGAAAGCGCCGTTTACGGGCCGCAATCACGTATACCGATGCAAATGCCCTGCAATAATCCCGCCCGATACTCTCCCGCCACCAACTGTGCCAGCTCTGTTTTCCCATAAACGAATAACCAAAGCGCTCGTCGAACATCACCTCGCATCCCAGCAGATGCAACCAGTCCGTCACCCGCCCCGGGGTGAACATCCGTGCCGACCAGGGCATTCTGCGCCGCAAGAACGGCACACAGTGACCGATCCCGACCAGACTCATGGGGCTATAACCACTGATGATCAGCCAGCCATCGTCGGTCAGCACCCTTTCGGCTTCGCGCAACACCTGATGAGGATCGGCAGAGAAATCGAGGCAGTGGGCCAGTAGGCAGGCATCGACGCTGCCGGTCCGCACCGGCAGATCGAGGGGATCGCCATACATGTCGAGCAACCGCCCGCCGGGGGCGACCCCGATCTGGTGACGAATGGAGGAGCGTTTGCAGGAGAGTTCGGCGCTCAGAGCGCCAATTTTCAGCAGATGATACCCAAACAGATTGGGGCACCAGTTGTCGAGCCGATCCTGGATCTCGGCCGCCACCCAGTCCCCCATAGGCAATGCAGACCAGCTGGTCGGGATCTCGATTTGTTGTTCGGTACGTGCCACCTGCATAATAGGGCTCAACTCGGGGTTTCGAACGCCATCCTGTTATATAAGATACCCTCCCTAAAGAGAAGCAGACTCATGTATCCAGTGATCACAGTTCCAGCCTTTAATGACAACTACATCTGGTTGATCCGCCACGAAAATCACTGTCTGGTGGTCGATCCGGGCGATGCCGCACCCGTGCTGGAGCGGCTCGAGGCATTGGGGCTGGTGCTCGATGCCATCCTGCTGACCCATCACCATCACGACCATGTCGGGGGCGTCACCGACCTGCTTGCCCACTTCCCCCACGCCCGGCTCTATGGCCCCAAACTTGACCCGATGCCGGATCACCACGGTCAGTGGCTGGAAGATGGCGATCAGATCAACTGGCACGGCCTCGCCCTCGAGGTGATCCATGTGCCCGGGCACACTCGCGGCCACATCGCCTACCACGGCAACGGCATGCTCTTTTGTGGCGATACCCTCTTCTCGGCCGGTTGTGGCCGCCTGTTTGAAGGGACGCCGGAGCAGATGTACCACTCGCTGCAACGACTCGCCGCCCTGCCCGATGAGACACTCATTTATTGTGCCCACGAGTACACCCTCTCCAACCTGCGTTTTGCCTATGCGGTCGAGCCGGACAACCCGGCGATCCGCCGCCAGATCGGGCTGATCAGCAAACTGCGGCAACAAGGACTGCCAAGCCTGCCAACCCGGCTGGGTGACGAACGCACTTTCAACATTTTTCTGCGCTGCGAACAGGATTCAGTGAAATTTTCTGCTGAAAAACATGGGCTAAAATGCGTGGAAAATCCGGTAGATACCTTCACCATACTGCGTCAGTGGAAGGACGTTTTTTGAACAAACCTTGATCAGGGGGCCATTGCCCCTTATGATGCGAGCTGTTTTTCCTAAAAATGACCGGAACGAGATGAAGGTACGAACGGCCTTATTGGCAGCGCTGTTGCTCAGCGGCTGCCAAAACCTGAGCCATCAGGATGACCGGGCGCTAACGGCAATCGAGCCGATCAAGTCCCCCCAGGTCAAGAAAAAAGCGCATAAAAAACACTCTTCCCATTTCCTGTTTGGCGATGAACAGCTGGACGAAATGGAAGATACGGACAATCTGTGGGTGCGTATCAGCGATGATATGCAACTGGAAACTCCGGACAACCCGCGCATCCGCCAGCAACGTGAGTGGCTGTTGCGCAATGATAAGCATCTGGCGACCATTGCCAGCCGGGCTGAACCCTACCTCTATCTGATGGTAGAGGAGATTGAACGGCGTGAGCTGCCAATGGAGCTTATTACTGTCCCGATGATCGAGAGCATGTTTGATCCTCATGCCCGATCCCGCAGCAATGCCGTCGGACTCTGGCAGTTTGTGCCAGCGACAGGCAGAAACTTCGGTCTGCGCCACGATAACTGGTATGACGGACGGCGCGATGTGCTGGCATCTACCAATGCGGCGCTCGACTATCTGGAATACCTGAACCGCTTCTTTGATGGTGACTGGCTGCAAACGCTGGCCGCCTACAATGCCGGTGAAGGACGGGTTCGCAACGCCATCCAGCGTAACCAGCGTGCCGGCAAGCCGACCGACTACTGGTCGCTCGACCTGCCCCGCGAAACCCGGATGTATGTGCCCAAGATCCTCGCCATGGCTGACATGATCAGCAATGCGGACAAGTACAATATCCAGTTGCCGGTGCTCGCCAACGAGCCGAAGCTGCGAGTGGTGGAGACCGGCAGCCAGATCGATCTGAATGTGGCCGCCCAACTGGCAGGTCTGCGCACCTCACAGCTCAAGGAGGTCAATCCGGCCCTGAGCCGTGGCGTGATGTCGCCCCGTGGCCCTTACCGCCTGCTGGTACCGGTAGAATATGCCGATACCCTGGAGCTGGCACTGGCCGATCTGCCCAAGAGCGAGCGTATTCGTACCCGCTCCTATCAGGTCACCAGTGGCGATACCCTGTCGCGCATCGCCCAGAATCATGGCGTCAGCGTGAGTGAGCTGAAGCTGGCCAACAATCTGCGCAGC
The DNA here is from genome assembly GCF_051919165.1 of Aeromonas sp. 96A. NCBI lineage: Bacteria > Pseudomonadati > Pseudomonadota > Gammaproteobacteria > Aeromonadales > Aeromonadaceae > Aeromonas > Aeromonas sp. 96A. The sequence goes on along the minus strand of NZ_JBQBFE010000001.1, from coordinate 4,374,707 downwards.
AACAACCTGCGTCGCGGTCAGCAACTGGTGATCCCGACCCACGGTCAGGTCAGCAGCAAGGCCAGCTCCGCCAGCAAACCGCAACAGCTGGCAAGCCGTGGCAGCAGCCAGAAGGCCAAAGTCAGTTACAAGGTGCGCTCGGGTGACAACCTGTGGAGCATCAGCCAGGCGCACGGCGTCTCCCACGAAGAGCTCGCCAAGTGGAATGGTCTGAATGCCAAGTCGGCGCTCAAACCAGGCATGAAGCTGGTGGTCTATCCCAAGCAAGGGAAGAAGAGCGACAAATCGATGGTGTATCAGGTTCGCCGTGGCGACTCCATCTCCTCCATCGCGGCTCGCTTCCAGGTGGCCATCAACGATGTGATGCGTTGGAACCAGCTGGATAAAGGGGATTACCTCAAGCCCGGTCAGGAGCTGACCCTGTTTGTGAAGAACAACAGCTAAGCCTCACCGCTTGAACCCGATAAAAAACGGGGCCAGTCATCTGACTGGCCCCGTTTTTTATTACTGCGGTTAACCGCTGCTGTGTCTAAGCCGCCGACTAGAACAATGGCTTGGCGCCGCCTGCGGATGCATCACCGCTCTGCAGGCAAAACTATCACCGCTATTCCCAGAGCCTTGTCGGCACCACCATCAGCACGGTGCGCTGACCGATCGCCACATTGGCATTGGGGAAGACCACCGCCTCACGCGGCTTCTCGACGGTGTAACGCAGCTCACCATCCTCGGCCAGCACGAACCCTTGGGGGAATTCGGTGAAGTTGTCCACATCGCTGGCGAACAGGAAGCGAAAGTCCGCCGATTTTTTGGTGATCACCCGATCGATGGCAAACAGGGTGAAATCATCCGCCCGCCACGGCTCCAGCGCCACCTCATCCTGAGTGACCAGCTCCTGCAGCGCTTGGCGGGTTTCGATAAAGCGGGTCATATCGTTCTCGCCAAACGGGCGCACCTTGCCCAACTCCACCGTAAAGGCGTGGGCACCATGCTGGCGTGAGCTGTAGTAACTGAAGGTGGTGGTCGGGCTGGCGGAAAGCAGAATAGTACGCACCCCGCAGGCGCCGAGGAACTGCACCTGCTCGCGGCAGTGAGGCCGCTCGTGGGGGAAGGGGTAGACGGCAAACTTCTCGTGGCGCGAACCGCGAATGGCGGTGTGCAGGTCGTAGTGGTAACGGGGACGAGCAGGATTGGCAAAGAAGCGGCTCACATACTGCTCAAGACGCATGGCGCGGATCCGCTCCCGATTGCAGAGCCCCTCCCCCTTGCTGTGTGCTCCGGAGAAGAGCCGGTTCATGTTCTCCTCCACCTCCCGCAGCCCCAGATTCATCGCAGCCGGATTGCCAAACAGGAACAGCACCCGATGGCGGGCGCTCAGCTCGCCTGAGAGCAGACGACTCAGCAGCTGGTTGCAGATCTCGATGGGAGCGGTCTCGTTGCCGTGGATTCCGCAGGAGAGGACGATATCCTTGCGCCCTCCCGGCTGGCCGCCCGCGCCACTGGCAGGCTCCAGACAGAGCACGCCGGTATCCCAGACGCTGACCCGCGCACCATCGGACAGGGCAAATTCAAAGGGCTCAAGCTGCCACTCATGGCTGCGGGTCAAGGTCAAAAAATCGTGCTGGGGAATCATCCGTCTCACCCTCTTGCGCTGGAATACTATGGCCGGATTATACGCAAGGCATCGCGGCTTAAAATCGTTTTTTAAACAAATTCAAACATTAACGATACAAGTGTGATAACAATCGAACGACGACAGCAATGGCAGTAGCAATGTGGAATAAAGAGGAGAGGAAAAAGGACCAACAAATAACAGGGGGAAAACGGGGGATATAAAACAGACAATGACAGACTTGGCGGCCGGGCGCCACGGGGTAGAACAGCAAACGACTCAGCAGAAAAACAAGGCATCCATGCCCGGCTGATCAACCACGCCAGAACGGCTTGGTGGTCTCTTGATAACGGTCAGCTTCGTTCAGGCCGATGTCTTTGAGCAGGTACTCGGGCAGCTCGGAGAGCTGGCGACGGCTGCGGCTGCGCTCCAGCCAGGTCAGAACGGTCATTTTAACGCGAGCAACCAGATTCAATTGGCTGGAATGCTGGTAACCGGTTTCGGTATAAGTCATGTTGGCCATGATGTGGCTCCTCTGAATATTTGTTTACGCACTGGGCTTTATTTGATGCGCAAAGCTTAGTCAGGGAGCAGGGCCGACTCAATTGACGAATTTTGATACGTTACATTAGGAAAACTAATAGTAAAAAGCTGACTAATACAATTTTAATTGTTTGATTTATAAAGAATAATTAAATCACCATTCGACCATCAACGGCCCGCAGCATATTGTGCTGCATGGCACCACCTTACATATGCAATTTACCGCATTGCCTATGCACTCGCCAATGGACGTGCCATGGGTGGCAACCCCGTCATTACATTCGATTGTTAATTTCGTGATCTCTTGGCGATCTTAAATTAACACAATGAAACATAAAACAAACTTACCTTTCCTCCCGCGCAGCTCCCTCGATGAAGACCCGAAAACGCCCCTCTTGGCGCGCAACCGGCATACTGGTATGGTTATTTATACAGTAGTTTATTCCCCTGCCCTGACGCCATCGTTTATGCCGTCAGCGGCGGATGAAACCACAGGATCATCGATGGATACCTTTACCCCGACCGCCGCCCTGCGTCAACAGATGGCCGCCATTGAAGCCTCTCTCAACCAGCTGGCCGATCTGCTTGGCCAGCTCGAGCTGCAGGAGGCCCATGTCTATCCTCTCCCCCCGGTTGCACAGGGGGAAGAGCACGACCCGATCGAGCAAATTGAGGTGGGCTATCTCAACGGTGAAGCCGCGCTGGCGGCCACCCTCGCCGCCTATCGGGACCACAGCGCCCGTCCCGGTTGTTCCACCAAGGCGACTCATCGGCTGCCCGGCTGGTTGCGCTTTCCTGCCGCCGCAGCCCCTTTGCTGCAACCGCTGATCGACCAAATCAACCAGCACAAGCTCGATTTCAAGGCGCTGGTGCAGCAGGCGGGGGGACGGGACGAGAAGTTCGAGCTGGTACATACCGCCCTGCCCGGCGTGATCACCCTGCAGGTCTACCGCAAACTGACCCTGTTGGCGGGGGAACTGCAATCCCTCGGCTTTACCTGGGCCGATAAACAGACCATCAATCGCCTCAGCCGCGAGCAGGTGCTTGAGATGCTGGAGCGCAGCCGCCGCTACATACCGGCCCTCTCCAACAACGAGGAGTGGAGCAAGATGGTGGATCAGGAGGTGTACGACATTCGCCGCCTGCCGGCCGATGCCGAGTTGCGGATCCGCCGCCCGGTCAAGACCCACCCGATGATCAACCTGCTCTGGCTAGAGCGCACCCCGCGCAAGCAGCAGATCAAGGCGAGCCTGCCTCTGCTGCTCTGCTCGGATACCCCGCCCGCGGTCACCCATCTGGGCAACTATCCCCCCAAGAGCCGACAGGCGCGGCGAGATCGCAAGATTGGTGGTGAGCCCATCATCGAGCGGCTGCACCTCTATCTCTATCAGGGGTGACTGGATCAGGGATAGCTGGTTCAGGGATAACCGGGCCGCCTTGCCGCGATAAACGACGAATCCCGCATCTGCATCCCAAACGAGAAAAGGGAGAACATATCTGGATGTTCTCCCTTTTCTATCTCGATAGGCGGTATGAAAGGTGGCGCCGCCAATCAGCCCATCAGCAGGGCTCGCAGGCTCTCCACATCCAGCCCGCGCACCTCGGACTGGCCGCTCAGCAGGCCATCGGCCAACGCCCGCTTCTCGTCGTGCAGAGCGACGATCTTCTCCTCCACCGTCTGCTCGCACACCAGCCGGTACACGGTCACCGGCTGGGTCTGGCCCATCCGGTGCGCCCGATCGCTCGCCTGATCTTCCACCGCCGGGTTCCACCAGGGATCGAGGTGCAGCACGGTATCGGCCTGGGTGAGGTTGAGGCCGGTGCCCCCCGCCTTGAGGCTGATGAGGAACAGCGGCACCTCCTCATGACGAAAACGCAGGATGGAGTCCTGACGGGACTTGGCGGAGCAGCCCCCATCCAGATAGCAGTAGTCCCAGGACTTCTGCTCGATGCGGGCTCGCAGCAGGCTCAACAGATCGACAAACTGGCTGAACACCAGCACCCGATGACCACCGTCAATAGCCTCCTCGAGCAGGGCCATCGCCTCATCCAGCTTGCTGCTTGTCTGCGACCACTCGGGCATCACCAGCTCCGGCGAACAGCAGAGGCGGCGCAGTCGGGTTAACCCGCTCAACACGTGCATCAGGGCACGGCCATCGGCGCTTTGCACCTGCTGCACCACTTCCCGCCGGGTCGCCTCGTAGAGCTGGCGCTCCTCAGGGGAGAGGCTGATGTGGTGGATGATCTCGGTCTTGTCCGGCAGCTCGGTCAGCACCTGCTGCTTGAGACGGCGCAGGATAAAGGGGCTGATCACCGCCCGCAGCAAGGCCATGTGCTGGGGATCCTTGACCGCCTTGCCAAATCGACGCTTGAACTCGCCAAGGCTGCCGAGCAGCCCCGGGTTGATAAAGGTGAAGAGGCTCCACAGCTCCCCCAGATGGTTCTCGATGGGGGTGCCGGAGAGGGCGAGGCGAAAATCGCCGTCAAGCTGGAACAGCAACTTGGCGCGCTGAGTACCGGCGTTTTTGATCTGTTGCGCCTCATCGAGCACCATGCTGGACCAGCGGCGGGACTTGAGCGCCTCCGCCAGGCTGCCAAGCATGCCGTAGTTGATGAGGATCACCTGACCGGCCTTGGCCTCGCGAATGATCCCCTCCCGCTCGGCCGGGTTCTCGAACACCACCACATCCAGCTCGGGGGCGAAACGGGCCACCTCCTCCTGCCAGTTGGTGACCACTGACTTGGGCACCACTACCAGGGCAGGGCCAAGGTGCTGACGCATCCGCAGCACAATCAGCGCCTGCAGTGTCTTGCCCAGACCCATGTCATCGGCCAGACAGGCACCAAAACCGTGATGGGCCAGGGTCGCCATCCAGCGCACCCCCTCTTTCTGATAGTCCCGCAGGGAGGTAAGCAGCTCGTCCGGGCAATCGACCTCCTGCTGCCACTCCTGCTGCAGGGATTGCCACGCTGCATCCCCTTCGGTGGTAATGACCGAGAGCAGGCGAGTCAGGGGATAGGCCAGCTTGTTGTTGATGCGCTGCTCTTCATCGAGCATGGCCCCCAGCATGGTGAGCCGCTCCACCAGCTTGTCGCTCAGCATCAGGCTGGTCTTCTCATCGAGCTGAACGGTGCGCTGCCCCGGGGTCATCTGGCGCAGAATAAGGCGCAGATCGAGGATCTGGTGCTCATCGAGCGCCAGTGCCCCTTCGACCTGGAACCAGTCCTGCCGCCGCTCGATGCGCAGGCTCAGAGCCGCTTCATCAAGGCTCTTGAGGCGAGCGCTGTCCTGATGCCAGTGAATGACCACACCGGCATCCACCAGCTCGGGCAGGGCATTGACCAGCGCCAGCGCCTGTTCCCCCTGCAGCAGCCACTCGCTGCCGGGCAGGCCGATGGGCAATTGATTGCGCAGCAACTGGGCCTGCAGCTTCTCGGCCCCGAGATCCCGCTGCCAGTAGTGGTACGCCTTGATCCCCTGCCGCACGATCGCCTCCCCCTTGCCAAGGGGCTGGGGCGGCAGATCCTCAAAACGGGTCACCAGCTTGACCGACAGCTGACCATCCTGCCAATCCAGTTGCACCGAAGGAATGCCCGGCCAGGGAGCCAGTTCGGCGTTGCCGCTAAGCCCCGCAACCTGACTGTGCCAGGGCAGCTCGGGAATGGCGTCCAGCGTGCGTTGCAGCTCGGCCAGCCCCTCGGCGGGCAGCAGCGGGATGGATTCGAGCGCAGGCAAGCGGTCGAGCAGCGGCTGCGGAGTGAGGATCAACTGCCACAGATCCTGCGCCAGCGGTATGATATGGGCCCCGCGGGCGGCCGCATCGGGGCAAAGCTGCGCGCTCATCCCCTGCTCGGTAGCCACCACCTGCAGCAGGGGGGCGCTGATGGCCAGTTGCAGCTTTTGCCCCTTGGCGTTGAACAAGCGGGGGTGATCGGCCAGCGGCGCCCAGACATCCCGCGGCAGTCGTCCCATCACCCGTGGCAGGGTGCGAACCAGTGCCCAGTCATGCTCGTCGAGCATGGCGGCATACTGGGTGGAGAGCAGGGCCGGATCGACCCGGCGACCGGCGGTCCACTCCCCCTTGGTGCTCAGCTTCTGGATCTTGCACTCCAGCTCGGGGCCGTCGGCATGGAGCAGCCACACCAACCGCTCCTGCGGCTTGCGCACGCCACTGGAGCGTCCCAGCCCCTGCAACCAGTTGAGCCAGCTGGCAGAGGCCGCGGTTTTATCCTCATCCCCGTCATCATCCTGCTCGTCACTGCCCTCTTGCGCCCTCTCCTCACTGCCGCGCAGTTGGCACAGGGGCGCCCCTTTGGCCGCCTCGCCCAACAAGATACGCAGCAGATCCTGACAAAAGGCCATCAGGCGATGATGGGGCTCGGCATCAAGCAGATGGGAGAGATCCCACTTGTGCAACATGGCCACCTGCGGGCTCTGGGCTCCGTGACGGGCCAGCGCGCAGAGATCGAGCCAGAGATAGCCCCAGTGGAGCTCCTCTACCGGCAGTTGCAAAGTATCGAACAGGCCGACCGCCTGACCGTGACGATCGCCCGCCCACTGGCTGAGCAGGTCGGCAAGCAGGGGGAACTGACCAGTCAGGGTGCGCTGCCACTTCTTGCGCTGTTCGCTGGCGATGACGGGATCGGCCTGCTGCAACCAGCCAAGCCAGAGCAGGGCGCTGAATGAACGGGGCCACTGGCCCGCCTCGCCCTCATCGGTTGCCTGCCACTGGCCCAGCGCGGTGAGCAGCCGCTCGCCAAGCGGGCCGCTCTGGCTCTGCTGGGCCAGTGCCTGCAGGGCTGGCCAGCCGGGGGCGGCATCCTGGTCCTCGCCGGTTGGCGATGTGCTCTCGCCATCCCCGCAGAGCCAGCGCCACTCCGCCTCGAACGCTTTGGCCCGAGCCTGCACCTCGGGGGCACAGCGCACCAGCGCATTGGCCAGCGGCCAGCGCTCTTCATAGGGGGCATCGAGCAAGAGTTGCAGCGAGAAGTGCTCCAGCAACATTTGCTGCCAGGCGGGGCTGGAGCCCGCCAGCAGCTGGTGAGCGTCCGGGGTATCGAGCAGGGTCAGCAGATCGCTGGCCGAGAAATAGGTGGGGATCTCTCCCGCCTTGCCGCGGCAGAGCTCGCGCACCACCGCATGGGTAAGATCCTGCCCGGTCAATGAGGGCACCCGGCTCCAGTCCGGCGCCGGGCAGAGACCGGCACGCACCCCCAGGATCAGCGCCAGCGTCCCCTCGGCGGTCAGGCTCCACTGCTGCTCCCCGCGCAATCTGACCAGCCCCGCATCCTGCAGTCGGGTCAGTTTATCGATCAGGGCATGGCCTATCGCCAGTTGTTCTTGCAGCAAACGGGTACTGGCAACGCGCTGCAATTGCAGGGTTGCGAGCAGGGCATAACTATCCGAAGAGAGGGTGGACGCAGACATCAAGACTCACGGGCAAGTGCAAAAGCGGAATTTTAACGGTAAAGCGCCAGCGGCTCGACCCTTTACCGTGAAATAACTCAAAAAAAAAACGGCCACCCATGATGACCGTCGAAAGTAACGAAGGAAATAGCCGGATAATCCGGTTACCTCCCACAGCGGGAAAATCGGGAGCGCTAGCCCCTAATTCGTGGAGCCAATGCTAGAGGTTGGCGCCCGAAAAAGCTTTGAAGCGGATCACAGTTGAAAAGGATTTCTGAAAACGGTTTCAATTTTTAGCGGCAAAAAACCATGATTTCGCGCCAAATGAGCCATGTCCAAATCCCTCCTGCTCACCCGGCACAAGCGGTAGAAAACCCTATAACGGTCGCTTGTCGAACGCCCCTGTGCGGGCAGCTGTCAGCTGTATAGCTTCACCAGAACCTGCCACCCCTAGGCTAGATTTCAGGGCCACCGGACATGGCCGAGATGGGCCAGGAGAGCACGAATCTGCTCCCTCCCCGTCCGGTAGATTGGCAAACTGCGCTGCCGCCGTGGGCCTCTGCAATCGCCTTGACCACGGCGAGCCCAAGTCCGCTGCCGCCGCTCTTGCGCGAGCGTGACGGATCTCCTCGACGAAACGCATCGAAGATACAGGCGGCGATCTCCTCGCTGATGCCTGGCCCCTCATCTTCCACACTCAGGACGCACACACTCTCCGAGCGATACAGCCGCACGGTCAGCAGGCCCGGCAGCGCGTGCTTCTGGGCATTTTCCAACAGCGCCATCAGGGCCTGACGGATGCGAAATAGATCGCAGCAGACATGAAGTTCGCTATCGAGCTCCCGCTGCAACACAAATCCGCTCGCCGCCAGAGGGCTGGCAAACGCCTCAAGCACCACAGCAAGCTCGTCGGCCAGCCTGACCTCGGTCCGCTGCAACTCCAGATGACCGCTGTCGTTGAGGCTCAATACCCGCAAATCCTCGATCAGGTGATTGAGCCCCTCCACCTGACGCAGCAACCCCTCGAAGAGTTCGCTGCTGGGAGGAAATACCCCTTCGGCCAGCCCCTGCAAGCGGCCGCGCAAAATGGTCACCGGAGTGCGCAACTCGTGGGCGATGGCAGCATTCCAGAACTCCCGCTCGCGGGTCATGCTCTGCAACCGCTCAGCCATGGCGTTGAAGTCGCGCACCAGTTGCGCCGTCTCCCCGATCGCCTGCTCATCCTCCGGCACGCGGGCATCGAGTTTACCCTCGGCCACCTCGCGCAGGCTGGTTGCCACCGAGTTGAGGGGAGTCAGGATGCGGCGAGAGAGGCGCACCGCCACGTAAAGCGCCATCCCCAATGCAATGAGAATGGTGGAGCCGATCCAGATCATCTCGACTCTGGAGGGCACCCAGGTCTCGGAGATGCTGCCCGGCACAAACGCCACGGCGATACCATAAAACACATAGGTGCCGATCACCGCGAGGGAGATGATACCAAGCGTCATCAAGCCCAGAGAGCGGATGATCTGCCTGCGAAGGCCGGGCGCCGATTTCATGCATCGCCCCCGAAGCGATAGCCAACGCCCCAGACACTGGCGGGGACCCCCTGAATGCCGTGTGTCTCCAGTTTTTTGCGCACTTGCTGATGTGGCTATCCACAGTGCGCTCCTGGGTATCCCCCTCCGGCAGGCAGTGAGTCAGCAGTTCGGCGCGACTGAACACCCGTTTCGGCGCCCGCATCAAAGAGGCGAGCAACTTGAACTCGGTCAGGGTCAGCTCCAGCACCTGCTGCTGGTCATCGCGGAAAATGCTGGCCTCGTGGCTCTCCAGATCGATCTGAAACTGGCCGACCCGCAACACATTCGCCGTGGCTGACTTTACGGCCCGGGTGCGTCTGAGCACGGCCTGCACTCGCGCCACCACTTCGGCCGGATTGAAGGGTTTGACCACATAGTCATCCGCCCCCATGCGCAGCCCCATCAGCTTGTCGAGATCCTGATCGAGGGCGGTCAACATGATCACCGGCGTATCACCGCGCGCCCGGATCTCGCTGAGCACCTGCCAGCCATCCAGTTGCGGCATCTGCACATCCAGCAGCAGGAGATCGGGTTTGAATGCCTGATGCATGGCCAGCGCTTCACGGCCATCGGCGGCGTGCAGGGAGCGCAACCCATGACGTTGCAGGTAAGCGGCGAGGATGTCGGCGATCTCGGCTTCATCCTCTGCAATCAGTACCAGTGACTGGCCCGCCGGGCTGGCGGAAGCATTGAGATGGGACATAGTCGGACTCGAAAAAAGGTGGCGTTGAACTTTATCATCGCCTCCATGGATTCCACAAAGCCTCGAATCATTCGCAATAGCCCCTCGCCATAATGGCCGTTCGATGCACTCTCCGGTCACATCACACCGGAGAGAAGGTTTAACGAGGTGAGTGGATGATGTTTGTAAAACAGCGGTATGCGGGCGCCCTGCTCGCCGTCATTGCCGCATTCGGGTTGGCGGGTTGCGATGTCGCGCCGCAAGAGCAGGAGGCACCCGCCCTGCCTCAGGTATCGGTGCTGACTCTGACTGGTCGGGAGCTTGTCATCAGCGAGGATCTGCCCGCCCGGGTGGCGGCACTGCGCAGCGCCGACATTCGCGCCCAGATTAGCGGCATCGTACAGCGCCGCCTGTTCGAGCAGGGCGCCGAGATCAGCGCAGGCACAGTGCTGTTCCAGATAAACCCGGCCCCCTTCAAGGCCGATGTCGACAGCGCCGCCGCCGCATTGCAACGGGCCGAGGCCGTGCTGGCTCGCGCCCGCATCCAGATTGACCGCCTGAAGCCGCTGCTGCGCACCGACGCCATCAGCCGCCAGACCTATGACGATGCGGTCTCCCAGCGGGATCAGGCGGCTGCCGATGTAGCCCAGGCCAAGGCGACCCTGGCCCGGCACCAACTGAACCTGCAATTTGCCAGCGTAGAGGCCCCCATCGCCGGACGTATCGATCAGGCGCTGGTGAGTGAAGGGGCCCTGGTGTCGCCAACCGATACCACCCCCATGGCCCGGATCCAGCAGATCGATCAGGTCTACGTCGATGTGCGCCAACCGGCCTCGGTGCTGGAATCCCTGCGCCAGCAGGCTGGCTCAACGGCACCGGAACTGGCGGTGGAGATCCTCGGTAGCAATGGCACACCGCTGGGCATGCAGGGGCGCATCCTCTTCTCCGGCATCGAGGTCGATGCCGGGACCGGCGATGTGCTGCTGCGGGTGCTGGTGGACAATCCCGAGAGGCGGCTGTTGCCCGGTCTCTACGTGCAGGCGCGCATTCCCCGTGCCCGCTATGCCAACGCCCTGACCGTGCCCCAGCAGGCAGTAGTGCGCACATCGGGTCAGACCAGCGTGTGGGTGGTGGATGGCCAGGGGCAGGCACAGCTGGTTCCGGTCAACACCGCTGAACTGGTGAATAGCCAGTACCGCATCGCATCCGGGCTCAGTGCCGGGCAACAGGTGGTGATCGAAGGGATCGATCGTCTGACCCCGGGAGTTCAGGTCATTGCCTCCCCCTGGCAACCACCCGCTGTCAGCCAACCGGCTGACGGTGGCATTCGCTGAATCGGAGAGTTATCCATGCCGCAGTTTTTTATCCATCGCCCGGTGTTTGCCTGGGTGATCGCCCTGTTCATCGTGCTGGCAGGGGTCATCGCCATCCCCAAGCTCCCCATCTCCCGCTATCCCTCGGTGGCGCCGGTGTCGGTGACCCTCTATGCCGCCTATCCGGGCGCCACACCGCAGACCCTGAACGATGCGGTGGTGAGCCTGATCGAGCGCGAGCTGTCGGGAGTGAAGAACCTGCTCTACTTCGAGTCCTCGGTGGACGCCTCGGGCAGCGCGCAGATCACTGCTACCTTCAAGCCGGGCACCGATCCGGAGCTTGCGCAGATGGACGTGCAAAACCGCATCAAGGCGGTCGAGCCTCGCTTGCCACAAGCGGTGCGGCAAACCGGCCTGCAGGTGGAGTCCGCCTCATCCGGCTTTCTGATGATGGTCGGCATGACCTCACCGGATGGCCGCTTCGATGAGGTTGCCCTCAACGACTACATGGCACGCAATATTGTGCAGGAGCTGCGCCGCATCGACGGGGTAGGACGAGTGCAGCTGTTCGGCGCCGAGCAGGCCATGCGCATCTGGGTAGATCCGGCCAAACTCGCCGCCTACGGGCTGACCATTGGCGAGGTGGCACAGGCCATCGAGCAGCAGAACATCCAGATTGCCCCGGGACGCCTCGGTGATGAACCCGCCCTGCCGGGGCAGCGCCTGACGGTTCCCCTCACGGTTCAGGGGCAGCTGACGACCCCCGAGGCATTCGCCGCCATCGTGCTGCGAGCCGGTGGTGATGGCGCCAAGCTGATGCTGGGTGATGTCGCCCGGGTCGAGCTGGGGGCGCAATCCTACGCCTTTTCCAACCGGGAGAATGGCGTGGCCGCCACCAGCGCCGCCATCCAGCTCTCCCCCGGCGCCAACGCCGTGCGTACCGCAGATGCGGTGCGCACCCGTCTCGCCCAGCTCGCCCCCACCCTGCCGGCGGGCATGGCCTATTCGATCCCCTTTGACTCGGCCCCTTTCGTCAAGGTCTCCATCGAAAAGGTGATCCATACCTTGCTGGAAGCCATGGTGCTGGTGTTTCTGGTGATGTTTCTCTTCCTGCAGAACCTGCGCTACACCCTGATCCCGGCCATCGTCGCCCCCATCGCTCTGCTTGGCACCTTCGCGGTGATGCTGCTGGCCGGTTTTTCGATCAACTCCCTCACCATGTTCGGCATGGTGCTGGCCATCGGCATCATAGTCGACGACGCCATCGTGGTAGTAGAGAACGTCGAGCGCCTGATGGCCACCCGGGGGCTGTCGCCCAGGGAGGCGACGTCGCAAGCCATGAAAGAGATCACCGGGGCGGTGATCGGCATCACCTTGGTGCTCACGGCGGTGTTCCTTCCCATGGCGTTTGGCAGCGGCTCGGTGGGGGTCATCTACCAGCAGTTCACCCTATCGATGGCGGTGTCGATCCTCATTTCGGCCTTCCTCGCCCTGACCCTGACGCCCGCGCTCTGCGCCACCCTGCTGCGTCCGGTCAGTCCGGATCATCATGAGAAACGCGGCTTCTTCGGTGCCTTCAACCGGGGTTTCGAGCGGTTCACGGCAGGCTACGGTGCGCGGGTAACCCGGCTGGTCGGGCGCAGCGGACGGATGATGGCAACCTTTGCCGCCCTCTGCGCCGCGCTGGCCATCGCCGCCGCCCAGCTGCCCTCCTCTTTCCTGCCAGACGAGGATCAGGGTTACTTCATGACCTCCATCCAGCTGCCGACCGGCGCCACCAGCGAGCGTACTCTTGAGGTGGTCAAGGCCTTCGAGGCTCACGTCGCCTCTCGCGAGGCGCTGGACACCAACCTGGTGGTGCAGGGCTTCAGCTTCTCCGGCGCAGGCCCCAATGCCGCCATGGCCTTCACCATGCTCAAAGATTGGGATCAGCGTCATGGCGCCACGGCAGCCGAAGAGGCAGATCTGGCACAAGCGGCTATGGCAAATATTCCTGAAGGCACGGTAATGAGCCTGCTGCCGCCCGCCATCGACGAGCTGGGCACCGCCTCCGGCTTCACCCTGTTCCTGCAAGACAGGGCCAATCGGGAGGAAGCCGCGCTGCTGGCCGCTCAGGCCCAACTGCAGGAACTGGCCGCCAAAAGCCAGGTAGTCAGTGATGTGTATCCCGACAATCTGCCTCCCGGCGAGAGCATTCACCTCGAGATCAACCGACAGAAGGCCGAAGCCATGGGACTCTCGTTCGCCAGCGTGAGCAGTACCCTGTCGGCCGCGATGGGGTCGCTCTACGTCAACGACTTCCCCAACGGCGGGCACATGCAGCAGGTCATTCTGCAGGCAGACGCGTCGGCGCGCATGCAGCTCGATGATGTGCTCGGCCTGCGGGTGCGCAATGCCAGCGGCGGCATGGTCCCCCTGCGGGAGGTGGTGACACCGGAATGGCGCGAATCGCCGCAACAGATGATGCGCTTCGATGGCTTCCCTGCCGTGCGTATTGCCGGAGGGGCAGCGCCCGGCATCTCCAGCGGAGCGGCGATGGCGGAGATGGAGCGTCTGGTGGCGCAATTGCCGCCAGGCTTCGCCCTGGCCTGGACGGGACAGTCGTTGCAAGAGCGCCAGTCGGCCGAGCAGGCCCCCCTGCTGATGCTGTTGTCGGCACTGGTGGTCTTCCTGGTGCTGGCGGCACTCTATGAAAGCTGGTCGATCCCGCTCTCGGTGATGCTGGTGGTGCCGCTGGGCCTGCTCGGTGCTGTCGCGGCCGTGATGCTGCGCGGCATGCCCAACGACGTCTTCTTTAAAGTAGGCATGATCACCATCATCGGCCTGTCGGCCAAGAACGCCATCCTCATCGTGGAGTTTGCGCGCCAGTTGCACAGTGAAGGGCGCTCGCTGCTTGATGCGGCTGTCACTGCTGCCCGCCTGCGCCTGCGCCCCATTCTGATGACGTCGCTGGCCTTCACCCTCGGCGTGGTGCCCTTGATGCTCGCCAGTGGCGCCAGCGCGGAGACCCAGCATGCCATCGGCACCGGCGTGTTCGGCGGCATGATCAGCGGCACCCTGCTGGCCATCTTCTTCGTACCGGTCTTTTTTGTCTTCATCATCGGGGCGCAGCAGCGCCTGCACTCCTGGCAGGCACGGCGAGCATCCAACAGCATTCATGCGGCTCGATGACCACAGATACACAGGCGGCCGGATAGTCCTCAGCACATCACCAAAAAGAAAAAGCCCAACCTGCTAAACAGGTTGGGCTTGGTATGTGGCGGAGAGACAGGGATTCGAACCCTGGGTGGCATTGCTGCCACAATTGATTTCGAGTCAATCCCGTTCGGCCACTCCGGCATCTCTCCGTGGGGAGAGAGTTTTACCCAAGCTGGGCCGAGGATGCAATAAAAATTTCTTAGATATCAAATGGCTGAATCAGATATCTGGGAGCGGGCTCACAATGCGGCGCGTGCTGTTCGCGTTGCAAGGCCCCCCTGCATCCACCCGACATTAACCCTCTCGCACACCCGGCCATTATCCATATCGTGATATTGCCCCATTGCCATCAGGCGTCTCTTTTTCCTGCTTGGCGCTCAAATTTATGGGTGATGCCGATTTTGGCCGGTTTCCTATGTATCCCCACATCATTGCTTGTGCGCGGCAAGCTGGTAATCATGGGCTGATTGAGGAACAATCGCGCCATTCTGGCGGCTGTGTTGATGATGTTCCGCCCCGATTGAACTGATGGATCTCCTTATGCGATTGCCGAAACTCAAGCCCCTACCCTTAACGCCCGCCCTTTCCATGCTACTGGCAGCGATCCTGCTCTGCGCCGCGCCGGCAGAGGCCAAACGCTACCCGCTGCCACCTGCCGGGAGTCGCCTCATCGGTGAGCTGGAGGATTACATCATCCAGCAGAATGAACATCTGGAACTGGTTGGAAAAAATACGCAAATTGGATTTTTGGCGCTGCTTGAAGCAAATCCGGGTGTAGATCCCTATTTACCCAAGCCGGGTACCCGCTTGACGCTGCCCACCCAGATGCTGCTGCCTGATGTGCCTCGAGAGGGGATCGTCATCAATCTGCCCGAACTGCGCCTCTACTACTTCCCCAAAGGGAAGAACGAGGTCATCGTGCTGCCCATCGGGATTGGTGATATCGGCCGCGAGACTCCGGAGATGACCACCACCGTCATCGAGAAGAATCCCAACCCGACCTGGGTGCCCGGCCCCATGGTGCGCAAATCCTGGCTGGAGCAAAAAGGGATCACCCTGCCCGCCGTGGTGCCCCCCGGCCCGGAGAATCCCCTTGGCAAGTTCGCCATGCGCCTTGGCTATGGCAAGCGCGACTACCTGATCCACGGCACCAACAAGGATTTTGGCGTTGGCCTGCGTGTAAGTGCAGGCTGCATCCGGCTGCGACCTGACGATATTGAGGCCCTGTTCAAGATTGTGCCGATCGGCACGCCGGTACGGGTCATCAATCAACCGGTCAAGGTAGCCATCGAACCGGATGGTCGGCGCTGGCTGGAGGTACACTCCCCGCTCTCTCGCACCGAAGAGGAGCTTGAAAATGGCGCCCCGCTGATGTTATCACCGGCCATAGAGAGCTTTATCAGCGCACCTGACGTGATGCAGGATGAGGTGACGGCGGCGCTGGAGAGCAAAAACGGCCTGCCCCGCCCCATCAGCAGCCAACTTGTCAGTGGCTAAGTCACCAGCGCCCGAGTCGCACCGGAGTCACCTTACCTCATGAAATACCTGCCTCTCATACTCATGGTGATCTGCCATCCCCTGTGGGCAAAAGACATCCTCTGGATGAACAATGGCGATCGTCTGACCGGTACCATCGAAGAGATTGGCGATGAGTCGGTACGCATCTCTTTGCCCTATACCGGTGCCGTTACCGTCAAGCGGGATGCCATCAAGCGCTGGCGACTAGAGCATCAGGATAAACCCAAGGCGACCGCCAAAGGTGGATTCACCCTGTTCAAGGATGAGCAGGATGAACGCAAGGCCTGGCTCTGGACCGGTAGTGGCGATCTCAACATCAAGCTCAAACACAAGGACAAGCACACCAACAACGTCAACTTCAAGGGCAAGACCGAGTTGGCCAATCTGGACTGGCGCTACAGCTTCTCCGGAGAGTACTCCTACGAAACGTCTGACAGCGTCACCGATAACCACGACTACAAACTGAACCCGACCATTGACTACTTTTTCGATCAGCAGTGGTTTGTGCGCAGCTCGCTCAATGCCGAATATGACATGCTGGAAAGCAACTACCTCAGCCTCGACTATGGTACCGGGCCGGGTTACCGCTTCTGGAACGAGAAGCGCCGTCGGCTGGAGTTCGTGGCGCAAGGGGGTCTGCGCAAGGCCTACTTCAGAGAAGAGAGCGGGATTGGGTTGCTCTTCAAAGGCAACCGGATCATCGACTACCCCTTTGCCAGCATGAACTGGGATTATCGCCAACCCATCCCGATATGGCGGGAAAAACTGGAGCTGTTCAGTCAGGGGCGCTATCTGCTCTATCTGGATCAACCCTCACCCTATATCACTCTGAATCGAGATGTGACCGGCAGCGTGGGCCTGCGCTACTACTTCAACGACCACCTGCGCCTCTCCTGGTCGAGCGAGATGGAGTGGGAAGATGGCGAAGTGCATTTCGTCGGTCTCGAGCAAAAGTACAAAGAGACCGAATTCAGGCACCTGCTCAATCTGGGCGCCAGTTTCTGAGTCAACTGTAAACAGAAAGAGGAGCCAAGTTGGCTCCTCTTTCTGTTTTGGTCATCACCTGCCATGGCACTTCTCCGATGATGGAGCAGGCAACAGATGAGAAACCGGCCGTACGCTCAGATCAGCCCCCAAGCGGCAATCTGGTAGATCCATACCATCGCCAGCAGGGTGCCGACCAGCCCCATGATGACGCCGATGCGCACCATCTGGTGACTCTCCACCAGACCGGTGGCGTGGGCCAGCGCATTGGGCGGGGTACTGATGGGCAGCGACATCCCGAGCGAAACCGAAATAGTAACCGCCAGGATCAAGGTGTGGCTGCCGCCCCACTCTGCCAGCTCCGGCATGCTGACTGCCAGTGCCGCTACCAGTGGCAGCAACAGATTGGCGGTTGCGGTGTTGGACATAAAGTTGGCCATCACCACCGCCAGCAGACAGGCACCAATCAGCACCGCCAGCGTGGAGTACTCGTGGAACGGAATATGGGTGATGAGCCGCTCGGCCAACCCGGAGTCCTCCAGCGCCAGCCCCAGCGCGATACCGCCCGACACCAGCCAGAGCACATCGAGGGAGATCTTGTGCAGATCGTCCTTGGTGATGATGCCGGTGGTCAGGAACACCGCCACCGGGATCATGGCGACCACGTAGGAGCTCATGCCGTGCAGATCCCCCAGCAGCCAGAGCACTATGGTGGTGATAAATGTGAGGTAGACCACCCAGGCACGAGGGGTCTGCATAAAGCGCCCCTCAATCTTGAGATCCATTCGCTTGAGGGTGCTCGGGAAGAAGCGCCCCAGCAGGAACCAGCCAAGCAGCAACAGCAATACCACAAAGGGCACCGCAAATCCCATCCACTGGCCGAACGAGATGGCATGCTCGCCGGTCAGGTATTTGAGGGCCACTGCGTTGGGCGGAGTGCCGATGGGAGTGCCGATCCCGCCGAGATTGGCCGCCAGCGGAATGGCCAGCACAAAGCCGATTTTGGCCGGGTCCTTGTCGGGGAACGCCGCCAGCACCGGGGTAAGGATGGCCAGCATCATGGCGGTGGTGGCGGTATTGCTCATAAACATGGAGAAGGTGGCGGTGATCAGCATCAGCCCCAGCATGACGATCCGTGGATCCTGACCAAACGGGCGCAGCAGCACCCGCGCCAGATTGACGTCCAGATGGTACTTGGTCGCCGCAATGGCGAGGAAAAAACCACCGAGAAACAGCATGATGACCGGCGAGGCAAACGTCGCCATCACCTCGGTGGACTTGAGCAGCTCCCCAAACCCCGGTTCAGCCTTGTCGGCAGTCATGAACCAGAGCCCCTTGTCGGAGAGCAGCAGCAGCTCCAGCACGATGATCAGCACCGAGGTAGCAAAGATAGGGATGGGCTCCAGGATCCAGCAGAGGGCGGCCAGCACGAAAATGGCCACGACCCGCTGCTCGATGACGGTGATCCCCTCCAGCGGGATCCAGTGGGTCGGGATCAGCAGGAGGGTGAGGCTCAGCAGCAGTGGCAGAATAATCTTGTTATTGATGGGCACTATTGTCTCCAGGATCGGGAGTAAGAAGCCAATAGTGGCATAACATGCTATCGCCTCACGCGGCTATCTCGCCAAAATGAGAGCTGGCTAACTGCACGGCGCACCGTTTTGTGAGTCATATCAAGCTGGGGTCAGCGCGCGATGGCTGACGCCTCAACCCTTGCAACAAACAGGCAAAAAAACGGGCCCGCTGTTCGTTGCACACGACAGCGGGCCCGTTTCACCATTCATGCCGATGAGGGGGCTCAGAAGTAGATGCGGGTCACCGACTCGATGACGCAACCTGGGCGGCGGATCCCTTCGATCTCCACCTTGATCTCTTTGAGCAGCTCCAGCCCACCCTTGATGGGGGTGACCCGGGCCAGCTTGGTGCGGGCGCGGATGTTGCTGTCCACCTTGATGGGGTACGGGAAGCGCACCTGATCCAGCCCGAAGTTCACCACCATGCGGGCGGTCGGGAACTCGGGGGTGGCCTCATCGACCGAGCCGGTCAACTGCGGCAGCAGCGCCAGGGTCAGGAATCCGTGGGCGATGGTGGTCTTGAAAGGCGACTCGGCGGCCGCACGCTCCGGATCGGTGTGGATCCACTGGTGATCCCCGGTCACGGCAGCAAACTGATCGATCATCTGCTGGCTGACGTGCAGCCACTCGCCGACATGAGTCTCTTCACCAATGCGAGCCTGCAGGGCGGCATAGAGCTCGGCCGCCTCGGCCCCCAGCTCAACTGCGGGTTCCTGAGCCACGGCAGGCTGACCGTTGGCTACTTGTGCCACGGTTGCTGCATCCTGTTGCTGCTCGCTCTGGGACTCGGCTTGCAAGTCCAGCACACGCCCCAGCAAAGGATGAAGATGTGCCTTTTGCTGAAACTCACGCCAGTAGTCGCGGATCGCCGGAGAGAGCCAATCCTTGAGCTCAAAGGGGTGCTGCGCCAGAATTTCGCGCTTGCGCTTCAGAAAATCGACAACTTTCATCTACCGATCCCTATTTAATTCAATGCCTGTAAAGAGGTCTAACCAGTCCTATTTTATTAAAGTTTCAGCTGTAAGTGCAAAAAAATCTCGGCGTACACCTGTACCAAGGCGGAAGTAACTACTTACACCATGTAAACCAGCACGATCTGCCAATGAGGAAATCGATTGCCAAAGATGCCGCCAGCAGGGGAAATTTGCGGGGCTCATCATGAAAAAAGGCCCTCATCGGGCCTTGTGGTGGGGACTCAGCGCGCGCTCGACCAGCCGCTACGCAATCCCTCTTCATCCAGGAAGGACCAGGCGAGGATCCGGCTCACCTTGTTGCCCTGCGCCATGTCGATCACCCGTACCTGACGCGCCCCCACCCGGCTCAACGCCTTTTTCGCCCCCGGCAGGTTCTCTTTTTTCGACACCAGCGAGCTGAACCAGAGACACTGAGTGGCAAACTCCTTGCTCTGGGCAATCATGTTGGCCAGAAACGCCGCCTCGCCCCCTTCGCACCAGAGCTCGGCCTTCTGGCCGCCAAAATTAAGCACAGGGGCGCCTGTCACCTCCTTGCCCAGA
Organism: Aeromonas sp. 96A; assembly: GCF_051919165.1. NCBI lineage: Bacteria > Pseudomonadati > Pseudomonadota > Gammaproteobacteria > Aeromonadales > Aeromonadaceae > Aeromonas > Aeromonas sp. 96A. Next base: position 4,354,803 of record NZ_JBQBFE010000001.1, on the reverse strand, counting down.
TTGCGCAGCTTGCGCTCCGTCCCCTTGCTCGCCTCTTCCAGCGACGCGTGGAACGGCGGATTGCACAGCGTCAGGGCGAAGCGCTCCTTTGGCCCTATGATGCCGCGAAACACATGGTTGGGGTTGCCCTGCAGACGACTCTCAATCTGGTTGCCGAGTCCGTTGCTCTTGGCCAGCAGGGTGGCCGCCTTGACCGAGACCGGATCGATATCCGATCCCACAAAACGCCAGCCATATTCGCGGCAGCCGAGCAGCGGATAGATGCAGTTTGCCCCCACCCCGATATCCAGCACCCTCACCCCCTTGCCGGTAGGGAGCTGGCCTGCGCTCTCGGCCAACAGGTCGGCCGCCCAGTGCAGGTAGTCCACCCGTCCCGGGATAGGCGGGCAGAGGTAACCGGCAGGCAAGTCCCAGTGGGCAATTCCGTAGTGATGGGCCAGCAGGGCGCGATTGAGGGTCTTCACTGCATCGGGATTGGAAAAATCGATGGTGCGGGTGCCGTAGTCATTGATAACGACATGAGCGGCCAATTCGGGAGTTCGCAGGCAGAGCGCCTCAAAGTCGTAACCCACCTGATGGCGATTACGGGAGTGAAGTCCGGATTTGCGGTCGCCCGACTTGGGGCCACCGGCTGATGGGATGCGGGGTTTCATGCTGAGCCTGCCGAAGAAAACGGGCCCACACTATAGTGATTTGACTCGGGAAAGTCTAAACGAGGGCAATAAAAAACCGGGCTATCGAGCCCGGTTCAAGTGAGGTTGGAAAAACAGTCCGTACTGCGAGCCGTTTGTCCAGCCTGACTCAGATATCGATCCGGCGAGCTTGCCAGAACTTGTTGCGCCAATATTGGCTATCCAGCTTGGAGCGCGTCACACCGGCTCGGGTCGAGGCATGGATGAATTCACCATTGCCGACATAGATACCAACGTGGTTGAGACGACGATTGATTTTGAAGAAGACCAGGTCACCCTCGACCAGATCCTGCTTGGAAACCCGCGTCCCTTCATGGACTTGGGAGCGGGTATCGCGGGGTAATTCGATACCGACGGCATTGCGGAACACTTCACGGGCAAAGGCGGAACAGTCGATACCGCGCTGGCTGCTGCCACCCATCCGGTACGGAACACCACGCCACTCTTTATATACAGTCAGGATTTCATTCACATCGGGTGTCTGGGAAGCTTCCGGTTCGATGACAGGTTCAACCATGGAAACTTCGATCTTGCTCGCGACCTCGGGTTGGGGTGCCGAGGCACAACCCACCATTCCGAGCGCGACCAGCAGTAGCATCAGGTGGCGCAATCCTTTATCCCCGCTAAATAGTAAATCTTGTTAAAATACGGCCCCAAAGGGCAATTTATAAGGCAACAGCACCCGACTATATCCAAGAATTCTATCGAGGCAAGTGAAAATCCCTATCAAGCTCACATTTTTGCAAGGAAATGCACGATTTTTCATAATTAATGTGATCATGCCCAAACAATATACAATCGCAAAAAGAGCCTTGAGCCTCATAGATAACTGGCTTTTATCCCTGCTTCAGCACCTTTTTAAAGTGAAAAATCATGATCGAAACCGATCTTTTTTTGTTAAAACCGGCCAGGGTATGCCAGGACCTGCTTGCTCAATTGCCTGAATGGCTGTCAACCGATGAGCAGCATATCTGGCAAGCCATGACCCATCCTGAACGGCGTCAGGAATATCTGGTGAGCCGCGCCCTGCTACGCCAGCTATTGGCTGAGCGGCTGCAACAACCTGCCGCCAGTCTGCAATTTTGCAACGGCCCCCACGGCAAGCCCCGACTACATGATGATGCTTGGCAGTTCAATCTGAGCCACAGTGGCAGCTGGCTGGTGTTGGCGCTCTGCCCGCATGGGCCGCTTGGGGTGGATATCGAACTGGGCAAACGGCGGCATCATCCCCTCCCCCTGGCCCGCCGGTTTTATGCACAGAGTGAATATGAGTGGCTCTGCGCACTGCCTGCCCAAGAGCAGGAGAGTGCCTTCTACCGGCTCTGGTCGCGCAAGGAGGCGGTACTGAAAGCCCACGGTGGCGGCATAGCGGCGGGGCTGGAGAAGGTACGATTTATCCCGGAGGAAGGATGGCGACTCGACAACCGGCTCGATGACACCCCTTATCAGGTACAGGATTGGCCCTTTGCCAGCGGCTGGCTCAGCCTCGCGGCGACGGCAGCCCCCGTGACCTTTTACCGGCTGGATGAGCGCTTGAATTGCCACTCGCTTAACCCCATGTTACTCAACACCCTTTCTGAAGAGTCCAACTCATGATCGTCGACATTACTCCCCAGAATTTTCACGCTGAACTTATCGATGCGTCCATGAAGAAGCCGGTCGTCATCTATTTCCATGCTCCGCAGATGCCGGAGTGCCAGGGGATGACACCGCTGATCGAATCACTGGTTGGGCCCGCCAATGAGCAGGTCACCCTGGCCAAGGTGGATATGAACGATCCCCAGTTGCAGCCGCTAGCCAGCCAGCTCGGCCTGCGCGCCCTGCCCGCATTAGTGCTGTTCCATCAGGGTCGCCCTGACGAGCAGGGGATCATCGAAGGACCGCAGGATGAAGCCACCCTGCGCCAGTATTTCGCCGCCTTCGCCCCCAAAGAAGAGGAAGAGTTGCTGGCCAAGGGGCAACAAGCACTGGCTGACGAGCAGCCCAGCATCGCCTATGCCCATCTGACCAAGACACACCAGCTGGCTCCTGAACGTCACGACATCAGCCTGTGGCTCATTCAAGCTGCGCTCGACCTCAACCTGCTGGATGAAGCACAGGAGCGACTCGGCACCATCCCGATGGCGGCGCAGGATGGTCACTTCCATACCCTGAGCTCACGGCTGGCGCTGGCCCTGCAAGCGGCAGACAGCCCGGAGCTGCGCGCGCTGGAAGCCCGTCATGCAGAACAGCCCGATGATTTTGCCCTGGCTCAGGAGCTGGCAGTGCAATACAACCAGGCAGGCCGTCAGGAAGAGGCGTTGGGACTGCTGCTGGAGATCCTCAAGCGGGATTTGGCATTCGGCGATGCCAGAAAGACCTATCTCGATATTCTGGCGACCATGGGCAGCACACCGGCGGCACAGAGCTACCGTCGCAAACTCTATAGTCTGCTCTACTGATCGGAATCGAACTGGCTGGTAATGATGGGGGAGTGCCGGGACACCGGCATGACCTCATGGGTCAAGTACGAAGAAGGTATTGTGGAAATAAGTTGCGGTGGGAATAGTGGAGATACGGTGAATTTCAGGCAAAAAAAAATGGCGCAAAACTGCGCCATTTTTTTCGCATGGATTACTTCTTGTAGGAAGTAGCCATGTTGTCGATGCGCTGGTTAGCACGCATAGCTTCTTGCTTGGCTTCGGCAACATCAGCAGCGATTTTGGACTGATCAGCACGAACTGCGCTAACATCTTGAGCCAGTTGGTCAACTTTGTTAGACAGATTCTGAACGGAAGTTTCCAGTTCGCTGGTGTTTGCACAACCGCCCAGCAGAGCGGACAGACCAACAACACCTACCAACAACAATTTTTTCATTTTTAAAGCTCCCTTGAACTCGCCAGACGTTTAGCAAGCGGCGTGATTATGGCACAAAAAAATCCTACTTTGCATAGTCCCCACCACAGATAAATGCATTAAAACCCTCATTTTTTTTTGAATGAACAGTTTTTGTCCAGATTCGTCTAAAAAATGAGTGCCGTGTGGTGGGGGCACGGACAAAGGTTAACCAAATTTTTGCCTTATTACAATTTCGTATGAGGCTCAGGCTGTACGTTCTGACAACAATTGACGATATTGCACCAGATCCTCGATGGTCAGCACCGGCATCTGGTGCTTGCGACCGAACGCAACCAGATCTGGCAGACGCGCCATCGAGCCATCTTCTTTGGTCAATTCACACAACACACCAAACGGTTTGAGACCAGCCAGCTGCATCAGATCGACCGTCGCTTCGGTATGACCACGGCGGGTAAGCACCCCACCGGTTCGCGCACGCAAAGGGAAAACATGACCCGGGCGGTGCAGATCGCCCGGTTTGGCGCCGTCAGCGATGGCTGCACGAATAGTGGTGATGCGATCAGCCGCCGAGACACCGGTCGTGACCCCCTGCGCCGCTTCGATGGTCACGGTAAAGGCGGTCTGGTAGTGGCTGGAGTTGGCCTCCACCATCATCGGCAGTTCGAGCTGGCGAACCCGCTCGTCGGGCAGGCAGAGGCAGACGATGCCGGAGCACTCGCGGATCATCAGCGCCATCTGTTCATTGGTCATGGATTCGGCGGCGAAAATGAGGTCGCCCTCGTTCTCCCGATCTTCATCGTCGGCCACCAGCACGCCGCCTCCGGCACGCAAGGCAGACAGGGCCGCTTCGACACGGGCAACGGGATCACCGAATTCACTGAGTAGAGACTGATTCATGGTAAAACTCCTAAACAAGACAAGGACCAGAATCAGGGCATGGAAAGGCAGACAGAGACGGGCATGCAGCGGCCAGCCCACAAGGGCCAACACGGCAAGGTCTGTCTTATCCTCTTTCATCCGGACTATGACCGTCGGCTCCGGCATCTCACCGGATCTGCTGACCCCGACCCGGCAATCAGCCAAGTCGGGCGCTCGCGGGCTCCCCGAGTCAATCGGGATACCGCCGGTGGGGAATTGCACCCCGCCCTGAGAATAAGCGCAGACAGCCTAAAGAAAAACGGTTGCAGATACCAGCCAAAATCCCCCGCAGGCTGAAAAGCGTTTCAACATTGCGCCCGGGATCCCGCTCTGCGGCCCGCTCACCAGCACGAAAGACAGTGACTGGCGAATTTCTTTATGGCGCGGATCGGTTTATGGCATAGTTCCCGAAACCAAAAAACAGGGCCCGAAAAGAGAGCCTGAACAACGCTGCCGGCGCAGACAGCAGCGCCAACACCACAAACGGAAAATGACAGAGATGGAAAAGAAAATACTGCTCACGGATTGCCCGGATGCCAAAGGGCTCATCGCCAAGATCACCAACATCTGCTACAAGCACCAGCTCAACATCATCAAGAACGATGAGTTTGTGGATCACGAGAATGGCCGCTTCTTTATGCGTACCGAGCTGGAGGGGCGCTTCAACGACGAGACCCTGCTGGCCGACCTCGATGATGCCCTGCCCACCGGCGCCCAGCGCCGTCTGGTCAAGGCGGGCAAGAAGCGCATCGTCATCCTGGTGACCAAAGAGACCCACTGCCTCGGCGATATTCTGATGAAGAACTACGCGGGCGCGCTGGATATGGATATCGTCGCGGTGATCGGCAACTACGACACCCTGGCCGAGCTCACCGGCAAGTTCGATATCCCGTTCCACACCGTCAGTCACGATGATCTGAGCCGGACCGAACATGAAGAGCAGGTTCGCGCCATTATCGACAGCTATGAGCCTGACTATGTGATCCTGGCCAAGTATATGCGGGTGCTGACCCCGAGCTTCGTCGAGGCCTATCCGCGCAAGATCCTCAACATCCACCACTCCTTCCTGCCCGCCTTCATCGGTGCCCGCCCCTACCGGCAGGCGTTTGATCGCGGCGTCAAGCTGATCGGTGCCACCGCCCACTTCGTGACCGACGATCTGGATGAAGGCCCCATCGTCGAACAGGACGTGATCCACGTCGGTCACGCCTTCAGTGCGGACGACATGGCCAAGGCGGGTCGGGATGTGGAGAAATCGGTGCTGAGCCGCGCGCTGGAGCTGGTACTGAACGAGCGGGTGTTCGTCTACGGCAACAAGACGGTGGTCTTCAAGTAATCCGCCCACACGGCCCGTATGCAAACGCCAGAAACAACAACGGCTCCCGCGGGAGCCGTTGTTGTTTCTGCGCCGAGTGTCAGAGCGGCAGATCGTTTACCGTCACCGCGCCCTTCTCCAGCTTCAGCTCGGAGGTCAGCGCTTGCTTGTCGGCCTTCAGATAACCCATCTGGGTCAGCTGATCGAGCATGGGGGCCAGTTGCGGCACCGCCTTGCCCAGCTTGTCGCTGAGGCTGGCATGCAGCACGCCGGAGAGGGCCTGCATTCCCGCGTCGCTGTTGAACAGCTGCTCCAGCGAGGTAGAGGCCAGCTTCACGTCCCCCTTCATGGTCACCGCCTCACCGTTGAGCCTGGCGCTGAGATCGGCCAGCTCCAGAGTCGCACCACGTTTGAGCATCTTGTCCAGCGCCTGCTGGATGGCGGCATCTTCAACTCCCTTGCCACCGGCGGCCTGCAGCCCCTGATACCCTTCCAGATCCAGACCGTTGAGGTTGAGCGCCAACTTGCTGTCGGTCACCGCCAGGGTGTCAGTCTCGTTCTCCAGATCCAGCTTGGCAATTTTCATCTGATAGCTGCTGGAGAGGGTCTGGGCATCATCGCCGGTCAACTGAGTCTCGGTGGTCATCCCCTGCAGAGCGACCTTGACGCTGTCAGGCAGTTGTACCGTGAGGGCCGAGAGGGTCATCTCGCTCTGGGGCGAGAGGAGCACACCGCTGATCTCGGCAATGTCGGCACTCCCTTTCAGGTCGGCCAGCACCAAGTCCATCTTGCTCTGCTCTTCATGGACCGTCATCCCCTGCCAGGTCATGGTGAGGTGACCATTCCCCTCCAGATTGCCGTGGAACTCACCGCTCAGGGGCAGGAAGCTGAACTCGTCCAGCCCCTGTTTGATCTTGAATTCATTGGCCCAGAAACGGCTGCTGTTACCCTGAGTCCAGAGACTGGTGACCGACTCCAGACCGAGTTCCCACTGCTCCATGCCCAGTGCGGTAAAGACTGGCGCCAGAGTGCCATTATGGGTATCGAGCAGGAAGTGGCTCTTGATGTAGAGCGGCAGGATCTGGCTCTTGACCACAAGTTGCAACTCGATGGGCTGACTGCCCTCCAGCTCGCTGTCGATGGCAGCCAGCTCCTCCGGCGTCACCACGACCTTCAGGATCCCGTCACGGGTGAAGAGGTTGCTGCTACCCGGCTGCCACTGCATGTCGATACCGGTCTCTTGCTCTACCTTGGCGATCTGCTCCGCCATGATGTTGTCGAAGCTGTTGCCCGTGTACCAGCACGCAGCCAGACCACCACCTACCAGTGCCGCACCCACGGCGAGGGCCACTATCTTTTTCATATATCCATGTGTCTCCAGGGAGTTGTCACTGCACTCTACGGGGCGGACTCGGGGCTAGGCAAGTCCAATCAGATGGCGAGTCCACTTTCTTGCGGCTCGCCACAACATCACAGCAAGGGGCTGAAGAGATAGAAGATGTTCTCCATCGCCTTCTTGTACCAGGGGCGGGCCTGCCATTGGGCCAGGGTCATCGGGGTGGCTTCCGCCATATAGCCCTGCACCAGTCGGGTCATCTGGGCCACGAACGAGGGGTTATCCACCAGCAGGGTCACCTCGAAGTTGAGCCAGAGGCTGCGCCGATCCAGATTGACCGTCCCCACCAGCGCGAAGTCATCATCCACCAGCACGCTCTTGGTATGGAGCAGACCGGCATCGTAGCGGTAGATCTCCACCCCGGCCGCCAGCAGCTCCTCCATAAAGGCGTTGCAGGCGTAATTGGCCATGATGGAGTCGTTGCGTGCCGGCAACACCAGCTGCACCTGCACCCCGCGCGCCGCTGCCGAACTGAGTGCGGCCGCCAGCGGATCGTCGGGTACAAAGTAGGGGGTTGTCAGCACCAGATGGCTGCGTGCCTGATAGATGGCCAGCAGCAGGCTCTGCTGGATGCAGTCGCCGCCGACGAAGGGACCGGACGGGATCAGCTGGGCGCGGTAGTTGGTCTGGGGCCAGGCCTCCGGCTCATGCTGCAGACTGTCGAGCAGCCGCTCGCCGGTCTCCATCTCCCAGTCCCAGACAAAGATCGACCACATCAGCGGCACCATGGGCCCCTGCACCCGGATCATGATGTCGACCCACTGGCCGACCCCGGCATCCTGCTTGAAGAAACGGGGATCCACCATGTTCATGGAGCCGGTGTAACCCACCCTGTCATCAATCACCACCAGCTTGCGGTGCATCCGCAGATCCTGACGCTGGAACAGAATGCGCCAGGCGCCGACCGGCAGCACCTCCACCAGCTTGACCCCCGCCTTGCGCAGCTTTTTGGGCCAGTGGGAGCGGAAGAACTGTTTACTGCCCACCGAATCGAGCAGCAAGCGACAATCCACGCCGCGTTGCGCCACTTCAATGAGCGCCTCGCACACCTCGTCGGCATCGCCGCCCGGATGCCAGATATAGAACTCCAGATAGCAGGAGAGCGTCGAGCGACGGATATCCTGGGCTATCTCGCGCAAGATCCAGTCCGGCTTGTTGAGCAAGGTCATGCGGTTGCCGGAGAGCATCGGCATGGCGAGCCGTCCCTGGATGAGATCGTGCAGCGGCTGTGCCTTGGCGCCCACTTCGCAGCAGTGCTGCGGGAACAGACGGGCCAGCTGGCGGATCCATATGGCATAAGGGCGATACATGGCCTGGGCGCGCTCGGCACGGCGGCGCCCCAGCTTTATTTCACCAAACAGCACATAGAAGCCCACCCCGGCAAACGGAATGGCATAGATCAGCGCCAGCCAAGCCAGCGACACCCCGATAGGACGGCGTTTCATCACCACCCGAAACGACACACCGGTAACAATCACGGTATGAAAAAGCAGTAGCAGCCAACCCAGAAAACGGGAAAACAGCAGTTGAAGATCGTGTTCCAGACCGTTAAACAACGGGGACTCCTTCTAATCGACAAACAGCGCGGTGGGCAGACCCCAACCGGCCAGGATGGTATGCTGTAAGGCAAATCCATTCTATCAGGTCGCACGCATGATCCTGCAATCTATGCTGCTCAGCCTGGCCATGCTAGGCCAAGGCTCATATGACATCAATGAGCAACAGATAAACCAGTACCTGCAATCTCAGGTGCAAGTCGACAAACAGCTGGAGCTGCCGGGCATCATCAAGGCCCATGTGACGCTTGAGCAGAGCGATGTCCAAATCGGTCGCCAACGCCCCGATACCGCCCGGGTCTATGGCAAGGGCAAGCTCAAAATCGCCCTGCCAGACAATACCGAATATGACGCCCGCCTGCAGATGACCTATGAGGCGAGGCCCCGCTATGACAAGAGCCAGAGCGCGCTGTTTCTCGATAACATGAAGCTGGTGGAGTACAAGCTGGAGCCGGAGGCGGCCGAGAAGAAGTTCGGGCTGATGCTCAACATGCTGCTGCAGAGCATGGAGAAGCGGCTCGAGACCAAACCGGTCTACAAACTCAATGACAAGGATCCGGATCAGGCGTGGCTGAAGGAGAATCTGCTGGGGCTGGAGCTGTCACCGGGCAAGATCCACCTGCTGACCAAACCCCGCTAAACCGCTCAATTCAGGAGGGGCTGGGTGGTATCCCGTACCAGCAGCTCCACCTGATAACCCTGCTGCTGCTGCCGCTCGTAGAGGGAGAAAAGCGACCCGCTCAATTGATTGAGGGGCATATCGGCAAACCCGGCCTTGAGATAGAAAGGCTTCTCGAAGGGCAGCGCCTGACAGACCACAGGTTTGTCCAACAGACCGTGACAGGCGTGCTGCAGCAGCCGTGACCCCAATCCCAGCGACTGGTAGTGGGGCAACAGGCGAAAGCCGCACAGATGGTAAAACTCCTCCTCGTCCCGCAGCCGTACCGCCCCCACCAGCCAGTGAGCATCACGCACGACAAAGATCCGCTCGGCCAGATCCGGCACATAGTGGGAAAACGTCGTCTCGTAATAGTCCCTGATAAGGGAGAGGTCGGCGTCGCAGTACTCTTCGAAAGTGAGTTCCATCGCCAGCTTGCTTGTCACAGACAAATCCTTTGATAATCAGTTATTAGTGCCAGATACGGTGCGCTAATCCGACCACATGACGCCAGCACGATAGCATGCCTTTCGTCAACAAAAAAGCGGACGTCATGGGCAGCTTGCTTACCCGGTGGAAGAGGCCATGACCCACCGCCTGACGGCCAAAACCGTGCTTTATGATGACAATCCTTTATTGCGGCGGATACTTTGATCCCGGTCACCGAATCGGATCATTTGCCCCCTGTTGGCCGCTTGTTCTGCCCTCGTCATGATGCTTTACTCAACATGGTCATCACAAGAAGGAGTATCAGGGTTGAAAGCATGGATGCTGGCAGGCCATATGTTGTTGATCCCCCTGAGCGGATGGAGTCAGACTCCCCCTCCCGCGGAGGTGATCTTCCTGACCGCAGCTCCCTCCCCCTTGCGTCCGAGCAAAGATGCCACACCAGTCCCACAACCCGACACCGCTCAAACGACAGCAGTCGCCACCAACGGCAAGAAGCAGATCCAGGTCTATAAATCGGTGCAACAGAACGGGGTGGTTCGCTACTCCGACATGGCGCCCGAACAGGGCCATTACGAGCTGCTGCTGTTCAACGACTGCTTCGCCTGCGATCCCAAATCCAGCGTCAACTGGCAAACCACAGGGCTGTTTCTCTATGACTATGCCAGCACCATCAAGGCGGCCGCCAAAACCTATCAAGTTGAGCCGGCGCTGATCCGGGCGCTGATCCATGCGGAATCGGCTTTCAATCCGCTGGCGGTCTCCCGCAAGGGGGCGATGGGGCTGACCCAGCTGATGCCCGCCACGGCGCGGGAGTTGGGGGTCGGCAATGCCTTGCTGGCGGAGCAGAATATCTTCGGCGGGGTGAAATACCTGGCGGGACTGCTCAAGCAGTATGACGGCAACGTGGCGCTGGCGACCGCGGCCTACAACGCCGGCGCGGGCGCCGTACAAAAACATGGCGGTATCCCGCCCTATGCGGAAACCCGTGCCTATGTGGAGCGCGTCCAGCTCCTCCACCTGCGCTACAAAGAGATGCTACAGGCCAAAGGGCTCTGAGGTTAGCCTCAGTTAATGCTCTTTTCTTGCCCCTACAGAAACAAAAAACACGCCCGCAGGCGTGTCGATACCACACTTTGTTTCGCAAATGATTACTTCTGCTCAGTCGCCACCAGGCGATAAGCCAGCGCACCCAGAATGGCACCGACAATCGGGGCAACCCAGAACAGCCACAGCTGGCTGATAGCCCAGTCACCGACAAACAGCGCAACACCGGTACTGCGGGCCGGGTTGACCGAGGTATTGGTCACCGGAATGCTGACGAGGTGGATCAGGGTCAGGCACAGACCGATAGCGATCGGCGCGAAACCGGCAGGCGCACGGCTATCAGTGGCCCCCATGATGACGAACAGGAAGAAACCGGTCATCACCATTTCGCATACGAGTGCGGCAGTCAGGCTATAACCACCCGGAGAGTGCTCACCGTAGCCGTTGGAAGCAAAACCGGCAGAGAGATCAAACCCGGCCTGACCGCTGGCAATCACGTAAAGCACGGCAGCGGCGGCAATGCCACCCAACACTTGCGCCACGATATACGGCAGTACACCGGATGCCGGAAAACGACCACCCGCCCACAAACCGACGGTCACGGCCGGATTGAGGTGGCAACCGGAGATATGGCCGATGGCAAACGCCATGGTCAGCACGGTCAGACCGAAAGCCAGCGAGACCCCCAGCAGACCAATCCCGACGTGAGGGAAGGCAGCAGCCAGCACGGCACTGCCGCACCCGCCCAATACCAGCCAGAAAGTGCCCATAAACTCAGCAGCAACAGGTTTCACATTATTTCTCCCATTTGAGATAACACCGAACAAGACCCGAGAAGGGCCCATGCTTGAACAAGCGCAGCATTATGGGAGTGTGAGTCCAGATTGCGAACCCGGCAGGCAGAGCTCACTGAATGTGATGTTCGTCACAATTAGTTGATTAGATAAGGGATTTATCATTAAGACAGCTGGCTGCACATCTCATACCCAAGGGCGTCATGCGACAACTTGTGACACCATTTAGCTCGAGTGCTCATCCCTTGAACGATAAAAACGGAGGCGTGGTCAGTCTCCTGCCGGGGCAAAACGGCTGACAACCTGCCCCTGATGCTCAATCCACTCCATAAACATGGCGACGGGACGGGCATAGACCTGACCATCCTGTTCGGATTGATAAATGACCAGCTGCTCCTGGGTTTCGGTATGCAGAGCCAAGGCAAGCACTTGATAGTAACCCCCCTTGAAGTGGCGATAGCGGCCTGGAACGGGTGCTTGCATGGGAAAACCTCTCAGAAGTGAACACCGATGAGCGAACCACATAAAGATGACACCATGAGTGCCATTCAACTCATCGAGAAGGGGGACGAAGACGATTTTTTACACAAGCCAATCGTGCCACAGGATCCGGATATTGCAACACAGTCAGGCAGCATTGTTAATTCGTTCCCCATGTTTCACTAGTTAACCTTGGTTAGCACCAAAGATCGTGCTGAATTTAACGTTCTAGCAACCCTGTTTTAGGGCTAAAAATCAGGGAATTCTTCTAAAAAGAGGATTGTTCTAGCATTCAATTCTGTGAAGAATAGGGGAAAAGAAATTTGATACTAAAAATCGCCTTTTTCGCCAACGCGTCCCTGTGGGGAAGGAATCACACTCACCATGTTCACAATCGACAAGTCGCACAAGCTTGACGATGTCTGCTATGACATCCGCGGCCCGGTGCATAAAGAGGCTCGCCGTCTCGAAGACGAAGGCCACCGCATTCTCAAGCTCAACATCGGCAACCCGGCCCCGTTCGGCTTTGATGCGCCGGAAGAGATCATCAAGGATGTCATCCTCAACATGCCGCTGAGCCAGGGCTACTGCGACTCCAAGGGGCTCTTCTCTGCCCGTAAAGCGGTGATGCAGTACTACCAGCAAAAAGGGATGCGCAAGGTCGATATCGACGACATCTACATCGGCAATGGCGCCAGCGAGCTGATCGTGATGGCGATGCAGGCGCTGCTCAACAATGGCGACGAGATGCTGGTACCCTCCCCCGACTACCCGCTCTGGACCGCGGCCGTCACTCTCTCCGGTGGCCATGCGGTGCACTATCGCTGCGATGAAGGAGCTGACTGGTATCCGGATCTCGACGACATCCGCGCTCGCATCACCCCGCGCACTCGCGGCCTGGTGCTGATCAACCCCAACAATCCGACCGGAGCCGTCTACGGCAGCGAGTTCCTGCTGGAGGTGATCGAGATCGCCCGCCAGCACAACCTCATCATCTTCGCCGACGAGATCTACGACAAGATCCTCTACGACGATATCTCCCACACCAGCGTCTGCACCCTGTGTGACGATGTGATGGTGGTGACCTTCAACGGCCTCTCCAAGGCCTACCGCGCCTGCGGCTTCCGTCAGGGCTGGATGGTCATCACCGGTCCAAAAGGCCGTGCCCGCGGTTACATTGAAGGGCTGGAGATGCTGGCCTCCATGCGACTGTGCGCCAACGTGCCGATGCAGCACGCCATCCAGACTGCGCTTGGCGGCTACCAGAGCATCAACGAGCTGATCTTGCCGGGCGGCCGCCTGCGCAAGCAGCGGGACAAGGCGTGGGAGCTCTTGAACGAGATCCCCGGGGTTTCCTGCGTCAAACCCAAGGGAGCGCTCTACATGTTCCCGCGTCTCGACCCCAAGGTGTATGACATACGCGACGATCAGAAGATGGTGTTCGACCTGCTGCAACAGGAAAAGCTGCTGCTGGTACAGGGCACAGGCTTCAACTGGCCGGCGCCGGATCACTTCCGGCTGGTGTTCCTGCCCCGCGAAGAGGAGCTGGAGGATGCCATCGGCCGCCTCGCCCGCTTCCTCAAGGGCTACAAGCAGTAAGCAAAGCTCATGAAAAAGGCTCCCGCGGGAGCCTTTTTGTTATCTGTGGTTTTATCCGTGCCATCAGCCGTGCAGCAGGGCTCCGGCCACCAGCACAGCCATGGTGATGAGGGCTACGCCGATGATAAAGGGCAGCACCCAACGCACGAAGCGATCGTAGGGGATCTTGGCGAGCGCCAGACCGGCCACCAGATGAGCGGCGGTGGGGGCAAACAGGTTGATCCAGCCGGAGGCGGACTGATAGGCAGTGATCACCAGATCCCGCGAAATACCGGAGAAGTCCGCCAGCGGCCCCATCAGCGGCATGGAGACAGTCGCCAGCCCCGAGGTGGAGGGGATGAAGAAGCTCAGGATGATGTGGACCAGATAGGCCATCAGGATGAATACCGACGAGGAGAGTCCGCTCACCAGCCCCTCGGCCCAGTGCAAGATGGTGTCGATGATGACGCCCTGCTCCATCACCACATAGATGCCACGCGCCACCGCCACCACCAGTGCCACCCCGATAAGATCCCGAGCGCCGCTCAGGAAAGTCGCCACATAGTTGGACTCCGGCATCCGGTTGATCAGCGCAATCAGGATGGAGGCGCTGAAGAACAGGGTGGAGAGCTCGTCAAACCACCAGCCAAAGGTGGGCAGCGCATCGATCCCCAAGTCCGACCAGGGCACCACCGCATAGATCATCAGCAGGAAGGTGTCGAAGAAGACCAGCATGGTGAGCTTCTGCTTGCCGGTGAAGGCGAGGTTGCCGCTCTTCATCTGGGAGAACTCGTCGTCATAGGTGATGTCGGCCAGCACAGAGCGGGATTTGTCCTGCTGTACCTGCTTGGCGTAGCGCATCACGAACCAGGAGGCGAAGATCACCAGCAGCAGCCACTGGATGACCCGCAGGCCAATCCCCTCACCAATGGGGATACCGGCAAAACCGGAGGCGATGCCGGTAGCAAACGGGTTGACTGTAGAGGCGAGTACCCCGACCCCGGAGCCAAGCAGGATAATCCCCGCCGCCACCATGCGATCAAAGCCCGCCGCCATCATCACCGGCACGATCAGTGCCCAGAAGGCAACTGTCTCCTCCGCCATGCCGAAGGTGGAGCCGCCGAGGGCAAACAAGGCGATCAACACAGGAATTAGCAGCCGCTCACGCCCGGCAAAGCCGCGTACAATGGCCCCGACCCCGGCATCGAGCGCACCGCTTTGCATGGTCACCGCGAGAAAACCACCGATGATGAGCACGAACAGCGCCACGTCGGCCGCCTTGTGAAAGCCCTGAATGGGGGCCTTGAGCACCTCGAATACCCCTTGCGGGTGGGCGGGGAGTTCGGTGTAACTGCCGGGCACCGGCAACAGCCGCTCGTCGCCGCTGTAATCGGCCACGGCCGCTGCCGCCACCGGCTGCTGGGTCTTGGCGGTGACATAGTCATATTTGCCCGCTGGCAGCACCCAGGTGAGGGCGGCCATCAGGGCGATGATAATAAAAAGCAGGGTATAGACAGTGGGAAGTTGGCGCTTCTTGGGCGCCTCGTTTGGAGTGGTCATAGCTTCCGTACCTCGGCAATGCCGTCTGTGATCCGATCAGCGCAAGACTAGCGGGTTTGATATGGGAAAAAGGTGATCGCTGATAATAAAATTCCGCAAACTAGCGGAATGTTTGCCAAAAAAACAGGGCCCCGCGGGGCCCCGTTTTCACTTGAGTCAGACTCAGAGCTCGACCACGTCGAATTTCACGTCCGGATTTACATCCGCATCGTAATCGACCTCGTCCAGACCGAAACCGAACAGGCGCAGGAACTCCTGCTTGTAGCCGGTGTAATCGGTCAATTCTGAGAGGTTTTCGCTGGTGATGGATGGCCACAGGTCGCGGCAGGTCTGCTGCACATCTTCGCGCAGTTCCCAGTCATCCATGCGGATGCGAGCCTGCTCGTCCAGCGCCATGTCGGACGCGTAGAGACGGGTGCGCATCATGCGATCCACCTGCTCCATGCACCCCTCGTGAATGCCCTTCTCCTTCATGATCTTGAAAGCCATGGAGATATAGAGCGGCATCACCGGAATGGCGGAAGAAGCCTGGGTCACCACGGATTTCAGCACGGCCACGTGAGCGGTGCCGCCCTTGGCGGCCAGATCGCCACGGATGGCGGCAGCGGCGCGGTCCAGATCTTCCTTGGCGCGACCCAGAGTGCCATGCCAGTAGATTGGCCAGGTCAGATCGGTACCGATGTAGGAGTAAGCCACGGACTTGGCGCCGTCAGCCAGCACGCCGGCATCACGCAGGGCAGCCATCCACAGCTCCCAATCCTGACCGCCCATGACGGTGATGGTGTTCTGGATCTCTTCCTCGTTCGCCGGCTCGACGGTAGCGGTGATGATCTGATCCTTGTTGGTATCGATGGCGGTGGTGGTGTAGACCTCACCGATCGGTTTGAGGGCAGAGCGCACCACTTCGCCGGTTTCCGGCATCTTGCGCACCGGAGAGGCCAGGGAGTAGACCACCAGATCAATCTGACCCAGATCCTGCTTGATAATCTCGATCACCTTGGCGCGGCACTCGTTGGAGAAGGCATCGCCGTTGACGCTCTTGGCGTAGAGGCCCGCCTCTTTGGCTGCCTTGTCGAAGGCGGCAGAGTTGTACCAACCTGCGGTACCTGTCTTGGACTCGGTGCCCGCTTTTTCAAAGAAGACGCCGAGGGTGGCGGCGCCGCTACCGAAGGCAGCCGCAATCCGGGAGGCCAGGCCATAACCGGTAGAAGCGCCGATCACCAGCACCTTCTTGGGACCATTCTCGATGGTGCCCTTGGCCTTGGTATAAGCGATCTGGCGACGAACATTGGCTTCACAACCGACCGGATGAGTGGTGGTGCAGATAAAGCCGCGAACCTTGGGTTTGATGATCATATGGGGTCTCGGATCCGTTTAATGGATGAAATCGGGGCATAAGATACCTCATCTTGCCGCGATAAGGTGCTCTGATGTGTTGAACTGCGGCAAAAATGGCCATTCAGGGTGACGGCTGCCGTCAAAAATGCACAATTTTTCGGAAAGCGTCACTTAATCAGTCCGGTAATGAATCTCCCCATATCCATGGAAACCGATGACATGTTTCAACGCAGGTGCAGTACGACCAACATGATACAAAAAGGCCCCGAACTCTCGGGGCCTGGGGGTAATGTCATCGACCTATATCAAGCGGCATATGTGCGCCATTTAAAATGATTAATCTGTGTTCTCATTGACTTGGCCATCTCATCAAGACGCTGACACTTGGCCGATACATGGGCTGCCGAGTCCGAGGTATGTACTGCGATATCGGCAATATTGACCATGCTGCGCGTCATCTCTTCGGTGACTTTGCTTTGCTCTTCGGCTGCGGCAGCGACTTGCACATTGAGATTATTCAGATCATCCACCGCACTCACAATTTCTTCCAAAGAGACGCCGCAGGTCAGCATCAGGGTATTCGTCTTCTCCACTTCAGATAATCCGATATTCATACTATCAACAGCCATAGTTGCATTCTGTTGCAGGCGATTGACGGTGTTCTGGATTTCTCCGGTAGAGTTTTGGGTGCGCTGAGCAAGTACCCGGACTTCATCAGCCACAACAGCGAAGCCACGCCCCTGCTCACCCGCTCTGGCGGCTTCAATTGCCGCATTCAGTGCCAGTAAATTGGTTTGTTCGGCAATCGAGCGAATAACCCCCATCACCTGGGTAATGTTATTGCTTTCGATAGCCAGGTTTTGCAGCACAGTGGATGTATTTTGCAATTGACCAGAGAGCAGAGCCATATTTCCAATGGTCTCCTTGACAACCGCTTGCCCCTCTTCTGCCTTGTTTTCAGCCTGACGGGCGGCAATTGCAGCACTATTTGTATTCTGGGCGATTTCGTTAACCGTTGCGCTCATCTCATTCATCGCCGCAGCGCTCTGATCTGTCTCCAGACGCTGCTGGGCCATTTGCTCCGCACTGGTTAGCCCCAGCTCGTTCAGTGCATCGGCGCCTGTCGATAACTGTTCGGCCACGTCATCCATTTCGCCAATCAATCTGCGGAAATGGCTCACCATATCATTCAGCGCCCGTGCGACTTGCCCCAATTCATCTTCCCGAATGACGGGGACGGTGACGGTCAAATCCTGCTCATGCTGCAACTTGTAAAGCGCTCTACGCAAAGCGGTGAGCGGTTGACTGATCCCGCGAAAAATCCAGATCCCCAGCACGGATAAAGCGAACAGGGCAATCCCGGTAATGGAGAGGAAGGCAAATGAAAAATCAACGGCCAGACTTTCCAAGGTACCAACATGCTCATCTGCAAATCTCAGCTGGAGTTCAACCAGCTTGCCCAGCTCCTCATTAAAAGGATCAACCGTGCTGTATAACTGATGAATTGCCTTATCAAGAGGAGCTTTTAATGAAAGCTCACTTTTAATACCATCCAGTGTAATGTCGGCTTTGTTCATCAATACCTGGGCAGACTCCGCTATCGCCCGTTCTTCCGCAGACATCTTCTGGGCCATGTAACGCTTCCATTCCGTTGCTGCTTTTAACTGCGCTTCAGTAACGGAACGTTTTGCCTCTTCACGGGTGATTAATCCAACATGCGCTTTATTGATCGCATCAACGACACTGACCGCATACAAGTCTGAAATCAGCTTCAGTTCGGATAACTGCTGCACCTCCTCTTCATTCACCTGATGGGCAGCCTGATTCATCAGGCGCATCCCCCAAAGGGAGAGAGTGCACAGCAAAATCATACAAAACAGCGGTACCACAACCAGCATCAATAATTTGCTACGAACCGAGATCCCTTTCATGGTGTCGTCCTCATACTCAGGCCACTGGTCGTTTAATATGCAATTGATACACCAAGCATCACGCGACCGCTCATTTCAATACAATCACCCGCTTACCTCATTAAAAAGCGCGGTCTGTGCACCATAGTGCAATGCAAGTTGCAACCTGTTCGCAAAACCAGACCTTAAACACATCACCGCAGGAGAAGGGCTAATACCCTTATTGATAATGCGCTTTTTGAGTCTATTCATCATTTCGTTGATGTCTAATCTTCGCAAAGCAAAATCCGTAGCGTGTTGCAGCCTGCATCGTCCATGCACTGATGGCGGCAACGTCCACAAAACTAGCAGGCAATGCGGGTGATGTGGCCATCCTGCAGCTTATAGAAGGCATCTTGCGGCAACTCCTGTGACCAGATCGCCTCATAGTCGAGATCGGCATAGACGCCGCGCAACATGGCACCAAGCAGGCCGTGGGAGATAACGATGGCCCGCTCGGCAATGGCAGGATCCTGCAACCACTGGTGTGCCCGGAGCTGAATACTCTCGAAGCTCTCGGCCCCCGGTGCCTGCAGATACCAGTCCCCCTTGCCGGTATCGAGCTCGGGATGAGCGAGCCGCAGCACCGGGATCTGGCAGCTCTCCCACTCCCCCATACCGAGCTCCATCAACCGATCGTCCCAGACGATGCGATCTGCCGTCAGTCCCAACTGCTCGCACACCAGCAGTGCAGTCTGACGGGCGCGACCGAGCGGGCTGGCATAGACGGTCCAGCGGGCGGGATCCGCCAGTTCGGCGGCAAGGCGCCGCCCCATGGCGATGGCTTGCGCCTCACCCTTGTCGGTCAGATCGGAGTTGCAACGCCCCTGCAGACGCTGCTCGGCATTGAAGCGGGTCTGGCCGTGGCGCAGCAGATAGATGAGTCGAGACATGATTTCTCCAGCACGTTCAGAGAGATAGAAAAATGAAGGGGACGATGATAGCAGATGAGCCTGGGGGATGGCCCAAACAGAGAGGCTAAAACGGGCGTAAAAAACGGGTCAGGGCTGACCCGTTTGCTGCCAATTTGGCCAGATTAAACCGGCTCAGCCCTTCTTGATCTCCCGCAGATAGCGGTAGATGGAGTGGACCGAGATGCCGAGCTGGCGCGCGGCGATCTGGGCACTGTCTTTCAGTTCGAAGATCCCCATGTCGTGCAGCTGGTTGACGATGACCCGGGTCTTCTGGGACGGGGGCACCGCCTCGTTGCCGCGCACCTCGGCACTGACGGTATCTATGGTGCTGTTGAGCGCTTCGTCGATGTTGCGGGCGAACACCTCCGGGGTGGCATGGCTCTCGTGGGGATGCATGCACTCCGGCATCATGGTCCGTAGCACGGATTGCAGCGGGGCATCCATGTCGCTGTTGATACAGAGCAAGCCGATGGCCCTGTGCTCCCCGTTGCGGATCACGGTGGTGATGGAGCGCAGGGTCTTGCCGGTGGCACACTTGGTCATGTAGGGGCTGGAGATATCCTGCCCGCTCTTGAGCTTCATCATCGCCAGGTTGGTGATGGGGGCGCCGACACTGCGGCCGGTGATATGGCCGTTGGCAATCTTGACGATCGAGGGATTGCGCGCATCCAGACTGTGGAGCAGCACTTCGGTGTGCTGACCATACATGGCGGCGATGCCGTCCACAATGTTCTCCATCGACTTGAGGATCTCAAAATCGCTCGGACTCAACTCTTGCAGCTTCACAATGGGACCTTCTTGCAAGGGTTGCTGCCGGACAATGGGCGCCGGGCAGCAACCGACAGGGACATCAGGCGGACATGATATCAATAATGGTGCTGTCTGTGGCAGACATGCCCTCCTTCACCATCTGGCCGACGTTGCGGATGGTCTGATCCACGTCGCCGGCGACGATCCCCTGCCCCGACACCGAGTGGCTATTGAGAGCCATCAGGAAGCCGCGCACCGCCGCGCCGGAGGAGGTACTCACCTTCATGGCGCAGGAGGCTTTCGCCCCGTCACATACCATACCGGCACTGTCGCTCAGCACGTTCTGGATGGCGAAGCAGGATTGCTCGAAGCTGCCGCCCGCCAGATAGACCATGGCCATGGAGGCGGCCGCGCTGGTCACGGTATTGCCACAAAAGGCCGACAGCGGCGGATAGTGGGACTTGATATAGATGGCGCCCAGATGGCTCATGATGAGGGCGCGAGCCAGCTGCTCTTCGCTGGCCGCAAAGCGCTCGGCAATCACCATCACCGGAATGGTGGCGGCAATGCCCTGGTTGCCGCTGCCAAAGTTGCTCATGGCTGGCAGGGTCGCGCCCCCCATGCGGGCATCGGAGGCGGCCGCCGTCATCATCACGATGCGGTTCATCACATCCTCACCGATTAGACCGGCATTGATGTTCTGCTGCATGGTGCGGCCAATCTCCAGGCCATAGGGGTTATTCATCCCCTCGGCGGAGAGCTTGCCGTTAAGCTCGGAGGCTTTGAGGATGAACCTGATCTGCTCGAACTCCACCTGAGTGGCGAACTCGTAGATGGCGGCGATGCTGATATCGACGCCATCGCAGATGGAACCGGTGGCCCCCCCCTGGCTCTGATCAGCGGTGAAGGTCACCTCGCCATCGCGGCGCTGCTCGACGATGCGGGTATGACCGCCGCAGAGGGTCACTTCGGCGCTGTGTTCTTCACCCTTGTCATCAGTGCCATAAACGGTCACGCGGCAGAAGATAAACTCGGGGGCGGCGGTGCGGCTCACCTGCACCTTGCCGGCATCGATCAGCTGCTGGGCACGATCCACCTGTGCTGGCTGGATCGCGGCCAGCACCTCCAGCCCGGCATCGGCGTTGCCGCCGATGGCACCGGCCGCGGCCGCAATGGCCAGACCGATCTTGCCGGTGCCCGGCACATAGACACCCATCGAGTTTTTATAGAGATTGTCCGACACCGCAACCTCGAGGCGACCGGGCTCACAGCCCAGTTGCCGGACGGCGACAGCCGCGGCATAGGCGGCGGCGATTGGCTCGGTACAACCCAGCGCTGGTTTGACAACCTGTTGAATAATCTGCAGATACTGCTGCCACGCTTGTTTCATCACTTGAACCTTTTTATCAGCATTAACGAGCGATATGGGCGATCGCTTCCACTTCAACCTTGACGCCCATCGGCAGATCCTTCACTGCGAAGCAGCTGCGCGCCGGACAATCTTTCTGGAAATAGGCTTTATAGACCTCGTTGAACGCGGCAAAATCGCTGATCTCGGCGAGGTAGCAGGTGGTTTTGAGCACGGTATCCAGCGAGCCGCCAGCGGCTTCCAGCACGGATTTCAGGTTTTCCAGTGACTGGCGGGTCTGGGCGGCAATCCCCCCTTCCACCACACCACCCTGCTGCTTGCAGACCGGCAACTGACCGGAGGTAAAGATGAGGTCGCCATAGGCAGTGCCGTGGCTGTAGGGACCGATAGCGTCAGGTGCCGCTGCTGCTGTGATGATGCGTTTCATATAGCCACTCCTGTTTGTGCAATTTTTTTTGCAATCATGAATCTCATTCCGTTCAACATTATTTGCTTTTTATTTTATCCATTCAACAAAAAGATACAAAAATGGCGTTTAAAGGCACCTTTCGGCCTCAATATAAACCGTGATCACCATCCTGATTTGAACAAAAGTACTCTTATGGGCATTGTTTATGACAGTTTCATTCAACTATATTTGCGCCGCTTTCCCACATCCCTACAAAAAAGAAGGTTTTAATGGACGCGCATAGCACTACACTCGCCAGCCCCGTGATGGGCACGCTGGAATGGAAAGAAGCGGTTCGCTTCGACAGCACCGACTGGGGCTGGATCATCATGAGCATCGGCATGGCCATCGGTGCAGGGATCGTCTTCCTGCCGGTACAGGTAGGTCTGATGGGCTTGTGGGTCTTTCTGCTCTCGGCGGTGATCGGCTACCCCGCCATGTACATGTTCCAGCGCCTCTTTATCAACACCCTGGCCACCTCGCCGGAGTGCAAGGATTACCCCAGCGTCATCACCGGCTACCTTGGCAAGAACTGGGGTGTGCTGCTCGGCGCGCTCTACTTCGTGATGCTGGTGATCTGGGTCTTCGTCTACTCCACCGCCATCACCAATGACAGCGCCTCCTTCTTGCAGAGCTTCGGCGTCACCGACGGCCTGCTTTCCGAAAACCCGCTCTACGGTCTGGTGCTGATATGCGGTCTGGTGGCTCTGGCCTCGCGCGGCGAAAACCTGCTGTTCAAGATCTCCACCTTTATGGTGCTGACCAAGATCAGCGTGGTCGCAGTGCTCGGCCTGATGATGGTGGACAAGTGGGATGCGGCCAACATCACCGCCATGCCCGCTGCCGGTGACTGGATGAAGGATGCCATCATCATGCTCCCCTTCACCCTCACCTCCATCCTCTTTATCCAGAGCCTGAGCCCCATGGTGATCTCCTACCGCTCGCGGGAAAAGTCGCTGGAAGTGGCCCGCTTCAAGGCGATGCGCGCCATGAATATCGCCTTCGGCATCCTGTTCGTGGTGGTGTTCTTCTACGCCGTCTCCTTCACTCTTGCCATGGGTCACGATCAGGCGGTTAAAGCCTCCGAGGAGAACATCTCCGCGCTGGCCATGGTAGCCCAGGGGATGCCCGGCCAGACCCTCAAGCTCCTGAGCCTCACCCTCAACATCTTCGCGGTGATGACCGCCTACTTCGGCGTTTACCTCGGTTTCCGTGAAGCCTGTCAGGGGCTGGCAATGAACCTGCTGCGCCGCGTCATGCCGGAAAACCGCATCAACAAAGGATTGGTAGGCAAAGGGATCATGGTGTTTACCGTCATGCTCTCCTGGGGTGCCATCGTGCTCAACGCACCGGTACTGAGCTTCACCTCCATCTGCAGCCCCATCTTCGGCATGGTGGGTTGCCTCATCCCGGCCTATCTGGTCTATCAGGTACCGGCGCTGCACAAGTACAAGGGCACCTCCCTCTACATCATCATCGTCACCGGCCTACTGCTCTGTGTCTCGCCCTTCCTGGCGTTCAACTGATCGGTGTCCCCTTATCGACCGCGGGTCACCTTCGGGTGGCCCGTTTTCTATTGGGGCGGCTGACGGCGCCCCCGCCCGGAAGTAAAAAGCCAAGGGGATCACAACTTGCAACCGGCCATCACCCAAGGGAGGCCGCTCGGAGTACTATTCAGGCAACACGAATCACGCCCGCACTCAGGTATCGAGGCTTAACATGAAATGGATTTTCAACCCCGCCATCCGGCTGGGCAATCAGCTCTCCTTCAAATACAAATTCCTGCTCTGGTCCTGCCTGATGCTGCTGCCACTGGCGTACAGCATGACCAATCTGCTGGGGCGGCTACAGGATGACAACGCGCAGGCCAACCGGGAACTTGCGGGAGTGATCAATCTCGCCCCCGTTCCCGCCATCGAGCAGACCCTGCTTAACCATCGCAATCTGGTGACCCGCCACGCCTATGAGGTGGATCCGGTCGGTGACGATCAGGTCAAGGCGGCCGCACAAGCGGTGGAGCTGAGCCTGCAAGCCTTTGCCGACACCCGCCAGAACAACCCCTCCTTTGAGGTGATCAAACAGGGCTGGGCCGCCCTGCAGGGCGAAGCGGGCAAGCTGGAAGTGGAGCAGAGCAACCTGCGCCACGACAAGCTGCTGACCGAGGTGCGCCACCTCTACAAGCACATTACCGCCAGTAGCAGCCTGATCCAGGATCCGGCACTCGGTACCTACTACATGGTGATCCTCGCCAGCGAGCGGTTGCCGCAGCTGCGCGACCTGCTGGCTCAGGTGCGAGATCGCGCCGCCACCATCGCCGATTTCGGCCTGTTTCAGGCCGAGGGCTACAGCGGCCTGCGTTTTCGTCTCGACCTCATCAGCGCCACCCTGCAGGAGCTGGAGGCCGATCTGACCCTGCTCTACCAGATGGAACCGGCCTACCGCGCCGAGCTGGGTCAGCAGACCGATGCTCTGATACAGCTGGTGCGTCAGGGGGTCGAGACCATGGAAAACAAGATGATGAAGGATCAGCTGGTGCAGCTCTCCACCAAGGAGGTGCAGGCACTGGGGGATAAGATGGACGAGGCCATCACCGCACTGGCAGGCCAGGTACGCCAGCGGCTGGAGGCCGACTTACATCAGCGGCTGACCGCCAACCAACGCCACTTCTGGTGGATCACCGCGCCGCTGACCGCCAGCTTGCTGCTCTACCTCTACCTGATGATCGGCGCCTATCTCTCCCTGCGCGACACCGTAGGGCGGGTGCGTGATATCGCCGCCCGGGTCAACGCCCAGGATCTCAGCCAGCATATCGAGATCGTCGGTCAGGACGAGCTGGCCGCCATCAGCCGGGATTACAACGTGACCCTGGAGACCCTGCGCACCCTGATGCTGCGAGTGCGTGAAAATGGCGTCACCGTGGTGGAGAGCGCCACCGAGATCGAAGCGCGCACCTGCCGCTCGCAGGAGGTGATTGCCGATCAGCAAGGGGAGACCCATCAGGTCGCCACCGCCATCAAGGAGCTGGCCGCCACCTCACAAGACATGGCGGGCAACGCCCTGCAAGCCGCCCGCATGACCCAGGAGGCGCAGAACGTGGTTGGTCAGGGCGAGGATGTGGTGGAGCGCACTATCAAGGCAATCGACCATATCAACCGCGAGGTGCTGCGCACCGCCGACACCATCGGCCAACTGGAGCAGCAGTGCAGCCAGATTGGCGGCGTCATCAGCGTGATCCGCGGCATCGCCGAACAGACCAACCTGCTCGCCCTCAACGCCGCCATCGAAGCGGCCCGGGCCGGTGAGCAGGGTCGCGGCTTTGCAGTGGTGGCCGACGAGGTGCGGTCTCTTGCCAACCGCACCCAGGGGGCTACCGTCGAGATCCAGCAGATGATTGAACAGCTGCAATCCGGTGCCCGCGCCTCGGTCACCGCCATGTCGGCGGCCAGCCATGAAGCACAGGAGGGGGTCGGGCTGGCGCAGGAGGCAAAACAGGCCTTCGGCGCCATCACCGAGAAGGTGGATCGGATGGTCGATACCAACGCCATCATCGCCAGCGCCATCGAGCAGCAGGGAGCCGTGGTCAACGAGATCGAACGCAACGTGGTGCGCATCTCGGATGGCAGCGACGAGGCGCTGCAAGTGGCCAACGCCGCCCGCGATGCCGCCCGCCAGATCCACCAGCTCACCGAACAGCTGCGCGCCATGGTACAGAGCTTCGTGCTGTAACAGAGCGCTGACAAGCCGGGCTCAACGTGAGCCCGGCATTATCTCGGTCTCGCCCCTGCCAACAACATCTCGGTTGCTCGGATAATCCAGAAAATCTCTGCGACCCACTTGCCGGGCAAACGCCAACAAAGTAGTCTCGAACGAAAACAAAATGCGGCATTCCCGACACGCACGGTCTGCGATGTCGAGGGAAACCAAGCCGCCTGCGAGCCACAGATTAAAACCAGCGTCACGTCATCTATCACCCGCTTCAAGCGAGGGTTTACCCATGGCCAGATACCAGTTTTTTACCATTCCGGCGTCCAATCGGCAGCAATACACCTTTATCGACATGGCGTCTCCGACTTTTCTGAGTGAAAAGGCGGCACTGCTGACCCAAGGATTCGAGGTGGAGGAGGACTTTATTGACGCGACCACTCCACGGGAGGCCGTCGAGAAGTACCAAT
Source organism: Aeromonas sp. 96A (assembly GCF_051919165.1). Taxonomy (NCBI): domain Bacteria; kingdom Pseudomonadati; phylum Pseudomonadota; class Gammaproteobacteria; order Aeromonadales; family Aeromonadaceae; genus Aeromonas; species Aeromonas sp. 96A. The sequence goes on along the minus strand of NZ_JBQBFE010000001.1, from coordinate 4,328,584 downwards.
CCAATTTTCTCTATGTAGCGGATGAGATAGGCAAGTCCGATAGCAGCTACGCCGCGGCCGTCGCCATGCTGGAGATTGGCAAGGGGTTATTGGGCAATAAAACCCGCTGAGATAAGGCACCGCGGTGAAGAGTGGTGGCCATCGTGGCAACGCGCCCGATGGCCATATGGCAAGACATCAATTCGGTAAGTCAGAAGCGCCCCAGCTGCTGGAGCATCTCGATCAGCTCCTCTTCGCTGCTCGGCTCATAGGCCAGCTGAAGGCTCGGCGCAGCGCCCCCCATCAGCATGTAGACGTTGGTGCTGCAGTGGTCGTAGTGATACCACTTACCGTCGATACAGACGTCGGTATAGCATCTCGGGTCCCTTTTCAGTTCCATATGCACATCCTTTTGTTACATCCCATCAACATCACTCCTGACCGTAAGACAACCCGCTGCGACCTATCTTGATACAGATCAAAATGTGCAACGGCAGTGCTCCTGCGGGCGCAATTCCTGCTGTTTTCCTCCCGGATGGCGGTTTGTACCGCAAGCATCCCCCACTTCTCTCCCTTCTCTTCCTTATCTCCCTTCTATTCGCTGACTTGAGCCTGATTACACTTAGCCCTGTCGACCCACACCACCATCTGGAGTTATACCGATGAAACCGAGGCTTTCCACCCCCACGATTTTCTCGCTCTTGCTATGTGGCACACTGCTTGTGCAGCCTGCTCTTGTGCTGTCGGCCAAGGCCGCCATCGACCCCAAGCCTGCCAGCGAATTTACCATCAAGGCTAACCAGCAGGTGCTCACCACCCTGCCCTTCAATGACAAACAGGATTTCGAGGATGCCCAGCGCGGTTTCATTGCCAAACCCGATACCCTGACCATCAAGGATGACAAGGGTAACGTGGTGTGGGATCTGGAGCAGTACAAGACCTACATCGGCCTCGATAAGGCCGCGCCGGAGACCGTCAACCCCAGCCTGTGGCGCAATGCCCAGCTCAACATGCAGTACGGCTTATTCAAGGTCACCGACAAGATTTACCAAATTCGCGGCTTTGATCTCTCCAACATCACCTTTATCGAAGGTAACAAGGGATGGGTGGTGTTCGATCCGCTGATCTCCCCGCAAACCGCCAAGGCGGCGCTGGCCTTCATCAACAAGACCCAAGGGGAGCGCCCGGTCACCGCGGTGGTCTACAGCCACTCCCACGTGGATCACTACGGCGGTGCCGCCGGTCTGTTCAACTCGCTGGACGAGGTGAAAAAGAATGGCGTCGAGATCATCGCGCCGGAAGGATTTACCGAACACGCGGTGTCGGAGAACGTCATCGCCGGCAATGCCATGGCCCGCCGCGCCGTCTACATGTACGGCGCCCTGCTGCCGCGCAACCCGCAGGGGGGCGTCAACGGCGGTCTGGGGCAAACCACCTCCACCGGCGTGCCCTCGCTGCTGCTGCCGACCCGCTTTATCACCAAAACCGGTGAAACGCTGACGGTCGATGGCGTCAAGATGATCTTCCAGATGACCCCGGGCACCGAAGCCCCGGCCGAGATGAACACCTGGTTCCCGGACAGCAAAGCATTGTGGATGGCCGAAAATACCACCAACACCATGCACAACATCCTCACCCTGCGCGGCGTCCAGGTGCGTGATGCGCTGAAGTGGGCCAGCTTTCTCAACGAGACCATCGAAACCTGGGGTGATCAGGCCGAGGTCAAGTTCCAGAGTCACCACTGGCCACGCTGGGGCAATGCCAATATCGTCGACTACTTCAAGAAGCAGCGTGACCTCTACAAATACATCCACGACCAGTCGGTGCGCCTGATGAACATGGGTTATACCGGCGAGGAGATCTCCGAGCAAATCACCCTCCCCCCGAGCTCAACGACTTCTGGCCGAACCGCGGTTATTACGGCACCCTGCGCCACAACAGCCGCGCCATCTATCAGCGCTATATGGGCTGGTACTCCGGCAACCCCTCCGATCTCGACAACCTGCCCCCAGAAATGGTCGGCCCCAAATATATCGAGTTCATGGGGGGCGAGCAGGAGGTATTGAAAAAGGCCAAGGCCTCGTTCGACAAGGGGGAGTATCGTTGGGTAGCAGAAGTGCTCAAGCATCTGGTGTTTGCCAACCCGAACAACACAGAGGGCAAGCTGCTGCTGGCAGATGCACTGGAGCAGCTGGGCTATCAGGCTGAATCCGGCCCGTGGCGCTCCGTCTATCTGCAAGGCGCCTATGAGCTGCGCAATGGCGTTCCTAATGTTGGCGGAACAGTCACCGCCTCGCCGGACACCATCCGGGCCATGAGCCCCAGCATGCTGTTTGACTATCTCTCGGTGCGCATTAATCCCGAGAAAGCGGCGGGCAAGAAGATGGTCATCAACATGGCGTTCACCGACATAGAGGAGAAACATACCCTGAGTCTGGAGAACTCGGTACTGAACCACACTACCCGCTATGCCGCCAAGCCTGATGTGACCATTACCCTGAGCAAGAAGACGCTGGATGATATCCAGCTCGGTCAGGGCACCATGGAGCAGAAGATCGCCAACGGCGAGATCAAGATCGAGGGTGATCAGCAGAAGTTCAGTGACTTCATCAGCCTGCTCGACAAGTTCAACTTCTGGTTCAACATAGTGACGCCATGATGCAACGCACCTTGCGCGCATGCATGGTCCTGCTCTGCCTCATCCCCGGGATGGGGCAGAGCTGTGGTTATGATGCCCTTTATCCCAATCCGTTCGAACAGAGCTGGCCGGGGACGGTCAATATTGCCATGGCCACAGCGACTGCGGTGAGCCGTGAGCAGTTACCCCCCTTGGCAGCTCTGACAGGCGAAGCCGGCTTCTCCCGTAGCCAGGCATGGCTCCAAACCCTCAAAAGTCGACTCCAGCAGGCAGGGGTAGGCGGCGGGATCTCCATCCTGCTTATCGACTCAGGACTCTGGTCCAGAGTACGAGGCAAGGAGTCCCTACTGCTCCAGTTGCACACCAGCGGCCCAAACCCAAAAGACCGGGTGATGCTGCTGAGTGAAGCCGCCATCAACGCCATGTTGAACGGGTCGCTCACCATCGAGCAGGGACTGCAATTGGGTATTGTGGAGCTGCAAAGAGACGACAATCAGCAGTTGCAGCGGGATCTGCACAAGGCGCTGAGCTCGCAGACCTGACCACCACAGGAGAAACAGATAGGACAAAGGGAGGCAAATGCCTCCCTTTTTTATGCCTTCACGGCAAACGTCAAGCGCGGGCGCTTATTCGTCTTCCAGATAGGCGTAGCCTTGCAGGCCCAGCTCCAGCTCGTCGAGCAGGGCTTTGCGAGTGGCATCGTCCAGCGCCGGGTGAGCGGCGATCCGCTGGTAGTTTTCGCGGATCACGGACGGGTCGATGTTGACGTAACGCAGCAGCTGGTCGACGGTGTCGCCGCGCACCACGTTGCGAATGTCCATCTTGCCCTCTTCGTCCAGCCACACTTCCGCGCAGTGGGTGTCACCAAACAGGTTGTGCAGATCCCCTAGGATCTCCTGATAGGCACCGACCAGGAAGAAGCCGACGTGGCACTCTTCGTTCTCGCCGTAGACCGGCATCGGCAGGGTGCTCTCGACCCCCAGACCGTCGACATAGTGCTCGACCTGACCGTCGGAGTCACAGGTGATATCCATCAGGATACCGCGACGGCTAAGCGGACGATCGAGACCCGCCAGCGGCATCACCGGGAATACCTGACCGATACCCCAGGCATCCGGCAGAGACTGGAACAGGGAGAAGTTGGCAAAGCACTTGTCCGCCAGCTTTTCACTCAGCTCGTCAGCCAGCGCACGGTGGTTGCGGTTGACCGGATTGAGCATCTCTTTGAGCGCCAGACAGGTGTTCTGGTGCAGCATCTCGGCCCAGGCACGCTGTTCAAGGTTCAAGAGGCCCATGGTGTACTGGGTATTCACGTCACCCAGATCTGCCACCGAGTCATGGAAGATCTCCAGCAGGGAGGGATCTTCGCTGCGCAGATCCAGCCAGCCTTTCCACATGTTCTGCAGAATGGTCGGTGCATCTTCGTCCGGCGCGCTGATGTCGTTCATCTCCACCCCTTCGGCACCAATGATGTTGGTGACCAGCACGGCGTGGTGGGCAGTCAGGGCACGGCCGGACTCGCTGATGATGGTCGGGTGCGGCAGATCGAACTCTCGGCAGACATCACCGATGCCCCATACCACGTTATTGGCGTACTCGGAGAGGCTGTAGTTGGCGGAGCAGTGGCTCTGGGAACGGGTTCCCTCGTAGTCCACACCCAGGCCGCCGCCGACGTCCACGACTTCGATGTTGGCACCGAGGCGACGCAGTTCGGCGTAGAAACGGCCGCACTCACGGATGCCGCCCTGAATGTCGCGGATATTGGCGATCTGGGAGCCCAGATGGAAGTGCAGCAGTTGCAGGCAATCCAGCTTGCCCAGCCCGCGCAGACGTTCGATCAGCGCCAGGATCTGGGAGGCGGAGAGACCAAATTTGGACATGGAGCCACCGCTCGATTCCCACATGCCGGAGCCGGTGGAAGCGAGCTTGGCACGCACCCCGATGTTGGGCTTGATGTTGAGACGAGCTGACTCGTCCAGCACCATTTCCAGCTCGGAGGGCTTCTCCACCACGATGTAGACCTTGTGGCCCATCAGGTTGCCCAGGAGGGCGTGGCGGATATATTCGCGGTCTTTGTAACCGTTGCAGACGATCACCGAGCCTTGCTCATGGTGATGGGACAGCACGGCCAGCAGTTCCGGTTTGGAACCAGCTTCCAGGCCAAGCCGGGGCTTGTCGCTGTAGGACTGGCTGATGGTCTCGATGACGCGACGCTGCTGGTTTACCTTGATCGGGTAAACGCAGAGGTAGTCCCCTTCATAGCCTGACTTCTCGATGGCCTGACCGAAGGCGTTGAACAGCGCATCGACCCGACTCTTGAGGATGTCGGGGAAACGCAGCAGTACCGGAGTGGTCAGCCCGGATTGACGCAACTGTTCGATGGCGTCGGAGAGCACGATCTGTGCATCAGGGCGTGATTTGTCGGGAGCGACGGTCACATGACCGGCGTCATTGATGTTGAAAAAACCCGCACCCCAGTAGGGAACGTTGTAGACCTTCAAGGAGTCCTTGCTGGACCAGTTAGTCATGGGCTATGCCTCGCAAATGAGCGACCCAAAGTCGCCTTCGTTACCCTCAATCACATCCAGACCATCTAGTGCAGAGTACGGCGAGCGCTGCCATCACGAGACGCAGCCACCCAAACCAACCTTTTGCACATCGCGGCAAGCCAGAGGCTGCCTGGTGGATCTTGGGGAAGTAACGAGTCTTGATGTGGGGCTGGTGGCTTTACATCAAGCTCAACGGTATGCGGTGCCACTATGCCGTGGCGCCGCGGTACTTTGATGACAGACGACATCAGCCACGCCGTCAGTTCATCATTCGGCAGCGATCCCGACAGAAGGAGAGGGTTCCAAGGAAGAGAAGCGAAGGCGCCAGCACGCATGCGTGTTGATAGACGACAACAACCACAGCCCACCTCACCGTCAGTGACCGCCCATGACAAGGGAAGATGATGAGCCGGTGGCCCACTCGGTCAAATGAAGGATGAGAGTCTGTTGTTCTCCCTGATACCGGAGCCTAACCGGTATTAAAGAAACCATTCCCCAGCAGTGTCTGTCGTTTCTGCGTGCCTCGCCCTATAGGCGTATGATCGGTCGGGTTTCTGGCGGCTCTGCCTGCTTCAGGGTTGCCCTTGGATCGGCGCGGAGTGTACACACTTACCGCGGGCAGTGACAATAAAAAATAGTGTTCAAAATCCCCTTTTAATAAGTCGATCAAATCTTGCTGGCGGGCAGGCGGGCTATGGGATGGCGCAGGTTATGCGACAGCCCGGTTTCCCCTTGAAAAGTGTGTGAAAACGCCATGATTGGGCTGACGCCTTGCTGTGCGGTCGCTGAGGGGAATTTGGCCGCCACCGCCAGCGCCTAAATATCGCAATAAATGCCACATTTATGCGTTCTCCCTCCCGGACGTTGCTCCGCGCGCCGCACATTCGCCGCTCTTCCCTTGCGTCAAAAAATGGGAAAAACCTGCGCTGACGCAATGAGTGCCCCGCACGGATTGGCCACAATGACCGCTCACAATCGGTTAGAGGCTGACTAATGGATACCCTGCTTGAGCGTTTTCTGCGTTACGTAACTTTTCATACCCGCTCCGATGAGACCAATCCAGCCTGCCCCAGCAGCGAAGGCCAGCTGATCTTTGCCCGTGCCCTGCAAGAAGAGATGAAGGCGCTGGGGCTGAGCCAGGTCACCCTGGATGAACACGGCTACCTCACCGGCTGCCTGCCAGGCAACCAGCCGGACGCCCCCGCCATCGGCCTGATTGCCCACATGGACACCGCCGACTACGAGGCGGAGCACGTAGTACCGCAAATCATCGAAAACTATCAGGGCGGCGACATCTGCCTTGGCAAGGGTGACGAGGTGCTCGCCATCCGTGACTACCGCTTCCTGAAAAACTATCTGGGTCAGGATCTCATCACCACCGACGGCACCACCTTGCTTGGCGCCGACGACAAGGCAGGCATTGCCGAAATCCTTACCGCCATCGCTCACCTGCAGGCCCACCCCGAAATCCCCCGCGGCGATATCTGGGTCGGCTTTACCCCGGATGAAGAGATTGGCCGTGGCGCCAACCTGTTCCCGCTGGAGAGATTCCCGGCCAAGTGGGCCTATACCGTGGATGGCGGCGAACTGGGCGAGCTGGAGTATGAAAACTTCAACGCCGCCAGCGCCACGGTGCGTTTTATCGGCAATAACGTCCACCCCGGCACCGCCAAGGGCAGCATGATCAACAGCCAGACCCTGGCCGCCCGCTTCCACGCTGCCATGCCTGCCGAGCAGACCCCGGAGTGCACCGAAGGGTATGAGGGCTTCTTCCATCTGGCCCAGATGAGCGGCACCGTGGAGGAGAGCACCCTGCACTACATCATCCGTGACTTCGACGACGAGCACTTTGCCGCACGCAAAGCCGAGATGCAGAACCGGGTGGCCGCCCTGCAGGCCGAGTATCCGAAGGCCCGCATCGAGCTGACCCTGACCGACAGCTATCGCAACATGCGCAGCCAGATTGAGCCGCACATGCATATCGTCGAGCTGGCCAAGGCCGCCATGGAAGCCGCCGACGTGGTGCCAAAAATCAAGCCCATTCGCGGCGGTACCGATGGCGCCCGCCTCTCCTTTATGGGTCTGCCCTGCCCCAACCTCTTCACCGGTGGCCACAACTTCCACGGCAAGCACGAGTTCATCCCGCTGCAATCGATGGAGAAATCGATCGCCACCCTGGTGGAGCTGGTGCGCCTCACCGCTGCCTGGCGCGGTTAATCGGTAGCTGTCATTACCAGGGCAAAAGGGGGGAGCCGGTTTACCGGCTCCCCCCTTGCTATCTAGCCATCACCCATCAACAAAGGGAAACCGGGGAGAGTCGCTCAAGAGCAACTGGCTGCCACTGCCATCAAACTGTCATCCCGCTGACATGTCGCGGGAACAGTGTCACATCATGCTGGGAGCAACGGATCGCCGGAGCCCCCCAGATGTTCACTATCGATACCCTGCTGACCCAGCACTTCCCCCGCCTGCTTGGCTACCCCCTGCTCACCCCGCTGTTAAAGCGGCTGCTGGGCTGGCTGCTCAACGAGCAGGCCTTTGCCGACTTTGCCGCCCGCTACCCGCACCTGCGCGGCCTCGACTTTGTCGAGCAGGCGCTGACCCAACTCGATTTCGACTATCGGGTCAGCGAGGCGCAACTGGAGCATATTCCCGCCAGCGGCCGGGTCATTCTTGTTGCCAACCACCCCATCGGTTCGCTGGACGGACTGGCGCTGCTGCAACTGCTCGGTCGCATCCGCCCCGATGTGAAGATCGTCGCCAACCAGCTGCTGGCACAGCTCGCGCCGCTGCGCCCTTTGCTATTGCCGGTGGACAATATGGAGGGCAAGACCGATCGACAGGCCATCCTCGCCATGAACGAACACCTCGCCCATGAAGGGGCACTGGTGATCTTCCCGCAGGCGAAGTATCTCGGCTTGGCCTCAAGGGGGTGAAAGACGGCCCCTGGCAGGCAGGCTTTATCAAACTGGCCCAGCGCACCCGCACCCCGCTGGTGCCCATCCATCTGGGAGGGCGCAACAGCCTCTGGTTCTATCTCGCCTCCTGGCTCAACAAGCCCGCCTCCGCCCTGTTGCTGGTACGCCAGCTGTTTCGCCAGCAGGGGCAAACCCTGCCGGTGACCATAGGAGCGCGCATTCCGCTCGGCAGCTTTCAGGAGCTGCCCGCCAAGACGGCGGCGCGGCTGGTGCGCAACCACCTCTACCGGATTGGCCGTGGCAAGGCGGGACGGCTGCAGACCGAGGCCCCCATCGCCATGCCGGAGGATCGCCGCCAACTCAAACAGGCCATCGAAAGCTGCGAACAGCTCGGCACCACCCCGGATGGTCAGGGGATCTACCTCTACCGCCGCCATGAACTGAGTCACTCGGTGATCCTGCGCGAGCTGGGGCGACTGCGGGAGATCGCTTTTCGCGCGGTGGGGGAAGGATCCGGCAAGCGGCGGGATCTCGATGGTTTTGACAACGACTATCACCACCTGATCCTCTGGGATCCGGCCCGACTCGACATTATCGGTGCCTACCGGTTCGCCCCTGTGGCGGAGCTGCTGGCCAGCAAGGGGAAGGATGGTCTCTACAGCCACACCCTGTTCGGCTTCGAGGATAAGTTGCTGCCCCGACTGGAGCAGGCCATCGAGCTTGGCCGCAGCTTTATCCAGCCCGCCTACTGGGGCAAGCGGGGGCTCGATTATCTCTGGTTCGGCATCGGTGCCTATCTGGCCCGCTATCCACGCTACCGCTACCTGTTTGGCCCGGTGTCGCTCTCCGGCAGCCTGCCGCTGGCGGCCAAGGATCTGCTGGTGAGCTTCTACCGCCAGCACTTTGCCCCCGAGCTGGCGCTGGCCCCCTCCCGCCGTCCCTACCCCGAGACGCAACCTCTGTTCGAGGGGGTGGATTACGGCGCCGATCTCAAAGCACTCAAGGCCCGTCTCGACAATCTGGGCTGCGCCATCCCCACGCTCTACAAGCAGTACTCCGAGCTGTGCGAGCCGGGCGGGGTGCAGTTTATGGATTTTGGCATCGACCCCGACTTCAACCACTGCATCGACGGGCTGGTGTGGGTCGATGTGAGCCGCATCAAGTCCCACAAGCGGGCCCGCTATATCGGCAGTCATCTGGCCGAGCCGCGCTTATAACCCTGCAGGCGCCAGGCAAACAGCCAAAGGCAAAAAAGGAGAGAGAGGCCATCGCCTCCCTCTCCTTTCGCTCTCATGCTCAGCACCTTTTCGAGGCGCTCGGCCCATCTGGCGTTACTCGGCCGCCTTGCGATCCGAGTGGCCGAGATCCCGCTCAGGGGCGATAATATCGCGCACCCGCTGCTTGATCTCCTTGGCCTCGGGGAAGCCGTCATCGACCACCCGATCCCACACCTGCACCCCACCCACCAGAATGCGGAACTCCCCCTTGCTGGCCGGCACCAGCGCCACCTCCCCCAGATCGCTGTCGAAGGTGGAGAGCAGCTCCTGCGCCAGCCAGGCGGCGCGCAGCATCCAGCGGCAGAGGGTGCAGTAGCGGATTTCGATGCGGGGTTTGCTGATCAGGGTTTCAGACTCGGTCATGAGTGACTCCATAAAAAAGCGACAATGGCGGGAAGTGGCGTACTTCCGCCCAATGGCCGATCCCGGTTTGGTCAAATCAGTGCTGATCAACCCCATGAAAATCGGCCAGCCAATGGCGGGCAATGGTACGCATCGCCGATTCTGGCAGCTCGAACAGGCCGGGTGCAAGAGGGCCTGCCGCCAGCATCCGGATCCCTTCCATGATCTCCGCCAGCACCAGATAGACATATTCACCAATCACGGCGCCATGGACGAAGTTGACCGCCTCGCCCCGGTTGAGCAGGTAGATCTGGGTACCATCCGGCCGGTTAAGGGCCAGCACATGAGGGCACACCTCTTCGCTCGGCCACGGCAACTGGGCCAGCGAGAAGGCAAACTCGTCGTCGGCCGAGGTGACCGAGGCGACCATGGTGCCGGGGCGCAGCGCCTGCAGATCCGCCAGGTCCAGCGAGCCATTGCCGGTAGAGCAGATGACCAGCTCGGCACGGCTCAACGCCTCGGCCTTGGTGATCAAGCGAAAACCGTGAGAGAGCGCTTCGACCTGTCGCAGCACATCTGTTTCCACCAGCCCGAGATGGAGGTTGCGACAGCGCAGGTCGCGGGCGATGCTGCGCCCCACCTTGCCATAGCCAAACAGCACGGCTTCGCAGACGTTGAAAGTACGGTTGAGGTTACGAGCCAGCGACTCCGCGGAGTAGACCACGCTCAAACCAATCTGGATATCCTCGGCCTGCTTGAGGGGGCTGCGTGCCACCGACACCACCGGGGTTGCCAGCACCTCCTGTTCATAGCGCTGATGGCCGTTCTCGGTCATCTCCACCACCCCGAGGAAACGGGGGCCGAAGTATTCACTCAAGATCACCTGGGTTTTGGCAAAGTAACCGCCGATATCGAGGATCAGCAACCGCTCGTGGGGGGCCACCAGCGGCGCAATCTGCTGGATGAGGCTGTCGGGATCATTGGTCCAGCGCCGGTTGAGGGGCAGCACCGGATAGTGTTGTGATACCCACTCCAGGGTCGGGCCGTGTACCGATTTCGGTTTGGGCAAAATGGCGCCAATCCGCCCAATCCGGGAAAGCGCTTCGATAAAACGGGGGCGATCGGGAAGCAGGTGAGTGACCAGCAGAATGCAGAGACCATCGATGCGTCCCTGTCCGGTGAAATGGCGAAAAAACAGATGCTCAGATCCTTGACTGCGCAACTGTGGCCTCCTTATGTGCCGCAAAGCAGGCAAACAGAACCCGGCGCGGCCGGGTTCTGTGTGTGTCCAAATAAAATGAAAAACCTTTTTATCTGAAACACATAGGTGGCTCAATCATTATCTGCCAAGAGTATGAGCGGGTATGCAAAAATGACTGTAATTGCCTGTTTTTCATGCAAAAATCAGTACAAAGAAGCAGCAGGCCACACCCACCACAGGCTGAGCCCGGTTCCCGCGGCAGCGAGCAGGATCAGTCCCACCCAACGCACTGGCCACGGCTTGTCACGCAACACCCACTCCAGCAGCGGCAGCAACCAGACCGGCAGCAACACCACCAGCGGCACCTCCACATATTGCCAGGCCAGCATCTGGACGAAGGCGAGGGTCAGCACCAGACCGGCTGGGGCTACCTTGATGCCAACAAAGGTGGCAAGCAGGGCGCGAAAACCGGCGAAAGCGGCCAGCGCACCGGCCAGCTGGGCAATCAGCAGGCTGCCATCGATGCCGATCACCAGCGCCAGCCAGATAAAGCCGAGGGCAAACCCGAGCCCCTCGCGGCTGTCACCGCGCAAGGTGCTCCAGCCAAACCAGAGGATGGCGGGCAGTAGCGCCAGCCAGATCCCGGGTTCGCTCGCCAGTACCGAGGCCAATCCCTGCCACCACACCAGCGCACTGAACACCGCAAAGAGCAGCAGTGAACCACGCAGATCGTTCACCTGAGCTGCAATGGCGGACACCAGCAGGGTCAGCGGCAGCCACTGCCAAGCCTTTTCCGGCATGCCATAGAGGCCGCCGAGCCAGGATCCCACCAGCCAGAGCGCCAGCGCGCCCCACAGATAACCCAGTCGCGGCCAGCGCCACGATAGCAAAGCGGCTCCCAGAGGAGCCGCCAGGGTTTGCAGCAGAAGTTCCGCGCCCATTACTTGCGCACGCCTTCGACAAACAGGTTGATGTTCATCTCGTCCGGGATGCCGGGCAGCATGTAGCTCACGCCAAAGTCACTGCGTTTGATGGTGGTGGAGGCGTTGAAGCCGCTGCGGTAGCCGCCCCAGGGATCCTTGCCTTCGCCAATTTTGACCAGCTCGAAGGCCACTTCCTTGGAGACACCGTGCAAGGTCAGGGTCCCTTTCAGTACGCCTTTATCCTTGGTGCCCTCGTAAGCGGAGCTGACGAAGGTCATCTTGGGATACTGCTTCACGTCGAGGAAGTCAGGACTGCGCAGGTGCTTGTCGCGGGCCTCGTGATTGGAGTCGACGCTGGCGGCATCCACTTCAAAGCTCGCCTTGGCCGCCGCCGGGTTGGCGTCATCCATGCTGAAGGTGCCGCTGAAGGTGTTGAAGCGACCCACCAGCTCGGAGAAGCCCAGGTGACCCACCTTGAACTGCACTGTGGTGTGCGCCGCATCCACATCGTAATCCGCCGCCATCAGAGGGGTCGCCATAAACAGGCAGGAGGCCAGCAGAGCCTTGGTCATTTTCATCCGTTCGTTCCTTCATCTTGGGGTTCACATCAGTGGTTAAAATGCTAACCTCGTTCTGAAGATGAATAATCAGTGATTTATTAAATTCATTATTTACTGAGGATGGAAAATGGACCAGATCGCCGCCATGCGTACCTTTATCAAGGTGGTGGAGTGCCAGAGCTTTACCAGGGCTGCCAACCAGCTCGGCATCTCGGTCGCCATGGCCTCCAAGCTAATGCAGCAGCTGGAGGAGTCCCTCGCCACCCGGCTGCTGTCGCGCACCACCCGTCAGGTCAATCCCACCGAAGCGGGCCAGTTCTACTACCAGCGCTCCCTCGCCTTGCTGGCGGAGCTGGAAGAGACCCACAGCCAGCTGACCCACCACAACCAGCAGCCGAACGGCACCCTCAAGCTCTCGGTGCCGATGGATTTTGGCTATCTGCACCTCTCCCCCGCCCTGCCGCTGTTTCGCCAGCGCTTTCCCGATCTCAAGCTCGATATCGAGTACAGCGACCGGCGGGTAGCGCTGGTGGAAGAGGGGTTCGATCTGGCGCTGCGGATCGGCCACCTCAGCGACTCCTCGCTGGTGGCGCGCCAGCTTGCCACCATTCGGGTCGAGCTTTGCGCCAGCCCCGCCTATCTGGCACGCAAGGGCAGACCGGAAAAACCCGAGGATCTCAAACAGCACGACTGTCTGATCTACACCCTGACCCAGCCGGAGTGGCACTTCAAACGGGGAAACGAGCAGCAGAGCATCCGGCCACAGGGGCCACTGCGGGCCAACAACGGGGTGGCGCTGACCCGCGCCGCTTGTGATGATCAGGGCATCATATTGCAGCCCACCTTTATCGTGGGGGAGGCCCTGCGGTCAGGACAGCTGGTCAGCCTGCTGCCAGAGTGGGACAAGGGAGATGTGGGACTTTATGCGGTCTATCCGCACCGCCGCTTCGTCTCGGCCAAGGTGCGCTGCTTTATCGAGTTCGTGCAGGAGCGCTATCTCGCCCCGCAACAGTGGGATAAGCTGGCATGATTGCCAGAGCAGAGGATACGGCCTGACTGTCCGGCCTTCTGGTACAGCTTGAAACCTAACGCTGGTCGGGTGCGGTGGTGGATGCGGCAACAGGGGTGAGCTTGGCTAGCAGACGCTCCTGCTCGAGGCTTAACTGCCAGCGTGGCAGACGGGTGCGGATCACCGACAACTGCGGCTCACTGAGGGCATAGGGGAGCGCCACTTCAATCTCGGGGCAGTCAAACATGGCGGCCAGCTGCAGGATCAAAATGAGGTTTGCCTCGTCGGTCTTGTGCTTGTTGACCCGTTTGCGGATCTCGTGGCGCAGCTGGGTTTCGGGGTCCTGGGTCATCGCCTGCCAGCCGAAACCGAACAACGGCACCAGCGCGCTGACAATCCCCAGCGCCGTCATCGGCTGCTTGGGGGGATGATAGAGTGCGTTGAGATCCAGCCGAACAGGATTCTGACGAACCTCACCCTCACCAAATAAAATCGTTTTCGTCATTGGATTACCCGTTATATTCCACTAGACTGCGCCGCATATTTTACCCCGATATGCCAACGAGGTGCTGATGCTAAGCGATATCGAGATCTCCCGCCAGTCCCCCCGTCTCTCAATCCACGCGCTGGCCGAACGCCTCGCCATCCCCCAGCACCTGCTCAGCCCTCATGGCCACTACAAAGGCAAACTCAGCCTCGACCTGCTCACGTCTCAGCCCACACAGTGCGGCAAGCTGGTACTAGTGAGCGCCATCACCCCTACCCCGCTCGGTGAAGGGAAAACGGTGACCACCCTTGGCCTCTCCATGGGGCTCAACCATATCGGCCAGCCCAGCATCGCAACCATCCGCCAACCGAGCCTCGGGCCGGTATTCGGGGTCAAGGGGGGGGCCGCTGGTGGCGGCCACGCCCAGGTGGTGCCGATGGAGGAGATGAACCTCCACCTTACCGGCGATTTTCACGCCCTGACGGCGGCCCACAATCTGGCGGCGGCAGCCCTCGATGCCCGCCTGTTCCACGAACAGAAACTGGGTGCCGAGTTCACCGCCAAAACCGGCCTGCCGCGGCTCGATATCGATGCCGACAACATCCTCTGGCCGCGCACCCTCGACATGAATGACCGCGCACTGCGCCACCTCACGATTGGACAGGGGGGCGCTGCCGATGGTGTGGAGCGCAGCGATCGCTTCGTCATTACCGCCGCCTCCGAGCTGATGGCCATTCTGGCGCTGGCGAGCGATCTGAAAGACCTGCGCCAGCGCATCGACCGCATCCAGCTGGCCCGCGATATTCACGGCAAGCCCATTACCGCCGAACAGTTGGAAGTAGCGGGCGCTATGACGGTGCTACTCAAGGACGCGCTACAACCAACCCTGATGCAGACCACAGAGCAGACGCCGGTGCTGGTGCACGCCGGCCCCTTTGCCAATATTGCCCACGGCAACTCCTCGGTGATCGCCGATCGCATCGCCCTTGGCCTGACCGACTATGTGGTGACCGAGGCGGGTTTTGGCTCCGACATGGGGCTGGAGAAGTTCTTCAACATCAAGAGCCGCCAATCCGGTATTACCCCCGCCTGCGTGGTGCTGGTGGCCACGGTGCGCGGCCTCAAGGCCAACAGCGGCCTGCTCGATATCCGCCCGGGCCAGCCGCTGCCAGCCAGCCTGCAGGGGGAAGATCTGCCGACCCTCAAGCAGGGCTGCGCCAACCTCGCCTGGCATATCCGGAACGCCCGTCGCTACGGGGTGCCGGTGGTGGTCGCCATCAACCGCTTCCCCACCGACAGCGAGGCCGAGCTGGCGCTGTTGGCCCATGAAGCGCAGCAAGCCGGTGCCTGTGGCGCAGCCATCTCCAACGCCTTCACCCAGGGTGGTGCCGGTGCCAGCGAGCTGGCCCGCGCCGTGGTCGCCGCCTGCGAGCAACCCGGCAAGGTGAAACTGCTCTACCCCGACGAGGCGAGCCTCGACGCCAAACTGGCGACCCTGGTGGAGTGCGGCTACGGCGGCCGCGGAGTGCAGCTCTCCGACAGAGCGCGCCAGCAGCTGGCCCAGCTCTCCGCCGAAGGGTGGGATCACTTGCCCATCTGCGTGGCCAAGACGCCGCTCTCCATCAGCCATGACCCTGCTCTCAAGGGAGTGCCGACCGATTTCGAGGTGCCCATCGACGAGGTGAAGCTCTGCGCCGGTGCAGGCTTCGTCTATGCGCTGGCGGGCCCCATCATGACCATGCCGGGGCTGGGCAGTCTGCCTGCCTATCGTCATATCGATATTGATGAAGATGGCGAGATCATTGGACTTAGCTAAAGGTCGGTAAGGGGGCTGGCATCGGCCGATTACGCTTCGCTAATCGACCCTACGCTCAACAAACCAGCCAGAAACAACAAGGCCCCGCCAATTGCGGGGCCTTCTGTTATCCATGCATCAACCCTTAGAGGGTGAAGCGCTGGGTCATATGGTGCAGGGTGTTGGCCAGCTTGCTCAGCTCGACGCAAGCCTGGGCGATCTGATGAGCGCCCTGGGCATTCTCGTCAGCGGCATTGTGAATGTTGACAATGCTGCGGTTGAGCTCTTCGGTCACCGCATTCTGCTCTTCGGTGGCGGTGGCGATCAGGGTATTCATGTCGGTGATGCGCACCACGGCACCGTTGATGGTCTCGATACTGGTACCGGCATCCCGCGCCAGACCAACGCTCTCCTGCATCTGGTGACGGCTCAGTTGCATGGCGTTGCCCGCCTCGGCGGCGCGGCTCTGCAAGAGCTCGATCATCTTGCTGATCTCGGCGGTGGAGTCCTGGGTACGCTGGGCCAATGAACGCACTTCATCCGCAACGACCGCAAAACCACGGCCCTGCTCACCGGCACGGGCTGCTTCGATGGCGGCGTTAAGGGCCAGCAGGTTGGTCTGACCGGCGATATCGCGGATCACATCAAGCACTACGCTGATGTTGGCGCTGTCGGCCTCCAGCTGCTGCACTACTGTGCCAGCCTGCTCAATCTTGACCGACACCTCCTCGATGCTGGCAATGGAGCTGCGAACCACTTCGCTGCCAGCAGCAGAGGTGCGGGAGGCATCCTTGGCGGCGCTCATGGCATCCGTGGTGTTGCGGGCCACTTCGTTGACGGTGGACTGCATCTCGTTCATGGCGGTCGCCACCTGGGAGACTTCGTTCTGCTGGATGGCCATGCCGCTGGCTGACTGGCTGGAGATGGCGCTCACCTCCTCCACTGCGCTGCTGAGTTGGCTCACGGAGCCGGCGATCTCGCTCACCAGATCGGAGAGGGAGCCCTGCATCCGGTTGATGGCAGAACCCAGCTGACCCAGTTCATCGCGGTTGAAGCGGCTGTCACGGATCCACTGCTGCAGTTCGCCCTGACCCAGATCGCCATTGGCAATACGCTGGGCCTGACGGGCCAGCATGATCAGCGGGTCGCGGATCTGGCGGGTCAGTACCACGGAGAGCACCACCACCAGGATCAAACCGATCACCAGCGCGATGGTGACACTCAGATTGGCGGATTGATAAGAGTCGACAATATCGCTGCGGGATTCAGACGCATAACCATGGTTAATCTGGATAAGGGAGGCCACTGACTTGCTCAGCGCGGTATAAAGGGGAACCCCCTCCTCAAGGAAGATGCGTTGGGCTTCGGCAAGCTGATCGCTGTCTTGCAGCTGTTTGACTCGCTGGTGCAGGGCGACGTAACGATCCCAGTCAGATTTCACCGTATCGAAGGTACGGCGCTCCGCCACATCCTCAGGCCAGATCGTCTTGTCATGGGCAATCAGCTGCTGCGCGATCGAGTTAAGCTGCTGACTGGCAATATTCCGATATTCAGCCCTTTTCAGCGGCTCGGCAGCCACCACGAAATAACCCAGCTCATAACGACGCAACTCACCGAGAGAATCCCCGATCGCGCTGGTGCGATTGACCGCTGGCAAGATGCTGTCGGTAAACCGGATGGCAACATCATTCATGTTGCCAAACTGGACAAGGGAAAAACCGCCGATAAAGGCGACCATCAAACCGAGCACGGCAAAGCCGGCGGTGAGTTTTTTACCTATGGTCATGGTACTGGTATTCATGGGATATCCTGGTGGTCGTTAAATTCGTAGCACTCGTCCGGTTCACGCCCTCCTGGCATGAACTATCTGGCCACCTGTTCAGTGGCGCACCATCCAACCTTGATGAATATCTCTGAATTCCATGAGCGGCAGCGAGAGCCGTGAGGGGCGGTAGAATAGCCGGATTATGGCGGTTCGGAAAGAGTCTTGTGATTAAAATTAAAGCAACCCAAATGACCCCACTCAAAACAGGGGTCATTTGGATGAAAGATCAACTATTAGGGGTGAAGGCTTAATAGCGGAAGCGCCCAATCTTATCCATCACATCGCTGGCTAACTTATGCATCTGCTGACTTTGTTCATCCTGCTGGTTAGCCAAACGGGTCGATGCGGTTGCCGCTTCATGAATGTTGCTGACATTTCGACTGATATCATCGGTGACCTTGGACTGCTCCTCTGCAGCACTGGCGATCTGGGTCGCCATATCCTGGATCCGGTCTGCCGACATAACTATCGTCGCAAGCTCGGTCACGGCAAGCTCTGCATCCTGCAATGCCAGCTCACTCAAGTTTTTCCCCTCTCCCATGGTACTCACAGCTTCTGCCGTGGTCTGACGAAGGCGCTCGATCATGCCCTGGATCTCTTTGGTTGAAGCCTGGGTTTTGGACGCCAACCCCCTGACTTCATCCGCAACCACCGCAAACCCCCGACCATGTTCCCCGGCACGAGCGGCCTCAATCGCTGCATTCAGAGCCAACAAATTGGTCTGTTCCGAAATGGTACGGATCACATCGAGAATCGAACCGATCTGTTGACCCTGTTGCTGCAACTCGGCAATACGCTGTGCAACCACATCTACTTGCACACTCAGCTCACGGATACCACTAGCGGAATTACTCACCACATGCTGACCTCTATGCACCGCTTTGCGGGTCTCATCTACAGCATCAGCGGTAATCTGTGCACTGCTGGAGACGGAATCCGCCGTCGAGGCCATTTCGTGGATGGCTGCTGCAACCAGTTCAATCTCTTCCAATTGCCGATGGCTATTGGACAATCCTTGCTGAGCCAGCTCGGCAGAGTGGTGGGCAGCTAGCTGCAAGTCGCGGCCACTTTGTGCCGTATCACTCACAATATGATGAATAGTGCTGACAAACCGGTTGATCCCCTCAGCCAACTCGCCAGTCTCATCTTTACGCATCACATTGAGGCGTTGGGTCAAGTCCCCTCCGGCGGCAGAAAGACGTCTGACCATGCTGGCGGTCTGTTGTACCGGGCGCGAGATGGATCCGGCAGCCCAGGCCAAGCCGACAAGACCAAGGCATGCCACCACGACCCCAACCAGCAGTTGCATCCACAAACTCTCGCTGAAATCAGCGGCTCTCGCCTGTTCAGCCTGATCAGCATCTGCAAACAGCGCCGTATCAGCCACCTCAATGATGATCCCCCAAGCTTTAGTGACCCCTTTAAGATGGATTGGCACCAGCACGCGCAACTGACCCGAAACTTGCTGACTACTGGCCTCTCCTTTGTTGAGCAGATCCATCAAGCCAGACTCTTCAAGCCGCCCCCCGATCACATCAGGTTGCGCCGAATCCGCGGCGATGATGCCGTGTGGACTGATGATCCTGACCCGGCTCTGGCCAGAGAACACCTGGCCACTTACCTGTTTGGCCAACTGTTGCAGGTAATTGAGGGAATAGTCGACCCCGACCATCCCCAGATAGCGGCCCTGATCCAGAACGGGCACAACAAAAGAGGTCAACAGCGTCGGTTGGCCATTCACGGTATAAACGGAAGGGTCGACAGCACAGGCTGCCTTGCTCTCCATCGGACAGAGATACCATTCCGATGCCCGGATACCGGTCTTGCTCAAACTCTTGCTGTAGTAGTCGCCCAGCGGTTTGATGGTGAACCCGGCTGGACCACGACTCCAGTAGGGGGCAAAGTTGCCAGTGGCCTGGCTATGTACCCCGTCAGTCAAATAGGTACTGTCCTGACCATCAAAGGTATTAGGCTCCCAACCACTGTAGATACTGAGAAAGTCGCTGTTCCGTTCAGCAACATCCTTGAGCAAGGCAGTCACGGTAGCCCGATCCAATGGCCTGGGTTGATGAACATTGCCAGCCAGCATGGCGGCAAGTGTCTCTGCTGTATTAAGGGCTTGTTCAAAGGTGCCTGCGATCTCGCCGGCTTGTTGACCAGCCAGAGCCACCAGCCATCGTCCGGCATCCTGACGAGTTGTCTCGCGCATTTCGCCCTGAATACCACCTTGCATAGTCGCAAGAGACAGATAGCTATACCCGACCACACTCAACACGGTAGCCAGTAAAATACAGCCACCAAAAAACATGACCTGATGTTTGATTGAACGAAACACGGCTACTCCAACCTGTAAATGATGCCCTGCTGGTAATGGCAAGCATCTTAAGAGGGGACAGGTTGGTTCCGAAGAGCTACCAGTCAGGATTTTCACACTTTGAGCGTTCGATCACGAACATGAAATATTCGTTTACGAAAATCGAGAAAGTGGTCGATGCAGGGCCATCATCTCTGGCCATCGCCCATGAAAAACGCCAGCAATAACTGCTGGCGTCTCGTTTATTCAGCAAGGCAGTTACAAAACAACCGCTCTTTTATCCGCGCAGGCCGCCGAGAAACTCGGCCCGGGTATCTGGCTGGCTCTTGAATACACCGCCGAGGGAGGTAGTGGTGGTATAAGAGGTTGAATCCATCACCCCGCGCGCCTTGACGCAGTAGTGGGTCGCCTTGATGCTGATGGCCACATCCTTGGTACCGAGCAGGGTCTGCAACGCCAGCAGGATCTGCTGGGTCAGCCGCTCCTGCACCTGGGGACGACGGGCGAAGAACTGCACGATGCGGTTGATCTTCGACAGGCCAATCACCTTGCCACGAGGGATATAGGCCACATGGGCCATGCCGTCGATGGTGACGAAGTGGTGTTCGCAGGTGCTGGTGAGGCTGATGTCCCGCACCATGATCATCTCGTCCACCTGCATCTTGTTCTCGATCACCGTCACCTTGGGGAAGGTGGAATAGTCGAGGCCTGAGAAGATCTCGTTGACGTACATCTTGGCGATGCGGTGCGGTGTCTCGGCCAGACTGTCATCGGTCAGATCCAGCCCCAGCGTCTCCATGATGGAGCGCATATGGCCTTCGATCTTCTCCCGCTTCTGCTGGCTGTTCAGCTCGTTGGTGACCAGGGGGGTTTCCAGTCCCTGGGCTTCGAGGGCAGCCCTGACCAGCAAGGCTTCCGGACTTAAGGTTGTCATTATCTTCTCTCCCACGCTCAGGGACTGTGAGGGCAGCTCAAGGAGCAACCCCTTATGTTATGGCGGCGTACAGGGCCGATGGTATCGCTGTAATGGTCGCCACACGGGATGTGACGGCCATCTGTTATGGCGGCATAGTAAACGGCCATTGCCGCCAAGATTCAAGTCAACTTGTGCGTCACCTCATACTTTATGACCATCTACCCCCGTTTTTGCGCCGATTACCCCGAGATTCCCTTGAGATAACCTGCCCATACCCGGGGATTTTTGTGATAATCCCGCCTTCAATCATAGAAAGAGGTCATGACGATGGGATTTGATACCAGCGGACTACTTCCCTTAAGCGATGCCCTGCAAGGGATGCTGGAACAACTCGCTTGCTGCTGCGACAGCGAGCCACTGCCCCTGCCAGAGGCCCTTGGCCGGGTTCTTGCCAGCGACATCGCCTCCCCACTCGCCGTGCCCCCCTTCGACAACTCCGCCATGGACGGTTATGCCGTACGCCTTGCGGATCTCACTGCTGGCACCCCGCTCATCATGGCGGGCAAGGCGTTTGCCGGTCAGCCCTATCAGGGCGAGTGGCCCGCCGGCCACTGCGTGCGGATCATGACCGGCGCCCCGGTTCCCGCAGGCACTGATGCGGTGGTGATGCAGGAAGAAACGCAGGCCGACGGCGATCGGATCACTTTTCTGACGCAACCCGAACCGGGCCAGAATATCCGCCGCGCCGGCAGCGATATCGGCAAGGGCGCCTGCGTGCTGCCAGCCGGTACTCGCCTCACCCCGCGCGAAATGCCACTGCTGGCCTCCCTCGGCGTGGCTACCGTGCCGGTACGCCGCCCGCTGAAAGTGGCCATCTTCAGCACCGGTGACGAGCTCAAGCCGGTCGGCACCCCGCTGGCCCACGGCGATATCTATGACTCCAACCGCTACGGCGTGCGGGCCATGCTGGCGCGCATGGGCTGCGACTGCCTCGACCTTGGCATCATCCCCGACGATCAGGCCCAGCTACGCGCTGCCTTTATCCGCGCCAACGAAGAGGCCGATGTACTCATCACCACCGGCGGCGTCTCGGTGGGGGAAGCGGACTTCACCAAACAACTGCTGGACGAGCTCGGCGAGATTGGCTTCTGGAAACTGGCCATCAAGCCGGGCAAGCCGTTTGCTTTTGGCCATCTGCCCCGCGCCTGGTTCTTCGGCCTGCCGGGCAACCCCGTCTCCGCCATGGTCACCTTCGATCAGCTGGTGCAACCGGCGCTGGCCAAGCTGGCGGGCCAGCACTTCGAGCGCCCGCTCCAGCTGCAAGCCATTGCGGCCGAACCACTCAAAAAGAGCCCGGGCCGACTCGACTTCCAGCGCGGCATCATGAGCCAAGGGCCAAACGGCCTCGAGGTACGCAGCACCGGCTCGCAGGACTCCGCCGTGTTCAGCTCCCTGTCGCGAGCCAACTGCTACATCGTTCTTGAACGGGAACGGGGCCGCGTCGCCGCGGGCGAGACGGTGACCGTCGAGCCATTCGGGGGATTGCTGCTGTGAGCGAGATCCTGAGCGACGCCGAACTGCTGCGCTACAACCGCCAGATCATCCTCAAATCCTTCGACTTCGAGGGACAAGAGGCGCTCAAACTAGCCAAGGTGCTGGTGATCGGCGCTGGTGGCCTTGGCTGCGCCGCCAGCCAGTATCTGGCGGTGGCCGGGGTTGGCCAGCTCACCCTGGTCGATTTTGACAAGGTGGAGCTCTCCAACCTCCAACGCCAGGTGCTGCACAACGATGAGCGCATTGGCCACTACAAAGTAGACTCTGCCGCCCAGTCGCTGCGCGCGCTCAATCCCTGGCTCAACGTCGAGACCCACGCTGCCGTTGCCGACGAGGCGCTGCTCGATAGCCTGCTGCCACGGCATCAGCTGGTGCTCGATTGCACCGACAATCTGGCCATTCGCAACCTGCTGAATCAAAAGGCACGCCAGCATGGCGTGCCACTGGTCAGCGGCGCCGCCATCCGGCTGGAGGGGCAGCTCTGCAGCTTCACCTGGCAGGAAGATGAGCCCTGCTACGCCTGCCTCAGCGCCCTGTTTGGCGCGCAGGCCCTCACCTGCGTCGAGGCGGGCGTGCTCGCCCCCGTGGTGGGTCTGGTGGGCAGCTTGCAAGCGCTCGAAGCCATCAAGCTACTGGCCGGCATGGGCAAGAACTACAACGGCCGCCTGCTGATGATCGACGGCCTCGGGGGCACCTTTCGCGAGATGAAGCTACCCAAGCGCCCCGACTGCCCGGTCTGCTCCCATCCATAAAGCAAACGGGATCAAAAAAGCCGAACCCTGTGGTTCGGCTTTTTATTTCAATGTAGCAACGACATCGGGGATCAGAAGATCCCCTTGGCTTTGACCTTTTTCATATTCGCGACCTGACTCGAGAGATCCTCGATCAAAGGTTCTGGCTCTGTGCCGACAACACTCTGTCGAGCGGGGGCACTGGCAAGTCGCTGGATCAATCTGTGCTGCTCGCGGATCAGCCGGGATTGCTCTTCCAGTTGGCGAGAGAGCAGCTGGATACTGCTGGCAAGGGGAGCCAGATCCTGCTCGGCCCCTGCTGATGGCAGCTTGCCAGCGATGGCTTCGGCCAGCTGGTCATGATCCAGCGCGGCAGGCAGTCCTTGCCTGAGTTCATCCCACATCTCGCTGGGTTGCTGCTCGCCGAGCCGGCTGACAATCTCGTCCACCAGTGAAGTGGTATCACTCTGTCCCAGCTGTGGGGCCAGTCTGGCCACTATCTCGTCGATCATCACATCTGCGGCAGGCTGCGCCTCGCCAGCGACCTCCCCCAGATTGAAACCACAGCTGGCAAAGGCATGACGCAGGGTCGTCATGCTCACCTGCTCCGGCCCCAGTGCATTGGCAATCGCTTTGCAGAGGTTGGGCGCCAGCACGTACATGAACATGCCGGAGAGGTAGATATCCTTGTGGAAACGGCTCTTGGAGAAGTCAAACTCCTCGGTGCCCTCCTGGATCTTTCGCGCCCGTTGATACCAGTTCTGCAATACCCCGACCGCATAGCGATCAGACTCCAGCGCACCCGGATCCATGTAGATGGAGAAGGTCATGCGCTTGAGTTGACTACTCATCGTCAACCTCGGCCATCACAGGCGCTTCGCGATAGACTTCATCCTCTTCCGTGGTGTAGAGGCAGATTTCGCGAGCCAGCGCGGACTGGGCATCGTCCAGCAGCTCGACACGGTCACCCAGGGTGGGATAGGCCGCCTTGATCGCGTCATAAATCAGTGACGCACCGCCACCGACCAGATAGACACGGTTCGGGTTCTTGGCGAACTTCTTCGCTTCATGTGCAACCTGAGTGCCCAGCTCGTCGATCTTGTTTTGCATCTTCTCGAGGATCTTGGGGATCTGGCTCTCATCGTTGACCACATCGCGTACAAAGCTCATGTCGTGACGACGCTTGATAAATTCGTTGGCCACCAGATAGCTCGAATCGCTGTCTGCTGCGGCCAGCGCCTTGCGGGTAGCATCGGTCACCATGGAGACACCGATCTCGTTGTTACCGTAGACATCGGAGACATCATCAAACTCACCGACGATGATCCCCATATCCAGAGTGGTGCCGCCACAGTCGATCACCAGAGTCTTGGTGAACTCGTTGCAGCCTGAACCAATCAGACGGGAGAGCGCAGCAGGCAGACTCTCCGGCATCACTTCGACACTGACGATATTGAACAGCTCGCCCTTGTTAAGGGTGATCGGACGCATCAGGTTGCGGCGTTTCTTCTCGATCTTCTCTTCGTTGCGCTGGCAATCGTCCGGGTTGTAAAACTCGGTGATGGGCAGGGTTACGGTGATAGCGACATCGCACGGCGTCACACCTGTCTGCAACAGGGCATGATGCACGGAGAGCAGGTTGAGATCGTCATACTGGTACTCCACGTGGGTGGTGGCCAGAGACTTGTCGGAGGTCGCGTCGTAGGTGTACTTGGTGTTACCTATCTCGTAGTTGTAGATCTTCTTGTCTTTACGCAATGCGGCGCTCTTCCAGTCCTTGCGAAAGGAGTTGGGAGAGATGATGGTCTTGAGCACCTTGTTCTCAATCCAGCTCACCTTGACGTTGGTCGAGCCATCATCGATGGCCATTTTCATTACTTCAGACATGAGGAAACACCTGTTAATAGATCAGAAATGGGTCCGATTGCCTTGCCTTATGCCTTTGGCAAGGCGATCGAACCAATACATACACGGGGTAAAAGGGCGACAAGTTTAATGGGTTTCTAAAATCCGGTGAAGCAAATGATTAAATCCGGAAGGATCTTCCGCAGGCCAGACGTGGTGGCCGTTGGGGGTGTGGATGGTGGCGTTGGGCAAGGCGGCAAACTGCTCTACCCGTTTGGCCAGCGGCAGGTAGTCGTGACTGGTGGAGATGATGGCCACCGGCTGCCAGATGGCGCCGAGCCGGGCACGTACCGACCAGCCGGGTAACGCTTCCAGCAGCGCCTTGTAGGTTTTCTTTTTATTGCGCACGAAACGCAGCCGGAAGGTGTGGCGCACCTGCGCCAGATCCGGGCCCGGGAAGAGCTCGCGTCCCAGCCACCAGGCGAGGGGGCGCATGCCAAACCAGCGCAGCCACTTGAGGCGCTGGGCGTAACGCTCCTGCTCTTTGGGGGTCTCCAGCAGAAACTCACTAAAACCGTTGACCAGCACTAGCCCCTGCACCTTGTGGGGCAGTTGCAGCGCCAGCTCCAGCGCGACCATGGCCCCCAGCGACAATCCCACCACCCAGGCGGGTTCTGGCTGTGCATCGAGCCAGTTCACCACATCGGCTGCCAGGGTCGCCACATCGAACGGCCCCTCCTGCATGCTCTGGCCGTGGCCGCGCAAGTCCAGCGCCACCACCCGGTAGTGCTCGGAAAACCGTTCGATCTGCGCCTGCCAGTCGAGGCTGGAGGAGCCCAGCCCATGCAGCAGCAACAGCAAGGGGCCCTCCCCCGCACTGCGCAGGGCAAGACCGTTGAATTTCATCACCTGATTGCGACGCATTAGTGTATTGCCTCTCGATTCATCACCTGAACCATCTCTTGTTGTTATGTCACCCGTGATTATCCTGCCACGGCACGGCGCCCAATCAGCCTTCGCTGACCAGACTCACCGCCTTGATATAAGCGTAGATCTGCTGCTCCGGCGCCAGCGCCAGCCGTCTGGCGGAGCGGCTGGTGATCCGAGCCAGCAGTATCTGCTCACCCAGCGCCAACTGCAACAGGGTCTGGCCGGGGCGCACCTCGCGCACCGCCAGCAGACGGGTGACGAGACAGTTGGAAAGGCTGGAGTGCTCGATGGGTGCCGTGGCAATCACCACATCCCGCCCCGCCACCTTGATCTGCAAAGGGCCGCTCTCATCCGGCACATGGGTCATGGTGACCCGCAGTTGCTGCTCACCGAGCTGCAGGGTCGCCATCTGCTCCTCTTCATCGTAGTGAGAGAGGGTCGCCGCCAACATCACCCCGGCATCGTCACGACTGGCGAGCGAGAGATCGGTTCGGGTGAAGATCTCGCTCGGCCGGCCTTGCGCCTCTACCCTGCCACCTTCCAGCAGCACCAGCTGATCACAGAGCAGGCTCACCTCCTCCATGGCGTGGCTGACGAAGATCATCGGAATGCCGCTCTCCTGCTGCAACCCCTTGAGCACATGGGCCTGATGGATGCGGCTGCGCCGATCGAGCGCCGAGAAAGGCTCATCGAGCAGCAGCAGATCGGGCTCGGCCAGCAGCGCCCGCCCCAATGCTACCCGCTGGCGTTGGCCGCCAGAAAGCGCATGGGCAGGCTGCCCCAGCAGATCAACAAAACCGAGCCGAGCCGCCAGCGCCTCGGGCTGCCAGCGCCCTCGCCCCTTGCGGGCCGCCAGTTGCAGATTGCCGAGCACCGTCAGATGGGGAAAGAGGCGCGAGTCCTGAAACACCAGCCCGATCCGGCGCGCTTCGGGCAGCAGTTGAGCATACTCCCGATCGCGCCACCGCAAGCGATCCCCGTTTTGGCTATCGAGCCCGGCAATGATACGCAGCAGGGTGCTCTTGCCGCAGCCGGAGGGGCCAAACAGACCGAGGATCCCCCCAGCTCGAGGGTCAGTGCGCAATGGAGGGTAAAGGGGCCAAACTCGCGCCGGGCATGGAGGTTCAGGACATGGCGGGGTGGCTCGTTCACTGACGGCATAGTGGCGGGCTGGTTCATCCAAACACTCTCCGCTGTCTACGCTGCAACACCCCGTAGACCAGCACCAGCATCACCAGCGAGAAGGCCATCAGGCCGCCCGCCAGATAATGGGCTTGTCGGTAATCCATCGCCTCCACATGATCAAACAGGGCGATGGAGAGCACTTGGGTCTCGCCGGGGATATTGCCGCCAATCATCAGCACCACGCCAAACTCCCCCAATGTATGGGCAAAGCCGAGGGCTGCCGCCATCACGAAGCTGGGCAGAGTCATCGGCAAGATAATGTGGAAGAAGCGCTCCAGCGGGCCAAGCCCCAGGGTAGCGGCAGCTTCCAGCTCCTTGTTGCCCATGTTGACGAAGGCGGAGGTGAGCGGCTGCACCACGAACGGCAGCGAATAGATAATGGAGGCAAACAGCAGGCCGAGAAAGCTGAAAGCGAGCGGGGCGCCAAAGGTGTCGCGCCACCAGGCGCCGAAACCATATTCGGGGGAGAAGGCGAGCAGCAGATAAAACCCCAGCACTGTGGGGGGCAGCACCAGCGGCAGCGCCACCAGCGCCTCAACCAGCGGCCGCAGGCGGTTCTGACTGCGCGACAGCCACCAGGCCAGCGGCGGTGCCAGCAACAGCAAAATCGCTGTGGTGCAGGCCGCAAGCTTCAGGGTGAGCCAGACCGCCAGCAGGTCCCCTTCACTCATTGCCGACCTCCCGGTTGATAAATGCCTCCAACGGCATGGTATCGCTCCTTATTGCAAAGAGTGGCCGACCCGAAGGCCGACCACTCAGGGTATCGCATCAGGACCATCCCCTTATTGGGGCAAGGCATAACCAGCTGCCTTGATCTGCGCCTGACCCGGCCCCTTGAGCCAGGCCACCAGCGCCTCGACCGCAGCACCTTTCTTCAATACCAGCCCCTGCTGCTCGATGGGGGGATAGAAGCTCGCAGGCACTGCCCAGGCTTCACCAGTCTTGCCCGCCTCAACCAGATTGGCCCAGGCGACAAAGCCCAGCTCGGCATTGCCAGTGTCGACAAATTGCCAGGTCTGGCCGATGTTGGCGCCGGTCAGCAACCGGTACTGCTTGGGATCGATCTTGAGATGGGTGAGGGTCGCCATGGCGGCAGCACCATAGGGAGCTGTACGGGCATTGGCGATGGCGAGGTTGCCTTTCCAGCTACGCAGGGTCGCCTCGTCAGGGGCCGGCCCCCCCTTCTTCCACAGCCCCAGCTGGCCGATGGCGTAGGTAAAGCGATCGCTCCCCTTGCCCTCTTTTTCCAGCTTCTCGGGGGTCGCCGCATCGGCGGAGAGGAAGAGATCGAACGGCGCGCCGTGACTGATCTGGGTGTAGAGCACTCCGGTGGCGGCAGACGAGATGGCCAGGGTGTGGCCGGTCCTGGCGGTAAACTCCTTGCCAATACGCTCGATGGTTCCCTTGAAGTTGGCCGCCACAGCCACCTTCACTTCATCAGCCTGCACGGCACCGGTATGCAAGGTGGCGGCGCAGACGCCGGCGATGACAACAGATAACAGCGGTTTCATTCCCTTTCTCCTGATGGGGCCCGCACATCCGCGCCCCTTGGCGGGGCCGTGGTTCCCGTTGAACCTGTGCCCCTCGTGATGAACAGGTCAGGCTTGCCAGCGGGCAGCGGCGGCGTTGTCGCGATCAAGCGCCTCGACCCAGCGTTGCACACCCTCGGCGGTCAGCTCTTTTTTCCAGAACGGCGCCCGGGTTTTCAAGAAATCCATGATGAAGTGGCAGGCATCAAAGGCTGCGTCGCGGTGGGCACTGCTCACCGCCACCAGCACGATTTGATCGCCAAGCCACAGCTCGCCGATACGATGAATGAGGGTACACTCCTGCAGCGGCCAGCGGCGGCGGGCCTCCTGCACGATATCGGCCAGCGCCTTCTCGGTCATACCAGGGTAGTGCTCGAGGGCCAGCCCCTTCACCTCCTCCCCCTGATTGAAGTCGCGCACCTTGCCAACAAAAGTGACGATGGCGCCACTGTCGGCGCGGGTGGCGAGGCGGGCATATTCGTCCGCCAGCGAGAAATCTTCCCGCTGCACCAGAATGCGATCGGTCATGATTGCCTCGCTCATCCTTAACCTCCGGTCACCGGTGGGAAGAAAGCCACCTCATCGCCATCGTTGATGGGGGTATCGAGGGGAACCAGGGTCTGGTTGACCGCCACCAGCAGTTTGCCAGCCTCGAGAGCCAACGCCCACTTGTCGCCGCGTTCACAGAGCGCCGCACGCAGTTGTTCGGCGGTGGCATAGTCGCAGGGCAGGCTCAGCTCATCGCAGGCCACCAGCTCTCTTACTTGCGCAAAAAACAGTACCTTGATCATGCTTGCTCCCCGCTATTTGACCCCAGCTGAAAATGGCCGGACTTGCCGCCCTTTTTCTCTACCAGCCGCACCTGTTCGATCACCATGTCCTTTTGCACCGCCTTGCACATGTCGTAGATGGTCAGCGCCGCTACCGACGCGGCGGTCAGTGCCTCCATCTCTACCCCGGTCTTGCCGGAGAGCTTGCAGAGGGTGCGGATATGCACCCGATTCTGCTCGGCCAGCGGCACTATCTCCACCTCGACTTTGGTCAAGGCCAGCGGATGACAGAGGGGGATAAGATCGGAGGTCTTCTTGGCGGCCATGATGCCGGCGATGCGGGCGGTGGCGAACACGTCACCCTTGTGGTGCAGGCCGCTCAGGATCAGCGCCAGGGTCTCGGGGGCCATGGCAACAAACGCTTCGGCACGGGCTTCGCGCTCGGTCACCTGCTTGTCAGTCACATCCACCATATGGGCTTCGCCGCTCTGGTTCAGATGCGTCAGGTTGGGCTGGGTCTGCTTGGGATCGGTCTGGTTCATCGTTTGCTCTCAGAGGTGGGAGACAAAGTTGCACGGCTTGGTGCGGGCATCGAGCTGATCGCGGATCAGTTGCTCCCAACCCAGCTGACAGGCACCGGTGGAGCCGGGCAGGCAGCAGATCAGGGTGCGATTGGCGAGTCCCGCCAGCGCACGGCTCTGCATGGCGGAGCCTTTAATCTCGGCAAAAGAGAGCTGACGGAACATCTCACCAAAACCCTGTACGGTGCGCTCGAACAGCACACCGACCGCTTCCGGTACCCGGTTCTGTTCATTGAAGCCGGTACCGCCGTTAATCAGCACCACCTGCACCCCCTCATCGGCGATCCACTCGCTCACCTGGGCGCGAATGCGAAACAGGTTGTCGGGGCAGAGTGCCCGATCGGCCAGCTGATGGCCCGCGTCGGTAAGGGCCGAGACCAGATAGTCACCCGAGCTGTCATCGGCGGCAGTGCGACTGTCGGAGACCGTCAGCACGGCGATCTTGAGGGGAATAAATGCGTTGTGTTTCTGTCCCATCGGGCAGCTCCTTGTGGCTATGGGCCGTCAACGAGGCAGGAAGAGAAGGGGTATGAGAGGCCAGCTGTCAGGGCGCAAAAACTGACGCAGACAGAGGTGACCAACTTGCTCAAGCGTGTGACGGCGGGCTGATTCTATCAAAGGTTTCACGAGATATGGGATTTAAAAGACACACAAATCTGATGCTTGTCCCATATATGAACAAAACGCAGGCCGGGCAAACCCGGCCTGTCGTCGCAGGATCAGAACCCTTTCACCCCGGTCATGTCGGGCAGCTGGTGCGCAATCCCCTTGTGACAGTCGATGCAGGTACTTTCACCACTGGCCAGATTGGTAGAGTGCATCTTGGCGGCACGCTGCCCCTGCAGGGAGAAGTCCATGTACTCGAAGTTGTGGCAGTTGCGGCACTCGCGCGAATCGGTCTCTTTCATCCGCTGCCACTCCCGCTCCGCCATCTCGCGCCGGTGTGACTCGAACTTCTCGCGGGTATCCACCTTGCCGGTGATCATGCCCCACAGCTCCTTGGAAGCCTGCACTTTGCGGATGATCTTGTAGGTCCACTCGTGCGGTACGTGACAATCCGGGCAGCTGGCCCGCACACCGGAGCGGTTGGCGTAGTGGATGGTGTCGCGGTACTCCTCGAACACGTTGTCCTTCATCTCGTGACAGCTGGTGCAGAAGGCCTCGGTGTTGGATGCTTCCATGGCGGTGTTGAAGCCACCCCAGAAAATCACGCCACCGAAGAAGCCCATCAGCAGGATGACCCAGAGAGCTGCCTTCGATGGTGACTTGAAGGTGGTCCACAGACGCTGGATAAAGCCGGGTAATTTCATCTATGGATTCCTCAGTTCAGCGCTTCAACCGGTTTAAAGGTATTTTCCACCAGCGGCTTGGCATCCGCTTGCGGTACATGGCACTGCAGGCAGAAGTAGCGACGCGGCGACACTTCACCCAGGGTCAGGCCGTCGCGGGTCTCGAAGTGAGTCGGGCTGATCTTGGGGGCCTTCATGGCACTGGCATTCTTGAAGCTGTGGCAAGCCAGGCACTTGTTGACCTTGGTGTCCACCTCATAGTTGCGAATGTCGTGGGGGATCAGCGGCGGCTGATGCATGTACTGGCGATCGTAGGGCGCACCATCCTTGCGGAAGTTTTTCAGGGGCGCGGCGGTGGCATCGGTCACCAGATCGGTGGTGCCACGCTCGGACTTGAGGCCACCGGTACTGTTGGTGATCTCGGGGGCCGCTGCCATCAAGGATCCCGCCATCAGGCAGGCCAGCATTGCTCCAATCAGCTTTTTCATTATTTGTTCTCCGACGTTTTTTCTGCCTTGACGGCAAAACCTACAGTGATTTCAAAAACTTGTTCCGCGCAGACATCGATGCAGCGGCCACAGTTGGTACACTCCTGAGCCGCAATCAAGGGCCCGTGACCGCGCTTGGCACCATGAACAGGCCCGCGCAGGATGTGACGCTCCGGGCAGACCGCATAACAATCCATGCAGTTGTTGCACCGCTCGCGCCCCTTGGCAGAAATCTTGATAAATCCGACCCGGTTGACCAGGGCATAGAAGGCCCCCACCGGACAGAGATGACCGCACCAACCCCGCTCAACCACGAAAAGATCGAACAGGAACAGCGCCACCAGCAGGGCCCAGCCCGCCCCCATGCCAAACAGCAGACCGCGCATGGCGAGCGACACCGGATTGACCAACTCCCACGCCATCACCCCGACCACCGCTGGCACCACCAGCACCATGGCCAGCAGCCAGTAGCGGGTCGCACGGCTGAACTGGCCATTACCCTTGAGGCCAAGGCGCCCCCTGAGCCAGGCTGCGGCATCCGTGATGAGGTTGACCGGACAGACCCAGGAGCAGAACACCCTCCCCCCGACCAGCCAGTAACCGGCCAGCACAATGGCAGCCCCCAGCCAGAGAGTGGTGATGGGCCAGTGACCCGCCGCCAGCGACTGCAACAGCGTGAGAGGCTCGGTCAGCGGCACCGTCTCCAGCAACAGCGAGCTGGAGAGGTTGCCCTTGAGGATCCAGATACCCGCCAACGGCCCCAGCATAAACAGCGCGAGCACGCTGAACTGACTCAGCCGACGCAGCAACAGGAAGCGGTGGGAACGCCACCACCCCAGCTTGATGCGAGCCTCTTCCCCCGGATAACGACTCATAACCCCTCCGGTTTGCGGGTGGGCAGGGTGAGCCTGTCGCCAATGAGCGACTTGTTCCCCGTCTTGGCCTTCTCTTCCCAGCCGAGCCTGTAGTGATGACCCAGCTCACCTTTGGCGAGCTGGCGTGGCACCACCTTGATGGCCGCTTCCTCCAGCACGCAGGCATGCTCACACTTGCCACAGCCGGTACAGATATCGCTGTGTACCGTGGGCAGGAACATGGCGTGTTTGCCGGTACGCTGGTTATGCTGCAGCTCAAGAGTGATCGCCTTGTCAATCAGCGGGCAGACCCGATAACAGACATCGCAGCGCAGCCCCAGATAGTTGAGACAGGTCTCGTGATCGATGAGCACTGCCCCCCCCATCCGGGCCTGATCGATGTCGGTCATCTGCTGATCCAGTGCCCCGCTCGGACAGGCCACCACACAAGGGATGTCATCACACATCTCGCAGGGCACGGCACGCGCCTTGAAATAGGGGGTGCCGGTGGTCACAGGGTCAAACAGCCGGGCGAGCTTGAGGGTGTCGTAGGGGCACGCCTCGACGCAGAGCCCGCAACGCACGCAGGCGCTGAGGAACTCTGTTTCATCGAGGGCGGCGGGCGGACGCAGCGCCTGGGCAGGCACGGCTTGTGCCTGCTGGCGGGCCACGCCACCGAGCCCCACGCCAAGCAGGCCCACACCGCAGGCCCCCTTGGCCATGTCGGCCAGAAACTGGCGACGACTACGACTCATCTCGCACTCCCCCTCCTTAAGCCTTCATCACCTTGACGGCGCACTTCTTGTAATCCGTCTCTTTCGAGAGCGGATCGGTGGCGTCCAGGGTCAGCTTGTTGACCAACTGGCTCGCATCAAAGAAGGGCATGAAGACCAGTCCTTTCGGCGGACGGTTGCGACCACGGGTCTCGACACGGGTCTTCACCTCGCCACGGCGGGAGGAAACGATCACCTCTTCACCACGACGCACGCCGCGGGCCTTGGCATCGTCCGGGTGCATAAACAGCACCGCATCCGGGAAGGCGCGATAAAGCTCGGGAACCCGACGGGTCATGGTGCCGGTGTGCCAGTGCTCCAGCACGCGGCCGGTGGAGAGCCACAGATCGTACTCTTTATCGGGCGACTCGGCGGCGGGCTCGAACGGCAGGGCGAAGATGACCGCCTTGCCATCGGGCTTGCCATAGAAGCGCACCCCCTCGCCCGCTTTCACATAGGGGTCGAACCCTTCGCGATAGCGCCACAGGGTCTCTTTGCCATCTACCACAGGCCAACGCAGACCACGGGCTTCGTGGTACTGATCGAACGGCGCCAGATCGTGACCGTGGCCACGACCGAAGGTGGCGTACTCTTCGAACAACCCTTTCTGGACGTAGAACCCGAAGTGCTCGGCCTCGTCGTTCAGCAGACCTTTGCTCTGCTCTTTCGGGAACTGGTTGACCTGACCGTTGGCATAGAGCACGTCGAACAGGGTTTTGCCCTTCACTTCCGGCATCTTGGCAATCAGCTCAGCCGGCCACACTTCCTCAACCTTGAAGCGCTTGGAGAACTCCATCAGCTGCCACAAGTCGGACTTGGCCCCTTCCGGCGCTTTCACCTGCTGGTGCCAGAACTGGGTGCGGCGCTCGGCGTTGCCATAGGCCCCCTCTTTCTCCACCCACATGGCGGTAGGCAGGATGAGATCAGCGGCCTGGGCAGTGACGGTCGGGTACGGGTCGGAGACCACGATGAAGTTGCGCGGATCGCGATAGCCAGGCAGGCGATCGGTATTCATGTTGGGGCCGGCCTGCATGTTGTTGTTGCACATCACCCAGTAGGCGTTGAGCTTGCCATCTTTGAGCATGCGATCCTGCAGCACGGCGTGGAAACCCACCTTGTCGGGAATGGTCCCCTCCGGCAGTTTCCAGATCTTCTCGGCAATGGCGCGGTGTTTGGGCTCGGTCACCACCATGTCGGCAGGCAGACGGTGGGCAAAGGTACCCACTTCACGCGCGGTGCCACAGGCAGAGGGCTGGCCGGTCAGTGAGAAAGGACCATTACCCGGCTCGGAGATCTTGCCGGTCAGCAGGTGGATGTTGTAGCAGAGGTTGTTGGCCCAGACGCCACGGGTATGCTGGTTGAAGCCCATGGTCCAGTAAGAGACCACCTTCTTGCTCGGGTCGGCATAGAGCTTGGCCAGCTTTTCCAGCTTCTCTTTTGAGACGCCGGAGAGCTTGGAGACCGACTCCACATCGTAATCCGCCACGAACTTGGCAAACTCCTCGAAGGTCATCGGCGTGGCATCGCCGCTGTCCGGGTTCTTCGCTTTCTGCTGCAGCGGATCGGTCGGGCGCAGGCCGTAACCGATGTCGGTGGCCCCCTTCTTGAACACGGTGTGCTTGTTGACGAAGTCCCAGTTCACCTTGTCATTCTGGATGATGTAGTTGGCGACATAGTTGAGGATCGCCAGATCGGTCTGCGGGGTGAACACCATGCCGTTGTCCGCCAGCTCGAAGCTGCGGTGCTCGAAGGTCGAGAGCACGTGCACCTGCACATCCGGGTTGGAGAGACGGCGATCGGACATCCGCGACCAGAGGATGGGGTGCATCTCGGCCATGTTGGAGCCCCACAGCACGAACGCATCGGCCTGCTCGATATCGTCGTAACAGCCCATCGGCTCATCCATACCGAAAGTACGCATGAAGCCGACGACCGCAGAGGCCATGCAATGGCGGGCATTGGGGTCGATGTTGTTGGAGCGGAAACCGGCCTTCATCAGCTTGGCGGCGGCATAGCCTTCCCAGACGGTCCACTGGCCGGAGCCGAACATGCCGACGGCGGTCGGCCCCTTCTCTTTCAGGGTCGCCTTGAACTTCTCGGCCATGATGTCGAACGCCTGATCCCAGCTGATGGGGGCGAAGTCGCCATCCTTGTCGAACTGGCCGTTCTTCATCCGCAGCATCGGCTGGGTCAGGCGATCCTGGCCATACATGATCTTGGAGAGGAAGTAGCCCTTGATGCAGTTGAGGCCACGGTTGACCGGTGCATCGGGGTCGCCCTGAGTCGCCACGACCCGACCATCCTGAGAGCCCACCAGCACGGAGCAGCCGGTACCGCAGAAGCGGCAGGGAGCCTTATCCCAATGGATGGCCGTCTTGTCGGTACTGGTGATGAGATTGGCTGCCAGCGTGGGGGCACTGACACCGGCCACGGCAGCGGCAGCTGCCACCGCGTTGGCCTTCATAAAGTCGCGTCGACTCAGCTTCATGGCATATCCTCACATTGCTTATCGCGTAATAGTTGTCGAATCTGTCGAACGGGAGCCAGCCATCAGCGGCAGAGGGCACGCCCGGCATCCCATCACTCTTTTCAGTGACCGCCCAGTTCATCGAACTGGTGGTAAATCAGGGCGGCTGAGAGCACACCCGGCATCGCCTGTATCGCATCAATGGCCGCCATGATCGGCCGCTGGCTCGGACCTTCCAGGGTCACGACCAGCTTCCCCTCGTCACTGACGGCGTGGATCTCGGCCCCTTCAAGGGCGCCAATCTGCTCGGCGAGCTGATGGCGCAAAGGGGGCTGGGTCAGCACCACCAGACTCGATACATGGAACTCCTGATCCATTGTGGCTTCTGTGTCACACGGCTTCTGACTCATTCTGACTCCTGCTTGAGGGTGGGCTGGCTCGCACCACCGGATGGGGCGGCTCGCCCGTCGACCTTGATGCTGCCAACCGGACAATCCTGCACACAGGCGCCGCAGCCATTACAGCGATCCGGCTCGACCGTCGGGGTGGGCACCCGCCCCAGCACCGGAATAAAACGAATGGCATTGGGCTCACAGCTGTCCTGACAGCGCTGGCAGAACACCTGACCATTGGCCAGACAGTTGGCCTCGATATGGGCCTTGTAGTGCCAGGGGGACTCGCTGGTCGGGCGAAACACAGGCGCCTTGCAGACCGTGGCGCACTCGGTGCAGAAGGTGCATTCACCACGCTGGAAATCGACCACCGGAAAACCGCCCTCGCCATTCACCAGGATCTGCTCCGGACAGGCCGCCAGACAGTCCCCGCAGCGGGTGCAGTCGGCGACAAATGTCGACCAATTGACTGACCAGGGCAACTGCACCGGCGGTTCGGCAGTTCTCAGCCGCCCCCGGAACAGGCCGCGGCGGGCAAGATCGATCTCATCCGGCATGTTGACTCCTGTTCTGGTGAAAAAGGGGACAGTGCGAGTCCATGATTGGCATTCTTGATACCAATTATAAGAGTGGGTGTATATTGCGGCCCTGACAAGGTAAGGGATATACCACCAGGGAGATAAACAGGGGGGATTCTTGCGCCAGATCAAAGCCTTGCAGCGCAATAAAAAAGGAGGTATCGGTTAAAATACCTCCATGTGAGGATTGCTATTTAATCGTTGGCGATTTTTTGCGGTTATCCGCCGATCGAGGCGAGATGAGGGGTGATGCCGGCATTGCCCTCATGGAGACGATGGGTGGCACTCTTGCCCGCCAGTGCCGCGCGAATGCGCTGTTGCAGCTCATCAGATTGTCCATCTGCGCCGAGCAGATCCCGCAGGTCGATGCCGTTGTCGCCAAACAGGCACAGATGCAGCTTCCCCAGCGAGGAGACCCGCAGCCGGTTGCAACCGGCACAGAAATCCTTGCTGTAGGGCATGATGAGCCCCACCCCACCTTGCGAATCGGGGTGCATAAAGACCTGCGCCGGACCGTCATCCGTGCCCCGCAACTGCTGCACCCAGCCGCTCTCCAGCAAGCGCTGTTTGATCTGTTCACCGCTGACATGGTGGTCACGAAACAGGGTATCCATCTCGCCGGTCTGCATCAGCTCGATAAAGCGCAGCTCGATAGGCTTGTGCCTGATCCAGCCCAGAAAGGCATCGAGCTGGTAGTCGTTGAGCCCCTTGAGCAGCACCGCATTGATCTTCACCGATTTGAAACCGGCGGCCAGTGCTGCTTCGATCCCCTCCATCACTTCGGCCAGCTTGTTCTCGCCGGTGATCTGGTGAAACTGGCGCGGGTCGAGACTGTCGACACTGACATTCAGCGCGTTGAGTCCTGCATCAAACCACTCCTGAGCCCGCTCCTTGAGGCGATAGCCGTTGGTGGTCATGGCGACCTTCTCGATGCCCGGGGTGGTGGCAATCACCTTGACGATCTCGGTGAAATCGCGGCGCAGGGAGGGCTCGCCCCCCGTGATGCGCACCTTGCGGGTGCCCATGGCGGCAAAACCGCTGACCACGCGGCGGATCTCGTCAATCGAGAGAAAGGGTTGACGCCCCGTTTTGTGGCCTTCCGGGGGGCGATAGCCGTCAGGCAAACAATAGGTGCAACGGAAATTGCACACATCGGTCACCGACAGACGCAAATAGTAAAAACGACGGGAAAAACCATCTTCAAGTGGCAACATAAACACCTTTCCAAATACGGGAGGCCAGGGCATTTCTTTCCTGACCCTTACAGCTCGACCATTAGGTTCAACAATCGGCTGACGGCTGGTTTCCCCCTATCTCAATGACTTAGGCAAAACCGCTCGGAGTTCATCTAGTTTTTCGATACTAACACAAGTTGGAGTACACTCCCACGCAACTAAAGAGGTAATCCACCCATTTCGGAGACTTTTGGCATCATGCAAAAACGGTTCAGGGTCCGCTCGGTCAGCA
The DNA here is from genome assembly GCF_051919165.1 of Aeromonas sp. 96A. NCBI lineage: Bacteria > Pseudomonadati > Pseudomonadota > Gammaproteobacteria > Aeromonadales > Aeromonadaceae > Aeromonas > Aeromonas sp. 96A. Next base: position 4,290,418 of record NZ_JBQBFE010000001.1, on the reverse strand, counting down.
GTGCCATCGGCCGATCCATGATTTTGATCCTCTTCATGGCCAGCCTGATCGCGCTGGTCGCCATGGTCACTCTGTTCTATTCAATACCCGACGCCAAGGCGATTAACCTGTCTGGTTCTCTGCGTATGCAAGCCTACCGGATGGCCTATGAGATCGAGCAGGGTGAAAGCGTACTAGGGCGCCTCAACCAGTTCGAAGAGACGCTCAATGCCCGCGAGTTGCAAGAGACCCAGCGCTGGATCACCCCGGCTTCTCTTCGACGCACCTACGGTGAAGTAATCGGCCAATGGCGGGAGATGCGCCAGCATATCGAAGATCGGACTCCCAGACGATATATCGATAACACCGAAAAATTTGTGGCGGCCATCGACAATTTCGTCAATCAGATGCAATACCATGTGGAGTTCAAGGTACGCATGCTGGCACTAGCGGAAGGGCTCGGGTTGCTGGCCATCATCACCATCGCCTGGTTTACCGTGCGCTTCACCCGCCAGCAGGTGGTCGCCCCCCTCAACCAGTTGGTCTATTGTGCCCGCCAGATCCAGCGGCAGGACTTCGATCTCCAGTTGCCAGCCCACGGTGAAAATGAGCTGGGGGAACTGTCGCGGGCTTTTGTCACCATGGCGGATGAACTGGGCAAGCTCTATCGGGAGCTTGAGAACAAGGTGGAGGAGAAAACCGCCAAGCTGCAGCAGGCCAACGACACCCTCTCGTTTCTCTATTCGACGGCCCAGAAGCTGCATGCAGCCCCGCTCAGCACCCGCACATTGATCAAACTGCTTGACCGCGCCGCCGCCCACCAGCATATCGCTCATATCCGGCTAACCCGCTTTGAACACAATGCCATGCCGGTTTACATCTCGGGGCGCACCGGCTGGCCCGGGGATCTCGATGCGGTCGCCAGCTTCTATCTGCAGATGGATGAGCAGGAATTCGGTCGGCTCGACATCATCAGCCAGCATCCCATCGATGAGCGGTTGATGAAGAACTTCACCATGCTGCTGGCTCAGGTGCTGCACAAAGACCAGACCCTGCTGCAACAGCAACGACTGCTACTGATGGAAGAGCGGGCAGTCATTGCGCGGGAGCTGCACGACTCGCTGGCGCAAGCCCTCTCCTATCTCAAGATCCAGTCCACCCTGCTCAAACGCTCCTACGCCAAGGGGCAGCAAGATAAGGCTCTTGAAGCGATGCAGCAGATCGATGAGGGGCTCAGCAATGCCTATACCCAGTTGCGCGAACTACTTGGCACCTTCCGTCTCAGTATTGGCGATGCCAACCTGGGGGAGGCGATCCGGGTGATGCTCGATCAACTGCGCCCTCAGACTCAGGCCGAGATCAGGATTCATTACGGACTGTCCGACAACGACCTGGAAGCGGGTCAGCATATCCACATTTTGCAACTGATCCGCGAGGCAGTGCTCAATGCCATCAAACATGCCAACGCGCAAGTGATTGATGTTAGCTGTGAGACCCTTGCCAATGGTAACATTAAGGTTCAGATTTCAGATGACGGTGTCGGGATCGGACTCGCCAGCTCGGCGATCAACCATTATGGTTTGAGCATCATGAACGAGCGAGCCAGCAAACTGCACGGTCTGCTGACCATCAACGAGCAGCAACCACAAGGCACCCGCGTGCATCTGACCTTTCCCACCAGTCTAACAAGAGACGCCTGATGGACGAGATGAAATACAGTGTTCTGGTCGTAGATGACCATCCCCTCATGCGCAAAGGGATTGTGCAGTTGCTGACCCTGGAAGAGAACATGGAGGTGACCGGTGAAGCCTCCAATGGCACAGATGCCGTGGCACTGGCCAAAGAGTCCGAGCCTGACCTGATCCTGCTCGATCTCAACATGAAGGGGCTCTCCGGTCTCGACACCCTCAAGGCGCTGCGAGCCGAGGAGATCACCTCTCGGGTGGTGATCCTGACTGTCTCCGATGCCCGTCAGGATGTGGTGGCCCTGCTCAAGGCGGGCGCCGACGGCTACCTGCTCAAGGATACAGAGCCAGACCTGCTGCTGGCCCAGCTGGCCGACGTGATGACCGGCAAGCAGATCCTGAGCGAACCGCTGCGCCCCTACCTCGAGAACATCTACGAACTGGACCATCTGCAGCAGAAGCTGGAAAGCCTCACGCGTCGCGAAATGCAAATCCTGCGCGAAATTGCAAAAGGCCTCTCCAACAAACAGGTCGCCTCGGTGCTCCATATCTCCGAGGGAACGGTCAAGGTTCACGTGAAGAGCCTGCTGAAGAAACTCGAGGCGCAAAGCCGCGTGGAAGCGGCTGTCATGTATCTGGAGCAGCGCAACTAAGCGCCCTCAACCGCCCGAAAAGCCACCCTCCGGTGGCTTTTTTCATTCTCTGGCACAGTCGCTGCATTGTCATATTCAGCAACTACTCAATGGAGGATGGAACATGAAACTACAACCTTTGGCACTGTTCCCCTTGCCTTCCCACATACTGCCGGGCGGCAAGCTTCCTCTGCGTCTGTTCGAGCCACGCCACCTGCAGATGCTCAAGGAGTCATTCATCAACGATCAGGGCTTTGGCATCGTGATGGAAGAGTCGACCACCTCGGGACAATCCGGCCGCATTCTGCCGGTGGGCACCCGGGTCAAAGTGACCGACTTCTACACCCTCAATGATGGCCTGCTGGGGGTGACGGTGCTGGGACTGGAGCGCTTCTGTATCCACGAGATGGAAACAGACGAGATGGGCCTGCGCCGGGCCAAGGTGGAGATGCTGCCCAACTGGCCGAGCACCCACTCAGATTTCAACGACAAGCTGCTGGTCAATCGCCTGCGGGAAGTGTTCGAGCAGTATCCGGAGCTTGATGAGCTCTATCCGGACAAGCGCTTTGAAGATGCCGCCTGGCTCTGCCAGCGCTGGCTCGAGATATTGCCGATGCCGATTTATGAAAAGCAGATGCTGATTGCCAAACAAAACAGCGAAGCGGCCCGTAAATTCCTGCATCGCCTGATTTCACAATGACAAAAACAGCGTTGCAAAATGCAATTATTCCAACAATGAAAATGTGAAATTCGCATTTTGCGAGTGAGTAGGAACGCAGAACGCCATAACAAGAGAGAGCCGCTGCGCTAAACGGCCAAAATTGAACACAAAAGAGTCCCAAAAAAGTTGGCACAGATTTTTCATATAGATTGATACAACCCGATTTATCCCGTGCTCTCTTCAGTATTTGCTGAAGAACTGGTCAACCCACAAAGTTGACCATTTTTTTTATCCGCGCGTCGGCAACCGCTGACCAAAGTGACGCTGCAAACACTCTCTCAGCCGTGACAAGGTGATTGGCTTGGCGAGAAAGTCATCCATCCCCTGCGCCAGACAGCATGCCTTGTCCTCCGCCATCGCATTGGCCGTCAGGGCGACGATAGGCATGGTGCATCCCAACTCACGCAAGCGCCGGGTGGCTTCCAGTCCGTCCATCAGGGGCATCCGCATATCCATCAGGATCAGATCCGGGAGCTGCTCATCCACCTGCGCCAGCGCCTCCAGACCATTGGCTGCCAGCCGTACCTTGCCCACCAGCTTTTGCAGCATCAGCGACACCACCAACTGGTTCACCGGGCTGTCTTCCACCACCAGCACATCCAGTGGCAGCAGTGCCGAAGCCCCCTCCTCCCGCTGCGGCTGACTATGGCAGGGTAGCGCCATGCCGGGCAGTTCGAACCAGAAACAGCTTCCCTTACCCGGCTCGCTCTTCAGGTGGATCTCACCTCCCATCAGGGTAACCAGACGCTTGCTGATGGCAAGGCCCAGGCCGGTACCGGAAAAACGCCGGGTGGCCGAGTTGTCGACCTGGGAGAAGGGTTCAAACAGCAGCGCCTGATCCGCATCGGCGATCCCGATCCCGGTGTCGGAGACCGAGATCAGCAGCTTCTCATCCTGCCAACCCAGGTGCAGTGTCACCTGCCCCTGCTCGGTAAACTTGAGGGCGTTGTCCAGCAGATTGCCCATCACCTGTGACAGACGCATCGGATCCCCCTGTAACTCCCGGGGTACCGACTCATCGACCCGATAAACCAGCGCAATCCCCTTGGCGGTCGCGCGAGCTTGCAGCGGCTCGACCAGGGATTGGCAAAGCTGGACGGGTTGCAGGGTCTCGCAGTGAAACACCAGGGTTTGCGACTCGATTTTCGAAAAATCGAGCACGTCGTCGATGATGGTTTGCAGCAATCTGGCCGAGTGGGTGGCATGGCGCAGCAGGCTCTGTTGCTCCGGCGCCAGCTCGGCATGCTGCACCAGATCGAGCATCCCCAACACCGCATTCATGGGCGAACGGATCTCGTGGGTCATCATGGCCAGAAACTGGGACTTGGCACGGTTGGCCGCTTCAGCCTCATCCCGTGCCCGCGCCAGCTCCTCTTCCCTACGGATCTGGTTGCTGATATCCCGGGCAGTGCCGCGATAACCGATAAACAGGCCATCATGGTCAAAACAGGGCTCGGCGCTCACTTCCATCCAGCAGGGGCCGTGTTGCAGCGCAACCTGCATCCGCACCCCTCGCACCGGCTGGCGCAGCTCCAAAAGCTGCAGATATTTCTGGGCATCGCAGCTCTGCTTGTTGCAGACGTAGTCATAGAGGGTCGGCCGGGTCGCTTGCGGGGTCATCTCATCCAGATAACCCGGCTCTGAGGCATAACTGAGGCGATGCTCGGCATCTGTCTCCCAGAACCAGTCTGAAGCCATGGCGGCGAAGCTGCGAAAACGGCGTTCGCTGGCCTGTAACGCCTCGGTTTTTACCGCGACCTGCTCCTGCAAGCGGGCCCGATAGGTGATGTTGACCAGCGCCTGGGCGATGAGCGGACGGCAACGCTCCATGGCGGCCTTGCTGGTGAGATCGAAGGTGCCCGCCCGGGCGTGGCGGCAGATGAGGGTGGCGGTAAAACCGGGGGCCTGCAGCCCGGTCAGCATCACGCTGGCCCAGCCCGGCTCACTCGCCAGCGGCGCAAGCTCAGGCAGCTGGGCGGGATCGTAAATAACCAGGGTTTCACCCGAGATGGCGCGGGCAAATGCCGGGGTCATGCGCCAACTGCGGGCTGATAGCATCGGCTCGGTACTGAGGTGGGTACTCCCCAGCTCCCCTTCCCAGGCCACCACATCCGCGTGCTCAAAGCCGATAAAGGGTTTGAGCACCTGGATAAGGCTCTCCAGCACCTGCTCCAGCGTCTTGGCATCGGCGAGGGTGGCAACGCCCCCCAGCAGAGTCTGGGACTCGTGACGATACTTGGCCTCGCGCTCGCGGCAACGCATAAGGTCGACCAGCGTGGTCTGCAATTTGTCGCCGAGGGCTTCCAGTTCACTGTTGCCAATCATCTTGTTGCCTGCTCTGTTATGTTCTGCCGACTCAACGGGTCAGGAAAATCACGCTCGATACCATCAGGTTGCCGTGGGCCAGCTCGCCATTGGGCAGCCGCCCCTGCTCGCCGAAGGTAAAGGGGGTGATAAAAGGGATCTTGCCGAGGCGAGCCTGGCTCTGCTCGACAAATTGGCACAACATATCACCTAGCGCCAAACGGCAACCAGCACAAAAGATGATAAGCGCGCCGATAGGCTGCAATTCCACATCGACCCCATACCCTGGCTCAACGCGCATGGCATTGAGGCTGCGCTGCAACAACCCTTCCTGACTGCTGTACATCAACAGCAGACGCTCCCCTTGCACCACATCGGTAAAGAGCCGCAGCCCGCCCTGTTCGGTCACAGCTTCGGGATGGGAGAGTTTGTAGTAAGGAATACCATCCAGCGCTCCCACCTGACGAGCTAGCGGGGTGAGCGTGGTCTCCCGCAAAATCGCCCCCACCGGCCAGGGCTGCTCGCGACCGCACCAGCGGGCATAGACCTCGGCAGCAGGCTGGTGATCGATGGTGAGTACCTCACGCCCGTTGCAGGCTGTGATCTCGCCACTGAATTCGGCAGGCACATAACCGGAGTGAAACTGAAAGGCCAGCTGGCAATTGGGATAGAGCACCGCCAGACCGATGCCATCCTGACTCACCGCCTCATCCCAGCAGAGTTGCCAGTCACCGCTGACGCTGCTATCTGCCGCGGACCCACCGACCACCGGCACCGAGGCACCGAGTTCTGCCTCGATACCGGCCAGCAGCCCCTCCTCCTTGCCGGGACTGGCATGAAACAGGATCAGCTGGGGCAGCTCGCCCGGTCGACCACAGTCGCTCATGGCTCGGCGCAGCAATTGCCGCACATCCACCCCGTCACCGCTGGCACCGGCTACCCCGAATGCCCCTTTCTCATCGTACAGAGCAGCAACGGCCAGCCCATATCCGTCTCGGGCGTGGTGTCCCATCTCGGTCATGACACCACCGCAAGAGCTGCACCCAAGCAGGCGGGTCGTCGGGAACTGGCGTTTGAGCACGTCGCGCAGTATCGCCCCCTCATGGGCTTGGGTAAAATAAAGTAACAGCAGGGAGGGGGCCTGATCGGCATGGTGGCGCAGCTGCGCGCAGATATCTTGGGCCGCCAGCGATGAATCCTGGGCGAGGGAGTGAACGGTCAGAAATTTCAACACCATCTCCTTGTTTTATCGAATGGCAGCCTCAAGCAAAAATCATACCTTTATCAAACAATTATCTCGCTTCACTTGCTAACATAGCGGTCAACTGAGACCAATGACAGGACGCCCATATGTGGCAAAAAAACATCAATGACTTCGATCGGGTCGTTGCCATCGGTGGTGGCCATGGCATGGGACGAGTGCTTTCGTCCCTCTCGTTTCTCGGTCAACGGCTCACCGGCATCGTCGCCACCACAGATGATGGTGGCTCGACCGGACGCCTGCGCAAGAGTCAGGAGTGCATCGCCTGGGGCGATCTGCGCAACTGCCTGAACCAGCTGGTGACCGATCCCAGCATCGGCAGCCTGTTGTTCGAGTACCGCTTCGCCGGCAAGGGCGAGCTGGCGGGCCACAACCTTGGCAACCTGATGCTGCTGGCGCTCGATAATCTCTGTGTCCGTCCTCTTGATGCTATCAAGCTGATCAGTGACATGCTCAAAATCGAGTCACAATTGCTACCCATGTCTGAATTTCCCACCGATCTCTGCGCCCATATGGAGTGTGGCACCCAGATCCTGGGAGAGGTCTCAATCGATCAACTGGCAACACCGCCTCTATCCCTCGGCCTGATGCCGGAGGTGCAAGCGACCCGGGAAGCGGTGCTGGCACTGCAACAGGCGGACATGATCATTCTGGGGCCGGGCAGTTTTCTCACCTCCATCATGCCGCCACTGCTGCTGGCCGAGATCGCCCAGGCCATCAACGAGAGCAGCGCCATGCTGGTTTTCGTCTGCAATCTGGTGGCGGAAAACGGCCCTGCCAGTCAGCTGGATCTGATGAGTCAGTGTCGCTGGCTGGAATCCCGGGTCGGTCAGGGTCGGCTGGATGCCATCCTGGCCCCACAAGGCGCGGGTGATGCGGGGGACTGGCAAGGGCGAGTGATCGAAGCCGAGCTGGGCGAGCTTGAGCTGCCCCATCGGCACGATCGGTTGAAGCTGAAACTGGCGCTGGACCGGATCATCCAGCAACTGCTCAACCAGCGTTAGGCAACGGTCACGGCGCCCCGGCATCCCTGCATGGCGCCGTTAATGATAATCGGCAAGAAACGCGAGCACCTGGGGCAAGGAGGCCTCCAGCAGTTTCAACTGGCGCTCTGCCTCGGCCACATCGGCCTGCTTGCTGGCCATCTCCAGCGCCATCACCTGCTGATAACTCGGTATGGCGCCATAGCTGCCACAGGATGATTTCATGCTGTGCGCCACCCGAGCCAGCGCCTCCCACTCTCCCTGTTCATAGAGGGGTCTGAGCTGACTCAGCTGCTCGCCCACCTCTTCAATAAAGACTGCGATGACCACGGGCAGCATATCCGGACCGATATCCTCTGCCAGCTGCTGCAACACCTTGCGATCCACCCACTCCATGCGAGGCTCCTCCAGAACGGTATTCAAACAGACCATACTATAGATAGTTTTCAATGTCGTGGCTCACGACCAGGCTGTGATGAAGCACCCGATTGGATGGCTCAGGGAATAAAGTGGCAAAAAATGTGATCAGTATCGAAATAGCGATGCTGAAACGCCCGTCAAGACAACAACTTGATTGCCACAAATTAACAATTGATCAACACTCAATGCCGTCAGAGTGATGATGCTCAGCAACACCTCTCATCCCTTTTGCCTTTTATGGCTGCTGCGAAGAACCAGGGTAGGTATCTACCCTGGTATTTTTTTATCTTGCTCAAACGGGACCTGGTTGGTCGCCACCCGCTCCCCCATGCGAAACAGATTGAATTCGCCGGGCGCCATTTTGACCCAATTCTCATTGCCGGTCAGCGGACGGGTGGTGATCAGGGTCACCACATCGTTGGGGGTGGTCTCCCTTTGAAAGTCGATCACCACCTCCTCATCCAGCAGGCTCGCCTCGCCAAAGGGCGCACAGCGAGTCAGCCAGTGCAGGTTGTTGCTGCAGTAGCTCATCACATACTCCCCGTCCGAGAGCAGCATGTTGAACACCCCGAATGCTCTGAGCTCGTCACACAGGGTAGCGAGATAGCGAAACATGGCGGGAAAGTTGGACGGACGCTTGGGATATTTTTGCTCCAGCCGATCGAGTAGCCAGCAGAAGGCGTGCTCGCTGTCGGTATCCCCTACCGGACGGTGGCGACCGGTTGGCAGCTTCTTGTAGCCGGTGAGCTGACCGTTGTGGGCGAAGGTCCAGTAACGGCCCCACAGCTCACGGGTAAAGGGGTGGGTATTTTCCAGCGACACGCAGCCACGGTTGGCTTGCCGAATGTGGCTGACTACGGCGCAGCTCTTGATGGGCAGCGCCTGTACCAGTCTGGCGATGGGAGATTGGGCGCTGGGCTCGGGATCCTTGAAGGTGCGAAAGCCCTTCCCCTCGTAGAAGGTGATCCCCCAGCCATCCTTGTGGGGCCCGGTCTTGCCGCCGCGCAGCATCAACCCGGTAAAGCTGAAGCAGATATCGGTCGGCACATTGGCACTCATGCCGAGCAGTTCGCACATATCCGGCAGACTCCTTTCATGATTTGGCTTGTGTCATGTTCGACCAGCACGCTGGTTCGACAGACAGCAGGGGAAGGCGCAATCCCTTCCCCTGTGACTGGCAACAACCGGCCGATGGCGAACCATGCTACCGGCGTTGCTCTTGTCTGGTGACGATGGCCTGATTACTTGGCCATCTCTTTTTCGACCAGCTGGATCAGGATGTGGATCACCTTGATGTGCACTTCCTGAATACGGTCGGCATAGCCAAAGTGCGGCACGCGGATCTCGACATCCGCCAGACCCGCCATCTTGCCGCCATCCTTGCCGGTCAGGGCGATCACTTTCATCCCTTTGGCGCGGGCCGCCTCGATGGCTTTCAGGATATTGCCGGAGTTACCGCTGGTGGAGATACCAAGCAGCACGTCGCCACAGCGGCCGACCGCTTCTACGTAGCGGGAGAAGACATAGTCATAGCCAAAGTCGTTGGAGACGCAGGAGAGGTGGCTCGGATCGGAGATGGCGATACCGGCATAACCCGGGCGGTTCTCGCGGTAACGACCGGTCAGCTCTTCGGCAAAGTGCATGGCGTCACAGTGGGAGCCACCGTTGCCACAGGAGAGCACCTTGCCCTCTTCTTTGAAAGAGTCAGCCAGCAGTTTGGCGGCCGCTTCGATGTTTTTCAGGTTCTGCTCATCAGCCAGGAAGGCCTGCAGCACGCTGGCAGCTTCGGTCAGTTCATTGCGGATCAATTCTTGGTACATGATGTCTCTTCCACTGTTTTTAGTGTGCGTGTAGATCGCGGCTATTCTCGCACAAGCGAATCGCACAGTCGCCCCCCTGCGAGCCACAGCGCTGGCGGCGCGTGAGCGTTATGGGGATCACAGAGAGAAGGTAATGAAGATGTAAACAGCTTGATAACTTTGTGCGTATGAATTACAACAGGGGCCATATCCAACAGGTCAGACCTCTGGATCAGTTACGCCACGTTGGCAATCTTTCACGCAAGGAGCAAGCAATGACGACGACCCTCACTCTGCTCGGGGTGATCCTGGTTATCGGAGCCCTGGCCTATCGCCGGGCATCCCTGTTCATCTCCACCCTGGTCACCGGCGCCGCCCTGGTGCTTGGCGCCATCTATGGTCATGTGCCCTTGCTGGTATGGGCGCTGTTCGCGGTGATCGCCATCCCGCTCAATCTGGTGGAATTTCGCCGCAATCAAATAACCAAGCCGCTGTTCAAGATCTACAAATCGATCATGCCGGAGATGTCCCGCACCGAGAAAGAGGCTATCGAAGCGGGCACCACCTGGTGGGAAGCCGATCTGTTCGCGGGCAACCCGGACTGGAAAAAGCTGCACGCCATTCCGGTCAGCACCCTCTCTGCCGAAGAGCAGGCCTTTATGGATGGCCCGGTCGAGGAAGTATGCCGCATGGTGAGCGACTGGGAAGTGACCCACGAGCGCGCGGATCTCTCCCCCGAGGTGTGGCAATACCTGAAGGACAACAAGTTCTTCGCCATGATCATCAAGAAGAAATATGGCGGTCTGGAGTTCTCGGCCTACGCCCAGTCCTGTGTCCTGCAAAAGCTGTGCGGTGCCAGCGCCGTGCTCGCCTCCACCGTCGGCGTGCCCAACTCACTGGGCCCGGGCGAACTGCTGCAACACTATGGCACTGACGAGCAGAAAGATTACTACCTGCCCCGCCTGGCGGTAGGCAAAGAGATCCCCTGCTTCGCCCTGACCAGCCCGGAAGCGGGTTCTGATGCCGGCTCCATCCCCGACTTCGGTATCGTCTGCAAAGGCGAGTGGGAAGGCAAAGAGGTGCTCGGTATGCGCCTCACCTGGAACAAGCGCTACATCACCCTCGCCCCTATCGCGACTGTACTGGGTCTCGCCTTTAAACTGCGTGATCCGGAACACCTGCTGGGCGAAGAGGAAGAGCTCGGCATCACCTGCGCCCTCATTCCCACTTACATCAAGGGGGTCGGCATTGGCCGTCGCCACTTTCCGCTCAACGTGCCGTTCCAGAACGGCCCGACCCAGGGCAAGGATGTGTTCGTCCCGCTCGATTTCATCATCGGTGGCCCGGCCATGGCCGGTCAGGGCTGGCGCATGCTGGTCGAGTGTCTGTCAGTCGGTCGCGGCATCACATTGCCCTCCAACAGCACAGGTGGTGTCAAGATGCTGGCCCTGGCGAGCGGCGCTTATAGCCGCATCCGTCGCCAGTTCAAGCTGCCTATCGGCAAGATGGAAGGGATTGAAGAGCCGCTGGCCCGCATCGGTGGCAATGCCTACATCATGGGCGCTGCAGCCAACCTGACCGTGACCGGTATCGACCTTGGCGAAAAGCCCTCGGTCATCTCCGCCATCGTCAAATACCACCTCACCGACCGTGCCCAGAAGTGCATCATAGATGCCATGGACATCCACGGCGGCAAGGCCATCTGCATGGGCCCCAACAACTATCTGGCCCGTGGCTATCAGGGTGCCCCCATCGCCGTGACGGTGGAAGGGGCCAACATCCTGACCCGCAGCATGATCATCTATGGTCAGGGCGCTATCCGCTGCCACCCGTATGTACTGCCGGAGATGCTGGCCGCCAGCCACCCCGACAAGGAGCAGGCGCTGAAGGATTTCGACAAGGCGGTATTCAGCCACGTCGGCTTTGCCATCAGCAACCTGGTGCGCAGCTTCTGGCTCGGTATCACCGGCGCCCGCTTTGCCGCGGCACCGTACAAGGATCAGACCAAGGGCTACTACCAGCAGCTCTCTCGCCTCTCGGCCAACCTGGCGTTCCTGTCAGACATGGCGATGGGCACCCTGGGTGGCGAGCTCAAACGCAAGGAGCGGGTCTCCGCCCGTCTTGGCGACGTGCTGAGCCAGCTCTATCTGGCCTCCAGCGCCCTCAAGCGCTATCAGGATGAGGGACGCCAGCAGGCCGACCTGCCGCTGCTGCACTGGGCACTGCAAGATGCCATGTTCAAGGCACAAGAGGCGATCGACGAGCTGCTGCGCAACTTCCCGAACCGCTGGATTGGTCTGGCCCTGCGTGCCGTAGTACTGCCGCTGGGTCGTGACCTGAACCGTCCGTGCGACAAGCTGGATCAACAGGTTGCCCGTCTGCTGCAAACCCCGAGCGAAACTCGCAGCCGCCTGGCCAAGGGCCAATACCTGACTAGCGAAGAGGGCAACCCCTTCGGTCTGCTGGAGCAGGCGCTCGATGACGTGCTGGCCGCCGAGCCGCTGTTCGAGAAAGTCTGCAAGAGCGATGGCATCAAGCGCCCCTTCATGGCACTGGACAAGGTGGCCGACATTGGCCTGGCCGCTGGCGTACTGACCCAGAGCGAAGCCGAGCTGCTGCGCCGCGCCGAGGTAAGTCGCCTGCGCACCATCAACGTCGATGATTTTGACCCCATCGATCTGGTGGCCAACAAGAAGCTGTTTGAAGCCTCCGCTTACCATCACGCGGCCTGATAACCAGCTATCGACAACGCCTCCCTTGTGGAGGCGTTTTTTATGGGCGCTCACCACTACTCACGGCCCGAACAGCCACCACTTGCACGCACAGCTCCCCCGACCAGCTGCAGCCCCCGTGTGGTCAGCCGGGAAAAAAGGCACAATAGCCGACAAATCGAATCACCAAGGAAGCCAAGATGACCCTTGAGCACCTGATCCTGTGGCGCCGCGACCTGCACCGCCTGCCAGAAGCCGCCTGGAAAGAGTTTCGCACCACCAGCCTGATTGCCCACCATCTGAGCGAGCTAGGTTATCGCATCGTGCTCGGCGACAAGCTGCTGGCCAGCAATTTGATGATGGGCCGTGATGTGGATGTGGCGGCCGAGAAGGCTCGCGCCCGCCGTCAGGGTGCCCATCCCGACTGGCTGGAGCGGATTGGCGATGTCACTGGCCTGATGGGAGAGCTGGATACCGGTCGTCCCGGTCCGACCCTGGCCTTTCGCTTCGATATCGATGCGGTGGAGGTGGAAGAGTCCGACGCCGAACAGCACCAACCGCAGCAAGAGGGTTTTGCCTCCCACAACAAGGGGTGGATGCACGCCTGCGCTCACGATGGCCACACCGCCATCGGCATGGGGCTGGCCAGCCAGCTGATGGCGATGAAAGAGGAGCTGTGCGGACGCATCAAGCTCTTCTTCCAGCCCGCCGAAGAGGGGTGTCGCGGTGGCAAGGCGCTGGCTGCCGGTGGCGCACTCGATGACGTGGATGCCCTGCTCTCGCTCCATATCGGCATTCACGCTGGCAGCGGCGAGCTGGTGATCAACCCCACCGAGTTTCTCTGCTCCACCAAGTTCGACGTCCACTTTATGGGCACCGCTGCTCACGCCGGGCTCGAGCCCAATGCCGGCAGCAATGCGCTGGCCGCCGCCTGCATGGCCACCACCGCCATGCTCGGCATTCCCCGCCACCGCGATGGCATGACCCGCATCAACGTCGGCCAGCTTCACGCTGGCAGCGGCCGCAACGTCATCCCCGATCATGCCGAGCTGCGCGGTGAAACCCGCGGCGCCGACAGCGCGCTCAACGACTACATGTTCAGTCAGGTACAGCGCATCGTCGAAGGTACCGCCCTAGCCAACGGCGTCACCTACCGCATCATCAAGCAGGGTGAGGCCATTGCCCTCGACAACAGCCCGGCGCTGCAGGCCGAGCTGGCGGCGCTGGCCCGCAAGCAAGGGCTTGCCACCATCCAGACTCGCCGCTTTGGCGCCAGTGAAGATGCCGGTTTTCTGATGGAGCGGGTGCAAAAACAGGGTGGCGAAGCGGCTTACCTGATCCTAGGGGCCGATCTGGCGGCGCCGCACCATCACAACGAATTCGATTTCGATGAGCGGGTGATGCAAAGCGGGGTAGAGCTACTGGCCGCCTGGACCCGTGCCCGACTGGGTGTGGCAGAAGCAGCCCTCTCTTGATATCCCCTCGGCAAGCTCACCGGCTAACGGGATCAAAAAAAGGCGCCTCGGCGCCTTTTTTCTGCAAGAAAAACCTGACCGCTACTCGCGGAGCTTGCGATGCACATCGGGGCGGCCACCAGTCACGCTATCGGCTCTCCCCTCCTCTTTGGCCTTCTCGGCCCGCTTTTTGCGCATCTCGCGGGGATCGGCGATGAGCGGACGGTAGATCTCGATACGATCGCCGTCGTGCAGCGGCTCGCTCCCTTTCACCGGGCGGCTGTAGATGCCGAACTTGTTGACCACCAGATCGATCTCAGGGTGTTTTTGTACGATGCCGGACTGCTCGATGGCCGCCAGCACGCAGGTCTCGGGCGCCACCCGCAGGGCAATCACCGTCTGCTGCTGCGGCAAGGCATAGACAACCTCGATATTGAGCGGGTCAGACACCGTATACCTCCTTCGCCCGGTTGGAGAAGGCGGAGACCATGGAGCTCACCAGATCACGGAATACCTGACCAAAGGCCACCTCGATGAGCTTGGAGGTAAACTCGAAATCGAGATCAAACTCCACCTTGCAGGCGTCGACATCGAGCGGGGTAAAGGTCCACCAGCCCGCCAACTTGCGGAACGGGCCATCCACCAGCTCCATCCTGATCTGGCGGTTCACATCCAGCTGATTGCGGGTGGTAAAGGTCTTGGCAATCCCCGCCTTGGCCACATCGACCGACGCCATCATGTAGTCATCGCCAGCCTCGTGGACACGGCTGCCGACACAGCCGGGCAAAAACTGCGGATAGGCATCCACATCGTTAACCAACTTGAACATCTGTTCTGCACTGAACATCACCAGGGCACTGCGCGTAATTCGGGGCATGGCTTTTCCTCATCCAATCGGCGCGATTTTATCACCATGTTTGGGGTTGTGGAGGTAAAACCTCAGCCAAACCGCTCAGAAAGCCACCACTTGACCTGCTGCGCGTTTTACAGCCGCCCCTGCCTACGTATAATACGAGCCTCCTAGTCATTGCCGGAAATCGCCCGTCATGAGCAAAAAAAACAGTAAAAACAAAGCCGGGTCCAGCACCATTGCACTCAACAGAACCGCGCGCCACGAATACTTCATCGAAGAGAAGATCGAAGCGGGTCTGTCCCTGCAAGGGTGGGAAGTCAAATCCCTGCGGGCGGGCAAGGCCAACATCAGCGAAGCCTATGTCATCTTCCGTGATGGCGAGGCCTATCTGTTCGGCTCCAGCTTCCTGCCACTGCAAGCGGCCTCCAGCCATGTGGTATGTGACCCGACCCGCACCCGCAAACTGCTGCTGAGCCGTCGTGAACTCGACAAGCTCGAAAGCCTGATTGCCCGTCAGGGCTACACCATAGTTCCCCTCGCCCTCTACTGGAAACAGTGCTGGGTCAAGGTCGAAATCGGCCTGGTGAAGGGCAAGAAAGAGCACGACAAGCGCGAAGATACCAAGGCCCGCGAATGGGATCGGGAAAAAGCCCGCATCATGAAGAACAAGCATCGCGGCTAACCTGCGACTGGCAGCATCAGAACGCCGGTTCACCTTCCCCCGGCGCAGCTGGCTCTGCAGGCTCAGCTGCGTACAATAAATCGGCAAACAGACTGGCTGTCAGAGGGAATGGGTATCAACGCCTTGCTATGACAGCATTTTTGCGTACAATCGCAATTAACAACTTGGGGCTGATTCTGGATTCGACAAGATTCACGAAACCCAAGGTGCATGCCGAGGTGCGGTAGGCCTCGTTAATAAACCGCAAAAAAATAGTCGCAAACGACGAAAACTACGCACTAGCAGCTTAATAACCTGCATAGAGCCCTTCTACCCTAGCTTGCCTGTGTCCTAGGGAATCGGAAGGTCATCCTTCACAGGATCGTGTGGAAGTCCTGCTCGGGGCGGAAGCATTAAAACCAATCGAGCTAGTCAATTCGTGGCGTGTCTCTCCGCAGCGGGTTGGCGAATGTAAAGAGTGACTAAGCATGTAGTGCCAAGGATGTAGTAATTTTGGACGGGGGTTCAAATCCCCCCAGCTCCACCAAATACCGGTCCAACAGTGACCAACGAAGTTCAAGAAACCCGCACAGCGTAAGGCTTTGCGGGTTTTTTGTTGTCTTATGCTGTCCAAGGGGATGCGTTGCCATCCAGCCCTTTTAGGCATATCGTTAGGTATATGGTTCTGTATACCTTCAGGAGCGTATGCCTATGCCTCGTATCACCCGCCCCTTGTCCCCAACCGAGATCAAAGCAGCCAAGCCCAAGGAGAAGGAATACACCCTCTGCGACGGGGCGGGCCTGGAGCTCGTCATCAAGCCCAATGGTTCTAAATTGTGGCGCCTGCGTTACTACCGCCCTCTCACTAAGCAGCGAAATATGATCAGCTTCGGCTCATACCCTACGATGTCATTGGCTGACGCGAGAGAGAAGCGCTCCGAAGCCAAAACGTTGCTGCAACAAAACATCGATCCCCAACACCATCGTGACGAGCAGGTATCCGCTGCGTTATCGCTGAGCGAGCACACCTTTGAAGCCGTCGCCAAGCGCTGGCTTGATGTCAAACGCCCTTCCGTTACCCCGGCATATGCTGAGAATCTTTGGCGCTCGCTCGAAATGTACCTGTTCCCCGAGATAGGCACAGTGCCAGTTATGGAAATAAAGGCACAGCGAGCCATCAAGATCATCGAGCCTATCGCAGCAGCAGGAAAACTCGAAACCGTGCGTCGCCTCACCCAGCGGGTGAACGAAATCATGACCTTCGCCGTCAACTCTGGTCTGATCGACGCCAACCCTTGCTCGGGGATCAGCAAGGTATTTCAGCGTCCAGCCAAACAGCACATGCCCAGCATTAACTCCAACCAGTTGCCGGAACTGATGAATCGGCTATCGAAAGCCAGTATCAATTTGC
The DNA here is from genome assembly GCF_051919165.1 of Aeromonas sp. 96A. Lineage (NCBI taxonomy): Bacteria > Pseudomonadati > Pseudomonadota > Gammaproteobacteria > Aeromonadales > Aeromonadaceae > Aeromonas > Aeromonas sp. 96A. The sequence goes on along the minus strand of NZ_JBQBFE010000001.1, from coordinate 4,273,544 downwards.
AGACCCGCTGCCTTATCGAATGGAGCTTGCATACCTTGGCTCGCCCCAGCGAAGCAGCCGGAGCCCGGTGGGCAGAGATCGATATGGAAAAGAAACTCTGGAGGATCCCACCAGAGAGAATGAAGAAGCGCAGAGGTCATGATGTGCCATTAACACCACAGACCCTTGCCTATCTGGAACTCATGCGACCGATCAGCGGCCATCGTGAATTTATCTTCCCTGGTATCCGTAATCCTAAAACGCACACCAACGAGCAAACAGCCAATGCGGCCTTAAAACGAATGGGATATGAAGGGACCTTGGTCGCTCATGGCCTGCGAGCCTTGGGCAGCACAACCCTTAACGAGAGAGGATTTGATCGAGACGTTATCGAGTCCGCCTTGTCACATTCTGACAAGGACGAGGTGCGTAGCGCCTATAACCGCACGGATTATCTGGAACGTCGCAGAGAAATGATGGTCTGGTGGTCAGAGCATATAGATGCCGCATCCAAGATCGGCTCAGCGCTGACATGGATACCACCAACAATGGCTGGTTAAGTTATTTACTGGCCCCAAACTGATTATCAATAAAGCAGAAGACACCAAGACTCTCTTGGCGCCCACAAAAACAAGTATCAGATGATCCTGTTGGATGTGATCACTACTCGTTGAGGTTTGCCTGATACAACATTAGATACAGGGGAGAGCCTTGGCTCTCTCCTGCGACAAGAACCTATAAAGATCCCGCCTCCTGCCTTTTAATGTGACGACCGCAGAAATACTCCGCCTGTGTAGCGTTATCACCGTAAAGCCGATGCCCACTCATTAGCCATTCGAACACGGTTAGCGCAGTCTCCTCTTGGTCTATACAGTGGTACGCTACACGCCCCAAGCCTGGCTCCATTGGAAGTCGCTCAACTTCTTTGCAGAAACGAAAGCGCCGCAAGATGCACTCACGCCAGTATTCTGCCACTCGATAGGCAAACCACTCAGGCCTTGTCGCTTGTTTACAGTCACTGAATAAGAAGACCATCCGCACCAACGTCATGTCGTGAGAGCGACTCACACGGCAGACCACACACTCCAACTCTTCAAATAAAGCTCGAGTCTCGGTACTCGATGCCAGCGAGGTAGCTAGCCACTCTGTCGCAATGCAAACATCATTAAAATGCCGGGCACCGAAATAAATTTCCAAGCTCAACGCATAACGCGTCGATACTGGGTCAGTCGCCCCCCACCATAATTTCCTTAGAAGATCCTTCGTCAGGACTGGCTTTAGATCATAATGCGCCGAATAACCACAAACTGTAGGTGTATGCACATACTGTTCAAACTCTGGCTGCACGTTTTCGCCTACGACTTCACTCTTGTTAATTTCCGTCATCTTACTCTCCTTACTTTACAAAAGGTTGACTACTACCAAAATTACGCTGACCGGGAACCTTTGTTCTGGTCTTCGCTAAATAAGCAGCTCGCAATAAAAACTCGCGAAACACAGGGGAATGTATCGTTGCAGCACGGCGGTCAAATACGTACGCAGGGCTCTTCGGAAAATGCACTAAAGATGCATAGTCCGGGTAGGTAAGCCCAAGGGCACTACACCAAGCACGCTGTATCCTAAGGGCCATATTATCGCTCTCAGCGTTACAGTAGGCCCCCAAGTACGCATAGATGTCTTTATTAAAGAGCAGTACCACGTGATAATGCTGACTCGCACTCGAGTCCTGCTCGCGCACCCAGATATATGCAGGGAAGGCTGGCTGTCCTCGCCTTCCCTTACGGGTATGGTCCGCCAGTAATTGGCTTTTCAGTGATGCAAAGAAACGTGTAATTACCGCTGGGTCTTGCCGAGGAAAGCACAGTGGTATGTCAGGCTCCCCCTGCCAATTAGTTTGCGGCAAACGCAAGTCCACACGTACAGCAAATACACGGGGATATATATCCAAGCTGCTTGTAATGACCTGTGTTAACTTGGTTAAGTAATAGGGTGAAACACCCCCATAACGCAGCTCAGCTTCAGCAAGCAGCTTATAAAGCTCCTCTGGGCTAAGCTGGTAGCCCAATGATGAATTCATCTCGCCTCCTTTTGATCAGGCATGGTTGACCCAAATGCATGTGCAATTTATAGATGGTTCAGAAGTGGCCGTTGCATTTCACTCATCCAATTAATGGATGGTGTGATATTTAAATTCGTTATGTACCTCTTTGCTTTTCACATAAAAGATGGCAGCTATCCACAATGACAAATTTTAACTATTGGCATATGTCAATGTGTATAATACATATACCAGATATCAACCGCTTCATTATTCTTAGCAAATCATTGGAAATAGTTTCCCTGCGACTCGGAAATTACTATCCATGCATCTTCAGACTAAAAACAATTTACTCTAAAGTTATCTAACGTCACTTTCCATGCATTATAGCGAGGCACCATTACCCGCAATATTATATGGGTCATTAGTATAATTTCGCAGGTAAGTTGTACGCCCATGAATAACAACAAGGCGTCCTTGTCTCGCTAGAGTTTCAACAGCTTGGTCTAATCGAACTTTGCTTCTAGCACAATTAGGACCATATTGACGCACATGGTTTTTTCTTACGCCTGGCATACGAAAAAAATCAAGTCGCTGCTCTAACCATGTATATATGGCGTTTGCATCCTCTTCTTCTTTCGTCACTGCACCACTTGTATTGGTTAGGTTGATAAACTGATACAAATACCATCTGCCAAGCTGTATCGCTGCATTCAACACCTGCTCATTAACCTCCAGAGAATCATGATTAAAAAAAGTGATAACAGCTGATATCCTTAGCATCTGTTCCATCAATTTAGATACAACATCACGATAAGGGTACAGATCCTGCCCTTGGTTTATTCTTTGTTCTAAATTATTGTATTCTCGAAACCATAACACTTTTGCCTCTGGAGATAATTGGACTACTTGACGCGCTGTATTAGTTCGCCTGCGTGCTAGCGTTGTCTCTAGCAATGTCTGCAATCGATTATCAAAAAATTCCTGTAATGGGCTTCCGCAGTAAGCCTTATAAGGAATACTATTCGCCAAACGCTGTCCCTGAGTAGATTTAGGTTTTGAAAACAAACATCTGGCTAAAAATCCAGAACCTCTGACTTTTTCACCATGCTTTTCTAAAAAAGCATCAAATAGTTTTGGTTGAACCATCAATGCCAGTGTAACTCTCGTATCACTGATCCGTTGGGGTTCAGTCGTCTTTCGTTCTACTAATATATCACTTGCACTCCATAATGAGTTCAAAAATGAAGTGTCTGATAACAAGCTGCTTTTCAGCATACTACCTCCCTCATCTGAAAAAAGCCCTAATGTACCTTGTTCAACTAATCGCGACTTCACTGCAGCAGGAGTTGCATCATTAACAAGCCATTCAATACGAATCGGTTTTACAGGGCGCATTTGCAACAACAATGCAACCTCTGTCTTTCGTTGCGCCGCTTCTGCACCTCCATTTTTCAGGGAAGTCTTCCATAACCCATTTGTAGCCGCATATTCAGTTTCCCAGAGTTGATTCGCTATTTGATAATCAGCCATCTCTTGGTTGTAACTGGCAGATAGCTTTACCTGATAGCGATGTATTGAGGCCATAATAATGCTATCGACTGTACTCTTCCGCTCACCAGAATCAGCAAGTGTCAGCAGATATAAATTGATGGGATGTCGTTTCCCATCAGGTCGAGTGATATCGACGAGATCTTGGCATCCTAAGCTCATTGCACTCAAGACCGAAGCAAAGATCAAACTTACTGGTGCTTGCGTATCTTCGTGTACGGACAGAACCACTTCACGTAGTTGCGCAGGCAATACACCTATTGGAAAGCCATCAGTAAGCGAATATGTCTTTGGAGGCCGCCTCATCATTCCCCCTTAACCTGTCGTTGGCACCAGGAGTAAATCTGGTGTTCAAACCAACCAATACTGTTCTCGCCTAACCGAAGTGGCTTCGGGAAATGCTTGTCATAGCGCCTCGACTTAGGGTTAAGACGATCGTAAATCGTCGAGCGGCTAAGACCGATCAACGCTACCAACTCTTTCATTCGGATTACCCGCCCTGACCAGTTAGCAGGAGGGGTAGGTATGACGCCTTGGATTTTATCCTGCATCTTGTGACCTCTGTCATGTGTGTTGAAGACACAACTAAGGTATAAAAACCACAGCCTGAATTGGTCGGCAAATTTGCGGAGGCAAGACAGCAATGTCAATAAAACAAGCTGAAACTCTCGGTCATCACCATGTCCTAAGCCATCTGCTGTGGGCACTAGACCTCTACGATACGAAAGATCGCAGTTCAAGATTGAATGAAATGCGTAGTTACGACCAGAAGCAGAGCATCTACATTGAGACACTCCAAGACAGACTGATCCAAGCCTTATGTGATCAAACACCGGCTGTTTCAGTCTTGGTAAATGGATTACTTGATTTCAGTGAAGCAGCTACCACTGTGGTTCTATCTAAAACTGTTATTTCGCCGATAGCTAAAGAAAAAATATATCATCAATATACCAAGCATATTCTTTGCCCTATTCTTGTTAGCTGCATCGAGCTAATGATGGAGTTCAGAGAACACTCGCCTTTTGTGAGACACCTAGATGAACTATTAAAAAGAACAAATGAACATGGGTTAGCACATGCAGCACGTAGAATGCTGCTTGACATTATCGACATCCCCGAATGCAAAGTATATCTGGGTGAATTGATAAACTTAATAGGAAATATAAAGCCGGGCCGAAACCAACGTAGAGCAACAATCAGGGGATATATACAGAGCGCTACAATAGAGTGCAATTCAATTCGCGATGTGAAAATACGAAACAAATGTTTGAACCAATTGGTTATTTTGCAAGATGCATACTCGGCCTGTATCGCAGCAATATACTTCGATAATAAAACTGGGCTAGGTCAGTATCTCGCTCGCCACTATCAAGAAGCATCAGATAAATTCATTCATCTTCTTGATGTCCGGATAAAATCACTCAGCGGTATGATAACGACATCCATTTATGCTAAAAATACATTAGGCTTAGCGCTGTCCCATGATGCTAAAGAACATATTGAGAAACTGTGGTGTTTCGCAGTTAAGGAATTACCCGCTGTCAAAAACAAATATCATAACCAGAGTATCCAATCATTATTTTACCTACTCAATGAACCTGATTTTAATTCTCTACCGATAAAAACTCAGGAAAAGGCTGAAAAATTTATCAACCAAGCTATGACAGATGCTAAGCTTGGCTATTTGAAACCATACGCGGCAATATTCCATACACTACATTTAATTAAGAACAATGAACTTGAAAAAGCTAGCCAGCTATTGGCGGATAATATTACAACCATATATAATGACACCGTAGGTTCATTACCATCTCATGCATCCATGTTACAAATTGCATTAGCAATCAAACTTACACCAAGTGAAATTAAAAATGGGCGGTTCACATCGTTAGTACAAAACATCATCAACTCGCAGTCACTTTATGCTGATGCTCGTATTGATGATAGTTTCCTACTACAGTTGCACTATGAGTCTTTCATCACACATCATTACTCGCATTCAATTCTTCGCAGCATTAGATATTACAATGATTTGGTATGTAAACGCTTATGTATATCAGAAGAACGCCCCCAACAGGCGATCTTAGACACATGGTGCCAGGTAGAATATGCCCTTTCTAAAATCGACAAAAAACTTGATCGTTTGACAGGAGAAAATATAGAACCATCGATTCACAACATCCTAACCAAAGCTGAAAAGGAAAAACCATTTATCACTTACCTGCCTAGCTCTACTTTGTACAATTGCGTAAGGGAGTGCTTGGGGTTGCGAGCTTATTTACATATTTCAGATACCGACCACCCATGCACCTCAAAAATGCTTAGTGATACGCAGTATAGATTAACCTTGCTTAAAACATTAAATCCCACACAGTTCGAAGAGGAGTCTCGTTGTAGAGCATTAAACTAGTGCCTATACGCCAACGCTGCTATTCCTGCTACTAGTAGCAGGAATAGCTATTTTCACAATGCCATTTCGTCATTTTTTCAAATCTATATTACTTCCTGACACACTGTGATATATGTCCATCCAACTCAGGAGATATTAATGGCGCACCTAATTGACACCATGGCCTACACTGGCCAAACCCCTTGGCATGGCCTTGGCAATGTCTTACCCCCGCAACAATCCCTCGATATCTGGCTGCAGGCAGCCGGGATGGATTGGACCATCGAGCAGAGCGACGTGATGTTTAACGTCGCCTCCGATGCGTTGCATATTCGCCCCTACAGCGACAGCAAGGTGCTGTATCGCTCTGATACCCTCGCCCCCCTGTCGGTAGTCTCTCAGCGCTACAACGTGGTACAGCCTCACGAGGTGCTGCACTTCTATCAAGACCTGGTAGAAGCCGGTGGCTTTGAGCTGGAGACCGCAGGCTCGCTCAAAGGTGGCCGCAAGCTGTGGGCACTGGCTAAGACCGGCCAGGATCTAAAACTCAAAGGCAATGACTTGGTAAAGTCCTATCTGCTGTTGGCGACCAGTTGCGACGGCACGCTCTGCACCACGGCGCAGTTCACCTCGCTGCGAGTGGTCTGCAACAACACCCTGCAGATGGCACTGCGCGGCACTACCGGAGCCATCAAGGTGCCACACTCCACTCAGTTCGATGCGGCGACCGTAAAAGAGTCGCTTGGGCTCGGGCTGTCTCATTGGGATGAGTTCAAGGCACAGACTAAGGAATTGGCACAACGGCCCGTCGCCCCTGAAGAGGCGCTGCGCTTTTTCAGCGACTTGTTGGCGCAACCGCTGGATGAGGAGAACATCATTCTCACCAAGCCGGTACAACGACTGCATGAGCTCTATCAGGGCGCAGGCATGGGCTCAGAACTTACGAGCTCCCGCAATACCGCCTGGGGGCTGGTCAATGCGGTCACTGAATACGTGGATCACCACCGCCGAGCCCGCAGCCAAGATCACCGGCTTGATTCCGCCTGGTTTGGTCAGGGCGCCCAACTCAAATCCCAAGCCTTGAATCAGGCTCTCACTCTGCTGCAGTAATTCCGCTTCCCCATTCAAACCGCATAACGAACTCACCCGGACTGGCACAAGCCAATCCGGGCGTAGCCATTTATGCCGTCAACAAGGAATAGTCATGAAAGCAAAAGCCAAATACGGCCAGGCCCTGCGACTGGCCTCCACTACTCAATTAACCCGCGAGCAGTGGCTCGCTATCCGCAAACTAGGGATCGGCTCTTCCGATGCCGCCGTGGCAGTCGGGCTCTCCCCTTACAAATGTCCGCTCGGCCTGTGGTTGGAGAAGACTGGCCGCAAGGAGCCGGAGGATATCTCTCACAAGGAAGCGGTGCTGTGGGGCATCGAACTGGAACCTGTGCTGGCGCAGGTCTACGCCAAACGCACCGGCTATAAGGTGCGCCGGGTCAATGCAGTGCTGCAACACCCAGAGCAACCCTTCATGCTCGCCAACCTCGACCGGGAAGTAGTCGGCCATCCCGATGGACCGGGCATTCTGGAGATCAAGACCGCCAGCTATCACAGCGCCCCCCAGTGGGAGGAAGGAGTGCCGGTGGCTTATCAGTGTCAGGTACTCCATCAACTGGCCGTCACCGGCCATGCCTGGGCCGAAGTGGCTGTGCTGATCGGCGGCCAGGATTTCCGGATTTATCGCATCGAGCGCGATGAGGAGAAGATCCAGGATCTCACCGAACGGGAAGCGCAGTTCTGGCAGATGGTGCAACAAGATCAGCAGCCCGAGCCTGACGGCTCCAGTGATGCCGCCAATGCCCTGAGCTGGCTCTTCCCCCATGACGATGGCCAGACGCTGGATCTCTCCGATTCTCCCGAGTTCAACAGGCTATTTGGGGAGTTGCTGCGATTGCGTCAGCAAAAGGAAGCCGTCGAGCTGCAGGAGTCACAACTCAAGCAGCGGCTACAAGCCACTTTGGGTGAAGCCACTGCTGGGCTGTTTGCCGATGGCAAGATCACCTGGAAGCGCAGTAAAGACCGGCTAGCACCGGACCTGGATAAGCTCGGTCAGGATCATCCCGACCTGCTCACCCGTTACGTCAAACCGGTGCCCGGCGTGCGCCGTTTCACCATTCAACCCTTGAGGCAAACACCATGATCAAAGGACTGGCGATTACCCCGCCCGTGATCGGGCGGATCTGCATCGGCAAGCTGGTGCAAAAACAGGATAAGTGGGTACCGGAGAAGGACGACAGTTTCACCCTCACCACCCAGATACAGCAAAAGGGGGGATGGTTGCTCCATCCCCTGCATCAACACTACTCATCGCAGAAAAGTGGCCAGGGGCAGGAGCAAACCAAGATCCGCGCCATTCCAGTGAGGGTGCTGTTCAACGACAGCGACTTGAATCTGCGGGCGGAATACAGCGCCTTTGACCGGCAAACCGGCAGGCCGCTGTGTGTCGGGAATGGGGAGGTGGCAAGACGCGTGGGGGCACAAGGCATGGAGGAGGTCTGCTGCCCTGGACCCGAGCGCTGCGCCTTTGCAGGGCAACAGGGCTGCAAGCTGTACGGGCGACTGAACCTGTTTGTGGAGGGGCAAGGGGATGAGCTGGGCAGTTTTATCTTCCGCACCACCGGCTACAACTCGGTACGCACCCTGGCGGCGCGACTGAAGTACCTGGAGGCAGTGAGCGGGGGCCATACCCGCTATCTGCCGCTCACCCTGCGGTTGCGAGCCAAGAGCACCACCCAGTCGTACCGCACACCGGTCTACTACGTGGATTTGACCTTGCGGGAAGAAACCAACCTGACTGAGGCAGTCAAACAAGCACAGGAGGCCGCCCGGCGTGATCAAGAGGCGGGGCTCGCCATCGACCAGATGGAGCAGGCCGCTCGCGACCTGCTGCGAAATGGCCAATTTGAGGATATCGATGAAGAGGTGCCGATGCTGCTGGAGGAGTTCTCTCCCGAAGCCAACAACGACGAAACGGCTAATGGTAACGCTGGTGTGGAGGCGACTACCTCACATGCCGCACCGCAGAGGCCGCAACCAAGAAGGAGTCCGCTCACCAACAAATTGGGGAAAGGAACCCCATCCCCTCCCCCAGTAAATGGCGGGTGATCAGCTGTGACGCGCCAACCGCTCCACCAACCGTTCTACCGTTTCCAGCAACAGGGTTCGGTCAGCATCATCAAGGCGAGCCAGTTGCTGGCTTAGCACAATGCCCTGCTCGGTCGGGCGATTACTGGTCTCGCGCAGAAAGTCCGCCAGCTCACAGTCAAACAGCTGAGCGAGCTCCGCCAGCCGCACCACGGTCGGCACCACAATTCCCCGCTCCATTCGAGAGACGGCTTCCATCCCGATATTGAGGTGTTCAGCCACCTGCTCTTGGGTAAACCCGGCCTGGTTACGCTGGCGTCCAATCGCCTTACCCACGTTCTTGGCTAACTGCTCAAAGTTGATATCTGTCATAAGTCCTCCAACCAACTCTTATGGTTGGATATAGACCTGTTGACATGAAGAACCATGAGAGATGAGTATCAACCTATTGGGTTGATATTGGTGCTTTGGCGTGGAATTTCAGAACGAAAGTAAATCCATCACCCAATACTCCACAACCCTAATTTCCCGCTGATCAACCACCGCATGGCCATGGGAAATGAAAAGTCATTTTTTATCCATAAGGAGACATCATGAAACGTTACTTTGTTATCGCGGGCCTGCTTTTTCTGGCCCTGACCATCAACATCGCCTGGACCGGCAAAGCCCCTTGGCTCGGGTTCTGGGGGCTGACCGCCTCCTTCGTGTTCGGCACGCTTTTTACCGGGGTTGGCATGTGTATCGGAGAGTGGTTTCGCCGCTTTACTCACCCGGACTGGATCTCGACCAGCGGCGCTGTCGAGACCTTCAAGGCCAAGATATTTTGGCTGATGGGGCCACAGGCCATCGGGGCGCTGATCGGCTTTTTCGCCTTTCAGGGCTTTATGAACAATATCCTCGGCTATGCCGTGTAAGGAGTGTGGGATGCATCAATGGATAATAGCTCTGCTGGGCTTGCTGCTAACGCCCGCCGTGCTGGCGTTTGGAGACCATGGCCGCTGGAACGATGGCTGGGGTCAGGGGGTAACGGAGTACTCAGCAACGGTCGATGACGCGACCTATCTCTATCTATCGTGCCGGATGGGCCAGCTTAGCCGCATCGAACTCAACCAAGCAGGCCAAGCACCGACTGAAACCGTTTGGCTACGCATCGATGGCCATACCTATCCCCCGCTATCCAGCATGGTGGCAGGGAATGACAGTAAGGCGTTCTATGACATGTGGGCCGCGCTGCGCTCAGCCAAGTCGCTGCAAGCCATCACCCAGGATGGCCGGAGCATCGAGCTGCCGGTCGCGGGTGTACAAGAGACGCTAATTGCCGCTACGGACGCGGCCTTTGGTTGTGCCTTTCCGGCTCCGGAGCCTGAGCCAGCCGCCGCCCACTTGAACTTTGAACTACGCGCACAACAGGGCGTACTGCAGGTCGTGTCTCGTAATGACCCTGTCACGATTAAAGACATCACCATCAACCGTGGCCAGTGTCAGCTGGTTCGGGAAGTGCCGAGTGATGATTGTGTCAGCGGTCGTGTGAAATGGAGCACCTGTCTCGCCAGTAAAGACCGGTTAAAACCAGAGTACATCACGCAGGTGTTCCCTGTTGCGATGAACTTTGGACAGCAAACTCGGTTCACCCTCAAGTCAACACCGCTGTGCCGAGTACTGGAGGTGGTTATTCATACCGACCGGGGAGATGCCGGTTACACCTTCGAGTGAGCCCACTCCACTTCGCTATGCCCGGTCTCGTACCGGGCTTTTTGTTTTCTAAAAGGAGCAGACATGCAACCTGGTGACCATCTGATCGTAAGCCGATGGGGCTACGACCATCACGGCCTCTACGCGGGCAATAACCAAGTCATTCACTATACCGGACCTTTCTCGAGTGAAGGCCCGGTGACAGGGCGGATTATTGTCTCATCGTTGGAGATATTTACAGACAATGGCGACTGCTGCCTGCGTGAATACAACCACCGTTACTACAGCCCGAGCGAAAGCCTGGCACGAGCACATCAACGGCTAGGAGAGCGGGCCTACAACCTGCAGTTCAACAACTGCGAGCACTTCGTGACCTGGTGTATCCAGGGTGTGCACCACAGTGAGCAGGTAGACCAGGCGTGGAGTACCGTCTTGCTAGCCATCACGCTTGCACAAACGCCCCTGCCGCCGATCCGCACAACCGTGCCTACGTTCCCCGCACTACTCACACCGCTGACGAACAAGCTGACAACCTGGCTAATGCCCTGGCGACTGCGCTAGTCCCAACCCTTTATTCGGAGAACTCCATGACCATTCCCTTTTTCCGGAACGGCTTTGCCCTGCCCGTTGCACAAGCATTGCTGGTTCTGCTCGACCAGGAAGTCGCTAAAACCGAGCTCAATCTAGAGCGCTTAACCCAACTGACTTTCAACTTCCGCAACCCCGGCTACAGCGTCGAACAAGGATGTGTGCATCCGGTCGAGATCCGCCTGATCCGTGGGCTCGATGGCTGGCTGTTCGATTACGTCACCGACTTCAGCTACCAAGGATTGGGCCCAGATGCTGAGCTCTGCAAAGAGCTCGATTTCAACTTCCTCGATGGGGAACACACCATGTTGGGCTGGGGACCGCTGCGGCTAGCCGAAGCGCGGGAATTGTTCGACATCTGGCAAAGCAACTTCATTGCCTACTGCCGGTTGGAATGCTTCAGCGTCACGGTCGCAGGAGATTAGGAGGTCACGATGATCCAAGAATTAGCGCTCTCCCACTACTCACGCCAGTGGCTGGGACGAGTCGCCACCAGCGCCAAGCTAACCCCCACTCGCAGTGGTCAACGTTGGCTGCTGCACCTGACTCCAGATAGCCCACCAGCCCGTACAGTCACCTTACAAGTGCGCTGGTCTGGCGCACAGTGGCAACTGCTCTCCCTCACCAATGCCGAGGACTGGCACACCATAAGCCAGCCGAGAGATGAGATCTGCATCGACCCCAAACGTCGCTGTTTCTGGCATTGCCAAGCAGGGCCGGTGCCGCTCACCGAGCAACCCCGCGTACTGGCCAACTTTCTGGCTGACCTGCAGCGCATCTGCATCCATCGCGGCTATGCGGTGGAGAGTGACCCCATCCCTGACAAGGAGACCGAAGATGATTAACTCCGTGATCGCCATCGAGCTGGAGGCTTATCTTGAACACGATGGTCAGATTGAAGCAGTGCATGACCAAGGCCAGCCGGTGGCCGGTAACGCCCTCTACCTACGCTATGAAAACGAACGGGGTGACAGACTGGCGCAATGGCTGTGCGATCACCCGGATCACTGCTGGCTAACCCAGTTCGGCATCCTACTAGCCACCAGTGACTACATTCCGCTGCACGACTTCACCCCGCACACCTTGGCGGCCTGAACACAGCCAACCAAGCATGCGGTCACACCCCATTCAGTAACCAATTAACCAACTACTTCGCCTACCCTGCCGCATCCAACGTGGTGGGGCGATGGCGTATGGAGCCTAATCATGTTGCATCAAAAACTCACCGCCGGGGAGCAACCCGGCACCTACCGGGTGACTGACCTTGTCACCGACGATGACCTGCTCACCATCGCCCAAGCTGTTGCCCGGCAGAAACTGGCCAAGGGAAAAGCTATTACCGATAAACACGTGGCCCATCAAGCCATGCAAGGGCTGCTGCAAACACGGGATCGCGAAGTTTTTGCGGCACTGTTCCTCGATAACCAACACCGGATCCTGGCCTACGAAGAGCTGTTCCTTGGCACCCTGTCCGCTGCGACCGTCTACCCCCGCTATGTCGTCAAGCGGGCACTGCACCACAATGCTGCCGCCCTGATGCTGGTGCATAACCACCCGTCGGGATACCCGGAACCCAGCCGGGCAGATATAGAAATAACCCAGCGCCTACAGGATGCCCTGGCACTGGTGGATATCCGGATCTTGGATCATCTGGTGGTCGGTACTGAGGGAGTGGTGTCGCTGGTCGACCGGGGCGTGTTGTAACGCTCTTTACCCCTGTCACACCTGTAAATCTCTCACCTTCCTCCGCACATTTAGAATCAAAGGAGAACGCCATGATTGAGTTCACCGACAGCTTTAGCCAGGCCGCCGTAGCGGAGGCCATGTGTGCCCACTCAGGACTCGCCAAGCTGGTCAGTCAGCTGTTAATGCTGCCGGGCTTTGCCTATGCCCACGATGTGGAGGGGCGACGTATTGGCGGGCCACTGGTAGCGCCCAACCCGGTGCTGCACAAGACAACGTTCTTTGTCAGTCCCCGCGATATGCGTGAACACCTGCCACGTGAGATTAACTTCGCCCGCTTTCGCAGTGCCTGTAATGCATCAGGTCAACCGGTCGGTGAGTGGCAACGGGTGATTGTCGGAGCCTACGTCAACCACGGCAGCAATAATGCACCGGATTGGGGTAGCCATACCTGAGCCATGATAACCTGCGCATGCCCCACAGCCAGCCCCTCGGTATGAGGGGCTATTTCCGTTGGAAGGAAGCACAACGACACTGATGAGAAGATAGCAGCGGTGTGGTATCTCCATCCCGGCGAGATCATCGACAAAATGAACGATGCCTACCGATTCAAACAAAGTATGAAATCAGCCAGCTAACCCTATTCATTTTTTGATGCTGATTGATAGGTATGAGTAGAAGCAGCTTGTGACTACTTGATTTCCGATTTAGTTGAGCAAAATTAAACCTAAAATTTCTCAATTTCGCGAATTTATTGCTTTTGGTGGTTGTAAAAAAAAGCTTTAAATGTTGTTTATCTACTCAATGACCATAGTCAAATTCTCCGGTTTTAATAAACGTCACTTCAAACGCCTTACAAGGCCTGAACTGCTGCAAACGATTGACGAAGCTGAACGCATCGTTCATCTCGTAGTGCTGGAAGATGTCTAGGCCGCGATCCAGGGAGATTTTCCAGCCATGGTCGGTCACGATGTGGCGGGCGTGGATCGTGCCGGTGCCATCGAACTCCCAGGTGAAGTTAACGCCAACCGCGCTGGCGGATTCCTTCATCTTCTCGAAGTTATCCTTCTGCTGTTCACCTTTAAACTCGTCTTCCGTCGTCACAAGATGCACGGAGACCTCCTCATCCGGAGCCTTGAACTTGACCACGGTCTCCAGGAATTCCATAAAGTTGCGCACCTGGTAGAACAGTCGGATGTACGGATCTGTGACAATGATTGCGGGCGCGCCCTTGAGATAAGGGCCGAGCAGCGTATCGAAGGAGAGGCCCTTCTGGTTCTCCTGAAATGTGAGGTGTTTTTCCTTAAGGGCAGACTCTGCCGGTAAGGAGGGCTTATGTGGATCTTGTTGCAAGTCTGGCGGCGCAGTTTCTACGATTTCCCCAGCTTCATCTTCTGCGATGGTCTTGTGGTAGTAGCCGGGGTATTCCTCCTCTTCGAGCGTGGTGACAGGCTTGGCATGGCCATCACTGTCTTGATAGGCAAAGCAGACGTTGCCGTAGGTGGTGTCGATACGCATCAGTTGGTCTTTGACGCGCTTGCGACCTTCAATCGCGAAACGTAGCAGCTCCTCAACTTCTTCCTTGGTTGCCCCCCCATGCGGAAAGATGATCTTCATCAAGCCGGAAAATGTCTTGTTGATGCCATCGCGGTCCCGCGTCGAGATATCTGAGGAAAGAGAGAAGTACTCCTTGTAACGGTCCGAGTAATCGTGATTTCGCAGCGAGCGGAGGATCTCGGCCAGATAGTCCACCACGAAGCCGTAACCACTGGAGAACATCTCACCCCGGATGATGTCGACCTCCCAGCCAGGGATGTAGAAGTGGATGCGGTCAAGAAATGCGGAGTCGTAAAACTTGTCGGGTAGCTCGCAAAACAGGTCCGAGTGCTTAAGCATATAGGGCACGGTGTGCTGGGTGTTGCCCACGAACACCATAGAAGCCTCTGCGCCCAAGGTCTCGACCCCTCGCGAGAAGGACTTGTTGGCCATGTAGTTCTTCATTATGTCGACAAGGGCCTTGTCCACGCGTTTTTGCTTTCCGGCAAACTCGTCGAAGGCGACGCAATCCCAGTAGCCGACCAGGCCAATCTTCCCGGAAGAGTTGTTCACGAACAACTTGGGAACCGTAACCTCGCCGCCCGAGATCAAGATGCCATGCGGCGAGAACTCCGAGTAGATGTGCGATTTACCGGTTCCCTTGGGGCCAAGCTCAATCAAGTTGTAATTGCGTTCGCAAAACGGGATCAGGCGAACCAGTTGGGTTAGCTTGCTACGCTTGCCGAACATCTGCGGGTTGAAGCCGATGCTTTGCACCAGCAGGTCGATCCACTCGTCGGTCGTGAATTGCGCTCTAGCTTTAACATAACCGTCGAAATCGAAATGGGAGAGCTGGATCGGCTTGAGGGTCGACAAGATCCAAGGGCTGGCGCTTTTGTCTTCGGTAAACTCATATTCCAGATCAGCAATACACCACACACCACCAACCAAGAGCTTGGGATGTTTTTTCACCGTCACGGAATCAACAAGGACCTCTTTGATACCGAGATTGGAGAACTGCGCCTGGTAGACATCCTTTTTTTCGTTTAGGTCAACACTGATCCTGTCGATGACCTTATAGCGCCCCTTTTCCTTGATGTTCGAGCGGACCAACCCGGCTTCATTCCGGTGAACATAATGCTTGGCCAAGATCTCCTTGACGGTCTGGATTCCGGTTTGGATGGTCGGCTCATCGCTGGTAGCGCAATACTGACCCAGCAGGTATTCCAACACGTAAGAGGGAACGATGGCGTTACCCTTGACCGTCTTGACGAGATCCTTGCGGACAACGAGCC
The DNA here is from genome assembly GCF_051919165.1 of Aeromonas sp. 96A. Taxonomy (NCBI): domain Bacteria; kingdom Pseudomonadati; phylum Pseudomonadota; class Gammaproteobacteria; order Aeromonadales; family Aeromonadaceae; genus Aeromonas; species Aeromonas sp. 96A. The sequence continues at coordinate 4,257,655 of NZ_JBQBFE010000001.1, read as the reverse complement.
CCGGGAAGTATGTGTTGATTTTTTTGTCAAATCCGTTCATCGGTCACCCGTTCTTTAGAAGTCGAAGTCGCTGGTAAATGAGCGCCGCATCACGTACCGGAGCGACCGGTATTCCTTGTAATGTGAAGTCCCAGCATGTTTCTCCTCCAGCCGCAGAATGACCTCCTGGCCATTAACCTCATCGGCCTTACGGGTCAGCACAAGGCGCACTTGCAGCTCACGCTCCCGTGGATTGTCCGAGTGGAGATCAAAGGTCAGGTCGTGGCTGTCGGAGATCAGCTCGCCAGCCTCAGTGTAGATGCCCGCCCGCAGCAAGCGCGGCTGTATCTTGTCCGTCACCGGTCCAGCCTGGTACAGGGTCACCGCAAGTTGCCCAGAGGTAATCACCGAGCTGGCTCCGCGCAGAATGTCCACCTCGACGGCGGTAATATCACTCTGGCGCTTTTTGTTGATCTTGATCACCGGGATCACAACCTCCTGCAACGACGCGCCACCATGCACAAAGCGGCTGCCGGAGCCCTTCAGGCGCAGACGGTTGATCGATTTGGGGATCTGTACCTGCACCTCACCGGCAAGACCCAGCTGTTCAGACGAAAAGCTGTGCAGGCTGGATGAATCAGCAAGCCCCTTGCCGAGCACGAAACGCCTGTCACGGTACAGAATCACCTCACCCTTAGCCTCGACACTGGCAAAATCGCTCTCATCCAGCGGTCGATGCTGGTAGATGAAACCATGATCGGCGGTGACTAGAATATTGTTGCCATTCGCCGCGGTCAGTTTCTTCACCAGCCTGACTATATCACCCAGCGTTTCTTCTGCTGCCTCAAACGCTTGTCCCTCGGAATGCATCTTGTCGCCGGTATGGTCGATTCGGTTGTGATAGATGTAGAGCACATCATTATTTTTCAATAACTCCCTGCTGCCATCGCGATCCAGCTGCATAAAGTCTTCAGCCGTTATCGCTTCACCTCTGTCATGCAACGCTGCACGTAAAATCTTGGTCCGGTTGGCCGTTCCCTGGGAGCTTTGCCCATCCACCAGCACGGTGCCGGTTTCGTTATCGGCAATCGCCAATGCCTGGTTGGGCAAAAGCGCTGCCATGCCAAGCTGGGTATAACTTGGCAGCATCGAAAGCATCGGTTCCAGTTCAGCGCGGTAACGGTCCTCTTGGCGGATGAGGCTCAGCAGTTCATCGCCGATCTCATAACGCATGGCATCGGAGATGATCACGCAGACCTTGTTGTCCTTGCGCAGGAATGGCCGGACCCAGTGCTCGAAAAACGTCTTCTGTTTGCGAACAGGAAAGGCCTCCCACTTCGATGCCGAATCCACAAAGGTCTGGAAGCTGTCGCCCAGTTTCAGCAGGTAGTTGTTGGAGTAGAGGTTTTCGATCTGCTCGGTCAGGCTGCCCATCAGCGACGTCTGTCCCGACATGCGTACATGATAAGTGAATTTGCGGTAGAGCTGGTCGAGCTGATACCAGAAGCGGCTATAACGCTGCAAGCCATCGGCCAGGCTGTCCATATCGAGCTTGGCTTCGCCCAGAGCGTGGGTGAACTGAGCGGCGTAATCGACCGCCTCGTACATATGCCGGTATTCGCGATACCAGTGGCCTTGCCGCCGCTGGCGAACCCAGATCGCCACATCACCACTGGAGGCAGTGCGGGCTGCCACCGCTCGCACCAGATCGCTGATGATCTTCTGGTCGATCAGGCGGAAATAATCCAACTCGATCAACTCGCGAAAATCCCGCTTGGCCAGATCCTGCTCAATTCCAAGTACCTCGGCGCATTCCCCAGAGAGGCTCTCAAAGCCCTCTTCGAACTGGCGGCTATCCTTCCAGCGCTTGAGGAATACCAAGGCGTCGCCGGTTAATTTCACCTGGCCGTCGGTGCTTCCTCCACCCACGGTCATCGTGTAGCAGGACTTGAACAACTCAATGGCAAAATCGCGGATACCCGGCTCGTCCGACTTGTAGCCATAGCAGCGGGTCATCTGTTCCCAGAGGAAACCATCCAGGCTACAGCGGCCGACCAGATTGATCTTTTCATCCCGGCCATCTGCCAGCTCCTGCAGCAGGTTTTCTACCACCGCGTCCATACGCGGCTCGCTACCGGTGCATACTGCCAGCATTTTCAGGCGGATCTGTCCGGCAGTGTCGTCAGGCTTAAGCAACTTTTTGAGGGCATCCTTACGCTTGGCCGCCAGGAAAAACTCCGCATGGGCCTGCACCACGTCTGTGAACTCAAGGCCGAGTTCCAATTCGGACAGCCAGATGGCTACCTGATCGGTGCGGAACTCGCCGTGGGCCAGCTGCACATCCAGTAGCCAGTTATCCAGATCGGCAGGCTGAGGGCCTTCACGGTAGAGCAGGAATTTCTGTTCCGGTTGCTCACGAAGCAACCTGTACTTGATGCCGTATTCGTTGTTAGCAAGCGTAAGCTTCTCGACGCCCGGTAGCTGCAGCGCCTCGAAGTCACCACGCAACTCCTGCTTGGCGTCGTACCAAAAGACGATCCGGTGCCGATCGAAGAGTTTGGTCAAGGCCTGGGCAATGCGGTTTTTCATTAATGGTGTTCCTTAATCTTCCTTCGCATCCAGGCCGACGATCTTCTTCAAGGCCGCGCCGAGTTTGGGGTAGTTGACCTTGACGCCTTCGTCTAGGTCGATCTCCACCTGCTCGGTGGCCAACGGGTACAGCACCTCGCGCTCGTACTCCTCCATCTCGGCGATCATCTTGGTGATCTTTTCGATCTCCTTCAGGGCCTTGGTCTTCTCGCCCTGGCTGCTGCTGGCGCTGATACTGACCGCCTCCAGATGGTTTTTGTGCGAGGTGAGCTTGGTGCTGAACTCGCGCAGGTAGTCGTTGAGCACCACGCTGACGGTATCAGGGCGGTAGCGGTGCATGTAGATCAGCGCGTTGAAGCTCCCCTTGGGGCTGGAGAACAGCCAGTAAATGGGGCGCTTCTTGTAGCGCTTCACATGGTCGGTGTAGAACTCGCCCAGGAAGTAATCGCGGATGGTGTAATTGCGCTTGCCCTTGATGTTCAGCGCCTGCTCAACGAAGCGGAGGTTATCCTCGTAGTGCTCATCGCCAAAGGCCACGCGCAGGAACTTGCGGAAGCGCTCGGCGATATCGTCGGTGAACCAGTCTCCGTCGAGCATGGGAATGACGTTGTCGTCGTCCGCCGGGAAGCTGGGCTCCGGAATCTGCCTCAGATAGTCCTCGATGGTCTCGCCCTGATTGGCCAGGATCAGTCCCGGCTTGTCTAGCGCGTAACGGCCGAACATGCAGCCCACCGCATAGGAGACCAGCTCCCGCATGGTGTCGGCCAGCAGCAGCGCCTCCAGCTCGTCCTCGCTCTTGTCGTTGCCGTAGCGGTAGTGCGGGTTGCATGTCAGGGTGATTTCATTGAGCGGCACCTCGGGCTTCAGGTCATCTTGCAGGCCGTAGGCCTCGATGAAGATGCGGTTGTTCTCTCCTTCAAGCTGCTGAGTCTCCAACGTCATCTCCCGCCAGTGAGTACGGAGCTTCTGATAGGTGGCGTTCAATATCGGCTGGCGGTATTCAGGATTCAGTATCGGCAGATTAGTGAAGTCCCAAGATGACTCACTTGAATTCCAGTCCTGTTTTGCCAGCTCGACAGCCGAATCAGCCAACTCATTGGCCGAATACAACTCTTTATAGGTTGGAATTATCGGTAGTAATTTCATGCTGCCCGGACCAAAGTCTTTCGGGGCAACAACCCTCAGTAAAGGGGCAACAACCTTAGAATGCAGAAAGGACATTGCAAATTTAGCGTCTTGCTCATGTTCTGAGAAAAACATTGAGTTTTTCTGATCGAATATATGGCCCGTACCGACCAGCCGAGTTGAAAGCTTGTTTGAAATGTTGTTGTATGCCAGTCCACTACGGAAATAATATTTCTGATTACGTACAGTAGAGCTCTTATGGGCTCTAATCTCTGATCCGTCAAACTGCCAATTTAGAATAAATTCGTGATTTCCATACCACTTCCGATATTCACTACCCTTGACGTATGGAAACCACTTGTTGTTCTGATATTTCTCTCCATTACGCTCATCCCTTTCAAAACAGATATCTTGCTGAGAAACTTCAGACCATCTGCGGATAAATCGGTCATTGTCGCCGGTTTGTAGTCCAGTGAATGCTTCCGCTATTTCTTTTAACGGAATTCCATTGTTAAATGCCTCTCTTGTGTGAGGAGAAATAAAGTATGCAAAGACATTACGAGGAAGCTCAGCAAACAGCGTAGATGAAACAACATATTTATTGCTTTTTGATTCGAGCGCCTCTCGTTTTCTTTCGGGTGTTTGGAACAAAGTTAAATCAAAATATGTACCTAGACATTTGTTTTTCTTATGATTCCCGAAGACAAACGCGGCAACCTGCACGACTTCACCTTTTATTTCCTCAAAAGCATGCGGGCCTAAATGAGCCAAAGTACTAATGTCATAACGAGACAATACCTGCTCTCTGAATTCAGTGTAGTCATCACCGAACATCCAACTGTCCATGGTCACCATGGCTGTGAATCCATTGGTGTTTTTAAGATATAGTGATCGTTCAATGAACGTTGCAAAGAAATCAGAACAACTATTAGGGTATTGCTCTCCCATTAGTACTTGCAGCCTACCATTCATGTTTTTCTTACCCATGTATGGCGGATTAGCAATAACCGCATGGTATTTCGGGCTCAGGTATTCGGCTTGCAGCAGTGCCAGAAGTACCTTGTCGTGCGTTGCTTTAAGAAACAGTTGGCCAGTAACATCCCTGGCTTCCAATATCCTATATATCTCGTTGGCATCGGTAAGATCCGGGCGGATCAGAGAACCAAAGTTATCGGCCTCTTCGAACTGGCGCAGGGTTGTCAGTAGTGGCTCAGTGAACAGGTCGCGCCCGATGAAATCCATGTAGTCATTCAGCTCAACCTCGTCAAAGTGAACATTTTTCAGCACGCAGATGTTCGGCTTGACCCCCTTGTTGAAGAACCGGCGTTGCTTGGCGCGGGCCTTCATGGTCAGGGCAAAGGCGGCCAACTCCCCGGCGCGTTCGTCGATCTCGATACCGTAGAGATTGTGGGTCAGGATCTTCTCCGGAATCTCGGCGGGATCAACGCCTTCCTCCTCGTAGATGGCATAGAGCAAGTCAAAGGCATAGGTGAGCATGTGGCCGGAGCCGCAGGCCGGGTCGCAGATCTTGATTTCTTCCGGTTTGTTGATACGCAGGAAGTCCGTCTCGGCCTGTTCGGGTTTGATGTAGTAATCCATCTGCTCGACCAGCTTTGAACCGGGACGATTGAGCAGCCACAGGCGGCCGAGGGAGTTTTCCACCAGGTAGCGTACGATCCAATGCGGGGTGAAGAGCTGGGTGGCGGCCGGAATGTTCTCGGGTGTGATCTTCTTGTTCTTCTTCAGGCCATCGAACACCTCGTCCTTCTTCTCGGAGATGTAGAACTGGTAGAGCCAGCCGATCACTTCGACATCCTCGCAGGCATCCGGCGTCATCGCCTCGCGGGTATAGGCGAGGATGGAGTTGCCCGAGAGCAGGTCGTCGGGCATCAGCAGCTCGGTGTAGTCGTCGATGCGCTGGAACAGGAACGGCATGGCCTTGTTCCAGTAGTTGCAGGCCGCCACCACAAGTAGGCGGTAGGCCTCCCCCTGCGGGTCGCGGCTAGGCGCACGGCCATCGAGCAGGGCGAAGATCTGCTGACGTGTCTTTTCCGGCACCATCTCGTCGTCGATATGACCCATCTTGGCCTCGGTCAGGATCTCAGGCTGGAACTGACCGGGGTCGGCTGGAGAGACAATACTGACCCGGTTGTAGCGGTTCACATCCATGAAGCGCAGGGCGCAGAAGCGGTTAAACCAGATGTAAGCCACCCGGTCGATAACCTGGTCTTTGCCTTGGTCTTTGATCGCTTCTTCGAGCTTTCCCACTGCAGCCGCATGTTCACGGCGTGCTGCGCTTTCTGCATCCAGCACTAGCGTGAACTTGGCGAAAACCTGTTCCATCAGAGCTCGCCTAGCATATTGCGCGAATCGTTTTAATTTTTGTGTTTCCATCTCTTTAGGCTCCTCCGGTTGCAGCTGCTAAGCGGGTGACCGGCCATTTGGGGAAATTTTCATTCCATGTCTGGATATTAAAAACTTGGCAATTCTGAACTGGGTGTCTTTGCCAACGAGGCGAACCTTTGCCCACTGGCGATAATTTCTTGGCGATTTCATCTGAAAAATTTGGCAAAACTTCGCTTTCAAGGGTGACCAAGCTGAGGTAATGAACTTCTTTTGAAAGCCTGTCTTCGGCCCAGCGATAGAAAAAACTATCGATAAATTTTGAAGCAAATGTCGAGCTTAGCGTTCCGTTGTTGAGTTCATCCCTGAACTTTTGAAGTCCCTTTTCCTGGGCTTTGGGATTACCCGGGTCTTTCACTTCAACAAACAGAATGGCCTCGTCAAGCTCGACGATAAAATCCACGCGATGCATTTCGCCAATACCGTGATAGTTGGGCTGATCGGACCTCATTTGATCGAATACGAGTGTGTCAATCGCATCGGTGAAGTCGATTTCGATGTCGCGTTCTCTGAGTTTCGTGTTCCTTCCTGCGCTCATTTGCCCAAGCTACCCATTTTCTTATTTACCTGCGCTTTGGTGATTTCGTTAAATGTGTCGGCAATAGCATTAGGGGTGATTGCACGGTAATCGTCGACGCTATCTACTTGGATATGACCTTTCTCATCACGAAAGAGCACATGGAAGCGCACGTGGTCTTCTTTACCTTGATCCATCAGCAGATCAAACCACTTGAGCAGCGCATAGTCGTGGGTTGCCAGAATGATTTGTTGGCCATTGCGCGCCAGCTCCAACAGGATCTCCACCAACAGCCTCATCAGCTTGGGGTTCAAGTTAGTTTCAGGTTCATCCCAAAACAAAGGCCCACTGGTGCCGGGTTGAATAGCGCCCGTTTCTAGAAGGCGTGCGAGCATGCCCGCCTTGCGAAATCCTTCTGCCATGGCATTCGAGGAATACTCAGCATGTGCTGTACGGAAGATAACCTTGCCGCCGCCATAGAAAATAAATTTCCCGCCACAGACTTGTTCAATCTGCTCCATCGCCCATTTCGACTTTTCGTGCAGATTTTCGGTGCGGATCTCCGGCAGATCGAGCAATAGGCAAACATCTTGATATGACTGATCAAAGGACAGTCCATATTTTTCATACAGGCTGTTGAACCCCTTCATAAATGAGAGGACTTCTTTGGTCGGGATGAATACCGCCTCAGCCTGATACTGCTCGTAATTGGTACGATCCTGAATGGCCAGCGCTCTGGAGTTGTTAAAGAAAGTCGCGGCAATTTTCTGCCCCCCAGCAAACGTCGCCGCCAAATAGGCCTGGTCGGTCGCGCCCTGGCGATGCATCTTGCCAAGCTTGTCGTCCAGCGGCATGTGAAGACGCAGCAACTTAGCGGTCAACACCATTTCGAGCTCATCGTCGTCGGTATCGGATTTGTTCTTAAACAGGGGCGCACCGGCGCAAAGCCCATAGGCCGCTTTAAGCAAGTGAGTTTTGCCAGTCCCATTCTCACCAATAATGACATTGATCTTGGCGGAAAAGTCGATAGACAGGTCGTTGAAGACGGTGAAGTTCTTCAGCGTCAGGTTGGTGATCATATCTGAACCCTTTTTCCTTTACGGATTTCATCCAACAGAGCCTTGCGCATGGACTCCAGGTAGTGCATTACGTCGGCCTCATCTGCCAGCCAGGCTTTGTCGTAACTTGCCCGCACCTGGCGGACATTGACGTATTCGACCTTAGGTTTCTGTAGAGGCGGCGGAGTATCGTCATCCTGGTCGTCTGATGGCTCTGCTGGGGTGGGCGCTGGTCGCGGGGTGGCAAGATCGACCATGCGAGAGAGGAGCTTTTGGTAACCCTGCTCTTCAAAGTATCTTAACCGGTCGTTGATAACGGCAATCAGGCGCTGTTGTTTGATATCGGTGATCAGATCCCCATACGGCTGGTCCAACTCGGCTTGTCGCGCTTGTGGGAGTTTCTGATATTCCTCCATGCTCTGCATACGGGTCTGCATAGTGTGCAAAGTGTCGATGGCATGTGAGCGCGTTTGCTGTACTGCTTGATCTATTTTCGCCGCCAGCGAATCGACTAGTTCCTTGACCTGCTGAATACGGTTGCCTGTAAAGCAGCGCTGATCTTTCAGCTTATCGGTTATCTCCGCTACCTCATTTCCTTGCACGTAGGTAAAGTTAGCTTCTTGGGCTTGCACAAACTGACGCGCGTGGTCAAAGATCGCTTTCTGTGGGCCGCTCATGAATTTGCGGATGGGGTCGATGGTGTCGTCCTTCATATCCAGCAACCCATCTTCCTGCCGGCCAAGTTCAGTCAGGTACCAAGTGTAGGGTTTCCCCACCTGCTCTTTGAGCTTCTCTATCACTGGCATCAACGCATTGAGGAAAGGATATTGGGCGAGCTGTGCAATCAGCGGATTAAGCTGATGGATCAAGTCCTGAAAAGCTGTGCCCACCTCTTTGCCGAGGGCCTTGGCTTCGCTGGCTGCTGGCGGAGCATCAAAGAACTCTTCATAGAACGCTTTCAGGGCTCGTACCTGAGACTGGGTAAATTCGACTTGGGGTTCCAGCACCACATTGCCATGACCATGAGTGTTGCGTAGCGCCCGTTCCAGCGCATCCTCTTCCAGCAGGTTGCCGTCGGTGCGGACTTCAACCTTACCGCGAGCGCAGAGGTTGGCCAGGGTACAAAGCACGGCCGCGTAGTTCCAGCCATAGGGTTTGCGCTCGAATTTTTCCAGCAGGTTCTTCAGTGTGGTACGCACCCCTCCTCGATTGTTGCTCTGAATAAACGCCAACAGCTCCTGTTCGGACTCGGCCAGAGAGGTCGCGTCGTTACCGAACAACCCTTCCTGTGAGGCTTTAAGGCATTGAGCAATATCGTTCTCGGTATAGGTGATGCCGCGCAGCATGCGAAGGTTCGGATAGGCACGAGAGATGAGTTCGTGGAATCCACGCAGCACCCGGGTTTGCGCATCTTCGGAACCGATTTCGATGTCAGCTCCAGCCACAAACAACTTGGCCTTACCCATCAGGATTTGAAGGCGCTGCTGCAATTCGGCATACCGTTCCCGGTTCTGGAAGCCCTTATCGGTCAGGATGCGCTTCACCGCCTCTTGTTGGGTGATCGACATATTCTGTCGAATGTATTTCTCCGTTCGCTTGTACATGAGGATATCACGCATCAACCGCTCATCTGTCGGTAGAACTATGAACAGCTCGTCAGATTTGTAGGTTGAGCTTGTGCGCAGCATTTGCTCGTTTTCTGCATGCTCATGGAATGAGCTGATGACATGGATAGCTAGCTCGTATTCCCGCCCATGTAGTCGATCATCGAGCTTTCTGGAAAACGGGTAGTCCTGGCCCCCTGTTTTGCTGTCAGAAGCGTCGTAACGGATCTTTCGATGTTTGATGACGTGGTCGAACACGATCTTCTCAAGTTCAGCGGCAACGTCTGATGATTCCACCTCGGTGTTCTTGATCTCCTGCTCGACATCTTTTTCCTCGTCGGTCAGGTATTCGTAAAGCTCGCCATTGCGCTGCACATAGGTCTGTTGCTCGAGAAGACTCAGCGCCTCTTCAATCCGTTTGCGAAGAGCGGGCAGATCTTGATTAAAGCTGTCCAGCATCAGGACGCAGAGGTTACGGACGGTTGGCTTGAACTCCTTAACGTACTTAACCAAGAACAACATTTTGAGCAATTTGATTGCAAAAAGATTATCAAGATGGTGTTCAGCCTGAATAACCGCTTTTTGGATCTGTGATTTCAGTGCGGTACGAATACCTTCGAACATCAGATCGAAGGTTGCTAATTGGCCAATTTCATGGTCGCCAATCTGGATCGCGACCTGTTGGAATACGCCCAACATCGAGCGCTCGCCCACAGAGCTGTGCTTACCTTCAAAGGCATTATGCTGCGAAAGATTTTGAATGGCCGACTGGAAAAGTGCGAACTGGTACGGAATGAATGGATAGCTGTGAATGAAGTGATCCCGATCCTGATAGTTCCGGTAAGTTTGCGAGCCGTCGGCAAAGTCGAACAAGGTCTTAAAATTGTTGGACTGAGCGTGATAAATGTCCGAGAGCTGGCGAACGCCTTCTTCGGTTTTCATGAGCAGGCGCTTCTGGATAACCTCAGCCACGTCGGCGCTGGTCAGTTTCATGCGGTTGGCGAACCGCGCCTGGATCTTCGAGAAGTCGTTGCCTTGCTGCTTGCCCATCTCGCCGACAACCGCTCCCATGTCCTCCTGGGCGGTCACGATGACCCATGCACGACCCCGGCATTTGGTGGCCATGCTCTCGGCGATAGTCTGGAGGTTGGTCATCAGCTTAACATTGTCAGCGATGTACTGGCCGACCTCATCAACAAAGAAGTTCAGACGGAAATCAGGCGATTGTCGCTCGATATACGCATTCACCTGTTCGGCAAAATCTTCGATGGAGACACGGTATTGGCTACGGTATTTATCGAGTATCCCCAGAGCGGAGACCTCGTCACCACCATTTACCAGGGCATATGCTTTAGCAATATTTTTTGCCTCGAGTAACGCCTGTTCACGTCCCCGTTGCCACGTTCTGCCCGCAATGGAACCGTAGGCCGATTTGAACTGGTCATAGAGACCACGGCTGTCGAGGTCACGCTCAAATTGGGCAATGTGTCCGTGTTTGCCGTAATAACCGCACATCTCGTCAAAGACCTTGACGAAGACCGCGAGGAGCGCATCGATCTGGGTCTTGCTGATGACGTCCGCTTTCTGGTCGATGTTGAACAGAATGCTTTTCGATGGAATGGCAACAGCTCGCTTAAGATCACCGCGAAGAATTTCGTTGGAGCCACACTTGGGCAGAAACAGATCAAGAGCCGAGGCACCGTCGATCTGACGGTTTTCGAGCAAGAGCGCCAGCATCTTCAACAGGTGGGACTTACCTGACCCGAAGAAACCGGACACCCAAACACCATTGGCACCTTCATAGTTGTTGTAGGCATCGAGAAAGGACTCAAGCCGCTTCTCGACTTCGTTGGTCAGAACGTATTCTTCAATCTCGAGGCGAAGGCTGGCTTCATCGTCAGCTTTGATGACCCCCTCAATCGGGCGATCAACTGGCTTGTTAAAAATTGTCTTAAGAGTCATCACGCTTCCCTCGTCTCTCATTATTAAAATCAGGCTTCGCAGTGAAAGATGTTAAATGCCCGGTAGTACTTGTCGTCATGCAGCCTTCCGAAGAGATCGAGCGACGCGCCAGACTCGAGGGAGTGGGTGTAGGCCCCCGGGAAAAACATGACAGTTGGCTTTTCTTTCGCCGTGCTCTGCAAATTGTTCAACACGTTGTGCGAGCGGATGTAAGGGAACACCTCGCCAACGCCGGATAAAAAAAGAACCTCGAAATCGGTGCTTGCCAACTTGGCTGCCATGGCCGGAACGAGATGCGCTTCGGGGTCCAGTACGCCCTGCAACAGTTCTTTGAGCTGCTCTTTAGAGACGGAATCCTCCATCTCGATAATCTGGTCCCAGATGTCACGTTCTTTGAGGATTTCTATCGAAAGATCATACAAATTGATCTCCATAATCCGAATGCCGACCTGTTCAAGACGATTGATCAGCTGACGTTGGAGCCGCTCCATTTCGACAGACTCTTCCGGCTTGTAGGGACAGATAAAGAACGGGACCTCGTTGCCGAGCCCTTGCTTATTGAGAAAACGTTGGCCCGAGATCACGGCAAAGAGATGCTGAAATCTGTCTTGCATCGGTATTCTGGCTATATCCGCTGTCACTGTTTCATCCCCTTCACATCGGATTCAAATACAGGGAAGTGCAAAATATCCCTGCGGCTGCCTTGTTGGATCAGACTCAGCAGTCTTGGACTGAGCATTGCTGTGTGTATCATGCTGTTGGCCGTTAAGAGATCCGCCTCACGAAGCATCTTGAACAAAACCTGCCGTAATTTGCCTCGTGTCGCCGAGGTGATCCCATCCAGTTCCAAATGCCACTCAGATTTCCGGTTGAAGAAGGAATCAAAATCCTCGTGGGTCAGATCGCTTTTCAGTGTGATGTAGCGCTCTCGAAGCACTTCGACGGCAAAATCAGCAATAAATCTGTACCGACGGCAAACGGCGAGCCACAGGAGATAAGCCTGCTCTTGGTGACTGCCCTCAACAAGGAATTCAAGTTCGCCGAGGGTCAACGTTCTGAGTCGAGAGATGATTTCACGGCAAACTCGTTTGAGCGTATTCAGTGTTCTGGTTTGCAGTAAATTGTCAGCGATGACCTTGTCTCGAACAGAGCTCCAATCGCCAAGATCAAGATACAGCGCGGTCAGTTCCACCGATTCACGGTGAAATAGACTGCCCGTTGTAAATGACATGCTGTATCTCTCGTTACTCATTCTTGGTTAGGATTCCTTTTTATAATGGTCTGCAGCGCCACCGGCCTTTACCCATTTGTCCACCTCATCCTTCTTGAACTTCCAGAGGCGGCCCATGCGATGCGCGGGCATTTCGTGTTTATCAATCCACTTGTACACAGTGTCATTGCTGACCCCGAGGTACTTGCAAATCTCACTTATCGATAACCAACGGTCTTCCATCTCAGCCATTTATCAAGCTCCTCATAGGGGCGACTGTGGGGTTCATCCATGTGCTCGTCAGAGGCAAGTAAGTGAAAACTGACGGATCTATCCCGATTAAATCATTTGGTGATGATATAAATCCATCACCTTATGTCAAACGGTCTTTGCCGATTTAAGCCGATTGTTTGCTAATAAGGTCGATATGAGTGCTGAACAGTGAGCAAAAATGACCAGGTTTCCGAGAGCTTCAGTACCCAATATTGCCCCTCGGAGTATGTGTAAGTATCTGATCTTGGGATCGGAGAACCTAGAGTGTTAATCATGGAAACCGTGTTGAAGATCCGGTGTCTGCATCAGGTGGACGGCCAGTCCATCAGCTCCATCGCCAAGGCAACAGGCCCCTCTCGCAATACTGTTCGCAAGTACCTTCGCGAACCACCCTCCGAACAGCCCAAATACCATCGCCAGCAGCCTGCCAAAGTGGCGGTCTTTGTCCCCCGGCTGGTGAGGCCTATCAGTTTGACTGGAGCGAGTAAGAGGTGGAGAACGGCGGCATGGTGCAACGGGTCAATGCTGCCCATTTTTGCCTTACCCACAGCAGCCAGCCCTGTTGTGCTATGGTGTTTCCTCCGCGAAACCCAATAGATGCTATTTGCTGCCCACAATACGGCCTTTCACTACTGGGGAGGCGTGCCACACCAGGACATCTACGGCCACCTCAAAACATACGACGATCAGGTGCTCGAGGATAAAGAGCGCAGTTTCAATCCCCGCCTCCTAGCGCTGATGAACCATTACGTGACCGGACCGGTCATAGCCTGCCCCCAGCTTCAGGCAGGGAGAAGGATCAGGTCGAGAACGAAACAGTTCCTGGATATGCACCAGCCCCTTTGATGAACGAGCACCTTACTACAGTGAGCAGGCTGGCGTTCGGCTGGTCTGCCCTAGCGATGACACCCGGTTGCTGCTGCAGCAAGTGAGCGTGCAGCTACCGCAGATCTGGCGCGACGGTTACCGCTATCAGAAGGGCGGGGTCATGCTGAGTGAGTTCACCCCCAAGAGGCAGCAACAGGCCGATCTGTTTGCCCCGTCCTCCGCTCAATCGGATGCGTTGATGGCCGTGATGGATCAGATCAAAGCCAAAGGATTGGGGCGCGTAGGCTTTGCCAGCCAAGGCACGGGGTCGCCTGAGTGGATGATGCGCCAAGAGCACCTGAGCCCCTGTTACACCACCCGCTGGGAGGACCTGCCGGTAGCGAGGTAAAAGCCACCGAAGGTTGAACAGTCTATTCAAAGCTCGCTGGACAGGTAAATTTTGGACGGGGAATTTTTTTCCAAACGAGGAGCTGATACAACAGAGAGCGCCAACTTTCGCAAGAGTCAGTTACCTTTTGAGAAAGGTGAGAGTTAAAATTTCCTCCACGGCCAATTAACCACATATGACCATTCCAGCCCAGATAACACTATGTTATTGCAGAAGTTCTGATGTTAGGCATACGGTTAGGCATACATGAATTTTCTGAATTGTAGATTTTAATTTAAGATCAATTGGTTAGTCATTGGGTTCAACATCCCCCAGCCACCAAACGTTTGGAAAGGGCCACCTCGCAAGAGGTGGCCCTTTTTATTTGTCCATGTCCATGTTGTTTACCGATATCAAACTGGTTGGATTTTTTTTCCAATATCCCCTTGAACTGGCCTTTGGCAAAAAAAATCAGGCGCATCACCGCGCAGGCTTTATCATCAGGTTGCCATCCCGATACTAGCCGGACTCACAGCCGCACATCAGCATGTCGTGGCCCAATATTGAGTAAATTGATGTTGGCCGCTGCATTTTAATGCACTTACAATATGCGCCCAATTCTGTTGGATTCCTTCTGATGCTCCGCCAATGTGATCGTCTATTCCTATTTCTCCTGCTACTGCTCTGGGGCGTGGCGGCGCACGCCATTACCAGTCTGAATGAAGACGAGTTTGATCTGTCTGAGCGCGCCTGGCTGTCATCACACCAGGAGTTGGTCATCGGCATGCCGATGATGGGTGACCCTCCATACAGCTATAAGGATGCAGCTCAACGCTTTACCGGCCCAGTCCCCGATATTGCGCAGCAGATTGCCAGAACGCTCGGGTTGACCCTGCGCTACAAGGTTTACCCCTCCTACCTTGATGCGCTGACCGGGCTTGACCACGGCGCAATCGACATGCTGGTGAACGACCAGCCAAACGAACAATGGCGCTCCAATATTGTCTCCCTCCCGTTTTTGCTCTCCATGCCGCGCGGCGTGCTGCTCAACAATGGCAAAACGAAGTTGTCACGACAGGATGCCCATGGTTTGCACTGGATCTGTGTCACGGGAGTCAATGCTTGCAGTGAATTGAAAAAACTGGGATTTCCCCGTGTGACCGAGGCAGAGAGTCGCAGCGAAGCAGCGTTTATGCTCAAAAAGCGCATGGCTGACGCCTATCTTGCTGACATGCCGTCACTGGTGATGGTGAAAGATCAGCACCCCAAGGCTGGTTTCACCATTGCCACTCCGGAATGGGTAAGCGGCACGTCTCTCTCCATCAATATGCACAAGAGCGACCCGGCACTGGTCAGCCTGGTGAGCAAGGCATTCAACGAGATACCGGTTGAAGATCGTCGTCATATGCTGGCCGCCACCACAACTAGCCAACATGCGGACTCAGGAGCGGTGAAGTCTGTGCAGTTTACCCCTGAGGAGCAGGATTGGCTCAACCAGCATCCTGAGCTCACTTACGGCGTCTCCCCGGACTGGACCTCCATGAGCGAATTCAATTACCGGGGCAGGCTGGTCGGTTATGTGGCGGACCTGATGGCGCTGATGCAGCAAGTCTCCGGGCTGAAGTTCTCTCTGGTTCGCACCAATAGCTGGGGTGAAACCCAGAATATGCTGAAGCTGCGGCAGATCGATTTTATTCCGGCCATCTCCCCCAACCACGATCGCGGCCAGTTTGCGCTGTTCACCCCCGGCTATCTGTTTGTCGATCGGGTCGTTATTGCCCCCAAACGCAGTGCTGATATCACCGATCTCTCACTGCTGCGAGGGAAACGGGTCGGCATGGTGCATGGCTCGCTGGATAAAGAGCTGCTGACCCACATCGGCGCCCATCCGGTAGAGGTCAACAATGACAACCGCTTGCTGGAGCTGCTGGACACGGGCGATGCCGACTACGTGATGGTCACCCTGCCATCCATCAACAAGCGGGTGAGCGAACGCTATCAGGTGGTCTATGCCGGCAAAGACTTGCGCCTGCCGGTCGCCATGGCCACGCGCAAAGATCCCATGCTGCAGCGGATCCTTACCAAGGTGCTCTATTCGATACCGCCGGAGGAGCTCAATAAAGTGGAGAGACGCTGGCTCTCCATGAGCGTGCAGACCGGCATCAATAGCGAAACAGTGCTGTTCTGGTTCGCAATGGGCGGCGCGGCAGCCACCCTGCTGTTTGCCCTGTTCTGGGCCTGGAACCGTACCCTGAAACGGGAGATCGTGCAGCGACAACGGGCCGAGAAGACACTCAATGAGCAGTTGGTGTTCGTCCAGACCCTGCTCGACTCCCTGCCCAATATGGTGGCATTACGGGATCACGAGCATCGCCTGACCCTCTGCAACCGGGCATACCGCGAGCTGTTTATCGGTGACGGATCCGCAGGAGATGGCTGGGGTTATATGACCGAGGACGAGCGGCAACAGATGCTATGCGAGGAGCGTGCGGTCTGGGAAACCGGCGAGAGCTTCCAAGGATCGGGTTATACCCAGCGCGAGGGGGATATTCCCCTTCACGTGGTCTACGTCAAGTTGCCCTATCGCGCAGCAGACGGCGCGATTCAGGGGGTGCTGACGGTATTGACCGATGTCAGTGCCCTCAAGGCCGCCGAAAACAAGGTGCGAGAAGTGGAGGGCAGGCTGCGGGACATCACCGACAGCATGCCGGGTCTGGTTTATCAATATCTCTGGCAAGGGGCCGGCAAGGGGAAATTCCTCTATCTGTCCCAAGGAGCCAGCGACATTCTCGGGATGACCCATCAAGAGTTGATGGCAGCCGAGTCTGGCGGCGTGATCCTCGGCTTGAACGACGAGGCTCTGGCAGCCTTTATCGATAAGGTGGCCAAACATGCGCGAACCCTTGAGCCGCTCGATATGGAGGTGCTGGTGCCCTCTGTTCAGGGGGAGCGATATATCCAGATCCGCGGCAACTTTGTGGCGCAACAGGGCAATGAACGCCTGCTCAACGGCGTGGTGCAGGACATCACCGCTATCAAGCAACAGGAGCATGAGCTGCGCGAGGCGCGTGCCGCGGCCGAGCAGGCGATGCAGGCTCGCAGCCGTTTTCTGGCCACCATGAGCCATGAGCTGAGAACCCCCATCTCGGGCATGCACGGCATGCTGGAGCTGCTGCGCATGAGTGAGCTCAATGATGACCAGCGCTATCTGCTGCGCAATGTGGAGAGCTCGGCCAACCACCTGCTCTATCTGGTCAACGATATCCTCGACTTTTCCAAAATCGAGGCGGGTCAGCTGCACCTCAATCGCCAATCCTGCCGTCTGCAACCTGTGGTGTGCGATGTGATCCGCGGCCATGCCGCACTGGCCTACAGCAAGGGGCTGAAGGTCACGCTCCAGTGGGAGGATCAACTCCCCGACCTGGCCGATATCGATCCGGTCAGAGTGGGCCAGGTGATTTCCAATCTGCTCAACAACGCGGTGAAGTTCACCGAGCAGGGCGTCATTTCGATCCAGGCCAGCTATCACGACCAGCAGCTGGTTATCGCGGTGACGGATACCGGCATCGGCATCGCCGAAGAGAAGCAAGCGCTGCTCTTTACCCCGTTCGAGCAGGTGGAATCCGATATCAATCGCCGCTTTGGTGGCACCGGTCTGGGCCTGGCCATCTGTGATCAGCTGGTGAAGAAGATGGGCGGCACCCTGACGGTCAAGAGCCAGCTCGGTGAAGGGGCCTGTTTCCGCTTCAGCATCCCGCTGCTCAATGTCCTGTGGGAACCACCCGCACTGGCGGGCAGCGAATGGTGGTGGCTGGGTAGCGATGCCACCTTGCAGGTCACCATGGCACGGCTAGGCGCCCGATTGAGCCCCCTCGAGATCCACCAGCTCACCGCCGATCTCGACGGCCTGCTGTTGGCGGAAGAGGCCGCGCTGGAGTCCAGTATGGGGAGCGATTGGCACACCTTGCTGCAATCCGGCACTCTCAAGGGGGTCATCCTCTCCCCCCGCGAAGCGTTGCGGGGGCGCATGGGCTCGGAGAATTGGTGGCGCCTCGGCCAATGCCCCCTCTATCCGGATCTGTTGCTCGAAAGCTGCCGCGAACTGATCACCGAGCGAGCCGTACCCACCCATGCCGCCAGCATCGAAAAACTGGGCGGGCGGGTGCTGGTCGCCGATGATCATCTGGTTAATCGCGCCCTGCTGACCCGTCAACTGGCGATTCTGGGAGTGGAGTGCGAGGTAGTGGAAGATGGCGAGAAGGCGTTGCGCGCCTGGCAAACCCGGAATTTCGCCCTGCTGATCACCGACTGCCACATGCCGCACATGGATGGCTACACCCTGACCCGCCGCCTGCGGGAACAAGAGGAGCAGGCCCCCATCATCGGCGTCACCGCCGATACCTCGGAGGAGGCGGCAGCCAATATGACGGCAGCCGGCATGAACGGCATGCTGTGCAAACCCTATTCGCTGGAGTCACTGCGCCAGATGCTGCTGCGGTGGTTGCCCGCGACTACGATCACAGAGAGAGTGCCCGCACGACAGGCCATCAATCTCGACATGATCGGTCGCTGGCAAGATCTGTTTGGCGATGAAGGGATTGCCAAAAGCATGGCAAGGGAGTATCTGGCCTCCAACCGGAAAGATTGCCACGCTATGATGAGCGCGCGCTCCTCCGATGATAGCCAGGAGCTGGTGGAGATCGCCCACCGCATCAAAGGGGCAGCCAGAATGGTCGGGGAGCTCTCCCTGGCCGAGCAGGCGGCGCAACTGGAATCGGCGGCCCGCCTCAAACAGTTGAGCGAGCTCGCGCTGCTGACACAGAGAGTGGAAGAACAGATGAACAATATTGAACGTGAAATGGGATTGTGGCTCGATGAGTAGAACGGCAGACGAGTTGGTCATTATGGTGGTCGAGGATCACGGGTTTCAACGCAAGACCCTGATGCACCAGATCCGGGCGCTCGGTTATCAGCAACTGCTGGAGGCCGCAGACGGCATCGAAGCCCTGGCGCTGTGCCAGAGCCACACTGTCGACATCCTGTTCTGCGATCTGCGAATGCCCGGCATGGATGGCATGGCGCTGCTGCGCCGCCTCTCGCTGGGTGGCTTTCGGGGCGGCATCATCCTCTCCAGCGCGCTGGAAGATGACGTGGTGGAGGCCGTGCTGCGGATGAGCGCGGCCTATGGTCTCCATGTGCTGGGTCGCATCGAGAAACCCTCCAGCCCGCAGCGACTGCGCCAGCTGATCGACTCCTGGGCCCCCAAGTCGGCCCCCTCGGGCAAGGACGATGGCCTCGTCCTGTCGGTGGACGAGCTCAAACGCGCCCTCGACAACGACCAGTTGCTGCCCTGGTATCAACCCAAGGTCGGCTTTGCGTCCGGCCAGTGGGTGGGGATGGAGGCGCTGGCCCGCTGGCAGCATCCGGAATACGGGCTGATCTCCCCCGGCATGTTTATCCCGCTGGCGGAAAACAACGGCCTTATCGACCAGCTGACCGATGTCATCATCAACAAGTCGCTGCAGGATTGCCATCTGTGGGGCCAGACCGGCCTCTCCCTCAATCTGTCGATGAACCTCTCCACCACCTCGCTGATTGAGGGAGACCTCTGCCACTTCCTGATCAACCAGTGCCAGCGCTGGGGCGTCAATCCCGAGCTGATCACCCTGGAGGTGACCGAAAGCTCGTTTGTCGAGGATATCGGCAAGGCGCTGGAGGTGCTGACCCGGCTGCGGATGCACGGCTTTGGCCTCTCCATCGATGACTTCGGTACCGGCTACTCCTCGATGCAGCAGCTGGCGCTGCTGCCGTTTACCGAGCTCAAACTTGATCGATCTTTTGTCGATCGCTGCTATGCCGACCCCTCCCGTCTGGCCATCATCGAATCGAGCATCGAGCTGGCACGCAAGCTGGGGCTGAAATCAGTCGCCGAAGGGGTGGAAGATGTACAGACCTGGCAACTGCTGGCCAAGCTGGGGTGCGATATCTGCCAGGGCTTCTTTACCGCCCGCCCGATGCCACGCAGCGAACTGCAGCACTGGCACCAGATCTGGCAAGCCCGGCTGCCCACCCTGATATCCGGCTGATCTTCCGCAACCAACCCTTTGGGCCAACAGCGCGCCGATCGGCAACGTGAATGGCCACCTTGGAAAAGGTGGCCATTTTCTTTATCTAGGACTCGCCACTCACGCATGCCCGCCCCCTCTCCAGCAACTGTCTATCCAGCCGAGTGCCCCCCCCTTTGCTCTGCATGCACCGCATGCCTTGCGTCACCATTTATGCAAAATAAGTTGCATAAAAAATGGTGCTACTGGCGGATCACGCCTACCGCTAGCGAGAGCTAGCCTCTCTTCTACCAGACGCATAAACTGACAATAAGACAATGAATCACCTGCTGTAACAGGAATAGTTCTCAACGATGCGCCGTGCCGATGAGGTAGACAAGACAACCTGAAATCGTTTTCCCTTTTGAATAATAAGCTGTCTAAAATCAAATAAAGTTGTAAATAATCTTTGTTATGGTGAGCGTATAGCAAGCGGCCTCCCTGTCGCTTCCCCTGCTGGCTCCGCCAGATGCAGCATTTTCTGCGCCTTGAAAGCGAGTTTATGACGCCATGATCACCATCACCCTCGATGGGGCTCAGTTGACGGTTAACCAGACCCAGACCCTGCTCCAGATAGCCAAACAGCACCAGACTGATATCCCCTCCCTGTGCGGTGACAACACCAGCGCCCCCAAGACGCCGTGCGATCTCTGCGTGGTCGAGATTGCCGGTCTCGGCATCCGGCGCGCCTGCGAGACGCACCCCGAGGCAGGGATGGTGATCACGACCCAAAGCGATGCCCTGCACGCACACCGCCAGCAGGCGCTCGGCCGCATCCTCTCGGACCACTACGCCGATTGCGAAGCCCCCTGCCAGCGCGCCTGTCCGGCCGGAGTGGACATTCAATCCTATCTGCATCACATCGCCATGGGGGAGCACCAGGCGGCCATGGCCGTCATCAAGCAGACCCTGCCGATGCCCCTCTCCATTGGCCGGGTCTGCCCCGCTTTTTGTGAAGCGGAGTGCCGCCGCGCGCTGGTGGATGAGCCGCTGGCCATTCGTCAGCTCAAGCGCCATGCCGCCGATCTCGATCTGGCCGAGATTGCCCCCTATCAACCGGCAAAGAAGCCCGCCAAGGGCAAGCGGGTTGCCATTATCGGCAGCGGCCCGGGCGGCCTCACCTGCGGTTACTATCTGGGTTACGAGGGGTTCGAGGTCGACCTGTTCGAGGCGATGCCCAAAGCGGGTGGCTGGCTGCGCTACGGCATCCCCGAGTACCGGCTGCCCAAGGCGATCCTCGATCAGGAGATCGACCTGATGTGCCAGAGTGGCATGCAGATCCACACCCAGCAGCGACTGGGCAACCAGATCACCCTCTCGGCACTGTGCCGCGACTACGATGCGGTCTGTCTGGCCATCGGCGCATCCAAGGCGGTGCCGATGGATTACCCGGGCAGCACCCTGGCCGGTTGTTATCTCGGGGTCGATTACCTCAAGGATCAGATGCTGGCCAAGCGGCTCACCACCGGCAAGAAGGTTGCGGTGATCGGGGGTGGTAATACCGCGATCGACTGCGCCCGCACGGCGGTCAGGCTGGGCGCTGAAACCACCCTTATCTATCGCCGCACCCGCGCCGAGATGCCCGCCGAAGCCTACGAAATCGACGAGGCGGAGCAGGAAGGTGTGCGCTTTTTGATGCTCACCAATCCGGTAGAGAATCTGGCCGATGAGGCTGGTCGCGTCTGTCAGGTGCGCCTCGAGAAGATGGCCCTCGGCGAGCCGGACGCCTCCGGTCGCCGACGCCCGGAGCCCACTGGTGAGTTCTTCTTTGAAGAGTTTGATACCGTGATTGCGGCCGTGTCGCAGCAGCCGGATCTCAGCTTTATGGAAGGGGAGCCCCTCACCCTCCCCTTCACCCGCTGGCAGACGCTGGAGTCCCATCCCGAAACCATGCACAGCGGCCACGGCAACCTGTTCGCCATCGGCGATCTGCGCCGCGGGCCAGCCACCGCCATCGAGGCGGTCGCCGATGGTCGCAAGGCGGCGCTGGCCATCGATCAGTTCCTCCATGGTGACATGATCGATCCGGTTCGCCCCTTCAACGCCTGCAAGGCTCCCACACTCAAACAGGTTGATCCCGCCCAGTTTGCTCACTTGAAAAAAGTCGCCCGCAGCATCATGCCCCATCTGGCAGAGCAGGATCGCGAGGGCAGCTTGGCCGAGGTGGAGCGTGGTTTGAGTGATGCCGATGCCCGCAGCGAAGCCAGCCGCTGCCTCGAATGCGGCTGTCAGGCCAATACCGATTGCGCGCTACGCGACTACGCCACCGAATACAAGGTCGACCAGAGCGCTCTCGATACCAGTCAATGCCAGAAGTTTGCAGTGGATAACAGCAGCGAATTTATCGTCTTTGATGCAAACCGCTGCATCGGCTGCGGCCAGTGCGTGCAGACCTGTGGTGAGCAAGCGGTGCAGGGGGTGCTGCGCTTTGCCAAGAACAGCGATGGCACCCTCTCGAACCGGCCGCAGTTCGACACGGGACTCTCGATGGGCGACTCCCACTGCGTGCAGTGCGGCGCCTGCGTACAGGTCTGCCCCACCGGAGCCCTGGTAGATGCCCGCGACAAGTCGCAGGGGCGCACCGAACTGCTCACGCCGGTCAATACCATCTGCACCTACTGCGGGGTCGGCTGCGGCGTCACCCTCTACGTCGATGAGGCGCACAACCGCATCCGCTATGTGGAAGGGAATCGCAACTCGCCGGTCAATCAGGGGCTGCTCTGCGTCAAGGGACGCTTCGGCTTTGACTTTATCCAGAGCGAGGAGCGCCTCACCACACCGCTCATCCGCAAGGATGGCGAGCTGGTGCCTGCCAGCTGGCAGGAGGCCATCGCCCTGGTGGCCGAGCGTTTCACCGCCCTTCGCCAGCGCTATGGCAGCGATGCGCTGGCGGGTTTCTCGTCAGCCAAAACCACCAACGAAGAGAACTACCTGTTCCAGAAGTTCATACGCCGGGAGCTGGGCACCAACAACGTGGATCACTGCGCGCGGCTCTGCCACGCCTCCACCGTTACCGGGCTGGAGGCGTCACTCGGCAGTGGCGCCATGACCAACGACATCCCGAGCATCGATCACTCGGATCTCATCTTCATCATCGGCTCCGACACATCGGCAGCCCACCCCATCATCGGATCCCATATCAAGCGGGCCGTCACCATGGGCAAGGCGCGGCTGGTAGTGGCCGATCCCAAGCGGATCGAGATGGCGGACCATGCCAGCCTCTATCTGGCCCACCGCCCCGGCACCGACGTGATGCTGCTCAACGGCCTGATGCAGCAGATCATCCAGAACAACTGGCACGACAAGGCCTATATTGCCGATCGGGTGGAAGGGTTCGAAGCGCTGCAAGCGGAGGTGCTCTCCCCGGCCTATGCCCCGGACAAGGTCGCCCTCGTCACCGGCGTACCGGCCGAGCAGGTGATCGAGCTCGCGCGCCTTATCGGCACCGCCGAACGCACCGCCGTCTACTACTCGATGGGGATCACCCAGCACACCACCGGCCACGACAACGTGCGCGCCATCGCCAACCTGCAACTGCTGTGCGGCAACATCGGCATTGAGGGGGGTGGCATCAACCCGCTGCGGGGCCAATCCAACGTGCAGGGCGCCTGTGACATGGGGGCGCTGCCCAACTGCCTGCCCGGCTATCAGAAGGTGGCCAACCCCGAGGTGCATGCCCGCTTCGTGGCAGCCTGGCAGCAGCCAGACTTGCCGCGCACGCCCGGGCTTACCCTCACCGAGACCATCGATGCCGCCTGCGCGGGCAGCATCAAAGGGCTCTATGTGATGGGAGAAAACCCGGTGCTGAGCGATCCGGATCAGCATCACGTCATCGAGGGGCTCAAGCAGCTGGAGTTTCTGGTGGTGCAGGATATCTTCCTCTCCGAAACCGCCCAACTCGCCGATGTGGTGCTCCCCTCCTGCTCCTTTGCCGAGAAGAGCGGCCACTTCACCAACACCGAACGGCGAGTGCAGCGCATCTCCCCCGCCCTCAAGGCGCCGGGGGAAGCGCGGGAGGATTGGTGGATCATCCAGCAGATTGCCAATGCAATGGGCGGCGACTGGCGCTATCAGAACGCCCAGGAGATCACCGCCGAGATCTGCCGGGTCACCCCGCAATACGCCGGCATCCAGTGGGACAAGGTGGGAGCGCAAGGGCTACAGTGGCCTTGCAACGATGCGGCGCCCGAAGGCACTCGCCTGCTCCACGGCAAGCAGTTCACCCGCGGCAAGGGGGAGATGGTCGCCACCCCGTTCCGCTATGCAGCCGAACTGCCCGACGAGACCTATCCCATCGTGCTCACTACCGGCCGCCTGCTGGAGCAGTTCCACACCGGCACCATGACCCGCAAGACCAAGGGGCTCGACAAGCTGGCTGGCCCGCGGGTGATGATGAGCGTGGTGGATGCGCAGCGGTTGGGGATCAGCAACAGCGAGCAGGTGAAGGTCACCAGCCGCCGCGGCCATATAGAACTGCCCGCCTTCGTCACCAAGCGGATGCAGCCTGGCGTGGTCTTTATCCCGTTCCACTTTGCCGAAGCCCCGGCCAACCGGCTCACCATCAATGCCACCGACCCCCACGCCAAAATCCCCGAGTTCAAGGTAGCTGCGGTGCGCATCGACAAGCTGACCAGCCAACACACCTCGACACCACAGCCAGAGATGGAGATAGCCTGACCGGAGATCAGGTAACACGCAGGATAATCCGCAATAAAAAGAGCCACCCGACGGGTGGCTCTTTGCGTTCACCAATACCACAAGCCAGATCATGATCAGCCCCCGGACGCCACTGTCAGGGTCATCCCGATACTCATGCGGTCACCTCTGGCGAGTAGCCGCAAACCGGGGTGACCGGCCAGGTGGTGGGCATTGGCGGCGTGACTCTGGGGCTCCAGACAGAC
Source organism: Aeromonas sp. 96A (assembly GCF_051919165.1). Lineage (NCBI taxonomy): Bacteria > Pseudomonadati > Pseudomonadota > Gammaproteobacteria > Aeromonadales > Aeromonadaceae > Aeromonas > Aeromonas sp. 96A. The sequence goes on along the minus strand of NZ_JBQBFE010000001.1, from coordinate 4,232,735 downwards.
GAAGCCACTCCCCTCATCGGGCTGGTAGAGCATCAGGAAGGCACACTCGCTTGAAACCTGCAGCCGCTGCTGGCGGGCAGGATGGTCAAGCTCGGCCTGACCACGCCAACTGCCATAACAGTGGTTGAGCCACCCTTGCGGGCGCTGCCACTGGCGAAAATCGAGGTGGGGCGTCAGCCTGCTCGACCAGTCGATCGGCAGATGATCTGCTCCCTCTTGCCAGACGCCGCTCGCCAGAAAACGGATGCGGGTCTGCTCGTCGCGCCAGAAGAAGGGGTGAAAACCCGCGCCGTAGAGACAGGGGCTCTCCCCAAGATGGGTCAGGCTGATCCGCGCCACCAGGCTCGCCCCCTGCAGCCGATAGTCGATCTCCGCCAGATAGTGAAAGGGACCATTCTGGCTGTTGAGCTGCAAAGTCACCGAGCTGTCGGTCAACGCCACCGGTTGCCATCGCTGTAGCCAGCCATCCCCATGCAAAAAGAAATCGGGATCGAGCTCGCTCGCGGGCAATGCACACGCCTCTCCCCACAACTCAAAACGGTTGCCTGCGACCCGGTTGGCCAGCGGCAACATGGGAAACAGCGCGCTCTGGCCGGGATGCCAGGGCTGCGCCAGGTCAGTGCCGCGCAACAGCGGGCGCCCCTGCTCATCCTCCAGCCCCAGCAGACAGGCCCCTTGGGTTGAAACCCGCATCCTAAGATGCGGGTTGCTCAATGTGTAGACCGTCATGCCTAGGCGCTCGCCTTGGTCGGCGTCAGCTCCACCTTGCCCTGGGCCAGTTGGGCTTCCAGTGCCTCCAGCGTGACGCCCTTGGTCTCGGGCACCTTGCGATAGATAAAGATGAGACCGGCAAAACAGATAAGGCCATAGAGCAGGAAGCTGCCTGCAGCCCCCAACCCGGCATTGAGCAGCGGGAAGGTGTAGGTCAGCATGAAACAGGCGATCCAGAGCGCCAGCGTACCGGCCGACATCGCCAATCCGCGCACCCGGTTCGGGAAGATCTCCGAGAGCAACACCCAGGTGACCGGCGCCAGAGTCAGGGCATAGATGGCGATCGCCGCCAATACCAGCAGCAGCACCGGCATCCCCAGTACGCCTGTGGCATAGGCCGCCGCCATCATGCCGTAGATGATGGTCAGTCCCGCCGAGCCAATCAGCATCAGCTTGCGACGGCCAATCTTGTCCACCATGGGCAGCGCGATCAGGGTAAACAGCAAGTTGATAAGACCGGTGGCGACGATGGACTTGAGGGTGCTGTTGATGTCAAACCCGGCGGAGGCAAAGATCTCCTGCGCATAGTTGAAGATCACGTTGATGCCGCACCACTGCTGGAACACCGCCAGCACAATCCCGATGATGAGGATCGGCCGCACCGAGGGTTTGCCCAGCTCCGCCAGCGAGACCTTGTGGGCCTCGCCCACCAGAGTCTGGCGGATATCGGCCAGGGTCTGCTTGGCATAGGCATCCCCGCCAATCTTGCCGAGCATGCGGGAAGCTTTCTCATACTGACCATCTTTGGCCAGCCAGCGCGGCGACTCCGGCACGAAGAACATCAACACCAGAAACGCCAGCGCAGGTACCAGCTCGGCACCGAACATCCAGCGCCAGCCGGACTGACCATTCCAGGTCGCCAGAATATCGGCCTGAGTCGCATTGCTCGCCACCGGATCAGCGATCATCAGGTTCACCAGCTGAGCCGCCAGCACACCGATGACGATGGTGAGCTGGTTGATGGCCACGAACTTGCCGCGCTTGTTGGCCGGGCTGATCTCGGCGATGTACATGGGCGAGAGCGCAGAGGCCAGACCGATGCCAATCCCACCGATGATGCGATAAACCACAAACAGATCGAAGTTGCTGGCCGCAGCCGTGCCCCACGCCGAGATGGTGAAGAGGATGGCTGCCAGGATCAGCGGCTTCTTGCGACCGAAGCGGTCGGCTGACCAGCCGGAGATGGCGGCCCCCAGCACGCAGCCCACCAGCGCCGAGCTCATGGCCCAGCCGGACTGGGCCGGATCCGTGATGGCAAAATAGGCCTCATAGAAGGGCTTGGCCCCGCCAATCACGACCCAGTCATAACCAAACAGCAGGCCACCGCAGGCGGCCACCAAACAGATCATCCAGATGTAGCTCATATTGAGCCCATTCGTATCCAATTGATTTTTCGTGCGTTCCATGACTCATCCTTTCTATCTTGTCGATTGTAGGGTGCAGTGGCGCCCCTCACCGTGGCGGGGCGCCGGTTTTTGTTATGAGAGTTATGAGTGGAGTGACAGCTCGCGGCAGATCAGGGCAAAGAGGTGCCCCTTGTCGTGAGCCGGGTTAAGGATGAGCAGCTCTCGCAAGGTCTGTTCACAACCATCCCGCTGACCCAGCCCCAACAGACCGAGCGCTCTGACCAGCAGACAGTGCTGGCGATGTTTGTGCTGCGGGTCGTCATCCAGCACGATGAGATCCGGCAGTGAGACGGCGAAGAAGTCCGCCTCGACAGACTCGCCCATCGCCTGCTCGGCCCAGCCGACCATTCCTTCAAAGAGACGCTGCGCCTCCGCAACCCGACCAAGACGTGCCAGCGCCATACCCTGATAGAAGAGATAATCCACCGGCTGATCGTTGTAGTAGCGGCTGGCCCCCAGCGACCCCTGACCCAGACAGGCCAGTTGCAGGCACTGGGCCGCCAGACTCTGGTTATCACAGGCCAGATGGCAGAGCGCCAACAGGTAATGGATATCGTTGTCGGTCTGCCCAACCAGACGTCCCTCCCCCAGATTGAGGGGGTAGTGCAACGCCTGTTGCAGCAACGGAATAGCCTGCTCGTGGCGTCCCTGAATCATCAACGCCAACGCCCGGCGTTGCTGATTGATGAGGTACTGACCGGTCACCTTACCCTCACCCCCCTCCCAGGGGTGGAATTCGCGCAGCCGCAAGATCTCTGCCGCCGCCTCCAGCTCGCCGGTGATGTGATAGAGACTGAGCAGTTCAGCGGTCAGGTCGTCGCGCTTGAGGACCACCTCACGATGCGCCTCCAGCAGCGCCAACCGCTCGCTTGGCGCCATGGCGCAGCGCTTGTGCAGCTGATCCAGTTCAAACAGCAAACGGGCATCATCCGGCTTGAGGGAAAAGGCCCGGCTCAGACACTGCTCGGCCGCCACCGGATCGTCGCTCTTGTTGAAGTGATAGATGCCAAGGTTGCGCCATGCCGGGGCAAACCCGGGCGCCTGCTCGCACACCTGCTGCCACAGGGCAATGGCTTGCGAGTAGCTGCGCTTGCTGTAGTGGAAGCAGCCCAGCAGGTAGCTGGCAAACCAGCTGTGTGGAAGTTGCGCCAGCATGGCCACCTCGCCAAGGGTATTGGGGAAGCGCACCTTGCGGCTAAAGGCCTGCTCGGCTCGCGCCAGCAGGGCATCCTGCGCCTCACCTTCCGGCAACAATGCAGCCTGGAACAGCAGCGGCAGGGTCTCCTCTACCGGCAGTGTTGAGAGCAGTTGCTGCGCCAGCTCGGGGCGTCCCAGCGCCAACAGATCGCTTGCCAGGAAGCAGAGATTCACCCCGCGCCCGTTGCACAGGGTGCGCAGCGCCTCGAGATCGGTCGGCTGCTCGCTTGCCAGCCAGCGCAGGAAGGCCAGTTGATAGTGAAGTGGATAACGAACGCGCTGCTCGTCGATATAGGCGATGGCCGCCTCCTGCTCACCAGACTCCAGCAGCGCCAACCCTTTGAGGGCGATAGCGCCGTAGTGGGTACCGTTGACCGCAAGACTCTTCTCGACAAATTGCAGTGCCTGCGCGGGATCCCGGCGCACCATGGCGATGCGGGCCAGCCCGAAGAAGCCGCTGTCGCGGCAGTTACCGCTCCAGGTCGCCTTGTAGAAGTCATCGAAGGCGGCATCGAACTGCCCCAAACGTTCCTCGATGTGGCCACGCAGCAAGCTCGCCTTGCCACACTGGGGGTTCTTGTTGAGGCGATGGGCACGGACTAGCGCCTGATTGACGTAGGTCAGCGCCTGCTCATAGTTGGCGCGGTTGTACTCCAGCGTTGCCAGCGCCAGGTTGCAGCGATAGTCGCCGCCATCGAGCTCCAGTGCCCGCTGGTAGTAATCAAAGGGTGAACGGCTGGCATGCAGATACTGCTCAAGATGCTGGCCGATGAAGTAGAGCTCGTCGACCGAGTCGAGATTGACGGCGGGCTCCGGCGCCGTGGCCGGATCCGGCAGGGCTTCGCCTGCGGGCTGATGCTCGAGATAGCTCAGGATCGGCTGGCCCTGCTCATCCAGCAGGCGTACCTGCAAGCGTCCCTCGCTGGTGATGGCCTGCGAATCAAGCCAGGCCTGACCCGGCTGCAGATCCAGAGGCTGCGTAAACAGTACTCCGCCCTCGTCGCTTACCTCGAAACTGGCCCCGCGAATTGGCGCCACCGCATAGACCCCGCAGACGAGGCCGTCATCGCTGCGCTCCAGCTTGATGGCGGCGCGGGTGTTGGCGTTTTGCAGGGTACCGAGGGTGTTGTAGGGCAGGAAGTTCTGCACAAATACCTTCTCCTCCCCCGCATCCAGCCAGGTAAAGTCAGGCTGGTTGTCGGTATATACCCCGGTCATCAGCTCGATGTAGGGGCCGTTGTCATCGGTCAGGTTGCGATCCCAGGCCAGACCAAAATCGCAGTTACCCCAGCTCCACTGCTTCTTGCCCGGTGAAACGTGGTGATCCGCCACGTGCAACAGGCCGCCCTGCTCGTCATGGCAGTAGGCACCGACGAAGTCGTAGTCAGACTTGTCCGCCATATAGGAGGTGGGTACCGGAATATTGCGGTAACGGGAGATATCGACCCCGGCGGAGTAGTCCACCTTGTAGTAGGTGCCGCGGGCGATGGGGAAGGCACTGACGTCGCGCTTGCCGTGGTCATAGACGGCGGTCACATCGGGCGGGAAGACGCTCTGGTGGGCATCGCCCCCTTTCACCGCCGGGTTGGACCACCAGAGGAAGTGGCGCGGCGTGTCGTTGCCGTTGAACACCTTGCCAGTGATCTCGATGAGCGCCTTGTCGGGATAGAGGGTAAACCCCGCCATCACCTGCAGACCGCGCATCGGCTCCACCTCGCCGAGCCAGACGGTCTTGGCGCCGCCCTCCCGCTCCGTAATGGTGAAGTCCACCGGCATGAAAGTGGTGGGTCTGTGGTGCTGCGGCCAGTTGAACTCGATGCCGCCGGAAATCCAGGGCCCCACCAGCCCCACCAGCGCCGGTTTGATCACCTCGTTGTAATAGACGAAGTCGCGATTCATCACCTTGTCGTAGGCACGGTGGATACGCCCCCCCAGCTCCGGCAGCAGCATCACCTTGATAAAGTCGTTCTCCAGCCAGACCGCCTGATAGGACTTCATCTGCTTCTGGCCGGTGAGGGTGTCGATCACCCCATAGGGATAGACAGCCCCCGAGGAGCCCTGATAGACCCGCTTCTCGAGAAACATGGGGTTGGGATCTTCGGCGCCTACCTCGTAGGTCGGCAGTGAGATGGTCTCTACCCAGACCTTGACATCAGCTCTCATTAATCTCGCCTCACTCAACATTTGTTAGTAAAGTTTTCAGTGAGACCAGATTAGAATGGTTAAACCTGCATTAATTGCTGAAAGATCACGCAATACAGTAAGCGGAGTTTAGTGAAGCGATGAGCATAGGGTTGAACAACCAGAAGGTCCGCCACCACAACAAGCAGGTGCTGCTTGCCCTGCTCTATCAGTTAAAAGACGCGAGCAAGTCCACCCTGGCGCGCCACTGCGAGCTCTCCATTCCGGCGGTCAGCAAGATCCTTGACGAGTTGGTGGCCGATGGCGCCATCAGCCACAGCGATCAGAACCTCTCCCAGCGCGGCATCAATGGCGGCAGCTACCGCATTGCCAGCGGCCAGGGGGCCATTCTTTGCCTCAATATCAGCCCCACCCATCTGGAGAGCATCCTGGTGGATAACCTGATAACCCCGCTGGATGAATTCAGCGACCAGAAGATTGCCCCGCAAACCCCCGATGAACTGCTGCACCTGATTGAAGCGCACTACTACCAGCACAAGCGCCGCCACAAGGGACTGGCGATCCGGCTGGCCTTGGCGGTACACGGTCAGGTCAACCCGGCGACCGGGGTATCGCAAACCATGCCGCAAGCACCCTGGCATGCGCCGGTCGAGCTCAAGTACCTGCTGGAGGAGCGGCTAGGTTGCGAGGTGATGGTGGATAACGACTGCATCATGCTGGCGCTGGCCCAGAAGTGGCAGGACCGGGAAGGGAACGGGGATTTTTGCGTCATCAACGTCGATTACGGTATCGGCTCGGCCTTTATCATCAACGACCAGATCTACCGGGGCGCCCTGTTTGGCAGCGGCCAGATAGGGCACACCATCATCAATCCGGACGGCAGCGCCTGTGCATGCGGCCGCTATGGCTGCCTGGAGACAGTCGCCTCGCTGTTTGCCATCAAGAAACGGGCCCGGGTCTTTCTCAAACAACAAGCCAGTGCCGACAACCCGGCGCAGACTGGTGTAGAGCTGGATACCGCCCAACTGCTCACGCTCTACCATCAGGGGGATGCCATGATCCGCGCCCTGGTGGACGAAGGGGCCCGCGCCATTGGCCTGAGCCTCTACAACTTCCTCAATATCCTCAACATCAACCGCATCTGGCTCTATGGCCGCAGCTGCCACTTTGGTGAAACCTGGCTGCAAACGATCGTCAGTCAGACCGGCGCCAACCCGTTCGACTGCAGCGATGCGGTCAACGCCACCCATATCCGTTTCGGCCAGCTCAGCCGCGCCCAGCAGGTGATGGGGATTGGCTACCTCTATGTGGAGCGAGCCTTGGCAAAAGCCATGTAAAAAGGGCAGGTTTCACAAATGAAACCTGCCCTCACGATCTGGTGCCGATAAGGGGAATCGAACTCCTGACCTTCGCATTACGAATGCGCTGCTCTACCAACTGAGCTATACCGGCTTGTTGCTCTCCACATTCATAAAAAATGACCGGCAAGTCAATTGAGCCAACTCGATTTTATGAGTTGGCTCATGGTGTTAGAGCCCGATTTACAGATCGGAAAACTCGGGGATATGGGTCCGGCCGCGGCTCTCGAGAAAATCGAGCAGGGCGCGGGGGGAGCGCACCAGGATCCGCTCTTGCGGGAAGCCCGCTTCGGTCACCAGACGGTGGCAATGGTCAAAATCGCCAAGAGTAAATGCCACGTGGGAATCGGAGCCGAAAGTGAGATAGGCCCCCAGATCTCGCGCGGCTTCGACTATGGCACGGCAGTTGCCTTCGCTCCCCGGACGGGAATGAATGAAGGAGGAGTTGTTGATCTCCAGCGCTACCCGATAGTCAGCTGCCGCCTTGACCACCGCCTGAATGTCGATGGGAAATGAAGGGTTGCCCGGGTGGCTGATCATATCGACCCTGCCACTCTTGATGGCGTTGATCATCGCCTGGGTGTGGGTAGCCTGATCGCAGGGAGGGAATACCTGCTCATGAAAACCAGCCATGATCATGTCGAGGCGCGACTCATAGCGCTCGGGAAAATCGATCTCCCCCTCCAGGTTTTTGATGTTGGCCTCGATACCCCGCAGGATCCCTACCCCATCCACCACTCTTGGCAATATCGGCAAGTTGGCAAAGTGCCAGACATGAGGGGCATCGGCCATCTCGGGGCCATGATCCGTGGTGGCGAACAGCTTGATCCCCTTGGCCCTGGCTATCGGCAGATAGTCGTGGATGGTGCTGTAGGCATGGGTGCTGGCAATGGTGTGAGTGTGGGTATCGACCGGGTACTTCATCTTCTCTCCCCTCATATTTTGAAGGGGCAGCATAACAAAGTAGGGGGAATTGGGCCACGCCAGTGCTTGCCACACTTTGTCACAAAATACCGCGAAGCTGACATAGTCTGAGCCGGGCTGACTGGCATACTGGCTCCCGTCGATACATGCCTGAACTCGCATCGACAGTTTGCCGTCAGGATGACGCGAACTCACTTTCCCCACCGTCGCACCCTGCGGCGGTTTTTTTTTTGCCTGCAAACCGCAAACCGGTAACAGACGCGCAAAAAAAGGCCCAACTAGCATGGTGCAGGTTGGGCGAGACTTAATGTTTAATTGCAGTGGCATAGATATAGAGTCCTGCTTTTTGACTAAGTTCCGCCCACTGTGCTTTTTTCATCGAAAAACATTCCGCTAACACCCATTCACATTCTCTTGACACTTCACGTTATGAAACGTACTTTTTAAACATTCGTTTAAGTGAGGTGTCCAGTGAGTAAAATCGATACCAAAAACCGTATTCTCGACGCCGCTGAAGTGCTGTTTGCCGAGCGGGGATTCGCCGATACCTCTTTGCGTCTGATCACCAGCGAGGCCGACGTCAATCTGGCATCGGTGAACTATCACTTCGGCTCCAAGAAGGAGCTGATCCAGGCGGTGCTCGACCGCTATCTGAGCCTGTTTATGCCCGATCTCGATGCCCGCCTGCGGGTGCTGATGGAGCAGGAGCAGCTGACCTTGCTGCAACTGTTTGAAAGCTTTGTCGAGCCGCTGATGAAACTCTCGGCGGTGCGGGCCAATGGCCCGGCCATCTTCATGCAGCTGCTGGGGCGCGGCTATATCGACAGCCAGGGCCACCTGCGCCGCTTCATCACCGCCCACTACGGCCCCATTTTGCAGCGGATCACCCAGGCCATCTCCAAGGCCAATCCGGCCCTGTCGCCAGCGGATCTCTTCTGGCGCCTGCACTTCACCCTGGGCACCGTCGTATTCACCATGGCCTCTGCCGATGCGCTGCGCGACATCGCCCTGGCCGACTTTGGCCAGCAGCTCGATGTAGAAGGGCTGGTGCGCAACGTTATTCCTTATCTGGCGTCCGGAGTCGGGGCGCCCGTGGAGTCGACCAGGCTCTCCCTGGCCGTGTAACAACCAACAATAAATCAACGGAAACAGTGAAATAGAAGGAACTTCGGTATGATCACATTGCTTGTCCTGCTGGTGCTGGCGATAGCCGTTGTGCTCGGCGTACCCTCCATCCGTAAAAAGGTGGTAACCCGTCCGGTGTTCGGCATCTTCAAAAAGATACTGCCGCCCTTGTCAGCTACCGAGCGGGAGGCCATGGAAGCCGGCTCCGTCTGGTGGGATGGCGAGTTGTTTCGCGGCAACCCCGACTGGAAAAAACTGCACGGCTACGGCAAGGCCGAGCTGACCGCAGAGGAGCAGGCCTTTATCGACAATCAGGTCGAAACCCTGCTCGCCATGGTTGATGACTTCAAGATCGTCAACGAAACCAAAGACCTGCCAGAGCCGGTGTGGGACTATCTGAAGAAGGAAGGCTTCTTCTCCCTGATCATCCCGAAATCCTACGGCGGCCGCGAATTCTCTGCGATTGCCAACTCCACCATCGTCACCCGCATTGCCACCAAGAGCCTGAGCGTGGCGGTCACCGTCATGGTGCCGAACTCCCTCGGCCCGGGCGAGCTGCTGATGCACTATGGCACCCAGGCCCAGAAAGATTTCTGGCTACCGGGGCTGGCCAACGGCAAAGAGGTGCCCTGCTTCGCCCTGACCGGGCCGGAGGCGGGCTCCGATGCAGGTGCCATTCCTGACAAGGGAATCGTCTGCAAAGGGATGCACAAGGGTGAAGAGGTGCTGGGTATTCGCCTCAACTGGAACAAGCGCTACATCACCCTGGCGCCACGCGCCACCGTGCTGGGACTTGCGTTCAAACTCTATGACCCGGAAAAACTGCTGGGTGACAAGGAAGAGCTCGGCATCACCTGCGCGCTTATCCCCACCAGCCACCCCGGCGTGCGCGTCGGCGATCGCCACTACCCCATGGGTCTGGCGTTCCTGAACGGCCCGACTTTCGGCAAGGATGTGTTCATTCCGCTCGACTGGATCATCGGCGGCCCGGATTACGCCGGCCGTGGCTGGCGCATGCTGGTTGAGTGCCTCTCCGCCGGTCGCGGCATCTCGCTGCCTGCTCTGGGCACCGCTTGCGGTCACATGGCGAGCCGCACCGTGGGCGCTTACTCCTACGTGCGTAAACAGTTCGGCATGTCCATCGGCAAGTTTGAAGGGGTGCAAGAGGCGCTGGCTCGCATCGGCGGCCTCACCTATCAGCTGGAAGGGGCCCGTCGCATGACCGCCGGTTCGCTGGATTTGGGTCAGGCACCGGCCATCGTCACCGCGATTTCCAAGTACCACATGACCGAAATGGCGCGTCAGATCATGGATGACTCCATGGACATCCACGCCGGTCGTGCCATCCAGCTGGGCCCGAAAAACTACACCGGCTACGCCTACATGGGTATTCCGGTCGCCATCACGGTGGAAGGGGCCAACATCCTGACCCGCAACCTGATGATCTTCGGGCAAGGGGCTACCCGCTGCCACCCGTACGTCTTTGCCGAGCTGGAAGCTGCAGCCGACACCGACGTGGAGCGCGGTCTCGAGAAGTTTGACGCCCTGCTGATGAAGCACATCGCCTTCGGCGCTGGCAACTTCTTCGGCTCCCTGTTCCAGGGGCTGACCCTGGGTCAGTTCAACAGCGCGCCGGTAGCCGGTGAAACCGCCCGCTACTACAAGCAGCTGTCCCGCATGAGTAAAGGGCTGGCCCTGTGCGCCGACGTCTCCATGCTGATGCTGGGTGGCGATCTCAAGCGCAAGGAGATGATCTCCGCCCGTCTGGGTGACGTGCTGAGCCACCTCTACCTGGCCTCCGCCACCCTCAAGCACTACGAGGATCAGGGCCGTATGGTCTCCGATTTGCCGTTCGTGCAGTACGCGGTGGAGCGCAACCTCTACCTGATTGGCAAGGCGTTCGAGGGCTTCTTCCAGAACTTCCCGAACAAGGTGGTGGGTGCCGTACTCAAGCGCGTGGTGTTCCCATTCGGCGTCGGTTACAAGATGCCGGCCGACGATCGCTGCCACGCCATCTGCCTGGCCATGATGAAGCCGGGCGAGTTCCGCGACCGTCTGACCGCCCTCTGCTATGTGGGCAAGGACGAGGCAGATCCGGTCGGTCTGATGGAGCGTGCCTTCCAGGCCATGGTCGCCGTGCAGCCCTACGAGAAGAAGCTGGTGCAGGCCCAAAAAGAGGGCAAACTGCCCCGCAAACTGGCGCTGCCGGAGCTGGTTGCCGCTGCGCTGGCCGGTTCCATCCTGAGCAAGGACGAAGCGGACAAACTGCTGGCCGCCGATGCCCTGCGCTACGAAGCCATTCAGGTAGACAACTTCGCCCCGGGCGAGCTGGAAGGCTTCTCCCAGCAAGCAAACAAGCAGCCAAACAAGGTCGAGCACGCCGCCTGATCCCTTGGCAAACCAGTACCAAACCGGCCCTCGTGGCCGGTTTTTTTGTTTGTTAACCATGCATTTACAAGCCGGGCGAATTCCAGTTAAATGCTTGAGTCCCTGTTGCAGGGGCTTTGGAAGCAAGGCCAGCGGAATGGCCGATAACAACAACTCAGGAAGAGTGAATGAACCTCGCCAAAACGGCGATCGAACGCCCCATCTGGGTGGCGGTCTCGATCGTGCTGATTTTCCTGCTGGGCCTGCTCAGCATCCGGGGACTGCCGATCCAGCTGTTCCCCGACATCGACCGTCCACACCTCAACATCTCGGTGAGCTGGCGTTCCGCCTCGCCCCAGGAGATGGAGTCGGAGATCACCGACCCCATCGAACAGGAGATGCAGGGGGTGCAAGGACTCAAGAGCCTTGTCAGCAACAGCTATCCCGGTTTTACCGAAATCGACATGGAGTTTGCCCTCGGCACCGACATGCAACGGGCTCAGCTCGATGTGATTTCGCGGCTGAACCGGGTTTCGGGATTGCCGGACAAGATCGGCGGCCCCTACGTCAACAACTACAGCAGCAACGATACCCTCACCTTCTTCTTCATCCAGCAACTGCCCGGCGCCAAAGGGGTGATCGATGATCATCAGGCGCTGATCGAGGCGCGGGTCAAACCCGAGCTGGAGCGCATCGAAGGGGTCTCGACAGTCGCAGTCGAGGGGATCAACGAGCGCCAGATCCAGATCCGCTTCGACCCCTACCGCGCCGCCGAGCTGGGAGTGGAGATCCCGGTGCTGGCCAGCCGCGCCACCACCGGCTGGGACGTGTCGGCCGGTACCCTCGACATCGGGCGCTGGGAGTACAAGCTGCGCTTCGCCGGTCGCTATGATGTCGAGACGCTGGGGGACAAGGTGGTGGACTGGCGCGATGGCCTGCCCATCTATCTGCGGGATGTAGCAGAAGTAAGGGTGGCCCGGGAAGAGAACCCGGTGCTGCGGATCCAGAACGGCAATACCGCCATCGCCGCCCAGATCTTCAAGGAGAACGGCGCCAATGCCCTGGCATCCCTTGAGGCGATCAAGGCCCGGGTGAACGAGCTCAACCGCGAGGTGCTGGAGCCGGTCGGGCTGCACATGGAGCAGTCGTTCGATGCCTCCCTCTACATCAATCGCGCCGTCAGCATGGTCACTGCCAACCTGGGGCTCGGGGTGCTGCTCTCTTGCGCCATCCTCTGGCTCTTCCTGCGCCAGCTCAAGGCGACCCTGATGATTGCCCTCGCCATCCCCATCAGCATCATGCTCACCTTCTGCCTGCTCAAGGTGATGGATCGCACCCTCAACATCATCTCGCTGGCGGGCATCGCCTTTGCCGTCGGCATGGTGCTCGACGCCGCCATCGTGGTGCTGGAGAGTCTACCGGCGCCACGAGCGGGGAGATTTGAGCAAGGCGGAGGCAGCGCTCGAAGGTACCCGTCAGGTGTGGACGGCGCTGGTCGCCTCCACCCTCACCACGGTTGCTATCTTCCTGCCGGTGCTGCAGCTCAACGATGTGGAGGGTCAGCTGTTTGCCGATCTGGCGCTCACCATCGCCTGCGCCGTGACGGTCTCCATGCTGGTCGCCGTCATCGTGCTGCCCGCGGTGGCGGCGCGCTGGATGGGGCGTGAAACGCTGACCGATCCCTATGAGTCGCTGTGGCAGCGCACTACCCGTCATGTGATCCGCTGGACCTCGACCTCACGCCAGCGCTGGACGGTCATTACCCTGATGATGAGCCTGCCGGCCCTGGCCACCTGGGCGCTGCTGCCCAAGATGGACTATCTGCCGGACGTGAAACGGGACGCGGTGGATGTCTGGATGAACTTCACCCCCGGGGTCAACCTCAAGGCCCAGCGCGAAGAGGTGATCGATACCCTGATCGCACGCCTCGCCCCCTACATGAAGGGGGAGAAAGAGCCAGCCCTCAAGAACTACTACATCTTGCGCTACCCGGGGGGCGCCCAGATTGGCGTGCGCCCCAAAGACGAAAACCGCATCAAGGAGCTGGAGAGCCTGTTGATGAAACAGCTGCTGGTGGGTATTCCCGACACCCGGGTGTTTGGCGGTCAGGGGGCGCTGTTTGGCGGCTTTGACAGCGAGAACGGCGTCTCCCTGCTGCTGCAGGGAGGCAACCTGCCCGAGCTCTATCAGGCGGCCCGTGCCAGCATGGGGATCCTCAGCAAGGACTTGCCGGGAGCACAGATCCGGCCCGAGCCGAGTCTCGACTTCACCGCCCCCGAGCTCAAACTAGTACCGCAAGATCGGCGTCTCGCCGAAGTGGGTTGGGATCGCACGCCCTTGCCCACCATCATCCAGACCTTTGGCGACGGCTTGCGGGTTGGCGAGTATTTCGACGGCGAGGATCGGCTCGACATCATGCTGATGGGGCAGAGCTCCGCCAATCCGGACGAACTGAGGGCAGTGCCGCTGGCCACCCCCTCCGGGCGCATCGTCCCCCTTGGCGAGCTGCTGCGGGTGGAGCACGACATGGGCCCGGCCAGTATCTTCCGGGCCGATGGGCGGCGCAGCATCATCCTGCAGATAGCCCCCCCGGCGGGCATGACCATGGAGCAGGTGATCGACACCCTGAAAAACCGCAGTTTTGCCGCCATCCGCCCCCTGCTGCCCGCCGGTGGCGAGCTGCGCATTGCCGGCAACGCCGACAGCCTGCAACAGGCGCTCGACAATCTGGGGACCATCTTCCTGTTCGCCGTGGTGATCCTGCTGGTGCTGCTGTGGGGGGTGTTTGCCTCTCTCAAGGATGCCCTGCTGGTGCTGCTCACCCTGCCCCTTGCCTCGGTTGGTGGCGTGCTGGCACTGCAACTGAGCGGGCTGCTGGTGCCGCTGCCGATGGATCTGCTCACCATCATCGGCTTTGTCATCCTGCTGGGACTGGTGGTCAACAACGCCATCCTGCTGGTGCATCAGACCCGCACCGCCGAGCGGGACGGCATGAGCCGTCAGCTGGCGGTGGCCGATGCCCTGCAAAGCCGGATGCGCCCCATCGCCATGACCAGCCTCACCAGCATCTTCGGCATGCTGCCGCTGATGCTGAGCCCGAGCGAGGGGAGCGAAATTTACCGCGGGCTCGCCACCGTCATTGTCGGCGGCATGAGCTGCAGCACCCTGTTTACCCTGATCCTGTTGCCTGCCTTCCTGCGTCTCGGGGAGCAGGTGGCGATCCCACAACCCCTGCGCCAGCGGGCCTGAGCAAGGAGCTCATCGATGACACATATGATTACCCGAATGTTGGCTGGCGCTGTGCTGATTGCAGGCAGTGCGCTACCGGTATTGGCCGATCAGGGCAAGATGGTGACCCTGGCGGATGTGACCCAAGGGGATGCGGCCGCCAATATCTGGGTCAGCGGCACGGTGGCGAGTCGCCAGCAGGCGGCGCTCAGCGCCGAAGTGAGCGGCCGGGTGGAGTGGATCGCCGAATTTGGCAACCGGGTCAAAAAAGGGGACGAGCTGCTGCGCCTCGACAGCGCAGCGCTGCGCCTCTCGCTGGAGCAGGCTCGCGCCGAGCAGGCGAAATGGCAGAGCAACCTGCGCTTCGCCCGCGCCGAATCCCAGCGGATCACCCGGCTACACCAGCAAAAGAGCGCCTCCCAAAGCCAGTACGACAAGGCCAGTTATGATGTGGAGCAGGCCGCGCTGGCCGAGCGACTGGCCGCCATACAGGTGAACCAGATTGAAGAACAGCTGCGCCGCAGCCACATCTATGCCCCGTTCGACGGGGTGGTGAACAACCACTTCATCCAACCCGGCGAGCATGTGGACGCGGGCGAGCAGGCGCTGGAGCTGGTCAACCCGGATCAGCCGGATATCCGCCTGCAGGCCCCCATTCTCTGGGCACAGCAGCTGGCGCCACAAACCCGGCTGCGGGTGGAGGGGGAGCAGCTGAGCGGTCACGGCATCTACTACCAGCGGGCCGCCAGCGCCGATCCCAAATCGCGGCTGATCGAGCTGCGCCTCAAACCGGAAGCGGGCACCTTCATCATCGGCTCGCCGGTACGGGTTGCCCTGCCACTGGGGGATCAGCAGAGCATGCTGCTGCCCCGTGACGCTCTGGTGCTCGGCACCGATGGCAGCGTGGTCTATCAGGTGGCGCGAAGCGGCAAAGCGCTCAAGGTGAATCGGGTGCCGGTCACCGTGCTGTTTGGCGACAGCCAGCAGGTGGCGGTGAGCGGCGCCCTCAAGCAGGGGGATCGGGTGGTGGTGCGTGGCGCGGGCAGCCTGCAGGATGGCGACACCATAGAATTGTTCAACGGGTAGCCACGCCCGACGCAGGCTGGCCAATCTTTGCCCGCTTGACCCGGGACATACAGCCAAACGGGCCACAGTTTGCTATCTTGGCGGCCATCACTCGCGTTTAGAGCAATCAACACCCATGAGCATTATTTTGGGCATCGATCCGGGTTCGCGGATCACCGGATACGGGGTTATCCGGGTCGTGGGCGGCAAGGCCGAATACTTGGGCTCTGGCTGCATCCGCACCGATTGCGGCGAGCTGCCGGAGCGCCTCAAGCAGGTCTATGACGGGGTATGCGAGATCATCACCCAGTTCAAACCCACCGAGTTTGCCATCGAGCGGGTCTTTATGGCCCGCAACGCCGACTCGGCCCTGAAGCTGGGGCAGGCCCGTGGCAGCGCCATCGTCGCCGCAGTCAACGCCTATCTGCCGGTGAGCGAGTACTCCGCCACCCAGATCAAGCAGGCGGTAGTCGGCACTGGCGGTGCCGCCAAGGAGCAGGTGCAGCATATGGTGACCCATCTGCTGAAACTCTCCGCCACCCCGCAGGCGGATGCGGCGGATGCCCTCGGCGTCGCGCTCTGCCACCTGCACACCCGCCAGAGCTTGATCAAGATGGCCGGCCGCGCCAGCAGCTCGGTACGTGGCCGCTATCGCTGAGCCCTTATGTCGTCCACGACTCATCTCGGTATCGCTAAATAAAAAAACCGCCCCGGATCTCCGGGGCGGTTCTGTTTTGGGCGGGTAACAACCGGCGGGATTTGTCAGATGAATGTTCTCTCACGTAGCCGGCCATATATTCAGCCGCCTTATTCAACCGCGGTATTCGCCCCGGCGAGTCGGGCCTGCTGTTCACCACGCTTTTCCAGCGCCGAGCTCATGGCGAGGGAGAGCGCCTCCAGCTGGCCATCGAGGCTGGCGTCGATGATCCCCACCTCGGTCTCGAGAATGCAGCCCCCCTGATCGAGGCGTGCATCGGCGGAGATCTCGAGATAGCCAATTTCGGGGAAATCCTTGTGCACCCGGGCGATCTGGTCACGCACCGCCGGCACCTGCTCGGGATGAACCCGTATCGTCACCTGCTTCTGGTTACTCACCAGCGAGAGAGCCTCTCGTACCACCTTGAGGGTGAGCGCCACCTGATCGTAATCGTGCAGGATCTTGCGCACCGCCTGCAGCACCACCTCGCTCATCTGCTGCTCCACAGTGCGATAGTACCCCTGGCACTGCAACTGGGTCTGGTGGATCAGCACCGCCTGTTCGCGCCGGGCTTCGTCAATCCCGGCTTGCCAGCCAAGGCTCTTCTGCTCTTCATAGACGGCGCGGGCCTCGGCCACAATATCGGCCGCCTGGGCCCGGGCGGCCTCTACCAGATCCTGTGCACTCAGGTAGGAGAGGTAATCCTGGCTACGCAAAATACGCTGGCTTGGCGCCAGTTGCAGATGGTCACTCTTTATTTCAACAAATGGCAGCATTGGGGGGTTACCTGTTTGGCAATCTTGAGACAAAGCGCCCGGGCCAGTGGCAGCTGGTCAGCCGCCAAAGGCCATGATGGCCCGGGTGGCGCTGGGGGAAGTCGCAGGGTGAGACGGCGAGCCCAGTCGGGGTAGCCTTCCCCGGCCGCCGCCAGCCAGAACTGCAAACCAGCCTCTTCCAGCCCCCCCTCATCGAGCTGAGCGGGCAGAGGCTGCTGCCAGCCAGCGGGCCAGGGTCCAATCAACAAGTCGAGCTGGGAGAGTACGGCTCTGTGCCCCTCCTCCCCCAGCAAGGCGATGATCTGGCGCAGCGTCGGTGCCAGCAGACAGCGACGGATCGCCTCTCCGTGCAGCACGGCCCCCAAACGGCGCAACAACAGCACCAACTCACTTTGGGGAAACAGCGCCAATCCCCCCAGTGGCGCGGGCATCTCATAGCCAATCCCCAGCGCCAGCGCCTCGAGCAGGGCGCCGTTACTGGCTGGCTGCGTCCGCCACTCGGGAAAAAGTTTCGGCACCTGCGCCCAGGATGAGGGCAGGTGCGCCTCATGGAGGTAACTGGCCGGGCAAAAGCGCAGCTGATAGGGGGTCAAACCGACCGTCATCCGCGACTCCGGCTCCGGTGCCACATGTATTGCGCCAGGTTGCTGGTCACCACCAACGCCAGCAACAGGGCAATCAAGCCGCCCAGCCGCCACTTTGAACCTTCGCTCACTTCAATGGAGAAGAGCGAGGTATTGCGCGGCATCAGCGGGCTCTGGCGCACATCCGCCGAGGGCACCAGCACCACGCTGATCCGGTCGTAGGCGAGCCCCTCGATACTATTGTTGACCAGCTGTTTGATCTGCGGAATGTAAGTATCGAGCTGGATATCCGCCGCATGTTTGATAAAGACCGAGGCCGATGCGGGAGAGGGTTTCTTGCTGATCCCCTCATTGCCCTCCGGCAGCACCACATGGACACGAGCCACCAGCACGCCGTCTATTTCCGACAGAGTATTGGAGATCTCCTGCGCCTTGGCATAGGTGAGGCGAGCCCGCTCCTCTGTGGGCGAGGAGATGAGGCCATCCTTGGGAAACACATCCTGCAGGGTGGAGAAGCTTTCTTTTGGATAGCCCTTGCGTTTGAGGGTCTCGATGGCCTGCGCCACGTCGGACTCCTCCACCAGCAGCTTGATGCGGCCATCCTTGTCCGGCTGCTTGTCCGAGGCGATCCCCTCGGTTTGCAGCAACGCCAGCATCTCGTTACCCTCTTTCTGAGTGACCCCGGTATAGAGCTCCACTTTGCAGCCACTGAGCAGCAACGAGGCGCCAAGCACCCCCATCAGCATCGATCTCTTCACACTACCTCACTGGGTCTTCAACAGGGTTTCTACGTTCTGGCTCATCTTGCCCACTGTCTTGGCAATCAGCTCCTCCTGCATGGTGATCCGCATCAGCGACCACTGCATCTGCATCAGGCTGTTGGGATCATCCCCCGGGGTGGCCAGCTCGGCTTGCAGGCTCTGTTTGGCCTCGACAAACTGCTGCTTCAACTCCCCCAGCTCCCCGAGCAGGGAGCTCCCCATCCCCTGGGATGTGCTCCCCATCGCCTGTTCAAAACTGGCGACATGGGGCGAGGAGAGATCCACCGCTTTCAACTCATCCAGGCTGGTTACCACCGCCTGGGCAGACTGTGCAATTTCCATCACGCCTCCAGATCAAGTTTGTGCGAATTGCGCATCAGATTGTCCACCATGCCGCTGAGCGGGATCAGGGTCATCAGCTCGCGCCGGGCCAGTGCATCGAGAAATTGATGCCCCGCGGGCACAGCGCCCTGCCCGTCCCTGAGCTCGCTCAACAAGTTCAGCAACACCTTCTCCCGCCGCGACGCCAAGGGATCAAACTCCCGCATGGTGGCTCGCAGCTCCGGCAGATCGATGGCATCCACCACCGGCGACTGACGCTCGCCAAAACGCGCGATCAGCTTGTCGGTGACCGGGGCAAACAGTTGCTTGCCAATCTCCGGCGCCGGTTTGTCGCCCTGTTGGTAGATCTGCCAGAGCAGTTCACGCTTGGCGGCTGGCGCCACACCGGCCAGCAAACCCTCAAGGGGTGCCCCCTGTTGCCAGCGTTCGAACAGATCCGGCTCGGGGGCTTTGGCCAGCAGTCGTTCAAACTGGCGTTGGGCCATGGATTCGGGCGGGGGGGGCTGACGCAGCGGCTGCTCTCCCCCCAGCTGATCGCTGCCTTCAATTTTCATGAGGTCATCTGCTCGCGCAGGCCTGCGGCAAACTGTTGCAAGGCTGGCTGACCGCTCTGTTCCAGTCGCAGCAATCGTGCAACCAGCGCCTCCTGCTGACCAAGCCGCCACTCGCACAGTGCCAGCCAGGGTTCGATATCCGGCGTGCAGTGCTCGCCACCAAGCTGCAAAGCGGCCTGGTAATCCCCCCGGTTCATCAGGGAGGAGAGGCGAATGAGCGTTACACACTCGGTCATCTCCGGCGCCCCCGCCAGCCAGTCGGCGATAGTGGCCGCCTCCTGATGGCAATGGTGGCCGGTACCAGCCAGCGCAAGTTCGGCCAGTTGTCGCTTGAGTTGAGGGTTCATCATCAAATCTTCTGCAAAATACCCTGCATCAGGTCTTTCATGGCCCGAGTCACGGTGGAGTTGATGTTGTAGATCACCGACCATTTGTTGATCTTGTGCTGCAGCTCGGCCAACAACGCCGGGTTGTCAGGGTTTTTGTCCATCGCCGCAATGGCCTTGTTGACATCCTCGTTGGCAGTATTAGCCTGCCCGGCAAGGTTATTTGCCACCTGATCGAGGGTGTTGGTAGCGGTACTCTCTCCATACTTAAAGATCTCAGCCATGGTTGTGCTCCTTTATCTTGCCAATGATCGTGAGCCCCGCCTCGATGGCGTCGGCCTGTTGTTGCCACTCCCGATACTGTTGCGGGGTTCCCCCGCGCAGCAGTTGCCGTTTCACTTCACCCTGCGCCTGAACAAGCTGCTCATGCAGCTCACGGGCAAAGGCGGGATCAGCGCCGGACAGTCGCGCTTCCAAACTGGTCATCATGCCGCTCGGCTCCTTTTAATTTGACGATGTATTGCTGCTTGCCCTTGCTCACCACCACCGCATCGGGGCGAATAGCCAGCACCCGCACCCCGCTGGAAGTTGCGCCCCCAACCGGATAGCGCTGGTTGTCTGCCAGTACCACATAAGGCACCCGGCCAAACGAGACGCTGCGCACGTCGAACTCCAGCTCATCCTGACGCGGCGTTCTGGTCTGATTGATCAGCTCCAGCGTCGGGTGTGTACCGAACTCCCGGCGAAACTGCTGGTTGACCTGCTGAAACTGGCCAAGTTGGCGCTCATCCAGCTGGCCGGAGAGTTCGAGTCGCCCACCCGCCTCACGCACCCGCAATGCACCAGCCAGCCCCTGCTCCTGCAGCAAGGCATCGAGGCGCTTGCGATAAGCCCCGGCAATCTGTACCTGATTCTCAACCCCCAGCAGGCCGGGTACCTCCTGCTTGAGCAGAGATTCAATGGTGCTCCATTTGCCATCCTGCCCCTGAATTTCACCGCTGAGCTTGAGCCAGCCAGGCTCCTTGCCATTGCGGATCTGCAGCTGTTCATAACCCAGCTTCTGCAAGATAAAGCCGGCCCCCTGCCGCAGATCTTCCATGGTGCGCAGCTCCAGCCGGTAGTTGAAACCCTTGCTATCGAGATACTGCTGCAAGGCAAGACGCGCGCTGTTCTCATCGACGTAACCCGAGAGTTGCCACAGCTCGGGATCACTGCTGTTCAGCACCACCTGACGGTAGTTTGGTGCGGCCAGAAAGCGCTTCAATGCCTGCTCACTACGAGCGGATTCGTTCTCGTCGGCGCCATGCCACCAGCCCGTTCCGAGCAGCAAGACCACGGCGACCACCAGACTCAGGCAGAGGACCCCCATCCAGACATCGGCGCCCGCTGCCCGCCGCCGCGGCGCACGAGAAGGAGCAACCACCGCCGCCAGTACCTCCAGCTGTTCGGGTAGCGAACGACTGTTGTCACAGAAGCTCCAGAGCAGCGGGCCTGCCTCTAGGCGCGTCCCCGCCCTGAGCGTCTCTCCCGCGGTCAGGGCGACACCGTCCTGAGTCGGGGTAATACCGTCCGCCCAGGCTTGCAGAGTGATCCCTTCCCCATTCACCAGCAGTACCAGATGCTCGGGGGCCATCCCCTCATCCACCAGCACCAGATCAGCCTTGAGGGGATCGGAACCGATGACCAGACGCCCCTCCGGCAGAGGAACTTCTACCCCGCGGTTGAGCCCGCGATATACGCGGCACTTCCAGCTCATCGGGTCGCGCCCTCATTGCCCGCCTGCACACACCAGCTGGCGGCCGGTGTACATTTTTGATCCTTGTTCATTTCGACCAGACGCCACCCCAGCTCATTGCCCATCCGGCACTGGGTGAGAGACGAGCTCTTGCCCCCCTGACGCAGCAGTTGCTGCACGTCACGGGCTGCAGCCAGCGGCTGGCATTGCGCGCCCCCCAGCACCTTGCCAAGAGAGAGACTCTGATTGGAGATCTCATCAGCCCCGAGCACCCCGGCTCGCAGATCCTGACCATTGCCGAGGGCCAGATAGTGGGCAATACCGTCATCAATCAGACGAGGCTCGATGATAAAGAGCCGCACCGAACGACGAGTCTGGGTGTCCTTGCTACGGAACAACGCCCCCAGATATGGGATGTCACCAAGGAAGGGCACCTTGCTCAGGTTCTCGCTCATCTCGTCGCGGTAGATACCGCCAATCAGCAGGCTCTGGCCGTGGCCGACCCGGGCGATGGTATCGACCACGGTGCGACTGATGGTGGGAATGCCATCGGCCCCCGCACTGTTGGGTTTCTGGTTGCCATCCTCGATGTGGAGGCTCAGGCTGATCTCGGGTCTGTCACCCATCTGGATCACCCGGGGCGTCATCCGCAACATGGTGCCGTAAGTGATCCCCTGCAGCTCGGCCACCCTCTCGCCGCTGATCTTCACGTAATAGGTTTCGCTGTGGTCGATCACCGCCTGGGTGTTCTCCTGGGTCAGCAGGGTCGGGCGGGAGACCACCTGGGCATTGCCTTCGTTTTCCAGCAGATTGACCCGGGCCAGCAGATAGTCGAGTCCCTTGGAGTCCACCAGACTGCCGAGCGCGGCGCCCCCTTCGATTCCTTTGCGATCGCCGGTGGTCTTGATAATCACCTGCTGGTTGGAACCGGTGCGGATCCCCACTCGCCAATCCACCCCCAGCTGGGAGAGATCCTCGGCATTGATGTCAATAATGGAGAGCGCCACCTCAATGCGGGCCGCCGGTTTGTCGAGCGCGGCGATCAGCTTGCCGTACATCGCCATCCGCTCCGGAGCATCGCGCACGATCACCGCATTGAGGGAAGGATCGGCCTGCACGATGGCCTGACCGGAGGCGGCTGCGGCGCCTTTATTGCCCTCGCCGTTGACCATCTGCACGCCAGCATCGCTCAGCAGTTTGGCCAGAATGGTTGCCACACCGGGCGCCGCCACATCGGTATCGCGGTACTGGATGGAGCGATCGGTAGCCGAGGCGTACTTGAGGGGAAAGATCTCGATGGCCAGCGGCCCGGTCTTCTCGCTGCGCAGCTGGGATTGTTGCTCCAGTGCCAGCGCGGTCTGCTCGATCAGTTCAAGGTAACGGGGCGGGCCGGAGACATAGACCAACCGGTTATCCGCATCGGGGCGCCAACCAAAGCGGGGCTCCCAGATCCCGGCTCGTTGCAGCGCCTGTTTGAGTTCTGCTGCGCCAGTCTGCTCAAGATTGATGAGACGGGACTGCACTTCGCTGTTCTTGAAGACGTAGAGCACATTACCGTCGTAGTACCAGACCAGGTTGTAGAGGGAGGAGAGCTGCTGCAAAAAGGCGAGCGGCTCGTCATGTTCAAACTGACCGTTGACCTGATCGTTTACCTTGTCGCTGACCACCACGGAGACCTCGTAGTTGGCACCGAAGTTGACCAGCACGTCGCGCAGACTCTCCCCTTCTGCCACATAGCTGTAAGGCATGGGCACCCAGTCCAGCTCCTGTGCCATGGCGGGACGCTGCCACGCCATCACGGCGAGGCAGATCCACAACAGGGGACGCAGCAGGGGTTGCACACTCAAGGGTGCCATATCATCTGTCTCCATTGGGGGGCCAAGGCGGCCTCGGTCAATTGGGGTTCCAACCGCTCCAGCAGGGCGATGTGCTGGCTCAGGCGCTCCGCCAGCAGCGCCTCATCGAGCCACTCCAGCGCGAGCCGCGCCTCCAGCTGCAAATTGCCAAGATCATCCAGCACCAGGGCATGGGGGGCATGACGGCCCCAGGCCACCACCTGTTGCAACAGACGCTTTAGCAGCGCCGGATCATGGGCCTCAGCGTCATTCCTCTGGCTGCTTGCAAGCGGGGTGCTCAGCAACAACTCACCGTTTCTGGGGGTCAGAAAGAGGGGATAACCATCGATCCGCAGATGGTACTTTCCCTGTGCGTCGGCAATAAAAGGCCCTTGGCCAAGGTTTGCGGCCAATCGATTCAGTAGCGTTTGCATAGTTCCTCGGGCTATCTAGGGCGCAGGAGGCTGCCAGTAGAAGTGATCCTGACCCAGGGCAATGCCCCGACCGGCCAGCCACTCATGCAGGGTTAGGGCTGCCTCGTCCTGATGGGGCAGAGCCTGCAGGGCATGCCAGAATGTGCCGAGCTCAAGCGGTACCGGCATCAGGTGAACCGGGTCCCCCTCCTTGCTCGTTTGCGCATACCAGGCAGGCCAGGCCAGCTGGAGACGTGTCTCACAATCAGTCTGCAGCCGGGTGAGCTCCTGCTCGCGCTGGTTCAACTGCTCAAGCTGATCGGCGATCCGGCTCTCCAGATCCGCCGGTACATCGACCACGGTCTGCCAGAACACAGCCTGGGCATTGAGCTGGCGGCGCATCACCTGCAACTGCTCCAGTTCGTTAAGCCAGGCGCCGTAAAGTGGTTCAAGACGCTGAACCCACCAGCGGTGCAAGGGATAGAGCACCCAGTGCCACAGCAAGGGACGATCCGCCAGATTGATACGGTCCCCCAGCTGCTGCATCCAGTCACAACGCTCGCTGCCTGCCAGACGCAAGATCTGTTGCAGCTCCTCACGCGAGACGGCCAGCGCGGCATCTAGACGGCGCTGAAACCAGATGGAGCCCAACAGACTCTCCAGTCGGGTTCTTGGCAACAGTCGTTGCAACAGGGCCATCTGCTGCGAAGTGATCACGCCGGCATCCTGATAACGGAGCACGGACAGCTGGCCGACCAGACGATCCCGACTCAGGGTATCTGGCTGGACAACGGTAACCCGACGACCTGCAAACAGGCCCTGGTTAGGTGAATGGTGATCTTGCTGACTCATGCTATGCCTTGCTCATCTTGCTGCGGGCAATAATGGAATGATGTTTCGATATGCTGGCTATTCTATCCATTGCCTCGCTCCGCGGCTTATAAAAAACGTCAGATTATTTTAGTCCGGCGTTAATCTGTGCCGTGTCGGGCACGGCTTGGCGTACAGCCAAAACGACGACGATAACTCTGGGTAAAATAGGATTGGCTGGAGAAACCGGCCTCCATCGCAATATCGACGATGCTCATTTCACTATTGAGTAATAACTGATGAGCGAAAAGGATTCGCCTTTCACTGATCCAGGCGCGTGGAGAAACACCATATATCGAGCCAAACAGCTCCTTGAAAGTGGTCAATCCCATACCGAACTCTTTGGCGAATTCGCTGAGCTTCCACTCCATCAGATAATGCTTTTCCATAAACTGTTGCAACCGCTCGACCTGGCGATTGCTCAGCTGGCGCAAAATAGACATCAGTTGAGGCCCCTGTTCGCCAAAAGCGAGCAGAAACAGCAACTCTTCGGTGCGTAATTGGGCCAGTGCGGGGGGATGTTCATGTTCGGTCAACCCGCGCAGCCCCTGAATACATTGGGTCAGCAAGGGGGATGAGTGAAACGGCAACAGCGTGGGGGCCATCCCCTCCAGCCGGGGGACTTCACTCAGCAGTGAACCGAAACGTTGCAAGAAGCCTTGCAAAAAGGAGTTTGACAGAGGTAGCCAAAGCAGGCGGCAGGGGCCGTCACCGGTACAGACCGCGTAGTTGCCACGGCGCACGAACAGAAGTTCGTTGGGGGATAATTCATAGGTATCGGTACAGTCCTGCCACTTCATCGATCCTTCCAGGAGAATATAAATTCCCTCTTGCGGATGTTCGATAACGTTAAAAGCAGACATGCACCACTGGAGCAGGGCCATATCGCCCTTCTCTGTGGTAGTAATGCTCAGAGATCCCCTCATTTTTAGAGACTCAAATAATTCCAAGTGTGCGGGTATATAAGCGGTGTTGCTTCAGGTAGTAGATAAATTTATCCATCAACAAGACCGCATTGGCTTCTTTCATTTTAGGTAACAACTGGTAATAGATGACCCCTTGCCGAAAGAACGAATAGGTTCGGCTCTTGCTGGTATTGACCTTGATCGTTCTCTCTAGACCGACACTGTCTCCAGCCTTACCCAGCAGCGTCAGCAAGACGATGGCCAGGGCACTGAATAAAAACAGTCGGTCGCGCCGGACCGGATTACTGATGTGCACATCTCCCATACCCATGCCGAATTTGTAATCTTTGATATCACGAAAACTGGTCTCGATACCCCAGCGCTGGCCGTATAGTTGCAACGCCTTGGCGGCGCTCAGGTCGGTCCGGTTACTGGCCAGAAACCACGCGTCTTTCATGCCACTCTTATGACAACAATAGACCCGTTCGACAGGCTGTCGCTGCCCAGTTAGCTCCACCGCTTTGAGGGTTCGGGTGCGCCCGGTCGGCGTTAGCCAGTCCCGAGCTGGAACCTGCTCTACACCAGGGTAACCAACCAAAACATTTCCTTTAAATCTAATGAGATAAGCAAAGCCTAGCTCTTGCTCCAGGCGTTCGAACAGCTCCATGTAACCAAAGCCGCGGTCAGCTACTACCGTCACGAAGATACCCTCTGGCAACGTCTGCTTGAGCTTGGTGAGCAGCTCTTTCTCATGGGCATTGCGTTGCCCTTTGAGCAACGATTTCCGATGGGTTTTCCACAGCAGCGGAGTACTGCGACCGTGGTTGGTTTGCAGGCTGATAACCAAGGTACTGTGATCATCGGCATCGAATTCGGTCCAGTCCATGGAGACTACGATCTCGGTACGTTCACCGACCACATAGGGCACCCAATCGTCAAAGAGGCTCCAGACATTGAGCTTGGTGTTAGTGAGCAGGCGATCCACCTGTTTAACCGCATGTTTACGTTCGAGACCGTTGGCCAAGGAGAGGCCACTACCGATGGCGTGGATGGCCAGTGAACCTGACTCGATAACCCCGAGGGTAGCATTGGCGAGGGAAAGAACACGCTTAGCATGCATGTCCTGTCCAAATATATCGTCGATGTGGTTGAGGATTAGTTCGTGGTTAAACATGGGGATAGTCTGTTGGGTATTAGCTGGTCAAGGATGGCGATCATACCTCAGAAGCCGCGCCACGCCTCGCTCATATGAGGGGATGGTTAAGGTAGTAATGCCCTTCATGTTTTATTTTCCTGAATCTGCGTGTAGTACCAGTAACACCTCCGGAAGCGGGTCGCTCTCGGGTGCTTTATTATTGCTGTTATTTTTATTTATTATTTTGTAATCAAGTCATTCGCTGGTGAATTCAAAAATTAATCACCATTGAAATGAGGGGGGATCCTACAACAGTCACAAGCAGAAAAACCAGCCTAAAATTAGAGCTAACACACTATTTATCCAGTGCAACGACTCATACTTAATGGTGTGCTTACAGCAAAAGATACTTCGTTACAAAAAGAAACCTTCAATCTTAACTGACAAATTAATAAATGATTGATTTGAGGCTTTTTATTTAAACACAATCATTACTGACATTGTGGATAACAAGCTTTTGGCTGCAATTGAATAACCATTTTTTTGTCATTAAAAATCTTAAAAACTTTCTGCTGACTCATAGCCTGTACCGCGGTGCCATCCATAAATCGCAAGCGGGCACGCAGATAGATCTCCCCTTCCGCCAGTTGCAGAGGGGTCAAACGCAGATCAAACAGCAATGGCAGCATGGTCACCTCATAACGGGTGGCTGCCACTTGCAACGGACGCCCCCCGATCACGCTGAGCACAGCCACCTCCACTGTCGCTGGACGTGGCAAGGTTTGCGGGAAATGCACCTCACCCTTGAGTTGCTGTTGCGATGGCTTCAGCTCCGGGGTGGTGACACAACCGGCCAGCATGGCCAACAGCATCAGTAGCAGCAGACCTCTCATAACACCCGGATCCGCCGTTCACTCAGCGGTGTGTGCTCACCCTGTTGCAGTCGCTGCAGCACCAGCTCCTGGACCTGATTGAGGGTAATGGAGCGTCGCAGCAGTGCCGACAGGGGAACCTGGCTCGCATTGGCTGACCGGGCACTCACGGTTCTGCCTGCAAATGCCCCCACCTTGCCCGCCTCTGCCCCATGCAGGGCCAGCGCGCCTTGTGATTCCTGAATCTTCATGGTTATACCCGCACTCCCATCACCTGATCACTGCTGCCTGCCTCCCGAGTACCGGGTTGCAGCAACTCCTGCCAGAACTCGGCATGCTCCAGCATGCTGGCGAGACTCTCTTCAAGGTACGCCAGGGTCAACCGACTTGCCGCCATCTGGCGATAGAGTTGCACCGTCAGACTCTCTTCATCGAAGCCGAAGTGAAGATTGAACTGATACCAGTGACGATTGAAGCTGGCCAATTGACGGAAAATCCCCTCGCCCACCTGATACAGCTCGGCCACGTCGGCCTGCAACACCAGTTGATCCCGCTCCGGCACCAGGATCAGGCTGAGTTGCAACTGCTCGTCAAAGCAGAGCGCCGCAACCCCCTCCTGATTCAGAGCCAGGGATGGCAAACCATATTTGGTGGCAAATTCAGCGAGCAGTCGATTGATGATGACAGTTACATCCATGATTTCCTCCAGCAGAGAGGAAGAGATGTTAGCCTGCCACCGCCATGCAGGCTGTCACTCAAGGGCGGCACTTTTAAGAAAAATGGCCGGAAAACAAAAAGGCGCCCCAGTGGGCGCCTTGATTGCCATGGCGTTTATGCAACGCCGAATGCCGCTTTCCAGGCCTGATTCTGGCTCTGGGAATACTGCTGCATCAGTTGCAGCAGATCTTTCATAAAGTTGGCATTGAAGGACATATTGTCCTCGGCCTTCTGCTTCTCGGTCTGACTGATGGTCGCCTCGACCTCGTCTTCTTTCGCATTGGCCTGGCTGTCACCCTGCGCCACCTGCACCGCAGAGTTGCTCATTTGCCCCACAGACTGGGTTACGGTGTTGAACACCTGACCCCGTTCGGAAGTGCGAGCAAATTTCTTGTCCAACAATCGGCTCGCATTACTGTCTGCAACTTGATCCTGTTTCCAGACTTTGCCCACATCAGCGCGGTCAACCTGTTGGCCCTGCTTGCTCAAGCTATCAACCTTGGCGTCAATCAAGGCCTCGCGACCGGCAATCTTGCCATCAAGGGATTGTTGCTGCTTGATAGTCTTGGCGCCCTTGCCCAGGCTGATCCCGCCCATAATGGCAGAGAACCCCGCCATCACGCCGGAGACCACCGCCATAGCGATCATCAGCTTGGCGCCGTGGCGCATCTCGTCAACCTGTGCCTGCTGGTTGCTGATGACCAGCTTGTTCTCGATATCCCGAACCTGTAACCCCTCCTCACGGGCCTGACGGGCCAGTTTGAACAGCAAGGACATCATATCCATCGCACTGTCCAGCTGCGCAACCATCTGGGTCACCCCTTTGGTATCGAAGGGAATGGAGGGACGTGGCAGAGTAGGAACGCTCTTGTTCTCTGCCCCTTGCGAACGGGTCGAAGCGGCGGCCTCATGGGCAGTGGTCGCACTGCGAACCTGCTGCGCCTCACCGGCCTGCACCTCGGTCAGCGCGGCGGTACGGGTCACGCCATTTGCATAATCACTGTTAATCATGGTCGGTACTCCTTAGATAGCGGCAGGTCTGCGGGCCAGGTTGTTCATCATGTCGCCCTTGGCATTGATCATCTGGAAGATCATCTCCATGGTCTGCTGGAACGCCTCGATCATCTGGGCTATCGCCTCCTTGAGCTTGTCGATGACCCCTTGCAACTCGGTCATCTCGCTCTTGCTCAAGGCAAGATCAGCCTGAGCATCGAGCGACTCGGACTCTTTCGCCGACTGGACCGTTTTGGCCACGCCACTGCTCACATCAATGAGGATATCGGCACCCTGGGTGGCCATCTTGGCCACTTTCGCCACCTGACTGGTCACTTTCACCGCTTCAGCGGTTGCTTTGGCACCAAATTTGGCGGCCACTTCACCCGCCTTGGCAACGATTTTGGCGGTAACATCCGCAACCTTGCCACCAATCTTGGCGCCCAGTTTGGCAATCGCACCGCCAATGGTCGCGCCGAAACTGACTGCGGCCGAAATCACTGCCAATGCAATCTCTATCCCCATCAGGGCTGGCCCCAGCTTCTCCATCACCTCCTTGGAGATAAGGCCATCAGCGGCAGCCTGCTGCACAGCCATGTTGACCACACCAACGACGCCAGCTGCGATCATCAGGGCACCGGCGGCAGCACCAATCCCGGTTGCCACCATGATGGCACCGATCACCAGCGAGGCGATGGCACTGATCCAGCCAAAAATTTTGCCAAAGATACCGGCCTTCTTGGCCTCCTGAGCACTCTCTTCTGCCTCTTTGATCTTCGCCTGGTTCTCGCCGATCTTCTTCTCGTTCAGCGTGCGAGCTTGTCGGATATCATCAAGCTTCAGCTTGGTCTGGGTCTTCTCCAGATCGCTGGTGAGCTTGCCCAGCTCAATCTCGAACGCTTCAGGCGAGGTAAAGGCTGCGGTCACCAACCCGGTGGTGTGCGGCAGAATCAAGCGGGTGTTCTCTTTCACCGAAGCCACCAACTTGCCGATTTCACCAAGTTGCTGCGCACTGACCTGGCTATTGCTTACCGCCAATGGTGCGTTTAGCGAGACCCCTGACTTGCGGGCCTGACCGGTGACTTGCACCGTGGCGGCATCGAGCCGTGTTTCACTGCGAGGTTGGGTTACGGGCACCAGGCCCGCAACATCACCTGTGTTTCCCAGCGGGGAAACCTGTCTTTCATTGCTGATCGGGTTCATCTTGCAGATCCCTTCTGATTGCGATGGCTTCCAACATGACCTTGGCGCTTGCCGCCAGGTCTGCCTGCTGGGGATCTGTGTCCGCCAGCAGTCGGGCCGAGTGGAAGCCACTCTCGGCCCCGTTCAAATCACCTTGTTGCAGCCGACACTCGGCAGCATGAAACGGGAAACGGGGATCTTTCAGGTCGAGCATGGCGCCAAAGCTGTAGCTTTGAACCGCCGTTTCAAACTCCCCCATCGCCTGACGGCAGGCACCCAGCCCGAGGAAATAGCGCGGCTCGTAGTGATCCAGCATGCAGAGGGCCTGGAAGATCTTGTGAGCATCCTCCCACTTGCCGGCCTGATACTGGCCAAAGGCCAAGGCATAGAGCTGCTCCAGGGTGTCGCCCGAGATATCCTGCAGCATGGCCAGGGTGCCACCGTCAGCGATAAAGGCTTCCAGCTCTGCTTCATATTCCGGGGTCAGGGTGGTGTCGGTCTGCATGATCTCTCCTCAAATTGCGCCAAGAATGTCGCGCATGATGCTGTCGTATTTCTGGATAAAGCGGTTGAGTGCCTCAATGGCGGCGTTGTAGCGCGAGCTGACGTCGTTGAGGCGGGTGGTCTTTTCACTGACCTGATCGTTGAGCGGGCGAGAACGATCGCTCACGCTGGTGGAGAAGTTGCCAAGCTTGTTGTTGTCCTTGTTATAGCTGTAGCTGGCTTCGATATTTTTCATCGCGCCGCTCTTCTTCTGGTCACTTTCCAGGAACTCTTTAACGGTGATACGCTGCTTGGCTACGACCTGCTCCAGAATGGCTTTTTTACTGTCGTACTCAGCCTGTGCTCCATCTAATTTTTCGCCAGCCTCAATGACCTCCGAGCTAATGGAGCTAGCACGACCCGAACGAATCGGCTCCAATATCGCGTTTAAACGCTTAAGCTCATTGTCAGCATTGGTGAAATCTTGTTGTGCTTTTTTCACTTGCTCATCGGTAAACATTTTTGACAACAGTTTGTACTCGGCCCCTTCCATAAATTTGGCCTGAGACTGATAGCCATAGAGCTTGTAATCCATCAGATTGAAATCGGTGTTGAAGGTCTGGCTTGATGCCGCAGAGAGCACCTTGTTGATCTCGGACTGGATCACCCCGTAGATCTTCAGCTCACCGGTCATCTCTGCCAGCTCGTCCCGCAGCCCTTTACGCTGGTTGTCCTGAAACGCCATCACCCCGGTAAAGGTCGTGATGAGATCGTCATCGATGCGATCCATGGTCAGCGCACTGAGGGAAAGCAGCATAAATTCAGGGACGGTCCAGTGGGTGACTGGCGGGGTTTGTTTTGCTCCCCGCTCGATCATCCCCTTGATGGCGGCAATGGCCGCATCTTGCCCCCCCTGGAACTGGCCCATCGCCCAACCCCCGTTGATCGAGGCGGGATCCGTCAGATAGGCAGCCAGCAACTTCTCCAACTGCTCTTTGGTCAGCGCAGTCGATGAGTCAGCACTGATGGTGATCTTGCCCTTGAGCAGCTCGACCAGTTCGGTCAACTTGGGGTTTTTATGGCCCGGCAATGCGTCCAGCGCTTGCCCATCAAGCCAGCCGACGAATGCGCCAGGGTTGGTGTTGTAGTCAGGGATAGTGCTCATCACGACTCCTTAAATCATCAGTCCGCGCATCATGGTGGGACGGCGACTCTTGCGGCCCTCTCCCGGCTGGGCCGGCAGTAACGCCTGTCTGCGCTGGATCTCAGCCAGCAACTCCTGCTCGGCCACGGCCACTTGCTCGGTCGGCGCATCGAATAGCAGCTGACAGGTCTGATCCGAGAGGGCTAGACCAGCCAGCATCTCTTGCAACAGAGCGTTGCGGTGATCGCTGTCGGCAATCGCCTGCTCTGCCTGCGAAATGGTCTCGCTATGGTCGGCAAAACGCGGTTGTTTCATCTTGGCTCCTATTCTATGAGGCCCCTTTGGACATGCCTGTCACGCAAGGCCGTGCTTTTGTCGTTTTCGCATATCTCGCAGTGAACAGACCTGCTCGGCCGCCAGCATGAACCAGCCGGGCTCGGGTTCACTGGCTCCCGTCCAGCGCAAGTAGAATCGGCCAAGCCGGTCACTACTCAGGCTACTGCCTCGAAAGACATCGACGTTGCCGTAGAGGTAATGGCCCGGCCCGAGTACAGCCAGAGTGGCTTCTGCCAGCAGATAAAGGGCGGCAAAGGGGTTGGCCAGTCCGGCCCGCTCCCCCTCTCGGCGCACCAGCAGGATCCAGACCCGTCGGGTCGCAGGATCAAAGCGCCAGGCGAGATAAATTTGGCGATAGCAGAAAGCGTGGCCGAGCTGGATGGGGGTTGCCCCCAGATGGTGAGGGGCCACCGCCACTCCCCTGGCCTGCAGCCAGGGGATCAGGGGGTCTGTAGTTAACAGGTCCCCCCTCACAGGCAAACCCTCCCGAGGGGCTGGATATTGATCTGCTGGGTCAGCTCCTGATAGGAGAGCACCGGCAGGGCATGGTAATCCCCCTCGATGAGCTTGCGCACATAGCGGCGGATATCCATGGAGACGATGAGCACCGGTTTGTTCTGCATCTGGGCCAGATCACCGACGGTATGGCGCACCTGATCGAGGAAGCTTTGGGTAATGGTGGGATCGAGCGCCAAGTAACTGCCCGCACTGGTCTGGCGAATGCCGCCGCGGATCTGCTCCTCCACCTGCTGATCGAGCAGATAGGCAGGCAAGATGTTGTTGCCGTTGGCGTACTTGTAGCAGATGTAGCGCTTGAGGCTGCTGCGGATGTACTCGGTGAGCTGCACCACATCCTTCTCTTTCTGGCCCCACTCCACCATCGCCTCGAGGATGGCGCGCATGTTGCGGATGGAGATATCCTCCCCCACCAGCCGCTGCAAAATTTCGGTCATTCGCTGCAGCGGGATAATGCGTTGCGCTTCCTTGACCAGCTCGCCATAACTCCCCTCCATCTGCTCCAGCAGGTAGCGGGTCTCCTGAATGCCGATAAAGTCCTCGGCATATTCCCGCAGCACATGGGATAGATGCCAGGTCACCACCTGATCGGTGGTGAGGCTGGCCAGCCGTGACTTCTCCAGCCGCTCCTGATGTTCATTAGCGACCCACAAAGTCGGCTGTCCCGGCAGTAACGGCGCCCCCTCTTCGTAGGGGATCCCCAGCAGATCGAGCTGGGAGGCGCTCTCCTGCACCAGCTGATGGCCCGGTCGCAGCAGACCGCGGGCGACCGGTACTTCCTGCAGCTGGATCAGGTATTCGCCGGGCCCCATCCCCTCGTTGAAACGCAGGTGAATACCCGGGAAGGGCACCCCGAGATCGAGATAGAGGGCGCGGCGCACCCGCACCAGTTCGTCGTTGAGGGCAATCGCCTCCAGCTCGGCCTGCAAAGCGGCATCCACATCGATCAGGAGCGGCACCGTCATGGCGAACTCCTCCTTCTCCCCCAGCTTGCCCCGCGGCTTGCTGCCCGGTTTTGGCTTGCTGCGGGCGGCGGGGGCTCCCGCCCCTTGCGCCAGCACGGCTGGAAGATCCTGACTGTTGCTGCTCTGCGCCTTGCGCTGACGCAAGCCGATAAAATAACCGCCTGCCGTGACGATGGCCGCCAGCGCAAAGAAGGTGATCATCGGGAAGCCCGGGATCAACCCGAACAGCACCAGCAGCAGACCACCTATCAGCAGCGCCTTGGGCTGGGCCACCACTTGGGCGCCGATATCGGTACCCAGATCGGAAGACTCTTCGGAGGAGACCCGGGTAACGATGATCCCCGCGGTGATGGCGATCAGCAGCGCCGGCACCTGGGAGACCATGCCATCACCCACCGTCAGGATGGAGTAGAGCTGCAGCGCATCGGCGGCGGATAACCCCTTCTGGGTTACCCCTATGGTGACGCCACCTAGGATGTTGACGAAGATGATGATGAGGCCCGCGATGGCGTCCCCTTTCACGAACTTCATGGCGCCATCCATGGAGCCGAACATCTGGCTCTCCTTCTCGATGACCCCGCGGCGATCCCGCGCCTCGTGCACGTCGATCACCCCGGCGCGCATGTCACCGTCGATACTCATCTGCTTGCCCGGCATGGCATCGAGGGAGAAGCGGGCACTCACCTCGGCGACCCGCTCCGAACCCTTGGTGATCACCAAAAACTGGACGATGGTGATGATGAGGAAGATGACGATCCCCACCACCAGATTGCCCCCCACCACGAAGTTGCCGAAGGTGTAGACAATCTGCCCCGCATCGGCCTGCAGCAGGATCATCCGGGTGGTACTCACCGACAAGGCAAGCCGGAACAGGGTGGTGATCAGTAGCACCGCCGGAAAGGCGGAGAACTGCAGTGGCGAATTGATATAAACCGCCATCATCAGCAGTACCACCGAGATGGTCATGTTGATGGCAATCAGGATATCGAGGGCCACCGGCGGCAGCGGCAAGACCATCATAAAGACGATGGCCAGCAGCAGGATCGCCAGCATGATGTCCTTGCGCTCGCCTATCCGGCGCAGCAACTCAAGGGAGCGTTGATTCATTCTGCTCTTCCAGTTCGAGGTATTGTTGATAGGCAAAACGGGCTTCATCCAGCCGCCCTGCCAACTGGCAGGCCCGGCTGCGGCAGAGCCAGAGCGGGCCGTCGGCCTCCCCTTGCTGCATCAGCTGATCGACATAGGCCAGCGCCGCCTCCCCCTCCCCCTGTTTGAGCAGCGCCACCAGCAGGGTCCGTCGCCCTCCCTGATGGTCGGGGTGGATCTGCAACAGGGCGGCCAGCAGGACGCACGCCTTTTCAGGGTGGCCATATTGCAGTTGCAACCAGCCGGTGAGCAGCAGCGCATCCTGCTGCTGTGACGTAAGCACCATGGTCATACCTTGTGCAGCAGATGAAGGGTCATCTGCATCAGTTGTTCATCGGCGTGCATCTGTTCGAGCAGTGCAGCGGCCGCTCGCAACTCGGGGCTCTGCCCTTCTGCCAGCACACTGCGCAGCCCCTGCATCGCCTGATTGAAATCGACCGGTCGCAGCAAGTCATGAAAGCCGCGATCCGGGGTGGCGAAATCGAGCAGCGCCCGATCCGCCAGCCGTTCGGGGTAGAGGCGGCTGATATGGGGTTCGATGGACTGGCCATCGGGCAACAGGGCATAACGCCCCGGCAGGCTTCGCTCCTGATCGTCAAGAGAAATGGCACTGAGCTGCTCGATACCGATATGCGCGGCAGTGATCCGACTCATGACGCCAGCACCTCTCGCTGCAGCCGTGTCAGGGTGGTCACTGCCTGATGGAGCTGGGGCAGAGTCACGGCCCGCTCATCCAGGGTGACGAAGAGGATCAGCTGATCCTCCCCCAGCCAGCCGCTGCGCACCGGCAGTGCCGGTCCTTGCGCAGCCGCAGTGAGGGTCATGGCGCGACGGATCGCCTCGCCACTCTGATGCCAGGGCACAGCGCGGGCCAACCAGAGGGTCAGTTGCCCCTGATGACGCTCCAGTTGCAGAGTGCCGCTCTGCTCCAGTTCAAGCTGGATCAGCGAATGGGGGTTATCCCCTATGGTGATGCCCAGATCCTGGCAAAACTGCACCAGCAGGGGTTCAATCCAGTTCATGACGACTCTCCAGACAACTCATCCTCTTCCCGCTCGATGGCGTTATCGAGCGCACCCTGACAGCACTGCAACAGGTTCTGGCGCTGCTCCTCCTCACTGAACAGCTCCACCGGCAGCAGGCGGATCAGCCGCTTGAGCTCCTGATAAAGCAGCACCTGCTGGCGACAATCTGACAGCTCAAGAGCCACACCGACCTGCTCCACATCCCGCACGCTGGCCCAGCGTTTCTCCACCAGGGCGATCAGATCGCCCATCAGATCAGAAGGCCCGTATGCCATGGGCCGAGCCCTCCTTCACCCGTTGCCACAGCTCGTCCACTTGCGCCGAGAGAGTGTTGAGCAGCCGCAGCTTGTGCATGTCGCTCATCACCCGCTCCAGCTTGACCGGATCGAGCCAACGCTGCTGGCTGTCGAGATCGGCGCTCAAGGCCTTCATCATGAAGCCGGTCACCTTCTCCAGCGCTCCGTTGCCAAAGCGGCTGTGAATATCGCGCCAGGCGGCAGAAAGGGCACGGTAGTCCTGCACCGCATCGCGATAGAGATCCCGTAGATCCTGCTCGGCTCCCACGCCCGCTTTGGCCGCTTCGGCTGCGGGGCCGGTAATGCGCGCCCCCAGCACGATGGCTCTGCCCTGCTCGTCCGCCAGCTTGGCCAGCGCCTGCTCCACCAGCGCCAGGGTGCCCTGCATCTCCGGTCGTCCGGCGAGGGCCTTGCGCGCCTGGCAGAGCGCCTCGAACTGCTCGCTCACCTCCCCCGAATAGCTCTCGAGGTAGGCCAGCAGCTGGGAGAGATTGGCCAGCCGACCGCTGCCGAGGTGGCTCACCATCTCCTTGATCTTCTGCTGGCGTTCGAGCTCCGGCACTTTGTCGAGGTAGTCCCCGACCAGCGCCTCGATCTCGCTGATGCGGGCATGGCTGTCACTCAGCTTGCGCTTGGCGAGCGAAAGCTCAGCGCGCTCGGAAAAGACAAAGGTGAGCTCTTCGGCGGCATCGGCCAGCGACTGAGCGGCACTGGCCAGCACGACCCGCTCCCCCTGAAACTGTCCTCCCTGCAGGGGAGCCTGACGAGATGCGACCTCTGCTCCGCGCAGCTCGGGCTGGGCGGCAGGGGCATAGGGGTTGCTCTGGATAATGGCCATGGAAACTCCCGTGACGAATGGATTGACGAGGATGGCATTATAAAAATCGCCCCCGCCTCCCTATGCCAAAATCGGCCGTGAATTTTTAGCCCGCCCCCAACGGTTTTCTAAAAAGTCCCGACTCGCGCTGAAATCCCCGTAGCCCCCCATCCCCTATAGTGGCCACCAGTTTCAATGACGCAGATTGTTATGACCCTCTCCCTCGACCACATTCCCGGCCAGCTTCGTCACGCCATCGACGAGTGCCGCCTGATCCAGATCCGTGGCCGGGTCACCCAGGTGACCGGTACCCTGCTCAAGGCAGTCGTCCCCGGGGTGCGGATCGGCGAGCTCTGCCATCTGCGCAACCCCGACAACACCCTCTCCCTGCAGGCTGAGGTGATCGGCTTTGCCCAACATCAGGCGCTGCTCACCCCCCTTGGCGAGATGTTCGGCATCTCCTCCAACACCGAGGTGAGCCCGACCGGTGCCATGCATCAGGTCGGGGTCGGCGAGCATCTGCTCGGTCAGGTGCTCGATGGCCTCGGAAACCCCTTTGGCGGTGGCCATCTGCCGGAGCCCGATGCCTGGTATCCGGTCTATCGGGATGCGCCGGCCCCCATGAGCCGCAAGCGCATCGCCGAGCCCATTTCGCTCGGTATTCGCGCCATCGACGGCCTGCTCACCTGCGGTGAGGGGCAACGGATGGGGATCTTCGCGGCCGCCGGTGGCGGCAAGAGCACCCTGCTGGCGTCGCTTATTCGCAGCGCCGAGGTAGATGTCACCGTGCTGGCGCTGATCGGTGAACGGGGCCGTGAGGTGCGCGAATTTATCGAAGCGGATCTGGGGGAAGAGGGGCTCAAGAAGGCTGTGCTGGTGGTGGCTACTTCGGATCGCCCGGCCATGGAGCGGGCCAAGGCGGGCTTTGTCGCCACCTCCATCGCCGAGTATTTCCGCGATCAGGGCAAGCGGGTGCTGCTGTTGATGGACTCCGTCACCCGTTTTGCCCGTGCCCAGCGGGAGATTGGTCTGGCCGCTGGCGAGCCACCAACCCGACGGGGCTATCCGCCGTCGGTGTTTGCCGCCCTGCCCCGCCTGATGGAGCGGGCCGGTCAGTCAGACAAGGGATCCATCACTGCCCTCTATACCGTGCTGGTAGAGGGGGATGACATGACAGAGCCGGTTGCCGACGAGACCCGCTCCATCCTCGATGGCCACATCATACTGTCGCGCAAACTGGCGGCGGCCAACCACTACCCGGCCATCGACGTGCTGCGCTCCGCCAGCCGGGTGATGAACCAGATCATCGCGCCCGCGCATCAGGCTCAGGCAGGTCGACTGCGCAGCTGGCTGGCGAAATATGAAGAGGTGGAACTGTTGCTGCAGATCGGCGAATACCAGAAAGGGCAGGACAAGGTAGCCGATGAGGCTATTGCCCGTATTGAGGCCATTCGCCAGTGGCTCAGACAAGGTACTCATGAGCCGAGCTCACTGCCGGAAGCCCTCTCGACCCTGGAGGCGCTGACCCGATGATTGGCCGCCTGCAACGAATAAAAGACCTGCGGCTGGATCGGGCCGAGCAGCAGCTCGCCGTCCAGCAGGCTCGGGTGCAACTCGCCCGCGTTCGCCAACGCGAAGCGGAGCAGGAGAGTCTCGACTATCGCCAGTGGCGCCAAGCCGAAGAAGAGCGGCTATTTGCCATCTGTCAGGCAGAGCAACTCGATCGCAAGGGGCTCAAGGCGTGGCAACAGCAAGTGGCGCTGCTGCGGGAGAAAGAGGCCCAGCTTGAACAAACTGCCGCCGAGCAGGCCGAGCGGGTCGCCGAAGAGCGCATCCGTTTGCAGGATCGCCAGCAGGCGGTACACCGCGCTCGCCAGCAGCAACAGAAATTTGCCGAACTACACCGTCAGGAGCAGGCCTCACAGCAAGCCCTGCGTGACTACAACGAAGAGCAGGAACAGGAAGAGTTCCGCCAGCAGATCAGGATGTAACGAGTCATGAACCGAATCCTCCCGATACAGGGCACAGTGACAGCCCGGGGCGACACCCAGATGGCTGAAGCCAATCGGTCGCAACAGCAGCGTTTCGAGCAAGCGATGCGGCTTGAAGCGGATCAAAAGGCACCCGACAAGTACAGGGCGAATGGCCAGAGCAAGACTCAGGAGCCGCAGCCCCAGCAACTATTACAGACGCAGCAGCAAAAAAAACAGGCAGCCGATACTGTCCGGCAGTCTGATATTGCTGCTTCTCACAGCCAGCCAAAGCATTTACAGACACAACAGCTCATCACAAGAAAGGCATCCGGTTTATCCGGCTCAGCCCTCTCTGGCGTGGCAGCCCGTGACCAGCGGGAAGTCGAGAGAAAAAAATCGCAGCAAACACGGGATGCGCGGGATCAAGATCCGGAGGTCGGGGCCAGCGCAGTGGGGCTACCCGCAGCAGAGCGCGGGTTTGCAGCCCCCCTATCCATGGTAAACGCACAGGCCCAGCAACCGCCC
Organism: Aeromonas sp. 96A; assembly: GCF_051919165.1. NCBI lineage: Bacteria > Pseudomonadati > Pseudomonadota > Gammaproteobacteria > Aeromonadales > Aeromonadaceae > Aeromonas > Aeromonas sp. 96A. The sequence continues at coordinate 4,193,229 of NZ_JBQBFE010000001.1, read as the reverse complement.
CTCGAGGATTCTGGGCTGCCCGTACCTGAGCGCGAACTTGCAGCCCTCTTATCCATGGTAAACGCACAGGCCCAGCAACCGCCCCTCGAGGATTCTGGGCTGCCCGTACCTGAGCGCGAACTTGCAGCACTCTTATCCATGGTAAACGCACAGGTCCCGCAACCGCCCCTCGAGGGATCTGGGCTGCCCGTACCTGAGCGCGAGTTTGCTGCACCCTTATCCATGGTGAACGCACAGGCCCAGCAACCGCCCCTCGAGGATTCTGGGCTGCCCGTACCTGAGCGCGAACTTGCAGCCCCCTTATCCATGGTAAACGTACAGGCCCAGCAACCGCCCCTCGAGGATTCTGGGCTGCCCGTACCTGAGCGCGAGTTTGCTGCACCCTTATCCATGGTGAACGCACAGGCCCCACGCCCCGAGAAAGAAACGTATGGTTCACAGCAGCATGGCATGCAGACAACCACGCTCACCTCTGGTACGGAACTGCCGCAAGGGGCAATTCAAACAGCCCCTCAACAGGGTGTTGCCTCTCTGGCTGAGGAGAGCGAGCTCGCCGAGCTGCTCGCTAGCGGAACCGCTGCAACCGAGGTGACCGACGAGATACCCGAAGCCAGCGGTCAACCGATCCTTCCACAGGTGAAAACCCCCGGGGATCTGCAGCTCGCCCGGCTTACACCTGCCGAGAGTAATCGGGAACTGGGTCAGCTGCTAGAGCGACTGGCGGTGGATATCTATCAGGAGCTGGCCCGCCCGGAGCGTCCGCCGCTGCTGCGCCTGACGTTGCCACAGCTGGGCGATCTCTCCATTCGCATCGCTCACCACCATGGCGAGCTGCAGATCGAGATTCTCGCCACGGCGCAAGGAGAGCTGCTGCTCAATCAGGGGCGCAGCGATCTGGTCGACCGCCTGCAACGGCTCTATCCCGGCGAGCGAGTCGCCCTCGATCTCTTTAACCAGGCCGACAGTGAGCAGGGCTCGCGCCATAAACGATCCATCTACGAAGAGTGGGATGCCGACGCATGACACCGATTGCCCTCACCTCCGCCTCGCTGGCGGAGTTGACTTTACAGCAGACCCTGAGCCAGTACCGCCAGCACTTTGGCTGGAGTGGCGGCGAGCTTGTCATCACCATCGGTTTGCCGCCTGCGACACTCGATACCCGGCTGCAACTGCAGTGGCAGGGGCTCTCTTTGCCGCTGTTGTGCCACGGCGCAGAGCTGGCGCACTGGCTGGCGCCGGATCTACAACAGGCGGCGCTGTTCAGCCTGCCCGAGCCGCTGCAACTGGCACTGATCGAACGGCTGGGACAACCCCTCGGTGGCCTCAGCTGCTCGGCGCTGACCCGACAGGAGAGTAACGTTCAGACCGATGAGCCAGCCCTGCAACTGCTGTTGCAACGGGAGGGGGCCAGTCTCGCTCTCTGGCTGCCGCAGCCCGATCCCCTGCTGAGCAAGTTGCCACCAAGGCCACGGCAGCAGCGGCTGCCGCTGCCCCTCACCCTCTCCCTGCTGTGGGGCGAAATGGGGCTGACCATGGATGAGCTCGCTACCCTCGCTATCGGCGATGTGCTGCTGCCGCCGCCCCATCCGCAGCTCGGCCAGCAGCTGCTGATCCGCGTGGAGGGTCGCCCCTTTGCCTACTGCCAACCCCATCAACAACATCTGGAACTGACTGCCATGCATAATGCTGCCTCCGCTGAACCCTTCGGCCCGACCGAACTGGATCAACTGCCGATCCAGGTGAGCTTCGAAGTGGGCCGCCAGACCCTGGACTGGCATACCCTCACCAGCCTGCAACCGGGCGCCCTGATCGATCTTGGCACGCCCCTCGATGGCGAAGTGCGCATCATCAGCAACGGCCATTCGCTGGGAGTGGGCCGACTGGTGGAGATCCAGGGGCGCCTGGGTGTACGGATCGAACGCCTCGACAACGAGTCACAGTCATGATCCAGTTGCCAGACGAGCTAAACCTTATCGTCGGGCTGGCGCTGCTGGCCCTGCTCCCCTTTATCGCCGTGATGGCCACCTCCTTCGTCAAGCTGGCGGTGGTCTTCTCGCTGCTGCGCAACGCCCTCGGGGTGCAGCAGATCCCCCCCAACATGGCGATGTACGGGCTGGCGATCATTCTCAGCATTTATGTGATGGCGCCGGTCGGCTTTGCCACCCAGGATTACCTGCGCCAGAACGAGGTGTCGCTGGCGAAAGCCGAATCGGTGGAGAAGTTCCTCGATGAGGGGATTGCCCCCTACCGCGACTTTTTGAAAAAGCAGATCAAACCGCGGGAACACGCCTTCTTTATCGACAGCACCAAGCAACTCTGGCCCAGCAAATATGCCGACCGGCTGGAGCCCGACAGCCTGCTGATCCTGCTGCCCGCCTTTACCGTGAGCGAGCTGAGCCGCGCCTTCGAAATCGGCTTTCTGATCTACCTGCCCTTTATCGCCATCGACCTCATCATCTCCAACATCTTGCTGGCGATGGGGATGATGATGGTCTCCCCCATGACCATCTCGCTGCCCTTCAAGCTGCTGCTGTTTGTGCTGCTCGATGGCTGGGCCCGCCTGACCCACGGGCTGGTCATCAGTTACGGAGGCTAGCATGAGTCACGCCGATATCCTTCACTTCACCAGCCAGGCGCTCTGGCTGGTGCTGATCCTCTCGATGCCACCTGTGCTGGTGGCGGCGCTGGTGGGCACCCTTGTCTCTTTGCTGCAGGCACTGACCCAGATCCAGGAGCAGACCCTGGGCTTTGTCGCCAAGCTGATCGCCGTGGTGATCACGCTGTTTGCCACCACCGCCTGGCTGGGGAACGAGCTCTACAGCTTTGCCGACATGGTGTTGTTCAAGGTACCGCAGATCCAATGACGCTGGAGAGCCTGCAGGCCCAGATGCTGGCCTATACCCTGCTGCTGCCGCGCTTTATCAGCTGCTTCGTGATGCTGCCGGTGCTGAGTAAACAGATGCTGGGAGGGGCGATGATCCGCAACGGCGTGGTCTGCTCGCTGGCGCTCTACGCCTACCCCACGGTCGCCGACACCTTGCCGGATCAGATCGACGGCATGGCGCTGGCCATGCTGATCGCCAAGGAGGTACTGCTCGGCCTGCTGATCGGCTTTGTCGCCGCCATCCCCTTCTGGGCCATCGAGGCGAGCGGTTTTCTGATCGACAACCAGCGCGGTGCCGCCATGGGGTCCCTGTTCAACCCGACTCTCGGCAGCCAGACCAGTCCCACCGGCCTGCTGCTGACCCAGACCCTGATCACCCTGTTCTTTGCCAGCGGCGCCTTTCTCGCCTTGCTGGCTGCCCTGTTCCAGAGCTATATCAGCTGGCCGGTGGCGCACTTTTTCCCCACCATCGACGAGCAGTGGGTCAACTTTTTCTACAGCCAGTTCAGCCATATGTTGCTGCTCTGCGCTTTGCTGGCGGCGCCGCTCTTAATCGCCATGTTTCTGGCCGAGTTCGGGCTGGCGCTGATCAGCCGCTTCGCCCCTTCACTTAACGTCTTCGTGCTGGCGATGCCGATAAAAAGCGCCGTCGCCAGCCTGTTGCTGGTCATCTACATCAAACTGATGATGGACCACGCCTATCAACAGGTGCTGGCGGTGATGGATCCGCTGCAACTGCTGATCCCCATTCTGGAGGCGCGATGAGCGGCGAGAAGACCGAACAACCCACCCCAAAAAAGTTGCGGGATGCCCGCCAGAAGGGGCAGGTGGTCAAGAGCAAGGAGGTGGTCTCCACCGCCATCATCCTCAGTCTGGTGGGCATGCTGATGGCGATGTCCGACTACTACCTCGAACATCTGGGCAAGCTGATGATGATCCCGGAATCCCACCTCAACCTCCCCTTTACCCAGGCGCTCAACCATGTGGTGGAGAACCTGATGCAGGAGATGGCCTATCTCTGCATCCCGATCCTGGCGGTGTCGGCGCTGGTGGTGCTCGTCTCCCACTTCGCCCAGTACGGTTTCCTGCTGAGTGGCGAGTCCATCAAGCCCGATATCAAGAAGATCAATCCTGTGGAAGGGGCCAAGAAGATCTTCTCCATCAAGAGCCTGATGGAGTTCGTCAAATCCCTGCTCAAGGTGAGCCTCCTGAGCCTCTTGGTGTGGGTCACCATAAAGGGCAATCTGCAAGTGATGCTCCAGTTGCCCGGCTGCGGCATGAGCTGCATCACCCCGGTGCTGGGGGGCATGCTGGGCCAGCTGATGGCGGTCTGCGCCATGGGCTTTGTGGTGATCGCCATCGCTGACTACGCCTTCGAACACTACCAGCACATCAAGCAGCTCAAGATGAGCAAGGACGAGGTGAAGCGGGAGTACAAGGAGATGGAGGGGAGCCCGGAGATCAAGAGCAAGCGCCGCCAGTTCCATCAGGAGTTGCAGTCGAGCAACATGCGCGCCGACGTCAAGCGCTCCTCGGTCATCGTCGCCAACCCGACCCATATCGCCATCGGTATCCGCTACGAGCGGGGAGAAACCCCGCTGCCGGTGGTGACTCTCAAATTCACCGATGCCCAGGCGCTACAGGTGCGCAAGATTGCCGAAGAGGAGGGGATCCCAGTGCTGCAGCGCATCCCGCTGGCCCGCGCCCTCTATCGGGATGCCCAGCTCAACAACTACATCCCGGCCGACCAGATTGAGGCGACCGCCGAGGTACTGCGCTGGCTGGAGCAGTGGCGCCAGAGCGAAGGGCCACAGTGGTAGGGCAGTACGCTGCCCGCCTGGCTAAACAAACTGCGCAACACGCGAAAAACTGACAAATCCCCGACCGCTCCCTGATATAGCGCGCCGTCAAGGCTCGGTATCATCCCCTTATCGTCAACCCTGTCGGGAATCACATCATGGCCTTACCAGCAATCGGTGGACACATTCACCTCAACCGCCCAGCATCGCCCCAGCAGACAGAGGCCAGCCCGCTGCTAGCCAAGGGTAACAAGCTGTTCGAACAATCCGTCAAGCGCGGCATCGGCCACTTCCAGAGCAGCGATCTCAAGCAGGTCATCAGCGCCCTGCGCCAGTTGCAAAGCGCCCCCGATAGCGGCAAAGCGCAGCGGGTGCAGGATGCGATCCAGCACTGGGAGCAGCACCACCCCAAAGAAGTGGCTGCACGCGGCGCTCGTCTGAATGAACTGAAGCAGGCCCTGGCAGAACAGGGGGCCATCACCAGAGCCGCCCCGCGACATGAACCGAAAGTGATGGCAGGTGGCACCCAGGCCCTGCTGCAAAAGAGCATGGCCGGACTGGAAAAACTGGGCAGCTACGCCTGCACCGACGCCCAGACCTTTGTCCAGCCCAACAACCCGAGCTATCAGAAGATCATCGGCAAACTCAACGCCTTCGGGCAGGATCCCCAGCGCCTGGCAGCCAACCAGCGCGCCAACAACAGCGCCAATATGGCCGCCATCCAGATAACCAGAAACAAGCAGCCACTCTCCTTGCGCACCATGGAAAACATCGCCAAGGCGGTGGATGACGCCAAGGCCGGTTGCTGCTCGACCCTGGCCTATTCGGCGGCGGCCGAACTGCTGCGCCACAACAGTGACCAGCGGATCGAAGTGCTGGCCCATCGTGGTGCACAAGGTCACGCCCAGACCCACTGCTTTGTGGTGATTGGCCGCGCCGAGGGGAGTGAACTCACCAAGCCGGAAAGCTGGGGGCCACACGCCAAGGTAGTCGACCCCTGGGCCGCCACCATAGGGGCGCCACTGGTCGGTACCCCTGCCCGCCCCCCTATCGCCAACCTGTGGCCGCCCACAGAGTCGGTCTTTGATAACACCCATCGGGAGGATTAATGATGTTCCATGCCATGCTATCAACCCTCGTTCGCCAGCTATCCCTGCCGCAGGAGTGCCTGCACGAAAAGGGGCTGGATCTGCAGGCGGGCCCCTTCAGCCTCCATATTCGCGAGCGGGATCAACTGGTGACCCTGTTTATCCCGCTGGGGGATATCCAGACCCCCTCCCTCGCCGCCATGGCCGACTGGCCTGTGCTGCAACTCAGTAGAGACAGCGAGCAAAGCACCCTGCTCTGGTGTCGCGAGTGGCTGGACAAGCTGGATGTGGATCTCCTGACCGATATGGTCAGCCGCATGCTGCATCAGGCTGAAGCCCTGACCCAAGGCACTGCACTAGCAGCTACCGAGCTCAGCGAGCCCGCAATCGAACCAGCCATATCACGCCCGAACAGCGCTATCCCGACGACCATTCGCGCCTGATTTCGGCGTAGGTTGATAACTGAGCACAGCGCAACCAACACGGGGCCATCACTGATGGTCCCGTTTTTATTGCAGGCCTTACAACGTAAGGCCATCAGCATTCTGTTATCTGCTTGAACGCCCATCATAAACCACTGAAAGGTTGTCGATTGAAACCCACTTGCGTACTATTGCCAGCCATTGTGCTTCAGGCTTCTTGGCTCGTGATTCAAGGAGTTGTCACTCGGCAGATAGTGGATACCTCCTCTTATGAAGATCTTGAAATACTGTTCGGCACTGGCACTCACGCTTGCTGCTTTTCCTTCGGTTGCCTCATTCGACCAAGACGGGTGCAGTTTTTGGCTGACAGACTGTCCATTGCCTGCTTATCCGCTTTTCCTTTCCGAAAATGACACCAAGAGCAACTTGCTGATGCTGCTGGCTGACAAGCAGCGACTCTCCCTTCCCTTTATGCTTCCGGCCGATCCGGCCAACGAACGCGATATGGAACTCTTCTCTCTGCAACGCCTGCCACTTCCCGACGAGTTGGAAGTCCCGGAACTACGTGAACAGCTGGTTAGCCGGCTCACCGCCCATGACGCCTCGCTCCCGACTTTGCTGGAACACTATGCTGGTCGGGATGCCCTTTACGGCCGAGCCATTTCCAACTCGCTGCAATCTGTCAGTCAATTTCTCGATGCCCTTGAGCAGAGTGACCTGTCATCTACCGAGCGCACGCATCTACTCAAAACCCGCTTACAGCTCCTTGGTCAACAGGGAGATAGCCCCCAGTCTTCAGAAGTCACAATGAGCGAGTCTGCCAAGGAGTGGCAGGCTTACCTAGATGCGGCACGCCACTTCTACGAAGGTCATTTCTCCGAGGCATTGACCGGCTTTATGGCTCTGCAAGAGGCAAAAGCACCGTGGATTGCCGAAACCGCGAGCTATATGGTGATGCGAACACACCTTAATGCAGCGGTGAAAGATGCGCAGAGCGAGTATGGTGATACGGATTTCACCAAGAGTGATAAAGAGGCGCTGAAACAGGCCATGACGCAGGGGCAGGCGTATCTGGCCGCTTATCCGCAAGGACGTTACGTCAGCTCGACCAAGGGGATGTTCAGACGCATCAACTGGATGGCGGGTGATCAGGCTTCATTACGCGATAACTATAGCGAAGCGATAGCCGCTGACCACTCCCTGCCGGAACTTGAGGCGCTGGTTAACGAAATAGATCTCTCTTTGCTGAGCGCTGACGCCTATCGCAATGAACTCGCCTACGAGGATAAAACCCAGCCTGAGCTGCTGTTTATCAATGCACTGCGTGGCCTCAGAACTGGCTATGACCAGAAACGCAACTGGAGTGACGAGCAGATCGATGAGGCCATCCAACAGCTGCAAGAGACGGGTAAAACGGAAGAGGCTACCTATCTGCAAGCTTATCGATTGCTGCAGAACCAACAGTTTGATGCTGTACTGGCGCTGTTGCCCAAAACAGAAGGACAAAACGCATCAACCCTGGCGTTCAGCCGCCAGTTGCTGCGAATCTGGGCACAGCAAGGAATGAAGGCGTTTGACCAGGCAGAGCAAGCCCTGATGACGCTCGTAGCGGCACCTCTCACTCAAGCCCAACAGGCATTCGTGGAGAACATGCTGGCAGATCAGTGGGTACGTACCGGCAATACTGCGGCCATTTTCAACAAAGAGAGCCCTGTCACTCAGTTGCGGATACGCACCGTCGTGTTAAAACAGTCGGCCGATCCGGACTTGCTTCGTCAGCAGGCTCGGCAGGCCACAAGCGCCTTGGAAAGACAAATCGCCCTGCATACCTTGCTGGTGAGAGGCCTGATTGCAGAGGATTACGCAACGTTCCTGAAAGACGTGGCACTTATTCCGGCCGACTACAAGGAGGCTACCCCACCCAAGGATGAACCATGGCAACCGGTACCCAACAGAGATGTGCTCTTGTCAGCATTCAAGTGGGGAGGTGAAGGCACACCGCAGGGCTATTACTGCCGTGATTTGGCCTCCACTCTCGGCACACTGCTGCAACACCCCGGAGACGGACACGCACTCAACTGCCTGGGTGAATATCTGCGCAACAAGGATCCCGCGATCAATTTGTGGCAAGGAAAAGAGATGGTTTGGGGATTGTCAAAACCTGAGTCAGCCACCGCGCCAAGCAGGCTAAAGCTATATCAGGCCGTCATGGCCAACCCTAAAGCCGAGCCCGAAGACAAGAGCTATGCCCTTTATAGAGCCATCAACTGCTACGCACCATCAGGCTACAACGGGTGTGACGATCAGGAGATCCCCAAGAGCATGCGGCAAGCCTGGTTCAACACGCTCAAGCAACGTTATGGCAACTCGGTATGGGCCAAATCACTCAAATACTACTGGTAAACCATGCCGCAGCCCCTCGTGCCTAGCCTGCTAATTCTGTTATCGACACTTGCTGCGCCACTTAAGGCAAGTGTCGATGCCAGCAGCTATCACGCATTCTGGCTCTGGTCTGCCACCCGGCATCAGCCAGTCCTGGCACAGGCAACCACCCTCTATTTGCATCAGGGGGAGATCCTGAACAGACCATCCGGCCCCCGTTTTATCAAACTGGGGCGCGCTCCAACACCACTTCAGACCGAACAACTCTGGCTTGTGGTGAGAGTGAATACGCTGCCGCTCTCTGCCGATCACAAAAAGTTGCTGGTCAGGCTGTATCAGGAGTGGCGCAAGGCCGGAGCCAAAGTAACGGGTATTCAGATCGACTTTGATGCAGCTACCCGCCAACTAGATCGTTACGCCACCTCTTTGCAGCAGTTGCGACAAGTGTTGCCGGCAGAGTGCAAGCTCAGCGTAACGGGCCTGCTCGACTGGGCCAAGACGGGGGATGTGGCACAACTCAACAGCCTTCCGGTTGATGAGATAGTGATCCAGACCTATCAGGGAAAACATACGGTACCGGGTTACAGCGCCTATCTACCCGCCATGATGCAGCTCACCATTCCATTCAAGGTTGGTCTGGTGCAGGAGGGCGAGTGGGAATCCTCGTGGCAGGCAAAGCTTGCAACCTCCCCCCACTACCGGGGGGAGGTCGTCTTCTTGCTCAATCGCTAGTCCAGGATATATCCCTTACCCCACCTCCCCCAGCGCGCCGATCAGGGCGTCGAGCCCTTGGTCAACCTTCGAGCGCGGGCAGCCGACGTTGAGGCGGATATAGCCTGTGCCTTCAGGGCCATAGGTGTCGCCGCGCATGATGGCGACCCGGTATTTCTCCACCAGCAAGGTTTGCAGCGCATCCATCCGCTCGGTGGAGTCGATGCCAAGACCGCGCAGGTCAATCCAGGCCAGATAGGTTCCCTCGGGCACCCGATAGTCGATGGCGGGGAAGGCGGCGTTGAGCCGCGCCGCCACATGGGTGAGGTTGCCATGCAGGTAGGCTTTCAGGGCATCGAGCCAGGCAGCCCCATCCCGATAGGCGCTGATATGGGCCAGCACCCCGAGAATGGGCGGCGATGAGAGGCCGTGGGCCGCCTTGAGCCGCTGCAGATAGGCGGCGCGCACCCCGGCGTTGGCGATAAAGGCGTAGGCGCCGCCAAGGGCGGGAATATTGAAGGATTTGGAGCCCGAGCTCACCAGCGCCCAGCCATTGTCCGGTGCCACTTCACTCCACGGCAAGTAGCGGGCAAAGCTCACATCCATATGGATGTCGTCCGAGATGACCTTGACCCCGTGGCGCTGGCAGATAGCTGCCATCCGGCCCAGTTCATCCCGCGTCCAGACCCGGCCGGTGGGGTTGTGGGGGCTGCAGAGCAGCAAAATCCGGCAATCGGGGCGAGCCGCTTGTTGCTCGAAACATTGCCAGTCGATCTGGTAACTCCCCTCTGTTTTTTTGAGCGGACAGGGCAGCAGCACCCTGTCGTTGGCTGCCAGCATATTGCCGAAGGCATCGTAGGCCGGGGTATGCACCAGCACCCCTTCCCCCGGCGCCGACCAGAGGCTCACCAGCTGGGCAATCACATAGATGACCGAGGGGCCGTAAACCAGCGTCTCGGGGTCGAGGCTCGCCCCGTAACGGCTGGCAAACCAGTTGCTCACCGCCCCCTTGAAGTCGTCGTGATTCCAGCGGCTGTAGCCAAATACCCCGTGCTCAAGGCGGGCTGCCAGCGTCTGGCGAATGCAGGGGGCGGTCTCGAAATCCATGTCGGAGATGGTAAAGGGGAGCAGGTCGGCATGGCCAAAACGGTCGGCTACATAGTCCCACTGGGTGCAGTAGGTGCCGTGGCGGTCGACCACGCGGTCGAAGTCATAAATATCGTGCATGAAGTTTCTCCCTCCATAAACAGGAGACATATTGGGAGAGGCAAACAAGGGGGGCTTGCGCCCCCCGTTCGGATCTTATTGGCCGGTTCAGGCCCCCATCAGACTCTGCAGCTGGTTTTTCACCAGATGCACCTGCGGGCCGATCACCACCTGCAGGTTGTGCTCGTCGAGCTTGATCACCCCGATGGCGCCGTTTGCTTTCAATACCTTGTCATCGACCCTGCTCATGTCCTGCACCGACATCCGCAGGCGGGTGATGCAGTTATCGAGCGCGAGGATGTTATCGGCGCCGCCCAGGGCGTTAAGGATGATTTCACCGTTGTAACCGCTGTTGCCGGCCTTCTTGCCTGCGGGCTGGGCAGTCTCGCTGGTTTCAATCTCACGGCCCGGGGTTTTCAGGTTAAAGCGCACGATGGCGAAGCGGAACACGCTGTAGTAGATGGCAAACCAGATGGCGGCCGCGACCGGCACCAGATACCACTTGGTGGCGGTGCCTTGCAGCACGCCGAACACCAGAAAATCGATGAGGTTGCCGTCGGTGTTACCGATGGTGACGCCGAGCAGCCCCATGGTCATGAAGCCCAGACCCGTCAGAATGGCGTGAATGACGTAGAGCACCGGTGCCACGAACAGGAACAGGAACTCCAGCGGCTCTGTGATCCCACCGATGACGCAGGCCACCACGCCGGAGACCAGCAGTGCCTTGATCTTGCCGCGATTTTCCGGGCGGGCGCAGTGATACATGGCGAGCGCCGCGCCCGGCAGGCCGCCGAGGAAGGCTGGCATCTTGCCCTGCGAGAGGAAGGAGGTGGCAGAGACCGAGAAGCCGGAAGTGTCGGCGCAGGAGAGCTCGGCGTAGAAGATATTGAGGGCGCCGCTCACCTCGTGACCGCATACCAGCTGGGTGCCGCCCGCTTCGGTAAAGCGGATCAGCGCCACCAGAATGTGGTGCAGACCGAGCGGCAGCAGCAGGCGCTCACCGGTACCGAACAGGAAGGGGCCGAAGGGACCGGCGTGGGAGATGAGCGCCCCGATGCCATTGATGCCGGCAGCAAACCAGGGCCAGACGAACGGCACGACCAGACCGACCACACCCAGCACCAGCGCGGTGATGATGGGCACGAAGCGGGCACCGCCGAAGAAGGCGAGCGCATCGGGCATCTTGTAGGTGTAGAAACGGGCGTGCAGTTTGGCGACGATCACCCCGACGATGATGGCCCCCAGAATCCCGGTGTCGATGGAGCTGATGCCGAGGATCGATTTCACCCCGTAGGCCTTCTCCGCCGCCGCGTCACCGATGACGTTAGCCACGGTGAGGTAGAAGTTGATGGAGAGGTTGAGCGCCGCATAGCCGACGAAACCGGCAAAGGCCGCGACCCCCTTCTCTTCTCGCGCCAACCCGAGCGGAATGGCCACCGCAAACATCACCGGCAGGTAGATAAAAGCCACCAGCCCTACCTTGGTCATCCAGAGGAACAGCAGTTGCAGCACGGTATTGTCGAGGAAGGGCATGCTCTGCTTGACCGCATCGCTGGTGAGCGAGCTGCCGACACCGAGCAAAATGCCCGAGAAGGCCAGCAGGGCGACCGGCAACATAAAGGTCTTGCCGAGGCTCTGCAGGAACTCCCAGATAGTGGATTTGGCTTGAGGCTTGGCCATGAAACGGCTCCTTGTGAATAGACAGCAATATCTGCGGCTGCCCTCCCCCGCTCGAGGCAATCTCAAAGCAATCTCGAAGCAAAAGGCGCGGGTCAGCATCAGGTTTTGCCGAATGATAAAACGTTTTATCAATTTACAAGTGCCGACAGGATCACAGAATAAGGGGGCTGGCTGGCAGCAGGATCCAAATTTGTGAGCCGGATCGGCCCAATGGTGATGTAACGTTTCACTTGAGCATCTGAGCAGGTATGCTGGGGCCTCGCTTTCAACTGTCCGTCGTCCATTCGCCCTATGTCGCCCAAATCCCTCTCTGCCAAAGCCACCAAGATCACCGACGTCGCCCAGCGGGCGGGAGTGTCGGTCACCACCGTCTCCATGGTGCTCAACGGCAAGGGGCGCATCTCCCCGGCCACCGCCGAGCGGGTGCAGCAGGCGATAAAAGAGCTCGACTATGTGCCCAACAGCGCCGCCGCCAACCTGCGCAGCCAGCAATCCAATCTGGTGGGGCTGATCCTGCGCGACATCACCGACCCCTTCTATACCGAGGTGACCGCCGGGGTGAGCGAGGTGCTGGAGCAGCAGGGCTATCTGCTGTTTCTGACCCAGTGCGGCCACAGCCCGGAGCGGCTGCAGCAGAGCATCCACTCCCTGTCACGGCAGGGGGTGGCGGGCATCATCTTCAATCCGGTGCGCGGCGCGGCGGCCAAAACCCTGGAGACCCTGCTCGACTCCGAGCTGCCGGTGGTGTGCGCCGCCCGCTCCTACTATCGTGATGACGTGGACTTTATCGGCCCCGACAACACCCACGCCGCTAAACAGGCCACCACCTACCTGATCGAGCAGGGGCACCGCCATATCGCCTACGTCGGCGGGCGAGCCGACTCCCTCACCCGCGCCGAGCGCATCGGCGGCTACTGCGCCAGCCTGCTGCAATATGGCCTGCCCTTCAAACCTGAGTGGGTACTGGAGTGCGAGCGCACCCAGCGCAGCGCCGCCGACACCATCGCCCAGCTGCTGCACCAGCACCCCAAGGTGACCGCCGTGCTCTGCCACTACCCCGAGGTGGCGCTCGGCGCCATCTATGGTGTCGAGGCGAGCGGCCGCACCGTGGGCAAGGATAACTACATCGGCCAGCAGGTGGCCCTGCTCGGTTTTGACGACGTGGCGGAGGCCGAACTCACCTCCCCCGCCCTCACCTTTGTCAGCTCACCGGCCCGCGAAATCGGCCGACAGGCGGCGAGACGACTGCTGACCCGGATGCAACAACCCGAGCTCGCTCCCAACCGCCATATCATCACCCCCAACTTGCAGAAGCGAGAATCAGCCTGAACTGGCTGGACAAGCCCGAGCTCACCCCAGCCGCCATATCATCACCCCCAGCCTACAAAAGCGGGAGTCGGCCTGAGCTGGCTGGACAAGCCCGAGCTCACCCCAGCCGCCATATCATCACCCCCAGCCTACAAAAGCGGGAGTCGGCCTGAGCTGGCTGGGCAAGCCCGAGCTCACCCCACCCGCCATATCATCACCGCTCACCAGCAAACCGCAGAAGCGGGCATCGACCAGAGGCACATGGCTGCGGCGCGCGGGCAAATAACAAAGAGGGGGACGCAAAAATGTGAGCCTGCTCACTGCGTCAGCAAGGAGAGATTGAGAGCCAAGTGGAGAGGAATATGATGGGCGCCTGCCTCACTTCACGATCCCATTTATGAGCAACCCGCACGACCAGAACCCGCCGACTGAAATCCACCGCTGTGACAAATGCGGCGAGCGTACCCGCCATATCGTGGTGCTGGTCGCTCGCGATCACAGCCAGGACATCATGCCCAAGGATCCGCGCAAAGCCTTCTGGCAAGCCTTTACTTCCAGCAGCATCACCAACTGGGCGTTTGGTGAAACACTGGCCTACCAGACCACCCATGTAAAACATCTAATTTGCGAGCGGTGCGGGGAGAAGTTTCTGGAGTATTGAGTGGCGGTAGTACCCGGCAAGAGGTGAAGCTCAGCTTGCACTCACAACGCCAGGCGGACAGATAACACCCACTTAATGAGTAATTTATTGATCTCTGGTAGGTTTTTGCCCTGTCATGGTTTCATTCAATTTTAATCGAGATTAATATGCCTCAGTTGGAGACCGGCCTACCTAGGTTTATGCATCAAGCTGTTTGGCCACCATTTTATATGGACGAATTACTGCTGCAGAGTAGAGACCATAGTCTACAAATAGTGAAAATTGGCCTTAAAAAGAAGAGATAAATAGTATTCATAATTTATATATCATTCCGAATTAATCATTATCTCTCGACAAAAAATTTTATTTTTACATTTAATTATCACATCATCTCAATGACGGTAACTATATGAGACTACATGAAATAAGCATTAAGAATTTTAGGAAGCTTAGAGATTGCACCATTCATTTTAGAGATTCAACATTTTTAATAGGTGCTAATAATGCAGGTAAATCCAGTGTTTTCTCTGCAATTAAACTATTACATAGTGCTGGTAACGCCATACGAGAAGACTATTCAAAGACATACAACGATGAGCAAGAGCTCTATGAGTATGCAGAAGAAATAGAAATTATCGCCCGATATCACAACTTACCGGATGACGCGAAGGAGTGGATAGGTTTTAAAGGTCGAGTTATTCATGTCGATACACCACTAAAAAATGAAACATCTAACAGTATCGTATATAAAAAAGTATGGTCTATCAAACAGTCAAAACCCAAATTTTACATGTTAGAATATCCTAAAAAACCAAAGGATGTTTTTTCAAATGCAATAAATGTATCAGATTTGGTTAGTGAAACATTCTCAGCAGACTTCTTGAGAGAGTTTTTTGGTGACACTAACTTCGACAAAAAAATATCCCTAAAAGCTAATCAAGAAAAACTGGAAGACCTAACCGATTACTGGGAGGTTCAAGATAATCAAGAACCGAAATGGGTTGAAAATCCTGGTGGAATACCAGGCAACGTATTATCTAAATTACCACGCATTGTAATTATTCCTGCTGAATCCTGCGTATCAGAACTTACATCTAGCAGTGGAGCATTACATTCACTCTTAGGTGATTTATTTGAACAAGTGCGCTCCACATCTGAAAACTACGAACAAGCACAAATATTTCTAAACAGATTGGCTTTAGAGCTCAACCCAAATGATATAGAAACTGACTTTGGCAAGCTCATAGAAGAGTTGAATGGAATGGCTCACAATCTATTTCCAGATTCATCTGTTCATGTTTCAGCAGCCCTAGACAAACCAGAAAAAACAATAAAACCTCAATTTTCGGTTGAGTTAGAAAGTAACGTCAAGACTGAGGTTTCGTATCAAGGCCATGGAATGATACGTGCAACTGCATTTCAACTGCTACGCTTTGTTCAAGAGTTTGTAAATAGAACGGCAGATAATCCAAGAAGTACAATATTTTGTTTTGAAGAACCTGAAATTTATTTGCATCCTTCCGCGGCAAATCAATTAAGAGATTCACTCTATGATTTAGCCGGGCCAAGCTGTCAAATAGTAGCAACAACTCACTCACCATACATGGTTAATCTAGGCACGGAAAAAAGTGTGAGCTTAACTAAATTTTCCTATAATGCAGACCGATTTACTGACACGACTTCATTCAACTTAGAAAACGCATTTTCAAACCTTCAAGACAATGAAAAACAAAATCTTAAAATGCTACTCAAGATAGATGATTATATATCTCGAATGTTTTTTACGAACAAGTGTGTCTTTGTTGAAGGCGATACTGAAGAAGTTGTTGTGCGCGAAACTATTAAGAGATTATCTCCCGAAGATAAAGCTCGAGTTATCGGTAACTGTGAATTTTTAAGAGCTAGAGGAAAAGCCGTATTGATATCCATAGCCAAGTATCTTAATGCATTAGATGTTGAATATATTTTTATGCATGATAGAGATGCGGGAACAGCTAAAGCCGAAGCGATGAATGCACCTATTTTGGCTGAAACTGGAGCTGATCGAAGAATTATGATTGAAGAGTGTATTGAAGACCTTCTAGGCTATGATGCTCCATCGAGTGAAAAACCATACAAAGCATTTCAACATATATCCCAAAATTGGGACAATGATTTTAATGGTCTTCCTGAACGCTGGAAAACCATTTTTTTAGAATTATGTGCACCATATTTGGACCATCTAAAACCGATCCAATGAGCTCATAGGCTTGGGTAGCGAAGCATATTCAGACATTCGCGTAATCAACATCAATCCAGTAGGGTGCAATAAGCGCAGCGCATTGCACCTCTATCTTTGCCACCACCCAGCCTGCCGAAACAGGCGGTGCAATTCACTCTGTTCATTGCACCCTACGGTGCTACCACACTCAACGCCCAAACAGGCGGTGCAATTCACTTTGTTCATTGCACCCTACGGTGCGTCTATGGCTGTGGTTTTTCTTGCCCGTTGTGGTGAGCTATCTGGCAGCGATGGCGCAACTCATTTCTCCAGCTTGTTCTGCTCGCGCCTCCCCTGCGCCTGCCCCTCTCTTCCCGCCTGCGGGGCCATTTCTGTGCGTTGGCTCACATCCAGCAGCCATTTTTCACCTCACAAATTTATAGAAAGAGCGCGCCCATCCACTGCGTAAAAACTCACCGCACGGCCAAAACGCTGAACCACGAACAAACACAACCAATTGATTTTAATCATCAATAAAAATATGAGCGATTCAATCCGCCCCCGTTTCAGCAGCTGTTCAGCTTTGCGATCAGGGTCACACTCAAGGTGATAGCGCACAAAAATCCAGTTATTCGCACATTTGTCCGATAGGGTGACCTCTGCCCCGGCGCGATAATAGTCGGGTCAATTTTGTCTGCATGCCGGCCTGCAAGGGCGGCATGCCAACAGGCTCCGGCAACGGAGCGGGGAGAGCGCCATGATCACCACCTTGATCAATGAACATCTGATCAACCTCGATTTGAAAGCGACGCGTAAGGAAGAGGTCTTCACCGAGATGGCCCGCCTGCTGGCGTCGCAAGGCAAGGTCAGCGACGAGCAGGCCTTTATCAAGGATCTGTGGGCCCGCGAAGAGCTGGGCAACACCGGCTTTGAAGAGGGCGTGGCCCTGCCCCACGCCAAGAGTGCGGCGGTATGCAACCCGGCGGTCGCCATCGGCATCAGCCGCAACGGCATCGAGTACGGCGCCGAAGATGGCAAGCCGTCCCACATTTTCTTCATGATCGCCTCCCCCGATGGCGGCGCCAACCACCATATCGAGGTGCTGGCCGAGCTCTCCGCCAAGCTGATCGAAGAGGGCTTTATCGCCAAACTGCTGGCGGCCAACACCCCGGCCGATGCGCTGGCGCTGCTGCTGGCCAAGAAAGAGGAGCAGAGCGCGGCACCGACCACCAGCAAAGGCTTTATCATCGGTGTCACCGGCTGCCCGGCCGGAATCGCCCACACCTATCTGGCTGCCGAGTCGCTGGAGCGCGCCGCCAAGGAGCTGGGTTATGAGGTGAAGGTGGAGACCAACGGCTCCATCGGCGTCAAGAACAGCCCGACCGCGGACGAGATCGCCCGCGCCACCGCCATCGTGGTCGCCTGTGACAAGCAGGTGGACATGGCCCGCTTTGCTGGCAAGCCGCTCATCAAAACCGGCGTGAAGGCCCCCATCAAGGATGGCAAGGGTCTGATCGAGCAGGCCCTGAAAGCCCCCGCCTATGTGGCAGACAAGGATGAGAAGAAGGGTGACGAGAAGCGCGCCAGCGGCGGCAGCTCGGATCTCTACCGCTACCTGATGAACGGCGTATCGCACATGATCCCGTTTGTAGTGACCGGTGGTCTGCTTATCGCCCTGTCACTGGCCATCGGCGGCAACCCGACCCCGAGCGGCATGCAGATCCCGGAAGGGAGCATGTGGAACCAGATCCTCAACGTCGGCGTGGCCGCCTTCACCCTGATGATCCCCATTCTGGCGGGCTATATCGCCTACGCCATCGGTGACCGTCCGGCACTGGCACCTGGCTTTATCGGCGGCTGGATCGCCAACAACGGCAGTTTCTACGGCGCTGACGCAGGTACCGGCTTTATCGGTGCCATCATCGCGGGCCTCCTGGTCGGCTATCTGGTGCGCTGGATTGCCACTCGCCAGTACCACAAGATGGTGCAGCCGCTGGTGCCGATCCTGATCGCCCCCATCGTTGGGTCACTCTTTATCGCTGCGGTATTTATCTTCATCATCGGCGCCCCGATTGCCGACATGATGACTGGCCTCAACGCCATGCTGCTCTCCATGAGCGGTGGCAGTCTGGTGCTGCTGGGTATAGTGCTGGGGGGTATGGCCGGCTTTGATATGGGTGGCCCGGTCAACAAGGTGGCCTTCCTCTTCTCCGTCGGCATGATCGCCTCCGGTCAGACCCAGTTTATGGGTGCCATGGCCTGCGCCATCCCGGCTGCGCCCCTTGGCATGTCGCTGGCGACCGTGCTCGGTCGCAAGCTGGGTATCTTCGATGCTTCTGAAATCGAAGCGGGCAAAGCCGCCGGCGCCATGGGTCTGGTGGGGATCTCCGAAGGTGCGATTCCGTTCGCCGCCCGTGACCCGCTGGCCGTGATCCCGGCCAACATTCTGGGCAGCATGACCGCAGCGGTGATGGCCTTCCTGTTTGGCATCACCAACAGCGTCGCCCACGGTGGCCCCATCGTGGCCCTGCTGGGTGCGGTCAACAAGCCGCTGCTGGCCCTGCTCTGCATGATCTGCGGTGCCATCGTCACCGGCGTGGTGGCGGTTGCCCTGAAAAAACTGCGGGTCAAAAAGAGTGATGAGGTAACTCTGGCCAAGGCGGCCTGAGGCCTCCATCGCCATGTCGTCTCGTAGAGCATAAAAAGAGGTCACCCCACGGGGTGGCCTCTTGTTTTTTGGGATGGCTGACGAGCCGTATTTCCCAAAATCGCCCCCCGAGAAATAGTGGTCGATAAGCACTCTCCCTTCACCTCTCCCCTTGCCTTTCCCTGGCACCCTTCCCAGCCCAGCCCAGCCCAGCCCAGCCCAGCCCAGCCCAGCCCAGCCCAGCACTCACACAGAGCGCCAAACTGGCTGAAATGGCAGCAATCTGGCGTCAGCGGTGTGATGTTTCTCACGCTTTGTCCGCGAAAGCGCAAAAACTAGGAAAATTTCCTAGCCCCACTAGGGATGGCTCTCAAGCCATTTTTTGCCCCTCTTATTAGAGTCACCCCACCTGATGTCGTGACCCGCACCGCGACGGGCAATGTGCCCCGTCATCCCGTGCCGGGCCCGGGTTTATATGGATGGAGCGTCGAGCGCAGCAACGGCTGACAGCCCCGACGTTCCGTTCCCCCTTCCGTGGCGTGACCTCGAACAACCTATCTACAAATGAGGGGCGCGGCGGAAATACCGTCTATCTCGCAGAGGATGAACGAAGATGTTGAAATTGCTCCAACAGGTCCGGGTCCCCACCCTCGACCTGCCGGTCGAAGCCCGGCGCAAGCTCTGGTTCAAGCCGTTTATGCAATCTTATCTGGTTGTATTTATTGGCTATTGACCATGTATCTGATCCGCAAGAACTTCAACATTGCGCAAAATGACATGATCCAGGAGTACGGTCTCTCCATGACCGAGCTTGGCATGATCGGCCTTGGCTTCTCCATCACCTACGGGGTGGGCAAGACCATCGTCTCCTACTACGCCGATGGCAAGAACACCAAGCAGTTCCTGCCGCTGATGCTGATCCTCTCCGCGCTCTGCATGCTGGGCTTCAGTGCCAGCATGGGCGGCACAGGTTTTAGCCTCTACTTCATGATCTTCTTCTATGCCCTGAGCGGTTTCTTCCAGAGCTGTGGCGGTTCGTGCAGCTACTCCACCATCACCAAGTGGACCCCTCGCAACAAGCGCGGCACCTATCTGGGTATGTGGAACCTCTCCCACAACGTGGGCGGTGCCGGTGCAGCCGGTGTGGCGTTGTTCGGTGCCAACTACCTGTTTGATGGCAACGTGCTCGGCATGTTTATCTTCCCCTCCATCATCGCGCTGATCGTCGGCTTTATCGGCCTGCGCTTTGGTAGCGATTCACCGGAAGCCTATGGCCTGGGCAAGGTGGAAGAGCTGTTTGACGAAGTGGCGAGCGAAGAGGATATCGCGACCGAAGAGCAGCAGCTGACCAAGTGGCAGATCTTCGTGAAGTACGTGTTGCTCAACAAGGTGATCTGGCTGCTCTGCTTTGCCAACATCTTCCTCTACGTGGTGCGTATCGGTATCGACCAGTGGTCTACCGTCTATGCCCACCAGGAGCTGGGCTTCTCCAAAGACGTGGCTATTCAGGGCTTTACCTTCTTCGAAGTGGGCGCACTGGTCGGCACCCTGATGTGGGGTTACCTCTCCGATCTGGCCAATGGCCGTCGTGGTCTGGTTGCCTGTGTGGCACTGGCGCTGATCATCGCCACCCTGGGTCTCTACCAGCATGCGACTACCCAGTTTATGTTCCTGGGCTCCCTGTTCACCCTGGGCTTCCTGGTGTTTGGTCCGCAACTGCTGATCGGCGTCGCCGCCGTGGGCTTCGTACCCAAGCAGGGCATCAGTGTGGCCGATGGCGTCAAGGGCACCTTCGCTTACCTGATTGGTGACAGCTTCGCCAAACTGGGTCTGGGCATGATCGCCGATGGCACCCCCATCTTCGGTCTGACCGGCTGGACCGGCACCTTCGCGGCGCTGGACATCGCAGCCGCCGCCTGTCTGGTACTGATGGGTTGTGTCGCGGTCGCCGAGGAGCGCAAGATCCGCCGCATCAAGCGCGAACTGAAAGCCGCCGAGCTGGCCGCCCAGACCGCCTGATAGCCATAACAACAGACGCAGATTGTTCAGGGCCACCCACAGGGGTGGCCCTTGTTGTTTAGAGCAACCAGACACCCGACTGGCCCGGCATGAGCCTGCACAGCCGTTCAAGGGACGGGCATATCCCCATCAAGATCCCACTTTTCATATGCGCTTTTGGTAAAAGCCCCCCGCTGGCGCTATCTTGTTGCTCCCCCTTGTCAGCATCACAGAGAGCAGATGAAGATCGTCGCCGTCACCGCTTGCCCGACCGGTATTGCCCATACCTATATGGCTGCCGATGCCCTGCAAAAAGCCGCCACTGGGCTGGGACTCAAGATCAAGGTCGAGACTCAGGGCGCCATGGGCATGGAAAACATGCTGACCGCCCGCGATATTGCCAGCGCCGACCTGGTGCTGATTGCCTCCGATATCGAGATTGAGCAGAAAGAGCGCTTCCTCGGCTGCACCATCCATCAGGTGAGACTGGAAACCGTGCTGCTGGATGCCAACGCCGTACTCAAGGCCCTGCCGATCCCGGCCTGATGCTGACCCGCGAAATCACCTTCTACTGCCAGCAGGGGTTGAGCATCACCCAGGCCAAGCAGTTGAACCGGCTGGCGGGGATGTTCAAATCCACCATCCGCTGCGCCAACCTCACCCGGCGTCAGACCGTTGCCGCCAGCAACCAGCTCTCCCTGTTGACCCTCGCCACCCAGCCCGGCGATCTCTGCCAGTTGCAAATTGAAGGATGCGATGCCGAGCTCGCCCACATGGCCTTCACCTGCTGGTGCGGGGAGCTGGGTCAACCGCTGGTGCGCCCGCGCACCGCCGCGCTGGCGGAGTTGCGACTGGTCAACGCTCTGCCCGACTACCATTTTGCCCTGCGCCAACTGGCCCATAGCACCGAACCGCTGACCAAGGCCGAAGCGCTCGAGCATCTGATCGATCTGCTGCCCGCCGAGCTGATCACCGACCGCGCCACACTGACCGCCGCGGTGGAGCGGCGCGAGCAGGTCTCGGCCACCATCATCCGCCCCGGCCTTGCCATGCCCCATGTATTGAGCGAAGGGATCAGCCAGCCAGCGCTGACCCTGCTCAATTGCAAGGAGCCCATCGAGTGGGGCTCTCAAATCGGGCCGGTGCAGACCATTATTCTGCTGGCGGTGCCGGTTGGTAGCGGACGGGAGACCCTGCGCCCCCTCACCCGACTGGCGCAGGCGATGATCGACGATGTGGTCAGCCACGCCCTGCTGTTGGCGGGCTCGCCCCCCGCCCGTCAGGCTATCGTGATCGAGAACCTGCTGAGCTAGGCGAATTGGCTCTGGGCGCTGCTTGCTGTAACGCCAGCCATTCATCCTGCCCTCAGCACCCTGTGGTACACTCGCTGCCATCGTCTGTCTGAAGTGTGTATCCGATGAAATCTCCCCGCTCCCGTCTCTCTGTCAGCCGCGCGCCGCGCGATAACGCCCCGCGCACGGCGGCCAAACCAGCCGCACCCCGCCATGCATCCCCCCGCAAACCGGAGCTGGCCCCAGCGGATCGCAAATTGCTCCTGCTGAACAAGCCCTATATGGTGCTCTGCCAGTTCACCGACGAGGCGGGCCGCGAGACCCTCAAGGATTACATCAAAGAGCCCGGCATCTATGCTGCAGGGCGGCTCGATCGCGACAGCGAGGGGCTGCTGCTGCTCACCAACGATGGCAAGCTGCAGGCGCGCCTCACCCAGCCGGGGGAGAAGACCCCCAAGACCTACTGGGTGCAGGTGGAAGGGATCCCGAGCGAGGATCAACTGGCCGCCCTTCGCGCCGGTGTGGAGCTCAACGACGGCATGACCCTGCCCGCCGGGGCGCGCATCATGGATGAACCTGCGGTGTGGCCGCGCAATCCGCCGATCCGCGAGCGCAAGGAGATCCCCACCAGCTGGCTGGAGATCAAGATCATCGAGGGGCGCAACCGCCAGGTGCGTCGGATGACCGCCCATATCGGCCACCCCACCTTGCGCCTTATTCGCTACGCCATCGGTGACTGGACCTTGGGTAACTGGCAAGAAGACGGGCTGGCACCCGGCGAGAGCCGCTGCCTGCCCGCCCCCGAGCTGACGCCGAGCTCCAGCAGCCGCCCGCGTCCCTCCTCATCCCGTTCAGGCGCTCATACCGCCAAACCGGCCAAACCGGCAGGGGAGGCGCCACGGCGGGCTAGCCAGCCGAGACGGGACGAGCGTCCCCGCAGCACTCACCCAACCGAGCGCGCAGCCACGAACCCGACCGGCGGCAAACCCCGCAGCAGCGGGCGAGGAACGGCACTCAGACCCGCCCGTGCGGGCAATCCCAATAGCAGCGACAAGGAGTCATGATGAGCAATCAGGCAGAGCACTCGACCACCAGCCACGCCCGTATGGAGGCGCGCCTGACGGTCGCCGCCCTGGTGCAGTGGCAGGGGCGCTTTCTGGTGGTGGAAGAGGAGATAAAAGGCCAGCGCCGCTTCAACCAGCCCGCCGGTCATGTGGAGCCGGGGGAAGATCTCATCCAGGCGGCCTGCCGCGAGCTGAAGGAGGAGACCGGGCTCACCGCCGCCCCCACCGCCTGGCTCGGGGTCTATCTCTACAAGCCGGCGGACAGCGAGGCCACCTTTGTGCGTACCGCCGTCATCTTCGACCTTGAAAAGGCGCCGGGTCAGCACCATCCAGAGGATCCTGACGGCGACGTGCTGGCCTGCCACTGGCTCACCCTGGCGGAGATCGCGGAGTGCAAACCGGCCCTGCGCAGCCCCCTGGTGTGGCAGTGCATTCAGGATTATCTGGCGGGGACACGGCTGCCGCTGTCGGCACTCAAGGCCTTTATATGAGGCCATTTGACACTCTTTTTCGGTGACAAAGGCCAACAACAGAAAAACGATTTCCTGCTATCAGGCTCCTGATGGGAACTGCGGCATGGATATGTGACCGGGGGCGCAAAACTCTGGTAGAATACGCCCCGTTTAAACGAACTGGTAACTTCGACTAATGACAGACAACAGCCAAATCAAGGTGATCGTCGGCATGTCCGGCGGCGTGGATTCTTCCGTCTCGGCCTACCTGCTCCAGCAGCAGGGCTATCAGGTCGAAGGCTTGTTCATGAAGAACTGGGAAGAAGACGACACGGACGAGTACTGCTCTGCCGCCCAGGATTTGGCTGATGCCAAGGCCGTCTGCGACAAGCTGGGGATGAAACTCCACACCATCAACTTCGCCGCCGAGTACTGGGACAACGTGTTCGAGCACTTCCTCGAAGAGTACAAGGCCGGCCGTACGCCGAACCCCGATATCCTGTGCAACAAGGAGATCAAGTTCAAGGCGTTCCTGGAGTTTGCCGCCGAAGAGCTGGGGGCCACCTACATCGCCACCGGCCACTATGTGCGCCGTGACGACAGCACCGGCCGCCCGCGCCTGCTGCGTGGCCTCGATACCAACAAGGATCAGAGCTACTTCCTCTACACCTTGAGCCAAGCTCAGGTGGGTCAGAGCCTGTTCCCGGTTGGCGATCTGGAAAAGCCCGAGGTGCGCCGCATCGCCGAGCAGCTGGATCTCATCACCGCCAAGAAGAAAGACTCCACCGGTATCTGCTTTATCGGTGAGCGCAAATTCAAGGACTTCCTGGCCAAGTTCCTGCCCGCCCAACCCGGCCCCATCGAAACCGTCGATGGCAAGGTGATCGGCGAGCATCAGGGCCTGATGTATCACACCCTGGGCCAGCGCAAGGGGCTTGGCATCGGTGGGCGCAAAGATGCCACCGAAGAGGCCTGGTACGTGGTCGACAAAGAGGTCGAGCGCAACACCCTGGTGGTGGCGCAGGGCGAACATCCCCGCCTCTACTCCGATGGTTTGATTGCCAGCCAGCTGCACTGGGTGGATCGCACCCCGATCCGCGAGCCGCGTCGATGCACCGTCAAGACCCGCTACCGCCAGCAGGATATTCCCTGCCTGATCCAGCCCATCGATGATGAAACCATCCGGGTCATCTTCGACGAGAAACAGGCTGCGGTCACCCCGGGTCAATCCGCCGTCTTCTACGACGGGGAAGTGTGTCTGGGCGGCGGCATCATCGAGCAGCGTTTCAGCCATCCGGTTTGAATCCTTAACAGAAGGCAGCAGACGTGAGCGATAAATTCCAAGACAGAACAATGGCCTTTGCCGGCATCTGCCAGGCCGCGTATCTGGTGCAGAAGGTGGCCCGAGACGGCAGCTGTGACGAGGCCGCCCT
Source organism: Aeromonas sp. 96A (assembly GCF_051919165.1). Classification (NCBI taxonomy): domain Bacteria; kingdom Pseudomonadati; phylum Pseudomonadota; class Gammaproteobacteria; order Aeromonadales; family Aeromonadaceae; genus Aeromonas; species Aeromonas sp. 96A. The sequence goes on along the minus strand of NZ_JBQBFE010000001.1, from coordinate 4,168,023 downwards.
GCGCGAAAGCCTCTCCAGTATTCTGGTGACCAACCCGAGCCAGCCGCTCGAGGTGTTCAACAACACCCATCTGGCCATTCGCGACGGCTACCGTGCGCTGGTCGAGCAGCTGGGTGCCGACGGCAGCCAGAAGAATGCCGAGCTGACCCGCTACGTGGTAAGCCTGATTGCACTGGAGCGCAAGCTGGCCAAGCGCAAGGACATTCTCAATATGCTGGGTGAGCGGATCAGCCAGATTGGCCGCCAGCAACAGCACTTCGATCTGCTCGACGAGCAGATTTTGGCCAACATGGCGAGCATCTACAGCGATCTTATCAGCCCCATCGGGCCGCGCATCCAGGTTGCGGGTACCCCGCTGTTCCTGCAGCAACCGTTGGTGCAGCACAAGGTGCGCGCCCTGCTGTTGGCAGGCATTCGTGCCTGCGTGCTGTGGCGTCAGCTCGGTGGCAGCCGTACCCAGATCATCTTCGCTCGCAAGAAGATGGTGGAGCTGGCCAAACGTTACTAATCATCGGCTCGCACGCGGGCAAGCGAGAGCGACATCAGGGTGAACAACCGCACATCCGCCTTGATGACGACTCAGCCCCACGCGCGAGTGGATACGGATCCCCCACACAAATCATCAGGAGTTCACCCCATGGAGCTGTCCGCGCTGACTGCTGTTTCCCCGATTGACGGTCGTTATGGCGACAAGGCCGATGCCCTGCGCCCTATCTTCTCCGAATTCGGCCTGCTGCGTTTTCGCGTCGAAGTCGAGGTGCGCTGGTTGCAAAAACTGGCCAGCCACGCCGGGATCCCGGAAGTCCCTGCCCTGAGCGCGGCCGCCAACGCCCTGCTCGACGGCATCGTCAGCAACTTCAACGAGAGTGACGCCGCCCGCATCAAACAGATCGAGCGCACCACCAACCATGATGTGAAAGCGGTGGAGTACTTCCTCAAAGAGAAAGTCGAAGTGAACCCGGAGCTGGCGGCTGTCAGCGAGTTCATCCACTTCGCCTGCACCTCGGAAGACATCAACAACAACTCCCACGGTCTGATGCTGAAAACCGCTCGCGAAGAGGTCATCAAGCCTTATTGCGAGAAGCTGATCAGCGAGCTCAAGCGTCTGGCCCACGAGTACCGTGACATGCCGCTGCTCTCCCGCACCCACGGCCAGCCGGCCACCCCGAGCACCATGGGCAAGGAAATGGCCAACGTCGCCTACCGTCTGGAGCGCCAGTTCAAGCAGATCATGGCGGTGGAGATCCTCGGCAAGATCAACGGTGCGGTCGGCAACTACAACGCCCACATCAGCGCCTATCCGGAAGTGGACTGGCACCAGTTCTCCGAGGAGTTCGTGACCTCTCTGGGCCTGACCTGGAACCCCTACACCACCCAGATCGAGCCGCATGACTACATCGCCGAGCTGTTCGACGCCATGGCTCGCTTCAACACCATCCTGATCGACTTCGACCGCGATGTGTGGGGTTACATCTCCCTGGGCCACTTCAAGCAGCGCACCATCGCGGGGGAAATCGGCTCCTCCACCATGCCGCACAAGGTCAACCCCATCGACTTCGAGAACTCCGAAGGCAATCTGGGTCTGGCCAACGCCGTGTTCCAGCATCTGGCGAGCAAGCTGCCCATCTCCCGCTGGCAGCGTGACCTGACCGACTCTACCGTACTGCGCAACCTGGGTGTGGCGGTGGGTTACTCCCTGATTGCCTATCAGGCGACCCTCAAGGGCATCTCCAAGCTGGAAGCCAACGACGCCGCCATGGCCGCCGATCTGGATGCCAACTGGGAAGTGCTGGCCGAGCCGATCCAGACCGTGATGCGCCGCTACGGAATCGAGAAGCCCTACGAGAAGCTCAAGGAGCTGACCCGTGGTCGCCGCGTCGATGCTGAAGGGATGCGTACCTTTATCGACACCCTGGAGTTGCCGGAAGCGGTCAAGGTTGAGCTGAAGAAGCTGACCCCGGCCAACTACATCGGCGACGCCCAGCGTCTGGTTGATCTGCTGAAGTAAGCCAACCGGCAGTGACGAAGGGGCCCTGTGCACGATACGCCACAGGGCCCCTGTTATTTTCCCTGCCACGGCAGGATCCCGAGTGGCTTTTCCCAAGCCTGCCTTGGGCAAAACCTCTTTGCGAGACACGAGAAACAGCATGTACGAACTCAATCTGGATATCGCTCACTTCCTCGAGCACTACTGGCAGAAGCGCCCGCTCCTTATCAAGGGTGGCTTCAAGGACTTTCAGGATCCCATCAGCCCGGACGAGCTGGCGGGTCTGGCCATGGAAGAGGTGGTAGAGTCCCGCCTCGTCACCCGTTTCGACGGCAAGTGGGATGCGGCCCACGGCCCCTTCGAATCCTACGACCATCTGGGCGAAGAGAACTGGACCATTCTGGTACAGGCTTGCAACCACTGGGCTCCCGAGGTGAACGAGCTGGCCGTGCCGTTCCAGTTCATCCCGGGCTGGCGCTTTGACGATGTGATGGTGAGCTTCTCCACACCCCATGCGGGTGTCGGCCCCCACATCGACAATTACGATGTGTTTATCACCCAGGGTCTGGGCAAACGCCACTGGCGGGTTGGCGATGCCAAGCCCCTCAACGAGTTCGCCGCCCATGCCGCCCTGCTGCACTGCGAGCCGTTCGAGGCGATCATCGACGTCATCATGGAGCCGGGCGACATCCTCTACATTCCGCCCGGATTCCCCCACGAAGGCTACGCCATCGAGCCCTCCATGAACTTCTCGGTGGGTTTCCGCGCACCAGATGCCAAGGCGCTTATCTCCTCCTTTGCCGATCACCTGATCGACAACGAGGTGCGTACCGAGCGTTACGGCGATGCCGATCTCAAGCCCCGCGCCCGTCACGGCGAGATCCAGCCACACGAGCTGCACCGTCTGCGCGAGCTGATGCAGCAGGCTCTCGATGACGAGACCCTGTTCAAGGAGTGGTTCGGCACCATGATCTCCGAGGCCAAGCACGATCTCGATGTCAATCCGGTCGAGCCGGACTACAGCGCCGAGGAGGTAGCCGACCTGCTGACCCAGGGCGAACCTGCCATCAAGGTGCCGGGGCTGCGCACCGTCTGGTTTAGCGGCGAGAGCCAGCAGTGCTTCATCGACGGTGAAGCCTGGACTCTGCAGAGCGAAGACGCGGCAGCCATTTCCCTGTTGTGTGACAAGGACATCATCACTCAGGCCGATATGGTGGAACTGGCCGATCAGGCTGGCTTCCTGCAACTGCTGACCCGTCTGGTCAACCGTGGTTACTGGTTCTTTAACTGATCCGGCAGTAACCGAAGTATAAAAAGGCGCCTTATGGCGCCTTTTTTGTCACTCAGAGGCGGTTCAATTAACAATCGATGCGCGAAGCTGAACCCACTCTTGATGAACCGACAGGTGGTTATTTATTGAACTAAAATGGATGGGTATCATGCGTCCGTCCCTGTTCACAAGAGAAGCGCCACCATGCAAATCACCTCCCGGCCCATGCCGCTGCCCGATTACGGCAAATATCCCTCCTCTCCTGCTGTCACACCCGAGCAGGTCAGTCAGGCCCGTAACGAAGCACTGACCAAGAAGGATGAATTGCAGGCACAGAGCGAAGAGAAAGCAACGGCTCGCAGAACTCTGGCGGTCTCTTATACGGCTAACCAGCAAGATAAAGCCGTGGTGGAGCGCTACCTGGAAGCCAGCGGTCAGGAGACCGACAGCAAGTCGGGCCCGAGCACGGCTGATATGTATCAGGCAGCGAATCGCTACCAGCGCCAGCAGAATCTCAGCGACTACATGCAATTCCAGCAGAGCCCGCTCGCCCAGCAGATGGGTGACATGGTGGGCGAAGATAATCGCAAGGGCACCCAGCTAGATATCATTGCCTGAGCCAATTTGCTCGAATAAGCCCGGCAGGGACCAATACAAGATGAAAAAGCCCTCGCTGAGGGCTTTTTCGTTATGGCTTGTCGCTGCGACGTCTCGCTATAAATGGGACACTTCTGCCTGCGCGTCCGGCAGCTCGTCGGGGAGTTCATCAAACAGGGGGTGATAGAGCACCTCCCCCTGCACTCCCGCAAAACCGCGCTCCTGCAGCTCCATCGCCATAAAGCAGTCGGCAGGCACCTCATAGATGCAGTGCAGGCCAAACTCGCTGGCCGGGCGGAAACCGAAACGGCTGTAGTAGACCGGATCCCCGAGTACCACCACCCCTTTCCAGTCCATCTCGAGCGCCGTATCAAGCCCTTCACGGATGAGATCAGAACCAATCCCCTGACCTTGCCAGTCGGGATGAACCGCGACCGGCGCCAGACCGAGCCAGGGACCTTCCATGCCGTTAATGGTGATCGGGCTTAGCATCAGGTGCCCCATGAACTCGTACTCTTCCTCTTCGACCATGGTCACCACGGCAGCACCACATTCGCGCAGGCGGTTGACCAATTCGGCCTCATCGGAACGACCGAAGGCGGCACTCAGCAGCTCATAGACCGGCAGCATGTCACCGGGGCGCTCGGTTCTCAACATCAGGTATTACTCCTCGTACAGCAGAGCGGGCATTATTCCACACAACGGCTGGTCATTCTGAGTACCTTTGTCCAAAAATGGGAGGGTGCACTCAGGAAAACGAGCGGCAAACTGCTGCTGCAAGGCGGTTAGCGTAGCCGGGGTGACCCTGTTCATCGCCTCGCGGTAGGCCAGCCAGAGGGCGGGAGCCTCCCGCGCCAACCGCTCAAAGGTCAATTCGGGCGTTTGATACCAACAACCATACAGCTCGTCGACCAGCTCCGGCAGCTCCACCAGCAACCGTAACTGCTGATAGCGTATCTGCGACGAGTCACCGTTGCCGCCCAGCGCCTGCGACATCAATTGGTTGAACCAGTGGCGCCGTGATGCGCGCTCCTCGCGGCTGATCAGCTCGGGCCCCTGACGCTGCAGCGCGGCCAGTTGCAGCAACCACGCCAGTCCCTGTTCATCCCTGTCTTTCAGCAAGACGCCGCCAAGATGGGACAACTGCTCCGGTTCGGCCTGCTCCAGCAGATCGACGGGGTAACAGTGTAGCGCCAGCAACCGCTCAAGTTGCGGCGGGCAGCACAGACAGCAGGGCTCCTCCCCCGCGCCCCTCTCATCCACAAAGAGCGAGATGGCCAGCTTGCCATTGGCACTCTGCCGATTGGTCGTTGCGGGATCACACAGGATCACCACAGCAATCCGCTCATCAGCAAGCCAGCGGGCAATCTCCTCGGGCAAGGGATTGGGTAAGGAGGGAGCGCGATCCAGTCGCCAGTAGCTCACCTCACATGGCTGGCGACCGCTGATATGGCGCCGCCCGCGATAGTGCATCCCCACTTTTGCCATCACCCGGCCGGAGGCTAAATTGTCTGGCATATGGCGAGCCGTCAGCGCAGGCAGTTGCAGTTGGTCAAAGGCAAACGCCTTGACCAAGCTTGCTGCCCGAGTCGCCAGACCGCGATTCTGCCAGGGCACGCCCACCCACCAGGCGAGCTCGCCATTCCAGTGCAGGGAGATCACCCCAAGCAACGCCGCACCTTGCTCCTCTGGCAAGGTGATGGCCCAGCTCCAGCCAAGGCCAAGCGCCGCCTTGCGCCAGCTAAGGGCCAGCCAGTCGCGGGCCCCCTCCGGCGGATAGGGGTGAGGAATATTGAGGGTGTAGCGGGCCAGCGCCTCATCGCTGCAATAGCGCACTATCTCGCGCTCATCGGCGGCCTGCAGTGGTCGCAGCACGACGCCTGATAGCGGATGCCCCTCAGCCAGGGTCGGCGCCGTCACGCGGCGCGCCAGCAGGCGATTGAGCACGGCGCCCAAATCGGCCTCGGGGGTGAGCGGCAGATCGGCCCCCACAGGGCCAAGGGTGAGCAGTCCCTGCTCCTTGGCGAGGGTCAGTAGGGAGGTGGAGGCACTGATCAGGATCTGGCGGCTGGGATCAACATGAAAATCCGTCAGCAGATCCCCATCGAGCCAAGCAGCCAGCAGGGCCCCCGGGCAGAGCACCCCGTCAGGAGGACTGCTCGCCCAGGGAGCATCGGTTTGATCGAGGGCGGCGGCCGCCTCTTTGCCCAGTAGCAGCTGCCAGCGATGACCTTGCTGCTGCCAATGCAGCAACAGCGCAGCCCACTGTGGTTGCCACAGACTGGCCTCGATCAGCAGTTCCATCAGCTGGCCTGACAGGCCGCTGGCAGCGTCAGATGGCGGGGATGGGCTTCGATACGGGCGATCCAGCTACGGATAGCGGGCCACCCCTGAAGGGAGAAGATCCCCTCCTCTGCCACATGGGTGTAGGCATAAAGGGCGATATCGGCGATGGTCGGCGCATCACCGCACAGGTAGGGGCTCTGTTTCAGCTGCTGCTCCATTACCGCCAGCGCCTTCTCGCCACCGGCTTTCAGCCCGTCGAGCCGCGCCTCCTGCGACTCGGGTCGGCCGAGATAGTGAACGATAAAGCGGGCCACCGCGATGTAGGGCTCATGGCTGTACTGCTCAAAGAACATCCATTTGAGCACCTCGGCCTGCTGGCGCGGATCGGTTGGCCACAAGGCACTGCCTTGCCCCAGATAGAAGAGGATGGCGTTGGATTCCGCCAGCGCATCGCCTTGGCCAATCTCCAGCACCGGGATCTTGCCGTTGGGGTTCATGGCCAGAAATGCGGGGGTACGGGTATCCCCCGCCTGAATATCCACCTCTACCCACTCAAGGGGCAACTCCAGCCAGCGGGCCAGCAGCCACACCTTGTAACAGTTGCCGGAACGCAGATCACCATACAGACGCATACACACTCCTTGTGAAAACAGATTTGAATAGCGCGCTCAGGGAGCCAGACGCTCGATATGCCAGCCATCCCCGTCGCGGGTGTAGTAGAAGCGGTCGTGCAGCCGGTGCTCGCCCCCCTGCCAGAACTCCACCGTCTCGATCACCACCCGGAATCCGCCCCAGAAGCTCGGCAGCGGCACTTCGCCATTGGCAAACTTCTGCTTGAGCTCGAGGAACTTGGCCTCCAGCACGCCACGGGCCGATATGCGGGTCGACTGCTTGGAGACCCAGGCAGCGATCTGGCTATCCTTGGGACGGCTGTGGAAGTACTTCATCACTTCGAAGGTACTCATCTTCTCCACCCGACCGGTCACATGTACCTGACGGTCGAGCGTATGCCAAGGGAAGAGCAGGCTGATACGGGGATTGCCTTCCAGCTGCTGCGCCTTGCGGCTGCCCATGTTGGTGTAAAAGACCATCCCCTGGGCATCGTAGTGCTTGAGCAGCACGGTGCGCTGCCAGGGCTGACCATCGGCATCCACCGTCGCCACCACCATGGCGGTGGGATCGGTCAGTTTGGCCTCACAAGCCTGCGCCAACCACTTCTCGAACAGCGCCAGCGGCTCGGCCGGCAGATCGGCCCGGTGCAGCCCGCCACGGGAGTATTCACGACGCAGATCAGCAACATCCATCATCTTGATTTTCCTTCAAATAAATAATGGTTCCACGACCATCAAGAGAGTGACGCAGGCATTGTGCTCCGCTCATCTGTCAGTGACAAGCCATAACACAGCCGAGCACTCCACCGCAGAACAGATAACACTTCGGCAGTTGCTCTTGCCAATTTTCAGACGTAGTCACAGTCAAAAAGGGAATCACACTCGACCACACTTTATATATCTACCTTGCACCGCATGACCCTTACACCTATCATTGCGCCGGTTTATCTGTTTTAGAATCATCCACAGCTACTCGGATGGTTCATCTTTATCTGGCCAAGGTTAATCTCATGCTCAAATCCCCACTGTTGCCCCGTTTCGGGGATCTGGTCGTTGCCATTGTTGACGATGTGCTCGGTCAGGGTCTTACCCTCGACCGCGCTTATGCCCGTCACTTCTCCGGCATCGAACTCAAACCGCAAGAACAGGCAAGGATTGCCCTGGTCACCGGCGACCTGCTGCGCCGTCTCAGCCTCTATTGTTTCCTCACCGGTATTCAGGTGCGTCAGGCCGAAAAGAATGTCTGGCCGCTGCTTCACAGCTGGCACGCATTCCACAAAATTGCCCAACCCAACCACCCGACCCTAGATCGCTTCAATGAAGAAGCATTCCGCCGCCGTCTGACCGAGGCGAAGAAGAACCCGGTATTGATGGATGGTTGCCCTGCCTGGTTGGAGAAACTGGGCAACGAGCAGTTGGGTGAAGCCTGGCCTGCCGAGCGTGCCGCCCTGGCCTGGATGCCCAAGCGTTACCTGCGGGTCAACACCCTCAAGTGCACCCGTGATGAGCTGCAGGCCATGCTGGCCAAAGAGCAGGTCACCACCATTCCGGTTGAAGGTGTGGAGACTGCCCTGCAGGTCACCTCCGACGCAGCCCTGTTCCGTACCAAGGCCTTTGCCGATGGTTGCTTCGAACAGCAGGACGCCGGCTCCCAGCACATCGCTGCCGCACTCGACGTCGCGCCCGGCATGCGGGTGATCGACGCCTGCGCCGGTGCCGGTGGCAAGACCCTGCATATCGCCGCCATGATGCAGGGCAAAGGCCGTCTGCTGGCAATGGATGTGGAAGAGTGGAAGCTGGAAAACCTCAAGCAACGCGCTCGTCGCGCCGGTGCCCACAACGTGGAGACCCGGGTCATCACCAGCAGCAAGACCGTCAAGCGCCTCAAAGAGAGCGCCGACCGCGTACTGCTGGACGTGCCCTGCTCCGGTCTAGGCGTACTCAAGCGCAATCCGGATGCCAAGTGGCGTGATACCGCCGAGCGTCTGCCGGTGCTGGTCGCGCTGCAAGAAGAGATCCTGCAGCGTTACAGCCAGATGGTGAAAGTCGGCGGCCTGCTGGTCTATGCAACCTGCTCCATCCTGCCCGAGGAGAACCGCCAGCAGGTGGACAAGTTCCTCGCCGCCAACGAAAACTTCCGTCTGCGTGACGATCACACCGTGAGCCCGTCCGAGACCGGCTTCGACGGCTTCTACATGGCTCGTATCGAACGGATCGCCTGATCCAGAATGACCTGCTCCTTGCGCCCTTATCGCGCACGGCGGGTTCGATGAAAAAAGAGCGGCAGCCCTCGGGCTGCCGTTCTTTTTATTGATAAGGATCGCCGCGTCAGGACTCCAGCGCAGCAATCGCCTCTATCTCGATCTTCACATCCTTCGGCAAGCGGGCCACTTCCACGCAAGAGCGCGCCGGATACATGGCATCGTGCTCGGTGAAGAATTCGTTGTAGACCTGATTCACCGCAGCAAAGTCGTTCAGATCCGAGACAAACACCGTGGTCTTGAAGATGTTGCGCACCTCGCCGCCTGCCGCCTCGACAATCGCCTGTACGTTTTGCAGGGAGCGCAGGGTCTGCGCTTCGATCCCCTCCGCAACGTCGCCGCTCACCGGGTCCAGTGGGATCTGACCGGAGGTGTATAGGATGTTGCCAATCCGGGTGGCCTGCACATAGGGGCCGATGGCACCCGGTGCCGCCTTGGTAGTGATAACCTGTCGCATCTTTAGCTTTCTCCTTGATTTCATATAAGTGGTCAGCCCGGAGCAAACCCGCTCACTCCGGGCACATCAATCAGATCATGTTGGTGAAGGTTCTTGAAATCACATCCTGTTGCTGCTCGCGAGTCAGGGCGTTGAAGCGCACCGCATAGCCGGAGACCCGGATGGTCAGGCTGGGGTACTTGTCCGGATTGTCGATGGCATCCAGCAGCATCTCGCGGTTCATCACGTTGACGTTGAGGTGCTGACCCCCTTCCACATCCCGCTCGTGATGGAAGTAGCCATCCATCAGCCCCACCAGATTGTTCTCGCGATTGGCCGGTTCCTTGCCGAGCGCCCCTGGCACGATGGAGAAGGTGTAGGAGATCCCGTCCTTGGCGTATTTGAACGGCAGCTTGGCCACCGAGGCGAGTGAAGCAACCGCCCCCTTGCGATCCCGACCGTGCATCGGGTTGGCCCCCGGGGCAAACGGGGCACCGGCGCGGCGGCCATCCGGGGTGTTGCCGGTCTTCTGGCCATACACCACGTTGGAGGTGATGGTCAGGATCGACTGGGTCGGCACCGCATTGCGGTAGGTCGGCAGCGCCTGGATCTTCTTCATGAAGCGCTCGACCAGATCGCAGGCGATGGAGTCGGCCCGCTCGTCGTTGTTGCCGTACTGGGGATACTCCCCCTCAATCACGAAATCGACCGCCAGCCCGTCCGCATCGCGCACCGGCTTGACCCGAGCGTACTTGATGGCCGCCAGCGAATCGACCGCCACCGACAGACCGGCAATGCCGCAGGCCATGGTGCGATAGACGTCGCGATCGTGCAGCGCCATCAGCGAGGCCTCGTAGCTGTACTTGTCGTGCATGTAGTGAATAAGGTTGAGCGCACTGATGTACTGCACCGCCAGCCAATCCATAAAGCTGTCGAGGCTCGCCATGACGGTCTCGTAATCCAGCACCTCGTCCATGATGGGCGCCACTTTCGGGCCAACCTGGATCTTCAGCTTCTCGTCCACGCCACCGTTGATGCAATAGAGCAGGGTCTTGGCCAGGTTGGCGCGGGCACCGAAGAACTGCATCTGCTTGCCGATCACCATGGGGCTCACGCAGCAGGCGATGGCGTAGTCATCGCTCTCGAAGTCGGTGCGCATCAGGTCATCGTTCTCATACTGCAGGGATGAGGTATCGATGGAGACGCGGGCCGCATAGGTCTTGAAGGCCCGCGGCAGCCCTTCCGCCCAGAGGATGGTGAGGTTGGGCTCGGGCGCCGGCCCCATGGTCTTGAGGGTGTGGAGGTAGCGGAAGGAGCTCTTGGTCACCAGGGTGCGACCATCCAGCCCCATGCCGCCGATCACCTCGGTCGCCCAGATGGGATCGCCGGAGAAGAGGGAGTCAAACTCGGGGGTACGCAGGAAGCGCACCATGCGGATCTTCATGATGAAGTGATCGACCAGCTCCTGGGCATCCTGCTCGCTGATGAGCCCTGCCTTCAGATCCCGCTCGATATAGATGTCGAGGAAGGTGGCGGTACGACCGAGGGACATGGCGCCACCGTTTTGCGACTTCACTGCCGCCAGATAGGCAAAGTAGAGCCACTGCACCGCCTGCTGGGCAGTGCGTGCCGGCCCGGAGATGTCAAAACCGTAGCTGGCCGCCATCTGCTTGATCTGCACCAGTGCCCGCTTGTGTTCGGCCAGCTCCTCGCGCTGGCGGATCACCTGCTCCAGCTGCTCTCCCCGCTCGAGAGCCGGTTGCAGATCGGCAAACTGCAGCTCCCGCTCACGGATTAGATAATCTATGCCATAAAGCGCGACCCGACGATAATCTCCGATAATGCGACCACGACCGTAACCATCCGGCAAACCGGTCAATACCCCTGACTTTCGGCAGCGCAACATCTCGGGAGAGTAGACGTCGAACACGCCCTGATTATGGGTTTTGCGCAATTCGCTGAAGGTATATTCAAAATCGGGATCCATCTCCCGGCCATATGCTTCAAAAGAACTGCGGATCATATTTACGCCGCCAAACGGGTGCAGCGCTCTTTTAAGGGGCTTGTCGGTTTGCAGGCCAACAATCTTTTCCAGCCCTTGCTCGATATAACCCGGCCCGTGGGCAGTAATGGTCGTGGCAATATTGGTATCAAAATCGACCGGTGCGTGGGTGGCGTTCTCGATACGGATCCCCTCCATCACCTTGTTCCACAAAGTGGTGGTCGCTTCTGTGGCATCTGCTAAAAACTGTTCGTCACCTTCATAGGGGGTGTAGTTCTGCTGGATAAAATCACGAACGTTGATTTCATGTTTCCAGTTTTCACCGGCAAACCCTTGCCATGCCTGACGGAATTTATCCTGATCCAATTGCATATCAACTTTCATCAAATAAACCTCATTCACTACTCATGACACAAGAGTGGAAGATGTCAGACGCACTCGGCCTGACGAACCTGCTGCCCCAGACGAATGGCATCCAGCGCGATCATTTTCTCTTCATTGGTGGGAATAACCGCCGCCAGCACCATGGACTCTGCCGCCGAAATTACCCGGCAGCCCTCGCTATTGGGACGCTGGTTAAACGGCTCGCTGATCGCTACGCCAAATACCTGAAGTCGTTCGCATACCAGATTTCTGATAAAGGCCGAGTTCTCGCCGATCCCGCCGGTGAAAATAACGGCATCCAGCCGGCGCAATGAGGTGGCATGGCCGCCGATATGGCGGGCAATACGATGGACAAAAGCGTGAATGGCCAATTTCGCCCCGGGATGTCCTTCGTGATAGGCCGCTTCCAATACCCGCATATCGGAGGAGAGCCCCGAAATACCCAGCAGACCGGACTGCTTGTTCAATACCCGCTCGATATCCTCGATGGATTGCCCCGTCTTGCTAGCGATATAGGCCAGCGCGCCAAAATCGATATCGCCGCTTCGGCTGCCCATGATCAACCCTTCCAGCGGCGTCATCCCCATCGAGGTATCGACGCTCTTGCCATCCTGTACCGCGCAAATAGAGGCGCCATTGCCCAGATGGGCGATGACCAGACCGGCATGCTGCTCATCCAGCCCCATAAATACGCAGGCCTGCTCGGCCACATAGCGATGGGAGGTGCCATGGAAGCCATAGCGGCGCACGCCGTAATCCTGCAAATATTGGTAAGGCAGCCCATAGATATAAGCTTCCGGCTTGAGGGTCTGGTGAAAGCCGGTATCAAATACCGCAATTTGGGGCTGGTTGGGAAATAGCTGGCAGGCGGCCATCACGCCACTTAAATTGGCGTGATTGTGCAGGGGGGCCAAGGGTGACACCTGCTTTATTTTGGCCAAGACATGTTCATCAATGATCACGGCTTCACTAAATTCACTACCACCATGAGCAATTCGATGACCAACCAGTGCAATGGCATCCAGCAGATCCCGTTTTTTCAACTCCGCCGCGATGGCAGCCAATGCACAGGTGTGGTTATTTTCAGGTAATGACATAGCGGGCTCTTTACCCACTTGCAATTGGGGATGGGCCGTTTCAATACCATCAGCCATACCGGATATCACCACCTCACAGGATTGACTCTCCAGTACCGAGAATTTGACCGATGAAGAGCCGCAATTGATAACCAGAACCAACGAATCAAACTTCATTACATCGCCTCGAGATTAATAGTGCCGAGTCACTGCAGTCAGGGCATTTCGCCATAAACAGAAAGTCAAAAAACGGCAAGCCTTACCCGGGGCCCACATAATTGTGGCCAACGAAGAACCGGTTATTGCTCATGTCTGACTGCACCATCCAGACCCCACCAGGGGGGCCTGAATGGTTGATGACTTGCAGAAAAGGTTTTCAGAACAGCTTGGAAACTATATTCAGGATGGTCAGCACACCGATGATGGTGACAAACAGGTTGCTGGCCTGACCTTTATATTTTGCCAGTGCCGGTGTCTTGCTCACCGCATACATCGGCAGCAGACAGAGCAGGGAAGCGATGATTGGCGCCCCCATTGCCTCAATCAGGTCGAGGATGTTGGGGTTCACATAAGCGACCAGCCAGGTGGATCCCATGATGAACAACATACTGACCATGTTCAGTTTTTTACTGGAAACCTTGCTCTTGTCGCCCTGGTAGCCAAAGCGGAGGATAAGGCCATTCAACCCTTCCAACGTCCCCAGATAGTGACCGAAGAAGGATTTGAAGATAGCAACCAGCGCGATAATGGACGCCGCATACTCCAGGGTGGTGGCAAACGCAGACTTGCTGCCCGTCATTGAGGAGAAGTGGTTGGCCAGATAGGAGAGCACCGGAATGTTCTGGGCTTTGGCTTCCGCCATATTTTGCGGTGACAGGGTAAAGAGGCAGCTGAAGGCAAAGAACATCACCACGGCCACCATCAGCATGCTGGCACCGGAGATAATCTTCGAGCAGCGCTTCTCGGTAAAATCACGACCGAACTCCTGCTCATACTCTTCCCGTTTGGAGACGATGAAAGAGGAGACAATCGGCGAGAAGTTGAAGGAGAAGACCATGATGGAGATCCCCAGCCAGACGGTAACCAGAATACCATCGTGACCAAACATCGATATCTCGCTCAGATTGACCTGATCAAAGACGGCACTGTTCCAGTACGGGACGAGGGAGAGAGAGATAACGATCAGACTGGCAATAAAGGGAAAGACCAGATAGCTCATCACCTTGACCATCAGATCTTTACCGAAGTAGATCACGAATGCCATCAACATCAACAATGCCAGTGCAACCACACCTCGATTAAGCGGAACCAACTGTAGTTGATGCTCCCAAAATGCCATAAAGGTATTGGTGATCGTCACACCATATATCCACAGCAATGGGCAGATGGCAAAGAAATAGAGGAAGGTAATTACCACTCCACCCATTTTGCCAAAATGCTCTTCAACGGTCTCGGTAATATTTGCCGATGGATTACTGCCAGAAAGACATAATCTGGCCAACGCTCTGTGGCAATAAAATGCAATGGGGTAAGCCAGCACCAGCATGATTAATATTGGGATCAGGCCACCATATCCGGCCCGGATTGGAAAGAACAAGACCCCCGCCCCGATAGCAGTACCGAACAGACCTAATCCCCATGTGGTATCCGATTTACGCCATGCACGCGTATTCTCTTTACTGCCGGTGACAACACTGTCTAATATCATGACTGCATTCCTTACAGGCTAAATTGACGAATATTGTTCTGTTCGATAATTTCGGCGATCCGGATCAGATCAATATTGCCACCCGAAATAATGCTGACGGTCTTTTTACCTTCGACATAATGTTTCAGCTTGCCACTGAGCAGCGCTGCCGAGGCCAGAGCTCCCGCCCCTTCGGTAATCACCTTGTTGCGCTGAATAAGGTCAACCATGCTATGACGAATATCATCCTCGGTGACCAGTACAATATCATCCACCAATTGTTTGACGATTTCGAAGGTCAGTGAACCGGGTCTTGCCACATCACAGCCATCGGCCAGCGTGCTGCTGGTTCTGTGATTGGTCATGGTACCGGCATAGAAAGAGGCCGCCATACCGTGCACATTCTCGGATTGCACACCAATCACCTTGATGGTCGGATTAATAGATTTGATAGCCATGGCAACACCGGCAATCAAACCACCGCCACCGATCGGCACTATGATGTTATCGACATCATACAAATCTTCGATAATTTCCAGGCCAATGGTGCCCTGGCCGGCAATCACTTTTGCATCGTCGAAGGGGGGGATAAATACGCGGCCTTCCATCTCCACGATTTCGCTGACTTTGGCAATGGTGTCATTGAAGCTATTTCCATGGAGGATCACTTTGGCTGAATAGTCACTGGTTGCAGCAATTTTTGATTTGGGGGCACAGCAGGGCATGACTACCTTGGCATCAATTCCCAGCATAGCACTGGAGAGTGATACACCTTGGGCATGATTGCCCGCCGAGCAGGCGACAACACCTTTTTGTCGGTCTTCCAGACTTAATGAACTGAGTTTGTTGAAGGCGCCACGAATTTTAAAAGAGCCTGTACGTTGCATGTTTTCAAGCTTGAGGTAAACCTCGCCATGGCAACGTTCGCTGATGTAGTTAGAGGGTAGTTGCGCGGTCTTGTATATATGATTGGTCAGTCTTTTTTTGGCTTCAGTAATATCATGAAGACCAATGGGCAGATTGCTATACATCTTCATCGCAAATCTCTTTTTATTTATTAATTTGTAGGGTTTTATTTCACAGGGCGAAGCGATACTAGGTTCTATCACTTGCAATTAATGTGAGCATAAACACAAAAAAATCTACAAAGAGACTGCGTTACGGTGAAATTATCAAAAAATGTGATGGCAGCAACACTTGAATCCAAATGGATTAAAAAAAGTAATCAGATATTGGCAAGCAATATAATTAACAACTCCAAAACAAAGCCGTAAAGATTAGATTTTTCAGGTCAATTGCGTTGTTTTTTGCAACCGGCTATCAGTTGCTTGCCAGCCAGAACCGGGACAATATAAAAGGGAGCCTATAAGGCTCCCTCTCGACAACACAAAACCGATTACTCGGCTGCAGCATCATCTTTCTTGTACTTGGCAGCAGTCTCTTTGATCAGAGCCTGCAACTCGCCAGCCTGGAACATCTCGATCATGATGTCACAGCCACCGATCAGCTCACCTTCAACCCACAGTTGGGGGAAGGTCGGCCAGTTGGCGAATTTTGGCAATTCGGCGCGGATATCCGGATTCTGCAGGATATCAACGTAGGCAAACGGCTCGCCGCAGGACATCAGAGCCTGGGAGGCCTGGGCAGAGAAGCCACAGCTGGGTAGCTTGGGGGAGCCCTTCATGTAGATGATGATGGGGTTGTCAGCCAGCTGCTGCTTAATCTTTTCAATAGTTTCCATAGGTGCCTCACTAGAGCGATTTCGGCGGCCATTCTACTGCAATCTTGCCCGAGCACAAACTGACAAAGGGGTGACCCGGCTCGAATTGTGCAAAGAACCCACACAGGATTGATCGCGATCATGGCGCCAATCAAGAGTTGTTAGGCCATCTTTGATACTGCTACAATCCCTTGGCTTTGGGCTACCCAGCCCCATCATTTTAAAAACAACTCTTTTCACATATAGAAAAGAGTACGCAATGTCTTGCAACCGTCGCCTTCGCACGGTCCAGCCAATGGAGAGTAGAAAATGGCATTCGAACTTCCCGCTCTGCCCTATGCAATCAACGCTCTGGAACCGCACATCTCCCAGGAAACTCTGGAATATCACCACGGCAAGCACCACAACACCTACGTGGTCAACCTGAACAATCTGGTGCCGGGTACCGAGTTTGAAGGCAAGTCTCTGGAAGAGATCATCAAGACCTCCAACGGCGGCATCTTCAACAACGCCGCCCAGATCTGGAACCACACCTTCTACTGGCACTGCCTCTCCCCGAATGGCGGTGGCGAGCCGACTGGCGCCCTGGCTGATGCCATCAACAAGGCATTCGGCTCCTTCGCCGAGTTCAAAGATGCCTTCACCAAATCAGCCATCGGCAACTTCGGTTCCAGCTGGACTTGGCTGGTGAAGAAAGCTGACGGCTCTCTGGCTATCGTCAACACCTCCAACGCCGGTTGCCCGCTGACTGAAGCCGGTACCACCCCGCTGCTGACCGTTGACCTGTGGGAGCACGCCTACTACATCGACTTCCGCAACCTGCGTCCGAAGTACATGGAAACCTTCTGGGCTCTGGTTAACTGGGAATTCGTGGCCAAGAATCTGGCTGCCTAATCAGCCTCGCTTGCCAAAACGCCCCGCACTGCGGGGCGTTTTTTTATCTCGAGATGGCTGCGTAAATGAATAAGGCGCCCGCAGGCGCCTTTTACATATCGAGATAGCCCGTTTACTGGTCCAGCTCGTCCATGTATTCATCCAGATTGGCGTCGTCAGCCTGCTCTTGCTGAGACGCTTTCAGCTCGGTCTGCTTGCCCGTCACCTTGCCCTGGTTATATTGCAGGTAGAAGTCCTTGGTCAGCGCATAAGGATCGAGGGAGTTGTCGATGATCCGCTCCTGATCGATCAGCTTGGCACGTGTGCCCAAGCCATCCAGTGCCCAGTGTGCAACCTTCATCGGGAAGGTTAACAGGGCATAGGGGAAGTAGAAGCTGTCAATCGCATCACCAACCAGCTCCCGGGTGGTAGTCGGGCCGTAGACAGGCACCATGATGTAGGCACCATTACCGATATCGGCCCTGCCCAGCACGGTATCCATCTCCAGCTTGTTGCGCTCGAGGCCGGCATGTTTGGCCACATCGAAGATACCCAGCAGACCGACCGTGGTGTTGAGGGTAAAGCGCCCCAGGTTGGTGCCTGCCCCTTTCAAATCACCGGTGATCAGATGGTTCACCATGCTGCTTGGCTCATCAAAGTTGGCAACAAAGTTGGCAATGCCATCCTTCACCCCGACCGGAATGTAGCGGGCATAGGCATGTACCACAGGACGTGCCACATAAGGCTCCAGCACATCATAGTTGACCGCCCACATGGCCCGGTTGGCCCCCTGGAAGGGATCGCGCGGATCGGCCGCCGTACTGGTGGCACCCGGATTATTCATGCCGGGATTGAGATCCAGACTCTCTGGGCCAGGCTTGGGTGGGCCACCGGCACAGCCAGCCAGCAAGAGGGCTGCCAGTATGGCCCCTGAACGAAGATACATATGATAGTCCTGACGTTTTATTTTGATTTATCAGAAGTATAGATAACCCGGCTCCTATCCAGGGGCCGGGTTATCCAAAGGCATATTAGAGGGCGTGATCGATGCGGATGTCAATCGGAGCAGCAGGGATCTCGGCCGTCTTGACCGGCACGGATACCCCTTCGAAGGCTCCTTCCTTGTTCATCACATTGCCACCGCGCGAGAGACGTGCCTTGAACTGCAGCTCCGGATAGGCCGCCAGTTTGCTGCCTTCCATCATGGCATCGCCATCCCCGAGTGACAGGGTTACAGGCAAGGTTGGCCCTGCGATACGCTTCACGGCGATGGGCATGGGCGGCCCGTTGGGCACCACGGCAAAGACGAAGAGATGGGCATCTTCCGGCATCTGAATGCCCGCCGCCAACGTGACGTGGATGGGGAATTCCCCCTTCTTCACCGCCAGCGGTTGCCCCTCAACTGCGCCCGCTTTGGCTGCGCCTGAATTCGTCACCTCGTCGATGCCGCGCTGCTTGAGCTGCGCGCGGGCGTACTCCATGGAGCGCTCGACCATCACGTAACGGGGGGTACCTTTCTCCATCAGTGGCAACATCGCCTGCCAGCGAACCAGCGCGGTCTGGAAGTCCTCTTTTTGCAGCGCCATAAAGGCATAGACAGAGCGCGACTCGATATTGTCCGGATCCTGCGCGATAGCCGCTTGCAACAGGGCATCCGCTTGCGCCTCATCCCCCGTCATCATCAGCGCCTGCGCGTAGGGCACCGCCACCAGCGATTTCTGGGGAGCCAGCGTGTAGGCCCGCTCCAGCGCCTCGCTGGCCATCTCGGGATCATTGCCATCCAGCGCCAAGCGGCCCAGCAGCAGCCAGCCGCGGTAGTCGTTCGGTTCATCCTTGAGGCGGGTACGCAGTGCCAGCATGAAATCCAGCAGATCCTGCTCGGTCACCTGGGCATCGCGTTCCACCAGAATGCGGTTGCTCAGCTCGCCAAGACGGCTGCTGGCATCTTGCCAGCGACTCACCTCTTGCCAGGAGCCCAACTTGTAGTAGAGCCCCAGACTCACCACCAACAGCACCAGCACACCCGGGATCCAGATCAGACTCTTGCCACTGCGGGCAGTCTGCTCCACATCGGGAATATCATCCAAGAGGCTTCGTTGCAGCTCGACCAGCGAGTCGGACTCCTCAGCCAAGACACCCTGCTCGCGCTCTTCACCAATCTCCAGCAGCCTCTGGCGATAGAGCTGTTTGTTGAGCGCCGAGCGACTGATGCTCTGTTTGCCTTCACCACGCCACAGCGGCACGACGAGCGCCAGACTCACCAGCACCAGCAAGCCCGCAATCACTATCCAAAAAGCGGTCATTGTTTCTCTTCCTCTTTGAGCAGCTCGGCCAGTCGGCGCTGCTCCTCCTCGCTCAAGGCGTTATCCAGTTGTTTTTTCACCGCAGGGGGCCGGCGACTGCGCATCACGACCACGGCGCCACCGATCAGGATCACCATCAGCGGGCCGAGCCAGAGGATCAGGGTGGAGGCCATCAGGGGCGGGTTATAGAGGATAAAGTTGCCGTAGCGGGCCACCATGTAATCCACGATCTCCTCTTTATCCTTGCCCTCGCGCACCATCTGGTAGGTCTTGTCGCGCAAATCCTTGGCCAGCCCCGCATTGGAGTCGGCGATATCCTGGTTCTGACACTTGGGGCAACGCAGCTCCTTGGTCAGTTCGCGAAAGACCTGCTCCTGATTGTCGTTGTCGAAGGTGTAGACATCGATAGCGGCCATGGCGGGTGCTTGCACCACCCATCCCAGCAACAGTAGCAGGGAAGCAATAAATACTCTCATCAGGACTCCCCTCACTTCATGGCATCAAAGATGGGTTTGAGGGTCGACGCCCAGTTCTCGGGGTTGATATCCCCCACGTGGCGATACCGGATGATCCCCTTGCTGTCGATAAAGAAGGTCTCCGGCGCGCCATATACACCGAGATCCAGCCCCAGCATGCCGTCCGGATCATAGAGGTTGACCTGATAGGGGTTGCCCAGCTCCGCCAGCCACTTGATCGCCTTGTCGCGCTCATCCTTGTAGTTCATGCCGATGATGGGAATGCCCTGCCCCGCCAGCTGTTTGAGGTAGGTGTGCTCGCCGTAGCAGGTGGGGCACCAAGTGGCCCAAACGTTGAGCAACATGGGGCGACCGGTCAGGATACTGCGATCGTGCTGCTTGTTCAGATCGTAAATGTCCTGCAGGGTGAACACCGGCACCTCTTTGCCCACCATCACGGACTCAAGCTTGGTGGGATCGGAGCCAAGTCCCTTAAGAAGAAACCCAAGCATTAATAAAAACAAAATAAAGGGGATTAAAAACAACCAGGTCTTTTTGTTCATGCCTTGGCCTCCTCCTCACGACGGCCGAAACGGTAACGCTTGTCGAGCATCGCCAGCACGCCACCAATAGCCATAAAGACGCCGCCGAACCAGATCCAGCGCACGAACGGCTTGTAGTAGATCCGCACCGCCCAGGCACCGTTGTCGAGCTGTTCCCCCAGCGCCGCATAGAGATCACGGGTGATACCGGCGTCGATGGCCGCTTCGGTCATCGGCATCCGGCTCACCTTGTACATCCGCTTCTCGGGCTTGAGCAGGGCGACCTGCTTGCCATTGCGGTGTACTTCCAGCACGCCCTTGAAGCCATCGTAGTTGGGGCCGTTCTTCTCCTTGATCCCGGCAAAGACGAACTCGTAATCGGCAAAGTGCACCCGATCACCCGCCTGCATTCGCAGATCCTTCTCGATGCTGTAGTTCTGGGTGCAAGCGATACCAATGATGCTGACTGCCAGCCCCACGTGGCCGAGGATCATGGCCCAGTGGCTGTTGCCAAGCTTGCGCACACCGACTGCAAAGCTGTGCTTGTGGGTCGCTCGCGCCCAGGTCTCCTGCACGCTGGTGACGATGATCCAGGCGCCCAGACCAATCCCTACCGCCGCCCACGGCTTGAAGGTTTCGGCAAAGAGCAGCGGCAACAGCAAGGCTGCGGCCAGACTCAGCACCAGTGCCACGAGCACCTTGCTTTTGAGTTCTCCCAGCTCCTGACGACGCCAGCGAAACAGCGGGCCAACCCCCAGCAGCAGGGCAAACGGGATGATCAGCCAGCTGTAGATGTGGTTAAAGAAGGGGGTGCCGATAGAGATGCTCCCCAGCCCCAGCTCCTTGTGCACCAGCGGCAGCAAGGTACCGAGCAACACGGTCAGCAGACCCGCCACCAGCATGATGTTGTTGCAAAGCAGCAGGGTCTCGCGGCTCCACAGCTCGTGTTTGCCGTGGCTCTTCACCTGTGACCCTTTAAAGGCAAACAGCAGCAAGGAGGAGCCGATCACCGCCAGCAGGAAGCCGAGAATAAACAGACCGCGGGTCGGGTCGGAGGCAAACGCATGCACCGACACCAGCACGCCGGAGCGCACCAGGAAGGTACCCAGCAGGCTCAACGAGAACGCAGAGAGGGCCAGCAGCACGGTCCACGCCTTGAAGGTGGCGCGCTTCTCGCTCACCGCCAGCGAGTGCAGCAGAGCGGTACCCGCCAGCCAAGGCATAAACGAGGCGTTTTCTACCGGATCCCAGAACCACCAGCCTCCCCAACCGAGCTCGTAGTAGGCCCACCAGGAGCCGAGCACTATGCCAAGGGTCAGGAATACCCAGGCCGCCATGGTCCAGGGGCGCGACCAGCGAGCCCAGGTCGCATCGAGACGGCCGGTCATCAGCGAAGCAATGGCAAAGGCAAACGCCACCGAGAAGCCCACATAACCCATGTAGAGCATCGGCGGATGGAAGATAAGACCCGGATCCTGCAGCAGCGGATTGAGGTCACGACCATCTACCGGAAAATAGGGCAAGGTGCGGGTGAAGGGATCGGAGGTGAACAGCACGAAAGCAGTGAAGCCGACCGAGATCAGCCCCAACACGCCGAGTACCCGAGCCACCGCATCGAGCGGCAGACGGCGGCTGAACATGGCCACCGCCGCAGTCCAGCCACCCAGGGTCAGTACCCACAGCAGCAGGGAGCCTTCGTGGGCCCCCCATACCGCCGAGATGCGATAGGCGAGCGGCAGCAGGCTGTTGGAGTTAGTGGCCACATACTGCACGGTGAAGTCATTATCGATAAAGGCCCAGGTCAGGCAGAGAAACGACAGCAGCAGCAGCAAGAACTGGGCATAGGCGAGCGGACGGGCCGCCGACATCATGCCAAGACGCCCCCAGCTGGCGCCAAGCAGCGGATAGCTCCCCAGCAGCAGGGCGGTGGCAAAGGCCAGGATCAGCGCAAACTGACCTAATTCCGGGATCATGAAGGCATTCCTTTAAATTGAACGGTGACAACAGCCGCACCACGCAGGGCAGGCAAAGCGGAAAAGGCAAACACCACAGGGATCACTGCTTGGCTCCCTTCAACTGCGCCTCGGTATACTCCGGCTTGAAGTGCATGCCGTTGGTGGCATCGGCCACTTCCGGCGGCATGTAGTTCTCATCGTGCTTGGCCAGCACCTCGAACGCCTCTACGGTCGTGGCATCCTTGAGAGTGCCCTGGGCAACAATCCCCTGCCCTTCACGGAACAGATCCGGCAGGATGCCGTCAAACTCGACCGTCACCAGATGACCGCCGTTATCCACCAGCTTGAAGGCCACCTTGAGGCTCTGGGGATCCCGCTGTACCGACCCCGGCACGACCAACCCACCGATGCGCAGGCGCTGTCCCTCTTCCGGTTTGATCTTGTCCGGCCCCTTCCCCTCCACCAGCTCGCTCGGGGTGTAGAAGAGGTCGATATTCTGACTTAGGGCGTAGAGCACCAGCCCGCTGACGGTCGCCAGACCCAGGGTAATGGCCAGAATGATGGTGAGGCGTTTTTTGCGTCTCGGATTCATAGGGTGTTCTCCATCTGCTGGGCCGCCTTGCGACGGGCCTCACGCGCCTGTTTGCTGCGCAACTCGGCGAGCAGGCTGCGGGTTTTCATGCGGGTAGAAATGATGATGCCGACCAGACACACCAGCGTCAGGCCAAAAGAGAGCCAGACATAGAAGGCGTAACCGCCCATCGCCATAAAATCACTGAAAGAGGCAAAGTGCATGCTTACTTCTCCTGCTCTGCAATCTCTTTGACCCAGGGGCGATGCCACTCCCGCATCAGGAGTTCATTGCGAAAACGCATCAGGGTCAGGGCCCCGAGAAATGCAGCAAATGCCAGGATCATGATCAGCAGCGGCCAAAGCATCTCGGGGGAAATGGAAGGTTTGTCAAATTTGGTGATGGTGGCCCCCTGATGCAGGGTGTTCCACCACTCCACCGAGTAGTGGATGATCGGCAGGTTGATCACCCCAACCAGTGCCAGAATGCCAGCGGCACGGCCAGCGACCACCTTGTCGCTGAAGGCGTTGTAAAGAGCAATCACGCCGAGGTAGAGAAACAGCAGGATCAGTTCAGAGGTGAGCCGCGCATCCCACACCCACCAGGTTCCCCACATCGGCTTGCCCCAAGCGGCACCGGTAAAGAGGGCAATAAAGGTAAATACGGCGCCGACCGGCGCAATGGCTGCAACCGTCATGTCCGCCATCCGCAATTGCCACACCAGGCCGATAAAGGCGGCCACCGCCATGGTGGAGTAGGCTCCCATGGAGAGAATGGCGGAAGGCACGTGGATATAGATGATCCGGAACGAATCTCCCTGCTGGTAATCCGCTGGCGCAAACGCGAGGCCCCAGACAGTACCGATCACAAACGAGAGCAGACTAATCACCGCAAACCAGGGCAACAGCGTGCCTGCCAGCTGATAGGCCCGCTCCGGTTTGGCATAAGGGTGCAACCATTTCCACATAGCTCACAAAACCTTTTTGTTATTAATCGTTTGGCGAGGCCTACCATACCGACCGCAGGGCAGCATCAAATACCCCGAAAGCAATAAGCGGCACTCTCCTTGATCCATCGCAACATTATTTTTTGCAAAAAGACTCCGTTCGGAGCCAAATCCGGTTCAGCTCACGGCCATCAGTTGAGGCTGACCCGCAACGCCGCCGACACAGCCAGCGGTGTCAGTGTCAAAGCCCCCACCAGCATGGCGGCCAGAATGGCAAGCTGCCCACCATAGGGCAAGCTCATCCCCGCGGCATCGATGGCTGAGGTGGCAAAAATCAGTACCGGAATATAGAGCGGCAGGATCAGCAGACTGAGCAGAACCCCGCCTTTGCGCAATCCCACCGTCAACGCAACCCCGACCGCGCCGAGCAGACTCAATACCGGAGTGCCCAGTGCCAGCGTCGCGACGACAGCCAGATAGGTGTTCATATCCAGCGACAGCAAAATCGCCAGCAAGGGAGAGATCAGCAGCAGCGGCAAGCCGGTCAGCAGCCAGTGAGCGACCACTTTCGCCAGCGCCAGCAAGCCCAGCGGGTGCGGCATCAATATCATCTGCTCCAGCGCACCATCGGCAAAGTCGTCGCGAAACAGTCGCTCCAGCGACAGCATGGCCGCCAATAGCGCCGCTACCCAGATAATCCCCGGGGCAATACGGGCCAGCAGTTTGGGCTCCGGGCCAATCCCTAACGGAAACAGGGTGATGACGATGAGGAAAAACCAGAGCGGGTTGAGAATATCGGAACGCTGGCGCAGAGCCATCAGCAGTTCACGGTGAATAAGGTGCATAACAGCGCGCAACATGTCGTTACTCCTGCAATGTCGATGCGAAGGGGGTCAACGAGATAGTCTTCAGCCGTCCCTGCATCAGGGTCAGATCCTGATGGGTGGTGAGGATCACCATGCCGCCCCGCTCGGCGTGGGCCAGAAAGAGCTGTTCGAGCACCTTGACCCCTTGCTTGTCGATGGCTGTAAAGGGCTCATCGAGGATCCAGAGTGCCGGTTTCTGTGACAGCCAGAGTCTGGCCAGAGCCACCCGGCGTTGCTGGCCGGCAGAGAGTTGCCCGGTCGGGTTCTCTTCAAATCCGGCCAGCCCTACCCGGGCCAATATCTGCCACAAGTCAGTCTCTGTTTGCTGCGGGTGATGTAACTGCTGGTAGAACTTCAGGTTTTCAAAAGGGGTCAGCGCCGCTTTGACACCGGGCTGATGGCCGAGATAGAGCAGATTGGCATGATACTCATCACGACAGTGACGAATATTCTCCCCATTCCAGCACACCACACCGGCAAACGGCTGCGACAGCCCGGTCAACAACCGCAACAGGCTGGTCTTGCCGACCCCGTTGGGCCCTTCAATTTGCACCAGATCGCCAGGCGCAACGGAGAAAGAGAGGTGTTCAAACAGAGTGCGATCTTCGCGCACGCAGCTCAGATTGTTAACTTGAAGCAGCATGGGGATTTTTTCAGAGAAAATGAAGCGGTCTGCATCTTAACACAGTATTGGAATACGTCTTTTCAAAGATGCAACAATTGAACTGACTGGCGACCGGGATCACAAAGAAAATGCGGTAGAAACCGCCTGCTCAACGCAGCCGGGGGACAAGCGGCTGCACGCCATAAAATTCAGGAAGGCAATTGCCTTCCTGAATCATCAAGAGCGACCTTTTCGCAACGATATCAAGAGCTCAGCCTCTGCCTTTGGCAACTCGCACTCACTCATGACTTCATCAAGATCGGCGCCCAGTTCGACCATCTTGGCCGCTCGGCTGTAGAGCCTGCGTTCGGGATCCTGCATGGTCAGTTCTTGCTGGCGCTCATTGACCTGCTGCATCGCCCCTTCCACCGACTGCAGACGCTGCCCCATGCCAATGGCACCGGTATGGAGCTCCATCATCTGCTTGCGCAAGCTTTCCAACTGACCTTGCAGCGTTGCCACACTGGCCTCGGACTCCTGCTTGCTGCGCTTGCTCTTGAACCAGATATAAGAGGCAAACGCCAAGGCAATCAGGGACATCCCCAAGGCAACCATCTCGATTATCAAAACATCACCTTACTTATCAGAGGGAACCGATATCTTCCCACTCTTCATCGGAGAGCAGCTTGTTCAAGTCAACCAGGATAAGCAGTTGCCCATCGCGGTTGCTCACCCCCTGAATAAACTTGGCGCTCTCTTCAGTACCGACCGCAGGTGCCGCATCGATCTCGGAAGAGCGCAGATAAACCACTTCAGCCACGCTGTCGACCATGATGCCGATCACCTGCTTCTCGGCCTCAATGATCACAATCCGGGAGTTTTCACTCACATCACCGGAAGGCAGACCGAAACGGGAACGGGTATCGATGACAGTCACCACATTGCCACGCAGGTTGATGATCCCCAGTACGTACTCAGGCGCACCCGGCACCGGTGCAATTTCGGTGTAGCGCAACACCTCCTGAACCTGCATCACATTGATGCCGTAGGTTTCGTTTTCCAGTTGGAAGGTTACCCATTGCAGCACTTCATCTTCGGCCAGATTCTGTGCAATATTGCGCTTTTCTGTCATGTTTTTATTCCTTTTATGAAAACGTCTACTGCTAAAACTAGCAATAAAACAGCTCGATTGCAGAAGTTATCAGCGACCTTCTATGTTAACCCCACGCTCCAGCAACAGGAGCAATTCGCGGACGTGTAACAGGGCACACATTTTTTCTTTGACCATGCCAGCCAACCAGGGGCGCTTACCCTCCTGATGGCGCCATTTCACCTGGTCACGGTGTAACAATTCAGTCCCTTTGAGATGATGGCAGGCTAATCCCCACGGCGATTCACCAAGCATAACCAGATACTTGTAATCATCCATCTCGAGATGCTGACCCGGCATGACCCACTGGGCAGTATCGACCACATTCATCTTCTGCTCGCGAGAGGTCATGATCCCCTTGTACCAGCTAGGCTGGCCAAACAGGGAGGTGATCTCGCCCAGCTGATGAATCCCCCCCAGCTCGGTCAACGGCACCGCAAACGTCACACCCGCGACTTCAAAGAAAAGGGCCTGAAACTCCTTACCGGTATCGATATTTTCCCAGGTAACAGGTTCACTGGCCTCTACCGGAGCAACCTCCAGCGCCGTTTCGGTCAGGATAGTAGTATGGGGCTCCGCAACCTCGGGGAGCTGCACCTCCGCAGGCCACTCAGGCTCCACCGGCAGCAGTGATTCCTCCGCCACAATCTCCAGCGGTGCGGTGAGTGTTATCTCCTGGGTGAAGGCGTCATTCTCAAACTGGACTTGTCCCACCTGAGCCAATAGCTCACCAAGCTGGGCAAGCCGTGGATCGCTTTCGAGGTAAGGTGCGGCGACTACGTCTGGGACGCTTTGGGGCTGACGTTGCAACTGTAAAACAGGGGCAGATTGAACCTCTTCCACTTCATCCAGCACCAGTGGCTCATCGAGCAGCAGGGAGTGGAAATAGTCATCCATCGCCCGAACTTGAATGGTATCTCTCATGCCGTCACCTCATGAACCCGTTGCCGCTCAAGGGCATCAAGATGGTTGAGCAGCGTTTCATATGCATAGGTTCCACGACTCCCGGGAGAATAGATAGACGGGGGAATATGCAGCAAGCTGGCATCCCGAAACTTGGTATCAATAGGGATTACCGCATTCCAAACTGAATCTCCATATTGATCCTTGATCGACTTCAAGGTCATCAGAGAGGCACGAGTGCGCTTGTCGAACATGGTCGGGATCACGGTATAACGGAACTTGTCACGCTTGGAACGCTGCATGATCTCGAATGTTTTCATCATCCGCTCCAACCCCTTGAGGGCCAGAAATTCGGTCTGGACAGGCACCAGAATGCGATCGCAGGCAGCCAGCGCGTTGACCATCATCACCCCCAGTACTGGCGGGCAATCGATCAGCACGTAATCATATTGATCCTGAATGCGCAGCAGTGCCCGCTTCAGTACCAGTCCCATCCCCTCACGATTGCCCATCACCCGATCAAGGGTAGCCAAGGTAATAGATGCTGGCAGTAAGTTGATATTTTCGAACTTGGTCTTGAGCGTCAGTTTATTGACAAGCTCGGCTGTCGGTTTGACAGCTTGAAACAACTCATAGAGGGTTCCATCCAGGCGATCTGAATCAAAATCAAGATATGCAGTCAGCGAAGCATGGGGATCGGTATCAATCAACAGCACCCGCTGGCCACGCTGGGCCAGGATCCCCGCAAGCGAGACCACTGTGGTGGTTTTACCCACACCACCTTTCTGGTTGGCAACCGTCCAAACAATCACTGTATCAATCCTGCCTTGTTGTTATGCGTATGCCACCACCGGGCAAGGTGATCACCTTTATCTCTCCTGCATCCACCGCCTGCTGTACAGCTGGAACCGGTTCAGCAACTACCGTCGGTGTTGCAACCACAGGTGCCGGCGGCACCCAGGCAAATTTGGAGATAGCGACCACAACCTTGCGATTCTGCAGTCTGCCCTGCTCGCTGCCGTTGTCAGCAAAGGGGGAAAACTCACCATATGCCTCGAACGCCAGACGCTGAGGGGCGATCCCATCAGCAATCAAACCATTGAGTACCGCTTCGGCCCGAGCAGCAGAAAGCGCCCAGTTAGAACGATAAATTTCATTATTTATCTGTTGGTTATCGGTATAACCCCGAACCCTTACATAGTTATCGACCGGTTTGAGAATACTTGAAAGAGTATTAATGACCGGTGCAGCGTTTGGTCCCAAAAAGGCACTGCCGCTGCCAAACAACAAGCCGGAACTGAGTTCAACCGTCAGCCAGTTCTCGTCTTGCGTCAGTTTGACGATACCGGCATCCACCAGCGAGCCCATGCTCTGTTGCAACTGCATATCGAGTTTTGCAAGTGTCGCGCCATCTTGCAGCACTGGCACACCAGAAATGGGAGCAAGTGAAGGAGAGGGGGATGCTGGGCTTTCCAGCAAAGATGGAGAGGCAGATACCGCGTTATCCAGCAGGGAATTACCCTGCCCTTCAAGCAAGCCATTGCCGCCAGACTGCATGACACTGAACGCCTGGCTCATACCATCAATCACCGCGCGATACTTGTCCTTGTTCACCAGCGCAACAGAGTAGAGCACCACGAACAAGGCAAAGATCAGCGTCATATAATCGGCATAGGAGACCAGCCAGCGGTCAAGATGCTCGCGACCCTGCAAGTGCAACCGATAGCGCTTGCGCATGGCTACTCTCCTTTCAAATAGGCCCTGAGCCGGCGTTCAACCTGCAAGCCGTTTTCACCATGAGCGATAGCTAGCAGCCCTTCCAGGGTCATCTCCTGAAAGAGTGCATAGTGATAGTGAAATGCGCGTAGCCGATTGGCGATAGGCAGGTAGATGAGGTTGGCAAACCCCACTCCATATATGGTCGCCACAAATGCCACTGCGATACCCGCCCCCAACGCTGACGGGTCTTCGAGATGAAACATGGCCTGGATCAGGCCCAGCACAGCACCGATGATCCCGATGGTCGGACTGTACCCCCCCATGGCTTCAAATACCCTGGCGGCATGTTCATTGCGCTCCTGCTCGATATCGATGTCCGCTTCCAGCAGCATACGAATATCCTCTGTGGATACCCCATCGACAATCATGCCAAGCCCTTGACGGGTAAAGTTGTCTTCCTCCTGCTCGGCCTGATTTTCAAGGGCAAGCAGCCCTTGCTGGCGCGCAAAGACGGCCCATGACTGCAATCGTTCGGCCTGCGTCGCAAGATCCTGGCGGGGAGGGGTAACAATCCATAACAGCTGGCGCAACGCCAGCAGAATGTACTTGGCAGGAGTCTGCAACGTGACAGCACCGACAGTACCGCCCAGCACGATCAGAAAAGCAGGCCCGTCCACCAGCGTCAACAGGGAGCCGCCATGCCACAGTTGGGCAATGGCAATAGCCCCCAATGCCAGGAGCAGACCGAGCAAGCCCATGATTAGCGCCCCAACTCAACCAGAATACGCTGGGCCACCTTGTCCAGAGGGAGTGATTCGCTGGCAATCCCCGCTTTGGCTACTGCTTGGGGCATACCATATACCACGCAGGAAGCCTCATCCTGAGCCCAAATGGTAGAGCCCTGCTCTTTCAGCAGTCTGGCGCCATCACGGCCATCTGCGCCCATACCGGTCAGCA
Source organism: Aeromonas sp. 96A (assembly GCF_051919165.1). NCBI lineage: Bacteria > Pseudomonadati > Pseudomonadota > Gammaproteobacteria > Aeromonadales > Aeromonadaceae > Aeromonas > Aeromonas sp. 96A. The sequence goes on along the minus strand of NZ_JBQBFE010000001.1, from coordinate 4,137,862 downwards.
CAATCGCCAATACCTTGTCGGCATAGGTCTTGGCCGCAGAAGCAAAGGTAATATCCACACAAGGCTTGTAATTTACCTTGTCGTTGCCATCCACGATGCGAATGCGAGCCCCTGCACCACGACCTTCCAGCAGCATCTGTTTGCCACCGGGAGCAAGGTAGGCATGCCCGGGTTTAAGCACATCGCCATCTTCCGCTTCCTTGACGCCAATCTGACATAACCCGTTGAGACGGGCAGCAAATGCGGCAGTAAACGTGGCTGGCATATGCTGGATAAGCAGGATTGGATGGGGAAAATCCCCCGGCAACTTGGTCAGCACATTTTGCAAAGCAACAGGTCCGCCGGTAGAAGTACCGATCGCCACCAACTGATAACTCTTGCCACTGCGCTTGAATGAGGCACTTGGCACAGTGCGTTGCAGGTCAGGCTGACGATCTGAAGATCTGGGCGCAGGGCTACCCAACGGAGCACGAGCAACCGGTTCAGGTGCTTTGGGGCGAGCAGCTGATGTCATCAGGAAGCGCTTGCGGGAGATCTCCTTCACCCGCAGTTGCAACAGTCTGACCGCTTCATCTTTGTCTCTGGCAATGTCCTCAAACTTCTTGGGCAAGAAGTCGAGGGCACCGGCGTCCAGCGCATCCAGCGTAGCCTTGGCCCCTTCATGGGTCAGGGAGGAGAACATCAGAATGGGGGTTGGGCACTTGGCCATGATCTCCCGCACCGCACTGATGCCATCCATCACGGGCATCTCGATGTCCATGGTGATCACATCAGGGCGCAGCGACATCGCCTTGTCCACCGCCTCACGTCCATTCTGGGCCGTATCAATCACCGTCAGCATGGGATCCTGATTGATGATCTCGCTCACCCGACGGCGAAAGAAGCTCGAATCGTCGACAACTAATACCTTGACTGCCATTGTTGTTTTTCTAACTCCTTGGGCCTGAGCTATTAATGTCTACGCGCATATGCTTTGAGCAGACTCGGCACATCCAAAATAAGAGCAATTCCGCCATCACTGGTAATCGTCGCCCCGGCCATGCCAGGGGTGCCTTGCAGCAGGTTATCAAGTGGCTTGATCACTACCTCTTCCTGACCAATCAGGCTATCTACCACAAACCCGATTTGCTGAGTGCCAATCTGCACGATCACCACATGTCCGGTATCCTGGCGTGAACGCTTGTTAGCGCCACGAATCAACCATTTGTGCAGATAGAAGAGCGGAATTGCCTTCTCACGAACAATGATGGTGAGCTGACCATCCACCATATTTGCCTTTTTCAGGTCCAGATGGAAAATCTCGTTCACACAACCAAGGGGAAGTGCGAAGGTCTGCTCACCCACCTCAACCATCAGAGTCGGCAGAATGGCTAGCGTCAACGGAACCTTGATTTCGAGACGGGTACCTTTCCCCCAGGTGGAATCGATGTGCACCGATCCATTGAGGCTGACAATGCTGGTTTTAACCACATCCATTCCGACACCACGGCCAGAGATATCGGAGATCTCGGCCTTGGTTGAAAAGCCCGGGGCAAAGATCAGGTTATAGGCATCGTTGTCGCTCATGCGAGCGGCAGTATCTGCATCCAGCACACCGCGACTGATGGCAATAGACTTGAGTTTCTCAGGATCCATCCCTGCCCCATCATCCTCGATGCAAAGCAGAATATGATCACCTTGCTGGGAGGCGCTAAGGGTGATTGTCCCTTGCCGCGGCTTGCCCGCTTTCTCTCGCACATCCGGCATTTCGACCCCGTGATCGCATGAGTTGCGAACAAGGTGAACCAGAGGATCGGCGAGCGCCTCCACCAGGTTTTTATCAAGATCGGTCTCTTCCCCCACCATCACCAGCTCAATCTCTTTCTTGAGGGTTCTGGCCAGGTCACGCACCACGCGCGGGAAACGACCAAATACCTTCTTGATTGGCTGCATGCGGGTTTTCATCACCGCACCTTGCAGGTCAGCCGTTACCACATCCAGATTGGCAACCGCCTTTGACATCTCTTCATCATTGCTGGCAATACCCAGGCTCACCAGCCGGTTACGAACCAGTACCAACTCACCTACCATGTTCATGATGACATCGAGGGTCTTGGTATCCACCCGCACCGTCGTATCGCTTTGCACGGCACTGTTTTCTGCTGGCGCAGGCGCAGCCTTGGCGGCAGGCGCTGGTGCCTTGGCTGCTTCGGCAGGTTTTGCGGGAGCAGCCGGTGCTGGTTTGGCTACAGGAGTGGCCGGTTTGGGCGGAGTCACCGCAGCAGGTGCAGCAGGTGCGGCAGGTGCGGCAGGTGCGGCAGGTGCGGCAGGTGCGGCAGGTGCGGCAGGTGCCATAGTACTCTGAGGCCCTTGACCACGACCATGCAATTCATCAAGCAGGCGTTCAAACTCATCATCATCGATAAGCTCGTCCACCTCTTTTTGCACCGATTTCAGAGGATTCACCTCTGGCGCCCCCATGTGCTGTCCCTGACCATGGAGTTGATCCAGCAAGGCCTCAAACTCATCATCGGTGATATCGCCAGAGCCACCAGCGATAGGCGCTGCTGCAACCGTCTTGGTCGGAGCCCCACCCACGCCGTGGAGCTCGTCCAGCAGGCGTTCAAATTCGTCTGCAGAAATTTCATCTATCGAGCCGCCGCCATTGACAGGAGCAGGCTCGCTGCTGGTGGCTGCGGGTTCAACAACGTCTGGAACAACTTCTTCAACAACTACCGGTACTGCAGGTTCAGATTCTACAGCCGCAGCCGCACTGGTAGCAGTGCGCAGTTGCTCTTCCCCTTCCGGCTTGCACAACTCGTGGAGGTCATGAAGCAAATCATCTGACGCAGGGCTGGGTGCTTCGCGATTTTGAACCTGGGCGAACATGACATTGATGGCGTCCAGCGCTTGCAGGATCACATCCATCAGCTCCGCAGTAACGGTTCGCTTGCCATTACGCAAGATATCGAACACGTTTTCCGCACCGTGGCATACATCAACCAGTTCACCGAGCGACAGAAAACCTGCCCCCCCTTTCACGGTATGGAAACCGCGAAAGATAGCATTCAACAGGTTCTTGTCATCGGGCCGCTTTTCCAAGTCGACCAGTTGTTCAGACAACTGTTCCAATATTTCGGATGCTTCGACCAGAAAGTCTTGCAGTATGTCTTCATCAACTTCGAAGGCCATGCGTCACTCCATTAGAATCCCAAGCTAGACAGCAGATCGTCCACATCATCCTGACCATTGACCACATCGGCACGAGCCTCGGGGTTCATGATAGGGCCCTCTGCTTCAATCCCGTTGACAGGAATACTACGAGTTGAATGCTCAGCAGAAGCCTCACCAAACATGGTCAGCATTTCTATTAATTTTGTTTCAACTTCCTGAACAAGCTTGATGACCTTGCGGATCATCTGACCTGTCAAATCCTGAAAATCTTGTGCCATCAGGATTTCTGTCAGCAGTTGCCGTAATTTATCGGCATCAGACTCTGAAGCCTTAATAAAATCATCAAGTTGGTGACATAAGGATTTGAACTGCCCCACGCTCATGTCACGAGACATCAGGGCATTCCAGTTCGGCATCACCAGCTGGATATTGTCATTCAGGCGATCCGCTATCGGCAAACTGGCTTCCACCGCATCCATTGTGCGATTGGCCGCTTTGTCGGTCATATCGATAACGTAGCTCAAGCGTTCCCGAGCATCGGGAATATCATGAGTAGCCAAATCGGGAATACGGGGATCAAGGCGAAATTCTTGAAGTGAATCATGCAGTTGTCGGGTCAGCTGACCTACTTTTTCAAACAGATCGGCTGCGTTGGGGGCACATACTTCGGCAAGCAGTTCATCGGCCAGCTCAAATTCGCCTTGCTCCAGATGAGCAACAAGCATCCTTGCCTGGTCGAGCGAAATCATTGCTCTCGTTTTGGCCATCATCCCTGCAGCTCCTTAGCCAATTCGTTCGAAAATTTTGTCGAGTTTTTCTTTGAGCGTTGCTGCGGTGAAGGGCTTGACGATGTAACCGTTGACGCCAGCTTGGGCGGCTTCAATGATCTGCTCACGTTTGGCTTCAGCAGTTACCATCAGTACCGGCAGATGCTTGAGCTTCTCATCGACACGGATGGCTTTAAGCAGGTCAATACCTTGCATGCCAGGCATGTTCCAGTCGGTAACTACAAACTGAAAATCACCATTTTTCAGCATCGGCAGCGCTGTATTGCCGTCATCCGCCTCATGGGTATTGTTGAATCCCAAGTCGCGCAGCAAGTTCTTGATAATCCGGCGCATCGTTGAAAAATCGTCAACAATGAGGATTTTCATGTTCTTGTCCAAAATTCCCTCCTAAATAGCCACCAGAGTGGCTCACTTACATGATGCTAAAAACGGGTTGTGTCGTGCGGATTATGCCTTAGAGTTTCATCTCAGTGTAGCCAGTACAAACACTTATAGATGCCAATCTCTCAAACGAGCACGCAATCTGTGCATTGCCTGACTGTGGATCTGGCTCACACGCGACTCGCTGACATTCAAAACCTCGCCAATTTCACGCAAATTCAGCTCTTCATCGTAGTAAAGAGAGAGAACCAAAGCTTCTCTCTCTGGTAGACGACCAATTTGCTCGGATAATTGAATCTGAAATCGCTCGGCAGCCAATTCATCGAATCCCGAGCCTGAAGGGGCATCATCGGGGTTGCCGATCACATCCTCGCTGACCCCCAAATCTTCGATGCCGATAATTTTGCCGCAGGAGACGTCTTGCAGCATCGCATGGTAATCAGCGATGGAGACCCCCATCTCGGCAGCAACTTCGGTATCTCGCGCGTCACGCCCGTGAGTCTGCTCGACATTCTCGATCGCCTCTGCAATAGCGCGACTGTTGCGATGCACAGAGCGGGGTACCCAGTCACCACGCCGGATCTCATCCAGCATGGCGCCTCGGATGCGGATCCCGGCATACGTCTCGAAGCTGGCCCCCTTGCTACCGTCAAAGTTGCGGGAGGCTTCAAGCAGCCCAATCATACCTGCCTGGATCAGGTCATCCAGCAAGACACTGCTGGGCAGGCGAGCCAACAAATGCTGGGCAATTCGCTTGACCAGGGGAGCATGACGCTCCACCAGCACGTAGGAATCCTGATGACGCAAGTACGCTTGGGCTTTATTCACGGGAACCTTCCTGTGTTGTGGCCGGTTTCTGCAACAAATTTTCCAGGAAAAACTCCAGATGGCCGCCCGGCTGGTTGGGAACCGGCCAGCTCGCCGCCTTGTTGGCAAGGGCCCGGAACGCCAGTGCGGCCGGCGACTTGGGAAACGCCTCGACAATCAGCTTCTGCTTGCGCACAGCGGCACGCAGATTGGTGTCATAGGGTACACAGGCGACCAGCTCCAGCGAGGTGTCGAGGAAACGATCCGTGACCCGGGTCAGTTTGGCAAAGAGCTCCTGCCCTTCGCGCAGACTGCGCACCATATTGGCCACCACCTTGAAACGAAACACGCCGTGATCCTTGGAGAGGATCTTGATGAGGGCGTAGGCATCGGTGATGGAGGTCGGCTCATCGCAGACCACCACCATGATGTCTTGAGCTGCTCGGGTGAAGCTCAGCACCATGTCGGAGATCCCCGCAGCCGTATCCACCAGCAGGATGTCGACCTGGGTCTTCATCTCGCTGAAGGCGCGGATAAGCTCGGCATGCTGCACCGGAGAAAGCTCGACCATGGACTGGGTGCCCGAGGTCGCAGGCACGATCATCATGCCGTAAGGGCCTTCGACGATGATATCGTCGATGGTGCATTCACCCGCCAGCACGTGAGAGAGGTTGCGATGAACCCGCAGCCCCAGCATGACATCGACGTTGGCCAGACCCAGGTCGGCATCCAGCACCATCACCCGCTTGCCTTGGGCGGCCATGGCTCCGGCCACGTTCAGGGTCACGTTGGTCTTGCCCACGCCACCTTTACCACCGGAAACGGCGATTACTTTTACTCGATTGTTTTGACGCATTTTGCGCAGACCACTCGCCTGATCCATATACATGTTACTCATAAAACTCCGAATCTTCGGCCTCGCCAAAGCCTGCGCCCCAGAAATAGGGCTCCTCTGTTTCTCGCTCCAGCGAGCCCATGGCAGCCCCGACGAGCTGCGCCGCATTGGCAACCTGAATATCTTCCGGAACCCTTTGTCCGTCAGTGATATAGCTGATGGGCAATGAATTCTGGATACACACGTTAATCACTTCGCCCAGATTCAGACTTTCATCCAATTTGGTAAGTATGCAGCCGCTTAATGGAATACGCCGGAAATGGTCAACCGCCTCCTGCATCACCCGACGCTGGGAAGTTGCCGACATCACCAGATAACTGCGGATCCGTACCTTGGCATTCTTGACCAGGGTATCGAGCTGCTCGGTCAACCGGATATCCCGCTGACCCACCCCGGCCGTATCGATAAGTACCAGCCGACGGTGGCGGAACTGATAAAGGGCATTGGCCAACTCTTCGGCATCACGCACCTGCCGCACCGGACACCCCATGATGCGACCATAGGTCTGCAGCTGTTCATGGGCACCAATCCGGTAGTTGTCGGTGGTGATCAGCGCCACCTGCTCGGCGCCATACTTCATGGCGAAACGGGCAGCCAGCTTGGCGATGGTAGTGGTTTTGCCCACCCCGGTCGGACCAAGCAGCGCCACCGCGCCGCCCTGACGCATGATCTCGTCCTCACTGATCTTGAGCTGGGCCGTCAGCACCTCGGCCAACTGGGCCATCGCCTGATGGATGGACATATCTTCGGGGATCAGTCCCGCCAGTTGATCGGCAAACGCATCGTCAAAGCCCAGTTTCTTGAGCTCCTTGATCAGCAGGGCCCGCATCGGTTCGCGGCGCTCCACCTCTTGCCACATCAGTCCGGAGATCTGGTGCTCCAGCAATTTGCGGATGCTGGCCATCTCCTTGCGCATCCCTTCCATCTCCTGATCCCGCTGGGCTGGTTGAGGGGGGCGCTGGCCGGAGGCAACCCGGGCCTTGGGCTTGGCAGGCTCCGGAGCGGCGCCCCACTGCCCCTGCTCGGCCAATGTTCTGGGCGCTGCATTGGCAGCGGCCAGACCGGCCGATTGGGTATTGCCCATTGGCGCCCCATTGCCCGGCTTGAGCTTCTGCTGGCGCGCCAGCAAGGCGGCCAGGGTATCGGCATAATGTTCGTTCTGCTCCTTCGCCGGCGACGGCTCGGGGCGGATCATCTGCCGTGCAGCAGACGAAATATTGACGCTCTCATCGTTCAGCTGACGGCGAACCGGCGCATCTTTGGGCCCCGGGACCTGGGATTGATAATCGACTGCGGCGACTATCTCTACCCCTCCGGTGACCTTCTTGTTGGACATGATGACGGCGTCAGGCCCGAGAGTCTCCTTGACCTCGGCCAGAGCCGTTCGCATATCCTTGGCAAAAAACCGCTTAATCTTCACCCGTCGTCTCCGCTAACTAGTTCTGCCCTACCGCACTGACGATGCGGATCTGCTTGTCGTCGGGCACTTCCTGATAAGACAGAACGCGCAATCCAGGAATGGCATTCTTGACAAATTTCGCCAGGGTATTGCGCAAGATCCCCGATGTCAGAAGCACGGCCGGTTGGCCTTCCAATTCTTGTCGTTGAGTGGCTTCCACCAGCGAACGCTGCATCCGTTCAGCCAGACCCGGTTCAATACCGGCACCATCACCGCCACCAGCCTGCAGGGATTGATGCAATATACGTTCCAATTCCGGCGCCAAGGTAATCACCGGCAGCTCGGGATCGGGGCCTGCAATCTCTTGCACAATCAGGCGACGCAGGGCAATCCGGCAAGCGGCCGTGAGCACTTCCGGATCCGGACTGCGCGGCGCGTATTCCACCAGGGTCTGCAGGATAGTGCGCATATCGCGGATTGGCACGCCTTCATTGAGCAAATTCTGCAATACCTTCACAAGGTTACCCATGCTGATCACTTCCGGCACCAACCCTTCGACCAGCTTGCTCTGATGTTTGCCAATCATGTCGAGCAGTTGTTGTACCTCGTCATGGCCCAGCAGCAGAGCCGCATGGTTGGTCAGGATCTGGCTCAGATGGGTAGCCACCACGGTCGCGGTATCCACCACCGTATACCCCAGCGTCTGTGCCTGAGAGACCATCTCCTTGGCAACCCAGACCGCTTCCAGTCCGAAGGCGGGATCCCGGGTCGCTATCCCCTGGATCTGGCCGAACACCTGCCCCGGATTGATGGCCATCTCCTTATCATGGTAGACATTGGCCTCGCCGGTACTGACCCCCATCAAGGTGATGCGGTATTGGTTTGGCGCCAGATCCAGGTTGTCGCGAATGTGGACGGCAGGGACCAGGAAGCCCAGCTCTTGCGAGAGTTTCTTGCGCACCCCTTTGATCCGGTTGAGCAGCTCGCCACCCTGATTGCGATCCACCAGCGGGATCAGCTGATAACCCACTTCCAGCCCGATGATGTCCACCGGCATCACATCATCCCAGCTCAGCTCTTTCTGCTCATGAGGCTGCTCGGCTGTGGCAGGCAACAGCTCACCCTTGGCCGCTTTGGCGGCCGCCAGTTTCTCGCGGCGCAGCAACCACCAGGCGCCGGCGGCGGCGAGAGCCCCCAGACTCAGGAAGGCGAAATGCGGCATCCCCGGCACCAGTCCCATCATCAACAGAATACCGGCAGAGATGATCAGGGCTTTGGGATTGTCAAACAGCTGGCCCAGTACGGCGGTACCCATGTCCTGATCGGTATTCTGACGGGTCACTATGATAGCGGCGGCAATGGAGAGCAGCAGGGAGGGGATCTGTGCCACCAGACCGTCACCGATGGCCAACAGGGTATAGATCTCGGCCGATTCGCTGAAGGTCAGCTGGTGCTGCATCATCCCGATGATGAAGCCGCCGATGATGTTGATAAAGAGGATCATGATGCCCGCAATGGCATCCCCTTTGACAAACTTGGAGGCACCATCCATGGAGCCGTAGAAGTCGGCTTCCTGGGTCACATCCTGGCGACGCTTCTTCGCCTCTTCCTGATTGATGAGACCGGCGTTCAAATCGGCATCGATGGCCATCTGTTTGCCCGGCATCGCATCAAGGGTAAAACGGGCACTCACTTCCGCGATCCGCCCGGCACCCTTGGTAATGACCACAAAGTTGATGATCATCAGGATGGTGAAAACGATGATGCCGACCGCATAGTTGCCGCCGATCACCACGTTACCGAATGCCTCGATCACATGACCAGCCGCCGCACTACCATTATGACCTTCCAGCAACACCACCCGGGTCGAGGCGACGTTCAACGCCAACCGCAGCAAGGTAGCGAGCAGCAGTACGGTCGGGAAGGCTGCAAATTCGAGGGGGCGGCGGGTATAGACGGATACCAGCAGCACCACGATGGAGAGAGCAATGTTGAAGGAGAAGAGCACATCCAGCATCAGCGGCGGGATGGGTAACACCACCATGCCGAGCGCGGCCAATACCAGCAGAGGGGTACCAAGGCCTTTGCCCAATACTCCCCGGTACTCTTTGAACTGGCCAAATACTGCCTTGAATTCCATCGCGCTTCTCAATTTCAACCTGCTGGTGCCAGATTAAAGCAAACATCAAGCCAACAATACAAGACATTGAAATACAATGGATTTATTTTGACTGCGTCAGAACTTTGTCATTTTCGATATTCGGTCGGAATGGGCAGATCTTTAGCCAGCGGCTGGGGACGGCGCCCCTGACCACGGCGGAATTTCTTGAGCTGGAAGACATAGGCGAGCACCTGGGCAACCGCCGCAAACAGCCCTTCCGGGATCTCGTGGCCCAGCTCGGTTGAGTGGTAAATAGCCCGGGTCAAGGCTGGTGACGGCATGATGGGGATCTCGTACTCTCTGGCGATCTCCCTGATCTTCATTGCAATTTCATCTGTGCCCTTGGCCACGACCTTGGGCGCGGCACCGGGTTTGCCCGCATCATACTTGAGCGCTACCGAGTAGTGGGTCGGGTTGGTGATCACCACATCAGCTTTGGGCACATCCCCCATCATTCGACGCATCGCCATCTGCATCTGCAACTGGCGGATCTTGCCCTTTACCTCTGGCTTGCCTTCGCTGTCCTTGAACTCGTCCTTGACCTCCTGCTTGGTCATCTTGAGCTGACGCATGTGGTTCCACTGCTGGAACGGCACGTCGATGGCAACGATGGGAAGCAGGGCGCAGCAGAGGATGATCAGCATCCAGAGAAACAACTCCAGCGCATCGATAATGCCGCCGGGGAAGCCCTCCATGGAGAGGTTGAGCAGATGATTGAACTGACTGGATAACATCCACCAGGCAAACAGGGTGATGAACACCACCTTGGCGATGGATTTGACCAGCTCGATCAGCGACTGCACCCCGAACATTCGCTTGAGGCCGCTGAGCGGGCTCAGCTTGCTCATCTTGGGCATCATGGCTTCGGTGGAGAAGTTCATCCCCCCCATCAGGGTATTGCCGATAAAAGCGGCAATCGCCACCAGCGCAAACAAGAGTCCCAGCGGAAGCACCAGTTCCCCCAGCAGCGCCGGCACCATAGCGATCATGGCATTGGGATCGAAAGCCTGCTCCCTGTCCAGCGTAAAGCCCATGGTGACTACCTTGATCATGGCAGTCGCCAGCGAGCCCTTGAGCATCAGCAGGCCAAATACCGCCGAGAGCAGAACGCTGGCGGTTCCCAGCTCTTTTGAACGTGCAATCTGCCCTTTTTCACGGGCCTGTTGCAGTCGTTTGCCCGTGGGTTGTTCGGTACGTTCCTGGTCGGTATCAGCCATGAGCGCCCCCGAAACACTGGGTGTTGATCAGCTCGCAGCTGACCTCCTGCACCCGCTCCCACATGATGTCGAAGTGACCGAGGAACCCGCCGATAGTGAGCCAGAGGATCAGCAGACCCGACATCATGCTGACCGCAAAACCGATACTGAAAATGTTGAGCTGCGGCGCCGCCCGGGTCATGACGCCAAAGGCAAAGTTGATTAAGAGCAAGGCGACGATGGCTGAGAGCGACATCACCAAAGCAGCCTGATACATCACACCCAGAAACGCACTCAGGGTTTTCATGGATGAAACCGAGAGGCCGTGCTCGGAGACAGGCAGTGTCTCGAAACTAAGAATGACCAGCCGCAGCATCACCAGATGACCATCCAGCGCCAGAAACACCAGGGTCGCCAGCATCAGATAAAACTGACCCACTACGGGGGCCGACTGGCCATTCATCGGGTCCACCAGGGTTGCAAAACCCAGACTGGTCTGCATGGCGATGACCTGACCGGCCATCACGAAGCTCTCCATCAGAAACTGGGTCATCAGACCAAGGGCAATACCGATCAGCAATTGCTGGCCCAATACCAGAAAGCTGCCGGCAGAGAAGAGTTCAATGGGGGGCATTTTCGGGAGCAGCGGGGCAATCAGAAAGGTGATGGCCAAAACCAGCCCCATCCGTACCCGCGCAGGAGCGAGGCGGCTGCCAAACACCGCCATCACCATCAGCAGACTGCTCACCCGCGCCAGCGGCCAGAGGATGGAAGACAACCACTCCATGATCAGAGCGGTTGTGTAGGTCATCCCACCACCTCGGGGATTTGATTGACCATCAGTATGAAGAAGTCCATCAGACTCTGCATTCCCCAGTGAGCACCAATTCCCAGGGCTAGCAGGGTCACGATAAGACGGGGCAGAAAGCTCAGGGTCTGTTCGTTGATGGAGGTGGCCGCCTGAAAGATGGCTACCACCAGTCCGATAGCGAGGCTGGGCAGGATCACGGCGCTGACCATGATATTGACCAACCAGAGCGCCTCACGAAAGACGTCGACAAAGGTTTCAGGACTCATGTTCGGGCTCCTTGTGCTCGACCGGCTAACCGGCACCCAGTCCGAAACTGTTGGCCAGCGACCCCAGAATGAGATTCCAGCCATCCACCATCACGAACAGCATCAGCTTGAAGGGCAGCGAGACGATCATCGGCGAGAGCATCATCATCCCCATCGCCATCAGAATACTGGCGACCACCAGATCGATGACCAGGAATGGCAAGAACAGCATAAAGCCTATCTGGAAAGCGGTTTTCAGCTCGCTGGTGACAAACGCCGGGATCAGCACCCGCAACGGCACATCGGCAGGTTTCTCCACCTGCACGTTGGCGATCTCCATAAAGGTGTTGAGATCCTTGATCCGGGTCTGGGCCAGCATGAACTGATGAATGGGCAACTCGGCCCGCTCCAGCGCCTCCTTGGCCTGAATGGTCTCGGCCAGGTAGGGCTGCAACGCCTCATCATTGATGCGATCCAGCACCGGCGACATGATGAAGAACGACATGAACAGGGCGATGCCGATCAATACCTGGTTGGAGGGACTCTGTTGCAGACCTATCGCCTGGCGCAAGATACCCAACACCACTATGATGCGGGTAAACGAGGTCATCATGATCACCATGGCCGGCAAAAAGGAGAGCGCGGTCATCAGCGCCAGTACTTGCAGGGTCAGGCTGTACTCCTGAGAGCCATCCCCCATGGTCTTGACGGTCACCGCCGACATGGCGTCCTGTGCCAGCGCAGGCCAAGAGCAAAACAGTGGTATCAGCAGGCTGACCAGCAGCCCCGTTTTCAGCCATAAGCCGTTAGCTTTTTTCATGCTTGCCCATCAATTTGCCAAGCTGCTGGGAAAACGCCTGCGGCTGGTTTTCGTCCAGCGGCTCCTCCAGCCGGTAGAGAAAGTTGACCTGCTGCGGTGTTACGCCGACCAGCAACTGCTGTTCGCCCACCTTGACCACCAGCAGCTTCTCTTTGTAACCCACCGGCAACGAGGCGATGACCCGCATCTGGCCGCCACCCATGGCGGTCGCCAGCTTGCTCTTCTTGAGCAGAAAGCCCAGCACCAGAATAAGGCCAATCACCATCAGACTGGAGAGCAACCAGGAGCTCAGACTAGGCACGTTGGCAGATGCCGCTGTCTCGGCAAAGACCGGAACAGGCAGCAATAACAACAGGAGGCGCATCATTTGAGCTTTTTGATCCGTTCAATCTGGCTGATGACGTCAGTCAGGCGGATACCGAACTTGTCGTTCACCACCACCACCTCGCCGTGAGCGATCAGGGTACCGTTGACCAATACATCCAGCGGCTCGCCTGCAACACGATCCAGCTCCACCACCGAGCCCTGGTTCAGCTGCAACAGGTTGCGGATGCTGATCTGGCTGCGGCCCACCTCCATGGCGATAGTGACCGGAATATCAAGAATGGTGTCGAGCTTGCGACGCTCCTCGGCACTGATGGGGGCATCATCTTTCAACTCTTCCAGCGGGGCTGGCTTGGCTTCCGCCGTCACCTGCTCCTCCAGAGCCGCAGCCCAGGCATCAGCCATCAGATCCTCTTCCTCAGTTCCGCTCATCTTGTTTCCTTATGCTACTTCGTGACCGTTTACCGTAATAAACCGTCAATTATCGCTGTTGATCTTCGATACTGCGCTCGAGCTCTTCCAGCTCGGCCTCGCCATCAATTCGTACCCCGCCCCGGGTCACCAGATGCATCTCCGTCTTGACCCCTTCCGGACGTTTGAGCTTGTCGGTGATCTTGAGCGCCACATTATCCTTGGTGCGGCCCATCTTGGCGTGGAAAGTGGGCAAGTCCTCCACAAAAACCAGCAGATTTTCCGGCATATCGACCGGAATGATATCGCCGGGTCGCAGCTCCATCAGCTCACGCAAAGTGAGTTCGGTCTCCAGCAGCTTGGCCCGCAGCTCCACCTTGACGTCCATGATCTCGTCACGCAGCGCCTTGCTCCAACGTACGTCGGTATCCCCCTTGTCACTCTGCACACCGGCATCCAGCAGCTCGCGGATCGGCTCCAGCATGGAATAAGGCATCGCCACGTGGAAGTCGCCACCGCCACCATCGAGCTCGATGTGGAACGAGCTGACCACGATCACCTCGGTCGGGCTGACGATGTTGGCCATCGCCGGGTTCACTTCGGAGTCGAGATACTCGAACCCCACATCCATCACCGGCGCCCAGGCATCCTTGTAATCCTCAAACACCAGTTTGAGCAGCATCTGGATAATGCGCCGTTCGGTCGGGGTAAATTCGCGCCCTTCAATCTTGGCGTGATAACGGCCATCGCCACCGAAGAAGTTCTCCACCAGGATGAAGACCAGTCGAGCCTCCATGGTGATGAGTGCCGTCCCCTTGAGTGGGCGGAACCGCACCATGTTGAGACTGGTCGGCACAAACAGGGTATGAACATACTCGCCAAACTTGAGCATCTGCACGCCGTTGATAGAGACCTCGGCGGTACGACGCATCATGTTGAACAGGCTGATCCGCATATGGCGGGCGAAACGTTCATTCACCAGCTCCAGCGTCGGCATGCGACCACGGACGATGCGGTCCTGGGAGGAGAAGTCAAACTGGGCTACGCCGGGGTCTCCAGCGCCGCCTATCTCTTCCTCTTCGACATCATCGACACCGTGCAAGAGGGCATCAATTTCGTCCTGACTTAACAGATCGCTCACGCTTCACCTACTGCATTACAAAGCCGGTAAACAGCACTTGTTCGATAACGGGGGAAGAGACCAGGTCCTTGAGCACCCGACGGCACTCTTCCAGTGAATCCTTGCGCAGCTTCTCCTTGCCTTCAAAGGTCATCAGCTGTTCGGCACTGGCTGCGCTGAATACCCGCAGCAAGGTGCCTTCAATCAGGGGGATATTCTGTTTGGCCAGCGTCTCGTCGGCGGTACCGCGCACCATCAGCTGGATCTTGATCTGCACCAGTCGATCCCGCTGGGCACCGGCGACGTTGAAGACAAAGGGCCGCGGCATACCGACATAGAGGGAAGGCTTAGGCGCTTCCACCTTGGGTGTGGCCTCGGCACCTTCCGCCGCTTCAGCGGGCGGTTTATCGGAGCCGGAGAGCATCAGGAAGGCGCCAGCACCACCACCGCCCAGCAAAATAACCACCAGGGCAATGATAATGATCAGCTTCTTTTTCTTGCCCGCAGCCGGGTCTTTTAGCGTCAACTCGTTATCGTCAGCCATCCCTTGTCCACCCTAGTCTCAAACTTGTTCGATATCATAAACTTACTCGGGATTGCATCAAGCATAGAAATCAATTCCGGAACCGTTTGTCGATTCCACCAGCAAACTGGGGTTGGAAGTGGTGAGTTCCCCTTCAACCAGCCCGTTACCGGACCGCTGCTGACCACTACTCTGACCCTGCTGCCCCTGCCCGTTAAAGGTGGGCTGGCCCTGTTGCTGCTGTTGTTGCGACTGCTGCTGCACCTGCGTCTGACCAAGCTGGATCCCCTGCCCTGCCAGCATGTCACGCAGCCGGGGCATCGCCTGCTCCAGCATCTCGCGGGTCTGGCCATGTTGTACCACAAAATGGACGTTGGCCTGGCTGTCGGCCCCCATCTGAATCTGGATCTTCATCTTGCCAAGGCCGAGGGGGTCGAGCTGAATTTCCGCCTGTTGCAGTTTTTCGGCCAGCATCACATTGACCTTCTGGTGCAATTCGGCAGGTGCTTCCTGACTGGCCAGTTTCAAATGGGGTAAATTCTGCGGCTCACGGCGCAGCGTCGTCTCAGCGGCGGGGGCCCGGCTATCGGCTACCTGTGGCTGAGTCTGGCTGTTCTGGCCATGCTGAACGGTCTGGCTCGGGCTGCTCTCACTGCTAGATGTCGTCGCAACCAGGCTCTTCTCCGCCTCACCGGCCTTCGGTTTTACCTCAAGCGAAACCGCTTTGCGTACCTCGTCGGTGCCGGTCACTTCCATCTGCTTGATGCCGGCTGAAATGGTCGACAGCGGTGCTTGCGGCCCCTGAGATTCAGCCTGTGCCAACACCTGCTGCGGCGCCACCATCACGGGGGCGGCAGCGCTATCGCTCTGAGCCGTCGCATTTGTCGTTACGCTGCTCTGGGCTGCGGCACTTTCTGCGGCACTCTGCGCCGTCCTCACGGGCGCCGAACCTTGATTGGCGGCGGTGGCTGGCTGCTGGCTACCCTCGGCGGCCCCCTTTTCTGCCCCCTTGCCAGTTGCATCACTGCCCTCAGCCGTAGCTGTAGCTGTGCCAGCCTCAGGCTGCTTGAGCCCCTCATTGAAGGCCTTGAGCGCGGCCCCCTGAATCGCGGTTTGCGTCGCCTGCCCCTTGTTAGTCAAAGCATTGCTGGCGGCGAGATCGGATTTGCTGTCGCCAGCCTCTTTTGCAGCGAGCGACTCAGCGGATTTGGCGGTGCTTGCCGACTCATCGACCGGCAGCACCTTGGCCAGCAGGGCCATCAGCTCGGCCCCCGTGAGGGGCTTGGTATGCTTGCCATCTATCCCGAGGGTTTCGCCCTTGGCAAAGGCTTTCTCCCCGGACTTCCCATCCGCAGTGGTGGCGGCATCTTCACCTTCAGAGGAGAGAACGGCAGAAGAGGCATCGCCCTGCGTAACCACTCGCGCCGCAGAGGACGATACCGTGGTATCAAGAGTCGAGTTGGCGGTCGTCGCCAGCGGCGACTGCGCCCCGGTCTGACCGGCAAGCTGGCTGGCAATTCTGGCAGCGGCAGGGGTCTGCTCGCTTTCATCAAGCGCAATCCCCCCCAGCTCACCCTCTTGCGGCAACGGATTGCCGTCTACCGCAGTGGCGCTCTGTTGGGCCGCCACCGCCAGCTGGGGAGTCACCAGCGAGGTATCGAGCTTGAGGGAGTCTTGCAGGCGCAGCAGAAAGTCGGTAGCAAGGACCTCCTCCACCTTGTTGTCGGCGTCAGGATCCTCCTCCTTGCCGCTCTCCTCTTTGGGAGAGGCGCTCTCGGTCGCCAAAGATTTGGCTGATCGGACATGGTTACCGCCCTGAGTGGCCTCGGCAGGGCCCTGTTCGCTGTTCCGGGCTTTGGCAATCAAGGTGGCGAAATCACCCTTGCTGTCGCTGCCGGTTCCCCCATCGATACTTTTGCTCTCGACGGAACCGCTCAGAGGCGCTTTGTCCAACCCGTTGGCCGGAGCCGAAGGCGTTTGTGTCAACAGTGTCTGCATCATGATGGGATCCCTGAATTCTGGTGGCCCCCAAAGAGATGGCCGCCGACAATGTCCATATCAAAGCAAGTTACAGGCCAGATTGATGAAAGCGTCGCAACATGGCGTACTCATCCAGCATCTTCTGCTCCTGACGCTGGGCTTTCTGCTGCTCGCGGCTCGCCTGCTTCTCCAGCAACAGCTCCACCGCCTTGCGCCGCTGCTGAGCAGCCAGCCACTCTTCACGGCGCTGTTCCAGCGCCTGACGCACCTGCAACACCCCTTCGTACTGCTGGGTCGCTGCCTGTTCGAGCTTGTTGATAAAGGCGTGATACTGGGTGTTTTGCTGGGGTGAAATCCCCTGCAGGCCGCGATCGGTCCACTGCTGGTGATAGATCTGGCGGTACTGGTTGAGGGCATTTTGCTGATCCATGAACAGCTTGAGATCCTGCTGCGCCTTCACCAGTGCCAGCGCACACTGCTGCTCCGCTTCCACCAGCCGATCGGCCAACAATACCAACCCTTTACTCATCGTCGACCTCTCTGTTACCGACCATCATCAGCGCATCAATGGCATCGCCACCATCTGCAAGGCTTGCAGGCCATCATCGTAGTGAATGACCTCGCGCATCCCCTGCTGCAAGAACTGATCCAGATAGGGTTTTTGAATGATGGCACGGTCGATGCGCGGATCGGAACCCTGACTGTAGGCACCGATGGTGATGAGATCCCGGTTCTGCTGATAGAGGGAGTAGAACTGCTTGAGGGTGCGCGCCAGATCCATATGTTCCGGCGAAGTGACCATGGGCATGACCCGGCTGATGGACTTCTCGATATCGATAGCCGGATAGTGGCCCGCATCGGCCAGCTCGCGTGACAGCACTATGTGGCCATCGAGGATCGCCCGCGCCGCATCGGCAATGGGATCTTGCAGGTCATCCCCCTCGGTCAGTACGGTGAAGAATGCCGTGATGGAGCCCTGGCCGTCACTGCCGTTACCCGCCCGCTCCACCAGCGCCGGTAATTTGGCAAATACCGAGGGCGGATAACCCTTGGTCGCCGGCGGCTCGCCCACCGCCAGCGCGATCTCACGCTGGGCCTGGGCGTAACGGGTGAGGGAGTCCATCAAGAGCAGCACATTAAGCCCCTGATCGCGGAAATATTCTGCAATGGCGAGCGCCGTTTCACACCCCTTGAGCCGCATCAGCGGCGAGGCATCGGCGGGAGCCGCTACCACCACGGAGCGGGCACGGCCCTCCTCTCCCAGAATGTCTTCGATAAACTCTTTCACTTCCCGACCCCGTTCACCGATGAGGCCGACCACCACCACATCCGCCACCGAGCCGCGGGTCATCATGCCCAGCAGCACCGATTTGCCGACACCGGAACCGGCAAACAGCCCCATCCGCTGGCCCTGCCCCACCGTCAGCACGGCATTGATGGCGCGCACCCCCACGTCCATCGGCTGATGGATCGGGCGGCGAGAGAGCGGGTTGATGCGGTGCTGGGCAAACTGCACGGTCTGGGAGGAGAGAATGGGGCCGAGGCCATCGAGTGGCTGGCCGATGCCGTCGATGACTCGACCTAGCAGGTTCATGCCGACCGGAATGCCGTGCTCTTCGGTGATGGGCACCACTCGGGCACCGGGGATCACCCCCTTGAGCTGCTCGCTCGGCATCAGATAGAGGCGATCGCCAGAAAAACCGACCACTTCAGCCTCCAGCGTCCCATCAAGGGTATCGATGCGGCAGAGGGCACCGATGGCGGCGCGGCAGCCGATGGCTTCGAGGGTCAGCCCCACCACCCGGGTCAATTTGCCGGCGACCGGCGGTTTGGGGGCGCTGTCGCGTACCTTGTACCCTTGCAACCGGTTCAGTAGCGAGCCGCTCATCTGGCCTCCTGGAAGCTAAAAAGTGCAGCCGGACGGCAACGTCCGGCATCGGTTATGGGCGTGAGTCCGGCGAAGCCGGTTTCTGCGACGCATTGTCCCGCAAGAAATTGCGCAGCAGCTGATCGATGCGCCCGGAGAGGGTCAAATCGATGCTGGAGAGCTCGGTAGCCAGTTGCAGATCGCCGGGGGAGAGGGTGGGATCGCTCTGCAATCGCCAGTGGCGCTTGGCGCACTCGTCGGCGCCAAATGCCTGTTCGATTCGCGCGATATCGTCGGGATGCAACATCAGAGTCACCCCCTGTTCGGCGGCAGGCAGCAAGGCCAGCCCCTCTTTAAGCGCCTCCAGCAGAATGCGGGGGGAGGTCTCCGCTTCATGACGAATAAGCGCGCGGGCCAGTTGCATCACCAGCGAGACCAGCTGCTGCTCCACCGCCTGATCCAGCTCGTTAAGCGGATTGGCAAGGCGGGTGGCGAGCCCCTGCCAGTGGGCGATCTCCTGCTCCACCAGCTCGCGGCCCATGGCCAGCCCCTCCTCGCGCCCCTGTTCGAGACCGGCAGAGTGGCCCTGTTGCAAGCCTTCCAGCTTGCCCTCTTCCATCCCTTTGGCATAACCGGACTCGCGCCCCTCGGCCATCCCCTCTTCCCAGGCGGCCTGACGGATCGCTTCAAGCTCTTCGGCGGTGATGCTGGGGGTCGGCTCCTGTTCGGGCTCCGGCTCCACCACCTCCTCTTCCTGCTGATACCAGTCAGGGGCCAGGCCAAGAGCATTGGTAGGCGCTCCCGCCTCTACCTCGACCTCCATCTCGGGCAAGCCCCAAGTCTCAACCCGGGCATCATCACCCTCGGGGCGCACATAACCACGCAGTTTGTTGTTCATGCTTTGCGCGGCTCCTCACCACTGCCTGATGCGGGCTTGGCATCGCGGTTCTGTTTATGGGCCATGGCTTAGAGGAACTCCTCGCCGCCACCGGCGCCCAGCATGATCTCGCCGGCATCCGCCAGACGACGGGCGATGGAGAGGATCTCTTTCTGGGCCGCTTCCACTTCGGAGACCCGGATCGGCCCCATGGCCTCCAGATCGTCCGCCAGCATTTCGGCCGCCCGTTTGGACATGTTCTTGAAGATCTTCTCGCGCATCTGATCGTCGGAGCCCTTGAGGGCGCGTTGCAGCAGATCCCCCGGCACTTCCCGCAGCATGGTCTGGATGCCGCGATCGTCCACATCGATGAGGTTTTCGAACACGAACATCAAATCCTGGATCTGCTGGCTCATCTCCTCGTCCGACTCGCGGATGGAGTCCATCAGCTGGCCTTCGATATTGGTATCCAGATAGTTCATGATGTTGGCGGCAGCCTTCAGGCCGCCCATCTTGGCTGCCTGGGCACCGGCCGCACCGGCGAACTGTTTCTCCATGATGTCGTTCAACTCTTGCAGTGCCGCCGGTTGTACCTCTTCGAGGTTGGCGATACGCATCACCAGATCGAGGCGCACCTGCTCCGGGAACTGGCTCAGGATCTCGGCGGATTGCTCCGGCTCCAGATAGGAGAGCACGATAGTCTGGATCTGCGGGTGTTCGTTCTGGATGATGCTGGCCACCTGACGGGCATCCATCCACTTGAGCGAATCGAGGCCGCGGGCGCCGGAACCGAGAATGATCTGGTCCACCAGGTTGCTCGCCTTGTCCTCGCCAAGGGCCGCCACCAACGCCTTGCGCACGAAGTCTTCGCTGCCGATACCGATGTTGGTGTACTTCTGGATATCGTCGATGAATTGACGGTGCACCGCCGCCACCCGATCGTGACTGAAGTCGGACATGGAGGCCATCGACATACCGAGCCGCTGCACCTGCTTGGGCTCGAGATGACGGAAGATCTGGGCGGCATCCTCTTCATTGAGGCTCAGCATCAGCACCGCAGCCATCTCCATACCCGACATCTGGTCGAGGATCTGGCGCTGACTGTCGGTGATGTCATTGCCGGTGACTTGACTCTTCTTTTCTTCAGGCATCTTTGTTCGTTACCCATTCTTTAATGACCTGAGCGGCCAGATCCGGCTCGTTCGCCACCAGCGCACGTACCGCCTTGAGCAAGTCTTCATCACGGTGCAGATCCGGCAGTTTCAACTGGCCATCGCGCACACCAAATACCTGAGCGTTCTCGACTTGTGCTGACAGCAGACTCAACTCGTCGTCGCCACCCAGTACGGTGTGGTTGTCGAAATCCACTTCCCCTTCCGGTTTGGCATCCGGATAGAGCAGTCGCTTGAGCATGGGGCGAACCACGGTGACGATCAAGACGATGATCACCAGTACCGAGGCGGCAATCCGCACCGCACGCCAGAACCAGGGCTGATCGTAGAGCGGCACCTCGGCCACGGTATCCAGCTCTGGGCGATTGAACGGAATCGCGACCACCTCAAGGGTATCACCCCGGGTCACATCAAAGCCAAGGCCACCGCTCAACAAACGGCGCAATGTATCGAGTTCTGCCTGGGTGCGCGCCTCACGAGTCACGGCCCCGTCGGCACCGGGCACCGCTTTGTAATCCACGGCAACCGAGACGGTCATGCGGCGAATGCCACCCATCTGGCGACGGGTATGGCTGACGGTGGTATCCAGTTCGAAGTTGCGGGTTGCCTCTTTGCGGGAGCGGCCCGAAGCAGCAGCGCTGGCACCATCACCACCGGTCGCCTCCTCGGGAATATTGGAGGCGGCAGGGGGCTGGTTGGAGAGGGCGCCGGGCACACCACCGTTGCTGCCGCTGGCGCTATTCTCTTCCATGGTCATTTCGGAGCGCACAGCAGGCAAGTCAGGGTTGTAAGTCTTGCGGGTCTGCTCCTGCTGGGAGAAGTCGAGGGAGAGATCCACTTCCGCCGTATAGTTGTCAGCCCCCAGCACCGGGATCAGGATGGCGTCAATTTTTTGTTTGTACTCCAGCTCCTGCTTCTGCTGCATGGCAAACTCTTTGCGAGTCTGGGCCGAGATCGGGTCTTGCGAGCCGGAGTTGAGCAGGCGGCCATTCTGGTCGGTGACAGTGACGCGGGTCGGCTCAAGGCCATGTACGGCGGAAGCGACCATATCGACGATGGAGTCCACCTCCCCCTGCCCCAGCGCCGCCCCCTTCAGGTTGAGTACCACAGTGGCACTGGGTTTGCGTTCGTTGCGGGCAAACACGTTGTCTTTCGGGATAGCCAGCAGCACCTGGGCCTTGGCCACATTCTGGAACTGCTCGATGGCGCTCGCCAGCTGGCGCTCGCGGCTCAGCTTCAGACGTTCACTCTCCATCCGCTGGCTGACGCCGAAACTGGAATCTTTGAGCAGGATATCTTCACCACCGATGTTGCTATCGGTGGCATTGGCAAGACCGGCACGGGTCAGGGCCAGCTGGATAGTGGGGTAACTTTCGGCGTTGACCAGCACGCTCTTGCCATCTACCTCGTAGGGGATCTTCTGCTGATCGAGGAAATCGAGAGTCTTCACCAGCTCCTGGGTGGTGTAGGTGCCGAGGGGACGCATGTCCGGCTCCTTGCCCCACAGCAGGATAAACACCGCAATGGCCAGACAGATGGCAAGCCCCAGGATCAGGGTGATTTGCCGCAGCACATCGGTGTTGGACAGGAAGCCCAGCGCCGAACTCTTCTGCTCATTTTCATCGAGGGCGGCGGTGCCCTCATCGTTTATCAGCAGATCGCCGTTTTGGTCAGTAGCCACGATTTATGTCCTTATTGCTGACATGTTCATGATGTTCAGTCGTCATGGTTTATTGGCGTCGCTTATACCGGCATGTTCATGATGGTTTTGTAGGCATCGACCATCTTGTTGCGCACCTGTACCGTGGCTTCAAAGGCGATAGACGATTTTTGGCCCGCGATCATCACCTCGGCCAGATCAACCGACTTGTCGCCCATGTCGAAACGGGTACGCAGATCATTGGCGGCCCCTTGCAGCTCGTTGACGTTGCCAAGCGCCTGTTGCAGCAGCAGACCAAAGTCGGAGGTTACCTGACGACCGGGTTGTGCCAGCGGCGTTGCGCCTGCTTCGATCTTGAGCGCCTGCATCTCTTGCATCAGGCTGCTTGCACTAATTTCCATTTTCCATCCCCAGACAAATCATTGACGCTGGCATGCAACAAGCAATTAGAGTGCCAATGCGTTAAAAACGCGACGAGGATGAGTGGCCAGACCAGGCCGGACGGGTTCGACAACGGCAGGTGGCTCTGATTAAATCCGACTCTGACGCCCACTTTTGCTGGCTGGCAAGGAGTCCGCTCTGGATTATCGCAAACCCGTGTTCAAGGCGATGGACTACATCAGCCACCATCTGGATGACAATCCGGGCCTGGATGAGGTCGCAGCAGCGGCGGCCATCTCCACCTTCCACTTCCACCGTATTTTCAAGACGATGGTCGGCGAGACCATTGCCGGATTTACCCGGCGCCTGCGTATGGAGCGCGCTGCCCGTCGCTTGTTAGCCTCCCCTCAAAGCGACATCACCACCCTCGCACTGGCCGCCGGGTTCTCCAGCTCGCAGAATTTCGCCAAGGCCTTTCGCCTGCACTTCGCCATGAGCCCCTCGGAATACCGCCAGCAGCAGGGGGGAAACTGGAAAAGCAAGATTGGAAACGATCCCCTTCCCTTTGACACCTATGATAGCCTGGTCATGCACCCGGTCACCGAACACCCGGATCTATTGCAGGGGGCAAGCGTCAGGCAGATGCCCGCCCGGCGCGTGGCGTACATGCGCCGCCTGGGCCCCTATGGCAAAGAGACCTGCGAGCAAGCTCATCGGGATTTGCTCGCGCTGTTCACCTCAGACGAGGCGATGACACCAGCAGGTACCCTGAGTCTCTATTGGGATATCCCCGATATCACCGATGAGACCCGTTGCCGTACTGACGTCTGCATCGAGCTGGGGCCAGAGATCCCCGCTGGGCGCCAGTTAACCACCCAGATCATCGCCGCGGGCCCCTATGCGGTTTGTCAGTTTATCGCTCGCGGCGATCAACTGGTTGCCTGCTGGGAAACGGCGTTTCGCTGGGTAGTGGGCCAAGGGCTGAACTGCGACGATCGCCCGTGTTACGAGCAATACCACGCAGGCACGGACCCCGACCAGGAGCATTACGTGTTTGATATCTGTATCCCGCTGATCAACCGATAAGCCGATACCTCATTTCCATTTACCCACTTCGGTGCCTTCGGGCACCGAAGCGACGGAGTCATGCCCATGAATATCAAAACGCTGTTTCTCGCCAGCCTGCTGGTAACGCTCCCCGCTGCCGCCAATGCCCAGTCACAGAGCCAGACGCTGATCTTTGGCGGCACCATCTACAGTGGTGATCCGGCGAACCCTCACCCGGAAGCGGTCGGCATTGAAGGTAAAAAGATAGTGGCAGTCGGCAGCTATCAGGAGGTCAGCGCCCGCCTCGGCAACCATGCCAAGCGTCTTGATCTGAAAGGAAAGTACCTGATGCCAGGGCTCATCGACAGCCATGTTCATGCGGCATTTGCCGGTTTTCAGGGGATGACGGTTAACTTTCCTGATGCCATGAGTGAGGTTGAGCAGGTGCAGCAATTTCTGACCCGCAGCAAGGATGACCCCCGCCTGACACTGGGCGATGTAGAGCTATACAGCAATGTCTCCCTCGACTACTGGCATCAGCTTCCCCTGCTCGATCAGGTGTTCAATGGCCCGCAATACCGGCAGATCCCGGTAGTGCTGGCCGGTTCGGATGCCCACACCGGTTGGGCCAATCAGGCCATGCTGCGCAAGGCTGGCATTGATGCCGACACCCTTGACGGTCGTTATGCTCCACTGAAAGGCAATTTTGGCCTCACCCCATCCGGCAAGCTCAATGGCTTTGCCTCGGAAGGTGGCTGGGATGCCATCCTCAAGGCGCTGCCCCCCGTCAGCGACGAGACGATTGCCAGTGCCATCATGACTGCCGCCAAACAACTCAATCAGGTGGGCATTACCGCCTGGATGGACCCTATCAGCAACATTCGCCCCCTCGCCCCCATCTTCAACGCCGAGCCGGATCGCCGCGATACCGGCCTGCTGCCGGCGTACAGCATGCTCTCCCGGGAAGGCAAGCTGACCGGACATGTGTCCGCACTGGCACTGGTGGGGATACATGCATCACCCGCCATCATTGATGACGTATTGGCGCTGCAACAGCAGTTTCAAGATGCCCCGGACGTTAAACTGGTGGGGATAAAGATCCTGCAAGATGGTGTCATCGAGTATCCATCCCAGACCGCCAAGTTGAGCGAGCCCTACCTCAACCGTCCCGGTTACAGCGGCAAGGATGATCTGGACAAACAGCGTTTTAACGAGCTGATCCGCACCGCGGATGCCCATCAACTTATCGCTCACTTTCATGCCATCGGCGATCGGGCCGTCCGTGAATCCCTCGATGCCATCGCCTATGCCCGGGCCCACAATCAGGATCACCGCCTGCTGCACAGCATCACCCATCTGGAGGTGGTGAGCCCGGCCAGCATTGCCCGTTTCAAACTGCTCAATGTGGCCGCATCGATGCAACTGTTATGGGCCGGGAAAAACGTGGCGACCACCCTGCTGCTTGAAGGAAAAGTGCCCCCGGCACTACTAGCCCGCCTCTATCCGGCAGGCAGCTTGCTGCAAAGCGGCGCCATTATCGCCGGTGCCAGTGACTGGCCGGTCTCCAGCCCCAACCCTTTCCTCGCCATGTATACCGCGATCACTCGTCAAGGGGAGCTTGGCTTGCTGCCCCCCGCCAGCGAGCAGATCAGCCGTCAGGCCATCTTGCAGGCCTATACCCTCAACGCCGCCAAGGTAATTGGACGGGAGAAAGAGATTGGCTCCATCAGCGCGGGCAAGAGTGCTGACCTGATCTTGCTGGATCGCAATCTGGAACAGGTAGCAAGCGAAGAGCTCAAGGAGACCAAGGTGCTCTGGACCATGTTCAAGGGCAAGCAGGTCTATTCAGCCCACTGACACCGAGAGAACAAACAGGCCCGCATTGCGGGCCTGTTGGCGAGATCACGACAAGCATATGGTGTGCAGTGAGCAACCGATAACGGCGGAATTAGCGGCTCGTTTCAGTCAAGTCCTTGTCAATCCAGTATTTGGAGCCGGAGATATTGGCATCGAGCAGCAAACCCTTCTCGCCAATCTGGTAGATGGCCATGCCGCCGTTGTATTTGGCGGTCAGCTCGGCGCTCTCCTTGCCGGCCACCACACCCACTTCGGAGGTAGCTTCCCACCCCTGGGTCACGAAGGCATCGAATCTGGCCTTGTCTTCAAACAGGATCACCTGCTGATAGAACTTGCCACCAATCCCGGCCGCCAGACCCGCTCCAAACATCTTCATATAGGTGTGCTTACCGGTTTTGCGATTGACTGCCACCCCGGCCCCCTGATTGGTATGCAGCATCAGGGAGAACTTGCGCGAATCGAACACTGCATAGCCATAAGCCTTGTCAAACAACAACTTGGCTGATGGCTGCTCGTTGAACAACCGGATCAGCGCAGTGTCGGCCATGGTATTGAGCGCGCTCCTCGCCTCTTTCGCCGTCTTGGGGTTGAGCATCTCGTTGAGTTCCTTGTCGGCCGCCTTCAGCCACTCCTTGCCGGTCGCGATGCTCTTGTCGGTCCAGACCCCGGCGGTATTGAAGGCATCTTCTCCCCAGGCCGAGATGGAGGCCCAGCTCTTCTTGGAAAAATCGCTGACATCCTGCCACACCTCCTTGCTGGTCTCGCTCACTGCAGTTCCCAAATCGGACGCTGCGGCCTTGAGCTTGGCCCAGTCGGCATAACAGGGTGAGAAGGCCAAACTCAGTGACAGGGCCAGCAACCAGTTACGCTTGTTCATTTTTTCACTCCCGTATTGTCGAGTGTCTGGGTTACCTGGGACGATCACCTACAACAGGCTACCCGCTGAAAATCACTCCCGCATTATCGGAAGGGGAATCCGGTTAAGCAATCATTGAGTCCTGTTTATCCCGCTACAGCCTAACAGCGGTTAACAAAAAGGCTGCTCATCAAAGAGGAGCAGCCTTTTTAAGCACAGTAAAACCGGACGGGCTTATTCGACCATCATCACCTTGCAGGTGTTGGTACTACCCACGGTTTCCATCTTGTCACCGTGAGTCAGCAGCACCATGTCACCGCTTTGCAGCAGCCCCTTCTCCTTGAGCACGGCCAGCGCGTCGCGGCACACTTCGTAGACCGGTTTGGTCTCGTCACCGTCAAACATCACCGGAGTGACGCCACGGTAGAGGTTGGTCCAGGCCAGGGTCTTGTTGTGGGGAGACATGGCAAAGATCGGCAGACCAGAGCTGATACGGGACATCAGCAGCGGCGTGGTACCGGACTCGGTCAACGCCACGATCGCCTTCACCCCTTCCAGGTGGTTGGCCGCATACATGGTGGACATGGCTACAGCTTCTTCAACGGAAGTGAAGGTGTAGCTCATGCGGTGGTTGGAGACGTTCAGGCTCGGATGCTTCTCGGCACCGACACAGACGCTCGCCATGGAGGTCACGGTCTCGATGGGGAATTGCCCAGCGGCGGTCTCGGCGGAGAGCATCACCGCATCGGTACCATCCAGCACGGCGTTGGCCACGTCCATGACCTCTGCACGAGTCGGCAGAGGCGCATTGATCATCGACTCCATCATCTGGGTCGCGGTGATCACCACGCGGTTCAGACGACGGGAGTGGCGGATCAGCTTCTTCTGTACGCCAACCAGCTCGGGGTCACCGATCTCGACACCCAGATCGCCACGAGCGACCATCACAGCATCGGAACCGAGGATGATGTCTTCCATCGCCTCATCGGTGGCGACGGTTTCGGCGCGCTCAACCTTGGCCACGATCTTGGCATTGGAACCGGCTTCGCGGGCCAGCTCGCGGGCGTAGCGCAGATCATCGCCACAGCGCGGGAAGGAGACAGCCAGATAGTCCACATTCATGCGGGCAGCGGTCTTGATGTCTTCCTTGTCTTTCTCGGTCAGGGCCGGAGCGGAGAGACCGCCCCCTTTCTTGTTGATGCCCTTGTTGTTGGAGAGCGGCCCGGCCACGGTCACCGTGGTGTGAATGCGGGAGCCTTCAACCTGCTCGACCTTCAGTTGCACACGGCCATCGTCCAGCAGCAGGATGTCGCCCTGTACCACATCGTCTGGCAAGCTCTTGTAGTCGATACCGACCTGCTCCTGACAACCTTCACCCTTACCGAGTGCAGCGTCGAGAATAAACTTGTCACCGATGGCCAGATAGATTTTGCCATCCTTGAAAGTGGAAACACGGATTTTCGGGCCTTGCAGATCACCCATGATGGCGACGTGACGACCGAGCTTGGCAGCAATGTCACGCACCTGATTGGCGCGCAGGATATGGTCTTCAGCAGTGCCGTGAGAGAAGTTCATCCGCACCATGTCGGCCCCGGCGCGGATGATCCCTTCGAGGATCCCTTCGCGGTCGGTAGCCGGACCAAGTGTGGTTACAATCTTTGTACGTCTAGGCATGAAAGACTCCAATATGAAGTTGATATGACTTGAGATTCTGCCCCATCAAGCCCATGGCTCGATGCACCCGTTTACAAACCATCTGGGTGGTTTTTGTTATTAAATTACAATACTACACCAAGGCGGGTGGCATAGACAGTCGGGGGCCGGAGCCCCCGACGGTTCAGGAAGAGTGCGGGGTTTCGAAGCGTGATTCGCGCAATCCCTCTTTTACTTTCTTCAGATTTTCGCGAAATTTCATCCCCCGGCGCAGGGTAAAACCGGTCGCCAGCACATCCACCAGCGCCAGCTGGGCGATGCGGGATGCCATCGGCATATAGACATCGGTATCTTCCGGCACATCCATGGAGAGCACCAGATTGCACTCGCGGGCCAGCGGGGAGTCCTTGGCGGTCATACCGATCACGGTGGCGTCGTTCTCGCGAGCCAGCGCGGCGATTTCGACCAGCGCCTTGGTGCGACCGGTGTGGGAGATCAGCACCACCACATCCCCTTCGCTGCTGTTGATGCAGCTCATGCGCATCATGACGATATCGTCAAAGCTCACTACCGGAATGTTGAAGCGAAAGAATTTGTTCTGGGCATCGCGGGCAACGGCGGAGGAGGCGCCAAGGCCGAAGAAGCTGATCTTCTTGGACTGGGTAAGGATATCGACACAGCGGTTGATAGCGGAGATATCCAGGCTGTTTTTGGCGGCATCCAGACAGGCCATGGTGGATTCGAAGATCTTGGCGGTGTAGGTATCAGGCCCATCTTCCGCTTCCACATGACGATTTACGTAAGGGGTGCCATTGGCCAGGCTCTGGGCCAGATGGAGTTTGAAATCAGGAAAGCCCTTGGTATCGAGACGGCGGCAAAAGCGGTTGACGGTCGGTTCACTGACGTCGGCCATCTTGGCCAGAGCGGCGATGCTGGAGTGGATGGCGGTCTGGGGAGACGCCAGGATCACCTCGGCAACCTTGCGTTCTGATTTACTGAAACTTTCCAAGTTATTCGTAATTTTATCAAGGGTATTCATCATCACCACCAGGCGTTTTTGTAATTTAGCTTCAGTGTCTTTGCACTCAATCTACGGCTAAGCAAGTTTCCATTCAAGCTAAGGACTATACAAGACAAGCGGTTATCGCAACTAACGCCTGCCATACAAAGTATGACTCATCTCTAATTATTTCGTACTTTTCGTTACAAAACGTCACCTAGCCATGAAAGCGCTTACAAATGTTGCAAAGCAACAACACTGTGAGCAGGCGCACGTTTGTATCGATCCGGCGGGTGAGCAAGCCTGAGCTCGGATAGAATGGGCCGTCATAATCCAACAATAATCTCGGGACACCAGAGTCGTCCCCATCCTGTAACGAAGGAGTTGTTATGCAGCATACCCATGCGCTGGTCGGCGATGTCGGCGGCACCAATGCGCGTCTGGCCCTGTGTGAGCTGGCCACCGGTACTATCTCTCAGGCAAAGACCTACTCAGGTCTGGCCCATCCCAGCCTTGAAGCCGTGGTACGCCTCTATCTGGAGGAACACAAGGTACAGGTGGCTGAAGCCTGCATCGCCATCGCCTGCCCCATCAACGGTGACTGGGTTGCCATGACCAACCACAGCTGGGAGTTCTCCATCAGCGAGATGCAGAGCAATCTCGGGCTGGCACGCCTGCAAGTGATCAACGACTTTACTGCGGTCTCGATGGCGGTGCCGGTCTTGGCTGAATCGGATCGCATCCAGCTGGGCGGCGCGGCGCCAGTGGCTGGCAAGCCCATCGCCATCTATGGTGCGGGCACCGGCCTTGGGGTCGCCCATCTGGTCAAGGCGGGTGAGCAGTGGCTGAGCCTGCCGGGTGAAGGTGGTCATGTGGATTTTGCTGCCAACACCGAAGAGGAAGATGCGGTGCTGCAGGTGATGCGAGGCGAATTGGGCCATGTCTCGGCAGAGCGTTTCCTCTCCGGCCCGGGCCTGGTCAATCTCTATCGCGGGCTGGTGAAATCCGATGGCCGTGAGCCAGAACCGTTTGCCCCCAAAGACATTACCGAGCGCGCACTGGCCGGGGAGTGCCTCGATTGCCGTCGCACCCTGAGCCTGTTCTGCGTGCTGATGGGCCGCTTTGCCGGCAATCTGGCCCTCAATATGGGTACCTTTGGCGGCATCTATATCGCAGGTGGCATAGTGCCGCGCTTCCAGGAGTTCTTTACCGGTTCCGGTTTCCGGGTCGCCTTTGAAGACAAGGGGCGCTTCAAGTCCTACCTCAAGGAGATCCCGGTGTTCCTGATCACCCATGAAGGGCCAGGGCTGCTCGGTGCGGGCGCTTACTTGCGCCAGTCGATGGGGATCACTATCTGATTGAAGAGGGGAACGGGGCGGGATCATCCATGGTTCAGCCTCGATTCAGTGTGAATGGCATAAAGTAGCCGCACGTAACCAAGAGGGTTGTGCTTCACAAGGAGTGGAAAGCGACTCTCATCCGCTGGATACGTTTGTCACCTGACAAGCCTGAACTGTTTCAACCGGCCTTTTGGCCGGTTTTTTTTATGTCTGATATCCGGAATTACTGGGCCAGCGCCTTCAGCTGTGCCTTGTCGGGAGGATTGTTCCAGTCGATGGGACCGTGGGTAAAACGGTACTGCAACCGTGGCAGGCTGGTCTCCAGCCACTCTTCCCGAAAATAGGCATAACCCTGATCCCAATCCGGATCATTGGCCCAACCGCTCTGCAGGAAGTAGAGGCGAGTGCCCTGCCCTTCTGGCACAAAGCGCAGGCAAACCTGGGTTTTTTGCTGGCGGATATGGGGCAGACTGGGCGGGAAATTCCAGCTGAAACTGAGCAGGTCATAGGGCATGACGGCCATGACCCGGCACCCTTCGCTGCCACGTTCACCCAGCGGGGCATCAGGCCTGAAGTAGATCTCGAAAGGACCATTCGGTTCGGCCACCATCAAACATTCGGGAGCCAGAAAACTGCGCAGACCGCTTTCGGTAGTCCAGGCGTGCCAGACATCGTCTATGTGCGCCGGCACAAAAATGTTGCCTTCAATCAGTTTATTGTCCATAAATCAGCGATCCTCAAGCCATCCATACAAGGGACTCCGGCAGTATAGCCCCATGGCAAATACAATGGACAGTGCTTAATCACACCCTTGTCATTTGCATCGATTAACCTGCCTCTGTGCAGCTGCCTCAATGAACATTGGCTTGATCCGGGAGGGCATCATGATCCGGCTCATGGAAGAACACGACATTCCCCAACTGGCCCGGCTGTTTTTAAAGAGCCGCCGCCACACCTTTCACTGGGTCGATCCCGCCCGTTTCCAACTCGAGGATTTCGAGGAACAGACCAAAGGTGAACGGGTGTGGGTAGCCGAACAGGGGGGCAATATCTGCGGCTTTATCGCCATCTGGCAGCCCGATCACTTCGTCCATCACCTCTATGTGTCAAGCGACTGGCACGGTCAGGGGATAGGGCGCGCCCTGCTGGAGCGGGGCCTCGCTGATTCGCCGCACGGCTCGCTCAAGGTTGCGACCCGCAACACGGCGGCAGTAGCCTTCTACCATCGGCTGGGCTGGCAAAACAGTGATGAGACAGGCCACTGCGATATCACCGGCCCTTGGTGCAAGTTATTTAGAAACTAGCGGGACGCCCGGCACCTGCGCTTTGCGGCTGAACAGGCACCAGCGGTGCCGGGGGGAAGAACCAGCGGTAGAGATCGAACCAGCCATCTCGCTGGGCAATCACGACCTCGTGCACCGGATCGCGCTGGAAAATTGCCACCTTGTTTTCGGTCAGCGGCACCCAGGCATAGTTGACCAGCGCATATTGCGACTGGATCAGGTTGTACTCATTGAGATAGGAGTCATCGTTACCCGATTCGTGCAGTTGGGTACGACTGTCGATGAGGTAAACAAGCTGGTTGAAGAAGGTAAGTTGAAAACCGGTCACTCGCCACTTCTCCCTGGTCGCCTCCTCCTCTTCGATCACGGTGATTTTGCCCCAGCGGCACACCCCGTGATAGTTGACTCCATTGGCCGACATTTTCAGGTCGTAATGGCAGCCCAGACTGTTGATAAACATCCCGACTACAAACAGCAGCACGACAAACAGTGGCAACAGCAGCAAGGTATTTTTCAGCGTTCGTTTCATCAGAGATCCCTTACAGCGTTTTTTCGAGCTCTTTATAGGAGAGCACGCGAACCTGGTGGCCGGAGACCAGCACCAGCGATGCCGGTTTGACTGGTGGCACATCGCTCCGTGCCTCCATCTGGCAAACAACGCCGGTCGGCGAGTCGGTACAGTGCACATGGAGCCACTCGAAATGGAGATAGCTGGCGACAAACACCACCAGCACAGCCAGTAGCAGATTGACGTACATCAGGCTCCTGACCAGCATTGGCCGCCCGATACCGCTGAGAAAGGCAAGTTTGGCCCGCTCACCAAAAGAACGGGGAGCAACAGGCTCTTTGATGACCTCGTGGTCGGAGCTTGGTGGTGTCGACGGTGACTGCGCAGCCATTGCAGGCGTGGGCTCGCTCACCGGCTCGGGCAAGGGCTCACTCTCTGTTGGCAGTGCCTTGCCGTAATAGCTCTTCATCTTGCAGTTCAGGTGCAGGGAGTACCCTTTTTTCGGGGTACTTCTGATATCCAGCGTCTGGGGGGATGAGGTGAAGTGGCGACGAATATTGGCGATAGCCACGTTCAGGGAGTTGGGGCTGATGGGGCGACCCAACCAGCCGATTTCGAGCAACAGATCCTTGTCGCACACCTCGTCATGGTGATCGAGCAGATAGCTGAAAATGAGGCTCTCTGCCGATGACAAGCGCACCACCCGGGCGCTTTGCAAGTTGTCCTTGTCGGCACAGAAGATCAACTCTCGCCTTTTGACATCAAAGACATAATCACCGAAGTGATAGGCTGATATGTTATTGCCTGGCGCAACCCCCGTCATACCAACCACCTGTTATTTGCATTCATCATGAAGAAGATGGGATTCCACACCTGATAAAGCCAGATGGCGGCTCAGGACTTGCTGTAATTAAACGAAATTCTAAAGGGTCGAGATCAGCGGCACAATAGATGCAGGCAGGCATGAGCGGGGAAAATGAAAATATGCGTCCAGCGCTGTCGGACTGCGTATCGGGCAGAGCATGATGCTGCGAGTTTCGCGTATCACGATCACGCCAATCTCAGCTGAACAGTGACATGGGCATGACGAAAAGCTCTGCTGGACAAGGCCCCTTGCCCCTCACAACATCTCGCCGCACTTCACAATCAAGGGAACCTTGCATGCCCCGCAGGATGATCCAACGGGGCGAAGTGAACTGACTAGACCCGAAACTGCTTGAGCAAGGTGTCGAGTTGGGCCGACAACTGCCGCAGATCGCTGCTGGCTTCGGCAACCTGTGCCACTCTGGCTGCACTCTCGCTGTTGAGCGTCGCAATCCGGTTGACGCTGTGGCTGACCGCCTCCGCCACCGAGTGTTGTTCTTCCGATGCCTGGGCGATATACATGTTCATCTCGCGGATCAGGCTGACCTGATTTTTAATTTTCTCCACCGATATCTGCACATCTGCCGCCTCGATGCCGGCGCGGGATGCCTTCTCCTGACTCTGTTGCATTCCGGCCCCGACATTCTGGGTCGCTTGCTGCAACCGTTTGATACTGGCACTGATCTCCTCCGTCGACTGGCGAGTACGGCCCGACAAGGTGCGTACCTCATCCGCCACCACCGCAAAACCGCGCCCCTGATCACCCGCCCGCGCCGCCTCGATGGCCGCGTTGAGGGCAAGCAAATTGGTCTGCTCGGCAATGCCGTTGATCACTTCGATGATGGTGCCAATGCTGCTGCTTTCGGTCGAAAGGGTGCGCATCAGGGTGGCGACTCGCTCCACCTCCCCCACCAGTTGATGGATGGCCTCATTGGCATGGCCCGCCAGATTGTAACCCTGCTCCACATAGAGGTTGGCCTCATCGGTAGCGCCAGAGGTTTTCACCGCATTGCCAGCCACTTCCTGCACAGCCTGACTCATTTCGGTAATGGCGGTGGCGACCTGATCCAGCTCGGATTGCTGGGCGTCACTGCCTACCCGGGTATCTGCCGAGAGGGAGTCACAGAGTTCGGCGGTTTGCAACACACCGGCAGAGAGCTCGTTGATCTCCGCCACCATCTCCTGCAACTTGGCAATAAAGTGGTTGATGTTGGTGGCCAGCGCGCCCATCTCATCCTGGCGGCTGATCTTTAGACGCCGGGTCAGATCCCCCTCTCCTTTGGCCAGATCGAACACAGCCTGATTCATCTGATGAAGCGGCCTGAGCACATTGCGATGAATCAGCACCATCAACAGGGCGATGATGCAGAGATCGAGCACCAGGATCTGCCAGACGGTAGTGATCAACTGCTGGCGCAGTTGGGCCTGGATGGCGGCATCACTGGTTTGCACCAGCAATCGGGCCACGGTGTTTTTCTGGCCGCTGTCGTCATAGACCAGATCATATCCCCCATAGGCAGCGGTATCGGCAGGCATGGCTGTCACGGGGGCAATGCTCCCCGCCGTGTCACGGGCAAACCCGGCCACCAGCTTGTCCTTGTTGACCACCAGCAGCGCACTCAGGATATCGGCCGCCAGCTCGGACTTGAGCGATGCCTCGATGAAGGCCGATTCATAATTCCACAGCGGGCCGGGCAGGGAGAGCTGCAGCCGACCGATGGCCTGTTCGACTAGTGCACTCTGTTTGCTGTAGCTCTCCGCCCTGACCGCGTGGTAGTTGTAAGCGCCAAACAACACCAGTAGCAGACTCACCGACAGGGAGGTCAACACGGCAATCCTGAACGTCAGACTTTTCCAATCCATGGTTTCCTCCCGGTTTTACGGCAGCCGGCGCAGTGCCATTGAGCGGCACTTGCTATTGGTACTGTTACTGGTACTTGGCATTGATCTTGTCGATGGTGCCATCCGCCTTCATGGCTGCGAGGATCTCGTTGAGCTTGGTGATGAGCTCATCGGGCGTATCCTTGTTAAACGCCAAGCTCATCTGGGTTTCCTTGAACACGAAGACCGGCTTGGGTGAGGCCACCTTCTCCTTGCTGGCCAGATAGGGGGCCAGATACTGGCCGGTAGCCCAGAGATCGATGCGACCTGCCTCCAGTTTTTTCACGTTGGCGGTGTCGTTGGCCGCCAGCTGCAACTTGGCAAATCCCTGGGCTTTGAGATATTCGGCGGCCGCATCGCCGTTATAGCCACCCACCGAATACTGCTTGGCATCTTCCAGCGACTTGACCGTGATATTGGCGGTCGAGCTGGAGAAAAATACCCAGTTGTTATTGACCAGCGGCCCGACCCACTTGAACAGCGCTTCCCGCTCCGGAGTGCGGGTCGTGGAGTAGAGGGCGGTATTGGGGGTGCCGAGGGTATCTTCGTACGCCCGTTTCCAGGGCATCAGGGTCAGCTTGTATTCGACCCCGGCACGCTTGAACAGCTCTTCGACCACCTCGGTCGACAGCCCGACAATCTTGCCCCCCTCTCCCTGCATGTTGAATGGCGGGTAATCCTCGGTCATCACGTTCAGTGGCGCAGCCTGAACAGCGCTTATCGCCATCATGGAAGAGACTGAAAAAATTGCACTTTTCCACAGCAGTTGATAGTTCATTGCAACCTCGCTTTGCTTGCCATTCATCCCTGAACATCCGCCGTTACCTATGGCGGTGCACGTCTGACCCGCTGGGGTCATGCCGGCTTTCACGGCTCGCCGCCCACCCATGTGCAGCAGCAAACAGATCCGGATTTTGCCTGTGCGCAACGAAACGCAACCGGCGAGGGAGGCTCACAACAAATCGAGGTGGAAACATGCCAGGGCAGCATAAGGGGAGTGCGGAATTGGGCGGATAAGCCTCTGCCATACAACAGCGCCGTGGCAAAGAAAAAGCGCATCGTTTTATGACAGGGGTCTGGGAGAGAAATGATAGAAAACGCCAACATCCATTTTCCCATACTGCTCGAGGAGACCTCAGAGCCAAACCTGTCCTTTAGCTAAGGTCACGAAAAGAGATACGTCAAATGAGAATGCTAACCCCCTCATCTGCTTCCAAATTAGATTCCAGATGAGCTCCGCCGAGCAGAAAAGTGGCGCGAGATACCCGAAAAAGAGAAGGCCACCGCGAGGTGGCCTTCTCCAAATCAACGATGAACGTCTGGTGAAACTCAATCCTTGGCCGCGTCCATCACACCCTCTTCGGAGTGCGCAGGCAGGATCAGGTTGAGCAGGATGGCGGCAACAGATGCCAGGCCAACGCCGGCCAGCGCGAAGTCGCCAATCTTCATCTCCAGCGCACCGACACCGACGGTCAGCGTCACGGCGACGATGGCGATATTGCGTGACAGTCCCAGATCCACCTTGGATTCCACCAGCGTCTTGAGACCGATGGCAGCGATGGATCCGAACAGCAGCAGCATGATACCGCCCATCACCGGCATCGGGATGGAGGTAAGCAGCGCATTGAACTTGCCGAAGAAGGCCAGAATGATGGCAAACACCGCAGCCCAGGTCATGGTGACCGGATTGAAGTTGCGAGTGATCATCACGGCACCAGTCACTTCGGCGTAGGTGGTCACGGGTGGGCCACCGATGAAACCGGCAAAGCAGACGCCGATGCCGTCACCGGCCAGCGTACGGTGCAAACCCGGATCCTTGGTGTAATCCTTGCCAGTCACGCCACCAATCGCCAACACGCCACCGATATGCTCGATACAGGGGGCGATGGCTACCGGCAACATGAACAACGCAGCAGCCCAGTTGATCTCCGGGGTTTCGAAGTGGGGCAGCGCCAACCAGGGTGCGTTCACCATGCCATCGAAACTCACCTGGCCCATGAACACCGCCGAGACATAACCGGCAATCACGCCGCACAGGATGGGGATCAGCTTGATCCACCCCTTGCAGAACACGGCGGCAATGAGGGTGACCGCCAGCGAGATACCGGCCAGCGTCAGCGCAGTCCCCGCAGGTACTACCTGCTCACTACCGGCACGGCCCATCGCCATGTTGCAGGCAACCTGCGCCACAGAAAGACCGATGACCATGATCACCGGGCCAATCACTACCGGAGGCAGCAATTTGTGCACAAAACCCATCCCTTTTGCCCGGATCAGCGCAGCCAGAATGAAATACATGAAACCGGCGGCAAACAGGCCAAACATGGTGGATGGCAATCCCCAGGTCTGGGTGGCGTAGATGATGGGAGCAATGAAGGCAAAGCTGGAACCGAGGAAAATCGGGACCTGGCGGCGGGTGCAGAGCTGGAACAACAGGGTGCCCACACCGGCGCCAAGCAGGGCCATGGAGGGGTTCAGTCCGGTGAGCAGGGGCACCAGAACCATGGCACCGAAGGCGACAAACAGGATTTGCAGCCCGGCGACACTTTGCTTGACTAAGGAAAACATGGATGTCCTTAATTTTTTGATAACTGATGGGGATATTTATCACTTTTCAGTTATCACAAGACTTTTTCAAGGCAAAAAATGAACACAAATGCGTCACTTGTTACCTTTTACTGCTTGGGAAGGGCATGAAACTGGCTTTTTAGGCGGGATTCGTTGCTACAAGCATCGAGTATGCGATTTTACGCATTATTGTGACGAACGCCAATCGTTTTTCCATCATGTTTATTGTGTTCATGGTCAAAAATGCCGCCGCCAGGGGCGCGCTCTATAATGGATCCTGTGAATCAAGATGGACAAGGAGTCCCCATGTCACAGCCCCCATTCAAGGCCAGCCAGCGCAGATTGCTTATTGGCTCGGCCATCGCACTCGCCCTGTTTGCAAACCCGTTCAGTTATGATTTCGCCCACAATGAGTGGCAAATGAATCAGGCCTATGCCAAGTCCTGCTTTATCGCCGGCACTCGCATCACGATGGCCGATGGCTCCACCCGCCCCATAGAGACGCTCCGGGTCGGTGAACAGGTGCTGGATCAGCACGGCGGCAGTAACCGGATCCTGGCGGTCGAACGGGTCATACTGGGCAAGCGCAGACTCTACGGGATCAATGATCTGCCCCCGTTCTTTACCGCAGAGCACCCTCTGCTGACCACTCGGGGCTGGGCGGCCATCTCACCGGCCATGACCCGAACCGAAAACCCGCAACTGGCGGTGCTGCCGCTATTTACCGGCATGCAGATAATGTGTCGCTCGGCACCAGTCATGGTGACGGGCAATCTGGCCCTGCAACCCCAGCTGGAATTACTGCTGGTTGAGTCACTCTGCTGGATCGAGGCATCTCCCACTACCGCACTCTTCAATCTGCTGCTCGATGGCAGCCACAGCTACATCGCCAATGAGCTGATCGTTCACAACAAAGATGGCGATGGTGGCAGTGGGGGCAGCAGTGGCGGAGGCAGCAACAGCGGCGGAGGCAGCGACAACGGCGGAGGCAGCGACAGCGGTGGAGGCAGCAACAACGGTGGTGGCAGCAACAGCGGCGGCGGCAGCAACAGCGGTGGTGGCAGCAACAGCGGCGGTGGCAGCGACAGCGGCGGAGGCAGCAACAGCGGTGGTGGCAGCAACAGCGGCGGAGGCAGCGACAGCGGCGGTGGCAGCGACAGCGATGGGGGCAGCGATGACAGTGGCGGCCAGGGCGAGCATGCCGGCGGAGAGCAGCATGGTGGAGGTGAACGGCATGCTGGTGGAGAAAAACATGCAGGGGGAGAACGCCATGGGGGTGGCCGCGGGTTTGGCAATGGCGTTGATGACAACGGCAACAAGCTCAGAGGTGACGGCACGATCGATGACAACGGTGTGGATGCTGTCGATGCCAATGGCAACAAGCTCAGGGGTGATGGCACGGTCGATGATCGCCAGCAAGTGCTTACCGATGAGCAGGAGCGGGCGCTGCTCAACAACAGTTTTCGCCAACAGGGGCAACCATGATGCGATATCTGTTACCACTCCTCCTGCTCAGCCTCACTGGCTGCGCCACGGTCGACACTCCGCCGCTTTACCATCAGATGGATAAGGCAGATGTTCAACTGGCCAATCAGGCCCTTGCCAAGGCGCTGGAAACCCGCACCAAAGGGCAGAGCCTCACCTGGTTCAATCCGGCTAATCGTCACTCGGGTAGCGTCACCCCGCTACGCACCTTCCGCCATACCAGTGGGGAGTGGTGCCGCGACTATCGCGAGCAACTCTATATCGGCAAGGCGAGCCAGCAGTGGCAGGATACCGCCTGTCGCAATCAGCAAGGGCGCTGGCGGCCATTGCGAACTTAGTGAATGCCACGGGGTAAACGAAAGGGGGTAGCAGCGCTACCCTCTTGTCATCTTTACCGACCCGTTATCCCGGCGGTGAATACGCGGTTATACCCGACGATAGGGCAGGTAAACCGGCTCCCACATGTGGTTGAGGATATGCTGCTGCAGATCCTGACCGATCAGCGGGTGGGAGGGATCCCGGCGCACGATATCCTTGAGCACGGCGGTCGCCACATGCACCGAGATGCTGCGCAGCTCGCGAATGCGCGGATAAACAGCCCCTTTAGCCAGGTCCACCTCACTCACGCACTCGGCCAGCGCAAAGGCGGCGGTCGTGAAGACATCGGGTGTGATCTCGCGGATCTGGCTGACGATGGCCGCCAGACCTACACCGGGGAAGATAAAGACATTATTGCCCTGCCCGACCCTGAACTCCTGCCCCTCGTAGCTCACATCCTTGAAGGGACTACCGGTCGCCACGATCGCCTTGCCCTTGCTCCAGCGGTATATATCCTCCGGCAGCGCTTCACAGTTGGCGGTGGGGTTGGAGAGCGGGAACACCATGGGGCGCTCGCAATGCTGCAGCATCAGCTGGATGTGTTCTTCCTGGAAGGCGCCGCCCGAGCCACTGGTACCCAGCAACACGCTAATGGGCACATGACGCAGCACATCGGCCAGATTGGCCTTGCCGGGCACCTCGGTATCCCAGCCCGCCAGCAGCAGCCCCGGCTTGGCATAGCGGCGCTTGTACTCGTCGAGCCCATCCCGGTTGTCGCACACCAGCCCCTGGGTATCCAGGATGTAGATGCGATCGCGGGCCGCCTGCGGATCCATCCCCTCGCGGATCATCCCCGCGCAGATCTGATCCGCGACACCAACCCCGCCAGCGCCAGCGCCATAGACCAGATAGTTCTGCTGGCCCAGGGTCTCCCCCTTGACCTTGACCGCGCCGATGATACCGGCCAGCACCACGGCACCGGTGCCCTGAATATCATCGTTGAATGACGGCAGTGACTGCTGGTAGCGGGCCAGATTGTTGAAGGCATTGGATTTGCTGAAGTCTTCCCACTGCAGCACGGCATTGGGGAAGTGGCGCTTGACCCCCTGCACGAACTTGTCGATGAACTCCTCATACTCCTTGCCGCGAATACGCTTGTGGGGGCGGCCCAGATACATGGGATCATCGAGTAGTTTCTGGTTGTCGGTGCCCACATCCAGCGCGATAGGCATGCAGCAGGCGGGGTGAATACCGGCACCCAGGGTATAGAGCGCCAGCTTGCCGATGGGGATGCCCATGCCGCCAACACCCTGGTCGCCGATCCCCAGAATGCCCTGGCTGTCGGTGACGACTATGATGCGGATCGATTTGGCATCGAAGTGGCGGGCCTGACTGCCCATGTCATCCACGTTGTCCGGGGTGATGTAGAGGCCGCGCGGCTTCTGGAAGCGGTGGCTGAACTCCTGGCACGCCTTGCCCACGGTCGGGGTATAGATGTAGGGAGTCATCTCCTCCACATGGCGTGACAACAGGGCATAGAAGAGAGTCTCGTTGCGATCCTGCAGGGCACGCAGGTTCTGGTACTTCTCGATATCGCTGCAAGCGCTTTTGAACCCCTCATACACTCGCTCGAGCTGGGCTTCAAAAGTTTGCACCTGAGGCGGCAGCAAACCATCGAGATCAAAATCGGCCCGCTCCTGTTCGGTGAAGGCCGTGCCCTTGTTGAGGTATCGATTGTTAAGCAGATCAGTGCCGGTCAGTGCAACGGGGCGAAAATCCTGTCCCTGTGCATCTTTCCACAGCAGATATTGTCCGGTAGCCATAGTCATTCTCTTTGATTTACGTGAAATTGCCGTTCGGCAGGAGAGCAAGACTCATAATGAAATCAATCATATGACGTTTACTCGATCGGTTTTGTGAGCTTGGGCATACCCTGCGGCCAAAATAGGCGCCCGGCGACCCCGGCGAGACAAATATCCACGGCAAGGAATGAGACTCATGTTAGCATTGCGGGCAACCCAGCCCCTTTCACCGCATCACAGCCGGGAGTGACCTGATGCCCTCGCCTCTGCCAGCCTGCGTCCCCTTCTTTCTGCCATGCGCCTGATCTCGCTGCTTGCTCTGTGGCTATTTCTGACCTGCCAGTCAGCTCTCGCCGCACCGGGTCGGGTGCTCAACATCATCGTGGGTGAATGGCCCCCTTTTGTCTCCGAGCAGTCAAAACAGCACGGGCCAGTGGCCCACCTTATCAGCGATCTGTTCAAGGAGGCGGGCTATGAGGTGAAGTTCCACTTCGCCCCCTGGGGTCGGGTCTATTCGCTGGCGGCCAACAGCCAGCTCTACGACGCCACCGCCGTCTGGATGCACAAACCGGAGCGGGAGCAGGATTTTCTGTTCAGCGAAGCGGTGCTGCAGGAGCAGTTTGTCTTCTTCTCCCTCAAATCACGGCAGCTGCAGACCGAGCGCCTTGAGCAGATCATCGGTATGCGGTTGGGGGGTGATATCGCCTATAGCTACGGGCCTGAACTGGACAAGATGGTGGCCGATGGCAAGGTAACCCAACAGAAAGTCACCGACGTGAAGCAGAATTTCGGCAAGCTGCTGCGCGGGCGGATCGACCTCTATCCGCAAGAGCTGCGAGTCGGTTTGGCCGAGTTGCAGAGCCAGCTCGACCCCGCCAGCGCGGCACTCATCACCCACAGTCAGACCCCATTTCTGCGCAACGACAGCTTCGTGATGTTCCCGCGCAAAATGCCGGATTCAGCCAAACTGCGGGATCAGTTCAATCAGCAGTTGCAGCAGGCCATCGCCAGCGGACGTTATAAGCGCTACTTCGAGCGACTGGCCCGGGGGGAATATTGACCTTGGCGAGGCAAAAACAGAGGGGATAAAACAACGGTGGCGGCCCTTTGTGGCCGCCACCTCCGTGATGCTTGTCAGCGGCTGGCATTAGCCGCTGATGCCCACCTCCAGTTTGAACGGCGTCTTGGCCTTGCTGCTCTCGGCCGCCCCCATCTGGTAGACCCGAATGGTGTAGGTGCCCTTGGCAGGCAGGGTTGCCTCAAAGTTGTTCCCTTCGGTAGAACCGATAAACATCGCCTCCCCCTTGCTGCCCGGCGGCAGAATATTGAAGTAGGGCTTGCCGGTCAGGATCACCACCATGCTCTGGCCCTTGTTGGCCGTCAGCTTGTAATCGAGGGTCTGGCTACCCTGAATGGTGCCGTTGATAGTCGCCCCTGACTCCCCCTTCTTGAACTGCACCTGCTGAGTCTTGATCCCGTCAGCCGCCTGCGCCACGCCCGCAATACTACCGAAGAGCGCAGATGCACATACCGCTGCCAGCCATGCTTTTCTCATCATTTGTCATCCCTTGTGTGAATGGAACCCCTGTTACTGTTGCTCAAGGTGGCCCCAAAAACCATCGCCGTTTGCGGCATCGCTCAATCACTTTGCCATCACGATCGACCCGCCATCAAAAGGGGCGCCGTAGCGCCCCTTCTCTTTACTCTTTGTCGACCATCAGCTTGATTTGCCCGCCTTGGGCTCATCGAGGGTGTGTTTCACCTCTTCATACCAGAGGTCATGGTGCTCCCTGGCCCAGGTCTCGTCCACCTCGCCGGTCACCATCCCCTCCAGCGCCCCTTCCAGCTGGAACAGACCCATGTAGATATGGAAGATAAAGCCGCAGATAAGGATCAGCGCTCCGACGATATGGATGAAGCTGGCCCACTCCATCTGGCGGCGCAGCTGGCCGAAGATGGGGAAGTCGAGGAACAGCCCGGTCGCCACCACGATGCCGCCAAACCAGATCAGCAACCAGAAGATCGCCTTCTCGCCGCCGTTGGAGAAGCCCGCCGAGGGGTGACTTCCCTTGTGCTTGCCGAGCATGCCGCCAAACTTCATGAACCACTGCACATCCACCATATTGACGATGTTGTGGCGGAACCACTTGATGAGTACCCCCATCAGGCAGAGGAAGAAGAGCGGCCCCACGTAGTTGTGGAACACCTTGGCAAACCAGATCCAGTTCTCCCACACCCCGAGGCTCACCACCGGCTTGATGAAGTACTTGCCGTAGATGATGGCCAGCCCCGACCCGGAGAGGGTCAGGAACATGGCCGCCGTGGTCCAGTGCAGCGCCCGATCCAGCCTGCTCCAGCGTTTGAGCTTGCGCCCGGTGCGTGGTTTGGAGAGCTTGGTCTGCCCCACCACCAGGTACATCAGGCCACACATGGCCAAGGATCCAAAGATGGCGATGGCACCGAGCGGCGACACCCACTTGGTCTTCACCTCGAACCAGAGCTGGCCCGGC
The DNA here is from genome assembly GCF_051919165.1 of Aeromonas sp. 96A. NCBI lineage: Bacteria > Pseudomonadati > Pseudomonadota > Gammaproteobacteria > Aeromonadales > Aeromonadaceae > Aeromonas > Aeromonas sp. 96A. The sequence continues at coordinate 4,093,919 of NZ_JBQBFE010000001.1, read as the reverse complement.
ACCGAGATGAGCACCCCGTGCTCCGGTGAGCGGGAGGTGGTCACCCCCTCCTGCCCATCCTTTACCGCCCGCCAGTAATCGGCGCCGGCAAAGCCGACCGCCTCTTTCTCGGCATCGGCGAAACTTGCGGTACTCACCAGCAGCAGGGCAGCAAACAGGGCCATTAGCCAGGTTTTCATGCCGCCCCTCCCTGCTTGTTCAGCTTGCTGGCATCGTGAAACAGCTCATCGCCATTACCCCAAGCCGCATCCTTGGCACCGCGATAGGCAACCCGCTCGCGGAAGATGTCGGAGATCACCTGCGCATCCCCCGCCAGCAGTGCCTTGGTGGAGCAGAGCTCGGCACACATGGGCAGCTTGCCCTCGGCGATACGGTTGGCACCGTACTTCTGGCGCTCCGCTTCGCTGTGATCCTCTTCCGGGCCGCCGGCGCAGAAGGTGCACTTGTCCATCTTGCCCCGATCGCCAAAGGCGGCGGTCTTCGGGAACTGGGGCGCCCCGAACGGGCAGGCAAACAGGCAGTAGCCGCAACCGATGCAGAGATCCTTGTTGTGCAACACTATGCCGTCGTCGGTGTGATAGAAGCAGTCGGCCGGGCAGACCGCCATGCAGGGGGCATCTGTGCAGTGCATGCAGGCGACCGAGATGGAGGTCTCCCCCGGCAGGCCGTCGTTGAGGGTCACCACCCGGCGGCGCTGGATGCCCCACTCGAGGGCATCGTCGTTCTCGTTCTTGCACGCCGTCACACAGCCGTTGCACTCGATGCAGCGCTTGGTGTCACACATGAATTTCATTCTGGCCATGGGATCAGGCTCCTACTTTGCGAAAACGGCACAGGGTGACCTTGGTCTCCTGCATCTGGGTGACCGGGTCATAACCATAGGTGGTGACTATGTTGACCGACTCCCCCAGCACATAGGGGTCAGACCCTTCCGGATATTTGGATCGCAGATCCTTGCCCTCGAAGTGGCCGCCGAAGTGGAACGGCATAAAGGCAAGCCCCGGTTTGACCCGCGGGGTCACCAGTGCCTTCACCTTGACCCGGCCCCCTTCCGGCCCCTCGACCCATACATCCTGACCGTCGCGCACGCCGACGTCGTTGGCATCCGCCGGGTTCATCTCGACGAACATCTCCTGCTGCAACTCGGCCAGCCAGGGGTTGGAGCGAGTCTCGTCGCCGCCCCCCTCATACTCCACCAGACGGCCGGAGGTGAGGATGATGGGGAACTCCTTGCTGACATCCTTCTCCTGCACCGAGGCGTACTGGGTCGGCAGGCGCCACAGGCTCTTCGAATCAGGCCAGGTGGCGTAGTCAGCCAGCAAGTCGCGGCGCGGGGTATAAAGCGGCTCGCGGTGCTTGGGCACCTGATCCGGGAAGGTCCACACTACGCAGCGCGCCTTGGCGTTACCGTAGGGGACGAAGCCGTGCTTGATGGCGACCCGCTGGATGCCGCCAGAGAGGTCGGTCTTCCAGTTCTTGCCCTCGGCCTCCTTCTTCTCGGCTTCGGTCAGCTCATCCCACCAGCCGAGCTGTTTCATCAGGTCGGCAGTGATCTCGGGATAGCCATCCTCCACTTCGCTCCCTTTCGGCCAGGAGTCTTCAGCGAGCAGCGAGACGCCCTGATACTCGATGCCGAAACGTGCACGGAAACCGCCGCCCCCTTCCGACACCGGAATACTGGTGTCGTAGAGGATGTGGCTGCCGGGGTGTTTCATCTCCGGGGTGCCCCAGCAGGGCCAGGGCAGACCGTACACTTCGCCACTGACCGGGCCGCCCTCGGCCTTGAGGTTGGTCTTGTGGAAGGTGTGCCAGTTCTGCTGGTGCGCCTTGAGCCGCTCCGGACTCTGGCCGGTGTAACCCACACTCCACATGCCGCGATTGTATTCGCGGGTGATGTCTTCCAGCAGTGGCTGGTTGTTCTCCACCTTGATGTGCTTGAACAGCTGATCGGCAAAGCCGAGCTTCTTGCTCAGCAGATACATGATCTCGTGGTCGACCTTGGATTCGAACAGGGGTTCTATCACCTTGTCGCGCCACTGCATGGAGCGGTTGGTGGCAGTGACGGAACCGTAGGTTTCGAACTGGGTGGTGGCTGGCAGCAGGTAGACGCCGTCGGTACGATCGTTCATTACCGAGGCGACGGTGGGGTACGGGTCGACAATCACCATCATGTCGAGCTTTTGCATCGCCTTCTTCATCTCGGGGCCGCGGGTCTGGGAGTTGACCGCATGGCCCCAATAGAACATGGCGCGGATGTTGGAGCCCTGCTCGATGAGATCGGCGTTCTCCAGCACACCGTCCACCCAGCGGGAGACCGGAATGCCGTTGTTGTTCATCGGCAGCTTGCCGTTGTAGGCCTTGTTGTCAAAACGTGCCTTGATCCACTCGTAATCGACATCCCACACCCGGGCCCAGTGCTTCCAGGAGCCCTCTTCCAGCCCGTAGTAGCCGGGCAGGGAGTCGGAGGTGACGCCAAAGTCGGTGGCCCCCTGCACGTTGTCGTGACCACGGAAGATGTTGGTGCCCGCCCCGCTCTTGCCCACGTTGCCGAGGGCCAGTTCGAGGATGCAGTAGGCACGGGTATTGTTGTTGCCAGTGGTGTGCTGGGTGCCACCCATGCACCAGACCACGCAGCCGGGGCGGTTGTCGGCCAGCAGCTTGGCAGCGCCATAGACCTGCTGTTCGTTGAGGCCGGTCACCCGCTCCACTTCGGCCGGAGTCCAGCGCGCCACCTCTTTTTGCACCTCGTCCATGCCGTAGACGCGGGTGCGGATGAACTCCTTGTCTTCCCAGCCGTTCTTGAAGATGTGCCAGAGCATGCCCCAGATAAAGGCGACGTCGGTACCCGGACGCAATGAGAGGTACATGTCCGCCTTGGCGGCGGTGCGGGTGCGGCGCGGGTCGACCACCAGGATCTTGCAACCGTTGCGCTCTTTTGCCAGCAGGATGTGCTGCATGGCGACCGGGTGGGCCTCCGCCGGGTTGGAGCCGATAAACATGATCGACTTGCTGTTGTGCATGTCGTTCAGGCTGTTGGTCATGGCGCCGTAGCCCCAGGTGTTGGCTACACCTGCCACCGTGGTGGAGTGGCAGATCCGCGCCTGGTGATCCACGTTGTTGGTGCCCCACAGAGACGCCATCTTGCGAAACAGGTAGGCCTGCTCGTTGGAGTGCTTGGCGGAGCCGAGCCAGTAGACGCTGTCGGGGCCGGACTCCTTGCGAAGGCGCAGCACTTCATTGCCTACCTCTTCGATGGCCTGATCCCAGCTGATGCGCTGCCACTTGCCGCCCACCAGCTTCATCGGGTACTTGAGGCGACGCTCACCGTGGCCGTGCTCGCGCAGGGCAGCCCCCTTGGCGCAGTGGCCGCCAAGGTTGAAGGGGTGATCAAAGGCCGGCTCCTGACCGGTCCAGACGCCGTTCTGCACCTCGGCATAGACGCCGCAGCCCACCGAGCAGTGGGAACAGATGGTGCGCTTCACCTCGACCGGCACCCCGGCCGCCACGGTTTTGGCCTCGGCCCGCTGCATCATGGCAGGGGCCAGCCAACCGGCGGCCACGGCGCCACCGGCTACCAGACCCGAGTTGACCATAAAGGCGCGGCGGGTCAGCCCCTGACCGCGAATGGCCTCATTGCCCTGCTCGCCCGCCTGGGGCTGCTCGGCACGTTTTGTCAGTTTCATGAGTTCTCCTTCACTGATCCGGCTCAGTCAGTGCCGCGCAGGGTGCGATAAAAGTCGTGAACATGGGGGGTCTCCCGATAGCCCTTGTCAGGCTCGGTGTCGTGGGTCAGCACCTCTTTGCCCACCACCCGACCGGTGGCACCGGCCAATACGCCTATGGTGGCGACCACGCCAACTCCCTTGATCAGATTGCGGCGGGACGGGTCTTTCAGCTGTTCATCGCTCATTCTTGTGACCTCTGTTGTTGTTCTTGCTGGCGCCTGCGCGCCAGCTTCGCGTCCAATGGGATATCTCGTCTGTTCGTTTTGTTGTGGGTGGATAAGGGTGATCAACCCTTCACCACGCAGGCGCCAAACGGCAGGCGCAATTCGTTTTCCAGCTTGAAGAAATCTTCGGCAAGGGCGCCGACCGCCCGGTAGAAGCTGCCCCCTTTCGCCTGTTGCTGATCGCGGCAGCAGGCGAGTACCCAGGGGGCAAGGTGGCGCTCATAGAAGCGGTTGCGCTCCGGATGCTGCTCGCCAATCAGTACCGCCATCACCTCACAGAGGGCGGCCAGGTGATCTTCCGGCTCGCACACTCCGCTCTGGCGCTCGAAACCCAGCGACTGCAGATCTGCGCGCAGCACCGCCAGCGGCAGCTCCATCAGGGAGCCGGTGAGATACCAGGAGGCAAACGGCACGATTTCTCCGCGCCCCAGCCCGATAAAGAGATCCTGATACTCCTCGGCAAGCTCGTTTTCGTGGTGGCTACTCGCCGCCAGCTGCACCAGTCCCAGCCCTCTGGCAAAGGGGCCCGGCATAGCCTGCAACCCTTGCAGCCAGGCGAGCTGTTCACCACGGGGGGCGGCTCGCCAGAGGCTTGCCAGCAGGGCGTAGAGATCGGCGCTGCTCTGTTCCAGTTCGGTCATGGTCAGTTCGCCAGCCTTTTCGTTATGTTGTTCACTCATCACTGGCCCCTCATACCTTGAGCTGGGAGACGGGATCCGCCGCCAGCGCCGCAAACACATCCTTGACCCGGCAATCCTCACACATCAGCAACCGCTGGGCGGCCTCGTTCTGGAAGTGGGAGTGACCAGCCAGTTTTTGCTGGATGCGGCGGATCATCGAGGCGGGCGCGAACGGCTTGGAGCAGCGAATGCAGCAGGCAGCCTCTTCGGCTTTCAGGCTCTGCACGGCGCGGCGCGCCTCGGGCACAGGTTGCAGGCGGGGCACCAGTACGATGGCCTGCTCGGGGCACGCCTTTTCGCACATGCCGCACTGGATGCAATCCTGCTCGATAAAGTTGAGGCCCGGCGCATGACCCACCGCATGCAGGGCACGGCTCGGGCAGACCGCCACGCAGCCCATGCAGAGGGTGCAGTCTGCTTCTTTGAGTTCCACGCTGCCGTATGGGGCGCCGTGAGGCACCGCCAGCGGCTCGCGGCTCCCTTCGTTGGCCTGCCAGAGGGCGTCGAAGGCGGCAAACAGGTTTTCCCGTTTGTCCCCTTTGAGCGGCTTCTCCAGCAGGGCAATGGCTGACTGCGCGTAAAGAGACTCATCCATTTCGGCATCGCCGTTAAACAGGGCAATACGATTGGCAGCAAGACCAGCGCCCGCCAAGAGCACTGTGGCGCTCGCCAGCTCCCGCTCAACCAATGCCCGCACGCTGGCGGGGGCATCGTCACCGAGCGCAATGCGCACCGCGCTGGCGCCATAGGCGAGAGCGGCGAACCAGCTCTCGATGCCTAAACTCGCGCTCTCCTCCACCCAGACCGGCAGCCAGTTGGCAGGCAGGCGGGTGAGTTCGGCGTCCACCCATTCGCGCTCGTTTTCACCGGCGATCAGCAGTCGAGGCGCTTCGCCGCCCGCCTCCCGATAATGCTTGAGCAATCGGAACAGGTAGTCGCCGCTGGTGTTGGCATCGGGCTGGTGATAGGCAATCGCCCCGGTCGGACAGGCAGAGGCACAGCTACCGAAGCCCTGACAGAGATGGGGATCGATCTGGATGCGACCATTGATGGGCTTGAGGGCATCGGTCGGACAGACATCGAGGCAGCGGCTGCAACCGGGCACGCCGCGGGCGGTAAAGGCGCACGCCTCGGGGTCGAGGCGAAAATAGCGCGGCTTGTCGAAAATACCGGTCAGCGCACAGAGCTCGGCGAGCCGTTCGGCCAGCCCTTGGTCATCGGAAAGATGCAGATAACCGACCGGCGGACGCTCCAGCGCAAAGAGCGGGGCGCGGCCCAGATCGGCCACCAGATCAAAGCGCGGTTCGTTCCCCACCGTCGCTTGTTGTGGAAAACAGAGCGCCGCCAGATTAACCCGCTCACCCTGACCATTGATGCCAATGAGCTGGAACTGCCCCAGATACCCTGTCAGGCTCGGTTCGCGCAGGGTCAGGGCCGCGAGGGATGCGGTGGCATCAAAGATGGCTTCAAGATCGGCCGCCTCGGCATAGTGGACCGCTTCGCTCACCAGCAGGGTGGGCTTCACCCCGGCGGGCAGCAGGCTGGCGGCGCGGCGAATGCGATCTTCCGGGCCGACCAGCAGCAGGCGCCCCTGACTCTGATAAGAGACAGTGGCCGGGATCAGGTTGTCGGTCTTGACCGTATGCTGCAGGGCATAGGCGCGAGCGCGCGCGTTATGCTCGGCCGCCCCCGCCCCATGGGCAAGATTGGAGGCCAGATTTGGGGCCAGATTTGGCAATGTTTGTTCAGTGCTCACATACGCTCCTGTGCGCGCCACCTCATGGGATGGGCGCTTGTTGGTAAGCCGAGAGAGCAAGAGGCGAGCCAACTCCCCCGGAAAAAAAGTGACTGACAGGGAGTCAGGATCCTGAGGGTTCCATTCCCCCACCTTTGGTTGGGACATTTTGTCCACCACAGGAAACCAAAATGTCCCGATCGTCGGTGTGGGTTTGAGAATGGTTATCAGCCAGCTCGTCGGCGGCAGGCTCGCTGGCAAGCGCCACCGGTTCAGCGGATCCGCTGGCCGGATTGGCCGATTCGCTGTCAGGGGCAATCACCTGATCCACCAGCCAGTTGCGCAGCCCGGCGGTCAGGGCCGCGGGCAGCAATTCGGGCTGGCTGAAATCCTGGGTGTAGTCATCGAGCCCATCAGGCTTGTGAGTGCGAAACATGGCCCGCAGCGCCTCCCTGTCGGGGAGTTTGGCCTTGTCCGGCTGAGCCGTTATTAGCGGCGGTTCGCCACTCCCAGCCCCCTCAACGGCAAGGGATTCACTGCTCCCCTTGTCAGTGCTGACTACGGGGATATCCAGCGCAATATCTGGAGTTTCACCTTCGCCACTGCCTTCTATGGGGGGGGCAACCGCCTCGGGGCTAACCTCTTCCCTCGGCTGCAATGCCTGATGCTTGCGCGCCTCACTCTTGCGAGACGACCAGCGCTTGAGGAACTCACTCATGGGCGCGATTTCCGCTGTCGCTGCCACGCTCGCGGCCATCGGGGCCGGTGGCTTTAACGGCGCCGCAGCTGGCTTGATCTAACGTATCTCTTGATGTCGCTACAGCCGTATCGAGGCCCAGCTGATCCTGCGCCCGCCCCTTGCCCTTCTTGCCCTTGCGGCGGGCCTCCAGCAGCTCGCCGTGGCGACCGATAAAGGCCTCCACCCAGGCTTGCAGCGCCTCGGGCAGCGGGCAGGAGAGCACCTGCCGCTCGCCATCCATATAGGCGGCGGCTACGGTCTGGCTCAGGGTGAGGCCATCGGCCACAAAGCCACTGTCCACGCGGCTTCCGGTGACAAAGAGGCGGGGCGAGCCGGAGCTCAGATTGAAGCGATAATCCCCCCGCTCATCGCGAAACAGGGTAAGGGGCAAGGCGCCAGCAGCCTCGGGTTCGGCGGGATGGAGCGCCGCAATCTCGAAACGGCGGCTCTGCCAGCGGCCAACCTGGCTGTCGATGGCCTTTAACTCCAGTTGCAGCCAGCGCTGCGGGGGCAAGGTATTGGTTGTCTCTTGCACTGTCACGGCTCCCATCAGAAGGTCTCTGCCGGGCCGCCCTCCCCCGTGATCCACCCAGTTCGAGGCATATCAGAGCAGGAGATTCAGGGCGGCCACGGCCATCAATGGGATAAGACATAGCAAGAGTGGGGCCAAGGCCGGTTTGATGGCTGATGGGGGCTTTGATGCAGGTTAGGACCTCGTGCGGGAGGTAGGTTGGCGCTGAGCGCAGCGAAGCCCAACATGCCGCGTAAAACCAATCCACCGGAACATTAATAAGTAGGGATGGCAATAATCGAATAACACCGGATTATCCGATTATTGCTTTTGAAATATTTCGCGGTAAACGTTGGGCTTCACTTCGTTCAGCACCAACCTACGATTTAGCCCAACATACGAGATCTCTTGGGTTAACTGTATTTGCATACAGCATAGATGCTAGTGGAGCCCTAGGTTAGATATAGGGGAAGCGCGCCCATTTATCCTACGGTTAATGCGAAAAACGTTGATGTAATACATTGAAAAAATTGAAAATATCATTAATGTGATACAAAAAAGTTGTCAGGATATGCGGAACAGCGATATGTTTCTATGCGGAAACATTCCGCATAATAAATTGTTAGGCCTTCTCTCAAAAGTATGATGATTCTTTTAATTTTATAGTGTATATTTGTATAATTATTGGTTGGATTTGATGTTCTGATGAAAGTGCAGTTTTTAGAGTTTATTAAAAGAAGAAATGCGAATTTTTATACCGCGGCTGGCGGCTTTCTTTTGTCAGTCGGTTGTGCATATGTAGGAAACTATGTATTTGACACTGAATTTGGAAAGGTCCACTCCGCAGCCACTTTTATCGCCTTTGCTTTGACCAACCCGCATTTGGGTATCATCTTTGGTGGTCTTTTTATGGCTGTTGGGGCTGGTTCAAATCACTTAATGCAAGGTGAGTTGAGTGCTGAGAACGAGAAGTTGAAATCAGATAAGTTGAAGATTGAAGCTGAATTGGCAGAAGTCCCTTTGCTAAAGCAAAATATAAGTAAATATCAAGAAGATGGTCTCCAGCTAAAGGTAGAGAATTATAAACTTCATGAAAAACAAGTAGAAACATGGCTTAAAGGAATCTGTAAGCATATTGATTTAGATTATGAATCCAGAGTGTCGATTTACTACAAAGATGATGAAGTGTTTAAGCTCTTAGCGAGGAACTCGCCTAATCCATTGCTGAAGCAATTTAGTCGAAAGGATTACCCTTTAGATCTCGGTATTGTCAGCAAAGCATGGCAATACGGTAAATATGAGGACAAGGATATCCCCGAAGACGATGGTGCATATATGGAATATATGCAAAAGAAGTATCATTATTCAGAAGAAGCTCTGTATAGCATCAAAATGAAGAGTCGAACAATGTTGGGACTGTCGATTGTTGATGCTGATGATAGTATAGGTGTGGTACTCTTCGAAAGTAAGATGAAGAATGCTTTTGATGACGATACTGTTGAAGCTATGGAAAGGTACTGCAAAGATTTTCAGAGTTACTTAGCTGGGTTTGTACGTGATTGTAAAGTATACGAAAAGCGAGCAAGGCCAGAAAGAACAGTTGAAAATGCTCAAACACATAAGAATATTCTTGAGGAACTAGGAGGTAAAATATGAACGAACTTTCTAACATAGTTGCATATTTATGCCAGACGTATCCTCACAAGCATGAGCTAAGTAAAGCTCGGCTAACAAAGCTAGTATACCTAGCTGATTGGTATAGTGCGTTAGTGGATGATCGCCAAATCACTAATATTCGATGGCACTTTAATCACTACGGTCCATATGTAGATGATGTTACAAATAGTATAATTGGGAACCCAGACTTTGCTATTTTAAATGAGCAAACAATGTATGGTTCAACTAAATACTTAATAAAATATATTGGCAACCTTAATATTAATGCTCTTCCGCAAAGGACTAGACAAATATTAGATGCGGTTATTAATAATACAAAACAGTTGTATTTTAATGACTTTATTGACTATGTATACTCGACTTACCCTGTAGCTTCTAATGATAGATACTCAGATTTCGATCTAGTCACTCTAGCAAGAGAATTTAAGCACAATCAAGCACAGGCCTAACAAACTGTTTAAGAGTGATTCGCAACGCATGGCATTTTCGCTATGCGTTGCGTTTTTGTGTTTAAGGCAGTGTGCTGAAACATCGGTATTGCGTTGCTCACACCTTAACTGGGCGTTACAATGGTCGCATCGTGAAAGAAAGTGCTATTTGGGTGTTTCATTCCGTTGGTGCTCAATTTAGTGGTGGCGTTTTTTCTACTCTTGAATTGGCCGAAGCGTGGATCCGACTTTCCCCACCTGTTTGGGAATTTATTTTCGCCGATGATAGCTACATGTTCGTAGCAAATGGCGATTTTGATGATTTCGATTTGGTGGTGGCAAAAATGGCTGAAATGTTGAGAACCATGTTTGTACCTCCTGTGAGAAGAATTGAATTTTTATCCAACTGAAAACCAATACACGAACGAGGTCACGACATCACCAAATTTAACAAATCGATCTCAACCTTGTGAGTTTCATCACCTTTTAAAATGCAAAAATTAAGTTAGAAATGACGGATGGATATCCGAATATAAGTTAACTGGTTTGATCACGGCATATCAACTTAATAATGGCATCTATAATTTGACAGTTGAAAAGAATTATTTTAGGCCAAAGAATGATAGTCATTGCTATAGTATATTTGTAGGTGGTTTCACCTCAGCATCACAAGAACATTTTCATTATGAGAATGGTGTTAACCATTCTTTTTCTACCTCGTTCAAAATAATCTGGAACAAAACTTGCTGTATCCCTCCCTTTAGATCCCGGCAACCGGTCGCGAGGGGCCCATGACACCGACCTTTATCAAAAGCAATGCCGCAGCCCAGCTCACCATGGCCGTCGAGGTGATGGATGAGCAAGGCACGCTGCAAACCCGCCAAATCGCCTGTGAGCGGCCACTGACGGTCTACCTCAACTGGAAGGAGATCGTAACCCTGATGACGCTGGGTGCCCGCCCCGAGGCACTGGTGCTGGGTTATCTTAAAAATCAGGGTTTTATCGAGGATATTGCAGCCATCGAATCGGTGATCGTCGACTGGGAGAGCGAGGCCGCCGCCGTGGTGAGCAGCCAGCAGGCCGCCGATCTCGACAAGGCGCTGGAGAAGAAGACGGTCACCTCCGGCTGCGGTCAGGGCACCATGTATGGCAGCGTGATGAAGAAGCTCGAAGGGGTCGTGCTAGCGGCGCCTGAGCTTAAACAGAGCACCCTCTACGCCCTGCTCAAGGCGCTGTCGGCCCATAACGAAACCTACAAGATGGCCGGTGCCGTCCATGGCTGCGCCATCTGTCGCGGCGCGGAGATCCTCTCCTTTGTCGAGGATGTGGGGCGCCACAATGCGGTGGATACGCTGGCGGGCGAGCTCTGGATGCGCGGCGAGGGCGGCCACGACAAGATCTTCTACACCACCGGGCGGCTCACCTCGGAGATGGTGATCAAGGTGGCGCAGATGGGCATTCCGGTGCTGCTGTCGCGCTCCGGTGTCACCCAGATGGGGCTGGATCTGGCCCGTCAGCTCGGTATAACCATGATTGCCCGCGCCAAGGGGCGCCATTTCGAGGTATTCAGCGGCCACGACCATATGGTGCTGGACGAGAAGCCGCCGGTGCTGGCGCCCGGTTCAGCCGGTCGAGGGATGCGGGATTAAGTCATGAACGAGTTTATGAACGTGAAGCAGGTGGCGGAATACCTCGATCTCAACGAGAAGAAGGTCTACCAGCTCGCCAACGAGGCGCGCATCCCCGCCACCAAGGCGACCGGCAAGTGGCTGTTTCCCCGCTCCCTGCTCGATCGCTGGCTGCTCGGCAGTTGCCACGAGGGGGTGATGAACGACCGGCTGCTGCTGGCAGGCTCGGACGACGTGCTGCTGCACTACGCCAGCAGCCGCTTGGCCCAGCAGCTCGGCACCCAGGCACTGGTGGGCTACACCCCGTGCGGCACCCGTCAGGGGCTGGCGATGCTGGCGCGCGGCCATGTGGATCTCTGCGCCATCCACTGGGGGCAGGCCGAGGAGGCGCACCTGCGCCACCCGGCGCTGGTGCAGCAGTATCAGGGCCACCGGCAATGGGTGATCGTTCATGGATTCAGGCGGGTGCAGGGGCTGGTGCTGCGGCAAGGGCTGCAACCCAAGGAGGCGAAAGAGGCACTCGACTGGCGCTGGGCCATGCGTCAGGAAGGCGCTGGCAGCCAGCGTGCCCTGCAGGAGTGGCTGCAAACGCAAGGGGAGTCGCTGACCCGACTAGAGCGCACCCTCGAGGTCAACAGCGAGCGGGAGCTGGCCGCCGCCATCAGCCGCGGCGATGCGGACGTCGGGCCCGGCGCCCAGAGCACCGCCACCGAGTTTGGCCTCGGCTTTATGCCCTTGTCGCAGGAGTGCTTCGATCTGGTGATGCCGCAGGGGGTCTTCTTTCGCACCCTGCTGCAACAGCTGATCGGCTGGCTGCAATCCCCCGAGGGGCGCGAGCTGGCAGCCCGCCTCGGCGGCTATGACCTGACCCAGAGCGGCAAGCTGGTGTGGAGTCCGCAGTAAATAACCACTCACCCACCGACAAAACAGCCCGTCAACCATGTTGACGGGCTGTTTTTATAATGGGCCCTTTTATAACAGCATCAATCGCTTGTCTCACGCCCCTCGGCATTGAGCGCAATGCGCCACCCTTCCAGTTTCGCGGGCTCGCTGCCGCTGGGCAGCAGGGCGTGGCTGCGCAGCCGCACGGTAAAGCAGCTCCCCTGCCCCGGGGTGGAGTCCACCAAGAGCTCTCCGCCCCAGCGACTGATGATGCGGTGACTCAGGGCCAGCCCCAGCCCGGTGCCAGTGGCGCGGGTGGTGAAGAAGGGGTCGAAGATCTTGTCGATAATGGCCGCCTCGATGCCGCTGCCGTTGTCGATCACCCGTACCTCGGCCCCGCGCAACTGACCCAGTTCATCGACCCAGTCGCGGCTCTCGACCCGGATCTCCCCCTGCTCCCCCAGCGCGTGGCTGGCGTTGACCAGTAGGTTGATCAGCACCTGCAACAGCTGCTGGCGATCCGCCTCGATGGGCTGCTGGGCCCGGAGATCGGCCACCAGCTCCACCTGCTGCTGGCGCAGGGCGGAGCGCACCAGGGTCAGGCTTTCCTCAATGATGGGGTTGAGGTGCTGCCACACCGGCGCCGTCTCGTAGTCGCGGGGGCGTGAATATTGCAGCAGGCTGCGGGTGATGGCACGAATGCGCTCGATCTGGGCCAGCACCAGCGCCAGCTCCTCGCTGACCGGCTCGGCCGCCTCCCCCAGCTCCAGCTTCATCAGCTCCACATTGCCGAGGATCACCGCCAAGGGGTTATTGATCTCGTGGGCCACACCGGCCGAAAGTTCGCCAAGGGCTGCCAGCTTCTCGCTGATGAGCAGTTGCTGGCGCGCCTCGGTCAGCATATGGATATGATCTTCCAGCTCGGCAGTCTTGAGCTCGAGGCTCTGGGTACGCTCGGCCACCTTCTGCTCCAGCTCATCGGCACTGCGGGCCATCTGCTGCTGATGCGCTTCTTGCCTGTCCAGCATGGCGTCAAACTGGCGACCGAGTTGGGCCAACTCGTGGTCAGGATCGAGCGCCAGCGGGCCGATGCGGGCCGACTCCCCGGCCTGCACCTGCCGCACCACCTTGTGCATCCGCTCGATGGGGGAGAAGAGATCCCGCGCGCCGCGATAGACCAGCAGGCCGGAGAGCAGCAACAGCAGCACTACGCCAGAGCCCAGCTCCACCAGATTGGTGAGGTAGGTGCGGATGATGGGCCACTCGAGAAAGCCCACATAGAGCATGCCGAGCCGCTCGCCCCTGGCTCCCAGCAGCGGCTCGTAGCCAGAGACATACCAGGCGTCGTGGACGAAGGCGCGGTCAACCCACATCTCCCCCCGCCCCAGTACCTGATCGCGCACCGGCGGCGAGACCCGGGTGCCCACCGCCCGGCCCACCTGACGGCTGCTGCTGACCGGCACGTTGGTGCTCACCCGCAGATCGTCGAGAAACAGGGTAACGGTGCCGACGCTGCCATCCGGCAGGGTATTTTTGGCAAACACCTGCCCCTTGAGCTCATCCACCAGCCGGGTGCTGCCGTTGACAAGCTCGCCCCCCTCCAGCACGGCCCAAAGGGAGCCGTCGCGGCCCATCACCGGCGTCAGCGACAGGCTGATCAGCCCCCTGTTCTCCACCACCCTGGTGCCATCCCGCTGCCACAACACGGCCCGCTTGGCCAGTTGCGGGGAGAGGGCGAGCATCTCCTGCTGCGACCAGACCACGAAGTGGCTGACGCTGCGCCCGGCCGTGAGGGCGGCACGCTCCTGCGCCGTCAGCTGATCCAGCTCGGGGCCACGGCGCAAGCGCAGAAAATCGAGACCATAGTTGGCCGCCAGCGGCATCACCCAGTCATGCAGCTGATCCGGCGATTCCCGCAGCCGTAGCTGAAAGGCCCAGGCATCTCGCAGATGCTCGAGATGCTCGGTCTGGCGCTGCTGCTGCACCGTGATGGCGTGGTGGGCCACCCCGAGATCGCTGCGCACCGTGGTGAGCAGGTTCTGCCAGCTGTAGGTGAGGGTCCAGTAGAGGGTGAGCGCGATCATGCCCACCAGAGTGAGCATGATGGGTACCGAAGTGAGCAGCAGCAGGCGCCAGCGCACTTTGGTGCGCACGCAACGGGGCAACAGGGCGCGCATGCAGCGGGAGAGCAGGGTCAGTTTCATCGCCACCCCATCCGATCAGCCTTCCTCATTCGATGGCCCACTCCTTGAATTTGCGATCCAGCGTCTTGCGCGCCACCCCGAGCACCCGGGAAGCGGCCGACTTGTTGCCATCATGGCTCGCCACTACTTGCAGGATGTGGGCTTTTTCCACCTCCGCCAGCGGCCACGCCAGCGGGTAGCCCTCCTCACTTGTGCCCGGTTCGGCGGGCTTGCTGCTCTGCCAGTAATCCGCCGGGGGCTTGCCCAGCAGCAGGCAGCGTTCGATGAGGTTGCGCAGCTCCCGCACGTTGCCGGGCCAGGGGTAGGCCTGCATCGCCACCACATCCTCGTGGGTCCAGCTCAAGGAGCCCATCCCCATCTCGGCAGTGAGCTGGCGGGTAAAGTGGTGTACCAGCGCGGGGATGTCGTCGATCCGCTCCCGCAGCGGGGCCACCGGCAGCGCCACCACGTTGAGGCGATAGAAGAGATCTTCGCGAAAGCGGCCCGCCTCCACCTCGGCCTTGAGGTTGCGGTTGGTGGCGGCGACGATGCGCACATCCACCGCCAATTCGCGCTCGGCACCGACCGGGCGGATGGCCTTCTGCTCCAGTGCCCGCAGCAGGGAAGCCTGCATGGCAAGGGGCATCTCGCCGATCTCGTCGAGAAACAGGGTGCCCTGATGGGCGACCCGGAACAGGCCGTCACGCCCCTTGCGGGCGCCGGTAAAGGCACCCTGCACGTGGCCGAACAGCTCGCTTTCCAGAAGCTCCGGCGCGATGGAGGCGCAGTTGAGGGGCACAAAGGCCCCCATCCGGCCGGAGAGTTGATGCAGGGCGCGGGCCACCAGCTCCTTGCCGGTGCCGGACTCCCCCTCCACCAGCACGGCGGCATTGGAGGGCGCCACTCTGGCGATGAGCGTCTTGAGCTCGCGGGTCTTGGCACTGTCGCCAATCAGGGTGGGCGGGAACAGCTTGCTCACCTCCCGGCGCAGCAGCAGGTTCTCCCGCTCCATCTGACGGCGCTCGATGACTCTGTCCACCGCCTGCACCATCTGATCGAGGTTGAAGGGCTTGAGGATAAAGTCGCTGGCGCCGAGGCGCAGCGCCTTGAGGGCGGTCTCCATATCGCCAAAACCGGTCATGAAGATGATGTCGCTGCGGCGGGTGGCCGGGTCTATGGCCTCGTGCCACTCGATGCCGGAGCGCCCCGGCAGCCGGATGTCGGCGATGATAAGGTCGAAGTGAAGGCGGCAGCGCAGGGCTTCCGCCTCCTCCACGCTGGCGGCAGTCTCAATCTGGGCAAAACGCTTGGCCAGCGCCTTGGCCAGAAAGCTGCGCATGCCGGGCTCATCGTCAACGATAAGCAGGGAGAGGGCAGACCAGCGGCTGGGAGGGAGTGTCATGGAAAAAAGTACCTCGGATGCACGTACGGTCGGTGAATGTCCCGATAACCGGAACCTTAGTGGGACATTTTGTCCTTACCGTATCAAAAGCACCAACACCAATTATTAAAAGCGATAACAAGCTCACCTAATTGATTCTAATAAGCTTCTGTTTTTAAACGGCAAACCGTGAATGCACCGGCAAAGGAACAGTTTGGCACCCTGCTTGCTTACTCTTGCCCTCTCCTCAGCCACCCTGAAAAAAGTTGCATCACGATGACGATAAAAACCAGCCTCAAACGTTTTGCCCTCTCCCTCGCCGCCAGCCTGCTGATCGCCGGTGTGGCCCACGCCGAAGCTGATACTAATGCCACAAAAGCGCCGATCCGCCTCGCCACCACCACCAGCACCGAGCAGTCCGGTCTGCTGGGCTGGCTGCTGCCCCAGTTCACCAAAGAGACCGGTTATCCGGTGCAGGTGATGGCGGCCGGTACCGGCCAGAGCCTGAAGATGGGCGAGAATGGCGATGCGGATCTGGTGATGACCCACGCCCCCTCTGCCGAGAAGAAGTTCGTCGATGCGGGCTTTGGCATCGAGCCGGTACACCTGATGTACAACGATTTCGTTATCGTCGGCCCGGCAAAAGATCCGGCGGGTCTGGCCAAGCTGCACGATGCAGCCAAGGGGCTGCAGGCCATCAAGGAGCAGGGCCAGACCTTTATCTCCCGCGGTGACGAGTCCGGTACCCACATCAAGGAGAAGATCCTGTGGCAAGCCGCAGACGTCAAACCCGAGTTTTCCGGTTACAAATCCATCGGCCAGGGGATGGGCCCGACCCTGACCATGGCCTCGGAGCTGGGTGCCTACACCCTGACCGACCGCGGCACCTGGCTCGCCTACCAGAGCAAGCTGGATCTCGCCGTACTGCTGGAGGGTGACAAGCGCCTGTTCAACCCCTATCAGGTGATCCTGGTCAACCCCAAGCGCTACCCGGATCTCAACACCGAAGGGGCCCGCACCCTGAAGAACTGGCTGGTCTCAGAGCATGGCCAGAAGTTGATCGGCGACTTCAAGGTTGCCGGTCAGGCACTGTTTGTGGCGGATGCCAACGGGAAATAATGGCAACCCTGACCCCTGCGATGACCTTGATGGCCCTCCCCCGGTTCGCTGAGGGAGGCGCCTGATGCCGACCCTGCTCGACACTACGTTGGCTGCCCTCGCCCTGCTGTTCAGTGGTGACACCGAACTGTGGCAGGTGGTGGGGGTCTCCTTCTCCGTCTCCTGCATCGCCCTGCTGCTGGTGCTGCTGCCCGCCTTGCTGCTGGGCTTTGCCCTGGCCTATCTGCCGCTGCCCGGCCGCTGGCTCTGGCTCTCCTGCATCAATACCCTGCAATCGGTGCCGACCGTGGTGATTGGCCTCTTGCTCTACATGCTGCTGTCGCGGGCCGGCCCCTTTGGCGACTGGAAGCTGCTCTTTACCCAGCAGGCCATGGTGGTGGGGCAGATGCTGATCGCCTTTCCGGTGATCGCCACCATGGCTCACGCGGCGTTTGTCCAGAGCGATCGGCGCGCCTGGGAGACTGCCCTGACCCTGGGGGTCTCCTGGCCCAAGGCGCTGATCGGCCTGATGCACGAGTGCCGCTTTGGCCTGCTGGCCGCCATCATCGGCGCCTTCAGCCGTATCGTCACCGAGGTGGGCTGCTCCATGATGGTGGGGGGTAATATCCTGCACTTTACCCGCAATATCCCCACCGCCATCGCGCTGGAGACCCAGAAAGGGGCCTTCACCCAGGGGGTGGCGCTCGGCATAGTGCTGCTCACCCTCGCCCTCTTGCTCAACCTGCTGCTGACGGCCTGTCGCGGCCACAGCTATCTGAAGAACTGACCATGCCCCCACTGTGTACCAACAGGAGTACCCCATGGCCCTGACCGCCCACCAGCTGACGATGCGCTTTGGCGAGCGCCAGCTGTTCGAGATTGACCGGCTCGCCATCGCACCGGGGGATGCCATCTGGCTGCATGGAGCCAACGGGGTGGGCAAGACCACTCTGCTCAAAATCCTGGCGGGGCTGCTGGCACCAACCCGCGGCTACACCAATCTGCCGGGGCGCTGGCAACAGCGGCTCAACCGGCTGCTCAAGCGGGATCTGGGGCCGGGCCGGGTCACCTATCTGCACCAGACTCCCTATCTGTTTGATCGCACGGTGCACGACAATGTCGCCTGGGCGCTGGACAAGCAGCTCGGCAGCGAGGTGCGGGTGTTCGAGGCGCTGCGCCGGGTCGAGCTGGAGGGGCTGGCGCGGGAGCACATCAGCATTTTGTCCGGTGGCGAACGGCAACGGCTGGCAATGGCCCGCGCCTGGGCGCTGCAACCGGCCTTTCTGCTGATGGATGAGCCCACCGCCAATCTCGACACACATTCGGTTGCCCTGATGGCCGCATTGGCGCAAGATCTGCGGGAACATGGCAGCGGCCTGGTCGTCATCAGCCACCAGAGCAACGCCCTGACCGACCTGTGCGAGCGGCAATGGACCCTCGCCCGTGGCCAGCTGCAAGAGACGACCCCTTTAAAAATCATCGAGCGACATGACTTCAAAAAGCGACAGCCACTCTGATGCCGTTGCCGTATCAGCAGTGATCCTGGCAGGAGGCCGCGCCACCCGGATGGGGGGCGAAGACAAGGGATGGGTAGCACTGGCGGGACGCCCTCTTATCGACCATGTTTTGGCGCGCCTGCGCCCCCAGGTGGATGAGGTACTGATCAACGCCAACCGCAGTCAGACCCGCTATCAGGCGCTGGCCCCGGTCATCAGCGATGACAACAACGACTATCTCGGCCCGCTGGCGGGCATGCAGGCAGGTCTTGCCGCCGCCCGTCATGACTGGGTGCTGTTTGTCCCCTGCGACGGCCCCGCCCTGCCGCTGGATCTGATGAGCCGCTTTCGCGCCGCCCTGACCCCACAGACCGAGCTGGTAGTGGCCCACGACGGCGACTGGCTGCAACCCGTGGTGGCCCTGCTGCACAAATCCTTGCTCCCCTCCCTCACCGCCGCACTGGCAGAGGGGGAGCGCAAAATCGATATCTGGTTTGCCCGCCACAATATGGCGGTGGTGAGCTTTGCCGATCAGCCGGATGCCTTTATCAATCTCAATAGCCCGGACGAGCTGGCCGCCTACGAGGCCCGTCTGCTTGCCCTGGCTATCGACCCCCAACAAGGAGTCACCTCATGACCCCGGCCCCCACTCTTCCCCTGCTCGGCTTCGCCGCCTGGAGCGGCACCGGCAAGACCACCTTGCTGGAGCAGTTGATCCCCCTGCTGGTGGATCGCGGCCTGCGCATCGGGGTGCTCAAGCACGCCCACCACGACTTTGATATCGACCAGCCGGGCAAGGACAGCTACCGCCTGCGCAAGGCGGGTGCCCAGCAGATGATGGTTGCCTCCCGCCGTCGTCATGCTCGCATTACTGAAACAACGCACAGCGAGACCGAGCTGGCCGAAGCGGACTTTCGCCAGCTGCTGGCCAGCTTCGATCAGACAGAGCTCGATCTGCTCTTGGTCGAGGGGTTCAAGCACGAACACTTCCCGAAAATCGAGCTGCACCGCGCCGAGATTGGCAAGCCGCTGCTCTTCCCCGAAGACGGCGACATCATCGCGCTGGCCAGCGATCAGCCCCAACAGAGTGGCGAACAACAGCAGACAAGCCTGCCCCGACTCGATATCAACGATCTGGCGGCTATCGCCGACTTCGTCTGCCGCTGGCTTGACGGCTGCCAGAGCAAGGAGCCGGAGGCGGGCAAGGGCTTTCTCTCGGTCGAGGCGGCCCGCAATGCCATTCTAGCGGCCCTCACCCCAAGCACCGCCTGCAGCGACAAACCGCTGGCCCAGTGCCACGGCGCCGTGCTGGCCGCCGATCTGATAAGCCCCATCAATGTGCCCCCCCATGCCAACTCGGCGATGGATGGTATTGGCCTTCGTAGCGACGATCTCGCCGCCGGTCGCTGGCAACTGGTGGGGGAAGTGCTGGCGGGCCAGCAGCGCCACGAGCCTGTGCTGGCCGGTCAGGCGGTGCAGATCATGACCGGCGCTCCGCTGCCCCCCGGGGTAGATACTGTGGTGATGCGGGAAGAGACGCTGATTGAAGGGGAGTGGGTCACGGTCACCGCACCGATCCGCGCAGGGCAGAATGTGCGCCTCGCCGGGGAAGATCTCGCCAAGGGTGCGGTCGCCATCCCGGCCGGGACCTGGCTTGGTGCCCCCCAGCTGGGGCTGGCGGCATCACTCGGTCAGGCCTGTCTCACGGTGCGCACCCCGCTGAAAGTGGCGCTGTTCAGTACCGGCGACGAGGTGCAGGCGCCGGGCGAGCAGCTCGCCCCCGGCCATATCTTCGACAGCAATCGCTTCACCCTGATGGCCCTTATCCGCGCCGCTGGTTGCGAGGTGATGGACCTTGGCATCATTCCCGATGACAAGACCATTCTGCGCCAGCAGCTTGAGCAGGCCGCCGCCAGTGCCGATCTGGTGTTGAGCTCGGGCGGAGTCTCGGTGGGCAACGCCGACTTTATCAAGCTGGTGCTGGCGGAGCTGGGCCAGATCGATTTCTGGCGCATCCAGATGCGCCCAGGCCGCCCGCTCGCCTTTGGCAAGCTGGGGCAGACCCCCTTCTTCGGCCTGCCGGGCAATCCGGTGGCGGCGATGATCTGCGTACTGCAATTTGTCGAGCCTGCCATCGCCCGCCTACAGGGCAAGCGGTGGCAGCCGCTGCTCCTCTCGGCACTGGCGGACGAGAAGATGAAGAGCCGCCCGGGGCGCACCGAGTTTCTGCGCGGCATCTTCCATCAGGACCGTAACGGCCAGCTGCGGGTGCGCACCACGGGGCCACAGGGCTCGGGCATTCTGAGCTCCATGGCCGATGCCAACTGCCTGATCGAAATCGTACCGGATCAACCCGGGATCGCCGTTGGCGAGCGGGTCTGGATCCACCCCCTGCAGGGACGACTGGCCTAAATCCCGACGGGGCGTCGGCCGGATGCACGGCGCCCCGTCCCCCACCTGACAGGAGGCAGACCGTGCGTCTTGATGCCCCCCTCTCCCGACTCGATCTGCTGGTCTATGGCCGCTACCGGATCGTCCATGGCCTGCGCATTGCGCTCGCCTTTATGCTCACCTTTCTGCTGACCCGCGAGCTGAAACTGCCGGAGAGCACCTGGCCGCTGATAACCTTGGTGGTGGTGATGGGCCCCATCTCGTTTTGGGGCAATGTGCTCTCCCGCGCTCTGCAGCGGGTGGTGGGCACCATCTTCGGCGCCAGTTGCGGGGTCGTGGCTCTCTATCTCGAGATCTACTCGCTACCGCTTACCCTGATCTGGTGCGGCTGCATAATGTTCCTCTGCGGCTATCTGGCCCTCGGCAAGCGCCCCTATGTGGGGTTGCTGATCGGCATCACCCTGGGGGTTACCATGGGGGCCATGCCGGGGGATATAGAGACGGCGCTGTGGCGCAGTGCCGACGTGATACTGGGCTCCCTGCTGGCACTGCTCTTTTGCAGCATCTATCCCCAGCGGGCCTACAGCCACTGGCGGCTGCAACTGCACCAGATCCTGCAGCAGTCGGGGCGGCTCTATCACACCCACCTCTCCCCCAATGTGCTGGAGCGCCCGCGCCTCAAGCACAATCTCTCCCAACTGCTGGCACAGACCGGCAAACTGCGGGCCCTGCTGGCCCCTGCGGCCAAGGAGACACGCCACAGCGTCGCCCTGTTTGATGCGGTGCAGGTCACCATGCGCAACACCCTCTGCACTCTTGAGATGCTGGCCAACACCTACTGGAACGATCGGGAGAGCCACTTCCTGATGCAGAGCACGGCTGCGCTGCAAGCCTGCCATCTGGCCACCGAGGAGGCGATCAACCAGCTTGCCCTGATGATGCAAACCGGTGACGGGCGTTGCGCGGATGCCGCCATCGCCCGCCTGCACGAGGTGGCGACCCAGGTATCGCTCCCCCCCAATACCGAGGTGGCCATCAATGGCTACCTCTGGCTCAACGTCCAGCTGACCGAGCAGCTGACTCACCTGCGCCGCCTGCTGGGGCTGATCCACCCCGCCCCATCGCAAGCAGCCGGACTAGACCCAATGCAAAACGCCCCGCAGTTGCGGGGCGTTTTGCTGTCTGACTGGCCACTTGGGCCGTTGATCAGCAACTCTTAACTGGCATTGGCCAGCGGCTGCTCGGTGGTGAGGTAGAGGGAGAAATCCTGAATACCCGCCTGCAGGGCGGCAAAACAGTCGGGGTCGATGGCAGTCCCCAGATTCTCCGCCATCATCTCCAGCGCCTGCGGCACAGGGATGGCGCCGCGATAGGGGCGCTTGGCGGTGATGGCATCGAAAATATCGGCTGTGGTGATGATGCGCGTCTCAAGGGTAATCTCGTCCCCCTTCAGCCCCTTGGGGTAGCCCTTGCCATCGAGCCGCTCATGGTGGGCGCCCGCCACTTGTGCCAGCTCCTCGAAGGCGCCGATACGGCTCAGGATCTCCTCGGTGTAGGCGGCATGCATCTGCACCGCAGCCCACTCCTGCGCATCGAGCTTGCCCGGCTTGTCGAGAATGGCGTTGCTCACCCCGAGCTTGCCCACGTCATGGAGCAGGGCACCCCGCTTGAGCCAGCGCCTGCGTGGCTCGGACAACCCCATCTGGGTGGCAAGAATGTCGGTATAGAGCGCTACCCTGCCGCTGTGACCCGCGGTGTAGGGACTTTTGGAGTCCACCACCTGCCCGAAGGCCGTCGCGATTTCGTCCAGATAATCTTCATCCAGCGCCACCTCCCCTTGCCCGGCCGGGTGGACCAGCACCCACTCGGTCAGTCGGGGATCGGCCAGTCCTTGCCAGAACGCCTCGTCGGCCAGCGCTTCAAATTCGCGAACCAGCGCCGGATCAAACCAGCTGCCGCTGCGCTCGCGCAGCTCCTTGAACGCCGCATCCGGACCTGCGGCCGCGTGAAACACATCCACCACCTGACAGAGCAGGGCAATACGGGAGAAGAGCGGGATCGCCTCGCCTGCCAGTTGCAGGGGCCGACCTTTGCCATTCCAGTGTTCATCAAGGGAGAGGATGCCATCGGCTACCTCGTCACTGAAACGCAGCTGGCGAGCAATATCCGCCCCCCGATGACAGCGGGTCTGGATCAGTTCGTTGGCAATCTGGTCGCCGTTGCGAAAGATATGAAACAGGCTGCGAAAACGTCCCAGCAGATCCGCCTGCAAGCCGGTGTGGCCCAGCACAAAGTTGACTACCTCGGAGAGGGAGCCATCCACCAGTTTGAAATCGCGTTTGAAGTGAAGATCGTCGGTGAGATAGAGCTCGCAGATGCGGGCGGCATTGCTGCTGCACCCAAGATCTTTAAGCAGGAGCGTGTAGTAGAGATCATGGCGCAGCCGGGCGTCCAGTCCCAGCCGCTCCCCCAGACGGGAACCTATCCAGCAGCAACGAATGCAGTGTCCTCTTGGTTGCCCCTCGGTCATGTCGAGCGCATGACTGAGGGAACCAATCAACTCCGCCAATCGCAATCCATTCACCGTCATAGTCTACTCCCTTAGACATCATGGCGATTTTGCCAGCAGATTAGGTATACCCCATCTGAAGCTGGATCGATCTGGATTCAGTTGAATTTAGGCAGCAGCCTTCCCCTGATTCGCCCGCTCTTCCAGCTCTGCGCGGCTCAGGGTAGATACAAAGCGGCCATCGAAGTAGATATCCATCAGCTCGCCACGCTTCTCGCCACGCATCATGCTGCGGCGACCATCCAGATAGTGCACCTCCATCTGGGCGGTATGCTCGTCCGGGTAGCTGATCTCCACCTCGCGCACCCCTTGTGGCAGCATGGCCAGCGGCACCTTCTTGAGGGCCGGATCCAGATGCTGGTTCACCTTGATCACCGGATTGGCTTTCATGTCCACCACAGCTGGAGATTTGCCGGTGATGGGGTTTTTGCCAGACCAGAACTCGATGGTATTGAACACAAACAGGTCAGCGGTCGCGGCCAGACCGTAGACAGGGGAGAGCAGCATAAAGACCCCGGCACGAGCGTAGCGATTATCCACCACGCTCAGGTTGCCCTTGGTGACCATGCCGGAAAGCCCCATCTGCCCCATACAGCCGCCCAGACCCATGCTCGCGACCATAACCAGCAGGGCCATTGCCCGCCCCTTCTGTTGTAATGCCATCGTGTTCTGTTCCTGCTCTGAAATAAATGAGGCGGCAAGCCTAATCAAGGGGCCAGAAGAGGACAATTCACAATGGCGGGACGATACAGGAGGGGTTCAGATTGGGGCACTGACTGCTCAAATATGAGTCAATGCCCCGGCATGACAGGAAGTCAGGGGGTTCAGATGGCCAGATCAGAGACGGTGCTGGAGACGTTGTTCGCCTCTCGGCGGATGTCGCTCATCACCTCATTCACCTCGCCCACCTGCTGCTTGCCCAGCTCGGCGCTGCTGGCGACGTCGGACATCTCGGAGGTGACCTTGGCGGTCAGCTCCCGGTTGTTCTGTACCACCTTGGCAATCTCGTCGGTAGAGAGAGACGTGCGGGCCGCCAGCTGGCGAACCTCGTCGGCCACCACCGCAAAACCACGCCCCTGATCCCCCGCCCGCGCCGCCTCAATGGCCGCGTTAAGGGCCAGCAGATTGGTCTGGTCGGCGATGCTGCTGATGGTGGAGACGATCGCCTCGATGCTGCGCGACTGCTCGTTGAGCTGGTTGATAAGGCCGATACTGTGAGTCAGCTGGCTGGCAATCAGGCTGGAGGTATCGACCACCGAGGAGAGCAGACCCGCGCCGCGCTCGGCGCAGTTCAGGGTCTCCCGGGCCGCATCGTGGGCCAGCATGGCCGCTTCCCGCACCGCATCGCTCTTGTTGATCCGCTCGGTAATATCGCTTGCGAACTTGATCACCTTCACCACCCGGCGGTTGTCATCCAGGATCGGGTTGTAGGTCGCCTCCAGCCACACCTTGCTACCGTGACTGTTCTGACGGCAGAAGAGGCCAGATTTGAACTGGCCGCGCCCAAGCTCTTCCCAGAAGTGGGGATTTTCCTGATAGAAGTGGTCATCGCAGAAGATGCGGTGGTGCTTGCCCTGCACCTGCGCCAGGGTGTAGCCCATGGTATGGAGGAAATTGCCATTCGCAGCAATCACCTCCCCGCCGGGGGTGAACTCGATGACCGCCAGCGACCGATCCAGCGCCGTCACCACCGCCTGCTGGCTGAGCAGTTGCAGGTGGTGCTCGGTAATATCGGCCGCGATCTTGATCACCTTGGTCACCACGCCCCGCAACTTGACCGGAAAATAGGTCGCTTCCAGCCAGATCGCCTCGCCCCGTTTGTTGAAGCGCTGGAACACCCCGGTACGGGAGCGCCCCTGCTTCAGGTCCGCCCAAAACTGCTGATAGTCGCTGCTCTGGGCATAGAGCTTGTCGCAAAAGATACGGTGATGCTGGCCGATAACCTCGGGCGCACTGAAGCCCACCACGTTGAGAAAGAGATCATTGGCGGCCAGCACAGTGCCATCCGGCGTAAAGGTGATGGTCGCCACGCTGCCGTGCACTGCGTCAAAAAATCCCTGCTGTTCCAGAAGTTGATCCTGGCACTGCTGCAACTCGGCTTTCAGTTTGCTATTGAACATCGAAACGTATCCTCCAGACTGGCACCCACCATGGCCAAACCACGCAGTGGATCAATAAGATAATGGTGGCGTGCTCCATCAGCATAGTTGGCGGCTTTGCCGCGATCCCATCTGACGCCATATTTATTGCTGTAAATCAAATTCACCGACCAAACGCCACTCATGCAGAGCTGCAACCCTTATTCCACCGCCGGTTGCCACTCCAGATAGGCCGGATTGGCGACAAAGCCGATCCGCTCATAGAGAGGGCGCCCCTGCTCGCTGGCATGGAGCCACACCTTGCCCAGCTGACGCGATCTGGCGAAGGCTGTAATGGCATTGAGCAGCGCCGTGGCGATCCCCTGCTGGCGCCATTGCGGCCGCGTATACATGTTGAGCAGGTACCCCTCCACTCCCGCCAGATTGCCGGGATAGGGCGGCCGTTCAAATAATGCCAGCGTCCCTGCCGCCACGATCTGTTTGCCGCCCTCCAGCGTATCGGCCTCAGCCAGCCAGGATAAAGCACTCTCTTCACTCATCGCCCGGGTAAAGTAGTCAAGGGTGGCCTGCCACAAGGCCGGGTCTGCCTGCGGCGTCACCAGCTCACCGACCTCACAAAACAGCTCCATGCGCAGCGCCACCATTGCGGGAATATCTGCGGCCCTTGCCTGACGAATGATCATTGGCTGCTCCTTTTCTCTCATGGGAAATTTCGCCGGCCGTCATTATGACAAAGAGCGCCTTGTGGCGCTCTTTGTCATTGGGAAAATCACTGATAAATCAATGGTTTCGACGTGTCAGCCAATAATCCAGGCTCAGCACACCGCCGCCCCAGATGGTCAGGGTCAGCAGCATCCAGCCCCACAGCTGGTGATCGTAAAAGCCACCCGCCCAGAGGGTCGGGTAGGAGATCACCGCCATGATATTGAAGCCAAACAGCAGCAAGGCGGCCGGGCGAGTAAAAAGCCCCGCCAGCAGGAAGAGCGGCAACAGCAGCTCGGTCGCCGTACCCAGATAAGCAGCCCACAACCAGGGCAGCAGGGGCACCTGATACTCGGATTCAAACAGATAGAGGGTGGAATCCCACGCCGTCAGCTTGAGCCAGCCTGAAGTGATAAAAACCGAGGCGACCCACAGCCGCGCCAGCAACAGCACACCAGCGCTGCTCCAGCGCGGCAAATCACCACTTGAGCTGGCCAGCGCCAGCCATTTGTTTGCCATCATGGCATTATCTCCATATCCACCAGCAGACCAAGGGTTATCAGGCGAGTGAGATGTTCACTGGCCGCAGGGTCGGCCGCAAGCAGATCGACCAGCGCCGTACCAGCGAGACATCCCTGTAGCAGCGCCCACTCACCAGCCGTCAGGGGCAAGGGGGCAACCCGGCAATCCGGCTGTTTCTTCAATGCCAACCAGACGGGGGCATCAAGCACCTCCACCGCTTCTCCACCGTGCAGCGCCATCTGCCACAGGGCCAGCACCGGATAATCGCTGGCAACCAGCAGCAGATCAGTGGCTGGCAAGAGTCGCAGCCGCTCCCATTGTTGCGGCGATAATGCGGCCAGACGCTCGGCTGGCCAGCAGCGTGATTCCAGCGGCAGCAGACTGGCACGCTCAAGCTGCCATTCGAACTGAGCCAGCGCCTCCAGCCAGGGCAGTCCGGTTGTAGTTGGCAAGCGGGCCAGCCATTGGCCAAATCCGACGCCATAGTGCATGACGCTCCCTTCCCTGAGCGGCTCGGCCAATACGAAGCCACGGGCCGCCGCTGCAAATAAGTCATCCCCGACCATAGCCTTGACGGCGGGATAACTGCTCGCCAGCACCTCGCCAAGGCTCAGGATGAAGTGGTTGCGATAGACCTGCAGCACAGATTCGGCAGAAAAGAGCCGGGAGCTGATGTGAGGGGCAATGGCGTCAGGCTCCCCCAGCAGACCGTCAACAAAGTGCTGTTGCAGCTGTGCCAGTTCAGCCATGGGCTACCTCCCGTGGTGCACTCATGGCGCACGCCTCATCCAGAATGGCGCTGGCCTGCGCCGCCTCTGCCAGCAAGACCGGCAGCGGCGGGATCTCGAGGTCCCACTCAATCAGGGTGGGAATGGCCTGCTTGCGGCAGATCTGGCGATAGAGTTCCCAGACCGGCGCCACCACAGGGGCGCTGTGGGTGTCGATATAGAGGGAGCCTTCCGGCAGCTGCTTCTCGGTATAACCGGCCAGATGGATCTCCCCGACGGTGGCGAGATCGATCGCCGCCAGATACTCATCGCAAGAGAAACCGTGATTGAAGGCACTGACATAGAGATTGTTGAGGTCGAGCAGGATGCCGCACTCGCTGCGCTGCTGCAGCTCGGCCAGAAATTCCCACTCGCTCATCTCTCCGGCCAGTTGCAGATAAGAGGAGGGATTTTCAATCAGCATGCGGCAACCCAGGGTCTGTTGTACCTGCTGGATCTTGTCGCTCATGTTGCGCAGGGAGGCTCGGGTATAGGGCACCGGCAGCAGATCGTTGAAGTAACGCCCGCCAATGCTGCCCCAGCTGAGATGTTCGGAGATCCGTACCGGTTTGATCGCCGCGGCCAGTGTCAACAACTGCTGTAGATGGTGCGGATCGAGCGGGTCGGCAGAACCGAGGGACATGCCAACGCCGTGAAGACTGACGGGGTAGTGCTGCGCCAGTTCGGCGAGCACCTGAAAACCCTGGCTGTGCCGTTCGAAGTAATTTTCACTGTGCACCTCCAGCCAACCGACTGCCGGCAGGGTTTGCCGGATCTCATCGTAATGGGGAGTGCGTAATCCGATGCCAATCAAAGGGTTCATCGCAAGACTCGCTTTCGCCAACCAGAGAAGATGCAGGGGGCGGCCCGTTGGCCATCCCCTGCCCGATGTCTCTTACTTGGGTTGCAGCGAACCGCCGACCAGCTTCTCGCACAGCCCTTTGGGCATCACCACAAAGGCATCACCCTGAGCATCTTCCTTGGCGGTACCGGCGCAGGAGCTGCTCTTGGTCGCACAGTCATTCTTGCTGGCCTTGACCACGCCGTAGCACTTCTCCTTTTCATCGGCAGCCATGGCTGGCGCCGCGATAAATTGGGCGCCCAGCGCCAGCAGACCGGTCATGGCGGAGGCGATAGCAGTGCTTTTTTTAACATTCATGTTCATGTTCCTTTTGATGTCGTTGGATGTTGCTGATATCCCCGATTTGTCGCAACCGGGTACCTGCAATAGAACCGGCAAACGGGATATTCCCTTTCAAAAAAACACAAAAAGAGTTAAAAAACCCAAATATAAACACTCAATTAATTGATTTTAAACAGCTATTTCATCATTGAAAATTTCTCGACGACCACCCATTAATGAACGAGGAAAGTGCCATATGGTGCTTTCATCCCGTTAATCTTCTTCACAGCTTCCATCAAAAAAGATGCGTCAGACATAAAAAACCCCGCCAACAGGCAGGGCTGGATGCAACTTTAAAGAAACAATAAATAAATAATCGGAGTGGTATTGGGAGCCAGGAGTTGCGGCAAGCAGATATAAAAAGAGACAGCTTTGGCTGTCTCTTTTTGCACATGGTGCGAATGGGGTTTAGTAGAAGATCCGCTCGCCACGCTCGCTCATTTTGAGCCACACCGGTTTGGTGCTGGTTTTATTCCAGATCCGGTGCAGATAGCTGTAGAAGCGGGCACGATCGCTGCGAAACAGCATCACGGGGAAAGCCAGAATGCCCACCAGCAATACATAAATGCGACGAAGAATAATCTGAGTCAGGGAAAAGGGATGAAACATGATGTAACTCCTTACTGGTAAGACCACTGAGCAAAGATTACCCCACTCCATGTAGGATTACTACATCACCAACGCATTTTTTTATAAAAAAATGGTGAAAAACGGGAAATACTGAAAACGGGTTACGTCATTAACCAACAGTTAACAAACTTGCGAAAATCGTGCGCTTTGCCACAGTTATCAGGGGAAAAACATGCAGTAGGGAGACACGCATGAAACTGCCGGAAGTGGCACTGCTGGTGCTGATGGTTGCCCTGACACGGGCACAACTGGAGGAGTGGCAACTGAATCGGGAAGATGCCATCGTGCTGGCCGAACGGGGCGTGCCCACCGTCAGCCTGTGGCAATGCGGCACACTGAAGCAACGGATTGCGGATCTCAACCAGCACAGTGCCGAGGTGCAGTTTCAATATCGGGGGCAAAACATGGCGGATGTGAGCCACTATCTCGAGCGCGAGTGGAAACAGGCTGGCTGCGAACAGTTACTGGTACAGCAAGGATACTGACCAGGGCTCAGACTCGAAGAGTGATGATTGAGATAAACAGAGAGAATATGGAGGCACGTTCCGGAGTCGAACCGGACTAAACGGATTTGCAATCCGCTGCATAACCGCTTTGCTAACGCGCCATGCTGACAAGACTGATTGTCTTGAAAGTGAGTTCCATCGTTGGTGTGATGGAAAATTGGAGCGGGAAACGAGACTCGAACTCGCGACCCCGACCTTGGCAAGGTCGTGCTCTACCAACTGAGCTATTCCCGCGTTACTGCCTTCGTGCCAGTTGCCTGACAACGAGGCGCATTATACGTACCACGAGCGTCAGCACAACCCCTTTTTCGCAATTTAAGCCCTGATGCAGACTGTTTGCTCAGGGTTTAAACGTCTTGCTGCATTTTTCTCCAGCCAGCTGTGACCCACCAAGCGAATTTGGGATAAAGTCGTTGAAATGATTACGCTTTCGTTCGAGACTTGAGCGGCTTAATAACCGGATTCTCAATTGAAAATCACAAGATGAAATGGATCTTCACGCTTCGTGGGCTCAGGCCGCAGTTAATGCTGGCTTTTTTCATGTTGGGCATGGTGCCCTTTTTGGTCATCACCCTCTTCTTCCTATACAGCCACGGCAAGGATCTCACCACCCAGACCTCCAACCATCTGGTCTCCGTTCGTAATATCAAGAAGAGTCAGCTCGAGGATTACTTCAACAACCTCAAAGAGCAGATCATCAACTTCTCCCAGCAGGATTTTGCCGGCAACAGTATCGGCCGTTTCTATGGTTTTACCGGCGCCTTCGAGAAGTTGGGCACCACGCCGCAGGAGGCCCGCAGCCGCGCCCAGGCCCGCTATCTGCCCGGCTCCTGGGATCAACTGCGCAAACCGGACAGCCAAGTAGAGATCGAACCCTCCATCACGGCGCTTATCCTCGCCGACGAGATGTATGGCCGGGTGCACCAACGCTTTCATCGCGGCTATGCCGACATGGTGCGCAAGTCCAACTACAGCGACATCTTTCTGGTGGACCTCAACGGTGATGTGGTCTATTCGGTCACCAAGCACCCTAACTTTGCCACCAATCTGCTCTCCGGACCTTATCAGGGCAGTGGCTTGGGCCAGACCTTTGCCAAGATCAAACGCCGCCTTGATGGCGGCCAGAAGCCGCAGCAGATCTTCGAATTCACCGATTTTGGCCGCAACGAGCTGACCGGGCAGGTGGTTGCCTACATGGCCGCCCCCGTGATGCAGTACGACTATGTGCGCGGTGTGGTGATTTTCGAGCTGCTGCCGGACAAGCTCAACCAGATCATGGCGGAGCGGGAGGGGCTGGGCGAAACCGGCGAGACCATCCTGATCGGCCCTGACAAGCGGATGCGCGCCGATGCCTGGCTGGCGCCGGAGTTCAGCGTCGAGAACAGCTTCAGCCCCAACTTCCGTCCACTGCAAACGCCCCTCATCACCAAGACTCTCTCCGGCGAGCAGGGGGTCGGGCTGTTCCACTCTTATCAGGATGACGAGGTGCTGGCCGCCTACACCCAGGTGAAGGTGTTCGATACCGAGTGGGCCTTTATCGCCGAGATCTCCACCCGGGAAGCCTATGCCCCGATCCGCCAGCTGGAAACTCTGGTAATTGTGCTGGGCGCGGGTTCGGTACTACTGCTGATCCTCTTCTCCCGCTGGCTCTCCCACTCCATCACGGCGCCGCTGCGCTCCCTGACCGAAGCGGCCGAGCAGGTGGCCGACGGCGCGCTGGATCACCCCATCGCCATCGAGCGCACCGGCGATGATATCGACCGGCTGGCCGAGGCGTTTCGCCATATGCAGCGCTCGGTGAAGGACAAGATCGAACTGATCGAACAGCAGACCCAGGAGCTGCAACAGCAGGTCAAGCTGACCCACAAGCAGAACCTCAGCCTGCAGCAGGCGGACAAGCTCAAGGATGAACTGCTGGCCAACACCTCCCACGAGCTGCGCACCCCCATTCACGGTATCAAGGGGATGGCCGAGTCCATGCTCGCCAGTCAGCAGGATTTGACCGAAGGGCAGCAAAAGCAGCTCGGCCTCATCATCAAGAGCGCCGACGGCTTGGCCCGTCTGGTGGACGATCTGCTGGACTACCACCAGATGCGCTACGGCCAGCTGGAGATCCACTCCCAGCCCGTCTCATCAAAAGGGGTTATCCGGCTGGTGCTGGATCTCTGCCAGCATCTGGTGCAGGCCAAACCCCTCACCCTGGTGGATATCAGCCCGGCCGAACTGCCGCCGGTGCTGGCCGACGAGCAACGGCTCGAACAGGTGCTCTACAACCTGGTGGGCAACGCCATCAAGTACACGCCGCAGGGCAAGGTGGTGCTCAGTGCCATCGTCGAGAACAACTTCCTGCGCATCAAGGTCACCGACACCGGCATCGGCATCGCCACCGACCATCTGGAACATATCTTCGAGCCGCTGGTACAGATGAGCCCGGAGGTAAGCAAGCAGGGAGCCGGGCTTGGCCTCTCCATCACCCGCCAGCTGGTGCACCTGATGGGGGGCGAGCTGTTTGTCGAGAGCGAGCCGAGCGTTGGCTCTACCTTCGCCTTTACCCTGCCCCTTGCCACCGGCAAAGCGGCCAATCTGACTCTCGACAGCCGCCAGATCGAGCATCAGCTGGTGCGCCAGCAACCGCTGATCCTGCCGGACTGGGAGAGCGACGATCTGCCCCCTCCCCCGAGGGTGCGCCGCTCATTCTGGTGGTGGATGACGAGCCCATCAACCTGCACATCCTGCGCCATCTGCTGCAGCCCTGCGGCTACCGCATTCTGCCCAGCAGTGACGGCCACGATGCGCTGGCCAAGCTGGCCGAGGAGCCGGTGGACCTCATCCTGCTCGATGTGATGATGCCGACCCTCTCCGGTTTTGACGTCTGCCGCCGCCTGCGCCAGCAGCACCCGAAAGATATGCTGCCGGTGCTGCTGCTCACCGCCCTCAACCAGCCCAAGGATATCGAGGAGGGCTTCGGGGCCGGTGCCAACGACTATCTGGTCAAACCCTTCTGCAAGGAGGAGCTGTTTGCCCGGGTCAAGGCGCTGCTGGAAGCCAAGGCCGGACGCGCCTCGCTGGTAGAGAACCGGCTATTGAAGCAGGAGATCGAGCACCGCCTCACCCTGCAGGAGCGACTGCATCAGGATCAGCAGCGCCTGCTGGCCCTGCTCGGCGAAGGGGCCGACCCCATGATCTTTATCGACGAGCAGGGCACAGTGCTGTTTGCCTCCCGGGTGATGGCACGCCTGCTGGGACAGGAGCCGGAAGCCATGGAGGGGCAGCCCCTCAATGAGTGGCTCGCCACCCCGCTGCAACAGCAGTGGCCCGACCTTGCCAGCGAGCGGGAACACAATCTGGAATTTCTGGTGGCCGGGCAAAAAGATGTACTCAACGCCCGCGCCCTGCCTATCACGCTCGGAGGACAGGCTGCTTTCGCCCTCACTCTGAGTACCGAGCTGCGTCAGGATGAGAACCGGGTAATAGCGCTGGAGAACGCACTCAAGAACCTCTCGCGGCAAGCCATCATCGAAGATGAACAACTGCTGGGCGAGCTGAGCCGCCTGGGTGGCGAGTTCCGTTCGCTGGCCGACGACCTCATTCGCCAGCAGGATGACGAGCCGCTGCGCCGGGCGCTGGTAGAGACCATGCAGCTCACCCTGGATGCCTGGCAGCAGGGGACCGGCAAGGGCAAAATCGTGCTGGCGGAGAAGAGCAAGCTGTGGCGGGTCTATATGGACAGATCCAGCCCGCAGACCCGCACCCTCGACAAATACCTGAGTCTGGACACCCTGCCCAAGTCGCCACGCTGGAAGACGGTAGTGGCCACCACCGAGTATGTGCTGGGCCACTGCCCGCTCAATGACCACCAGCGCCAGCAGTTGCAGCACAGCGCCCAGACCCTGCGTCAACTCGCCAACCGCAAGCCGTGACACGGCGCCCTAAACGGGCGCCGGCTCACAATTGGCAATCTGGTTTCTTTTTGCGCAAAACAAAGCCCCGTACAACCCCGAAACCGAGAGCAGATCCAATTCACAAATTTGTCATATACGCCATTTTCACAGCCACTTTTTACGCGAGAGCAAATAACGCAAATCAATGATTTTAAACAGATAAAAAAGCATTTTGACGAGATTGACGTAACACCGTCAATTTTTACGAAAACAACGAAATCAATAGTTGTTGTTTTCCTGTTAATTCTGGTTTGCTTAGGGCGTTGGAAAACAGAACGACAAAGGTTAGACACCTGACCAACACAGAGGGCCGATTTCATCAGCATGCGAAACCGGTGCTCACACAAAACAAGGCAAACCCTCGGGAATGCCAAAAAATAAGAAAGGAAAACATATGCTTGCCAAAGTATCCAAAATCTCTACCGCTGTAATGCTGGGAACCATGATGCTTGCCGGTGCCGCCGGTAACGCCATGGCCGCAGAAAACAAAACCGTGCTGACCATGGTCGCACAGCAGGAAACCGCCTGGGTCAAGAACTTCAACCCCTTCCTGCAAGCGGGCTTGCTGCACACCACCCGTCACTTCATCTATGAGCCGCTGGTGATCTTCAACGATATGCAAGGGGGCAAACCCGTCTATCGTCTGGCCACCAACTATGCGTTCAGCGATGACCTGAAATCCGTCACCTTCGATCTGCGTGACGGCGTGAAGTGGTCTGACGGCGAAGCCTTTGATGCCGATGACATCATCTTCTCTTTCAATCTGGTCAAGGCCAACAAGGCGCTGGATGAGCGCTCAATCTGGACCCAGATCAAGAGCGTCGAGAAGCTGGCCCCCAACAAGGTCAAATTCGACCTGACCGAGGTCAACACCAACGTGGTGAATGATCTGGTGCTGGTACCCATAGTGCCGGAGCATCAGTGGAAATCGGTGAAAGATCCGGTTGCCTTCACCAACGACAAGCCGGTTGGTACCGGCCCCTTCACCGAAGTGGACAACTTCTCTGCCCAGCTCTATACCCAGTGCCGCAACCCGCACTACTGGGATAACGCCAACCTCGCTATCGACTGTATCCGCATGCCGCAGATGGCCACCAACGACCAGGTGCTGGCTGCAGTCATGAAGGGCGACATCGACTGGTTCGGCTCCTTCGTACCGGATATCGAGCGCCTCTACGTCGGCAACGATCCGAAGAACAACAAATACTGGTTCCCGGCCTCCGGTACCGTGGCTTTCAACGTCAACTTCCAGACCAAGAACCCGGGCAATAACGAAGCCTTCAACGACATCAACTTCCGCCGCGCCTTCTCCATGGCGATGGACCGCCAGTCCATGGTGGATATCGCAGGCTACGGCTACCCCACCGTCAACGAGTACCCGTCAGGTCTGGGCAAAGCCTTTGACTCTTGGAACAACCCGGAAGTGGACAAGAAGTACGGCAAGTACAACAAGTTCGATCTGGAAGGGGCCAAGGCCCTGCTGAAAGAGGCAGGCTACAAGGATTGTGACGGCGACAAGTTCCTCGACACCCCGAGCTGCAAAAAGATCGAGTTCAAGGTACTGGTACCGAATGGCTGGACCGACTGGGTCAACACTGTTCAGATTGGTGTAGAAGGGCTGCAGGCGCTGGGCCTGAACGCCAAGACCGCTACCCCGGAAGCAACCGTCTGGACCGAGAACCTGATCACCGGTGACTTCGATGTCGCCCTGCAGGGTTACTTTGCCGGTGCCAACCCGCACAAGTACTTCGAGACTGCTTTCCACTCCCGCAACATGGGTGACCGTGGCAACCGCTTCGCCGCGCCCCGTTACAAGGATCCCGAGCTCGACAAGCTGATCGATGACTTCACCCAGACCGCTGATGCGGCCAAGCAGAAGGAGATCATGTTCGCCATCCAGGATCGTGTTGGAGCCAACCAGACCATCATTCCGGTCTTCAACAACCCGACCTGGTATGAGTACAGCACCAAGCGCTTCAACGGCTGGTTCAGTGCTGATAACCCGGTAGCCAAACCTCAGCTCCACCCGGACACCCCTGAGCGTCTGCTGCACGTGTTGTCCCTCAAGCCAAACAGCTAAACAATCCCGGCCCCCTGCGGGGGGCCATCTTCCCCGTTAATCCCCTTCTTGCCCGGCACCGCCGGGGTTGGGGTAGCTATACCCGACGCGGGGCAGACTTGCAGTAAAAGGTACTATCATGGGATTCATACTGAGACGCTTTTCCTTCTATCTGGTTGCCTTTCTGGTAGCCGCCACCATCAACTTCCTGTTACCCCGTGCCATGCCAGGGGATCCTGTCTCCGTGATGTTTGCCCGCGCTGGCGCCATGATGGAACCCGCCGCCCTGGAAGCCCTCAAAGCCACCTTCGGCTTTGTCGACGGCCCCATCGGCACCCAGTTTCTCACCTATGTGAAGAGTGTCTTCACCTGGGATCTCGGCACCTCGGTGCGCTTCTACCCGCAGCAGGTCTCTGACGTGCTGGGCCGTGCCATCGGCTGGACCCTGTTTCTGGTCGGCACCTCCACCATCCTGAGCTTCTCCATCGGTTCCATCGTCGGCATCTTTGCCGCCTGGTATCGCGGCGGCCGGATGGACAGCATTCTCTCCCCGCTCACCCTGGTGATGCAGGCCATTCCGCCGGTGGTGGTCTCCCTGCTCGCCCTGTTCCTGTTCGGGGTCAGCCTCGAATGGCTGCCCATCGGCTACGCCTACAGCCCGGAGATCAAGGCTGACTGGGGCTGGGAGCACATCAAGAGCATCATGACCCACGCCATCATGCCGGTGCTGACCCTGGCTGTGGTGCAGGTGGGGGGCTTTCTCATCACCATGCGCAACAACATGATCAACCTGCTGGGCGAGGATTACATCACCATGGCCAAGGCCAAGGGGCTCTCCAGCAACCGGGTGATCTTCAACTACGGCGCCCGCAACGCCATTCTGCCCAGCGTCACCGCCCTCTCCATGGCGCTCGGTTTCGTCATCGGTGGCTCTCTCATCACCGAAGTGATCTTCAACTATCCCGGCCTGGGCCTGACCCTCTATCAGGGCATTCTGGCCCGCGACTACCCGCTCATTCAGGGGCAGCTGCTCATCATGACCATCACCATGCTCAGCTTCAACTTCCTGGCCGACGTGCTCTACGTCTTCCTGGATCCCCGTCTGCGTACAGGAGGCAAATAAGATGCGTATGCCGACCATTCTCAAAATCCTGCTGGGCAACAAGAAGGCTGCCTGTGGCCTCGCCATCGTGGTTGCCTTCGTACTGATGGCCCTCTTTGCCCCCATTCTGGCCAGCAACGAGCCGACTAAACGGGTGGCTCGCCCGCACCAGCCGCCCAGTGCCGAGTTCGTGATGGGTTCAACCCGCATGGGCCACGACATCTGGGCCCAGTTCACCAACGGCGCCCGTATTTCGCTGCTGGTGGGCTTCAGCGCAGGCCTGCTGGTCTGCACCCTGGCCGTTGCCATCGGCATCACCGCCGGTTACTTCGGCGGTCTGGTGGATGAGTGCCTCACCTTCCTGATGAACGTGGTGCTGGTGATCCCCAACCTCCCCTTGCTACTGGTGCTGGCGAGCTTTATCGGGGAGGCGTCACCGGCAGTGATTGCCGTGATAATAGGGTTGACCTCGTGGGCCTATGGCGCGCGGGTCATCCGTGCCCAGACCCTGGCCCTGCGCGAGAAGGAGTTCGTCATCGCCGCAGAAGTGCTGGGCGAGCCGGCCTGGCGCATCATTCTGGTGGAGATCCTGCCCAACCTCATCTCCATCATCGGGGTGAGCTTCATCGGCTCCATCATCTACGCCATCGTCACCGAAGCGACCCTGGAGTTCCTGGGGCTTGGCGACCCGACTGTGGTGAGCTGGGGCATCATGCTCTACAACGCCCAGACCTCCAGCGCCATTCTGGTCGGCGCCTGGTGGGAGATCCTGGCTCCCTGCTTTGCCATCGCCACTCTGGGTGCCGGTCTGGCCCTGCTCAACTTCGCCATCGACGAGATTGCCAACCCGCAGCTGCGCTCCCACAAAGGGTTGAGCCGCTGGAAGAAACTTGCCACCCCGGTCGCAACACCACTCTCTGCCGCACAGGAGAAGACAGCATGAACAAGCATCCCCTGCTGTCAGTACGTAACCTTTGCGTCGACTACATCACCGAAAATGGCGACGTGCGCGCCGTCAACTCGGTGAGCTTCGATATCAGACAGGGCGAGATCTTCGGTCTCGCCGGTGAGTCGGGTTGCGGCAAATCCACCGTCGCCTTCTCGGTGGCCCGGCTGCACAAGCCGCCCGCCTACATCAGCGGTGGCGAGATCCTGTTCAAGGGGGAGAACATCCTCCATTACAACGACGAGCGGTTGCGCTCCTATCGCTGGCAACAGGTGTCGGTGGTGTTCCAGTCCGCCATGAACGCCCTGAACCCTGTGCTGCGGATGGAGGAGCAGTTCTGCGACGTGCTGCTGGCCCACAACCCCGGCATGACCCGTTACGAGGCGATCAAGCGCGCCCAAGAGCTGCTCACCATCGTCGATATCCACCCGAGCCGGCTCAAGGATTACCCGCACCAGTTCTCCGGCGGCATGCGCCAGCGCTTGGTGATTGCCATCGCCATGGCGCTCAACCCCGAGCTGCTCATCATGGATGAGCCAACCACGGCGCTCGATGTGGTGGTACAGCGGGAGATCCTGCAGAAGGTCTATGCCCTGAAAGAGAAGTTCAACTTCTCCATTCTGTTCATCACCCACGACCTCTCCCTGATGGTGGAGTTCTGCGATCGCATCGGCATCATGTATGCCGGTGAACTGGTGGAGGTCGCTCCCTCCAAGGCGATCCTGACTGCGCCGCTACACCCCTATACCAGAGGGCTCGGCAACTCCTTCCCGCCCCTGCACGGGCCGAAGAAGGTGCTGGAAGGGATCCCGGGCACCCCGCTCAACCTGCTGGAGGTGCCGGTCGGCTGCCGCTTTCAGGCCCGCTGCGGCAAGGTGCACGATCGCTGCCGTCAGGAGTACACCAGATTGGCCGAGATCCGCCCCGGGCAACAGACCGCCTGCCACCTCTATGAGGAGCAGGGGCTGCAACAAGATTCCGTGATCTATCTGGACAAGGCCGCTGGCTGTTAAGGATGTCTGTCATGCAAATCGCCAAAACCGATGCACCCATCATCGAAGTCCAGCACCTCTACAAGGACTTCCCCATCAACTCCAATGCCATCAAGAGTGGCAAGATGCGGGCGCTCTCCGACATCACCTTCAACCTGCACCGGGGTCGCGCCCTGGCGGTGGTCGGGGAGTCGGGCTCCGGCAAGAGCACCATCGCCAAGATCATCGCCAAGATGTACAAGCTCAGTGCCGGGCGCATTCTCTATCGCGGCCACGATCTGGAGGAGTTCAACAAGGGCACTGCCCTGCTGGACTATCGCCAGAGCGTGCAGATGGTGTGGCAAGATCCATTCGGTTCGCTCAACCCGACCCACACCATCTATCACCACATCGCCCGCCCCCTGCTGCTGCACAGCAAGGTGATCGACAAAAAAGAGCTGCCCGACATGGTCTACGCCCTGCTGGAGAAGGTGGGGCTCACCCCCGCCAAGGCGACGGCGGCCAAGTATCCGCACCAGCTCTCCGGCGGCCAGCGCCAGCGGGTCAACATCGCCCGCAATCTGGCAGTGGAGGCGGAGGTTGTGCTGGCGGACGAGCCGACTTCCATGCTCGACGTCTCCATTCGCATCGGCATCCTCAACCTGATGGAGCAGATGAAGAATGAGCTCGGTGTCTCCATGCTCTACATCACCCACGACATCGCCACCGCCCGCTATGTGGCGGAAGATCTGGCTGTGATGTATGTAGGGCACATGGTGGAGTGGGGCGAGGTGGACGAGATCCTGCACCACCCGCAGCACCCCTACACCCAGCTGCTCATCTCGGCGGTGCCCGATCCGGAGAAGAGCATCCACGCCGAGCTGGAGGGCGGCCGCAAGGGGGAGATCCCGCTCTGGACGCCGGAATCCTGTGGTTGCCCCTTTGCCGGGCGCTGCAATCAGGCGATGCCCCGCTGCAAGGAGGCGCTGCCCCCCATCACCAAGCTTGCCGACAACCACTTCGTGCGCTGCTACCTCTACGAGTGAGGGTGAGCCTTAGACCGGCCGGACAACCCTGTCCGGCCATGCCTCGATACGGGGCGGCCACAGCCCCGTGATGTGCCTCACCGCCCGGCGGTGAACCACAGGAGTAATACCTTGATGGAACTCTTGATCAATCAGGTGGGCTACGAGTGCGACGGACACAAGGTCGCCCTGTTGCAAACCTCCCCCGCCCCTGATCTCGGCGGCTATGTCAGGCTGCAACGCCTCGACGATGGCCAGATCCTGTTTGAAACCCCGCTGCAACCGGCGGGCAGCGTCCCCGGCTGGCAAGGCCGCGCTTACTGGCGTGCCGACTTCTCCGCCTTCAAGGAGCCCGGCCACTATCGGCTGGAGGCGATCACTGCCCAAGGCATAGCCCGCTCGACCCGCTTTGCCATCGGCCAGGATCTGCTGGCCAGCCGCTGCCTCTCGGACGTCATTCACTACTTCAAGGGGCAGCGCGCCAGCGGCACCTTCGATCGGGCCGACCGCAGCGCCCGCCTGTTTGGCACCGACCAGCACAAAGATGTGCACGGCGGTTGGTTCGATGCCAGCGGCGACATGAGCAAGTACCTGAGCCACCTCTCCTACGCCAACTACCTCAACCCCCAGCAGACCCCCATGGTGGTGTGGGCCCTGCTCAAGTGCCGGGAACTGCTGGCCCCGCGCCGCGATATCGACGGGGTGAACCTCTGCAAGCGGCTCAATGACGAGGCGCTGCACGGCGCCGATTTCCTCTGCCGGATGCAGGATGAGTCGGGCTTCTTCTACATGACCCTGTTCGACAAGTGGAGCAAGGATCCCGCCCAGCGCGAGCTGTGCGCCTATGCCACTCAGCAGGGGCTCAAGTCCGCCAACTGGCAGGCGGGTTTTCGCCAAGGGGGCGGCATGGCCATCGCCGCGCTGGCCCGCGCTGCCCGCGAGAGCGTCAGTGGCGACTTCGATGCCAGCCGCTACGCCGAGGCGGCCAAACGCGGCTACCTGCATCTGCGTGAGCACAACCTCTCCTATCTGGATGACGGGGTCGAGAACATCATCGACGATTACTGCGCCCTGCTGGCAGCGGTGGAACTGACCCGCACTTTCGGCGCCGAGTGGCTGAATGAGGCGAGAGCCCGTGCCAGCAAGCTCTGTGCCCGCCAGCGCCCTCATCCTGAGCTGGGTCACTACTGGTCGGCCAACGAGGATGGCTCGCGCCCCTACTACCACGCCGCTGAGGCGGGTCTGCCGGTGCTGGCGCTGCTGGAATATCTGGGCGTAGAGCCGGATCAGGGGCACCAGGCCCGGGTACAAACCGTGGTGGAGCAGGCACTGGCCGCCGAGCTGGCGCTCTGTGCCCGCGCAGGCAACCCCTTCTCCCTCGCCCGCCAATATGTGAAAGGGGTAGATGAAGCGCCGCGCGTCAGCTTCTTTATGCCCCATCACAATGAGTCCGGTTACTGGTGGCAGGGGGAGAATGCCCGCCTGGCCTCGCTGGCTGCCATGGCCTTTGCTGGCGCCCGCCACTTCCCCCGCCAGAGCCAGCCGCTCATCACTTACGGTCAGCGCCAACTCGACTGGATCCTCGGGCAGAACCCGTTCAACGCCTGCATGCTGGCGGGCCACGGCATCAACAACCCCGCCTATACCGCCGGGTATCCCAATGCGCAGGGAGGTATCTGCAACGGCATCACCTCAGGGTTTGATGACGAAAATGAGGTGGCCTTTATTCCGGAGGAGTACAGGGAACGGCTGGATCAGAACTGGCGCTGGGGCGAGCAGTGGATCCCCCACGCCGCCTGGTTTGCCCTGGCCATCAGCTGGCAAAATGCCGCAGGAGGTCGCCATGATTGAGTACTGGGTCGGGGTCGATGGCGGGGGCACACACACCCGCGCCCGCATTCGGGATCGGGCTGGCAAGCTGCTCGGAGAGGGGCGCGCGGCTGGCTCCAATCTGGAGCTGGGCATCCCCCATGCCCACGCCAATGTGCTGGCCGCCATCGCCAGCGCCCGCCTTGCCGCCGGGCTCGGCATCGAGAGTGAACAGCAGATGGGGGTCGGGCTGGCGCTCGCCTCCGCCGAGCTGGCCGACTGCTATCACGCCCTGCTCGAGATGCCCTTCCCCTTCGCCAGCGTCAGGCTCACCTCCGATGCCTTCGGTGCCTGCCTCGGCGCCTTTGGCGGCCGTGAGGGGGCCATTCTGATCGCAGGTACCGGCTCGGTGGGGCTGGTCTATCAGGAGGGGCAGATCCGCACCTGCTCCGGCCGCGGCTTCCCCATTTCAGACATAGGTAGCGGCGCCTGGCTGGGGCTGCGCGCCATCCAGCAATCCCTGCTCTGCCACGACGGCATTCTGCCCCCCAGCACCCTCACCATCCGCCTGATGGACCGCTTCAAGCGGGATCAGGCCGAAGTGGTACGTTGGGCCACCCGCGCCATTCCGGCGGACTATGGCCACTTTGCCCCCTGGGTATTCGATGCCGCCAGCGATGGTGACGAGCTCGCCAATCAGCTGCTGGACGAAACCTGCGAACAACTGCGGATCCTGCTGGAGGGGATGACCCAGCTCGGTGCCAGACAGATCGCCCTGCTGGGGGGGATTGGCACCCGCCTTGCCCCCCGTCTCGGCCAGCTCAACCTGATCCCCCCCCAGGCAGATGCGCTCGATGGCGCCATCCT
Organism: Aeromonas sp. 96A; assembly: GCF_051919165.1. NCBI lineage: Bacteria > Pseudomonadati > Pseudomonadota > Gammaproteobacteria > Aeromonadales > Aeromonadaceae > Aeromonas > Aeromonas sp. 96A. The sequence goes on along the minus strand of NZ_JBQBFE010000001.1, from coordinate 4,051,443 downwards.
GTTTGCCCAATCAGAGGATTTTCCATGTCTACACCCCTGATCCACACCCAGGTCGCCCGACGTGACGGCGAGGATGTCTGGTTCACCTTCACCCTCTCCCGCATGCCGGATACCAAGTGGAAGCTGCACTTCTGTCTGGCTCGCCATATCGACCCCGACTCCTTGCAAGGGGGCGAGCTGGAGCGCCAGAGCGGCAGCTACAAGGTGATTGTCCCGAACGCTGACAGCTGCGAGCTGCGCTTTTGCTGCCGCCAGACGCCCATCAAGAAGCTCTCCGACATGCCGCAGGGCTTTTTCCTCAGCTTGCCGGAGGCGACCACGGGTGCCCAGCTGCTGCCGGTGACGCTGGCAGCTCAGGATCTCGGACTGGAGAACCCGCCGGTAGCCCGCCCAGATCTGCCGGATATCGAGCCTCTGCCCGGTATAGTGCCGCAACCGGCCCATCTGGTACTGCTGGAGGGGAACTTCCGGCTGGCCGAGCGGGCTCATGTCAGCGCCCCTCACGATGTGCCGAAGCTGCTGGCCCACTTCAACGAGCTGACGTCGCTGGCACTGGAGCAGGATCACGACGCTGAAATCCGGCTGACCGAGGCCAAACTGGCCCCCGAAGCCTACCAACTCACCATCACGCCGCAGGAGGTGGTGATTGCCGCCACCGACGAAGCGGGCTGGCGTCATGGGCTGGTGACGCTAGCCCAGTGGTATCTGCAACATGGGGAGAGCCTGCCCTGCGTCACGCTGGAGGATGCCCCGCGCTTTGGCTTTCGCGGCATTTTTCTCGATTGCGCCCGCCACTTCCACACTCCGGCCACCATCAAGCGCCTGCTCAAACTGATGAGCCTCTACAAGTTCAACCGCTTCCACTGGCACCTGACCGATGACGAGGGGTGGCGACTCGAGATCAAGGCCTTCCCGGCACTGACAGACGTGGGTGCCTGGCGCGGCCATAATCTGGCGATCGACCCCCAGCTCAGCGGCGGCGCCGAGCCCTATGGCGGCTACTACACCCAGAGCGAGGTGAAAGAGCTGGTGAGCTATGCCGGTGAACTCGGCATCACCGTCATTCCCGAGATCGACATTCCGGGCCACTGCCACGCCGCCATCAAGGCGCTGCCCGAGTTGCTGATCGAAACGGCGGATCACTCCCGCTACCGCTCGGTCCAGCATTTCGATGACAACGTGCTCAACCCCGCCCTGCCCGGCACCTACCGCTTTCTGGAGGCTGTGCTGGACGAGGTATGCGAGCTCTTTCCCGGCCCGCAGATCCACATGGGGGGTGACGAGGTGCCGACCGGGGTCTGGACCGACAGCCCCGCCTGCCAGCAGCTGATGGTCGAGCAGGGCTACGCCGACTGCCGCGAGCTGCAGGGCCATCTGCTGCGCCACTGCCAGCGCTATCTGGCCGCCAGAGGCAAACAGATGATCGGCTGGGAGGAGATCCTGCATGGCGACAAGGTGAGCCGCAAAGCGGCCATCTGTGCCTGGACCAGCTTCCAGGCGGGGCTGGACGCTGCCGCGGCCGGTTATCCGGTGGTGATGGCGCCCGCCCAGTTCCTCTATCTCGATCTCGCCTGGAGCGCCGATATTCATGAACCCGGCCTCTACTGGGCGGGTACCCTCAATCTGGAGCAGGTTTATGCTTGCGATCCTGCCCCAGCCGATTTCCATGCCAACGATAACATCCTCGGGGTGCTGAGCCCCTTGTGGTCAGAATTGATCACCAGCCGTGATCGTCTCGACTACATGTTGTTCCCGCGTATGCTGGCCACGGCCGAGGTGGCCTGGAGCGATCCCGCCCACAAGGGCTGGGAGCACTTCGCCGCCCGCCTGCCGGGTCAGCTGCAGATCCTCGATCAGTTGCAGGTGCGCTACCGGATGCCACAGAGGTAATGTTGTCTCTACTTTGGCGGCCAATTGGCCGCCTTTTTTACGATTAGCCAACAAAACATCAACTTCCCCCCTACCATTCATCCGCCATTATTGGCAAAATCCAGCCCCCAATGAAGCTGGTCTGCCTCCTGCTGGCGCGAGCCTGCGGCCACCTCCAGATCTGCCACAATAACAACGACAACATTATCAACAAGAACATCGGAGCGTATTCCTATGGCCCGCAGAGATGTCCATACCCTGGATAGCGAAGTGGAGTTTCCTGCCGACGTACAACTGGTCTCCACCACTGACCTGCGCGGGGTGATCACTTATGCCAATCCGGCTTTTTGCACCATCGCCGGCTATAGCGCCGACGAGCTGGTCGGTCACAACCACAATCTGGTACGCCACCCCGACATGCCCAAGGCCGCCTTCGCCGATCTCTGGGCCCGCCTCAAGGAGGGCAAACCCTGGCGCGGCATCGTCAAAAATCGCTGCAAGGATGGTCGTTACTACTGGGTAGATGCCTACGTCACCCCCATCTACGAAGGCAACAGGATCAGCGGCTACCAGTCGGTACGCTGCAAGCCCGAGCCCCAATTCAAGCGCATCGCCGCTCAGACCTACCAAGCCCTGCTCAAGGCCGAGCGCGGCAACAGCAGCAACCTTCCCTCTCTTGCCAGAGTGCGCACCCCGGCCATTACCCTGTTGCTGCTCGGCATGATGGGCTGGGCCTTCGCCAGCCAAGGGGCCATGACCGTCCTGCTGATGCTGCTGCCCCTGTTGCTTCTTGGCGGAGCCTACTGGCGCGAGCTCTTTGCCCTGCCCCACTATCTGCAGCAACTGGGCCGTGAATATGACAGTCTGACCCGGTTGGTCTACTCCGGTGACAACCCCGGCGCCATTGCCGATTTTCATATCAAGATGCTGCAGGCCCGCATCCGAACCGTTTTGGGGCGGATCAACGATGCCACGGCACCTCTGCAAACCCTGGCCATCAATTTGAAGCAGGCCTCTCATCAAGCCTGTCTCGATATCAACGAGCAAGATGCCCAGACCCAGCAGATGGCTACGGCTATGACTCAGATGGCCAGCACGGCCCACGAGATCGCCCGCAACATTCAGGACTCCAACGGTCAGGTCAACGAAGCTCGCAATCGTTGTGAACAAACCAACCAGCAGTTGAACCAGACCGAGCAACAGATCGAACAACTCGCCAAACAGGCAGAGCTGGCGTTCAACTCGGCGGTAGAGCTCGCCAGCGAATCCGAACGGATTGGCAGTGTGATGGGCGAGATCCAGGGCATCGCCGAGCAGACTAACCTGCTGGCCCTCAACGCCGCCATCGAAGCGGCTCGCGCCGGAGAGCAGGGCCGTGGTTTTGCGGTGGTGGCCGACGAGGTGCGAACTCTATCGACCCGCACCCACAAGGCGACCGAGCAGATCCAGGGCAGCATCAAGCAGATCCAGCACACGCTGGGACGCTGGAAGGGGATGATGCAGGAGAACCTGCAACAGACCCGCGCATGTGCCGAGATGACCCGCCAGGGCGCCAGCAGCCTCCATACCGTGCTGGCAGAGATAGAGCTGGTCACCGAACACTCCACCCAGATCGCCACCGCTGCTGAGCAGCAACAAGCGGTCGTGGAGGAGATCAGCCGCAGCATCCACCAGATATCCGCATACTCCCACGCCAACAGTCAGAAGATGCTGGATGTCGATCACTCCAGTCAGGCTCTGCTGGAACGGGCCAAGCAACTGAAGGGGCTTAGCCAGACCTTCGGCTGAATCATTGCCAGCCCCATGACAGAAGCGCCACAATGGCGCTTCTGTTGTTTTTGACGAATCGGGTTTATGAGCATTGAACCAAGTCCATCCCCATTGAACAAAACTGCCCGTATCGAAGTGATCATCGCCTTGATCCCGGCAGGCCGGGTGGTCAGTTACGGTCAGGTGGCCGATCTGGCCGGGCTGCCAGGACGGGCAAGACTGGTAGGCAAGGTGCTGCGGGAAACCGACAAGGTACTGCCGTGGCATCGGGTGCTGGGCGCAGCGGGCACTATCTCGTTACCGAAAGGATCGCAAGGCTTTGCCGAACAGACGGGACGCCTGCAGCAAGAAGGGGTCGTGGTGATCGGTGGGCGGGTCAGAATGAAGGAGTGGCAATGGCAGCCCGATCTGGCCGAGCTGCTTTTTCTACTGCCGTTTTGAGGGGATCACCGCTGGATCACTCCAGCGGCGCCAGGATCTCGTCGCTGCGCACCTGCACCGGTATGGTCTCATCCGCTCGCTGCAGCAGCACCAGCAGGCTCTGCCGGTCAACCTCCAGCACATAGGCCGCCCCTTCACGGGTCATGCAGCTCATGCCCGGCCGGATCTCGTTAATCTCCATCTCAACCTCCTTGTCTACTTCGCGATTGATGACAGCTGCACTCCTTGCAGCTGTCTCAGTATACCGCTATCCATAAGCAAAGAGGCCCCTTGTCGGGGCCTCTTTTCATCAGGCTTTTTTAGCCTTTGGCAAACTCTCTTGCCAGGTACCGTTGTCGTAATGAGCGGTCCAACCGGTCGCCTTACCGTTGACCTCGCTCATCACGTACTGCTCCTTGGTCTTGCGACTGAAGCGTACGATGGCAGGGTTGCCGTCCGGATCGGTGAGCGGGGCACCGGCCAGATACTTGTGCTTGGCGGAGATGCGATCCTTGAAGCGCTTGAGCTCTTCCACCAGCGGCGCGCGGGTCTCGCGGGATTTGGGGAAGTTGCTGGCCGCCAGGAACAGACCGGCAGCACCGTCACGCAGCACGAAGTGGGCATCGGACTGGGTGCACTTGAGCTCCGGCAGCGGCACAGGATCCTCCTTCGGCGGCGCGATGTCGCCGTTTTTCAGGATCTTGCGGGTGTTCTTGCAGGTCTCGTTGGTGCAGCCCATGTACTTGCCGAAACGGCCGTTCTTGAGCTGCATCTCGGCTCCGCAACGGTCGCACTCGATGCTCGGCCCTTCGTAGCCCTTGAGCTTGAACTGGCCCTTCTCGATTTCGTATCCATCGCAATCCGGGTTGCGACCACAGACGTGCAGCTTGCGGCTGTCATCGATGATGTAAGCATCCATCGCGGTACCACAGACGCCGCAGCGGTGCTTGGCGCGCAGCGCTTCGGTTTCCGCCTCTTCGCCGTCAGTGGCGGAGACAAACTCGTCGGCAGAGACCAGGTTGATGGTCTTCTTGCAGCGCTCTTTCGGCGGCAAGGCATAGCCGGAGCAGCCGAGGAACACGCCGGTGGTGGCAGTACGAATACCCATCTTGCGGCCGCAATCCGGGCAGTCGATGTCGGTCATCACCATCTGGTTGGCACGCATGCCGCCCTCTTCGGGCGCCTTGTCCGCCTTCTCCAGCTCCTGGGTAAACTCGGCGTAGAAGGCGTCCAGCACCTTCTTCCACTCAAGGCTCCCTTCGGCGATGCCATCGAGCTTGTCTTCCATCTTGGCGGTGAACTCGTAGTTCATCAGCTCGACGAAGTTCTCCACCAGACGATCGGTGACAATCTCGCCCATCTTCTCGGCGAAGAAACGGCGGCTCTCGACCCGCACATATCCGCGATCAACGATGGTGGAGATGATGGAGGCGTAGGTAGAGGGACGGCCAATGCCGCGTTTTTCCAGCTCGCGCACCAGCGCGGCTTCGGTGAAACGGGCAGGCGGCTTGGTGAAGTGCTGGCGCGGATCCAGCTTGATCAGCTTCAGCACCTCGCCAACGGTCACCGCCGGCAGCTGACTATCTTCGCCCTTGCGACCCATCGGCGGCAGCGCCTTAGTCCAACCGGCGAAGCGCAGGGTACGACCACGGGCCTTGAGCTCGAACTCACCCGCCTTGACGGTCAGGGTGGAGGAGTCGTACTGAGCAGGGGTCATCTGGCAAGCAACGAACTGACGCCAGATGAGGTCGTACAGACGCATGGCATCCGGCTCCATCCCTTCCAGCATCTCGGCAGTCACCTGTACGTTGGAGGGACGGATCGCCTCGTGCGCTTCCTGAGCATTGGCCTTGGCGCCATACAGATTCGGTTCGGCTGGCAGATAGGCCGCGCCATACTGCTCGCCGATATATTCACGCACCGCCTCAACCGCCTCTTTGCTGAGGTTGGTGGAGTCGGTACGCATATAGGTGATGTAACCCGCTTCATAGAGACGCTGGGCCATCATCATGGTCTTCTTGACCCCGAAGCTCAGACGGGTAGAGGCCGCCTGCTGCAGGGTAGAGGTGATAAACGGCGCGGACGGTTTGGAGCCGGTCGGCTTGTCTTCCCGGTTCACCACCTTGTAGTCGACCCCTTCCAGGGCTGCGACAGCGGCAAAGGTCTCGGCCTGGGTCACCGGCTTGAAGTCGGCACCATTACGGCTGACCACTTCCATCCGCAGATCAGCCTTGTCACCGGTCAGCAGATCGGCATTGAGATCCCAGAACTCGACCGGTACGAACGCCTTGATTTCGCGCTCTTTATCGACGATGAGGCGCACCGCAACGGACTGCACCCGACCGGCGGAGAGACCGCGGGCCAGCTTTTTCCACAGCAGCGGGGAGACCATGTAACCCACCACGCGGTCGAGGAAACGACGGGCCTGCTGGGCATTTACGCGGTCAATATTGAGTTCGGACGGCTGGGCAAACGCCTCCTTGATGGCGCTCTTGGTGATCTCGTTGAACACCACGCGCTTGTAGCGGCTGTCATCGCCACCGATGATCTCGCGCAGGTGCCAGGCGATCGCCTCTCCTTCTCTATCCAAGTCGGTTGCGAGATAGATGGTGTCGGCTTTCTCGGCCAGACTTTGCAACTCGCTGACCACCTTCTCCTTGCCGGGCAAAATCTGGTAGTTGGCCTGCCAGCCAGCGGTCGGATTGATACCCATCCGGGCAAACAGGGCCTTGCGATCCTTGGCAGCCTTCTCGGATTCGCTCAACTTGATGCCGCGAATGACAGGTTTCTTGGGCTCGGTGCTGGCGCTGCCGCTGGTGGGCAGATCGCGAACATGACCAACGCTGGATTTCACCACGTAGTCCTTGCCCAGATATTTGTTGATCGTCTTGGCCTTGGCCGGAGACTCCACTATGACCAGTGATTTGCCCATGCTGTAACTATTATCCTCATTGCACCCGACGGGGTTGGTGTGCGGTTTTGTGGGGCTGTATAAGAGATTTGGCGCGAAAAAGCAATCTTGTGAGCAAATTTGCCTGACCAGCCCGAACCACACGGCTTCTTTTATTGCTTCAATTTTATTTATTAATGCGAAGGCAACAGGCCGGACGCAACCGCTTTTTCAATTTTCTGCCATACCGCCCCTCTTTTTATATCTGAAACGACATAAAAACGTCTGCTGGTTACCGGCTTGTTACAAAAACATAAAATCTCTTTATAATGGCCCAACCCCGACGCATTGCGCGCGGAAGGAACCGCTACCCATCATAAAAATCGAAAGGATGTACTCAATGAAGCACTTCGAGGTCAATTTCGACGGTCTGGTCGGCCCGACTCATAACTATGCCGGCCTCTCCTACGGCAACGTTGCCTCCCAGAGCAATGCCCAGGAGGCTTCCAATCCGAAAGAGGCCGCCAAACAGGGGCTGCGCAAGATGAAGGCGCTGACCGAGCTTGGCATGACCCAGGGGGTACTGGCGCCACAAGAGCGTCCCGATCTCGCCACCCTGCGCCGCCTAGGCTTCACCGGCAACGATGCCCGGGTGCTGGAGCAGGCCGCCAAACAAGCTCCCGCCGTACTGGCTGCCTGCTATTCGGCTTCCAGCATGTGGACCGCCAACGCCGCCACCGTCTCTCCCAGTGCCGATACCCAAGATGGCCGCATTCACTTCACCCCCGCCAACCTGACTAACAAGTTTCACCGCTCTCTGGAGCCCGACGTCACGGGCCGTATCCTGTGCGCTGTGTTCAACAATGATCGCCACTTCAGCCACCACCTCCATCTGCCGGAAAATGACCACTTCGGCGACGAGGGGGCAGCCAACCACACCCGGCTCTGCCGCGCCTATGGCGAGGCGGGGGTCGAGCTGTTTGTCTATGGCCGCAGCGCCTTTGACTACTCCCGCCCGGCGCCGAAGCGCTATCCGGCCCGCCAGACTCTGGAGGCAAGCCAAGCCATCGCCCGCCTGCATGGCCTTGGCGAGGAGAGCGTGGTGTTTATTCAGCAAAACCCGGAGGTGATCGATCAGGGGGTGTTCCATAACGACGTGATCGCGGTGGGCAACCAGAACGTGCTCTTCTTCCACCAACAAGCGTTCCTCAACACCGAAGCGGTGCTGACCGAAATCCGCGGCAAGTTTGGCGAGGGGGAGCTGCACTTTATCGAAGTGCCGACTGCCGAGGTATCCGTGCTGGATGCGGTGAAATCCTACCTGTTCAACACCCAGATCCTCACCCTGCCGAGCGGTGAGATGGCCATCATCGCCCCCACCGAGTGCCGCGACAATCCGGCGGTGTCGGCCTATCTTGGCAAGCTGCTGACGCAGGAGACCCCGATCAAGGCGGTCCACTATATGGATGTGAAACAGAGCATGCGCAATGGCGGCGGCCCGGCCTGCCTGCGACTGCGGGTTGCCATGAACGATCAGGAACTCGCTGCGGTCAATCCGGCCTGCCTTATCAACGACAGCCAGTTTGCCCGTCTCGATGGCTGGGTCGATCGCCACTACCGTGACCGGCTGACCCTCGACGACCTGCGGGATCCGGCACTGGTGCAGGAGTCCCGCAGCGCACTGGACGAACTGACCCAGATCCTGAAACTGGGTTCGGTCTACCCGTTCCAGCGCTAAATGTGATGCCCGGGAAGACCGCCAACGCTGGCGGTCTTCTGCTATCGGCCTTCTCTTCAGCGCGATAGCCAACTTGCACGGATGCTGTTTTGTGCAGAAAAGCAGCGCACAACTTGCTGATAAGCTTGAATTTTGAGCTGTATGTATCAAAAAATCGACGAACAGTCATTTTTTACTGCCAGATGCCTCATCAAGGGGTTCACAAAGCCTCTGGATCTGATAGTATGCGCCTCGCACTTGGGGAGGGGTTCCCGAGCGGCCAAAGGGATCAGACTGTAAATCTGACGGCTCTGCCTTCGAAGGTTCGAATCCTTCTCCCTCCACCATTCAAGTGCAAAGTAGTGACAATCAGGAAATACCTCGTGGAGGGGTTCCCGAGCGGCCAAAGGGATCAGACTGTAAATCTGACGGCTCTGCCTTCGAAGGTTCGAATCCTTCTCCCTCCACCATTTCCCTGATTGCAATGGCTGAATACAATTTGCTTTGCCCCTGTGGAGGGGTTCCCGAGCGGCCAAAGGGATCAGACTGTAAATCTGACGGCTCTGCCTTCGAAGGTTCGAATCCTTCTCCCTCCACCATCATTCAAGAAAACCCGGCCTCGCGCCGGGTTTTCGCTTTTTTCCATTCTCATCACATTTTTCCGGCCTTGTCAGATCTGACAGTTGCAATTGCGTCCGATATTGATGATTGTGGCACCATCAATAACAGGGTATTCACATCATGTTTGAAGTCTGGGACGAGCACGGTCACGCCACCGGTCTGACACTGCTGGCGCTCAAAGTCAGAATCAGCAACGACTATCAGGGCGACCTGATGGTGCGCTACAGCAACAAGCTGGGACTCCCCACGACCCTCTTTCTGACCATTCATCAGGGCGTTGCCTATCAACGCTTCAAAGCGGGCTCGCCAAAACTGGATTGGGAATGGCTGGCCAGCGCAGGCAATGGCCACAGCCCCCGCAATTTTATGAGCGAACAGTTTCCCGATTTTCAACTCGCACTGGATAATTGAACATCGGCAAATATCGCTAACCCACCATCACAGATTACCCAAAAACTGATTTTCCATTCGCATGATATTCCTGCCAAATTGCATGATGACGTGGGGGCGAGTACAATCTCGCACCCCGAATATCCGGCGCTTCTTCTTTAGATAACTCCGGATATGCCGTCATCGGATCGCGCTGCATTGAGCCTCCTCTCGGAGGGCATCTTGCACCGCAGCTCAACCACTACGATGCCATCAGGTGGCATCGTCCTGATTTGCAATCAGATATAAAGAGTCCACCATGTTTAAACCAGAATTGCTCTCCCCCGCAGGTTCCCTCAAGAACATGCGTTACGCCTACGCCTATGGCGCCGATGCCGTCTATGCCGGTCAGCCCCGCTACAGCCTGCGGGTGCGCAACAACGAATTCGATCACGAAAACCTGCAGCTGGGCATCAACGAAGCCCATGCGCTGGGCAAGCAGTTCTATGTGGTGGCCAACATCCAGCCCCACAACTCCAAGCTCAAGACCTTTATCCGCGACATGCGCCCTGTGGTGGAGATGAAGCCCGATGCGCTGATCATGTCCGACCCCGGTCTTATCATGATGATGCGTGAAGCCTTCCCGGATATGCCCATTCACCTCTCGGTGCAGGCCAACGCGGTCAACTGGGCCACGGTGAAGTTCTGGCATCAAATGGGCCTGACCCGCGCCATCCTCTCCCGCGAGCTGTCGCTGGACGAGATCGAAGAGATCCGCATGCAGGTACCGGAGATGGAGCTGGAAGTGTTCGTTCACGGCGCGCTGTGCATGGCCTACTCCGGCCGCTGCCTGCTCTCCGGCTACATCAACAAGCGTGACCCCAACCAGGGCACCTGCACCAACTCCTGCCGCTGGGAGTACAAGGTGCACGAAGGTAAAGAAGATGACGTGGGCCAGATCGTCCACCGTCAGGAGCCCATCGCCATTCGCCCGGACAACACCCTGGGCCTTGGCAAACCGACCGATGCGCTGGTGCTGCTGGAAGAGTCCAACCGCCCGGGCGAGTACATGAGCGCGTTCGAGGACGAACACGGCACCTACATCATGAACTCCAAGGACTTGCGCGCCGTCGAGCACGTCGAGCGACTGACCAAGATGGGCGTTCACTCCCTGAAAATCGAAGGGCGCACCAAATCCTTCTACTACTGCGCACGTACCGCTCAGGTTTACCGCAAGGCCATCGATGATGCGGTAGCGGGTCGTCCGTTCGACCGCAGCCTGATGGGCACCCTCGAAAATCTGGCCCACCGCGGTTATACCGAGGGCTTCCTGCGCCGTCACAACCACAGCGAATACCAGAACTACGACTACGGCTACTCCGTCTCCGACACCCAGCAGTTTGTCGGCGAGATCACCGGTCGCAAAGGTGACATGGTCGAGGTCGAGGTGAAGAACAAGTTCCTGGTGGGCAACAACCTGGAGCTGATGACCCCGCAGGGCAACGTCCGTTTCAATCTGGAGCAGATGGAGAACCGCAAGGGCGAGCTTATCGATACCGCGCCGGGCAACGGTCACGTGGTCTATGTGCCGGTCCCGAAAGATCTGGATGTGAACTACGGCATCCTGCTGCGCAATCTGGGCGACAGCCAGGATACCCGCAACCCGCACACGGCGGCCTGAGATGGCGCTGCTCATCACCGACAAGTGCATCAACTGTGACATGTGCGATCCCGAGTGCCCCAACCAGGCTATCAGCCTGGGTGAGGAGATCTACGAGATCGACCCCAGTCGCTGCACCGAGTGCGTCGGTCACTATGAGAAGCCGACCTGCATCAGTGTCTGCCCTATCGACTGCATCATCTGGGATCCCGCTCATGTGGAGACCGAAGATCAGCTGATGGAGAAGTTTGTGCGGATGCACAGGCAATAAAACGAAAAAAGGCCGAGCAATCGGCCTTTTTTGATCCTGCGTTCAGCGGCTGGCCATCACTTGCCGACCAGCCGGATCAGTTTGTCCAGCTCACGCTGGGCCTCCAGCATCCGGGTCTGGGACTCCTCCAGCCTGGCCTGCCGCTTGGCAATCTTCTCCGGTTTGCCACTGACTCTCGCCTCCTGCAGCTCGAGCAGACGCTCATCCACCTCGCCACGCAGTTTGTTAACCCGCTCTTTCTGCTCCTTAAGCAGACCTTCATCGGTACAGTTGGCCTTGATATTGCGCGCGGCCTGTTCGAGCCCGGCAATCTGCCCGGCATTGTTGTGTGCTTTGGCAAACACCAGCTGGTCGTTGACGGCCTGCAGACGAGCCTTGCAACCGACCGCCTCACTACCAAAGGCCTGACCCGCCACTAGCAGCAAGCCGGCTCCCAATACTTTCCACATCTCGATTCATCCGGTCTTGTTTGCGAGCTGACCATAAAAACCTCGATCGGCGACAGGGTCAAGCAAGCGGGAAAAAGGTGCGACAGAAGTTGTGCAACATCACGCAATTGCCACCCTGTTGGTTCTACAATGGCGCTCTTTCCAATCGGGAGTCTGTTATGAATCAACAAATTGTGGTCATTGCCAACGGTGCCCCCTATGGCAGCGAATCCCTGTTCAACGCCCTGCGTCTCGCTATCGCCCTCAACGAACAGGGTGGTGCCAGCCTGAAGCTGTTCCTGATGTCCGATGCGGTGAGCGCGGCGCTGGCCGGTCAGGCACCGGCCGAGGGATACAACCTGCGCCAGATGCTGGAGATCCTGCTGGCCCAGGGCGTCACCATTCGCCTGTGCAAGACCTGCACCGATGCCCGTGGCATCACAGCCCTGCCGCTGATCGAGGGCATTGAGGTCGGCACCCTGCCGATGCTGGCCCAATGGACCCTGGCTGCCGACAAGGTGCTGACCTTCTGATCTCCCCCTCCGGATCTCTTGCCCCTTTAGCCTTCACCTGACCCTCCATAGCCCCCGCCACGCGGGGGCATTGCGCGCGCCCCAGCCTCACTGACTACACTATCAATTGCCACACCTGCTTGTTTGTCCCACCTCACGGACAGCGTAACGCCCAGTAATAAACCGAGGACGACGATGAATCCGACCGAACAGACCCTGCTTGAGCAGATGAGGATCACCGACTTTGAAATTGCCCATCGCAAGGAGTTATTGCTGCTCAATGAACAGGATGTGGCGCGGCTGGCAAGTTATTGCAGCAAGATAGAACCACGGATCGACGCCCTGGTGGATCGCTTCTACCAGCAGCAGACGGCCATCACCGAAATCGCCCTGTTGATCGGGGATGCCGATACCCTCATACGGTTGCGCACCGCGCAACGGCGCTATGTGCTCGATCTCTTCAGCGGCCATTACGATTTGGAGTACGTCAACAACCGGCTTCGGATCGGGCTGGTTCACAAGCGGATCGGGGTCGAACCCAAGCTCTATCTGGCCGCCATCAACACCCTCAAAGCCCTGCTGATCGAGGATATGTTCGAGCAGATCCGCGATGAACCGGAGCGTCTCGTCATGCTGGCCGCACTGGACAAACTCTTTCTGTTCGACATCACTCTGGTCTTCGAAACCTACATTCGCAGTCTGGTGTCGGAAATAGAGTCCTCCAGAGAGAAGTCAGAGAACTATGCCAAGAGTCTGGAGCAGAAAGTACGCGAGCGTACCAAACAACTGGAGGAGCTGAACCGCACCGATGCCCTGACCGGATTGCTCAACGTTCGCCACCTCAACGAGCTGTTGCTGCTAAGCCTGCGCACCTGTCAGCGCCGTGCCGAACCCATGGCCATCGCCTATCTCGATATCGACAACTTCAAGAAAATCAACGATACCGAAGGTCACCAGCGCGGAGACGAGATCCTGCGCATCGTCGGCCACTGCATCCGTCAGGTCTTTCGCGCCGAAGACAGCTGCTTTCGTTATGGCGGAGATGAGTTCTGCCTGATCCTGCCCAACTGCAACGAGAGTCAGGCGCGGGATATCTATCTCAAACGATTGGTCAACACCGTCAAGGAACAGCTGGGCGATCTCACCCTCAGTATCGGCATAGTGCAGACCGGGCCGGAGCACTACGACGACGGGCTAAACCTGATCCGGCTCGCCGACGAGAGGATGTACGCAGCCAAGAAGGCGCTCAAAGAGAAGACTCCGGGTAGCACGCACTGAACATTCAGCATCACAGATCCCCGCATTAACCGGGTCAGCTCCGCTCAACCACAGACGTGGCCACAGCGGGACGCTGTACTCTGGCACCCCACTCATAAAGCGCAAAAATCGCCACACAAAGCAGCGCCATCAGCACATAGAGCAACTGACCGCTCCACTGCTCGAGGATCCAGCCTCCCAGCAGGGCGCCGGCAGCCCCTCCCAACCCGGCCAGTGCGCTGGCACCAAAGTAGCTCCCCTTGAGGTGGGTGGGGGCCATCTGGTCGATCAGCACGTTGAGCAGGGGGAACAGGATGGTCTCGCCAATGCTGAGCAACAGCACGGCGCCAAACCAGTAGCTGCGCACCGTCGGGTCCCCCAGAGCAAAGAGCAATTGGGCCGCCAGAAAGAGCGCCATGCCGATATGAAGCCGTACCCGCACCGGCCAGCGTGACAACAACCGCAGCAGCGGAAACTGCAGCAGCACCACGGTCAGGGCATTGGTCGCCACCAGCAGGGCAACCAGCTCGGCCACCTGCGGCATACCGGCTCGGGTCAGGTATTGCACCAGCGGCGAGTGAAACTGGGAGTAGACCAGCACCATCAGGAGATTGGCCATCACCAGCAGCAGGAAGGCGCGATCCGCCAGCAACACCTTGATGGCATCCCGCAAGCCGGGCCCGGCAGTCCCCGGCTTGCCTGTGCTGCCAGCCCGGCGAAATCCCCAGCCAAAGGCCAGCGCCAGCAGCAGATAGCTCACCACCAGAAACAGGAAGGTCTCCTGCTGGGCGTTGATCCCGAGGGTCACCCCCAGTAGCGGCCCCAACGCCGCCCCCAGGTTGAGCAGAAAATAGCGCAGGTGCAGTGCCAACTCCCGCGCCTTGGCCGAGGCCAGACTGTCGGCCATCAGCGCCTTGCCGGGCGCATCGATGAGCCCCGACGAGAGGCCGCTGCCCATCACCCCGACCCCGAGCCAGAACACCTCGTGCGAAAAACCGAGCAGGCCGAAACAGATCATCGCCACCAGACAACCGGCCAGCAGTATGCTGCGCCGCCCGAAGCGATCAGAGAGCCAGCCGCCGTAGAAACTGACCAGGGTAGAAAGGGCCATCGAGCCACCCAGCAACAGGCCGATGAAGGTGGCCGAAAGGTCATACTCCCGATAGAGCAGAATGGAGAGGAAGGGCCACACCATGTAGTAGCTGGTACGCACCATGAAGGTACCCAGAATGACGATCCAGACCAGCGGGGTAAATTGCCTGAAGGTGCTCCATGACATCGCTATGCTCCATGCCCCGCAGCTCTTACCACAAGATCCTGTCATAAACGGGGAAAGCATTCAGTTGTAACAGAGGGCCTCAATAGAAACAACCTTTGCTCACCAGCAAGGTGCAACCGGATGCAAAAAGGCCAGCCGATGGGCATCGGCTGGCCTTGTTATCACGGGATTTCCCTCAGGCTAGCGCTTAGCGCCAGGGGCTCTGTTGCCACAGCCGCCCTAATCCCGCCTCGAGCGCCTGCGCGCCCTGCTGCCCCAGCTTCTGGGTCAGGCTTTTTGGCTTGCGATAGCTGATGCCGATCACCTTGTGGTGGCTGGCCTGCGCCAGCAGATAGTCATCGCTGGTGCAGAGGGTATCCACCAACCCCAGCCCCTTGGCCTGACTTGCCAGCCAGTGCTCACCGGTCGTGACCCGATCGATATCGAGTTGCGGACGGTGCTCGGCCACAAAGGCCTTGAAGCGATCGTGGATCGCCGCCAGCTCCTCGCGAAACTTCTCGCGCCCCATATCGTCGTTCTCGCCGAACATGGTGATGGTGCGCTTGTACTGGCCGGCGGTGTGCATCTCGAATTCGATGTCATGCTTTTTCAACAACTTGTTGAAGTTCGGCATCTGGGCGATCACCCCGATGGAGCCGACGATGGCAAAGGGGGCAGCCAGGATCTTGTCCGCCACGCAGGCCATCATGTAGCCACCGCTCGCCGCCACCTTATCGATAGCCACGGTGAGCTTGATGTCACGATCGCGCAGTCGCTGCAGCTGGGAAGCGGCCAAGCCATAGCCATGCACCACGCCGCCACCAGATTCGAGTCGCAGCAACACCTCGTCGCCGGGCTGGGCGACGCCGATCACCGCGCTCACCTCCTCGCGCAGGGAGGCCACCTCTTTGGCATCCATGCTGCCGTTGAAATCGAGCACAAACAGGCGACTGCGCTCATCCCCCGCCTTGGCGCGTTTTTTCTGCTCCTCTTTTTGCTGCTTTTCCAGCACCTTGCGCTCGGCCTTGCTAACGAGCGCGCTCTTGAGGGCAAATTGCCCCTGCTCCAGTTCGCTCGAGAGATCGGTCACCACCAGCTCCCCCTTGCGCGCTTTCGGCTGGCGAGTGCTCACAATCATCAGGATGATGGCGCCGATGGCCAGCAGGAAGGTCACTGTCTTGGCCAAAAACAGGCCATATTCGGTCAGAAATGTCACGATGGACTCCAGAATGGATCGGTTTTCGTCACATTCTAGGGAGTTTGGCGAATGCGCGCAAAAAATCGCAGCCAGTGCCCGGAAAAACCAACCCGAGCATCACAACCTCTCTATTTTCTTCACATTTTTCTTGCCGCTGGCTGGTCAAACAGGCGCGCGGATCAGTACACTTGGCGCCGATTGCCATGCACTTATGGCCGGAATTTGTTAACAGGAGTTGTCATGCTCGATTATCAGGCACCCCGCGATCTGCTCAAGGATAAAGTCATTCTGGTCACAGGTGCCGGCGACGGGATCGGCCGCGAAGCCGCCCTCACCTACGCCGCTCACGGTGCCACCGTGATCCTGCTCGGCCGCACCAGCGCCAAACTCGAAGCCGTGTATGACCAGATTGAAGCGGCCGGTTATCCGCTGCCCGCCATCGTGCCGGTGGATCTGAAAGGGGCCACCGCCGCCCACTACCGCGGCATGGCCGAAACCTTCGCCCAGCAGTTTGGCCGCCTCGACGGCGTGCTGTTCAACGCCGGTCTGCTTGGCACCCTCTCTCCGTTTGAACACATTCAGGAGAAGGAGTGGGATGAGGTGATGCAGGTCAACGTCAAATCGGAATTCCTGCTGACCCAGGCGCTGCTGCCGCTGCTGCGCCAGACCGCCAAGACGCAGGGCGATGCCTCCATCGTCTACACCTCCTCCAGCGTGGGGCGCAAGGGGCGCGCCTACTGGGGCACCTATGCCATCTCCAAGTTCGCCATCGAGGGGATGATGGAAGTGCTGGCCGACGAGCTGGAAAACACCGGTGTGCGGGTCAATACCCTCAACCCGGGCGGTACCCGTACCAAGATGCGCGCCAGCGCCTTCCCGGCGGAAGATCCCATGAACCTCAAGACCCCGGCCGACCTGATGCCGCTCTACCTCTACCTGATGGGGTCGGACAGCCGTGGCAAAACCGGCCAGACCTTCGTGGCTCAGCCAAAATAAACAAGTTGCGTGGCCCAGCCCAAATAAATCAATAAAATACCCAGAGTGTTGTGCGGCAGGGGTTAAATTGAATAGGGGGCACAGGCTCCCTGTTCGAACCACTGACCATCCTATCTCCAATCAGGTTGAACTATGTTTCGTCCCAAGAGCACGTTTGAGCAATGGCGGATCTTTCAGGCGGTGGTCGACTGCGGCGGCTACGCCCAGGCGGCCGAGGCGCTGAACAAGAGCCAGTCCTCCCTCAATCATGCGGTTGCAAAGTTGCAGCAGAGTCTGGGGGTGCCCTTGCTGGAGGTGCGCGGCCGCAAGGCGGTGCTGACGCCGGCGGGCGAGATCTTCCTCAAGCGGGCCCGTCAGTTGAGCCAACAGGTGGAGGAGCTGGAGAATCTGGCCAACAACCTGGAGCGGCAGTGGGAGCCGCAGATCAACCTCTATGTCTCGGCGCTGCAACCAAGGGATCGCCTCTATCGGGCCCTGGCCAGCTTCTATCCCCGCAGCCGGGGTTGCCGGGTCAACCTGCACGAACGCATTCACTGCCACTTCAACGCCCTGCAACCGGGGGATCTGATGCTCTCCGAGCACCTGCCCGGCGATCGCACCGGTCTGCTGCTGGACGAGGTATGCCTGCTGCCCCTCTGCGCCGCCAGCCATCCGCTGGCGCAAGAGGAGGGGCCCATCCGCAGCGATGTATTGACCAGCCACAACCAGATCAGCCTTCATCCCCCCATTCACCGCTCGGTGGACTGGAACGATGCGGATGACACCGGCTGGAAGGCAACCCACTACCACGAAGTGCTCGCCATGCTGCGCCTCGGCCTCGGCTATGCCTGGCTGCCGCGCCATCTGGTTGAGCGAGAGCTAGCGGAAGGTTCACTCATACAGCTGGATCTGGAGAGCGGCAACGAGCGCCACCTCTACACCTATCTGCTGACCCTCTCCCCCGAATCCCTCGGCCCAGCGACCGAGCTGCTGCTGCGCTGCCTGCGCAACGAATATCAGGGCGAATCATCGCTGCTCCCGCACGCCCAGCCCCAGCACGACAAATAACAGCCAGCCCCCCGTCAGACGTTGGGCACCCGCCAGCTGGCGGCCAGTGCTACCAGTGCCAATCCCAACGCCACCATAAAGACCCCGTGGAAACTCCACACCTCCGCCACCACACCGGCGATGGCCCCCGCCATGATGGAGCCGGTGCGGATGCTGTTGGCAAACAGGGTGGTCGCTACCCCGGCCCGCCCCGGCATCAGATCCTGAAAATAAGACATGCCGATCCCCGCCACGATACCGATGAAGATGGCGTTGAACAGCTGCAAGGCGATCAGGGCGTATTGGTCGGTGAGGGTCACCAGACCTGTGTAAAAGGCCGCGCCAGCCAGCACCGCCAGCAACATCATGGGGCGCTTGCCAAAGCGCGCCGTGTAGTAACCCGCCAGCAGCATGAAGGGGATCTCCAGCGCCGCCGCCGTGCCCATCAGGATACCGGCAAGCTTCTCATCCATCCCGAGCTCCCGGGTGATATAGAGCGGCATATTGATGAGGTACATGCTGTTACAGGTCCACATCAGGGTGGAGGCGATAAAGAGCGCCCGCACCGCCGGATCCCGCCAGCTGCTGACCCGCTCTGTCTCTTCGGCCATCTTGGGCAAAGGCAGAGAGGGGAGCCAGCGCCACACCACCAGGGCGCAGAGCAGGTAGGCCAGTGCCGAGGCCAAGTACATCAGTTCGAAGCCGTAGCCGATGGCTAGCGCGAAGGCGATGGGCGGGCCTATGACCCAGGCCAGCGAAAATTGGGCTCGCATCACCGAGCTGAACATGTCAGCCCGCCGGTTGCGGCTGTCGGAGTACTCCCGCGCCAGCGCAAACAGCTGCGGACTGGCAGTGGCCGCCAGCGCCGCCAGCATCACCCCTAGACTCGCCAGCAACCAGTAGTTGCGGTTCCAGGCAAACAGCAAGGAGAGCGCCACCCCGGCAAAGCAGCAGCGCAGGATCAGTCGCTTGCGATCCCCCTTGTTGTCGGAGCGATGGCCCAGCCACTGGCTGACCAGAATGCCCACCACAGCGTTGATGGTATAGAAGAGTCCGACCAGAAAGGGGCGCACCTGCACCTCTTCGGCCAGAAACAGACTTAAGGTAGGCACCTGCAGTGCCACCGCGACGCCGGTCATAAAGGTCACGGCAAGAAACGAAAGAGAGACGGGGTCCGGGCGTTTGACCGCCGCTATCGACAAGCTCATAGGGTTACCACTGATTGGAAGGACGATACGGGCTAACGGGCGGCAGCCGTATGAAAATTCGGCGCCTATCTTATGTCACTATCAAGAGCGGGCTCAAGGATGGCATAAGCAGGTGTGCGCCTTGCGAGGGAGGCCGCGACCCCGTAGAGTGAAAGCCCATCCTGCCAGCACAAGGAGTTCGCATGTTTGATTTTGATCAGGAAGTAGACCGCAGTGGCACCATGAGCCTGAAATGGGACAAGTACAAGGGTCAGGATGTGCTGCCCATGTGGGTTGCCGATACCGACTTTGTCTCCCCCCCGTCCGTGATTGAGGCGTTGACCAAACGGGTCGCCCACGGCATTTTCGGCTATTCACGCCCCTCGCCGCGCCTGATCGAACTCATTATCGAACGGATGGCGACCCGCTATGGCTGGGCAATCGAGCCCGAATGGCTGGTGTTCCTGCCCGGCGTGGTGCCGGGGCTCAACCTTGCCTGCAAGGCGTGGAGCCAGCATGGCCGCGGTATCATCACCCCCAAGCCAGTCTATTACCCTTTCCTGCAGGCGCCGGGCTTCAATGATCGTCCCCTGCTCACCGTGCCGATGATTGAGGAAGCCGGTCGCTGGGTGCTGGATCTTGAAGAGCTGGAGCGTCAGGCTCCCGCCGCAGATCTGCTGCTGCTCTGCAACCCTCACAACCCGGGCGGCACCATCTTCACCCGTGACGAGCTGCTGGCCATCGATGCCATCGCTGCGCGCCACAATCTGGTGATCTGCTCCGATGAAATCCACTGTGATCTGCTGCTGGATAAGAATGCCCGCCACATTCCCTACGGCGCCATCAGTGCACAAGCAGCCGAGCGCTGCG
The DNA here is from genome assembly GCF_051919165.1 of Aeromonas sp. 96A. Classification (NCBI taxonomy): domain Bacteria; kingdom Pseudomonadati; phylum Pseudomonadota; class Gammaproteobacteria; order Aeromonadales; family Aeromonadaceae; genus Aeromonas; species Aeromonas sp. 96A. The sequence continues at coordinate 4,031,124 of NZ_JBQBFE010000001.1, read as the reverse complement.
CTGTGATGATGGCCCCGAGCAAGACCTTCAATATCGCCGGTCTCTGCTGCTCCTTCGCCATTATCCCCAACGCCCGTCTGCGCTTCAGGCTGCAACAGGCGATGCGCGGCATCAGCGCCGACGTCAACCTGCTGGGCTTTGTCGCCGCCGAAGCGGCCTATGAGGGTGGCGAACAGTGGCTGACCGAGCAGCTCGACTATCTGGCGGCCAATCTGGCCCTGATCCAGCAGGCGGTTGCCCGCTGGCCCGGCGTCAAGCTGGCCAACCATCAGGCGACGTATCTGGCCTGGATTGATGTGAGCGCCCTTGGCCTTGCCGATCCCATCGCCTTCTTCGAGCAGGCCGGCGTTGGTCTCTCCCCCGGCACCCAGTTTGGCGACGGTCAGTTCGTGCGGCTCAACTTCGGCTGCACCAGGGCACGGCTGACCGACGCGCTGGCGCGGATGGAGCGGGCAATCCTCAACCACAGCAAGCCCTGATCAGCCAGCAACGGGATGGGCAAGCCCCATCCCTTTTTGCCTGTGTCATCAGCCAGCGGTCAACTCAGTCAACGGTCAATTATGTCTCTACGGATCTTGCATCACCTTCTGCTCCCACTCTGTGCACTCTCTGCGCTGCTCCCCTTTGGCAGCCAGGCGCTGACTATCGGAACGGGCCCGCTCAACGGGGTCTACTACCCGACCGGTGGCGCCATCTGCCGGGTGCTCAATGCCGGCCATGCCCTGCATGGGGACAGCTGCACCGTGCAGAGCACCCGTGGCTCGATGGCCAACCTCAAGGCTCTCGACAAGGGGGACGTACAGCTGGCACTGGTGCAATCCGATGTGTTGCACCACGCCCTGCACGGCACCGGCCCCTTCAGCGGGCAGGGGGCCAACAATGAGCTGCGCAGCCTGTTTCGCCTCTATCAGGAGTCGTTAACCCTGCTGGCTGCCCCCAATAGCGGCATCACCACCCTGGCAGATATCGAAGGGAAACGGGTCTATCCGGGCAACAACGGAGCCGGTGAGCAGATCACCAGTCAGGCCCTGATGGCAGCCATGGGATGGCAACCCGGGCAGTTTGCTGCCTATCAACTTAAATCGGACAGCGAACCGCTGGAAGGGCTGTGCGATGGCTCGCTGGATGCCGCGTTTGTGGTTGCCGGTCACCCCAGTCTGGCGGTCGGCGACCTGATCAGCCGCTGCAAGGTGCGCCTCATCCCCATCGAAGGGGAGCAGATCGACAGGCTGCTCAAGCAACACCCCTACTACCAGCGCAGCCGTATCGCCGCCAACCTCTATCCGGGGCAGACCACCGCCATCAACAATATCGGGATGAGTGCCGAACTGGTGGCGCTGGCCAGCCTGCCGGACCCCATCGTCCGAACTGTGCGCGATACTCTGCTGGCCCGGGTCAAACAGTTCAGTCGGCTGCATCCTGCCCTGAGCAAGGTGACCCCCGAGCAGTTGCAGGCGCAAACCGAGCTGCCCCTCCATGCGGGAATGTCGGATCAACCGCCAGCCCCCTTGCCACTGACCCCCGAGCAGTTAACCGCGGAACAGCTGATGCCGGAGCCGTTAACACCAGCGACCTCGGAGGCGGCGCCCACGACAGAGCAGGTGAGTGCCGCCGACGGGACGACAACGCCCATTGAGGCGCCCTCCAACGCGACCGCCACCAGCAGTGCCGCAGTGGCCACAGAAGCCACAGAAGCCACAGAAGCCACAGAAGCCACAGAGGTTAATCCCTTGCCCGAAGAGGCGCTCGAGGTCACCCCCGAGCTCACTGCTACGCCGACCACAGAGGGGGAAATAGTGGCTCCCTCTGCCGCAGCGTCAACGGTTCCATCACCATCGGCTGCCGTTTCGACTCAGTTGCCACAAGGCGCCTCTGCGGCCACTGCGCCGCAAGAGCAAGCAATCCAGCCTGCCAGCAGCGCGGTGACTGGCGAAACCCCACCGCAGGATAAAACCGATACACTGCCCTCCCCTGCCGCCAGCACAGCCACGCCGCTGCAGCCCTGAGTGGTCAGCGCCAACAAATGCATCAGGGCAGCCTCGGCTGCCCTGATTGTTTACGCGCGTTCGATAGTGACGCAATTGATGGCGGCACAGTCACCCCGATAGGCCTGCTCACCTTGCCGTACTGCTATGGCTCTATCACCCGGGTCAGATAGGGGTTGGGCTTCTGGATCTCCTCCTCCACCCAGTGCAGCAACTGCTTGATGGCCCGCGACAACACCTGATTCTGACGCACCACATAACCCAGACTAGTCCCGGGAAAATCGCCGAGGCTGGTGACCGGCGCGGTGAGGTTGAGGCGCGGATGCAGGGAAAAGTCCGGCACGATGGCGACACCAAAGCCCGCCTCGGCCCAATCGAGCTGGGCGTCCACGCTGCCCACCTCCATGATGCGGCAGGGGGGCAAGGCCAGTAGCGGCAGGGACGGGTCGATCAACGCCCGGGTGCGGGTGTCGTGACCGAGCAGGATCAGGGTCGGCTCGTCGAGGGGGTCGCTCTCCCCCGCCACCGCCCGCGCCTGCCAGCGGGCAAGGCCGTGGCCCAGCGCGCACCAGGTCACCTGTTGCAGCTCGGTATAGAAGAGCGGTTCGCTGCGCTTTTGCGCCATGACAAAACCCAGATCCGCCTTGCCCGCCTTGACCAGCTCGGCCGCCTGATCCGAAGTGGTGTTGAACAAAGTGAGGTCGATGCCGGGGAACTCCCGCTTGAAGCGCTGGAACGGCTGGATAAGCAGCAGGCGGGAGATGATGTCGCTGGCGGCGATGGCCAGCGTCCCCTGACTCAGCTGGTTGAGGGCATTGAGATCGGACTGGCAGAGCTGCAACTCGGCGATGGTGCGCTCGGCGCTTTGCAGCAGCCGCTCCCCCGCCTGCGTCAGGCGAAACGGACTGCGCTCGATCAGCCGCACCCGGGTCGCCTGCTCCAGCCGCTTGATATGCAGGCTGACATTGGGCTGGGTCATGTGCAGCTCGGTGGCGGTCTGGCCAAAATGTTGCAATCGGGCCAGGGTGACAAAGGTTTGCAGCCAGTGAATATCCAGCATAAGAGTCCCTCAACCCGCGATGTGCGGGGCTTGCCAGGCAAAATCGGACGGTTTGCCGCTTAATTGGCCATAATTATATGGTTCTCTTATCGGAATTATAAAGATAATTAATTTTTCTAATCCGCATCAGGCTCCTAGGATGGACGCCTAACGTCTTAGGAGAAAGAGTCATGTCGTCTATCGTAGTCGTAGGTGCTAACTGGGGTGATGAAGGCAAAGGCCGCATCGTGGATTATCTGGCAGGTCAAGCTGGCGCCAGCATTCGCTTCCAGGGCGGCAACAACGCTGGCCACACCGTGGTCAACGACCTTGGCACCTTCAAGCTGCACCAGGTTCCGAGTGGCGTATTCAACCCGGATTGCCTGGTTGTCCTCGGCCCGGGCATGGTGATCAGCCCCGAGAAACTGACCGTCGAGCTCGAGGAAGTCAAAGCCTCCGGCGTGACTCCGAAGCTGGCCATCTCTGACCGCGCAACCCTCTGCCTGCCGCTGCACGCACTGGAAGATACCCTGGAAGAGCAACGTCTGGGTGACGGCGCCTATGGCTCCACCCGTCAGGGCATCGCCCCTGCCTACGGCGATCGCGTGATGAAAAAAGCGATCCTGGTCGGCTGGCTGAAACAGCCGGACGTACTGGTCGAGCGCATCCAGTTCATGCTGGACTGGAAACTGCCGCAGATGAAGGCTATCTACCCCTCCTTCGAATTCACCCAGACTGCCCAGGAGATGGCTGACTGGCTGCTGGAAGTCTCTGCACCCTGGATCGACGCCGTGTGCAACGTCAGCATGCCGCTCAAAGCGCTGCAGGCTGAAGGCAAGACCCTGCTGTTCGAAGCCCAGCTGGGCGCTGGCCGTGACCTGATCTACGGCGAATACCCCTGGGTCACCTCCTCCCACGTATCTGGCGCCTACGCCGGTATCGGTGGCGGTCTGCCAGGTCTGCGCCCGGAGCGCGTCATCGCTGTAGCCAAGGCATTCAGCTCCTCTGTCGGTACCGGCACCCTGCTGACCGCCATGGATAACCAGGACGAGTTCCGCAAGATCACCAACGAGTTCGGTGCCACCACCGGCCGTCCCCGTGATGTCGGTTACTTCGACGCCGTCGCCACCAAGAACGGTGTCGAGCTGCAAGCCGCCACCGAAGTAGCTCTGACCAAGCTGGACTGCCTGACCGGTCTGCCGGATCTGAAGATCTGCGTGGCTTACGAAGGTGCCCACACCGAGAACCCGATTTGGCCGCAAACCGCTGCCCTGAAGCCGGTTTACGAGCAGATGGAAAGCTGGAGCGAAGACATCACCGGCTGCCGCACTTTCGAAGAGCTGCCCAAAGCGGCCCAGCAGTACGTGCTGCGTATCGAAGAGCTGCTCGGCGTACCGGTTCCGATGGTTTCCGTCGGCCCGGGCCGTGACGAGATGATCCTGCGCTAAGCCGCACCTCTCATCGTCCAACAAAAACCGGCATCCATGATGCCGGTTTTTTTATATGGCCCATGCCGCGAGTAAAGTCAGCACAGTAAAAATAATGACAGTCAGATTTAACAGACTGGCATTAACTGGTGGTGCTTTTACCCCAACCAGCTTAGCGCTGCGTTACTGCACAGAGACCGTGAGCTCTGGATGCCCAAATGCGATGAGCTGGCCGTTTGACCGTTGGAAATATTGACTCCAGAAGGATTCTAGATTCTGGATCATCTTGCCACTTCGATAGCCGTTCTTTGTATCGGTTGGCACAAAGGCAGCCCCATGCACATAAACCCTGGCACCGTTGAAGTCAGCGACTAGATTAGCCTTTTCGACCTTGGCTAGCTCCACTGCTGGGGAAATATCACGGATCCCTTTGGCTTGATAGAAGCTACCAAAGTCGCTGTATTCCAGCATGTCAGACATCAGCAGAATGATGTTTTCCTTCACGCCATCAGCCGCTCGGATGTCGTCACTCACCGCCTTGAGGCTAAACAGGATCTCGCTGCGCGGGATATCGGTGGAGGATTTGCCCATGGTCTGCACGAAACGCTGACCAAACTGCTGCAACATCTGCTTCGGCTGGGCCGCGAGGCATTGGTCGAGCTTCTTGGCACTCATCATTGGCACATCACCCAGTGTCGACTGGTCGAGCCCTTTCTCCAACTGTCCTGCATATTTGAGCTGCATGTAGTGACCTTCCAAATAAGCGGAGAAGGAGTACAGACGCAACTGATCGCCCGGCTGCAGGAATCGCTTGATATGATCCCAAGCGGTACGCTGCAGATCCGGCGTGAGCGGCGTGGTCTGATCCACCACAACCGACAACATACGACCCGAGGGCGCAGGCTTGAACTCGGTAATCCTAGCCTGTTGATAGCAACTGCTCAGGTCGTTGCGCTCCGCTGCCATTACGACCACAGGCAGTAACATTGCCAAAGTCAGGAAGTGTTTCAGAGTTATCACGCTTCCACCTTGTCCAAGAGCTGCAGGCGACGAGCCCGTTTAAGATCTTCCACTAACGCACCCTTCTTGTTGGCAACGTATTCCATATCATCCTCATCGAACTGAGTCAGGTCACCCCAGGCATGAGGATTAAAACTCGCCATCTTGCTGTTGACGGCAAGTGCCTCTCGCTCTTTTTCTGGCTGTTCTATTGCGACAACCGGTGTAGTTATTACTGGCTCCGACACCGGCTTGGGGAAGAGCTGTATGGGCTGGGGAGTCTGGACGGGGGGCGCTTTGGCACTGAAGAAATTGACCACGGCGTAGAAGCGCTCCTTCTCACCATTGAGCTCCGGGTCATTGATAGCCTCGAAGCGAGGTCCGGCAATAGCGATGATCTCTTCGATCCGCTGGTTATCCCCAGCTTTTGTGGCGGCGTCCAAGTCGTCTAGGGTCTTCTTGACATAGTTGCGGATCAGATTGGTACCTTGCTTGCCAATCTCACGGTTTTTCTTGATATGATCGATACTCTCCTGCTCTTCCACGTAGCGCAGGAAAGTACGACTGTCTTTGTTATGACTCAGGTTGTCCTTCGTCTTGCCGCTCACTCTGAACACCTTGTCCTGCAACGACTGCAACTTCGCCAAGGAAGATTGAGCGTCTTGGGCAATAGCGTCAGCTTTGATCTTGTGGTGTCTTACAAACTCGGAGGCACTATTGTACTTATGAGTCATCTCCCAAGCCCCACGAGAGTACGTTCCAGCAAAGCTGTGCCTAAATGCAAGGAAGGTTGAAGTAAATTGAATAAAAACGAACAACCCCGATAACACAGCAAAGGTCACCAGCGAAGCACGATGGATGGCATCAATCTGGTCTTGTGCGGACTTCTGGCTGGAACTGGCGGACAACTCTGCCATATCGGATGGCAAAGGAATCTCGTCCTCACCAGATGCAACCGGGAAGTCATCAGTACTCTGGATGACAGCAGTCGGATTCTCGACCAGCAATGCTTCCTGCTGGTTCAGGGTTTCGGTTCGAACCCAGAACGCGGCGACTGCCAGCCCTATGATAAAGATCCCGTACCCGGCAATGATCGAGAAGCGGCGCTGCGGCTGCCCGTATTTATCGATTGGCACATTGATCCGGTTCAGTAATTGCTGGAAGGGTTTAGCGCCATTGTCGTCATAGGTATTGTCGATGGTGGCGTTGAGAGTCTTGGTCATGTCTGCACCATCGCGGATCGACTCGTAAGAGAGGATTTTGTTCACTACCCCGTTACGGTAAAGCTGGCGACCTGCAAGCTCAGACAGAGCCAAGGCAATGATTGAGATAACCAAACCTAGGAAAAAAGCGCCAACAATAGCGGTGTTGGGGGTCGCCATGGTGAGGGCAAACGGCGCTAACGCATAACCAAAGGCAGATGCTTCTATCACCATCAGGACGATCATGAGTAGCCAGATCCCTAACCCTTTCTCAGACCGATCCGCCTCATCCGCTTTTCCCAGATAATCCAGATTGCGTTTGAAGTTCTCTTCCGAGGGCTGATACATCTTGTAGAAGGTGTCATATGCACTACATACACCTTTCTCACCCGGGTTGAAACCTACCGCATTGGGGTTGTCCTCGGATGACTTCTCGTTTTCGCCGGGGTTCCTTACCCAAGCCGCGATGCGGCCAAACCACGGCATACGAAGCCGCATCTCCATGTGCCAGTATTTTACTTCGTACCAGTAAACGATGGCTGTCACGACTGCAACCATCAAACCGATCACCAGACTGATGATGTGCCAGGCACCCGACAGGGCGTGAATAATATTTTCAAACATATCTAGTTCCCTTAACGACGCTTGGGCAGGTATTGGGCCACGTAGGCGTCACCCTGCTTCGGATAATAAATTTCGCCCGCAACCGCGGAACCAGTTCGTTTGTCGAACACAACGTCCATGCATGACACTGGCGAAGCAGCCTGATTGACGGCGAACACCCGATAGAGGATTTGAGTCTCCCCTTCGTAGGTATTGGCGACTGATTCAACCTTGGCGGTCTGCTTTTTGGATTTTTTGTAATTTGGGATGAACTGCATTGCGGGCTGCTTAGCCACTTTCGCTTCGTCACGCAGGACCGCAACCGGTCCCACCGATGCCACATGACCATTCACGGCAGCAACCCATGGCTTGCCATTGAGGCCAGGGAAGTATTCTTCTGTAGAATGTTCCGCCAGCGGTTGGCCATTCGCCAGGTTCTTAACCTGGCCCTCCACACGAGGCAGATCGCCGATACAAGAACTGATAGGAGCGCTTGCGTAAGCCGGAGTGATAATGGAGAAGGTGGGGGTTTTGGGCGCAATGCTGCCGGTCAGCAGTGAGGAATTGTCAGTAACCAAATGGCCACCAAAGTCGATGGTTCCCTTGCCGGCCAGTTTGACCGTTACAGAACCACTGGCATTCGATGAAGGGGGGAAAACGTCATCCGACTTAGGCTGAGCGACCGGCTTATCCTTGAGGGGGGCTGCAGCAGTAGTCATCGACTCGGCCGTGTTAGCAGACTTAGCGGGTATTGTTTCAGCCTTCATAATCTTTTGGGTCACCGCAGTGGTAGTGGCAGCCAATACGACCTTACTCGCAGAACCAGTGCCATGAGCTAAATATTTGGGACTGGCACGTTCCTCACTCACACGCTTGACCAGCAAGGCCTCATTTTGCACCTCGACCAACTCGACCCTGCGGTTCTGTGCTCTACCATTTTCGCTATCATTGCTGGCTATCGGTCGGGAAGAACCTGCCCCCTGGTAGTAGATATCGCTACGAGGCACCCCGGCTGCAGCCAGTATCTGGCCCATCGCCCGAGCTCGTTCTTCAGAGAGGCGCTGATTGAACTGAGCAGCGCCAGCAGAATCGGTATGGCCGACCACCAGCACCTTTCTACGTTGATTCTCGGGTAGTTTGGACTGATCTTCCCGCTTGCTGGCAAACTCTTGCGCCACACGGGTCATTTTCCGATAGCCTTCGGTGGTAAGGGTCGCGGAGCCTACCGGGAACATCTCGGCGTACTCTATAGACGCTTCAAGTCCCACGGCTGTAGGTTTGTCCTTCTGTTTCTGCTGCTCTTGGGCGGCAGCCACTTGCAGTTCACGAACCTGCATTTTTAAGCCTTCTTCTTTGGCTATTTTTTGCAACCGATCAACTCGATCTTTGTACCAAAGGCCGCCGCCACAACCCACAGCAGCACCGGCAACTGCCCCAATGAGCACCTTGTCGTTACCGCCTTGAGTGGCACCAATCGCAGCACCAGCAAGAGCGCCTAGCAGGCCACCACCGGCACAGCTTACCCAACTATCATTCTCGGCCACTTGCTTATCGATGGTTGCACACCCCGTCATCGACAAGGTTATGGCCATCGCCAGCACCGTTGGCCTACATATAGGCATCCTAATCATTACTTATCCCTTTTTTTGTTATGTTTACCTGAAATAGCAAGATTTATTGCCAGCCCCTCAAATCACCGCAAGTCAATAGACAAAACGCTAAGGACCACGTTGATAAACAATTCCATGATAAATACCAGCACATCAGGAATATCTCGGGACTGGTCTTAATATTGAGTTGGGCAAAAATCATCATCACACCACGTGCGGTCACACGCATACCCAGGCCATTCAATAAGCAACCAGTTACTTTTATTTGAGTTTTGAGGCAGTTTTCCCTGGGGAATACTGTTTCTCTCTAGGCATTTTTCAGCAAAAGACAGGCTCTCTTATCCAGCTATCCAATCGCCTCACCATTGAGAAAATGTCCACAAACCAAGGCTCTCCAAATGGAGTCATACAATCAATATTTCGGCCCATATTGTGCCTCATTCGAGAATTCAATGCAGCCTCATTATGTTGACTGCGAAGGGTGGAGCCCGCTCTGGGCAGAGATCGCCGACAAGGAGAAAGCGGCGCGGGTGCGCGAGGTGATGCTCAACACCCAGGAGTTCAACACAAAGATCCCGCTGGGCACAGCCGCGCTGACCAACCCGGCCTACGACCCCAATATCTACTGGCGCGGCTGGGTATGGCTCGATCAGTTCTACTTCGGGGTGAAGGGGCTCGAAAACTACGGCTATCGCAGCGATGCCGAGGCACTGGTCAACAAGCTGTTCAACAATGCCGAAGGACTGGCGGGCAGCGGCCCCATCCGCGAAAACTACAATCCGGAGACCGGCGCCATGCAGGGGGCCAGTAACTTCAGCTGGAGCTCGGCCCACCTCTATATGCTCTATCGCAACTTCCTGAAACCACAGGCGTAAGCTTGCTCCATGTCTAGTCCTGAAATAGGTTTACACTTTTCAACTAGCATTTCTCTACTCAGACCCCCTATGTACCGCATCGGGGGTTCTGTATTTCAACGCATGATGCGGCCGCTCCTCGTTGTAAATATCCACCGCTTCACGCACCATTTCCCGCGCTTGCGTCAAATCCTGCGGGCTTTGCAACAATAACTCTCCTTTCAAAATCCCGTTCACCCGCTCCGCCAACGCATTCTGGTAACAGTCATACCCATCCGTCATCGAGCATTTCACCCCGTACCGTTCATGTAGTGACTGATACAGCCCCGAGCAATACTGCACGCCGCGGTCCGAGTGGAGGATGAGTTCACCGCTGCCACGCCGTTGCTTCAGGGCTTTCTTGAACGCCATCGCCACCGACTCCGCGTGCATCCCTTCGTGCACGTGATGGCCCACTATCTTGCGTGAGTACGCATCCGTCACCAGGCTCAGGTACAGCGGCCCGCTCCTGGCTGGCAGATAGGTGATATCTGCGACCCAGACCTGCTTCGGGGCCACCGGCGTAACCTGCTCTGGTCCCGCCTTGAGCAAGTTGGGATGACGGTAGAAACGGTGAAAACTGTGGGTGGTCTTGTGATACGCCCGCTTAGGCGGCACCAGCAGGCGGTGCTCGGCCAATATCTGAAACAGCCTGTCCCGCCCGACCTTGAGCCCGCCATCATCCTGACCCTGCAGCAGATAATGCAGCTTGCGGGTGCCCACCCGAGGTTGTCGCAGTCGAACCTGACGCACAAAACGCACCACCTGCAATCCCTGTGCATGGCGCTCGTCGGCGACCCGATTGCGCTTGTAGTAAGCCTGCCGGCTTATCCCCTGAAACAGGCAAGCCCTGACGATGGTCAGCCTCTCGACTTGCCGCTGCGAGAGGACTTGCCGGGTCGCTTTTTTACGATGGAGACGCCGTAGTCATTCTTCAGTACATCGACGACGGCCTCAAAGAACTGGGCCTTCTGGCTCATCAGGGCCAGCTGCTGCTCGAGTTCCTTGATGCGCTGTTCTGGCGTCTGGTTGTCGGGGTCAGGCATGGTGATGCTCCTGCCGGCACGTACAGAAGCCCCCCTGGCTCCAATCTTGCCGACCATGTTTACGCAACCATACCAGAACGGTGGAGCGGCCCTGAATGCCATAACGCACCTGAGCCTGTTTGTAGGTGAGCTCGCCTTTTTCAATCTGCTCGACCAGTGCCAGTTTAAAAGTCAGCGAGTAATCGCGCTGTGTCCGTTTCACACCTTGTCCCATCGGGTTCTCCATTTATTGGGGGGACAGGTGTAAACCATATTCAGGACGGGACACCACCATGCAAAAGGCCTCCGGATGGAGGCCTTTCTGTTTTCACTCAAGTTGCACTCACACAATACCTGCCACGCGGCGGGTACGGGCTCGTCTTAGCCGTTAGTGAGCGGCAGAGAGAGGCGTTTGGCCAGTGCCTGGAAGTGCTGGCTCACCTCGGCCCCGAACAGGGGGTCGCCAATGGCGCGGTTCTGCCAGTTTTGCTCAAGATGACGCCAGTCATCCTCGGTCAGGGAGTCACGCAGATGGGGGAAGATCACCCCCTCTTCGTAGTTCATGTGCGCCTCTTGCAGTTCCACGAAGCGCTCCAGCTTGGTGGTGAACTGATCGAGGGGGATCACCGCATCCATCAGGATCATCTCCACCATCTCCTTGAGATCGGCCCCGGCCTCCAGCAGCTTGACGTGCTCCTCCTGCAGGCGGTTGGCGACCTCACCCTCCACCACCCGATATTTCAGGTAGTAGTCATAGATGAGGTCTTCCTTGGGATGGTGGTACTTGTCAGAGACCTCCCGCAGGTAGTCGATGACATCGCGCACCAGAAAATAGCTGATGGGCTCTTCGGCACGGATGGCTGCCAGCTTGTGCTTGAGCAGCTCCAAAAGTCGGGCGATGTTGAGATGGTCCTTGTGCAGACTGGATAACATGGGCACTCCTTGGCTCTGAATAAATCTTATGTCCCTGAGTATACGGTCATTTGTCGCCCGAACTTTGCACTCAATCAAGTGGGATGCAGACAGATTTCCACTCTATCGGACTCTTGTCCTGTTGTTCCAGCAAGCGATTGGTCTCGCTAAAGTGACCGCAACCGATGAAACCGCGGTGGGCAGAGAGGGGGCTCGGGTGCGGCGCGGTCAGCACATAGTGGCGCTGGCGGTCGATGAAACGTCCCTTCTTCTGGGCGTGGGCACCCCACAGCAGGAACACCACACCCTGACAACTGGCATTGATCTGCTCGATGACCCGATCGGTAAAGGTCTCCCATCCCAGATGGGCGTGGGAATGGGCCTGACCGGCCTGCACCGTCAGCACGGTGTTGAGCAGCAAGACACCTTGTTTGGCCCAGGATTCGAGAAAGCCGTGATTGGGTGTGACGAAACCTGGCAGGTCACGCTGCATCTCTTTATAGATGTTGACCAGTGAGGGAGGCGTACGCACGCCGGGCAGAACGGAGAAACAGAGCCCGTGCGCCTGATTGGGGCCGTGGTAGGGGTCCTGGCCCAGGATCACCACCTTGACCTGATCCAGCTCGGTCAGCTTGAAGGCATTGAACACATCGGTAGCTGGCGGGTAGATCACCTTGCCCGCTTCCCGCTCGGCTCTGACGGTTGCCAGCGTACTCTTGAAATAGTCCTGCTCTTTCTCAGAGCCAATTACATCACTCCAGGTCAGCACCCCGGCCTCCTCACTTGATACGGCGAAGGGCTCAGGATAGGGGGCCAGCCCGCAAGACGCAACCGTGGCTCACGCTTTCCAGAGCCTGGCTAGGCGCCCCGAGCGCTCCAGCTTGCGCAGCCCGGTATTGAACAGCAGCATCAGACGGCGCGCCTCAGGGTCAGCCTTGCGCATCAGCAGGTATCCCGGTTGCGACCAGATGGGGTCGGCGGCACCGGTCAGTGACAGCGATTGGGGATGACGAACGAGCGCCTGCTGGAACAGAGTCTGTGCCACCTGCTCATCCATCACCAGATAGTGGATCCGCCCGTCAAGCAGCTTGCCCATGCTCTCCTCATCAGAATCTGACCACTCGAGGGTGAGCCCGGCTTGACGGGCGGCAAAACCATCGCCATAGAAGTAGCCACGGGTCACCCCGACCGGCTCGTGTTTCAGCTCACCCAGATTGACCGCGGGCGTACCGGTCAGCGTCATCAGGCGAGTGGTGAAATGGCCGAGCGAGGCGGAGAGATAGAAAAGCTGCTCCCGCTCACGGGAGCGAAACCAGGGCATGGTGACCACATAGCGCCCCTCCAGAGTCAGTCGGTAAGCCTCGGCCCAGGAATAGAAGTGAAAGCTGACATCGAGCCCCTCTTCGGCAAAGGCCTGGCGCACCACCTCACAGAGAAAGCCCTGATTGGGCAGCGCCTCACTGATATAAGGTGGCCACTCGCCCACAGCAATACGCACTGTCTCGGCCCGCACCGCAACACTGCTTGCCCAGCAACAAAACAGGGCCAGCCATGCCCACTTTCGCCACCCATTATTCACCCGGCACTCTCCTCGCTTTTTTTGCTGAGTGTAGCCAACCTCTCAATTAACCTCAGAAAAAAGCACAAAAGATGTAGTTAAATTACTAGATTAACGAGATAAAAGATGCATAATTCGGATATCTTACAAAATCAGAAAAATGACCTATTTTTGATTCAACTCAAGAATTTAATCCCATTGAAATGGTGCTTTGTCGGATTTTCTTGATCTAGATCAATTTTGGTAATATTACCACCGTGGTATATATGACCCCATCAAAGAAAAGGTGTAAGGCAAGGGCCCTTTAAGTCGTCGATATTCTCGGTTGCTTAAATACATCAGGGTAATTTCCTTACAGTTGGATTCGCGTTCCCATTGAGGAGTCATACCATGATCAAAGGCATTCAAATCACCCAGGCCGCCAATACCGCTCTGCTGAACTCTTTCTGGCTGCTGGACGAAGAGAAGCAACAAGCTCGCTGCATCTGCGTCAAAGGCGATGCTTTCGCTGCCGATCAAGAAGTGCAACTGGCTGACCTGGGTCAGTTCGAATACCGCGAACTGCCGGTTCAGGCTGAGCCTGCTGTTGAAGGTGGCCAGCACCTGAACGTCAACGTGCTGCGTCGCGAAACTCTGGAAGATGCTATCGAAAACCCGGAGAAGTACCCGCAGCTGACCATCCGTGTATCTGGCTACGCAGTGCGTTTCAACGCCCTGACCCCGGAACAGCAGCGTGACGTGGTTACCCGTACTTTCACCCAGAGCCTGTAATCAGCGCCCTGCAGTGAAGAGCTGATACTTGCGGTATCAGCACAAAAAAACGGCCGATTGGCCGTTTTTTTATTGCCCCCGCACCAGCCAACGCGGCCGTGCGGGGGAAACAGCGCTTACGCCCTGTCCGCTTCCAGTTGCCCGACCTTGCCGCCGAGCACTGCATCCATTTTCTTCTCGTCCAGCTGCTTGCAGTATTTGGCGACCACCACGGTGGCAACCCCGTTACCGATCAGGTTGGTCAACGCCCGCGCTTCGGACATAAAGCGGTCGATCCCCAGGATCAGCGCCAAACCAGCCAGTGGCAGATGGCCCACCGCCGAAATGGTCGCTGCCAGCACGATAAAGCCACTACCAGTCACCCCCGCCGCTCCTTTCGAGGAGATCAGCAGTACCACCAGCAGGGTGATCTGCTGGAACAGATCCAGCGGCGTATTGGTAGCCTGGGCGATAAAAATCGCCGCCATGGTCAGATAGATGGAGGTGCCATCCAGGTTAAAGGAGTACCCGGTCGGAATGACCAGCCCCACCACCGATTTCTGGCAACCCAGCTTCTCCATCTTGTCCAGCATCCGCGGCAGTACCGACTCGGAAGAGGAGGTCCCCAGCACGATCAGCAGCTCCTCGCGAATGTAGGAGATGAAACGCAGGATGCTGAAGCCTGAGGCTTTAGCGATGCTGCCCAGCACAATGAAGATAAAGAAGAGGCAGGTGAGATAGAAGCAGGCAATAAGCTGGCCCAGCTGTACCAGTGAACCTACTCCATATTTGCCGATGGTAAATGCCATTGCCCCGAATGCACCGACCGGCGCCAATCTCATTATCATATTGATAATGCCAAATATGACTTTGGAGAAACTGTCGATGACGCCGAAAAAAATCTGTCCCTTTTCACCGATATGATGCAGGGAGAAGCCGAACAGCACCGCAAACAGTAACACCTGCAAGATATTACCGCTGGCAAAGGCACCGATCACACTGCCCGGAATAATATCCAGCAAAAAGGCGATAATGCCCTGGGACTTGGCCTGCTCCGCATAGGCGGAGATGGCGCTGGCATCCAGCGCAGCCGGATCGACGTTCATACCGGCACCCGGTTGCAGCAGGTTGACCACACACAGCCCGATGATCAAGGCGATAGTGCTGACCACCTCGAAGTAGAGCAGAGCAATGGCGCCGGTCTTGCCGACCGCCTTCATGCTCTCCATCCCGGCAATGCCGGTAACCACGGTACAGAAAATAACGGGGGCGATGATCATCTTGATCAATTTGACGAAGCCATCACCGAGGGGCTTCATATCGGCGCCCAGTTCCGGATAGACATGCCCCAGAAATACCCCGAGGGTAATCGCGAGCAATACCTGAAAATAGAGGCTGCTAAATAGTTTCTTTCGCATTATTAACGTCCTGTTAATTTAATTGCACATTGTTATGGCAGCAATAAACATGCAGATAGCCGGACGAGATATCTGCGTACCTCACCCGATCCATGCTGTTTCTGCATTACTACGGGGACCACTTTACATGTAATAAAAAACAATTAAGAGACATTAATCACACAACAAAATTAACACCATTAACACCACAGCAACCAACAATTGTTTGCTCGCGGATTAATTTGAGTCTTCAACTAAATATGGCAGATATAAAAATACCCCGCATTGCGGGGCATTTTCATCAGGCATGACAGCGTCGGTATCAGGCCGAGGTATCAAGAGGTTCGAAGCCCTTGATCAGGTCATCGATGGCCTTCATCTGTTTGAGGAAGCCTTCCAGCTTCTCCAGCGGCAGGGCACTCGGGCCATCGCAGCGGGCAATTTTCGGATCCGGGTGGGATTCGATAAAGAGACCGGCCAGACCGACCGCCATGCCGGCACGTGCCAGCTCGGTCACCTGTTCGCGACGACCACCGGAGGCGGCCCCCAGCGGATCACGGCACTGCAGGGAGTGGGTCACGTCAAAGATCACCGGATAGCCGCCGGTGCTCTTCTTCATCACCCCCAGGCCCAGCATGTCCACCACCAGGTTGTCGTAGCCGAAATTGGCACCGCGCTCACACAGGATCAGCTGATCGTTGCCACACTCCTCGAACTTGTCGGTGATGTTCTTCATCTGACTTGGGCTGAGGAACTGCGGCTTCTTGATGTTGATAACGTTGCCGGTGCGGGCCATGGCTTCCACCAGATCGGTCTGGCGTGCCAGGAAAGCGGGCAGCTGGATAACGTCAACCACCTCGGCAACCGGCTTGGCCTGATGGGGTTCGTGCAGATCGGAGATGACCGGCATGCCGAAGGTCGCTTTCAGCTCCTGGAAAATCTTCATCCCCTCTTCCAGACCCGGACCGCGGTAAGAGTGGATGGAGGAGCGGTTGGCCTTGTCCCAGCTCGCCTTGAAGACAAACGGGATGCCCAGCTTGCTGGTCACTTCCACGTACTTCTCGCACACCGCCATCGCCATGTCGCGGGATTCCAGCACGTTCATGCCGCCAAACAGCACGAACGGTTTGTCGTTGGCTACGTCGATCTGGTTGATCTTGATATTCTTCTGTTCCATCTAAGACTTCCTTAATGAAGGGGCCTGAAGCCAAGTTACTCCGTTGCAGCCGAGCGCTGCGGCCTTGATATTCTTCTGTTTCAGTTTCAAGCCGCCCTTAATGGAGGGGCTTGGGGCTCAGATCCAGCGCGGCCAGCTGCACTTTCAGCACATCGGCCACCGGATCGTCCGGGCATTGTTCAATAAAATATTCAAAATCGTCGGCGGCCTGGCGCGGGCAATCGAGCTGCTCGTAGATAAAGCCGCGATCCCGCGTCTCCAGCGGATCGCCGGGCTTCATCCGCAGCAACAGCTCGCTGCAACGCAGCGCCTCGGGCATTCGGTCTTCCCGCAGCAGGGCTCCCTTGCTGACGTTGAGCAGCCGTTCGATGATCTCCCACTGGCCGGAGGGCTGCAGGTAGTCGGGGGTCAGAGTCGCCAAGTCCCCCAACGCACCGCGCAGCAGCAGCTCGATACGGGCCAGGCTCAGCTCGTCGCCGGTAAAGGGGTCGACATAGACCTCGCCCTCGCCACCGGCAAAGCTCACCAGGAAGTGGCCGGGGAAGCAGATCCCCTCTACATCGAGCCCGAGCTTGCGCCCCAGCTGGATGATGAGAATGCCGAGGCTGACCGGGATCCCTTTGCGCTGAACCAGCACCTGATTGAGATCGCAGTTGTTGGCAGAGAAATAATCCTGCCAGTCGCCATGAAAACCGAGGCTGTGGTAGAAGCCTTGCAGCAACTGCTGGCGCACCTCGTCGCAGGTGCCCTCTTCGATCTGCTCGTCCAGCCACTCGTCCAGCAGGTTCAACTCGCGGATCCCCTCCTCGACCGAGCCATAAATCTCGTCGCTGACTGACAACGCCAGCTCGGTGATGTCGTGGGCTTCGAAATCGGTCCATTCGTCTATGTGTAACATTCTCTTCATGCCTTAGCCGAACACACTCGTCTGTTTGAGCACTGCCAACTTGGCAATAAAGTAGATCCAGCCGAGCGCCCCCAGAAAGGAGCACCAGCGCACCAGATTGCTTTTGGCCAGCCGCAGCGCCATCGCCGCCAGAAATACCAGCACCAGAATGGCCATCAGCTTCTCGCTGAGCCAGGGCGTTCCGTTATTGAGCGGGTTGAGATCCAGCGCCATGCAGAGCAATACGCCGGAGAGCACCACCAGACCGTTGAGCCAGCCGCTGACCTTCATCACCGGCGCGCTATAGGCTCGGCCAGTGGCGGTCTGTACCCAGTAGAAGCGGAGCATAAACATCAGCACGGCCCCGGCTATCAGGGTGAGGTGCAGATGCTTGAGCACAAGATAACTATTCAATATCAATCCTCGATGCAGAGGCCGCGCCTCTGCCCGTCAAACCGGTAGTTAAGAGATTCAGCAGGCCGGACACATACCCAGAGTGACCCGCTCGTTCTCCCCGTAATCGCGCACCGTGGTTACGCTGCGATAGCCGAGACCCAGCAACAGCTGGCGCACCGCCATCCCCTGATCCCAGCCATGTTCCAGTAGCAGCCACCCTTCGCTGTGCAGATGGGCCGGGGCATGGGTCGCGATGTGGCGGATATCCGCCAGTCCCGCTTCGTCCGCCACCAGCGCCGAGCGCGGTTCAAAGCGTACATCACCCTGCTCGAGATGGGGATCGGCGCCATCAATATAGGGGGGATTGGAGACAATCACCGCAAAGCGGGGTACCTGCTCATCGAGCGGGGCAAACCAGCTGCCGTCACGCACCTCGATGGGCAACCCCAGCGCCGCACTGTTCTCGCGCGCCAGTGCAGCAGCGTCCGCCATCCGATCCACCGCCCAGACATCGAGCTCGGGTCGCTCGGACTTGATAGCCAGCGCGATGGCACCGGTGCCGGTACCGAGATCCAGCACGGCACACGGCCCCTGCGGGATTCTGGTCAGCGCCTGCTCGACCAGCACCTCGGTATCGGGGCGCGGGATCAGGGTCGCCGGGCTAACTTTCAGCGGCAGCGACCAGAACTCCCGCTCGCCCACCAGATGGGCGATGGGTTCGCCATTGAGACGACGGACCAGCCACCCCTGCAGGGTGGCCTGCTGGGCGGCATCCAGCTCACGCTCGGGCCAGGTCATCAGATAGCTGCGCCGGCAGTCGAGCAGATGGCAGAGCAGTACATCGGCGTCGGCGCGGGGGGATTCTCCCCCAGCCAACACAGTCATGATATGGGCGCGGGCCTGCTGGATCTGCATCAATGCCACTCCACCTTATGGGCACAACACTTAATGCGAGCTTGCCGGATCACCATTTGCATCAGTTGTTCTCGGCCAGCGAGGCGAGCTGATCGGCCTGATACTCCTGCACCAGCGGGGTGATGACGCAGTCCAGATCCCCTTCCAAAATTTCGGAGAGACGGTAGAGGGTCAGGTTGATGCGGTGCTCGGAGAGGCGGCCCTGCGGATAGTTGTAGGTGCGAATGCGCTCGGAGCGATCACCGGAGCCTACCAGATTGCGGCGGGTGCTCTGCTCGGCGGCGCGGTGACGCTCATCCTCGGCCGCTTGCAGGCGGGCTGAGAGCACCGACATCGCCTTGGCGCGGTTCTTGTGCTGGGAGCGCTCATCCTGACACTCCACCACCAGACCGGTCGGCAGGTGGGTGATGCGAATGGCCGAGTCGGTCTTGTTGACGTGCTGACCGCCGGCACCGGAGGCGCGGAAGGTGTCGATCTTCAGATCGGAAGGGTTGATCTCGATCTGCTCGGCTTCCGGCACTTCCGGCAGCACGGCGACGGTACAGGCGGAGGTGTGCACCCGGCCCTGAGACTCGGTCTCCGGCACCCGCTGTACCCGGTGACCACCGGATTCAAACTTGAGACGGCCATAGACGCGCTCGCCGTCGATCTTGGCGATCACCTCCTTGTAGCCACCGTATTCACCATCGTTGCAGCTGACGATGGAGACGCGCCAGCCCTGACGCTCGGCAAACCGTGAATACATGCGGAACAGGTCACCGGCAAAGATGGCCGCTTCGTCGCCACCGGCACCGGCGCGGATCTCCAGATAGCAATTGTTGTCATCCTTGGGATCCTTGGGCAGCAACATCAGTTGCAGCTCCTGCTCCAGCGCCTCCAGATTGGCCTTGGCCAGCGGCAGCTCCTCCTGCGCCATCTCGCGCAGGTCGGCATCCTCCTCCTCCAGCATCATCTGGGTGGTCTCAAGATCATCCTGAGCCTGACGGTAACGCTGGAAGGCGTGAACGATATCTTCCAGCTGGGCATATTCGCGGGTCAGGGCGCGGTAGCGATCCTGATCCGAGACCACGTCTGGCTCGCCGAGCATGGCCTGTACTTCTTCGTGGCGCTCGATGAGGCCTTCCAGCTTTCTGATCAGTGACGGATTCATAACTCTTGCATTCTCAATGGAGGACGAAACAACCGGCAGGTTGCCCGAAAATTATGGCTCTTGTGACAACCCCAGCGCCTGCCGCAAGCGGGAGAGCTCGCTCTGATCCCCCTGGGAGGCAGCCTGGCGCAACGCCTGGGTCGGCGCGTGGATCAATTTGTTGGTGAGGCGATGGGCCATCGCCTTGAGCGCCTGTTCGGCACTCTCGCCCTGCGCCAATGCCAGCAGGGCCCGTTGCAACTCTTCATCAGCCACCTGTTGGGACTGATGGCGGTAATCGCGAATGAGATCGACCGAGCTCTGGCCGCGATACCAGCCCATAAACTCGTCGCGCTCTTCCTGCACGATCACTTCCGCCTGTGCGGCAGCCCGTTTACGGGTTTCGAGGTTCTGCTCGATGATCCCCTGCAAATCATCCACCGTGTAGAGATAGGCATCGGAGAGCTCATCAACTTCGGCTTCGATGTCGCGCGGCACGGCAATATCCACCAGAAACATGGGTTTGAAGCGGCGGGCCTTCAGCGCGCGCTCCACCATCCCCTTGCCGATGATGGGCAGGGGGCTGGCGGTCGAGCTGATGACAATATCCGCCTCGTGCAGATAGTCGGGGATCTCTTCGAGCGTCATCACCTGGGCGCCGAATTCGGCCGCAAGGGTCTGGGCGCGCTGCAGGGTGCGGTTGGCCACCATCATCTTGGTGACGTTCTGCTCGCGCAGATGACGGGCCACCAGTTCGATGGTCTCCCCCGCCCCGACCAGCAATACCTTGGTCTGGGAGAGATCGGAGAAGATCCGCCGACCCAGACTGACGGCGGCAAACGCCACCGACACGGCACTGGCGCCAATCTCGGTATCGGTACGCACTCTTTTCGCCACCGAGAAGGATTTCTGGAACAACCGCTCCAGCGCCCCCTTCACCGACTCCGCCTGCTGGGCATGGGCGTAGGATTGCTTGATCTGCCCCAGGATCTGCGGCTCCCCCAACACCAGCGAGTCGAGCCCGCACGCCACCCGCATCAGGTGGCGCACCGCCTCTTCATCGTGATGCTGATAGATGGCAGTGACCAGTTCGGCCGCGTCCAGCCCGTGGAACTGTTGCAGCCAGCGCAGCACTTGCTCCTGCCGCTCCTCCTCCAGATTGCAATAGAGTTCGGTCCGGTTGCAGGTGGAGACGATCACCGCCTCGCTGACACCGGGTTGGCTCACCAGCTCACGCAAGGCGCGATCGATGCAGTCCGGGCCAAAGGCGACCCGTTCCCGCAAGGCGACACTGGCGGTGTTGTGGTTGATTCCGAGGGCAAGCAAACTCATGAGTGGGCGACGATCATTTCATACGCTGGGTGCAAAGGCTGCCAATTGTACGAGAAAGGGTAAGTCTTTAAAAGCAATACGGCCGCCCCGTATACTGTGGCAAATTCCTCTCTCTGGAGCCGTCTCTTGCTGCTACGTATTTTTACCCTCACCTGCCTGCTGTTGCTGGCCGGTTGTGCCACCACCCAGCCCCAGCGTGACCAGGTGAACTGGAACCAGGAGCGGACCCGCCTCGAGCAGCTGACCCATTGGCAGCTATCCGGCAAGATGGCCATCATCACGCCACAGCAAAAGGGCAGCGCCCGTCTCAACTGGCAGCAGGATGGGGAGGATTATCGCCTCAACCTCACCAGCCTGATTGGCACCAGCATTCTGGAGCTCTCCCGCAGCAAAGGCGAGATCACCCTGCTCGACAGCGACGGCAATCGCCACCAGAGCCAGGATGCCGAAGCGCTCATCTATCAACTGACCGGCTGGAATATTCCGGTTGCAGGATTACCGGAGTGGATCAAGGGGCTGCCAGGTCAGGCAGAGTTTGAACTCAACCCCGACAGCAGTCTGGCCAGCGTGCGCGACGGCCAGTGGCAGATCGTTTATGGCGATTATCGGGATCAGGATGGCTACCGCCTGCCACACCAGCTGACCATGACCGGCCAGAACAGCCGCCTCAAGCTTCAGATCAACCAATGGACTCTTGCACGTTAATGGCTTCCACACGCTGGCCGGCACCGGCCAAACTCAACCTGTTTCTACACGTCAATGGCCGTCGTCCCGATGGTTATCACGAGCTGCAGACCCTGTTTATCTTCCTCAACCACAGCGACTGGCTCGAGTTTGAGGTGATACCGAATAGCGACACACTCACCCTGAGCCCGGCCATTCCCGGGGTGCCGGATGAGCAGAATCTGATTATTCGGGCGGCACGCCTGCTGCAAGCAACCCTGCCGAGCCCGCAAGGTGCCCATATCCGGCTGGAAAAAGTGCTTCCCATGGGGGGCGGTATTGGCGGCGGTTCATCCGATGCAGCGACCACGCTGGTGGCGCTTAACCACCTCTGGCAAGCGGGTTTGAGCGAAGATGAGCTGGCAGCGCTCGGCGTCCAGTTGGGGGCTGATGTACCGGTGTTTGTCCGTGGCAAGGCGGCCTTTGCCGAAGGGGTGGGCGAGCGGCTGCAACCGGTCAAACTGCCCGATGCCTGGTATCTGGTACTCAAGCCCGATTGCCATGTAGCGACCGCAGCCGTATTCCAGGATCCGGACCTGCCGAGAGCCACGCCGAAAATGTCGCTGGACAACCTGCTGGAAGGCGAGTGGAAAAACGATTGCGAATCACTGGTGAAAAAGCGCCACCCCGAGGTTGCCAATGCGCTCGGCTGGTTGCTAGAATACGCGCCGTCAAGAATGACGGGCACAGGAGCCTGCGTCTTTGCTCAATTTGAAGACGAAGTGACTGCTCGGGAAGTGTTGGCCTGCGTGCCGAAGGGACTTGATGGGTTTGTCGCCAAGGGCGAGAACATATCACCTCTCTTCTCCACATTGCAACAGTTCAAATGATTGGGGTATCGCCAAGCGGTAAGGCAGCGGGTTTTGATCTCGCCATTCCTAGGTTCGAATCCTAGTACCCCAGCCAATTTTACCGAACGGTATTGATGATGATTAACGTGGCCGGTTTTGCACTCGGCCACGGATTCGGGTTACCGATATCATCACAATCATTGGGCAGCAGAGACCTTGTACGTTATCTTGATAAATCGTTTGCCCCAAAACGATAGGGTCTGATTTCAGACTCCCCCACATACTGGATGCAACCCCGAGGTTTCAAACCGTGCCTGACATGAAGCTGTTTGCTGGTAACGCAACGCCGGAACTAGCCCAGAAGATCGCAGATCGCCTGTTTATCAAACTCGGCAATGCTGCCGTAGGTCGCTTTAGCGACGGCGAGATCAGCGTACAGATCAATGAGAATGTACGTGGTGGCGATATCTTCATCATTCAATCCACCTGTGCCCCGACCAACGACAATTTGATGGAATTGATCGTCATGGTGGATGCTCTGCGTCGTGCTTCAGCTGGCCGTATCACTGCCGTTATCCCCTACTTTGGTTATGCCCGTCAGGACCGCCGCGTCCGCTCTGCCCGTGTACCCATCACCGCCAAGGTTGTCGCTGACTTCCTCTCCAGCGTCGGTGTGGATCGCGTGCTGACCGTTGACCTGCATGCCGAGCAAATTCAAGGTTTCTTCGACGTTCCGGTAGACAACGTGTTCGGTAGCCCGGTGCTGCTGGAAGACATGAAGTCCAAGAACCTCGAGTCTCCTGTCGTCGTCTCTCCGGACATCGGTGGCGTCGTGCGTGCCCGCGCCATCGCCAAGCTGCTGGATGACACCGACATCGCCATCATCGACAAGCGCCGTCCCCGCCCGAACGTCTCCCAGGTCATGCACCTGATCGGTGACGTTGCCGGCCGCGACTGCATCATCGTTGATGACATGATCGACACCGGCGGCACCCTGTGCAAAGCCGCAGAGGCCCTGAAAGAGCGCGGTGCCAAGCGTGTATTCGCCTACGCTACCCACCCGGTCTTCTCCGGTTCCGCCGTCGAGAACATCAAGAACTCCGTGATCGATGAACTGATCATCACCGACTCCATCCCGCTCACTGCGGAGATGAAAGCGGTCGGCAAGGTCAAGCAGCTGACGCTGTCAACTGTACTGGCCGAAGCCATTCGTCGCATCAGCAACGAAGAGTCCATCTCTGCCATGTTTGAGCATTGATAGATTCAGCAATAACGAAAACCGCCATCAGGCGGTTTTCGTCTTTCTGGACCTTCTCTTTCCAACTTTCTGCTATCTGGTACGACCCTGCCCCCGGCAGGCTTAAGGATTTACCCATGAATTGCTTGCGTCCCCTCCTGCTCGCGACCCTCACCTCCGCCCTGTTCGCCTGTCAGCCCGCCAAAGAGAACCCGCCCTTTGTGCTGACCCTTGCTCACATGAACGACACCCACTCCCAGTTTGATCCGGTCAATGCCGAGATCAAAGGGCAGATTTTTGCCCAGCAGGGGGAGACGGACACCCTCTATACCCGCTTTGGCGGTTATCCGCGCCTGCTGACCATGGCGAAAGCCTATCAGGCCGATGCGCTGGCCAAGAACCAACCCTTGCTGCTGCTGCACGGCGGCGATGCCTGGCAGGGCAGCGGCTACTTCAAACTCAACGAGGGGATGGCCAACGCCGAGTTGCTGAGCCAGTTTGGCCTCGATGCCATGGCGCTGGGCAACCACGAGTTCGATCTGGATAACCAGAAGCTGGCCCGCTTCATCGAGGGGGTCAACTTCCCGGTGCTGGCCGCCAACCTCGACACCAAGGCCGATCCGGCCCTCAGCAAGGCTGACAACCTCAAGCCCTTCGTGGTCTACGCCTTTGACGGCAACCAGAAGAGTCCGGTCACCGATCTCGACAACCTGCCGCAAGGCAAGCAACTGGTCGCCGTCATCGGTCTGGTGCTGGAAGACATGGGCAATATCGCCCCCAACGTCGGCAAGCTGCGCTTTGGCAAGGAGGTCACCTCGGCTCAGGCCACGGTCGACATGCTGCAAGCCAAGGGGATCCATCAGATCGTGGCGCTCACCCACATCGGCAACGAGCGGGATCTGGCGCTGGCCGCCAAGGTAAACGGCCTCGATGCCATCGTCGGTGGCCACTCCCACAGCCTGCTCGGCGATTTTCGCAACATTGGCTGGGGCAAGACCGGCGATTACGCCAAGCTGGTGACCAATCCGGATGGCATCGGCAAAACCTGCGTGGTGCAGGCGGGCTCCTACGCCCAGGCCATCGGTCTGGCACAGGTGACCTTTGACAGCCAGGGTCAGGTGACCGACTGCCAAGGCCACAACAGCCTGCTGGCCAGCCGCGACTTCTTCGCCGATGCGGCGCGCAAGCAAGCGCTCGACGATGCCCGCAGCAAAGAGGCAAGCCAGTTTGTCGACAACCAGCCCAATCTGGTCACCGTGGATGAAGATCCGCGCCTGCGCGGCATCATCGACAGCCACTACAAACCGGCGCTGGAGAAAGCCTACGGCCCGGTGATCGGCACCATCCCCGAGCAGCTGCAAAATGCCCGTCGTCCCGGTGACAACGGCAGCGACAGCCACGGCTCAGATGTAGCGCCGCTGGTTGCCGAAGGGGAGTTCTACTGGGCCAATACCCCAGCAGTGCAAGCCCTGACCGGCGGCCCGGTCGATTTTTCTCTGGTTGCGGTGGGCGGCGTGCGCGCCGACCTGCCTGCTGGCGAATGGCGTGAGGGGGATAGTGCCCTCACCCTGCTGCCGTTCAAGAACCAGCTCGCGGTGCTGACCCTGACCGGCGCCGAGGTACGCGCCCTCTTGACCGAGACCATCACCGCCACCCTGCCCGCCAGCGCCCATGCCGGCAAGTTCCCCTATGGCGGCCACCTGCGTTACACCTTCCAGGAGACAGACGCAGGCAAAGCGGGCACCCTGACCCAATTGCAGCGCAAGACCGCAAGCGGTGAGTGGCAAGATCTGGTGGATAAGCAGCACTATCGGGTGGTGATGAACGCCTACAGCGCCAACGGCAACGATGGCTGGCAGGCACTGGCCAATGCCCAGCGTCAGAAGAGCGAGCGGGTCGATATCGCCAGCGTCAATGGCAAGCTGACCGCCTTCCCGGTGCTGAAGGTGGCACAAGACGGCGAGCTGCTCGGCGCCGTCTATGCCCCGGGCCAGCCACTCGATTGCAAAGCCAGCGGCGTGGATTGCGGCACCGATGCAGCCTCTTTCGTGGAGTATGTGCGCGATGCTCGTCCCACCCTGACCGCACTGGATGAAGAGACCGTCACCCTGCTGCGTGCCAAATAACGACGGTAGTCAACCGGGCACAATCCATCGGCAAGCTGAAACGGGCCTCTTGCAAGAGGCCCGTTTGCCCACCGTTAGCCACCCATTGGCCGCAATAATGCTGCAAATCCCGCCATAACATGCGCATTGGTTGAGTGATCGCCACTCGGCGGCTAGAATATTGCGTCCTATTGCCCTGGGTAGTGTGCCCACGGCAGCTGCGAGTGAAGACATCAAGCGTGACAAGCGAAATCAAACTGATCGTCGGACTGGGCAACCCCGGCCCGGAATATGCCAAGACCCGCCACAACGCGGGCGCCTGGTATGTGGAGCAACTGGCCCGCTGGCACAATGTCAGCCTGCGTGAAGAACCCAAGTTCTTCGGCCATACTGCCCGTATCCTGGTCGAGGGGCAGGATGTGCGGCTGCTCATCCCGAACACCTATATGAACCTCTCTGGCAAGGCGGTGGCCGCACTGGCGCGTTTTTATCAGATTGAGCCGGAAGCGATTCTGGTGGCCCATGACGAACTGGATCTGCCGCCAGGCATCGCCAAGTTCAAGCAGGGTGGTGGTCACGGTGGCCATAACGGCCTCAAGGACATCATCGCCAAGATGGGCAACAACAATAACTTCTTCCGGCTGCGTCTCGGGATCGGCCATCCCGGCAGCAAAGAGCAGGTGGCTGGCTTCGTCCTGACCAAGGCCCCCAGCAGTGAACAGAACCTGATCGACGCCGCGCTGGACGAGTCCCTACGTGCCACCGACATCCTGTTCAAACAAGATATGACCAAGGCCATGAATCGCTTGCACAGCTTCAAGGCAGAAAAGGGTTAGGTCGGTTTGACCCTGTACGGGCATTGTGCCGGTACATGAGCAACGACCAGAACAAGCATGACATGGGCCGCCTGCGGGCGACCCCCAACAGCATCCATCAAGTAAGGTAACAATCCATGGGTTTTAAATGCGGTATCGTGGGCCTGCCCAATGTAGGCAAATCCACCCTGTTCAACGCGCTGACCAAGGCCGGTATCGAAGCCGCCAACTTCCCGTTCTGCACCATCGAGCCGAACACAGGTGTGGTGCCGATGCCGGACCCGCGCCTCGATCAGCTGGCTGCCATCATCAATCCGCAGCGCGTTGTGCCGACCACCATGGAATTCGTCGACATCGCCGGTCTGGTTGCCGGTGCCTCCAAGGGTGAAGGTCTGGGTAACCAGTTCCTGGCCAACATCCGTGAAACCGAAGCGATCGGCCACGTAGTGCGCTGCTTCGATGACGAGAACATCATTCACGTTGCCGGCAAGGTCTCTCCCGCTGACGATATCGAAGTGATCAACACCGAGCTGGCCCTGTCGGATCTGGACGCCTGCGAGCGCGCCATTCACCGTCAGTCCAAGCGCGCCAAAGGCGGCGACAAGGATGCCAAGCTGGAAGTGGAAGTGCTTGAGAAGATCAAGGTTGCGCTGGAAAACGGCCAGATGATCCGCGGCATGAAGCTGGATAAAGAAGAGCTGGCCGCCGTGAGCCACCTCAACTTCCTGACCCTGAAACCCACCATGTATATCGCCAACGTGGCGGAAGATGGCTTCGAGAACAACCCCTATCTGGACAAGGTGCGTGAAATCGCCGCCGCCGAGAACGCGGTCGTGGTCGTGGTCTGCTGCGCCATCGAAGCCGACATCGCCGAACTGGACGATGAAGATCGCGCCGAGTTCATGGCAGACCTAGGCATCGAAGAGCCGGGCCTGAACCGCGTTATCCGCTCCGGCTACCAGCTGCTCAACCTGCAGACCTACTTCACCGCCGGTGTGAAAGAGGTACGCGCCTGGACTATTCCGGTCGGTGCCACTGCCCCGCAAGCGGCTGGCAAGATCCACACTGACTTTGAAAAAGGCTTTATTCGCGCCCAAACCATCGCCTTTGAAGACTTTATCAACTACAAGGGTGAGCAAGGCGCCAAGGAAGCGGGCAAGATGCGCGCTGAAGGGAAAGATTACATCGTCAAAGATGGCGATATCATGAACTTCCTGTTCAACGTCTAATCCCATGACAGGCCAGCATTTGCTGGCCTGTTTTTTATCTGCCATTGCCCGGGCAATCATGGCAATGTCTTAAAAAAAACCAGATTGTTGGGCTTTTGCGCAACAGAGACCAATAACTGGTCAAACGCACTCAAATTGCTTTTTTCTGGCAAAAAAAGGGTTGACGCCCCAGAGCCAGATACGCATAATTCGGCCCGCACGGTGACGAGGTAACGACTCACCGGAAGCAAGGTTGGCTATGTAGCTCAGTTGGTTAGAGCATCGCACTCATAATGCGGGGGTCACAGGTTCGAATCCCGTCATAGCCACCATCTCTAGTTGGGGTATCGCCAAGCGGTAAGGCAGCGGGTTTTGATCTCGCCATCCCTAGGTTCGAATCCTAGTACCCCAGCCATTTTTAAAAGTTCTTTGCCAGTCTCGCGACTGTTGAGGAACGCTGTTGGGGTATCGCCAAGCGGTAAGGCAGCGGGTTTTGATCTCGCCATCCCTAGGTTCGAATCCTAGTACCCCAGCCATTTTTGAAAGGTGTTTGATAGTTTCTGTCAGGCATCACTGTTGGGGTATCGCCAAGCGGTAAGGCAGCGGGTTTTGATCTCGCCATCCCTAGGTTCGAATCCTAGTACCCCAGCCATTTTTCTGTTCTCTTCCACATCAGTGGTTGATAACAAACGGCTATGTAGCTCAGTTGGTTAGAGCATCGCACTCATAATGCGGGGGTCACAGGTTCGAATCCCGTCATAGCCACCATTATTTCTGTTGGGGTATCGCCAAGCGGTAAGGCAGCGGGTTTTGATCTCGCCATCCCTAGGTTCGAATCCTAGTACCCCAGCCATTTTTCTGTTCTCTTCCACATCTGTGGTCGATAACAAACGGCTATGTAGCTCAGTTGGTTAGAGCATCGCACTCATAATGCGGGGGTCACAGGTTCGAATCCCGTCATAGCCACCATTAATATTGCGGAAGTGGCGAAATTGGTAGACGCACCAGATTTAGGTTCTGGCGCCCTAGGCGTGAGAGTTCGAGTCTCTCCTTCCGCACCATTAATAGCAGTACCAAACAGACCAGCTCACGCTGGTTTTTTTGTATCTGAAATTTGCCTCTCCCCAATTTTTCTCTCGCTCCTCTATTAACCCATCTCCACGTTAATTCACGTTCACGTCCCTCTTCACTGATTCCGAGCACGCCTTGCCACTCTTGTCTCCCAGACATAAAAAAGCGGCCCGCAGGCCGCTGGTGCACACATTCATCATCCCGGTTATCAGAACGGGAAGAACCAGGGGATCGCCACCACGCTCACCGCCATCACCAACAGGGTGAATGGCACTCCGATACGGATAAAATCGGCGAACTTGTAGTTGCCCGGCCCCAGCACCAGGGTATTGACCGGTGACGAGACCGGCGTCATAAAAGCGGCCGAGGCGGCGATGGCAATGGTCATGGCAAACGGATAGGGTGATACCCCCATCTGTTGCGCCGTGCCCAGCGCAATCGGCGCCATCAGCACTGCGGTGGCGGTGTTGGAGATAAAGAGCCCGATCACCGCGCAGAGGGCAAACAGGCTGGCCAGCATGACCCGCGGCCCCATCTCCCCCACCACATTGATCAGGCCACCGACGATCAGATCCACCCCGCCGGTTTTTTGCAGCGCCAGCGCGAAGGGGAGCATGCCGACGATGAGTATCAGGGTCGGCCAGTGGATCGACTTGTAGGCGCTCTCCATGTCGATGCAGCGAAACTTGCCCATCAGCAGACAGGCTATCAGCGCCGCAATCACGTTGGGCACCGGATCGGTCACCATCAGCAGGATCATCACCCCGAGGCAGACCAGCGCGTGGATCGCCTGACTGCGGGCGGGAGCCATCTCGTCCACCTCGGCAGGCAAGCCCATCAGCAGAAAGTCGCGGCTGTGGGTCTGCAGCAACCGGATATGGCTCCAGTTGCCCACCACCAGCAGGGTATCCCCCATCTGCAGCGGCTCGTCCACCAGCTTGCCCACCAGAGCCTCGCCGTCGCGACGCAGCCCCACCACGCTCAGGCCATAGCTGGAGCGGAAGGTTACCTCACGCACACTCTTGCCCAGCAGCTTGGACTCGGGGATCAGCGACACCTCAGCCATCCCCACCTCCCGCGCCTGATCGGAGAAGTACTCCCCGCGCAGGATCATGGGTTCGAGCAGCGCCTCGCTGCAAAACGTCCGCACATCCACCTCGGGGTCTGACATGTCGATCAGCAGAACATCCTTGGCCTGAAATTCACTGATCCCCGACACCGGCACCATCACCCGGCGGAACTTGCGCCAGCGCTCCACCCCGATAACGTGGGCACCATAACGGGCGCGTAGTTGCAGCTCGTCCAGGGTATGGCCAATCAGCGGGGAGTCAGGCCGCAGCGCCAGACGACGGGCCCGACCGGCCAATCGGTAGTCTCGGATGAGATCGCGCAGGGTGCGGCGTCCGGTCTGCTTGCCTTTGCCCTCTTCCCCTTCGCCCACCAAGGAGCCGCGCACCAGCAGCATGTAGAGGATGCCCAGCCCCAGGATCAGCACGCCCATCGGGGTGAAATCGAAGAACCCGAAACCATGTATGCCGTGGCGCATCAGTTCACTGTTGACCACCATATTGGGCGGTGTCGCCACCAGCGTCATCATGCCGCTGATCAGCCCGGCAAAGCCGAGGGGCATCATCAGGCGACCGGCGGGGATCCCCATCCGGTTCGCCACGCTCAGCACCACCGGGATAAAGATGGCCACCACCCCGGTGCTGCTCATCACAGCCCCCAGACTCGCCACCGCTACCATCAGCAACACCAGCAGCTTGGTCTCGCTGCTGCCCGCCACCTTCACCAGCGCATCCCCCACCTGATAAGCGATACCGGTGCGAACCAGCCCCTCACCCACCACAAACAGGGCGGCAATCAGAATGACGTTGGGATCGCTAAAGCCCGCCAGCGCCTCCGGCAGGGTGAGGGTGCCGCTCAGCACAAACAGGATGACCACACCCAGGGCCACCACATCCATGCGCACCTTGTTAGTCATGAAGAGATAGATGGCGCCAGCCAGCAGACAGAGCACCCAGACAAGCTCGGAATTCAATACAACCTCCTTTTATCACGTGATTCTCCTCCCGGAGAGTGGACTCTATCAGACCACAGCCACGGCGCTATCATCTTGCTACATATCAATAAAGTCCGGCCAGCGGGGGCACCATAACCCATCACTGCTGGAATAACCGGGCACCAGTGGTGATTTCTTTGATATGGGCCAAGCCCGGGGCGGACAAAAGTCCTGCCCCTCCTCCCCCTCACCCCTTAGAATGGCGCCCTCGCATACTAACCCTCATGCCCAAGGATCAGAAAATGAGCATATTCGAGCTGTTCAGCATCAATAACACGCTAGTGACCATACCGCTGGGTGGCGGCTATGCCATGTCATGGATTGAAGCCATCGGCACCCTGTTCGGGCTGGCCTGCATCTGGTTTGCCAGTCAGGAGAAAACCATCAACTACCTGTTTGGTCTGATCAACGTCAGCCTGTTTGCCATCATCTTCTTCCAGATCCAGCTCTACGGACTGTTGATGTTGCAGCTGTTCTTCTTCTGCGCCAACGTCTACGGCTGGTACGCCTGGACCCGCCCGGCCAACGATCAGGGGGATACCCTGCAGATCCGCTGGCTCAGCAAATCCAAACTGATGGTGACCGCCGCCGTGAGCGTGCTGGCCATCGCCCTGCTGACCCGCTATATCGACCCGGTCTTCGCCACCCTGGCGCGCAGCTCGGTCTCCCTGCTCAACCTGTTTGGTGCCAACCTTGCCACCCCAGAGCCCTCCCCTGATGCCTTCCCGTTCTGGGATGCCAGCATGACGGTGCTCTCGGTGGTCGCGCAGATCCTGATGACCCGCAAATACGTGGAGAACTGGATCCTCTGGGTCGTCATCAACATCATCAGCATCGGTGTCTATGCCGCGCAGGGCGTCTACGCCATGTCGCTCGAATACCTGATCCTGCTGTTTATCGCCGCCAACGGCACCCGCCTCTGGGTGATTGCCGCCAAGCGCCAGCCACAAGGTCTGTAAGCCATGAGTCTGTTACCCCATCTCCAGTGCCGCCCCGACCAGATTGCCGAGCGGGTGGTGCTATGCGGCGACCCGGCCCGGGTCGATCGCATCGCCAGCCAGCTCGAGCAGTGTGAGGTGCTGGGGCAAAACCGGGAGTTTCGCCTCATCAACGGCCGCTATCAGGGGCTGCCCATCACGGTCTGCAGCACCGGCATCGGCGGCGCCTCGGCCGTCATAGCGCTGGAGGAGCTAGTGCAAGCCGGTGCCCACTCGCTTATTCGGGTCGGCTCCGCCGGTGCCCTGCAGCACGACATCGGGCTCGGCGACCTTATCGTGGTGGAAGGGGCGGTACGCAATGAGGGGGCCTCGCAGGCCTATCTGCCCGCCGAGTACCCCGCCTGCGCCGACATCTGGCTGCAGGCCGCCCTGCTCAATCAGGTAGCAACCAGCGGCCAACCTCATTGGCACGGATTGGTACGCTCCCACGACAGCTTCTATCGGGATGATGAGCAGGAGGTGTGCCGCTACTGGCATGCCCGTGGTGTGCTGGGCGCCGATATGGAGACCGCCTCCCTGCTGACCGTGGGGCGCCTGCGCAAGGTGCGGGTTGCCGCCGTGCTCTGCAACGTGGTGCTGTTCGAGCAGGATGTGCAGGATGGGGTCAATGAGTACGTCAACGCCGAGCAGGCCATGATGAACGGCGAGCGAAACGCCATCGCCGCCGCCCTCCACGCCCTGGTGCAATAACCCGCAAACCGTTAATCACGGCACATTCAACAGGAGGCGGGCTGGTATCCGGCCCGCACTCTTGCTAGCCTCATGGCCCTCGTCATCCGGTACGACAGGTACGTCATGCAGCAACAGCCCTACCCCCTCGGCCGTTTTCACGCCGAACTCAAGCAGCTTGAACCCCGCTTTGCCGCGGCGCTCGACACCTGCACCCTGTTTCTGCGCCGTTACCTGCCGGGCGAATTGATCATGCGGCAGGGGGAGCAGAGCGAGCAGCTCTATCTGGTCGAACGTGGCCGGGTCTCCCTCAACAGCACGGTACACTCTGGCCGTCGCTTCCAGCTTGGCGAAATTGAGTGCCACAGCCAAATCTTCGGCGAGATGGAGTTCTTCAGCGCCACCCCGGTACAGTGGAACGTGGTGGCCGAGACCGAGCTGGATGCCCGAGTCATCTGCGCCAACAAGCTGGCCCAGCGGTTGCTGGCCGAGCCCGAGCTGACCCTCTTCTTCGCTGCGGCGCTTGCCAGCGACTATCTCGATACCCTGGAGATCACCACCAGCCGGCTACTCCACCCCATTGCCTACAACATCGCCTATGAGCTATGGCGAGAACGCCAGCGCACTCCAATGCTAGGGTCACGCAAGCGGGCCCACGAGGCTGCACGCTTCGGCACCACCGAGCGGGTCTACCGCCGCGCCCTCAAGGAGCTGGTCGAACAGGGCATAGTTGCCGACGGCAGCGACGGCCCTGTTATCGCCGATCTGGCCAGGCTGCGCGCCTATCTCGATCTTTGATTTCAATTCACCTCATTTCGATTCACCCTGTCAGGAGTCACCATGTCTGCCCATCCCTATCCCGAATTCACCTTCTTCAGCCGCTTCGTTGCCGATATTCAGGCGGGCCGCAAGACCATCACCATCCGCGACGAGAGCGAGGCCAACTGGCAGCCCGGCCAGCGGCTGGCCCTGTTCACCAACCCGGAGCACCAGCCCTTTGGCACCATTAAGGTGCTCTCGGTCAAGGCGGTCGCCTTCGATGAACTGAATGACGAGCATGCCCGTCAGGAGAACATGACCCTCCCCGAGCTCAAACAGGTGATCCGCGATATCTACCCCGCTCTGCCGCCGCTCTATGTGATTGAATTCCTGCTGCTTGAAGTCTGATTTTGTGAGCTGCCTCAGCTAACGCCGGTTGCGCTCTCTGGCTAAAGGCGCAAAATAACTGTTTTTATATACAGTTATTGGTGCGTTATGGATACACAACTTGAACCGGCCATTGCGGCCATGGTGGCGGATTTCGTTGCCGCAGGCCGCCCCAAGGCGAGCAGCCTGAGCTGGCAGGAGCGGCGTGAAGGCTATCTTGCTTCAGCCATATTGGGTGGTGAACAGGAGGAGGTTGGCGCTGCCGAAGAGTGGCAAAACGGCCATTATTCCGTTCGCCTCTATCAGCCAGCGTCCACCTCAAGTGCAAGCCGTCCGGCCCTGATCTACTTTCATGGCGGCTGTTTTGTCAGCGGTGAGTTCGACACTCACGACCGCCAGATGCGGATGCTGTGCAATCGCGCCGAGGCACTGGTGTTCGCGGTACATACCCGCCTTGCCCCTGAACACACCTATCCTGCAGCACATGACGATGCAATGGCTGCTACGCTCGCCATCATGGCTGATGTGGAGAAATGGCATGGGGATCCGGCAAGGATTGTCCTTGCGGGAGACAGTGCCGGCGGCCACCTCGCCCTGATCACCACCTTGCGACTCAAGGAGCGAGGCGCCTCCTTGCCTGCCGCCCAACTGCTCATCTATCCGATGCTCGATGCTGCGGGCGACAGTGACAGCTACCGGCAGCTAGGGGATGACTACCTCATCACCCGCGACATGCTGTTAAGCGGTTTTCACGCCTATCTGGGCGAGCTACCCGCCACTCATCCCGAAGCTAGCCCTCTCCACCATCATGCCCTGTCAGGATTACCGCCGACCCATATCGTAACGGCGGAATATGATCCGCTGCGCGATGAGGGGGAAGCCCTCTATCGCAAACTGCTGCAAGTCGGTGTCACGGCTACCTGTCAGCGGCAACTGGGTGTGATACACGGCTTCTTCCAACTGGCAGGAGTCAGCCCGGCGGCGCGTCAGCTCATTGAACAGCTCTCACTGCTTATCAGGAAACTCTGATTTGGCCTTTGCCGAGCGATGTGTTAATAGTGTCCTCTTTTGAATCAGGGAGGTGACCCGAGTGTTTGAGATAGCGAGCCTGAAAGAGGGGATGATGCACGGGGTCGAGCTGTTCCAGCTGCTGCTGGAGATCATCTCCATAGCCTGTGTGGTGATAGGGCTTGGCAAGACCCTCTGGCTGGCGGCAAGAGTGCGTGATCACCAGCCCGGCTTTCCGCGCATTCGCCTCTGTTTTGGCAGCTGGCTTATTCTGGCGCTGGAGTTCCAGCTGGCCGCCGACATCCTAGCCACCACGATCGCGCCGAGCAAGGAGGAGCTGATCCGCCTCGCCATCATTGCGGTGATCCGCACCTTCCTGAACTACTTCCTCGGCAAGGAGCTGGAAGCACAAGCGGAACGCCAGCAAGACAAGGCAGAGCGCCAGCAGGAACAGCGCAGCGAGCAGGCCAAGACTGCTCAATAGCCTGTATTCCTGCAGAGTATCAGCGCTAAGTGCCGTGCCATCCCGACCATAGCCGTGGCCCGGGATGGCACCTTTGTGACCCTTCCCGCACTTTTGGCAATCAGCCAATAATGGAACCCTTTTCAAGGCTTCCCCTGCCCTGTTGAGTGCCCGCTCATCTGCGTAAGATGGAAAGCCTCCTCCCCAACCGGCCCAGCTGATGAACCCGCACTTCCTCCACTCTCCCGATATCGACCTCGATAGCTGTGTCATCTATCAGATCTACCCCATGAGCTTTCAGGACAGCGATGGCGACGGCATGGGCGATATCAACGGCATCCGTCAGCGCCTCGGTTATCTGGCCACCCTAGGGGTCGATATGCTCTGGCTCACCCCCATCTATCGCTCCCCCAAGCGGGACAACGGCTATGACGTGGCGGACTACCGTGCCATCGACCCCGCCTTCGGCACTCTGGCCGAGATGGAGCTGCTGATAGCCGAAGCAGCCGCTCACGGCATCGGCATCATGATGGATATCGTCGCCAACCACACCTCCACCGAGCACGAGTGGTTTATGAAGGCACTGGCCGGGGATCCCTGCTATCAGGACTACTACGTATTCCGGGATCAAGCCTTTGTCGATGCTCACCCCATTACCTCGATTTTTGGCGGCAGCGGGTGGCAGTATGTGCCAGCGCTTGATCGCTACTACCTGCACAACTTCGATCCCAGTCAGGCCGATCTGGACTGGGACAACCCGGCGGTGCGGGCCGAAATGGCGGCGGTGATCAACTTCTGGCTGGGCAAAGGGATCAAGGGATTTCGCTTCGATGTGATCGACATGGTGAGCAAGGAGTGGGACCGGCTGGCCATGAGCAATGGCCCGCGCCTGCACGACTATATCCGTGAGCTCAATGCTGCGAGCTTCGGTGGCAAGGGGATCATTACGGTGGGGGAGACCTGGGGGGCCGATCTCGCCCATATGCAGAACTATTCGAACCATGATGGCAGCGAGTTCAGCATGGTGTTCAACTTCGAGCATCTGGGGCTGGGCAGTGACAAGTGGTCATCCCGCTTTGATCCCCTCGCCTTCAAGCGAGCCATGACCCGCCACCAGCAAGGGCTACACGGGCGTGGCTGGAACAGCCTGTTTCTCGGCAATCACGACCTGCCCCGCGCCGTCTCCCGCTTTGGCGATGACAGACCCGAGTGGCGTGAAACCAGCGCCAAGCTGTGGGCCATGGTGCTGCATATGATGCAGGGCACCCCCTTCATCTATCAGGGGGAGGAGCTCGCCATGACCAACCGCCACTGGCAGCCGGACGAGCTGCGCGATGTGGAGGCCATCAACTACTGCGCCAGCCACTCAGGGCTGGATCCTGCCGAGCTGAGTCGGCGGCTCGATGCCATCAGCCGCGACAATGCCCGTACCCCGATGCATTGGGATGCAGGTCCCCACGCCGGTTTCACCTCCACCACACCCTGGATTGCCCTCAACGCCAATCACGTCGAGATTAATGCCGCCGAGCAGCTGACTCGCCCCGACTCGCCGTTTCACTGCTATCGCCAGCTTATCGCCCTGCGCAAGGCTCACCCTGTCGTTCGCCACGGCAATTTCGAGCTGCTGGATGGGGATGATCCCGAGCGCATCAGCTATCGCCGCCACTGGCAGGATCCGGCCAGCGGAGAGCAGCACACCCTGCTGCTCGCCAATCTCACGGCGAACCCCTTGCCGATGCCCCACTTCGACAAGGTGACAGACAAGATGCGGTTGCTACTGGCCAATTACCCAAGCGAACCACTGCCACTCTTCGCCCCTTATCAGTGCGCCATCTGGCTGCAAGTGGATCAGGGTTAACCCCGTGCTGACGGGTCATACCAATGGCCCGTCAGCCACCTCCCGTTTGCTGTCAGCAGAAAATCATGCCCCCACGCTGCGGGATTAAATTAACCACTATTACTGACTTATTAATTGATTATTTATCCCGTTTGATACGCTCTCATTGCCCCTCTTACTATGCCAGCGACCTATCCATTGCCGATGCAACTATCGGCCTTCAAACTGGCATAGCAAAGTGGAAAACAGATGATCACCACAGACGGGAATAACGCGGTCGCCTCGGTGGCGTACCGCACCAGCGAAGTCATCGCCATCTACCCCATCACCCCCAGTTCGGCCATGGCTGAGCAGTCGTCGGCCTGGTCGAGCGAGCGGGGCAAGAACCTCTGGGGGGATGTGCCCCGAGTTGTCGAGATGCAGTCGGAAGGGGGCGCTATCGCCGCCGTCCACGGCGCCCTGCAGACCGGCGCGCTGGCGACCTCGTTTACCTCGTCGCAGGGTTTGCTGCTGATGATCCCCAACCTCTACAAGCTGGCGGGTCAGCTCATTCCCTTTGTGCTGCATGTGGCGGCACGCACCGTGGCGACCCATGCGCTATCGATCTTTGGCGATCACTCGGACGTGATGGCGGTGCGCCAGACCGGCTGCGCCATGCTCTGTGCCAGCAATGTGCAGGAGGCGCAGGACTTTGCCCTGATCTCCCAGATAGCGAGCCTCAACAGCCGCCTCCCCTTTATCCACTTCTTCGACGGCTTTCGTACCTCTCACGAGATCGCCAAGATAGCGCCGCTCGCTGACGACACCCTGCGTGCCCTGTTGCCCGCAGATGCCATCCGAGCCCATCGTGACCGGGCGCTCACCCCCGACAAACCGGTCATTCGCGGCACCGCCGCCAACCCGGACACCTACTTCCAGTGCCGGGAGGCGAGCAACCCCTGGTATGACGCCGCCTATGGCCATGTGAGCGAGGCGATGCAGGCTTTTGGCGAGCAGACCGGCCGCCACTACCGACCGTTTGAATATGTCGGCCACCCGCAGGCGGAGCGGATTGTGGTGCTGATGGGCTCGGCGATTGGCACCTGTGAAGAGGTGATCGAGCGCCTGCTGGCCCAAGGGGAGAAGGTGGGGGTGGTGAAGGTGCGCCTCTACCGCCCCTTCTCGGCCAAGCACCTGCTGGCCGCGATTCCGGAGAGTGCCCACACCATCGCCGTTCTGGATCGTACCAAGGAGCCGGGCGCACAGGCCGAGCCCCTCTATCTCGACGTGATGGCGGCGCTGGCCGAAGCGGTCAGCCGGGGCGAGCGGGCAAGCCTGCCGCGGGTTATCGGCGGCCGCTATGGCCTCTCCTCCAAAGAGTTCGGCCCCGCCTGCGCGCTGGCGGTGTTTGCCGAACTGGCGCAGGAGAACCCGCGTCCGCGCTTTACCGTCGGCATCTTCGATGACATCACAGGTCTCTCGCTACCGCTGCCCGCGCTGAATTCGCAAAGCCCCATCCACGGCCAGCAACACAAGCTGGAGGCGCTCTTCTACGGCCTTGGCAGCGATGGCACCGTCTCGGCGGCCAAGAACAGCATCAAGATCCTCGGCAACCACACCGACCTCTATCCGCAGGGCTATTTCGTCTACGACTCCAAGAAGGCGGGCGGCCTCACCGTCTCTCACCTGCGGGTAGGCGAGCGGCCGCTCCAATCGGCCTATCTGGTGGAAGAGGCGGACTTTATCGGCTGCCATCAGTGGCAGTTTGTCGACAAGTACCGGATGGCGGAGCGCTTGAAGGCGGGCGGCATCTTCCTGCTTAACACCCCCTACAGCGAAGCGGATATCTGGCAGCGCCTCCCCAGCGAGGTGCAGCATGCCCTGCGCGAGAAAGAGGCGCGCTTCTACATCATCAACGCCGCCAGGATTGCCCGCGATTGCCAGCTCGGCAACCGCATCAATACCGTGATGCAGATGGCATTCTTCCAGCTCAGCTCCATCATTCCCCCCGCAGAGGCGACCAGCCTGCTGAAGCAGGCCATCGCCAGCAGCTATGGCAGCAAGGGGCAGACACTGGTCGAGCGCAACTGGATGGCACTGGAGGCAACCTGCGCCGCTCTGACCCGAGTGCCACTGGGTGAGCTGGATCCCGCCAGCCGCCCGCGCCCGCCGGTGGTTTCGGCCAAGGCCCCCGATTTTGTCCAGACCGTCACCGCCGCCATGCTGGCGGGGCTGGGTGACAACCTGCCTGTCTCCGCCTTCCCGCCGGATGGTACCTGGCCGGTCGGCACCACTCGCTGGGAGAAGCGCAACATCGCCAAGGAGATCCCCATCTGGGAGGCGGAGCTCTGCACCCAGTGCAACTACTGTGTCGCCGCCTGTCCCCACTCGGCCATTCGCGCCAAGGTGGTAGAACCCGATGCGCTGGCCGCTGCTCCTACCACTCTCGATACGCTGGATGTGAAATCCCGTGACATGCGCGGCCAGCAGTACGTGCTGCAGGTGGCACCGGAGGATTGCACCGGCTGCAATCTCTGCGTCGAGGTGTGCCCGGCCAAGGATCGCAGCAACCCGGATCGCAAGGCGATCAATATGGCTTCACGCCTCGATCACCTCGACAAGCAGAAGGCCAACTACGACTTCTTCCTCGACCTGCCTGAGCGCAGCGCCGAGCAGTTGGAGCGCATCGACATCCGCACCTCCCAGCTCATCTCGCCGCTGTTTGAATACTCGGGCGCCTGCTCCGGCTGTGGCGAGACCCCCTATATCAAGCTGCTGACCCAGCTCTATGGCGATCGGCTGCTGATTGCCAACGCCACCGGCTGCTCGTCCATTTATGGCGGCAACCTGCCTACCACCCCCTACACCACCAACGCCGACGGGCGCGGGCCAGCATGGGCCAACTCGCTGTTTGAAGACAACGCCGAGTTCGGACTGGGCTTCCGTCTTACCGTCGATCAGCACAGGGAGCGGGTGCGCCGTCTGCTGGCGAGCCTGGGCGACACCATACCGGCAGCGCTGCGCGAGGCGCTCGGCGATGCCACCCTGCCGGTTTCCGAGCAGCGGGCCCATATCCAGCAGTTGCGAGCGCTGCTGCAGGAGAGCCAGATCCCGGCAGCCCAAGAACTGGCTCGCGATGCGGACTATCTGGTGGAAAAATCGGTCTGGCTCATCGGTGGCGATGGCTGGGCCTACGACATCGGCTTTGGCGGGCTCGATCATGTGCTGAGTCTGGGGGAGAACATCAATGTGCTGGTGCTCGATACCCAGTGCTACTCCAACACCGGCGGCCAGCAGTCGAAGGCGACGCCACTCGGTGCCATCACCAAGTTTGGCGAGCAGGGCAAACGCAAGGCACGCAAAGATCTCGGGGCCAGCGTGATGATGTATGGCCACGTCTATGTGGCGCAAATCTCCCTCGGCGCCCAGATGAACCAGACGGTGAAGGCGATTCAGGAGGCGGAAGCCTACCCGGGCCCCTCGCTCATCATCGCCTACAGCCCCTGCGAGGAGCATGGCTACGACATGGCCGAGAGCCATGAGCAGATGAAGCAGCTGACCGCCACCGGCTTCTGGCCGCTCTACCGCTTCGATCCGCGCCGCGCTGACGAGGGTAAATTGCCGCTGGCGCTCGACTCGCGGGCACCCAATGCCTCGCTGGCCGAGACCTTGCGCCATGAGCCCCGCTTCCAGCGGCTGGAACGCCAGCTGCCGGAGGTGGCCAGCCAGCTCTATGAAGAGGCGGAGCAGGAGGCCAATCGCCGCTTCGCCTGGCTGAGCCAGCTGGCAGGCAAGGAGAGTCCGGCGCAGGAGTAACTCGCGCATGGCTTGATGGCAGCAGCCACTCTATTCGCCAAATAACAATCAGGGCTCCCCGCGGGGAGCCCTGATGCTATCTATGGTGAGTCAATGTCGGCGCAGGCCTGATCAGGCGCTGATAGAGGCCAGCTCATGGCGCTTCAACGCCAGCAATGTGATGAGCAGCGCCAACGTGGCGATCAGTGCCATACCGATATAGGTCGCGCTGAAGCCCGGGGCCAGCAGATCGGGGGCAAGTCGGCTCAGATCGCCATCGCTGCCGGCTGGCAGGCGGAAGTGAAACAGCATGGAGCAGATGGCCACGCCGACGGCACCGCCAAGCTCCCGCCCGAAGTTGAACAGCGACATGCCGATGCCACGATCCTGCCGTGGCAGGGCATTCTGTACCACCACCGAGAGGGCGGGCAGCACCAGACCCAGACCGATACCGGCAAACCCGAGGGCCAGCTTGACCCAGGCATCGAAGTGGATCTGCCAGAGCGCCACTGCTGCGAGGCCAAAGCCCACCGCGACAAAGCTCTTGTAGTGACCGGTACGGCCAATCAGCTTACCGCCGACAAAAGCGCCGGCAGTGATGCAAATCATGAAGATGACCATGATGGCGCCGCTCTCGCTGGCGCTCATCCCCTTCTGCCACTGCATCTGCAACGGCAGATAGACCAGCACGGCAAACATCAGCAGCTGGGAGAGCATCACCAGCAGCACGCTCACCAGATAGCCGGGCAACCGGGCCAGATGGGCAGGCAATATGGGGTCGTGGGCGCGCCGCTCAATCAGAATGAGCAGCAGCAGTGCAACGCCCAGCGCCGCCGAAAGCCAGACGGCGGGCAGCGCCGCCTCCGGCGAGAGCAGCAACAGGGTGAGCGTGGTGACGGTAATCAGCAGACCCGCCCCCTTCCAGTCGAAGCGACTGTGGCGACGCACGTTGAGCTGCTTGAGGTTGCGGTTGATGAGAAAGACTGCCAGCGCCCCGAGCGGCAGATTGATCCAGAAGATCCAGCGCCAGCTGAGTTGCTCGGTGAAGTAGCCGCCAAGCAAGGGGCCAGCGATGCTGGAGACCGCATAGACCGCCGAGATGTAGCCCTGATACTTGCCCACCTCCCGCGGCGGAATGGTGTCGGCAATCACGGTAAACGCGAGGGCAATCAGACCGCCGCCCCCCAGCCCTTGCAGCACCCGCGCTGCCAGCAGGGTCTGCAGATCCTGGGAGAGGGCGCAGGCCACCGAGCCTGCCAGAAACAGGCCGATGCCGATATTGAGCATCCGCACCCGACCAAAGAGATCGCTCAGCTTGCCGTAGAGGGGCAGCACGGCGGTGGCCGCCAGCAGATAGGCGGTGACCACCCAGGTGAGGGCGGCACCGGCGTGCAGCTCGGCGCCAATCATGGGCAGCGGGGTGGTGACGATGCTCTTTTCCAGTGAACCGAGCGCGATCACCAGCGCCACACTGGAGAAGATGGTTTTAGGGGATATTTTCGAGGTCATAAGCGGACTCGCAGATCTGATATGCCAAAGTATCCGGCAATGAACGGATTATTGTCTCACAAATCAGCAAGAGATAGAAAAAACGGCGGCCACAATCTGCCCAACCATGAAGCCGATCCCACAAAACGCCGACCGTTTCTGCTAGCCTGCTCTATTTGATTCGAGGAGCCCCCATGAGCGAGCGTGAGCAGTACGGGTTTGATCACTACGATGCCCTGATTTTCGATATGGATGGCACTTTGGTAGATTCCATGCCCCTTCATCTGGATGCCTGGGAGCTCACCTGCGCCGAATTCGGCATCCCCTTCGAGCGGGAACAGCTCTATCAGTACGGCGGCATTCCCACCCGCAAGATCATCGCCATGCTGGCCGAGCAGCAGGGGCTGACGGTGGATGTCGAGGCCTTTACCCGTCGCAAGATTGCCCTCTATATGGAACATATCGACAAGGCCAGCGTCTTTCCCAAGATGTGGGAACTGGTCAGGCACTATCACGGCAAGGTCAAGATGGGGATTGGCACCGGCTCACCGCGCAATCAGGCGGACTCCATCCTCAAAAGTACCGGACTCGACGCCTATATTTCGGTGGTGGTGAGCGCCGATGATGTCACCAACCACAAACCGCACCCCGACACCTTTTTGCGGGTGGCCGAGCTGCTCGGCGCCAATCCCGCCAACTGTCTGGTGTTTGAAGATACCCGGATCGGGCTTGAGGCTGGCAAGGCGGCAGGGATGGATACCGTGCTGGTTATCGAAGGTGACCTGCACCCGCGCTAAACGGCTCAGGGGCAAGCAGGCAAACCGATAAAATGGTGCCATCACAGTGGCACCATTTTTTATTCATGTGAACATGGCGGTAGCGTCAGTGCCCGGACAGAGTTGCGATCGCTGCCGGAATAGCGGCAACCGTCAAACAAAGGGCGTTTGGCGTTGGCCTCATCCTGTAGTGCCTGATGAGTGCGAAGCAGCTCAAGGGCTTCGGCCGGGGTATCTGCAAAGGTGGGGGCGGCGATGGCGGCAAATCCCTGTTCGACCAGTTGACGACGCTCATCGCTATAGCTGGGTGCATTGGCATCTAGATAGGTAAGCGCCTGACCCTGCTTGAAAAAGTGATAGTTAGGCATCGATTGGCCCCGCAAAAATAAAGCGCCATTCTACTCCTTTTTGCTCCACCGCCAGCGTCAATCTGTGTCGTCTCAAGTGATCTAGTTCACATTTTTATCAACACACATTTACCGGTTGAGCGCCGCACAAATCCCCTCCCCACGCGGCGTCAGACAACACTCGCCACCGTCACTCTGCGCCAAACAAAACGCCTCCACAAAGGAGGCGTTGCGACTGAAACAGGGTGGCTCCCGTTACATGGCATTCGTCGATTCGAAGATCTTGTCCGCCGAGGCCTCGACAAAGCCCGGATAGAGCACGCCATCGGCCTGCGGATAGCGCAGGGCAAACTCGTAGAAGCAGCTCGGGATAGTACGCACCCCATCGCTGAACGGCACCTCGGCTTTGTCGGCCATGGTGGAGGATTGCTCCAGCATCACCTGCGGGTCCCCTTTCACCTCGCCACCCACGCTGTTGAGCACAAAACCCGCCGCCTTGAGCGCCGCATTGACCTGATGGATGGTGTCGAAATCCTTCAACTTGTTGATATTGACCGTGAAGTGGTTAGCACGATAGCCCCATGCTGCCATCCAGGCCGCGTACTCGCTCTCCGCCAGCAGAGTCTGATAATCGGCATAGGAGACCTGCCAGGGGGCGCCGGTGTAGAGAAATGCCGGGGTATCGGTCAAATGATCGGGCACCTGATCCGCCAGCTTGTGGATGA
Organism: Aeromonas sp. 96A; assembly: GCF_051919165.1. NCBI lineage: Bacteria > Pseudomonadati > Pseudomonadota > Gammaproteobacteria > Aeromonadales > Aeromonadaceae > Aeromonas > Aeromonas sp. 96A. The sequence continues at coordinate 3,986,646 of NZ_JBQBFE010000001.1, read as the reverse complement.
TGGCCTGGGCAGCCGGAGAGAGCTCTTCCACTTTCAGCTCGCTGATAAACACCTTGGGAGCGTCCGGATCCTGATGCTCGAAGTGCTTGGCGTAGAGCTTCTTGGCCTTGAAAACGTACTCGCCCTTCTGCTCGTAACCGAGCGCCAGGAAGTGGGCGGCCAGCTTCTCCAGCCCCAGCTTGGGCAGGTTGTAGGTACGAAACGCCACGTGATCGTTGACGATGGGCTCGCCGCCACCCAGCAGGGTGTGCACCTTGAGGGCGCTCGGGGTCACCTTGATGTAGTTGTCCCACAGATGGCTGAACAGGGTGTCGATATCCTTTTGCATCTCTCTTTCCTTTGATTGCGGGTACAGATGGGGGCACCGCTGGATGCCCCGTGTCGTTATTAGAAGTGCAGGCCGGGCGACAGTTGATCCGGCATAGCGGCTTTGCTGTCTTCGACAGAGGCAACCGGGTACGCACAATAGTCTGCGGCGTAGTAGGCGCTCGCCCTGTGGTTGCCAGAGGCGCCAATGCCACCAAACGGCGCGGCACTGGAGGCACCGGTGATGGGCTTGTTCCAGTTGACGATGCCGGCGCGGATCCGCTTGAAGAAGTGGTGCCAGTCCGCCTCCTTGTCACCCAGCAGACCGGCCGAGAGACCGTAGCGGGTGGCGTTGCCCTGATCGATGGCAGCATCGAAATCGTCATAGCGAATGAGCTGCAGCAGCGGGCCGAAGTACTCTTCGTCAGGCAACGCGCTCACTGAGGTCACGTCGATAATGCCCGGGGAGACAAAGCCTGTGCCCGCTTCCAGGTGCTTGAGGGTAAGCAAGTTCTCGCCACCGAGGCGCTGCAGGTTGGCTTGCGCCTCGACCATGCCAATCGCAGCCTTCTCGCTTATCATCGAGCCCATGAACGGCTGCTCGGCTGCGTCATAGAGGCCGACCTTGATCTGGCTAACCACCTCGACCAGTCGATTGACCAGGGCATCGCCCCGCTCGCCGCGCTCGACAAACAGGCGGCGGGAGCAAGTACAGCGCTGACCGGAAGTGATGAACGCCGACTGGACGATGGCATGGACGGCGCCGTCGATGTCGCTCACGTCTTTCACGATCAGCGGATTGTTGCCGCCCATCTCGAGGGCCAGAATTTTGCCCGGCTGGCCGGCAAACTGTTGATGGAGGAAATGGCCGGTGCGGGAGGAGCCGGTGAAGAAGAGGCCGTCGATATCCGGGTTGCCAGCCAGCGACTTGCCGGTCTCGACCTCCCCTTGCACCAGATTGAGCACGCCCTTGGGCAGCCCCGCCTCCTGCCACACCTTGACCATGGCTTCGGCCACCATGGGTGTCAGCTCGGAGGGTTTGAACACCACGGCGTTACCCGCAATCAGCGCCGGGACTATATGGCCGTTGGGCAGATGCCCCGGGAAGTTGTAAGGGCCGAACACCGCAACCACACCGTGGGGCTTGTGACGGACAAACGCCTTGGCGCCCGGCATGGCATTTTCAACAGTGCCGGTGCGCTCGTCGTGCGCCCGGATGGAGATGGCAATCTTGCCCTGCATGGCGGCCACTTCGGTGCGGGTCTCCCACAGCGGTTTGCCGGTTTCGCGGGCGATAGTCAGGGCCAGTGCCTCTTTCTGCTCGCCGAGCAGGTCGGCATAACGACGCACTATGGCCAGACGATCCTCAAGGCTCATGTCCGCCCAGTGATAGAAGGCGGCACGGGCGGCCTTGACGGCCGCATCCACCTGCGCCGCACTGGCGGCAGCCCCCTGCCAGATCACCTCGTTCTTGGCCGGATCGGTTGACTCGAACGGCTTGCCTTCACCGGCAAGCCACTGACCGTCGATAAATTGCACTAACTGGCTCATCCATTCACTCCCTGTCGCTGGCAGGCAGCCTCGGCTGCCTGTCTGATAATCGGTTTGCTTGTCCTGTTTGTCTCAGTCGAGGTCAACCACCCGCACCATGTCGCCATCCTGCACCTTGAGTGCCGCCGCCATCTTGGGCGGGATAATGGCTTCGTGCTTGTCGAGATCGACCCGGATATTGCCGTAGCAGGCGCGGTAATGCTCGAAACGGCTGTTGCAGATAAGGTGGGTCTTGCCACCGATGGGCTCGCCCACCAGCACCCGCAGCTTCTTGCTGCGGCGCACGCTGCGGATATTCTTCACGTCACACTCGACGGTGGGGCCCGCATCGAAGATATCGACGTAGCCACGGTTCACGAAGCCCTCGTCCTGCAGCATCTTGATGGCTGGACGGGTCTTCTCGTGGGTCTGACCGATAACGGCCCGTGCCTCTTTGCTCAGCAAATTGACGTAGATGGGGTACTTGGGCATCAACTCGGCGATAAAGCGCTTCTTGCCGATGCCGGTCAGATAGTCGACGGTGGGAAAATCCATCGAGAAGAAATGGGTTTGCAGCCACTCGTAGAAGGGGCTGTGACCGTTGGCATCGGAAACGCCGCGCATCTCGGCGAAGACGGTCTCGTCAAACAGCTCGGGGTGCTCGGCCATAAACAGAAAGCGGTGCTTGGAGAGCAGACGGCCGTTGAGCCCCTCGCGGGCACATTCGCGCAAGAACAGGGTGCAGAGCTCGGAGTTGCCGGTGTAGTCGTTGGAGAGGGTCAGGGTTTCAACGACGTTGTAGATGCCGAGCTTGGGGGAAGAGTGCACCACCTTGCCGATATGGTAGTTGTAAAACGGCTGGGAGAGACCAACCGCGGCATCGATGGCACAGGTGCCGACCATCTCGCCGGTCTCCAGATCCTCGGCCACGAAGAAGTAGAGGCAGTCCCCCTTGCCGGCGGGCTTGTCGGAAAAAGTCTGGGTAGAGGCGTCAATCTTGCGCTGCAGCAGCTCATCGTTGACGGGCAACGAGGTCATGCCGGTGCCGGACTCGATGGCGCAGGTCTTGAGCCCGGCAAAATCTTTTTGCTCGATGGGACGGATAACCAACATAAATGACAACTCCCTTTCATTGACGACAGGTGGGGTCCCGGCTCCTGCCGGGAGAGCTCCCCACCTCAATTTGGAATCAGGCGTTAACCACCTGGGCAACCGCCTTCTCGAAGCGGGCCAACCCTTCCTTGATGTCCGCTTCCGGGATCACCAGTGAAGGGGCAAAACGAACCACGTTGGTACCGGCCACCAGTGCCATCAGCCCCTGATCGATGGAGGCCAGCAGGAAGTCGCGGGAACGCCCCTTGTAGGCATCGCTCAGGGCCGCGCCCAGCAGCAGACCCTTGCCGCGGATCTCGCTAAAGCAGTGGTATTTGGCGTTGATCGCCTCGAGCCCCTCGCGGAACAGCTGTTCGCGCTGCTTGATGCCCGCCAGCACCTCCGGGGTATTGATCACGTCGATCACCGCCTCGGCGACCGCACAGGCCAGCGGGTTGCCGCCGTAGGTAGAGCCGTGAGTGCCCACTTTCAGGTAAGAAGCGATTTCGTCGGTGGTCAGCATGGCGCCGATGGGGAAACCGCCCCCCAGCGCCTTGGCGCTGGTGAGGATGTCCGGCGTGACGCCCAGACCCATATAGGCATAGAGATCACCGGTCCGCCCTACCCCTGACTGCACTTCGTCATACACCAGCAGGGCATTGTGTTTGTCGCACAGCTCGCGCACCCCTTTGGCAAACTCGTCGGTAGGACGAATGATGCCCCCCTCCCCTTGCAGCGGCTCCATCACCACGGCGCAGGTGTTGTCGGAGATCACCTCGGCCAGCGCCGCCAGATCGTTGTAGGGTACGTGGGTAATGTCACCGGGCTTGGGACCGAAGCCATCTGAGTAGGCAGCCTGGCCACCGACGCTGACGGTAAAGAAGGTACGACCGTGGAAGCCCTGATTGAAGGCGATGATCTGGGTCTTCTGCTCGCCAAACTTCTCGATGGCGTAGCGGCGAGCCAGCTTGAGGGCAGCCTCGTTTGCTTCGGCGCCGGAGTTGCAGAAGTAGACCTTGTCGGCGAAGGTGGCGGCGACCAGCTTCCTGGCCAGACGCAGGGCAGGCTCGTTGGTCATGACGTTGGAGAGGTGCCACAGCTTCTCGCCCTGGGTTTTCAGGGCCTCAACCAGCTTGGGATGACAGTGACCCAAACCGTTGACGGCGATGCCACCGGCGAAGTCGACATACTCGCGCCCTTCCTGATCCCAGACACGTGACCCTTCACCACGCACCGGGATGATCTTAGCGGGCGCATAGTTGGGAACCATCACTTCATCAAACACTTCACGTGTCACTGCCAACAACTCTGACATATAGCTCTCCTTCGATTCGGCGACAGAATAATCCACCGCCCAAAAGTTAAATCCGTGTAAACGTGACGGGATTATCACAGAAATAAAGTAAAAAGTCTGTAACAAGACGGCCTATAAGGAACAATGTTCGATTGCTCTTGAGATTTTAGGCAACCGCATTGCATAACGACTCAGGGGGGCTTGGCAAGAGATAATTTGGGCAGGAGAGGGGGTGAATAAAGTGTCAGGGAAATTTTTTTTGCCTTCTCTCGAACTTGAGAAGGCGATCACAACTTTTTATGAACGCGCCAGAAAGTTGGCCAGCAACTGATGGCCCTGTTCACTCAAAATACTCTCCGGATGGAACTGAACACCCTCGACAGGGAGCGTCTTGTGGCGCAGCCCCATGATCTCGTCAAACGAGCCATCGGCATGCTCGCTCCAGGCGGTGATGTCGAAGCAGTCAGGCAGCGTGTCGCGCTCCACCACCAAGGAGTGGTAACGGGTCACCCTCAGCGGGTTGTTGAGCCCCTTGAACACCCCCTCATTGCAATGGCGGATGAGCGAGGTTTTGCCGTGCATTACCTGACGGGCACGTATTACGCGGGCGCCGAAGGCCTGCGCCAGCGACTGATGACCGAGACAGACGCCGAGAATGGGCAGCTTGCCAGCAAAGTGGCTGATGGCATCGAGAGAGATCCCCGCCTCATTGGGCGTACAGGGACCGGGAGAGATCACCAGAAAACGGGGGGAGAGTTGCGTGATGGCATCAAGCGTCAGTTCATCATTGCGCTTGACCACAACCTCTTGTCCCAGGGCACCGAAATATTGCACCAGGTTCCAGGTAAAAGAGTCGTAGTTATCGATCAACAACAGCATGAGATAACCAACAGCGGAGAATTAACGATCGAGATAACGACCCTGTTCCATTTCCCGTTCACGCTGACACTCGGCCAGATAGATGGCGGCAGCAACGGCAGGGGTTTTATGGTGCTTGTCGATGGCATTGGAGACCATCAACTGCAGGGTATTGAGGTTTTTCGCCTTGCGAAATTTACGTAGCCAGTGACCTTTGTCACTCAGCTCTTCAGCAGAAATAGTTGGTTGAACAGGCATGCTTTCTCTTGGGGATATTACCCAGGTTGAAATAAAGAAATTAAACAAAATAGCTAGGCAGAAAATAAAGAAAGCCAGGCAAATACCCAGCTCTCTTCTACTACACCTTCCCAGTATGTCAGGCTCGAGGAACGAAGCCGACTACATCATATACGCTGGTCAGGGTTTTTTCAGCTCTTTCGCGCGCCTTTTGTGCGCCTTCAGCCAGAATCGCGATCAGATGGGCCTCATCCTGACGCAACTCGTGGAAACGAGCCTGGATCGGTTCCAGCAGCGCCACCACGGCTTCGGCGGTTTCGGTCTTGAGGTGACCGTACATCTTGCCTTCGAAGTGCTGCTCCAGCTCGGGGATGGAGCGGCCGGTCACACCGGACATCAGGGTCAGCAGGTTGGAGACACCCGGTTTGTTTTCCGGGTCGAAACGCACCACAGCCGGCTCGTCGGAGTCGGTCACCGCACGCTTGATCTTCTTGACGATCTGCTTGGGATCTTCCAGCAGGCCGATGAAGTTGGCCTCGTTGTCATCCGACTTGGACATCTTCTTGGTCGGATCCTGCAGACTCATCACCCGCGCCCCTTCGGTCGGAATGAAAGGCTCCGGCATGGTGAACACTTCACCATAGAGGTTGTTGAAACGGGTACAGATGTCACGGGTCAGCTCCAGATGCTGCTTCTGGTCGTTGCCGACCGGCACCTGATTGGCCTGATAGAGCAGGATGTCGGCCGCCATCAGCACCGGATAGCCGAACAGGCCGACGTTGACGTTGTTCTCGAAACGGGCGGACTTGTCCTTGAACTGGGTCATGCGCGACAGCTCACCCATCTGGGTATAGCAGTTGAGGATCCAGCCCAGCTCGGCGTGCTGCGGCACGTGAGACTGGATAAAGACGGTGCTCTTCTTGGGATCGATACCGACCGCCAGATAGAGGGCAGCCGCATCCAGACAAGCCTTGCGCAGGGCAGCCGGGTCCTGGCGAGTGGTGATGGCGTGCAGATCGACGATGCAGTAGAGGCAGTCGAACTCATCCTGCATGTTGACCCACTGACGCAGGGCCCCCATGTAGTTGCCGATGGTCAGTTGACCGGAGGGTTGCGCTCCGCTCAATACGATTGGTTTAGTCATGAGAGTGTTAATCCTTGTTATTCAGCCAGCCCAGCTGCGCTATTAGACCAAAAGTGCATCGAGCTGGGCAAACTGCTCGAATACCCAGTCTGGATGGGAGTCGGCGATGGGACGGCCATAGTTGTAGCCGTATGTAAGACCCACCACCTTCATGCCAGCCGCCTTGGCCGCCAGCACGTCATTTTCTGAGTCGCCCACCATTAGAGTGCGAGCCGGGCTCACCCCCAACTCTTGGCAAGCGTGCAGCAAGGGCTCCGGGCTCGGCTTCTTGACCGGCACGCAGTTGCCGCCAAGCCAGAGTTCGAAACAATCGCTGATGCCAAGGGCATCGAGGATGGGTGCCACGAAATCGCTCGGCTTGTTGGTGACGATCGCCTGCTTGTAGCCCAGGCTTTGCAAGCGACGCAGACTCTGGGCCACCCCGTCATACATCGCCAGCCCTTGCAGCAGGCATGCGTTGTAGTGCTGGAAAAAAATCGGTCTGGCCTTGGCAAACAGCTCGGGATCGGCCTCGCGATAGGCGAGCGCCCGCTGGATCAGCTTGTCGGCACCATTGCCGACCCAGGTACGGATAACCGCTTCATCAGCTTGTTCCAGACCCAGATCAGCCAGAGTCAGATTGACCGCCAGCGCCAGCTGGGCGGCACTGTCAATCAGGGTGCCGTCCAGATCGAACAGCACCAAATCAAATGCGCGCTCAGCGTGTGACATGAGCCAGCTCCGCACGCATCTTGTCGATCACCGCCTTGTAGTCAGGCTGGCTGAAAATGGCAGAGCCGGCGACAAACATGTCGGCACCCGCTTCGGCGATCTCGCGAATGTTATCGACCTTCACCCCACCATCGATCTCGAGGCGAATGTCACGGCCGCTCTCGTCGATCAGGCGACGTACCTGACGCAGCTTGTCGAGGGTGCCGGGGATAAAGCTCTGGCCACCGAAGCCCGGGTTGACCGACATCAGCAGGATCACGTCCAGCTTGTCCATCACATACTCGAGGCAGGAGAGCGAGGTAGCCGGATTAAGCACCAGACCGGCCTGGCAGCCCATCTCCTTGATCAGGCCCAGAGAACGGTCGACATGGTCGGAGGCTTCCGGATGGAAGGTGATGAGGGAAGCACCCGCCTTGGCAAAATCAGGAATGATGCGATCTACCGGCTTGACCATCAGATGCACGTCGATGGGGGCCTCGATACCAAAGTCACGCAGCGCCTGACAGACCATGGGGCCAATGGTCAGGTTGGGGACATAGTGGTTGTCCATCACGTCGAAGTGAACCACGTCAGCACCGGCAGCCAGTACCTTGGCTACGTCGTCACCCAGACGGGCAAAATCGGCAGAGAGGATCGAGGGGGCAATCAGAAAGTCTTTCATCAGCATCATCCATTGGCAGCCAGGGAGAAAAAGCGGCGCAATTTTAACGTAAATGGCGGGCGAAAACGACTCGAAAGCGGGAGAAATGGGGCAATCGCCTCCCCTCCCCCAGCCACCCGGGTTTTGGGGCATCGGCACGGGCCCAGGCGCGCCCATAAAAAAACGGCGCCCCTGGGCGCCGCATGGTCTGTTACGTCAGTGGCAGCAGTTCACTGTCGCTGGGATAGTAGCCCTGCTCCGGCTCGATACCGGGGGGATAGAGCGCCAACAACTCGGCCACCTTGTTGCGGGTGCCGCCGTTGCGGCTGATAGTGCGCTTGACCAGGATCTCGTCGAGGCGGGCACCGCGATAAAGCTCACGAGTCAGCTCGATATCGTGGTTGCTGATCAGCACCGGCACCCCTTTGTGAGCGGCTGTGTGGCGGGCCAGTCGAGCCAGGATCGCCTGATCATCCAGGGTAAACCCACCGGAGGCATAGGTGGTGAAGCTCGCCGTAGTGGAGAGCGGCGCATAGGGTGGATCACAGTAAATAACCCAATCCTCTTCGGCACGCTTGATGGCATCGGCGTAGCTCTCGCAGATAAAGGTCGCCTTCTGCGCCTTTTCGGCAAAGGCCCACAGCTCTTTTTCCGGGAAATAGGGTTTCTTGTAGGAACCGAACGGCACGTTGAAGCCGCCCTTCTTGTTGTAGCGGCACAGTCCGTTGAAACCGTGACGGTTGAGAAACAGGAACAAGAGTGCCCGCTCGAAGGTGGTCTCGGTCTGATTGAACTGGGTACGCAGCCGGTAATAGGCCGCCTTGTGGTTGTGCTCTGCCACAAACAGCTTGCGCGCCTCGGCAATGAAACTGTCCGGCGTCAGCTTGAGGTGGTTGTACAGGCAGATCAGATCCGGATTGATGTCGTTGAGCACATACGCGTCGTAGTCGGTGTTGAGAAACACTGACCCGGCCCCGACGAAGGGCTCCAGCAACACACGCCCGGCCGGCAGGCGCTCGGCAATCTCTTCAACCAGGGAGTATTTTCCCCCGGCCCATTTTAAAAAAGCGCGTGTTTTTTTCATGGAAATCCGGTGTGTAAGAAGGCAAGACCCAAAAAGGGGGACGATTCTACCCCCTTATCCGGTATCAAGGCTATTGCTTCAGCTCTTTTTGTACCTGTGCAAACGACTTGGGCCAGGGCTGGCCTTTCAGCAAGGCTGGCGGAAGCTTGCGAATGGCACTTTTGGCCTGGGTCAGACCGGCATAATCCCCTTGCAGCACCACGTACCAAGGGCTGCCACGGAATTTGGTCTGATAGACCCATACCTTGCCCGCCAGACCATGCTCGGCGACAAACTGATCCACCGCCTTGGTGTTGCTCGCCCCCATCAGCTGAACGCTGTAGTGATTGCGCGGCTTCTTGTTCAAGGTGGCGACCGGTGTCAGGGCCACCTTGGGTGCTGGCGCGGCAACCGGCTCGTTGCTGGCGGTTTTGGTGGTGGCAGCAGGCGTTGCGGTTGTCACCGGGTTCTGTACCTTGCTAGTGCTGGCTGGTGCTGTGGTTGCGACTGCACCACTGGGGGCTGTGCCACTCGGGTTCTTGCCGGTCAGCTCGTCCACCACGTCAGTAGGCAGTGCGCCGCTCACCTTGGGTTCGGTCATCAGCTTTTGCACGACCTCGTCAGAGATCACCACCCGACGCCCTTCGTAATTGGTTGATTCGGTGGTCACAGTTTCGCTCTCCACCGATTTGGGCAGCACTTTCGCCTCCGGCTGCCAATCTTTCACCACCCCGTTGGGATTACTGGCTGCAGCGCTGTTTTGCGCGCCTTGTGCAGCGGAATCGGTATTCGAACCGCCAGCGGTGAGGGGATCGCCTCCCGCTACCGGGATCGGCAATGCCGTATTTTGCGCCGGATCCTGCAGTGCCGGTTTGCTTTCATTGTCAAACAGCGCAGGCAGCAGGTAGCTCAGCGCCAGCAGGCCGCCAGCGACCAGCGCGATAGCGGTGGCAATCTTCTTGACAGGCAACTCCGCCTGACGCTTCTTGGGCCTTCTGTCGGTCATGATATCCTCCAGTAACTGCATGATGGTGGACGGATGTCCGTTCGCCGTTTTCAGGATCTCCTCCACTTGCGGCTTGGGCAAGAGGGTCGCCGGGATCTTGAGCTCTTTGGCTTTCTCATACAAGAAGATGCGCTGCTCGGGCGGGCTCAGTGGCGGCACTTCCAGCTCAAGGGCTGGCATGGCACGCCCTTTGAGCTGCGGTCGTTGCGTACGACACCAGACGTCACTGCCCGAGACAATAATGGCCAGCTGATGGGGCGTCGCCAGGGTATCGTTATGACGGATGATCGCCCACAACTCTCCCAGCAGTTCGGCTGGCAACTGGTCGGCCCGCTCTATCAACAGCAGCAGGGTGGCAGGCTTGCTCCCCTCCAGCATGCGAAAGAAGCTCTCCGCCAGCGCATCCTGTGGATTGAACAGCGGGCGCGCCACTACCTGTGGCAATAACAGCTGACGCACATCCACCATCTTCATGGCAGGCGTGCCGATCAGGCTCACCACCCGCACTTTTTCCGGCAACACGCCGAGCAGGGATTCGCACAGCGTACCGCGACCACAACCGGGTTTACCGGAGAGAAAAATGAAAGGGTGATTGAATTCAATCAGATGCAGCAGCCGGTCAACCAGCTGCCGCTGGGAAGGAAGTTTTAGCAGTTTATTCGTCACGACCAGACTCGATCACCGCCAGCAACTCGGCATCGGACACATCCCCCACCACCTGCGCATGGCCGATACCAACCGGCAACACCAGACGCAGCTTGCCTTCCAGCACCTTCTTGTCACGGCGCATATGGCGAATAAAGGCGGCGAAATCCATCTCGGCAGGCGCATGAATGGGCAGATTGGCGGCCAGCAGCAGGGCGCGCACTCGCGCAACGTCCGCTTCGCTCATATCGCCACGGGCCTGCGCAGTCCAGGCTGCCAGCATGGTGCCGGCGGATACTGCTTCACCGTGCAGCCAGTTGCCATACCCCTGCTCGGCCTCGATGGCATGACCAAAGGTGTGACCCAGATTGAGCAGCGCACGGACGCCGTGCTCGGTCTCATCCTGACCGACCACATCGGCTTTGATCTCGCAGCAGCGTTTGATGGCGTAGGCCAGCGCGGCAGGTTCCAGCTGTTGCAGACGCACCATGTTCTGCTCCAGCCAGCTGAAGAAATCAGCATCCCAAATGATGCCGTACTTGATCACCTCGGCCATCCCTGCGGCAAATTCGCGGGCGGGCAAGGTACTCAGACATTCGGTATCGATAACAACTTGTTTGGGCTGATAAAAAGCCCCAATCATGTTCTTGCCGAGGGGGTGGTTGACAGCGGTTTTACCGCCAACAGAGGAGTCAACCTGGGAGAGCAGAGTGGTCGGGATCTGGATAAAAGGAATGCCACGTTGATAGCTTGCTGCCGCAAAGCCCACCACATCCCCGATCACGCCGCCCCCCAGAGCGATCAGTGTCGTATCGCGCCCATGGTTGGTTTCAAGCAGAGCAGACATGATCTGCTCAAAGGTCGCCAGGCTCTTGTACGCCTCGCCGTCAGGCAGGATCAGGTGTTCAACCTGAAAACCCGACAACAGAGCGGTTACCTGTTCAAGATAAAGCGGAGCAACGACCGTGTTGGTCACTATCATCACCCGCTTGCCCTTGATGGTCGATACCAGCGCCTCGGGGCGCTGCAACAACCCGGCAGCTATCTCGATGGGATAGCTGCGTTCACCCAGTTCGACCTTCAACCGTTCCATGGACGTCCTCTAGATTACATACCGATCAGCTTTACAATTTGATTGGCAACGATTTTTGCGCTCTGGTCATCGGTGTGCACAACAAAGTCGGCAACCTCTTCATACAGGGCATTGCGCTCTTGTGCCAGACGTTCCAGCACTTCGCGTGCCGGTTCTTCGGTCTGTAGCAGAGGGCGGCGTTTGTCTCGCTGTGTGCGCGCCAGCTGCTTTTCGATAGTGGTTTCGAGGTAGACCACGATGCCGCGAGCAGACAACTTGTTGCGGGTTTCGCGACTCTTGATGGCACCGCCACCCGTCGCCAGCACGATACCCTGCTGCTCTGACAATTCGCCGATCACCTTCTCTTCGCGAATCCGGAAACCTTCTTCGCCTTCAACATCGAACACCCAGCCGATATCAGCACCACTGCGGCGCTCAATCTCATGATCTGAGTCGAAAAACTCCATATGCAGTTGTTCTGCCAGATGTCTACCTATGGTGCTCTTGCCCGCACCCATGGGACCTATCAGGAAAATATTGCGTTTCTCAGCCATGTCTTTTCGTTAGTAATTACAAACTGTACGACCCCGATGAATACTGGATCGGGGTACCTATGAACCTTATCTTGCGATGGATCAGGAGGGGGATTATCTCAATAGATATCGGGACTGGCAACCGCAGCCCTTACGCCCCAGCCTCATTGGGGCGTAAGGTTATATGTGTTTTACCCTCACATGTAAAGCATTCAGAAGGCGTCGGTGACTATCTTGGGCGTCACGAAAATCAGCAACTCCCGCTTTTTGTTCTCGCTGGTGGTCTTGCGGAACAAGGCCCCCAATCCGGGAATGTCACCCAGCAGCGGCACCTTGGTCACATCGCTCTTTATGGTCTGCTGATAGATGCCGCCCAGCACCAGGGTCTCGCCATTGTTCACCAACACCTGAGTGGTGATGGACTGGGCGTTGATGGAAACCGCATCACCGGTACCGGTCGGTACCGTTTCACCCTTGGTATCCTGGGTCACGGTCAGGTCGAGAATCACCCGATTGTCAGGGGTGATCTGCGGAGTAACCTTCAGGCTCAATACCGCCTTCTTGAAGGTAACCGAGGTAGCGCCACTGGAAGAGGACTCCACATAGGGGATCTCGGTACCCTGCTCGATCAATGCCGGTTTCTGGTTCGCCGTGGTCACACGCGGACTGGCGATAATCTCGGCCTTGCTCTCTTTTTCCAACGCCGACAACTCGAGATCCAGCAAGGTGCCATCAGCCAGACGGGCAACCTGGAAGGCCAAAGTACCGGCCGCATTGGTCACCGGCAAGTTGACGTTGAGCCGATCGTCTGCTGATGGCCGAGGGTTGATCGCCGAGCCACCATTGTTGTTACCAGAGCTATCATTCCCCTCGATGGAACCGGACGTACTGTTGCCATGACCATCGTTTTTGGTCACTCCCCACCGCACCCCGAGCGCTTCATCAAAGCCGTCGTCAATGGTCACCATCCGCGCCTCGATCACCACCTGCTTGACCGGAATATCGAGGATATCGAGCATCCGTTTGATGCTGCTGATGACATCGGCGGTATCCTTGACCACCAGCACGTTGGTTCGCTCGTCCACGCTCACCGCACCACGGGGTGACAGCAACTTGGTACTTTCGGAAGAGAGCAGGGCAGCCACTTCCGAGGCCTTGGCATAGTTTATCTGCAGATACTCGGTATAGAGCGGAGCCAAATCGGCAACCTGATTTCGGCTCTCCAGCTGTTGCTTCTCGCGTGTTGCGATCTCTTCTGCAGGCGCTACCAGCAAGATGTTGTTATCCAGCCGCTTATCCAGACCCCGCACCTTCAAAATAATGTCGAGCGCCTGCTCCCACGGCACCCCATCCAGACGCAGGGTAATATTGCCTGATACCGAATCTGTGGTTACCAAGTTAAGGTTGTTGAAATCGGCAATAAGCTGCAATACGGTACGGACTGGAATATCCTGAAAGTTCAATGAGATGGGCTTTCCCTGATACTGCTTGGATGCCGTGGCCGTCGTCCGCTTTTTCACCTCGATAATGAAGAGCTTGTCTGCCTGATCGTAACGGTAATCAAACTGACCATTGATCGACAGTTCAAACAGGGTATCGCTGCCCTGCCGGGAGACTTCAACCTGAGAGACCGGCGTTGCAAAATCCTGCACGTTGATCAGATTAAGCAAGCCATCCGGTACCCGAGTGCCATGAAACTTGGCCAGTACGGTCTGGCCGCGGCTGCTCACATCAACAGCGGCCGAGCTGTTATCCAGCGTGACCAGAAACTCCCCCTGGCCATCTTTGCCACGACGAAAATCCACACCGGTAACCGAGTTGAAATAGGCGCCGCCCCCACTGCTCTGATAGTTGTTAAGCACCGGCTTGCTGGCAGGCTGTGTGGCTACCGACGTTGTCACGGGTGCAACAGGCATAGACCGGGCAACGACTTGAGGATTGAGCAGCGCCGAGGGAGAGGGTGTGGCCGCCATCGCAGAGGGCGCTGGCACAGGAGTAGCCGAGGTTGCGGGTGCAATCAGCGCGCTCTCACCATTGATGAGCCCGGAAGAGGCCCCCTCGCCCAATGACACCAGTAATTTGTTCCCCTGTTGCTGAACCTGATAGGGGGCCAGCTGATCGAGTGCGATTTTGATATCCAGACCTGCGCCCTTACCCTCAACCTTGATATTATCTACCCCAAGGCGCTGGATCGGCAGCGGGTTCACTTTCAGTGCCCCTACCGCACCGGGAACATGCAACAACAGCTGATTGGGTTGGTAAGAGAGACGATCGGTAAAGCCCGTGACCGGCTCACTAAAACTGAGCTCCACCAGCAATTGATCGGCAAGCAGCGGATTGACCTTGATCTCCTGCAGGGTTGCCACTGCCCACGCCTGACTGAGGGCGCTGGCGCAAAACAGCAAAGCCACTTTGGATACACTCTCGATTGTTGTTCTCATTGCTGTTCGTCCCTGATTATTGTTTTTCTTGCACATTGGCCATCGCCAACTGGGTTTCTCTTGTTACCCAGCACCCCTTCCCGTCCGGAATGGTTTCCAGCAAATCCACGGCAGTGTCAGTGATCTTGATGACCCGGCCCTGATCAAGCCCCATATACTGGTTGAGTCCGACGCGCATCGATTTGCCATCCGGGGTGCTGATCAAGGCCCACAACTGGCCTGCCTTACCCAAAGAACCATGCATCGACAGACTGGCCAGCGAATAATTTTCCAGCACCTCTTTCTCACGATCCATCAGGGTCTGAGCACAATCCGGCTGGGCCTTGGCAGTGCTTGTACTTCCGACCGTCGCCTCAGGCTGGGGAACCATGAAGGGGCTGCGCAACTCGCGTTGCTGGTAGTGCATAGGGGCAAAAGGCTTCAGCTCGGGCAAGGGCTCGATAGGTATGGGTGGCCTTGCTTTGGTCTGGGCGACATAGCTATCCATGTCCTCCTGACCGCCACAGGCCGCCAGCAAGAGGGCAGGTAACAACCAGCAGATGCGTCTCATTGTTTCGGCTCCACTGTTTTACCGTTGTACTTGTAGGTCTTGGCCAACATCGACATCGAAATCAGCTCCCCTTCATCCTTGCTCTGACCCAGAGTGAAGGAGTCAAGGATGACGATACGGGGCAAGGCGGCCATGTCAGCGGTGAACTTTCCAATTTCATGGTAAGTGCCCACTACCTCGATACGCATTGGTAGCTCGGTTGAAAACTCGTGCTTTACCTCTGGCTCCCAGTTGATCCGGTTCAATTTCAAGCCGTTGTCGGTAGCAATAAAGCTGATATCGTCTAGCAGACCGGCGACCTCATGGGTATTGGGCAACTGCTTGAGCTGGGTATCGACCAGTTGCTCAAGCTGGACCATTTGCGCCTTGTATGCCCCCAGGTTGGCAGCCAGCATCGCCTTGCTTTCAAACTGGGCTTTCAGTTCGGTCTCCTTCCCCGCTTCCTGAGTCAAACTGGTCAGTGAGTTGGCAATCACGTAGTAGTAGATGGCGCCGCCGGTCAACACGCAGCAGAAAAAGATGAAGACCCCTTTTGCCCATTTTGGCCAGCTTGCTATGTCATTGATATCCAACTCGTTGAGTTGCTGAAGGTTCATTGTTGCTCCTTGGCCACATTCCCTGCAGCCGCAGCATTGTTGGCGATCAGGAACATCATGGAAAACTGGCTCAATGACACTGGCGCAACATCAGCCGCAAAAATAGTGCTTATCTTTGCCTGACCCAGCCAGCCGGAACCATCAATCCGCCGCATCATGCTGGCCACCCGACCATAGGCTTCGGTCTTGCCATTTACATCAATAATATTGTTCTGCATCGAGAGGGTGTTGAGGTAAACCCCGTTGGGCACCAATGAAGGCAGCTGATTGAAGAGGCGGACGGGCACATTGCGGCGCATCTGCAACTGCTCGATGAGCTGCATCCGATCGATCAGTTCTTTGCGACGCTCTTTGAGCAGACGGATCTCCCCCAGCTGGGCATCCAGAATAGTCATCTCCTGAACCAGCCTCTGGTTGCGCTGCTGCTGGGCGACGATCTGGCGATCAACCAGCCAGTTGGCAAAAAATCCCAGCGCGACCGTGGCCAGCACAAAAATCCCCAGCAAGGCTCCGAACTGTTTCTTTTGGCGCTGGGCCCGGGCTTCACGCCAGGGTAGAAGGTTTATATTTGACATGGTGTGAAACTCCTCAGAGCCAACCCGAATGCCGTCATATATTTAGCACCATGTACCAGCTCGGCCTCCCCTTTCGGCTTGCCAAACAGGGCGAACAGATCCGGGTGCAACACCTCGCAATTGACCTCTTCTTTTACCTGTACCAACAAACCGGGTAGCAGACTGCCTCCCCCCGTCAGCACCAGTTTTGCGATGTCGCGATAACCGGATGAACTGCAAAACAGCTGGATATTGCGCCGCACTTGCTGCAGCAGCGAGTTGATGTGGGGCATCAACACATCCAGCTCATGGTCAACAGGCAAGGTACCTTTGGTTTTAGCCTGCTCAGCCTCATCCAGCGTCATGCCATAAAAGGAGGAGAGCGCCTGGCTGTACTGATCGCCGCCGAAGTTTTGCAAGCGGGAGTAGATCACCTCGCCCTTGACCAGCGCCGCAAAGGTCATGGCACTGGCACCGATATCTATCACCCCGATCGGCCGTTCACTCTCCTGCAATTCGGGCAGACAGGCCACCACGGCACGGCCCAGCGCATGGGCGCCCACATCCACCACCTTGACGGCAATACCGGCTTCGGCAAGGGCGCTGACCCGGCCGTTGACACTCTCGGTGCGGGCTGCGCTCAGCAGCACATCTTGACGATCTTCGCTATTGTTGGTGCTCAGCACCTCAAAATCGAGACTCACTTCATCGAGGGGGAAGGGAATGATCTGCTCGGCCTCCAGCTGCACCTGACTCTCCAGCTCCTTGTCGCTGAGGCGGGCATCAATCTGGATCACCTTGGTTATCACGTTGGAGCCGGTCACCGCAGTGGCGGCATAGTCGCTGTGAGCTGGGATCAGGCGCTTGAGAGTCTTGAGAGATTGGCTGACGCGCTCGATATCCTGCAATTGATAGTCAACCAGCGTCCCTTTCGGGGTGGCAATATCGGCGACAGATTCGAGATGAAGCTTGCCAGGTCGGCCACTGAGGGTAACGGCCTTGATGGTCTGGCTGCCAAAATCAATGCCCACCAGAGGGAGGAGGGATCCCTTGTTAAAAAGCCCAAACATATACACATCCATGCGTTATTTGGTTTTATTCCTGAACAGAGTGTAGGACACCCGATCAGAGGAGTGCTTCACTCATCCTAAATGCTCTAACTATCAATGTCATAAAGTTTATGCCGAAAAGTGACCCATCTCGCTTTCTTCATGGCAAGTGGCCCTCCTTGGTTATTGCTCCCTGTAGTGCTAACCTCTCGCATCCTTTTGAGGTGGGTGGCTCGCCACAGGAAAACCTCGAATTCCCGATGGCAAAAGGGCTATACTCTGCGCCCGTTGGCTAATTTTAAGACGATTGGTAGTTCTTCCATGCTGAAATGGCTCGTTCGCCTGTTTATTGTCATGATGCTGGGTGCTGTGCTGGGTGTTGCCAGCCTCATCGGTATCTACTTCTATATCAAACCCCAACTGCCCGATGTCACCGCACTGCGTGACGTCAAGCTGGCAACCCCGATGCGGGTTTACAGCCGGGATGGGGAGTTGATCGCCCAATATGGCGAAATTCGTCGCATTCCGCTGCGTCTGGACGAAATTCCGCAACCCATGATCGATGCCGTACTGGCGACCGAAGATGCACGTTTCTATGAGCACCCGGGCATTGACCCGATTGGTATCATTCGAGCAGCATCCGTCTGGGCTGTTTCCGGCCATGCCCGTCAGGGGGCCAGTACCATCACCCAGCAGGTTGCCCGCAACTTCTTCCTGAGCAATGAGAAGACCATCATCCGCAAGATCAAGGAGGTCTTCCTGGCTTGGCGGATCGAACAGAATCTCTCAAAAGACGAGATCCTCGAACTGTACCTCAACAAGATCCCTCTCGGTTATCGCTCCTTCGGGATCGGTGCGGCGGCACAGGTTTACTTTGGTAAAGAGGTCAAGGATCTGGGACTGGACGAGATCGCCATCATTGCCGGTCTGCCGAAAGCTCCCTCCATGCTCAACCCCATCCGCTCCCCCGAGCGCGCCTTTGCTCGCCGCAACGTTGTGCTGGGCCGGATGCTGGAAACCGGCAAGATCACCCAGGCCCAGTTTGACGAAGCATCCAAGATGCCGATCAAGGCACGTTTTCACGGCGCCGAAGTGACCCTGCACGCCCCCTATCTGGGGGAAATGGTGCGCCAGAAGATGGTCGAGCAGTTCGGTGAAGATGCCTACACCATGGGCCTGCACGTCTACACTACCGTCTCTGCCGAGCGTCAGCGGGCGGCAAGACAGGCACTGCTGGATGGCGTTTTTGCCTATGATATGCGCCACGGCTATCGCGGCCCGACGGCTCAGTTATGGAAGGCTGGCGAGACAGCCTGGGATTACGAGCAGATCGTCGCTCACCTTGGCAAGCAGCCCACTTATGATCCGCTGATGGCGGCGGTCGTGACCAAGCTCGGTGATCGCAGCGCCACGCTGGTACTGAAGAATGGCAAGGAGGCAGAGCTCGGCTGGAATGGCATCAAATGGGCTCGCTCCTTTATTACCGACGACCGTCAGAGCTATGCCCCAAAATCGGCGCGCGATGTGCTGAAAGTCGGCGCCCAAATCTGGGTACGGGAAGAGGGCGAAGAGTTGCTGCTGGCTCAAATTCCGGATGTGAACGCCGCGCTGGTCGCCATGAACCCGAAAAATGGCGCGCTGGAAGCAGTGGTTGGCGGCTTCAGCTTCGAACTCTCCAAATTCAACCGGGTCGATCAGGCGCGTCGCCAGATCGGTTCCAATATCAAGCCTTTCCTCTATGCGACCGCGCTGGAGCACGGCTATACCCTGGCGTCGCTCATCAACGATGCGCCGATCAACCAATGGGATCCGTCAAAAGGGCCCATGTGGCAGCCCAAGAACTCCCCGGCCGTTTATGATGGCCCCACCCCGCTACGCCTGGGACTGGCCAAGTCCAAGAACGTGATGTCGGTTCGACTGATGCGCGCCATCGGTCTGGATACCTATATCGACGGTCTGACACGCTTTGGCTTCCCCCGCGACTTCATCTCTCCCCATGAGTCGCTGGCGCTGGGTGCTGCCGAATTCACCCCCCTCGAGGTAGTGCGTGGTTACTCGGTTCTGGCCAACGGTGGCTTCCTGGTGACCCCATACTTCATCGACAAAGTGACCGACAGTCTTGAGAACACCCTCTATCAGGCCAACCCTGCTATTGCGTGCACCACCTGCGAACAGCAGGCTGCACCCGAGCAGAGCACACTGCCGGAGCCAACTGTTGATGGAGCCGCACAAGATGGCACTCAGACCCCTCTCGCGCCAACCATCGCCCCGCATACCATCAGTGCCCAGAGTGCGTTCCTGATCACCGACACCCTGAGCACAGCCATCTGGGGTGGCAACGGCTGGCGTGGTACCGGCTGGCGTGCAGCCCGCGACCTGAAACGTCACGACATCTCCGGTAAAACCGGTACCACCAACGAATCGCGGGATGCCTGGTTCTCCGGCTACACCCCGGAGATCGTTGCTACCTCATGGATCGGTTTTGACAACCACCAGCGTGGCCTTGGCCGTGCCGAGTTTGGTGGCGGCGCCGCGCAGCCTATCTGGATCGACTTCATGAACGTCGCCCTCAAAAAGCTGCCTGAGCACAAGATGCCGGTTCCCGAAGGGATCATGACGGTGAAGATTGATAGCGAAACCGGACTGCTGGCGACCAGTGGCGGCACCGACGAATACTTCAAGGAAGGGACCGAACCGACCCGCTACGCAGCACCGAGCTCGGATGGCAATCAGGTCTACGGTGGTGACAACCCCGATGTGGAAGGGCCTGTCTCAACCGACGATATCTTCTAAGCTGCTCTTGCGGCAGAAGCAAAACCGGCAGCCTTGGCTGCCGGTTTTTTTATTGGGCCAACTGCTTGCTCATCAGTGTGGCGATCGAGGCGGCTAACTCATTGAAGCAGGGGCGACGCACCGAGTAGTGACGATAGAGCAGCGAGATGGTTCGCCCCGGCACAGGGTCAACCACGGGCCGATAGCTCACCCCACCCTCATCATGATCGGCAGGTACGGCCAACTTTGGCACCAGGGTCATGCCGCTACCGGCGGCCACCATGTTGCGCAGGGTCTCGAGACTGGTCCCCTTGAAGCGTTGATCCTCACCTATCCCGCCGGCGAAACAGAATCCCATCGCCTGATCCCGCAAACAGTGGCCATCAGCCAGCATCAGCAATTTCTTGCCCTTGAGATTGCCAAGCGGTACCTGTCTGGCCTGTGCTTCGGGGTGATGGCAAGGCACCGCCAACCACATCGGCTCGTGGTAGAGCTGGATTGAACCAAACCCCTCCATCCCCGGCATCTCGGCCAGAATGACACAATCCAGCTCCCCCTCTTCCAGCCGTTTGAGCAGGGTTTGGGTCTGCTCCTCGTAAAGGTAGAACTCCAGCTGGGGAAAACGCTCACGCAGGGTCTGGATAATGCGGGGCAACAGGTAGGGGCCCACGGTCGGAATAAAACCGATATGGATCTCCCCGGACATCGGCTCGGAGAAGTGCTGACCGATGCTCTTGAGCTCGCGCACCTCCTTGAGCACGCGACGCGCCTGATGGGCCATGGCATCACCAGCCGGAGTAAACAGCACCTTGCGCGAGGTACGTTCGATCAGAATGACCCCGAGTTCATCCTCCAGCTTGCGCAGCTGGCCGCTCAGGGTGGGTTGACTGACAAAGCAGCGTTCAGCGGCTTTGCGAAAATGTTTTTCCTCATCCAGCGCCACCAGATATTCGAGATCGCGAAGATTCATACAGCAAGAGTCCTGCCTGGAAAATGGGCCATCAGCATGCACAATATCGTCCGGCGGGACAAGTCATCCACTTGCAGTGAGCCTCTCTGGCTACCCCTCCAAAACAGAAAAGCCCGATCACCTTGCGGTAATCGGGCTGTTTGGCTCGCCGAGGGATTACACCCTGAAACGGCGCACCATATCCTGCAACTGGGTAGCCAAATGGTTCAGCTCGTTGCACGCCTGAGCCATCTGGGTGGCACCAGCGGCCACCTCTTCGGAAGCATGGCTGATATTGACCACGTTGCGGTTGAGCTCCTCGCTCACCGCTCCCTGCTCTTCGGTGGCCGTTGCAATCTGGATGTTCATGTGGGAGATGCTGCTGACCGAACCACTGATCTGGGAGATGGACTCGCCCGCTTCCCGCGCGGTAGCAACCGTGGTGTTCATCAGCTCCTGACTCTGTTGCATGGTACTGCCGGCCTGTTCGGCACGCTGCTGCAACTCGGCAATGATGGTGTTGATCTGGGAGGTGGAGTCCTGAGTGCGCTTGGCCAGAGTACGCACCTCATCGGCCACCACCGCAAACCCCCGTCCCTGCTCACCGGCACGGGCCGCTTCAATCGCCGCGTTCAATGCCAGCAGGTTGGTCTGTTCGGCAATACCGCGGATCACCTCCAGCACCATGCCGATATTACGGCTGTCATCGCCCAGTTGGCGGATCACTACCGCAGTGCTCTCGATAGCACCGGCGACCCGTTCAATACGTTGAATGGAGTCATTCACCGTTTGCGCACCAAGTTCGGCCGTCTCACTGGCAGAGGTGGCGGCACTGGCCGCATCGCTGGTGTTGCGCGAGACCTCCTGCACCGTAGCCTGCATCTCGTTCATCGCCGTCGCCAGCTGGTTCAGTTCATGTTGTTGGGCATTCATATTGTTGGCTGACTGGCTGGCAACAGAGCTGATCTCTTCCGCGGCGGAACTCAGTTGAACCACAGAGCCCGACACTTCACTCACTAGGGTGCGCAGATTGGTCTGCATCTCACCAAACCCTTTGGCAAGGGTTCCCAGTTCATCATTGTTGAACTGCTGCATATCGATGCGGGAGGTGAGATCACCAGAGGAGACCCGCCGGGTCTGTTCCAGCAACGCCATCACCGGATTGCGGATCTGACCGGTCAGCAGCCAGGCAATTGCCACCACAAAACCCAGCGTCACCAGACTGACAATGACGCTCATGGTTCTGGCACTGCTGTAGAGCGCCTCCACATCTTTTGTCATCTGGGCCGCAATCTCGTTATTGATTTCCCGCAGGCGGAAGGATTTTGCTCCCACCTCCTCCAGCGCGACCCGGGTTTCGTTTTTGCGCAGACTTCTGACTCGCTCCAGATCGCCAGCAGCGAAGGCGCTCAACAGTTGGTCATGCACCGCAAAATACTTGGCCCCCGCCGCAACCACCTGCTCATAAACCTGTTTCTCTTCACCTGTAGTGAAAGCTAAAGCGCCGTATTTTTGGGCTGCTTGCTCAAATTCCTGCCTGGCCTTATTGAAGGTCAGGGTGCGATCGCTTACCTCTTGATCATCCTTATTCAGGCCACCGATAACCTGGGCCAACTCAGAGCGGCGCGCATCCAGAATGGCAACATGCATTTGGCTGGCATAGCGGGTTGACGGGAGCAGGTTGTCAGTTATGGTTTCGGTATCACCATAGAGCTTTGCCAACTGGCTGATGGAGAACCAGGCCAAGCCCAGTACCAGCAGTGCCAGGATGGCGAATCCGGCACTCAGTTTCTGGCCGATAGACATGTTTTTGAACATATGGGGGCTTCCTTGAAATGAGTCTGCACTCCCGCAACATCCGCCGGGAATGGTCACATAGAGCATAGTCTGCAAGCAGAAAGTCGAAGGCTTTCATATCGCTTCTGCATACAGGAATATCGGCCCGTTCACTCCACTTCTAAAGAGACCTTGTCCGTTCACATTCTAATAACTATTCCATCAACTCTAGAAGATGCTGACGCAACCCGGCAGGATCGCCCAAAAAGTCAGCCACTCGCACAGCACTCACCTTACCGTTGTGCATCAACCCAAGGGTGGGATAACCCTGACCGCCCAGCCGTTTCATCCAGCCCTGGCTATCTGCCAGATGTTGCAGCAAGGGGGCCTGCAGATAAGCTTGCTGGAATGCCTCGGCTGCAATCCCCTGCTCTGCCGCCAGCGTGGCAAGAAACGCAGGCTCACCAATCCAGATCCCGTCCCGATAGTGGGATTGCTGGATCCGGTGCAACATGACCAGCCCATCGCCCCCCAACGCCGTGACGGCCAAAACCGCACGGATCGGCGACTCGGAGTCCAGCAGACAGCCCTCCCGCAGCAGCAGTTCGTTAAAGTAGCGCTCGCCAAAATGCTGGCCGGTCAGCGCCTCGATCCGCTGATCATGGGGGCGCACATAATCACGCAATGCCTCGCCCATAGGCTGACGGCGACTACCCAGCCAGAGACCGCCCGCATGCAGCTCGATCTTGAGCCCAGCAATGGTGGCTGCCGCCTGCAACAGGGGGGCGGCACCGTAGCACCAGCCACAGAGCGGGTCATAGACATAATGGAGGGTGGTTTGTTGTTCGCTCATCTTCATTCTCACTTCAATCTCGGATAAAAAACCGGGCCCTTAGGCCCGGTAAAAAACACAGGGAAAGCAGGCTCAGTGGCTTACCACTTCATCTCGCCGGTATTGACCTTGGCACCGATGGCCAGACCATCGTCAACCGGCAGTGCCGGATAGGCTTTCTTCAGAGCCTCAATCAGCTCACCGGAGTTTTTCGCCTTGGCCAGCTCCTGTTCGAAACGCTCTACATAGTCACGGGTAAAGGTCACAGCAGCAGTGCCTTTGGGAGCAGTCCCCAGGAAGTGGCCCGGTACCACGCGCTCGGGTTTCAGGGCCAGCAGGTTATCCAGCGCCTTGACCCAGTTACTGCGGGCCGCCTTGGTCTGGCTGTCCGCCATCCAGACATGTACCCCGTGGTAGACCGGTACACCACCAAAAGCAGTCTTGATGGAAGGGGCCCAGAGGTAGGCATTCGGGGTATTCATCTCCTTGATTTCAATCTTCTCGCCATCCAGCGTCAGGTGGCTGGCGGTCATCACTTGCGGCACGGTCAGGCTCTTCGGTGCGCCCTTCCCGAGGATTGGGCTCCAGTAGCTCAGCTTGGCATCCTTGGTCTGGTTGATATGGTCAACCACATGCTGATCGGCCAGCACTTTGACATCCGGGAACGCCGCCATAACTGGCTCCAGACCGAAGTAGAAGTCGGGGTCACCGGCACTGATATAGACAGTGGTCAGCTTCTTGCCACTCTTCTTGATCATGTCGACCAGCGCCTGACCATTTTGCACATCGAATTGGGCATCGATCAGGATCGCCTCTTTGTCACCGGTCACCAGTGAGGAGGAGACCGGGAAGATCGCCTTCTCGCCAGGGTTGTAGACGGTCACGCTCAGGGGGGCGGCCAGTGCGGCGCCACTCAGCAGGGTGGTCGCCAGAGTCAGGTTGCGGATCAGGGTGTTGTTCATCATCTATTCCTCATTAAGTATTCGGGGGTTCATTTGATGGACACAGTGTATTGGATCACTTAAGGTGCAAATACAGCATAAAAAGCGCATCACTGTTGCACATATCGAACATATAGAGAGCCGTACATGGATCGACTGACCGCCTTGCGGGTCTTTGTCAGCGTAGTCGAACAAGGAAGCCTGAGCGGCGCCGGAGAGAAACTGGATATGTCGCGCGCCATGGTGTCGCGCTATCTGGCCGAGCTGGAGAGCTGGATGGGTGCCCGCCTGCTGCACCGCACCACCCGTCGTTTGAGCCTGACAGGGCCAGGAGAGGAGGCGCTGAACCGGGCCCGCGCCATGCTGGCACTCGGCGAAGAGATGGAGCAGATCGCCGTGAAGGGAGATGACGCCCCCAAGGGACAACTGCGGATCACCAGCAGCTACTCCCTGTCAGAAGCGCTGCTGGTCGGGGCGGCCAACGACTATCTGGCGCAATACCCGGGGACGGCCATCGACATTCTGCTGCTCGACAGAACCGTCAATCTGGTAGAGGAGCGGATCGATCTGGCGGTGCGCATCACCAACGACCTCGACCCCAATCTGGTGGCACGCCGTCTCGGCACCTGCCACTCGGTAGTCTGTGCCAGCCCGACCTATCTGGCCCGTCATCCAATGCCACACAAGGTGCAGGATTTGGCGCTGCACAACTGCCTCACCTACACCTACTTTGGCAAGAGCCTGTGGGAGTTCAATGGACCGGACGGTCCCGAGTCAGTGCCGGTCAGCGGTAACCTGAGCGCCAATATCTCCAACCTGCTTCTGGAAGCAACGTTGGAAGGCGCAGGGATCAGCCTGCAACCCCGCTACTCGGCACAACCCTATCTGGAGCGTGGGGAACTGGTGCCCCTGCTGACCGACTGGCAACCCAAGCGCCTCGGGGTCTACGGGGTGTATGCCACCCGCAAGCAGATGTCGCCACTGCTGCGCAGCTTCCTCGATTTTCTGCTGGCCCGCATGGCGGCGGATCCCATCTGGCAGGAGTGAGCACACCTCAAACCCGATCATGAAGAAGGGGCCGCTGCGGGCCCCTTCTTCACTCTGATCCCTTGATCAGGCTTCAAATCCGAATGGTTCTGAGTGCGGCGCTTCCGGCTGCGCACTCTCGTCCAGGAAAATATCCCGATAAGCCACATAGATGGAGTAGTTGAGCGCCGGGATCACCACCAGCAGACCTACCAGCAACAGCACAGCGCCAAACAGCAACAACATGGCTGAGAGCAGCCCCCACCAGAAGAAGGGCCACATATTGCGCCAGCAGCCGAAGAAGCTCAGGCGTACCGCCTGGATGATGCCTATATCGTGGTGGTAGATCAGCGCCGGAGCAAAGGTGACCCCCATCAGCACGGGAATGATAAGCAGCATCCCCACCAGCAACACCAGCAGCAGTTGTTGCAACTGGCTGGCAGAGACCACCATGCTCTCGGGATCCTGCGTCAGCAGCGGGAGCAGCCCCCACATGGAGAGCAGACCGAGACAGACGAGGCCCACCAAGCTGAACAGCAGCAACACCAGCAGACCACCTAGCATCAGCGGAGTCAGCTTGTGGCGAAAACCGGCGAAGAGATCGGCAAACTGCAGCGGCTCCCCCCGATAACCCCGAGCGGCAACCGCCACCCAACCCGCGCCCCACACCATGTAGAGCAGCTGGGAGATAAGGCCACCCGCCGGCAGTTGCTCCAGCAGCATGCCCACCATAAACCAGACCAGCACCATGGCCACGCTGATCCCCATCCCCTTGTTGAAGATATCGAACCCGCTGCGAACCCAGAGCCAGCCACGACCTGTCGTGTACCGGGCCGGAGTGGTGCGCAAAGGGGGTAATCCGTTCATATCGTCTCCTCGGAGTGTCGGTGGCATCAGTGCCGGAAGCCGATTCTAGAGCCAGGGAGGGGGCGACTCAATGGCGAAGCGGCCCGACCACGACATAAAACCTGACGCAGCGATACACAAAAGGGGCGTCAGCCACGCCCCGCCTCTGGCTGCCCCGACCATAACGAGGCACAATCTGCCCCCTTCCCCAGCCGCGCCTGTCGTGGCCAGCGTGCCGTGGTCACCCTTTAGTGATCGACGAATGCCGGACAGGGGGTTGTCATCCCGCCATCCCGGGCGTTTTAACATCGAGTGGTATCGTCATGAGAGTTGTGTGTTGTCTGTTGTTGTTACTGGCCAGCCAGTCGGCCCTGGCCGAGGGTTTTATCAGCCGTCTGCTCAACCATCCGGTGCCAGGTGGCGTTGCGGTGATCCCTCTTGGCGCGTCACCCACTGCCCCCACGGCCCGCTATCACGACAAACCCGTGCTGGTGGTGCGCGAAGACAACCAGTGGATCGCCATCGTCGGCATCTCTCTGAAAAGCACGCCCGGTGCCCAACAACTGACCACAGGTGATGGCCGTACTCTCGGCTTCACCGTGACCCCCAAGCACTACCGCGAGCAGCACATCAAGCTCAAGAACAGCCGTCAGGTCAATCCGCTCGCCGAGGATATGACCCGCATCAACCGCGAGCTGGCGGAGCAGACCCGGGCTTACCAGACCTTCAGCCCCAACCAGCCTAGCAACCTGCTGTTCGACAAGCCGGTCAACGGCCCCCTCTCCAGCCCGTTTGGCCTGCGTCGCTTCTTCAATGGCGAGGAGCGCAACCCCCATTCCGGCCTCGACTTCGCAGTCGGCGCCGGCACCCCGATCAAGTCCCCCGCCGCAGGCAAGGTGATCCTGATAGGCAACTACTTCTTCAATGGCAATACCGTCTTTGTCGACCACGGTCAGGGGCTCATCAGCATGTTCTGCCACATGTCAAAGATCGATGTGAAGCTCGGCCAGAGCCTGCCGCGTGGCGGCATCGTCGGGCGAGTCGGTTCGACCGGTCGCGCCACCGGCCCCCATATGCACTGGAACGTCAGCCTCAACGACACCCGGGTCGATCCCGCCATCTTTATCGGCGCCTTCAAGCCCTGAATCGGCAGAGCCCGTTAACAAAATATCCTCTAACAAAACAGGCAGCCCATGGCTGCCTGTCTGCTATCTGCACGTCGAACCTGATTACCTATCCGGCCAGCGCGTGGGCGCCGGACTCCCGACGCATCGCCCGCCACATCACCAACACCAGCAATGAGCTGCACGTTGGCAATGCCAGCCAGACCCCGGGCACGCCCCACAGGGTCGAGAACCCCCACAAGAAACCGCCGATCAGCACCAGCTTGCCACCGGTGAGCAGGGAGGCGATGCGGGCCCGATTGATGGCCTGGAAGTAGGTGGCCCCCACCAGCAGCAAGCCCTCCATCGGCAGCCCCCAGAAGTAGAGCCAGATCCCGAGGCTCGCCACCGGCAGCAGGGTGGCGTTGTCGCCGGCAAACAGATAGACCGCAGCCTCCGGCCACAGATAAAGCGGGAACATGGCGCACAGGGCGATCCCCAACGTCACTCCGAGTGCCAGATTGCGGATCCGCAGCACCCGCCGCCAGTGACCGGCGCCCGCGTTGAAGCTGGCGATGGGCTGGATACCCATGGCGATCCCCTCAAACACCAGATAGAAGAAGGCCTCGGTGTAACTGATCACCCCGTAGGCCGCCACATGCAGCGAAGTGCCGACCGCCAGCAACGCCTTGTTGTGCAGCGCCAGCACCACAGAGAGATAGAGGTACATCAGAAAACTGGAGACCCCGAGGCGCACCGTTTCGCCCATCAGCCGCAGATCGGGGCGCAAGGTGTCCCAGCTTATCCGCAGCTGGCTACGCGGTGTGAAGAAGTGCCACAGGCAGGCAAGGCCCGTCACTGCCTGGGAGAGCATAGTGGCCGTCGCCACCCCGGCCAGTCCGAACGGAAACACCACCATCAGCAGATAGTCGAGCAGCACGTTGAGCAGCCCCCCGACTACCATGATGAGGGTGACAAAGCCAGGGCGGCCATCGTTGCGCAGCAGCGAGCTGAACGCCATCGACAGCACCGCAAAGACGCCCAGCCAGGCGTAGGCCTGCAGGTAGGAGAGCCCGGCGGTGAAGATCTCCCCCTCAGCCCCCATCCAGGCCAGCATGGGCTCGCCATAGCGGATCCCGATAAAACTGAGCAGTGCCGAGGCCAGCAACACCATCACCAGCGCATTGCCGACGATGTGGCGGGCTTTGGCCGGGTTGCCCTGCCCCAGATAGAAGGAGACCAGCGACGAGGCCCCCATGCCGATCAGCGCCCCCACCGCATAGAGCACGGCGCAGATGGGATAAGCCAGCATCAAACCGGCCATGCCATCCTGACCCAGCACATGGCCAACGAAGATGCCATCGATGGTGACATAGATGCCGGTGATCAGCATGGCCGCCACGGTCGGGGTTACGTAACGCCAGAAAAGGCGAGATAGCGGGGCTGTGCCCAGATCAACAGCTGACATATTCGACTCGGTGGAGAGAAAGCGGCCGGGATCATAGCGAAACGGCAGCACGACTTCCTGTTATTTGTGTTATGAATCATTAATATAGACTGCTTTACCCGCCTCCCTGCCCTGTTTTAGGCTAGGGCCACCTCTTCTGAACGGAAACGAGCCTCATGTTGCAACGCCTGCTCACCCTCTTGCTGCTCTCCCTTATCTTGTTGTCGCCAGCCGTGCGCGCCGACGATGCCATTGCCCAGGCCGAATCCCTGTTGCAGAGCGTGCCCAAGAGCGATACCCCGGAAAACCAGAAGCTGCGGGAGAGCTACCAGCAGGCGCTGCAATTTGCCAGAGAGGCCGAGCGTTACCGGGAGCAGAGCAAAGCCTATCAACAGATCCTTATCGATTACCCCAAGGAGTCGGCACGCCTCAAGGAGAGCCTGCACAACTATCAGCCCGCCGCTCGCCCGCCGCTGGCGAGCCTCAAGGAGGAGGCGCTGCGCCAGGCCATTGGCTTGAGCAGCAACCGCCAGCTCAACCTGCGCAAGGAGCGGCAGGGGGTGATGGACAGCCTCAACCAGCTGGAGAGCACCGGTCAGGAGTATCACCTGCGGGTGGACGATCTGCGCAAACAGCTACAACTGACCCGCAGCCAGCTGGAGCGACTGAGCTTCAGCAGCGAATCGGATCGCCAGCAGGAGGCCCAACTGCTGCTGACCAGAATGAAGGAGCAGAGTCTCTCCGACCGGATCCAGATGCTGGAGCTGGAGCAGCTCTCGGCCCAGCAGCGCAACGATCTCGGCAAACTGAAACTGCAGGAGCTCAATCTGGCCATCGCCGACGAGGATGAGTGGCAAGCCAGCCTGCTGACCCAGCAGAACCAGCTGCGGCGGGAGAAGACTGAGCAGGCGCTGGAGGAGAGCGAACGGCTGCGCAAACAGCTCACCACCGACATGCCGCTGCTGCTGGAGCAGCAACAGCAGAATCAGGCGCTCTCTATCCAGCTCGGCACACTGGAAGATCAAATTGAGCGGGTGCAGGATGAACAGCGCAGCGTCGACAAGAATCTGTTTGAGCTGAATGAGCTGGTCAACTCGGTGCGCGAACAGCTGGAGTGGCTGCAGATCAGTAATGCCTACGGCGAGAACCTGCGCAGTAAACTCTCCGATCTGCCCCCCCAGTTCCCCCTCGACAAGCTGGAGTCCGCCATCGTCAGCGCCCGCATGGCCAAGTACCAGTACGAGAGCGAGCAGGATGGGCTCAAGGATACCCGCCAGCTGCGCGACAAGCTGATGGCCGAAGAGGAGGTGACGCTGGATCGGCCGCAGCAAGCGGTGCTCGACAACCTGCTCAAGGCCCGGCGCCAACTGCTGACCCGGCTCAACGACGCCTCAGACACCCTCATTCAGGAGCAGACCCGTCTCAAGCTGCTCTACAGTCGCCAGAACAGCAAGATCGACGAGATCCGCGAAATAAGCGCCAGCCACCTGTTCTGGATGCCCGATGTGCGCCCCTTTACCCCACAGGTGATGCTCGGCATTCCCGCCGCGCTGACCCTGGCCTTCAACCCGGATAACTGGCTGCAACTGCCCTACGCCATCGCCGAAAACAGCCCGCTGAGCCTCACGCTAGCCGGTATTGGTCTGCTGGTGCTGGCCTGGAGCTGGTTCAAGCTGGCCCGTCATCTGAGCCTCTATTGCGACGATATTGCGCCGCGGATCGGCAAGGTAACTCAGGACAAATTCAGCCTCACCAGCCGCTTGCTGCTGCGCTCCCTACTTGCTGCCCTCCCCTTGCCCGCCATGGTACTGATGGTGCGCGGCCTGCTCGAAGGGGCCTGGCAATACCCGTTTGCGGTGGCGGTGGCGCGCGGTCTTGGCGAGATCTGGTTTCTGCTGCTGGCGCTGGTGATGGCCCGCCACCTGACGCTGGAGCGGGGGATTTTGATCCACCACTTCCGCTGGCCCCGGGAACAGGTGCAAAAGGTATGGGGGCAGTTTCGCACCCTGCTGCTGGTGCTGATCCCGAGTTTCTTTGTGCAAGGGATGGCCAACAGCTATCAGGAGCACGCCTTCTACGACTCCCTCGGCCGGATGGCCTTCATGATCGGTGCACTCTGGCTGCTGCTCTTCTTTGCCCGCCTCAACCGGGAGCGGCTGCCGCTCACCTGGGGCCAGACCGACATGACCAAGCCCCATCTGCTGCACCACTTCATCTGGAACAGCCTGATGCTGGCGCCACTGCTGGCGGTGATTGGCGCTCTGTTTGGCTACTTCTATACCTCGCGCACCCTGCTGCGCCAGCTGGAGCTTAGCCTGCTGATGGGGCTGGGTTGCCTGCTGGTCTACTATCTGGCCAGACGCTGGATGCTGATCCAGCGCCGCCGCCTCGCCTTCGAGCGTGCCAAGAGCAAGCGGGCCGAGATCCTGGCCCAGCGCGGCCGGGAAGAGGGGCATGACGAGCTCAGCTCCGAGACCCCGGACGTGGTGGAAGAGACTGAGCTGGATCTGGATACCATCAGCGCCCAGTCGCTGGGACTGGTGCGCACCCTGCTGATGCTGGGCTTCACCATGCTGGTGGTGGTGCAATGGTCGGATCTCAACTCCGCCTTCAGTTTCCTCAGCAATATCGAGGTGTGGCAGGTGAGCAGCAAAATTGGCGGCATCGAGCAGCTCTCGGCCATCACCTTGCAGGATCTGATGCTGACCGCCTTCGTTTTCATTCTGACCGTGGTGACTGCCCGCAACCTGCCGGGGCTGATGGAGCTGACCCTGCTGCAACACCTCAGCCTCTCCCCGGGTACCGGCTTTGCCCTCACGACCACCAGCAAGTATCTGGTGATCCTGATCGGCGCCCTCACCGGCTTCTCCATGCTCGGCATCGACTGGTCGAAGACCCAGTGGCTGGTCGCCGCCCTCTCGGTGGGGTTGGGTTTCGGTCTGCAGGAGATCTTCGCCAACTTTGTCTCCGGCCTCATCATCCTGTTTGAGAAGCCGATCCGGCTCGGTGACACGGTCACCATCCGCGATCTCACCGGCACCGTCACCAAGATCAAGACCCGGGCCACCACCATAGTGGATTGGGATCGCAAGGAGATCATCGTGCCCAACAAGGCCTTCATCACCGAACAGTTCATCAACTGGTCGCTCTCCGATGCCATCACCCGGGTCAAACTGAAGATCCGGATCGGCCTGACCCGGGATCCGAAACTGGTGCAGCGCATTCTGGAGGAGTCCATCCAGGCATCAGCTCTGGTATTGGAGACACCGACGCCAGAGGTGTTCCTGATCGAATTCACCGACTCGGCGCTGATCTACGAGATCCGCCTCTACGTCAACA
The DNA here is from genome assembly GCF_051919165.1 of Aeromonas sp. 96A. Lineage (NCBI taxonomy): Bacteria > Pseudomonadati > Pseudomonadota > Gammaproteobacteria > Aeromonadales > Aeromonadaceae > Aeromonas > Aeromonas sp. 96A. Next base: position 3,954,294 of record NZ_JBQBFE010000001.1, on the reverse strand, counting down.
ACATGGATCATCGAATGCCCATCACTCACGAGGTTCACTCGCTGGTGCTGGAGAAGATGCAGCAGCAGGGACTTACCCTGCCCCATCAACAGATCGACATTCACCTGAGCCGCGGCTGACCCGCGAGGTAGAAGGAGCAGAACATGCAGATTATTGCCCATCGTGGCGCCAGCGGTCTGGCACCGGAAAACACTCTCAAGGCGATGGCCAAAGCGCTGGAGCTGGGAGCATCAGCCATCGAGATCGACGTGCAGGGGGCCGATGGCGAATTGTGGGTATTCCATGACAGGCGGCTGGAGCGCTGCACCAACGGCAAGGGGGTGCTGACCGAGCAATCCCGCTCCTATCTGGAGCAGCTCGATGCCGGTGAGGGAGAGGTGATCCCGACCCTGTGGCAGGTGATGGAGATCATCGCCGGACGCTGCGAGTTGCACATCGAGCTCAAGGGGGCTCATACCGCCGATACGGTGGCAGCCCTGACCCGACGGGCAGAAGCCGAGCTGGGCTTTACTCCCGGGCAGTGGGTGGTCTCCTCCTTCCATCACCGGGAGCTGGCCCGATTTGCCGCCTTGCGGCCCGATATCCGGCTCGGTGCCCTGACCGCCAACCTGCCGCTCAACCTGGCGCAGTTTGCCGACAAGCTGGGAGCCTGGTCCATCAATTGCGATGTTGATTTTATCGACGCCGCGCTGGTCGATGATGCACATCGCCGGGGGCTCAAAGTTCTGGTTTATACCGTTGATTATCCAGAAGATTATGAAACGCTCTCTAGCATGGGGGTCGATGGAATCTTCACCAATCGACCAGATCGTTTTCTGACACAGTGAGGGGGCGATACGCGCATGGATAACCACTGATTTAGGCACTAACTTTAAATAGCTGACCGGGATACAAAGAGTTCAACTTCAGCCGATAAACAGAGGCTCATAACAATAACTAGATTCCACACACACTTCAGACTGACGCTCACAAGGATGTAACTATGAACTTATCCATTAAAAACAAGCTTGTCCTGGCTATCGGGGTCATCATCCTGGTGATCACCTGCCTGCAGGTCTGGTACAACACCTCGCAACTGCGCAGCGAGACCCAGCGACTGGTCTGGAACATCATCGACGAAAGCTCCATGGCCAACGTCAAGGGGATCTCCCGCTGGGTCGACTCCCGGATCAGCATGGTCAGCACCACCAAGGAAGCATTCGCCAAAGAAGACGAGCCCATCAGTCATCTGGCCCAGTCCATGAATGCCGGTGGCTTCGACCTGGTCTATGCCGGTACCGCAGACGGCAAGATGATCCAGAGCAAACCAACCGATTTGCCCGCCGGTTATGACCCACGTCAACGCCCCTGGTACAAGGACGCGGCCGCCGCAGGCAAGCTGGTCATCACAGCCCCCTATGCCGACATCTCCACCGGCCAGCTGATTGTCACCATTGCCGAGCCGTTCCAACGCGGCAATACCCAGGGGGTCATCGCCGGTGACGTCTCCATCAGCTCACTGATCTCGGACATTCTTGCGGTCACCACCGAGGGCACCTACGCCATGCTGGTGGACAGCAATGGCACCATCATCGCGCACCCCGATGCCTCCCTGAGCCTGAAATCCGCTACCGCTCTGGCACCGGAACTAACTGCGGCCTACATCAATCAGGTCGCCCATGACGGCATGATCAACGAGCTGGTGATCAGCGGCAAGAAAGAGGTCTACGACTTTAATGCCATTCCCAATACCAACTGGTATTACGGCATGATGGTGGATGAAGAGATCGCCTACCAGTCGGTACGCCGCATGGTTACCTCCTCCCTCATTCAGGGGCTTATCACCATACTGATCGTGGCAGGCTTCTCCTATGTCGCCATCAACGGCTCACTGGCCCCTCTGAAAACCCTGGGCGAAGCGATTGCCGATCTCTCCCGTGGCAACGGCGATCTGACCCGCCGGATCAAGATTGAACGTGAGGATGAAGTAGGCGCGGTTGCCAAACACGTCAACACCTTCATCGAGCGGATCCATGTGATGGTGCAGGATATCTCCAACTCCTCCGGCCAGCTCAACCAGCAGGCCAAGTCCTCCCACAGCATGGCGGAGAAGGCCAATCAGGGGCTGGCACGCCAGCAAAACGAGATCTCCCAGATCGCCACTGCGGTACACGAGATGTCAGCCACCGCAGTCGAGGTCGCCAGCAACGCCGAGCAGACCGCCGAAGCGGCACGCAGCTCCTCCAGCAGCTGCGAGCATGGCAAGCAGGTGATCGCCCGCAACCAGCGCTCCATCACCGATCTGGCCACCCAGGTGGAACAGGCCTCCAACATCATTCAGGAACTGGAGAAAAATGCTCAGGAGATCAACACCATCCTCTCCACCATTCAGGGCATCGCCGAGCAGACCAACCTGCTGGCACTCAACGCCGCCATCGAAGCGGCCCGTGCCGGTGAACAGGGCCGCGGCTTTGCGGTGGTAGCCGACGAAGTGCGCGTCCTGTCACAGCGTACCCACAGCTCCACCGTCGAGATCCGCAATATGATCGAAACCCTGCAACGCAATACCCAGGGAGCGGTCAGCACCATGCACGAAGGCCAGCTGCTGGCCCAGAACAGCGTGGATGACGCCAACAACGCCACCCATGCACTGGAGCAGATCACCACCTCGATCAACCAGATCTCCGACATGGCGACCCAGATCTCCAGCGCGGCTGAAGAGCAGCGGGCCGTCACCGACGAGGTAAGTCGCAACATTCAGGCAGTGAAAGATGTCTCGGACGAACTGGCAGTAGATGCAGACAGCTCACGCCATCTCTCTGAACAACTTAAAAATATTTCGGGTGAACTGAGCAATCAGGTCGGCATGTTCCGCATTTGAGCATGAGCAAAAGGGGCCGTACAGGCCCCTTTTATTTTTCTAAATAGCGCTTAATTTTCAGTGAGTAATCTCACATTACCCGCCAAATCCCCCGCCTTGAAACCCTTGTAATTCGTCTGGAATTATCAGAACACCGCCGTGGTCACCGCCGCACTTCGGATTACCTATTTCTATCCGAATAGATGAATGCCAATAATTCTCATTAAAAAATTACAATAAAAAACTTAAAATTTTTTTCGCGAGTACCTAAAAAGAGAGGTGATTCGCATTTTATTGAAAGAAAACTACGTACAATCCAGAAGTTAAAGTACTCGTAGCTAGGTGTTCAACTGCTCAGTAACACCAAAAAATGACGATAATAACGACATTTTCATCCAGGGATTTGGGTGTTTTATAGAAAAATAACCAATAAAAAGGGAATAAAACCTAGCAGTTTGACTTGCATCAAGCCTGAATTTTTTTCATAGAGCAAAATCGTGCCCAGCAAATCTATCCCTAAGGAGGCAGATGTGGATATTATCAAGACCGATGTGGCCATCATCGGTGCTGGCGGTACCGGCTTACGCGCCGCTATCGCTATAGCCGAATCACAGCCAGACCTGGACATCGCCCTGATTTCCAAGGTTTACCCGATGCGCAGCCACACGGTTGCTGCCGAAGGCGGCGCCGCCGGTGTCGTCCGTGATGACGACTCCCTCGAAAACCACTTCAACGACACCGTCTCCGGTGGTGACTGGCTGTGCGAGCAGGACGTAGTGGAATACTTCGTCAACAACGCGACCAAAGAGATGATCCAGCTGGAGCACTGGGGTTGCCCCTGGAGCCGCAAGCCGGATGGCAAAGCCAACGTGCGTCCGTTTGGTGGCATGAAGGTTCCCCGTACCTGGTTCGCCGCAGACAAGTCCGGTTTCCATATTCTGCACACCCTGTTCCAGACCTCCGTCAAATACCCGAGCATCAAGCGCTTCGACGAGCATTTCTGTCTTGATCTGATCGTGGACGACGGCCGCGTTCAGGGCGTACTGACCTTCGACATCCAGAACGGTATCACCCGCTTCATCCAGGCCAAATCCGTGATCGTGGCAACCGGCGGTGCTGGCCGTGTCTATCGCTACAACACCAACGGTGGCATCGTCACCGGCGACGGCATGGCACTGGCCTACCGTCACGGCGTACCGCTGCGTGATATGGAGTTCGTCCAGTATCACCCGACCGGTCTGCCGGGCACCGGCATCCTGATGACCGAAGGTTGTCGTGGTGAGGGTGGCGTCCTGCTGAACAAGGATGGCTACCGCTACCTGCAAGACTACGGCTTGGGCCCGGAAACCCCGATCGGCCAGCCGAAGAGCAAATACATGGAACTGGGTCCGCGCGACCGCGTTTCCCAGGCATTCTGGCAAGAGCAGCAGAAAGGCCGCGTCATTCAGGGCCCGATGGGCGATGTGGTTCACCTCGACCTGCGTCACCTTGGCGAGAAGTACCTGAAAGAGCGTCTGCCGTTCATCTGCGAACTGGCCAAAGCCTACGTCAACGTGGATCCGGCCAAAGAGCCTATCCCGGTACGTCCGACTGCCCACTACACCATGGGTGGTATCGAGACTGACAACAAGTGTGCCACCCGTCTGCCCGGCCTCTACGCCGCGGGCGAATGTGCCTCCGTCGGTCTGCACGGTGCCAACCGTCTGGGTTCCAACTCCCTGTCCGAGATCGTGGTATTCGGCAAGCTGGCCGGTGAGCAGGCAGGTGAATTTGCCAAGACTCAGAAGCATGGCAACACCGAAGCGCTGGCCGCCAAGGCCGAGGCGCTCATCAAGCAGCACCTCTCCCTGATGGATGTAGACGGTACCGAAAACCCGGCCGATATCCGCAACGAGCTGGGCATGTCCATGGAAGCCGGTGTCGGTATCTACCGTACCGAAGAGCTGATGCAGGGCACCATCGACAAGATCAACGAGCTGAAAGCCCGTTACAAGAAGGTCAAGATCAACGACAAGTCCTCTGTCTTCAACACCGATCTGCTGTACGCCATCGAACTGGGTTACATGCTGGACGTGGCTGAAGCCATGGCGCACTCCGCTATCAATCGTAAAGAGTCCCGCGGTTCCCACCAGCGTCTGGATGGTTACGAAGAGCGCGATGACGTGAACTTCCTCAAGCACACGCTCTCGTTCTACAAAAATGGCGAAACGCCCTCCATCGATTACTCCGATGTGAAGATCACTAAGTCCCAGCCGGCAAAACGCGTGTACGGCTCCGAGGGTGAGAAACAAGACGAGGCTAAGAAGAATGGCTGAGATGATTGAAATTGAGATCCTGCGCTACCGTCCGGAACAGGATAACGAGCCCTGGATGCAAACCTTCCAGGTGCCATACCAGAGAGAGATGTCTCTGCTGGACGCCCTGCAGTACATCAAGGATCACCTGGACTCTACCCTGAGCTTCCGCTGGTCCTGCCGGATGGCGATCTGCGGCTCCTGCGGCATGATGGTCAACGGTGTGCCCAAGCTGGGTTGCAAGGCGTTCCTGCGCGACTATCTGCCGGGCAAGATGACCGTCGAGCCGCTCAACAACTTCCCGATCGAGCGCGATCTGGTGGTCGACATGTCCGACTTCATCGAGAAGCTGGAGAGCATCAAGCCGTACATCATCCCGAGCGAGCCGCGCAGCCTGTGTGATGGCGAGTACATCCAGACTCCGGCCCAGATGGCGCAGTACAAGCAGTTCTCCCAGTGCATCAACTGTGGTCTCTGCTACGCGGCCTGCCCGCAGTACGGCATCAACAAGAAGTTCACCGGTCCGGCGGCACTGGCTCTGGCCTATCGCTACAACGTCGACAACCGTGATGCCGGCGCCAAAGAGCGTATGCGCATCATCAGCCAGGACGAAGGCGTCTGGGGCTGTACCTTCGTGGGCTACTGCTCCGAAGTGTGCCCGAAAGGCGTCGATCCGGCAGCGGCCATCCAGCTTGGCAAGGTCGAAAGCGCCAAGGACTACATGATCGCCATGTTCAAGCCAGATTGAGAGCAGGATTGAGACCATGAACAACACTGATAGCAAACGTAAACCTTACGTCCGCGAAATGAAGAAAGACTGGTGGCTGAAGAACGCCTTCTACACCGGTTACATGATCCGTGAAGGCACCAGTATCTTCGTCTCCATCTACGCCGTTGTGCTGATGTGGGGCCTGATGCGCCTGGTTCAGGGTCAGGAAGCGTTCAACGGCTGGCTGGAATCCCTGCAAAGCCCGATCGCCATCCTGTTCCATGTCGTCGCTCTGGCGGCGTGCCTGTTCCATGCCAAAACCTGGTTCGCCCTGGCGCCGAAAGCCATGCGTATCTTCCGTGGTGAAGACCTGGTACCGGAGAAGCCGATCGTTCTCGCCCAGTATGTGGCGCTGGCGGTGGTGTCCCTGCTTGTCCTGATCATCGTGGCCTGAGGAGAAAACAATGAGACGTTCTGACGAACCAATTTACTGGGGTCTGTTTGGTGCGGGTGGCATGGTCGTTGCCATGCTGCTGCCGGTCATTGTCCTCATCACCGGTCTGCTGGTGCCCATGGGCATCATGGACGTGGAAACCATGAGCTATGACCGCGTGCACGCGTTCGCCAGCTCCTGGTGGGGTGCCTGCATCCTGCTGGTGATCATCGCCCTGCCAGTCTGGCACGGTATGCACCGTATCTACCACGGTCTGCACGATCTGGGGATCCACACCACCAAGCTGCACCACTATGTGTTCTATGGCTTTGCCTTCCTGGTATCTGCTATTAGCGTCGGCCTGCTGATGGTGCTGGTACTCCAGTAATCACATCTGACTGATTGACCAAACCGGGCCAAGTGCCCGGTTTTTTATTGCCCCGCTATCCCGCCCCTGCTTTTTGTTCACTCAAACAATTCGATAAAAACCAGATTATCGTCCAATCATATGGCGATCACAGTCACATAACCCCGATACATTCGTCATTTGTAGCAAACCATTTTGACCACCATCAATTTAGTGACTTCCATATCAATTATAATTATTCAGATTAAATAATTATTCATATGGAGCTAGCTAATGACAGACAAAACACGCTCGGTGAGCATAGGCAGTTACCTGGCACTGGCCTTCGCCGTGGTCTTCTTCTCCGGACTGTTGCAATCCGGCGAGTGGTACGGGGTATTCGATTTCACCACGCTGAACGGCTCGTTCGGCACCATGGTCCAGAGCGTCAGCGAGAATGGTGACGGCATCAAGACCGCCATGACCGACATGCGCGGCAAGGGGGGCAACGGCGCTCGCGATGGCTTTTTGTTTGCCCTGACCCTGATCCCCACCGTGATGTTCGCCCTCGGCATGATCAACGTACTGGAGCACTACGGCGCGCTGGAAGCGGCCCGCAAGTTGCTGACCCCGCTGCTGCGTCCGCTGATGGGGATCCCCGGTAATACCGGTCTGGCGCTGATCGCCTCCCTGCAGAGCACAGATGCCGGTGCCGCCATGACTCGTCAGCTCAAGGATGAAGGGCTCATCACCAAGCGTGAAACCGATGTGTTCACCATGTTCCAGTTCTCCGCTGGTGCCACCATCGTCAACTTCTTCTCCTCCGGCGCCGTGCTGTTCACCCTGACGCTGGCGGATGGCAGCCCGGCGGTCAGCTCCTCCATCGGTCTGGCTGTCATCGTGATGTTCGCCTTCAAATTTGTCGGGGCCAACCTGTTCCGGGTCTACCTCAATATGAGCGAAGGCAAGCAGACCGATAACAACACCCAGCAGACCCTCAACACTCAGGAGCAAGCCAAATGAGCCAGGCCAACATCAAGAAACCCATCGTCACCGATATCTTCGTCGAAGGGGCCAAGAAGGGCTGGGTCATCGCCACCACCTCCACCGTACCCAACGTACTGATGGCCTTCGTCATCATCAAGGCGCTGCAGATCACCGGCGCGCTGGATGCCATGGGCGCCATTTTCTCCCCCGTCATGGCCATCTTCGGGTTGCCCGGTGAGGCGGCAGCCGTGCTGATCGGCGCCTGGATGTCGATGGGCGGTGCAGTCGGTGTGGTCATCACCCTGTTCGATCAGGGGATCCTCAACGGCACTCACATCGCCATTCTGGCGCCAGCCATCTACCTGATGGGCTCCCAGGTGCAGTACATGGGCCGCATCCTCGGCTGCATCGGCACCGAAGGGCGTTACATCCCCATCATGGTCGCCATCTCGGTACTCAACGCCTTCGGCGCCATGCTGGTGATGAACATCCTTCTCTGACCCGAACCTGATAGTGGAGTAAGCAATGACTTTTTCTCTGGATCAATACCTGACCGAACTGGCCCCGCTGATCAATCTGGATTGCGGATCCCTGTACCAGCCGGGCATTGCGGCAGTGGCCGACCTGATGGCCGCCAAATATGAGGTGATGGGCGGCTGGCAGATCAAACGGGTCGACTGCGGCATCGCCGGGGTCGGACTGGAGATCCGCAACCAGCCTGATGCGGCACAGATCGATGTAATGCTGATCGGCCATATGGATACCGTCTTCCCCCTCGGCACCGCCGCCGCCCGCCCGATGAGCATCGATGGTGAGCGCGCTTACGGTCCCGGTGTCTCCGACATGAAATCGGGGCTGCTCAACATCGTCTATGCCCTGCGTGAACTGCCCCGCGAGGTGCGCGATCGCCTGAGCATCTGCGTCTGCATGAACCCGGACGAGGAGATCGGCTCCCTCCACTCCAGTGACTGGCTGGCAGCGGTGGCCAAACAGGCAAAACAGGTGCTGGTGGCCGAAGCGGCCCGCGCCGATGGCTCGCTGGTCAAGGCGCGCAAGGGGATGGCCCGTTATCGCATCGATTTCACTGGCAAGGCGGCTCACGCGGGCAACGAACCGCAGAAGGGGCGCAGCGCCATCACCGAGCTGGGCCACTGGATCCTGGCCATCAACGCCCTGACCAACTTCGAGAGCGGCACCACCCTCAACATCGGCATTGTCGAGGGGGGCAACGGCGCCAACATAGTGCCGGCCCATGCCAGCGCCGTGGTAGACGTCCGCTTCTGGGACAATCAGGAGTACCACCAGATCGACGATCATCTGCTGACCCTGGCCGAGCGGCCCCATCTGGACGGTGTCACCATCCAGCTGACCCGCGAGGCCCACAAACCGGCCATGGTGCCGTCCGAGGGTACTCAGGCACTGATGCTGCTGGTGGAAGAGTGTGGCGCCGAACTGGGACTGCCGATCAGCTGGCAAGAGGTGGGGGGCGGCTCTGATGCCAACCTGACCGCTGCCCTCGGCATCCCTACTCTGGATGGTCTGGGCCCCATCGGTGCCGGTTTCCACAGTGACGAGGAGTATCTGGATCTGACCAGCATTGCCCCGCGCATCGAGCTGCTGGTGAAGGTACTGACCCGTCTGGCGGCCTGACAGCCTCTCACGTAAAAAAGGGCCAGCCGGTTTGCTCCGGCTGGCCCTCTGTGTATCTGCCCCCTCCCCCCCCCCCAGAATGACAGCAACCCTTCGCTATTACTCCATCGTTGGCAAGAAGCGGCGCATCACCTCATCCGTATGCCCCCCTTCCTGAAATGCCACCAGCGACTGATTGAGGATGTTCACCAGCTCGTGACCGCGGGGAGAGCCCTTGCTCACCAGCAGATAGAATCCCTTGCGGCTGGGCAGGGCGAGATTGAGCAACCCGCTCTCGCTGCGGTAGATGCCAAGGCTGATGCCTGCCACCAGAGGTTCGATTTCGCTTGGCAGAAAGTCGCAGCGATCCCGCTCCAGCATGTCGAGCGCCTGCTGCAACTGTTTGACCCGGCGTGGCTCCTGCGCAAGCCCGTAGGGGGTGTAGTTGTAGCCTATCACCCCGCACACCCGGGAGCGATTGACCGTCTGCAGATCCGGCGGTTCAGGGTAGCGGCGCTTGAGATAGAAGAAACCGAGGTGGGTGTAATAGAGGGGAACGCTGTAGAAGGCAAACTCGGCCCGCTCCGGCTTGTAGCTGGCATCCCAGGTCAGCTCGCACAGACCATTCTGGCGATAATCCGCCAGCTCCTGCTGCACCCGCGCCCAGGGCAGATAGCGGATCTGGTGCGAGAGCCCGCTCTGTTGCAGGGCATCGAGCACCAGCGTCGTCGCCGAACCTGTCAGGCGGCTGGTATCGGGCACACCGTCCTTGCGCTCCCAGTAGGTAAAGGGGGCCCACTCGTTGCCCTCCCCCAGACAGATCTTCACTGGCGGCTCTTGCCCCCATAGCGCGGGGGACAAGATGGCCATCGCCAATCCCGCCCACCATGTTGCCACTCGTTTCATCTCCCGCTCCCGGACTGTTTATCCCTCTTGCAGCTTAGCCCAGAAGGGATTTTGCTCACTTTGCAGGGGCGCTTTCATGCCACAACGTCAGCAAGTTGGCCGGAATGGCACCATAACGAAGCTGCGGTGTCTGGTGCCAGTCAGCCAGCTTTTGCAGGGCTTTCGCCAGATCCTGCGCAAGCTGACAGGTCACTCTCACCCCGGCCTCCAGATAGAGGCTCTTGATCTCGAAGATCCCCTGCTGACGATGAGCCTTGGCATCCATCCTGCCCACCAGCTTGCCGCGATGGAGCAAGGGCAACACGAAGTAGCCATACTGGCGCTTGGGGGCCGGGGTATAGCATTCGATGCGATAGTCGAAGTTGAACAGCTCACTGGCCCGTTTGCGATCCCACACCAGCGGATCGAACGGCGACAAAACGGTGGTATGGGTAGCCTTGAGACGGCCCTTCTTGGCTTGCACCAGCTCATCAGCCAGCGAGGCGTGCACAAAAGCGCCGTGCTGCCATCCCTCCACTCGTACCTGCAACAGCTCCCCCTCGTCCGCCAGTTGATGGAGCAGGGCGTCATATTTGCCGCGCCGCAGCCGGTAGTAGTCCGCCACCCAACCAGTTTTGACCAGCCCCAGCGCCCGGCAGCTGGCGCGCACCATATCCCGCTGCGCATGCTCGACGCTTGGCAGATCCCGCTGGTCGCTCCACTCGGGGATGACCCGCTCGGCAAGGTCATAGACCCGCTGAAAGTTGCGCCGCTCCCGCACCATCAGCTGACCGGTGGTAAACAATACCTCCAGATGGCGCTTCTCCGGCTTCCAGTCCCACCAGCCATTCCCCTTGCCGGTTGTGCGTTCAAAGTCAGCCGCCCGCACCGGGCCATGGTGGCGAATGCGTTCGATAAGCTGGCCAATCTCCTGCTGATGGGTAGCGAGCCAGTTGGCCGAAAACTTCCAGCCCATGGCGACGGGGTCGAGCATCCGGTGGCGCAACAGCCGATAATCCTCGCGGGGCACAAAGCAGGCCTCGTGGGCCCAATATTCGAAGATCTCGCCGTCGGCCAGCAGCTGCTCCAGCCAACGCGGTTCGTACTGGCCAAGGCGGCTAAAGAGCACCAGATAGGGGCTGCGCGCCACCACCGAGATGGTATCGATCTGCAGCAGCGCCATGCGGCGAATGGTGGCCAACAGATCGGCCGGAGTCGCCTTGCTGCGACGGGGGGCGAGCAGCCCTTGCGCCGCCAGTTGCAGATGACGGGCATCTTGCAGTGACAAATGGGTAATCGACATCAACAACCGCTCCCTGCTATCTGGCCATCGCACGCCCGGCGGATAGCCAACAAAACCGGGGGAGGCACCACGCTGGTATGCCTCCCCTCCCTGTGTGCCAGCGCCGCTATGAATGGGCCGGGGGCAAGACCAGCTGATTGACCACCAGCATGATCTCTTGATAAGTGGCCTCTACCGTCTCGGGGGTCGGCTCCAGAATGAGGTCATCGGCATAGCCGTTGATGAGGGAGGTGATCTGGCGCGCCAGTCGCCGGGCATCGCCCGCCACAAACTCGCCACTGTCGATCCCCTTTTGCAGGATCTGCTCCAGCACCTCGCGCCAGGCCAGAATGATTTTGCGGTAGCTCTCGGCAAACACAGGGTCGCGCAGTGACTCGTTCCAGGCATCCAGATAGATGGCCCAAGAGGCATCCTGACTGGTCGGCAGGTTGTCCCGTACAAAGAGCGGCAACGCTTCGCGGGCCGGCAGCGGCAACAGCCACTCCCGCTGCTCGGCTATCTCCTGATAGGTGAAACGCTCCACGGCACAGAGGCAGAGCTCCTTCCAATCCTTGAAGTAGTGGTAGACGTGACTGCGCGCCAGACCGGTGCGCTCGGCAATATCACGGGTTGACGATGCCGCCATCCCCTTCTCTCGAAACAGGGCCAATACGGCCTCGATGATCATCTCTTTGCGCTGTTCTGCTGATGGGCGTGCCATCTGACCTCCTGCGATATCAATCGATCTGCTTGACTTTGAGCAGTCGCTCAAACAAACTTTGAGCACTCGCTCAAACTTAGCGTTTCCGACATCTTAGGAGATAACCCATGACAACACCAACCACTTCGGCAGCCAGTTGCGACGAGCAGGCCACGCCGTTGCCACACTCGGCCGGTCGTTCGCTGGGGGCGATTGCGCGGGCCAATCCCCTCAAGCTGGCAGGCACCTTCTCGCTGGTGGCCCTCGAAAACATCCTGCTGGTGGTCTATCCCCTGTTTGCCGGCTTTGCCATCGACGCCATCGTCAAGGGCCAGTGGCTGCAGGCTTCAAGCTACGCCCTGATCGTGCTGCTGTTCTGGCTCATCGGCGCCCTGCGCCGGGCGGTCGATACCCGCACCTTTACCCATATCTATGCGGCACTGGCGGTGCCGGTGATCCTGACCCAGCGCCAGCAGCAGGAGGGGCAATCCACTATAGTGGCGCGGGTTACCCTGGCGCGGGAGTTTGTCGACTTCTTCGAGAAACATATCCCGATCCTGGCTACCAGCCTGATCTCCATCGTCGGGGCGGCCGTGATGCTGATGGTGATCGAGTTCTGGGTCGGCATCGCCTGCATGGGGATATTGCTGCTGTTCGGCCTGCTGCTGCCCGGCTTTTCGCGCAAGAACCAGCTGCTGCACGAGCGGCTCAACGATCGGCTGGAACACGAGGTCAAGCTGGTCACTCATGCCCAGTCAGCCAGCCTCGCCCGCCACTACCGCGCGCTGGCCTGGATCCGCATCCGGATTTCGGATCGGGAGGCGCTCGCCTTTCTGGCAGTCGGCGTCAGCGCCTCCCTGCTGTTCCTGCTGGCCATCACCATGCTGATGGCCCAGCCCCAGGTCTCCGCAGGCCATGTCTATGCTGTGATGACCTACCTCTGGAACTTTGTCACCAGCCTGGATGAGGGGCCCGGTCTTGCCGATCAGCTGGCCCGGCTGAGAGACATAGGCCGCCGGGTCAACACCGCCCAACCCGATGAAATGATTTGATATTTTGTATCTGTAACCGGAGTAGAAGATGAATCCGACCACCCTTTGCCAACGAGCGTTGACCATGTGCATCAGCTGTTTTTTCCTCGCCGCCTGCGGCCCCAAGATGAGCGACTTTGAGCCCAACACCAGCTACTGGTTCAAGGAGAAACCGACAGAGGAGAGCGCCCCGCTGGCACAAGACCTGAAGGTCGATATCGCCATCATAGGTGGCGGCTACAGCGGCCTCTCCAGCGCCTGGCATCTGGCCAAGGCCAATCCGTCGCTCAAGATCGCCATCTTCGAAGCCAAACAGGTGGGCAGCGGCGCCTCGGGCCGCAACGGCGGCATGGTGTTGCCGGGCTCAGAGGTGATGGATCTCTACGAGGAGGGGGAGGCGAGCAAGCGCCACTACGATCTCACCGTCGCCAGCATGCGCAAGCTGCAGGCGTTGGTCGCCTCAACCGGCGTCGAGGCCGACCTCAAGCTCGATGGCTATGTGGAGGCGATCCTCGATGAGGAGGATATCGCCGAGTACCGCAACTATGTGAAAACCGCCAATCGCCTCGGCATCCCGCTCCAGTACTGGAACGCCGATACCACAGAGGAAAAACTCGGCACCGATCGCTACGTGGGGGCGGTCTACGACCCCAATGGTGGTCAGGTTCACGCAATGAAACTGGTCAATGCCTTGCGCAAGGCGGTGGAGCAGGCGGGCGTCACCATCTATGAGCAGAGCCCGGTGCTGGGGATCAAGGAGGGCAAGCAGATCGAGCTCAATGTGGCCGAAAAATACAAGGTGGCCGCCGACAGCATAGTGCTGGCGACAAACGGCTATACCTCAAAACTTGGCTACTTCAGCGGCCGGGTCTTTCCGGTGCACGCCCAGAGCGCCGTCACCGAGCCGCTCAGCAAAAAGCAGCTGGCCGCCATCCAGTGGCAGAGTCGGGTGCCCTACTACGACACCCGCAACATCCTGTTCCATCTGGTGTTGACCCCGGATAACCGCATCGTCATCGGTGGCGGCAATGCCGAGTACGTCTTCAACGACGGCCTCAACTACAAGGGCGATCTTAACCGGGTCAGCGAAATGATGATGACCGAGCTGGTGACCCTCTATCCGGCCCTCAAGGGGATCAAATTTGAACAGGTATGGGATGGGGTGCTCGGCATGACCGGCGACAGCACCGAAGCGGTGGGGGTAATGGGGGAGCACAAGAACATCTACTACGCCCTCGGCTACAACGGCCACGGCATCAACCTCTCCTTCCTGTTTGGCGACATCGTGGCCAGCCTCTATCAAGGCAAGGAGCACCCCTGGTTCAACCACGCGGAGCAGAGTCTGCCGATGTGGCTGCCACCAGAGCCGTTCAAGTCAATTGGCGTCAAATCTGCCCTGATGTACTACCAGTGGCAGGACAAGGGCTACAAGGAGTAGCGCCGGGCGAACCCGACGAGTAACAGACGAAGGCACGCCTCAGGGCGTGCCTTTTTGCAATACCGCCACATCGGCGTGGGGGAAGCTGAGCTCGGCCTGCCAGCGGGCGGCCAACACCTGAAACGATGCCTCGGCAAAGAAGACGATGTGGGTCGGGTCGTGGCGATAGCGCCAGTTTTTAAACCGCTCGTCACCGAGCACCCGCTGGGTCTGCAGCACCAGCAGGCCGCCGGGCTTGAGGCAATCCCACAACTGCGCCAGCACCGTGCGCGGCTCGGCGATATGCTCGATCACCTCGGTACTGGTGATGAAGTCGTACTGGCGCGTCAGCAACTCGGGAAAGTCGGCATAGAACTTGTCATATCCAACCATGTCGTAACCCGCCTCACGCCCCATCGCCACCAGCGCCGGCCCCGGGCCACAGCCAAAATCGAGGCCACTGGCAGGTAGCGGCACTCGCGCTAGTACCTCACCAAATGCCCGCATCAGAAAGCTGCGATAACGGGGATCATCCACCTGGTTGTCGTGACCGTCATAGACCGCCTTCTCCGCCGCCTCATCCAGATGATCCGCCTCATCCAGCCAGACCAGCTCGCACGCGAGGCAGCGATGATAGCGTTTGCCCGCCACCGGCAGGGGATAACTGCGATGGCTGGCACACAGGGGGCAGCTGACGGTGGATGACATGGCGATTCCTCTTGGGGGATTCCTGTTGGATAACAGCGGCGCAGATTGCCTGCCCGTCGCGTCGCTGACAACTTTTTTTGCTCCTTAAGGGTTTCTTAAGTTTGCCCTTTTACTCTCAAACCATCGCAAGAGAAGGAGTCACCCATGACCATCGAGATCCAAGCCCCCTACCGATTGCTGCTAGCCAAGTCCCCGCAGCAGGTCATGGCGCTGCAAACCTATATCCAGGCCGCCTACACCCTCGAGTTCAACGCCCGCATCCCCCATTTCCTCCCCTGTCTGCTGGGGCTATATCGGGCGGACGGGACGCTGGTCGGTGCCTGTGGTCTCAATCATGCCAGTGAGGGGCCTCTCTATCTGGAACAGTATCTGGAGCAACCCATCGAGGCCGCCATCAACACCCGCCTCGGGGTCTACCCGGCACGCAATCGGATTATCGAAGTGGGCAATCTGGCCTGCAGCGAACCGGGCAATGCCCGCCTGATGTTCGCGGCCCTGTGTCGTCTGCTGTGTGAAAACGCCCTCGACTACGTGGTCTTTACCGGCACGGCCAAGCTGCGCAACAGCTTTGCCCGGCTGCAACTCAATCCGGTGGAGCTGGCCCCCGCCCAGGCCCATCAGGTGGGGGCCGACGCCGATGCCTGGGGCGAGTACTACCGTTGCCAACCCAAGGTGATGGTGGGCGACATCAATCAGGGGCGCGAGGTGCTGGCCCAGAGCAGCCTGCTGCTCAATCTGCTGGCCCCCATGCCAACCCTGTTTGAGGATGCCGGCAAAAGCAGTGATAACCAGACCCATCAAAAAAGGTGCGCCCAATGAGCCTGTTCGACGCCATCGCCAAACATGCCCACGAGGATCCGCAATCTCCTGCGTTGCTGAGCAGCCAGCAGCGCCTCGATTACCAGACCCTGTGGCAACAGATCCAGCGTCTGGCCAGCCAGCTGCAACAGCTCGACATCAGCCGTCTGGCGCTGCAACTGGACAACGGCCTGCCCTGGGCGCTGCTGGATCTCGCCTGCACCAAAGCCGGGATCGTGGTCATACCGGTGCCCCACTTCTTCAGCCTTGAGCAGCAAGAGTGGCTGCTGGAGAGCAGCGGTGCCGATGCGCTGGTTGGCCCGGCCCATCAGGGATGGCACTCTGCCGAGCAGCTCTTGCTAGTCAGCGGCGAACTGCCGCTCTGGCGCCGCAAACCGGCAAACCTCCCGGCATTGCCACAGGGCACGGCCAAGATCACCTACACCTCCGGCACCACGGGCCAGCCCAAAGGGGTCTGCCTCTCGCTGGCCAGCATGATGGCGGTGTGCGAATCGCTGGCCGAGCGAGTCGCGCCAGCCAAGGTAGAAAAACACCTGACCCTGCTGCCGCTGGCGACCCTGCTTGAGAACATCACCGGCCTCTATGTGCCACTGCTGACCGGCGCCTGCAGCCGCATTCCGTCCCTCGGGGAGATCGGTTTCAGCGGCTCCAGTTCGCTCAATGCAGCCATGCTGGGGGAAGCGCTGCTGCGCTGGTCGACCCACAGTCTGGTGCTGGTGCCCGAACTGCTGCGTTTGTTGCTAGCGCTCTGCACCAGCACCCCGACGCTGGCCCAGCAGCTCAAGAGCCTGCGCTTTATTGCCGTCGGTGGCGGCAAAGTAGCACCCGACCTGATCAAACATGCCCGCCAGCTCGGCATGCCGGTATACGAAGGTTATGGCCTCTCGGAGTGTGGCTCCGTGGTGGCGCTCAACAGCCTGGATGCTGACAAGCCCGGCAGCGTCGGCCGCCCCCTGCCCCACTGTCAGGTCACCATCGCCAGCGATGGCGAAATTATGGTGAGCGGCAGTGCCATGCTGGGCTATCTCGGCAGCAACGAACCGACTCCCGAACAGATCGCCACCGGCGATCTGGGTCATCTCGATGAAGAAGGCTACCTCCATATCACCGGGCGCAAGAAGAATGTCCAGATCACCGCTTTTGGCCGCAACTTCTCCCCCGAGTGGGTGGAAGCCGAAGCACTGCTCTGCCCCGCCATCGCCCGCATCGTGGTCTTTGGCGATGGTCAGCCCGCCAACGTGGCGCTGATCCAGCCCCTGCCGGGCAAAGAGGCGGATCTGCCCCGCCAGATCGCCGGTCTGAACCTGCGACTGCCCGATTATGCCCGGCTGCACCACTGGTTGCCGGTGGCACTCGACCAGCATCCCGGCCTGCTGACCGCCAACGGGCGCCCCCGTCGCAACGAGATTTACCAACACTTTTCCCGGCAAATCAGCCAATGCCTTACAGGAGAATCGTCATGAGCTTCTATCAGACTCTGCAACAAGCCACTGCCAGTGAGCGTGAACATCTGTTCAACGCCCCCATCATCGAAGCCTGTCGCCGTGGCGATATCAGCCGTGACACCTATCTCGCCTTTCTGGCGCAGGCTTACTACCACGTGCGCCACACAGTTCCGCTGCTGATGGCAACCGGCGGCAAGCTGGGTCAGGAGTACGAGTGGGTGCGCGGCGCCATTGCCGAGTACATCGACGAGGAGTATGGCCATCAGGAGTGGATCTTAAGCGATATCCGCGCCTGTGGCGGTGATGCCGAGGCGGTGCGCCACGGCCAGCCAGGGCTGCCCATCGAGCTGATGGTCGCCTTCCTCTACGACCAGATCCAGCGCGGCAACCCCATGGGCTTCTTCGGCATGGTACAGGTGCTGGAAGGCACCAGCGTGGCCATCGCCCTCACCGTCGCCGACCAGCTGAAAAAGGGTCTCGGCCTGCCACCGCAGGCGATGAGCTACCTGAGTTCCCACGGCGCCCTGGATCAGGAGCACCTCAAGTTCTTTGAATCCTTGATGGATAAGGTCGAAAGCCCGGCGGATCAGGCCGCCATCATCCACGGGGCCAAGGTGGTTTATCGCCTCTATGGCGAGATGCTCTACAACCTCACCGCCACACCGTAAGTCGGCAGCAGACAGCAAAAAGGGAATCCATACCATGAACCTTGAAGGGAAACTCGTGCTGCTCACCGGCGCCAGCGGTGGCATAGGTGAGGAGCTGGCGCAGGAGCTGGCCGCCCAGGGAGCACACCTGCTGCTGCACGGTCGTCGCGGCCCCGCACTGGAGCGGCTGTGCAAGTCACTGCCCCACCCCGAGCGCCATCAGGTGGTGCTCGCCGACCTCGGCTCTGCGCAGGAGCGGGCCAAGCTGTTGCAACACCCTGCGCTGGAGGACGGGATCGACATCCTGATCAACAACGCTGGCTGCAACCAGTTTGCCTGGCTGGAAGATCAGAGCTTCGAACAGGTGGAGCGCCAGCTGCTGCTCAATATCGAGGCGCCCATCCAGCTCACCCGTGCCCTGCTGCCAACCATGCGCAAGCCGGGGATCATCATGAACATGGGCTCGAGCCTGGGCAGCATCGGCTACCCCGGTTACAGCGTCTACTGCGCCAGCAAATTTGCCCTGCGCGGCTTTAGCGAAGCGCTGGGACGGGAGCTGGAGGGGAGTGGCATCAAGGTGCTGCATTTTTCCCCCGCGCCACCCGTACCAAGCTCAACTCCGAGGCCGCCTACGAGATGAATGCAGCGCTCGGCACCCAGACCGACAGCCCGCAGGAGGTGGCCGAAGAGGCGGTCATCGCCCTGTGCAACGAAACCCGCCGCAGCTGGCTCGGCTGGCCGGAAAAACTGTTCGTGCGGCTCAATGCCCTGCTGCCCGGCATCGTCGACAAGGCGCTGGCCAGACAGCTGCCGATCATCAAACGTTATGCCCGTCATCTTCAGCCAGGGACGGCTGATGCCGGCACAAACAGTGCGCCACAACCAGACTTGTCCCGCCCGATCCCGACCAAGAAGGAGCATTAATATGAATTTTGTCCGTCAATCAGTGACCTCTTGTGCCATCGCCATCCTGCTGGGGTCCTCCTCGGTCATGGCCGCGGGTGATGCCCTCGTCCCCATCCAGCAACAGTGGGCGGTCTGCCAGTATCAACAGACCGGCAAGGCGAAAGAGAGCTGCCTCGAAACCCTGAGCACCCAGGCCGAAGCGGCCAGCGCCAAGGAGCCCTTTCGCGCCGATCTGCTGATCTGGTCGGCCATCGTCAAGAGCACCTGGGCGGGGGCCAAAGGGGGTCTGGGGGCACTGAGTCTGGTGAAAGAGGCCAAGGCCAAGCTGGAGCTGGCGCTCAAGCAGGATCCCAAAGCGCTGGACGGCTCTGCCTACACCAGTCTGGGCTCCCTCTACTATCAGGTGCCCGGGTGGCCGGTCGGCTTTGGCGATGACGAAAAGGCAGAGCAGCTGCTCAAGCAGGCGCTGGCCATCAATCCCGATGGCATCGATCCCAACTTCTTCTACGGTGACTTCCTGCTGGATCAGGGTCGCAAGGCCGAGGCCAAAACCTACCTCGACAAGGCGCTGGCCGCCCCGGCCCGCCCGGGTCGCGAAGTGGCCGACGAAGGGCGCAGAATGGAGATCCGCGATCGGCTGACCAAGCTATAAAACCCTGATGGATCAAAGAACTATTTAAACTCTGCCCACCAGCTTGCATACTGGTGGGCAGGGTTGTTTATGCCACGGCACGCCCTGGCGCTGAGCCAGATCGCCACACCCAACAAACAGGGAGAAAAGAATGCGGATCCTGCTGGTGGAAGATGATGTGATGCTGGGGGATGGTATGCAGGATGCACTGCGCCATAGCGGCTACACGGTGGACTGGCTGCAACAGGGGTTGCCCGCTCTGGCAGCCCTCAAGAGCGACGAGTTCGCCGCCCTGATCCTCGATCTCAACCTGCCCGACATCGATGGCCTCAGCCTGCTGCGCAAGTTGCGGCGTGAAGGACACCAGCTGCCGGTGCTGATCCTCACCGCCCGCGATGCGCTGGACGATCGAGTGGTCGGCCTCGATGCCGGCTCCGACGACTACATGGTCAAGCCCTTCGCCCTGCAGGAGCTCAACGCCCGCCTGCGCGCCCTGGTTCGCCGCAGCAAGGGGCAGGCTCAGGCGGTGCTGGAGTATGGCGATATCCTCATCTATCCAGAATCCCAGCAGGTCACCTATCAGGGCGAGGCGGTCAAACTCACCCCCCATGAATACAAGTTGCTGCAGGAGCTGATCAGCCAGAGCGGCCGGGTGCTGAGCAAGGATCAGCTGCAACAGAGCCTCTACGGCTGGGATGAAGGGGCCGAGAGCAACGCGGTAGAGGTGCATATCCACCATCTGCGCAAGAAGTTCTACAGCGACCTCATCCGCAATATTCGCGGGGTCGGCTACATCATTCCCCAGCTCGAACAGCCAAGCCGGACATCCGCACGATGAAACGTCCGCGCTCCATTCGCCGCTTTCTGCTCACCG
Source organism: Aeromonas sp. 96A (assembly GCF_051919165.1). Lineage (NCBI taxonomy): Bacteria > Pseudomonadati > Pseudomonadota > Gammaproteobacteria > Aeromonadales > Aeromonadaceae > Aeromonas > Aeromonas sp. 96A. Next base: position 3,933,712 of record NZ_JBQBFE010000001.1, on the reverse strand, counting down.
GCATTCTCACGCTGGTGAGCCTGAGTCTCACCATCAGCGCCTTTATCGGCTACATGGAGGCGAGCCACGAAATGGAGGAGCTGTTTGATGCCCGCCTCGCCCAGTCGGCGCGCATCACCAACCAGCTGCTGGCCCGCTATATGGCCCAGCAGGGGCAGCTGCCCGCCAACGGCACCGTCTATCAGGAGTGGGAAGCGAAAAATCCCGATGAGTGGCAAAAAGACCCCAGCCTCAACCTGACCGGCGAGGATCGGGAGATCACCCCCTACGGCCACGAGTTCGAACGCAATCTCTACTTCCAGCTGCTCGATGAAAAGGGCGGCTTGCTGCTGCGCGCCCCCAGCGCCCCGGATCAGCCGCTGGTCACCCTGGCCATCGGCTTCGACACGGTCGAAAAAGATAATCACCAGTGGCGCACCTTCACTCTCTACAACCCGCAGGAGCAGACCTGGCTGGTGGTGGCCGAGCGGGACGACGAGCGCAGCGAACTGGCCAGCAAGATGGCCACCCTCACCATGCTGCCGCTGCTGATCACCCTCCCCTTCCTGCTGGCCCTGCTCTGGTGGCTCATCACCCGCGGGCTGGCCCCCCTGCGTCAGCTGGCCCAGGCCATCAGTGAACGTCACCCCGCCAACCTGAGCCCCCTCAGCCTCAAGATAAGCGCTCAGGAGCTGACCCCCCTCACCAACGAGATCAACCGGCTGATGCAGGCGCTGGCGGAGACCATAGAGCGGGAGAAACAGTTCACCAACGAGGCGGCCCACGAGCTGCGCACCCCGCTGGCGGTGCTGCGGATCCACAGTGAAAATGCCCTTGCGGCCGATGATGACGCCAACCGCCAGCAATCCCTGCACAAGATGCTGCAGGCCCTCGACCGCAGCGATCGGCTGATCCGCCAACTGCTGACCCAGGCCCGTATCGACAACCAACAGGGGCTGGTATTGACCGAGCTGGAGATAGGCCACCTGCTGCAAGGCACCCTGGCGACGCTGGCTCCCATCGCGCTCAAGAAGGATCAGCAGCTGTCGCTGGAGTGTGAATTGCCACTGCTGGTGATGGGGCAGGCCACCCTGCTCGAACTGCTGTTCAGTAATCTCATCGACAATGCGCTGCGCTACACCCAGCCGGAGGGCGAGATCAGGGTGCGGGTTCAGCGAGAGGGCAACCGGGTGAGGGTGGATGTGAGCGACAATGGCCCCGGCATTCCCGCCAGCGCCTTGCCCCGGCTGTATGAACGCTTCTTTCGGGTCAATCCCCAGCAGGGGGATGGCGTCGGCCTTGGCATGGCCATCGTCTCGCGCATCGCCCAGTTGCACGGCGCCGATCTCGATGTCCACAACAGGCCGGAAGGGGGGCTGGAGGTGAGCGTCTGGCTACCGACCCACACCCACTCCCTGCCCTGATCCGAAAATAACAACGCCTCCCGAGGGAGGCGTTGTTTATAGATAATTAGCACGCTGACGCTACGCGACTTGTCGCCGCGCCATCACCGGCAGATCAGGCAAGCAGAGCATCCAGACCTGCAGTCACCGCCTCCATGCGATGCCCGCCAGAGTGTTCAATCACATAACGCTTGCCCACCTGGGAAGAGGCATCCAGCCCGAACACACCATGTTCCACCTTCTGGCTCAGCGGATCCCCGCTGGTGTTGACGTGGGTGACATTGGCATCGTCCAGCTTGTGAGCGAGGCGATCCCGCAACCCGACATGCAGCCCCATGCTGTTGAACGCCGTGACCTTGAGCCCGTGCTTGATGCCGGCATATTGCGCCAGACCGCCCCCCAATGAGTGGCCCAGCACCTCGACCTTGCCGCCATACTGCTGGGCAAAGGCCTTGACCAGCCGGTCGGCATCTTGAAACGCGCTGTCCTTGATGCCAAGGGCCGCGCCAGCATCGCTCTTCAGGGTGCCGGGACGTTTGGCAGGTTGAGTACCCACAAACGAGAGCACCATGGTATCGCCACGCTTGTAAACGGCGACCTTGAGCGCAGACCAGGCATCACCTGTCAGGATCAAGGGGTCATTCTCGTTCTTGCCCGGGGTGACATGAAGCGTCAAGGTACTCCCGGTGCCACCGGAACCATCTTCACGGCGGGCCAATATCGAAGGGGGAATATCTGCCAGCGTGGCGTGACTGTAGCCTGCCGGCATCTCCCGATAGCTGCTGGAGCAACTGACCCGCGCCAGCTGGGCCGCATCCACCACAGCTCTCGCCCCCTCGGCAGTCAGCGGCTCCTGCTGCGCCTTCGCCACGAAGGCCGGTTTGATGATCCCCTTGGCGGCACTCAAGGCCTGCTGTGAACCTTGTTGCAACCGCTCTGACATACCGAGCGGCAGATGGGAGGCCCCCTTCATCACGCTACCCGCCAACCCCAGAGAGGAGGAAGCCACCAGACGCGCCGCTGACTCGCCAAGGTTTTTCACCCCGGCCACCCCGGTCGTCACCGCACCGCTGGCCACGCTGCTGACACCACCGGTGATATTGGCCAGCCCTTTGATGATGGCGCCCGTCCAGTAACGGGCTTTGCCCTTGGCACTCTGGGCATGGGAATCATGGCCGCCCTGGATGGCGATGCCAATCTTGCGAGCCGGGGCACTGAGGGTCAACCACTTGAGCGAGGTATTCAAGACCTTGCCCGGCTGAACCCGGGAGCCGAAGCCGAGACTGGTATAGTGAGAGGCCAGATTGTGATGAACCGAGTGCTGGCGAGATGAGGATTGCACCTCGCCATGCTCATGAGAGGCCACAGCGGTAGTGCGCTGGGGTTGTCCAATGCTTTGAATAGACATCTTCTGCTCCTGATTAATACCAATAACGATCCATCAACACGGGATCATGACGCCAGATAACGGGGAGGGAATGGCAGCAGCCTCCTGCCGGGCGTTCAACGCCTGCAATTGCGTCTGCAAGGTGACGCCGAGATCAAGAAATTCGCCCAAGGCCTGCATAAACAGAGTTTTATCGAGCATTTCGATAAGAGAGGAAAAGGTCAGCACCAGATGGTTGCTGCGACTGTCCAGACTGATCTGGCTTCCCCCCGTGGTCAAACCAAACATGTTCAGCTCAAGGGCCGAGCGGGTCAGCTGCAACTGACTGGCCGCATCGTCAGGCAGACGCAGCAAGGGGATATAGAGGTAGCATGCCTGCAGATTATCGTTATCGGGCACTTCGACCAGGCACTCGCCATCCAGACCGAATGGCACACTGCAGTGGCCATCGCTGCCCAGACTCAAGGCTACGCCCTGCTGTTCGCCCGCGAGCAATAGCCATTCAGATACGATTTGTTGATAGGGTTTCACTATGATGCACTCCACGCTCAAGCCCTTGCTGGCGAACGAGCTCGCACGCTTCAGGGTTTGGTGGAGATGCTACCTCTGGCAGAGGGGCGGGGATTTAGCTGTGAAACGGCGTTTTTTAGATTCACGCCGAAATTGCCCCTAACGGCAGGCGTGCTGCACGGTAAAGGTTCGACTGGCATCCACCGGGCCCAGCTCCGCCAGCAGGCGGCGGCCCAGCAGCACCGGATAGATCATCTTGCTGCGATCCCGCAGGGTAAACCACTCCTCATACACCTTGTCCCCCAGACAGATGGACATGGTCACCGTTGGCCGCTGCTCCATGCCGCCCGCCCCGCGCACCGTCACGCTGCGCTCGACCCGCCGCTCGAACTGCTGTTTGACCAGCTTGCCGCTGTCGGCATCGGTCACCACCAGCATGAAGCGCACCCAGGGCTTGCCATCCCGTTTGAATCTGGTGATGGAGCGTGCATCGAGGGAAGAGGTGAGCGCCCCGGTGTCGAGCTTCATCTTCACCGCCACGCCGGTGGGCAAAATAAGCCCCTTCTCGATCCAGCCATAGCTGGTCGGGGTCTCAGCCAGCGCACTGCCACACAGTGCCAGCATCAGGGTGATCCCCACCATCATCTTGCTCATTTTACGGCCCTGCCTTGTCAATCCTGCGCCCAGATCTACCACAGTCCCATTGTGGGTCAATCCGATTTATTTCAGCTACTTGGATAATATCTGGCGGGTCAGGAGAGAGACGACAAATAGTGGCCGAACGGCGGCCCAAGCGGGCGGGAATATCGTAGGAGAGCAAGGCACCGAACGGTGCTGGATGAAACTGGTGGTTAACCTCAGGTTGTGACGCCAAAGGCTACCACAAGGATTTACAAATTATCAGTCTTGTTCTGAAGGGATTTTTGCCTACACTGTTGTAAACCGGAGGGCCTGAAAACCACCGGTTTTTTTGCGCCTGCCGAAAATTTGCCACTGCAAAAGTGACTTTCAACAAGGCTCAATAAGGAATTTGTAATGCGTATCGAAGAAGACTTGAAGCTCGGTTTCAAGGATGTCCTGTTCCGCCCCAAGCGCTCTACTCTCAAGAGCCGTTCCCAAGTAAGCCTGACCCGTCAGTTCACCTTTAAACACACTCAGACCCAATGGCAAGGCGTACCCGTCATCGCCGCCAACATGGATACCGTCGGCAGCTTCGCCATGGCGCGCACGCTGGCCGGTTTCGAGATGATGACCGCGGTACACAAGCACTACAGCCTTGAGCAGTGGCAAGCTTTCGTCAACGAGACCGACCCGGCGCTGCTGGGCCATGTGATGGTCTCCACCGGCACCTCGGCTGAAGATTTCGCCAAGACCCGCCAAATCCTCGCCATGTCCGAAGCGCTGCGCTTCATCTGTGTCGACGTGGCCAACGGCTACTCCGAACACTTCGTCGAGTTCGTGCGCAAAATTCGTGAAGCCTGCCCCAACCACGTCATTCTGGCGGGCAACGTGGTGACCGGCGAGATGGTCGAAGAGCTGATCCTCTCCGGCGCCGACATCGTCAAGGTCGGCATCGGCCCGGGCTCGGTCTGCACAACTCGCGTCAAGACCGGTGTCGGTTATCCGCAGCTCTCCGCCATCATCGAGTGTGCCGATGCGGCCCACGGCCTCGGCGGCCAGATCGTCGGTGACGGCGGTTGCACCTGCCCGGGCGACGTCGCCAAAGCATTCGGCGGCGGCGCCGACTTCGTCATGCTGGGCGGCATGTTGGCAGCCCACGAGGAGTGCGGTGGCGAGATCGTCGATGTAGACGGCGAACCCTTCATGAAGTTCTACGGCATGAGCTCCTCCAGCGCCATGGACAAGCACGCCGGTGGCGTCGCCGAGTACCGCGCCTCCGAGGGTAAAACAGTGCTGCTGCCCTATCGCGGCCCGGTCGAGAACGCCGTGCGCGACATTCTGGGCGGCGTGCGCTCCACCTGTACCTACGTGGGTGCCAGCCAGCTGAAAGAGCTCACCAAGCGCACCACCTTTATCCGGGTACGCGAGCAAGAGAACAACGTCTACGGCAAGGAGTAACCTGCCACAGACCGCCGTCACGCGCTGACGGTTAGAAGCCAGTCAACCGGTGTGCTACCCTGCGCACCGGTTTTTTTGCATCTGGGATCCCGAGCCATGACCACTCACCTGCCCCCGTTTGACTGGGATATCTTCTGTTGCGTCGTCGACAACTTCGGCGACATCGGTGTCACCTGGCGACTCGCCCGCCAGCTAAAGCGGGAGGGGAATATAGCGGCACATGGCGATGCGGTTCAGGTGCGGCTCTGGGTGGACGATCTGGCAAGTTTCGCCCGCATCTGCCCCGGGATCAACCCGGCACAGGATGGTCAGTGGGTCGATGGGATCTATATCCAGCATTGGCATGAGACCCTGCCGACCGACATGACACCGGCCAGGGTGGTGATCGAGGCCTTTGCCTGCGAACTGCCCGCCCCCTTTATAGAACTGATGGCGAGCCAACCCAAGCCCCCCTGCTGGATCAATCTGGAGTACCTCTCGGCAGAGAGCTGGGTCGAGGATTGCCACGCCCTCGCCTCGCCCCAGCGGGTTGGCAATAAAAGCCTCAATAAATATTTCTTCTTCCCGGGCTTTACGGCTAAAACCGGCGGCCTTTTGTGCGAACACGACCTCATCACCGAACGGGAGCAGTGGCAACAAGATGAAGCGGGACTGGCAGCCTACTGGGCCAGTCTCGGTTTGCCGCCCAGACAAGAGCACGAGCTGCGGGTCAGCCTCTTTACCTACGAGAGCGATGCACTGCAAAGCCTGGTCGAGAGCTGGTGCCAGAGCGCCACGCCCGTCACCCTGCTGCTGCCGCTGGGGCGCTCGCTGCAAGATGTGCTGCGCGGCGCGAGCCTTGAAGGGGCCATCACCACCGCCCAAGCGGGGGATCTGCTCCACTCGGGCAACCTCACCATCAAGCTGCTGCCGATGACCGATCAGGCCGGTTACGATCGACTGCTTTGGAGCTGCGGTCTCAATCTGGTGCGCGGGGAGGACTCCTTCGTGCGGGCCCAGTGGGCCGCCCGTCCTTTCCTCTGGCATATCTACCAACAGGAGGAGGAGGCCCATCTGATCAAGCTGGAGCAGTTCCTCGACCACTATCTTGCTGATCTGCCTGCCGATTGCGGCCAATGGCTGCGCCGCTTCAATCTGGCTCTCAACCGTGGTGAAAATTGCCGCGAACTCTGGGCCCAATGGCCGCAATACAGCGCGATTTGGCTGCAACATGGGCGACTCTGGTCACAGAAGCTGCTCCGGGATGGGGATCTCGTCACGAGGTTGGTGAAATTTTTGGAAAGCCGTATATAATCTGGCAGTTTTTATCCGTCCGTTTCACGAACAGGAATTTTTTACATGAAAACCGCTCAGGAAATCCGCGCTGGTAACGTAGTCATGATCGGCACCGAGCCGATGGTGGTTCAGAAGGCTGAATTCAACAAATCCGGCCGTAACTCCGCCGTGGTCAAAATGAAGCTGAAGGGCCTGCTGAACGGCAGCGCTACCGAGACCGTCTTCAAGGCCGACGACAAGCTGGACGTTGTTCAGCTGGAACGTAAAGAGTGCACCTACTCCTACTTCTCCGATCCCCTGTATGTCTTTATGGACACCGAGTACAACCAGTACGACGTAGAGAAAGACAACCTGGGTGACGTGCTGAACTACCTGGTAGACGGCATGGAAGACATCTGCGAAGTGACTTTCTACAACGAGAAAGCCATCTCCGTAGAACTGCCGACCACCATCGTGCGCGAAGTTGAGTACACCGAACCGGCTGCCCGTGGCGACACCTCCGGTAAAGTAACCAAGCCTGCCCGTCTGAAAGGCACTACCTACGAGCTGGCTGTTGCCGCTTTCGTAGAGATCGGTGACAAGATCGAAATCGATACCCGCACCGGTGAATTCAAGCGTCGCGTCAACTAATTGACCACGTTGAATTGATTGCAAAAAAGCGAGCCTTCGGCTCGCTTTTTTATTGCCTGTTCGCGGCCACAACGCCGCCTCCCCCTTCAGAAAACCCCACCGCCGCCGCTAACCCAGATAACCGGGGGAGCACACTATGGCCAGATTATCCTTATCACTGCTGTTATTGACCATGCTGGCTGGCCATGTCGCGCAGGCGAGCGACGTTGCACCGCCCATCGCGGAGCCACTCCCCCTCGATCACTGGCAAGCGAGCGACTGGAAAGGGCTGCCCGATGTAACCCGGATCGACAAGCAGACGGTGCTGTTCGCCAAACACGACAGTGAAAACTATCTGGGGCTCGCCATTTTACTGCCCGACTGGCAGCGCAGCGGCCAGCTGTGGCAACTGACTCGCGCCCTCAGCCAGCTGGGCTTTGATACCCTGCTGCTGCTCCCCTCTCCCCAGCAAACCGAGCTCGACCCTGCCGCCGAGAAGAAAGCCAAGGAGAGCGATGCCTTTCGCAAGCAACTGGCTGAGCGGATCAGCAAGCTAGCTGATGCCAAGCTGCAGGAGGGGGGCTTCAAGCTGATCCTGGCGCAAGGTACCGGCGCCGCCTGGACTGCCAACCTCATCGCCAGCGAACAGTTGCCCGCCCCCGACGCGCTGGTGCTGCTCGATGGCTTTTTCCCCAATCAGCAGAGTAACCAGACCCTGGCCAAACAGGTGGCTCAGGCGGCCATCCCCACACTCGATCTCTATCAGGAGGATGGCGGTCGCTGGCCCCTGCTGGCCGCCGAGGCCCGCAAAAGCGAGAGCCGGCGCAGCAACAAGCTCAACTATCGCCCCTACGCCCTGATGGAGCTGGAGGAGACCCCCACCCGCATTCAGGGCTGGCTCAACCATCTGGGCTGGCTCTAAACCGGCCGCTAGCGTGGCGCAATAAAGCGCGCAAGCTCACATCTGCCGGATAAAGCCCCGCCATGACATAGCGGCAGGCTGGCCCTGACTGCATCCTCTTTGGCATCATGGCCTCTCGAACCTGAACAATGGCAGGAAGGTCCATGCAGCAAATCGTATTTCTCGACAGCGATACCCTGGATGCGGGCATCACCCTGCATCACCCCGACTTCCCCCACCACTGGCAGAGCTACCCAAGTACTACCCCGGAACAGGTGGTCGAGCGGCTGAAAGATGCCAGCATCGCCATCATCAACAAAGTACGGATCGGCGCCGCCGAGCTGGCCCAGCTACCGGAGCTCAAACTCATCGCCCTGGCCGCCACCGGCAGTGACAACGTGGATCTGGAAGCGTGCCGCGCCGCCAACGTCGGGGTGTGCAACATCCGCAACTACTCGGGCCCCTCGGTGCCGGAGCACGCCATGGCGCTGATGCTGGCCCTGTCGCGCAACCTCTTCTGCTGGCGCCAGTCGCTGCTGGAGGGGCGCTGGCAACAGAGCGGCCAATTCTGCTTTTTCGACCACAACATCATGGATCTGCACGGCAAGCAGCTTGGCATCATCGGCAAAGGGACACTCGGTCAGGCGCTCGGCGAGCGGGCCAAAGGGATGGGGATGACAGTGCGTTACGCCCAGAGCCAGGTCGGCACCAGTCACGACGAGGATCGCCTCCCCCTCGACGAGTTGCTGCAAAGTTCGGACGTCATCAGCCTGCACTGCCCGCTCACCCCCTACACCCGCAACCTCATTGGCGAGCGGGAGCTGGATCTGATGAAACCGGGCGCCCTGCTGATCAACGTCGGCCGTGGCGGGCTGGTGGATGAGGAGGCGCTGCTGCAAGCGCTGGCCAACGGCCGCCTCGGTGGCGCCGGTTTCGATGTGGCGAGCGTCGAACCGCCGCCTCCCGACCATCCCTTGATGAAGGCGCTGCAATACCCCCACTTCATTCTGACCCCCCATGTGGCCTGGGCCAGCGAGGAGTCGATGCAGCGTCTCGCCGATCAGCTGATCGACAACATCAACGCCTTTGCCGCCGGTCGCCGCCAGCACCGGCTGGTGTAACCGCACGAGCGAGTCACCGCAAAATCGAGTGACCACACCATGCAAAACGGGACCAACAGGCCCCGTTTTGCATCTTCCGCACTCACTGCACACGCATCAATCGTCGTCATGCCATCTGTGCTTCTTATGCTTTTTGTACTTCTTGTGGTGCTTGTGATGGTGATGATCATCGTCATCATCGTAATAGCGATCCTGGCTCTTGTGGCCATCGCCGGTCTTGGCACCGATGGCCGAACCACTCGCCCCGCCGACCCCGGCGCCGATCAGCTGACCGGTATCGCCACCAACACTCTTGCCGATGGCGGCACCGCCCAGCGCCCCCACCGCGCCGCCAAGGGCCGCTTCATTCTTGTTGCCCTTGTTGGCCGTCGCAGCCCCACCGGCCGCACCGCCCAACGCAGCCCCCACCAGCGCACCAGTATCGCCACCCAGCTCCTTGCCGATCATGGTGCCCGCTACCCCGCCTGCACCGCCACCCAGAATGGTATTGAGGGTCTCGGAAGCATGCACGGCGGCGCTGCCAGCCAGCAAGGCGCCCAGCAGTGCCAGTGCGCGAAAAGCACGCGAATTCATCTCCATGGGTACTCCTGTCCAATCTGATTAATTTCCTCTGCACTATACAAACCGGCAGGCAGCAAACCAGTGGGTGACTAGCGGCAAGTAGATTTTCACTTGAAACCCGGCAATAGGCGTGACCGGCAAGCCCGAATTCAATCTCTTGAATAACCACAAGAAATTTTTTATTTCACAGGTATGGCGTGTCCCTCGGCAGGGGCGGGAGGCTGTTGCAGCCCCACCCCAACTACTGGCGATCGGACAGCTCCTGTCACCTGCGCAGGGTTGGGTGGCGCAATCTCAGCTGGGCTGGCAGTTCAGCGCGCCTCAACCCCGTTCACTGGGGAGCAACAGGATCGCCTATGTGCGGGGTGTTAACCCTCAGTTGAAAGTGTCACCACTGCATGTAAACGCCCGGAAGATAATCGGGTGGTATAGTCTATAGCTTGAACAACAGGGGATGGCTGGCCACAAGGCTGGCGCCCGGTGACTATCAAGCAAAGGAGATGTTATGAGCAGTCCGTTTATCGAGCAGATCAAAGCACGTCGTACCATCTATGCCCTGAGTGACCAGGTCTCCCATACGTCTGAGCAGCTGACGGCCCTGATCCAGGATGCCATCAGGCACAGCCCCTCCTCCTTCAACTCCCAGAGCTCCCGCGCCGTCATCCTGTTTGGCGCCCAGCACCACAAGCTGTGGGATATCGTCAAAGCCGAGCTGAAAAAAATCGTGCCGCCGGAGGCCTACGCCCAGAGTGAGGCCAAGGTGGATGGCAGCTTCCGCGCAGGCTTTGGCACAGTGCTGTTCTTTGAGGACACCGACGTCATCAAGGATCTGCAGCAAAAGTTCGCCCTCTATGCCGACAACTTCCCCATCTGGTCGGAACATGCCACCGGCATCGCCCAGTTTGCGGTCTGGACGACGCTGGCGCAGGAGAAGGTCGGCGCCTCCCTGCAACACTACAACCCGCTTATCGACGAGGCGGTACGCAAGGAGTGGAACCTGCCCGCCAGCTGGCTGCTGCGCGCCCAGATGCCTTTTGGCAGTATCAAGCAACCGGCCGGCGACAAGACCTTTATCGACGACGCCACCCGTTTCCGCGTCTTCAAATAACGGTCAGATAGCAAAACGCCCCCGCATCTCGGGGGCGTTTTTATTGCGGCATAGAGTGCGGATGGCGATGGTTCATAGCGCATATGCGGCCACAACCCCTTATCTCCATCGATCAGGCGGGCAGTGTCACCAGCAGGGAGTCATCTTCCCCCAACTCCACCTTCACCTCGCGCCAGTCGCGGATCACCGCCACCACTGCCGGATTAAGCGGCGCATCGCCCCCCACCTGCACCACCGCGGCGCAGCCTGCGTTCAGGGCGCTCTCGATACCGGCCGGGGCATCCTCGAACACCAGACAACGAGCGGGCGAGACACCAAGCCGTTCTGCCCCCAGCAGATAGGGCTCGGGATCGGGTTTGCCATTGACCACAGCTTCGGCCCCCACCAGCATGGCGGGCAGCGGCAAACCGGCACAATGCAGGCGGTGACGGGCAACCCGCTCACTGGCGGAGGTCACGATGGCCCAGCGCTCTGGCGGCAAGCGGCGCAGCAACTCGCCACATCCGGCGATGGCATCGCCGCCGGTATGCAGCATCTCCAGCTCGTCGAGCCGCGCCGCCTCCCGCTCCACATCCAGTTGCAGGGCCAGCGCCCGGATCACCTCCCGCGAGCGCATGCCGTGGCACATCGCCAGCACCGGCTCGGGATCAAGCAGCTGTTCACGACACCAGATCCGCCATACCTGCTCCACATCGTCGGTCGAGCAGACCAAGGTGCCATCCATATCGAGCAGCAGGGCGGATACCGACAGGGTGATCGTGTTCATGCCAGCACTCATACAGACTCTCATACAGGCACCCCGGCCAGCTCGGGCAGAGAGCCAGAGAGTGCATCGGCAAAAGCCTGCTGCTGGGCGGTACGCTCATAACAGGCGAGCGCCTGTTCGGCGCTGCCTGCCCACACCTGCAGCGGGCCGACCACAAACCCCTGTTGCAGCAGGCTGGCGAGCAGCTCCCCCGTTTCTGGCGCGGCCAGCGGTTGGGCCAGCACCAGAGAGCCTTTGATCAAAAAGAGATAGCGTTGGGTCGACATGATATGACTCCTTGTTCCAGACCGGAGGGGACTCGACTCCCCTTTCAGTGCCATTAGAACAGGGCGTTTAGATAATTTATAATGAGTAAATGGCCACTTTCGATAATCAAACGGAATGAAATTCGACCTCAAACAACTGCAGGCGTTCGTGATGCTGGCCGAGACCGCTAACTACCGGGAAGCGGCCAGCCGCCTCTTTATCACCCAGCCGGCCCTCACCAAGCAGATCCAGGGGCTGGAGCAGACGCTGGGCTGCACCCTGTTCAAACGGGGCCGCCACGGTGCCGAGCTGACAGCACTCAGTGCCCAGCTGCTCACTCAGGCGAGTGCGCTGGTCGAGCACGGTCGGGAGTTCGAAAGCCATGCGCTGGCGGTGGCGAGCGGCGTGGCCGGTCGACTCAAAATTGGCTTCGGTCTGTCGAGTTTCGCACTGGCCCCTGCGCTGGTGGCCCGCTTCAAACAGCAGGTCACGGACGTGATGGTCCATCTGCAGGATATGCCCTCCGCCATCCAGCAGGAGCAGTTGCTCTCCGGCCAGTTGCAGCTTGGCTTTATGCGCAGACCTCAGATGCCGCAGTTACAGGAGCACAGACTGCTGATCGACCGGCTGGTGCTGGCGGTGCCGACACGGATGACAGAGCCAGACCCGGCCGCATTCGACGTCCAGCAGGCACTGACCAGTCAACCCCTGTTGCAGATGGTGGGCCACCGCTGCCCTGGGCTCAGCCAGCAGATCGCCGGTTTTCTCGGCGCCAATCGGCTGACCGGCATGGTTCAGGAGGCCGAAGATATCCAGACACTGGTGGCGCTGGTCGCGGCGGGCATCGGCAACGCCATCCCGCCACGCAGCGTCAGCTTTATCGCAGGGCCCGATGTCACCCTCTATCCCCTCTCAGGCCCCAGCTCCGAGTGGGAGGTCAGCATGGTATGGAATCCGGACTTTGCCGACCCCATCCGGGATCACTTCGTCAGGCAGGTGATCGCCAGCCATCCCCTGACGGTGTCGGCCACGCCCGAACGCTGAAACCAACCCTTGCTGGTGACTAACAAATGGCCAGCCAAAACAGTGCGCCCCCATCAAGGGGGCGCATGCAGGACAAAAGCGGCAATGCGGCTCAACAGCTGGCGCAGTGACTACGGTTTTTACCCGCCCCCTTGGCGCAATAAAGCGCCGCATCGGCCGCGGCCAGCAACGCCCCTTCACCCTCCAGCAGTTGCTCTGCCGTGTAGGTGGCAATGCCAATGCTGGCGCTAAGCTGAATATTATTTGCCACCACGATGTCGAGATCGTTGATGGCCTGGCGGATCTCCTCTCCAATCCGCTGGGCCGCATCTCGATCAGTATTGCCGAGGATCAGGGCAAACTCGTCACCACCAAAACGGCAGGGCAGATCCGCCGGACGCTGGCAGAAGGATTGCAGAAGATGGCCCACCAGCTGGAGGGAGCCATCCCCCATCTGATGACCAAGATGGTCATTGCACGCCTTGAAGTTATCCAGATCCAGCATGATGAGGGAGAGGGGAGTATGTTCACGCATGCTGCGCCGCCACTCGTTATGCAAAAAGCTGTTGAACAGCCGCCGATTGGCCAGTCCGGTCAGGGGATCATGTTGGGAGAGGCTGGCAACTTCCAGCTCCAGCAGCTTGCGCTCGGTGATATTGATATGGGCGATGGAAAAATACTCGGCGTCAAGCCCGGGTACCGGCGCTACTCGCATCATAAACCAGCGCTGGGTGTCGGGGCTGTGGCAGGGGTATTCCAGATAGAACTTCTCCTGCTGATGACGGATAACCCGAAGGATCCCCTCCACGGCAGCCAATCCCGAGGGCTCGGCTTCAGCGTCACAAGCCCCCATGTAATTGACCCCAATCCAGTTATATCCCTTGGGCATGCCGTTTTGCTCGGCAAACAGATCCCAGGCGAGATTGGTGTAATGGATCACGCCATCCCGATCTATCACCGATATCTGGTCTTCCAGCGAATCCAGCAGCGCAGCCAGATAATGAGCCCGCTCGGAGAAGTGACTTCGCGGCCTCTGTATATCATCCACCATAATGGCCATCCTGTGGCAAAAGTGGCATACCGCCATCTATTAACAATTAAGTCAGCAGATAGAGTAAAGCACCCAATTTCCACTTGGCCAACTGAGACCAAATTTCACCATCGAACACTATCCGGCAAGGTTTCAGGCCAGTTTCCCTGTTCCGGATAACAAGAGCGCATCATGAGCATATGTATCTGATAAGTCACATTTAATGACCACACCACTGATTTTCACAGGGGATGCCATCTCCTTCCCCATCCATCTTGGTACCAGGGCAGTTTTGTAAAAACCAGGTTGCCTCCTCGCAGGAGGTCATCTGGGAGCAATGCTGCCGACCATCACACTGACGAATAAAGGTCGTTGTCTGTGGCGTGCTGACCGAGGTGCTGATCTCCTCCTGATTGAAAGAGGAGACCGACAATGGCGCCATCGACTCGGCCGAGAAACGGGAATAGATGGAAAAGAGGCCGACGAGCACCAGCAGAGGGATCAATTTGCCACTCCAGCTGCTCTTGCGACGTCGATAGGGGTTACTTCTCTCTCTGGTCGAGGTGGATCGTGGCGGCTGACTTGCCGCCCGAAAGGATGGCGCCGCTGATGATGCGGATGAAGGCTCGGCATCCGCCAACGTGAGCGGGCGATCGGGGAAAAAGACCTGTAACGCCCTTGGTTTGCCATCCTGGCCACTGCCGATCAGATAGGTGACACGCTCCCCTGGCACTGGCACGCGGCCATCTGATTGCAGCGCCGTAACATGCACAAACAGCCCTGCACTGCGTGCTCCATTGATTGCCTGCTCGGCGCCATTTTGCTCCGGCGTAATAAATCCAAAGCCGCGCGCCTCGTTCCAGCTCGCGATCCGTCCCTGATAACGCATCTGTCCATCCTTGTTGTTATCCATGTGAGCACTATATTGCCCGACAATCATGTTGCCCAAAAGTGCTGCGGCCCGACAGGGAGCCGCAGAGTCAATCTCAAAACAGTGATCGGGCGCAGCCTGCGTTAAGGATCAAGCCAACTGGGACACCTTGATGATCTCGGCGATGCGACCCAGCATGCGCAGCGAGGTGTGATGCTCGGTGGCATCTGCGGCGGCGCAGGCATCCTCCAGAATGGTGATGGCGTAGTCGCGATCGTGACCATCCCGCGCTGCCGCCTGAATGGCCCAGCTAGTGCTCACCCCACACAGATAGAGGTGGTCGATGTGATTGGCCCGCAGCGCAGGCTCCAGCGCCGTGCCATAGAAGGGGCTGACCCTGGGCTTGGCCAGCACCAGATCGCCGGGCTGCACATCCAGATCAGGATGAAAGTCGGTGCCGCTGTCAGCCAAAGAGAGCGCCCCCAACTGGTGAGCGCGACCAAACATGGGAGACCCCTTGGGCTGCAGCTGATAGCCGCCGTCAAAGCCCACCTTGATCAGCACCACCAGCCAGCGGTGGGCGCGGGCATGGGCCAGCGCCTGATTGGCATGCGCGATGGCATCCTGCTCCAGCACATGGGCAGCCGAGGCGGCAATGCGCCCATCGGGATGGGCAATATCGTTGATAAAATCGATCACCAGCAGTGCCTTGTTCATCACCTTTGCTCCTTCGCGCATTCAGCCCGTGTTATCTGGTTCCTACCTGTCAAACCAGCCCCAGTGCATAGCGCAGCGCCATCTCTTTGAGCGGGCCCGCCTTGTCCGCCAGATTGAGGGCCAGATTGCGGGCCAGCTTGAGGGGGCCAATCTCGTTGCTGAACACCCCGTAGAAGAGATCCATCCCCGACTGCATCAGCAGGTTGTCAGGACGACGGCGCCGCTCGTAACGCTCGGCCAACGCCAGTTGATGCCAGTCGGCGCCAGCTCCTTGCAGCAGATCAGTCCAGCAGGCCACATCCTTGAAGCCAAGGTTGACCCCCTGCCCCGCCAGCGGGTTGATGGTGTGGGCAGCATCGCCAAGCAGCACCACCCGACCGGCGTGATAGTCGTTGGCGTGGCGGCGCACCAGCGGGAAGCTCCCCTTGCCGATGACGGTGAACCCGCCGAGCCGACTCGGGAAGTGGCGGCGCACTTCGGCGGCAAGCCCTTCGTTGCTCATGGCCGCCAGCGCCCGGATCCGAGCCGGGCTGTCATACCACACCAGAGAGCCGTGCTGGCCTGGTAGTGGCAGGAAGGCGTGCGGGCCGCTCGGGGTGAACTGCTGCCAAGTGATATCTTCCTGCGCAAAGTCGGTGTCGATATTGATCAGCATGCAGTGCTGGCGGTACTCGAAGCGCGATACGCCGATACCCGCCAGCTTGCGGGTGTGGGATTCGGCACCATCGCAAGCCAGCACCCAGCGCGCGGCCAGTTCAGTGCCGTCATCCAGAGTCAGCACAGCTTCATCTGCACTCTGGCGCAGGCTGGTCACCGCCGCCGGGGTATGGGTCTGGATGGTGGGGAAATCCTCCATCCGTTTGAGCAGGGCGAGCTGCACCAACCGGTTTTCGATGATGTAGCCGAGCTGGGGCAGACCGAGATCGGCGGCATTGAAGCGGGTGGCAAAACCGTCCAGCTCCCAGGTCTCCAGTCGGCGGTAGGGGCAGAGCCGCATCTGCTGCAGATGGTGCCAGGCACCGGCCTGCTCCAGCAGCGCCACCGAGGCCTGACTGATGGCAGAGACCCGCAGATCCAGCGGCTGCTCCGGCGCGTAATGCTCCGGCAGTTGGGTCTCGATGACCCGCACCGAGAGGCCCTGAGCCGCCAGCAGACAGGCTGTGGCGGCGCCCACCATGCCGGCGCCGACGATGGCGATATCACACTGTTCCATACATTTATTCCTGAAAGGGTACGTCCGGCGACAGCGCCCGGACGTGAACCGGATGGCAACATGATAGCGCAAGGGCGGCTGATAAACAGTGAGACAAACGGGGAATTGCTGCGTCAAATCAAGGAGAAAGCTTATTGAGCTTGCTGGCAACAGGTATCGGGTGAGCACCATTGCCAGCTGGATATTAGCTAGGCAGTATCCAGATTGCGGAGTAAAATGCGCGGTCCTTTGACCATGCCGATTTCAAAACAAGTCAAGAGAAGCAATGAGCAAGAAACTTCACATTAAAACCTGGGGTTGCCAGATGAACGAGTATGACTCGTCCAAAATGGCCGACCTGTTGGATGCCAGCAATGGCTACACCCTTACCGAAGAGCCCGAAGAGGCAGATGTCTTGCTGCTGAATACCTGCTCCATCCGCGAAAAGGCGCAGGAGAAGGTGTTCCACCAGCTGGGACGCTGGAAAAAGCTCAAGGCCAACAAGCCCGGTCTGGTGATCGGCGTGGGTGGCTGCGTTGCCTCTCAGGAGGGCGATGCGATTCGCCAACGCGCTCCCTATGTGGATATCGTGTTCGGCCCGCAGACCCTGCATCGCCTGCCCGCCATGATCAAGGAAGTGCAAGAGGGCCGTGGTGCCCAGGTTGATATCGCCTTCCCCGAGATCGAAAAATTCGACAGCCTGCCCGAACCGCGCGCCGAAGGGGCCACCGCGTTCGTCTCCATCATGGAAGGCTGCTCAAAATACTGTACTTACTGCGTGGTACCCTACACACGCGGTGAAGAGGTGAGCCGTCCGCTCGACGACGTGCTCTACGAAATCGCCCAGCTCGCCCAGCAGGGCGTGCGCGAAGTGAATCTGCTCGGCCAGAACGTCAACGCTTACCGCGGCCCGACCTTTGATGGCGGCATCTGTACCTTCGCCGAGTTGCTGCGTCTGGTAGCCGCCATCGACGGTATCGATCGCATTCGCTACACCACCAGCCACCCGATCGAGTTCACCGACGACATCATCGAGGTCTACAAAGACACCCCGGAAGTGGTCAGCTTCCTGCACTTGCCGGTGCAGAGCGGCTCCGACCGTATTCTGACCATGATGAAGCGCCCGCACACCATCCTGGAGTACAAATCCAAGATCCGTCGCCTGCGTGCCGCCCGTCCCGACATCACCATCAGCTCCGACTTCATCGTTGGCTTCCCGAACGAGACGGACGAAGACTTTGAAGCGACCATGAAGCTGATCGAGGATGTGGGTTTCGACATGAGCTTCAGCTTCATCTTCAGCCCGCGCCCGGGCACCCCGGCCGCCGACATGCCCGACGATGTCGACATGGAAGTGAAGAAAGCCCGTCTGGCCCGCCTGCAGCACGTCATCAACAACCAGGCGATGCAGATTGGCCGTGCCATGCTGGGCACCACCCAGCGCATCCTGGTGGAAGGGCCCTCCAAGCTCGACCCGATGCAGCTGTGTGGCCGCACCGAAAACAACCGGGTGGTCAACTTCGAAGGCCAGCACACCCTGATCGGCGGCTTTGCCGACGTGGAGATCACCGAGGTACGTCCCAACTCCCTGCGCGGCAAGTTCATCCGCGGCGAGAGCGAGATGAACCTGCGGATCGCCACAGCACCGAGCGAAATCCTGGCCCGTCGCCCGGATAACGTACCGGACGAGCTGGGCGTTGCCGCCTTCACTCCCCATTAATCCCCTCCTCCCCATTCGCCCGACGGATGGGGAGCGCCTTGAGACGAGGATATTTTGAGCCGACACATCTCGACCCTGAATCTGCATCTGGAGCCCGCCGACAACCAGCGCCTTGCCAGCCTGTGCGGTCCCTTCGATGACAACATCAAGCAGCTGGAGCGCCGCCTCGGCGTCGAGATCAGCTACCGTGACAGCCACTTCCAGTTGGTGGGCAAACCGGCCCAGCTGGATGCCGCCGCCGTCATCCTCAAGCACCTCTATGTGGAAACCCAGCCCCTCAAGGGTGGCAAGGTGACCGACATCACCCCCGACATGGTCCATCTGGCCATTCAGGAGTCGCGGGTGCTGGAGCAGGATGACGAACCTGCGCCGAGCATCCCCTATGGCAAGGAAGTGACGGTCAAGACCAAGCGCGGTCTCATCAAGCCACGCAGCCCAAATCAGGCCCAGTACATTGCCAATATCGTGCGCCACGATATCTGCTTCGGCATAGGCCCGGCCGGTACCGGCAAGACCTATCTGGCGGTCGCGGCAGCAGTGGATGCGCTGGAGCGTCAGGAAATTCGCCGCATTCTGCTGACTCGTCCGGCGGTGGAAGCGGGCGAGAAGCTCGGCTTCCTGCCCGGGGACCTCTCCCAGAAGGTGGACCCTTACCTGCGCCCGCTCTACGACGCCCTGTTCGAGATGCTGGGCTTTGAGCGGGTCGAGAAGCTTATGGAGCGCAACATCATCGAAGTGGCGCCGCTCGCCTATATGCGCGGAAGAACCCTCAATGACGCCTTTATCATTCTCGATGAGGCCCAGAACACCACCACCGAGCAGATGAAGATGTTCCTCACCCGCATCGGCTTCAACTCCAAGGCAGTGGTCACCGGTGACATCACCCAGGTAGACCTGCCGCGCAACGCCAAATCCGGCCTGCGTCACGCGCTGGAAGTGCTGCCAGGGGTCGATGGTCTGTCGTTCAACTTCTTCGAGTCCAAAGACGTGGTGCGCCACCCGGTGGTGGCCCGCATCGTGCAGGCCTATGAGGCCTTCGACGCCAAGCAGGCAGCCGAGAAGGTGGCCAGCCAAGCAAACACCAGCAAAGAGAGCGAGCAATGAGCGTAACCCTGGATCTGCAACTGGCCAGTGCCAGCACCGACGGCCTGCCGAGCGAGGCCCAGCTGCAGGGCTGGCTCGACGGCACCATTCTCGGCTTCCAGCAGGAGGCTGAAGTGACGGTGCGCATCGTCGACGAGGCGGAGAGCAACGAGCTCAACCTCACCTATCGCGGCAAGGACAAGCCCACCAACGTGCTCTCCTTCCCGTTCGAGGCACCACCCGGTCTGGAGCTGCCGCTGCTGGGCGATCTGGTGATCTGCCGTCAGGTGGTAGAGCGCGAGGCCGAGGAGCAGGGCAAGCCCCTCATGGCCCACTGGGCCCACATGGTTGTGCATGGCAGTCTGCATCTGCTAGGTTATGACCATATCGAGGATGAGGAAGCCGAAGAGATGGAAGCGCTTGAGCGCGACATCATGCAGGAGCTCGGTTTTGCCGATCCTTATCTGAACGACGAAGAGTAAAGAACCGGATGGTCATCGTCTTGAAACAGCAGATGACCATCCTTATATAACCCGAACTATT
Source organism: Aeromonas sp. 96A (assembly GCF_051919165.1). Lineage (NCBI taxonomy): Bacteria > Pseudomonadati > Pseudomonadota > Gammaproteobacteria > Aeromonadales > Aeromonadaceae > Aeromonas > Aeromonas sp. 96A. The sequence goes on along the minus strand of NZ_JBQBFE010000001.1, from coordinate 3,913,588 downwards.
TCAAGTGTGTTCATACGAGTAACCAAGAGAGAAAATGACCGACGATCACCCTAGTACCGGCTCGCCGAAGAAAACCTGGCTCGACAAACTCAGCCAACTCTTCCAGGGCGAGCCAAAAGACCGCAATGATTTGGTAGACGTGATAGCCGATGCCGAAGAGCGCGACCTCATCGATCAGGACACCAAGGACATGATCGAGGGGGTGCTGGAGATCGCCGATCTTCGCGTGCGCGATATCATGATCCCCCGCTCCCAGATGGTGACCATCGAGAAGTCCCAACCGGTGGATGCAATCCTGCCGGTGATCATCGAGTCCGGCCACTCCCGCTTCCCGGTGATCAACGAGGACAAGGATCATGTGGAGGGCATTCTGCTCGCCAAGGATCTGCTCCCCTTCGGGTTTGGCGGCCATCACGCCAGCGAGCCGCTGCAGCTCGAGAAAATCTTGCGCCCCACGGTGATCGTGCCGGAAAGCAAACGGGTTGACCGTCTGCTCAAGGAGTTCCGTGAAGAGCGCTACCACATGGCCATCGTGGTCGACGAATTTGGTGGCGTCTCCGGTCTGGTGACCATCGAAGACATACTGGAACTGATCGTTGGCGAGATCGACGACGAGTTTGACGACATCGAGGATGAACCGGACGAAATCCGCCGCCTCAGCAAGCGGGTCTTCTCCATCAGCGCCCTGACCGAGATCGAGGATTTCAACGACTTCTTCGGCACCAAATTCAGCGATGAAGAGGTGGATACGGTAGGTGGTCTGGTAATGCACGCCTTCAGCCACCTGCCCAAGAAGGGCGAGGAGATCGAGCTGGACGGCTACCTGTTCAAGGTGATGCATGCCGACCGGCGCCGTCTGCAGCAGCTGCAGGTGAAGATCCCCGAGCACCACGCGGCAGCGCAATCCGAGCCGCAATAAGCAGATCCGCTCGATGTGTGAAACAACGCCCCGACCTCGGGGCGTTGTGCTCTCTGCCACCGGCATCGAGGCTCGCCGTTGTCCCGCTTACAGGTTAAGATACCGGCCATTCGACCCCAGTTGCACACCAAGACGAGCACCATCGCCCGTGAGATTATCCCCTGTTACTTCCAAAATTCTGTTAAGCCTCAGTGCATTGGCCTCTGGTGCCATCGCCGTGCTGGCCTTCTCCCCCTTCGGCTACTGGCCGCTGGTGATCCCCTCCCTGCTTGGCCTCTACGCCCTGCTGGACAAAGCAACGCCGAAACAGGCCGCCTGGCGCGGTTTTGGCTACGCCATGGGACTCTTTTTACCGGGGCTGTGGTGGATCCATGTCAGCATGACCGAGTTTGGCGGCATCCCGCTGCCGGTCGCCTTCGTGCTGCTGGCCGGGCTCTCCGCCTATCTGGCCCTCTACCCGACGCTCGCATGCTGGATCTTTGCCCGCTTCTTTGGCGGCCGTCACTGGAGCCGCTGGCTGCTCGCCTTCCCGGCTCTGTGGTTAGTGGCTGACTGGCTACGTGGCTGGGTGATGACCGGTTTCCCCTGGCTCTGGTTTGGTTACAGCCAGATCGACGGCCCGCTCAAGGGATTTGCCCCCATTCTCGGGGTGCAGGGCATCACCCTCGCCCTGTTGCTGTCCGCCTCCGCTATCTGGCTGGTGTGGAAGTCCCGCTCCCCGCTCTGGCTGGCGGTGCCTGCCCTGCTGGTGGCCGGTGCCCACGGTCTGATGCAGCTCAACTGGGTGACCCGTGGCGAGCCGGTCAAGGTGGCACTGGTGCAGGGTAATATTGCCCAGTCCATCAAGTGGGATCCGGAGGCCCTGGCCCCCACGGTGCGCACCTATCAGGACTTGAGCCGCGAGAATCAGGATGCCGACATCATCATCTGGCCGGAATCGGCGATCCCGGCCATCGAGAAGGCGATGGGCCCCTATCTGGAGAATCTGGACAAGGCGATGAAGGTGAACGATACCGGCCTGCTGGCTGGGATTATTCACTACGACGAGCAGCAACAGCGCTTCTACAATACCGTGCTCGGCATGGGGGTGCAGGATGCGGATGGCAAGGAGTCCTACTTCTACAACCACTCCAACCGCTACAACAAGTACCACCTGCTGCCCATCGGCGAGTTCGTGCCGTTTGAAGATCTGTTGCGCCCCATCGCCCCCTTCTTCAACCTGCCGATGTCCTCCTTCAGCCGGGGTGACGAGGTGCAGCCCAACCTGATCGCCAAGGGGCTCAAGTTTGCCGCCGCCATCTGCTACGAGATCATCTTCCCGGAGGAAGTGCGCCGCAACGTCAATGCCGATACCGACTTCCTGCTGACCGTCTCCAACGATGCCTGGTTCGGCACCAGCATCGGCCCGTGGCAACATATGGAGATCGCTCGGATGCGCGCGCTGGAGCTGGCTCGTCCGCTGCTGCGCGACACCAACACCGGCATCACCATCGTGACCGAGATCGATGGCAGCATCATCGGCCAAATCCCGCAGTTTGAAGCGGGCGTGCTGCGCAGCGAGGTACGTCCCGCCCACGGCGAGACCCCCTACATGCGCTTTGGCAGCTGGCCCCTCTACGGTCTGACCGTGCTGCTGCTGGGTCTGGCGCTGGCGCTGCGCCCCAAGGCTCACCCCTGGGCCCGCGAGCTGTAACGCCAATCCGCAATCCCTGATAAACAACGAGGCGCCCGCAGGCGCCTCGTTTTTTTACGACAGCTAATTACGCATCTTTTTGCAGGCAGCAGATCACATAGCCGTAACTGCCCAGATATTGGCGGTGGATGGCCACTTCCCGGCTCAAGTCCTGCCAGGCGGCACTCTCCCCCAGCTCGTCTCGATAGCGCACCAGATTGACCTCGATAGGGTCCAGATAGTTGTTCCAGGCGCTCATCGGCAAGGGAGTGTGTGACAGGCAGCGGTAGCCTGCCGCTTGTACCGTCTCAAGCAGGCCCGCCAGCGTCTGCATGGCGGGATAATCCTGCTGCCAGAATGCCAATGCCTCCTCGGGCGGGTTATCGGTCAGCCAGACCGCATCACTCAGCACGATGCAAGCCTGCGGGCTCGCGAGCAGCGGGCGCCACGCCTTCAGCGCATTGGCAACCCCCATCACGTAAGCGCTCCCCTCTGCCCAGATGAGGTCGGCCGGGGCCAGATCGTCCGGCAGTGCCGCCATGTTGGCGCAGAGGGTGGAAACATGCTCAAAACCCGCCGCGCGGGCAGAGTGAGCCACGGCGGCCAGTGCCTCCTCTTCCAGATCGATGGCCACAATGTCAGCATCGGTCACCTGAGCCAGCGCCATGGTTGACGCCCCACGCCCGCAGCCCATGTCGAGGATCCGGCGCGGCCGAATGGGCAAGGCGGCAAACTGCTGCTGGGTGAAGGCGCGATCCCCCGGCCCCCAGTAACTCATGCCATCCAGCAGCTGGATAAAGTCCTTGATGTAACGCTCATGTTCATTCATGTCTTTGCTCAACCATTGCAAGTGGTAGCGATCTTTCTCGCTAAAACCCTGTTTCATCACCCACGCGAAGTAGGCCTCCGGTGCCTCGCGCTGCAGTTGCAGCTGCCAGGCCTTGAATTCCTCACCGGAGCGCGGGCGCAGCCCTGCCAGATCCGCCAACAGATCCCGGGCGCGCTGCATCCGCGCCAGCTCCTCATCCAGCTCCCTGACCCGGGCCTGCAATGCCGCCTGATCTATCTCGCCAGCCAGACAGGCGAGGCACTGCTTGAGGCTGAGGCCACCTGCCTGCAGGGCCTGCACCATCTGCAGTCGCTGCAGATCCCCCTCGTCATAGTGGCGATAGCCGTTGGCGGCCCGGGTACCGGCAATCACCCCCAGCTTCTCGTAATAGAGCAGGGTGGAGCGGGCGAGGCCGCAGCGGCGGGCCAGTTCGGATATTTTCATGGCAATCACTCACGGTGCGGGCCCTCAGGTGACCCGATAGAGACGAGCTTAAACTGTAAAGCTATAGACAGGTCAACGCCCTTTTCCAGAGATCTGCCAACAAAAACGGCCACCCGAGGGTGGCCGTTGTCAGCGATAGGGCTGCGATGCTATTGACTCAGAGACCGGCTGCCTCCAGATGCTCCACCAGCAGCTGCACGCTGCGGTTGCCGCGCCACTCGTTGACGTCAAGCCGGTAGACAAGCCGCACCCGCTTGACCGAGGCATCGGGCCAGCGCTTGAGATCGACGCCAAAGGCGATGGCATCCACCGCATGACCGGAATCGGTTGTCAGCATCATCTTGAGGTGCTTCTCCCCCACCAGCCGCTGCTGCACCAGCACGAACTCGCCGTCGAACAGCGGCTCGGGGAAGGCCTGACCCCAGGGGCCGGAGGCGCGAATAAGCTCCGCTAGCTCGAGGTTGAGCTCATCCGGCAACAACTCGCCATCAGTGAGCAGCACCCCGGTCAAAAGCTCCGGTGTCACCAGCTCGCTGATGACCGCCTCAAAGGCGCGGCTGAAAGCCTCGATATTGGCCTTGGGCAGGGTCAGCCCCGCCGCCATGGCGTGGCCGCCAAACTTGCCCATCAGCCCCGGATGGCGGGTATCGAGCAGTTCCAGTGCATCGCGCAGGTGCACGCCGGGGATGGAGCGGCCGGAGCCCTTGATCTCGGTCTCGCTGCTCTCGGCAAAGGCGATGACCGGGCGGTAGTACTTCTCCTTCACCTTGGAGGCCACCAGCCCCACCACCCCCTGATGCCACTCATTGCGGTGCAGCACTATGCCCGACGGCACCTCTCCATCGCGAAACCGGATCTGCTCAAGGGTGGCGAGGGCCTCCTGCTGCATCCCCTGCTCGATCTCCTTGCGCTCCTGATTGAGGCTGTCCATCTCGGCCGCAAGCTGGCGCGCCAGATTGAGATCATCACAGAGCAGACAGGCGACCCCGAGGGACATGTCATCGAGACGGCCCACCGCATTGAGGCGTGGCCCCAGTGCAAAACCGAGGTCGGCGGCGGTGAGGCGACGACCATCGCGGCCCGACACATCCACCAGCGCCTGAATGCCGGGGCGACAGCGCCCGGCACGGATCCGCTGCAAGCCCTGATGGACCAGAATGCGGTTGTTGCCATCGAGCGCCACCACATCGGCGACCGTGCCGAGGGCCACCAGATCGAGGTAATCCGCCACATTGGGGGCGCGCAACCCTTGCCGCTCGTACCAGCCGAGCTGACGCAGATGGGTATTGAGGGCCGCCATCAGGTAGAAGGCTACCCCGACCCCGGCCAGCGACTTGGAGGGGAAATCGCAACCGCGCTGGTTCGGGTTGACGATGGCATCGGCGTCAGGCAGTTCCTGACCCGGCAAATGGTGATCGGTAACCAGTACCTGCATGCCGGCCGCCTTGGCAGCCGCCACCCCGGCGATGCTGGAGATGCCGTTATCCACCGTGATCAGGAACTCGGCGCCGCGGGCCACCGCCAGCTCGACAATCTCGGGGGTGAGGCCGTAGCCAAACTCGAAGCGGTTGGGCACCAGAAAATCGATGTGGCGACCGCCCATGGCGCGCAGGGCCAGCACACACAGGGCCGAACTGGTGGCACCATCGCAGTCGAAGTCGCCGACAATCAGGAGCCGTTTCTGGGCGGTCAGGGCATCCGCCAGCAGCGGCACCGCCTGCTCCATGCCATAGAGGCGCTGGGGCGGCAACAGCTGGCTGGCGCTGCGCTCCAGCAGGGCGGGATCCTCTACGCCACGGCTGGCGAAGATTTGGCGAAGCAGGGGATGCAGGGTGGCAGGCAGATGGGAATCATCAACTCGCGGACGACGACGGATTTGCAGGGACATCAATATGATCCAGTATCTTGAGCAGCTGTTCGGGGCTCTGATACCCGCGCACCAGATCCCCGTCGGAGGAGACCCAGGCCGGCAGTACCTTGACCCCCAACCATTGGCTCAGGCCAATATTTTGGATAAGGGTCTCACTACATGCCGTTTGAGGCAAATAGGCTTTTAACGGATCATTTTGCAGCAGGGGATCGCTGCACCAGTCGGCGGCCCGCTCGGCGTGATCAATCACCGGATAGAGTGCCACGCTCACCCCGGATGCCTGCAAGTGTTGCAAGGTGCCGGAGAGCTGACGACGTTTGGCATCCTGCTCGCCGAGAAACAGTGCAACCCGGTGACGCTCATCACGGGCCTTGAGCACGATGGGGGCATGAGCCACCTGCGCCAGCCCAAGTCGGCGCTGCTCGCGCATACCCGAGATGGTCAGGTTCTTCATGTCGCGAGTCATATCCAGCATGACCCCCTGCACCACATAATCCCCTTTGGCATCGCTGTAGAGCACCCCCTGTGAGGTGCCCAGCATATACAACCCCGCAATCGGGGTCGGTTCAACCAGATAGACGGGAACCCCCAGCCGGGCCGTGATGGTCTGTTTCAAGGCTTGGGTATCCATCCCCGCTCTGGCAGCAAATGTGCACAAAAGCATCATTCCCAGTAGTAAATACTTCACTTGTTTACTCACGTGGTATGAATGAATCGACCCAGCAAACTACAGCAGCACAGCTCATCATTCAACCAGCTACTTACCAAAAAATTAATATCACTTTGTACCAAAAAAATGGCTCCCCCCGATTGCCAAGGACTCATAACGCCCGCAAGCTAGTCAGGACGACAGGAACAACGCGGCTTAGCCTCTGTTTTTCCTGACAAGAGTTCGCCCTTTGGCAAGGGTAATCAACGCGCTATCTTGTTTAATTTCGGAGGAAATAATGAGTCTGATTCAAGAGTTCAAAGCCTTTGCCGCCCGCGGCAACGTCATCGATATGGCGGTCGGTATCATCATTGGTGCCGCCTTCGGCAAAATTGTCTCCTCTTTTGTCGGTGACGTGATCATGCCGCCCATCGGCCTGATCCTGGGCGGCGTGGACTTCAGCGACCTGGCGGTCACCCTGAAGGCCGCAGAAGGTACAACACCCGCCGTAGTTATCGCCTATGGCAAGTTCATCCAGACCATCATCGACTTTCTGATCATCTCTTTTGCCATCTTCATGGGACTGAAGGCCATCAACACCCTGAAGAAGAAGCAGGAAGAGGAAGCCGCCGCCCCGGCAGGCCCGACCAAGGATCAGGAGCTGTTGACCGAGATCCGCGACCTGCTGAAATCCCAGCAAGGGAAGTAAGCGCCATCTCCTGTCGTGTAGAGATAAAAAAACCGCCTGCTGGCGGTTTTTTGTTTTGGGAGGCCAAGCCACTCAGGCTCTGGGGTGGTGCTCACCGTGCAGCGCCTTGAGCCGCTCGTTGGCCACATGGGTGTAGATCTGGGTGGTGGAGAGATCCGCATGGCCCAGCAGCATCTGTACCACTCGCAGATCTGCGCCGTGATTGAGCAGATGGGTGGCGAAGGCGTGGCGCAAGGTATGGGGGGATAGCTCGCAGTTAATCCCGGCCCGCTGCGCATAAAGCTTGATGCGATGCCAGAAGGTCTGGCGAGTCATCATACGGGCCTGCTTGGAGGGAAACACCACATCCGAGCTGGTGCCCCCCAGCAGCAGGGTGCGGGCCTCCCGGTAGTAACGCTCCAGCCAGTGCATCGCCTCCTCGCCCATCGGCACCAACCGCTCCTTGTTGCCCTTGCCCACAACCCGCACCAAGCCCTGACGCAAACTGACATGCTCGGCAGTGAGCCCCACCAGCTCGGAAACCCGCAAGCCGGTAGCGTAGAGCAGCTCCAGCATTGCCTTGTCCCGCAACTCCAGCGGGTCATCCACCAGCGGCGCACTCAGCAACGCATCCACCTCCGTTTCGCTTAAATCGGAGGGGAGTTTTTTCGGCAACTTGGGCCCCTCCAGCAGCACGGTCGGATCATCGCTGCGCAGCTTCTCACGGTTGAGATACTGATAGAAACGGCGCAGGGCTGAGAGAAAACGGGCGGTGCTGCTGGCCGCAAACTGGTGATCGACCCGCCAGGCGAGGTAGTGCTGGATCTCGTCCATCCCCGCCAGCAGCAGCGAGCTCCCCTGCTCGTCGAGCCAGAGGGAGAACTTCTCCAGATCGCTGCGATAGGAGCTGACCGTGTTGTCAGACAATCCCCGCTCCAGCCAGAGGGCATCGAGAAAGGGTTCAATCAGGGGGTGGGGGTCGGGCTTGCTCATGGTGCGCTGCAATCAGGGGAAAGATGGCCCATTGTAACGCGCCAACTCCTTGGAAAGACATGGCACTTTCATTGGAAAGATAAGGCTCGTTTGCCACGCCCCTTGCCGGGCGGTGAAGGTCGAATGGCAATCTGCTAGACTGGCGCCCTCCCCTTACGTTACCCATCGTGTTGCCAACATGGCGCAGCCCACACGAGCATGCGAGAACGCGCCAAAAGCAAGCGAGAAAGCGCCAACAGAGAGTAGAGCGATGAAGATTGGTCTGTTTTACGGTTCCACCACCTGCTACACCGAGATGGCTGCCGAGAAGATCCGCGCCCTCATCGGCCCCGAGCTGGTGGATATTCACAATATCAAGGATGTCTCCCTGCGCCGGATGGAGGATTACGAGATCCTGATCCTCGGCATCTCCACCTGGGATTTTGGCGAACTGCAGGAGGACTGGGAGTCCCGCTGGGAAGATATCGCCGATCTCCATCTGGAGGGACGCATCGTGGCCCTGTTTGGCCTCGGCGATCAGCTCGGTTATGGCGAATGGTTCCAGGACGCCCTCGGCATGCTGCACGATCAGCTGGTGCCAAAAGGGGTCAAGCTGGTGGGCTACTGGCCCAACGAAGGGTACGAATTCGATGCCTCCAAGGCACTGATCGACGATGGCCGTCACTTCGTCGGGCTGGCCCTTGATGATGCCAACCAATATGACCAGACCGATCCGCGCATCGAGCAGTGGGTCGAGCAGATCCTGAGCGAAATCCACGCCCTGCTCTGATCTTTCCCACGTTTTGGCAAAACGACCCTGAGCGCCTGGCCCTGGCCGCCGGGCGCAGTTATCGCACCGATTTTCTCAATCGGTATCATCGCATGACGCTATAGCGACTTTTTTGTGCTGGTCTGCAACAATGGACTCGACATTCCATAACAATCAGAGCCGGATGTCGGAAGCAAACGGACAGACCAGAAAAGGATATTCTATGACCCCATTCTCCCTGTTGGCCCCCGCCATTGCCCGTGACGTGCTCGATCACGCACTGGCGCTGGGTGCCGATTTCGCCGAGCTGTTTGTGGAGCGCAAGCGCCGCAGCCAGCTCAGCCTGCTCTCCAGCCAGATAGAGAACATCAGCGGCGGCCTCGATTTCGGCATCGGCGTGCGCCTCTGTTACGGCCACAAGGTGCTCTACGGCTACACCAATCTGGCCAACCGCGACGAACTGCTGCGCATCGTCACCCTGCTGGCGGCCAAAGACCGCCGCGACCCAGTGGTGACCGCCACCGCCTTCGATTTTACCCGCCTGAACGATCGCAACCCGGTCGCTCTGCCCCTGTCGGCAGACAAGCTGCTGGAGCAGAAGATCGCCTATCTGCACGCCATGGATGCGGCGGCCCGTGCCGAGAGCAGCAAGGTGAGCCAGTTCTCCGGCAACGTGCTGGGCTGGGAGCAGCAGGTGGAGATCTTCAACAGCGAAGGAGTGCAAGTGGCCGATCGCCGCCACTACAACCGTATCATGGCCCAGACCATCGCCATGGAAGGGAGCGAGCAGAGCGTCGGTTACGAGGCCCCCGGCGCCCTGATGGGGTGGGAGCATGCCGATCGCATCGATCCGCGCGAGCTGGCCCTCACCGCCACCCGTCAGGCACTGGTGAAGCTAGGCGCGGCTCCCTGCCCGAGCGGCACCCTGCCGGTCATCATGGAGAACGGCTTTGGCGGCGTCATCTTCCACGAGGCGTGCGGTCATCTGCTGGAGACCACCTCGGTGGCCAAGAAGGCGTCGGTGTTCCACGACAAGATGGGCCAGCTTATCGCCAATCCGGTGGTCAATGCGGTGGACGAGGGACTGCAAGGCAACGCCTGGGGCTCCATCAACGTCGATGACGAGGGGATGGCGACCCAGCATACCCAGCTCATCAAGGACGGGGTACTGACCGGTTTTCTGGTGGACAGAATGGGCGCCCTCAAGACGGGCTACGCACGCACCGGCTCCGGGCGGCGCGAATCCTACAAGTACGCCCCCACCTCGCGCATGCGCAACACCTATATCGAACCGGGCAACCACAGCCTCGACGATATGCTGGCCGCCGTCGAACATGGCATCTACGCCAAGAAGATGGGGGGCGGCTCGGTACAGCCCGGCACCGGTGAATTCAACTTCAATGTGCAGGAGGCCTACCTCATCGAGCACGGCAAAATCACCAAGCCGCTCAAGTCAGCCACCCTGATCGGTACCGGCCCGCAGGTGCTGAAAGAGATCTCCATGGTGGGCCGCAATCTGGCGCTGGCCGCCGGTATGTGCGGCTCGGTCTCGGGCTCGGTGCCCACCTCGGTGGGCCAGCCGGCGCTGAAAGTGGACAATATTCTGGTGGGAGGGAACGCCTGATGAGCCAACTTGACATGAACCAACTGCTCACCCGCCTGCTCGACAAGGTGGCCGACCTCGGCGCCGAGGCAGACATCATCGCCAATCAGGAGAAGGCCTTCTCCCTCAAGGCTGACAAGGGCGAGCTGGGTGAATACAAGGTCACCAGCAGCCAGCAACTCGGTATTCGCCTGATCAAAGAGGGCCGAGTCGGCATCGCCTACTCGGAATCCCTCGATGAGCTGGCGCTGGATACCATGCTGCAGGATGCGCTCGATGCCAGCCGCTTTGCCAAGGTGGATGCGGATCAGCGCATCTCGGTGGCCAATAGCCGGATCACCACAGATTGCGCCGAGATCAACCAGCCCGATACCACGCCGGTTGAGGAGAAGATCGCCCTGGCCCTGCGCCTCGAATCAGACATGCTGGCCATGCCCGATGTGAGCGGCGCCCCCTACAACAGCTTCTTCGAAGGGGAGAGCCAGCTCTGGCTCGCCAACAGTCAGGGCACCCTCTGCCAGCACGGCGAGTTCAGCGTCGGCTGCTACACCTCGGCGCTGGTGGAACGGGATGGCCGCCAGTCGATGCACTCGCAGGGGCAGTATGGCCGTCGCTTCGACGAGCTGGATAGTCAGGCCCTGATCGAGCAAATCTACGCCATCGCCGATGGTCTGCTGCCCGGTGAAGCGGTGCCAAGCGGTCGCTACAGCGTCATCTTCAGTACCAACTGCTTTGCCAGCCTGTTTGGCTGCTTTCAGGGCGTGCTATCAGGCAAGTGGGCCCAGCAGGGGATCAACCCCTGGCGCAGCAAGGTCGGCCAGAGCGTGGCGTCACGCTGGCTCACTCTGGAGAGCCGGGTCTATATGCCAGGCGGCATGAACATCAAGGCGTTTGATGGCGAGGGGGCGGCCAGCTCGGATCTGCTGCTGATTAGCGAAGGGGAGCTGAAAACCCTGCTCCACAACAGCACCACGGCCCGCCACTTTGGCGTCGCCAGCAACGGATCGGCCGCCCGCGGTGCCCGCAGCGCCCTCGATGTGACCGCTCGCCACCTAGTGTTTGGCGCGGGCCCTCACTGTGAAGCGGAGGTGCAGAGCGGCGACTATCTGGAGCTGGTCAAGCTGGATGGCCTGCATTCGGGTGCCGATGCGGTGAGCGGTGACTTCTCCTTTGGCGCGTCGGGCTTCCTCTGCCGCGATGGGGTGCGACTGCAGCCGGTGCGCGGCATCACGGTAGCAGGCAACTTCTACCGCCTGCTGGGCGAGCTGGAAGCGGTCGGTGACACCATGCACCACAACGACAGCAAGGGCTTCTACGCCCCGCAGATCCGTTTTGGCGGCCTCTCCGTCGCGGGCAAGTAAACGCCCCGACGAAATCTGCAAGCAAGAAAAAGGCGCCTGATGGCGCCTTTTTGCTCGTTATCTCATCCGCATTGATGGCATGACTCAGGGCGAGAGCGGCTCGCGGTGATATTCGGCGCAGCCACATTCGGGGCAGGTATCGAGCTGCTCGGGGTGCAGCACGGTATGGCGCCAGCCACACTGGTCGCACACCATGACCCCGAGCCCCACCCAGTCACCCGCTTCGTAAACCCCCTTGTGCTCCAGCTCGTCGGCCAGCTCCCGCCACTCCACCTGGGCGCGGTCAGTCACATCCGCCAGCCAGGACCACACGGTGTCTTTGAGGGCCAGCATAAAGGCAGACTCTTCCACCTGCGCACTATCGTCATGGCGCCCCTCGTCATAGTTGCCCAGATCCCGCTTCACGTACTCGGCGATGAGCGCCAGTTCGTCCTGAGTCAGGTCGCTGGCAGCCTCCAGATAGGCCTGCACCTTGGCAATCATCCGGTTGAGGCGCTCCCCCTGGAACTCTTCAGTCTCTTGCCACTGTTTTTGCAGCTCGGCAATGAAGGCTTCGTACCCTTTTTGACGTTTGTCCATGGCTCTAACTCCTCTACTAAACCCTGATCTGGCCCGGCTTAAGGCCCAAGGGACGCTGGCGGTTGTTGCCGCCGCAGGATATGGGTATTCTATTGCGATTTCCCAGCTGATTTATCTATTCATTTCACAGATCCGGATGTCACCAATGCAAGAGCAATACGTTCCCCAATCAATCGAACCAGCAGTGCAAAAGCACTGGGATGCCAAGAAAACCTTCAAGGCCGTGGAGAAGGTAGACAAGGAGAAGTTCTACTGCCTGTCCATGTTCCCCTATCCGTCTGGTCGACTACACATGGGGCACGTTCGTAACTACACCATAGGTGATGTGATCTCCCGTTATCAACGCCTCAATGGCAAGAACGTGCTGCAACCCATAGGTTGGGATGCATTCGGTCTGCCGGCCGAGAACGCCGCGATCAAAAACAATACCGCACCGGCGCCCTGGACCTACGAAAACATCGAATACATGAAGAACCAGCTGAAGATGCTGGGTCTGGGTTATGACTGGGATCGTGAAGTCGCCACCTGCAAACCGGATTACTACCGCTGGGAACAGTGGTTCTTCACCAAGCTCTACGAAAAGGGTCTGGTCTACAAGAAGACCTCCTCCGTCAACTGGTGCCCGAACGACATGACCGTACTGGCCAACGAGCAGGTTGTCGACAACTGCTGCTGGCGCTGTGACACCCCGGTGGAGCAGAAAGAGATCCCCCAGTGGTTCATCAAGATCACTGACTACGCCGAAGAGCTGCTCAGCGATATCGACAATCTGGAAGGCTGGCCAGAGATGGTCAAGACCATGCAGCGCAACTGGATTGGCCGCTCCGAAGGGGTCAACATCAGCTTTGCCATCGAGGGTCAGGCTGAGCAGCTGGAGGTCTACACCACCCGTCCGGACACCTTCATGGGCGTCACCTATGTCGGTATCGCTGCCGGTCACCCGCTGGCGCTGCAGGCAGCCCAGAACAATCCGGAGCTGGCCGCCTTCATCGAAGAGTGCAAGAACACCAAGGTAGCCGAAGCGGAACTGGCCACCATGGAGAAGAAGGGCATGGCCACCGGCCTCTATGCCATTCACCCGCTGGATGGCCGCAAGGTACCGGTCTGGGTCGCCAACTTCGTGCTGATGAACTACGGCACCGGCGCCGTGATGGCAGTTCCGGCTCACGACCAGCGTGACTTCGAGTTCGCCACCAAATATGGCCTCGACATCAAGGCGGTGATCAAGCCGGTTGATGGCGACGTCGACGTGAGCGAAGCGGCTTACACCGAGAAGGGCGTGCTGTTCAACTCTGGCGAGTTCGACGGTCTCGACTTCCAGGGCGCCTTCGATGCCATCGCCAGCAAGCTGGAAGGGCTCGGCAAGGGCAAGCGCACCGTCAATTACCGCCTGCGTGACTGGGGTGTCTCTCGTCAGCGCTACTGGGGTGCCCCCATCCCGATGCTGACCCTGGCTGATGGTACCGTAGTGCCGACGCCGGAAGACCAGCTGCCGGTGCTGCTGCCGGAAGATGTGGTGATGGATGGTATCCAGAGCCCGATCAAGGCTGACGCCGAGTGGGCCAAGACCACCTACAACGGTCAGGAAGCGTTCCGCGAGACCGATACCTTCGACACCTTTATGGAGTCCTCCTGGTACTACGCGCGCTACTGCTCCCCGGACTACGACAAGGGCATGCTGGATCCGGCGGCTGCCAACCACTGGCTGCCGGTGGATCAGTACATCGGCGGTATCGAACACGCCTGTATGCACCTGCTCTATGCCCGCTTCTTCCACAAGCTGCTGCGTGACGCGGGTCTGGTCAACAGCGACGAGCCGTTCAAGCGCCTGCTCTGCCAGGGCATGGTGCTGGCCGACGCCTTCTACTACAAAGACGAGAAAGGCGGCAACGTCTGGGTCAGCCCGACCGACGTCAAGGTAGAGCGTGACGAGAAGGGTCGCATCACCAAGGCCATCGACAACGAAGGTCGTGAGGTAATGCACTCCGGCATGACCAAGATGTCCAAGTCCAAGAACAACGGCATCGACCCGCAGCTGATGGTCGAGCGTTACGGCGCCGATACCGTCCGTCTGTTCATGATGTTCGCCTCTCCGGCCGAGATGACACTGGAGTGGTCCGACTCCGGCGTAGAGGGGGCCCAGCGCTTCCTGCGTCGCCTGTGGCGCGTCACCTTCGAACACGTCTCCGGTGGCGCCGTTGCCGCACTGGATGTAGCGGCTCTCACCAACGAGCAGAAAGCGGTACGCCGTGAACTGCACAAGACCATCGCCAAGGTGAGCGATGACGTGGGTCGCCGTCAGACCTTCAACACCGCCATCGCCGCCATCATGGAGCTGATGAACAATCTCTCCAAGCTGGGCAACGACGAGCAAGACCGCGCCCTGATGCAGGAAGCGCTGGAAGCCGTGGTAGTCATGCTCTACCCCATCACCCCGCACATCGGCTTCGAGCTGTGGAAGATGCTGGGCAAGGGCGACGACATCGATCACGCAGCCTGGCCGGTGGCCGATGAAGCGGCCATGGTCGAAACCGAGAAGCTGGTGGTGGTACAGATCAACGGCAAGATGCGCGGCAAGCTGACCGTGCCGGCCGAGATCAGCCAGGCCGACGTCGAGAAGCTGGCGATGGCCGATGCCTCCGTGCAGAAGTTCACCGACGGTCTGACCGTGCGCAAGGTGATCTATGTACCTGGCAAGCTGCTCAACATTGTCGCTAACTAATTGGCTGCCAACTGATTGGTTACCAACTGATCATTGCCAATCTGTAACAGCAAACGGATGATAACGGCGGGCCCTGCGCCCGCCGCTTTCCCTTAATGCAAAGAGGATTTTCTATGGGCACCATCTTCACCCGCTGGATGGCCATCGTGCTGGCTGGTCTGCTGCTGCAAGGCTGCGGCTTTCACATGCGCGGCAACGGCATTCCGAGCGAGCTGATGACCATGAAGGTCGTGGGCGACAACAAGAGCGACTTCTACCGGATGGTTACCACCCGTCTGAAGGCCTCTGGCGTGACCCTGGCCGACAAGGAGGGCATTCCGGTGCTCACTCTGGGCGGTGTAGGCAGCACCAGTCAGGTTGCCTCGGTCAACGCGCTGGGGACGGACACCGAATATGTGCTGGGCTTTGGTACCCAGTTCACCATCTCGGTACCGGGCAAGCCAACTCAGGTCTTCCCCATCAACTTCAACCGCAGCTTCCTCAACAAGCCGGATGCAGCGCTCGCCTCCTCCCGTGAGCAGGAGCAGCTCAACCGCGAAATGCAGGAGCAGGCGGCCAATCAGGTGATCCGGCAGTTGAGTCAGGTCAGCTTCTGATGCGAGTACTTTGATGAGAGTCTACCCTGAGCAATTTGGTGACCACCTCAAAGCAGGGCTTCGGCCCTGCTATCTCGTTTTTGGCGACGAGCCCCTGCTGCGACTGGAGGCCATCGATGCCATCCGTCAGGTCGCCCGCAAGCAGGGTTTCGATGAGCGCCACACCTTCGTGGTGGAACAGGGGCTGGACTGGAATCAGGTCTACGATGCCTGTCAGGCCATGAGCCTCTTCTCCGCCCGCCAGATCATCGAGCTGGAGCTGCCCGCCAAGGTGGACAAGGATCTCGCTGCCCGCATCAGCGACATTGGCAAGCAGCTTCATCCCGACCTGCTGCTGGTGCTGAGTGGCGGTCGCCTCAACCAGACCCAGATGAAGGCAGCCTGGTTCGACAAGCTCTACCAGATTGGCACCTATGTGCCGGTCAACCATCCGGAGCCCAAGTTTTTCCCGCGCTGGATGAGCGCCCGTTTTGCGCGTTTCGGCCTCAAGGCGCTGCCGGATGCCATCAACTTCATGTGCCACTCCTACGAGGGCAACCTGCTGGCCGCCAGCCAGGAGATCGAGAAGCTGACCCTGCTCTCGCCGCCCCAGCCCATCAGCGTCACCTATCTGCAAGAGACCATTATCCGCCACGCCCACTTCACCCCGTTCCAGCTGGTCGATACCCTGCTGGAGGGCAAGGTGAACCGGGCCCAGCGCATTCTGGCCGCCCTGCGGGCCGAAGGCACCGAGCCGGGGATGCTGGCCTGGACCCTCTGCCGCGAGCTGGAGCAGCTGACCGAGCTGTCGTTGGCGATGCGCAACGGCCAGCCGCTGGGTGAGCACTTCAGCCGCCTGCGCATCTGGCAGAGCCGCCAGCAGCTCATTCAGCAAGCGCTGACCCGACTGCCATTTGCCAAGTTGCAGCAACTGTGGCAACTGATGGCCCAGCTGGACGATGCCCAGCGCCGCTTCGATACCGAGCAGGCCTGGCTGATGCTGCAGACCATAGCTCTCGGCTTTCGGGACGGTACGCCCCTGCCGCTGGCGATGGAGAGTGCGCCATGCTAAAGGCGCCTATTGGCCTGCTGGGGGGCACGTTCGACCCTATCCATATCGGCCATCTGCGCCCCGCCATCGAGGCGCGCGATGCCATTGGTCTGGCCGAAGTGCGGCTGATCCCGAACCATATACCGCCCCACCGCGCCAACCCGCACTGCTCCAGCGAGCAGCGTCTGGCCATGGTCAGGCTGGCGGCGGCAGAGAACCACCACTTTGTGGTAGATGAGCGTGAGCTGAGACGGGACAAGCCCTCTTACACCATCGAGACCCTTATCGAGCTGCGTCATGAACTGCCCGATACGCCGCTCTGTTTTCTGATGGGGATGGATTCCCTGCTGAGCCTGCCAAGCTGGCACCGCTGGCAGGAGCTGCTCGACCATGCCCATCTGGTGGTGAGCGTACGGCCGGGCTGGCAACCGGATTATCCGGCCGAGGTAGCGCAGTTGCTGGCGCGCCATCACACCACGGATGCCAACGCGCTGCATCTGCGTCTGTCCGGCCATATCTGGCTGGCGGACAACCAGCCCATCGAACTGTCAGCCACCCGACTGCGGGCCTTGCTGGATGGGGGGCAAGACACCCGCTACCTCTTGCCCGAGTCGGTTGCGCACTATATTGATCAACAGGGGCTCTACCGCGCCAACCGCCGCTAGCCCCTGTCGTAATCCCGCCCCACCCGATGGGAAACGGGAGTGACCATGATATAATCCGCCGCCCTGACGCAAACGCTGCGCGCCGGAATACAGGAGAGACTCATTGCAAGGCCAAGAATTGCATGCCTTTATCATCGACAAGATCGATGACATGAAAGGCCGCGACATCATCACCCTCGATGTACGCGGCAAATCCAGCATTACTGACACCATGATCATCTGTTCCGGCAACTCCAGTCGTCACGTCAGCGCCATTGCCCACCATCTGGCCAGCGAGGCCCGCCACGCGGGTCTGGATCTGCTGAGCGTGGAAGGGCAACTGAGCGGTGAATGGGTGCTGGTAGATATGGGCTCGGTGATCGTGCATGTGATGCAGGATGAACATCGTGACTTCTACCAACTGGAAAAGCTGTGGAGCGGTGCCGCTCAAATGAATACGTAATAAGAGCACAAGTGTAACGACCATGAAGATCCAGTTGATTGCGGTGGGCACCAAGATGCCCGCCTGGGTAGAGCATGGCTTCGAAGAGTATCGTCGCCGCTTCCCGAAAGACATGCCGTTTGAACTCGTCGAGATCGGCGCAGGCAAACGGGGAAAAAATGCCGACATTCCCCGCATCCTGCAGAAGGAAGGGGAAGCCATGCTGGCGGCTGCGGGGCGCTCGCGCATCGTCACCCTCGACATTCCGGGCAAGCCCTGGACCACGGAGCAGCTGGCTACCCAGCTGGAGGCGTGGAAACTCGATGGCCGCGATGTCGCCCTGCTGGTAGGCGGGCCGGAAGGCTTGTCCCCCGAGTGCAAGGCTGCCGCTGAACAGAGCTGGTCACTGTCACCGCTCACCCTGCCCCATCCGCTGGTGCGGGTGCTGGTGGCAGAGAGCCTCTATCGGGCCTGGAGCATCACCACCAATCATCCGTATCATAGAGAGTGAGCCATGCGTCTCTGGAGTCTCACCGCTCATATTCACCCCTATCACAGAGAGTGAACAATGCAGTTCCTGCTCTTATTGCCCCCAAGGGTCTTGAGGTAAAGGCATGCTGAAACAACGCATCGAAATGCGCGATCACAGTGCCGAGGGCAATCTGTTCTTCCGGCGCACCCTGGTAGCCTACATCGGCATCGTCGTGCTGATGCTGGTGCTGCTGGGCAATCTCTATTATCTGCAGGTCGAGTCCTACGACACCTACCAGACTCGCTCCAACTCCAACCGTATCCGCGTGGTGCCGGTGGCGCCGCCACGGGGCCTCATCTATGACACCAACGGTGTGCTGCTGGCGGAAAACCGCCCGGTCTACAGTCTGGAAATTGTGCCGGAAGAGACCAAGGATCTCGAAAAAACCGCCGACCAGCTGATCACCCTGCTGGGTCTGCCGGAAGGCACCAAGGAGAAGTTCCTCGCCGAAGTGAAGCGCCAGCGCCGCTTCAAGCCGGTCCCCCTCTACGAGAAGCTGACCGAATATCAGGTAGCCCTCTTCTCGGTCAACCAGCATAACTACCCGGGCGCCAGCATCGAGGCCTACCTCAAGCGCTACTACCCGTTTGGTGACACCCTCACCCACGCTTTGGGCTATGTGGCCAAGATCAACACCCGTGACGTGGAGCGCCTCGAGAAGGAAGAAAAACTCGCCAACTACGCGGCCACCAAGGATATCGGCAAGCAGGGGGTGGAGAAGTATTACGAGGATGAGCTGCACGGTGTGGCGGGCTATCAGGAGGTCGAGGTGAACAACCGCGGCCGGATTGTCCGCACCCTCAAGTTCCAGCCACCTATTCCGGGCAAGGATATCTACCTCAATATCGACGTCCGGATGCAGCTCAAGGCCCAGCAACTGCTGGCTGGCCAGCGCGGTGCCATCGTGATGATGGACCCGAAAACCGGCGCCATCCTGGCCCTGGAGTCGAGCCCGAGCTACGACCCCAACCTGTTCGTGACCGGTATCTCCAGCGCCAACTACTCGGCGCTGCTCAACGATCCCGCGCGGCCGCTGGTGAACCGCACCACTCAGGGCATTTATGCACCTGCCTCCACCGTCAAGCCCATGATGTCCATCATGGGTCTCAACGAGGGGGCCATCACCCCGGGCTACCGCTATTTCGGCGGCCCGAGCTTCTCCATTCCCGGTACCACCAAGAAGTTTCGCGACTGGCGCCGCTGGGGTCATGGCTGGCTCGACGTCTATCGCGCCATCGAGGTCTCGGCAGATACCTACTTCTACGATCTCGCCTATCGAGTCGGCATCGACAAGATCCACAGCTACATGACCAAGTTTGGCTTCGGTCAGTACACCGGGGTCGATCTCTATGAAGAGACCAAGGGTGTCATGCCGTCCCGTGACTGGAAGATGGCCCGCTGGCGCCAGCCCTGGTATCAGGGTGACACCATCTCTGTCGGTATCGGTCAGGGATACTGGAGCGCCACCCCGCTCCAACTGGCCAAAGCGATCAGCATCCTGACCCAGAACGGTCACGACGTCACCCCGCACCTGCTCAAGAGCACCGCCTCCCAGGCGGGGGTGGTCGATGCCCCCATCAACCCCAATATCGCCCTCAAGCTCAAGAACGACAGCTTCTGGAAAGTGGCGCAGGATGGGATGTGGCGAGTCAACCATGGCAGTGAAGGCAGTGGCCGTCACTCGTTTGCCAAGGCGCCTTACTCCTCAGGCGGCAAATCGGGCACAGCCCAGGTAGTCGGTTTGAAGGAAAATCAGGTTTACAACATCAAGACGGTCAAGGCGGAGCATCGCGATAACGCTTTGTTCGTTGCTTATGCCCCCTTCGAGGCACCCAAAGCGGTGGTAGCTCTGGTACTGGAAAACTCCATCGGAGGTGGTGGTGGTCGAGCTGCATCGCCCATTGCACGCCAGATGCTGGATGCCTATCTGCTGCCCCCTGATCCGCAACTGCCACCGGCACCGGAAAAGCCGTCCCAACCGAGTGAGGTCGCTCCCAATGAGTAATTCTGCCCGCCAGCAGAGCATCTGGTACAAGCTGCATATCGACTTGCCCCTGCTGCTCGGTCTGCTGGCCGTGATGACCCTCTCCATGGTGGTGCTCTACTCCGCCTCCGGTCAGGACATGGACTCCATTGTGCGCCAGCTGGTGCGCGGCGGTCTCGCCTTTGCCCTGATGATCGGCCTGGCCCAGCTGCCCCCCTCCCTCTACGCCCGCTGGTCGGTGCCGCTGTTCGCCGTGGTGGTGCTGATGCTGATTGCGGTGGACGTGTTCGGCCACATCGGCAAGGGGGCCCAGCGCTGGCTCGATCTGGGCTTTATGAAGTTCCAGCCCTCCGAGGTGATGAAGCTCTCCATGCCGATCATGGTGGCCGCCTGGCTCAGTCGCCACTCGCTGCCCCCCAAGTTCAGCCATGTGGTGATCGCCCTCATCATGGTGCTGCTGCCCACCCTGCTGATCGCCGCCCAGCCTGACCTTGGCACCTCCATTCTGGTGGCTGCCTCCGGCTTCTTCGTCATCTTCCTGGCGGGGCTCAGCTGGTGGCTGATCGGCTTGGCGGTCCTGCTGATGCTGGCCTTTATGCCGGTGCTCTGGTTCTTCCTGATGCACGACTACCAGCGCCAGCGGGTGCTGATGCTGCTCGACCCGGAAAAAGACCCGCTCGGCCGCGGCTACCACATCATCCAGTCCAAGATTGCCATCGGCTCCGGCGGCGTCTTTGGCAAGGGGTGGTTGCAAGGGACCCAGTCCCAGCTGGAGTTCCTGCCCGAGCGCCATACTGACTTCATCTTCGCGGTATTCAGCGAGGAGTTCGGTCTGGTAGGGGTTGCCCTGCTGCTGGTGCTCTACCTCTACGTCATCAGCCGCTGCCTGTTTATCTCGATGCAGGCCCAGAACAGCTTCGAGCGACTGCTGGGTGGCGCCATCACCCTCACCTTCTTCGTCTATGTGTTCGTCAACATGGGCATGGTGAGCGGCATCTTGCCGGTGGTGGGGGTACCCCTGCCGCTGGTGAGCTATGGCGGCACCTCCATGGTGACCCTGATGGCTGGCTTTGGCATACTGATGTCCATCCAGACTCATAGAAGACTACTCGCCTGATGAGACGGGTCGGATTGCTGCTCTCGCTCGCCACCACGATGGCGACCGCCGCCGTAGCGCCGGATCGGTTGGCCCTGCTCGCCGACCAGCAGCAGGTGCCGCTGGCGGAGCTGCAGGCGGCCGTCGCCCGAGCCCAATTACGGCAGGAGGTGCTCGACACCATCAGCAAGCCGTGGGAGGCCAAACCCTGGCATCGCTACCGGCCGCTGTTCGTTACCCCGGATCGCATCCGTGACGGCCAGCAGTTCTGGCAGCAACATGCCGAGACACTGGCCCGCGCGGAGCAGACCTATCGGGTGCCCGCCTCGCTCATCGTGGCCATAATAGGGGTCGAGACCTTCTATGGCCGCCAGATGGGTCGTCATCCGGTGCTCGATAGCCTCTACACCCTGGGGTTCCACTACCCGGAGCGCAGCGACTTCTTTGCCAAGGAGTTTGCCCAGCTTGTGGTGCTGGCCAAAGAGGAAGGGTGGCAACTCGATACCCTCAAGGGCTCCTATGCCGGCGCCATGGGGATGGGGCAGTTCATGCCCTCCAGCTATCGCCACTACGCCGTCGATTTTGACGGGGATGGCAAGCGGGATCTGTTTGCCAACCCGGTCGATGCCATCGGCAGCGTGGCCAACTATTTTGCCAGTCACCAGTGGCGCTGGGGCGAATCCGTGGTGGAACCGGCCCAGATCGGGTTGATGGCAGTCGAACCTCTACTCAGGCCTGAGCCCGAGTTAACACAACAGTGGTCAGAACTGGCGGCGGCAGGGATTGAGCTCGCCACGCCGCTGGCCCCACAGACGCCGGTCAAGTTGCTGGCGTTTGCCCAAGCCGATGGACCGGAATACTGGGTCGCACGGCATAACTTTTATGTGATCACCCGTTACAATCGCAGCCCACTCTATGCGATGGCGGTGTATCAACTTAGCCAAGCCATTCAGGAAGCGTATGCATCTTCGTCACAAACTCCTCCCGCTCAGCCTGAGCTTGTTGCTGGCCGCCTGTAGCAGCCAGCCGGAACAAAGCGCCCCCGTCGAGCCGCAAGCACCGGTCAGCAAGCCACCCGTTATCGAGATCCCGCAAGCCACCGGCGCCATTCCGCGCCCCGAGTCCCTGAGTGCCAGCGGCAACCGGGACTACTGGATCGGCAAGCAGAAGCACGAGGTGTGGCGCGACATCAAACACTACAGCGAAGAGGGCACCGCCAGCTGGTTGTCGCCGGATCTGGACGGCCAGAAGACCGCCAACGGCGATGTGCTGGACAGCAAGCTGTTCAGTGCCGCCCACCGCAACCTGCCCATCCCTAGCTATGTGCGAGTCACCAATCTGGACAACGGGCTGGAGACCATAGTGCGGGTCAATGACCGCGGCCCGTTCAACAGCCCGCGCCTGATCGACCTATCCTACGCAGCGGCCAAGCAGCTGGAGATGGTCGACAGTGGTGAGGCCAGAGTACGACTGGAACTGATCAGCGACACCCCGGATCAGATGGTGATCATGGAGCCGATGAAGCCCATCGAAATGACTCCGACCACCCCAGCTGCGGCCTCCAACACGCTGTCGCAAGATGGCTTCCTGGGTGAACCGACCGCGCTGGCGATGGCCACTCCCGCTGCCGATCCGGCTCCTGTCAAGGCACCCGCCGCCAAGCCCGCCAAAGCGGCGCCTGTCAAACCAGCGCCAGCCAAGGCCGCAGCGCCCGCCAGCAGTGGGAATGGTAAGATGATCCAGGTACTGGCCAGCGGCTCCCGGGATCGGGCCGAGGCGATGGGCAAGGTGATGACCCAGCGTTACGGCGTGCCCTACCGAATCGATGCCCATGGCGCCATTTTCCGGGTGCTGATTGGCCCGGTCGCCGCCGACCAGCAGGCAAGTGTGCTGGAAAAAGTACGTCAGGGCGGGCTGGAACAGGCCTTTATCGTGCCCTGATCGCCCCCCTTTGCTGCGGATGTGACTAACCGCTTACTCACTGTCATCACGTCGTTTTATGGCGTGATGACAGGGAGTGATGGATAAAAAACCAGTTCTGATCGCCATCTCGGGCTATAACCTGCGGGCGCATCTGGTATAGTTAGGCCCGCATTTTATCCCCATCTGGCTCGCAGGAATTTCAAGATGTCCAAATTTGCCCGTTCAGTTCTTCTGGCCTCACTGATCAGCGTAACCGCCCAGGCCAATACGCCGGTGCCGACACCGACCCCGAATGCCATGCCCATGGTGGTTCCCGCCGCGCCGGAGATCTCCGCCAAGGCCCATATTCTGATCGACTACTACTCCGGTCAGGTGCTGGCCGAGCAGAACGCCGAAGAGCGTCTGCCGCCCGCCAGTCTGACCAAGATGATGACCTCCTACATCATCGGCCAGGAGCTGCTGAAGGGGAACATCAAGCGCACCGACATGGTGACCATCAGCCAAAACGCCTGGTCCAAGAACTACTCCGACTCTTCCAAGATGTTTATCGAGGTGGGCAAGCAGGTCTCCGTCGATGATCTCAACAAGGGCATCATCATCCAGTCCGGCAACGACGCCTGCGTCGCCATGGCCGAGTTCCTGGCGGGCAGCACCGACTCCTTCGCCAGCCTGATGAACAGCTGGGCCGCCAAGCTTGGCATGAACGACAGCCACTTCATGAACCCGCACGGCCTGGATGCGGAAGGTCACTACAGTACCGCTCACGACATGGCCCGTCTGGGTCAGGCGCTGATCCGCGACCTGCCGGAGGAGTACAAGATCTACTCCCAGAAATCCTTCGTCTTCAACGGCATCACCCAGCACAACCGCAACCGTCTGCTGTGGGATCAATCCCTGCAGGTGGATGGCATCAAGACCGGCCACGTCAGCCAGGTCGGCTATAACCTGGTCTCCTCTGCCACCAACAACGAAGGCATGCGCCTGATCGCCGTGGTACTGGGCGCCAGCAGCGAAGCCTCCCGCGCCGCCGAGAGCAAAAAACTGCTCACCTATGGCTTCCGCTTCTTCCAGAGCCTGACCCCGTACAAGGCAGGCACCGAGCTGGTCACCCAGAAGATCTGGATGGGCGACAAACCGGAAGTGAAACTGGGCGTCGACCAAGATGTCTCCGTGCTGGTCACCCGCGGTCAGGGCAACAACCTGAAGGCTGACTTCCAGCTCGACAACTGAAAGCGCCGCTGGCCAAGGGGCAGCGCGTCGGTACCGTGTTCCTGAAACAGGGCGACAAAGAGATCAAGCAGGTGCCGCTGGTTGCCCTGGAAGAGGTGCAGGAAGGTGGCTTGATGAGCCGTCTGTGGGACTACCTGGTACTGCTGGTCACCAGCTGGTTCAAGTAATCCAACGCACGATCCTCACCAAACAGCGGCGCCAACAGGCGCCGCTGCTGTCTGTGACCGGCAAAGGCAGTGAATAACCCTGTAAACTGCAGGTTCCGCCTTACCCTGATTTGTGGTAAAAAGCAGCACTTCCATCCTTGTCTGACCGATCCTGGCCTTGATCCCGGTCCGGGCAGCGCCCATATAGTTATGAGCCGTGCCCATATAGACTTGAAATGGCGGCCTCCACAGGCCATCGGCCACTAGCCATCCAAGATGAAGTCATCCCGGTGATGACGCAAAAGGTGAGTAAATGAATACCAAGTTTGATGAACTGCTGGAGTTTCCCTGCAAATTCCCGTTCAAGGTACTCGGCGTTGCCGACCCGGCACTGCCGGAAATGGTGGTTGAAGTGCTGCAGCAGCACGCCCCCGGCACCTACAGCCCGACAGTCCAGCCCAGCTCCAAGGGCAACTACCACTCGGTCCGCGTGACCGTGACTGCCCAGAGCAAGGAGCACATCGAAGCGATGTACCACGCCCTTGGCAAGATCGAGCTGGTGAAATACGTACTGTAATTTCTCTCTCGCCCCGTTCTGCGGGGCGACTGTTTTTGGCCGCAGCACGCCGCGAGGACGCCATGTCATCCCAGATCCCCGCCCAGTCCAGTCTGATTGTCAGGCAGCTGGGTCGCCGCCCCTACCAGCCGGTATGGGACGCCATGAAAGCCTTCACCGACAACCGCACCAGCGACACCCCGGACGAGTTCTGGGTGGTCGAGCACGATCCCGTCTACACCCAGGGTCAGGCCGGCAAGGCCGAACACCTGCTCAATCCGGGCAATATCCCGGTGGTGCAGAGCGATCGCGGCGGTCAGGTGACCTATCACGGCCCGGGCCAGTTGGTGCTCTACGTACTGGTGGATGTCCGCCGCTGCAAATTCTCGGTTCGCGAGCTGGTGACCGCGCTGGAGACAGCCATCATCAACACCCTCGCCAAAAGCGATATCCAGGCTTATGCCAAGGCCGATGCCCCCGGGGTCTATGTGAAAAATGACCTTGGCATGGAGGCAAAACTGGCCTCGCTGGGGCTGCGCATCCGCAAGGGGTGCTCGTTCCACGGGCTGGCCCTCAACATCAACATGGACATGACCCCCTTCCTGCACATCAATCCGTGCGGCTATGCGGGCATGGCCATGACCCAGACCAGCGCCCTGGGCGGCCCGCAAAGCGTGGCCGAGGCGCAATCCATTCTGGTGGCCGAACTGGCCAACCTGATTGGCTACCAAACAATAACAAACACCGAGAGTGAATCATGAGCAAACCCGTTCGTATGGAGCCGGGCGTCAAGCTGCGCGATGGCGACAAGATGGCCCTGATCCCGGTGAAATTCATGCCGGATCCCAACGAAGAACTCCTTCGCAAGCCGGACTGGATGCGGATCAAGCTGCCCCCCTCCAGCCAGAAGATCGAACACATCAAGAGCACCTTGCGCAAGAACAAGCTGCACTCGGTGTGTGAAGAGGCCTCCTGCCCCAATCTGGCGGAGTGCTTCAACCACGGCACCGCCACCTTCATGATCATGGGCGCCATCTGCACTCGTCGCTGCCCCTTCTGCGACGTGGCCCACGGCCGCCCGCTGGCACTCGATCCGGAAGAGCCGAAGAAGCTGGCGCTGACCATCAAAGAGATGAACCTCAAGTATGTGGTGATCACCTCGGTGGACCGCGACGATCTGCGCGACGGCGGTGCCCAGCACTTCGCCGACTGCATTCGCGAGATCCGCGAGCACAGCCCGCAGACCCGCATCGAGATCCTGACCCCGGACTTCCGTGGCCGGATGGAGCAAGCGCTGGAGGTGTTCCGCGAAACCCCGCCGGATGTCTTCAACCACAACCTGGAAACCGCACCGCGCATGTATCGCGTCGCCCGCCCGGGTGCCGACTACAAGTGGTCACTGGAGCTGCTGCGCCGCATCAAGGAGATGCACCCCCACGTTCCGACCAAATCCGGTCTGATGATGGGCCTTGGCGAAACCAACGAAGAGATCGTCGAGGTGCTCAAGGATCTGCGCGCCCACGGCGTCAACATGCTGACCCTGGGTCAGTATCTGCAGCCGAGCCGCCACCACCTGCCGGTGAAACGCTACGTGCCGCCAGCAGAGTTTGACGAGCTGAAAGATGTCGCCATGGAGTTGGGCTTTACCCACGCAGCCTGTGGTCCTTTCGTTCGCTCTTCCTACCATGCTGATCTGCAAGCCAAGGGCGAAGAGGTCAAATGATCTCGCACGACAGAGTGGCCAAGTAACCACCACCCTCGCAATAAAAAAGAGCGCCCATTGGCGCTCTTTTTGTTGGTATCACTGACCGTTGCGGCTTGATCTACTCATCAGCCGTGGTCGAAGATCCCCTGCTGATGCCAGCGTTGCAGTTGGGCCAGCACCCGGGTCTCTCGCGCCGTCCACTGGGGACAGGGCCCCGCCAGCTGGGTTTTGTTGGTCTGCAGCGCTTCGTCGAGGGCAAACCAGCCGGGTACGAAGCCAAGGCGGATCTCGTAGGGCTGTGGCTGCGGGGCCACCAGCTGATCGCCAATCCGGCACAAGTAGTAGAGCGAGCGGATGCAGTAGGCATCGAACCCCGGCTCGCGGGCGGCGCGATATTCACGGGTCTCTCCAAGCAGGCCCCCCACTTCCCGCAGCTCGGCACCGCACTCCTCCAGCAGCTCGCGAGCGAGCGCCACATGGTGGCTCTCCCCCGCTTCAATGCCGCCCCCGGGGAACATCAGATCGCCGTTGACCCGGGAGTGAACCAGCAGCAGCTCGTCGCCACGGGGCACCACGGCGCGCACCGTGAGGCGCTCCAGGGTGCGGCCATCGGTACGTACCTCGCCATGAACGAAAGAGAGATCGAACGGAGTGTGCCAGCAGTTGGCCGGGGAGAGCATCGTCATCACTGCCTCAGGGCCGGTAGTTGCCATGCTTGAGCTGCTCGACAATTTCGGCAGCCCGCACATCGTAACCATCCTGCTCTGTCTTGCTCAGGGTGTGGTAGATGCCAAAACGCTTGGCGGAGACCTCGGGGCTATCCTGAAACGACTCGCTCACCTTGCCCCACAGATAGGCCAGCCCATACTGTTTCTGGCCCATATAGAGGGTGCTGAGGGAGGTGAATATGCGGCTGTTCACCTTGTCCCCCTCCTGATAGAGGGAGAGCCCGTGCTGCAGAGTGGCAATGGCCTTTTCGGGGTCGCTCTTGGCGTAGATACCACCGAGCGCTAGTTGCAGCTCGGGTTCATCCAGCGCCTTGGTGCCTTCCAGCGCCATAAACTGCTGACGAGCCAGCTCGTTGGTGTTGTTGGTCCAGTGCCAGAGCAGCAGGTAGGGATCTTGTGAATTGCGGGTCGCCGCATCGAGCTGGGCCAGCTGTTCGCCAGCCGCCAGCATGCCCTCGACCCGTGGACTCTTCTGCTCGCGGGCATTCTTATACTCGATGTTGGTAGAGCGCTCGGCACACTTAAGATAGCGCTCAAGGTTGCGCATCAGCTCGTACTTGCGCCGATCCGTTCCCTCCTCCTTGAGATAGAAGCGACTGCGGATCACATCGGTACGCTCGTAGCGACACCAGCCATCGTCCACCAGATCCTGACAGAGCTCGGCATGGTTGCTGCAGATATTGTGGATCCGATCGTCATTGCAGCCAGCCACGGCAAGGCCGACTGAAAACATGATGAAGGTCTGTCGCAGGGGGAAATTGGCCATGGTTCACATCTTGTTGGTAACGCGGGTTGGTAACAACTGGCGCCTTTACGGGCCACCTCCGGCTAGCAAACCGGTTACATATCCATTACAATGCGCGCACCATATAAGGCCGCGATTGCAGAATAATATAACGAAATATACACCCCTACACTGATCTGCATTCGACGAATTTTCTATTTACACCAACAACGTGAAATAAAGGATCTGGTCAATGACCCACGAGCACTACTTGCAAGCGTGGCAGGAGAGCCAGGAGCTCGCCGAAGCCATGCAGCCCTTGATTGGTCGCCTCTACCGACAACAAGGGGTCGAGATCACCCTCTACGGCCGCCCGCTGCAAAACGCCTCCACCATCGATATCCTCAAGGCCCACCGGGTCGTCCGCCGCCACCAGGGCGCTCCCCTCCCCATCCAGCAAAGCTTCCCCCTGCTTCAGGCCATCGTTGCCCTCAAACCCACCGCCGCCGAGGTTGACCTTGGCAAGCTGGCAGTCGGCTACTGGCAGGATCATCAGGATGAAGCGGGGATCGAGGACTATCTGCAAGCGCGACTGGCACCGGCCCTTGGCCGCAGCCAGATGCCGCAGCCGACCGACGTGGTGCTCTACGGCTTTGGCCGTATCGGTCGCCTGCTGGCCCGCCTGCTGATCGAGCGTACCGGCGCCGCCAATCCGCTGCGCCTGCGCGCCATCGTGGTACGCGGTGGTCGCGACGGGGATCTGGAGAAACGTGCCAGCCTGCTGCGACGCGACTCAGTGCACGGCCCCTTCAATGGTTCCATCGAGGTGGATGTTGAGCGCAGCGCCATCATCGCCAACGGCACCTTCATTCAGGTGATCTACGCCAATAGCCCGGCCGACATCGACTACACCGCCTACGGCATTCACGATGCGCTGATCGTCGACAACACCGGCGTCTGGCGTGACGAGGCAGGCCTCTCCGAGCACTTGAAGGCGCGCGGTGCCGGCAAGGTGCTGCTGACTGCCCCCGGCAAAGGGGAGATGAAAAACGTGGTGTTCGGGGTCAACCATGAGGTGATAGGCCCGGATGACAGGATCATCTCCGCCGCCTCCTGTACCACCAACGCCATCACCCCGGTGCTCAAGGTAATGCAGGAGCGGTTCGGCATCCGCCACGGCCACGTGGAGACGGTCCACTCCTACACCAACGATCAGAACCTCATCGACAACTATCACAAAGGCGAGCGCCGCGGTCGCAGCGCCGCCCTCAATATGGTGATGACCAGCACCGGCGCCGCCAAGGCGGTGGCCAAGGCGCTGCCCGAACTCAAGGGCAAGCTGACCGGCAACGCCATCCGGGTGCCGACCCCCAATGTCTCGCTGGCAATTATCAACCTGTCGCTGGAACAGGCCACCGATCGGGAGAGCCTCAACGCCTATCTGCAGCAGATGGCGTTAAGCTCGGCCCTGCACCGCCAGATCGACTTCAGCGCCAGCACCGAGCTGGTCTCCTCCGACATGGTAGGTTCCCGTTATGCGGGCATCGTCGACTCCCAGGCGACCATCGCCGAAGGGGATCATTGTGTGCTCTACGTATGGTATGACAACGAGTTCGGGTACAGTTGTCAGGTAGTGCGGGTGATGGAACAGATGGCTGGCGTAGTCCGCCAGGATCTGCCTGCATAGACCGATAGAGTCTACCTGCATGACCCGTCAGATCCCGCAGTTTATGGCTCAATAGTTCAAGGAGAAGGCCGGATGTCGTTTCAACAGGGTGAGTTTTTACAAGCTATCAGGCTGATGCCCGCAGAGGTGTACGAGCGGCTCAAGACCGCAGTCGAGCTGGGCAAGTGGCCCGATGGCAAGCCCCTGACCGACGAGCAGAAGGCCACCTCCCTGCAAGCCGTGATGGCCTGGCAGGCGATGCATCTCGACAACCCGGAGCATATGAACATAGGTCGTGACGGCGAGATCGTGATGAAGAGCAAGAGCGAGCTCAAGCGTCAGTATCGCGACGAGGAAGAGATAGTGCGGGTCGACCTTAACCATTGAACCTGACCCGGCAGGCCGCCCGCGGCGGCCACAGCAAAGAGGGGAGCCATCGTGGCTCCCCTCTTTTTCCACTCTCCCCCTGGTAGGGAGGTCAGAAGCTGTTCACGACCTGTAGCGAGAAGACGTCAGCAAGGTGAAGAGCAGCGCAGGAACCGGAGCGTATAGATATACGTGAGGATTCCGAGCAGCACATGAGCCTTGATCACGGCTTCGCAGTAAGGTCGCGGACAGTTTCTCAGGGAGTCAGCTCCCCGCGCAGGGATTGTTGCATCAACTCGCGAATGCGGTGGAATGGCAAGTCTTGGCTCAACAGGAAGTGCAGCTTGGTGAGGGCAGCCTCGGCGGTCATGTCAAAGCCCGAGATCACCCCGGCCCGCGACAGGGCGTTGCCGGTAGCATAACCCCCCATATTGACCTTGCCGTGCAGGCACTGGCTCAGGTTGACGATGATGACGCCGCGGGCTGAGGCCTCGGAGAGCAGCGCCAGCATGGCCGGGTTCTGCGGCGCATTGCCGACCCCGAACGAGAGCAGGATCAGCGCCTTCACAGGCTGTTGCAGGATGTTGGCGATCACCTCGCTGGAGATCCCCGGATAGAGGGTCACCACGCCGATGGGCTGGGGGGTGATGTCGTGCAGCACCAGCGGCCGCTCGGAGGGCACGCCCAGCTCGCCCGCCTCCAGCGAAATGGCGATCCCGGCATTGAGCAGCGGCGGATAGTTGGGCGAATCGAAGGCGTGGAAGCCATCGGCGTGCACCTTCTTGCTGCGGTTGCCGCGATAGAGCTGGTTGTTGAAGAACAGCGTCACCTCGTGGATCGGGTAGTTGGCCGCGATATAGAGGGCGTTGAGCAGGTTCTGCTGACCGTCGGAGCGCAACTCGGCCAGCGGGATCTGGGAACCGGTGATGATGACCGGCTTGTGCAGATCTTCCAGCATGAAAGAGAGCGCCGAGGCGGTGAACGACATGGTGTCGGTGCCATGCAGGATCACGAAGCCATCGTATTTCTCGTAGTTGTCGCGAATGTCCTCGGCGATACGCTGCCAATCCGCCGGGGTCATGTCGGAGGAGTCGATGAGGGGCGCATATTCGTGGATATGATAATCCGGCATCTCGGGGCGGTGGAACTCGGGCATCCGCGCCAGACAGTCTTCCATAAAGCCCGCCATCGGCACGTAGCCGTGATCGGAACGCTGCATCCCAATGGTGCCGCCTGTGTAGGCAATGTAGATAGACTTCTTCACACCCTCTCCTCTTGATGAAGTGAACACCGCCAAAACATGAACCATGTCGGGGTGAACCACAATGTCAACGCCCGCCAGAGCCTCTGCATGCAGCGGAAACCGGCGAATTATAGAGACTGGCGCCCCAAATGACAGCCGTTCCATGCACCCTTTTCGGCTTTTCTGCCCTCTACCCACATAGTGTTAAATGTCACAATAAACCACTAAAACGAGCATTAATACGACAAAGATGGAATTAAACGATGCTTTTTGCTACAATCCGCCGGATTTTACTAAAATCTCATCTGGATGCCTGAGCATTTCAGGCCCGCACAAGCCCCATCTTTCCTGGGGCGGGGAGATGTTTCCCCTTCTTTGCTGGCACATAAGCCACACTGTTTTCATCCCGGCTGAATCTGTAAGTCTTTTGCTATGAAAGACACAGCCAATCAACATGGGAGTACTGAATGTTACAACTTGATTCCTACGCAACGCTGGTCGCTGCCACTCTGGTATTGCTGCTTGGCCGGGTGTTGGTTACCCGAGTCGGGCTGCTGCGTACCTTCAACATCCCCAAACCGGTAGCCGGCGGCCTGGTGGTCGCGCTGGTACTGCTGCTGCTGCGCTCCACCCTGCAGATGGAGCTGCAATTTGATACCAGCCTGCAAACCCCGCTGATGTTGGCCTTCTTCGCCTCCATCGGTCTCTCCGCCGATCTCGCCAGCCTGAAACGCGGCGGCAAGGCGGTGGTTACCTTCCTGATGGTGGTCACCGGCCTGCTGCTGGTGCAGAACAGTCTGGGTGTCGGTCTGGCGACCCTGCTCGGTCTGGATCCCCACATGGGGCTGCTGGCCGGCTCCATCACTCTCTCCGGCGGCCACGGCACCGGGGCGGCCTGGAGTGCCACCTTCTCCGAGAAATACGGGGTGCAATCCGCCGCCGAACTCGCCATCGCCTGTGCCACCTTCGGTCTGGTGCTGGGCGGCCTGATCGGCGGCCCGGTGGCTCGCTATCTGGTGAAGAAAGTGCAGGTGCCCGGTGAGGAGCACAATCAGGATGAGGCCCCCCAGGGCTTCGAAATGCCCGACATGGAGCGCCCCCTCACCACTTTCAGCGTCATCGAAACGCTGGCACTGATCGCCATCAGCCTCAAGGGCGGCGAGCTGCTCTCCGCCTCGCTCAAAGGGGGCGCCTTCGAGCTGCCGATCTTCGTCTGCGTGCTGTTTGTCGGCGTACTGCTGCGCAACGTCCTGACCCTGCTGAACTGGCATGAAGTGAGCGATCGAGAAGTCTCCCTGCTGGGCAACGTCAGCCTGTCGCTGTTCCTCGCCATGGCACTGATGAGCCTGAAACTGTGGGATCTGGCCAGCCTGGCGCTGCCTATCTTCATCCTGCTGGCCGCCCAGACAGTGGCGATGGCACTCTACGCCATCTTCGTCACCTTCCGGGTCATGGGCAAAAATTACGATGCGGCCGTGCTGGCGGCAGGTCACTGCGGCTTTGGCCTGGGGGCCACCCCGACAGCCATCGCCAACATGCAGGCCATTACCCAGCGCTTCGGTCCCTCCCACCTGGCGTTTCTGGTGGTGCCCATGGTGGGCGCCTTCTTTATCGACATCATCAACGCCATGGTGATCAAGCTGTTTATGGCGATGCCATTCCTGTAATTCCCTTTCCGTCAGACGTATATGATCAGAGCCCACCTTTCGGTGGGCTCTTTGCTTGCTCTCTACTCGCCAGCAGACGCAGGCAGAGCCGGGGCTCGCATCCGCCACCAAGGTGGCCCGCGAGCAACTCAGAAAACCCGGAATCCCCACATCCCGCACTCCCCCGAACAACAAAAAGCCCCGCACTCGACAGAGGGCGGGGCTTGTTTATCTCAGCCGGAACAGGCCGGGACGTGCACCTTACAGGATAAAGGTCGACACCTGCTGGTTAAGGTCAGCAGCACGCCCTTTGAGGCTGTGGGCCTGATCCAGATCGCGCATGGCAGATGCGGTGATCTCGTCACTCACATCCTTGATGGCGGTGGTGTTCTGGGTGATCTCACCGGTCACCTGAGTCTGCTCCTCGGCGGCGGTGGCGATCTGGCCCGCCATGTCGGAGATGAGGGAGATGGCGCTGGTGATCTCTTCCAGAGCGCGCACCGCCTGATCCGCATCCTGCACGCTGTTGTCCGCCAGCCCCTGACTGGTCTGCATCAGGCTCACCGCGCGGGCAGTGGTCTGTTGCAGGGTCTCGATGGTGGACTGGATCTGCTGGGTGGAGTCCTGGGTACGGCGCGACAGCACCCGCACCTCATCAGCGACCACCGCAAAACCACGCCCCTGCTCACCGGCACGGGCCGCTTCAATGGCCGCGTTCAACGCCAGCAGGTTGGTCTGCTCGGCAATCCCCTGGATGGTGGAGAGAATGCTGGTGATGGCCTGCGCGTGACGGCTCAGCTCTCCGATCACCTCGGTAGCCTGCCCCACCTCTTCGGCCAGACCATTGATGGACTGGCGGGTCTTGTTGACCAGCATCTTGCCCTGCTCACTGCTCTGGGCAGATTGCTGGGCAGCGGCGGCGGTGTTCTCGGCGTTGCCGGCGATCTCCATGGTGGCGCTAGCCATCTCGGTGACCGCCGTGGCGACCATGGTCACCTCCTGCTGCTGACGCTGCAGCTCGTCCACCGCGGCCTGGTTGGTCACCAGACTGCGCTCGGCATCGGCGTTCAACTCGTTGGCCAGCTGACGGATATTGCCGATCAGCTGATGCTGGCTGCCGACGAAACGGTTGAAGCTGTTGGCCAGTTGGCCTACTTCGTCGTTGGCGTCGATCTTGATGCGCTGGGTCAGATCGCCATTACCATCGGCAATGCGGGCCAGTGCTTGGGAGACCTTGGTGAGCGGGCCAAGCAGCATGCTGACCAGCCAGGAGATAGCGAGGATGCTACCCACCAGCACCAGCAGCGCCATCCCCAGCTGGGTCATCAGCAGGGAGGAGAGCGGCGCTTCCAGCGCGGCCTTGTCCAGCACCAGTACCAGTTCCCAGTCTGTGTCGGGGATATCAACCGCCCACAGCAGCTTGTCGCGACCTTCGTTGTCGAAATAGGCCGGCACCAGATCCTTGCTCGACTTGCTCTGCTCGATCAGCGCGTTGGTCAGATCGTTGTCGATCTCGCTGGCCGGTTTCATCGCCTTGGCAGCATCCTTGTAGGCGATGATGGTGCCATCCTTGTGCATCATGATGGCGAAACCGTCGGCAGGCAGCTGCATCTTGGTCACGTCTTCCACTAGCGAGGCGATGGAGAGGTCACCACCGACTACCCCGCCAGAAACCGGCTGGGCCAGAGTCACCACCATGATGTTGTAAGCCACGTCGAGATAGGGTTTGGTGACAATCAGGCCACCTTTGCTCATCGCCTCCTGATACCAGCCACGAGAGCGCGGGTCGTAGCCATCGCGGTTGATGGAAGGATCTGAGTCATTCATCTTGCCGCTGCTCTCACCGAAATAGGTGAGCTGGAAACGGCCGGAAACTTGTGCCTGTTGCAAGGCATTGAGGGGGTCGGCACCGGCCTTGTTGCCGAGCGCCTGGATCACGTCGCGACGGGCGGCGAGCCAGTCGCTGACACGCTCGGCCTGCTGGGTACCCAGCCGTTGCAACTGCTCCTGGCTGCCTTGCAGCAACAGGGACTTCTGGCTGCTATAGCTCTGCCAGGAGAGCAACAAAATCACCAACGAAAGGGCGATCACCACTGACAACAGTATCTTCTGCTTGAGTGACAGGTTTTTCATCATGTGTTCTTCTTATTGAGGTGAGGAGCGGGTTTTTCCCTAAATTGCACAACACTACACGTAGTCATTAGCGACCCGAATGGCCAAAACTGAACCTGAAAATGGGTCGGCGGGCGATATTTTCTACCGAGGTGGAGAAAAGTGCACCAGAAATTGACGGCATGAGCCGCACAAGCCAAGGCAACCCTGTTTATTCCTTCCACAATTGGCTAGAATATCCCGTTTTTAAATCACATCGACCCTGAGAGTTTTCACGATGTTCGAAGTTAATCCCGTATTAAATAAACTTAAGGAGCTGTCTGAGCGGACCGAGCTTCTTAGGGGGTACCTTTGACTATGACGCCAAGAAAGAGCGTCTAGAAGAGGTCAACGCCGAGCTGGAACAGCCGAACGTATGGAATGAACCCGAGCGCGCACAGGCGCTGGGCAAAGAGCGCGTTGCGCTGGAAAACGTGGTCGGCACCATCGACACCCTGACCCAGGGCGTGGATGACGTCGAGATGCTGGTGAGCCTGGCCGTGGAAGGGGAAGACGAAGAGACCTTCAACGAAGCCATCGCCGAATCCGAACAACTGGAAGCCAAGCTGGTGGATCTCGAGTTCCGCCGCATGTTCTCCGGTCAGCACGACGGCTCCGACTGCTATATCGATATTCAATCCGGCTCCGGTGGTACCGAAGCACAGGATTGGGCCAACATGGTACTGCGCATGTACCTGCGCTGGGGCGATGCCCACGGCTACAAGCCCGAGCTGATTGAATGCTCCGAAGGCGACGTGGCTGGTATCAAATCCGCCACCATCAAGTTCACCGGCGAATATGCGTTCGGCTGGCTGCGTACCGAAACCGGCGTACACCGTCTGGTTCGCAAGTCTCCGTTCGATTCCGGTGGCCGCCGTCACACCTCCTTCTGTTCTGTGTTCGTCTACCCCGAGATCGACGACGATATCGATATCGAGATCAACCCGGCGGATCTGCGGATCGACGTCTACCGTGCCTCCGGTGCCGGTGGTCAGCACGTTAACCGAACCGAATCCGCGGTGCGTATTACCCACGTTCCGACCGGTGTCGTGGTACAGTGCCAGAACGACCGTTCCCAGCACAAAAACAAAGACCAGTGTATGAAGCAGCTGAAAGCCAAGCTCTACGAGCTGGAAATTCAGAAGCAGAACGCTGAGAAACAAGCCCTGGAAGAGACCAAGTCTGATATCGGTTGGGGCAGCCAGATCCGTTCCTATGTGCTGGATGACTCCCGTATCAAGGATCTGCGCACCGGCGTCGAAACCCGTAATACCCAATCGGTGCTCGACGGTGACTTGGACAAGTTTATCGAAGCCAGCCTGAAATCAGGTCTGTAAACAAGCAGGAATCACCATGTCTGAACAAACCATCACTCCGGAAGTCGACCAAACTCTCGAACTCAACAACGAGATGACCGAGCGTCGTTCCAAGCTGGCCGCCCTGCGCGCCCAGGGTAATCCTTTCCCCAACGACTTCCGTCGCGACAGCCTCTCTGGCGATCTGCACGCAGAGTTCGACGACAAAAGCGCCGAGGAGCTGACGAGCCTGGGTAAACGGGTGAAGATTGCCGGTCGCATCATGACCCGCCGGATCATGGGCAAGGCTTCTTTCGCCACCCTGCAGGACATGGCCGGCAAGATCCAGGTCTACGTCACCCGTGACGACCTGCCGGAAGGTTTCTACAACGAGCAGTTCAAGAAGTGGGATCTGGGCGACATCGTGGGTGTCGAAGGTACCCTGTTCAAGACCCAGACCGGTGAGCTCTCCGTTCACGTTTCCGATATCCGCCTGCTGACCAAGGCGCTGCGTCCGCTGCCCGAGAAGCACAAAGGCCTGACCGACCAGGAAGCTCGCTGCCGCCAGCGCTACCTGGATCTGATCGCCAACGAAGAGTCCCGCAAGACCTTCATGATCCGCACCCAGGTGGTTGCCGGTATCCGCAAGTTCTTCAACGAAAAGCGCTTCATGGAAGTGGAAACCCCGATGATGCAAGTCATCCCGGGTGGTGCCTCCGCGCGTCCGTTCGTCACTCACCACAATGCGCTGGACATCGACATGTACCTGCGTATCGCTCCGGAGCTCTACCTGAAGCGTCTGGTGGTTGGTGGTTTCGAGCGTGTCTACGAGATCAACCGCAACTTCCGTAACGAAGGTATCTCGGTTCGTCACAACCCCGAGTTCACCATGATCGAGTTCTACATGGCCTACGCCGACTACATCGATCTGATGGACCTGACCGAAGAGCTGCTGCGCACCCTGGCGCAGGACATCCTGGGCGACACCAAGATCCGTTACGCCAAAGAGGGCGAAGAGGGCCTGACCATCGATTTCGGTCAGCCGTTCCAGCGCCTCACCATGGTCGAGTCCATTCTGAAGTTCAATCCGGATGTGACCCTGGATGATCTGGCTACCCTCGAGAGCGCCAAGGCCGTTGCCAAGCGTCTGCACATCGAGCTGATGAAGGGTTGGGAGCTGGGCCACGTGATCACCGCGATCTTCGAAGAGACCGTGGAGCACATGCTGCTGCAACCGACCTTTATCACCGAGTACCCGGCCGCCGTTTCTCCGCTGGCTCGCCGCAACGACGTGAACCCGGACGTAACCGACCGCTTCGAATTCTTCATCGGTGGCCGCGAGCTGGCCAACGGCTTCTCCGAGCTGAACGATGCTGAAGATCAGGCCAAGCGCTTCCAGGATCAGGTTGATCAGAAAGAAGCTGGCGACGACGAAGCCATGTTCTACGACGCCGACTTCGTCACCGCGCTGGAACACGGCCTGCCGCCGACTGCCGGTCAGGGTATCGGTATCGACCGTCTGGTCATGCTGTTCACCAACAGCCACACCATCCGCGACGTAATCCTGTTCCCGGCCCTGCGTCCGCAGAAATAAGGTTCATGCCCGCCGGGATCCATCCCGAGCGCGATAGCTTGAAAACGCCCCGCAACAGCGGGGCGTTTTTCTATCTTCTTTACCGCCAAATCACTTTATAAATTCAATAATGGAATAAAGAAGATATTTTTATTCTTTGTTGTTATCCAACACGCCCTTTAATCTGGCCAAAAATCAGACCATGGAAGACGCGTGTGATGCAATTGAAGGATTCCCCATTCAACCTATCCCCCCTCTCTGACGAGCAGCAACGTCAGCTGGGCCAGGTACTCTCGACCCTTAATACCCAGCAACTGGCTTGGGTGAGCGGATATCTCTACGGCCTCTCCCAGACCGGTCAGCAGAGCGTTGCAGCCAGCGCCGCCGTGGCTGCGCCCAGCGGCAGCCTGACCATTCTCTACGGCTCCCAGACTGGCAACGCCAAAGGGGTCGCCACTGCCATCAAGGCGCAGGCCGAGGCCCGCGGTCTACCGGTCACCCTAGCGTCGATGGCCGACTATAAACCCAAGCAGCTCAAGAAAGAGAGCCATCTGCTGGTGGTAGTGAGCACTTACGGGGAGGGTGAACCGCCGGAGAGCGCCGTCGATCTGTTCGAGCAGCTTAAAAAAGGCAAGATTGGCAAGCTGGACGGCCTCAAGTTCGCGGTGCTGGGGCTGGGTGACAGCTCCTACGAATTTTTCTGCCAGACCGGCAAAGATTTCGACGACTTCCTCGCCAAAGCAGGGGCTGAGCGCATTTATGAGCTCGCCAGCCTCGATGTGGGTTATCAGGATGCGGCCAAGAGTTGGGGCGAGCAGGCACTCAACGCCATTGCCACGACCCTCTCTACCGGTGTGGCCAGCAGCAGCGTAGCCAACGCGGTGCAGCAGGCGGTTGGCCACAGCCAATACAGCAAGGAGAACCCCTTCCCTGCCCACCTGTCGGTCAATCAGAAGATCACCGGCCGGGATTCCACCAAGGATATCCGCCATATCGAGATCAATCTGGCCGACTCCGGCATCACCTATCAACCGGGTGATGCCCTCGGTGTCTGGTTCGACAATGACGCCGAACTGGTGGGCGAAGTGCTGGCCCTGACCGGCCTCTCTGGCGATGAAGCCACGGCCCACGGCTCCTTGCGCGCAGCCCTGACCAGTCACTTCGAACTGACCCGGCTGCACGGCAGCTTTATCACAGGGCTCGCTGACATATCGGATAATGCGGCGCTGAAAGATCTGGCTGGCGACAAGGCCCAGGTCAATGCACTGGTCGCCTCTGCCCAGGTGGTGGATGTGCTGAAACGCTTCCCGACCGCCCTCACTGCCGAGCAGCTGGTTGGCCTGCTGCGCCCCCTCACCCCGCGCCTCTACTCCATCGCCTCCGCCCAGAGCGAGGTGGAAGAGGAGGTGCACCTGACCGTCGGCGTGGTGCGCTATCCACAGGAAGATGGCACAGTGCGCAGCGGCGCCGCCTCCTCCTATCTGGCGGATCGGCTGATTGAGGATGGCGAGGTGCGGGTATTCGTGGAGCACAACGACAACTTCCGCCTGCCTGCCAACCCAGATACCCCCGTCATCATGGTGGGTCCGGGCACCGGCATCGCCCCGTTCCGTGCCTTTATGCAGGAGCGGGAAGCCCAAGGTGCCGAGGGCAAGAACTGGCTCTTCTTCGGCAACCCCCACTTTACCCAGGATTTCCTCTATCAGGTGGAGTGGCAGCGTTATGTGAAATCGGGGCTGCTGTCGAAGATCTCCCTGGCCTTCAGCCGGGATCAGGCCAACAAGATCTATGTGCAGGACCGTCTGCGTGAGGCAGGGCTTGAGCTCTATCAGTGGCTGGAAGCAGGCGCTCACTTCTATGTGTGTGGCGACGCCAACAAGATGGCCAAGGATGTGCAGGAGGCCCTGCTGGATGTAATTGCCGAACACGGCCACAAGAGCCGTGAGGAAGCAGAAGAGTATTTGAGCGAATTGCGTCGTGCCAAACGTTATCAAAGGGATGTCTATTGATGAGCAAACAACCTCTTTCTCACCCAAAAGCGGGACCGGTCGAAGGGCCGCTGGCCGACAACGAGCGCCTCAAGCGCGAGAGCAACTTCCTGCGCGGCACCATAGAGCAAGATCTGCAGGACCCGCTCACCGGCGGCTTTAACGGCGACAACTTCCAGCTGATCCGCTTTCACGGCATGTATCAGCAGGATGACCGCGACATCCGCCCGGAGCGCGCCGCCCAGAAGCTGGAGCCACTGCACAACGTCATGCTGCGTGCCCGCCTGCCGGGTGGGATCATCACCCCGGCCCAGTGGCAGATCATCGACAAGTTCGCCGAAGAACACAGCCTCTACGGCAGCATCCGCCTGACCACCCGACAGACCTTCCAGTTCCACGGGGTATTGAAGCGCGACATCAAGCTGATGCACCAGACCCTCAACAGCACAGGTATCGACTCCATCGCCACCGCGGGCGATGTAAACCGCAACGTGCTCTGCACCAGCAACCCGGTGGAGTCCGAGCTGCATCAGGAGGCCTACGAGTGGGCCAAGAAGATCTCCGAGCATCTGCTGCCCAAGACCCGCGCCTACGTGGAAATCTGGCTGGACGGTGAAAAACTGGGGCAGGACGAGGAGCCGATCCTGGGGTCCAACTACCTGCCGCGCAAATTCAAGACCACTGTGGTGATCCCGCCCCACAACGACGTTGACATCCACGCCAACGATCTCAACTTCGTAGCCATTGCCGAAAGTGGCAAGCTGGTGGGCTTCAACGTGTTGGTGGGCGGGGGTCTGGCCATGACCCACGGCGACACCAGCACCTATCCGCGCAAGGCGAGCGATTTTGGCTTTATTCCTCTCTCTCACGTGCTGGAGGTGGCGGCCGCCGTGGTCAGCACCCAGCGCGACTGGGGCAACCGGGTCAACCGCAAGAACGCCAAGACCAAGTACACCCTTGAACGGGTGGGGGTCGAGGCCTTCAAGGCCGAGGTGG
The DNA here is from genome assembly GCF_051919165.1 of Aeromonas sp. 96A. Lineage (NCBI taxonomy): Bacteria > Pseudomonadati > Pseudomonadota > Gammaproteobacteria > Aeromonadales > Aeromonadaceae > Aeromonas > Aeromonas sp. 96A. Next base: position 3,872,251 of record NZ_JBQBFE010000001.1, on the reverse strand, counting down.
AAAACCGCGCCGGCATCCAGTTCGAGCCGGTTCGTCCCTATGAGTTCACCAGCCGGGGCGATCGCTTCGGTTGGGTCGAGGGGATCGACGGCAAGCATCACCTCACCCTGTTTATCGAGAATGGCCGCCTGCTTGACTTCCCGGGCAAGCCGCTCAAGACCGGCATGCTGGAGATCGCCAAGGTGCATCAGGGGGATTTTCGCCTGACCGCCAACCAAAACCTGATCATCGCCGGGGTGCCTGCCAGCGAGAAAGCCCGCATCGAAGGGCTGGCACGCCAATACGGCCTGCTGGATGACGGCGTGAGCGAGCAGCGCAAGCAGTCCATGGCCTGCGTGGCCCTGCCCACCTGCCCGCTGGCGATGGCCGAGGCTGAGCGCATGCTGCCCGCCTTTGTCACCGACATCGAAGGGCTGCTGGCCAAACATGGGCTAGCGGATGACGCCATCATCTTCCGGGTCACCGGTTGCCCCAACGGCTGCGGCCGCGCCATGCTGGCGGAAGTGGGTCTGGTGGGCAAGGCGCCGGGCCGCTACAACCTGCATCTGGGGGGCAATCTGGAGGGGACCCGCATTCCGCGCCTCTATCAGGAGAACATCACCGAGCCGCAGATTTTGGCCGAACTCGACGCGTTGATCGGCCGCTGGGCCACCGAGCGAAATCAGGGTGAGTGCTTCGGCGACTTCGTGATCCGGGTTGGGGTGATTGCGCCCGTTATCGATTCTGCGAGGGACTTCTATGCCGCTTAATGTCACTGAAGATGGCCGCCTTGACCTGCAGGCACTGCTGGCCCTCGGCCGTGAAGAGCAAGTCGAGGCGCTGGCGCCCCTCAACCGGGAGCTGGATACCATGAGCGCCCCAGAACGGGTGCGCTGGGCCCTGGCCAATCTGCCGGGGGAGCATGTGCTCTCATCCAGTTTCGGCATTCAGGCAGCGCTGATGCTCCATCTGGTAAGCCGCGAGCGAGCCGACGTGCCCGTGGTGCTGACCGATACCGGTTATCTGTTCCCGGAGACCTACCGCTTTATCGACGAGCTGACCGAACGTCTCGCGCTCAACCTGAAGATCTATCGAGCCGAGCTCAGCCCGGCCTGGCAGGAGGCGCGCTTTGGCCTCCTGTGGGAGCAGGGGGTAGAGGGGATCACCCGCTACAACCAGCTCAACAAGGTGGAGCCGATGGACCGCGCCCTGCGTGAGCTGGAGGCCCAGACCTGGTTCTCCGGCCTTCGCCGGGAGCAGTCCGGCAGCCGTGGCAAGCTGCCGGTGCTGGGCATCCAGCGCGGCCGCTTCAAGTTCCTGCCGGTGATCGACTGGAGCAACAAGGATGTCTTCTACTACTTCAAGGAGTTCGACCTCCCCTACCACCCGCTGTGGGAGCAGGGTTATCTCTCGGTGGGCGATGTCCACACCACCGCCAAGTGGGAGCCGGGCATGAGCGAGGAGCAGACCCGCTTCTTCGGCCTCAAGCGCGAGTGCGGTTTGCACGAGGAAAGTGGCGAGAACGACGGCTCAGGCATCTAATCCCATCTTGAAAACCCAACAAAACAACAAGGGCATCCGAAGATGCCCTTGTTGTTATTTGCCCATTGGCATTCGTCCGTCAGCGGCGCTGCCAGGTCTCGAAGCTATAGGGGTGCGGGTTCTTCTCATCGGCAGGGTGGCTCTCGCAATCAACGCGTTGCCACTGACCATCGTCAAAAGCAGGGAAGCGGGTATCCCCCTCCACCGCCAGATCGATGCGGGTCAGGTAGAGACAATCCGCGCTCGGCAACATCTCGGCATAGAGATGACCACCACCGATCACCATCAACTCCTCCACCGAGCTGCCTGCCAACAGCGCCAGCGCCGCCTCGACGGAGCCCACCACCTCAATGCCCTCAGCCTGATAGTCGGGATTGCGGCTGATCACCAGATTGCGCCGTCCGGGCAGCGGTCGACCGATGGATTCGAAGGTTTTGCGCCCCATCAATACCGGTTTACCGAGGGTGACACGCTTGAAGTGAGCCAGATCGGCAGGCAGATGCCAGGGCATCTGGTTGTCCTTGCCGATCACCCTGTCGTGGGCCATGGCGGCAATCATGGAAATCTTCATGGGGCCTCTCACCGTCTGTCAGATTATGGGGCGGTTACGGTACACGACCAGAGAGGGGATCGCCAAACCGAAACTGAGGGCACCGACGATAAACAGCGCCTTGAGGCCGTTCTCCACCGCACTCTGGATCAACTCCATGGTCACGCCGTTGATATTGAGCTCTACCACCGCAATCATGGTTTTGAACGCATAACTGCCCGGGATCATCGGAATGATGGAGGCAACGCTGAACACCGGACGCGGTGCCAGCAGACGGCGCGACCAGTAGACGCAGACAAAGCCGACCGTGGTCGCCGCCGCCAGCGTCGCCCACTCGATGGGCATACCATAGTGGATCAGCAAGGTACGCAAGCTGTGAGCCAGCGCGCCGCCCATGGCGCAATACTTCAGCATCCGTGGCGGCACGTTGAACAGCATGGCAAACCCCACCGCCGGAATGGAGGACCAGAAGGCATCCTTGGCCAGTAGCCAGAGCAAATCCATCATACTTTCCACCCCCAGATCCCGGTGACCGACATGGCCAAAATGATACCTATGGCGGCGCTGATGGTCAGCAGGGTCGCGGTCCCCCAGCGGGCCAGCCCCATGTTGAAGTAGCCCTTCACCATGTCGGAGACCGCATTGATCAGCGGAAAGCCCGGCACCAGCAGCAGCACGCTGGCCGCCATGGCGAGATAAGGCTGGTCACCCCAGTTGAAGAAGGTGGCGCAGGAGGAGAGCAAAGTAGCGATAAAGCCGGTGGCGGCAAAGTTGATGAGCGGGCTATGGTGATGGCGGGCCATCAGTTGGCGCACCCGCATCGCCACGGCAGACGAGAAACAGGTCACCAGGAAGATGGGCCAGTCACCGCCAAACAGCAGGCTAAAGGCACCACAGGAGAGCCCCACCATGGGGACCACCAGCCAGGGGTGATAGTGAAAGGGGACGATGGCCTCGAGCCGCTGGCGCACTTCACGGGCACCGATCAGCTCTTTCTCCGCCATGATGCAGATCCGCTGGATCTCGCACACCACCTGCATGTTGATGCCATGTTCACGCACCCGCCGGGTAGTGGTAACACAGCCCCCCTGATAGAGGCTGGTGAGCACGATGGCACTGGAAGAGATGGCCATCTCGACACTCTCCAGCCCCAGCGCCATCCCCAGCCGCACCGTGGTCTGCTCGATGATCCGGCTCTCCGCCCCGAACTGGGCCAACATCTGACCCACCTTGACGATAATGCGGGTGATCTCTGTCTGTTGCTCCCGCGACAACACCCGTCTTGGTGTGATACTTCTCATAATCCCTTCGAGTCGTAGCAATAAAAATTTCGGCCATATTAGCCTAACTTTTACTGTTATTCATCCACCCCTATCACAACCTGACTAATAAGTTATTACAAGAAGGAGAAAAGAGATTACATCACAAATACATTACGACTAACATTAAAAACCATAACAATCAGGTCGCCAATAATCCCCTTTATTATGGCCTCACCGATTTGGCTGAAATATCATTCAAGGGGGGTTATTGCAGATTATTTACGACGTCGATAGTCCGTCAGATGGATTATTTTACCACTGCCATCGCTTTCAGGCGGAGGGTCCCCCTCTTCTCTGAACTGGCTCATTTCGCTGCGCATCAAATAAAAAGATTCCCGCATCATGTTGGTAATCCGGATACAGCTATCAAGATTGTTTTTCGCCAGACGGCGCTGACCATCAATCTTGAACTGCAACCCGCGCAGACGGCGCTGCTGATCGGGGCTCGCTCGGGCCATCAACTGGTCGATCTGCTGCTCCAGAATCGCATCCAGCCGGGAGGGCTCACTCGCAGCCAACTCCTTCAGGGTGTCAAAATCAGGCAACTCCATATGCCCTCCTTGGCGACTATTGCTGGCAACACACTGCGGTACCACACCATCACGTCCCAGCCATATAAATCTGTATATACGACGCGGCTAAAAAGGGTTCAATCCATCCACTGGCGACTAAACCGGACAATGGTCACTACGAGGGTGTATATCTATTTTAATTGTGTTTGGAAACAAGCGATTGTTTTTAATTCAAGCGGGATAAAACACTTATACATTTTAGGTTGTGATTTTCTGTTTTTTATTGCAAATAAAAATCCGGGTGGCCTTATTTTGCTTCATTCGACACTTTATTCTTCCCTCACCGACCCGCGTCATCTCCTGACGGTTTAACATATCTCACTGATTATGTTATTTTAATTGCCACTTTTATCGGACATTCAAGAGCAGACCATGAGCAAGGCAAAAATCGGTATCGTCACCGTCAGCGATCGCGCCAGCGCGGGCATCTATGAAGACCTCTCCGGCAAGGCCATCATCGACACCCTGAACGCCTATCTGACCTCGGAGTGGGAACCTGTCTATCAGGTGATCCCCGATGAGCAGGAGCTGATTGAAGCGACCCTGATCCAGCTGGCGGATGAGGAGCAGTGTTGCCTTATCGTCACCACAGGCGGCACCGGCCCGGCCAAGCGGGATGTCACGCCGGAAGCGACCGAGGCGGTATGTGATCGCATGATGCCTGGCTTTGGCGAGCTGATGCGGGCCGAATCCCTCAAATTTGTGCCGACCGCCATTCTGTCGCGCCAGACTGCTGGACTGCGCGACGATACCCTGATCGTCAATCTGCCGGGCAAGCCCAAATCAATCCGCGAATGTCTGGATGCAGTCTTCCCCGCCATCCCCTACTGTATCGATTTGATGGAAGGGCCGTATCTCGAGTGCGATGAAACTGTCATCAAGCCGTTTCGGCCGAAAAAATAGCGAACCCGACCATAAAAAATAATGGCGAGCCACGGCTCGCCATTATTTTTAACTCATCTGTCTGCGCAGAAAAACCACATCAATTATTTGCGGCCGAATACTTTTACGCCCGCTTTGCTGCGCTCTGAATTACCGTACACTTCGATTTTTTTCACACAACGGCGCGAGCCCAGTGATTTCCACTCGGTCTCTTTATCACTGCTCATTTCCCGATCGAAACGAATGGTCTTGGTACGATCACCACCATAGGTCACCACCACCCGATCCAGGGTCAAATCACGCTCTGCCTTCACCTTGATATATTTGGTCTGACGGCAAACCACCAAAGGAATTGTCGCACCATGATCACCGGCTCCCAGCAAAATAGTCCGCCCCAGCGTGAACTGATCGTCACCGGCATGGCTGGCTGACGCCACCACCAGCAAGGCACCACCCAGCAAGCTGCGTGCAGAAAAACGGGAATTCCAGATAGACATCAAGGACATAACACCTCCAATAAAAAATGGAGTGTGATGATAAGGGTTAAACCATAACGGAAGCTGTATCACAGCTGAATTTGCTGCGAATGTGCGGGGATCAACAGAGAAAACAGCGCGACTTTTCGGCAAAAAGAGAAGAGCCGCAGATAGCGGTCCTTGCGGCAAGAGAGCGCTTAGCGCTCCATGATTTGGGTCACGTCATCTTTCTTGATCATTACCTCGCGCCCTTCATGATCGTAATAGCGATACATGCCGGTGCTCTCGTCCAGCTTGGGTTTGCTCTCTGTGGTGATCATCTTGCCATCCTTGGTGCTCATGATGTATTGGGAGCTGCATGCCACCAGCCCCAGGGCGCACACCAGGATCATCATCAGTTTTTTCATTGCGGCCTCTTCTGCGATCATCCTCACCACGAGGATGTTTCTTGAAGCCTAGTTCAATCGCACGGCACGGGATGGCGGGATGAGCAAAGCGGGATCGCCGTCAATAATCAGCGACTTAGCCTCGCTATCTGGCCGGGTGGCGAGCGCAATGAAAAAGGCCGGACATCTCTGTCCGGCCTCTTCTGTTCAGAGCAAGTACGCAATCATGACTTGGCAGGCTGACGCTCACCGGTCACGGTCGGGTTCTTGGGATCGGAACTCCACTCGTACCAACCACCGTCGTAGACGCTGATCTGTTTCCAGTCCATCAGCCAGGCGTAGAAGAAGGCCTCGGAGGCGCGCCAGCCGGTACCGCAGTAGAACGCCGCCTGCTGGGTTGGCTCGATGTTCCACTGGTCCCACATGGCGAGGATCTCGCGGGCCGGCTTCATGGTGCCGTCCGGGTTGTGGAAGTCGCTCATGCTGTTGGCATCGACGCCACCATGACCCCATTTGGCCCCCGGGATATCGCCCTTCGGCTTGATGTAGCTGTAACCTGAGGTGTTGCCGACAAACTCGTCCCAGGTACGCACACTGACCAGCGCGCTATCGGGCTTCTTGAGCAGCTCTTTCGCCTGACTTAGCGTGGTGTAGTACTCGGGGTGAGCGGGAATGGCCACGCCAAACTCCTTCACCGGCTCATATTTGTTGGGCAGACCGGTTTCGGTGCGCAGGTGCTGGATAAACCAGGCATCCAGACCACCGTCCAGCAGGCGCACATCTTCCACCCCCGCATACATCATCAGGTGCGCGGCACGGGCAGCCGCCATGGTGTTGCGACCATAGAGGATAACGGTGGTGTCGTGACGGATGCCGTTATCCAGCAGCAGCTTCTTGAGTGCTTCGTCAGAGACCTTGTTCCACAGCGGCTCCTCTTCGAGGCTGTTGGTATCGATATAGCCGGCCCCCGGGATGTGGCTTATGAGGTAGGCCTTGGGTGAACCCCAATCCACTTCAAACAACTTCCAGTCACCCTTGGGCGCTGCGGCGACCGGCTTGCCCTCTTGCAGGTCCGCCAACCAGCGCGGATAGACTAGCTGCTGCCAGCGTGCCAGCGACTCGCGCGGTGCAGCTTGCCACCCTTGCAGCTCGAACAGCTGCTTTATCCCCTGCTTGCGCAGCAGACGTGCCACCTCGGCCACTTCGCGGGACGCACCGTAGAGGGCAACCGGACGATCGGCCTTCAGCCCCTTGATCTCGAGCGCCTTTGGCCACTCTTCATCGCTGTATTTCCACTCAGCTGAGAGGTTCTCGGCGCCCGCTACATGGCCGCCCTGCTTCTCCCCTTCCATCGGCCACCCCTGATAGAAGTAGCTGGCGCGGGTATCCAGGATGACAGCCTGTTTGGCCTTGGCATCGGCCAACGAGAGCGGTGGCAACTCCCCTGCCACGGCGGGCAGGGCACACCAGAGCAGTAAGGTCGCCAGCGCGGCCTGCAGGAAGCGAAGATGTCGTTTCATGGTGATTTCTCGATTCATAGTGAACAAGGTTAAAAAATGGAGCGACCCAGCCGCTCGGCCAGCAGCTCCAGCGCCGCCGTGCCCGCCAGCGAGTTGCCGGCTTTGTTGAGCTCCGGCGACCAGACACAGACGCAGAGCTCGCCCGGGATCAGGGCGATGATACCGCCGCCAACACCCGATTTGCCCGGCATGCCGACCCGATAGGCAAAATCGCCCGCCTCATCATAGAGACCGCAGGTGGCGAGCAGGGCGTTGACCTGTTTGGTGGTACGGGCGGGCAGCAGCGGCACGCTCTCACCCATTGGCACACCACGGTTGGCCAGATAGATGAATGCCCGCGCCAGATCGACGCAGCTCATGCGAATGGCACAGGCATTGAAGTAGCTTTGCAGCACCTTGTCCACTTCGTTTTCGAAGTTGCCATAGGCCTTCATCAGATAGGCGATGGCGGCGTTGCGGGCAGAGTGCTGATATTCGGAGCGGGCGACGACCTGATCCGCCATGATGGCCGGATTGCCGGAAAGACGGCGCACCAGCTCAAGGGTACGTTGACGCGGCGCAGTGAGGCGGGTCTCCAGCAGATCGCTCACCACCAGCGCCCCGGCATTGATAAAGGGGTTGCGGGGAATTCCCTGCTCGAACTCGAGCTGCACCAGCGAGTTGAAGGGCTGGCCGGAGGGCTCCTTGCCAACCCGGGCCCAGATCTCCTCCTCCTGATAGAGGGTGAGCGCCAGGGTCAGGCTCAGGGCCTTGGAGATACTTTGGATGGAGAAGGGTTCAAAAGCGTCACCGGCGGTGAACAGCTCCCCCTCGACGGTACAGACTGCAATACCAAGCCGATCGGCCGGTACCTGAGCCAGTGCCGGAATGTAGTCGGCCACCTTGCCTTGTCCCAGCAACGGGCGCACCTCTTCAAGGATGCTGGCCAGTAATTCGGATGACAACACCATAAGCAATAAGCGATTCCATGACTAAAACAGCGGTGGAGATCCCATCCCCACTGACAAAAATCCCGCCAGCGGCGGGATTTTTCAGTTACCCACAACAAGGCGCCAGATGCGGCAGCCTTGTATCAGGCCGGTTCACCGTACCAGAGGTCGAACAGCTCGGTAACGACCACGGCTTCCATCCCCTTGCCTTCCAGCCAGGATTTGACGGCAGCGCGGTCTTCTTCGGTACACTTGCCCAGTTGCTGGGTGCAGATCATCCCTTCCCAGGCCAGGTGACCGGAGCCGGCAAAAGCCAGTTTACGGGGTTCAACAACCTCATCGATCATCGCATCGACTACCGCATCGATGGTCTCTTCGGCAGTGCCGACCGGGAAGTTGAAACTGATGTCGAAACCCATTTCCTGGAATTCATCGACGCGCAGTTTCTTGCGCAGGCGGCGGCTACGATTGGCCATGATAGCTCCTCAAGTTAGTTGATACGCTAGGTGTGTTGACGTGCCAGCTTAGCTGACACGCTTGAAAATCAGATCCCAAACCCCGTGGCCGAGACGGTGGCCACGTTGTTCAAATTTGGTCAGCGGACGCCAGTCCGGACGAGGCACCCAGTTGCCGGTGGCAGAGGTGTTCTCGTAACCCTCGGCGGCGCTCATCACTTCCAGCATGTGCTCGGCATAGTTTTCCCAGTCGGTCGCCATGTGGAACACGCCACCGATGGCCAGCTTCTGGCGAATGTCCTGGGCAAATGCAGGCTGTACGATGCGGCGCTTGTGGTGACGGCTCTTGTGCCAGGGATCCGGGAAGAAGAGCTGCAGGCAGGAGAGTGAACCATTCGGGATCATGTGCTCCAGCACCTCGACCGCATCGTGGCAGATCACTTTCAGATTGGTGACCCCCGCTTCCTGAGCGGTACCCAGACAGGCGCCCACGCCAGGGGAGTGCACTTCAATGCCAATGAAGTTCTTCTCGGGGGCATTCTTGGCCATCTCCACCAGAGAGGCGCCCATGCCAAAGCCGATCTCCAGCACCACAGGTGCTTCACGGCCAAACAGTGCGACCAGATCGAGCTGCTTTGGCTCGAAATCGATGCCCATGACCGGCCAGAGCTCTTCCAGGGCCTTCTCCTGCCCTTTGGTCAGGCGGCCTTCGCGACGGACAAAGCTGCGGATCTTGCGCATGAACTTGCCGTCTTCGTTAAATACATCTTGGGTCACAGGCATAATGGTCTCGTTATTTCATCAATCCGGGTAATACATCTTGTGTTCGATCCCGAGCGGGACCGCTCGCGGTTCATCATTTCATCGACCCGCGAAAACAGGGGAGCGAATTATCCCAAGATAGGCCCAAGGCGCAAGTGTTTCGCGCAACAAATATTCCGGCCATCCACTTCCCTGCGCCTTCACTGGCATCACCACACCGACTAACCGTCCAATATAATCCGCAGTAGAGTCGTTCCAGCCCTTTTTTGGCGATTTTTGTGACAATCATTGCCTCATTTCTGAAATCTGATACAAACGGATAACCTGGCGGTCGAATGGAGCGACCGCCCACATGCCGAGAGAATTGTCTATGCAGCCGTTTTTTGCCCAGCGCTTCGAGAAGGTCGAGCCTTCCTTTATCCGTGAAATCCTCAAAGTTGCCGCCAATCCGGAGATCATCTCCTTCGCCGGTGGCCTGCCCAATCCCCACCTGTTTCCGGTCAAGGCGATCGATCAGGCCTGTCAGGATGTGCTACGCGAACAGGGGGCTGCCGCCCTGCAATATGCGGCGACCGAAGGCTTCGCCCCGCTGCGCCAATATATTGCCGACCGCTATCTGACCCGCCACGGCATGCAGGTCAATCCGGACAACATCCTCATCACCAGCGGCTCCCAGCAGGCGCTGGATCTGCTGGGCAAGGTGCTGATCGACGAGGGTCAGGATCTCATCATCGAAGAGCCGGGTTACCTTGGCGCAATTCAGGCCTTTTCTGTCTACCAGCCCACCTTCAAGCCGATCACCCTTGAAGAAGAGGGGCTGGACCTGGCGGCGCTGGATGCGCTGCTGGCAAGCGGATCCAATGCCAAACTGCTCTACGGCGTGCCCAACTTCCAGAACCCGAGCGGTGTCTCCTACAGTCGTGCCAACCGCGAGGCACTGGCGGAGCGGCTGATCAGCCACGAGCTGTTGATGGTGGAAGATGATCCCTACGGCGAGCTGCGCTTCGAAGGGGAGCATCTCCCCCCGATTGCCAAGCTGGCGCCAAACAATACCGTGCTGCTCGGCTCTTTCTCGAAAACCGTGGTGCCTGCCTTCCGTCTGGGCTGGATGGTGATGCCGGAGTGGCTGCGCAAGAAGGTGACCATCGCCAAGCAGGCGACCGATCTGCACAGCAACGCCTTCAGCCAGCAGGTGCTGCACCGCTTCCTGACCGACAACTCCCTCGACGCTCACTTGGAGAAGATCAAGGAGGTCTATGGCCGCCAGCGCGCTGCCATGGAGGCCGCTTTGGCCCGTCACTGCCCGCCCGGTGTCAGCTACACCCGACCGGAAGGGGGTATGTTCCTCTGGCTGACTCTGCCAGCCCACATCAGTGCCATGGCGCTGTTTGACGAGGCGATCAAGGAGAAGGTGGCCTTCGTACCCGGGGCCCCCTTCTACGTGCGCCCCGAGATCAAGAACACCCTGCGCCTGAGCTTCTCCTGCGTCGATGAAGCGACCATCGAGGAGGGGGTCAAACGCTTGGCCCGCGCCCTCCAGCGCATGCTCTGATCGCCCAAGCCAAACCGTACCAACAAAAAACCAGCGAGCGATCGCTGGTTTTTTTATGCTCCCCATTTAACCGTTCAGCCAAACAGGGTCTTGCAAAACTGCTTCATCGGGATGGGGCGGCTGTAACGATACCCTTGCAGATAGTCAACGTGGCGCGCCCGCAGGTAGTCCGCCTGCGACTGCTTCTCGACCCCCTCCGCGATCAGGATCAATTCAAGTCGCTTCGCCAGATCAATCACGTTTTCAACGATATGGCTGGAGAGTGCATCCGTGCCGATCATCTCCACAAAGCTCCGGTCAATCTTGATTGCATCGACCTGAAACTGTTGCAGATAGGTGAGACTGGAGTGACCGGTGCCAAAGTCATCGATAGAGATCAACACGCCCAGTTTGCGCAATTCGGCAAACATCTGAGCGGTTGTTTCATCAGCCACCAGCAGCTCCCGCTCGGTCAGCTCCAGCCCCAAATCAACGGGATTGTCCTTAAACGCGTCGAGAAAGGCCTTGCAGTCAGCCAACAAGTCGAGATCCTGAAAGTGCTTGGCGCTGATATTGAAGCAAAAATGAAACTTTGCCGGCAGCTTGCGGGCATAAGGGGAGAAGTGGTCGCGCACCTGCGCCATCAACAGGCTGGTCATGGGCACGATCAACCCGCTATCTTCCGCCAGCGGAATAAAGCGATCCGGCGAGATCATCCCCTGCTTGGGATGCTGCCAGCGCATCAGCACCTCACAGCCACGCCACTGCTCGTCATCGCCGGAGACCACCGGCTGCAGATAGGGGATAAACTCCTCCTCGATCAACGCCCGCTTGAGCTCTTCCGCTGGTGAGCTGCTACGCCCCATCAGCCTGAAGGTGCCGAATCCAATCAGCAGCGCCAGCAACGGAGAGAGGATCAAGGTATATCTGGAGTATCGCCATGCGTGGCTCCAGTAGTCATGCACCGTGACCCGGGTGACGACCTGATAGGGGAAATCAGCCGAAGCGAGGGCAATATAACCCTCTTCTGTCGGAGAGGGCGCCGCCCCAACCTGACCTGAGCCAAACAGTGCCCTCTGCCCCACCACCAGAGCCATCGGGGAGTTCTTGCTGGAGATCTCCAGGGTATTGCGCAGGTAGTAGCCATCTACACCGATCAGCACACTCCCCTTGTCCGTTTCATGACGCAGCACGATCAAGGGGCGATCCGGTGTGACCTCATTGCCAGGCAGCAGTTGCAACCTGCCATCCACATAGCGGTCGGGATTGAAGGGGCCATCGTAGTCACCATAGAGCGAAGTGCAATAGATGTGGCTGCCTACAGCCAGATTGGCGGAACGGACATAAGGCACCGTGGCCACCTGTTCGCGCAGCAGTTGTGCCGCCTCCTTGCACGAGTGACCAAGCATCCCCTTCACATTGATGGCCGCTTGCCGGGCATGGCCGATGGAGCGCTCAAACATCACACGGGCATGCTGCAACCGTGAATCGGCATCACGCTCTGTCTCCGTCACCGTCTGCCAGATAACGGCAACAACCCCCAGCAGCAGGATCCCGCCCCCCATCAGCAGCGCCAAGAGAATCCTCGAGTAAAGCTGACGAAGTTTCAAACGACGAAATGGCATGGCGGCCTCTTTGATGCTCGGATAATGGGTGACAGCCTCGGTGGACAGGCGAAAAGGGTCGCCATAATAGCGATTGTTCAACAAATGTCCACCCAACAAAAATCAATCAATTCAAACTATTGTTCAACAATATGTCGTAAGAAGAGGATAGAGTTAACAAACGTCAAACAGAAAACTCCCGAAGCACGTCTCACTTGTTGAAGGGAAGCCACACCATTAAAGTTGAGCAAACGGCAGCAGGAGCATGCAGCGATGAAGATTCTTATTACCGGAGGGACCGGCTTTATCGGCCGCAAGCTGGTTGCCCATCTCAAGGTCAATCACGAGGTCGTGGTATTGAGCAGGCAGGGGAGTCGCGCTTACTCCCTGCTCGGCCACGATATCAAGGTATTGGATAACCTCGACCGGCTTGATGACCTCAATGACGTGGATGCGGTGATCAATCTGGCCGGTGAACCTATCGCCGCCGGACGCTGGAGCGAGTCGCGCAAACAGCTGCTCTGCGATAGCCGCTGGCTGTTGACCGAGCAGCTGGTGGATCTCATCAAGCTATCCAGCACGCCGCCCAAGGTGCTGATCAACGCCTCCGCCATCGGCTGGTATGGCAGACAGGGCACCGAAACCCTCGACGAGCAGTGCCGCTCCCCCAACGATGAGTTTACCCACCAGCTCTGCCAGCAGTGGGAAACCCTGGCGCAGGAGGCCCAGAGCCGCCAAACCCGGGTCTGTATCGTGCGGATCGGGCTGGTGCTTGGCATGGATGGCGGCGCCCTGCCCAAAATGCTCCCCCCCTACCGACTCGGACTCGGCGGCCCCATGGGATCGGGCAGCCAGATGATGAGCTGGATCCATGTGCAGGATCTGGTGCGCGCCATACTGTTCTTGCTGGATCACGAAGAGTGCAGCGGCATCTTCAACGGCACTGCGCCCCATCCGGTCAGCAACCGGGAGTTCAGCCAAACCCTTGCCACCACGCTGCACCGTCCACACCTCTTCTTCGTCCCGGCGCCGCTGTTGCAACTGGTGATGGGGGAGGCGGCAGATCTGCTGCTGACCGGACAAAAGGTGATACCAGCACGGCTGCAACAGGCCGGTTTCCACTTCAGCTATCCCGAGCTGTCGAGCGCCCTCACCAATCTGCTGCGCGAGCCCCGCTAACTCACACCCGCTCGCGGCGTCCGCTCGTCAGCTCCTCGCATAGCAAGCAGCCCGGCCAATGGCCGGGCTGCTTGTTTATGGTGGCTGCGCTATTGCACCTTGTATGCATCGGCTCGCGCTGGCGGGATTACAACAGGCCCTGACCCAGCCCTCGCAACCGATCGCTCAGGGTGCCAGCCAGCAGCTGGCGCTGCATCCCCTGCCCCGCCAGCGTCACCAGCAGCGCCCCCAACGTTGGCAGGCCGAGCCAGATTGCCCAGTGGAACTGCCACTGCCCCTCGAACCACCACCACTGCAGGCCAAAGGAGCAGAGCTCCACCACCATGGCGGCACAGAGCCCCGCCAGCGCACCACTGGCCACCAACTCCCAGCGCAGCATCTTCCTGAGCAGATCGCTGCTGGCGCCCAGAGTGCGCATCAGCAACAGCTCGCGCCGACGCTGAGCCATGCTGGCCTGGGTCTGGGTCAGCAGCACCAGCAGTGCGGCCACTGTCACCAGCCCCAGCATCAGCGCCAGCGCCCGGCTCACCTGCTCCGATACCTGAGTGAGCCGCGCAATCAGGTCATCCACATCGATAAGGCTCACCGTGGGGTGACGGCGGATCAACTCCACCTCGGCAGAGCGCCCCGCCTCGGGCAATCGGTAACTACCAAGCCAGGTTCGGGAGAAGGGTGCCAGCAGATCCTCGGAGAAGATCATGTAGAAGTTGGGGCGCATGTTGTCCCACTTGATGCTGCGCAAACTGGTAACCCTGGCGCCAAAGCTGCGCCCCTCGATAGTAAAGGCGAGCATGTCCCCCAACTTGATATCGAGCCGCTTGGCCAGCTCGTTATCCACCGACACCTCGCCGGGCCCGGCAAGCCATTTCCCGGCCACCAGCTTATTGTCGATTGGCAGGGTCGCCGTGGTAGTGAAGTTAAGCTCCCGATCGACCCCTTCACGACCACTACTCGCTCCCTCGCCCACCGCCTCACCGGCGATATGAGTCAGCCGGCCACGCACCATGGGATAGAAATCGGAAGTGGTGGCCCCGGCTGCCGCCAGTTCGCTCAGGATCCCCTCCCGCTCGTTCTCGGCCACATTGACCAGAAAACGGTTGGGCGCATCGACGGGAAGACGAGCCGAAAACTCATCCAGCAGATCGACCCGGGCCGCCCAGAGCAAGCCAAACAGCATCAGCGCCAGCGCAAAGCCCGCCAGCTGAAACAGGCCGCTGCTGCGCTCGCGCGACAGGTGGGCCAGCGCCAGCCGCAAGGCATGAGGTCCGCTCACTTTCGTCCCCAGCCGCAACATCAGGGCTGCCAGCAGGGCCAACAGCCCCATCAGCAAGCCCATGCCCCCCACCAGCCCCAGCGCCAGCCGCACATCGGCGGTAAAGCCCCAGACCAGCGCAAACAGCCCGAACAGGCCGACCGGCAGGGCCAGCCAGGGGGGAATACCCGCCTCCAGCTCCCGGCGCAATACCCGCAGCGGCGGCACCTTCAGCAGACGCAAGAAGGGCACAAAAGCGAGCAGCAGGGTGATAAAGAGCGCCACCGCAACCCCCAGCGCAAAGGGGCGCCAGGAGGGGGGGGGCAGATCCGGCGGCAGCAGGTCCCCCAGCAGTTGCAAGGTGATCCACTGCATGACGGTGCCCGCTACCAGACCCAGCAGCGCACCGATCAGCGTCAGCGACAGCAGCAGGGTTCCCATCAGTTGCCAGAGCGAGCGACGTGATGCCCCCAGCGTCTTGAGCAGCGCCACCATATTGGTCTGGCGCTCGGCAAAGTGGCGCACCGCAATCCCCATCGCCAACGCCCCCAGCAACACCCCGCTTAGCGAGGCGAGCCGGAAGAAACGCTCGGCATTGGCCAGCGAGCGGCCCACTTGGGATTCGCTGTCATCCGGTTTGATCCACTTCTGTCCGGCCTGCAATTGCGGCAGCAGCCATTGCTCGTAACGGGCCAGCGACTCTCTCGGCCCCTTGAACAGATAGCGCCACTGCTGGCGGCTACCGGGAAGCAGGGCACCGGTCGCCTCGATATCGGCACTGTGGATCAGCGCCCGCGGCGCCAGCAGGAAGGGGCTGAAGCCCTGATCCGGCTCCTCGCCAAGCAGGCCTGCCACCTTGAGCACCGTATTGCCCACCTCCAGCTCATCCCCCGTTTTAGCCTTAAGCAGCTGCATCACCCGGGCGGAGAGCCAGATCTCGCCGGGAGCCGGGGCGCGGGCAGGTTCCAGAGTGAGCTTGCCGTAGAAAGGGAAACCGTCTGGCACAGCCCGAATGGAGGCAAGCTGCAGCGCGTCGCCGTGAAACAGCATGCTGTTGAAGCTGACGGTGGTCTGCACCGCCAAGCCATCCTGTTTCGCTCGTTCCAGCCAACCATCCGGCAGAGCAGCGGCAGTACGCAGCACCCGATCCGCCCCGATAAAGTCGCGGCCCGACGCCTTGAGTCCGGCATCGAGCCGATCCGCCACCAATGCCACACTCAAGACACACGCCACGCTAAGCGCTAGCGCCAGCACAAACCAGCGCAGCTCGCCGCTGAAACCTTCCCGGCGAAGCAGTCGCCATCCCAATCGCCACTGCATCATCCCTTGCATCTCCCGCCTGATCCGCAGCTCACCCCGTTACACCACATCATGGGCCACCTCGCGATCCAGTCTGCCCGCCGTCATGACCACTTGCCGCTGGCAACGCTCGGCCAGCTGATGATCATGGGTCACCACCACTAGCGTGGTGCCGTGCTTGCGATTGAGTTCAAACAGCAGCTCGATCACCTTCTCGCCGGTCTTGCTGTCGAGGTTGCCGGTCGGCTCGTCCGCCAGCAGCAGACTGGGGCGGGTCATAAAGGCACGGGCGATGGCCACCCGCTGCTGCTCACCGCCGGAGAGCCGTGGCGGCAGATGGTGCAACCGCTCGCCAAGCCCGACCGCGGCCAGCAGCTCGCGGGCTCTTGGTTCGCAATCCCGCTCGCCGCGCAGCTCGGCGGGCAGCATCACATTCTCCAGCGCCGTCATGGTCGGGAGCAGCAGGAACGACTGGAACACAAAGCCGATCTGCTCGGCGCGCAATCGGGCCCGCCCCTCCTCATCCAGCTCACCAAGGGATTTGCCGAGGATCTCGATCTCCCCCTGACTCGGCAGATCGAGCCCGGCCAGCAGCCCCAGCAGGGTCGACTTGCCGGAGCCGGAGGCACCGACCAGCGCCACCGTCTCGCCGCTATTGACTTGCAGATCGATCCCTTCAAGGATGGTGAGGCTTTCCTGGCCGAGGCGAACCGATTTGCCGAGGCCCTTGACGACAATAATGGGGGTTGAACTCATGCTCTGTATCCTTTGTTCCAATCCCTTGATGACAATCCATAGCGGGAGTTGAATTGATGGTGCGTATTCTGTTTGTCTTGTTCGTTGGCCTCGGCAGCCTGCTCTCGTCGGCTCAGGCCCAGACCCTGCTAGTGCTGGGAGACAGCCTGAGCGCTGGCTATCAAATGCAGGTTGAGCAGAGCTGGCCTGCCCTGCTCAACCAGAAATGGCAGGAGAGAGGGGGAAAACACACCCTGCTCAATGCCAGCATCAGCGGTGAAACGACCCAAGGGGCGCTGGCCCGTCTGCCCGCGCTGCTGAAGGAGCACAAGCCGGACTGGCTGCTGATCGAACTGGGGGGCAACGATGGCCTGCGCGGCTTCGCACCGACCATTACCCGCCAAAATCTGGCCAGCATGATCGCGCTCGCCAAGGAGCAGCAGACCCGTGTGGTGTTGACCCAAATCCAGCTGCCCCGCAACTACGGTGCCCGCTATTTGCGCCAGTTCGAACAGATCTTTCCCGAGTTGGCCCAGGCTAACGATCTGCCGCTGCTGCCCTTCTTTATGGATGATATTGCGCTGCGCCCTGAACTTATGATGAACGATGGTATTCATCCCACCCCGGCGGCCCAGCCACAAATCCGCGATAAAGTCGCCCGCTTTATGGAGCCGCTGCTCAGCCAATAAGCCCGCCGTCTATCGCCAATATCCCATAACAAAATA
Source organism: Aeromonas sp. 96A (assembly GCF_051919165.1). Taxonomy (NCBI): domain Bacteria; kingdom Pseudomonadati; phylum Pseudomonadota; class Gammaproteobacteria; order Aeromonadales; family Aeromonadaceae; genus Aeromonas; species Aeromonas sp. 96A. The sequence continues at coordinate 3,854,551 of NZ_JBQBFE010000001.1, read as the reverse complement.
TCCCGCCAAAATCGGATGTTTTGAATGGTCGACGATCTCTGCGTGGCACCTTGATTCAACCAATCCATCGCCAATACCCAATAACAACACATCCCGCCGAAGCGGGATGTGTTGTTATTGATTTAGCATAACCGGCAGGCAACTTCTCAGCTTTCCAGCACCTGACGCAGCCGCTCCTGGGCCACGCCGACCAGCAAGTCGGGCTGGAATTTGGAGATAAATCGGTCGCACCCCACCTTCTTGACCATTGCTTCGTTGAAGTTGCCGCTCAGGGAGGTGTTGAGGGTGATAAAGAGATCGGACATGCGCGGATCGCTGCGCACCTCGTGGGTCAGGCGGTAGCCGTCCATCTCCGGCATTTCGGCATCGGTGATCATCAGCAGGATCTCGTCGGTCACCTTCTTGCCAGCATCGCACCACCCCTTGAGCAGGGTCAGTGCCTGCAAACCATCCTGACACTCGATCACCTCAAGCCCAAGCTGGCCCAGGGTCTCGCGCACCAGATTGCGGGCGGTGCTGGAGTCATCGACGATCAGCACTTTGCGGCCATGCATCTCGGGCAGGATCTCCCGGTCCAGCACCTCCTCGGAGATGCGGATGTCATAGGTGATGATCTCCGCCAGCACCTTCTCCACATCGATGATCTCGACGATCTGATCCACTCCATCTTCGGGAATGCGGGTGATGGCGGTGAGGTAGTTGGCGCGCCCGGCAGAGCGCGGCGGCGGCAGTATATCCTTCCAGGTCATGTTGACGATGTTGGCCACCTGCCCCACCAGAAACCCCTGAATGGTGCGGTTGTACTCGGTGATGATGAGGTTGGATTCACTGTCGATGGGCATGGGACGCATACCGATGGCGCTGCGCAGGTTGATCACCGGGATCGAGGTACCGCGGATATTGGCCACCCCACTGATATTGTGATGGGAGCCCGGCATCTTGCTCAGATGGGGCAACTTGACCACTTCCCGTACCTTGAAGACGTTGATGGCGAACATCTGACGGGTGCCGAGACGAAACATCAACAACTCGAGGCGGTTTTCACCCACCAGTTGAGTTCGTTGATCAACGGAATCCAATATACTCGCCATACGCTGATATCCATCTGATTATTAATCGACTCTATTATAGAGGCTGCCCGCCAGGAAAGGCAGGCGCATTTTCAACCAGAGCGACCAACCAGACAAAAAAAGTGAGGCCGAAGCCTCACTTATCTCATTGATTTTAAAATCAATAGCTACAGATAGACTTCCAGCTGCCATCGGTTGCCTTGGGCTCGCTGCTGGTCCACCAGTTCGCCTGCCACACTACCTTGTTATGGGTGATGCGATCGCCGCCATTGGCATGATCCCCCTGCGGCCAGCTCGGATAGGCCTTGTAGGCCGCCGGATTGACGTTCTGGCTGCTGCAGCTGGTGCCCGGATTCTCGCCGCCCCCCGAACCCAGCACAGCCTCCGGCAAGGTCGGGAACTCGGCCTTGAGACCAATGGTCTGGCTGCCGCTGATGATGCGCATGCCGCTTGGCACGCCAGCGGCGGGCAGGTAGTAGGTTATGGCGACTTCAATCTCGGCCCCCGGCGCCAGAGTCTGCCAGCCCGGCAGGTTCATGGCGACCTTGTGGAAGTCCTTCTCGCCCGCAATGCCTTCCGAGTTGTCGTTGCCACCGCTCTCCACCACTTTCAGGCCCATGCCACTCTGATCCGTGATGGTGTCAGAGGTGGAGGTGGGCACCAGAAACTCGATGCGCGCGCCGCCCGGAATGGTCTGGGTCGACTTGTTGACCAGCTTGAGTTTCGGGTTGATCGGGTAGTTGGAGTCCCCTTCCTTAAAGCCGGAGAGGCTGACCTGGATGTCGAGCTGGGCGCTCGGCGCGGCCAGATCGTTTTGCTTGGTGTTGTACGGGGTTGCCTTGGCAAACTTCTCATAAGCCAGGGTGGTCAGGGTACTGCCCATGCCGTACTCGTTCTTGGCCGGATCGAAGGCATAATCACCCGCCATCTCCCAGAACATCACGCCACCCAGACCGCGCTTGATGATGTAGTCGAGCTTGTGGCCCATGGACTCTTCATCTTCGGTTGAGAGGAACACCTTCTTCTCTTCATTCCACAACCAGGGCGCGTGGGCCTTCTCATCGTAGTAACGCACATACTTGCCCTGCATCACGTGAGCCGGATTGTTGGGATCCAGACCCCAGGCAGAGCCATAACTCGGCAATGTGGTGATGCCAAGGCTGGCCGCATGCTCCAGGTTTTTGGCATGCCACATGGGCACGGCGCCACCGCCGATCTCTTTGCCGTTCTTATCCAGATCATGCCAGATGTTGTCGATGCCGACCGCCCCGTTGCCGCACGGAATGGTGCTGCCACCAGTGCCCGGCTGGCACTCGTTCTGGCTCGGCAGGGCTGCCTTGCCACCCAACCCGTGACTGCCACCGCTCACCCCCTGCCAACCGCGGGTGTAATAGGGCACGCCAACGTTGATCTTGCCAGCCGCCAGCGCACCGCGGAAGTAGTGGGCAGACCAGGCGGCGTTGAGGTAACCGATGCCGCCAAACTGGGTCTGGGTATAGACGCCCCAGTGGGAGAGCTCGGGGTCGGCATTGTTGTCGAACAGGGCCGCGTTGTGACCGACAAAGTGGTTCCAGGCACCGTGGAAGTCATAGGTCATCAGGTTGACGTAATCGAGGTACTGGGTGACCTGGAAGTTCTCCATCCCGCGCAGCAGATAGGCCGAGGCCGGTGAGGCGATGGTCAGCATATACTTGCGGCCATCTTCGTTACCGGCGTTGTCGAGCCGCGCCCGCAAGGTCTTCATCAGCACCTCGTAGTTGGCAAACAGCTTGGCCCGGCACTGGTTGGAGAGCGGGAAATCGTTGGGATTGCCCGCATCCTTCATCGAGGTGGGGTATTCGTAGTCGATATCGACCCCATCAAAGCCGTACTGGCGGATAAAACTCACCGCCGAGTCAGCCAGGGTGTTGATACCGGCAGTATTGACCGAGCAGTCACCCTTGGTTGTGGCCGTGTAGAAACCGCGCGTATCGGCCCAGCCCCCGACCGAGATGAGGGTCTTCACGTCCGGATACTGCTTCTTGTACTTCGACAGCAGGTTGAAGTGGCCCTTGTAGGCAAATTCAGGATCCATCTCGGCACCCGGCACGCCATCCCAGGTCATCTTGGTGGCTGCATCGTCCACCTTGATGGTGTGGCTCTGCTCATCCACCGCCGCGAAGGCATAGTTGATGTGGGTGATCTTGTTCCATGGAATATCGCTCACCAGATAGGCGGGCAGGCCGTTCTTGCCGGTGCGCCAGGAGGTGAAGTAGCCGATGACCCGGCGGGCATGGTCATCCCCCATGCACTCGTAACCATCCGGACGATAGATCTGGCGAATGTCACAAGAGAGGTTGCCACCGGTGGGCGGCAGCGCGGCCTCCTCGACATTGACGGTCACCGCAGCCGACTCGCCGCTCAGATTGCTCTTGTCGGTGGCCACCAGCTTGAGGGCGGCACTGCCTTTGACATCCGGCGTCCAGTTCACCTGCCAGGGGGCAATGGTATCTTCGCCCACCTTCTTGCCGTCGACATAGAGCTCGACTTTGGCCACATCGTTGTTGGCATCTGTGACGTTGCCGCTCACCGCCACACTGCGACCCAGCGTCACCTTGGCACCATTGGCCGGGCTGCTGATGCTCACCTTGGGCGCCTCGGGCGCCACCACGGCGGCGACGTTGAAGCTAGAATCCGCCTCGCTCAGCACCTTGCCGTCTTTATCCAGCGCCCGTGCCTTGAGGGTATGACCTCCCACTCCGGCGGCGCTCCAGCTGGCACTCCAGGGCGAGGCGCTTGCCGTGGCCACCAGCTTGCCGTCGACAAGATATTCCACCCGGGCCAACGCCGTTACCGGTCCGCTCAGGCTCACCGCCAGCGCCACGCTGGCTCCTTCGTTGAAGCTGGCGCCAGCAGCTGGCGAGCTGACGGCTACGCCGAGTGCAGGAGGGGGCTCCTCGCCACCATAGGGCTTCCAGGCATCAGCCCAGACCACACCGACACCCGGCTCATAGTGATAGGGGGATGCCCCGCACCAGCCTGAATAGGGAAATTCTTTGCACTCGTAGAGGGCACCGACGTTGCTGACGATATCGCCAGCCTTGTAGGCAGTACCGGATTTATAGGCGGGATAAGCGGCCTGAGCCCAGGCGGGCGCAGCCGCAAGGGCGACCAGCATGGCAAGCCTGCTGGGTCTGAAGAGCTGTTGCATATTGTTATCTTCCTTGTTTTGTCTTGGCTTGGTCACCAAGGCAAAGAACAATCGCAACCTGCATGATGGGCGCAGACAACTGGCAATGGACCTGCCACAAAAACCACCCCTCACCCAGGGAAACCCCGCTATCTGGATCCACGATCGAGACCGGAAGCATTGCGCCCCGACATCACTGCCGGTTTGCCCTTTACCTGGGTTCCGTGAGGAACGAACCCAGTATAGGAAGGCGACAAGACCCCCTCAATCTTTATTCTCAAAGAGAATTATCCCCTGCCACGAAAGCGTCATGATCACATGGTTAAAATTGATTGAATTATCAAAAAAATCATACTGTTACTGGGATCATAAAAACGCTTTTCCTCATCTTCCCAGATTCGTTTAATGTGCGTTGGCTCACTGGTATGACATGCCAGAAATGTGACAATGCGCGCCCTTGGTCAACGAGCCAAGGCTATGGAATCACTGGCAAAAATAAAAAAGGAACTCCTATGAAAGGTACTCGTACCCTGCTGTCGCTGGCCGTGGGGCTGGCACTTGCATCCTCAGGCGCCCATGCCGCTTACGTCTGCCCAAATGACACTACCCAACTGACTTCGATTCCAACCCTGCAGGGAAGTGGTTCCAGCAGCCCATTCGCCACAATCCCGACGGCCAACGGCGCCATAAGCCTTGGCACATTTCACGTAAAAGGGATCGTCACGACTCTGGGTCAGAGTCTGACCAAAGGCTTCTACCTGACTGACCCGGGGAGATGGCAACACGATTACCTCGGATGGCATCTTTGTCTACCTCAAGGATGCTCGTTCTGATATCAAGGTGGGCACAGAGCTTTGCCTGGAAGCGCAGGTCGAGGAGTTCTTGGGCGGCACCCAGCTCAAGCTGAAATGGGATGGTACTTCGCCCCGGATACAGGTCCTCGGGCAGGGCAAAAACGTTCCGGTAAGCGTGCTCAAAGTCAATGACGATGAAAGCCTAAAACAAGCCCTCAATCGCCACGAAGGGATGCGGGTACGTCTCGACAGCAGCAGCGATCTTCACCTGACCCGCAACTTCAGCTTCGACTACAAGGCCTCTCGCACTAACCTGGAACTCTCCCATAAGGCGCCGCTTATCAAGCCGACCCAGCTCCATGTCGCCAGCAGCCCGGAAGCGGTGGCACTGGCGGCCCAAAATGGCAGCAACCGTCTGGTCGTCGAGTCTGATTTCAAAGTACAAAATGGAGCCCTGCCTTGGTTCCCTGCGCTAGATGCAGATCAGGGCTATCTGCGTATCGGTGATCAGCTCAATGGCCTGGAAGGGGTGGTGATTTACAACAAGGATGCCTTCCGTCTGGTGGTACCCAGCGATGTCACCCTGAGCGCCGGCTCCCTGCTGCGCACACCGGAAGATGACCGCCAGCCGGCTCCCGCCCGGGTCAGTGGCAGCGATCTGCGGATCGGCAGCTTCAACGTGCTCAACTACTTCACCAGCCACTCCAGCATTGGCGGCGCGCTCAACGTCTTGTGCAAAGATCAGGCGGATGCAGATAACACAGATCCAAAAGTAAACAGTTGTAACCGCGGTGCCAAGACCCTGGTCGGGTTCGACAAACAGCGCACCAAAATCGTTAATGCCATTACCGAAATGGATGCCGATCTGCTCGGCCTGATGGAGATGGAGAACAACGGCTTCGAGGATAACTCGGCCCTCCACAATCTGGTGACCCGCCTCAACGAACAGCAGAAGGATGCGAGCAAACACTACGCCTATGTGCGTCTGCCGGTCACTGCCCTTACCGATGGCAAGTTCTTCGGCGGCGACGCCATCATGGTGGCGATGATCTACCGTCCTGCCCTGCTCACCCCCAGCGGAGATGCCAGCGTCATCAAGCTGCCGGAGCAGCGCTACACCACTGGTGGTGTGGCCAAGACAGCCGGTCAGCGCGACTCGCTGGTTCAGACCTTCACCCTCGCCAAGAGCAAGGAGCCGCTGACGCTGGTGGTCAACCACCTCAAATCCAAGGGGTCAGGCTGCTACGAAAATGGCGATGGCAAGACAGAACCGGCCGATCTGCAGGGCAAGTGCACCGAGTTCCGGGTCTCTGCCGCCAAGGTGCTGGGTGAAACGGTCAGCAAACTGCCGGGCCAGGTGCTGCTGGTGGGCGACTTCAACTCCTACGCCAAGGAAGATCCGATCCGGGTACTGACCGACTACAACCCGGCCACCAGCGAGCGGAAGATCGTATCAGCCTCCCACACCTTTATCGGTGAGCAGTCCTATGAACAGCTCGGTCGCGAAGTGACTCGCAGCTACGGCCTGATCGATCTCAACGTCAAATTCAACAAGGAGAAAGCCATCTCCTACAGCTACGACGGGGAGCTGGGCACCCTGGACTATGCCCTGGCCAACCCGGCGCTGGCCAGCAAGGTGGCAGGTGTCGCCGACTGGCACATCAACTCCTTCGAAAGCTCCCTGTTCGAGTACGGCAGCCAGTACACCGGCGCCCTGCTCAAGTCTGACAACCCCTTCAGTGCCTCCGACCATGATCCCATCATCGTCGACCTGAGACTGGAGAGCGATGCCACCAAACCGGACACCTCCTCAGGCGGTGGTGCACTGGGACTCGGCCTGCTGGCACTGTTGCCACTGGCCTGGCGACGTCGCCGTTAATCACAAGCGCATCTGAATAGTGCAAGCAAAGCCCGCGAGTCTCGCGGGCTTTTTCATTCAGGTCATTGGATGTACAAATGAAAGGCGCGGACGTATGGAGAAAATAAATGATGGAGAAAACAAAAAGGCCACCGCGATGCGGTGGCCTTTTTGCTTCTTGTAACAAGAATTTGGTGGAGCTACGCGGGATCGAACCGCGGACCTCTTGCATGCCATGCAAGCGCTCTCCCAGCTGAGCTATAACCCCGATTTGTGTGAATGACCGGCAGTCACTCTGAATTTGGTGGAGCTACGCGGGATCGAACCGCGGACCTCTTGCATGCCATGCAAGCGCTCTCCCAGCTGAGCTATAACCCCAAATTCGGTACTGAATGAATGGTTCTGGCGGCCATTCATCCTAAATAATGGTGGAGCTACGCGGGATCGAACCGCGGACCTCTTGCATGCCATGCAAGCGCTCTCCCAGCTGAGCTATAACCCCACAAAGGTCGGCCTAGGTGATACACACCACACTGCCCTGGGTACTTCATGTCAATCAAGAATCTGGTGGAGCTACGCGGGATCGAACCGCGGACCTCTTGCATGCCATGCAAGCGCTCTCCCAGCTGAGCTATAACCCCTTTGATTCCAGATTGTTCGAGGAGAATTTGGTGGAGCTACGCGGGATCGAACCGCGGACCTCTTGCATGCCATGCAAGCGCTCTCCCAGCTGAGCTATAACCCCAACTCACCTCGGCGCTGACGAAGTTATCTCCGGCAACGGAGGCGCATGATAGGCATCACCCGCTTTGCTGTCAACCCTAAAATAACCACGACTGATTCGTTTAGTCAAAATTGCAGCAGTTCGCTGTTTTTACCAGCAAGACGCGTGCTATCTCTCTGTTTTATGTCACAAATCGGCTCAAGCAGCTATACAGGAGAGGCCGTGCAGCAAGCCTCTTTCCCCGTGCAACGCCCCCCGCTCTCAGACCTCTTTATGCTGGCTGGTAATCAGCTTCTCCCCCGTCACCTCGGGAAAGCCTTTCCATAAAGGGCATTGCATTTGAAAACCCTTTCCATGATTTTTGTAAATTTGCAACACGGAAAGTTGATCTGGCTCACAAATGACCATAGGATCAAACCGTGACCTAGGTCACACACCATAACCATAAATGACAGAGCGATGAGGTAAACCATGTTTGAGAATCTGGCAGTCCTGTTCCACCTGCGCGGTGCAACCACCAAGAACGGCGTTGTAGAGAAAGATGCCTATGCCCCCTCCACCCGTGAATACTACTTCCGCTACGGCAAGTAATTGCTGAAAGCCTTTCACGGAAAACGTAATAAAACTACAACACACATCATCACACAGCCCTTTCGAGGCGCTGTCCTGTCCGGGCCAGATGTTCCACGGCCAAACCTGAACTCCACCAAACAAGAATGGGGCCCGCAGGCCCCATCTTTTATTGCTCCAGACTGTGATTACACCAGATAGTGCGCTGGCTAATCGGTAAGCCTTGTAACCCTGAAACGGCTCAGAGCTTGATCCAGGCATCGGCCCAGGCCGTACCCTTGCCCGGCTCATAGGCCCAGGCAGCACCTGCGCACCAGCCGGTGTAGGGGTGCGGTTTGCACTCGTAGCTGGCACCGCCGTTGCTGACCCGCTCGCCCGCCTTGTAGGGAGTCCCCTCTTTATAGACGGGATAGTCAGGCGGCGTTACGCCCCCTTCCTCCCCTTTCACCAGCAGGCTATGGGTGGCGCTACGGCTCAAGCTCCCTTCATCGGTCACCGTCAGTGTGATGTCCAGCTTGGTATCGCTGGTCGGCTTGGGCAGGGTCAACTCCAGAGTGACCTGATCCAGAGCCGGGGCAGAGGCACCGGCTGGGATTGTCCAGGCATAAGTCAGCGGCTTGCCTTCCGGATCGCTGGAGTGCTGGCCGGAAAGGGTCACCTTGCTGCCACCTTCGGCCTGCGCCGGGCCCGTGATATTGGCCACCGGTGGCAGGTTGGTGCCACCGCCGTTATCCTCGATCACCACCTCCGGATAGAAGTGCTGAACGCAGCGGCTGTAATCCCCTGCCTTGAAGGCGCTGAAACGGGTCTGGTAGCCCACCAGCTTGCAAGCGTAACTCTTGCCGCCGTTGGGGTTCTCTGCCACATAGCTCCAGTCCTGCTCCCAATAGATGGGCAAGGCACCGGCGCCATTGTCGTCAAACACCTTCATGTTCTTGCAACCCAGCACCTCGTCGGATGGCACCGCCACCCCGAGGTAGTTGGCAAACTCGCGGTAGTAATTGATGCGATTCTGGGACTGGGCGTGCTCGACCGGGCCACCGCACTCCACCCCACCATTGATGATCTGGGTGGTGACCCCGAAGCCCGGCACCAGACCGTTCTGCTTGTCATGGTCATTCGGCTGCCAGGTGCCATCGATGACGTGGAGCATGGAAGGCTTGGGCGGCTGCGGATAGGTATAGAAGAACACCGCACTGGCGAGGTTCAGCCAGGTGTCGGCCACCAGATCGGGGCGGTCGAGCAGGGTGCGCACCGTGCCGAACATCGCCTCGGAGAAGGGGCCATAGTTGTAGTTGTAGGAGAGCTGCTTGGCACCGCGGCCAAAGTAGCTCTTGAACTCGCCATTGTCGAACGTACCGCACGGCCACTGCTGACCCTGCCACACATCGGGACGGCACTCGGCGTTGTAACCGCCGCGCATGGTCTCATTCCATCCCATCTCGCGCACGTAGACCAGCGCCTGACGCCACTCGGCCTCCGGGCGCCAGTTTTCATGGCCACCGGTCTCCTGGGCGAAGTGGGCGAACATGGTCGCCAGGGTCTTGCGGCAGATGGCGTCAGCATCGCGGCCGTCGCTGTAGTCGCTGCACAGGGCCGGGAACTTGGCCGCCGCCTGCAACAGGCCACGATAGGTGTACTCGGGGGCGCGTAGCGGGAACAGGTAGTTGAACTGGCTCTCGCTCAGCAGGCTTTCGACCCGCTTGACGTTGCCCGGGTTGTCGGCACGGCCCGGCTGCACCGCCTCGACCACCAGATTGTCCCGGGTAGCGATGGAGGCCTTGACCGCTTCCATCGCCGGGAAGTCGGTCAGCGCCTTCTCTTTGGCATCCAGCTCGGCCTGGCTCATATAGACGGGGGTGGTGCTGCCATCCGGCGGGGTAGGCGTCGGCGGATTGGGCTTGTCATCGCCACCGGTGTCCGGCGGGGTCACTTCCCCTTCGCCGACAAGCTTCCACGGGGTATCCCACTCATTGGCGGCCGCCATGCCCGGAGTCTGACCCGGGTTGACCCACCACTTGGCCTCGAAAACCTGGCCGTTGTAATTGACCTGGCTGCCGCCCGGGTAGGATTTGTTGATGTCGTATGCCTCGGCCGCCCACAGGTGGCCGCTCAGCATCATGCCGGCAAGCAGAAGGGTGATGCGGTTTTTTTTCATTATTGTTGCTCTCTATGGTTTTGTGGCAAAAGGCGGAGCCTGCCTGAACAGGCTCCGCCATCTTCATCATGGACTCAACCTAGGGGCAGCTTGCCGCCCCGACATCCAGCCAGACATCGTGTTTGCCCGGCTCGTTGCCTTGAGTCCACCACTTGGCCTTCCACTGACGGCCGTTGTGGTTGGTCAGCTCACCGCCGTTGTAGGCAACGGTCGCGCTCCAGCCCAGCTCAACCTGACTCGCCAGCGCCCACTGATCGGCGACGCGGCCCGGTTCATTGCCCTGAGTCCAGTACTTGGCACGCCATACCAGCTGGTTGTGGCTCACCTTGTCGCCACCGTTGTAGACCTTGCTGGCCTGCCATGCGGGAACGTTGGCCGCTTCCGGGTCGGTGGTGTTGCAAGAGCCGTCGACCACGGGCTCCAGCGTCAGCACGACGCGCCCTTCGCTCTGATGTACCCCATCCGAGACGCTCACACTCAGCTCATGCTGCTCGCTGGTGGTGACAGCCGGCGGTAGCAGACGCAGGCTGGCACTGCTCTCGCCTTCTACCTGCCAGCCCGTCGGGAAGTGCCAGCGGTAGCTCAGCGCATCCCCCTCGGGATCGCTCGCCTCGGCAGTGATGGTCAGCCACTCACCGCCGATGCCGCCGAGCTGCGCCGGCACGGTCACCACCGGAGGCTGGTTTTCCACCACGCCCTGCTCCAGCGGCCGCCCGTTGACGGTAAAGGAGAGGGTCTGCTGCGGTGGCAACAAGCTCTGCTGTACCAGTGTCTGGCCACGGCACTGGATAGTGGCGCGACCGGGCTCGCTGGCGGTAGGCAGGTTGATGTGGAACTTGTTCATGACGCTGCTGGCCGCTCTGTGATTGGCCAGCCTGAAGCGCTGTAGACCATCGCGGGTCTCCACCTGCAACTGGCAGTCATTGACGGACAGGGTGCTGCTGTCATCCGGGTAGGTGAAACCATAGGCGCCGTGCAGAGCCGGATAGATGTAGCTGCGCAGGGCTCCTTGCGGATCGTAATAACCCACCAGGGTGGTCACCGGCACGCCGAACTGCTCGGGCTTGCGCGCAACCTTGGTATCGATGGGGGAGACATCCACCCAGCTCTGGCCATCCGAGGTGAAGCTCTTCTTGAAGCCCCTGCTCACCAGGATATCCTTGCCGTTGATAAAAAGGTGGCTGTTGTAACCGGCCCCGTGATCGATGGTCAGACTGCGCCCACGGTTGTCCGCAGAGGCAATCGGCACCCGGATATCACGGGTCCAGCGACCATCCCACATGGCGACCCTGACCAAGCCGTAATCCGCCAGCAGGGCACTCAGTCCTGCCTCGCTCAGGGCATCCATGGGGGCATCGACCTTCTCGATCCCCTCGATTGTGTGCTGATAGGGCTCCATCCAGGCCGTCGCACTGTTCCACTTGCTAAAGCCGGTGGCCGAGTTGGCATCGAACACCGCCTTGCTCTCCAGAAAACGCTGGATGATGGCGGCAGAATTGGGGGTATAGAGGGTGAAACGGTTGGCGCCGGAGAGAGGGCGGCCGCCTGCCATCGCATCGTGGCCAAACTTGCGGCCATCGAACGGTGGCTGGCACTGGCCATCCAGACAGGCATCCTCATTGGTGCGGATCGGTGAGAAGTTGGGGATGAAACGGTGTTTGTCACTGTCCCAGCCCCAGCTGGAGTTGAGCTGATCGGCACTGCGATGAACCGAGCCGCGGAAACCATCCACATAGTGGCCAAGGCCGAAGTTGTGGCCCACCTCGTGGCTGAACTCGTTGCCCAGCGAATCATCCAGCGTGACGATGCCACCGCCACCGGAACCTCCGTGCACCTGAACTCCATTGGCATACTTGCCGCGACTGTTGTGCGCCGTCAGCTGGGCCGCCACAAAGGGATGGCTTCCTTCCCCTTCACCGGCACTGCTGTTGATGCCGTAGTTGGCATTGTCGATACCGTGGGAGATAAGCTCCTTGCCGATGCGCTGGCGCATGGTGCCGCCATGCCAGCCCCCTTCGCTCGGGTCAAAGTCGGTCAGTAATGTGCCATTGGGCAGCATCACCTCAGGCAGGGAGAGCGGTGCATACTGACTGACGATCAACCGGCTGGCCGGAATGGTCTGGAAGTATTCGCGATGGGCCTCCTTGTCATTGGCAAAGGCAAAGCGATCCCGTGGCGTGGTGAGCATGCCGATGTCGATGGTGTGCAGCAGCAGCTCGCCGGGGGCGCCGACTTTGATATCACGCAGTTCACCACTGAGATTGCCCTGACGAACGGAGAGGTTCAGTCCGGGCTGGATCCACTCGGCAGGCAGCTCGCCGCTCCAGGTATCCGCTGCATAGGTGATGCGGTTGTTCTCCAGCTCCCCCTCGCGGAACCACTGCCCATTGGCAAACTTGAACTGCAGGGTCTGGCCACGGGAAACGGTCACCTGTCGCTCGCCATAGAAGGCCGTCGAGTTATAACCGGCGCTGGAGCGGATCCGCACCATCTTGCCCTCCAGCTCCGGGCTCACGGGCAGGTAGATATCCCGAACCCAGCGGCCGTCGGCGGTCTGGATCTCCACCAGCGCGCGACCAGTGAGCCGCTCCTTGAGGAAGGCGCCGCTCTTGTCGCTCAGTTTGGCCAAATCAGCACTGCTGCTGATGACGGCAGTGGTGCCGCTCTCCGGGACGAAGCTCACTCCCCCTTCGGGAACCCCCGCGAGGTGGTAGACAGTCTCTGGCAGCGCCGATGGCGGCAACAAGGTCAGGGTGCCCAGCAGCTTGCCGCTGCCGTCACGGGCCTCCACCGTTATGGGGGTCACCCCGTCGGCCTGGAGCGGTTTCACCAGCAGCAGGCTCTTGCGCAGGCTGGTCAGGATGGGTTGGCGATCCCCCTCTTTGGGATGGGAAGGCAGGATCTGGCTCTGGGCAAACTGCACTCTGGCAGCCAAGCTACCCGCCAGATCGCTTTGCGGTGTCGTGTCATTGAATATCAGGGGCGAGGTGGCGGCAGACAGGGGGCCAGCCGCCAGGGTTGCCATGATGAGGGCAGCGATTCGGGTCACATTTGTGGTCATTGTCGGGTTCTCGTTCATATTGCTACCGGGAATGAGGGGCATGTCGCCATGCCCCGTCATCGGTGAGGAGGCCTCAGTTACAGCTTGCTGCCCCGATATCCAGCCAGACATCGTGCTTGCCCGGCTCATTGCCTTGAGTCCACCACTTGGCCTTCCACTGACGGCCGCTGTGGTTGGTGAGATCCCCGCCGTTGTAGGCAACGGCTGCGTTCCAACCCAGATCAACCTGACTCACCAGCGCCCACTGATCGGCGGCGCGGCTCGGCTCATTACCCTGAGTCCAGTACTTGGCCTGCCATACCAGCTGGTTGTGGCTCACCTTGTCACCGCCGTTATAGACCTTGCTGGCCTGCCATGCGGGGACGTTGGCCGCTTCCGGATCTGTGGTGCTGCAAGAGCCCCCCTCACCACCTTCGTTGATTGGCGTGACGGTGAGACGGGTGGCCGCGTTGGTGTCGAGTGCGCCATCGGAGACGGTCACTGAAAGGTCATAACCGGTTTCGGTATCCACCGCCGGGGCGGTGACCACCAGGGTGGCACTGTTCTGGCCGGTCGCCGTGATACCGGCAGGCACTTGCCATTGATAGATCAGCTCGTCGTCATTGGGGTCGGATGCCTTGGCAGTAATGCTCACCTGTTTGCCGGCTTCCACCTTGACGCTGGCAGGCAATGTGACCACTGGTGGCAGGTTGGGTTGCGGCGCCTTGTTGGTCACCACTACCTGATCCTTGGCGGTCAGTTGATGGTCATCGGTCACCGTCAGCTCGAACACCAGCGCGGTATCTGCGCTCACGGCATTCACATCGACCCGCACCTTGGCCTGCGTGGTATCACCCAGCACGGCTTGCGGACCGGAAACCTGCTTCCAGCTGTAGGTCAGAGAGCCTTTTTCCGGATCGTGGGAGGCTGAGCCATCCAGCGTCAGGGTAGCCGGGCCGGTCACCGCCACATCGCTGCCCGCGTTGGCGACCGGCGGCTTGTTGGCTGGCGGAGTGACCCCTTCGCCGTGGCCGAGACCTTCATGCATGGCGTTGAGGATGTCACCGTTGTCGGCATCGATCTCCCAGGAGAAGAGCCCGCCCAGCTTGTTGGCCAGCACGTATTGGCCTTTCGCCTTGACCGAGCGCTCGTCGTCATAGGTGATCAGCTCGCCGGTGGAGGGCTTGAACAGGGTGGCCGCTTCGGCAGTCTCGTCGTAGTTGTACTCCCAGCCTGCGCCCATATGGCTGTTGACGATGTGGCGATAATCCAGCACGCCATCTTCCCAGGAGCCCTTGATCTTGCCGGTGGCGGTGCCGGTGAAGGGATCGTTGCCCTGATATCCGCTCACCCCTTTCCAGCCGCGACCGTAGGCGGCGGCACCGATCACCAGCTTTTCCGAGTCGACCCCTTGCGCCAGCAGTTGCTGTACCGCTGCATCAGTGTTGTAGCGCTTGTTGGCCGAGCCGTTGGTGGCCTGATAGAGGTTGGCCTGATGACCCAGGGAGGTATTGCTCCAGGCACCGTTGTAGTCGTAGCTCATCACGAAGAGGTGGTCCATGTACTGCTGGGCAGCCTTGTAATCCACATCCTCAATCTTGTCGTAACCGGCCCCGATGGCGGAGGTGAGCTGATAGGTGCGACCGGTCTCGGCCTCCAGCTCGTCGAGCATGGCGCGCAGATCCTTCATGATCAGCACATAGGTTTCCCCATCTTTGGTCTTGTCCCCCAGATTGGGGTTGGCACCGTCGCCGCCCGGGAACTCATAGTCGATGTCGACACCGTCGAAGAACTTCCAGGTCTGCAGGAACTCTTTGACCGAGGCGACGAACACGTCACGCTTGGCCTTGTCATGCATGAAGAAGAAGGGGTCGGAAAGGGTCCAGCCACCGACGGAGGGGAGGATCTTCAGGTCCGGATAAGCCTGCTTGAGAGCCATCAGATTGCCGAAGTTGCCCTTGTAGGGCTCATCCCAGGCGACCAGTGACCCCTGCCCTTTTTGCAGCGTAGCCCAAGGATCGTGAATGGCGACCTGGAAATCCTTGCGCCCGGCACAGGCACGTTGCAGCGCCTGGAAGCTGCCGGCAATCTCTTTGAGGCTGTCGTTGAGGCCATCACCGCCACAGATCGGGGTGAAGCCATAGAGGATATGGGTCAGGTTCTGGGCCGGCAGCTTGTCCACGGTGAAGTTGCGATCATAGACCCCCCACTCCACATAGTAGGTACCGACCACCTTGCCGGACTTGTTGACATAGGGTTTGTTATTCTCCTGCAGGGCAGGCTTGAGCGGCGCAAGGTGGCTGCCATCGGTATCGGCGACCACGATCTCCTTGGCATCAGACAGGGTGCAGCCATCGCCGTTGCATAGCGCGACCTGCATCTGATAGCGGCCCCCCTTGTGCACCTTGAAGGTGGCGGTGCCCGCGGCGGAAGAGGGACCGGACCACACCTCCTTGCCATCCAGCAGCACCTTGGCACTCTGGCCAATATCGCCGTTCCAGAGATTCCAGGTGACGGTCACATCGGCGCCATCCTTCACCTTGACCAGCTCGTTATAAGCGGTCGCGGACTGGCTGATTTCGACGATGGCAAACTTGGTGGGGCCCCAACCGATAGCGGGTTTGCCGGGAGCTGCCGCATAAGCGGCGGAGGAGGCGAGCAGGGTGCCGACCATCATGGCCAGCAGTGCGGGTTTTGGACTTAGCATATTGCTTTCCTTTTCGTTATTGGAAAAACGAAAGGGCAACGCAACACGACAGGTGACACAAAAACGGCCACCCCTTGGCAAAGGCAGCCTGCATTCTACTGTGGTGGCCCCGCTATCCTAGGTCGTCTTGACCCTTAGACCGGAAGCTTTGCGTCCCGACTTTTCAATCGGTTTGCCCTTGTCACAACGTTATTTCTGGCGATAAATAATCGCCGATTGACTGTAGGGTAATTCTGATAAGTAAGCGAATCGGACCATTGCCAGCCCACCGGTTACCAACCCCGACAATTACCCACTTTCAAGAAATTAATGTTTAAAAAACAGCCGGATATGCAGACATAATCTCATCACCACCAACCAGATACCTCACACCATTTTTTTGATCTGCATCACACCAAATTGAGAAAAATCAATGAGTAAGAACAATATGCGACAAAAGACCCATCTGTATCGCAACTAATGAATTTATAATCGCCGCTTTGCATGGCCAGCAGGTGTCTTCATGCCCAGCGAATTGCCCTCACGCACCCGGTTATCCAGATACGACAAATTTGTTCGTTTGACGATTTATGCCTTGCCACTGGCCGGGATGATCTGGCTTATCAACAGCCTCAATGGCTGGCAAAGGGCGCCGCTTGCCAGCACCTTGCTAGTCCAGAGCTACCTTATCTGCACCTTCTGGCTCTATCGCCACTACCGCTACCATCTGCACCGCCAGTGGCAGCATCTGAGTGAGGCGCTCAAGATCAACGAAACCACCGCCGAACTGGCCCGCAACTCGGCGCAATACCAGACCGAAGAGGCCTTTCTGGAGGACCTGCTCAGACGAGCAGTGATGTTGATCCCAGGAGCCGAGATGGGCTGCCTGATCAAGCTGCTGCCGGGCACAGGCATGTTGAGGTATGAAGCCGCCATCGGCATGGATCTGGTGAAACTGCGGCGGATCAATCTGCCGCTGGAGCACACATTTCAGTACAAGCTGACTCAGGGGCGCTGCAACAAAACACTGCTGATCAACGACCTGTCGAAGATAAATGCCACCATGCCCCTATCCGAACAGGACAGAGAGCTGCTGGTCAACTGCACCGACCTGCCCATCCAGGCCACGCTGGCGACCCCGATCCATATCGATGGTCAGCTCTACGGCATGATCAATATGGACAGCAGCAAACGTAATGCCTTTACCCGCTACGACAGCCACCTGATGGCGATCCTGGCGCGGGATATTCGCCACGCCATCACCATCTATCAGCAGTCCCGCCGAATCTATCAGCTGGCCAATACCGACCAGCTGACCGGGCTCGCCAATCGCCAGCAATTCGAACTCGCTCTGCAGGGGCAGCCGGAAGGCACCCTGCTGCTGATCGACATGGACAATCTCAAGCAGCTCAATGACAGCAGTGGCCATTTGGCCGGTGATCAGGCCCTGCGCCTTATCGCTGCTGGGATACGCCAGCACTTTGGTCAGGGAGTGATTGCCGCCCGCTTCGGCGGGGATGAGTTTGTGCTGCTCACCACTCTGACATCGACCGAACTGCAACAGGCGATGATCAGGCTGACCACCATGCTGGCCAGCGCCTCCCCCACTATCTCGTGCAGCATGGGGATGGCCCCCTATCGCGGCGACTTTGCCGCTGCGTTTGCCAGAGCCGATGCCGACATGTACCAACACAAGCGGCACCACAAAGAGCAACGTGCGGCACCGATGCCAGCTATCGGGGAGAGCATTAATCACTAGTTCGGAAGGGCTGCTTTGCAGGCACAAAAGAGAAGCTGGGTGGGGAAACCGGTTGGCAGACCCGCCAGAATGTGGCGAAGCAGGGAGAAAAAACGGGGCATGACCGGCATGCCCCGCCACCATTCAATGCTTATTTACAGCTGGCGGCTCCCACATCCTGCCAGACGTCGTGTTTGCCGGGCTCATTGCCCTTGGTCCAGTACTGCGCCTTCCACTGACGGCCGTTATGGGTGGTGAGCTCGCCACCGTTGTAGGCCACATTGGCATCCCAACCCAGTTGCACCTTGCTCACCAGCAGCCACTGATCCGCGGTGCGGCTAGGTTCGTTGCCCAGGGTCCAGTACTTGGCCTGCCACACCAGCTGGTTGTGGCTCACCTTGTCACCGCTGTTATAGGTGCTTGCCGCTTTCCAGACTGGCCAGTTGGCCGCATCCGGATCGGTCGCCGTGCAACCACCGCCGCTGCTGGCCGGTTTGACCGTCAGACGGGTTGCCGCGCTGGCATCCAGCCCGCCGTCGGAGACGGTGACGCTCAGGTCATAGCTGGTGTCGCTGGTGACGCTCGGGCCGGTGACCACCAGAGTGGCGCTGTTCTGACCCGTTGCGGTGATGCCTGCCGGCACACTCCACTGATAAGTCAACGGATCACCGTTCGGATCAGAGGCGGTCGCCTTGATGGTCACCTGCTTGCCCGCCTCCACAGAGGCCGTGGCAGGTAGACTCACCACCGGCGCCAGATTGGCCTGCGGCGCCTTGTTGGTCACCACCACCTGATCCTTGGCACTCAACTGCTGGTCATCGGTCACCGTCAGCTCGAACACCAAATTGATGTCGGCGGACACGGCATCGAGTACAACCCGGGCCTTGGCCTGAGTGGCATCAAGCAGAGCGGCCTGCGGGCCGGAGACCTGCTTCCAGCTATAGGTGAGGGCGCCATTTTCCGGGTCATGGGACGCGGAGCCGTTCAGCGTCACCTCGGTCGGGCCGGTGACACTCAGATCGCTGCCCGCGTTGGCCACTGGCGGCTTGTTGGCTGGTGGAGTCGTCCCCTCGCCGTGGCCCAGCCCTTCATGCATGGCATTGAGGATGTCGCCGTTGTCGGCGTCGATCTCCCATGAGAAGAGGCCACCGAGCTTGTTGGCCTGCACATACTGCCCCTTGGCCTTGACCGAGCGCTCGTTGTCATAGGTGATGAGATCGCCGGTCGCCGCCTTGAACAGATAGGGCGCCTCGGCCACCTCGTCGTAGCCCTTCTCCCAGCCAGCCCCCATCCGGTTGTTGACGATGTCGCGGTAATCCACCACCCCGTCCTCCCAGGTGCCTTTCACCTTGCCAGTCGCCTTGCCGGTGAAGGGGTTGTTGCCCTGATAACCGCTCACCCCGGTCCAGCCACGGCCATACATGGCGGCACCGACCACCAGCTTGCCCGGTTCAACCCCCTGCGCCAGTAGCTGATTGACCGCCTTGTCGGTGGTGTACTTGGTATCGGGATCCCAGCTCGCCGCATAGAGGTTGGTCTGGTGGCCCAGCTCGGTGTTGCTCCA
The DNA here is from genome assembly GCF_051919165.1 of Aeromonas sp. 96A. Classification (NCBI taxonomy): domain Bacteria; kingdom Pseudomonadati; phylum Pseudomonadota; class Gammaproteobacteria; order Aeromonadales; family Aeromonadaceae; genus Aeromonas; species Aeromonas sp. 96A. Next base: position 3,835,180 of record NZ_JBQBFE010000001.1, on the reverse strand, counting down.
GGCACCGTTGTAGTCGTAGGTCATCATGAAGATGTGGTCCATGTAGGGCTGGGCCGCCTTGTAGTCCACATCCTGGATCTTGTCGCCCCCCGCGCCAATGGCGGAAGTGAGCTCATACTGGCGACCAGTCTCGGCCTCCAGCTCGTCGAGCATGGCCCGCAGCTCCTTCATCAGGGCCACATAAGTGGCACCATCACTCGGGCTGCCCAGTTTCGGGTTGGCCCCCTGTCCGCCCGGGTACTCCCAGTCGATATCCACACCATCGAAGAACTTCCAGGTCTGCAGGAACTCTTTCACCGAGCCGACAAACACATCGCGCTTGGTTTTGTCACCGAGGAAATAGAAGGGATCGGAGAGGGTCCAGCCGCCGACCGAGGGGAGAATCTTGAGGTTTGGATAGGCCTGCTTGAGCGCCATCAGGGCGCCAAAGTTGCCCTTGTAGGGCTCGTCATGGGCAGTGAGGCTGCCTTGCGGCATCTGGATGGCGGCCCAGGGATCGTGCATCGCCACCTTGAAGTCGGCCCGGCCGGCACACGCCCGCTGCAGCGCCTGGAAGCTCCCTTCGATCTCCTTGAGGCTGTCGTTGAGGCCATCCCCGCCGCAGATGGGGGTGAAACCATAGAGGATATGGGTCAGGTTCTGGGCCGGGATCTTGTCCACCGTAAACTTGCGGCCATAGACCCCCCACTCCACATAGTAAGTCCCCACCACCTTGCCGGACTTGTTGGCGTAGGGCTTGTTGTTCTCCTGCAGCGGCGCCTTGAGCGGCGCCAGATGGCTGCCATCGGTATCGGCGACCACTATCTCCTTCTTGTCGGAGAGAGTGCAGCCATCGGCGTTGCACAGCGCTACCTGCATCTGGTAGCGCCCCCCTTTCTTCACCTTGAATTTGGCGCTGCCCGCTGCGGCCGAGGGGCCAGACCACACCTCCTGACCATTGAGCAGCACCTTGGCACTCTGGCCCAGATCGCCGCTCCAGAGGTTCCAGTTCACCTCCACATCAGCGGCATCCTTTACCTTGACCAGATTGTTGTAGGCAGTGGCCGCCTGATCGACTTCAACGATGGAAAACTTGGTGGGGCCCCATCCGATGGTGGGCTTGCCGGGCGCCGCAGCATAAGCGGACGAGGCGCAGCACAGACCGACCGCGAGGGCCAGCATGGTAGGCTTTGGACTTAGCATTTTTATATTTCCCTATTTCGTTATGTTGGCAACGAAAAGGGCTACGCCCTGACAGGTAACGCAGACGGCAGTGCGGCCTCTTGGCAAAGGTGCACAACAACCTGTGGTGGCCCCGCTATCTCAAGTACGGCTCATCCCTGGACCGGAAGCTTTGCGTCCCGATCTTGCGATCGGTTTGCCCTTCGGTTACTTCATTTGCGATGCAAAAAATCGCATCCCGACTATAGAGTGAGCCAATCCGGTCTGCCACTGTCGGCGTTCACCGACAGTGGCAAGCCAATACTGTAACTGGCGGCGATTGCGCAGGAAGATGAAGATATCTTCGCCAATAAATCTCTGTTATCGGCATTCATCCATGACCAGGGTCCACGGGATCATTGCACGGTTTTGTGAGCCGGTTCACGGCTAGCTGCCCCGGATGCGGCTAGCGCAGCAGCAGGCTGTTCATCAGGGCTCGCAGTTTGAGCGGTTTGACCGGTTTGCTGATGTAGCCATACCCCCGCTCGCGGATCTGCGCCTGCAGCTCGCTCTTGCGATCGGCACTGATGATGATGCCTCCCAGTTCATCGCCACACACCCGCTGCAGGGCAGCGAGCGCCTCCAACCCGGTCTTGCCATCGTCGAGGTGGTAATCGGAGAGCACCAGCCGTGGCACAAACCCCTCTGCTATCAGCGCCTCGGCTTCGGCCAGATCGACGGCGCAGCGCACCTCGCAGCCCCAGCGGCCGAGCAGGGTGCTCATGGCGGTCAGAATGTCCCGCTCGTTGTCGATACAGAGCACGGCTACACCTTCCAGCTGGCTGTCGCGCGCCACCGGCGCAGCCAGCTGATGGGCCGTGACCGGCCGGGTCGCCAGATTGAGGGTCACCGCAAAGACCGACCCCTTGCCCGGCCAGCTCTGCAATGTGAGCTGATGACCGAGCACCTGCGAGATGCCGCGGGCGATGGCAAGCCCCAGACCCAGCCCCTGCTCCTTGGCGGTACGGGAGTGATCGAGGCGGGAGAACTCGTCAAAAATAGCCTCCTGCTTGTCCTGCGGGATGCCGGGGCCGTTGTCCCATACCTCGATGCGGATCTTCTCCCCCATCCGGCGGCAACCAAGTAGCACCCTACCGCCCGGGTTGTAGCGAAACGCATTGGTCAGGAAGTTCTGCAGCACCCGGCGCAGTAGCCGCACATCGCTGTGTACCGCATGCTTGCTCTCCACCACCGAGAAGTGGATCCCCCCCGCCTGCGCCAGCACGCCAAACTCCGCCTTGAGGTTGTCGAGCAGATCGCGCAGGGCAAAGTCGAGCTTCTTGGCCTTGAACTTGCCCGCTTCGAGCCGCGAGATATCGAGCAAATCGGTGATGAGATCCTCGGTCGCCCCCAGCGCATCATCGATATGGCGGGCGATGCGGGCCTGCTCGCCAGCATCGGGCAACATCTCCAGCAGTGAGGAGGTAAACAGCTTGGCGGCATTAAGGGGTTGGGTCAGATCGTGGCTAACCGCAGCCAGAAAACGGCTCTTGGATTGATTGGCCCGCTCCACCTGCTGGTTCACCAGCAGCAGTTGGCGGTTGAGTTCGGAGAGCTCACGGGTACGCTCGGCCACCCGTGCCTCCAGATGTTCGTTCGCTTCGCGCAGCACCCGCTCCGCATCGCGAAACGGCGTGATATCGGTAAAGGTCATGACAAAACCGCCGGCTGGCATGGGGTTGCCCTGCATCTCGATCACCCGCCCATCCGGGCGCTCCCGCGCCGAGATATGGGCGCTGCCGCGCTTCATAAAGGCGACCCGCCGCGCCACGTGATCCTCGATATCACCGGGGCCACAGAGCCCTTGCTGGGCGTTGTAGCGGATGATTTCTTCAATGGGACGCCCTGCCTGAATAAGCCCCGGCGGATAGTGGAACAGCTCGATGTAACGGCGGTTCCAGGCCACCAGCCGAAGCTCCCTGTCCACCACCGAGATCCCCTGCCCGATATGCTCGATCGCCCCCTGCAACAAGCCTCGGTTGAAGCGAAACACGTCGGAGGCCTCATCGACGATGGTGGCGATCTCCTCGAGCTGCATGTTGCGCCCCTGCAGGGCAGAGGCGAGCACCAGCCGTGCCGAGGAGGTACCAAACACCCCCGCCAGCAGCCGCTCGGTGTGTGCGATAAGCTCGGCCGAAGCCTGCATCTGTGGCGCAAGGGTGCCGCCCCGCTCTCCGGCGAAGCGACCAAAGGCACGCTTGACCCGGCTTGAGCCGACAAAGCGGGCCGCCAGCATCTCCAGCTCCTTGACCGAGACCCGCGCCTGATAGAGGGCAGCGGTATCGCGACTCGGCTTGCCGACAAAGTTGGCCGCCTGCAGCCGCTCGCTCACCGCAGGGCGCGACAGCAGCGAGCCCGCCACATAACCGAGCAGGTTGAATAGCAGACTCAGGAAGATGCACCAGGCCCCGAGACTCAGCTCGCGAAACGCAGGCCAGTCCGGCGGCGCCAGCAGTTCAGCCAGCGGTGAACCGGCCAGCAACCCGCTCTCCACCAGCAGGGTCACGAACCAGAGGCTCACCCCGAGGCTCAACCCAAGATAGACCCCCTTGCGATTGCCGTGACGCCAGTAGAGACCGAGCAGCAGGGCCGGTGCAAACTGGGCCACCGCGCCAAAGGAGAGATAGCCGATGCGGGAAAGGCTGGTGAGATCGCCGAGCCAGAGGTAGAGCCCCCAGGCCGCCAGCAAGATCAGCAGGATGGCGCCACGGCGCACCTGCAGCAGCAGCCGCACCAGCCGCTCGTCGCGCCCCTGCCGCCAGAAGCGGCGCAGCAGCACCGGCAGCACCAGATCATTGCTCACCATGATCGCCAGCGCTATGGTGCAGACGATCACCATGCCGGTGGCCGCCGAGGTGCCGCCGAGAAACGCCAGCATCGCCATGCCATCGAAACCGAGGGCCATCGGCAGACTGATCACATAGGTGTCGGAGGCCATATCGGCACCTACCCACTGCTTGCCCGCCAGCGCCAGCGGCCAGATAAAAAGCCCCATCACGAACAGGTAGAGCGGGAAGATCCAGCGTGCCCAGTGCAGATCCTGCCCCTGATTGTTCTCCACCACAGTCACATGAAACTGGCGCGGCAGGCAGATGACGGCGCACATCGCCAGCACCGTATAGATGGCAAGCTCCAGCAGGTTGCCGGGGCTCACCGCCACCACCTGCGCAAAAAAGTCACGGGTCACCTGTTCGTGAGCCTCGCCCGGTTTGCTCAGGATCAGCCAGAGGGCAAAGCCCCCCACCGCGATAAAGGCCAGCAATTTGACCACCGACTCGAAAGCGATGGCCACCACCATCCCCCTGTGGTGCTCGGTGGCATCGAGATGGCGGGTACCGAACAGGATGCTGAACAGCGCCAGCAGCAGAGTGACCCCGAGCGCCAACTCGCTGGTATTGCTGGTCGGGCTGATGCCGCCGCTGTTGACCATCAGCAGATCCAGCCCGGTGACGATGGCTTTAAGCTGCAACACCAGATAGGGGAGGATCCCCATGATGGCGATGAGGGCGATCACCATGGCGAGCCGCTGGGATTTGCCGTAACGGGCGGCGATAAAGTCTGCGATGGAGGTGATGTGCTCGCGCTTGGCCACCAGAATAAGGCGGGCCAGCAGCCGCCAGCCAAACAGAAAGACCAGCATGGGGCCAAGGTAGATGGGCACCGGCGACCAGGGGGATTCACTCGCCTGCCCCACGGTGCCGAAGAAGGTCCAGGAGGTGCAGTAGACCGCCAGCGACAGGCTGTAGAGCAGCGGTTGCCCCTTGAGACGGTGCCGTTTGTGCTTGTCTGCCACGAAGGCGATCAGAAACAGCAGCCCCAGATAGGTGAGCGACAATCCGATCAGCAGCCATCCCTGGTGCATCGATAACTCCTTGTCCATGTTGAGTTTTTGTATACAGCCTCGCCAGTCTAGAGAGGCAGCAGCCAAAAGTCATCCCCTTCGGACAGATTGAAATTATCGTTTTTCAATAAGTTTTATCTTGACTGTATATCGCAAAACAATAAACATTGCCGGTGTAAATATTGATAAACGATAAACTTTACCTTTCAGATAAAACCATCACAGTGAGGAATGAGATGATCTCCAACAAACTCGAACGCTCGAGCATGCTGATCGAATGGCTGCTACTGCTGGCACTGCTGGCAACCCCTTTGATCACCTTGCTGGAGGTGTGGACCCCCTTCGGTGGCGCCGATTTTCTGCAGGAGAAGCTCAACACCATCTTGAGCCGCCCCGGCATCAATCCTGCCGACTATCCCCTTCACTTCTCCACCCGGCTGCTCGGCACCCTGGTACAGCTGTTGCCGGATCTGGTCTTTATGATGATGCTCTGGCAACTGCGTCAGCTGTTTCGCGGCTACCGCGCCGGTCTGCTCTTCACCTTCGAGCAGATCCGCCGCTACCGGCAGATCGGAGTGCTGCTCTGTGCAACCTTCCTGGTCGAATTGATCCTGACCCCCTTGCTGGATACGGTGCTCACCATGAGAGGCCCGGAAGTACTCGGTACAATAGCGCTGAGTACCTCAGATTTCCGGGTACTGCTGGCGGGACTGATCGTACTGGCGCTGGCACTGGTCATGCGCGAGGCCAAACTGCTGGCCGATGAACAGCAACTGACGGTGTGAGGAACGTATGCCCATTATCATCCGCCTCGATGCCCTGCTGGCAGAGCGCAAAATGACCGCCCGCGAGCTGGCCCAGCGCATCGACATCACCGAGGCCAACCTCTCGATCCTCAAGAATGGCCACGCCAAGGCGGTGCGCTTCTCCACTCTGGAGGCCATCTGCCGTGAACTCAAATGCCAGCCCGGCGATCTGCTGGGCTACGAGCAGGAGCGCTAACCCCCTTATGAGTCGTCATATCACCCTGTTTGCCCTGTGGCTGCTGCCGCTGTGGGCCTGCGCCAGCGATAACGCGAGCGGCCCCCGCTACCTTGTCGAGCAGGGCGTCAGCGCCAACGTGCTGCAAGTGCGCCTCACCATGCAGGGCGAGCCTCCTTTTACCCTGCTCCCCGCCCGTCAGTTGCCGGGCAGTGCCGAGCCGACTCTCGCGCTAGTCTGCCTTGCAGACAACCAGCCGGTTGCCCTCAACCAACCTTTCTCCTGCAAAGAGGTTGGCTGGCAGATCACGCTCACACCGGCTCCGGCACTGGGTGCAGATGCCTCGGTCCAACAGTCGCTTCTGTTTGCTCCCAATCAGTGGCTATTGACCGAGTGGGGTAACTTTGTGCGCCAGATGGGGAGTCGCCAAGGAAAGGTTTGTCTGCCGGATGGCAGCTGCCAACCGCTGCCGGATGTCAACCAACCGCCGCTGATCCTGCCGTTTGGTCTGGACACAGTGCCCGTCACCAAGCCGGATCCGCGGCTGGTGCTGAGCCATGACGAGACCGCCAATCAGCTCGATCTGCCGGCCTTGCAGCAGCAACTGAATGAGATCATCGACTATCTGGCCTTCCAGCTCGATGTGGATCCACCCGCTCATCCATGGCAACTGGTGTGGCTGGGGCGGGATGTGGCGACCCGCTCCCTCGGCGGCGCCGCCGGAGATCAGGTGTTTGTCGCCAACTACCCCACCGAGGCTGGCAAACCGACGCCACAGGCCCCCTTGCGCCTGCTGCGCACCTCGGCCCACGAGGCGGTGCATATCCTCAGCGCTCGCCGCACAGCTCCACAGCCCACCTGGGTCAACGAAAGCCGCGCCGAGTACTTCGCCATCAAGGCGCTGCGCCGCTTTCGGCTGCATCAGGTCACGGCGGTCAACGAGCTGGCCGAGCGGGGCAAACTGCTACCTCATAGCGAGAGCGGCCTCTATCGAGCAGCTCGCGAGGTGCTGGCTGGCGATCGCTCCTACTACCCGCTCTTTTACGTCAAGGGGAGCGCCTTCTGGGAAGCGCTGGAGCGGGAGCTGCAACACAATGACGTGACGCTGGCGCAACTGCTGCCCCAACTGGGCTGGCTGCCGGATGGCCGCTTTGATGCTGCATCCAATGAGCTGCTTGCCGGCACCATCGGCTCGGATACCTGGCGCCGCCTCAGCCGCCTCTATCTGGGCGAGCAGCAGTAACGCTGCAAACCGCAGCAACGAAAAAGGGAGAGCCGTGGCTCTCCCTTTTGTTAGGTGATGATTCAAATAGACAAATATCAGGCTGGAGCACTCTCCTGCGCAGAGGGCGCAAAGGGGCGCAGCCGCAGGAAGAAGACCGGCAAGACCACCAGCACCATCAGGAAGAAGATGCCACCACCGAGAGGCTCGAACAGCACGCCACAGACAGCCATCAGGGCCGCTACCGTCATGCCGAGGCCAAGGGCAGCATAGAGCGCCTGGGTCGGGATCAACTGCTCGGCGGGCAGCTGGCGAGTCATAAAACGCACCGCCCCCAGATGGCTCATGCCAAAGGTGACCGAGTGGAGCAACTGCCCCAGCACCAGCACCCACAACTCGGTCGAGGCACCCAGCAATACCCAGCGCACCACGCAACCGATGGCTCCGGCGATAAAGAGGCTCTGCGCCCCGAAGCGTTGCAGGAAGCGCTTGTCGGCGGCAAACATGCAGATCTCGGCCACCACCCCGATCGCCCAGAGATAGCCGATGATGGTGCCGCTATATCCTTGTGCCTTCCAGTAGATGGCGCTGAAACCGTAATAAGCGGCGTGGCTCCCCTGCAGCAGCGCTGTCAGCAACAGGAAGCGGCGCACCGACGCGCTGCGCAGGGTTGCCAGCAAGGACGCCTTGGCCCGCTCGCCCTGACTATCCTGTGGCGCCGGATAAAGCGGCAGCCAGCTGAGCAGCAGCATCAGCACCAGCCCCGCCACCATGGTGTGCAAAATCCAGTCACTACCGAAGTTGCCCACCAACGCCCCCACCAAGGTCGAGGCGACAATAAAGGCAAAGGAGCCGCACAGCCGCACCTTGCCGTAATCGAGGTGCGCCTGCACCACCATGCGGGTCGCCAGCGCCTCCCCCACCGGCATCAGGGTCGGATAGATAAAGTTCGCCAGCAGGGTCAAGCCCACCAGCCACCAGAGGTTATGACTGAGATAGAAGCCGAGAAACGCCAGCAGACTGAGCAGGGAGAGCAACCGGGTAACCGGCAGCAGATGGCCCGCCCCCTTGATCTGCCCCATCACCATCAGGTTGCCGGCAAAGCGGATCGCCATCCCCGCCCCCAGCAGGAGACCAATCATCTCGGCGCTGACGCCCACCCCCTCCAGCCAGAGCGACCAGAACGGCAAGTAAGCACCGTAGACAAAATAGAAGGCGCCGAAAAAGAGCGCTAACCAGGAGAACGCGGGCATAGATCCTCTGCAACCGGATGACGGGAACAGAATGATAACCCATCCTCCCCCGCAGATCCCGATGGAAACCCTGCGCAGAAAACGAAAAAACTTCAATAAAATTGAACTATTACCGAAGAGGTGGGGTCTACTTGGTAACACCTCCTCCTGGTTAGTGTTGCAATCCTTCCACCCGCCCATGGCGGGTTTCTTTTTTAGGCAAACATTTGCTCTGCTCCATCGTCACAACATAGCGGCGACAAAAAAGGGGCCGAAGCCCCTTTGATCATCTGCGTCTGTTGTTTGCTCTTTAGAATACGTATTTGACCCGTGCACTCAGGTTGCGGCCCGGTTCGGTCATCATGCTGTTATCGGAGCCCTCGGCACGACCTGCGATGCGCTCGTAGCTGGTGTACTCCTTGTCAAACAGGTTGAAGACCCCGACGTTGAGCTGCAGGTCGGTCATCGGGTTGAACTGGGCGTACATATCCACCACTCCCCAACCAGCCGCCTTCTCATACTCCTTGCCGTTCGCATCCTTGCCGACCTTGCCCATGTCGTCGGCAAAGCGCAGTGCTGTATTGAAGTTCCATTTTTCCTGCTCCAGACGGACACCGACACTGCCACTCAATGGGCTTAATTCATTGATATAATTACCGTTACCATTTTTACCATCGATATATGCCAAGTTCCCCCAAATATTGACAATGTCATTGAACCAGTAATCCGCCTTGGCCTCGATCCCTTTAGTCGTAACCTTACTCAAATTTTGAAATTGATGAACATCGGTGTCTCCTTCCTTACCAACAACAACGCGGCTGATGAAATCGTCAAACTTGTTGTAGAAGCTGGCCACTTCATAGCTGAAGCCATTGCTGTTGCCACGTACACCGAGATCGATGCCGTCGCTGCTCTCCGGGTTGAGGTTAGGGTTGGGCTCGACACGATACCTGTAAGCCTGATGGTTCAGGGTGGAGAAGGCGTTGTCATACATGGGGGCCTTGAAGCCGTGGCTGTACTGGGCGAACAGGTTGGCCGCCTCGTGGGCCTTAAACACCAGACCCAGCTTGGGTGACAGCTCCCCTTCCGATAACTTGTGCAGCTTGTCGCCTGTGTAAGCAGGGTCGTTGTCCGGAGTCATCCGGTAGTAGTCATAACGGGCCCCCGGGGTCAGCACCCAGCGCTCGCCAAACTTGATCTCGTCAAAGGCCCACAGGGCGCTGCGCTCGCTAGTGGTCGCCGGGAAGCTCAGCTCGTTGTAGCCGACAAAATCACCGGGAGTCGTAGGCCCCTTGTAACGGGTACGTTCGTTGTCGGTGTGCTCGTACTCAGCACCCCAGGCCAGGCGGTGGTTGGCGACCGCCTTGTGGAACTGCAGCTGGGCGCCGATGTTCTTCTGATCGAACACGTTGTGATCCAGCGAATTTTTGAACACATGGCGGTTACGCGGGTTAACCAGATATTGGGATGAGGCGTACTGATCCAGCGTCTGCTTGGTGCGGGCAAAGTAGACCTTGCTATCCATCCGGTCGGCCCAGCCTTGATTCAGCGCAATACCGTGATCCAGCACCACAGAGAGGTTATCAGTCTGCTTGTCGATAATGGGCTGCTCGAAGACCTGCGCCGTCCGGCTACCACCCGTGTTGAGCTTGACCGCATCCGGTTCCTCGCCATCGGTCAGGTAGTCAACGGTCAGCTTGAGGAACTGCTCATCGGAGAGGTTCCACTTGCTCTTGAGCAGCAGGGCGTGGGTACCGATATCGAAGTCGTTCTTGGTGGAGTCGAAATTCTGGGTCACACCGCCATCGCGCCAGGTGTAGCGCAGCAGGTTCTCCACTTCACCAGTGCGCAAGGCGCCGGTAAAGCCCGCCATCTTCTGGTGGCTGCTGGAGGCGTAACCGCTGGTCACATCCAGATAACTATCCTTGCCCTTGAGGAAGTCGCTGGCATCCTTGGTGGTGATGGCAATCACGCCACCCAGCGCATCGGAGCCGTAGGCGGCAGACGCCGGCCCCTTTGCCACTTCTACCTGCTTGATCATGTCGGTATCGAAGTAGCTCTGGCCAACACCGCCCTTGCTGTAAGCATCGTTCTGGCGCACACCGTCGCGCACCACCTTGACCCGGTTTTCACCCATGCCGCGGATGATAAAGGTCTGGGTATCCCCCTCCCCACCCAGCGCCTTGACTCCCGGCTCGTAGCGGAACAAGTCGGCCACATTGGTGACGACCTGCTCTTCAATCTGCTTGGCGGTGATCACCGAGATGGGGCCGGAGACATCTTCCAGTTTTTGCTCCATCCGTGAGCCGCTGACGACCACGACTTCATCCGCCTTCTGGGTGGCAGCAAAGACCTGGGAAGAGAGACCGGCTGCCACGGCGAGGGCAACCAGAGAAAGTGCGTTATGATGGGTCACAGCGAATCCTTATTGAGAACTGTTATCAAACAGGCCGCATATTACCCGGCTCCCGACAAAGATCAACAAGAAACGAAATCATTCTCATTTGTTTTGAACCAAATTGGTTTTACACTGTCGCCCTGTGTTGCCCTTATTCTCTATTAGCCCCCGAGATGCACCGGCATCCGGGCATATCAGCCGTGAGATCCCATGATTAGACGACTTCCCCTGCTCGCCCTGCCGCTGCTGCTGGCAGCCTGTGCCACCCCCACCCAACCGACCCAGTCATCACAGTTGCAGACGCTCTATGACTACCGGCTAAGCAGCGAGGGAGACGCAGACCTGACGCTGGAGCAGGCAATCGCGCGCATTGCCGACGCAGACATCATTCTGGTGGGTGAGCTGCACAGCCATCCCGCCGTGCATCTGTTGCAATCGCGCCTGCTGAGCGGACTCTACACCGCAGGTCTGCAGCACGGTCGGCCATTGACCCTCTCCATGGAGCAGTTCAGCCGTGCCGATCAGAAGACGCTGGATGCCTATCTGACGAACCAGATTGGTGAAGCGGCCTTGATCCGCGAAGGCAACGCCTGGCCCAACTATCCAAGCGACTACCGCCCGCTGGTAGAGTTTGCTAAAGCGCACCAGATGCCGGTGATCGCCGCCAACGCCCCCAAGCCGCTGGTGAGCTGTGTCGGTCAGGAGGGGGCTGAGTGGCTAGACAAACTGCCCGCGTCGCGCCGCAGCCAGCTGGCCCGCCAACTGACGCTGGGGGATGATCCCTATCGCCAGAAATTTATGGCTTCCATGCACCACGGCGATGCCGACAGCAACGCCCGCCGCTTCGCCGCCCAGACCAGCTGGGATGACACCATGGCCGAGAGCATGGTGGATTATCTCGCCAAGCACCCGGGCCAGCAGATCATGCATATCGCCGGCAATTTCCACGTCGAGGGGGGGCTTGGACTCGCCAGTCGCATCGCCAGCCGCAATCCTGCCCTCAAGGTAGCGCTGGTCGTGCCCCGCACAGATGAGACCTCTGTTGCAGATCCCGCAGCCGATGTGCAGGTAACCATCATGCCGCTGCCTAAACGCTGGCAAAACAGTGACGAGATGAAGCAAGATATGGGCGCGCTGCATCAATCCCGCAGTCGTGACTGCAGCCAGTGGCTGCAACCCTAATCTTCCAGGAAACGGCGGGTAAAATATGGATGTGTTACTGATCATCGATGTGCAGCAAGGCTTGTTCAACGAGCCCCGTTACCGCCAGGAGCAGGTGCTGGCCAATATCAACCGGGCTGCGGCCCATGTCAGGCAGCAACAGGGACGGGTCATCTATATCCAGCATGACTCGCCCCCCGGTACTGAACTGGAACCGGGCACACCGGGTTGGCAGTTGCACAGTGCGCTGCAACCGGCCAAGGGAGAGAGCCGGGTGCGCAAAACGGCCTGTGACAGCTTTCTCGACACCGAGCTCGCCTTCCTGCTGGCCGAGCAGCCGGTCGATCGACTCATTCTCTGTGGCTGCGCCACCGATTTTTGCGTCGACACCACAGTGCGCAGTGCTGCCTCCCATGGGTACGAGGTGCTGGTGTTGAGCGATGGTCACACCACCGCCGATCGCCCCCACCTTAGCGCGGCCCACATCACCGAGCACCATCACTGGATGTGGCGCCACCTCAGCCTGCCGGAGGGGCGCAGTGTCACCCTGCTCACCACCGACGAGCTGCTGGCAGTAACACCCGCCCTGCAGCCGTGCTAATCTGCGAGCCTCGCCTCGTTTCTCACTGGAGTCTGTCGTGCGCCTGTTGTCTGCCACCCTGTTGTTGATTGTTCCCCTGCTGTCGGCCTGCTCCAGCTTGCCCGGCCAGAAGTATGACGGGCCGGAACCCCTGTTTCTGACCCACATCAACGAGGAGGGGAGTAAACGCTTCACCTTTGAAGCCGCGCCCAACGACACCTTGCCGCGCGGCCTCTCGGCGGCCCAGAGCCAGCGGCTGCTGGAACAGCGGGAGGCGTTACAGGAGAACCTGCTGACCGAGACCCTGGCGACCAAGCAGTATTGCCGCCAGGGCTACATAGTGCTGAGCCAGACCTCCTGGAAGGTGCGGGGAGAGTGCAACGAAACGGCCACCGACGCCGATCGTCGCGCTTTTCCCAACAAGGCCAGCTGGCAGGATTGATCAGGCCGGATGAGATAACGCAATAAAAACGGGCAGCCAATTGGCTGCCCGTTTTGTTATGACGGCTGTCGTGGTTGACAGAGATTATCAGACAGGCGCATCGGCCGGGCTGGTGAGCTCGGCACCGTTGTCGATGCGCTTGTGCCCTTCCACCAGATGGACGAAATCCACCAGCTCGTCACCGGAAACCGCGAACGCCTGTCCGAAGCCCTTGACGAACAGCCCCTGTTCCGGCTTGAGGCGGAACAGTTTGAAATCCTTGAGGTTGGAGAGACCCTTGATGATCTCGCCAAAACGCCCCTCCAGCGCAGCGACCGCCTTGCTCCAGCGGGCGTCGTCACGGGCCACCACTTCAGCCACCGCATCGAAGGTCAAGCGCTTGCGGGCAAACAGCTCGCGGGCACCGCTCTCATCCTCGATCAGCATCAAGGATACCCGGGGCACCTGTTGCAGGTTGCGGGCGTGGCGGGCGATCTCGGAGATCAGCACATAGTAGCCATCTTCCTGCAGCACAAACGGGGCATAGCTGGCGTTGGGATTGCCTTCGCCATCGACGGTGGCGAGCTGCAGGGTGCGGCAGCTGTCGCGAAATTCGCGGATCTCCGGTTGCAAGCGGTTCTGCAGACGCTCCTGACGTTCACTCATGCTTTGACTTCCTCTTGAGAGTTGTGGCGCAGCGCCATAAAACGGGTGACCTGATCGTCCAGCAGCTGGCGTTTCTCGTCGCGACCCAGATAGACCTTGAAAATGCAGCGGCCGGAGTGACCGAAGAACTGGAAGGAGTGCCCCTCCTTGCCCATGAACAGCTTGCTGACCAGCGCAATCCCCGCCACGTTGTCGAGCTTGAGGTGACCATGCAGCTCACCGTCGCGGCCCATCAGGTTGTAGTAGCCGCGTGCGTCCTTGCCTTTCGGGAAGGGGGCTTTTACCTCGAAGATGGAACCTTCTGATTCGACGATGGTGGTCACCGGACCCCAGTCGGCCAGATCTTCCAGCAGAGCTTGTGCGCGATCGGCGGGTAGCAGGGTCACCAGCTCGGCGGGCAGATGGCGAACCACCTCCCATTCGCTGATGGCAAGCTGGGCCGCCAGGGTGGACGGATGAGCGCCGGGATCCTGCTCCAGCAGCGCGTGAATGCGTTGTGCAATGCTCATGTTTTCTCCCTCTGCGGGACCATATTGTCCCGCTGTTTATCATGGCGGCTACTCTAATAAAGCACTGGAATCAATGCAATTGATAATTGCTATCATTATCAGTGCATTTTTTCAAAAGCCTTGATATTCTCGGCGGCACACCCGTTTCATTCACCCCTTCGGAGGTTAGCATGGGCCGTCGTCTTGCCCTCGCCATCACCCTGCTCTGCAGTTCACTCTCTCCCTTCTCTGCCGTTGCCGCCGACGGACAGAAAGAGCGTATCGTCAGTATCGGCCCGGCCACTACAGAACTCATTCTGGCCCTTGGCGGTGAATCGAGCCTGATCGCCACCGATGTCAGCAGTCCCTTGCCAAAAGGGCTGCCCAAGGTGGGTTATCACCGGGCGCTGGCCGCCGAAGGGATCCTGAGCCTCTCCCCCACCCGACTGGTGGGCAGTGACGAAATGGGCCCGGCCCCAACCCTGGATCAGCTGCGCCGTGCCGGGGTCAAGGTGGAGGTGCTGGATACCGCGCCGACCCTCGCCAACCTCAACCAGCGTATCGATACCCTCTCCAGCCTGCTGGGCGACAAAGCCGCTGGCGATCGCCTGAAGGCAGAGATCCAGGCCCAGACCGATCAGCTGGCGACGCAAGCCAAACAGAACAAACCGCTCAAGGTCGCCTTCCTGCTGCTGCACAAGGGGCAACCCACCAGCATCGCCGGGGGGGACACCACCGCCAGCGCGCTGATTTCGCTGGCAGGCGGCATCAATCCGGTCGCCGAATTGCGCAACTACAAGCCGGTATCCGCCGAATCCCTCATCGAGATGCAGCCCGACCTGGTGCTGGTTAGCGGTCGTGACTGGCAGCAGTATGCCGATCCGGCCAAGGTGCTGGCGGAAGTGCCCGCCCTGGCCGCCACCCCGGCTGGCAAGCACAACGCCATTCACGCCATCGACGGCCACGCCCTGCAAGGGGGCCTGAGCCTCAACTCCCTGCAACAGGCGAACCAGATCGCTCAGTGGATCAAGCAGGGGTCATGATGCGGTTACCCCTCTCCTGGCTGCTGGCCTTCACAACGGCCGCACTGGCGCTGTTGCTGCTCGGTTCGCTGGCAACCGGCCCCATGACCCTCACCCTGGGCGAGAGTCTGCGGGCGCTGTTTGCCGGGCAGGAGAGCGGGATTGAGTCGCACAAACTGCTGATCGTGCAGGAAATTCGCCTGCCGAGAACTCTGCTCTGCATCGCAGTGGGGGGGATTCTCGGGCTCTGTGGCGCCGTGATGCAGGGGCTGTTTCGCAACCCTCTGGCTGACCCCGGCATCATAGGGGTCTCCGGCGGTGCGGCGCTCGGTGCGGCGCTCGCCATCGTGCTGTTGGCCCCCCTCGGTGAATCACTGCAACAGCTGCTCGGCGTCGGGCTATTGCCGCTGCTCGCTTTTCTCGGCGGTGCGCTGACCACCACTCTGGTCTATCTGCTCGGCACCCGGGAGGGCGGCACCTCGGTGACCGTCATGCTGCTGGCCGGGGTCGCCATCACGGCGCTCTCCGGTGCGGTGATCGGCCTGCTCACCTATCTGGCGGACGATCAGATGCTGCGCAACCTGAGCCTGTGGCAGATGGGAACGCTGGCGGCAGGCAAACCGGCCGATGTGGCGCTGGCCCTGCTCACCCTGGCGGCCCTGCTGTGGCTCTTTATGCGCGATGCCAATCCCCTCAACGCCCTGCTGCTGGGTGAAGGGGAGGCTCGTCATCTTGGGGTCAATGTGCAATCCCTCAAACGTCGCCTGATTCTGCTCACCGCCGCGGGCGTCGGGGTGGCGGTGGCGGTATCGGGGATGATCGGCTTCGTCGGGCTGGTGGTGCCCCATCTGGTGCGCCTGCTGGCGGGCCCCAACCATGTCAGGTTGCTGCCGCTCTCGGCCCTGCTTGGCGCCGCCCTGCTGCTGGCGGCCGATATGCTGGCACGCACCCTGCTGGCCCCGGCCGAGCTGCCGGTGGGCATCATCACCGCCCTGCTCGGCGCCCCCTTCTTCATCTGGCTGCTGGTAAAAGGCCGCCGCGCCCTGTGATACGGACTGTTATGCAACCACTCTCATCCTCACTCTCCGCCCCCCTGTTGAGCTGCACCCGGCTCAGCCTGCGCCGTGGCCAGCGCCAGATCCTGGATGGGCTCGATCTCGACCTCGAGAGCGGCACCCTGACAGCTCTGCTCGGCCCCAACGGGGCGGGCAAGAGCTCGCTGCTCAAGTGTCTGACCGGCGAGCTGGAATATGAGGGTTCCATCACCCTGTTTGGCGCAGATCGCCAAGGGTGGGACAGCAGCCAGCTGGCCCACCGGCTCGGGGTATTGCCGCAAAGCTCCTCACTCAACTTCCCCTTTCTCTGCGAGGAAGTGGTCGCCATGGGACGCTTGCCCCACAGTGAACCGGCGGCGCGGCGTGACGAGATTGTGGCGGCGGCCATGACCGATGCCGGGGTCGAGCATCTGGCCAAGCGGCTCTATCCGGGGCTCTCCGGTGGCGAGCGGCAGCGGGTGCAGTTTGCCCGGGTGCTGGCGCAGATTTGGCAGGCCCCCTCCCCGACCGGGCAGGCCGAGCAACCCCGCCTGCTGCTGCTCGACGAGCCCACCTCGGCGCTGGATCTGAAATACCAGCATCAGCTGCTCACCATGGCGCGCGCCCTGGCCAGCCGCAATACTGCGGTACTGGTGGTGCTGCACGACCTCAATCTGGCGGCGCGCTATGCCGATCGGCTGGTGATGCTGGAACGGGGCAAGCTGATGGCCGATGGCACACCTGCCAAGGTGCTCACCCCTGAGCTGATTGCCCGTCTCTATGACTATCCGGCACAGGTGATCCACCACCCCGAGAGCGGCCTGCCGATGGTGGTGTAGTCATTCTTTCTGATGCGAGATGCTCGATCGAACCACTGCAACCCTATAATGGCAGCCTGTTAACCGACGCAGGTGTCACCATGATTCGCTTTGCCACGTTTAATGTCGCTTTTGATCGCTCTGCTGCCGGTATGCTGACCGGTGAGCTGGCGCTGACCCGCACCGAGCAGGATGCCCTGCTGGCCCGCCTCGCCGAAGGGAGCCTGAGCGGCGCCACGGAAACCAAAGCCAAGAACGTGCAGCAGATCCGCAACGTGGCGGAGATCATCCAGCGCACCCGTCCGGATGTGTTCCTGCTCAACGAGTTCGACAACGACGGCAAAGGCGAGAGCACCGCCGATCTGAAAGCCTTCAACGACAACTATCTGGCTCACGCCCAGCACGCAGAGGTGACGGCCATCAGCTATCCGGTGATGCAGAACTTCGCCACCAACACCGGCCTGATGAGCGGTTATGACCTCAATCTGGATGGCAAGGTCAACAGCGGCCCCGACGATGCCTGGGGCTTTGGCAACTACCACGGCCAGTACGCCTTTGCGGTGATGTCCAAATACCCCATCGACACCAAGCAGATCCGCACCTTCCAGCACTTCAAGTGGAAGGATATGCCGGGCGAGCAGAACCCCATCATCGATGACTGCAACAATCCCAAGGTCAAGATCCCGGCCAGCCGCCAGTGTGGTGATGCCTGGTATTCAGACGCCGCCTGGCAGCAGTACCCGCTCTCCTCCAAGAACCACGCCGATGTGCCAGTACGGATCAAGACCGAGAAGGGTGAAGAGGTGATCCACTTCCTGATCTCCCACCCGACCCCGCCGATCTTTGCCAACGCGGCGCGTCACACCGTCAAGCACAACCGCGCCGAGATCGCCTTCTGGAACGACTACGTCAAGGGTCTCAACTACATGACCGATGACAAGGGCACCAAGGGTGGGCTGGCCAAAAACGCCAAGTTCGTTATCGCGGGTGATCTCAACGCCGATCCGCTCACCGGTGACGGTGACCTGACCGCCATTCAGGATTTGCTAAACAACCCGCTGATGAATCAGGCCATCACCAATGGCACCCTGATCCCGGTCAGCGAAGGGGGCCCGGAGTGTGTCAGCAAGGGGGCCGACTGCAAACGCAACCTCACTCGCCCCAACCCGGAACGCATCACCAACTCCAGCGTGCTGCAGCTTGATCACGTCATCCCCTCCGCCAACCTCAACGCGGTCAAGAGCGGCGTCTTCTGGCCTGCCAGCTTCGAGGCCGGTTATCACCTGGTCTATGATGCGAAACTCGGCATCGCCAAGGGAGTCAGCTCGGATCACCGCATGGTGTGGGTCGATCTCAAACTCGACTAACTCTGCCATGACCCCGCTGCGGCGGGGTCTTTTCTTGGCGATGACTGGCGAGTTGACCACGGCTCATTAGTCCACCGCTTGGCATTGAGTTATCCATCCATAACTCATCCATAGCCGTTGAATAGGCCCTCCGATCACAGAACCGCCGCGCCAATGGTGGTAGCATGCCTCCTCTTGCCATCCGGCCGCACGGCGGATCCGGTGGCCCTCCCTCCTCCGCTTTCACTTTTTGAGGAACGATTTGATGGAACTGCTTCTGCTTAGCAACGGTAAAGCCAACGAATTTCCGGGTCTGCTCGGCTGGGCCCGGGATCGGGTTCAAAGCCTGCTCGCGCGCAAACAGGTCAAGCGCATCCTGCTCATCCCCTACGCGGTGATCCGCAGCGACTGGGATGCCCGTGCCAACGAGCTGCAGGAGAGTCTGGGAGTCGATGCAATCAGCATCCACCACTTCGATGATCCGGTTGATGCCATCAATCAGGCGGACGCCATCTTTATCAGCGGCGGCAACACCTGGCGCCTCAACCAGATGCTGCACGAAAACGGCCTGATCGTGCCGATCCAGCGTGCCGTGCGCGAGCGGGGCGTCCCCTATGTGGGCTGGAGCGCCGGTTGCAACGTGGCGACCCCGAGCATCCGTACCACCAACGACATGCCGGTTTGCAGCGCCGCCGTGCTGCCGGCGCTGGGCCTGTTCCCGCTGCAGATCAACCCGCACTATCTGGACGCCAGCATCAGCGGCCACATGGGCGAGACCCGCGACGAGCGTCTGGCCGAGTTCTGCGCCATCAACCCGAGCGAGCACGTGGTGGCCCTGCGCGAAGCGAGCCTGCTACAGGTAAGTGGCGAGCGTCTGGAGTACTGGAGCGCCCGCGAGCAGGACTTCAAGATCTTCAAACACGGTCAGGAGCCGCAGGCCTTTATGGACGCAGCCCCGCTGGCCGAGCTGACCCCCTTCAAGGTCAGCTGAGCCACGAAGAGCGCCGCGCCACTTGCCAGCGGATAGCTCGCGAAACGGTAAAAACAAAAGAGGGATGGCTCAATGCCATCCCTCTTTTTTATCGTCATCTTTCAGCTGATTGCAGCCTGATTACTCACCCTGCAGGGTCACCAGTACCTTGCGGGCGCCACCATCGACGCGATGCTCGCCAAGCCAGATCCCCTGCCAGGTGCCGAGTGCCAGCTGACCGTCACGGATCGGCAGTAGCAGGCTCACCCCGAGCAGGGAGGATTTGATGTGGGCGGGCATGTCATCCGCCCCCTCATAGGTGTGGCGATAGTAAGGGGCATCTTCCGGCGCCAGCCGGTGCAGATGGGCCTCCATATCGCTGCGCACGCTGGGGTCGCAATTCTCGTTGAGGGTGAGCGAGGCGGAGGTGTGTTGCAGCAGCAGGTACGCCATGCCAATCCGGTAATCCGCCAGCATCGGCAGCTTGGCCACCAGCTCGTCAGTCACCAGATGAAAGCCCCGTGAATGGGGCTTCAGAGTCAGCAGGCACTGCTGCCACATCAGACGTACTCCATAAAGACGCGGGAGGTGAGTTTGGTGATGAGCTCGTAGGGGATGGTGCCAATCTCGTCGGCCACCCGCTCCACCGGCAACCCCTCGCCCCACAGTACCGCCTCGTCACCGGCCTTGTCGGTTGCGCCGGGCCCAAGATCGACCGTGCTCATATCCATGGAGACACGCCCCACCAGCGGCACGATGCGGCCGTTGATCAGCACGGAAGTGCCATTGGGCGCCATGCGCGGATAACCGTCACCGTAGCCGATGGCGATCACCCCAAGCCGGGTATCGCGCTCTGACACCCAGTTGGCGCCATAGCCCACCGGCTCGCCCGCCTTGTGATCCCGCACTGCAATCAGCTGGGTTTTCAAGGTCATCACCGGCTGCAGGTCATAATCGGCCGCTACCGTGTTGGGGAACGGGGAGACGCCATAGAGGATGACACCGGGGCGAACCCAGTCGCAGTGGGAGTCTGGCCAGGCCAGAATGCCCGCCGAGTTGGCCATGGCCCGCTCGCCCGCCAGCGGTGCGGTCAACTTGCTGAAGAGGTCGATCTGCTCGCGGGTGGTGGGCTGCTCCAGCTCATCGGAGCGGCTGAAGTGGGTCATGATGTTGAACGGCTGCACCACGTTCTTGCACTTGCCGAGTCGTTCGATAAAGGCGGGCATCTCGTCGGCACGCACCCCGAGGCGGTGCATGCCGGTGTCGAGCTTGAGCCAGGCCACCACGGGGGCTGGCAGCTCGACTTGCTCCAGCGCTTCGAGCTGCTCCCAGGTGTGAACCGCCGTCTGCAGGTTGTTGGCCGCCAGCACCGGCAGGTCGTCGGCGGAGAAGAATCCCTCCAGCAGCACGATGGGTTTGACCACGGCGCAGGAGCGCAGCATCAGCGCCTCTTCGATCCGGGCCACAGCGTAGGCATCCGCATCCACCAAGGTACGGGCGACCGGCAGCAGTCCGTGGCCATAGGCGTTGGCCTTGACCACAGCGATGATCTTGCAAGCGGGAGCGTGGCGCTTGACCACGGCGAGGTTGTGGCGCAAGGCCGCAGTGTTGATTTGGGCAGTAGCCGCTTTCATGGTTTTCCCTTACGAGGGCACAAATGGTCTCCCCCTCATCGGGCAGAAGACCGCCACTCACTTATCGTCGTCGAAGGCCGGACCGGCATAATTGTCGAACCGGGAAAACAGGCTCTGACGGGCTGCCTTGCAGTGAATGGCAAGCGGGTCAGAGCGGTGGTGGCAATCCTGACCATAGGATTGCCATGATTGTTACTTATCAATAATCGTCGTCAAACGCCGGACCGGCGTAGTTGTCGAACCGGGAGAACTGACCCTGGAAGGTGAGACGCACTCTTCCGATAGGGCCGTTACGCTGCTTGCCGATAATGATCTCGGCAATCCCCTTGTCCGGGCTGTCATCGTGATAAACCTCATCACGATAGATAAACATGATCAAATCCGCATCCTGCTCGATGGAGCCCGATTCACGAAGATCCGAGTTGACCGGGCGCTTGTCGGCCCGCTGTTCCAGACTTCGGTTCAGCTGGGAGAGCGCCACCACAGGGCACTGCAGCTCTTTCGCCAAGGCCTTGAGGGAGCGGGAGATCTCGCCGATCTCCAGGGTACGGTTGTCAGAGAGCGCCGGCACCCGCATCAGCTGGAGGTAGTCCACCATGATCATGGATAGGCCACCGTGCTCGCGCGCCACCCGACGGGCACGGGAGCGCACATCGGTCGGGGTGAGGCCGGAGGCGTCATCGATATACATCTTGCCCTTTTCCAGCAGCAATCCCATGGTGGAGGAGAGGCGTGCCCAATCCTCGTCATCGAGCTGACCGGTACGCACCTTGGTCTGGTCGATACGACCGACCGAGGCGAGCATACGCATGATGATCTGCTCGGAGGGCATCTCCAGCGAGAAGATAAGCACCGGCTTGTCGGCGGTGAGGGCCGCATGCTCGCACAGGTTCATGGCAAAGGTGGTCTTGCCCATTGAGGGACGGGCCGCCACGATGATCAAGTCCGATCGCTGCAAACCGGCGGTCATCTTGTCGAGATCGTTGTAACCGCTCGATACCCCGGTCACCCCGTTGTGGGGGGTCTTGAACAACTCTTCAATCTTGTCGACGGTCTGCTCGAGGATGAGCTTCAGGGGCTGGGGCCCCTCGTTGGCGCTGGTGCGCTGCTCGGCAATCTTGAATACCTTGCTCTCGGCAAGATCCAGCAGATCGCCGGAGGTACGGCCCTGTGGCTCGTAGCCCGCTTCGACTATCTCGTTGGCGACCGAGATCATCTCTCGCACCACCGCCCGCTCGCGCACGATTTCGGCGTAGGCGTTGATGTTGGCGGCACTCGGGGTGTTCTTGGCGATCTCCACCAGATAGGCGAAGCCGCCCGCCTCTTCCAGCTGCTCGGAGCGCTCCAGCTCCTCCTGCAGGGTGATGAGGTCGATGGGGTTGCCCGCGTTGGAGAGGCGGGTCATGGCCTGGAAGATCAACCGGTGCGGACGGCTGTAGAAATCCTGATCGATAACCCGTTCGGCAACCCGATCCCAGGCATCGTTATCCAGCATCAGGCCGCCCAGTACGGACTGTTCGGCCTCAAAAGAGTGGGGAGGAACTTTCAGCTGTTGTGTCTTGGCGTCTTTTTTCGCCGTCACTTGCTCTGCCATACACATAAAAACCGCAGCGGGAAGGGGACGGGAATTTTACAAAAGAAAGCCAACTACGGCGAGCCCTATCTGGCGGCTCATACCATCATAAAGGGCCAAACCAGAGTCTGCTCTACCTTGACCATTTTGATTTTGCTTCGCATTTTGCGCTCCTTGCGACTCAATCTTCTGCTTTTCATCCGGTTTACTCCTCTTGTTTGACGCCGTATCGCGGCTACCTCGTTCATGAATAATTCATGCCAGAGGTGATATTGATGAATACAAGCTGCGACACAATTAGGGACAGGCAGCCTGCCATGCGCCTTGCTGAGCTTGCCAAAGCGGAGCATGCCCCACCCACAGACGAGAGTGAAAAGAGTCAAAATGAAAAAGATGCTGACCCTGTTTGCCGTGATCCTGGCCATTGGCCTGGGGGCACCTCACGCCGAAGCCAAGAAATTTGGCGGCGGCAAATCCTTTGGTAAAAGTTACAAAACTGCGCCGGCCCAGCCTGCGGCCAAACCGGTCGACAACAAGAATCCGACACTGAATGCCCAGACTCCGCCGAAAAAGAGCGGCATGATGGGCGGCCTGCTGGGCGGCCTGCTGGCCGGCGGCCTGTTTGCCTACCTGCTGGGCAGCGGTGCCTTTGAAGGTCTGCAAGGAATGGACTTCCTGCTGATCGCCCTGCTGGCGCTGGGGGCCGTCTTCCTGATCCGTACCCTGCGCAAGGGCAAGGTCGCGACGCCACAGCCACAACAGGCGGCCTATGCGGGCTATCAGCCACCGCAATCCGCTGCCCCGCAACAGTTTGAGCAGAGCAACAGCGCACCGCAAGCCACCGGCTTTGCCGACAGCGACGTGCCGTTCCGCCTGCCGCCGGGCTTTGACATGAACAGCTTCCTGGCCGGTGCCCGCGATCACTATCGCACCCTGCAAGAGGCGTGGAACAAGAACGATCTGGAAAAGGTGCGCGAGTACGTCAGCCCCGAGCTGTTTGAGCAGCTCAAAGCCGAGCGCGCCGAACTGACTGGCGACCAGCACACAGAAGTAATGTATGTGGATACCCAGCTGGTACGCGCCGACTACGGCAGCGACTGGGCTCAGGTGAGCGTGCGCTTCAGCGGCCGCTACATGGACCGTCAGGAGCAGGTCGAAGAAGACATCAAAGAGGTGTGGCACCTCGAGCGCGATCTGGCCAAGAACAATGCCCCTTGGCATATCGTCGGTATCGAGCAGCTGTAAGGCTTCGCGCCTATCAGTTAGTCACTAGGCAATAGCCAGTCAGTTAAGCCTGACTGGCTATTTTTTATGGGGCACAACGAGACCAAATAGAGACTGACGCTGGCTCGTTATAGCTGTTGGGACATGAAGTAACTTGGTCATATTGTGCTGGTGAATACACCGATTTGATGACTCGTTTGCAGATGACGTTTGCGCTACGCACAAAAGCCCCATCGCGGAACCGAGAGGGAATAATGTTGAGCATTAACCAAAAATAAGCGCCCCTGTTAGCTTGGGAAAAGCCGCGAGCCTATTTGACAGACATAAAAAATCCGAAGCCAGAACAACCGGCTTCGGATTTCATCATCCAAGGAGGAGCAATTAATGAGCATTAATTGCTCGGTATGACTCCTACGGCAGATTTTTCATCATCGGCATGGCCGTGATCAGTGGTGATGGCCCTTGCCACCACAACCGCCGCCACCGCAGCAGCCGCCGTGACCATGGTCGTCACCGTGGTCGTGGCCATGATCGTGACCGTGGCCAGCACCGCCGCAGCAACCGCCCTGGCCGTGATCTTCATCGTGGTCGTGACCATGACCGCCACAGCAGCCGCCGTGATCGTGGTCATGACCGTGATCGTGGCCGCAACCACCGGCACCGTGAACGTGGCCGTGGGCCAGCTCTTCGGCAGTGGCAGCGCGCACGTCCTTGATCTCGACCTTGAAGCCCAGGGTTACGCCAGCCAGCGGATGGTTGCCATCCACCTTGACGAACTCTTCGGACACTTCAACCACGGTCACCGGACGGTGGCCATCGTCGGTTTCAGCCACAAAAGTATCCCCTTCGGAGACTTCCATGCCGTCGAACAGCTCGCCCGGTACTTCTTGTACCAGTGTCTCGTCATATTCGCCGTAGGCCTGGCTCGGTGCCAGAGTCACTTCGAAGGCTTCACCTACCGCGCGACCTTCCAGCTCGGCTTCCAGGCCAGAGACCAGGTAACGGGTGCCGTGCAGATAGACCAGCGGCTCTTTGCCGACAGTGCTGTCGATGACTTCACCGTGCTCGTCGGTGACTGTGTATTCCAGCGTAACCACGCTCAGAGGAGCTACTTTCATGTCAGGATCCTGCGGATAGAAAAAAACGGGCTCAGAATACCCTAAAAAGCGGGCCGCGCATATGGCGTGCGGCGCCACGGAGTGACGAAAAAAACGGCAACAGCGTCAGCGAGAAGGCCCGCATTCCACCCGCCGTTGCCTTATCAGGGGCGAAACACCCCGATCACCTCTTCCGCCTCGCGAGTCTGCTTGTCGACCTCGGCCGGCGTTTGTACCTGGGTATCGCCACAGGCGACACAGGTCACCTTCTCGACTCCATGCTCCAGATACAGCATCATGTTGTCCAACTTGCCGCACGCCGGGCAAACTGCACCGGCAATGAAGCGTTTTTTACGTCTGGTTTCCATACTTGTTACCTCCAGGCAGCATCATATCAGGGTTTTTACATGCATCACGCCATCGAGTATCACCATTTTTCCTGCCAGGGCCTGCACGCCGGCAACCGCAAACGAACTCCGGTCGGGCAGCTGTTGCGGATCACCCGGGGCGCCGCGCTGCTGAGACTGGGCCAACATGAGCTGTTGCTGCCGGCAGGCAGCAGCTTCTGGCTCTGCGCCGATGCCCTCGCGGCCTTCAGCCCCCTAAGCGGTTGCGAGTACGATCAGCTGAATGTCTCTTTGCGCGTGGCTCAGCCGCAGCAGGCAGGCTGGCTGCAGACCACCCCGCTGCTCGATGCCCTGCTCGACTCGCTGGCTCTGTGGCAACGTCCGAAAGAGTGGCAAGGGGCCTATGGTCAGCGACTGCAGGTGACCCTGGATGAGCTGCAACAGTGTGCCATCAGCCAGCAGGGTCACGGTGAGCTGCAAGCCTGCTGGCAAGCGCTGGCCAATGGCCAACCGGAGTCTCTGCAACTGTGGGCACAACAAGCCGATGCGCCGGTGGAAGGGAGTGAATTGCAACAACAGTGGCAACTGCTGCAGGCGCTCAGATTGGTCAAGGGTGGCAGCAAACCCGCGCAGGTGGCCAGCAAGCTGGGTTATGCCGATGAGGCCGCATTGCAAGCGGCCTGCCAGCAGTGGGGGGTTGGCGAGGAACCGGACGCTGGTGTGAATACGCGAACTAAATTGGCTGAATGAGTCCAGTTTTTTGCCAGATGGTCGTTAACAAGGAAGGGCCATTCCCCCCGTAATCCTTTATGCTAGAGGCCTGAAGTGACCGCCAACGTTTCGACCAACAGGACATCTGCCATGACGAGCAAAGCCAATCAATCCCAGGGCATGTTGCTGTTTCACCTTTCAGCCAAACAATCCTTTGCCATCGGTACCCTCAAGGTGAAGGAGATAGTGCCCTACACCCAGCTGACGGCAATGCCCCACTCGCACCCGACCGTGTTGGGGGCTGCCAATATGCGCGGCTCCACCATTCCGGTGATCGATATGGCGATGGCGGTGGGCTATCGTCCCATCAGCAAGGAGGAGATGCCCCACTGCTTCATCATCATTACCGACTGCCGCCGCACCCTGGTGGGCTTTCTGGTACGGGGCATCGATAAAATCACCGAGTGCAACTGGCGCGATATCGAATCGCCCCCCGCCTCCCTCGGCCACAATGTGTTCGTAACCGGTGTGACCCGGGTCAATGACCAGCTGATCCAGCTGCTGGATGTGGAGCTGATCCTCTCCCGGGTCTATCCGGATGATCCGAGCCACCTCTATCCGGTACTGACCGATGTGCAGCGGGAACGGATCAAGCCGATGCGGATCCTGCTGGTCGATGACTCTTCGGTCGCTCGCCGTCAGCTGATGGCCGCCCTCGACTACATCAATATCCCCTATGAGGTCTGCACCAATGGCAAGGATGCACTGACCCTGATGCAGACGCGGGCGAGCCAGAAGACCCCGATCGACATTCTGGTGAGCGATATCGAGATGCCGGGGCTCGATGGCTACGAGCTGGCCTTCGAGGTGCAGAGCGATAGCAAACTGGCGGGGGCCTACATCATCCTGCACACCTCCCTCTCCAGCGAGATCAGTGTGGAGCGGGCCCATCAGGTGGGAGCCCATGAGGCGCTGACCAAGTTCGAAGCCAATGAGCTGATCCAGGCCATGCTGCGCGGCGCCGAACATCACGATCGCCTGCTGAAATAAGCCAATGACTGGCGGGAGGAACACGCCTCCCGTCCTCCTTATCTTCGACCCAGACCGACTGACCCCATGCTGACCGAGAGCCACTTCCACGCCCCCTGGTGGGCACGCAATCCTCATCTGCAGACCATATTGCCCAAATGGCTGCGCCGCACCCCTGCCCGATTTGTGGCGGAGCGGTTTGAACTGCAGGATGGGGACTTTGTCGACCTCGCCTGGAGCGGGGAGGTCAGCCTTGATGAACGGCCGCTGATAGTGGTGTTTCACGGGCTGGAGGGAAGCATTCACTCCCACTACGCCAAGGGATTGTTCGCCCACCTGCAGCAAGAGGCCAGAGAGGCCGTGCTGATGCACTTTCGCGGTTGCAGTGGCGAGCCCAATCGCCACCTGCAGGCCTATCACTCCGGCTCCATCGGTGATGCGCAGGAGCTGATTGCCGAGCTGAGCCAGCGCTTCCCGGGCAAACCGCTGATCGCCATCGGCTTTTCACTGGGTGGCAATATGCTGGTCAATCTGCTGGCGCGGGGCTGTCCTGCGGCATTGAAAGCGGCGGTGGTGGTCTCGGCTCCGCTGCAACTGGCAAGCTGCGCCCAGCGGGTCAATCAGGGCTTCTCGAAGGTCTATCAGAACTATCTGCTGCGCACCATGCGCCGCAATTTGCTCAGCAAGATCCGCCAGCAGCAGAAAGCGAGCGAACGCTGGCAACCCAGGCAAGTGGAGCGGATTGCCACCCTGCGCGATTTTGACGAGCTGGTCACCGCGCCGCTGCACGGCTTTCACAGCGCCAGCCACTACTACCAGAGCTGCTCGGGGCTACCGCTGCTGGCTCAAATCCCTATCCCTACCCTTATCCTGCACGCCGCCGACGATCCCTTTATGTCACACGCGGTCATTCCCCGGCCGGAGCAACTCTCGCCCACGGTGCGCTATGAGCTGAGCCAGCGCGGCGGCCATGTCGGCTTTCTGCACGGCACGCCTTGGCGGCCGCGGTTTTGGCTGGATGAGCGGATCAGCCGCTGGATTGCCGAACAGAGTCACTCCTCAACACAGAACTGATTGCGTCCCGACTCCTTGGCCCGATAGAGCGCCTGATCGGCCCGCTCCAGCAACTGGCTCACCTCTTCGCCGGAGACATTGCTGGCAATCCCCTGACTCACAGTCACCCAGGGGGCAACATCAGACGCCAGATGCTCCAGCTGCAGGCTGGCCAGGCCATCTTGCAGCCGCTGCGCCACGCTGGCCGCCGCCTGACGGTCGGTATTGGGCAGCAGCAGCACAAACTCCTCTCCACCATAGCGGGCCACCAGATCAGATGGCGTGCGAACCGCACGGTTGAGCGCTTGTGCCACCTCCTTGAGGCACATATCCCCTACCTGATGGCCGTAGTGGTCGTTGAATCGCTTGAAATAGTCCACATCGATCAGGATGAGCGATAGCGGAGCGCCGCTCTCCTGGCTATGGGCTAACGCGCGATCCAACTCGATATTGAAATGCCGCCGGTTGGCGACACCGGTCAGAGGATCTTGCTTGGCGAGCTGATCAAGTTGGCGCAGCAGCGTCAGATTGTCATGCTCCCGCATGATCGCCAATTCAAACCAGCGGTGCAGCATGCGGCGGCCGACCTCCAGCGCAATCACGCCAAACAACACGCCAAGCAGGTAGATCTGGGGAAAATCGACGCGTAAAAAGAGTTCCAACCCCACACCCACCGTCATCGGGCCCAAGAGATAGCCATAAAAAACCTTGCGATCGGGATAAAATGCAATGAGCGCAGCCAGCAGGTTGAGCCGCATGATCCCGTTGGCATAACTGACCCCTCCTCGCAGCTCCACCTGACCAATCGTATAGATGTGCAGCGTCCAGAGTCCGCCCCATAGCACAGTCACCAGTGCAGCCATCCGTAACCAGAGGCGATCCTGCAGATGGTCACAAAAGAGGCTGACAACAGGTAGTAGCAATAGCACTACCATGACCAAGGCCAGCTCACTCTGAAAGCGCCAGGGCAAGCTGTCATCACTGGCGAGCCCGACCTGGCTGTAAACCTCGTAGCGTATCGAAAGAAACAACACCACCAGCCAGTTCAACAACCAGAACCACACCATGCCTCGGGCAATCGCCTCTCGACGTGCGCTGTCCAGATGCTCAGTCAGGGTTAACGGCGCGCTGCGCTGCGCTTCAGACAACATCTC
The DNA here is from genome assembly GCF_051919165.1 of Aeromonas sp. 96A. NCBI lineage: Bacteria > Pseudomonadati > Pseudomonadota > Gammaproteobacteria > Aeromonadales > Aeromonadaceae > Aeromonas > Aeromonas sp. 96A. The sequence continues at coordinate 3,805,978 of NZ_JBQBFE010000001.1, read as the reverse complement.
TCAGACTCCGGTGAAAAGGTAAAAAGTGATTGCATTCGCGGGATTCAACACAACAATAGCCTGACGATCACCTCTTTTGCTGTGAGACCTTTAAATGATCATTCCCTGGCAAGAACTGGACGGCGACACCCTGACCAACCTGATCGAACACTTTGTGTTGCAGGAGGGAACAGAATATGGAGAACAGGATGTACCGCTTGGCGTCAAAGTCGATGCAGTGAGAGAACAATTACAGCAAGGCAAAGCTGTCATCGTCTATAGCGAGCTGCACGAATCGGTGAATATCGTGATGAAAGACCGCTTCATCGAGCAGTCTTGACCCAACCGCAATCCGGACCTTATAACGGAATTCCCAAGGAAGAGAGAATCCCATGTCGGCCAAGCACCCCATTATTGCCGTTACCGGTTCGTCCGGAGCCGGCACCTCCACCTCCACCAACGCCTTTCGCTCCATGTTCCATCAACTGGGATATACCGCGGCTGTGGTGGAAGGTGACAGTTTTCACCGCTACACCCGACCGGAAATGGATGTAGCGATCCGCAAGGCGCGCGAACAGGGGCGTCATATCAGCTATTTTGGCCCTGAGGCCAATGACTTCGGGCTGCTGGAGAGCTTTTTTCAGGGCTATGGGCAGGATGGCAATGGCCAGTATCGCCGCTACCTGCACAGCTTTGACGAGGCAGTGCCCTTCAACCAGATGCCCGGTACCTTCACCCCCTGGCAGCATCTGCCCAGCAATACCGATCTGCTGTTTTATGAAGGGCTGCACGGCGGCGTGGTCACCGAGGATCACAATGTGGCGCGCCACGTGGATTTTCTGATAGGCGTAGTGCCCATCGTCAACCTGGAGTGGATCCAGAAGCTCATTCGCGATACTTCGGAGCGAGGGCATTCCCGCGAGGCGGTGACCGACTCCATCGTTCGCTCCATGGATGACTACATCAACTTCATCACCCCGCAGTTCTCGCGCACCCATATCAACTTCCAGCGAGTACCGACGGTGGATACCTCCAACCCCTTCAGCGCCAAGGTGATCCCGAGTCTGGACGAGAGTATGCTGGTGATCCGGTTTCGCGGCATCAAGCAGGTGGATTTCCCCTACCTGCTGTCGATGATCGACGGCTCATTCATGTCGCGGATGAACACCATTGTGGTGCCGGGTGGCAAGATGGGCTTTGCGATGGAGCTGATCCTGCGCCCGCTCATCCAGCAATTGATCGAAACCGGCAAAATAACCTGATTCAAAGGAGTTCACGATGCGGCTTGCTTATCTCTCTCTGGCACTGCTCGCCCTGCTTGGCGGTTGCAGCAGCGGGCCGGCGGCCCCCACGCTGGAGTCCGGCACCATGCTGGTTCGCCCGATGGGCAACTGGACCTATGGTGCAACCCCGCGCTACGCCCTGGCCGAACAGTATCAATTTGCCGGTGAGTTGGCGGAAGGGTGGCTGGAGCCAATGCAGCAGGCGGTAAGCCGGGAGCTCAATGGCAAGGGGTGGCAGAGTGCACCGCTCGACGAGGCGGATCTCTGGGTCGCCATCGGCGTCGCGGGCGGCAAGGATATGAGTGACGGCGAGATTTTCGCACGCCTTGGCATGACGCCCGGGGTATATGCCTCGGCCAACCAGCGCAAAGGGTCGCTGGCCATCGTGCTGCTCGATCGCAAAACCCAGAAAGCGGTCTGGAGCAGCATCATCCAGCTGACCAGCGATGTGAGCATTGCAGACAGCCAGCGTCAGGCGCTTAGCCAGCAGCTCGCGGCCGAGCTACTCAATCGTGTCCCCACCAACTAACGCTTGTTTAGTGATAATGGATAGATAGAAAAACGGCTTGCCTCCCGGCAAGCCGTTTTTTTGTGGTCTCAACCTCTTGACCCAATCCGGCCAAGGCCAGACTCGGACACAAAGCCGCACACCTTCAGCTATCTGTGGTCACTTATTTAAGCGTACAGGTCAGCAGCGTCACCCCTTTCTGGGTGAGGAGAGCTTGTTTCTCCTGATTCCAGAAGGTGGTCAGGCCGTCAGAATATTTGGCGCCAGACTCTGACTCCACACGCGCCAGCTTGTGATAAACCCCGGCATAGGGGAACTGCACCATGTCAGCCTGGGCATCATAGGTAACGGCCAGCATCTCTTCGCCACACTGGTATTGGCTGTATTGATACTGGGTAGGTTGCGGGCTGCTGCACGCCGCCAGGCCCAAAAGGGGAAGCAGAGCGATCAATTTTTTCATTGCACTTTCCTTATGTAATGGCTTTATGTCATGGCCTTGTGCAGTGGCCTTACGTAACGGCCTTATGCCAGGGTACCAACGAAACTATCGTTATCAAGCTTCAACAATTTGATAACTATGGGTAATTTGTACCGCTTTTTCCAACATCAGGGAAACAGAACAGTATTTTTCCATCGACAGATCGACCGCTCTGGCCACCTGTTTCTCTGCCAATCCCTTGCCAGTCACCACGAAGTGCAGATTAATCTTCTCGAAAACCCGGGGCACGCTATCGACCCGTTCGCCACTGACATCGACATGGCATGCGGTCACAGACTGGCGCGCTTTTTCGAGGATGGAGACCACATCAATGGAGCTGCAGCCACCGACCGCCAGCAGGATCATCTCCATCGGGCTGGCCCCCTCACCGGGGTTGGCACCATCCAGGATCACCTTGTGACCGGATTCACTCTCACCCACAAACTTCATCCCTTCCACCCAGCTGACCTTGGCTTTCATCTCGCACTCTCTCCTGTTAATCATGATGATGGATCCCTAGCATAACCCAGTCGCTTATCTCTGCCGAACAGGGGGAGTTGGGATGGAAATAGATCAAAATCAACATCTCCGACCTCTATCTTCCCTAGAATGGCCGAAGCGGCGCAGCAGGCATTACTCAAAGGGCTCTGTCAAAAGCCCGCAAAGCCTTGTCAGCACAGGCAAAGGCTCTTATCCTACTGCGACCAATACAAGGAATGGCAAGATTGGCAGCTTGCCCGGACGCACAAGTCCATAAAAAGACACTACAGAGGAATTCTCATGGTCATTGGCAAACCGCAAAGCGATCCCACCCTGGAATGGTTCTTGTCGCACTGCCACATTCATAAGTATCCCGCCAAGAGCACCCTGATCCATGCGGGTGAAAAAGCGGAGACCCTCTACTACATCGTCAAGGGCACTGTGGCCGTCTTGATCAAGGACGATGAGGGCAAAGAGATGATCCTCTCCTATCTGAACCAGGGCGATTTCCTGGGCGAGATGGGGATGTTCGAGGAGAACGAGAACCCCGAGCGCTCCGCCTGGGTTCGCGCGAAAGGCTCTTGCGAAGTGGCAGAGATCTCCTACAAGAAGTTCCGCCAGCTGATCCAGGTCAACCCGGACATTCTGATGCGTCTCTCTGGCCAGATGGCCAAGCGCCTGCAACACACCAGCCAGAAAGTGGGTAACCTCGCCTTCCTGGATGTGACCGGCCGGATCGCCCAGACCCTGCTAAACCTGGCCAAACAGCCGGATGCCATGACCCACCCGGATGGCATGCAGATCAAGATCACCCGTCAGGAGATCGGCCAGATCGTCGGCTGCTCTCGTGAAACCGTGGGCCGCATCCTGAAGATGCTGGAAGAGCAGGAGCTCATCTCTGCTCACGGCAAGACCATTGTGGTATTTGGCACTCGCTGATGACCCGTCCGCAGGCCTGACTGAGGCCTTGGGATAAAAAAGGCTGCTACGGCAGCCTTTTTTGATCCTCTCCCCTATAATCCCGAACGCCCTTCACTGTTCCGGCATTCGCCCAGAGAGTTACTATGCACCTTCAATGTCCCCGCTGCCGCAGTCCGCTCCATCTTCATGAAGCCTCTCAGGGGCGCTATTGCGACAACAAGCATCACTTCGATCCGGCACCGGAAGGTTATCTGGATCTCATCCCCGGCAAGAAAAACCCCAAAGACAGCGACAGCCGTGCCCTGATGCGTGCCAAGCACCATTTCCTGGAGGCCGGCCACCAACTGCCGCTGGTTGAGGCCATGGCCGGCCTGCTCGCTCCGCTGGCCCCACAAGAGCTGATCCATCTTGGGTGCGGTGAAGGCTACTACTGCCGCGCGCTGGCAGAGCGCCTGCCCGGCTGGCAGTTTGCCGGGGTTGATATCGCCAAGAACACCATCTTTGCCGCCAAAAAAGCGCAGCCGGACGGCCAGTTTGTCATTGCCGATCCCGCTCGCGCGCCGTTGCAACCGGGCTCTGCTCAGGTGCTGCTGGTCAACGATCTCAAGGTCAAGACCGAACTGCTGGTCAGCTGGCTGGCCCCCGGTGGCTATCTGCTCTACCTGCAGCCGGGCCCGCGCCATCAGTGGCAACTGCGGGTCAGCCTCAATCCGGTGAGCATGGAACACCCCCTCAGCTGGCCAACCCTCGGCGGTCTCAATCCGATGGCTCAACAGCGCTGCCAGTTCAGCCTCACCATGGATCAGGCCATGCGCAGCTTTATTCTGGAGACCAGCCGTCTTGGCTGGCGGGCAACCGGTGAGCAGCGTCACGCTTTCGCTCAACAGGGCCCGAATGAACTGGAACAGGATCTGCTGCTGACCCTGTGGCAAAAGCCCATCTGATCACTGGGGGGAGCCTTGCAAGGCTCCCCCCCCGTTTTTCCCGCTCCATTCTCCCCTGCGTGATCTAGCTCACAACTTGAGCCATCGACCTTGTTGCTCAGAACAGCCTTGATGTCAAAAAAGTCACTAGAAAATAATTCATTGAATTTAATCTCTTTTTATCTTGTCAAAAACCGTCACACCCAGTCTTGATAACGACCTCGTCACCTCAATTAAACAACGATGGATTCAGGCCCAGTCAAGGTTGGGACGCCTACCGTGTGGCTATCGGACTATTTCCGATTTCACAGAACCGACAACAAGTTCGGAAGTGTTTACATCAGAGGAATAACGCATATGAAGAAGTCTGCACTGACTATTGCCATCTCCAGCCTGCTGCTGGCGAGCGGCGCCCATGCTGCTACCGTTTACAACCAGAACGATACCAAGCTGGAAATCGGCGGCCGTGCACAAGGTGCTTACTACGGCACTGACAACAACGGTGCCGAAGGTGACCAGAGCTACTTCCGTCTGCACGTTGCTGGCGAGACCAAGATTGCGCCCGAGATGAAGGCGTTCGGCTTTGCCGAGTACAACCTGCCGACCTCCGGTTCTGACAACGACGAGCTGCGTTATGCCTATGCCGGCATCAAGCACGACCGTTTCGGCGCCTTCAGCTATGGTCGTCAGGATGGCCTGTTCACCAAGGCCGTCAACAACTATACCGACGTCCTGCCTGAGTGGGGCGGTGACGGCCTGGGCAAAAATACCGAAGTATTCGGTACCGGCCGTACCAACGGTCTGGCCCAGTACATCTACACCTATCAGGGGCTGACCCTGGGTGCCCAGTTCACCGGTAACAATGATCCGCAGAATTCTGGTCGCACTGCGACTGATAAAGATTTCAGCGTTGACCACGATAAAGGCACTGTTATCGGTAATGACACAACCTGGAACAGCACTGGTTCCAAAGAGGGCTTCGCAGTATCTGCCAACTACGATTTCGATATGGGCCTGAGCCTGGGTGCAGCCTATAACCAGGCTGGCAAGACCGACGAGCAAGCTCGCTACGCCGCCTTCGGTGGCGACAAGGATGCCAAGCTGATGGGCTTTGGTGCCAAATATGCAACTGGCGACCTCTACCTGGCTGCAACCTACTCCCACGGTGAAGACCACCTGTTCGTCAAGAACGGTTACGCCGAGAAGATGGATGGCTACGAAGCCGTTGCCCAGTACAGCATTGGCAAGTTCAAGCCTTCTCTGGCCTACCTGCGCACTGATGTAAAAGATACCGCTCACGGTATCGATGATACCTACACCGAGTACGTATCTATCGGTGCCTGGTACAACTTCACCGAGAACTTCAACGCCTACGTTGATTACAAGCTGAACCTGCTGGACTCCGTAAATGGCAAGTCCACCAACTCTCTGGGCCAGAACACCGATGACGTAGTCGCGGTTGCCCTGCAGTACAACTTCTAAGTAATTGGAAGTCAGTTATACCCTGTGATACCAATGTCTACTGTTTGAATTACTTCCGGCCGCTCTGCGGCCGGTTTTTTATTGCGCCTTTTCAGCACCTTGCATATAACTATCGAGCGGATTGATGGCAATATCCGCGTCGTTGACAGGGAGTGACAAGGAGATATTCACGGATGAGACAAGCGCGCGGGAACATAGACTGGCAACGCGGGTGGCTGTTGTTGCCACTGCTGTTTATATCGCTCATCTGGAGCAGCACGGCAGATGCCAGCTGGGATCAGAGCCTCTATCGTCAGCTGGGTCTGGCCGGCAAGCTGGATAAACAGACCTTTCGTCAGGCCCTCAACAGTTATCAAACCGTGCGCCACAAACGCAAACCCATTCTCACCATCATCGATTACAGCAAGCCATCCACCCAGCGCAGACTGTTTGTCATCGATATGAAACGCCACAAGCTGCTTTATCACACCTGGGTCAGCCATGGCCGCAACTCAGGTGAACTGGCCGCAAAACACTTTTCCAACCAGCTCAACTCCCGCCAAAGTTCCCTTGGCGTCTATCGCACCGCAGAAACCTATCTGGGCAAGCATGGCTACTCCCTGCGGCTGGACGGGCTCAGCCCCGGCAAGAACAGCAATGCCCGCAAGCGTGCCATCGTGGTACATGGCGCCGCCTATGCCAGCCCGACACATCTGCGCAAATATGACAAGCTGGGCCGCAGCTGGGGTTGCCCCGCCCTGCCCAAAGAGCAGGCCAGGGCCATCATAGATACCATCAAGGGGGGGAGTATCATCTACGCCCACGGCTAGCGGGCACAACACCAGAAAACGCAAGGCCAGCAATCGCTGGCCTTGTTTGTTACGCTTTTCACACTAAACGTGGCGCGTTATTGGCGCACCACCAGTACCGGACAGGGTGCATGACGCACCACAGACTCGGCGACACTGCCTACCAGCAGATGGCTGATACCGGAGCGACCGTGGCTGCCCATCACGATCAGCTCAACCTCATCCTCCTTGGCCTGAATGACAATTTCATCGGCGGCGCGGCCAAAGCGAATATCAAAGGTGGCCGGGATCGGCAGGGTGGCAACCAGCTCTTTGAGCTGGGTTCTGGCCTGACGCTCCATCTCGTGGGTTATCTCGATGGCCGTCATATGAAGGATCTTGTAACTGTCAAAACCGTGTAGTTGATCAACCACGTGGATCAGCTTGAGCTGGGCCTGATGGCTCTGTGCCATGAAAACGGCATAGTCGAGTACCGCGCGAGACATTTGGGAAAAATCGACTGGACAGAGCAGAGTCTTGATCGATGGCATAATGCAGTCTCCTCTACTGATTGGGGTGCTATTGAATCTTTACTCGATCATAACGATCCGACCGCAAATAACCCTCGACCCTGTCGCAAAATGGAGATGCGGGATGTTTTCTCCGCCCGCCGCGATCAATGCATGGTATAAATCAGGTGATAAATGCTCTCCTCACCCCTGCGAGGATAATGCTGACCATGCTGCGCATCGGTTGTTTGCTGCTTTGCTCTCTGTGTGCGATCGCCCACGCTCGCACAGCCGATATTCACGTCTATTGCGATGGCTGGCCCGGTTTCTGCCAACCGGATGGCCGCGGTATCTATCTCGATCTGGTGCGAACCATCTACCAACCCCACGGCTATCAGATCGTGCCCCATATCGTGCCTTACAAACGCTCCGTTGCCATGGTAGCCAGGCAAGAGGGGGATATGGCGATGAGTGTCTATCTGGACGAGATCAAGGGGGTCAAACAGCCCCGTCAGCCAGCCTCCGCCGATGATGTGACCGTCTTCATGCTCAAGCAGTGGCAGCCACAATGGCGGGGAGAGCGCAGCCTGGAGGGAGAGACCGTACTCTGGCGGCGAGGATGGGTGCTGGATAAATATCTTCCGGTCTCCATGCGGTGGCACGAGATCGACAACCATGAGATGGCCCTGCAGCTGATTGGCAAGGGGCGCTATCGCTATTACCTGACCGCTGGCGTGCTCCATTCCACCGATGAGACCCCGGCCAATATGTACCGCACCATTTTGCGCTGGATCCCGACTTACCCCATTTTTGCCGATACCGAGCAGGGCGACCGGCTACTGCAGCTGTGGGATCAGGAGATGGTGAATTTGATCCGTCACGGCACGCTGGCCGAGATATATCGCCATTATCACCTCTATGACTACTATCGCGACTTTCTTGAGGAGCAGGCGGTCAAGGCCGGCGAAAACTGATCCCACCATAGGGGAAAGAGAAGGATACCGCAGCCCCGTCAACAGCAACCACCGCCAGCAACCAGTCTATGAACAACACAGTTTCCATTACGGTTTGACTGACCGTGGCCACGCCACAACTCAGGGTTGCCGGAACCCCTTCGCCAAGCGGTCATAGAGGATCACATTGACCGAGGCGGCCAGATTCATGCAGCCCTGAGTCGGCACATAGACCACATCTTTCACCGCGCCATAGAGGGCGGGATCGAGCGTGCCATCCTCCGGCCCGAAGATATAAAAAGCGCGTTCCGGATGGACATAGTCGGGGAGCGGCGTAGCGCCATCGATCAGATCAACCACCACGGGCACGCATCCCTGCGGGATAAACGCCATCAGATCATCCACCCCGAGCAGCGGGATCTTCTCCACCATCTGCTTGGTATCAGTGGCAAAGCGGCGCGCCAGCTCGAAGCGGTTGCCGGTGTAGTAGACCTCATCCACCCCGTAACAACCCGCAGCCCGCATCACTGAGCCGACATTTTCCGGAGACTTGGGATTGACCAACCCCACGCAGCAGAATGCACTCTTTTCCATCATCTCTCCTTATCTTGCGGCGGCCATTATAAGCCGTTGCAGGGCCACCGACCCGTTAAAAGTCCCCTCCCCGGCTAAACCGCTTGCCAACCCAGCTTTGAGTGTCGATTTTTTGTGCGCAAGCCAACAAATTTTGTACAAGCCGATAGCCAGCAAACGTTTCCCGGCAATAATGGACAAACGTTTGCAAATGGATGTTTGTCTATGACTGAGCGTGAACAAGAGATCCTCGCCCTGCTGCGTCAGGATCCCATGATTGCCCAGCAGGAGCTGGCCGATCGCCTTGGCATCAGCCGCTCCGCGCTGGCCAGCCACATCTCCAGCCTGATCCGGCAGGGATATGTGCAAGGCAGAGGTTATGTACTGCGAGAGGGCCCCTACGTGGTGGTGATCGGCGGTGCCAATATGGATATTTGCGGCACCAGCCATGACAACCTGCTGCTTGGCGACTCCAACCCGGGCAAGGTGCGCACCTCGGCCGGTGGTGTCGGCCGCAATATCGCCGAGAATCTGGCTCGGCTCGGCAGCGACACCCGGCTGCTGACAGCGGTCGGCAACGACCAGTATGGCCACCATCTATTGGAGGTGAGCCAGCGGGCTGGCGTCGATGTGCGCCAGACCCTGGTGCTCGATGGCCACACTACCTCTTGCTACCTCAGCCTGCATGATGGTAGCGGCGAAATGAGCTGCGCCATCAATGACATGGCCATTATCGAGCAGCTCACTCCTGCCCGCCTGACCCCCCTCGCAGGCTTTCTCGGCGGTGCCCGGCTCTGGGTACTCGACACCAATCTTGCCATCCACACCCTCGACTGGCTGTTCGAACGGCAGGGTGATCACGCCATCTTTGTCGATACCGTTTCGGTGGCCAAGGTGGAGAAGATCCGCCCCTGGCTCGGCAAGATCCACACCCTCAAACCCAATCGCAGCGAAGCAGAGCAGCTGTGCGGCATGACCATCGCCGGGCCCGAAACCTGGCCCATGGTGGCCGCCTGGTTCCACCGCGCCGGGGTCAAGCGACTGTTCCTCAGTCTGGGTGAACAGGGGATCTTCTACAGCGATGGCGAGCAGCAGGGCCACCTGCCGGTGCTGGGCAGTCCGGTGCTCAACGTCACCGGCGGCGGGGATGCCTTTATGGCTGGCCTCGCCCACGCCTGGCTGCAAGAGCTCGACATAGCCCAGACCACCCGCTTTGCCCTGGGCTGCGCCGCCCTCACCGTCAATTGTTCCGATACCGTTTTTTCCGGTCTGAGCAAGACCGCCGTTGACCGCATACTGGAGGAGTACTCATGCTGAACGCTTACCTCGATATCCAACCGGAAGTTGCTGCCGCGCTGGCCGCCGGCAAACCGGTCGTCGCCCTCGAATCCACCATCATCTCCCACGGCATGCCCTATCCGCAGAACGTGGAGACGGCCCGTCAGGTGGAGCAGGTAGTGCGCAATAACGGCGCCATTCCGGCGACCATCGCCATCCTAGACGGCCGCCTCAAGGTGGGTCTCGATGCGGGTGCACTGGAAGCGCTCGGCCGGGCAGGCCACAGCGTGACCAAGTGCAGCCGCCGCGACATTCCGTTCGTACTGGCGCGCAAGGGGATGGGGGCCACCACGGTCGCCTCCACCATGATCATCGCCGCCATGGCGGGGATCCGGGTCTTTGCCACCGGCGGTATCGGCGGGGTACATCGCGGTGCGCAAGAGACCTTCGATATCTCCGCTGATCTGCAGGAGCTGGCACAAACGCCTGTAGCCGTAGTTTGCGCCGGTGCCAAGTCGATCCTCGATATCGGACTGACCCTGGAGTATCTGGAGACCCAGGGCGTGCCGGTGATCGGCTATCAAGCCGAAGATCTGCCCGCCTTCTACACCCGCGAGAGCGGCTTCAAGGTCGACTACCGACTGGAGAGTCCGGCTGCCATCGCCGAGGCGCTTCGCCTCAAGTGGGAGCTGGGACTGGCGGGCGGTGCTGTGGTGGCCAACCCCATCCCGAGCGCACACGCCATGCCGAAAGCTGATATCGACGCAGCCATTGCCCAAGCGCTGCGTGAAGCGGATGAGCAGGGGATCAAGGGCAAGGCGTCAACCCCCTTCCTGCTGGCCCGCGTCTGCGAGCTGACTGGCGGCAACTCGCTGGCGGCCAACATACAGCTGGTACTGAACAATGCGGCACTTGGCGCCCGCATCGCCGCCGCACTTTAATTGCACACCGATACCTCACCATGTAAAAGAGGGCCTAGCGGCCCTCTTGTTGTTTTTGCTATCTGCAGTGCTATTGCAACGCTGTGTTATTGCAGCACCACGCGCCCATTGAGGGGCTGCACCGGCCGGTTGTTGGGGTGGTGCATCACCGCCTTGAAGGCGTCGATCTGGGCCTGACTGACCTCGACAGGCTGCTTCATCACCAGCCAGCGCACTCCTTCCGAGCAGGGAGGCGTAGTAAGGGAACCGCTGAAGCGATAGTAGTCACGATTCTCAGGCAGCAGTTGCTCAGCAGAGAGCGGCGCCTTGAGGGCCTGGGTCTCCCCCACCTTGGCCGGTAATGCACTCCAGGCTGCCGCCAGCGCCGGATTGGCCTTGCCAACCTCGAACATCACCGCCACCACGGCGATCTCTCCCTTGTCACTGACGTGCACCAGATGCCCTTCCAGCGGATAGGATTTGCCCTCGATGAGGTTTTCACTTGGGGCATGGAAGTGGAACTGCTTGAGCTCAAACCTGGTGCCATCGAGTTGCAAGATGCTGCCCGGGGCATAACCGACCTGCACGGTATGACCGTTGTTGACCACTGTGTCGCCACCCGCCTGATAGTGGAGTACCAGCGGGGCCAGTTTGGCCTCGACCAATCCGTTCAGGTCAACCGGCGACTGATTGCTACCCGCACACTGGCCAAACTCAGGGGTCAGCTTGGCCCAGTGGGCAGGTCCCGCCTCACCGCTATATTCCCAATGGGGGGTGGCAGCAAACACGACAGGGCACAGCAACAGGGCGCAGGCCAACAGAGACTTTCTCATCATACATCCTTATCTTGATTGAAAAGCACGACCATCCGGCGCCGCTCCAAAGAACAAGACGACAGAGGGTGTTGAAACGCAGGGTACAATTTGCTCATCCTGTCGGTTTATTATTAATGATGCATTTGATAGGTATTTATTTAACGGCAGAATGGCAAAGCATATTGAATAATCGCTTTATTCAATGACAGCAATCTAATTAATCGCCTGTTCATTTTCTTTGCTTCGCACATAATCCAGACATGATGCTAACTCCATACTCTCCTCTTAATTATCCTGCCCCCATTTTGCCAACAAATCATATGTGATTGTTTTTATTGTAAATAATCAAGCAAGCCTGACTTTGATCAATTAATGAACAGCACTTTGACGTCATCCTTGTCTTGCTGGCATAAACAGCTTCAAGGGAGATGACGCAATGAGAAAATATTGTTTGCTAGTGGCACTGATATTACCCGGTGCCGGTTGGGCGAATGAACCCATACAGCCCGTGGAACCAGCCAAGGTGACAAACCCGGAAAAAGTCGAGTTGGGCAAGATGCTGTTTTTCGAGCCAAGACTCTCCAAATCCGGCGCAATCTCTTGTAACTCCTGCCATAACCTGGCGACCGGAGGGGTGGATAATCAAGTCAGCTCACTCGGCCATAAATGGAAAGTGGGCCCTATTAATTCACCGACCGTACTCAACTCCAGCCTCAACTTCGTGCAGTTCTGGGATGGTCGCGCCAAGGATCTGAAAGAGCAGGCGGCGGGCCCCATCGCCAACCCACTGGAGATGGCATTTACCCACAATCTGGCGGTCGAAACTCTGCATACCCTGCCTGGCTATCGTACCCGCTTCAGCGCCGTTTATGGCAAGGACAACTTCGGCATTGACGAGGTCACCGATGCCATCGCTGCTTTTGAAGAGACCTTGGTTACCCCCAATGCCCCGTTTGACCGCTGGTTGAAAGGGGATAGCAAGGCACTGACCGCACAACAGCTGAAAGGGTATGAGCTGTTCAAAGCCAAAGGATGCACGACATGCCACAACGGGGTCGCTATCGGCGGCAACTCTTATCAGAAGATGGGACTGGTCAAGAGTTACAAAACGGACAACCCGGCTCAGGGTCGCGGTGCCGTCACCGGAGAGAAGCAGTTCATCGGCTGGTTCAAGGTACCCACCCTGCGTAATATCGAGCTGACTTATCCCTACTTCCACGATGGTGCAGTATGGGATCTGAAAGAGGCAGTCCAGATCATGGCTGATATCCAGCTGGGGCAGCGCCTCACAGATCAGGAAGCCGAAGATATGACTGCCTACCTCAAGAGCCTGACCGGTGAGCAGCCGCAGATCGTGTTGCCACAACTCCCACCGTCACAACCTGATACCCCCAAACCAGAGGTAAAAAGCTGATAAAAAACAACAGGGGCCGTGGCCCCTGTTGTCTGCTACCTTACCGGACGATTCAGCGATCCCGATTCAGGGCGATCAGACGATCAAGAATCGCTTCACCATCGGCACGCAAACCGTTGTGCTCATATTCATTGGTGATCCAGGCGCGACTGCTCCCCAGGCCACGCAGAGTTTCGCGGCTGTAGTCAAACTCCACATACATATCCTCGGCATAAACGGCGCATGCTACCGGCACCTGGTTGCGGGCCAGTTGTGCCGGGTCATAGAGCGCCCCCCAGTCCGCCTTGTTGGCCAGCAGATGAGCCGCCTCTTTCAGGGGCAGCAACTCGCGGAACTGCTCGAACATCCAAGGGTAAACCATCTCGCCGGTGAAGGCGAAATCCTTGCCGGGTGCCCAGTTCACCGCCGGGAATTCCCCTCTGACCCGCTCCGCCGCCCAGCGAGTCGCCTCCCCTTCGGCGTAGATAGCCTCGTGCAAGATGGCAAACAGCGGGTTGGTATTGAATGGCTGCATGCTCTGCACCTGATAGAGAAAGGCTGGGCTCAGCTTGTCGCCGATAAAGGCCTCTTCCAGCAGGTAATAAAGCTCCTCGAAGGCACCCGTGGCACCGAGATCCAGCCCTTGCTGCTGGAACTGCTCCACCGTCAGGCGCTGGCCGTTGGGCAGTCGCACATCATGCTGGTGCAGATGGTTGGCCAGCCGGTTGGCAATCCCCTGAGCGTGGGGGAAGCGGGCGAAGAAGGCTCGGTTCTTGTCAGCCACCCGCTGGTAGGTGGCGCGGTACACCTCCTCGGCGCTGCGGCCAATCGGCGCGATGCCGCCGGTGATATAGACCTCCCGCAGACTGTCGGGGAAGAGCGAGAGATAGGTCAGGCAGCAAAAACCGCCAAAGCTTTGCCCCAGCAGGCTCCAGCGATGCTTGGGGCTAAGCTCCTGCCGGATGAACTCGGCATCTTGCACTATGCTGTCGGCGCGAAAATGGCCGAGATACTCCGCCTGCTCGGCCGGGGTCATTTTGGCCAGACTATGCCCGTGGATGGGGTTCGACATCCCGGTGCCACGCTGATCCAGCAGCAGCACTCTGAACTCCTGCAACGCCCGCTTGAGCCAACCGCTGTTGGCCGTCGGGCGCGGAGCCCCGAATCCCGGCCCCCCTTGCAGAAAAAGCAGCCAGGGCAACGTCTCATCGAGCTTGTCTTTACGGCAGAGGGTGCGGGCAAACAGGGTAATGCTGTCACCATCCGGCTCATCATGATCGAGGGGAACGGTAAAAAAGTGCGGCTCGCAATGAATGCCGTCCAGTATATAGCTTAAGGGGCTGTTCATCTGGGATCTCTCCGTCAGGATGGGAACATCATTGACCCCATCATATCCCCGCCCAGCCACAGGGTCACTCCGGTTTCCCAAAATGTTAACAATGGCTTAAAGGTCAAAACATCACCAGACAAGCCGCTCTTCAACAGTGCTGAATTAATTGTTTTGCAGGGGAGATTGACGCCATGGCGCCATTCAACAAAGATGGCTCGCCTGCACAGGAGTGCAGCCATTCAGGCCGACAAAATGGATAAGGGAATGTGATGAAACCGAAGTGGATCAGGGCCAGAAAAAGAGAGAAGAAGCCATGCCCTGGCAGCATGTTGCAGACCGGAATGCTGCTGTTCAGTGCCACCTGTGGCGCAACGCTCTTTTTGGCAGCATGCAACAGCAACTAGAAATGAAAAAGCCCGCTCGATTGAGCGGGCTTTTCGAATTTGGCTCCTCCTACTGGACTTGAACCAGTGACATACGGATTAACAGTCCGCCGTTCTACCGACTGAACTAAGGAGGAATTGTGGTGCCCAGAGACGGAATCGAACCGCCGACACGGGGATTTTCAATCCCCTGCTCTACCGACTGAGCTATCTGGGCAACGGCGCGCATTAAACCCTTTCCAGCGCAGAGTGTCAACCATGATGGCACGATAAAAAGTGCGTTCGCTCAACAACCGAACGAAGCGACCATTTATTATCCATTTCAGTCCTGTTTGCCATACTTGCTGACCTCTGCACGCCCTGCAGGCTGCGCCAATATGATGGAAATTCGAGGTTCAGTGGGTCCGCCGCATTGAGCCGAATCCACTCTGCGAGTATGCTTTGCCGCAATGATACCGCCTGGAGGCAACATGAGTCTGAATATGCAAGAGTGGCGTGATGAGACCACCGAGATCGTCAACGAACTGCTGGCCGATGGCAGCAATCCCGATGCGGATTACGACATCGAGCACCACTTCGCCTGCCAGGATTTCGACCGTCTGGAAAAAGCAGCGGTTGACCTGTTCAAGGCCGGTTTTGAAGTGACCGATGCCGAAGAGATGGAACTGGATGACGGCGCCACCATCTTCTGCTTCGATGCCACCATCGAGTGCAAACTGAATGTCGAAGCGATCGTCGCCGATATCGCCAAGATGCTGCCCATCCTGGAAAAATACGGGGTGGATTACGATGGTTGGGGCACCTACTTCCAGGATTGATCCTGCCTCCATCGTAAAACAACAAGGCCACCTTGCGGTGGCCTTGTTGTTTCTGACGATCTCTCACGCCAGATAGCTGGCAGCAAACTCCGCCGGCGGCAGGGGGCGGCTGAACAGATAGCCCTGTAACCGATCACACCCCGCCTCGGTCAGCCACAACTGCTGCTCGGGTGTCTCTACCCCTTCGGCAGTGATGCTGATCCCCAGCTCATGGCCCAACCCGATGACCGAACGCACGATAGCGGTGGTCGCGCTATTGCTGGCCAGCCCCTGAGTGAAGCTGCGATCCAGCTTGAGGGTCGCCACCTGCAAACGCGGCAGATAGGCCAGCGAACAGTAACCGGTACCAAAGTCGTCGATGGCCAGCTGAAAACCGGCGGCGATCAGGTTGTCGAGGTTGGTCTCAATCTCGTCTGCATTCTCCATCAGTACCCCTTCGGTGATCTCCAGCTCCAGCTGACTGGCCTTGAGACCATGGCGAGCGATGCAGGCAAAGACCCGCTCACAGAGCGCCGGATCACGGAACTGCAGCGGTGAGAGGTTGATGGAGAGCACCATATCCGGCTGCGCAGTTTGCCACTGCGCCAGCTGGGCACAGCCCTGCTCCAGCATCAACTGACCCAGTTGACCGATGATCCCCATCTCTTCCGCCAACGGAATGAATTCGTCGGGGGAGATCATCCCAAGCTCGGGATGGGGCCAGCGACAGAGCAGCTCGGCGCCGTGCAGCCGGTGAGTACGGGTACAGATAATGGGCTGATAGACGGCAACCAGCTGGGCGGACTTGATGGCGAGTGGCAACTGGGCAGCGATCAGCTGACGCCGCTTGAGCCGGGCATGCAGCTCGGGATCAAACAGGGTGCAGTACTGCTGCTGCCGTTTGCCCTGCGCCAGCGCAGCCTCGGCATGGCTGAGCAACCGCTCGGCATCGCTTGCCCGCCCCTGGGCCAGCCCCAGAAACACCGGGATCTGGATGCGATGATCTTCCACCTGATAGTGCTCCATCAACTGCTGCTGCAGATGCTGGCTCCACCCCTGCAATGGCTCGTTGAAGTCGGGCAACAGCAGGCTGAAGTCATCGGCAGCGACCCGACAGAGCAGGGAACGCGGCGGTACCAGCTGCTGCAACCGCTTGGCCACCTGGCTCAGCAGGCGGTCGGCAATCCGGATGCCGAAGCGATCGTTGATCTCACGAAAATGGTGCAGATCGACCAGCACCAATGTGGCACTGCGTCCCCCAAGATGGCGACTGGTCTGCAAGAACCGGGAGAGTTTGAGCAGCCCGGTCAGACTGTCGTAGTGCTGCTCCTGCTGCAACTGCGCCTGAGTGGTGCGCAGGCCGGTGATGTCACGCCCCAGCGTCAGGATCCCTAGGGAGTGGCCGTCACCATCGGGGACATCGACCCGGGTGATCTCCATGTGTCGCCCCTGCCCGCTGGCATCCAGCAGACAGCACTCGCCGTGGCCCATCCCCTGCGGCGCCGCCAGCCGGAACGGTAGCTGCTGACCCAGCACCTCATCGGCCCCATGGCCGATAAAGTCGAGAAACGCCTGATTGCACTCCAGCAACACCCCGTTATGATCATCGAAGCGGATCAGATCAGGAATGGCATCGAGCAGAAAACGCTGCAACAACTGCTGCTTTTTGACCGTCTGTTCCAGGCTCTTGCGCTGGGCAATCTCGTTAACCACGCCAAACACTGCACACGCCTCTCCCTGCGGGGTGTAAAGAGGCACCTTGTGCACCTCCATCCAGCAGGTATCACCGCCCCGGTTACAATGCAGTTGCTGATGAAGCAACGGCACACCCCCTGCCAGCAGCTGATCATCCTCACCGCGAAAAACATCGCCCCAGGGCATTTGCGCATCACTCTTGCCCACCACCTCGGCAGGCGACTCCAGCTTGGCTTCACGGGCGAACTCACGATTGGCGAACAGGTAACGCCCATGACTATCCCGACAGAAGATACTCATTGGCAATTGGTCGATGATCTGCTGCAGCAGATCCGGGGTGAGCATGTTGGTCACAGGGGTGCTTATGGAGGAATTTCGAGCAAATCTATGATAGCAAACCAATTTTGTAAAGCACCCCGATTACCTCCCCATAACACCGAACGCTGGATGGTTGCTGACAGAGATTGTCGCTCCGGCGATAATAGGCGCTGGTTGGCCAATGGCCTGGTGATATGGACGAGAGAAACAAGATGAAAAAGATTATGGGGAGCGCATTGGCGCTGCTGCTGGTTGGTTGTGCTGGTGACAATAACGGCGGTGAGGAGTATCGCTACAACCCGCCAATTGCCAAGGCAACCAACAATACTCAGGAAATGGCGATCCCGGTGGATCTGGTGTGGGCTCGCGCCGAGAAGTGGTTCACCGATCACGGCCTCACCATCGAAAACAGCCAGCGTGGCTCCGGCCTGATGACTGCCAACGTCAACCAGTCAGCCGACGGGCTGGAGTGGCTGGACTGCGGTACCATGGGTTCCAAAGTTGCACTGGGCAACCCGAACCTGCAGATCAACCTGATCATCACCCAGAGCGGCAACAGCAGCGTGGCCACCGTCAACGTCAAGGGCAACACCGAGCTGTTCTTCGTTGAATCCTCAGGCGAGCGCGTACCGGCCCCGTCCATCAAGCCGGTCTGTGTCTCCCGCGGTACCCTGGAGCAGAGCCTGTTCGCCACCCTCGGCAACTGATTTCGCTTCCCTGCAAAGATAAAAAAAGCGGCAGATTGCTCTGCCGCTTTTACTTTTCTACCGTCTGGTCGTCTTAGCCATGAGGCTTGTCGATCACCAATATGTTACGCAACATGTAATCGAGCACCTGCTCGGTCGTAGTATTAGAACCGCCTGTCAGGCTGTCGAAGGTATGATTCATCAACACAATCTCTTGAGTTGATGAGGTAACACTATTGTCTTCTCTGATAAACAGATGCACACCATCGCCCCCCTGAATAACAGAGAGTAGAGAAGTCAGATCATTCTGATTGTGAGAATCAAGTAAATCACTCAAGTCCAGCTTGTCTCCTTCCAAACGGTTAATGGTGCCTGACCCCTTGTTGAAGTCCATAATGTAATCCGTAGCTACGGCTCCTGATACCGTATCCCACTGATTCCAGACGAAAGTATCTGAGCCGCCGTCACCACGCATTACATCGTTGCCGAGCCCGCCGATTAGGATATCGTTTCCCAGACCGCCGCGCAGTGCATCGTTGTGACTGCCGCCATCGATATAGTCGTAACCGGTGCCGCCAAACAGGATATCCGAACCTGACTGCCCATAGATCTTGTCATTGCCGCTGCCACTGTTGACCACATCTGCTTGTCGGCTGCTCACATCAACACTCAGCAGCAGACCGTCACCATCGAGCATGGCATCAGCATCAGTGCTAGACAAGCTGCCTGTCATGATGTGATGAGCCTTGAGCTGATTTACCGTCAGTTGCAACGAATCGTCGGTACCGAATCCATCAGCCCCGGTTTTGCCTGCATAGATGACATCATTGCCGCTGCCGGTTTCAACATGGTCATTGCCGGCACCGCTGCTGACGATCTGGTCGGCACTTCCCTTGTTATAGCTGGTACCGGTATGTATATGGTCGGTACCGCCGTTACTGGTAGTGACTTCGCCCAGCAGATTACCGCCGAAGGATACCGCAAGCTGGTCAGGATTAGCCGCTCTCTCGCCATTGCGCACCACGATTGAGTCATTGAGGTCGGTACCATCTACCGTCAGCGGCAGATGAACCGGAACCCCGTTGCTGTCCACCGGGTTGACACTGATGGTCAGAGTACTGTTGGTGGTGTCGCCATCACCATCGCGCACGCTGTAGCTGAACACCTCACGCGCATCAGCCGGGATCTGGCTGCCATTCTTGGTGACCTGATAGGTATAGGCACCGTTGGCCAGAATGGTCAGTACCCCGTACAGACCCACTACCTGGGTGCCAGCACCGTTGGTATAGGTGGTAGAACTGCTGCCGACTCCGTAGCCTATGACACTCAGACCTCCATCAGCACCGGCAAGATCGTTGGCCAGCACATTACCTGTGGTCTGTGGCCGCTGATAACCAGACCCTTCAACCAACTTGACGATCAGATCGAAGCTGTTGCTGGCATTTTCGTTGGTGTAGATAGTCTTCACTACGTTGCCACCTGCATCACGGAAGCCCAGCACCTCTAGGCTGTAGACCTTGCCTTCAAAATTAAAGCTCGCGGTCGCAGTTCCGATGGTGATGATGTCCCTTGGATCGGACCAATTATTCGGAGTTTCGTTGTGATTGAAGTTGATGGTTACTGTCACCTGGGTCATCCTCCCCATTGAATCCATAACAGAAAAAGTGACCTCCATCGTTGCAGCACTGATAGCACTGTAATCAATCGGATTGTTGTAGTGGGTGAATGTGCCCAACTTGATCTCTTCATTGATCGGAATTGAACCATTCAACGCGGCATCATTGTCCATGAAGCCGTAACCCGATGGATTATTGCCTCCCCCCCAACGAATTTGATCCTTACCTGGGTTAATGTCATTGGAGTCACGAGCTTTCACATACGAACCACCACTCCAACTTACCCAGTTAGCATCAACCCCCGAGACTTGGAACGAATCAACAACCACATTAACTTTGGCATCATCGACCACGGCAACCGGAACATCATCACGCACGGCAACAATGAAATGGTCGGGAGTAGTGTCGAAACCTGCTTTGCTCACCTCGTAGTTCACGGTGATACGCAGTTCATCCTGACTGGTCAATTCGCTGCTTTGACCATCCACCAAGTGGCTGAGCGGCTTAATCAGAGTGAAGGTATAGCTCGGCGGATTTGCGTTGTTGTCTACCGTCACGGTAAAGGCCAGATTAGCCGGGATTTTGGTACCTATATACCCATTAATAAGCCCCGAACCAACCTGCTCCCAGTTCAACACTTGTCCTTCTATGCCAGTTATCCCGCCAATACTCAACAGCTTGAGCTGAACACCTGCCACGTTGTTACCACTACCATCTGTCACCTGTAGCTGCTGGGTTACAGAAAGCGGACCACTGATCGGTTCTCCGACAGGCTCTGGCAAACCAGCATTGCCACCAGACAAACCATCTTCATCAACCAGACCATTCTCTAAATGGACTCTAAAATCGTTATCGATGATGGTGCCAGTGCCACTCTTGTCACCTACGGTCACCTGCAGAGTCTCGTTAGTCTCAACCAGACGATCGTTCACTGTAGGCACGGTAACCGTGAAGCTGGTCACCCCTGCAGGTACGATCACACTCTTGCCATCAGCGCTCAGAGTCACACCATGGCTAAATGTTGGCCTTTCCCAATCAGCTCTTGTCGCGGCATTCATTCCTGTACCAGCAATGGAGAAGCTGTACTGGGTTACCACATTGGTCGCCCCGCTCAGGGTCACCACATGTTGCAGATTTGTACCTTCAAGCTCGCTGTCACTTGCTATATTGACCACTGCTGGGCGTACCAGCGGGTTGACAGCAAAGCTCCCTTGCGAGCCATCTTTATCGCGATCATATGCCATGAAGGTAAAGTCAATGTCGCCATCGTCCGGACGCTGCATCTCGGCATACTGGAAGAACTCCCATTTGCCGGTAGCAGGGGTGAACTCCAACTTGAAGACTAACTTGTTACTCTCATCATGCCCCAGCAGTGTATTGCTACCGCTATTGCTGATGGAGATACGAGATCCAGTGGCTGTCAATAAACCGTGCTCAAAGTCTGTATCCTTGATGTCAAGCGCCATATGCCCTTTGCCATCAGCACCCCATTGTGGTGCGAGAGTACCGGAGCCATAGGCAATCGCCTGCGGGGTAGAGGAGCCAAGGAA
Source organism: Aeromonas sp. 96A (assembly GCF_051919165.1). Classification (NCBI taxonomy): domain Bacteria; kingdom Pseudomonadati; phylum Pseudomonadota; class Gammaproteobacteria; order Aeromonadales; family Aeromonadaceae; genus Aeromonas; species Aeromonas sp. 96A. Next base: position 3,784,341 of record NZ_JBQBFE010000001.1, on the reverse strand, counting down.
CTCGATAGACTTGACGGTAAAGTCGCTGTTATCTGAGGTATTGGTGTTGCCGTTGTTGGTGGCCTTGATCACCATGGTGTCAAAACCGCCCTGCTGCACCTGGAAGTTCTGGTTGTACTCTCCCCCAGCAGCATCCGATCTGAACGGTAGTGTGGAGACTAATACCTTGTCGCGGTAAAACTCTACCACTCCACTTTCCAACTCTTTGCCAAACATCTGGCTGAACTTGATATTGGCGCCATAGGCCACGGTCCCCGGATCGAGCTTGACGATCAGCTCCTCGGATGCAGACTTTCCATTCCCCAAAGAGACGGAAATCCACTTCATTGGCGAGGTTGTGATAAGGACTATTGCTACTTGCAACACCAAGCCCAGCCGTTGAAGCATTGACATCTGCAGCAATAAGAGTTGAATCGGTCGCCGACTTGAACCCTTTGGCGGTGATCTTGAACCCGTCCAGATCAAGCTCTCTCTGATTTGCCGTTGCCGAGTGTTGGGTCAGGTCAAATAGGCCAGTCAACACCTTGGGAATATCTGTTTTGGCAACGGAGACCACATCAGCATTCCCTGCAATCGGAGCGTCATCTTCGACAGTGACGCCCAGCTTACCAGTCGTGGTCGCAATGCCGTCAGAAACCTTGACCTCCAGATCGAACGAGAGGGAATCCTCCTGATCCTTGAGCGGATGGTCAAGTGGCCCCTTGAGGGTCAAGTCATAATGCCAATCCCCCTTGCCGCTCGCATCCGGTGCAGTAAGCTTGACCTCGACTACTGCCTTGTAACCATCACTGCCTGGGGTCCCGGTATAACCAACCAGCGTCTTGCTGTCCACATCCCAGATCCACTCGACCTTAACACCACCAGAATAAACTGGTTGAGCACCATCATCGGTTGGCCATCCCAGTGAAACTGTCAAGTTGTTGCTGTCAACATCACCGACAGTAATCACTCCCTTGGCAACGATCTCATCAGTAGCATCTTTCTGGCCATCTTCACCCAATTCATCTTTCAGCCCACCAAGGAGACCTTCTTCGGAGACGACTGCATCCTTGGATATGGTCAACGTCGGCAGATCGTTGACCGCATCCACCTTGATGGTCACGGTGGCGGGGCTCGCATCTACGGCGCCGTCGTTGTCCACCGACACATAGGTGAAGCCGGTATCACCGTTCCAGTTGGCATCCGGTTTAAACGTTAGCTTGCCCGCATCCGCAACAGCTATGGTCTGATTAGCTGTCACCACCACGTCACCCAGATACAGGGTGCCGTGGGCTGGCAGACTCTTGATGGTGAAGCTCACCACCGTACCGTCAATGTCGCTGCCGCTGAGGGTCGGGATGGCGATGCTAGCTGCATCTTCCCGACCGTTTGCCTGCTTGTTCGCCGTCTCCGGCGCTTCATTCAGGATCTGCGCGTTGTCGCTGTCCGGCAGGGAGACGTTGCCCGCCTTGTCGGTCTGGGTCGCCATCACCGTCAACGACTTGCCGTTGGCCGGGGCAGTCTCGGTCCAGCTGATGATGCCGTTGCTGTAGCCGTACTGCTTGCCGCTCCCGTCGACCAGCTTGCCATCGACCAGCGTCAGTTCGATATCGCTGGTCGTGCTGCCGTTGGTGATGGTCAGGTTCACCTTGCCGCCATCCGCCAGATCGGCGGCATTGACCTGCACGGTCACCTGGATGTTGTCGTTGCCAATCTCATCCTTGGTCAGCACACCATCATCCGGATTGCGGTCATCCACAATGGTCACCACCGGTGCACCGGCCGCCGTGGTGTCACCCACAGTCGCCTGGTCGCTGCCCTTGTCCGAAGTGTTGTTGGCCTTGTCGGTCTGGGTCGCGTCTACCTTCAACTGGGCACCGTCCGCCGGACGGGTTTCGGTCCAGCTGATGATGCCGTTGCTGTAGCCGTACTGCTTGCCGCTTCCGTCGACCAGCTTGCCATCGACCAGCGTCAGTTCGATATCGCTGGTCGTGCTGCCGTTGGTGATGGTCAGGTTCACCTTGCCGCCATCCGCCAGATCGGCGGCGTTGACCTGCACGGTCACCTGGATGTTGTCGTTGCCAATCTCATCTTTGGTCAGCACACCATCATCCGGATTGCGGTCATCCACAATGGTCACCACCGGTGCACCGGCCGCCGTGGTGTCACCCACAGTCGCCTGGTCGCTGCCCTTGTCCGAAGTGTTGTTGGCCTTGTCGGTCTGGGTCGCGTCTACCTTCAACTGGGCACCGTCCGCCGGACGGGTTTCGGTCCAGCTGATGATGCCGTTGCTGTAGCCGTACTGCTTGCCGCTCCCGTCGACCAGCTTGCCATCGACCAGCGTCAGTTCGATATCGCTGGTCGTGCTGCCGTTGGTGATGGTCAGGTTCACCTTGCCGCCATCCGCCAGATCGGCGGCATTGACCTGCACGATCACCTGGATGTTGTCGTTGCCAATCTCATCCTTGGTCAGCACACCATCATCCGGATTGCGGTCATCCACAATGGTCACCACCGGTGCACCGGCCGCCGTGGTGTCACCCACAGTCGCCTGGTCGCTGCCCTTGTCCGAAGTGTTGTTGGCCTTGTCGGTCTGGGTCGCGTCTACCTTCAACTGGGCACCGTCCGCCGGACGGGTTTCGGTCCAGCTGATGATGCCGTTGCTGTAGCCGTACTGCTTGCCGCTCCCGTCGACCAGCTTGCCATCGACCAGCGTCAGTTCGATATCGCTGGTCGTGCTGCCGTTGGTGATGGTCAGGTTCACCTTGCCGCCATCCGCCAGATCGGCGGCATTGACCTGCACGGTCACCTGGATGTTGTCGTTGCCAATCTCATCTTTGGTCAGCACACCATCATCCGGATTGCGGTCATCCACAATGGTCACCACCGGTGCACCGGCCGCCGTGGTGTCACCCACAGTCGCCTGGTCGCTGCCCTTGTCCGAAGTGTTGTTGGCCTTGTCGGTCTGGGTCGCGTCTACCTTCAACTGGGCACCGTCCGCCGGACGGGTTTCGGTCCAGCTGATGATGCCGTTGCTGTAGCCGTACTGCTTGCCGCTCCCGTCGACCAGCTTGCCATCGACCAGCGTCAGTTCGATATCGCTGGTCGTGCTGCCGTTGGTGATGGTCAGGTTCACCTTGCCGCCATCCGCCAGATCGGCGGCATTGACCTGCACGGTCACCTGGATGTTGTCGTTGCCAATCTCATCCTTGGTCAGCACACCATCATCCGGATTGCGGTCATCCACAATGGTCACCACCGGTGCACCGGCCGCCGTGGTGTCACCCACAGTCGCCTGGTCGCTGCCCTTGTCCGAAGTGTTGTTGGCCTTGTCGGTCTGGGTCGCGTCTACCTTCAACTGGGCACCGTCCGCCGGACGGGTTTCGGTCCAGCTGATGATGCCGTTGCTGTAGCCGTACTGCTTGCCGCTCCCGTCGACCAGCTTGCCATCGACCAGCGTCAGTTCGATATCGCTGGTCGTGCTGCCGTTGGTGATGGTCAGGTTCACCTTGCCGCCATCCGCCAGATCGGCGGCATTGACCTGCACGGTCACCTGGATGTTGTCGTTGCCAATCTCATCTTTGGTCAGCACACCATCATCCGGATTGCGGTCATCCACAATGGTCACCACCGGTGCACCGGCCGCCGTGGTGTCACCCACAGTCGCCTGGTCGCTGCCCTTGTCCGAAGTGTTGTTGGCCTTGTCGGTCTGGGTCGCGTCTACCTTCAACTGGGCACCGTCCGCCGGACGGGTTTCGGTCCAGCTGATGATGCCGTTGCTGTAGCCGTACTGCTTGCCGCTCCCGTCGACCAGCTTGCCATCGACCAGCGTCAGTTCGATATCGCTGGTCGTGCTGCCGTTGGTGATGGTCAGGTTCACCTTGCCGCCATCCGCCAGATCGGCGGCATTGACCTGCACGGTCACCTGGATGTTGTCGTTGCCAATCTCATCCTTGGTCAGCACACCATCATCCGGATTGCGGTCATCCACAATGGTCACCACCGGTGCACCGGCCGCCGTGGTGTCACCCACAGTCGCCTGGTCGCTGCCCTTGTCCGAAGTGTTGTTGGCCTTGTCGGTCTGGGTCGCGTCTACCTTCAACTGGGCACCGTCCGCCGGACGGGTTTCGGTCCAGCTGATGATGCCGTTGCTGTAGCCGTACTGCTTGCCGCTCCCGTCGACCAGCTTGCCATCGACCAGCGTCAGTTCGATATCGCTGGTCGTGCTGCCGTTGGTGATGGTCAGGTTCACCTTGCCGCCATCCGCCAGATCGGCGGCATTGACCTGCACGGTCACCTGGATGTTGTCGTTGCCAATCTCATCCTTGGTCAGCACACCATCATCCGGATTGCGGTCATCCACAATGGTCACCACCGGTGCACCGGCCGCCGTGGTGTCACCCACAGTCGCCTGGTCGCTGCCCTTGTCCGAAGTGTTGTTGGCCTTGTCGGTCTGGGTCGCGTCTACCTTCAACTGGGCACCGTCCGCCGGACGGGTTTCGGTCCAGCTGATGATGCCGTTGCTGTAGCCGTACTGCTTGCCGCTCCCGTCGACCAGCTTGCCATCGACCAGCGTCAGTTCGATATCGCTGGTCGTGCTGCCGTTGGTGATGGTCAGGTTCACCTTGCCGCCATCCGCCAGATCGGCGGCATTGACCTGCACGGTCACCTGGATGTTGTCGTTGCCAATCTCATCCTTGGTCAACACACCATCATCCGGATTGCGGTCATCCACAATGGTCACCACCGGTGCACCGGCCGCCGTGGTGTCACCCACAGTCGCCTGGTCGCTGCCCTTGTCCGAAGTGTTGTTGGCCTTGTCGGTCTGGGTCGCGTCTACCTTCAACTGGGCACCGTCCGCCGGACGGGTTTCGGTCCAGCTGATGATGCCGTTGCTGTAGCCGTACTGCTTGCCGCTTCCGTCGACCAGCTTGCCATCGACCAGCGTCAGTTCGATATCGCTGGTCGTGCTGCCGTTGGTGATGGTCAGGTTCACCTTGCCGCCATCCGCCAGATCGGCGGCATTGACCTGCACGGTCACCTGGATGTTGTCGTTGCCAATCTCATCCTTGGTCAGCACACCATCATCCGGATTGCGGTCATCCACAATGGTCACCACCGGTGCACCGGCCGCCGTGGTGTCACCCACAGTCGCCTGGTCGCTGCCCTTGTCCGAAGTGTTGTTGGCCTTGTCGGTCTGGGTCGCGTCTACCTTCAACTGGGCACCGTCCGCCGGACGGGTTTCGGTCCAGCTGATGATGCCGTTGCTGTAGCCGTACTGCTTGCCGCTCCCGTCGACCAGCTTGCCATCGACCAGCGTCAGTTCGATATCGCTGGTCGTGCTGCCGTTGGTGATGGTCAGGTTCACCTTGCCGCCATCCGCCAGATCGGCGGCATTGACCTGCACGGTCACCTGGATGTTGTCGTTGCCAATCTCATCTTTGGTCAGCACACCATCATCCGGATTGCGGTCATCCACAATGGTCACCACCGGTGCACCGGCCGCCGTGGTGTCACCCACAGTCGCCTGGTCGCTGCCCTTGTCCGAAGTGTTGTTGGCCTTGTCGGTCTGGGTCGCGTCTACCTTCAACTGGGCACCGTCCGCCGGACGGGTTTCGGTCCAGCTGATGATGCCGTTGCTGTAGCCGTACTGCTTGCCGCTCCCGTCGACCAGCTTGCCATCGACCAGCGTCAGTTCGATATCGCTGGTCGTGCTGCCGTTGGTGATGGTCAGGTTCACCTTGCCGCCATCCGCCAGATCGGCGGCGTTGACCTGCACGGTCACCTGGATGTTGTCGTTGCCAATCTCATCCTTGGTCAGCACACCATCATCCGGATTGCGGTCATCCACAATGGTCACCACCGGTGCACCGGCCGCCGTGGTGTCACCCACAGTCGCCTGGTCGCTGCCCTTGTCCGAAGTGTTGTTGGCCTTGTCGGTCTGGGTCGCGTCTACCTTCAACTGGGCACCGTCCGCCGGACGGGTTTCGGTCCAGCTGATGATGCCGTTGCTGTAGCCGTACTGCTTGCCGCTCCCGTCGACCAGCTTGCCATCGACCAGCGTCAGTTCGATATCGCTGGTCGTGCTGCCGTTGGTGATGGTCAGGTTCACCTTGCCGCCATCCGCCAGATCGGCGGCGTTGACCTGCACGGTCACCTGGATGTTGTCGTTGCCAATCTCATCTTTGGTCAGCACACCATCATCCGGATTGCGGTCATCCACAATGGTCACCACCGGTGCACCGGCCGCCGTGGTGTCACCCACAGTCGCCTGGTCGCTGCCCTTGTCCGAAGTGTTGTTGGCCTTGTCGGTCTGGGTCGCGTCTACCTTCAACTGGGCACCGTCCGCCGGACGGGTTTCGGTCCAGCTGATGATGCCGTTGCTGTAGCCGTACTGCTTGCCGCTCCCGTCGACCAGCTTGCCATCGACCAGCGTCAGTTCGATATCGCTGGTCGTGCTGCCGTTGGTGATGGTCAGGTTCACCTTGCCGCCATCCGCCAGATCGGCGGCATTGACCTGCACGATCACCTGGATGTTGTCGTTGCCAATCTCATCCTTGGTCAGCACACCATCATCCGGATTGCGGTCATCCACAATGGTCACCACCGGTGCACCGGCCGCCGTGGTGTCACCCACAGTCGCCTGGTCGCTGCCCTTGTCCGAAGTGTTGTTGGCCTTGTCGGTCTGGGTCGCGTCTACCTTCAACTGGGCACCGTCCGCCGGACGGGTTTCGGTCCAGCTGATGATGCCGTTGCTGTAGCCGTACTGCTTGCCGCTCCCGTCGACCAGCTTGCCATCGACCAGCGTCAGTTCGATATCGCTGGTCGTGCTGCCGTTGGTGATGGTCAGGTTCACCTTGCCGCCATCCGCCAGATCGGCGGCATTGACCTGCACGGTCACCTGGATGTTGTCGTTGCCAATCTCATCTTTGGTCAGCACACCATCATCCGGATTGCGGTCATCCACAATGGTCACCACCGGTGCACCGGCCGCCGTGGTGTCACCCACAGTCGCCTGGTCGCTGCCCTTGTCCGAAGTGTTGTTGGCCTTGTCGGTCTGGGTCGCGTCTACCTTCAACTGGGCACCGTCCGCCGGACGGGTTTCGGTCCAGCTGATGATGCCGTTGCTGTAGCCGTACTGCTTGCCGCTCCCGTCGACCAGCTTGCCATCGACCAGCGTCAGTTCGATATCGCTGGTCGTGCTGCCGTTGGTGATGGTCAGGTTCACCTTGCCGCCATCCGCCAGATCGGCGGCATTGACCTGCACGGTCACCTGGATGTTGTCGTTGCCAATCTCATCCTTGGTCAGCACACCATCATCCGGATTGCGGTCATCCACAATGGTCACCACCGGTGCACCGGCCGCCGTGGTGTCACCCACAGTCGCCTGGTCGCTGCCCTTGTCCGAAGTGTTGTTGGCCTTGTCGGTCTGGGTCGCGTCTACCTTCAACTGGGCACCGTCCGCCGGACGGGTTTCGGTCCAGCTGATGATGCCGTTGCTGTAGCCGTACTGCTTGCCGCTCCCGTCGACCAGCTTGCCATCGACCAGCGTCAGTTCGATATCGCTGGTCGTGCTGCCGTTGGTGATGGTCAGGTTCACCTTGCCGCCATCCGCCAGATCGGCGGCATTGACCTGCACGGTCACCTGGATGTTGTCGTTGCCAATCTCATCTTTGGTCAGCACACCATCATCCGGATTGCGGTCATCCACAATGGTCACCACCGGTGCACCGGCCGCCGTGGTGTCACCCACAGTCGCCTGGTCGCTGCCCTTGTCCGAAGTGTTGTTGGCCTTGTCGGTCTGGGTCGCGTCTACCTTCAACTGGGCACCGTCCGCCGGACGGGTTTCGGTCCAGCTGATGATGCCGTTGCTGTAGCCGTACTGCTTGCCGCTCCCGTCGACCAGCTTGCCATCGACCAGCGTCAGTTCGATATCGCTGGTCGTGCTGCCGTTGGTGATGGTCAGGTTCACCTTGCCGCCATCCGCCAGATCGGCGGCATTGACCTGCACGGTCACCTGGATGTTGTCGTTGCCAATCTCATCCTTGGTCAGCACACCATCATCCGGATTGCGGTCATCCACAATGGTCACCACCGGTGCACCGGCCGCCGTGGTGTCACCCACAGTCGCCTGGTCGCTGCCCTTGTCCGAAGTGTTGTTGGCCTTGTCGGTCTGGGTCGCGTCTACCTTCAACTGGGCACCGTCCGCCGGACGGGTTTCGGTCCAGCTGATGATGCCGTTGCTGTAGCCGTACTGCTTGCCGCTCCCGTCGACCAGCTTGCCATCGACCAGCGTCAGTTCGATATCGCTGGTCGTGCTGCCGTTGGTGATGGTCAGGTTCACCTTGCCGCCATCCGCCAGATCGGCGGCATTGACCTGCACGGTCACCTGGATGTTGTCGTTGCCAATCTCATCCTTGGTCAGCACACCATCATCCGGATTGCGGTCATCCACAATGGTCACCACCGGTGCACCGGCCGCCGTGGTGTCACCCACAGTCGCCTGGTCGCTGCCCTTGTCCGAAGTGTTGTTGGCCTTGTCGGTCTGGGTCGCGTCTACCTTCAACTGGGCACCGTCCGCCGGACGGGTTTCGGTCCAGCTGATGATGCCGTTGCTGTAGCCGTACTGCTTGCCGCTCCCGTCGACCAGCTTGCCATCGACCAGCGTCAGTTCGATATCGCTGGTCGTGCTGCCGTTGGTGATGGTCAGGTTCACCTTGCCGCCATCCGCCAGATCGGCGGCATTGACCTGCACGGTCACCTGGATGTTGTCGTTGCCAATCTCATCCTTGGTCAACACACCATCATCCGGATTGCGGTCATCCACAATGGTCACCACCGGTGCACCGGCCGCCGTGGTGTCACCCACAGTCGCCTGGTCGCTGCCCTTGTCCGAAGTGTTGTTGGCCTTGTCGGTCTGGGTCGCGTCTACCTTCAACTGGGCACCGTCCGCCGGACGGGTTTCGGTCCAGCTGATGATGCCGTTGCTGTAGCCGTACTGCTTGCCGCTTCCGTCGACCAGCTTGCCATCGACCAGCGTCAGTTCGATATCGCTGGTCGTGCTGCCGTTGGTGATGGTCAGGTTCACCTTGCCGCCATCCGCCAGATCGGCGGCATTGACCTGCACGGTCACCTGGATGTTGTCGTTGCCAATCTCATCCTTGGTCAGCACACCATCATCCGGATTGCGGTCATCCACAATGGTCACCACCGGTGCACCGGCCGCCGTGGTGTCACCCACAGTCGCCTGGTCGCTGCCCTTGTCCGAAGTGTTGTTGGCCTTGTCGGTCTGGGTCGCGTCTACCTTCAACTGGGCACCGTCCGCCGGACGGGTTTCGGTCCAGCTGATGATGCCGTTGCTGTAGCCGTACTGCTTGCCGCTCCCGTCGACCAGCTTGCCATCGACCAGCGTCAGTTCGATATCGCTGGTCGTGCTGCCGTTGGTGATGGTCAGGTTCACCTTGCCGCCATCCGCCAGATCGGCGGCATTGACCTGCACGGTCACCTGGATGTTGTCGTTGCCAATCTCATCTTTGGTCAGCACACCATCATCCGGATTGCGGTCATCCACAATGGTCACCACCGGTGCACCGGCCGCCGTGGTGTCACCCACAGTCGCCTGGTCGCTGCCCTTGTCCGAAGTGTTGTTGGCCTTGTCGGTCTGGGTCGCGTCTACCTTCAACTGGGCACCGTCCGCCGGACGGGTTTCGGTCCAGCTGATGATGCCGTTGCTGTAGCCGTACTGCTTGCCGCTCCCGTCGACCAGCTTGCCATCGACCAGCGTCAGTTCGATATCGCTGGTCGTGCTGCCGTTGGTGATGGTCAGGTTCACCTTGCCGCCATCCGCCAGATCGGCGGCGTTGACCTGCACGGTCACCTGGATGTTGTCGTTGCCAATCTCATCCTTGGTCAGCACACCATCATCCGGATTGCGGTCATCCACAATGGTCACCACCGGTGCACCGGCCGCCGTGGTGTCACCCACAGTCGCCTGGTCGCTGCCCTTGTCCGAAGTGTTGTTGGCCTTGTCGGTCTGGGTCGCGTCTACCTTCAACTGGGCACCGTCCGCCGGACGGGTTTCGGTCCAGCTGATGATGCCGTTGCTGTAGCCGTACTGCTTGCCGCTCCCGTCGACCAGCTTGCCATCGACCAGCGTCAGTTCGATATCGCTGGTCGTGCTGCCGTTGGTGATGGTCAGGTTCACCTTGCCGCCATCCGCCAGATCGGCGGCATTGACCTGCACGGTCACCTGGATGTTGTCGTTGCCAATCTCATCTTTGGTCAGCACACCATCATCCGGATTGCGGTCATCCACAATGGTCACCACCGGTGCACCGGCCGCCGTGGTGTCACCCACAGTCGCCTGGTCGCTGCCCTTGTCCGAAGTGTTGTTGGCCTTGTCGGTCTGGGTCGCGTCTACCTTCAACTGGGCACCGTCCGCCGGACGGGTTTCGGTCCAGCTGATGATGCCGTTGCTGTAGCCGTACTGCTTGCCGCTCCCGTCGACCAGCTTGCCATCGACCAGCGTCAGTTCGATATCGCTGGTCGTGCTGCCGTTGGTGATGGTCAGGTTCACCTTGCCGCCATCCGCCAGATCGGCGGCATTGACCTGCACGGTCACCTGGATGTTGTCGTTGCCAATCTCATCTTTGGTCAGCACACCATCATCCGGATTGCGGTCATCCACAATGGTCACCACCGGTGCACCGGCCGCCGTGGTGTCACCCACAGTCGCCTGGTCGCTGCCCTTGTCCGAAGTGTTGTTGGCCTTGTCGGTCTGGGTCGCGTCTACCTTCAACTGGGCACCGTCCGCCGGACGGGTTTCGGTCCAGCTGATGATGCCGTTGCTGTAGCCGTACTGCTTGCCGCTTCCGTCGACCAGCTTGCCATCGACCAGCGTCAGTTCGATATCGCTGGTCGTGCTGCCGTTGGTGATGGTCAGGTTCACCTTGCCGCCATCCGCCAGATCGGCGGCATTGACCTGCACGGTCACCTGGATGTTGTCGTTGCCAATCTCATCCTTGGTCAGCACACCATCATCCGGATTGCGGTCATCCACAATGGTCACCACCGGTGCACCGGCCGCCGTGGTGTCACCCACAGTCGCCTGGTCGCTGCCCTTGTCCGAAGTGTTGTTGGCCTTGTCGGTCTGGGTCGCGTCTACCTTCAACTGGGCACCGTCCGCCGGACGGGTTTCGGTCCAGCTGATGATGCCGTTGCTGTAGCCGTACTGCTTGCCGCTCCCGTCGACCAGCTTGCCATCGACCAGCGTCAGTTCGATATCGCTGGTCGTGCTGCCGTTGGTGATGGTCAGGTTCACCTTGCCGCCATCCGCCAGATCGGCGGCGTTGACCTGCACGGTCACCTGGATGTTGTCGTTGCCAATCTCATCCTTGGTCAGCACACCATCATCCGGATTGCGGTCATCCACAATGGTCACCACCGGTGCACCGGCCGCCGTGGTGTCACCCACAGTCGCCTGGTCGCTGCCCTTGTCCGAAGTGTTGTTGGCCTTGTCGGTCTGGGTCGCGTCTACCTTCAACTGGGCACCGTCCGCCGGACGGGTTTCGGTCCAGCTGATGATGCCGTTGCTGTAGCCGTACTGCTTGCCGCTCCCGTCGACCAGCTTGCCATCGACCAGCGTCAGTTCGATATCGCTGGTCGTGCTGCCGTTGGTGATGGTCAGGTTCACCTTGCCGCCATCCGCCAGATCGGCGGCGTTGACCTGCACGGTCACCTGGATGTTGTCGTTGCCAATCTCATCTTTGGTCAGCACACCATCATCCGGATTGCGGTCATCCACAATGGTCACCACCGGTGCACCGGCCGCCGTGGTGTCACCCACAGTCGCCTGGTCGCTGCCCTTGTCCGAAGTGTTGTTGGCCTTGTCGGTCTGGGCCGCGTCTACCTTCAACTGGGCACCGTCCGCCGGACGGGTTTCGGTCCAGCTGATGATGCCGTTGCTGTAGCCGTACTGCTTGCCGCTCCCGTCGACCAGCTTGCCATCGACCAGCGTCAGTTCGATATCGCTGGTCGTGCTGCCGTTGGTGATGGTCAGGTTCACCTTGCCGCCATCCGCCAGATCGGCGGCATTGACCTGCACGGTCACCTGGATGTTGTCGTTGCCAATCTCATCTTTGGTCAGCACACCATCATCCGGATTGCGGTCATCCACAATGGTCACCACCGGTGCACCGGCCGCCGTGGTGTCACCCACAGTCGCCTGGTCGCTGCCCTTGTCCGAAGTGTTGTTGGCCTTGTCGGTCTGGGTCGCGTCTACCTTCAACTGGGCACCGTCCGCCGGACGGGTTTCGGTCCAGCTGATGATGCCGTTGCTGTAGCCGTACTGCTTGCCGCTTCCGTCGACCAGCTTGCCATCGACCAGCGTCAGTTCGATATCGCTGGTCGTGCTGCCGTTGGTGATGGTCAGGTTCACCTTGCCGCCATCCGCCAGATCGGCGGCATTGACCTGCACGGTCACCTGGATGTTGTCGTTGCCAATCTCATCCTTGGTCAGCACACCATCATCCGGATTGCGGTCATCCACAATGGTCACCACCGGTGCACCGGCCGCCGTGGTGTCACCCACAGTCGCCTGGTCGCTGCCCTTGTCCGAAGTGTTGTTGGCCTTGTCGGTCTGGGTCGCGCCTACCTTCAACTGGGCACCGTCCGCCGGACGGGTTTCGGTCCAGCTGATGATGCCGTTGCTGTAGCCGTACTGCTTGCCGCTCCCGTCGACCAGCTTGCCATCGACCAGCGTCAGTTCGATATCGCTGGTCGTGCTGCCGTTGGTGATGGTCAGGTTCACCTTGCCGCCATCCGCCAGATCGGCGGCGTTGACCTGCACGGTCACCTGGATGTTGTCGTTGCCAATCTCATCCTTGGTCAGCACACCATCATCCGGATTGCGGTCATCCACAATGGTCACCACCGGCGCGCCAGTCGCAGTCACATCAACGCTGCCGTCGTCCGTCGCCTTGCCGGTGTTGCCCGCCTTGTCAGTCACGCTGGCATCCGCTTTATAGCCACCTTCCGCCAGCGGGGTAGTGACATCTACGCGATAGTTGCCATCCTTGTCGACGGTCGTCGTCAGCGTCTGTTCGCCCCCCTTGGCATCGGTCACCAAGATGGTGACGGTGCTGCCTTCTGCCGCATCCGTCTTGCCGCTGATGGTCGGGGTAGTGTCATTGGTATTGTCCGGTGCATCCACCGTGATCTCCGGCGCCATGGTGTCAACGCTGCCGTCATCGGTCGCAGAGCCTGTATTGCCAGCCGGATCGGTGACTCTGGCCGTCACCTGATAGCTGCCTTCCGCCAGCGGGGTTGTGACATCCACGCTGTAGTTACCACCCGGTTGCACCGTGGCGGTCAAGGTTTGCTGGTTGCCATTGGCATCGGTCACCACCAGAGTGACCGTGCTGCCTGGAACCGCATTGGTAGTACCAGTGATTGTCGGGGTCGTGTCTCGGGTGTTATCAGGCGCATCGACGGTGATCACTGGAGCGGTTACATCCACACTCCCTGAATCAGTCGCACTGCCGGTATTACCCGCAGGATCGGTCACTGTGGCTGTAACGGTATAAGAGCCTTCGGCCAAGGGGGTAACCACATCCACGGTGAAGGTGCCAGCGGGTGTGACGATAGCAGTCAGGGTTTGTTGATTACCGTTTGCATCGGTGACCAGCAGGGTCACGGTGCTGCCAACGGGAGCATCTGTGGTTCCGGTCAGGGTTGGGGTGCTGTCTTTTGTGTTATCTGGCGCAACCACGGAAATGGTGGGCGGAGTCAGGTCGAATACTTCATCTTCGCCAGCAACACCCAGCGGTGGCTCGCCATTGGCGTTGTAGGTGGTATCGAAAGTGGCTTCGGCAATGGTTGCATCACCGGTACGATCGATGGTGACAAAACCGCCGTTACCACTGGAACCGGCGACACCACCGATACCGCCACCACCGGCGGCAGGCGCGCCGCCTGCTGCTGAGGCTTCAAAGGCCTGGGTCGGGTCAGCTCCACCCAAGATCGCCTGTTGCAAGGCATTGATATCATCAGGAGTACCTGCAGCGCCGTTTTGCGCCAGCTGGGGAGCATCCCCCTCTTCAGCGGGCTCACTCTGCTCGCTGGCTGGTTGCACATTGAACGACTGTCCGCCGCCCATGAAACTGGCGCCATCCGGCGACATGATCACCGCCCCTTTCGGCAGTACATCCCCTTCAGCCAACAGCTTCCGGCTGCCATCAGCGGCAACCAGATAAATTTGTCCTTTGAGTTGGGTTACGGTTACGCCCTGTTCCAAGGTAACGGCATTGGTAATCATGTTCTCTCCTGAATCCTGATTTGAATGCAATAAGCCACAGCCTACTTTGCAGACTGAGGGGAAAAATAACCAGCTCGAAAATTCGAAAGGATAGACCGATTTGAGGCTGAACTGTTCAACCAGACAGAAGTGTGTAAAACGAGGTTGTTAGAATGGCAAAAACCAAAATTATCAATAAATTACAGAATGATGACAGGAGCATGGCAAGGCATGCTCCCGTCAGGATGAACCCTAGGCTCCCGCCCAGAGGATGATAGCCAGCAGCTGTGGCGAGATGATCCGCAGGAACATCACCAGCGGGTAGACAGTGGCGTATGAGAGCGCACTGGCGCCACTGGTCGGGTGCATGGCGTTGGCAAAGGCCAGCGCGGGAGGGTCTGTCATGGAGCCGGCCAGCAAGCCGCACAGGGTCAGATAGTTCATCTTGCCGTAGAGGCGCGCCAGCACACCGACCACCAGCAGAGGGATCAGGGTGATCGCCATGCCGTAGAGCATCCAGGCCGGGCCATCACCGTTGATCAGGGTATCGACGAAACCGGCACCGGACTTGAATCCGACCACCGCCAGAAACAGTACGATACCGATCTCCCGCAGCGCCAGGTTGGCACTGGGGGGCATGAACCAGTAGAGCTTCCCGATGCTGCCAATCCGCGACAGGATCAGCGCCACCACCAGCGGCCCGCCCGCCAGACCCAGCTTGAGGGCGGCCGGGAAACCGGGCAGATAGAAGGGGATGGAGCCGAGCAATACGCCGAGGCCAATCCCGATAAATACCGGCAACATCTGCACCTGCTGCAGCTTTTGCTGCACGTTGCCGACCACATTGGTCACGGCCTCGATGGCGTCGAGACGGCCAACCAGGTTGAGGATGTCACCAAACTGCAGGCTGGTCTGACTGGTCGGCACCAGTTCGATGCCAGCCCGGTTGAGACGGGAGATCACCACGTCATAGCGCTGTTTGATGTCCAGATCGCGGATCTTCTTGCCAAGAACCTGCTCGTTGGTCACCACTACTCGCTCGACGCGCAGATCGGTGCCCCGGGTCGAGAGCGAGGTCTCCACCTCCTCCCCCAACACCAACAACACCTTGTGCAGCGCGTGACGCTCACCCACCAGATGCAGCAAGTCACCCAGTTCGATACGGGATTCCGGCCGTGGCACCATCAGCTCGTCGCCCCGTTTGAGCCGTGAACAGATGACATCAGACTCGTCGAGACTCGGGATCTCGCTCAGCATCAGGCCGTGCATATTGGGGTTGCGCACCGCGATGTTGATGGTCTGCAAGCTCTCCTTGGTTTTACCGGTTTGCAGCTCGAACTGGGCGGCTTCATCGTCGATCTTGATGCGAAAGAAGACCCTAACCAGCCACATGGTGAGCAAAATGCCACAGATACCAAACGGATAGGCAACCGCATATCCCATCCCCATCAGGCCGGTAGAACCGGGCGCGGCGCCCAGCTCGGCCAGGATCTGCTGGCCCGCACCGAGGGATGGCGTATTGGTGACGGCACCGGAGAAGACCCCCAGAATGACCGGCAACGGCACATCGAAAAATTGATGCAAGCCAGCAGCCACCACGCAGCCAAGGATGACCAGCAAGGCGGCAAAGGCGTTGAGTTTGAGACCCGAACTGCGCAATGACGAGAAGAAACCCGGCCCAACCTGGATGCCGATGGTATAGACAAACAGGATCAGGCCAAATTCTTGAATAAAGTGAAGCGTTTGTGCATCCAGCGCGAGATCGGAGGCGCCTGCAAAGTGACCCACTATGATGCCGCCGAACAGCACCCCCCCTATTCCCAAGCCAACGCCATAGACTCGCCAGTTTCCCAGCCAGAGTCCTAGCACTGCCACCAGCGACAACATGCTGATGGAAAGCGCGATTTCACTCATTTCGTGCATCCTTTGCGAATTGAACTGGCCCTAGCTTGTCAGCAAACGCTGATGCCAACTGTGTGATACCGCACGAATTTATCCTTTTACGCGCCAAAAATACCAATTAAGGGCTAGTTGCAAGACGTTAGGCGACGTAGCCGTAAATGGCCATAAAGTGACAAACGCTGCCACCCAGCACAAAGAGATGCCAGATGGCATGGTTATAGGGGATCTGCTTGGCCACATAGAAGATGACCCCGAGGCTGTAGATAAGGCCACCAAGCCCGAGCAGCAACAGCCCCTCACCGGCCAGATGGATGTAGAGCTGGTAGATGACCACCAGCGACAGCCAGCCCAACATCAGGTAGGTAAAGAGCGACAACTTCTTGAAGCGGTTGATAAACACCAGCTTGAACACCACACCAGCCAGCGCCAGGGCCCAGATCACCACCATCAAGCCCTTCGCCAGCGGCATGTCGAGCGCCACCAGCAGGAAGGGGGTATAGGTGCCGGCAATCAGCAGATAGATGGCGCAGTGATCAAACACCTTGCACCAACGTCTGGCCCGCCCTTCCGCCATGCTGTGATAGAGGGTCGAGGCGAGATAGAGCAGCACCAGACTGCCGCCATAAAGGCTGTAACTCACCAGCGCCTGCGTACCCTGTCCCCATCCCTTGATGAGCAACAGCACCAGCCCGACAATCCCCAGCAACAATCCCGCACCGTGACTCAGCCGGTTTGCCAGCTCCTCCCGGGGGGAGTAATCCATCACACCACTCATAACATCAACTCCACAATAACTGTGGCTCACTCTACCCAGCACCATTTCGAAGTACAAGTGTTCGCTTAAAAAATGGGGTGGCTGTCACCCGCCCCCCTTTGGTGTATGCTCTGCCGCCGATGCCCGAGACAAGCGGCATAGACACCAACACCGGTGACCTGGTCTGGAGAACCTGATGAAGTTGACTGAGCTGTTTGCACAAGCGGATCCCGCCTTTGGCGAGGCGATGAACACCTTGCTGGAGAGCTTCCACCACTCCGACGACAGTCAGGCTCCCTACCAACGCGACCTGTTCACCCATCAGCTCGACCAGTCCCGCATGCCCGCCAGGGGCTGCACGACCGAGGCCTATCTCGCCCGGCTGGCTACCCTGGTACCCGGCGCCTCTCACCTCACCTCGCCACGCTACATGGGTCATATGACGGCACCATTGCCGGCCTTCACTGCCGAGCTCTCCCGTCTGGTGGTGATGCTCAACCAGAATCCGATGAAGATGGAGTCCTCCCGCCTGCTCAGCTTTCTGGAGCGGGAGGTGCTGGCCAAGCTGCACCGCCTCATCTATGGCAAGGACGATGCCTTCTACGGCGAGCAGATGCATGCCAAGGATGCCGCCCTCGGCGTCATGACCAGCGGCGGCACCATCGCCAACGTCACGGCACTGTGGCTGGCCCGCAACCGCGCCTGTGGCGACAACCTGTTCGCCCTCTATGAGCAGGGCTATCGCGGCGCCGTTATTCTGGGCTCCCGGCTGATGCACTACTCCTTCGACAAGGGGATGGATCTGCTGGGGCTGGGCGCCCGCAGCGTCTGGCGCCTCGAGACCGACGAGCAGAACCGGCTCAGTCTGGCTGCGTTGGAGCAGGCGCTGATCCAGTGCAGAGAGCAGAAATTGAAAGTACTGGCGCTGGTCGGCGTGGCAGGCAGTACCGACTTTGGCTCCATCGACCCCCTGCCTGAGCTGGCCGCCATCGCCGAGCGCGAGCAGATCCACTTCCACGTGGATGCCGCCTGGGGCGGCCCGACCCTCTTCTCCCCCCGCTATCAAGGCCTGCTGACCGGCATTGAGCAGGCCGACACCGTCACACTGGATGGCCACAAACAGCTGCTGGTGCCACTCGGTACCGGCATGCTGCTCTGCCGCCAGCCCGACCTGATGATGGCGGTCAAGCGAGAGGCGCCCTACGCCATTCGTGCCACCTCGTTCGATCAGGGCCGCTTTACGCTGGAGGGCACCCGCCCGGCCAATGCCCTCTATCTGGATGCCGCTTTCCAACTCTTCGGCCAGCAAGGCTACGCCGAGCTTATCGAAGCCAACTACGACCGCGCCCGGCTGATGGCAGATCTCATCGAAAGTGACCCCGCCTTCGAGCTGATGTCGGCACCGGTGATGAACCTGCTCTCCTACCGCTGCATTCCACCCCACCTGCAGGGCAAGGTGCTGGATGAAGCGGCCAATGCACAGATCAACGACTTCAACGTGGCACTGCAAAAAGCCCAGCGGGCCGAGGGGCACAGCTTTGTCTCCCGCACCCAGCGGGCGGTGGTACGCTACGGTGCCCAACCGCTCACCCTGCTGCGCGCCGTGCTGCTCAACCCGCTTATCGAAGAGCGCCATATCCGCGACCTGCTGGCCGATCAGCAGCGACTGGGGATCTCGATTGCACGCCAACTGTTTGGCGACAGCGCGGAACCGGCGTAAAAATGAGCGGTCTTATTCATTTGCCGTTGTCCACCGTGCAGGTAGACTGGGCGAAATTTGCAGGCCATTCTTGAGGACTAGGCGCCAACAATGAAGCAATTTATTGAATTTATTCCACTTATCGTTTTCTTTGCGGTCTACAAGTTCTACGACATCTACATGGCCACTGGCGCCCTGGTGGTGGTCACCGGTCTGCAGCTCGCCTATAGCTGGATCCGCTATCGCAAAGTCGAGAAGATGCAGCTGTTCACCTTCCTGCTGGTCGGCTTCTTTGGCGGTCTCACGGTTTTCTTCCACGATGACACCTTCATCAAGTGGAAAGTGACTGTCATCAACGTGCTGTTTGCACTGGGCCTGCTCATCAGCCGTTACGGCTTTGGCAAGAACCTTATCAAACAGATGCTGGCCAAAGAGCTGCAAGCACCCGATAAGGTCTGGGACACAGTCAATCTCGGCTGGGTCGGCTTCTTTACCGTCTGTGGCCTGCTCAACCTCTACGTAGCGTTTAACCTGCCGCAGGAGATGTGGGTCAACTTCAAGGTGTTCGGCCTGCTGGGGATGACGCTGGTCTTTACCCTGCTGAGCGGCGTCTATCTCTATCGCCACATCCCTGCCGAGCAGTTGTCCCAGCAAAAAGACGAACCCAAAAAGTAACCCTCATCAGAAAAGGATTGTCTCATGTGGTATCTCATCTACTCCGAAGATGTCCCCGATAGCCTGCCACTGCGCAAGCAAGTTCGCCCTGCCCATCTGGCTCGCCTGCAAGCCCTGCAGGATGAAGGTCGGCTGCTGACCGCAGGTCCCAACCCGGCTATCGATGCCGAGGATCCGGCTGATGCTGGCTTTACCGGCAGCACCGTCATCGCCGAGTTTGCCTCGCTGGCTGACGCCAAAGCCTGGGCTGATGCCGACCCTTATGTGACCGCCGGTGTTTACGCCAAGGTCACCATCAAGCCGTTCAAAAAGGTCTTCTGACCGCAAAGCGAATAGCGAAATAAAAAAGGCCGGACTGGAAGTTCATTCCAGTCCGGCCTTTTTGCATCCCGATATCTCGCTTATGCCTTGGCGACAAACCAAGGGTTAAGTATGTCGGGCTTGTTGTAGACAAGGGACGAGCCATCGAGTTGGGTGACGCTGCCACCCGCCCCCTCCAGCACAGCCTGCGCCGCACCAGTGTCCCACTCGCAGGTCGGTGCGAGGCGCGGATAGAGCTCGGCGCCCCCTTCGGCGATGATGCAGAACTTCAGCGAACTGCCCATGGAGACCAGCTCGAGCTCGCCAAAAGGAGCCAAGAAATCGAGGGTCTCCTGCGACAGGTGGTTGCGACTGCCCACCACTCGCCACGCCTCGCCTTCACGATGAGGCCGGGTCTGGATAGGCTCGCGCTTGCCATCGGCGATGCGCCAGGCACCGAGCCCCTTTCCGCCATACCAGAGCTTGTCCAGCACTGGGGCATAGACCAGCCCCCAGCGCGGCGCCCCCTCTTCAATCAGCGCGATATTGACGGTGAACTCGCCGTTGCGGGAGACAAACTCCTTGGTGCCGTCGAGGGGATCCACCAGCCAGTAGCGGGACCAGCCGTGGCGCGCCGCCATCACCTCGGGCCCCGACTCCTCCGACAATACGGAAATATCCGGAGTCAGCCGTGCCAACCCCTGAACGATCACCTCATGCGCCCCCTTGTCGGCTGCGGTCAGCGGACTCTCGTCGCTCTTGTACTCCACCGCGAAAGGCTGGCTGTAGATGGCCATGATGGCCGCACCCGCCGCGCGGGCGACAGGTTCAAGTTCGGTGATATCGGGGTGGTACAAGGGATGATCCATAACATTCTCGTCCAGCTCACAGGGTCAACCAGTGTAACCCTTTTGACATCAACTGCTTATAGCCGATTGTACTGAGTTATTACAGCTCGGTGGCCGCCAACCCATTGCCCTCACTTGAACAACGCCTGAAATAACAAGGGACGCCGTGGCGTCCCTTGTTATTTCTAGCGGCCGGTCTCAGGCCGCGGGCCTATTTTGCAACTCAGATCCCCTGACGGGCTTCCTGCATCAGCAGGCGCATATCGCTCACGGCCTTGGCCAGACCATCGAAGGCGGCACGGCCAATGATGGCGTGGCCGATGTTGAGCTCATAGAGCTCGGGGATGGCGGCGATGGCCTTGACGTTGTGGTAGTGCAGGCCGTGGCCGGCATTGACCTTCAAGCCCTTGCCTGCGGCATAGGAGGCACCGGCGGCGATACGCTTGAACTCGGCGTTGCGCTCGGCATCTGTGGTGGCATCGGCGTAACGACCGGTATGGATCTCGATAAAGGGGGCGCCACTCTCGGCAGCCGCATCAATCTGGATGGGATCAGCATCGATAAAGAGCGAAACCTGCGCCCCCACCGCGGAGAGGCGGGCAACGGCGTCAGTCACCTTGTCCAGCTGACCGGCCACATACAGACCGCCCTCAGTGGTCACTTCGGTGCGCTTCTCCGGCACCAGACAGACGAAGTGGGGCTTGATGCGGCAGGCGATGCCGATCATCTCTTCGGTCACCGCCATTTCCAGATTCATTCTGGTCTGGATAGTCTGACGCAGGATCTCCACATCGCGGTCGGTGATGTGGCGGCGATCTTCTCGCAGATGCACGGTAATGCCATCGGCCCCGGCCTGTTCGGCCACAAAGGCGGCCTGTACCGGATCCGGATACTGGGTGCCACGGGCGTTGCGCAGAGTCGCGATATGGTCGATGTTCACACCCAGATAGATTTCACTCATTGAGAACTCCTTGAAAGGCTTCATCTGTTGACTGCGCGGTCAGCGAATCACCCCGCGCCAATATCCGTATGTCTGTAATCTGTGTCAGCCTTGGATGCTGGCTTTGCGTTTTAAAAACAGCTCCCGGCTCTTTAACTGGCGTTTGCCCAGATAGGGTTGCAGTGCCAATCGGCTGAAACGTTTGGCCGCCTGCAGCAAGGGAGGGGTATCGAAACGTCCCTCGGCAAAGGCGAGCAGGTGGGCACCGAGAAACAGGGTACGGGGATCCGGCGCCCGCTCGCAAGCAACAAAGCCCAATTCACGCTCGAAGCCATAGAGCAGGGTCGGCTCGATAGGCGACTCGTCGTCCGCCGTGTATTCGAAATCCACCGCATAGCCGAGCGCCTGCAACAGCAGGAACTCGAAGCGGCGCAGCGGCAGCTCCGGCGTCTCGCCATCGGCCAGCGCCATGATGGCACGAGCATAGGCGTCGAATACTTCGGGGAACGGGGTGTGCGCTTCCAGCAGGTAGTAGACCAACTCGTTGAGATAGAGGCCGTAGAAGAGGCGATCGCCGCCGAGACGCAGGGAGTGATCCGGGCATTCGACCTGGGTGAAGTTCTTGAGATCGCCCTTGCCGCGCCAGGCGATGGTGAGCAGGGTAAAGGGTTGCAGCAGCCCCTTGAGAGGGGAGCGTGGCCCGCGAGAACCGCGAGCCACCAGAGTAAATCGGCCACTATCCTGGGTGAAGACCTCGACCAGCTGGCTGGTCTCCCGATAGGGCCGACTATGGATGACGAAAGCCGGGGTCAGCAATCAGTCGTCGCCATACCCGAGGCTGCGCAGGGCGCGCTCATCATCAGCCCAGCCCGACTTGACCTTGACCCACAGCTCGAGGTGCACCTTGTTCTGGAACAGACGTTCCATGTCGAGGCGCGCTTCGGTGCCGATGGTTTTGATCTTCTCGCCCTTGTTGCCGATGACCATCTTCTTCTGACCATCACGCTCGACCAGGATCAGGCCGTGGATGTGGTAGAGACCGTTCTCTTCCACCTTGAAGCGCTCGATCTCCACCGTCACCGAGTAGGGCAGCTCCTCACCGGTGAAGCGCATCAGCTTCTCGCGGATGATCTCGGAGGCCATAAAGCGGGAAGAGCGATCAGTCACGTAATCTTCCGGGAAGAAGTGGACGTTTTCCGGCAGCAGATCCTTGGCCCACTCGCGGATCTTCTCCACGTTGGTGCCCTTTTCGGCACTGATGGGCAGAATATGGGCGAAGTTCATCTGTTGGCCCAGCCACTCGAGGTGGGGCAGCAGATCTTCTTTCTCTTTGACGTTGTCAATCTTGTTGACCGCCAGCACCACCGGGCACTTGAGATTGCGCAGCTTGCCCAGCACCATCTCGTCGTCTTTGGTCCAGTGGGTACCGTCGACCATGAACACCACCATGGCCACATCACCCAGCGAACTGGTGGCGGCACGGTTCATCAGGCGGTTGATGGCCCGTTTCTCTTCAATGTGCAGACCCGGGGTGTCGACATAGATGGTCTGGTAGTTCTCCTCGGTATCGATCCCCAAAATCCGGTGACGGGTGGTCTGGGGCTTCTTCGAGGTGATGCTGACCTTCTGGCCAAGCAGCTTGTTGAGCAGGGTGGACTTGCCCACATTCGGGCGGCCCACGATGGCGACAAAGCCGCAGTAGGTGGTATCTGTCATGACAGTTTTTCCAATGCTTGCTGCGCCGCGGCCTGTTCGGCCTTGCGACGGCTGGTGCCGACCCCGACGAGGGGACCATCCAGACCTTCCACGTCACACTGGACAGTGAACTCCTGGTTGTGGGCCTCGCCCTTGACGTTGGTCACAGTGTAGGTCGGCAGGGATTTGCGGCTTCCCTGCAAAATTTCTTGCAGACGGGTCTTGGGATCCTTCTGCTCGATGCCCGGCTTGATCTCTTCCAGGCGGCTGGCGTACCAGCTTAGCAGCAGTGTCCGCACCGTCTCAAGATTGGTATCCAGATAGACGGCACCGATCACCGCCTCGACCGTGTCGGCCAGAATGGATTCGCGGCGAAAACCGCCGCTCTTGAGTTCGCCGGGGCCCAGGATCAGGTGATCCCCAAGGTCAAACTCCCGGCCCAGTTCGGCCAGGGTCTTCTCGCGCACCAGGGTGGCGCGCATCCGGCTGAGATCCCCTTCCGCCGCTTGCGGGAAGCGGTGGAACAGATCGTCGGCAATCACCAGACTCAAAATCGAGTCACCCAGAAATTCCAGTCGCTCATTGTGACGGGAACCGGCGCTGCGGTGAGTCAGCGCGCGGGTCAGCAGTTCCAGATCCGCAAAGACATGCCCGAGACGGGACTGCAGTCTGTTCATCTTGATATTCATTTACTTGATTCCGCCAATGCGGTTGAAGCGCACACCTGTCGGTACCCAACTTGGCAGCAGGGAGCCTTCTTCGCGCTCGAATTCAAAACTTATCCAGATAGCGACCGCCTTGCCGACCAGATTCTGTTCGGGCACAAAGCCCCAGAAGCGGCTGTCGGTGCTGTTGTCGCGGTTGTCGCCCATCACGAAATACTGGCCTTCCGGTACGACCCACTCGTCGGGGTAGGTGCCGGGCTGGCGATAGTAACGGCCAACCATGTCGGGCATCAGCGGATTGCGCAGGGTCTCGTGGGAGACATCACCCAACTGCTCGGTATAGCGGTCAAGGGGGATCCCCATCTGGGTAAATTCGCCTCTTTGTTCAAACTTGACGTCGAGCTTCTTGAAGCCCGGGCACGTTTTCCCTTCCTGCTCTTCGCACTTGGGCCGGATCATCAGCTCCTTGTTGCGATAGATGACCCGATCACCCGGCATGCCGACCACCCGCTTGATGTAGTCAACGCGCGGTTCAAGGGGATACTTGAACACCACCACGTCGCCACGCTTGGGCTCGCCAGTCTCGAGGAACTTGGTGTTGGTCACCGGATCCCGCAGACCATAGGCAAATTTTTCCACCAGGATGAAGTCGCCCACCAGCAGGGTGGGCATCATGGAACCTGACGGGATCTGGAACGGTTCAAAAATGAACGAACGCAGGATCAGCACAAAGGTGATGACCGGGAAGACCCCGGCGGTCTGTTCAATCCAGACCGGCACAGGGGCCACCTTGGCCAGGGTCTTCTCATCCAGGTGGGCACCGCCATGGGCACGAGCCACGGCAATCTTGGCGGCGCGCTGCTTGGACCAAATCATCTTGTCCAGACACCAGATAACACCGGTGATCGCGCAGACCACCACCAGGATCAGGGAAAACGTGCTTGCCATCTATTAATCCTTTCCGACGTGGAGAATCGCGAGGAAGGCTTCCTGCGGCACGTCGACACGGCCGAGAGACTTCATCCGCTTCTTACCTTCTTTCTGCTTGTTCAGCAGCTTCTTCTTACGACTCACGTCACCACCGTAACACTTGGCAGTTACGTCTTTACGCAACGCCTTGACGGTGCTGCGAGCGATGATCTGGTTGCCGATGGCCGCCTGAATGGCGATATCGAACATCTGGCGCGGGATCAGCTCACGCATCTTCTCCACCACCTGACGACCGCGATACTGGGCGTTGTCCTTGTGGGTGATTATGGCCAGGGCATCGACGCGCTCACCGTTGATCATGATATCCAGACGGACCATGTCGGAAGTTTCGAAACGCTTGAAACCGTAGTCCAGCGAGGCGTAACCGCGACTGGTGGATTTCAGGCGGTCGAAGAAGTCGAGCACCACTTCCGCCATCGGGATTTCATAGGTCAGTGCCACCTGCTTGCCGTGGTAGACCATGTTGGTCTGCACGCCACGCTTCTCGATACAGAGGGTGATCACGTTGCCCATGTACTCCTGCGGCAGCAGGATATGACACTCGGCGATCGGCTCGCGCATCTCCTTGATGCTGGTGATGGCGGGCATCTGGGCCGGGCTGTCGATATGGATGGTGGAGCCGTCGGTCAGCTCGATCTCGTACACTACGGTCGGCGCCGTGGTGATCAGATCCAGATCGTATTCACGCTCCAGACGCTCCTGAATGATCTCCATGTGCAGCATGCCGAGGAAGCCGCAACGGAAGCCGAAGCCCAGTGCAGTGGAGCTCTCCGGTTCGAAGAACAGGGAGGCATCATTCAGGGAGAGCTTGTCGAGGGCGTCACGGAACGACTCGTAGTCATCGCTGGAGATGGGGAACAGACCTGCATAAACCTGCGGCTTCACCTTCTTGAAGCCAGCCAGCGCCTTGTCGGCACCATTCTTGGCCTGAGTCAGGGTATCGCCCACCGGCGCGCCGTGGATGTCCTTGATACCGCAGACAACCCAACCTACCTCGCCGCAACCCAGACCCTGGGTATCCACCTGCTTTGGCGTGAAGATACCGATACGATCGACACCCCACACCTGACCGGTGCTCATCACCTTGATCTTGTCGTTCTTCTTCAGGGAACCGTTCTTGATCCGCACCAGAGAGACAACGCCCAGATAGGAGTCGAACCAGGAGTCGATGATCAGCGCCTGCAGCGGGGCATCCGGGTCACCTTCCGGTGCCGGGATCTTGGCGACGATCTCTTCCAGCACCAGATCAACACCCAGGCCGGTCTTGGCGGAGCAGCGCACCGCATCGACCGCATCGATACCGACGATGTCTTCGATCTCCTCGGCAACCCGCTCGGGCTCTGCGGCTGGCAGGTCAATCTTGTTCAGCACCGGCACCACTTCCAAATCCATTTCCATGGCGGTATAGCAGTTGGCCAGAGTCTGTGCCTCAACCCCCTGGCCGGCATCCACCACCAGCAGCGCCCCTTCACAGGCCGCCAAAGAGCGGGAGACCTCGTAGGAGAAATCCACGTGGCCCGGGGTGTCGATAAAGTTCAGCTGGTAGGTGTTACCGTCTTGTGCCTGGTAGTTCAGGGTCACACTCTGTGCTTTGATGGTAATGCCGCGCTCGCGCTCCAGATCCATGGAGTCAAGCACCTGAGCCTGCATCTCGCGGTCGGACAAGCCACCGCAAGTCTGGATCAGACGGTCCGACAGGGTCGATTTACCGTGGTCGATGTGCGCAATAATCGAAAAGTTACGAATGTGTTTCATCGAGCAAGAGTCACTCAAAATTAGTTAAGGTCAGTTATGGAGGCGCGATTTTACTGGATAACCCGGCTGACGGCCATTCTTTAGTCGCCGGCGCCAGTGAAATAGCGCCTGTTCAGTCAGGGGAGGATGCGGACAGGGACGACCACGCCGAGCATCTGCGGGCCGTAGCGCCCCTGATCCAGGCGGTTGGAAAAGTAACGAACCAGTAAAAAGCCCAGCACGCCCCCCAGCAGGCAGCAGAGAATGGTAATCCCCTCCCCGCCCGAGAGCAGCGGCGCCAGCCAGAGCTGCCCCAGCAAGGCGCCGGCCAACAGACAGAAAAGCGGCAGCACATAGACCAGCGCCGCCCCGCGCAGCAGACTCTCTTGCGGGATACCGAGCCTCACTTGCTGGCCAACCCGCACCTCGGCGGTCAGCCTGACTCGCAAGCGGGGAGCTTTCAGGGGAAACGCCTTGGCCACGGTGCCGGTACCGCAGTTGGATTGCTGCTGACAACCACTGCAGGCGGAACGACGCTCACACTCCACCCAGGCATGGTCACCCTCAATGGCCACCACGGTCGCCAGCTCTTCACTCATCTCATTCACGGCAACACCTCGGGTTGACACAATCAGGGGATCTGACCACGACTCGCCACGCTCGGCAAGCGGGGAAGAACCCCGCATCCCCCGTTACTGCACCGCTTCGTTGCGGGCCAGCGGCTGGACCGACTCGGCGATGCGCTTGGCGGTTTCGGCAGGCACCTCACCGACCACGGTGATCTCGACCCCCACCTCGTTGACATAGCTCACCAGCGAGGTCGCCCCCTGGCGGATCAGCTGCTGGCGCACCGCCTGCTTGGGATCCACCCGGGAGACGTAGACCGAGAGATCCACCAGCCCGTCGGAGAGCATCATGTAGTCCACCGGCATACTGGTGGTCACCAGCTGGTGCCGGTCTTGCGACAGCACCTTGAAGCCATCGGGCAGCCAGGTGATCTGCCAGTTCAACTGCTGTTGTGGTGCCGGATAGGCATCCTCCAGCGCCAGCGCCGGAGGCTGCTTGCTGTTGGCCAGCTTCACCAGCCAGGGGGCCGGTTTGCTCTGCAGATCCAGCTCGACACCGAGCACCTGCTCCACCAGATTGCCTTCCCGCTCGACCATGTCGATCCGCAGCAGCAAGTGGCTCTGCTCATCAATCCAGAGCACGAAACCATATTTATCAGCCTCTTTAGGCACCAGCCTTACCACCTGTGCCACCACACCGGCGACCCGGCTGCGGCCGGCCAGCACAGGATCATAGCTCTCCAGCACCTGTGCCAGCGGCATCTTCACCAACGTCGACCAGATGCCGGGGAAGCGGGCATCCTTCAGGGTGTAGGGATCGTGGCTGTTTTCAAAGAAGGTGTATTCGTTCTGGCGCTGGAGATACTCGATCGCCTTGCCGTCGAGGTAACTGAGGTGGGCCACTTCCTTGCCGTTGATCACGGCATGGCTGATCCGGATCGGTTCAAGACGCCCCTGACGGGCCTTGACCATGGACAACTCGAAATTCTGTTGCTGCACGGCACTCTGCATCTGCTGCAACAAGGCCTCGGCCGACTTATCGTCGGCCGAGGCCTTGGCACTAATCAGCAGGAGAGAGGCCAGCAAAATACGGCTGGACTGGCGCACGTTTGTATCCCTGACAATTCGTTATTGTTGGATCTGTCTGTCTTGCAACAGGCGCTGCTGCAACTGGTGGTCACGCAGGAAGGCGTTGATCCGCTCCCGCTGCTCCTGCATCTGCTGTTCGGTCAGCCCCTGCTGACGGGCACGGGCGCCATCCTGTTGCGGATAGTGAACACTCACCGGCGCCGCACTGCCACCGATTGGAATGGTATTGAGCACCGGATTGGCCGGAACGCCATCCTGCCCCTGATACTGCTGCACCCCGAAGATAACGGCAGCGGCCACGGATGCCGCAATGGCATATTGACCCAGTTGCTGACCGACACGGCGGAACAACGGAACCACATTGGAATCAGTCTTAACCGGCGCAACGGCAGGTTGCTGCACGGGAGCCGTCTCGACCGGCTTGGGTGCCAGTATGGTGGGCTCATCTTCCAGCGCGGCCATGATGCTGTCACTGAGATCCAGTTGCAGATTGACCGGCAGGTCACCCCGCATGGCATCGCCGATCAGGTGGTAACGACCCCAGGTATCTTGCAAGTCGGAGTCCATCTCCAGCTCGTTCAGTACCTCTGCGTCACTCAGGTCACCATCCATCAGGGCAGAGATTTGCTCTTTATTTGCCATAAGTTAACCCGTCTTTCCCCAGTTAATTCTCGATCAGAGGTTGCAGCTTTTTATCGATTGCTTCCCTCGCCCGGAAGATACGGGATCTGACCGTACCCACTGGGCAATCCATGATTTCGGCAATCTCTTCGTAGCTCAGCCCTTCCAGTTCGCGAAGGGTGATAGCTGTCCTCAGGTCTTCCGGCAATGCCTCAATGGCTGAAAACACGGTGCGTTTGATCTCGTCAGTCAGCGCCAGGTTTTCGGGGGTTGAGACCTCTTGCAAGGCTTCACCACCACCATAAGACTCCGCTTCGTCAGCCTCCACATCACTGCTGGGCGGCCTGCGCCCCTGGGAGGTGAGATAATTCTTCGCCGTGTTCACGGCAATTCGGTACAACCAGGTGTAAAAAGCACTTTCGCCACGGAATGTCGGCAATGCACGGTAGGCTTTTATAAAGGCCTCTTGCGCCACATCGGGCACATCACCGGGATTGTTGACATACCTGGCAACCAGGTTGACCACCTTATGCTGGTATTTTTTTACCAACAGGTTGAAAGCTGCTTTATCGCCGCGCTGGACCCGTTCAACCAGCTGTTCGTCCAGTAGATTCTGGTCGCTCATCAGAGCCGTAAAACCCCCATCAGGTTATCGTTTTTCTTTTCCGGCCCTTCCTAAGCGCACAAGTTCAGACAGGGAGAATCAGAGAAAGTTCGCTTCAATTGAAAAAAATGTGATGCAGGCTGCATCCTCGCCCTCGCTTGGGCTACCATGGTGCCAGTTCTTAATCCAGGCCAATGATACTTATGAAAGCAAGTGTTGAATACCTTTGCGATGTACTGATCATTGGCAGCGGTGCCGCTGGTTTGTCCCTCGCGTTGCGATTGGCAGACCACGCCAAAGTCCTGGTTCTGAGCAAGGGGCCCATCAGTGAAGGGGCCACTTTCTATGCGCAAGGAGGCATCGCTGCCGTTTTCGACGAAACCGACAGCATCGAATCCCACGTGAGCGACACGCTCAACGCGGGCGCCGGGTTGTGTGACCCGGCAGTGGTCGAGTTCACCGCTCGCCACGCCCGCGAGTCCATCCAGTGGCTCATTCAGCAAGGGGTCCCCTTCGATCAGGAGGAGAACGCCGACGGTGAATCCCAGTACCACCTCACCCGCGAAGGGGGCCACAGCCATCGCCGCATCTTCCACGCGGCGGATGCCACCGGCAAGGCGGTGCAACTAACCCTGATCGATCAGGTGCGCGCCCACCCCAATATCCAGCTGATGGAGCGCTTCAACGCGGTCGACCTCATCACCACCCGCAAGCTCAACCTGCCGGGCAACAAGGTACTGGGGGCCTACGTCTGGAACCGCAACGCCGAGCAGGTCGAGGTGATCCGCGCCCGTTTCGTGGCACTGGCCACCGGCGGCGCCTCCAAGGTCTACCAGTACACCTCCAACCCGGATGTGAGCTCTGGCGATGGCATCGCGATGGCATGGCGGGCCGGCTGCCGGGTGGCGAACCTGGAGTTCAACCAGTTCCACCCCACCAGCCTGTTCCACCCGGACGATCCCAACTTCCTGCTGACCGAAGCACTGCGTGGCGAGGGGGCCTATCTGCGCCGCCCGGACGGCAGCCGCTTTATGCCGGAGTTTGACGAGCGGGCCGAGCTGGCGCCACGGGATATCGTCGCCCGCGCCATCGACCACGAGATGAAGCGGCTCGGGGCAGATTGCATGTATCTGGACATCAGCCACAAACCGGCCGACTTCATCATCAAGCACTTTCCGACCATTTATGAGCGCTGCCTCGCGGTCGGCATCGACATCACCAAGGAGCCGATGCCCATAGTGCCGGCCGCCCACTACACCTGTGGCGGCGTGATGATCGACAACAACGGCCAGACCGATATCCCCGGCCTCTACGCCATCGGCGAAGTGACCTACACCGGTCTGCACGGTGCCAACCGCATGGCCTCCAACTCCCTGCTGGAATGCGTAGTCTATGCCCATCAGGCGGGGGCCGATATTCTGGCCAAGCTGCCGATGAGCGTGGAGCCGCCGCGCCTGCCGGTGTGGGACGAGAGCAAGGTGGAAGACTCCGACGAACTGGTGGTGATCCAGCACAACTGGCACGAGCTGCGGTTGATGATGTGGGACTACGTGGGGATAGTGCGTACCAACAAACGCTTGGCCCGCGCCAAGCGCCGCATCGACCTGCTCAAGCAGGAGGTGCAGGAGTACTACGCCAACTTCCGCGTCTCCAATAACCTGCTGGAGCTGCGCAACCTGCTGCAGGTGGCCGAGCTTATCGTCAACTGCGCCCTGCAGCGCAAGGAGTCCCGCGGCCTGCACTACAACCTGGATCATCCGGATATGCTGCCGGACTCCAAGCCGACCGTACTGACCCCGGAGCGGGATTAATCCCCTTCCCGTAAAGCGTTGCAGCAACAAGTGACCCCGCCCCGGCGGGGTCACTTGTTTTCAACCGCTTTTCAACCACAAAAAGAGTGCCGCCAGCCACATGGCAGCAGCTTATCGCGATAAATCAGTGCATGGTCATCACGGAAAGCAGGTGTCAGCGTCGAGACGGCAGAAAGTGGATGGCTCGCGCCAGCAGGCGATAATGTTCGGGGGGAAGGGCGTCGGAGAAGATCCACAGTTGTCGTGGTGACACGGCGCCACTCTCTTGCTGCTCGGGACAAAGCACCAGCCTGAGCACGCCGGGCAGAATGCGGCTTTTCTTGTCAAGCTGATAGCGACGACCTTGCCACTGCAACCACTGACCATCCCAGACAAGCTCGAACGGGGGCTCGGCAAGCGCACGCCAGCTCAGCCAGAGCGCCGCCAGCCAGACGGGCAGCAACAGCGCCCACTGCCAACCGGCAATCAGGCCAGCCACCGGCCAAAGCAGCAACAGAAAGAGGGCCACCAGCAAATATTGCTGATGGCGGGAGGGGTGAACCTTCATGATCACCCGCTCCACGGTATTACCCCTGGCGGTCGTGGCGCGCCTGATTGCGCTCCAGGATCATCGGGATCATGGCGGCAAATGCGGGATCGGCAGGGACACCATGACCCATGCACCATTTGAACAGATCCGGATCGTCGCTCGCCAGCAGGCGGATAAAGGTCTGCTGATCGGCTTCGCTCAGGGAGTCGAACTCGTGTTCGAAAAAGGGCATAAAGATCACATCCAGCTCGAGCATACCGCGACGGCAGGCCCACTTCAGGCGGGATTTTTCAACTGGGCTCAACATGGCACTCTCCTTACAAAGACCGGGGGATGGTACCAGCTGGATTTTCCGGCTGACAAACATTAGTTACGTCTTTACCATGCAGCTCACATACTTTCTCTCTGGAATACCATCGTGAGCCTGCAACCACCTGTTTTTCCTGCCGAGCCGACCCGCTTCCCCCTGACCAAGCTGGCCATCACCCGTATCAGCGGCCAGGATCGCGCCAAATATCTGCAAGGTCAGGTCACCTGTGATGTCAACGCCCTGCAACCGGGGCAACAGACCCCGGGCGGCCACTGCGATCCCAAGGGCAAGCTGTGGAGCAATTTCCGCCTGCTCTGCCTCGACGACAGCGTGCTGCTGCTGACCAGCCCTTCAGTGCTGGAACGTCAGTTGCCGGAGCTGAAGAAATTTGCCGTCTTCTCCAAGGTCGAGATCGCCGCAGACGAACGCCACGCCACCGGGATCGCCGGTACGGGCAGCGATGGCTGGATCGCCGCGCAGTTCGGCCTTCTGCAGAGCGGTCTGATCGACGGCGGCATGGCGGTGAAGATTGAACAGGATCGCTGGCTGCTGGTGAGCAATCAGCAAGCCGACGCCCTGCCGCAAGGTGACGAGTCACTCTGGTGGGGGCTCGAGATCAAGGCGGGCCTGCCACACATGGAAGCTGTGCATCAGGGGGAGTTCATCCCGCAGATGCTCAACCTGCAGGCACTGGACGGCATCAGCTTCAACAAGGGCTGCTACATGGGGCAGGAGACGGTGGCCCGCGCCAAGTATCGCGGCGCCAACAACCGCGCCCTGTTCCTGCTGGCGGGCACTACCGGCGAGCCGGTTGCCAGCGGCGATACTCTGGAGCTGCAACTGGGTGACAACTGGCGCCGCAGCGGCATGGTGCTCAACGCCTGGCAACAGGCCGGGCAGGTGTGGCTCACTGCCGTACTGCCGAAAGATACCGAGGCTGACGCCCAATTCCGCCTCAAGCAGGACGAAGGCTCCCGCCTCACCCTGCAACCCCTGCCTTACGCCCTGACCGAGTAAGGTCGGCTAGCGAGGCACCCGCGCCAGCAGGGCCTCCTTCAGCCAGCGCCCCGCCTGCCCCAGCGGGCGGGCGCGATGCCACTGCAACTCCAGCGCCAGCGCGTGGCTAGCGATAAAGTCGGGCTCCAGCACCACCACTTCGCCCCGCTTCAGCGGCTGATGCAGCAGAAATTCCGGGATGGCGGACCAGCCAAGGCCCCGCTTGACCAGCTCCAGTACCCCGAGATCCCCCTCGACCCACCACACCTGAGCCGAGATGCGAAAACGCTGACGCTCGCTCCCTTCCCGTCTACCAGTCACCATCAGCTGGCGCGCCCCCTGCAGATCGACCTCCCGTAGCGGCTGCTTGCGGGCCAGCGGATGATCCGGTGACACCACCAGCGGCATGGTCACCTCCCCCAGCGAACGGGCGACAATCTCCCGCTGGGGATGCACCTTCTGGTAGCTGATGCCAAGCTGGGCCCGCCCAGTCACCAGCATCTCGGTCACATCCTCCATCAACGGGAAGAGCAGCTCCAGCTCCACGGTCGGGTAACGAGTGGCGAACTCCTCCAGCAGGGTGCCGAGCCAGGGGAGGTGGGAGTCATCGTCGATGGCCAGAGTGAGCCGCGTCTCCACCCCGGCCGCCAGCTCCCCGGCAATGGACTGCAACCGTTCACTCTGCGCCAGCAGGATCCCCGCCTCCTGCACCATGCGGGCCCCCGCCTCCGTCAGCTGCGGATAGCGGCCGCTGCGGTCAAACAGGGTGAGCGCCAGATCGATCTCCAGATTGGCGATGGCGCTGCTCACCACCGACTGCGCCTTGCCCAGCTTGCGGGCGGCAGCGGAAAACGAGCCGGTTTCGGCGGCCGCCAGTAAGATCCTCAGTTGTTCCAGTGATGGCGTCATCTTATGGCCCTCCGGCAAGCTCCCTCATCCATCTATTTTAGCGATGGATACCAACATGAATCTATCGCTAAAGTTCTATAGATTAACCAGCAATCCGTGAATAAATCTGATTGAGAGAGTGACTTATGCGTACCCGTAACGATCGCCTGCGCCATGCCATTGGCTTTGAATTTATTGGCCTGCTGATTGCCGCCCCGCTGGCCAGCTGGGTTACTGGGGTCGGGCTTAACCATATGGGCCCGCTGGCACTGTTCTTCTCGGTGCTGGCCACCGTCTGGAACTACATCTACAACATCGGGGTCGACAAGCTGCTGCTCAAATATCAGGGCCATACCCACAAAACCCTGTGGCAACGGGTGCTGCATACCTTCGGCTTTGAGGGCGGTCTGCTGATCGTCGCGCTGCCGGTCATGTCCTGGTGGCTGAGCGTCAGCCTGCTGGAGGCGCTGGTGCTGGATCTGGGCTTCGTCGTCTTCTACCTGATCTATGCCTTCGTCTACAACTGGGGCTATGACAAGGTGTTCCCCATCCCCCGCGAAGTGCCGCACGGCATGCCACAAGAGGCGCGCTAAGGCACGAATCCGTTGGATTGAAACCGAGAAATGAAGGGCAACAAGGAAAGACTACAGAAGAAACGACACGGCCCCATCATGGCAGACATGATGAGGCCGCAACAGGGATCAGCATGCTGGAGGCGCTGGTGCTGGATCTGGGCTTCGTCGTCTTCTATCTGATCTATGCCTTCGTCTACAACTGGGGCTATGACAAGGTGTTCCCCATCCCCCGCGAAGTGCCGCACGGCATGCCCCAAGAGGCGCGCTAAGGCACGAATCAGTTGGATTGAAACCGAGACGTGAAGGTCAACAAGGGAAGGCAACAGAAGAAACGAAACGACACGGCCCCACCATGGCAGACATGATGGGGCCGCAACAGGGATCAGCGCTGGCAGGCCGGCTGATTCAGAAGTAAGGATTCAGGCCTGCCCGTCGCTCAAGCCTGGGCCTTGAGCTCTTCGCCGCTCTCGTCGGCAGCGGCAGCCTCTTCAGGCTGGGCCTGAGCGGCCTGCAGCGCTTCCAGCTCGCTCTGATAATCGCTCAGGATCTGCTGGGCAACCGCCATATCTCCCTTGTGTTTGCGCTCGAACAGATGGTGCTGCACCACGCCGTTGAGATACTCCACCGTGATGGGCTGCTCCAGGGTGGCCATCAGCTCCTCTTTCTCCAGCTCGGCATTGATTTCATCGGCGGTCGTGCGCAGCAGCCCGGCCAATTGAACCAACATGCGGCGCTCACCTTCGCGCAGCAGGCTCAACATGCGGTTTCTCTGCTGCTCATTCTGTTGGGTCATACATTTCCTTACGTCAATTGGGAACAAGCTCGCTCATTCTGCCCTGTCCCCATGACAGCGTCTATCTCATGCCCCCCACAAATTTTTGGCGCTGGCTCACAAATGGCTACAGATGCTATTTGAAGCGGCTCTGGGGTATAGTAGCCGCTGATTTTCAGGCGCTTTTTTCACCTTCATCCGCAGAAAAGGATGACACGGCAAGGGCGCCTGCCCGGTTTACCCCAACGAGGTGAAGATCCGCTTTATGACCGACGCCATTGTGGTGCTCTGCACCTGCCCAGATCAAACCAGTGCCGACCTTCTCTGCGAACAGCTGCTGAACCAGCGGCTGGCCGCCTGCATTAATCAACTGCCGGGCATTACCTCCGTCTATCGTTGGCAAGGCAAAGTAGAGCGCGCCACCGAGATCCAGCTCATCATCAAATCCCGCCAGTCGCGCTTTGCCGAGCTGCAGGCATGTATTCAAGCCAATCACCCTTATGAGGTGCCCGAGCTGCTGGCCCTGCCGGTAAGTGCCGGACTACCCGCCTATCTCGACTGGCTCAATGGGGAGACCTCATGACATTCACTCGCTTGCTCTCTCCCCTGTTGCTGCTCTGTGCTCTGTTGACGACAGCGGCGGGCAGCGCCCCTGCCCACGCCAGCGGCGCCGATCTGCTCAGCTCGCTGGGCATTGAGGCCAATGCCAAACCCAAATTTTTGCAGGTCGATGAGGCCTTTCAGATCGAGAGCGAACAGCGCGGCGATCAGCTGCTGCTGACCCTCCACATCGCCGACGATTACTACCTCTATCGCCACAGCCTGCGCTTCAAGGGGAACAGTCTCACCTTCAGCGAGCCGACCCTGCCAGAAGGCACCGAGCACGAGGATGACTTCTTCGGCAAGACCCGGGTCTACTACCAGCAGGTGAGCATCGCGGTGCCGCTAAAGGAGGTAGGCGACGGCGCCACCCTGCGGGTGCGCTATCAGGGCTGTACCGACGGCCTCTGCTACCCGCCGACCGACAAGCTGATCGATGTGGCCCCGCTGGTCACGGCAACCACAGCGTCCACTGCTGATACGGCACAAAGCGTCGCACCGGTTAGCCAGCAAGATCAGCTGGCCGCAGCCCTCGGCAATCAGGGTTTCTGGCTCAGCATCGTCGCCTTCTTCGCGCTGGGGCTGGGGCTCGCCTTCACTCCCTGCGTCTTCCCCATGTACCCAATCCTGACCGGCATCATCGCCGGTGCTGGCCATCGCCTCTCTACCGGTCGCGCCTTCCTGCTCTCCTTTGTCTATGTGCAGGGGATGGCGGTCACCTACACCCTGCTGGGGCTGGTAGTGGCCTCGGCGGGCCTGAAATTCCAGGCGGCGCTGCAACACCCCTATGTGCTGATCGGCCTCTCGGTGATGTTCGTGCTGCTGGCCCTCTCCATGTTCGGGCTCTATACACTGCAACTGCCGAGCAGTTTGCAAACCCGTCTCTCCGGTCTCTCCAACCGCCAGCAGGGCGGCTCGGTAGTCGGGGTCGCCATCATGGGGATGATCTCCGGGCTGGTCTGCTCCCCCTGCACCACGGCACCGCTCTCGGGGGCGCTGATCTATGTGGCCCAGAGCGGCGATCTCTGGCTCGGCGGGGCGGCGCTCTATGCCCTCTCGCTCGGGATGGGGCTACCGCTGCTGCTGCTTGGCACCTCGGGTGGCAAGCTGCTGCCCAAAGCAGGCGCCTGGATGGATGTGATCAAGCAGCTGTTTGGTTTTGCCCTGCTGGCGGTGCCCATCCTGCTGCTGTCACGGCTCTGGAGCGATCAGATTGCCACTCTCGCCTGGCTTGGCTGGGGGCTGCTGCTGTGCGGCTATCTCTATCACCACAACCAGCACCAGCCCCACTCGGTGGCCAAAAGCGTGCGCGGCTTCGTGCTGTTGT
This sequence comes from Aeromonas sp. 96A, assembly GCF_051919165.1. Taxonomy (NCBI): domain Bacteria; kingdom Pseudomonadati; phylum Pseudomonadota; class Gammaproteobacteria; order Aeromonadales; family Aeromonadaceae; genus Aeromonas; species Aeromonas sp. 96A. Next base: position 3,747,179 of record NZ_JBQBFE010000001.1, on the reverse strand, counting down.
TGGCGATGATTAGCGCCGTGGTGGTGGGCAAGGATCTGCTGCAACCGGCCAACCCTGCTGCCATCACGGCGGATGCCAATCAAACGGCGCCGCGGTTTATCCGCGTCAAGACGCTGGATGATCTCAAGGTGCAGCTTGCGCCGCCCGCGGCAAGCCGGTGCTGCTTGACCTCTACGCCGACTGGTGCGTCGCCTGCAAGGAGTTCGAGCACAAGACCTTCAGCGACCCGACGGTGAGGGCGCGCTTTGGCCAGATGGTGCTGCTGCAGGCGGATGTCACCGCCAACGACGATGCCGATATCGAGCTGCTCAACAGCCTCAACGTGCTGGGATTGCCGACCCTCATCTTCTTCGACCGCGAGGGCAAGGAGCTGACAGGGCAGCGGGTCACCGGTTTTATGGGGCCTATCCCCTTTGCCAAACATCTCGAGATGGTAAGTGATGCACACTGAGTTGCGTCGGCTGCAGACAAGCGATGCACCTGCCTTGCAGCGGCTGTTCGAGCAGGCCCCCTCCTATCAGGCGGCGGTGAGCAATAACCCTCTCTCTGCACAGGCAGGAGAAGAGGAACTGGTCGCCTGCCCACCCGGCCTGCCTCTCTCCGACAAACATCTCATCGGCCGCTGGGAGCAGGGAGTCACCGCTGTCATTGATCTGCTGCGCGGCTACCCCAATCCAGACACCGCCTATCTGGGTCTGTTACTGGTGGGGGAACCCTGGCAAGGGAGTGGCCGTGGTCAGTCGCTCTATCTTCACGCCTGCACGCTGGCAAGCTCATGGGGGGCTACCCGGCTTCGCCTGTCAGTGATTGCCAGCAATGAGAGTGCTCTATCCTTCTGGCTGCGCAGAGGCTTCACCGAGTGCTATCGCCGCGAGCTGGCTGGTTATCGGGCCGAGGCCATCGTGCTGGAACGTTCACTGGAACCGTGAGCCGAGGTTTGCCGCCGCGCATTCGCGTGGCACAATCGCCCCTCTCGTTTTGCACTTGTCCGGAGTTTTGATGAAAAAGTGGTTCATCCCCCTGCTAGCCCTCTGGCTTTATGGCTGCAGTGCAGGGCCCGGTGAAGAGGATATCCGCCAGCAGGTCACCGCCAAGCTGCTGGCCGAGACAGACGCCAACCTGTTCGATATCAGCGACTTCACCATCCTCGGCAAGGAGGAGCGGATGGAGGGGGTCTATCTGGTCAAGGTGAGTTACCAGCTCCACTTCAAGCAGGGGCTCGATCAGTTGCAGGTGTTGCACGACGAGGACCTGGTCTACGACCGGGTGGGCCCCTTCCAGCAGGAGATGGGGCTGATGGAGCTCGAGCGCAAATATGGCGAGTTCGAGGCGGGCCAGGTGCTGCCACAAGAGGCCGAGGTGTGGATGATGAAGGACGAACAGGGCTGGCGGCTGGCGGAACCGGCCCAATAAAGGGCTGCCCGCCCCTTACGCACTGCAACGACTGGACTGCTGTTGCCAACCAGCTCAAACCTGGGTATCGACCCGATACCCTTTTCGCTCGGCAGGTTCGCTCGGCAACTTGCTGGCCAACCCTGACAGCACCTCCTTGAGGGTGACCCCGCTCTCTACCGCACCACTGCTCTCCAGCAGCTTGGTCAGCTGGTTCTGCAAGGGGTTCACCGCTTCACTTTCGGCCCCTTGCTCGCTCTCTTTTCCCTGTCCGCCCTGCTGATCCAGCGTCTCCAGCAGGCGCTCCAGATCCCGCTTGAGCGGGTTTTCGCTGCTGTCGGCGATGGCGAGTTTGCGCTGTTCCTGCTCTTGCCGCTGTTGTTGCTGCAACGCCAGCTGTTGCTCCTGCTGCTGTTGCAAGGAGCCCATCATGGTGTTGATGAACGCTTCCAGCGAATCCCTGATTGAAGCACTGCTCCCGCCGCCATCCGCCCCTTTCGACGACAGCCCCAGCTCATCCAGCACGGCGCCAAGATCGCGCACCATCCGGCTGTCGCTGCCTGTCGATGACGAAGGCGTTGCCCTCTCCGGTGCCTGCACAGCGGAAGAACCCTGCCGTTGCGCCAGCGGGGTGAGCCCGCCTGACGCGACCACATTTATCTCCATCTTGGCCCTCCTCTCCCCGTCCTCGGCCCTTTCTCGGCAAATATTCCGGCAATCTGACAACCCCTTGCCCCTTGGCAGATAACCGCTCTCACACCTAAAAGATAGCGCCAATCGGACGAGATTGGCGCGAATGCATCTTTTGGTCTATCGGGCGGAACGATAGTGCTAACCCGCTATAAACAAGGGCTGGCAAGGGGGCTTAGTTCAGCCATCACTGCACAGGCTGACAATAGGGGTCAGAAGATATCCTTCATCCGGTGCCACAGCATACCCAGTGCCAACAGCGGGGAGCGCAGCGCCGGGCCGCCGGGGAAGGTGATATGGGGCACGCTGGCAAAGAGATCGAAACCCCGGCTTTTGCCGCGGATCGCCTCGGCCACCAGCTTGCCCGCCATATGGGTGGCGTTGAGGCCGTGGCCCGAGTAGGCCTGGGCGTAGAGCACGTTTGGGTATTCCTTCAAGCGGCCAATCTGCGGCAGCCGGTTGGCACCGATCCCGATCATGCCCCCCCACTGAAACTCGATGGCAGTGCCAGCCAGCTCGGGGAAGACTCGCAGCAGCTTGGGCAACATAAAGGCCTTGATATCGCGGGGATCCCGGCCGGAGTAGTTGCAGGCCCCGCCAAACAGCAGACGGCCATCGGCAGAGAGGCGGTAGTAGTCGAGGGCCACGTTCTGATCGCATACCGCCATGTTTTGCGGCAGCAGGCGCTGGCGCAAGCGGCGATCGAGCACCTCGGTGGCGAGAATGTAGGAACCGGCCGGCAGCACCCGCCCTCCCAGCTCCGGATTGAGGTCATTGAGATAGGCGTTGCAGCCGATCACCAGATAATCGGCGGTGACCCGGCCGTGGGCGGTGGTCACCTCCAGCTGCTTGCCATAGTCGATATGGGTCACTCGGGAGTGTTCAAACAGAGAGACCCCGAGGCTGGCGGCGGCGCGCGCCTCGCCTAGCGCCAGATTGAGGGGATGGAGATGGCCGGAGCCCATGTCGATAAGACCGCCGATATAGCGATCCGACCCCACCACTGTATGGATATCTTCCCGCGGTACCAGCTTCAACTCGTGCTCGTACCCCAGACTCGCCAGATGGTCGAGCTCCTCTTCGAAACCAGCCAGATGGCGCTGACGGGTGGCCAGATCGCAGTAGCCCCAGGTGAGGTCGCACTCGATATTGAAACGCTCGACCCGCTCGCGCACCAGCTGCACCGCCTCCAGCCCCATCAGATCCAGCTCGCGGACCCCATCCTCACCAATCCAGCGGGCGAACTGGCTGGTATCGTGGCCGATACCGCGAATAAGCTGACCGCCGTTGCGCCCAGAGGCGCCCCAGCCGATGCGGTTGGCCTCCAGCAAGGCCACCTTGTACCCGGCATCCGCCAGATTGATGGCGGTATTGAGACCGGTAAAACCGCCGCCGATGATGCAGACGTCAGCCTTGTGCTCCCCCTCCAGCTCGGGCCACTGTTGCGAGTCGTTGCGGGTGGCCGCGTAGTAGGAGGCGACGTGCTCCTGATATCCGTTGTGCTTTCCTGCCTGCATACTCAGCATCCTGCCTTGGTTGCAAATTGTTTAATAAAATAAGCAAAGTTATTTCGATAATACCCAGTTCCTCCTCCACTCACCAACCGGTGCGGATCACAGAAATGCAAAAGGCGCCCCGAAGGGCGCCTTTTCATGCAATCAAGGTGCTGTAACGAATTACAGTACGTCGATGGCGTTCAGGTCGGAGAATGCTTTCTCCAGACGAGCGATCATGGAAGTCTGACCTTCACGCAGCCATACGCGCGGATCGTAGTACTTCTTGTTCGGCTTGTCGGCGCCTTCCGGGTTGCCCAGCTGGCCTTGCAGGTAAGCTTCGTTCTTCTTGTAGAAGTTCAGCAGACCTTCCCAGGTTGCCCACTGGGTGTCGGTGTCGATGTTCATCTTCACTACGCCGTAGGAGATGGACTCGCGGATCTCTTCCAGAGTGGAACCTGAACCACCGTGGAATACGAAGTCCAGAGACTTGGCTGGAACGCCAAACTTCTCGGAAACGTACTTCTGGGAAGCGTCCAGGATGGACGGGGTCAGCTTGACGTTACCCGGCTTGTATACACCGTGTACGTTGCCGAAGGAGGCAGCGATGGTGAAACGCGGACTGATCTTGGACAGACGCTCGTAAGCGTAAGCAACATCTTCCGGCTGGGTGTACAGAGCGGACTGATCCATGTGGCTGTTGTCGACGCCGTCTTCTTCGCCACCGGTGCAACCCAGTTCCAGCTCCAGAGTCATGTTCATCTTGGCCATGCGGGTCAGGTACTCGCAGCAGATGTCGATGTTCTCTTCCAGAGACTCTTCGGACAGATCCAGCATGTGGGAGGAGAACAGCGGCTTGCCGGTTTCAGCAAAGTGCTTCTCGCCCGCTTCCAGCAGACCGTCGATCCACGGCAGCAGCTTCTTGGCAGCGTGGTCGGTGTGCAGGATTACCGGCACGCCGTAGGCTTCGGCAACAGCGTGAACGTGCTTGGCACCAGAGATGGCACCCAGGATGGCAGCTTTCTGACCTTCCAGCTTCAGACCCTTACCGGCGGTGAACACGGCACCACCGTTGGAGAACTGAACGATAACCGGCGCTTTAACCTTGGCGGCAGCTTCCAGTACGGCGTTCACGGAGTCGGTACCAACGCAGTTTACGGCCGGCAGAGCAAAGCCGTTCTCTTTAGCGATGGCGAACACTTTCTGAACGTCATCACCAGTGATCACGCCGGGTTTTACGAAGTCGAAAATTTTCTTAGACATGTTTAATCGTCCTGTCTCGTATGCCGTTAATAAAAAATGGGGGGTTCATCATGAACCGGCACAGCGGGCACATGATAAACGAAACGGGAGGCTTTTGCCCCCCGTTCCGGGTCAATTAGGCTTTGGCGCGCTGTTCCAGAATCGCAACAGCCGGCAGTACCTTGCCTTCTACGAACTCCAGGAAGGCGCCGCCGCCAGTGGAGATGTAGGAGACTTTGTCAGCGATGCCGAACTTGTCGATAGCAGCCAGGGTGTCGCCACCGCCAGCGATGGAGAAGGCCGGAGAAGCAGCGATGGCTTCAGCGATAACCTTGGTGCCTTCAGCAAACTGGTCGAACTCGAACACACCGACCGGACCGTTCCACAGGATGGTCTTGGCGTTCATGATGATGTCAGCCAGGGCCTTGGCAGAATCCGGGCCGATGTCGAAGATCATGTCGCCGTCGGTCACGTCAGAGACGGACTTGATGGTCGCCGGAGTGGACTCGGAGAACTCGGCACCTACAACCACGTCGGTGGTCACAGGAATGTTGGTCTCGGCAGCCAGTTTCTTGGCGGTGTCGATCAGGTCGTGCTCGCACAGGGACTTGCCGACGTTGTGACCGGCAGCAGCGATGAAGGTGTTGGCGATGCCACCACCGACAACCAGCTGGTCAGCGATCTTGGAGAGGGATTCCAGAACGGTCAGCTTGGTGGAGACCTTGGAGCCGCCAACGATGGCAACCATCGGGCGCTCGGGCTTCAGCATGGCTTTGCCCAGCGCTTCCAGTTCACCCGCCAGCAGCGGACCGGCACACGCGACCGGAGCGAACTGGGCAACACCGTAGGTGGAACCTTCGGCGCGGTGAGCAGTACCGAACGCATCCATTACAAAGACGTCACACAGGGCGGCGTATTTTTTGGCCAGCTCTTCGGTGTTCTTCTTCTCGCCTTTGTTGAAGCGGCAGTTTTCCAGCACAACCAGCTCACCGGCAGCGACTTCTACGCCATCCAGGTAATCCTTGGCCAGGCGAACCGGGCAGGACAGAGCGTCTTTCAGATAGTTGACAACCGGAGCCAGGGAGAATTCTTCGTTGTATTCACCCTCGGTCGGACGACCCAGGTGGGAGGTGATCATCAGCTTGGCGCCCTTTTCCAGAGCCAGCTTGATGGTCGGCAGAGTCGCAACGATACGTGCATCGGAGGTGACCTTGCCGTCTTTTACCGGTACGTTCAGGTCAGCACGGATCAGAACGCGTTTACCCGCCAGATCCAGGTCAGTCATCTTGATAACAGACATATTCAGTCCTCTATATTTTCCAGGTAATGTTAAAAACAGTAACCTTTCGCCCGGGGCAGGCTCAGCCTGCGGCCATCATGGCCCGGGTGGTATCCAGCATCCGGTTCGCGAAGCCCCATTCGTTATCGCACCACATCAACATCTTGACGAGGTTGGCATCGCTCACCCGGGTCTGGGTACCATCAATGATGCAGGAGTGTGCATCATGATTGAAGTCTACGGAGACCAGCGGTTCTTCCGTGTAATCCAGAATACCGTGTAATGTACCTCTGGATGCCCGTTGCAGGGCTTGATTTACGTCAGTAACTGTCACTTTTTTACGAACAGTAATACTGAGATCCATCGCTGTTACATTGATGGTCGGCACCCGCACCGCGATCGCCTCGAACTTGCCGGCGAAGTGGGGCAGGATACGCTCCAGCCCCTTTGCCAGCTTGGTGTCCACCGGAATGATGGACTGACTGGCAGCACGGGTTCGGCGCAAGTCACTGTGGTAGGCATCGATGACTTGCTGATCATGCATGGCCGAATGAATTGTCGTAATAGTACCACAATTTATCTCGAATTCTCGATGCAATGTTTCAATCACCGGCACCACGCAGTTGGTAGTACAGGAGGCGTTGGAGACGATCCGCTCCGCTCCGGTGAGGGTATGATGGTTGACCCCGTAGACCACGGTGGCATCCACATCCGCATCCGCCGGGTGGGAGAAGAGTACCTTGCCCGCCCCCGCCGCCAGATGCAGCTCGGCATCGGCCCGCGAGCCAAACACCCCGGTGCAATCGAGCACCACATCCACCCCCAGCGCCCGCCACGGCAGCTTTGACGGATCCCGCTCGGCAAACAGGGAGATGAGATCCTCCCCCACCAGCATGCTGTTGCCCGCCAGTTGCACCGGATGGTGGAAGCGACCGTGACTGGTATCGTAACGGGTCAGGTGCACCATGGCCTCGGGGGCCGCCAGCTCGTTGATGGCGACGATCTTGATGGTCTTGTCGCGCCCGCTTTCATAGAGGGCTCGCAACACGTTGCGACCGATCCGCCCGTAACCATTGATGGCAATCTTGATCATCGAGAATCCGTTTCCTTGAACCAGCAACAGGGCGGCACACCGGCCGCCCGGGAGCCCCGGCTACGACAGCAGGGCCTCCTTGAATTCACCGCGGGCCAGCAGTGCGGCCCCGAATACCCCGGCACTGTCACCAAGGGCAGGAGCAATAATGGGGGCTCTGAAGCGGGGATTAAAGAGGAAGGGCAAAATTGTCTGCCGTCCGGCGCTGTAAAGGCTCTGCACATTGCCCACCCCGCCACCGATGACAATAACATCCGGGTCGAGAATATTGACCACATTGGCCAGCGCCTGACCAAACAGCAGATGCAGCCGATCGATGGTGAGCTTGGCGATGTGATCGTGGGCGGTGGCAGCCGCGATTTGGGCAAGCGAGAGGCGGCGCTTGGCCTTGGCCTCGTACCAGGCCTCCAGCGCCGGACCGCTGATCAGGGTCTCGACGCAGCCACGCTTGCCGCAGTAGCACTCGGGGCCATCAGGGGAAAGCACATTGTGGCCCCACTCACCGGCGATGCCGTGGTGGCCGTTGAGGATCTGGCCGTTGATGACGATGCCGGAGCCGACCCCGGTGCCCATGATGATGCCGAACACCACTTTCGCATCGGGATGGTGCTGGCGCACTGCACCGAGATGGGTTTCTGCCAGCGCGAAGCAGTTGGCGTCGTTGGCGATCAGCACCGGCACGCCCAGCTTGCGCTCCAGATCCTCCTTGAACGGCTTGCCGTTGAGCTCGGTGGTGTTGCAGTTCTTCATCAGGCCGGTCTGCGGATCCCGCGCCCCCGGGGTGCCCATGCCGATGATGGCCGGGCGCTGGCCAATCTTCTCGGCGCACTCTGCCACCAGCTTGGCGATCTGGCCGATCATATGGTCATAACCGCCAGCCCGCTCGGTGGAGATGCGGTGGCGCAGCAGCACCTCGTCGCCCTCCAGCACCACGCATTCACACTTGGTACCGCCAAGATCGATACCCCAATCCAGTGACTTGCTGCTCATCTTGCCTCCTGCACGGGCGCCACGCTCTCGTGTCGCAGCGCCATTCTTTAATGTAAAACGGGGCCTTGCGGCCCCGGATTTCAAACAAACTATTCTTTTCTCGCCCCAGCCTTAGCGACCGTGGTACTGGGCGGAGAGCTCGTGTACCGCGTTGACGAACACACCGGCATGTTCCGGGTTCACATCCTGATGGATGCCGTGACCGAGGTTGAATACGTGACCATTGCCGTGACCGAAACCGGCCAGAATGGAGGCGACCTCTTCACGAATGCGAGCGGGAGTGGCGTAGAGCATGGAGGGATCCATGTTGCCCTGCAGCGCCACCTTGTCGCCGACCCGACGCTTGGCATCGGCAATGTCGGTGGTCCAGTCCAGACCCAGCGCATCGCAACCGGTGGCGGCGATCTGCTCCAGCCACTGGCCACCGTTCTTGGTGAACAGGGTGACCGGCACGCGGCGACCGTCGTGCTCGCGGATCAGGCCATCGACAATCTTGTGCATGTACTGCAGGGAGAAATCGCGGTAATCGCGCGGGGTGAGCACGCCGCCCCAGGTGTCGAACACCATGACCGCCTGTGCACCCGCCTTGATCTGGGCGTTGAGGTAGGCAATCACGCTGTCGGCCAGCTTGTCGAGCAGCAGGTGCAGGGTTTGCGGCTCTGCGTACATCATCTGCTTGATCTTGGTGAATGCCTTGGAGCTGCCCCCCTCCACCATGTAGGTGGCCAGGGTCCATGGGCTGCCGGAGAAACCGATGAGCGGCACTTCGCCCTTCAGCTCGCGGCGGATGGTGCGCACCGCGTTCATCACGTAGCCCAGCTCATCTTCCGGATCCGGAATGGGCAGCGCCTGCACATCGGCCATGGAGGTGATCGGGCGCTCGAAGCGCGGGCCTTCACCCTGCTCGAAGTAGAGACCCAGCCCCATGGCATCGGGCACGGTCAGGATGTCGGAGAAGAGGATGGCGGCATCGAGCGGGTAGCGGCGCAGCGGCTGCAGGGTGACTTCACAGGCCAGCTCGGCATTGCGGCACAGGGACATGAAATCCCCCGCCTGGGCGCGAGTCGCCTTGTATTCCGGCAGATAGCGCCCTGCCTGGCGCATCATCCATACCGGGGTCATGTCTACATCCTGACGCAGCAGGGCGCGCAGGTATCGATCGTTCTTCAGCTCTTTCATCCCAGTTCCTGAGTTCGTATCACGCATAAAATGGCGACCATAATACCACTTTGCCCACCGGAGCGGACTGCCCAAAACGTGGCAAATGGGCGCGCGGTTGCAAAGATGTGAAGGGGCGCAAACCAGAGCGCCCCGTTTTTAAAATGAAGTGCAAAAAGGTTGGCGAAAAGATAAGCGCCGTTACCCCTCGCCAGCCAGTGACAACTCGATCAGCCGCCGGGCAATGGTGCCGTGGGGTGGCAAACGCGGCAGCTGGTCGGCGGCAAAGAAAGCGGCAGCGACCAGTTCGTCATCCTGCACCTTGATTTCGCCGCTCTCGTAGTCGGCGGTAAAGCCCATCATCAGGCTGTGAGGGAAGGGCCAGGGCTGGCTCGCCACATAGCGCACATTGCGCACCCGGATGCCGCTCTCCTCGAACACCTCCCGCGCTACGCACTGCTCAAGGTTCTCTCCCGCCTCCACAAACCCGGCCAGCACGGTATACATGGGATCATCCGCCTGATAGTGACGGCGATGGGCCGCCAAGAGGATCTCCGGCCCCTTGCGCACCGCCACGATAATGCAGGGGGAGATGCGCGGATAGGCCGTGTGGCCGTGGTGGCACACCTGCTCCCACTCCCCCGCCTTCGGGGTCATGGGGGCGCCGCACTCGCCGCAGAAACGGTGGGTGCGGCGGAAGGTAACGAGCTGCCAGGCACGGCCCGCGAGACGAAAGCCCTCTTCGTCCCCCGCCACCATCAACTGGCGCAGGGGGGCCATCATAGTCGTGTCGGCCTCAGCCCCCAGATCGAGCAGATAGCAGGGTAGCCCCTGCCACTCGTCGAAACGCTCGAAATGGGCACCGGCCAGCGCTGCGGGCAGGCACGCTTTACTACCCTGTGGCACCTCTCCCTGCTGATCGAGCAGTACCAGATGATCGCCCCCCAGCACGAACCAGCGGGCTTGTTCGGTTAATGACATCAGATAAACACTCTCGTTAAAACAAAACCCTGGCTACGGCGGGCCCGCCAAGGGGCAAACGCCACGCGAATGGCTCCCATCTTACGACCAGCACGGGTCGCTGACGACCCCGCCGTGGCCGATTGTCCCATTCGTAAAAAACGGATGGTGCAAATAAAGAGGCCGCCCGAAGGCGGCCCGTTGTTATCCGGTATCCCGTATCCGGCCTCTATCGACGCGGATCAGGCATCGCCCATCGCCAGCAGGGAGGCGTTGCCGCCCACCGCCGTGGTGTTGATGGTACGGGTCTTCTCGGTAACAAACCGCCCGAGATAGTGAGGGCCACCCGCCTTGGGGCCGGTGCCGGAGAGCCCCTGGCCGCCGAACGGCTGCACCCCGACCATGGCGCCGATCTGGTTGCGGTTGATGTAGACGTTGCCGACGTTGATGCGGCTCGCCAGCTCCTCCGCGTGGGATTCGTTGCGGCTGTGGATCCCCAGCGTCAGGCCATAGCCGGTGCCGTTGATGTCGCCGATCACCTTGTCCAGATCCCGGGTGGCGTAGCGCACCACGTGCAGGATGGGGCCGAACTGCTCCTTGGCCAGCTCGCGGATGGAGCCGATCTCCAGCGCAGTCGGCTGAACGAAGTGTCCCTCCATGGTCGCGGCGGGCATCGGCGCCTGGGCAATCAGGCGAGCACGCGGGATCATGTAGGCGAGGTGAGCATCGAGACCGGATTTGGCATCGGCATCGATCACCGGGCCTACGTCGGTGTTGTGCTCAGCCGGGTTGCCCACTTTCAGCTCCTGCATGGCGCCGGTGAGGATCTCCAGCACCCGCTCGGCAATCTCCTCCTGCAGATAGAGCACCCGCAGGGCCGAGCAGCGCTGACCAGCGCTCTGGAAGGCTGCGCTCACCACGTCGCGCACCACCTGCTCCGGCAGCGCGGTGGAGTCGACAATCATGGCGTTCTGGCCGCCGGTTTCGGCGATGAGCGGCAGGATGGCGCCATCGCGCTGGGCCAGGGTCATGTTGATGAGCTTGGCGGTCTCGGTGGAGCCGGTGAAGCAGACGCCGCCGATACGCGGATCCGCTGTCAGCTTGGCACCCACGGTGGCGCCGTCACCGGGCAGCAGCTGTAGCACGTCGCCTGGAATACCGGCCTGATGGGCCAGCGTCACCGCCAGATGGGCGATAAGGCCGGTCTGCTCCGCCGGTTTGGCGATGACGGTATTGCCGGTGGCCAGCGCAGCGGCGATTTGGCCGAGGAAGATCGCCAGCGGGAAGTTCCACGGGCTGATGCAGACAAACACCCCGCGTCCCTGCAGGAACAGCTCATTCTGCTCGCCGGTGTAACCGGGCAGCAGGGTCGCCTGCCCCATCAGACTGCGGGCCTGCACCGCGTAGTAGCGGCAGAAATCGACCGCTTCACGCACCTCGTCGATGCCATCTTGCAGCAGTTTGCCCGCCTCGCGGGTACAGAGGGAGACGAACTGCTCGCGGTTCGCTTCCAGCAGATCCGCCAGCTTCTCCAGCGCGGCGGCCCGCTCGCTCACCGGGGTTTCGCGCCAGCGCGGGAAGGCAGCGTGGGCAGATGCCAAGGCCTGCTCCACCGCCTGCTCGTCGGCCCAGTGGATCTTGCCGACGGTGAGGCTCACATCCTGCGGGCTCAGCACGGTGCGTGCCTCGCTGCGCTTGAGGGTCTCGCCATCGACGATGGGGCCCGCCAGCCACTGCTTGCTCTCCAGCTCTTTCAAGCGGGCGAAGAAGGGGCGCTGGATGGAGAGGATGTTCATGTTGACGCCGCTGGAGTTCTTGCGGTCGCTGAACAGGTTCACCGGCTGCGGAATGCGGTCGTTGGCAAAGCCGGAGTAGCGCTTGAGGGTGCGCAGCGGATGCTCGGCCAGTGAATCCACCGGGGTGTTGGGGTCCACCAGCTTGTGAACGAAGGAGGTGTTGGCCCCGTTCTCCAACAGGCGGCGCACCAGATAGGGCAGCAGATCCTTGTGGGCGCCGACCGGCGCATAGATGCGACAGTGCAGGCCGGGATTGTCGTTCAGCACCGCGTTGTGCAGCTCCTCCCCCATGCCGTGCAGGCGCTGGAATTCAAACTGGCGATCACCGGCCATCTCCAGAATGCTGACCACGGTATTCGCGTTGTGGGTGGCGAACTGGGGGGCGATAAAGCCGCGAGTCGGCTCGCTCAGCAGGTAGCGGGCGCAGGCGAGGTAGGAGATATCGGTGCCCGCCTTGCGGGTAAAGAGCGGGTAGCCGGGCAGGCCCGCCTGCTGGGCATATTTCAGTTCGCTGTCCCAGTAGGCGCCTTTTACCAGTCGCACCGGAATGAGGTCACCCTGCTCGCGAGCCAGGGCGGTGAGCCAGCAGAGTACCGGCAGCGCACGCTTGGAGTAGGCCTGCACCACCATGCCGAGCTTGCCCCAGCCGCGGTTGGCGTCGGAGCGGTAGAGCTGTTCGAACAAGTCCAGCGACAGCTCGAGGCGGTCCATCTCCTCGGCATCGATGCTGATGGCCACATCCTTGTCGCGGGCCAGACGCACCAGCCCCACCAGCCGCTCGCACATCTCGCCGAGCACCCGCTCGCGGTTGGCCACGTCATAGCGCGGATGGAGCGCCGAGAGCTTGATGGAGATGGAGGGGGCCGGGCCGCCGTCGCTGATCCGCTCGTTGCCCACCGCCTCGATGGCGTTGCGGTAATCGGTCAGATACTTGTCGGCATCCTGCATGGTCAGCGCCGATTCACCCAGCATGTCGTAGGTGTGGGTGTAGCCCAGCTCGCGGGATTTGCGGCTCGCCTTGAGTGCCTCCTTCATGTCGCGCCCCAGCACGAACTGCTTGCCCATGATCTTCATGGCGGCGTACATGGCGGAGCGCACCACCGGCTCCCCCAGCTTGTTGACCATGCGCCCCAGCAGGTTGGCCGGGTTGCCGTCGAGCTTCTTGTCGAGCTTGATGATCTTGCCGGTCAGCATCAGCCCCCAGGTGGAGGCGTTGACCAGAGTAGAGTCGCTCTTGCGGAAATGAGATGACCAGTTGGCGCCGGAGAGCTTGTCCTTGATCAGGGCATCGGCGGTCTCGGCATCGGGAATGCGCAGCAGCGCCTCGGCCAGACACATCAGGATGATCCCCTCCTGGGTATCGAGACTGTACTCCTGCAGGAAGGCGTCGATACCGTCACCGGAGCCGCTCTCCTTGCGCACCTTGGTCACCAGAGTACGGGCACGCTGGGTCACCTGCTCCAGCGAGGCGCCATCCCCCGGCAACATGGCCGACAGTTCGGCCAGATAGGCATTTTCATCCACCACATAGTTCTGGGTGATGGCTTCGCGCAGGGCGGCCAGATCGGAGGGGATATAGTCAGCGGCAAGCACTTGAGTAGCTTTGAACATATGGGGTCTTCCTGTACGCCCTAGGGCTGATATCGACAAAGGCGGACGCGCCGCCGAAACGCCGATAATGTATACAATGTTGCACCCTATATGAAATGAATTTGTTGCCACTCTTTAACAAAGATCGCTCATTCACCCCATGAACTCCCTTTTGAAGCCAATACGCCAGCAAGCGTGAGGGTCATCTGACTTCATTTTGTATACGATCTGCCGCCGCCCGCCCTGTCGCAAAGCAACCACGCATTCCGCCCAATACCGGATGTCCCCAATGCGCCCAAAAAAAGAAGGGCCGCCACGGCGACCCTTCTCAGCAATTCATTCAGCCAGATGCTGTCAGTTCATCCAGCGATCGCCGCGGCTGCGACGACGGGGCAGCATCGGCAACAGGATGCCAAGCAGGATCCCCGCCCCCACCATGGCGCCACCACGGATAAACCAGTCCATCTGCATGTCGTGCTCCTGGTTGTCGTAGCTCTGGGTCAGGGCATCATTCTGCTCTTTGAGATTGCTCATCTCCTCACCCTGACTGACCAGCTGGGCCTTGAGGGCGGCGATCTCCTTGCTCTGGGCAGCGATCTGGCCATCCTTCTCGGTGAAGCGTTTCTCGTTGTCACCGTTGAGGTTCTGCAGGCGATCTTTAAGCTCATCGCGCTCTTTTTCCACCTGGGGCAGACGCTCGCGCAGGCTGATCTGGCTCTGCAGTTCGCTGTTCTTGATCCACCCCTCGCGGCCACGACCGTCCACCACCTGGGTGAAACCGGCCTCGCTGTTCACCGCCTTTACCTCCAGCGGTTCACCAGCCTTGACGCTGCCAAGGATCCGGTACTGGGTACCCGGGCCATTGTGGATATAGGTAAAGATGTTGTCTGAAACATAACGGGTATCGGCCAGTGCCTGTTGGGCACACAAGCAGATCAAAATCCCGAGAAGGGCGCGCATGGTCGATCGGTTCTCTTTTTCAGGTTTGGACAAGAGGTTGAATGTTAAGCCGCCAGCAGGTTAAAGGACAAGCAAAGAAAAAGCACCTCCCCCGGATTAAAGAGCGCAGAGTTGCGAGTCACCTCGCAACTTGCCCGTCTGCGGTCTCACTTGTTTTTCAGCTCCTGCACCTCGCTGCGCAGGGCACGGATCTCCCGCAGCAGCTCCTCTTGCTGGTTGTTGTAGTGATGACGCCACTTGTCGGTCTCGCCATCCCCCTTGTTGGGCTGCAAAAACAGGCTGGCCATAAAACCGCTGATGGCACCGAACAGACCCACTCCGAACAGGATCAGCAGGCTGGCGACAAACCGCCCCTCCTCGGTCTTGGGCACCAGATCCCCGTAACCGACTGTCGAGAGGGTCACCAGCGTCCACCAGAACGCGTCGTAAGGTGTCTCAATCTGGCTGCCGGGCTGGCCTGACTCAATCCAGTACATGACGCCGGAGCCCACCCCCAGCAGCAGGAAGAAGAGGAACAAGATGCCGGAGAGGGTGGTCTCGTTGCGCTCGCGACGGAACATGGCCCAGAGATCCGGGTGCTCCTTGAACAGCTGATAGACCCGCCACAACTGGATCAACCGCGCCCAGCGCAGTTGCTCCGCCATCGGCAGGCTACCCGGCAGATAGATCCAGTTGGCCTTGAAATAGGCCTTGCGATCAGAGGCCCGGATCCAACCATAAGCAAAGTGCGCGAGGAAGAAGTAGCAGATCAGACTGTCGAGGTCATAGAAGAGCTGCAGGGTCTGTGGTGTCAGGCTCTCATGGCCCCACCAGCGGGCCGTCACCAGCACAACCGAGATAATCGACAGAAATGCCATCAGCAGATCCATCGCCCGCAGATGAGTTAAGTGATGTCGCATACATTTTCCAACTTTAAGCACAGTGCAAATTAATAAAAGAGAAGATAATGCCGATAGTCCTGAGGGCAAAGGAAAAAACGGCTTTTAAAAGGAGAATGACAATGCAGCTGAACCTGCTGGAGAAAAGAATGAGCAACATCCGGTTGGTACCCAAAGTGGTGCTGCTGATGGTGTTCAGTACCCTCCTGCTACTGACAAAACTCTGGTTTGACGCCAACAATCTGGAAGCGACCCTGCTCAGCGAAGGGCTCGATCCCGCCAAGGCGGATGCGATCTCCAATCGCCTGCTCTGGACCGGTCTGATGGAGACCGCCATCATGGGGCTGCTGTTCGTGATCCTGCTGCTCACCGGCTCCCGCCTGATGGTCAAGCAGGTGCACTATCTGGTAGGCCTTCTGGAACGCTTCGCCAAGCGGGACCTCAGCCACAAGGTACTGCTCAAGTCACGTGACGAATTCGGCGACATCGCCAAGGCGGTCTCACACTCGCAGGAGAACCTCAAAGAGGTGTTTGGCAACCAGCGCGCCGCCTGCAAGGAGCTCAACGACATCGCCTCCCAGGTGACCCTTTGCATGGAAGAGGCCAACGAAGCGATCAACGAAGAGTTCACCCAGATCGAACAGCTGGCCAGCGCCATGAGCCAGATGGTCGGCGCCATTCGCGAAGTGGCCGCCCATGCGGATCAGGCCTCTCACGCCACCGCCGAAACCAGCCAGCTGGCGGAAGAGGGGAGCCGCTGCGTCGCCGACACCGTCAGCACCATCGATACCCTCTCCGGCAACATCCAGCGCTCCGCCACCGTGGTCAACGAGGTGGAGCAGGGGGTCGAGCGCATTGGCTCGGTAGTCGACACCATTCGCGGCATCTCGGAACAGACCAACCTGCTGGCACTGAACGCGGCCATCGAAGCGGCTCGCGCCGGTGAAGCGGGTCGTGGCTTTGCCGTGGTGGCCTCCGAAGTGCGCGAGCTGGCCAACCGGGCTCAGGCCGCCACCGTCGAGATCCAGAAGATGATCGAACAGCTGCAGGGCAATGCCCATCAGGCCGGCGAGCTGATGGCCCAAAGCGTACAGCAGGCCGACAAGGGGGTGGAACAGGTGACCCAGGCCGGTACCCAGCTCGCCACCATAGTGCAGCGGGTACAGGGTGTCGCCGACATGAACCGCCACATCGCCGCCGCCTCCGAGCAACAGAGCTCGGTCGCCGAAGAGATGCGCGGTAATCTGGAGCAGGTCAAGCAGATCGCCGAAGGCTCCGTCGTGGTGCTGCGTGAACTGCAAGAGGCCTCCGAGCTGGTCGAGCAGCACAGCAAGGAGCTCGACAGCCAGATCCAGTCCTTCAAACTCGTCTGACTGTTTTCATGCCCCAATCCGGTTAGACTGGAAGGCCCCTTGAGGGGGCCTTTCTCATTTCCAGCGCACGGCAAGGAGCCAATATGCAGCAAAATGCAACGCACCCACCACTCGAGCTCAGTGACGACAAGGGGCGGCTCGATGTGCCGCTGATCCACCGTTTTCTCTCCGAAGAGGCTTACTGGTGCCGTGGTATTCCCCACAGCACTGTGGTGCGGGCTATCAACCACTCCCTCTGCGTTGGCGGCTATGTCGATGGTCAGCAGGTTGCCTTCGCCCGGGTCATCACCGACAAGGCCACCTTTGGCTATCTGGCCGATGTCTTCGTGCTGCCTGAGTACCGCGGCCGGGGTTACAGCAAGGCACTGGTGGCAACCATTGTCGACCATCCCGAGTTGCAGGGATTACGTCGTCTCGCTCTCGCCACCTCTGATGCTCACGGCCTCTATGCCGGTTTTGGCTTTGCGCCCCCAGCAAGTCCAGACAGCCTGATGGAGATCTACAACCCTGCCATCTACCAGCGCACCTGATTGACTGGCGGCCAATAATTCCCACCGGATCATGCTTCTCGCCCCTGCGCTGTGACGCGGGGGCCTGACAGTGCTAGATTGGCAGCCACCATTTTGAACCGGCAGCGTTGTTAACCCCGTGTCGTTAACCCGCTGTCGTGAACCACAAGGACGGCAACCGTGGCCCAGCACTCTCCCTCTTTCTCCGCCCTCTCCCCCCTGCTGCAAGAACAGGCCGAGCGCCAGTGGCAGCGACTGGTCGAGCTGGCCCCCGACTATGGCAACCAGCCCGAGCCGGTACGCCAGACCCTACTGACCCTGCTGGGCCTCTCCGATTTTGTCGCCGACTCTCTCTTCAAACAGCCGGAGTTGCTGACCGAACTGCTCGCCTCCGGGGATCTGGATCAGGCCGAACGCTGGCCCGCCTACCAGAGCGATCTGACCGCCCTGCTCGCCGAGGTAAGCGATGAAGAGGCGCTCAAGCGTATCCTGCGCCAGTTCCGCCGCAGCCGCATGCTGGTGATCGCCTGGCGCGAGCTGCTGAGCCATGCAGCGGTGGAAGAGAGCTTTATCCACCTCACCAAGCTGGCGGATGCCCTGATCTGCTCCGCCCGCGACTGGCTCTACGCCAAACAGTGTGGCGAGCTGGGCACCCCGATGGATGGCAATGGCAACCCGCAGCCGCTGCTCATTCTCGGTATGGGCAAGCTGGGTGGTGGCGAGCTCAACTTCTCCTCGGATATCGACCTTATCTTCACCTTCCCCGAGAACGGCTACACGGTCGGCGGGCGGCGCGAGCTCGCCAACCAGCAGTTCTTTATCAAGCTGGGCCAGCGCATCATCAACGCCCTCCACCAGCCCACCCAGGATGGTCAGGTGTTCCGGGTCGATATGCGCTTACGCCCCTTTGGCGATGCGGGGCCGCTCGCCATCTCCTTCGCCGCCATGGAGGATTACTACCAGCACCACGGCCGCAACTGGGAGCGCTACGCCATGGTCAAAGCGCGGGTACTGGGGCCCCAGTGCGAACACGCAGTGGAGCTGGCCGAGATGCTGCGTCCCTTCGTGTTTCGCCGCTATATCGACTTTGGCGTTATCGACGGCCTGCGCCAGATGAAGGCGATGATCGCCGCCGAGGTGCGCCGCAAGGGGCTGGAGGGCAACATCAAGCTGGGGGCTGGCGGCATTCGCGAGGTGGAGTTTATCGCCCAGGCGCTGCAGCTTATTCGCGGCGGTCGTGAACCTGCACTGCGGGTGCGTCACCTGCCCGAAGCGCTGGCCGCCATCGCCCAATGTGGCGCCCTCGAATCTGCCCATTGCGATCGCTTGCTGGCGGCCTATCGCTTCTTGCGCCGGGTCGAGAACATATTGCAGGAGATCGGCGATCAACAGACCCAGACCCTGCCCACCGAGGAGCGGGATCGCCAGCGGCTGATCGCCGCCCTCGGCTTTGCCGACTGGGGCACCTTTATGGCTTATCTGGATGAGGAGATGGCCGCCGTCCATCAGGAGTTCGCCGCCGTGGTGGGGGAAGAGAAAGAGGCACCCGCCCATCTGGAGCAGCTCTGGCTCGATCTCTGGCGCACCGAGCTCGACGCCGCCGAGCTGGAAAAATTGCTGACTGCTCAAGGGGTCGTCGAGCCCGCTCCGCTCTGTGCCGCGCTGCTGCGTTTCAAGGAGGAGTACAAGCGCCGTCAGGTAGGGCCGCAGGGGCGCATCGCGCTGGACTGGCTGATGCCGGAGCTGCTGCGGCTGGTTGTCGCCAGCGAGCAACCAGCCCGCCTGTTCGAACGGGTCTGTGAGCTGCTGACCCGCATCTTCACCCGCAGCGCCTATTTGCAACTGCTGGCGGAGAACCCGGGAGCCCTGCGCCAGCTGGTGCGGCTGTGCGACGCCAGCCATCTGGTGAGCGAGCAACTGGCCCGCTACCCGATTTTGCTGGACGAGCTGCTCGATCCCCAGCACCTCTACCACCCCACCCCGCTCGACCAGTACAAGCCCCAGCTGCGCCAGTTCCTGCTGCGCATCCCCGAAGAGGACGTGGAGCAGCAGATGGAGGCGCTGCGCCAGTTCAAACAGGTGCAGTTGCTGCGCATCGTGGCGGCCGACATCGCCGGCGCCCTGCCGCTGATGAAGGTGAGCGACCACCTCACCTGGCTGGCGGAGGCGATCACCGAGGAGGTGGTCAATCAGGCGTGGGCCCAGATGAGCGAACGCTACGGGGTGCCGCCCGAGGTGGCAACCAGCGGCCAGCGCGGCTTTGCGGTGGTGGCCTATGGCAAGCTGGGCGGTATCGAGCTCGGTTACGGCTCGGATCTCGATCTGGTGTTCCTGCATGGCGGTGACCCCAACAGCTACACCGACGGGCGCAAGCCCATCGACAGCCGCCAGTTCTACCTGCGCCTCGCCCAGCGGATCCTGCACCTGTTCAGCACCCGTACCCCGTCCGGGATCCTCTACGAGATCGATATGCGGCTGCGCCCCTCCGGCGACTCAGGCCTGCTGGTCTCGTCGCTGTCGGCCTACGAGCAGTACCAGCAAAACGAGGCATGGACCTGGGAACATCAGGCGCTGGTGCGGGCTCGCCCCATCTATGGCGATGACGCCATCGTTGCCGAATTTGCCCGTATCCGCCGCGATGTGCTGGCCAAGGAGCGGGAGCTGCCGACCCTGGCCCGCGAGGTGCGCGAGATGCACCACAAGATGCGGGATCACCTGCTGAAAGCGGGGGCTGGCGAGTTCGACCTCAAGCAGTCCCCCGGCGGCATGGTGGATATCGAGTTTATCGCCCAGTATCTGGTGCTGGCCCACGCCTGCGGCGAGCCCGATGCCCTCACCCGCTGGTCCGATAACGTGCGCATCTTCGATGAGTGCGTGATGGCGGGGGTACTGACCCTGGAGCAGGCGGAGGGGCTGAAGCAGGCCTATCTGGAGATCCGCAACCTCGGCCATCGTCTCAACCTCTCGGAGATCTCCCGCAAGGTGAGCGACGATCAGCTGCAGAGTGAACGCAGCCATGTGCTCGCCGTCTGGCAAACCCTGCTGGGGGAGTGAGATAAACCACTGCTGGTTCAACGAGAAAGGGGCGCTTTGGCCCCCCTTTCTAATATAAACATCAGCTACAAGCTCATATTTTCTTCATATGAAACTCAATAGCGGTGAGCTGGATCCTGTTTCAGGCATACCAACCTTGGAATCGTATGGCACTTTGCCGAATATACGCAGAGATAAGCCGTGTCTATGACTTCACCTGATTTTGGCCAGATATGACGGGTGAATATCAACTAAACAATTCCAGTCCCAGCGCAGAGAGGAAACAATGGATTTTTCAGAGCAGCTACAGAGTCTCGCCAAAAAGATTGCTCAACAGTCATCGATGATCACCACTGAAGAAGCAACCAAAAACGCATTTGTCATGCCATTTCTCAATCGTGTGCTTGGTTATGATGTGTTTGATCCTACGGAGGTGATTCCGGAATTCACCGCAGATACAGGCATCAAAAAAGGGGAAAAGGTTGACTACGCCATTCTCAAAGATGGCCAAGTGCAAATTCTGGTTGAGTGCAAAAAATACAGTGAAAAACTCTCGGCCAAGCACTCTGGTCAACTCTTTCGCTATTTTTCAGTTACCAATGCTCGAATCGGCATTCTGACCAATGGGGCACAATATGAGTTCTACACAGATCTTGATGCGCCAAACAAAATGGACGAAAAACCATTTTTGACGCTCGATCTGGAAGACATTGATGAACACATAGTGCCTGAGGTATTGAAACTAACCAAAACCTCTTTCGATGTTGATTCTGTGGTCGATGCAGCTGGTGAACTGAAGTACCTCAGCCAGATCAAAAAGTTGCTAGCCGAACAATTTGCCTCACCGGAAGAAGACTTTGTTAAGTTCTTTGCATCCAGAATCTATGACGGTGTACTGACTGCAAAGGTCAAACAGTCCTTTACCGACATCACCAAGAAGGCACTTAGCCAATTTCTGAATGACAGCATCAATGCCAGATTGAAGTCTGCGATTGGTGGCAGTGTCAGCTCCTCAACGATCCAACCGGCATTTGATAGTAATCCATCAAGTGACAACAATAATACCGAAGGCAGTAGCGAGGAAAAATCAAAGGTCGATACAACGATTGAAGAGATGGAAGGCTTTAATGTCGTCAAGGCAATTCTGAGACAGCGATTTGATGTAACAAGAATCGCGGCACGAGATACCCAAAGCTATTTTGGTATTCTCCTCGACGATAATAATCGCAAGCCGTTATGCCGGTTGCATTTCAATGCAAAGCAGAAATATATCGGTTTATTTGATGCTGACAAGAAAGAGACCCGACATCCTATCTCCTCGATAGATGAGATTTTCACCTTTGCAGATCAGCTACTGACAGCCAATTCAGTCTACGAGTAAGGCTGGTTAAAGGGGGGCGAAATCACTCCGCCCCCATTCCCTTCTGTAAGCAGCAAACTAACCGAGACCTGTTTCAACGCCCCCCATCTGGTTGCGAAACAAACTGCAACTGCCTGCCATCGGGCAACAGCGCCAACACGCTTTGAGCGGCCAGTTTGATCCCCGCCAGCTCGGTGGCCGGGCCGAAGTTGGCTATCAGTCGAGTACTATCGGCAAACTCGCTCTGCTGCACCACACCTCTTTTATCGAGCCAGCGAAAACCGGTGAGCGGCTGGTTGTAGAGCCTCTCATGCAGCGGACGGAAGAAGGCATCGAGCCCCTTGAGGTAGGGAATGCGCACGTTGGCGCTATCCAGACTGAGATTGAGCAGGGGCGGCACGTTGTAGAGCTGCTGCAACAGTTCGGTGACCTGACGGCTCTCCCTGAACTTCAGGCTGTCTATCGTCCAGTGGTGGGTGGTCACTATGCTGTCGTGAAAGACGCTCTGGAACAGCGGCAGCCGCAGCGCCGGATCGAAGTAGAGCCCCTGATACTCAGGTTTTAGGTGGCTCTGGCGAAAGAAAAATGCAGGCTGATAGTCGGGATACCAGGCCCCCAGATAGTAGGGAGAGCGCTTGTTGCGGCGCATATCGGGATCCTGCCAGCCAAAACCGCTGGTCTGGGGGCCGTGGGCAAAGGCCGCGGTGCGGTTGGCTACCGCCCCGCCCTCCTCGGAGCCCACCAGCACACCCTGACTCTTGGCAATCCACGCCATCCCCGCCATCCGGTTGTCCGCATCCTGCGCCTGAGTGGTTGGCTTGGCCGGGTCGAAGTCGTCAAACACCATGCCGGTCGCCGCCACATCGAGGAACCAGCTGTTGTAGTGGCTCGCCTGCTGCAATTTTGGCACTCGCTGCTCCATCACCGGGCGCACGCAGGCCTGATTGGTGTAGACGCCGCTGTTTTGAAAGCCGCTCTTGCGCCGTCCGTTCTCCAGCATGATGCCGCAGCGCAGGTAGATATCCTGCCCCATCTGGGCGGTGAGCCAGCTCTGCTGGCGATTCCCCTCCGGCAGCGCGGTATCGTAAGAGTCGTAAGGAGCGATGAGATAGCCCGCCGCTTTGGCAAGTTCAATCCCCTCTGGCGCAGCAAAAGCGGCGGTCCACTGGGGCAGACCCAGCCAGAGTTTGGGTAGTCCAGCCTGCTTGAGAGCAGCGATCATCTTGGCGGAGCTGCCATCACCCCAACTCTGCGGCTCGTTGAGCGCAGCCCCCAGTTGCGTGGCAGCCAGCGTGCGCCGGGCAGCGAAATCAGCAGGTTGCTGACCCGGATGGCGCAGCGCAAGCGCCTGCTCAACTCCGGTCAGCACAAGATTTTGCAGGTAGCGGTTGCGCTCAAGATCGGGTGCTTGCAGCGCCGTTTTACTCTCCCCCTTGAGCCAGTCAACA
Source organism: Aeromonas sp. 96A (assembly GCF_051919165.1). Taxonomy (NCBI): domain Bacteria; kingdom Pseudomonadati; phylum Pseudomonadota; class Gammaproteobacteria; order Aeromonadales; family Aeromonadaceae; genus Aeromonas; species Aeromonas sp. 96A. The sequence goes on along the minus strand of NZ_JBQBFE010000001.1, from coordinate 3,723,935 downwards.
GGGATCAGGCGGCGCAACGCAGGCCAACTCTTCACATCCTGTGGCACCAGCAGTCGCTCGCCCCAGAGATAGAGGTGAGAGGCGCCGATCAGCCGCTTGCCATCCGGTACTGCCGCCAGCTTGCTCTCGAGCGAGACCAGCTCGCCCCGCTCCTGCAGCCAGTTGCGATAGGCCTTGCCCGCCGCCAGCCAGTCGTTGCCCGGTTGCAGCGACACCGCCACCTCATAGGGGACAGCAAGATTGAGGCGATTGACGCGATGGGTCGCCGTCAGGGCAATACCATCTTTCCTGGGCGCAAAGGTGAGCCGGTTGTTGAAGGGGTTGGCAAAGAAGATCGCCAGCTGCTGATCGCTGTGATCCAGCCCGACCAGCGGCAGGGTGAGATCCTCGGTGGTGTTGATCCCCTGATACTCCTGCGCCAATGCCTTGCGCCACTCGGGATGATCAACCGGGATGCGAAAGCCCTCGTGGATCGGCAGCATCAGCGCCTGCGCCCCTGCCGGCACCCGTGGCCACACTAGCTCGCCAGCACTCGCACGACTCAAGCTGAGGATCAGACGGTTGCCTTCAAGGCGGGCCGAGGCCCGCACCTCGCCATCGGCACGGGTCAGCCAGCTGGCGCGCTCCCCCTCCTGCTGCAGAGCGGTGACCGGCTGACGCGGGCCGGGAGAAGAGATGAGAAGGTGCTTGCCCGATGGCAGCACAGCCTCGGCCGCCAGGGTGGCGGGATCCAGCTCGATGCGCCACTGATCGTTGGCAAGGGTCAGCGCCTCGGCAGGCAGGGAGAACAGCGGCGCCAACAGCAGCAGCGGGCGGATCCGGCTCGTTAGCACGGGAAGAAGAGTCATGGTCGGTGATTCCTGATAACACACGGGAATCGCCATTTCAGCAGATTGGCCGCCTGCGATTGTCAGGCCAATGTCAGGATTGCGTGCAACTGACCATCACGACGACCATTACTCAACCGGCCCCGCCTGACTGTGGCTTAGCTGCAACACCAGCTGGCCGCGCTGGCTGGTCTGCACCAGCGAAAGGGTACGCCAGCTGTCGGGCGTAGCGGTTGGCCAGTTCACCGGCTCATCGGGCGCAATCCGGTGCCACCAGAGCAGGGAGTATTGCGGGCGAGCCAGCACCGCCTGATCGAGCCAGAGCGGCGTGCAGGCCGCAGGATTGACGGGGAGATTGGCTACCGCCTGCGGCGAGCGGGAGAGCCAGTCCAGATCCTGCACCGCAGGCAGCGGCAACGCCACCTGCCAACGCAGGCCCGCCACCGTCAGCCGCAGCTGATAGAGCCCGGCTGGCAAAGGCGTCGGCAGATCGGCCCCCACGACCCTGACTCCGGAGTTCTCTTCCGCCTCCCACTGGGCACCTGCCAGTCGGTCACGGCCAGCGGAATCGATAAGTTCCGCGGTGGTGATGGGCCCCTCCCCGGTCAACTGCACCCGATAGTCCCGCAGCAGCGGCGCATCGCGCTGGATCAGCTCAAGGCGCAGCTCGCTCACCCCATCAGGCAGAGTGAGCGGGAAATCCTTGCCGCAGTGCTGGGCACTGAGCGCAGCCAGCATCCCCTGCCAGCTACGGCGCTCGGCATCACTTGTGAGGGCGGGCCATGCCTGCTGCAAAGATTGCCAGGCGTGCCGGTTATCCCCCTGCAACAGCGCCAACGTAGCCGGTTGCAGCGGGTCGGCGCGATCGGCTTCCAGGAGGCGTTCGGTTGCCATCACGCTGCTTACGTTTAGAAGGCCCAGGTTCAGAAGGCCGACGCTTAGAGCTAACAGCAGAGCAGCCAGCGTTGCGCGCTTCACGCTGTCACCTCCAGCCGGTAGCCGATGCCGCGCACCGTCTCGATGGCCAACCCGGGCAGCTTCTGGCGCAGTTGCAGAATATGGGTATCAACGGTGCGGGTGGAGGGAAACGCCTGATAGCCCCATACCCGGTTGAGGATCTCCTCCCGGCTCAGCACCCGCCCCGCCATCCGCACCAGCAGAGTGAGCAGGGCAAACTCGGTGGGGGTAAAGCTCACCTCCGCATCCTGCCAGCTCGCCTGCATCCGGGCAGGATGAAGCTGCAAGCCGCCCACTGCCTGAGTGCCATCCCCCAGCTGACGCAACTGGGCCCGGATCCGCGCCAGCAGCTCGTCATGGGAGAAGGGTTTGGTCAGGTAGTCGCGCGCCCCCGCATCGAGCCCGGCCACCCGATCGCTCACCTCCACCCTTGCGGTGAGCACGATCACCGGCAGCGCCTTGCGCGCCAGCCACTGGGGTAGCCAGTCGAGGGCATCCCCCTCCGGCATGGTGCGATCCAGCAGCACCAGATCCGCCGCCAGCCACTGCTGCTCCGCCGTAGCCAGGGTGTCGCACCAGAGGCAGCGATACCCCTCGCGGGTCAGATAGCGTTGCAGGTTCTCCGCCAGCAGCGCCTCGTCTTCGACAAGCAGGAGGGTCTTCATGATTCGGTATCGCTCCAGAGTTGGCAGGGCAGCATCAGGGTAAAGGTGGTGGGCGGGCCGGATAGGACGAGGCGCCCGCCAAGGCGGCGCAGCAGATGGCGCACGATGGCAAGCCCCAGCCCCAAACCCTCGGCACGGGCTCCGCGACGCAGCAGGGTGGCGAGCCGGTAACCCGGCAGCTCGCCGCCATCGCTGACCGCGAGGATCAAACGCCCCGCCTGCCAGCTGGCACAGATCCGAACCGGTGCACAGCCATGCTGGCTGGCGTTGCGCAGCAAATTGTCGAGGGCAAGGTCGAGCCAGTAGAAGGGGAGCGCCAGAGTCATCTCCCGCTCAAGGCAGAAGGTGGCGTCATGCCGCTCGCAAGCCTGGGTGAGCCACTCGGCCAGACTGACCGCCACCCGCTCATCTTCGAGAGTCTCTGCCGCCAGATAGTGGCGACTGGCCTGCGCCAGTTGATGCAGACGGGCGACACTGCCCAGCAGCTGCCCCACGCTCTGCTGGGCGGAAGGGGGCAGCCGGTCGAAATCGTGGCGCAGCTCCTCGCTGATGCCAGAGAGCGCCATGATGGGAGTGCGCAGCTCGTGGGTCAGCATCTGCAATGCGACACGCCGCTCCCGCAGCAGGCGCCAGCGCTGCCAGCTGGCCCACCCCAGCAGCAGGATGAAACCAAGAGAGCTGGCCAGCGCCAGCCACTGCCAATGCAGCGTGGGGCGCTCGTTGATGCAGATCCCCCCAACCCGCTCCTGGCAGGAGCCATCGACCCGGCTATCCAGCGTCACGCCAAGCCGCTCGGCCAGCGGCTGCCACTGCCCGGCACCGTAACGACGCCACTGCCCATCGGCAAGCAGCCAGAGCTGACCCGATTGCAGCAACCAGCGCTCCCCCCGCAGCAGGGCATCGAGGTTGTCATTATCGAGCTCGCCGAGCTGCCCCAACTGATCTCGCCGCTCCCGCACATGGAGCAGAGCGTCGAGCCCGGCCACCGGATGACCAGCCTGCCAGCGAGCCACGCTGGAGCCACCCAACGGATAGATGGGGTGAGCGGCAAACCAGCTGGTCGAGGGCTTAGCCCCTTGGCCACAAAGCGCCCTCAGCAGCGGCAGCCACTCGGCGGGCAACTCATTATCTGTCCCGCACTCCTGCTGATAGCGATAGATAGCCTGCAGCTGGCGCAGCGGATAGCGCTGCCAGGCGGGATAGAGGGAGTCGGGAGCAATCAAGCGCCGGTCGAGCCGCTGCATCTCGTCAAGAGGCAGCGCCTGTTCTGGAGTCTGTCTGGCCAGCTCGCCCGCCAGACGATCCGCCAGCGGCCCGGCCAGCACCGGAGAAGCCATGCCGTAGCAGATCAGGGAACAGAGCAGCAGGATCAGGCGCATGGTTTCAACTCGAGATGACTCCGGATGAAGGCGCAACAGATCACTGCGCCATAAAAAATGTCAGCGCCATTTTTCAATGGCGCTGACATCCGGTCAACCGCTAACGGCATTGGCGCGGCTCCCGCCAGCCATGTGAACCGTCACCTATTTGAACAGTCCCTTGAGCAGCTGGTCGGCCACCCCTTTGACGGCATCGTTGTCGGCCTTGTCACCCAGCAGCTTCTTGAGGCCGCGTTCGGCCTCCTTGCGCGCCTTATCCTCCAGCAATTTGTTGTTGCTGAGCAGCGCCTTCACATCGAGGTGATAGCTGGGGGCCTGCCAGTGACCGCCGATCCGCACCGGAATGGTGATCTCCTTCAGCTCGTCCACATCCTTGCCCCCCTGCCCCTTGCTGCTCTCGACGATGGAGGTGAGGAACAGGAAGTCGAGGCTCTCCGGCACCAGCGCAGTCTGCCCATCCCCCTTGACCCGCAAGGCGGGTGCAAAGAGCTGGATGTCGTTGCTGCGGGCGATGCCGTCGGCAATCTGGAAGCTGGCGGTCAGAGCGCTGAAGTCGGTCTTGCGCGCCTCCTTCACCTGCTCGGCCCCCTTGCCGGTGAGGGTGGCCCGCGCCTCGCGGATCATCTCCGGCAGGTTGATGCCATGCAGGGCGCCGTCGCTCAGCTTCAAGGTCACCTTGCCCTGTATTCCGTTGCGCAGTGCCAGCGCAGAGAGACCACGCCCCTGCACCTGCACATCGAGATCGCCCTTGCCCTCCAGCAGATCACTCTGGGCCAGAGTCTGCAACAAGGGACGAATGTTCACTCCGGCCACCTGCTTGTGCACCTTGTAGGTGGCGGGCTGCTGGCGTGCGTCGAGTACCCCGTTCGCGCTTACCTGACCGCCAGCCACGGTCGCGCTGAACTGTTTGAGCGTGAGCAGTCCCTTGGCCATAGCCACCTGCAGATCGACAGCACCGAGATCCAGCCCTTTCAGGCGCAGGCTGCCAAGTTGCAACCGACCATCCAGATCCACCCCTTTGAGCGCGCCCAGATCCGGTTCAACCGCGGAGAGGGCTTCGCTCTTGCCGGTGACCGCTTTATTGTCACTTGCAGCGGTATTGGAAGCACCGGCCGCCGGTTTGTCCTCTTTCGCCTGCGCAGGTGTGGTCGGTACCGATTTGGCGAGCCATTTGTCGAGATCCAGCTTCTCCCCCTTGAGATCGAAGCTGATTGCGGGAATGGCACCAAGCTGCACGGTTCCATCACCACTCAACAGCGCCTCATCGGCACTCATCACCAGCTTGCTCAGGGTAATCAACTGCTTGTCGAGCTCGGCACGGGCAAACCCGGCCAGTTTCAGCTTCATCTGCGGGCGCGGCAGCGCATCACCTTCCAGCGCTGCCGTCAGCAGCACATCGGAGAGCTCGGCCAGCTTCATCTCTTTATCGAGCCGTCCCTTGAGTGTTCCTTCCAGCGAGCCAGCCAGTGAAGCTTGCAGCCCCTCTACCTTGGCCCCTTTGAGCGCCAACGTGAGGTTGCTCCACTCACCCAAGGCCAATCGGTCCCCCTTGATGGAGAAACTGTCGAGTCGCAGGGACGGGTCACTCAGGCTGCCACTGAGGCTCAGATCTTTCAGTTCACTCGCCATCACCTCCTGCGCCAGCTTGATCTGGGTCTGCCCTTTAACGTCGAAAGCGAGCTTGTCGGCACTCCCCTTGACGGCCAGCGTCACGGGTACCCACTGATCGGTGGCCAGCTGCCCCATATCGAGATCGAGGCGATCCAGTCGCAGCGAGGTGCCGCTGCGATCATCCTGTACCAGCGCACTGGCCTGGGAGAGCGCGACACCCTGCAAGCTGATCTGCCAGGGCTTGCTATCAGCGGTTGGCGCAGGAGTTGCGGGGACGACTGGTTCGCTTGCATCAGCAGTGGCATCCTTGATCAGTCCGCTCAGATTGGAGCTGCCATCCGCCTTGGTCTGGATAAAGAGATGGGCGCCACTCAAGGTTACCTTGCCGATCTCCAGGCGATGGGAGAGCAACGGCAACAGGGCCACCGAGGCATCGCCCTGTTCGAAACGAATCAGATCCGGCTCGGCAAAGCCGGCCGGATTGCGCAGAGCAACCTTCTCCAGCGAGAGGCCGAGACTCGGCCAGAAACGCCAGTCAATCTCTCCCGCCATCACCAGTTCCCGGCCTGTGCTCTTGCGCACCTGTTCAGCCAGTTGGGGCTTGAATTGATTGGGGTCGATAAGGCTTATCAGCGTCACTATGGCCAGCAAGGCCGCCACGGCGATGCCGAGCAAGATGAGAACTATCTTCTTCACGATATGCTCCTTGAATCCGGATCCACTGCTGACTATACCACTCACCGTCTGACGAATGGCGTCTGCGGGACAAAAGTGGACAAGGATGAGACAGGGATGGTCGCTGCCAATCCCCATCGTCATCAGCAGGGATCAGGCTTGCAAAGGGGATTGCAGCAACCGCGCCATCGCGGTGCGCGTCGACTCGAAAGCAAAACGGGACAAGGGGATATCGCTGAGTTTCAACCACTGACAGGCGGCCACATCGTCAGCCGGCTGGATGACAGGTTTTTCACTCAGCTTGATGGCAAAGAAGGTGTCACAGGTGTGATAGGTGATGCCATCGTAGGGATAGGTATTGGGGAAGTAACCGAGATAGGTACAAGGATGAGCGCTGACATCGAGTCCCAGCTCCTCCTGCAACTCGCGCACCAGCGCCCCCTCCAGCGACTCGCCGGGATCGACAAATCCGCCCGGCAGATCCAGCAACCCCTTGCCCGGATTGCCTGCTCTCACCGCAACCAGCACCTCGTCCTGCCAGCAAAGCGCCACCATCACCGCCGTCGCCACATTCTGGAAAAAATGAAAACCGCAGCCACAGCGAAACTCTTTGGGGCTGACGCTCTGCAGGGTTTGACCGCCGCATTTTGGACAAAACATGGGCTATCTCCGACCAGATAAAGCACCATTTTACGCTGCCAGGGCCGTTTTTTATGAATAAAACTGATGGGATGATCAGGAATTCAGGGGAAGGAGGGGATAACACTGGCCAATTTTCAGGCGACTTTCTGATTTCTAGGCAATAAAAAACCCCGCTCGATGAGCGGGGTTCTTAAATTGGGTGCCTGGCAGTGTCCTACTCTCGCATGGCGAATGCCACACTACCATCGGCGCTACCGCGTTTCACTTCTGAGTTCGGCATGGGATCAGGTGGTTCCACGGCGCTATGGCCGCCAGGCAAATTCTTAATCTAGAAAGCTGACGTGAATAACGACTTGGTCATTATCACTGAATTAGTAGTTCGCTTAGGTTTGCTACAAGCCTTAGAACACTTCTTGGGTGTTGTATGGTTAAGCCTCACGGGTAATTAGTATGGGTTAGCTCAACACGTCGCCGCGCTTACACACCCCACCTATCAACGTTGTGGTCTCCAACGGCCCTTTAGGACCCTCAAGGGGTCAGGGATGACTCATCTCAGGGCTCGCTTCCCGCTTAGATGCTTTCAGCGGTTATCGATTCCGAACTTAGCTACCGGGCAGTGCCACTGGCGTGACAACCCGAACACCAGAGGTTCGTTCACTCCGGTCCTCTCGTACTAGGAGCAACTCCCTTCAATCATCCAACGCCCACGGCAGATAGGGACCGAACTGTCTCACGACGTTCTGAACCCAGCTCGCGTACCACTTTAAATGGCGAACAGCCATACCCTTGGGACCGACTTCAGCCCCAGGATGTGATGAGCCGACATCGAGGTGCCAAACACCGCCGTCGATATGAACTCTTGGGCGGTATCAGCCTGTTATCCCCGGAGTACCTTTTATCCGTTGAGCGATGGCCCTTCCATTCAGAACCACCGGATCACTATGACCTACTTTCGTACCTGCTCGACCTGTCCGTCTCGCAGTTAAGCTGGCTTATGCCATTGCACTAACCTCCTGATGTCCGACCAGGATTAGCCAACCTTCGTGCTCCTCCGTTACTCTTTGGGAGGAGACCGCCCCAGTCAAACTACCCACCAGGCACTGTCCGCGAGCCCGATTCAGGGCCCTGCGTTAGAACATCAAACATACAAGGGTGGTATTTCAAGGACGGCTCCAGCGCAACTGGCGTCACGCCTTCAAAGCCTCCCACCTATCCTACACATGTAGGTTCAATGTTCAGTGCCAAGCTGTAGTAAAGGTTCACGGGGTCTTTCCGTCTAGCCGCGGGTACACCGCATCTTCACGGCGAATTCGATTTCACTGAGTCTCGGGTGGAGACAGCATGGCCATGGTTACACCATTCGTGCAGGTCGGAACTTACCCGACAAGGAATTTCGCTACCTTAGGACCGTTATAGTTACGGCCGCCGTTTACCGGGGCTTCGATCAAGAGCTTCGCTTGCGCTAACCCCATCAATTAACCTTCCGGCACCGGGCAGGTGTCACACCCTATACGTCCACTTTCGTGTTTGCAGAGTGCTGTGTTTTTGATAAACAGTCCCAGCCATCTGGTCACTGCGACTCCCAACTGCTCCATCCGCAAGGGACTTCACTGTCAGGAGCGAACCTTCTCCCGAAGTTACGGTTCTATTTTGCCTAGTTCCTTCACCCGAGTTCTCTCAAGCGCCTTGGTATTCTCTACCCGACCACCTGTGTCGGTTTGGGGTACGATGACTTGTAATCTGAAGCTTAGAGGCTTTTCCTGGAAGCAGGGCATCAATGGCTTCCACACCGTAGTGTGTTCGTCTCGTGTCTCAGTGTTGTGTCTCCGGATTTGCCTAGAAACACCACCTACGCACTTTCACCAGGACAACCGTCGCCTGGCCCACCTAGCCTTCTCCGTCCCCCCATCGCAATTACAAGTCGTGCAGGAATATTAACCTGCTTCCCATCGACTACGCCTTTCGGCCTCGCCTTAGGGGTCGACTCACCCTGCCCCGATTAACGTTGGACAGGAACCCTTGGTCTTCCGGCGAGGAGGCTTTTCACCCCCTTTATCGTTACTTACGTCAGCATTCGCACTTCTGATATCTCCAGCATACCTCTCGATACACCTTCGCAGACTTACAGAACGCTCCCCTACCACTCACACATAAGTGTGAATCCGCGGCTTCGGTGCCT
>NZ_JBQBFE010000001.1:3400000-3710000 GCF_051919165.1 Aeromonas sp. 96A | reverse complement strand
CCCAGCTGTTCGAGCCGCCCGATAACGGTCGGCCCCACCCCTTTCACCCCGAGCAGCAGGGCCCGCTCTGTCGGGCCAAACCGGTTGTTGCCATCCATCTTTCAGACTCCTTTCTGATAACCATGGTTGAACATCAGGCCCGCAAGGGGCCTGATGAAGAGAGTGAAGGCTTAACGCACGCTGCGCAGCAGGAAGTCCGGCTGGCCACAGGAGCGACGCTCACGCTTTTGCATCTCGGCGGAGCAGGTGACCGCATCCGTCCCCTCTTTATTGACGCAGATGTAGATCTCCCGCAGGAAGCGGCCACCATCGGCGCAAGCCACTGTGATGTTGTCGGGAGCCAGCCACTGGTTGGCGCTCGCCAGATCGGCCTTGAGCTGGAAAGTGCTCTTGCGCAGCGGCTCTTCTGGGGATTGATAGGCCGCCGGGATCTTCACTTTCTGGCGCAGGTCGCTTGCCAGCTGATGAAATTGGGGCTGACTCAGGCCGGAGCAGGTGCCGTGCTTCTCCCACTCATGGCGATAGAGGAAACGGCTGGGGTAGAGGCCGGCAAACTTCTGCTCCATGTTGGCGTCGAGCCGTTCGCGGGTGCAGTTGCTAGGGTAACCGCGATCGTACTGGGGCCAGAGCCCGTGCAGCACGAACCCCAGCTTGCGGGAACACTGGTCCCGATCCGCCGGTTTGATGGCACAATGCTCTGGCGACCAGGAGAGCGCCAGCGCATAGTAATCAAAGTCGCCCGCAACCCCTTTGGCCTGTGCGGCCGAGGAGAGCAACAAACCACCCGCCAGCAGGGCAATCATCTTCTTCATCTATATATGTCCATTTCAACCAACTCGGGAATGGCTGCAATGCTCCCATATTCCAGCGCGCGGAAACAGTGCTCCCACCAAGGCTTGCGACAAGGGTCAGACCACTTCTGGGTTTCCCCGGATAATAACGAGGCGTAAGCTGGCATCCTGGCGCCGGGTGCGCCACTGCATCATTTCAAGCAACCACAGGATGTCACATGATCCGCAAGAATCCCTCCGGCCATCTGCCTGTCATCGACGAATCTGCCTATATCGACAAGACCGCCATCATCTGCGGCAAGGTGATCATCAAAGAGAATGTCTTTGTCGGCCCCTATGCTGTGATCCGCGCCGACGAGGTGGATGCCAACGGCGAGATGGAGCCCATCGTCATTGGCGCCAACTCCAACATTCAGGATGGCGTGGTGATCCACTCCAAATCCGGCGCCGCCGTCACCATCGGCGAGTACACCTCCATCGCCCACCGGAGCATAGTGCACGGACCGTGCGAAGTGGGAAACCGGGTCTTTATCGGCTTCAACAGCGTGCTGTTCAACTGCCATATCGGCGATGGTGCCGTGGTGCGTCACAACTCGGTGATTGATGGCTGCGATCTGCCGCCGGAGTTCTACGTTCCCTCCACCACCCGCATCAACCAGCAGAGCGATCTGACCCATATTCCGCGGGTTTCGGTGGATGCCGCCGAATTCTCCGAGGACGTGGCTCACACCAATATCGATCTGGTCAAAGGGTACAAGGCGCTCTCCAACGAGTTCTGATCCCTCTATTTCCCGCGGGTTTCGGTGGATGCCGCCGAATTCTCCGAAGACGTGGCTCATACCAATATCGATCTGGTCAAAGGGTACAAGGCGCTCTCCAACGAGTTCTGATCCCTTTCTTTACTACCAGGGAACAAAACGGGCGCCGAGGCGCCCGTTGCTATTTCTATCTCTACTTATATACATGCGGATCAGGAGCACTTCTTCAGGCTGATATGCCAGTTGGCGCCGGATTGCACCTGATGCTTGGCGGCAAAGCTGTCCATGTTCAGCGCCACCGACACCTGCAGCAGGCTGTTGAGGTAGACCAGTGGCTGACCTTCCGGCACGTCACCGAAGCTGCTGACGTAAGGCGCCTTGCCGTCATATTTGACCACATCCCCTTCGCGGATCTTGATGCAGGCGTTATCCCCCTTGTTGATCCCCGCCTTGGTCAGCAGGGCATCGTCGATATTGGTCCAGACGTTGCCGTACTGCACATCGAGGATCGGGATGGTGCCCTTGAGGGTGCCATCTTTCTCGGCTACCGCAGGCTGATAGGGGATCTTCACCACTTCGGCGGGCAGCAGCGGGCCGACCTGCTCATAGCTGATAGCGCCGGAGGCGAGCCGTGCACCGGTGTAGGCGTACACATCGCGGCCGTGGAAGGTGTAGGACTTCTCGGAGCCCTTGAGGCGATTGCGCTTCTCGTCAATCTGGCGCACTGCCTCGATGCCGAAATGCTCGGCCACCAGAGTCAACGTGCCGTTGTCCGGGGTGACGATGTAGTGGCCGCTCCTGGTCTTGAGCACCACCGAGTGGCGATCGGTGCCCACGCCGGGATCAACCACGCTGACAAACACGGTCCCCTTCGGCCAATACTGCAGGGTCTGGTAGAGGCGGTAGGAGGCTTCCCAGATGTTGTAGGCCGGGATCTCGTGGGTCAGATCATAGAGCGGCAGGGTGCGATCCACCCCGAAGGCAACCCCCTTCATGGCCGACACGGCGCCATCTTTGAGGCCAAAATCGGTCTGGATCACCAGCGCTTCGTTGGCGGCGGCGATGCCGCTTGCCAGCATGAGGGCGAGCGCAATGGCGCGGGGAGCGGTACGAATATCCATATCTGAACTCCTGAATCATCTGAGGATAACGAAACGGCGACAGCCATTTAGACATCCAGACTGCCACCAATGGATTTTTTTGCAAGGGGTTTGCAACAAAGTGAGGGACGACTCGCAGAAATTGTGCTCGCCAAACGTCGGCGGCGGGGGTATCAAAGGCAGAATGGGAAAACGTTTACAATACAGGAGCTCAGCACCATGACACAACCCGTACCGGAGATGATGACCCTGCTGCTGGAGATTGGTGAACAGAGCAGTCAGCTCTGGCTGAGCCAGCCAGATGCGGCCCCGTCACACTACCCGCTGGCCTTTGGCACCCACGCCATCCAGCCCGGACCGTTTCGCCACGCGCCACCCACCCCGCTCGAACTGGAGCGGGCCATCATGGTGGTGGAAGATGAGCTGATGCGCATCGCCCCACAGATCCCGCCCGGCTTGCAGCTGACCCTGCGCAGCCAGCCGTCGCTGGCCGAAGTGCTGGGGGACAACCAGCTCGACCGGGATCTGGTGGAGCAAGCCTTTGGCCAGCTGGCCGCGATGGCGGAAGGGGATCCTCTCGCCGCCAACCAGCTACCCCGTGACGAGTACTTTGCCGCCGTGCTGCTGATCGTCAGGGAGTGGCTGCACCATCTGGCCAGCGAGAGCGTGCTGATCGTGGAGTAGGGATAAATAAGTGGTGAGGGCTTCAGCTTCTGGCAAGGTTTGTCGGTGGATCCTGTCGGGATTTCCTTCGCGTATACTTTGCCCGTATGGCGCCCGCGCCCCTATCGGTACTCTAACCAGACACCATGACCTTATTTTCAGGTAACCTCCCAGCCTTGCGCTGGCCACCGGCGTTTGCTCGCCAGTTCATCGTCAAAGTGGCCGGATTGGCCCTGCTCGCCTTGACCGGGCTGGGCACTGTCTTCTACTACACCTATCTCACTATCCAGCACGACATGGATCTCATCACCGCCAGACAGAAGAACGTGTTCGAGGTCTTCTACAAGCGAGCCAAGATCCTCAAGGTGGAGAACATCACCAGCTATCTGGCACAACACCATCTGCTCGATCAGCCACCGCCCCCGAATAGCGTCGGCAGCGACTATCTCTACGGGTATGACCTCAAAAGCAAATACCGCTTTGCCGATATTCCGCTGCAATACCCGGCAGCCAATATCCTCAACACCTTCCGCTATGCCCTCTCTTATTCGGAGGTGATCAATATCTACACCATCTGGAATGACTACCGGCTGATCGGCATGGTGGCCGACAACAATGTGCTGCCCGCCAGACTGGCGCCGATCAAGGTGGATCTGATGACACTGCCCGCCTGGTATCACTACTTCGGTTGCGCCAGCTTTGCGCCCGGACGCCCCTTGTGCAGCGCCGATGAAGCCTTTGTCTCCGATATCGAGATCGACAGCTTCAGCATGCGCAACACCATAGTGATGTACTTCCCCTTCATCCATCAGTCGGGGCGCGGCGGTTACAAATACGGGTTGCTCGGTATCGACATCGCCGTCGATGAAGCATTTAACGATGTGCTGCGCCCCTTCGACACCATCAACCCGACCCGCACCAACATATCGTTTGAAGCCGCCGAGCCCTGCCGCCCGAGGCATCTCTGCCTGAGCAAACCCTTTATGCGCACCAAGGCGGGGGATGATCTCTATCTGAAGTGGTCCTACAGCTGGTTCGATTTCGTCAAGCTGGCCCTGCAAAGTGCGGCCTTCAAGGTCTATCTCATCGTGCTGTTGCTGGGCATGGTGGCCTGGAAGCAGATCTACCTGCGGCTGCGCACCCTGGCGCACACCGACCATCTGACCCGGCTGCCACGCAGGGATGTGCTCTGCCAGAGTCTGCTCCATGAGCACGACTACCTGATGATCCTGGATATCGACAACTTCAAGTCGATCAACGACACCTATGGCCATGGCGTCGGGGATCTGGCACTGGTCGCCTTTGCCCGCCATCTCAGAAGCAATATCCGCAAGGTGGACAGCGCCATCCGTTGGGGCGGCGAGGAGTTTATCGTGCTGTTCAAGGGGATGGAGGATGACGAGATGATGATCCACTCCGCTGGCCGCCTGCTGGATCGGCCATTGGGGATCCCCGAGCTGCCCACCCCCATCACCTTCTCCGCCGGGGTGATCCGCATTCGCGACTACCTCACCGTCACCGAGACGGTGCATCTGGCCGACGAGCTGCTCTACCACGTCAAACAGCACGGCAAACACAACATCGCCTGCTACGAGGGCAAAAAGATCCGGCTGATCCGCCCGTTGCCAGACGACGCAGAGGCATAGCCGCCTTCTGCCGCTCCCCCAGCTTCTGTTACCATCGCGGCCACGATCACTCACTGCATCGTGGCCGCAGGCCGCGATAACCCCGACTGGTGCCCCTATGTCCATTGCCTCTTTTGCCGAACTGGCCCTCTCCCCCCGTCTGCAGCAGACCCTGACCGAGCTCGGCTATGCTGCGCCGACCCCCATTCAGGCTCGCGCCATCCCGGTCATTCTGGCGGGACGGGATCTGATGGCGGGGGCCCAGACCGGCACCGGCAAGACCGCCGCCTTTGTGCTGCCGCTGCTGGAGCAGCTGCTACAACAGCCACAAGCAGAGCCCCGTCCGATCCGCGCGCTGGTGCTGGTGCCGACCCGCGAGCTGGCGGTGCAGGTTGCCGAGAGTGTCGCGCGCTACGGCCAGGGCACCGGTCTTACCAGCACGCTGGTCTACGGCGGGGTGAGTATCGCGGCGCAGGTAGAGGCGCTTCAAGCCGGGGTGGATATCCTGATCGCCACCCCGGGCCGCCTGCTCGACCATTTGCGTCAGGGGGCATTGAGCCTTGATAGCCTGCGCCATCTGGTGTTTGACGAAGCGGATCGCATGCTCGACATGGGCTTTATGGACGAGATCAAGGCGCTGCTCAAACAGATCCCGGCGGATCGCCAGACCCTGCTCTTCTCCGCCACCTGCGACGACAACCTGTTTGCCCTCTGCAAGGTGCTGCTGCGCGACCCCGAGCTGATTGAGGTGGCACCGCGCAACACCACGGCGGCTGAGGTAGAGCAGCGGGTCTACACGGTGGATAGCGATCGCAAGCTGGCGCTGGTCGAACACATGCTGAAAGTGAAAGGGTGGGCACCGGCCCTCATCTTCAGCCGCACCCGTCAGGGGGCTGACAAGCTGGCCCAGCAGCTTGGCAAGGCGGGAATCAATGCGCTGGCCTTCCACGGCGATCTGTCGCAAAGCGCGCGGGAGAAGGTGCTGCTGGAGTTTCGCGCCGGCACCCTGCAGGCACTGGTTGCCACCGATGTGGCAGCCCGCGGCCTCGATATCACGGATCTCAACTACGTGATTAACCTCGAGTTCCCGTTTGTGGCGGAGGATTACGTCCACCGTATCGGTCGCACCGGCCGTGCTGGCAACAAGGGGCTCGCCATTACCCTGTTCAGCCCGGAAGATGCGCCCCTGCTGGAGAAGGTGGAAGCTGTGCTCGACACCCGCTTGCCCCAGCAGTGGTTTCCGGGCTTTGAGCCGGATCTCACCCGCTTCGAGCCCGAGCCGCGCCGCAATAGCAAGGCGGCCCAGAAGCAGCGCGCCAGAAAGCAGGCCCTCGCTGGCAGCAAGGGTGGCAAGGGCAAGCGTTAAGCCGCCCTGCGCCGCCAATAAAAAAACGCCCGCACGGGCGTTTTTTGTTATCTGACAGGAGCCTGCTCTTGGCGAGTAGCACCCTAGCGGGTCGCCAGCACCAGTGGCAGGGATCGCAAGATCTGCCGCTCCGCCAGGGTCGAGAGGATAAACATCACCATATAGCCGAGCCCCAGCGCCACGATAATCGCCACCACGTTGGCGGTGAACTCGGCCACCAGATAGTAGGCGGCGACCAGCGCCACTATGCCCGCCAGCCGGATCAGCAAACTCTGGGTAAAGTGACCGTGAGCCTTGATATAGGCGAGCTGATAGCCGTTGAGCATCATAAAGATAAAGAAGATCGAGAAGTGGAACAGCACGGGCACCGCCCCCACGTAGTCGGCGGGGAAGAACAACAGCACCAGCGGTTTGCCCGCCAGCAACATCAAGCCAAAGAAGGCCAGACTGACGATGGCGGAGAGGCGGAAGATCCAGCGCCGGATCATCCTTATCTGACGGTGATCGCCATTGCGCAGATTGACCGCCAGCTCCGGCAGCACAAAGCGGTAGATGGGGAAGACAAACAAGGTGGTCATATAGGTAAAGATGGGACGCACCACCACCTGAAAATCCCCCAGCTCGTCGATGCTGAAGTGGCGGATGGTGAGCAGCACAGTGATATAGATCATCAGGATACTGGCCCCCGCCTCCAGCGAGGCGGTAAAGCTCTTCTTCACATAGCTCACCATCTCGGGGCCGAGCGCCACCTTGGCCAGCGGCTTGGTCGCGATGGCCCGACGGCGCGAAACATACATATAACCGGCGATGGCGAGCGACGAGAAGGTCAGCCCGTAGAAGAGCGAAGGGAGCGCATCCATCCCGAGCCCAAAGTAGCAGGCCATAAACAACAGGCCGTTGGCCAGCGGCTCCAGCCAGGTGACCCGGTTGGAGAGCTCATACATCCGATACATGGCCACCAGATTGGTGAAGTAGACCTTGAGCCCCAGCCCGAAGATAACCCCCACCAGTTGCAGATACTCCACCCGGATATGGAGCCCGTGCTTGATATAGGGGATCACCGCCCCCCAGGTGAGCAGCACGATGCCGATGAGGAAGTAGCGAAAGATATTGATGATGTCCCGATCGTTCTTGGTCTGGGAGTAGCTCACCACCATGGAGGAGCGAAAACCTGTCATCAGGATAAAGGAGAGGGAGATCAGATCCACCACGCTGTTGAACAGCGCCAGCTCCCCCTTGGCGACCCACTGCGCCAGCCACACCTTGAAGGCGAAGCCGATAACGATGCTGACCAGCGAGGCCCACATCCCGGTGATAAAGGCCTGCTTGAGGCGCGCGAGAGAGGCGTATTGCATAACGAAAATGGATAACTTTCAGGGAAAAGAGAGAGGGCCATCTTATGAAAGCCTCCCTCCCTTGAACAGCGTTAATGCCACGCACTCACAGCCACCAAAAAAACCGCAAACGCAAAAGGCCCGCTTATTTCCTGAAAGCGGGCGTTTTGTGGTGTGCCGTTATGGCTGCTGATTGCAGCAATGGCAAGGCTTGCTACCAGTCTGTCGCGCAGCCGTTATGACTGCGGCGCCGCCTTGATCAGCTCCTCGTAGTGATCAATCAGCTCGGGGCCGTGCAGCGGCGAGTCGTGGCCGCCGATCACCGTCTTGATCGGTAGCTTCATCGCTTTCAGCCGCTCGATGGTCTGCGGATAGGCCTTCACATTGGCAAAGCTCAGGTTGCCCAGCTTCTCCTTGAGGATGCAGTTGCCATAGAGCACCTGCTCATCGGGGAAGTAGACAAAGATGCCGTCCGGCGTGTGGGCCGGGCCTGCGTAGAAGGCGCGCACCTTGCCCTCTTGCAGCGTGAAGTCGCCATCGTGTACCACGTTCGGCAACACCAGCGGCAGATCCGGATACTCCGGCAGCCCCTTGCGGGTAAAGGCGACAATCTCGGCCCAGTCGCTCTTCATCAGATCCCGGGTCTGGCGCGTCGCCACCACCTTGGCGCCGATGGACTTCCAGTAGGCGTTACCGCCCGCCCGGTCGGTGTGGTAGTTGGTGTTGATCACCTCCAGCACCGGCTTGCTGCTGACTCTTTTTATCAGCTTGTGCAGCTCGCGGGCGGTATCCGGCGTCCAGGTCGCCCCCACCACAGTCACCCCCTTGGCCCCGAAATAGACCATGGAGTTTTCCTTTACGTAGTAGTTATCTTCAACAACATAGACAGGGCCACTCACCTGCTTGAGCTCGATCCCCGCCGCCCGCACGCTGCCGCCCCAGAAACTCGCCATCAGCACCACGGCCCCGGCCAATCCACACTTCATCCAACCTTTCATCATCTTGCTCCCTCGAACCAACCGCCCCCTCGCCACCCCTGTGGCAAGCCGGGCCTTTTAAGCAGTGAGCAGAAGATACGGGGGATTTGTGAGGGGAAAATGAGGTTGTGTGAAGAGAAGGTGAAGTCTGGGGGAAGTCAGGGGAAAGTCCGGAGAAATCAGCAGCGACCTCCTATTCGCGACGTCCGAATACGCTTCGCTATTCGAACCTGCAACACAGATAGCGGCCCCTCACCCTAGCCCTCTCCCGAGGGAGAGGGAATGGCCCGTGCCAATTCCAAACTCTCATCCCCACCCGAACCTCGTACGTAAAGCACAATCAGCGGAGCCTATTTGCTCCCTTCTCCCCTTGCGGGAGAAGGGCTGGGGATGAGGGGGAGGTAACAATAAGCCCCACAATGTAGGGGCGATTAGCGCAGCGTAATCGTCCGCATACTGCCGAGCATCGAGTCATAGCAAGACTGGCTGAGAACTCTGGATATCAGCAACCTCTCGACCACAACCTATTCGCGATCGTCCGAATACGCTTCGCTATTCGAACCGCGGCTCAGTATGATATTGTTCATCAATTATTTATTAATCTTACGAGAGGGCTCTATGACAGAACCAGAGTTCAACCTAGATTCAAATGATATATTATCCCCAAACATACATTTAGAGGCATCATATGTAAGTGGGGTGGAATGTAGGAAATTATATATTCAGACCTTTGAAGAGTCACCAAGTGAGGTAGGGCAATGGAGATCCTCTCCACAAGAAAATTGGTACCACATTGCAACAATTTACAGTGAAAAAATTGACACTTACCCTGTCTATTTAGCTCCTTACACACAAAGATATCTGACACCAAAACATGGGCGAATTGCTAAAATAACTTACCAAAGAAACAATAAAATAAAACTCCCTAATGAAGCTGATAGTGCATATACGGATGTATTACTAAATACTCCTCGAGGTATCTGCGATGATTTAATTTTTGGTTGCGGCCTATCAAAAGAGTTACTTCAGGTATGGCGTGAGTTATTACTAATTAAAGGCATTGATACTATTGAAATAGTTGAAAATGGTAAAAGCAACGTCCAAGATAATGTAGTTAAAATTGGTTTACCTCAGCTAAATGAAATCAGGTTAGATTTTAACAGAGCTGACAGACTAAGACGCTCTCGGCTGAGAGCAGCTAAAAAATGGCATGTAAGAAATGAAATTCTCAATGAAATCGATCCCGATTCTTTTCCAAGACTCACTTTTTCGGATGAAAGTAAATTAGTTGAACTTAAGTTTGAAAAGGGTAGACACAAGGGTGATAAAACTAGACATATAAAAGAAAAAATAGGGGCCGTAAAACAGGATATAGAAAGAATTTCAATCCATGCACCAAGAGAGTTATTTTCTCTACACTCAGAGATAGAGCGAATAACCTTAGCAGGGATGATTGATAAGTTTGAAATCATGTTACAAAAAGACTTGTCAGAACCAAAGTGGCAACTATTCTTTGAGGATAATACTTTCGTTCTAACTATGCTTTTTGCTCGCCCCGTTCATCTTTTACACAAACAATTTCATGCAAGATCATCTAATATAAATGCTCTTGGCTCTCAAATAGGGGATTTTCTTTTTGGTGAAACGAGTAGAGCTTTAGCTATTATTGAAATCAAAAAACCGACAACAGAATTAGTTAAAAGTGGTAACCCGTACAGGAATAATGTATATGCTCCACACTATGAAATTAGCGGTGCAATAACTCAGGTTTTAACACAAAAAAGCTCATTACAAAATGAATGGTTTAGACATACACACTATGATAAATCACTGAGCAACTACAGTTCAGATGTAATCAAGTGTATTGTTCTTGCAGGTAAAAAACCTGCAAATGAAGATAAATTAAATAGTTTCAATTTATTCAGAAACTCATGTAAAGATGTCGACATCATCACTTATGACGAGCTGCTTGAAAAATTAAAGATCTTACTTTCCCATCTTAACAAAAAATAACTTATGAGATTAATAAAAATAAATAAGACACGAAAAACCCACCCGCATAGCGGGTGGGTTTTTTAGTTATCCCCAGATGCACCTGAGAGATTTAACTCACAACAGCAATCAAACCAACGGCGACGTCTGTGGCGGCACCATACGCTTGCTGCCGGTGGACTCAACGCCGAAGCAACACAGCAACCGGTTCTCCTCTCACACACTCCAGTGCAGGCCAACCCCAAACTAAAATAGTGCAACCATGGCTAATAAACGGCGTTTTCACTGACGGGTATGATGCAGACCAGATGTATCGCTTGTTAGTGAGATAAGGAACCAAGGTCATGGCTATTCATGGAGCTACCCCGGTGATGTTGAAGGCTATCGACAGCCTGCAGCTCGCCAGCGTCAATCCCGGCAGCAATCAGAAGCTTGCCCTTCATCTGGGTGAAGGCAAGGAGTACACCATTCATATCGGCAAGAGTGGGGATGTCTCAGTACAACGGGACCTGGCCCATTTAAGCACGCTGGGCCGCATCAAAAATGCGGTGGTCGATTTCTTTAGCCGCGCCACCACCAAGGGGGAGAGTGCACTCACCACCCGGGCCACTCAAATTCAGTCCGAAGTGCAGCGGCAGCTGACCGAACTTGGCCAAGCCAAGAAGATTGTGCAGCAAGCCTTTAACCAGCCCGTCAACGAGTTCAAGAACGAGGCCCAATATCTGAAGCTGGGTAGCGATCCCAAAACGGCGACCATGGCCGACATCACAGATGCCAACAAGAAGCGCCTCGGTCTGGAGAGGCTGGATAAGGACTCCCTGAGCTTTGTCCAGCAGCACTTCTCCAGCTTTATCAACGGTAAAGATGCCATCTTCAGCATGCTGAGCAGTCGGGTGATCGAGCGGACGATCGCCCTGCACGAGTCACTCTCGGGTGAGGCACTCAGTTCGGCGTTGAATACGCTGGGCCATGAATCGGAGGCGTTCAACGCCAAGGTCAATGCAGAGTTCAATCGCAGCTTCGTCCAGCTGTTTGAGCAAAGAGCCACCGCCGAGCTGGACGCCCTGACCAAGGCAAACACCCGCGCCAACGAAACCTCACCGCTGGTCGAAGAGCGCACTGGCTCATCGGACGGGGAGAACGTAGCCGCCAAGATGAAGAAAAGCGTGCGCTTTAACGACAATCCGGTGAGCGATGTCCGGGTGTTCGAGCTGGAAGAGGGCCGAGCACTCAATATCAAGGTGTAACCCTTGCCATGAATATGGATGACGGCCCGGCCCGCTCGGTGGCGGGGCCGTCTCTTGGTGATCTTGCCCTGCCCCTCGAAGACGACCGGGCAACCGGACTGGAGTGTTGTGTTGGATATCTATCAGAAAATCGTGGCCGAGCTGTCGGTCGAGCCGCTGGCCTTCGATGAAAACGGCGTCTGCACGTTCGAGGTCCAGCGAACAGCAGAGGAAGCGAGCGCCCCCTTTGTGGTCAATATCGTGGCTCAGCCCGACGAAATGGCGCTGGTGCTCTCGGTGACCACGGCGAGCGATCTTCCCGCGCGCCTGTCTCGCGAATTGTTCCTGCGTTTTGGCGAGCATGCCCTCGCCCCCTTGCGCCATGGCTACGGAGTCGGCATCTATCCCGGCACCGAGCGGGTATCGTTTTTCTCCCGGATAGCGCTGGGGAGCTATCGTCCGCAGCAGATCAGGGAAAGCCTCGCCGATCTGCTGGAGAAGGCCCACGAGTGGGAGGCCAGCTTGTCCCAAGATGAGCAGACCCCGCCTGTGACAAAAAGCGAAATGGGTGCGGGCCAGAACATCCGGGTGTGATAGCCAAAGCCAGAACATGGACGAAAAAGAGGGAGGCATGATGCCTCCCTCTCTCTTTGTCTCTGATCTAACAACTATCAGGCGATCACCCCAACGGCGGCGTCCGTGGCGGCACCATACGCTTGCTGCCGGTGGACTCGAAGGCCGAGGCGAAGCGCAGCAGGTTGTGGTCGTCATAGGCGCGACCGGCGAAGGTCAGCCCAACCGGCATACCGATATCGGCCATAACACCCATGGGGACGGTGACGGTCGGCACGCCGAGGTGGCGAATGGCGAGGTTGCCGTTGGCAACCCAGATGCCGTTGCTCCAGGCGATATCGGCGGAGGCCGGATTCACGTCCGCATCAGCCGGGGCGACGTCGGCGACGGTGGGGAACAGCACGGCGTCGAGCTTGAGCCCGTCCATCCAGTCCTCCAAGTCCAGCTTGCGAGTCTTCTCCAGACCGCGCAGGCCGTCCGGCACTGTGGGGATCTCGTCAAAGCGCTTGATGCCGCGCTTGGCCATATTGACGTACTCGTCCATGCCCGCTGCCAGATCGCCCTCGCGGTTCGGCAGAGTGCCCGGGTCGTGGGGGAAGATCTTCGGCCCATCGACATCGGCCAGCTTGTTCAGCTTGGGATCGCCGTTGGCGCGCAGGAAGTCGTCGAACGCCCAGCCGGAGAGCTCCCACAGCTCGTCGTTGAGAAACTCCGGGCTCACGATGCCGCGGTTGAACACGGTCGGCGCGCCGGGTCTGTCCCCTTCGCAGTTGGAGACCAGCGGGAAGTCCACTTCGATGACTTCCGCGCCAGCGGCTTCCAGCGCCTTGCGCGCTTCTTCCCAGAGGGTGATCACGGAGTCGCGGGTATGGATGCGCTGACCGGTCGGGCCGCCGATGCCGGGGTTTTCGCTGGTGCCGGCCAGTTCATCCTTGTTGATAAACATGCGCGGCACGCCGAGGCGCTTGCCCTTGAGGGCATCGGGCTTGGCAGCCAGATCCAGATAGGAAGCCGGACGCACCTCGGAAGCCTTGGGCAGCTGCACCCAGGGCTGCATGCGCCACAGATCGCCACGGGTATCGGCATCGTCGGCCACTACTACGTCGAGCACTTCCAGCAGGTCGTTCATGGTGCGGGCATAAGGCACCACCACATCCATGGTCGGAGTCAGCGGCCAGTTGCCGCGCACCGAGATGACGCCACGGGACGGGGTGTAGGCACACAGACCGTTGTTGGAGGCAGGTCCACGGCCGCTCGACCAGGTCTCTTCCGCCAGACCGAAGGCAGAGAAGCTGGCGGCGGTGGCGGTACCGGCACCGTTGGAGGAGCCGGAGGCAAACGGCGCGGTCAGGTAGTCGGCGTTGTAGGGGCTCTCGGCACGGCCATAGACGCCGCGCTGCATGCCGCCATTAGCCATCGGCGGCATATTGGTTTTGCCAAGGCAGATGGCACCGGCGGCGCGCAGGCGCTCAACGGTAAAGGCATCGCGCTGGGCCACCAGCTCCTTGAAGGCCGGGCTGCCGGAGGCGGCAGTCAACCCCTTGACCAGATAGCTGTCTTTGGCGGTGTAGGGGATGCCGTCGAGCGGGCTCAAGGTCTCGCCACGGGCGCGGCGGGCATCGGAAGCCTCGGCCTCTTTCAGCGCATCGGGATTGGCGACCACCACGGCATTGAGTTTGGTGGCAGTCTCGGGGCCGTTGTAAGCCTCGATCCGGGCCAGATAGGCCTTGACCAGTTCGACCGCTGTGGTGCGGCCTGATTCGAGCGCGGCACGCAGCTCGGCAATGGAAACCTCGGTCACTTCGATCATGGGGATCTCCTGTAAAAGGGTGACTGTTTGTCATGATGATCGTCGCATCAGCGCCTGCGACCATCACACCATCAAGAGAGAAAACCCCACTGAGTGGGGTTTTGAATACTCACCGGAACCGGTTCTTATTTGCCGGAAGGGATCTGCTGGGTAATGCAGTGAATATTGCCACCGCCCAGCAGGATCTCGCGGGCCGGTACGCCGACCACGGTGTGATCCGGGAAGATCTCTTCCAGAATGCGCTGGGCTTCGCCATCGGTGGCGGCATCCAGCAGCGGATAGACGATGCGATCGTTGGTGATGAGGAAGTTCACGTAGGAACCGGCCAGACGGCCCTCGGCCTCGCGCGGCACACCGGTACCGCTCTCGACGCCGGCAGACTCCTCTTCAGTGCAGAACAGCGGGCCCGGCTGGGGCAGCTTCCACACTTTCAGCTTGCGACCCTTGGCATCGACCGCCGCTTCCAGCACCTTGAGGGCGGCCACGGAGCGGGCGTA
This sequence comes from Aeromonas sp. 96A, assembly GCF_051919165.1. Taxonomy (NCBI): domain Bacteria; kingdom Pseudomonadati; phylum Pseudomonadota; class Gammaproteobacteria; order Aeromonadales; family Aeromonadaceae; genus Aeromonas; species Aeromonas sp. 96A. The sequence goes on along the minus strand of NZ_JBQBFE010000001.1, from coordinate 3,695,288 downwards.
CTGGGGATCGTTCTGGTCGTCAGTCCAGTGCAGGGCCACTTCACCCGGACGCACGAAGCAGCACATGTTGTCGATGTGGCCGTCGGTTTCGTCCATGTAGACGCCTTCGTCCAGCCAGATAAAGCTGGTGACGCCCAGATAGTCGCGCAGGTGAGCTTCGATCTGCGCTTTGGTCAGGTGCGGGTTGCGGTTTTCGTTGAGCAGGCACTCGGCGGTGGTCAGGCAGGTGCCTTCGCCATCGACGTGGATGGAGCCCCCTTCCAGAATCAGCGGCGCGTCGTAGCGAGCCATGCCGTGCTGGGCCAGCATCTGGGCAGCGACCTCTTCATCCTGATTCCACGGGTAGTAGAGACCGCCCTTGTGACCGCCCCAGGCGTTGAAGCCCCAATCCACCCCACGGCACTCGCCGGCCGCGTTGGTGACGATGGTCGGGCCGGTATCGCGAGCCCAGCAGTCATCGCTGTTCATCTCGACCAGAGTGACGTGAGCGGGCATGATGGCGCGGGCCTGCTCCATAAACTGGGCCGGTACCCCCATAAAGACCGGGGTGGCGCCACCGATGGCATCCGCCACCTTGGCGAAGGTCTCTTGCGCGAAGCGACCGGCTACGCGCCAGTTGTCCGGGCGAAACGGCCAGATCATCCAGACGGCCTGCTGGTGTGCCCACTCGGCGGGCATGGTGAAGCCGTCGGCGGCCGGCGTGGAGTTAATGGTCTTGATGCTCATCGCAAGGCTCCTTGCATGGATTAAGGCCCCCGTTTACGCCAGATGCGGCGCGGGAACCCGGAAAAATAACAGTGGGTCGCAGTGTAAGAAGTTGCGCCCCCATCCATCAAATGAATAGGATGGATTGTCCCATAAACACGGCGAATAATCCCCCCATGAAACTGCACCAGCTCGACCTCAATCTGCTGCTCGCGTTTGACGCCCTGATGACGCAAGGCAGCGTCACCCGCGCCGCCGAAGCGCTCTTTATCAGCCAGCCCGCCATGAGCCACTCCCTTAACCGGCTGCGCACCTTTCTCGGCGACCCGCTGCTGGTGCGCACCCCGCAGGGGATGCTGCCGACCCCGCGCGCCCAGCGGTTGCATCTCGGGGTGCAGCAGGCGCTGCGGCTGCTGGAGCAGCAGCTCACCGAAGAAGAGGAGTTCGAGCCAAGCCAGTCGAAGCGACGCTTCGTGCTCTGCACCACAGATTACGTGGAGTGTGTGCTGATCCCGCCGCTTATTCAGCGGCTCAGACGGCTGGCGCCCGGGGTCACCATCGAGATCCGCATCCTGCGCGACACCCTGCCCGAAGCCGAGCTGGCAAGCGGGGAGATCGATCTGGTGCTGGGCTTTGACGAATACATGCAGGTGCCGGGGTATCTGGGCAAGGAGACCTGGCTCACCGAGCCGCTGGCCGGGCTGGTGCGCGCCGATCTGCCGATTGCCAAATCGGCCCCCGCCGGCGCCGAGGATGACCCCTCCCAATGGATGGAGCGCATCACCCTGCAGCAGCTCATCGCCATGCCCCATGTGTTCCACTCGCCGCTGGGCACCTCGGAGGCGAGCCTCGACCGCTATCTGAAGAGTCAGGGCTTTAGCCGCACCATCTCGGTCAACAGCCAGAGTTATATGTCCGCCGCAGCCATCGTCAGCCAGAGCGATCACCTGCTGGTGCTGCCCAGCATGGTGGCCGAGCTGCTCGCCACCCACTGGCCGCTGAAAAGCCTGCCGCTGCCCGAAGATGTGCCGGATTATCACCTCAACTGCGTCTGGCATCCCGTGCACGCGCAGCAACCGGCGCTGGTATGGCTAAAAGATTTGATGAAGGCGCTGGTAGGGCCGAGGTAAAACGGCGGCGTCTGGCATACTCCATCGGCGCATACGCAACAACCGGCGCAGATGTGGTTCAAGGATTTGATGAAGGAGCTTGTTGACCGACCACGATGCCCGCACAGAACCTCGATCAGTTCCCTCTCCCTTTGGGAGAGGGTTAGGGTGAGGGCTGCTCCTGCTCCCTCCCCCTCATCCCCAGCCCTTCTCCCGCAAGGGGAGAAGGGAGCCGTTACGCTACAACTTGCAGCATCGTAGTCAGCTAGGCGATTCCCAATACATTCAAAAAGTTACCGTCATCTTCGTATTACCCAATCCCGATAGCTCCTCGAGCTGTTCCCTCTCCCATTGGGAGAGGGTTAGGGTGAGGGGGCTTCTTTCCCCTCATCCCCAACCCTTTTCCCGCAAGGGGAGAAGGGAGCCGTTACGCTACAACTTGCAGCATCGCAGCCAGCCAGGCGATTCCCAATACATTCGAACAGTTATCGCCATCTGCTATCACCCAATCCAGCTTCCCCTACTCGAATCCGACAATGAATACAGTGATGATCAGCCCAATCCCAACCACAACTCGATCTGTTCCCTCTCCCTCCGAGAGAGGGCTAGGGTGAGGGGACGCAATACCCAACCGGTAAACAGATGGGAAGCTGGCTATATCTATAAGGCGATACAGAGTGGGAGCAATTAATGGAGAGCAACCGTGTTGCCAAGCGACTGAGACGAGATGCCACACAGGCAGAGCAGAAACTGTGGCAACAGTTGCGCAATCGCCGTCTGGCGGGGCTGAAATTTCGCCGCCAAATGCCAATCGGCCCCTATGTGGTGGACTTCATCTGCCTTGAACAGGGATTGATCATCGAAGTGGATGGTTCGCAACACGGAACACAAGCGAACCAGATTCATGACGAGGCTCGGACAGCCTATCTCAATCAGCAGGGATTTCGGGTGATACGAGTGTGGAATAACGATGTACTGGGCAGGCTCAACTCCGTGCTGGATTTTATCCTGTTCTCATTACGTCAATCCGATTGACCCCTTCCCCTCAATTCAAAAAGCAAAAACGGAGAAGGGGAAACCTAACTTACGCCCGCAGGGCCCGCATCAGCTGGGCGACTACGTCGTCGAGCAGGGGGCGATCGGGGCGGCACTGGGCGAAGGTGACCAGCCCTTGCAGGTTGATCAGCAGCAGGGCGGTGAGGGTATGGATATTGCTATCCGGGGCCAATTCACCCTTGGCCTGCGCCTGCGTCAGCAACTCGGCCAGATCCTGCTCCAGCTCGCCATAGATCCCCTTGACCCGCTGGGTCAGCTCCTCATCCTGCTCGCTCAGCTCCATCATGGTGCGGGTCACCAGACAGGAGCCGCAGAGCGCCTCCCCCACAATCCGGTCGAGATAGGCCGCAAGGCCCGCCAGCGGGCTCGGGTTGTCGAGCAGGGAGCGGCGCTGGGTGCGTTTACCCTCGACATAGTGATCCACCGCCGCCAGCAGCAGGCCGCGCTTGTTACCAAAGGCGCCGTAAATGCTGCCTGGGTGCAGGCCGGTAGCGGCCACCAGCTCCTGCATGGTGGTCTTGGCATATCCCTTGGCGCGAAACGCTTCCATGGCATTTCGCAGTACCTCGTCCCGATCAAACTCGGCTATGCGCATGGTTCCTCCCGTGGGAAATGGTTCACCGGCAAGGGGCAACAGGGCCCGCCGATAAAGAGTGGCTGGAAAGGGCGGCAAGTTTACCCCAGCCGCCCGCTCGGGCCAACCTTCTTGAACGCGCATTCAAAAAAAGCTTGCGCCCGACGCAAAAAACGTCTTGAATGCACGTTCAAGAATAACCCGTTCAGGACAACCTATCATGAATACCCTGTTTCAGCCGTATCGACTCAATGACACTCTGACCCTGGCCAACCGTTTCATGATGGCCCCGCTCACCCGCTGCATGGCAGGCCCAGGTCTGGTGCCGACCGAGCAGATGGCTGCCTATTACGGCCGCCGCGCCGACATCGGCCTGATTGTTTCCGAGGCCGTCATCATCCGCCCCGATGCGCAGGGCTACCCCAATACCCCGGGCCTCTTCACCCAGGCGCAGATCGATGGCTGGAAGAGAGTGACCAGCGCCGTGCACGCCAAGGGTGGCAAGATCTTCGCCCAGCTGTGGCACGTCGGTCGCCTCTCCCACCCCTTCTTCCATCAGGCTGAAGTGCTGGCCCCCTCTGCCGTGGCGCACGAGGGCACTGTGCCCCGCATGCGCGAGCTGACCTATCAGGTGCCACGCGCCCTGACCGAGGCCGAAATCGCCCAGCTGGTGCTGGATTACGCCCAGGCCGCTGCCAACGCCATCGAGGCGGGCTTTGACGGGGTGGAGATCCACGGTGCCAACGGCTACCTGATCGACCAGTTCCTGCACCACTCTACCAACCTGCGCACCGACAACTACGGTGGCAACCCGGAAAAGATGAGCCGCTTCGCGCTGGAAGTGGTCGATGCCATCAGCGCCCGTATCGGTGGTGATCGGGTTGGTATTCGCCTCTCCCCGGGTGCCTATGTCCATCTGGCGGGCAGCCCGGAAGATCGCGCCGTGTTCGACTACCTGCTGGGCAAGCTCAACGATCGCCCGCTGGCCTATATCCACCTCGGCATCTTTGATGACAACCTCACCTTCGATTATCTGGGTGGCCGCGCCTCCGACTATCTGCGCGCCCACTACAAGGGCAATCTGGTCGGTGTGGGCAACTACGACGCCGAGCGCGCCGCTGCGGCCATCGAGGCCAACCGCTTCGATCTGGTGGCCATCGGTCGTCCGCTTATCGCCAACCCGGACTACCTCACCAAGGTGAAGAAGGGAGAAGCGCTGGTGCCCTACGCCGACACCATGCTGGCTGAGCTGGTATAACCACGAAGCCATCGCCAGACGACAGGCAATAAAAAACGAGGGGAGCTGTTGCTCCCCTCGTGCTAGTTGGTGCGGGCTTAATTGGTACGAAATAGCGCCTCGATGGAGAGCCCCTGGCTCAGCAGGATCTCCCGCAGACGGCGCAGCCCCTCCACCTGGATCTGGCGTACCCGCTCGCGGGTCAGGCCAATCTCGGCCCCCACATCCTCGAGGGTAGCGGGCTCGTAGCCCAGCAGACCGAAACGACGGGCCAGCACTTCCCGCTGCTTGGGGTTGAGCTCCTCCAGCCAGTGGACAATGCTGCTGCGCATATCATCTTCCTGTGACTCCAGCTCAGGCCCCATGCCTCGCTCGTCGGAGAGCACATCCAGCAGCGCCTTGTCGCGATCACCACCAATGGGGGTGTCCACTGAGGTGATCTTCTCGTTGAGTTTGAGCATGCGGTTCACGTCATCCACCGAACGATCCAGCGCGAAGGCGATATCCTCGGCGGTCGGTTCATGATCGAGACGGTGAGAGAGTTCGCGCGCGGTGCGCAGGTAAACGTTTAACTCCTTGACCACATGAATGGGCAGACGGATGGTGCGGGTCTGGTTCATGATGGCCCGCTCTATGGTCTGGCGGATCCACCAGGTGGCATAGGTAGAGAAACGGAAGCCGCGCTCGGGGTCGAACTTCTCGACCGCACGGATAAGACCGAGGTTGCCCTCTTCGATAAGATCCAGCAACACCAGGCCGCGGTTGTTGTAACGACGGGCGATTTTCACCACCAGTCGCAGGTTGGACTCGATCATGCGCTTGCGGGCGGCTTTGTCACCGCGCAAGGCACGACGGGCGTAGTAGACTTCCTCTTCGGCAGTGAGCAGCGGGGAGAAACCTATCTCCCCCAGATAGAGTTGCGTGGCATCCATCACCTTGTTCAGCTCAGGTGCCAGCAACTCATCGGAGATAGTCTCGTCCGCCTCGGCGGCTACCTCCTGCAACTCTTCTACCTCGTGAGATTCGGGTTCAGCGTCAAACTCTAACTCTGCATCCTGCATTACCAGTTGTTCTTGGCTCATGGTGTGTCTCCCTGACGTTACCAGAGTAAGACGGTCTCTCTGGGGTTAACGCTTTGGCAAATAGCTCATCGGATTGATCGACTTGCCTCTGTACCGGATCTCGAAATGCAATCGCACATCCGGCGCGTCCGTGCTACCCATGTTGGCAATGACCGAGCCCCCCTTGACGCTGTCCCCTTCCTTCACCCGCAACTCGTCGTTGTGTGCGTAAGCGGAGAGATAGTCATCATCATGCTTGAGGATAATCAGCTTGCCGTACCCCCTTAAAGCACTGCCAGCGTATACCACTTTACCGCTGCTGGCGGCGTAGACGGGTTGCCCCTTCTGGCCGGCTATGTCGATCCCCTTGTTACCCTGTTCTGCAACAGAGAACCCCTCGACAATCCGGCCTTTTGCGGGCCAGTGCCAAGCAAGTCTCGACTGGGAGTTGTTTGTTTTTTGTTCTTTGGACTGAGCGTATTCCTTCGGTGCTGCCGGAGCAACGGATTTCTGAGAGATGAACGGCGTGGTCTGACCAGATCCACTCGGCTCGGCCAACGGACGCGGACCGCTGCTCGGACGGCTCACGGCCACCGGCGTCACGGTTGCCGGACGAGTCGCAGCCACCATCTGGGTCGAACCGCCGCCTGCGGTCTGGACATTGAGCACCTGACCCGGTTGCAGCGCATAGGGGGCGCTCAGGTTGTTGCTCTGGGCCAGCGCCTGCGGCGTCATGCCGAACTGGCGGCCGATGCTGCTCAGGGTATCGCCGCGGCGCACCTCATAGGTACCGGCACTGCGGCTGCTGCCAACACTGGCGCTGGAACCATCGAGTCGCAGTCGCTGCCCCGGATAGATGTTGTAGGGCGGGCTGATGTTGTTGAGGCTGGCCAACGACGGCACGTCGTTGCCGGAGTTGAAGGCGATGGAGTAGAGGGTATCGCCCCGCTTCACCACATAGCTGCCGCCCTGAATGGGGGCGCTGACCTGGGCACCGCTTTGGCGAGCCGGAATGGTCGAGACAAACTGCCCCTCATCAACACCATCTACCGGAGCTGCATTTTTACTGGAGGAGCAGGCAAGCAGCAGCCATGACAACACCACGACACTGCTTCCTTGCCAAATACGCGAACGCATAATGGATCCTTAACGACTAAACCAGAAATAGGCCACCACGGCCAGACCAATACAGAGCCAACCGAGCACATCTACGTAGTGCATCAGTTTGCGTTCCATCTTCTCGCCACCCCAGCGCATCAGGCCCGCAACCAGGAAAAAGCGCATGCCACGACCGATGAGGGAGGTGATGATGAAGGGCAGCAGAGCCATTTGCAACAACCCTGCCGTCACGGTAAACACCTTGTAGGGGATAGGGGTGAAGCTGGCAATGAAAATGACCCAGATCCCCCACTGCTCAAACCAGTTGCGAGCAATCTCTATCTTGCTCTGATAACCCACAGACTCAACCAGTGGCAGTACGACCGGATCCCACAGGGCATAGCCAAGGGCATAGCCAAACAGGGCGCCCAACACAGAGAAGAGGGTAGCCAGCGTGGCGTAGTGCCACGCCTTGTGGGGCTTGGCGAGCGCCATCGGCGCCAGCATCACATCCACCGGGATGGGCCAGAACACCGACTCGATGAAAGCGGTGATGGAGAGATACCAGGGGGCATGTTTGTGGCGAGCCCACTGCATCACCAGTACGTACAAACGGGAAAACAACTTCACTCAACATCTCCGTCAATCAGGGGAACAAAACGTACCGGCTCCAGAATACGGCTGGTCAGCTGGGATCCGGATCGTTCGATCAGCTGCAGGGTCTGCTGGCTGTCACCCACTGGCAACACCAGTCGACCCCCTTCGGCCAGCTGATCGGTGAGCGCCGTCGGGATCTCGCTCGCCGCAGCCGTCACCAGAATGGCGTCATAAGGCCCCTTGTTGGGCCACCCCAGCCAGCCGTTGCCGTGCTTGGCCGAGACATTGTGCAGATCGAGCTGACGCAGTCGGCGCCGGGCCTGGAACTGCAGCGACTTGATCCGCTCCACGGTATACACATGCTCCACCAGATGGGCGAGGATCGCCGTCTGGTAGCCCGAGCCAGTGCCAATCTCCAGCACGTGGGCCGGATTGTTTTGCATCAGCAACTCGGTCATTCGCGCCACCATATAGGGCTGCGAAATGGTCTGGCCGTGGCCAATGGGCAGGGCGGTGTTATCCCACGCCTTGTGCGCCATGGCCTCGTCCACAAACAGCTGGCGCGGCACTTTCGCGATGGTCGCCAGCACGCGAAAATCGCGAATATCCTGCGCAATGAGCTGATTTAACAGGCGCTGTACTATCACACCACCCTCATCCCTGCAGATCTAACCAGGCCCCCAGACCGGCGAGACTGTCATAGGCAGTCATATCGATGGTCAGGGGGGTAATCGAGACATAGCCCTGCTCGATGGCAGCAAAATCGGTGCCTTCACCGGCATCCTGCTGGCTACCGGGGGGGCCGATCCAGTAGATGGGCTGGCCACGGGGATCCTCGGTGCAGATCACCGACTCCGCCCGGTGGCGGTTGCCAAGGCGGGTGGTCTTGATCCCCTTGATCTGCTCGAGGGGCAAGTCCGGCACGTTGACGTTGAGGATCTGATCGGCAGGCAGGGGGTGTTTCATCAGCCCCTTCACCAGCAGGGCCGCATAGTGGGCCGCCGTGGCGAAGTGGGTCTTGCCCACCAGCGAGATGGCGATGGAGGGGTAGCCAAGATGGCGCCCCTCGGTGGCCGCGGCGACCGTCCCCGAGTAGATGACATCATCCCCCAGGTTGGCGCCGTGGTTGATACCGGCCACCACCATGTCGGGTTCAGGACGCACCAGCTCGTTGACCGCCAGATGCACGCAGTCGGTCGGCGTCCCCTTAACCGCATAGCTCTCGCACCCATTAAAGCCGTTTTCTGCAATGCGGGTAACCCGCAGCGGTACTTCCAGCGTCAGGGAGTGACTCGCGCCGCTGCGGTTGCGATCCGGCGCCACCACAATGACCTCGCCGCAGGCGCGCAGCGCCTCGCTAAGGGCACGAATGCCCTCGGCATGCACACCATCATCATTACTGACCAGAATTCGCATCGGTCTGATTCCTGAAACCGTGATCGGCCTCTTCGGCCTGCATTAACTCGCGCACCACGCTGGTGGCAAACGCGCCCGCCGGCAGGAAGAAGGAGAGGGTCAGCGCCTCGCCGTCCAGCTGCCAGCTCATCTGCTCCGGCTTGAGCAGCAGCGGGCGCCTGTCCTGATCCAGCCCGGCTTTCTCCAGCCCGTCACACCAATCGCTGTAAGGAGCCAGCACGCCCTGTTCGAACTCGGCAGCGGCACCCTGACTGGCCAGGCGGCCACGGCCCCACTGGGGGGCGGTAAGCTGCACGTCGCCGGAGGCAAGACGCGCTTCCAGCTCGGGGGTCACGCTCTCTTCGCTGAAGATGGAGTGGCTGCCCTTGAGCATCACGCAATCACCGGCCAGCAGCTGATGGGCCAGCCCCTGCTCGATACGGGCGCTGACAATGGCGTTGAACAGCATGCTGCGGGCGGCAGAGAGGTAGAGGGAGCGTTTGTTGCGATCCTTGATCCGCTTGCCGGCAAACATCGCCTTGGCCGCTTCCAGGTTGTTGCCATCGCGGCCAAAACGCTGCTCACCATAGTAATTGGGCACGCCCTGAGTGGCGATGGCCTGCAGGCGCGCTTCCAGCCCGTCGGCCTGTTCCAGACCGGTGAGACGCAGGGTGAAGTGGTTGCCCTTGAGGTAGCCGACCCGCAATTTGCGGTTGTGACGCTTGGCTTGCAGGATCTGGATGCTGTCGCTCTCGATAACCGACAAGTCCGGTTCGGCCTTGCCCGGCAGGTGAATGCCGAACCACTGCTCGGTCACCGCGTGGCGATCTTTCAGGCCCGCCCAGGTCACCGCATTGCGGTTGACCCCGGCCGCATCGGCCAGCAGACCCGCTACCCAGGCGGTGTTTTCGCCGGTTTTGCGCACCCGGACGAAGATATGCTCCCCTTCCCCACAGGGCTCGAAGCCGAGATCTTCATTCACCACGAAGTCGGCGGCCTCGGCCTTGAGGATACCGCGGGCGGTGGGCGCCCCGTGCAGATAGGCAAGTTGTTCCAGCATTATTGTTTCACCAGTAGGACGACGGCTTCGGTGGCGATCCCTTCCTTGCGCCCCGTAAACCCAAGCTGTTCGGTGGTGGTCGCCTTGACGTTCACCCGGTTCAAATCACATTGCAGATCGGCGGCCAGCACGGCGCACATGGCGTCGATATGGGGCGCCATTTTGGGGGCCTGGGCGATGATGGTCACATCCAGGTTGCCGATGGCATACCCCGCCTTCTGTACCCGGGCAAAGACATCACGCAGCAGAATGCGACTGTCGATCCCCTTGAACTCGGCAGCGGTATCGGGGAAGTGGCGACCGATGTCACCGGCACCGATAGCCCCCAGCAGGGCATCGCTTACCGCGTGCAGCACCACATCGCCGTCGGAGTGGGCAACCAGCCCCTGCTCGTAGGGAACCTGCACGCCACCCAGCATGCAGGGGCCAACACCACCAAACTTGTGTACATCAAAACCATGACCAATGCGCATCATCAGCGGCAACCTCCCAACATGCTGAAACCAACCCCATCAATTTTGTGTACGTCCACACCATGTCCAATCCGGATCATGCTAACTCCTTGTTCGGGCCTGTTTGTTCGAGACACTCGGCTCTGAACGGTCTGTTCTGACCGAGGGGCTTATGCCTGCTGGCTTAAAAACAGCCCCGCCAGCGACAAGTCTTCCGGCCGGGTCACTTTGATATTGTCGGCGCGCCCCTCCACCATCCGCACCGTGAATCCGGCCCGCTCCATGGCGGAGGCCTCGTCGGTGATGGTGGCGCCCAGCAGCAACCCCTCTTCGAGCGACCGTTTCAGGGCACGGGTCGGGAACATCTGCGGCGTCAGGGCATGCCAGAGCTGCTCGCGCTCGACGGTGGCGATGATATTGCCCTCCCCATCGGAGCGTTTCATGGTATCGCGCACCCGGCTGCCGAGAATGGCACCGCCGCAGTTCATGGCCGCGGCAATCAGCGCATCGAGATCGCCGTGAGTCAGACAGGGGCGGGCCGCATCGTGCACCAGCACCCACTCCCCTTGCGCCACATGGAGACCATTGAGGACGGAAAAGGCGCGCTCGGCGCCTCCCTCGACCCGCACAATGCGCGGGTCGGCCGCCACGGGCAGTGCCTCGAACCAGCGATCATGGGGCGCCAGCGCCACGATCACCTGGGCGATGGCCGGGTGGGAGAGCAGCCGCTCCAGGGTATGTTCGAGAATGGTTTTACCCGCCAGTTGCAGGTACTGCTTGGGGCAATCGGCCCCCATTCGGCTGCCGATACCGGCGGCAGGGACGATCGCCGTCAGGCCGGATACCCGGCTGGCATCAGTCATCGTAGGGCTCATCGTCCGGCGCTGTCTCTTTGTCTTTCTCTTTGGGGATGATCCGGTAGAAGGTCTCCCCCTGCTTGATGTAACCCAGATCGTTGCGCGACAACTCCTCGATGGCCTCGAGGCCAGAGGTGAGATCATCTATCTCGCGGTAAATGAGGTCGTTACGATCCTTGAGAGTCTGGTTGTCCCGCTGTTGCTGCGAGATGGCCTCCGACAGGTTCTGATAATCGGATAGCCCGTTCTTCCCCAGCCAGAGGTCATATTGCAGTCCCCCCAGCAGGAGGATCAGGATCAGGGTGAATAGCCGCATGCACTAGGTCTCCTTCAGGCGGCCTAGTGTCCCATATTCGGTGCCAAGACAAAAGAAAGCGAGCACCCGGGAGCCACCGGCCGAACATAAAAAAGTGCCCAAGAGTGAATCAGATAGCACAAAGCCCCGCCAAACCGGTGCAAGGATGGCCAACCAGGGCGCTCCTTGTCCGGGGGCAGGGCTCTCAATCAGAAAGCGGTAAGGGGGATCAGTTCACCGCGACCGGCTCTCCCGCGCTCTCGGCCGGAGTGTTGTACACCGCCTCGGCATCGCGGAAACGCTCCAGCATCGCTTTTGAGGGCGCTTCGCCCAGCAGACTGCCCACCACGATGGCCAGCAGCGCAAACAGGAAGCCCGGGATGATCTCATACAGCCCCAGCCAGCCGAACTGCTTCCAGACGATGACGGTGATAGCACCGACCAGCATGCCGGCCAGCGCGCCGTTGCGGGTCATCCGCGGCCAGAGCACCGAGAGCAGCACCACGGGACCAAAGGCGGCACCGAAACCGGCCCAGGCGTAGCTCACCAGCCCCAGCACCCGGTTTTCCGGATTCATGGCAACGGCGATGGCAATCACCGCGATCAGCAGCACCATCAGGCGACCCACCCACACCAGCTCACGCTGGGAGGCGTTCTTGCGCAGGAAGGGTTTGTAGAGATCCTCTGTGATGGCGCTGGAGCAGACCAGTAATTGACAACTTAGAGTGCTCATCACCGCCGCCAGAATGGCGGAGAGCAGTACACCGGCGATCCAGGGGTTGAACAGGATCTTGGAGAGCTCGATAAAGACCCGCTCCGGGTTGCCGGTCACTCCAGCCGCCACTTCCGGGAAGCGGGCAAAGTAGGCCAGACCGAAGAAACCGATGGCCACCGCACCAGCGAGGCAGAACACCATCCAGGTCATGCTGATGCGACGGGCATTGGCCATGGAGTGGTGGGAATCCGCCGCCATGAAACGGGCCAGAATGTGGGGCTGACCGAAGTAACCAAGGCCCCAGGCCATCAGCGAGACAATGGCGATCACATCCAGATTCTTGAACATGTCGAGGTTGGTGGCGCTCTTGGCGGCCACCTCGATCATGGCGCTGTCCACCCCGCCGACTGCGATGATGACGAAGACCGGGGTCAGGATCAGGGCGAAGATCATCAGGGTCGCCTGCACAGTGTCGGTCCAGCTCACCGCGAGGAAGCCGCCGAAGAAGGTGTAGGTGATAGTGGCGGCGGCACCGACCCAGAGGGCGGTGTTGTAATCCATGCCGAAGGTGCTCTCGAACAGGCGGGCACCGGCCACCACGCCGGAGGCGCAGTAGATGGTGAAGAAGAGCAGGATCACCAGCGCCGAGAGGATGCGCAGCACCTTGCTGTGATCTTCAAAACGATAGGTGAAATAGTCCGGCAGGGTCAGGGCATTGCGGTTCTTCTCGGTATGTACCCGCAGGCGACCCGCTACCCAGCGCCAGTTGAGGTAGGCGCCGATGACCAGACCGATGGCGATCCAGCTCTCGGAGATGCCGCTGACGAAGACGGCGCCGGGCAGGCCCATCAGCAGCCAGCCGCTCATGTCGGAGGCGCCGGCGGAGAGGGCGGTGACCCAGCTCCCCATTCGGCGGCCGCCCAGAATGTAGTCATCAAAGTTGCGGGTGGCGCGATAGGCGACGAAGCCGATCAACACCATCCCGAGGATATACACCAGGAAGGTGATTAACATGGGTGTGCTAGCTGTCATGCAAAACTCCGTTTTGTGTCATTTTCTGCCCGCTCTGGTGACGGGCTCATCCCTAAAAAACCGGCCTAGCTTAATCAGCCGTTCGCGCCAGCTCAACCACTTTTAACAAATGAAAAACACAATAAAAACCTTTGCGCATCAAATCATCTGCCGCATCAAGAGGATGGCGCCAGATTTCCTGCCGTGGCCGTGACGGTCACCTCGCTGCGCCAGCCGCTACTGAGCGTTATGTTTTCACATTTTGTTACTATCCATTTTTTACAAGCCGGCGCCCCGCTCCTACACTCCCCGCCCTGTCTCATCACACCAGTCAGAGGTCGGCACCATGTCATCTCATCTGTCACACCTGCGAACCCTCGCCCGCCGCCTTCATCCGGTGGAGGAGTCGGGTCATCTCATCCGACGGGCCAAGTATGTGGGGCGTCTCTGGCTCAATCCCGGCGCCCGCGCCCTCTATCGCCAGCAGCAGGAGCAACCGCTGCTGGCGCAGGCGATCAGCCGCTTCCCCGATATTCTGGAAAAGCCGATCCACCCCTATCGCCACAAGGGGCTCCGCAAGCGCCTGCGAGCCGGGCTTATCAGCGGCCACTACCAGCAGCTGGCACGTCAGCTGCCCAAGGCGCAACAGCTGGCAATCTACAGCGGGCGCGGCCTGCTGCTGGCCCAGTGGCAGAGCGACAAGCTGACGGCCCCCCTCACCCTACAACTGGATTACCAAACCCACATGGGCAAAGAGGGGGAGATGAGCCTGACCCTCAAGCTAGGTGACGCGGCGCTCTATTACATGGCCCTCAATCTGCGCCCCGCACCGAACCCGACCCTCGAAATCTGCTCGCTGCAGGGCGGCAAGGGGCAGAGCGAGGAGATCAAGCTGGTCACCAAGGCGTGCGGCGGGCTGCGCCCCATGTCCCTGCTGGTCTATATGGCCGCCGAGCTGGCCCGGGGGCTGGCGTGCAAGAGCCTGCTCGGGATCCGCACCCAAAGCCACGTCTATCAGAGCAGCAAGCGCACCGCCGATCGGGTCAAGTTCGATCTCGACGGCTTGTGGCAGGAGCATCAGAGCAGCGTGCAGGATGAACTCTGGATGAGCCTGCCGCTGGAGGTGCCCCGCAAGACGCTGGAGGAGATCCCCTCCCGCAAGCGGGCCAGCTACAAGGCGCGCTATCAGCTGCTCGATCAGCTCGGCAGCGAGCTGCAGGCAAATCTGCTGCGAAGCTGAGTCAGCGCAGCAGAAACACAAAGGGCGAACAGCATGCTGTTCGCCCTTTGTCATGACGGGGATTTGCCGTTAGCGGTTGATCGCCATCGGCATGCCATTGCGCTGCTCCAGCGCCTGCTTCACCAGTTGGGAGTCGCTGTCGGCGTGGGCAATGAAGCGGGTCACCGCCGGGGTCATCGGCAGCGGTGCCGGCAACTTGGAGTTGAACTCCTCTTCGCTACGCGACAGCGGCTGATGCACTTCCAGATAGCGGACGCCATTGGGCTCGAGAGAGGCCTTGATCGGCTGGTTGACGAACTGGACGCGAGTACCGACCGGTACCTGCTTGAACAGATAGGCGATGTCGTCGTTGCGCAGACGCACACAGCCGTGGCTCACCCGCAGGCCGATGCCGAAGTTGGCGTTGGTACCGTGGATGGCGTACATCTTGCCGATGTAGAGGGCGAACAGACCCATGGGGTTGTCCGGACCGGCTGGCCATACCGCAGGCAGGCTCTCGCCACGGGCGGCATATTCGGCATGCATCTTGGCGGTCGGGGTCCAGGTCGGGCCCGCTTTCTTGCGCTGCACGCTGGTCACCCAGTTTTCCGGAGTATCGGTACCGAGCTGGCCGATGCCGATGGGCAACACTTCCACCACTTTTTTACCCTTGGGATAGTAGTAGAGGCGCATCTCGGCCACGTTCAGCACAATCCCTTCACGGGGGGCATCCGGCAGGATCAGTTGCTGGGGGATCACCAGCTTCTCGCCGGTCTGTACCAGCAGGGGATCCGCATCGGGGTTGGCTTCGGTCATGTTGGTCAGCCCCAGCTGGAATTTGGCCGCAATGGCCTCCAACGGCTGGCCGTTTTCTTCGGCCGGAACCACGTATTCCAGATTTTCCCCTACCAGACGGCTGTTGGCCGCAGGCAGAGCATATTCAACAGCGAAAACCGGCGCAGCGGTCAGCAGCAGGCTGTAGCAGAGTGTTGCCACACTATTGCGAAGGAGCTTCATAACTTTCCCATGATGATGACTTGAAGTGACGTCTCTGGGCTGGCAGCTGATCAAGAGGGGATCAGGGGCGCGAAGAGAAGGCCGCCATTTTTCTCCTCTGCACGGCAAATTTCAACTGACAAGTGGCGACGGGTCAATGATTAATATACGGTTTTTTTCGCGTCCTCGACCCGCCCCATTTCCCTGTTTATCCCCGTTGCCAGGCACGCATATCGTAACCTGTGGGAGATTGATGCAACCGCAGATGAAATTGCTCAATGATGGCGAAGATATGGTCGAAAATATCGGCCTGGATCCCTTCGTAATCAGCCCATGCGGTCGTCGCGGTAAAGCAGTAAATTTCCAGCGGCAAACCGTCTGACGTGGGTGCCAGCTGGCGCACCATCAGGGTCATGTCCTTGCGAATGCCGGGGTGGGCGCGCAGGTAGGCATCCAGATAGGCGCGCAGGGTGCCGAGATTGGTGAGGTGACGACCATTGATGGGACAACTCAATGCATCGCTCAGCTGCTGGTTGTAAGCGCTCAGCTCCTGCTCCTTGCGACTGAGATAGGGAGCCAGCAGTTGTGCCTGCTTGAGCTGCAACTGCTCCTCGGCCGTCAGAAAACGCACGCTAGTCATGTCGATATTGACGCTGCGCTTGATGCGGCGGCCGCCCGACTCGGTCATCCCCTGCCAGTTCTTGAAAGAGTCGGAGATCAGGGCATAGGTGGGAATGGTGGTGATGGTCTTGTCCCAGTTCGATACCTTGACCGTAGTAAGCCCGATGTCGGTCACCTCGCCATCGGCGCCGTACTTGTCCATCTGCAGCCAGTCACCGACGCTCAGCATCCGGTTGGCGGAGAGCTGGATCCCCGCCACCAGCCCGAGGATGGGGTCCTTGAATACCAGCATCAGCACTGCGGTCATGGCACCCAGACCGCTGAACAGGAACAGCGGCGACTTGCCGAGCAGCAGGGCGATCATCAGGATGCCCACCAGAATGCTGCCTACCAGCTTGGCCCCCTGGAAGATGCCGCGCAGGGGCAAATCCCGACCAAGGCGGGTGTAACGGCTCACCGACAACAGGCAGTCGAGCAGGGCGAAGAAGGCCAGCAGCAGGAACAGTAAAATCCAGAGCTGGGCCACCATCTCGATAAGCTTGAGGCTATCCGATTGACGGGGCAGCCAGATCTCCGCCTGACCGAGCAGCACGGCCCCCTGCAGCACGAAGGCGAGCCGGTTGAAGAGGCGCTGTTGCAGCTGGGGCGGCAGCCATACCTGCTTGGCCTTGCCGAGGATCCCCACCAGCCGGACCAGCAGTACCCGGTGCAGCGCCATGTGCAGCAGCAACGAGGTGATGACGATAAAGCCCAGCGCGATCACCAGCGCCATCAGGCTGGTCACTTCCACCCCAAGGCCCGACAACCAGTTAAAAAACGCCTCTTTCATTGCTCTCTCCCGAACCGGGCAGCCCGCTGGCTGCAAAAACAGTGGTGGTCAGGGTACCGCTCCCCTCCCCCATGTCAAATCGGCGTACGCCAGAAATGACAACGCCCGGCACAGGCCGGGCGTTGTTTCAAAGCGAGGTTGACTTAGCAGACCAGGCTCAGGGCATCGCGAGCGATAACCAGCTCTTCGTTGGTCGGGATCACCATGGCGCAACGGCTGTCGGCGGTGGTGATGCGACCTTCGCCACCCAGTACCGCGGCGTTGTTGGCCTCTTTGTCCACCTTGAAGCCGAACAGGGCCAGACGGTTCAGCACCATCTCGCGCACCATGGCGGCGTTCTCACCGATACCACCGGTAAAGACCACGGCGTCCAGACGACCGTCCATCGCAGCGGCATAGGCGCCGACATACTTGGCCACACGGTAGGTGAAGACATCCAGCGCACGCTTGGCACCGGCGTCGGTGGCGTAGTTGGTGGTGACGTAGCGGCAGTCGCTGCTCGCTTCTGTCATCCCCAGCAGACCGGACTCACGGGTCAGGGTGTGGTTGATCTGCTCCACGCTGTAACCGAGCTGGTCGTGCATGAAGAAGACCACGGCCGGATCGATATCGCCGGAGCGGGTACCCATCGCCAGACCTTCCAGCGGAGTCAGACCCATGGAGGTGTCAACGGATTCGCCGTTCTTGATGGCGCAGACAGAGGCACCGTTACCTAGGTGGCAGTTGATGATGTTCAGTTCATTCAACGGCTTGCCCAGCTCTTTTGCCGCTTCTTCCGCGATGTAGCGGTGAGAAGTACCGTGGGCACCGTAACGACGGATGCCGTGTTCGCGGTAGAGCTTGTGCGGCAGCGCATAGAGGTAGGCCTCTTGCGGCAGTGTCTGGTGGAACGCGGTGTCGAAGACGGCCACGTTCTTCTCGGACAGCTGCGGGAACACTTTCAGCGCGGCGCGAATACCGATGAGGTGCGCCGGGTTGTGCAGCGGGGCGAACGGAATGGCGGCTTCGATACCGGCGATCACGCCGTCATCAATGCGCACGGAGCGGGAGAACTGCTCGCCACCGTGTACGATTCGGTGACCAATGGCCACCAGTTGCTCGGCAAGAGTCGGATCCTGCGGCAGGATGTGACCCACGATATGGTCGAGGGCCTCTTGGTGAGCGGCACCCGCTCCCAGCATGGCTTCGCCCTTGACCCCGTGGAGTTTCCATTTGATACGTGCATCATCCAGATTGAAGCATTCGGCCAGGCCGGACAGCATGTCCTCACCTGTTTCGGCGTCCATTACGGCAAATTTCAGGGAAGAGCTACCGCAGTTAAGGATCAATACCAACTTGCTCATTTTCTACATCTTCCTGTGCTTCGGCTTTATGCCGACAGTGTCGTGTCATCCAAAAAAGAGGATGGGATTCCCCTGCCGGGGGCTTATGGTCGCAGGAGGGTGCGTCCAATTTTTAAATTCTTGCTCTTGAAAGAGTGATCGCAACTTGTGGTGCGTATCACTGGTTTCAATTCTTGCTCTTGAAAGAGTCATCGCAACTTGTGGTGCGTATCACTGGTTTCAATGCTTGCGAGTCTCAACGCATCAGCTGCGCAGGGCTCGCCTCAATGGGAATGCTCAGGCGATAGCCAGCAGATCCTTGTGTACCTTGACCACCAGCTTCTTCACCTTGGCGGGCTGGTTGAAGGTACAGAGCGGGCGGTGCAGCTCGCCCGGCCAGAAGATGGCGAAATCGCCCGGTTGCAGCGCCAGATAGCTGGTCTGTTCGTCATCGACAAACCAGAGGTCAGGATGGGGATGGTCGGCGCCGTCGCTCACGTAGTCGTGGGGGCCCACACCTATCCACTCTGCACCGCGCAGCAGCAACTGGATATCGAGATACTGCTGATGGAATTCACCACGGCGATCCGCGGCTGGCTCGGTCAGCTCCTCGCTCACCAGACAGAACAGGTTGAGGCCATCGATCTCGGTCTTGCCGAGCGGAGCGTCACCCCAGTGAGCCACGCTCTTCACCACCTCGGCCATGATGCGGGCCAGCGGGGCGGGCAGCGGCGTCCGCTGCAGGGTGTTCAGGCTACCGGTGATCATGGCGTCTGTTTCCTGTTAGGTATATCTGGGCGGCATCTTTGCCAGCCAATGAAAAAGGACCTGTGACAGGTCCTTCAATAATGCCGTCTGCAATCCTTGCAAACCGGTTTAGAGCTTTTGCTCATGTTCAGCTATATGGGCACTGTTACACACTCGTCAGCACCTTGCCAAGAGACATAATCCCATTTTCATAGTGATCGTACCAGCTGAAACCATATTATTCACCACCCTTTCCCCCTCGACTTTGACCAGACGCAAAAACGGGCGCATCAGCGCCCGTTTTTTTCGCAAAACCGTTTAACAACCGGTTTCATTCAAGCCTTTTTGGCGTTTTCCACCGGTTTGGCGTACATGGCACGCCAGATCGCCTTGTGCTCTTCCGGCACCTCTGACTGACGGGTCAGGAAGGCCGCCTGCTCGATGGTATTGGCCTTGCCGGAGACATCTGCCGCCAGATAGTTGCTGGGGAAGAGGTGGTAGCTGCTCCAGATCGCCTTGTCGATCAGCGCGGCCAGTTCGTCCGGATCACTGAAGCCCTCGGTAATCGGCGCACCGAAGGAGACGTGTACCCGCCCCTTCATGCCGACGATACCGGCGACGATACTCTCGATATCCTCGAACTCGCCCTTCTCGTAGCTGCCGTTGACCGACTTCTCGTAGAGCTCGCGCGCCTTCGCCTTGTCGGTCGGATCCAGCTCGTAGCTGATGCTGACCGGCACGATATTGAGGCTGCGCATGTAGTCGACGAAGTCAATCTTCTGCTTCTTGCCGTCGACGTAGAACATCTTGAGGATGGCGGGATCTGTCTTGTCATCGCCATTCTTGGCGCGCCCTTCCTTCTGGGCAATCCAGATGGAGTGACCTTCGTGGACCGAGTTGCCGATATAGGCAGACAGCTCGCCGAGCGCCTTCATCATCTCCCGCGGCCCCTTGGCCGAGCGTTTGACGATAAAGCTCTTGTTGAGCTTCATCAGCTCGGTGGCGCAGGGTTTGCGCAGCAGGTTGTCACCGATGGCGATGCGCACGGTATCGAAACCGTGGGTGTGCAGCCCCCAGTTGACGAACGCCGGGTCCATGGCGATGTCTCTGTGGTTGGAGACAAAAAGATAGCCCTGCTCTTTCTTAAGATGCTCGATCCCGGAGAAGGTCACCCCCTTGGTGGAGGTGGCGATCATGCGGGACATGTACCGGGTGACCCCCATCTGGACCTGATGCACAGTGGTCACTTTTGACCATTTGCGGCGCAGGAACAGGCGGATCATCGGGCGGATGGCCCAACCCAGCCAGCTCATCAGGGAACCGAAACGATACTTGGCGATGGCGCCGATAAATTCATCATCCTGGATCAGCCGTTCGATGGCTGCCGGCACTTCTTCATCGCGGTAGGGGCGAATATCCGCGAATCTATCTACTTCAGTCACAATGTCAGCCTTGCATGCTAGGAAACCGCAGCCAACCCGCGTTGGCCGGGGAAAATTCAGGGCGCAATTTTACACGCTTTTATGGCAAGGGGTATGAGACAAGCATGAATAGTGAGATCTGACCAGTTTATTAATCAGTTGCCAGTGCCAGCGCGACCGCCGCTTCGGCATGGATGGCAGTGGTGTCGTAGAGCGGCACCGCCGCCCGGGCATCCCCCACCAGCAGGGCAATCTCGGTGCAGCCGAGGATCACCGCCTCGGCACCCGCGGCCGCCAGCCCCTCGATAATGGCCAGATACTCGGCCCGCGATGATTCACGGATCTCCCCCAGACAGAGCTCGTCATAGATGATCCTGTGTACCCGCTCCCGCCCGGCCTCATCGGGTACCAGCACCGCCAACCCGAAGCGCTCCTGCAAGCGCCCTTTGTAAAAATCCTGCTCCATGGTGAAGCGGGTGCCGAGCAGGCCAACCCGGGTTATCCCGTCCGCCTGCAATTTGGCCGCGGTAGCATCGGCGATATGGAGCAGCGGGATATCGATGGCCGCCTCAATCTCGGGGGCAACCTTGTGCATGGTGTTAGTGCCGATCAGCAAGAAATCGGCGCCGCCATCCTGCAACTTGCGCGCCTCCGCCGCCAGCAGGCGGGCGGTAGCGGGCCAGTCACCGGCATGCTGCAGCCGCTCGATAGCGGCAAAGTCGACGCTATTGAGCAGCACCCGCGCCGAGTGCAAACCACCGAGCTGTGCCCGCACCCCGCGGTTGAGCGCCTGATAATAACTGACGGTGGACTCCCAGCTCATGCCACCCAACAGACCGATACATTTCATAGGAACTCCTTCATTCCAAGGGAGGGCAGAACCACGCCACCTTGCAGGCAAGGTCACGCGGGCGAGATAAAAAAGGCCCCGCAGGGCCAACAAGACAGCCGGTAAAGGCCCGGGTCAACCTCGGGCTAAATCCAGATCATCCCGACACAGGCGGCCGTCGCCAGCCCCATGCCAAGGTTGAAACGCCGCCAGCCCCGGGCAGTGCGGATGATTTGCCGCACCTGGGCACCAAAAAGCACCCAGAACGCCCCAGTATAGAGGCCGGTAATAAAGAAGATCACCAACACCCAGAGCGCGGAGGGCCAGTAAGCCTCCCCCGCCAGGGTGAAACCGCTGATGGCGGAGAGCGCCATCATCCATGCCTTGGGATTGAGCAGTTGCAGCATGGCCCCCTGATGAGCGGGAATAAGCGGCCGGTTGCCCTCGGCCGGGCCGCTGGCCGTCGCCACCTTCCACGCCAGCCAGAGCAGATACGCCGAACCGATAAGCTTGAGGCCGTCGTGCAGCAGCGGCACCTTCTCGAACACCACGCCAAGCCCCAGCGCGGTAGCGAGGATCATCAGATTGATCCCCCCGACCACCCCAACCAGCAGGGGAATCGTGCGGCGAAAACCCTGCGCCGCCCCGGCGCTGGTGAGCAACATATTGTTGGGCCCCGGCGTGCCGCAGGTAACCAGGGCAAACCCCGCCAGGGGCAGTAACCAGTTCAGATCCATCTCAACCTCTTGTCGATACAACGCCCCCGTTATGGGGAAAGCCTTCTAATATGCAGAGCCAACCCCGTGGCGACAAGTCAGAAATGCCTCTTTCTCGGCCACCTCCCCCATCAGCGCAGCACGGCTCAATACCAGAGCATCACCACGCAGAGCGCCGTCAGCAGACCGAGAGAACCGTTGAGTCGCCGCCAGCCCCGATCCGAGCTGATCCAGTTGCTCAGCTGATGGCCGAACAGTACCCAGACAAAGCAGACCGGCAGGGCCACCAGCACAAACATGACCATCACCGCCAGCTGACTCGGCCAGTAACTGGCGCCGGGCAGGCTGAACAGACTGATGGCAGAGATCCCCATCATCCACGCCTTGGGATTGAGGAACTGAAAGCCCAGCCCCTCCAGCATGGTCAGCGGACGGGCCCTCCGGGCCGGATCCCCCGGCGCCCCGGCCACCGCGATACGCCACGCCAGCCACAACAGATAGAGGCTGCCGAAGATCTGCAAACCGAGGCGTAATAAGGGCCAGCGCTCGAACAGGGGATAGAGCCCCAGCGCCAGCACCAGTTGCAACACCGGCTGCCCCAACCCTACCCCGAGCAGATGTGGCAGGGTGCGACGCACCCCGAAGTTGGCACCGGAAGCCGTCAGCATCAGGTTGTTGGGCCCCGGCGTACCGCAGGTGAGTACGGCAAAACCGAACAGGGTGACATACCACTCCATCGTCATATTGTGACTCCTTGCTCGCCACATTGTATCGATACAATGTGTGCTATTTAGTTGTTATCAGGTTGAAATTCACGCTATATTGACAACAAATTTTGATCAATGGATTTATTGTCACCATGACAATCTGGACGCCCGACCTTACGGCCTTCGATGGCCCCCTTTACCTCAAGCTGGTCAAAGCGATCGAACAGGGGATCGCGAATGGCGAGCTGCCACTGCAGACCCGATTGCCTACCCACCGATCCCTGGCGGATCGTCTGGGTGTCACCGTCGGCACCGTCACCCGCGCCTACAGCGAGGCGGAGCGGCGCGGCCTGCTTGCCGCCCGGGTGGGCCACGGCACCTGGGTCAAGGGAGCGAACACGGATCCCGCCAATGAGTGGGTGATCCGCCAGGAGGAGGGGCATCGCATCGAGCTGTGGCAGAACCTGCCGGTGCAGCTGGATCGGGCGGCCATCATTCGCCCCATGTTGGGGGAAGTGGCGGACGGGGATCTCAACGCCCTGCTCGGCTATGACAAGGAGGCGGGACGACCGGATCAGCGCCAGCAGTTCGTCAACTGGCTGGCGGAGCAAGGGGTGGCCTGCAGTGAGGATCGCCTGCTATTCAGCCACGGCGCCCAGCACGGCATCATGCTGGCGCTGCTGGCTACCAATTGCGTGGGGGAGACCATCCTGTGCGAGGGGCTGAGCTACCCCGGCATGCTGGGTAACGCTCGCCAGCTGAAGAATCAGGTGGTGGGGCTCGCGATGGATGAGGAGGGGCTGCTGCCCGAGGCACTGGACGCCGCCTGCCGTACCCGCCGGGCCAAGCTGCTCTACCTCACCCCGACCCTGCAAAACCCCACCACCGCCATCATGAGTCTGGCGCGGCGGGAGGCCATCGTCGCCATCGCTCGTCGCCACGATCTGCTGATCATCGAGGATGACGTCAACGGCCTGTTGCCCCAGCAACCTGTGATCCCTCTGGTCAATCTGGCGCCGGAGCGGGTCATCTATCTGGGCAGTCTGGCCAAGATCGCCTGCGGCGGTCTGCGGGTGGGCTTCGTGCTGACGCCCCCCGCCCTGCGCAGCGCCTTCGCCCAGACCATGCGGCTGTCGAGCTGGATGGTGAGCCCGCTGCTGATCGAGCTGGCCTGCAAAATGGTCAGTCAGCGCCAGATCATGCCGCTGGTCGAGCAGCAGCGAGAGATCCTCAAGCGCCGTGGCGAACTGCTGCGCCACCTGCTGCCCGCCGCCCGCTGGCAGCCGGGCAGCATGCACGCCTGGCTGCCGCTGCCGGAGCCCTGGCGCAGCCAGCAGTTTGCTGCCGCCGCCGATGCCCTTGACGTTGGCGTGGCTAGCGGGGAACACTTCGCCGCCGGTCAGTTTGCCGCTCCGCAAGGGGTGCGCCTGAGCCTGAGCCAACCCGCCACCGACGCCCGGGTCGGCGAGGGGCTGGCCCGTCTGGCCCAACTGCTGCAGGGGACGCCCCCCAGCAATCCCCTGCTATAGTCAGGGCCAACCGACCTGACCTTCACGCTTCATCGTCATAGCCAAGGAGATGCCGTGCCCCCCATCAGAGCCGCCCTGCTGCTTGCCACCCTGTTGTTGGGTGGCTGCGCCTCGTCAACGACCCACCAGCAGCTGGGGGCCGCGCTCAATGGACTGGAAGGGGAGTTGCAACGACTGGAAGAGGAGCTGGCGGCGATGAACGGCCTGCACTATCAAAAGGCGATCGATGCGCCGCTCAGTTTGCGCCGCGCACTCGGGGCGCCGCAGCCCACCCCAGAGGGGCTGGTGCCGGTGGCCAGCAAGCTGGAGGATGGGCCACTCCTGCGCTATCAATACCGACTGCCAGTGGGGATGGCGAGTCTGCCCCAGGACAACCTCTGCCAGCGCTACGAGTTCGAGCTGCGCCATCTGGGCCGCCTCGGCAAGCTGGAATTGAGCTGGCTGGGGGAACAGGGCAAGGGGTCGCGGCTGATCCGCCAGAGCGATTGCCCCTTCGGGGCGCAGATCCGCCCTCGGCAATAACAGGTTGCCGCCCTGAGAGTGGTATAACAGATTGAAATAACAGCCCATAGTGCGCCCTCCAGCACCCTGCTGGCTACTGTCAGCTTTTCACTCAGCGAGTGCTGTGCCTATGTTCCTCTTGGGTCTACCATAATCAACCTAATGGTTTGCTCACAGGACGTACCTGCATGACGATACTGCTGCTCGAAGAGGATCCCCTGCTCCGTAGCGCCATCACTCGGGAACTGACCGAACAGGGGGTGCCCGCCGACCGGATCCACTACCACAGCCATCCAAACCACGAGCGCAGCGGCCTGCTAGCCTTGCTGCAACAGCACGCCTTCGACGCCATCATCTGTCAGCAGGACAAGCAGCAGGATCTTGACGGAGCCCGGCTGCTGCACGAAGCGCACTATCTCGGCCTGCTGCAACCCGGTTGCGTATTGCTGCTGCTCGATGCCGATCAGAATGAGCAGGAGTTTCTCCCCTCGGATCTCTACTTCTCCCTCTATCTGCCCCTCCCCTTCATGACCCAGCAGCTCACCGCGGTGCTCGGCCAGCTGGTGAAGTTAAGCAACCTGACCCGCACGCTGGCCGCCCCCATTCTGCTGCGGGAGTGGCAACTTGCCACCGCCCTCTGTGAAGACTTGCTGTTTCAACGGGAGAATCGCTCGCTGACCCCCTGGCTGGATCGACTCAAGGGCTACCTGCTGCTGCAATCAGCCGAGCGGATCACTGCCGCCCAGCACTATGCCCTCTGTGCCAACGAGTATCAGGCGAGCTGGCCAAGGGCCGGGCTCTTCTACGCCATGCTGGGGCTCGGCAAATTGCAAAGCGCCCGGACCGACTTGCAGCGCCATCAGGCCAGTGTCTCGATGGCCACCCGGCTGGAGCTGCAACTCGCCAGCCAGCTGCATCAGCATCACTGGCTGGCGGCGTGGGAGACCATGGGAGAGCTGCTGCAGATCCGCCCCCATCAGCCGCGCTGGCATCAGCTGGCGATGTTGCTCGGGCTGGTGCTGCAAGATGAGGATAAGGTGCTGGAGCAGGCCAACAGCCTGACCCTGCGCCACTTCAGCGAGCAGCGCGTCCGGCTCGCCATCGACAGCTTCATGCTCAATGCCAGTCTGGCGGTGCTGTGGCACGCCCCCTCCAGCAACCGGATCCGCTCCCTGCAACAGGAGTGGGAGCACCTCAAGCGCACCGTCCACCTGCAACCCCACGAATATGAGCTGCTGCAGGCGTTGATGCTGGGGCTGGATTATCGCTTCGACGAGGCGCTGATCCTGATTGCCCACCACCAGCCGGATGAGGGGAGCGACAACCACCTCACCCTGCTGCTCGGCTTTGCAGTCAGCCAGTTCTGCGGTTTGCCCCACCACGCCCAGCGCTACCTGACCCAGCTGACCCAATACCGCGTCAGGGTGGCGCCCCACCCGCTCACTCGCCAGCTGTTCCACCATCTGGTGGCCGAGCTGGGCCAGCGCCTGACGGCGAGAGAGCTGCGGCTGAGCGAACTGCGCCAGCTGCGCCACAAGGCGATGCAGGCCAGCCAGTATCAGACCGCCCTGCAAGCGGGCTTGCAGCTGCTGGAGGAGTTCCCCGCCCTGCCGGGCGATGCCTGGCAACTGCTGGAGCTGCTGCAACACTGCTGGCCTGCGGGTATGGCCGCTCCCAGGGTGGCACTGCTGGTCGATACCCTGGAGCGGCGCCTCAAGCACAGCCCCGCGTTTCTCGATCAGCATGCCCAGCAGTACCAGCGCACCCTGCAGGAGATCCGCACCCACCTGCAGCCGCACCTCTCCGGCAGCGGCCCCTCCTGTCTTGTCGCAGGGCAGCCCGAGCCGTGATGATGCAGGCGCCGTACAAATCGGCATTGTCGGCAAAGCCAATATAGAGAGAGGGGAGCCTTGGCTCCCCTCTCTCTATATTGGTTCTCTGTCAGCTGATGGCGATGAGCGTTGGGCTCAAACCAGTGCGTCACTCTCCAGCGCCGCCTTGAGAAAATCTTTCCAGCTGATGATGCCGACCAGGGCGCCATTCTCCAGCACCGGCAGGCAGGAGACCCCCTTCTCCAGCATCAGCTTGACGCCGTCGCGCACGGTGAGATGGGGTGCGATGGTGACGAGCTGACGACTCATGATCTGGTGGGCCCGCTTGTTGAGGGTTTCGGTATCGCGGCTCATCTCGGCTTCGGAGTCGAGATAGGGGCTGATGGCGCGGAACAGATCCCGATCCGAGATGACCCCCACCAGCTCCTCCTCCTCCAGCACCAGCAGGTGGCGAAAGTGTGCCTGCTCGAAGATATCCCTGATGACTCGGAGTCGATCATCCATTGAAACGGTGGCGACCCGGGTCGTCATAATATCCCTGATATGCATGCTAACCTCCCGTAACCAAACTGGTTTCTCTGTTATGGCATGTTTTTGCAGCGCCAGCCAGTGGCCAGCCCTTCGCTACAGTGCAAATCAGCGTCATTTCACGTAAGATCCGCGCCAGTTTTTCTCCTCCATTTTGAGCAAGCAGATCCCACCCATGATAGTTGCCAGTCAAATCGAACTGATCCGCGGCGGCCGCAAGCTGCTGGACAACGCCTCCGCCACCATTCACCCCGGCCACAAAGTGGGTCTGGTGGGCAAAAACGGCTGTGGCAAGTCCACCTTTTTTGCACTGGTACGGGGCGAGCTGGCCATCGACAGCGGCACCTTCAGCCTGCCCGCTGGCTGGCAGATTGCAGGCGTCGCGCAGGAGACCCCGGCGCTCGACTGCTCCGCGCTCGAGTATGTGATCGACGGCGACAAGGAGTTCCGCTCGCTGGAAGCCCAGCTGGTGCAGGCCGAGCAGGATGACAATGGTCTGCTGGTGGCCGAGCTGCACGGTCGCCTCGATACCATAGGCGCCTACAGCATTCGCGCCCGCGCCGCCGAGCTGCTGCACGGTCTCGGTTTCAGCGACGAGCAGCTGAGCTCGCCGGTGCGCAGCTTCTCCGGTGGCTGGCGCATGCGCCTCAACCTCGCCCAAGCGCTGCTCTGCCGCTCCGATCTGCTGCTGCTCGATGAACCGACCAACCACCTGGATCTCGATGCGCTGATCTGGCTGGAGAAGTGGCTCAAGGGCTATCAGGGCACGCTGGTGCTCATCTCTCACGACCACGATTTCCTCGATTCGGTCATCAGCCGCATCATCCATATCGAGAACGGCAAGCTCAACGAATACACCGGCGGCTACTCCGACTTCGAACTGCAGCGCGCCGAACATCTGGCCCAGCAGCAGTCGATGTACGAGAAGCAGCAGCGGGAGATGTCCCACATGCAGGCGTATGTGGACCGCTTCCGCTACAAGGCCTCCAAAGCCCGTCAGGCCCAGAGCCGCCTGAAAGCCATGGAGCGGATGGAGAAGATCCTGCCCGCCCACGCCGACTCGGAATTCAGCTTCGAGTTTCGTGAGCCGTCGGCCCTGCCGACCCCGCTCATCGCCATGGAGAACCTCTCTGCCGGTTACGGCGACAAGGTGATCCTGGAGAAGATCAAACTCAATCTGGTACCGGGTTCGCGCATCGGTCTGCTCGGTCGTAACGGCGCCGGCAAGTCCACCTTTATCAAGATGCTGTCCGGCTCCAACCCGCCGCTCTCCGGCAAGCTCGAAGTGAGCGCCGGGGTGAGCATCGGTTACTTCGCCCAGCATCAGCTGGAGACCCTGCGTCTCGATGATTCCCCGCTCGATCATCTGGCCCGCCTCGCGCCGGACAAGACCGAGCAGGAGCTGCGCAACTATCTGGGCAGCTTCGGTTTTCACGGTGACAAGGCGCTCGACAAGGTGGCGCCCTTCTCCGGTGGCGAAAAAGCGCGGCTGGTGCTGGCGCTGATCACCTGGCAAAAGCCGAACCTCCTGCTGCTGGATGAACCGACCAACCACCTGGATCTGGAGATGCGCCACGCCCTGACCATGGCGTTGCAAGGCTTCGAAGGGGCCATGGTGGTGGTCTCCCACGACCGTCACCTGCTGCGTACCACCACAGATGACTTCTATCTGGTACACGGTGGCCGGGTCGAGCCGTTCGACGGCGATCTGGACGACTACCACAAGTGGCTCGGCGAGCAGGAGAAAGAGGCCAACGCCAAACCGGCGGATGGCCCCGTCTCTGCCAACTCGGCAGTGGCGCGCAAGGATCAGAAGCGGCGCGAGGCGGAGTTCCGCCAGCAAACCCGCCCCCTGCGCCAGAAGCTGGAAAAGCTCGAAGCGAGCATGGAGAAGCTGCAAGGCAAGCTTGGCGACATCGAGAGCCAACTGGCCGATCCGGCCATCTACGAAGAGAGCGCTAAAACCAAGCTCTCCGATCTGCTCAAATCCCAGGGCCCCCTCAAGGAGCAACTGGAAGAGGTGGAGCTGGAGTGGATGAGCCTCAGTGAGGAGCTGGAAACCATGGAGCAAGCCTTCTTTGCGTGACGAACAGCTAATGGCCAGCGAGCGGGTCGCGGTCCACGAATTGCCGACGCCGATCGGCTTCTGGCACTGGAGCGGCAAGATCTATGGTGAGCGCAGCCAGGATTGGCTCACCGTGCAGGAGCAGGGGGGCAACGTCAATCTCGCGCTGCTGCTGCACCGGCTCGATCAACTCGGCATCGTAGTCGATCTCACCGACCTGCAACCGGCGCTGGTGCAGACCGAGGCGGTGCTGACCCCGTGGCGCGCCCTGCGCCAGAGCGCCAAGACGCGACTCGACGAGCAGCAATATCAGTCGATGCTGGCCCACGAGCTGGAGCTGGAGCGGCTGCAACAGGGCGTCCTGTTGCAGACCCTGCGCAGCCTCTCCCTGTTTCGCGGCAACAGCCGCAATTTGTTGAACTATCTATCGTTACTGGGTGCCCAGCAGGGCCCCCTCAGAGATCTAATATGCTGAGCTACCGCCACGCCTTTCACGCCGGCAACCATGCCGACGTGCTGAAACACGCCGTTCAGGCCCTGATCATCGAGTCCCTCAAGAAGAAGGAGAAACCCTTCATCGTGCTGGACACCCATGCCGGTGGCGGTCTCTACGACCTGCGCGGCGACTGGTCCCAGAAGAAGGCCGAGTATGCCGACGGCATCGGCCGCCTGTGGGACGAGCGGGCCCAGTGGTCTGCCATGGCCCCCTATCTCGGCGTTATCGAGGAGATGAACCAGAACGGTGAGCTGCACTACTACCCCGGCTCGCCGGAGCTCTCCCGCCGCCTCACCCGCGAGCAGGACAAGCTGGCGCTGATGGAGCTGCACAACAACGAGGTCGAAGATCTGCGCGCCAACATGGGTTATGACCCTCGCGTCGCCGTACACCACCGTGACGGCTTCGAGGGGCTGATCGCCCTGCTGCCGCCGACCCCGCGCCGCGGGCTGGTGCTGATCGACCCGCCCTATGAGCTCAAAGAAGATTACTTCGCCGTGGTCGATACCCTGAAAAAGGCGCAGAAACGCTGGGCGACCGGCATCTATGCCCTCTGGTATCCGATCCTCGGGCAAGAGGCAGACAAATCCCGCGACATGCTGCGCGCCATCAAGCGCGAGAACTTCGGCAACGTGCTGGTGGCCGAGCTGGAAGTGGCCGGTCAGACTGCCGACTGGGGCATGAACGGCTCAGGCATGCTGATCATCAGCCCGCCCTGGATGCTGGACGAGCAGATTGAAGCCTTTCTCAAACCGCTCTGTGCCAAGCTGGCTCAGGGTGCAGGCGCCCAGTACAAGGTGGAGTGGCTCAACAAGGCCGAGGATTAATCCCCGCCCCCGCTGCGCTCACCGAATTCAAAAGCAAAAGCCCCATCACGGGGCTTTTTCTATTGGTGCGGCCGGTGTGTGCGGCAGCCTGAACCAGCCCGCCCTATGAGCGGACAGGCAGATCCTGTTTCAGCGCAACCAGCAACAGGGCCAGCAGGCCAAAGGGCGGGAACAGGCAGAGCAGGGAGCAGATAAGGGTGATCAGAGCCGGATGCTCGCTCTTGCGGCGCGCCAGTCGCCAGGCGATGAGGCCGACGATGACCATTAGCAACGCAATGAACTGGCCAAGCAGGGTGGCATTGATATTCATGAAAGATCCTTTTTCATGGGCAAGTGTGAAGAACCTGTACTTTATCGCCTTTGTTGCGATTGGCAACCGCTGAACCGCACCGGCCACTCGCCCGTTGATAGGTTCTCTCTATTTCGGCAATAGATGAGAATAGTTTTCATTTAATCTCATTTCGGCGGATACTCTCATCATCAACAGAGGGAGCCGCCATCATGAAAAAGACCATCAGCTTTGCCATCCTGCACTTCGGTGTCGCCTTTACCGTGGCCTACCTGCTGACCGGTGAACTGCTGACCGCCAGCCTGATCGCCCTGATCGAGCCCGCCGTCAACACGGTCGCCTTCTACTTTCATGACCTCGGCTGGCACAAGCTCAAACCAAATCACAGCCTGCAGGCCAAGACCAGCAGCTTCGCGGTGGTCCACTTCTCGGTGGCCTTCGGGGTTGCCTTCCTGCTGAGCGGCGAGCTGCTCACCGGCGGCGTGATGGCGATGATCGAACCGGCCATCAATACCGTGGTGTTCTTCTTCCACGAGCGGCTGTGGCGCGCCCGCAGTCAGCAACTGGCGCTGGCCTGATCAACCGGGCAACCGCCTCCCCCTTTATCGCGGCCACAAAAAACCCGACATTCCGGCCAGGAGTGTCGGGTTTGTCCGTTTGGCAGCCATTCAGCAGTGCAAGTACGCTCGGCTCCCCTGCTGCATTGCCCTGTAGAGTGTGCTGTAGTAGGCAGATATGCCCTCCTCATTGCTGGAATCTATCGATGAACAAGACCTTGCTTGCCACCCTGCTGTTTGCCCCTCTGCTGGCCAGCGCCGCAACCCCTTCCTTTGACTGCACCAAAGCCTCAGGGTCGGTCGAAACCCTGATCTGCAAGGATGCCGGACTGGCCGCCCTTGATAACGAACTGGCGGCCCTCTACCCCAAGGCGATTGCAGCGCTCTCTCCCGAACAGCTCAAGACCGAGCGTGCCATGCAGCGCGGCTGGATCAAGGGTCGCAACGACTGCTGGAAGGGGCAGGATCTGCGCCAGTGTGTGGAAGATAACTACCTGCTGCGGATCACCGAACTGCAGATCAGCGGCGGCCAGCTGATGGTGCCGGCACCGGTCAACTACCAGTGCGGCAAGAGCGTCATGCTCTCTACCTACTTCTATAACGATGCCAAGCTGCCCGCCGCAGTGATCAACCTGAGCGAGGGCGACAAGCAGCAACAAGTGCTCGCCTATGAAACCCCCAGCGCCAGCGGCGCCCGTTATGAAGGGCAAAATCTCACCTTCTTCACCAAGGGGGACGACGCCACGCTGGAGCGTTACGGCCAGCCAACCCTCACCTGCATGGAAAATCCGACCAAGGGCTGAGGCTCATGGGGGCGGCTCGTCTTGCCGCCCCCCACCTTGACTAGATAGCGATATCCAGCGGTTTTCCTTCCCGCACAATCCGCAACTTGAGCGACCCCGGCTTGCCGGTGCTGAGCAGTTCACGCACTTTGTCGATCTCGAGGGGGCGATAAGCCACCCCGTTGATCTGCTCCAGAATGTCGCCGTTGGCCAGACCATAGGGGGCAAGATCCCGTTCGTCGCTGTAGTAGACCTGCAGATGCTCGCCATCAAAACGCACCCCGATATTGCGCAGGACTGGTGGCACTTTGCGCGCCAGGCTGTCGGCGTCGTAGCAGAGCATCATCCGCCCGGGCATGATCGCAAAGCGATTGAAGCGGTTAACAAAATCCAGCCCCAGACCATACTGCTCATTGCTGTTTTCCGACACGCGCAGCTCACCGAGCTGGCGCTCATCAAAGTGCAGGCCGGTGAGGATATGTTCACGCCCTTCCACCATACCGCTGGCGTCCACCCCTTTGCGTGGCATCGCATCTTCGCCAGCGATCGCCTTCTGGCTGGCCATAAAGTCGATAAAGGCATGGTCGGCATAGCTCTGATCGGCCCCGGTATCCAGATACATGCGCACGCTGCTCTCGCCGTGGGTCAGATACACTGCCGGGGAGCGGTTGTAGCTATCTTCATAGCCGATGCAACGCTCGAAGGTGGCTGCCGACGGTGCCGTCAGCAAAGCCGTGAGCTGATGCTTGTCGCGATCAAACACCCAGTTGAAACGGCGAATAGTGTCGATCCCGAGGATGCCATCGATACGGCTGCCGAGAGACTGGGAGAAAAGATCGAAATCAACGGTTGCCCACAGATCGCTGTCATCAATGGTGACCGACCCCAGCGAGAAGGGCTGCGGCTCAACAAAGCCAAGCTGCTCGCTGCCCAGTTGGCTCGAAACGCTGCTCACACTGGCAAAATCAGCCTGATAGGCCCTGGGCAATTCGCTTAAGGTCAGCGCCTTGAAGCGGCTGGCTAAACGACGATCGATAAAGGTGATACTGGCCCCGGTATCGAGCAAAAACAGGTACTGCTCACCCGCTATGGTGACGGGGATTAGGGGGGCACTTTCGTAATGCACTGTCAGCACCGGGCCGGGTGCATTGCGCTTGGTGGATGAATCCGGGGCTGTGCAGCCTTGGACGACGAACAGGGCCAACATGGCCAGCGCCACTTTGAACTGCGACTTCATAACTCTCCTTCCCGATAGCAGATGCCCCCGCGACGCCACCACATAATGCTATCTTGTTGATTTATAGATAAATAAGCTATTTCAGCGGGGACTGCGGACAATAACAAAGAGTTTTATGCTGGTTCAAGCCAGATATGACCATGAATATTCTATGGTGATAGCTCGAGAATGGTTGTTCACGCTATGTCGGCGCGTCATCAATCGTGGGTGATATTTGATTAATTTATTGATCTTGCACAGAAATTCTCAATATTGAGCTTTCTCTCCACAGCGCCATGGTTAATATTGCCATTTGGCAACAATTGCCTCGTCGGAGTCTCCCATGAGCCATGCCAACCCCATCCCGTTGGTGAAACGCAGCAGACTGGAGGCTGAAATTCAGGGGCGGTAGCCATGCCGCTATTTGCCATGACTAACGTCATACTGATTTTCTATACAGTCGCAATTGTTGTGTAAAAAGAAGAGGTCCATCGAATACGACCAGCTTCAGAGGCAGGAACTTAACCAATTGATTTAAAATATAATTTTCGGAGTGCCATATCGGGCAGGAGTGGAGTTAGATAGAAGGTGGTATTAATGTGTTAGTACCACCTTCTATCTAATCACTGTTATGAATCAATGGATCTCCTATGAAAGATGACCTCGTATTAGTGGCACTGGATGCAGAGCAGATAGCCAAAGCGAAAGATGAAAATGGGAAGCGTAAGCAGATAACCCATGCGCTTGTCGTTGGAAACTACGGGGTGATGTTCGGTACTGAGAAGCAATGCATGAAGTATTACTCGGTCTGGAAGGATATCTTCAAAGACCTATTCGGCAAGTGCTACGAAACAGACCAGTACTATCTCACCACCTATACAAGCTCTGGCAATGTGGTGATGGACCTGATAGAAGAGTCCGATAGACGCAAACCCAAAATAGATTTCATCGAAGATGCGATGAAGCACGAGAAAAAAGGCTTTTGGGCCAAATTGTTTAGCCGCCAGCAAAACTCATAACCAGAAATGTCAGTTCGTTCCGGCCTTGAAGGGTCTACACCGGACGCCCTTTTCTCCGCTTCGCTACAAAAGGTCGATGCTAAACAATGGTGTTATGGCTAAAGGAAAGAATTGTGATACACGAAAGCTACTATTGGAAACAACTCTTATTGGAAAGTACTGAAGAGTTTAGGCGATTCAAAGATCTTCCTGATATTGATGAGGAAACACATGTCAAAATCGAGAAAGCCATATTTATTGGTTTTTACTCGATTAGAAAATTGCTAGAGACCGAGACTAAATTGACGGATAGTCTTAAATCTGGACTTCATAAGGTGTCTTGGTTTCAGTGCGTCGGTACGGAAGTCACGTGGCGCAATAATCACAAACTAGACGAGCTTTACAATTTAAATAGACCTCACTCAGAAAGTCGAGATCTCTGGTTCATTGCTAGCCGAATAATACATAGTTTTATTTTCAATATCTATGTTAACGAAGGCGGAGGTTTTGATGGAGCATTCTTCACTTCAGATAGTGACAAAAACAAAAAGCTATACTCCCTAACCACTGATGAAATCATTGATATCTTTGAACTTGTTGGCAATAATAATGTTACAGAATTAGAGTGGTATCGCTGCCCTGAAACAGGAAGAGGAATAACACGAGCCACATAGCCATAACATGTAAATTAACTACGCGCCTACGGCGCTAGACGCGGCAGAGCCGCGCAGCTTATTGAGGCGTTAAGCATCAGGAGTTAATGGTGGCATACGAGATATACGATTGGCTTGATATAAGCAGAAGATATAAAAGCTCCATATTATTGGGTAATGGTGCATCAATTAGTCTAGATAAATCATTTACATATGCATCGTTAAAAAAACATGCAATCGATCATGGGTTGTTATCTGAAGATGTAGAAATGCTATTTGAACATTTCGAAACGGATGATTTTGAGTTGATATTGCGTTTAGTCTGGCAGGCAAACAAGGTAAATTCAGCTCTAAAAATTAAAGATAATGCAACAGAAAAGGCATACAAACATGTTCGAGATTGCTTAATCAAGGCAGTACGCAGCATCCACCCTGAATACGATGAAATTGAGGGAGATCTAGATACAGTAGGTGAATTTTTAAGTAGGTTTAAAACGGTTTTTTCATTAAATTATGACCTTACATTATATTGGGTCATGATGAAAGCTAATAGCAATGAAGATGGGCATAAGTTCAAGGATTGTTTTCTTCACGGTAAATTTGATGAAGATTGGGCTAGATTCAGAGAGCCGTATAGCTGGCAAGATAAGCGTATAACGTTAGTTTTCTATCCTCATGGCAATCTGGCATTAGCTCGCAATGTTGTAGAAGAGGAAATTAAACTAAGTAGCCGAGTCGGCTCAGATTTGTTGAATAGTATATTGCATGAGTGGAAATCAGGCGAGTGTATTCCTCTATTCGTAAGCGAGGGTATTTCTAACCAGAAAGTTCGCTCAATCCAAAACAGTCATTACCTCAACACTGTATATAGAGAAGTGATCCCAGATATATGGCGTAGTTTGGTTATATATGGGTGGGGGCTTGGAGATCATGATGTTCATATTATCGAGCGCATAAGAGCATCGAATGTTAGGCGAATAGCTGTGTCTGTATTTGGATATGATCAAGCATACTGCCGTAGAGTAGCCGAAATTATTTACGATAGTTTTGGTCGCGATTTTATAATCGATTTCTTTGATAGTAAAAGTCCAGGGTGCTGGAACAATGATGCTTAATAAGTATTTTAAGGCGGATTCGCAACGCTTGATATTTGCAGTTAGCGGTAAACTTATTTAGGTGGTATGCGGAAACATCGCATTGCCTTACTCACAGCTTGATCGGGTGTTATGTGCTAATACTCAAGGAATAAGGAGCTTTACTTGTCTCTATCTAATAATGCAAATTTGGTTTATGACTTTTTACGTAATCAAAGTTCAATGGGGCGAGTCGTTACGTACGGTACTGTAAGCAAAAATACGAATGTTCCTTTGGGAGAAGGTGGCGGAGCTGTAAGAGATGCCTTAGCCGAGATTTTCAAAAAGTGTGATGCAGCAAACTTACCACCGATCACTTCTATTGTTGTACAAGAAGCTAATTTGTATGATCGAAAGATGAGGTATGGAATGCCAGGTGGTGGATATTTATCAGCTGAAGCTCAAAGTGCTAATTTAGCAAATCGCCCTCGTCAATCTGGAATCGAAAGATGGGCTGAAAAGCCTAGACCGAAAGATACTGAAGTATGGCTTTTTAAAACCATGATAGAGCAACATCAAGATCTTGTATGGAATTACCAAGGTTCTTGGCCTTTATCTTTATAGAGAAGAAATTAGGACACCCACCATTCATGAATCTTGGCTCGCGTACCCTTCCAAGGAAATTTATGAAGCCCGACTTAACCGGTAGGCGGATTGTACTGCGCACCATTGGCCCGCAGGATGCCGCCGATCTGTTCGAGATTTATGGCAATCCGCTGACCATGGAGTTTGCCTCTGATCCCTGCTTTACCTCTCCCGCCATGGTGGCGCAGATGATGGCGAGCGTGGTGCGGCTGGAGCAAACGGGGGAGTCGCTGGAGTGGGCGATTGTCGAGCGGGAGGGCAACAAGGTGATCGGCACCTGCGGCCTACACAGTTTTAGCGAGGCGGGTCGCTGCTGCGAGGTGGGTTGCCTGCTCAATGCGGCCTATTGGCGCAGAGGGTTTATGTCGGAAGCGCTGGGATTGCTGTTCGCCCACGCCACCACACTGGGAGTCACCTGCCTCACCGCAGATATCGATGCAGATAACGTCCGCTCTATCGCCCTGTTTGAAAAGCTGGGCTTCAAGGCGCATGCAGGGCGCTATCAGCGCATGCACCCCTTTATCTGACCCGAAACCAGAGGCATAACCCCCTCGCCTCTCAGGGCGTTGTGGCAAGGCTCAGGCATAAAAAAACCGGAACCCAGGGGTTCCGGTTTTTTTTTCATTCCAGCCGAAGCTGGCAAACCAGCAAATTAAGCCTGGTTCTTAACTTCTTTCAGACCGCGGAAAGGAGCTTTGGCACCCAGAGCTTCTTCGATACGGATCAGCTGGTTGTACTTGGCAACACGGTCAGAACGGCTCATGGAACCGGTCTTGATCTGGCCAGCAGCGGTACCAACAGCCAGGTCGGCGATGGTCGCGTCTTCGGTCTCACCGGAGCGGTGGGAGATGACGGCAGTGTAGCCAGCGTCTTTGGCCATCTTGATGGCAGCCAGAGTTTCGGTCAGGGAACCGATCTGGTTGAACTTGATCAGGATGGAGTTGGCGATGCCGTTGTCGATACCGCGCTTCAGGATCTTGGTGTTGGTTACGAACAGGTCGTCACCCACGATCTGGATTTTCTTGCCCAGTTCAGCAGTCTGGTAGGCGAAACCTTCCCAGTCAGATTCGTCCAGGCCATCTTCGATGGAGACGATCGGGAACTTGGTGGTCAGGTCAGCCAGGAAGTCGGAGAAACCGTTGGAGGTGAAGACACGACCTTCGCCTTTCAGGTTGTACTCTTTCTTCTCTGCGTCGTAGAACTCGGAAGCAGCGCAGTCCATAGCCAGGGTGATGTCGGTGCCCAGTTTGTAACCGGCAGCGGCAACGGCTTCAGCGATAACTTCCAGCGCTTCGGCGTTGGATTTCAGGTTCGGAGCGAAACCACCTTCGTCACCAACTGCAGTGTTGTAGCCCTTGGACTTCAGCACTTTGGCCAGGTTGTGGAACACTTCTGCGCCCATGCGAACGGCTTCTTTCAGGGTCTTGGCGCCAACCGGCTGGATCATGAACTCCTGGATGTCGACGTTGTTGTCGGCGTGCTCACCACCGTTGATGATGTTCATCATCGGCAGCGGCATGGAGTAAACACCCGGGGTGCCGTTCAGCTCGGCGATGTGGGCGTACAGCGGCATGCCTTTGGCAGCAGCGGCAGCTTTGGCGTTAGCCAGGGAAACAGCCAGGATGGCGTTGGCGCCGAACTTGGATTTGTTCTCGGTACCGTCGAGGTCGATCATGATCTGGTCAACGGTGGCCTGGTCCTTGGCATCTTTACCCAGCAGAGCTTGAGCGATCGGGCCGTTTACGGCTTCGATGGCTTTCAGCACGCCTTTACCCAGGAAACGGCTCTTGTCGCCGTCACGCAGTTCCAGCGCTTCGCGGGAACCGGTGGACGCGCCAGACGGAGCGGCTGCCATACCAACAAAACCACCTTCCAGGTGAACTTCGGCCTCAACGGTCGGGTTACCACGGGAGTCGATGATTTCACGACCGATCACTTTAACGATCTTGGACATGTGTATTTCCTCAGGTTTCGTAAAAAAACAACAAAAATATGCCAAAAAAAGCGGCTGTGGCACAGTGCCCCAACCGCATTTATTTTCAATTACTTCAAATTACGCTTCTGATACTCGCCTGCCGCCTTCACAAAACCGGCGAACAGAGCGTGGCCATCACGAGGAGTAGAGGTGAACTCCGGGTGGAACTGCGCAGCCACGAACCAGGGGTGATCCGGGATCTCGATGATTTCCACCAACTTCTTGTCGGCGGAGAGACCGGTCACTTTCAGACCTGCCGCTTCAATCTGCGGCAGCAGCTTGTTGTTTACTTCGTAACGGTGACGGTGACGCTCGTAAATGGTCGGGCTGCCGTACATCTGACGCACTTTGGAATCTTCGACCAGGTGGCAGAGCTGGGAACCCAGACGCATGGTACCGCCCAGATCAGACTTCTCGGTACGGGTCTCGACGTTGCCCTCTTCATCCACCCACTCGGTGATGAGGCCGACGACCGGGTACGCGCAATCTTTCTTGAACTCGGAGGAGTGAGCCCCTTCCATACCCGCTACGTTGCGAGCGAATTCGATCATGGCAACCTGCATGCCGAGGCAGATACCCAGGTAGGGGATCTTGTTCTCGCGGGCATACTGGGCAGCCAAAATTTTGCCTTCCACACCGCGCTCACCAAAGCCACCCGGCACCAGGATCGCGTCCAGACCTTCCAGCAGCTCGGCGCCACGGGTCTCGATGTCCTGAGAGTCGATGTACTTGATGTTGACGGAGTGACGGGTCTTGAGACCACCGTGCTTGAGCGCCTCGTTGACGGACTTGTAAGCGTCCGGCAGGGAGACGTATTTGCCGACCATACCGATGGTCACTTCACCAGTCGGGTTGGCCTCTTCGTAGATAACCTGTTCCCACTCGGACAAGTCAGCCTCTTTGCACTCCAGACCGAAACGCTCGGTGAAGTAGGAGTCCAGGTTCTGGGATTTCAGCAGTGCCGGGATCTTGTAGATGGAGTCGACGTCTTTCATGGAGATGACGGCGCGCTCCGGCACGTTGCAGAACAGGGCGATCTTGGCGCGCTCGTTGGCCGGAATGGCACGGTCAGAGCGGCAGATCAGCACATCCGGCTGGATACCGATGGAGAGCAGCTCTTTCACGGAGTGCTGGGTCGGCTTGGTCTTCACTTCACCGGCAGCGGCCAGGTAAGGAACCAGCGTCAGGTGCATGAACATGGCGTTGTTGCGGCCCACTTCGGCAGCCAACTGACGAATGGCTTCGAGGAACGGCAGGGACTCGATGTCACCCACGGTACCGCCCACTTCGACGATGGCAACCTGATGGCCTTCGGCACCGGCAATCACCCGCTCCTTGATGGCGTTGGTGATGTGCGGGATAACCTGAATGGTGGCGCCCAGATAGTCACCACGACGCTCTTTACGCAGTACGTCGGCGTAGATACGGCCGGTGGTAAAGTTGTTGCGACGGGTCATCTTGGTGCGGATGAAACGCTCGTAGTGGCCCAAATCCAGATCGGTTTCGGCCCCGTCCTCGGTTACGAACACTTCACCATGCTGGGTCGGGCTCATGGTGCCCGGATCCACGTTGATGTACGGGTCCAGTTTCATGATGGTCACATCCAGACCACGGGCTTCCAGAATGGCTGCCAGAGAAGCTGCGGCAATGCCTTTGCCGAGGGATGAAACAACGCCACCAGTAACAAAAATATATTTGGTCGTCATGCTGAACCTGAAAGAAGTTTAGGGAATTTTAAGGGGTGCTTCGGGGATGAAGCAGGACGGGGAAACAGTATACCAAAAACCCCTCTCCCAAACAATGAGCAAAAATCTATCAGGCTCACCGCCCCCCCATCTTGCGCCAAATCAACTTTGCTCGGTTTCCTTCGCCTTATCCCAGGCGGCATCGAGCTTTTCGAGGGTGCAATCGGTCATTTTCAAGCCTTCTGCGACGATTATCTGCTCAACCTGACGAAAACGACGTTCGAACTTGGCGTTGGCACCTCGCAGTACCTGCTCCGGATCCTTGCCCAGATGACGCACCAGATTGACGGTGGCAAACAACAGGTCGCCGAGCTCGTCGCTCACCCGCGCCTCGTCCACATCGGCCATCAGCGCCTCTTCCATTACCTCGTCGATCTCTTCGTGGATCTTGTCCACCACAGGCCCCAAGGTTTTCCAGTCAAAACCGACGGTGGCGCAACGTTTCTGAATTTTGGCGGCGCGGGTCAGGGCAGGCAGCGCCTGCGGGATATCGTCCAGCACGCTCTCTTTGTCGAGGGCCGCCCGCTCCTTGGCTTTTTCCGCCTCCCAGTTCGCTTTTACCGCCTGCTCGTTGGAGAGATCTGCATCGGAAAAAACGTGGGGATGACGGCGAATGAGCTTTTCACTCACCGTATCGACGATATCGGCAAAGTCGAACAAGCCCCGCTCTTTACCCAGCTGGGCGTAAAACACCACCTGAAACAGCAGGTCGCCCAACTCCCCTTTCAGCCCCTTCCAATCCTTGGTCTCGATGGCATCGGCCACTTCGTAGGCCTCTTCCAGGGTGTGCGGCACTATGGTCTGGAAGCTCTGTTTCAGATCCCAGGGGCAGCCGTTTTGCGGATCACGCAGACGAGCCATGATGTCGAGCAGTTGAGGCAGATCGTAACGTTGAGACATGAGATATTCGCTTTCGATTCGTTCAAAAAGGGTCGGAAATGCAGACCGGCCACTGGGGCCGGTCGGTTCGATATCAAAGCCGCTTGGCGCTGATCACGTCGTTAAGCTGACTGAGCTTGGCCAACGCCCGGTTGAAGGCGTTGATGTTGTAAATCTCCAGCTCC
Source organism: Aeromonas sp. 96A (assembly GCF_051919165.1). Lineage (NCBI taxonomy): Bacteria > Pseudomonadati > Pseudomonadota > Gammaproteobacteria > Aeromonadales > Aeromonadaceae > Aeromonas > Aeromonas sp. 96A. The sequence continues at coordinate 3,653,884 of NZ_JBQBFE010000001.1, read as the reverse complement.
ATGTCGATCTCGGCGGTCTGCTCGCGCACGTTGGAGCGTGAGCGCACCCCCATCACATTGATCTTCTCGTTGGCCAGCACGGTAGTGATATCGCGCAGCAGACCGGAGCGATCATTGGAGATGATCCGGATAGTGAGGCCGTAGCCACCGGAGTAGTTCTCCCCCCACACCGCATCGATCAGACGCTCCGGATTGCGACGTGACAACTCCTTGAGCTGCTCGCAATCTTCCCGGTGGATCGAAACGCCACGCCCCATGGTGATAAAGCCCTGAATGGAGTCCCCCGGAATCGGCTGGCAGCAGCGGGCAATATGGGTCATCAGGTTGCCGACCCCTTCCACCACTATGTGATCCTTGGGCTTGTGGCGCATCGGCGCATTGGCCTTCTGCTCCAGCTTCTCCAGCAGTCGGCGATCTTCCTCTTCCGCCGTCGGCTTGTTGTAACAGGTGTCGAGATAGTTGAGCACCTGGTTGATGCGGATATCGCCGCTGCCGATACCGGCCAGCAGATCGTCGGTGCTCTCCAGATTGAAGCGGCGCAGCATGTTGCCCTTGTCAATCTTGGACATGCTGAGGTTGTGGCGATCCAGCTCCTTCTCGAACAGCTCGCGACCGGCCACGATATTCTTGTCCCGATCCAGTTTTCTGAACCAGGTCGCCACCTTGGCCCGCGCCCGGCTGGAGCGCAGGAAGCCGGCGTTGGGGTTCATCCAGTCGCGGCTCGGGTTCGGCTCTTTCTGGGTGATCACCTCCACCTGATCGCCGGTCTGCAGCGCATAGGTAAACGGCACGATGCGGCCGTCAATCTTGGCGCCGATGCAGCGGTGGCCGATCATGCTGTGGACGTGATAGGCAAAATCGAGCGGGGTGGCGCCAGCCGGCAGGTCGATGACATCCCCTTTCGGGGTGAAGACGTAGACCCTGTCCTCGAACACCTGACTGCGCAGATCTTCCAGCAGGGAGCCGCTCTCGGAGAGATCTTCCTGCCAGGCGAGCAGCTTGCGCAGCCACTCGATCTTGTCTTCGAAGGTGTTGGCCTTGCCGCCAGCCTGTGCCCCTTCCTTGTAGCGCCAGTGCGCCGCGACGCCGAGCTCGGCATCCTGATGCATCTGGTCAGTACGGATCTGGATCTCGACAGTCTTGCCCTCCGGCCCCACCACTACGGTGTGGATCGACTGATAGCCGTTGGGTTTGGGGTTGGCGACATAGTCGTCAAACTCGCGAGGAATGTGGTGGAACTGGGTATGCACGATACCGAGCGCCGCATAGCAATCCTGCAGCCGCTTGGTCACTACCCGCACCGCGCGCACGTCGAACAACTCGTTGAACTCGAGGTGCTTCTTCTGCATCTTGCGCCAGATGCTGTAGATGTGTTTCGGCCGACCGTACACCTCGGCGTCAACTCCCGCCTCTTTCAACCCATTACGCAGGGATTGCACAAACTCGCGGATATAGCGCTCACGGTCGAGCCGCTTCTCGTCGAGCTGCTTGGCGATCTGCTTGTAGGTATCCGGGTGCAGATAACGGAAGGCGAGATCTTCCAGCTCCCACTTGAGCTGGCCGATGCCCAGACGGTTGGCGAGCGGCGCATAGATGTTGGTGATCTCCTGGGCCATCAGCACCCGGGTCTCTTCATCTGCCGTCTTCGCTTCCCGCAGGCAGGCGATCCGCTCCGCCAGCTTGATCACCACGGCGCGCACATCCTCGACCATGGCGAGCAACATGCGACGCACGTTGTCGACCTGCTCCGGCGAGGTTTCGCTGCGATGGAGGGTTTGCAGGGAGCGGATGGCCTCCATCTCCAACACCCCTTCCACCAGCTTGGCGATCTTGGAGCCGAAGTCCTCGTCCATCCGCTCCTGGCTGATGAGACCGGCTTCGACGAAGGGGTAGATGATGGCGGCCTTGAGGGTACCGATATCCATGCTGAGCATCTGCAGGATGCCCACCATTTCGATGCCGCGCACCAGCAGCTTGCTGGTCAGCGCCTCGTCACCGAGCGTCAAACAATACTGGTAGACGGTTCGCAGCTGATCCTTTTCACTGTCACTCAAGGAGAGCGAGCTGACCCACTCTTCCAGGGTGAAGTTGTCTTTCAAATGAATATCGCGAACCGCAACCATGGTATCAATCCTTTAAATTATCGGGCCGAAAGCTGTCACTTTCTCCCCTCATGAGATTGCCTCAAATGGGGATATCCAGCGCACTTTTCAAGGCATATTGTCCAGAAAGACAATAGAGCGCGCCAACAGGCCCTGCCGAACGACGAGGGTCTAGATTACCCCAATCACATCAGCTCAAACAGCCGCAGACATGCCAGATTACATATCCGCATAGCCGAACTGATGAGCAGGATGACTTCATATACACACCTGCTCAAACAGTAACAAACATGCCGGATGACCTATCCGGCATCGCCGAACTGATGAGTCATTTACTCCCGTTCAAACAGCGCCATGGACTCCAGATGACCGGTGTGAGGGAACATGTCGAGCATGCCGAGACGCACCAGACGGTAACCCCCTTTCACCAGCACCTGACTGTCCCGCGCCAGGGTGACCGGGTTACAGGAGACGTAGACCACCCGCTTGGGTGAAAGTTTCACGACGTGTCCCATCACTTCCAGCGCGCCGGGACGAGCCGGATCCAGCAGCACCAGATCAAACCCTTCACGCGCCCAGGACATGCCGACGATGTCATCGCTCAGGTCAGACTTGTAGAAACGGGCATTGGTGATGCCGTTGCGACGGGCGTTCTCTTCGGCCCGCTGCACCATGGCCAGTTCACCTTCCACACCCACCACTTCGCGAGCCTGACGGGCCAGCGGCAGGGTGAAGTTGCCGATGCCGCAGAAGAGATCGAGCACCTTGTCATCCTTGCTCGCCCCGAGCCATGTCAGCGCCTGCTCAACCATGCTCTGGTTGATGGGGCCGTTGACCTGAATGAAATCACCGGGAGCAAATGCAAGAGACAGGCCATCCAGCGAGTAGGATGGGGAAAATTGTTGCTGCAGCGCTTCGATACGATCATCGGCAGCTTGCAGATAGAGGTCGATCCCCTGCGTTTTTGCAAACGCCACCAGCAGGGCGCGATCCGCCTCATTGGGGCGGCCGGTGTGACGCAGCAGCATCATGATCCCCTGCTCGGCCTGGATTAGCTCCGCATGGCCCAGCTCACGCTGGCTCTTGAGGCGATTGAGGCATTCACGCAGCGGGGCAATCAACGCAGAGAGCGACTCAGCCAGCACAGGGCAACCGTCGATCTCCACCAGATCGTTGCTGTTACGGCGGCGGAAACCGACCCGGGTGCAGCGACCATTCTTGTCAAATTTGATGGCCAGACGACAAACCCGGCGGTAGGCGCGATCTTCACCGGTCAGTACCGGCTCCAGCACCGGCGCCTTGATGTTGCCCAACCGCTCGAACAGGCTGACCAGTCCCGCCGCCTTGGCGGCTTGCTGATCGGCAACCGGCATGTGCTGGGCACTGCAACCGCCGCACTCGCGATAGTGGCTGCAAAAGGGAGCGATACGATTGGCCGCCGGGGTCACCACCTGTTGCAAGGCGGCGTGACCATACTGCTTTTTCTCTTCGGTGATGCGTGCCTTGACGGTCTCGCCGGGCAGTGCCCCTTCGACGAAGATCGCCTTGCCCTGATGGCGACCGATACCGACGCAGTGGTGATCGAGGGTGTCTATCGTAAATTCAATGCGTTGGAGCTGAGTGGACTTCTTTTGGGGCTTGAAAAACTGGGCCATAAAACTTGGTGCCTATAGGTGGCTATGTCATGATTGTGGAATCTGCTGCCGGGTATTGTCCCACAAGAATAATAGTATGACCAAATACGGCCACAGAGCCCGTGTATTGCCATCAACCCTATCGCCAACCCTGTTCACTGGTGGCCTGTTCGTATGACCAAATATGGCCTGAGAGCACGCGTTCTCGCCTTCACCATCCTGCCGACCCTGATCATTGGTGGCCTAATGGCCGGTTACTTCACCTTCCACCGCTACCAGCAGCTGGAAAACAACCTTATTGATCAGGGGATCAACATCATCGAACCGCTGGCGATCGCCAGTGAATACGGGATGACCCAGCACAGTCGCGAATCCCTCAAGCGGCTGATTGGCCTGACCCATCGCAAGAACTCCCCCTTCATCAAATCCATCGCAGTCTTCACCCAGGACAACCAGCTGTTCGTCACCTCGAACTACCACCGGGATTTCACCCGGCTCAGGCTGCCCGATGGCGAGCCCATTCCGGATCTGACCAGCGTGACGTTTCAGGGGGACGACATCATTTTGCGCACCCCGATCCAGGCTGAAACCAGCCTCGATGGCTTCCCGCTGCCCAGCGATGTAGAGCCGCCGATGATCGGCTACATTTCGATGCAGATGGCAACCGATCGGGCCATGCTGCTGCAGTACCGCGACACCTTCTTTGCGGTGATCATGGTGCTCATCGGGGTCGCCTTCAGTACCCTGTTTGGCTTCCGTCTGGTCAAGAGCGTGACCCAGCCCATCACCAACATGGTGCAGGCGGTGCACAAGATCAGGGAGGGGCGGCTCGATACCCGGGTCAGCGGCCAGCTCACCGGCGAGCTGGATATGCTGAAAAACGGCATCAACGCCATGGCCAAGGCGCTCTCCGAATATCACGAAGAGATGCAGCAGAATATCGATCAGGCTACCTCTGACCTGCGCGAAACCCTGGAGCAGATCGAGATCCAGAACGTCGAGCTCGACATGGCCAAGAAACGGGCGCAAGAGGCGGCGCGGGTCAAGTCGGAGTTTCTGGCCAACATGTCCCACGAATTGCGTACCCCGCTCAACGGGGTCATCGGCTTTACCCGCCAGCTGCTGAAAACCAGCCTGACCCCGAGCCAAACCGACTACATGCAAACCATCGAGAAGTCGGCGCGCAACCTGCTTGGCATCATCAACGACATCCTCGACTTCTCTAAGCTGGAAGCAGGCAAGCTGCAGCTGGAGCATATCCCGTTCAGCCTGCGCGACACTCTCAACGAGACCATGCACCTGCTCGGCCCCAGCGCCCACGACAAACAACTGGAGCTCTCCCTGCGGGTGGATGCCGATGTGCCGGACTACCTCACCGGCGACCCCATGCGTCTGCAACAGGTGCTGACCAACCTCACCGGCAACGCCATCAAGTTCACCGAACAGGGCAACGTGGATGTCCATATCGAGCAGACCGGCAGTGGCAACCACAAGGTGAGGCTCAACGTCCAGATCCGCGATACCGGCATCGGAATCTCCCAGGAGCAGCAACATCAGCTGTTCCAGGCCTTCAATCAGGCCGACTCCTCCATCTCCCGCCGTTATGGCGGCACGGGTTTGGGCCTCGTTATCACCCAGAAGCTGGTGCAGCAGATGGGCGGCCAGATCCGCTTTGAATCGGAGCTAGGCAAGGGCTCCATCTTCTCGTTCAGTCTGGATGTGGAGGTCTCCCCCCTGCCCCAGACCGATCAACTGCCGCTGGATCGGATCCGTGGCAAACGGCTCTGGCTGCTGGAACCGGATCCCTTCTCACAAGCCTCTCTGCTCGCCCTGTTGGCGGAGTGGCACCTCGATGTGCACCCACTGACCAGCGATGATCCCTGGCCCGAGATGAGCGAGCAGGAGATGGTGATCATTGGCAGCAGCACCCTGCATACGCCGCAGCAGGTGATCGGCCGTCTCGACAGACTGAACGGCCAGCAGCAGAACACCATAGTGCTGCTCAGCAGCCACGAGCCGGCGCTCTATGAAGCTATGCTGGCCCATGGCGCCCAGCACTGTCTCTCCAAACCGGTCAACCATCGCAAGCTGCTGCACGCCCTGCTCTCGCCGGAATCGAGCCGCCAGAAGCTGCCCGCCCAGCCTGCGCCGCGCCAGTTGCAGCCCATCAAGGTGCTGGCGGTGGATGACAACGCCGCCAACCTCAAGCTGATCGCCGCCATGCTCAAGGAGATGGTGAGTCAGGTGGTGGTGTGCAAAAACGGCAAGGAGGCGGTCAAGCAGGCACAGAGCCAGCCGTTCGACATCATCTTCATGGATATCCAGATGCCGATCATGGATGGCATCAGTGCCACCCAAGCGATCCGCAACCAGTCCCTCAACACCACCACCCCGATCGTGGCGGTGACCGCCCACGCCATCCCCGGAGAACGGGAGCGGCTGATCCGGCAGGGCATGGACGACTATCTGGCCAAGCCCATCGACGAGAGCATGCTGGCCCAGCTCATCACCGACTTTGCCCATCGCCGTCACCAGAATAATGGTGCCCAACAGATCGACTGGGCACTTGCGGTGCGGCAGGCGGCGGGGAAAGAGCATCTCGCCAGAGAGATGCTGACCATGCTGCTGGCCAGTTTCGAGGAGGTCGAGCCGGTGCTGGATAGCGCGCTGGCGGGCGAAATTGAAGATAGCGAGGTGCTGTCCCAGCTCCATCGCCTCAACGGCGGCTGTGCCTATTCCGGGGTGCCGGGGCTGCAACGGCTGCTCTCCCAGCTGGAGCAACAGCTGCGTGACGGCGTGCCGGTGAGCGAGCTGGAACCCGAGCTGCTGGAGCTGCAAGATGCGCTGGAACTGGTGCGCCAGGAGGCACCCCGCTATCTCGGCAAGGCTTGATGAGCTTGACCTGAACTGTATCTGCCCCCGCTTTTTCTGACGCGAGGGCCGCCAGATGGTAAAGTTGCGCCGTTTACACAGGAGTCAGCATGACCAACAACGATATTCTGCGCCGTCTGCGCTACGCCCTCACCATCAGCAACGACCAGATGGTCGAGATGTTTGCCAAGGGCAACCTGACGGTCACTCACGCCCAGCTGCACAGCTGGTTGATGAAAGAGGCAGCGGAAGGTGAAGAGCAAGAGGCAGGCTATGTCGCCTGTCCCGACTCGGCCCTGAGCCAGTTCCTCGACGGTTTCATCATCGCCCGCCGCGGCGTGCGGGAAGATGCACCGGCCCAGGTGATCCCGAACCGGATCAACAACAACATGATCCTGCGCAAGCTGCGCATCGGTCTCAACTTCAAGGAAGAGGACATGCTCGGCACCCTCAAGCTCGCCGACTTCAACCTCTCCAAGTCCGAGCTCAGCGCCCTGTTCCGCTCCAAGGATCACAAGCACTATCAGGATTGCGGGGATCAGATCCTGCGCAACTTCCTGATCGGCCTCACGGCCAAATACCGCGGCTGACCAGCCGCGCGACTGACCAGAACGGGCCTTCGACATGTGCCAGCGACTCACTCCTCCCACGCTCAGCAGACTGGCTGTGGCAGGGGGATGGCGCTGGCGCTGTCTTCTTCCCCTCTTCTTTCTGCCACTGGTTCTGCTGCTGGGCGCCTGCACACCGTCCGAGTACCAGCTCTCGACCCGCTATCAGAGCGCCAACCAGAACGAGCGGATCGCCTTTCTGATCCTCCACTACACCGACGAAGACGATGCCAATTCCTTGCGCCTGCTGACCGAGCCGGAGCACAAGGTGAGCGCCCACTACCTGATCCCCCGCGACAGCCACGAAACACCGCTACCGGTCTATCAGCTGGTGCCGGACAGCGCGCGCGCCTGGCATGCGGGACGCAGCCGTTGGCACCAATATGCCGGGCTCAATGCCAGCTCCCTTGGCATCGAGATCGTCAACCTCGGCTATCCAGCGGAAGATGAGTCGCTGGCACCCCATGCCCGGCGCTGGCAACCCTATACCCCGCAACAGATTGCTGCCGTCGGCGCACTCAGCCGGGAGCTGGTCACCCGCTACCGCATTCCACCGACCCAGGTGCTGGGCCACAGCGATGTCGCCCCCGAGCGCAAGCAGGATCCCGGCCCTCACTTCCCCTGGCGCCAGCTCTATCTGACGTACGGAGTCGGCGCCTGGCCAGATGAAGGTCGGGTGGCCGAGCTACTGGCCAGCCCCTTGCCCGATTGGGATGCGGCCATGTGGCAGCAGCAGCTGGCCCGCTATGGCTACGGCCTGTCCCAAACCGGCCAGTGGGATGAGCAGAGCCGCGCCGTAATGGGCGCCTTTCAGCTCCACTTTCGCGCCAGCAAGGTCGATAGCAAACCGGACCGCGAGTGTCAGGCCATCCTGATGGCGCTGCTCGAAAAATACTTCCCCTAATCCTCATCCATTGCCCCCGTTGCTGCGTACTGTTTGATAGCCGTTAGCTATCAAACAGTTAGGCACAAGCAATTGTCCCTGCATTTTGCAAGGCGTTATTCTGACTGCGTTCCGAAAGAGAATTTAAAACCGATTTCCAAATCTGGAGGTGAATGATGAAAAGCCCGATTGGTCTTGATACTGCTCAATCACAAGCCCTGGCAGCCGAGTTGAACAAATTGCTGGCCAGCTACCAGATCCTCTACATGAACGTGCGCGGCTTCCACTGGAATATCCGTGGCAACCAGTTCTTCGAACTGCACCTGAAATTTGAAGAGATTTACAACGACCTGCTGCTGAAAGTCGACGCACTGGCCGAGCGGATCCTGACCCTGGATGGCGTGCCCATGCACAGCTTCAGCGACTACCTGAAAGTCTCTGCCATCCCGGAGCAAAAAGGGCTGCACGATGGCCGCGCCTGTGTCGAATCCCTGCTGGATAGCTTCCGCGAACTGCTGGTCGCCCAGCGTCGTATTCTGGGCCAGGCCGCCGAAGCCGGTGATGAAGGCACTGCCTCCATCCTCTCCGACTATGTGCAGCAGCAGGAAAAACTGGTCTGGATGCTGCGCGCTTATCTGGCCTGATAGTGAACCAAGCCGACTACAGCGTACGTATGCCGGCTTGAGTAAGTACCGGGCCGAAAGCTCCTGACCAGACCACGGCCCAATCCGTCTGATTGTTATGTTCTGTTGCAAACCTGAGTTGTCTCTCCTTTTATCCACCCGCTTGCCGCCCTGTTTGGGCGGCTTTTTTTGTTTTTGATCTGCATCAAGGGAATCTTAATTGGCAAATTGAATGCCTATTAAGTTTTTCGCGAGAGGAATAGAATCGCCACAAAACAGACAACTGAAATGTCCAATTAGGAGAGGCATGATGTTTTGTGTGCAATGTGAACAGACAATTCGTACCCCGGCTGGCAACGGCTGTGCCTACGCACAAGGTATGTGCGGCAAGACGGCGGAAACCTCGGATCTGCAGGATGTACTGATCTATACCCTGCAGGGGCTCAGCGCCTGGGCGCTGGCCGCCCGTAAGCAGGGCATCATCGACAGCGAGATCGATGCCTTCGTGCCCAAGGCCTTCTTCGCCACCCTCACCAACGTCAACTTCGACTCGAATCGCATCGTGGCCTATGTCAATCAGGCCCTCGCCTATCGCCAGCAGCTGGCCGATCGTATGACCGCCATGGCGGTGCAGGTGAACGACTTGCCACAGTCCGCTTACTTCGAACCCGGTGCCGAGCTGCTGGAGCAACTTGCCCATGCCGCATCAGCCGCCCCCAATCGGGGCAAGAACGAGGTAAACGAGGACATCATGGGGCTGCGTCTGCTCTGCCTCTACGGCCTCAAGGGCGCCGCTGCCTATATGGAGCACGCCCGGGTGCTGGATCAGCAGAGTGACGAGGTGGCTGCCGAATTCCATCGCATCATGAGCTGGCTCAGCACAGATCCGAGCGAAATGGGTCGGCTGTTCAACTGCGCCATGGAGATCGGTCAGCTCAACTTCAAAATCATGGAGATGCTGGATTTGGGTGAAACCAGCGCCTTCGGTCATCCGGAACCGACCCAGGTACGCGTCACCCCCATCCCCGGCAAGTGCATTCTGGTCTCCGGCCACGACATGATGGATCTCAAGCTCATTCTGGAGCAGACCAAGGGGACCGGCATCAACGTCTACACCCATGGTGAGATGCTGCCTGCGCTAGCCTACCCCTTCTTCAAGCAGTACCCCCATCTGGTGGGCAACTACGGATCCGCCTGGCAGAACCAGCAGAAAGAGTTTGCCAACTTCCCGGGCGCCGTGGTGATGACCTCCAACTGCATTATCGACCCGAATGTGGGCAACTACTCGGATCGCATCTTCACCCGCTCCATCGTCGGCTGGCCGGGCGTCACCCATCTGGAGGGGGATGATTTCTCCGCCGTGATCGCCAAGGCCCAAGCGCTGGAAGGCTTCAAGCACACCGAGCTCGAGCACTTCATCACCATCGGCTTTGCCCGCAACGCCCTGATGCAGGCTGCGCCCGCAGTGATTGAGAAGGTCAAAGCAGGAGAGATCAGCCACTTCTTCCTGGTAGGTGGCTGTGACGGCGACAAGGCCGAGCGCGCCTACTTCACCGAGTTTGCCAAGGCGGCGCCGCGCGACAGCCTGCTGCTCACCCTGGGCTGCGGCAAGTACAAGTTCAACAAGCTCGACTTTGGCGACATCGGCGGCATTCCGCGCCTGCTGGACGTGGGCCAGTGCAACGATGCCTACTCCGCCATCCAGTTGGCGCTGGCACTCTCCGAGGCGTTCGAGTGCGGGGTCAACGATCTGCCGCTGACGCTGGTGCTCTCCTGGTTCGAGCAAAAAGCCATCGTCATTCTGCTCACCCTGCTCTCCCTCGGGGTGAAAGACATTCGTACCGGCCCGACCGCCCCCGCCTTCCTCACCCCGGCTCTGCTCAAGGTGCTGGAAGAGCAGTTCGGTCTGAAAGGGACCACCACGGCCGAGGCTGACTTGGCCGAGATCCTGGCGGCCTGATCGGCATCTCATGTTGTAAGCGTTTGGCGAGCCGCCCGGCTCGCCTTTTTTCTGGATCCGGCTTTTTCACCAGACGTTTTTCGAACCGTTTAAAACCTAAGGAGCCTTGTGATGACCTCTCTCACGCTCACCTGCATTGGCCGCCAACAGAACACCCACGACGTCGTGAGCTGGCAGCTAGCGCCGCTTTCCGGCAGCCTCCCTCCCGTACTGGCTGGCCAGTGCATCACCCTGCATACCGAGATTGACGGCCAGCCGGAGTGCCGCGCCTATACCCTATCCTCCAGCCCGCAGGATTCATGCTGGCAGGTCACCATCAAGGATGTGGGACGGGTCTCCCGCCATCTGCACCAGACCTTGCAGGTGGGAGACGAGATCCGGGTGGATGGTCCGTTCGGCGATTTCAACCTGACCAACCTCCCTTGCAAACGGCCACTGCTCTTGAGCGCTGGTTCCGGCATTACCCCCATGTGGGCCATGTTGCGAGACGAGCTAACCAAACGGCCGGATGCCGATATCCGCTTTATCCATAGCGCCCGCTCGCCAGCAGATGTGATCTTCGCAGATGACTTGGCTGCATTGGCCGAAGCGCATCCCGGTGTACGCCATGCCCTGATACTGGAAGAGGCGCCAACGGCTCATCCCTGGGTGGGCCGACTCACCCCCGCTATGCTGGCCGAACTGGCCCCAGATCTGCGCGAACGCCACGTCTATCTCTGCGGCCCGGCCCCCTATATGGCGGCGGTCAGCGCCATGCTGGCAGAGCTGGGATTGCCGCCGGAGCAGCTGCATCAGGAGTCCTTTGGCCTTCCTCCCGCAGAGCCCGCCACCACCAGCGACCACTTCTGGCTGACCCTGAAAAAGAGTGGCAAAAAGGTGAAGATCCTGCCGGGTCAAACCCTGCTGGCGGCACTGGAAGCGGCGGGCGAAACCATGATGGCAGCTTGCCGCGCCGGGGTATGTGGCAGCTGTCGTTGCACCACCACAGGTGACATCGAGCGCCAGAGCGTGATGACCTTGAGTGCTCAGGATCTGGAGAGCGGCGTTGCTCTGGCCTGCTCCTGCACCGCGAAAGGGGATATCAGTCTCGATTATTGAGATACACAAAGGGCTTCATTGGTATCTCAACCTTTTCTCGAGCGGGCAGGACGGGTAGACTCGGCCCCAGTTTCACCAGAACACGGGATAAAAAATGACAATACTGGTCACAGGGGGCGCCGGCTATATCGGCTCCCACACCCTGGTTGAGCTGCTCGGCGCGGGGCAGCAGGTCGTGGTACTCGACAACCTCTCCAACTCCTCACCGGAGTCACTCAAGCGGGTCGAGCAGATCACCGGCAAACCGGTCACCTTCGTCGAAGGGGATGTGCTGGACAGAGCCTGCCTGCAGCAGCTGTTCGCCAACCACCAGATCGAATCGGTCATTCACTTCGCCGGCCTCAAGGCTGTCGGGGAGTCGAGCCAGATCCCGCTCACCTACTACCAGAACAACATCAGCGGCACTCTGGTGCTGTGCGAAGAGATGGCCAGGGCCGGAGTTTTCCGCTTGGTATTCAGCTCCTCGGCCACCGTCTATGGCGATCCCGCCTCGGTGCCGCTGCGGGAAGATTTCCCCACCAGCGCCACCAACCCCTATGGTCGCTCCAAGCTGATGGTGGAGGAGATCCTGCGCGATCTCGCCAAATCCGATCCCCGCTGGGCCATCGTACTGCTGCGTTACTTCAACCCGGTCGGCGCCCACGAGAGCGGCCTGATTGGTGAAGATCCCAACGGTATCCCCAACAACCTGCTGCCCTATATTAGCCAGGTGGGTGTCGGCAAGCTCAAGGAGCTGGGGGTATTTGGCAACGACTACCCGACCCCGGATGGCACCGGCGTACGCGACTACATCCATGTGGTGGATCTCGCCATCGGTCACCTGAAAGCACTGGCACGCATCAAGAGCGACACCGGCGTCTTCACCTACAACCTGGGCACAGGTCAAGGCTACTCGGTACTGGAGATGGTCAAGGCGTTTGAAGCGGCCAGCGGCCGACCCATTCCCTACCAGATCAAACCCCGTCGCCCGGGCGACATCGCCGAGTGCTGGGCAGAGCCGACGCTGGCCCGTGCCGAGCTGGGCTGGCAGGCAGAGCGCGGTCTGGATCAGATGATGGCCGATACCTGGCGCTGGCAAAGCAACAACCCGAACGGTTATCAAGGCTGATCTCTCGCGGGTGGATAACAGAACGCCCCGACATTTTCATGTCGGGGCGTTTTATTTTGCGACGTTCAATCAGTGGGTCTGACTGCGCAGCAGCGGCACACGGGCCAATCGGGGGGAAATGCGCTCTATCAGCCGATCCGCCAGCGGGGTCAACAGCAGCCAGGGCAGACAGAGGGTCGCCAGCCCCAGTGCGCCGACGTAGACATCGGTAAACCAGTGGGCGCCAGCCAGAATGCGCGGTGCGGAAAAGATCGGCACCATCAGCAATGCGGTGACTCCCGCCCAGCGCGGCAGATAACGCAAGGCGTAGCCGGCGAAGATCATCAGAAACAGGGCGTGATCCCCGGGGAAGCTATCACCGGAAGAGTCCTTGGTCGGAATACCGCTGATCTGGGTCACCCGCAGCGCATCGGCCACCATCAGGGTCGGGCTGGGTCGCTCCACCGGCAATCGGTGACCAAGCTGGTTGATCACCAGTGCACTTAGCAGCATCACTATCCCCATCGCCACCAGGTGGCGACGACCCGCCAGATCCCGTGCAAAGAAGCAGCGGACCAGAATCAGCCCCATACAGGCCAACACCGCCAGATCGAACAGCCGGTTATTGGTTATGGCCACCAGATCGGCCCACAGAGCCGACTGCCCGAGCCAGCCGTTAACGGTATGAAAAATCGCGAGGTCCCACTGATCCCAAGGACCATGAGCGGGCAGCGCAGCCCAACTGATGGTCACCAGACCACCGACCAGATAGCAAAGCAGGAACTTGCCCATGGGGACTCTCCTTTGAAAAAGGGCGATATCGTAAAACTGTAGAGTGCGTCACAAAACCGAAGAATTGTAAGAAAGTGCGACACAATATCAAGTCTCAAATAAAGCCTGCCAGCCCATTCCAATCTCGCATATCCCAACAGCGCCAAGATTTCTGCCTCCGGTGCTGCATCTGTGGGCCTCTCACCATGAGTGCGGCTTGTGCCACCACCGCAACACCCCCTAGAATGCGCACTTCCCTTTACTGCGAAAGGAAGCGGTATGCATATTCACATTCTCGGGATCTGCGGCACCTTTATGGGTGGTCTGGCGGTGTTGGCAAAACAGCTTGGTTACCGGGTGACCGGTTCGGATGCCAATGTCTATCCCCCCATGAGTACCCAGCTCGAGCAACAGGGCATTGAACTGACCGAAGGCTATGACCCCTCCCAACTCGATCCGGCGCCGGATCTGGTGGTGATCGGCAACGCCATGAGCCGCGGCAACCCCTGTGTTGAATATGTGCTGGACCGCAATTTGCCCTACATCTCCGGCCCCCAGTGGCTGCTGGAGCACGTGCTGCAAGATCGCTGGGTGCTGGCCGTCGCCGGCACCCACGGCAAGACCACCACCGCCAGCATGCTGGCCTGGGTGCTGGAGTACGCCAAACTGGAGCCCGGTTTCCTTATTGGCGGCGTGCCGGGCAACTTCCCGGTCTCCGCCCGTCTCGGCTCTGCCCCCTTCTTCGTCATCGAAGCAGACGAGTATGACTGCGCCTTCTTCGACAAGCGCTCCAAGTTCGTCCACTACCATCCGCGCACCCTGGTGATGAACAATCTGGAGTTTGACCACGCGGACATCTTCCCGGATCTCGCCGCCATCCAGCGCCAGTTCCACCACCTGATGCGCACCGTACCGAGCAACGGTCGGGTGCTGTTCCCGAAGGCGGATGACAACCTCACCGCCGTGCGCAAGATGGGCTGCTGGAGCGAAGTGGAGCTGGTGGGTCAGGATGACGCCAAGTGGAAAGCGGTCAAGCTGGCCGATGACGGCTCCGCCTTCGAGGTGTGGCTGGATGGCGAAAAGCAGGGTGAGGTGCACTGGGAGTGCATCGGCGAGCACAACGTCAACAATGGTCTGATGGCCATCGCTGCCGCACGCCATGCTGGCGTGATGGTGGAGCATGGCATCGCCGCCCTCTGCCAGTTCAAATCACCCAAACGGCGGATGGAACTCAAGGGCGAAGTGGCTGGCATCAGCGTCTATGACGACTTTGCCCACCACCCCACCGCCATCGAGACCACCCTCGGCGGCCTGCGCGCCAAGGTAGGCGGCTCACGTATTCTGGCGGTGCTGGAGCCGCGCTCCAACACCATGAAGCTGGGGGTTCACAAGGAGGAGCTGGCTGGCTGCTTCGATGGCGCCGACGAGGTGTTCTTCTTCCAGCCGCCCAACATCGGCTGGGATCTCGGCGAGGTGACAGCCCATATGACCCGTCCGGCCAAGGTATTCAACGATCTGGAGACCCTGATCAATCGGCTGGTGGCCGAGAGCCGTGATGGCGACCATATTCTGATCATGAGCAACGGCGGCTTCGGTGGCATTCATGACAAGCTGATCGCCCGCCTCAAGGATTACCACGGCGAACTATGAACAAAGCGATCACCCTGGCGCTGACCGGTGCCTCCGGCGCCCCCTACGCCCTGCGCCTGCTCCAGTGTCTGGTGCAGGCGGACTATCGGGTCTACCTGCTCGCCTCCTCGGCGGCTCGTGTGGTACTCAAGACCGAGCAGCAGCAGGATTGGCCCGGCTCACCGAAAGAGCTCTCTGCTTATCTCTGTCGCCAATATGGCGCCAAGGAGGGGCAGATTGTCGCCTGCGGCAAGGAGGAGTGGTTCTCGCCAGTCGCCTCCGGTTCGGCAGCCCCCAAACAGATGGTGGTCTGCCCCTGCTCCATGGGCACCGTCTCGGCCATTGCCAACGGTACCTCGGACAACCTGCTGGAGCGGGCGGCGGATGTGGTGCTCAAGGAGCGCGGCCAGCTGATCCTGGTGCCCCGCGAAACCCCATTCTCGGCGATCCATCTGGAGAACATGCTGAAACTGGCGCGGCTCGGGGTGACCATCATGCCTGCCGCCCCCGGTTTCTATCATGAGCCGAAAAGCATCGAAGATCTGGTGGACTTTATGGTCGCCCGCATCCTCGATCATCTCGGTGTCGAGCATGAGCTGACCCACCGCTGGGGCTATGGCCACCGCTGAGGTGACCGCCATATCCGGCCATAAAAAACGGCGCCACTCAATGAGTGACGCCGTTTTTTCGTTAAGTCGTGTTAGCGAGCCTGAATTGGCGCCGTCACGTACTTGAACAGGAAATCAGTCACCTCTTGTCGCGCCGGGCGCTGAGGTTGATTGATCATCTGCATCATCACATAGCCAAAACCGGTCAAAGAGCGGGCCAGATCCTGTGCTGACAGCACGCTGGTGATCTCCCCTGCATCCATGGCGGTTTGCAGCTCGCTGGCGATCAGCTCAAGGCACTGATCGAGCAGCCGGGTATAGCGGGGCCATACCTCTTCCCGAACCGATGAGCTCCACTCCAGCCAGATACCGGCATAATCCGGTTGATCGTAGGCGGCATCGACAGAGAGGCGTACATGACGCTGGATCTTGTCGAAAATGGAGCCCTGGTCACCGTATGCCTGCGACAGCATCTGGTTCACAAAGCGTTCGATCTCGGCCAGCACCTCATCTACCAACTCCTCACGGGTGTTGAAATAGTTGAAGACGGTAGCCACAGAGACCTTGGCCTGTTCGGCTATCTCGGCGTGACCTGCACGGCCAATGCCGCGACGGGAGAACACCTCGATGGCACATTCCATCAATTGGGAGCGACGAGCTTCCGGCGACAGCCGGGTACGACGTCTTATTTCTGCGCGTGGTTCCATAGTTTTTATCATCTAATAGTTATTGATTATGGTGTTTATAGTATTTTAACTAATCATGCCTGAGTGCCTGCTAACTCTATCAATTAAAATAAGCCGATAAAAGCACCACGTATCTCTAGCACCCTTCAACATGAGTGGTAGAATCATCGGTTTTGATATTCATGAACGGCCAAATCCCCTTTGGCCTTATGGGAGTAAGTGATGAAACACACCGTCGAGGTGATGATCTCCGAGGCTGAAGTAGCCGCCCGGATCGCCAAATTGGGTGAAGAGATCACCGCCCGCTATCAGGGTTCTGACGAAGTCGTGATGATTGCGCTGCTGCGCGGTTCCTGCATCTTCCTGGCCGACCTCTGCCGCCAGTGCCAGCTGCCCATCACCCTGGACTTCATGACCGCCTCCAGCTACGGCTCCGGCATGCACAGCACCCGTGACGTCCGCATCCTGAAAGACCTGGACGACGACATCAAGGGCAAGGATGTGGTGATCGTGGAAGACATCATCGACACCGGTTACACCCTCAACAAGGTGCGCGAGATCCTCTCCCTGCGCGAGCCGAAATCCCTGGCCATCTGCACCCTGCTGGACAAACCCTCCCGCCGCGAAGTGCAGGTGCCGGTCGACTGGATTGGCTTCGCCATTCCGGACGAATTCGTGGTCGGCTGTGGCATCGACTACGCCCAGAAGTACCGCAACCTGCCGTTTATCGGCAAAGTGGTACCCCAGGAGTAAGCCAGGTTCAGGTATATCACGGGTGAAGCGGCCTTGCGCCCTTTACTCTGTGCAGGCGGCCTTGGCCGCCTTTTCTGTATCGAGCCGGATTCAACCATCACAGAGGTTGCAATGAACGCACTGGAAATCAGCGGCCTGAAAAAGACCTATCAGGGGGGCGTTGAAGCCCTTAAAGGCATCGATCTTACCGTCAGGCAGGGAGATTTCTTCGCCCTGCTCGGCCCGAACGGCGCGGGCAAGTCCACCACCATCGGCGTCATCAGCTCGCTGGTGAACAAGAGCGCCGGCAAGGTGAAGGTGTTTGGCTACGACATCGACAGCGATCTCGAACAGGCCAAGGCCCAGCTCGGACTGGTGCCGCAGGAGTTCAACTTCAGCCAGTTCGAGAAGGTGATCCAGATTGTCACCCATCAGGCCGGTTTCTACGGCGTGCCCAAGGCGGAAGCCAAGATCCGCGCCGAGAAGTACCTGCGCCAGCTCGATCTGTGGGAGAAGCGCGACATGCCTGCCCGCACCCTCTCCGGCGGCATGAAGCGCCGTCTGATGATCGCCCGCGCCCTGATGCACGAGCCCAAACTGCTGATCCTCGATGAACCGACCGCCGGGGTCGATATCGAGATCCGCCGCTCCATGTGGACCTTCCTCAAGGATCTCAACGAGCAGGGCGTCACCATCATCCTTACTACCCACTATCTGGAAGAGGCGGAGATGCTGTGCCGCAACATCGGCATCATCGACAAGGGTCGTCTGATCGAGAACACCAGCATGAAGAATCTGCTGGGCAAGCTGGGTCGCGAGACCTTCCTGCTCGACCTTGCGCCAGGTTCTGCCGTACCCGAGGTGCCAGAGTTCAACGGCCGCATGCTGGATGAGCGCACCCTCGAGGTGGATCTCGACAAGAGCCAGTCACTCAACAGCCTGTTCGAGCAGTTGTCGAACCAGCAGGTGCAGGTCGTAAGCATGCGCAACAAGGCCAACCGACTGGAAGAGCTGTTCGTCAATCTGGTCGAAGAGGGGAGAAAAGCATGAATCTGGCCATCTACTACATCGCCTTCAAGAGCATTCTGGCCAAGGAGGTGAGCCGCTTCACCCGGATCTGGATCCAGACCCTGGTGCCACCGGCCATCACCATGAGCCTCTACTTCGTCATCTTCGGCAACCTGATCGGTTCACGCATCGGTGACATGGGTGGCTTCACCTACATGGAGTTCATCGTGCCCGGCCTCATCATGATGTCGGTGATCACCAACTCCTACTCCAACGTTGCCTCCTCCTTCTTCAGCGCCAAGTTCCAGCGCAATATCGAGGAGATGCTGGTGGCACCAGTGCCCAACTACGTCATCATCGCCGGCTACGTGGGCGGTGGCGTGGCGCGCGGCCTCTGCGTCGGCCTCATTGTCACCCTAGTGTCGCTCTTCTTCGTGCCGCTGCAGATCCACCATCTGTTCAGCGTCTGCTTCACCGTGCTGCTGACCGCCATCCTCTTCTCGCTGGGTGGCCTTATCAACGCAGTGTTTGCCAAGACCTTCGACGACATCAGCATCATCCCCACCTTCGTGCTGACACCGCTCACCTATCTGGGCGGGGTGTTCTACTCCATCAGCCTGCTGCCCCCCTTCTGGCAGAGTGTCTCCCAGGTGAACCCCATCATCTACATGGTGAACGCGTTCCGTTACGGCTTCCTCGGCATCTCCGACGTGCCGCTCGGCACCGCCTACCTCATCATCATCGGCTTTATCGTGGCCCTCTACGGTATCGCCTGGTGGCTTATCTCCCGTGGCACCGGTCTGCGCCACTGATTGCCAAAACGGGCACCTCGCGGTGCCCGTTTTTTATTCCCCCTCTAGCCCCTCCAACCTGCTAGCCCCCTTCTCAATAACCTGCCTGTCATTAAGGATTTACCTGACACCTTGTGATCCACCGCAATTTTCGAATTACCCCCAAAGGTATAATTCTCGCGGTTGGATGTGCCGTCACGGATGGCTCGTCCGTCTCTTCATTTCTCTCATCAGGGCAGGATCGCCTATGTCACTAATCACCGAGTTGCCAGCCATATTCGATAGTTTTTCAGATGCCCGTCGTCAGGGCTTTCTGGCTGTAATGGCACTCAAGGAGCGACAGATCCCCCTGGTCGGCACCTACTGCACCTTTATGCCGCAGGAGATGGCGATGGCCGCCGGCGCGGTGGTGGTATCGCTCTGCTCCACCAGCGACGAGACCATCGAGGAGGCCGAGAAAGACTTGCCCCGCAACCTCTGCCCGCTGATCAAGAGCAGCTACGGGTTCGGCAAGACCGACAAGTGCCCCTACTTCTACTTCTCCGATCTGGTGGTGGGGGAAACCACCTGCGACGGCAAGAAGAAGATGTACGAGTACATGGCCGAGTTCAAACCGGTGCATGTGATGCAATTGCCCAATCGCGCCGATGACGAAGCATCCCGCACCCTGTGGCGCAGCGAAATCGTCCGCTTCAAGGAGTTGCTGGAGCAGCAGTTCGGCAACCCCATCAGCGAGCAGGCGCTGCGCGACGCCATCGTGCTGAAGAACCGCGAGCGCCGCGCGCTGGCCGACTTCTACCGGCTGGGTCAGCTCAACCCGCCGGCGCTGAGCGGCACCGACATCCTCAAGGTGGTCTATGGCGCCACCTTCCGCTTCGACAAGGAGCAGCTCATCAGCGAGCTGCAGGAGATGACCCGCCGCATCAAGGCCGAGTATGCCGAGGGCAAGCGGCTCGATGCCCGCCCGCGCATCCTCATCACCGGCTGCCCCATCGGCGGCGCGGCCGACAAGGTGGTGCGCCTCATCGAGGAGCACGGCGGCTGGGTAGTGGGTTACGAGAACTGCACCGGCGCCAAGGCGACCGAGCAGTGCGTCAGCGAGGAGGGTGACCTGTTCGATGCGCTGACCGACAAGTATCTGGCCATCGGCTGCTCCTGCATCTCCCCCAACCACCAGCGCATGAATCTGCTGAGCCAGATGGTGGAGGAGTATCAGGCAGACGGGGTGATCGATGTGATCCTGCAGGCCTGCCACACCTATGCGGTGGAGTCGCTCGCCATCAAGCGTCACGTACGAGAACGCCACGGCATCCCCTACATGGCGGTCGAGACCGACTACTCCAGCGCCGACAAGGGGCAACTGGCGACCCGGCTGGCGGCCTTTATCGAAATGCTGTGAGGAGGCGCCGTGTCACTCTCCATCGGGATTGACTCGGGCTCCACCGCGACCAAGGGGATCCTGTTCGACCACAAGGATGGCGGGCGTATCGTCCGCCGTTTTCTGGTGCCGACCCCTTTTCGTCCGCTGGCCGCCATCGAGCAAGGCTGGGAGGAGCTCTCGGCCGATTTACCAGAGCGCCCCCACCTGACCCTGACCGGCTATGGCCGCGATCTGGCATCGTTCGCCAATCGCCGGGTCACCGAGATCTCCTGCCACGGGCTGGGGGCTCGCCTGCTCTGCCCGTCGGTACACACCGTCATCGACATCGGCGGGCAGGATAGCAAGGTGATCCTGCTAGATAGCGAGGGCAATCTCACCGACTTTCTGATGAACGACAAGTGCGCCGCCGGTACCGGTCGCTTTCTCGAGGTGATCACCCGCACTCTGGGGGCGCGGGTCGAGCAGCTTGACGAACTGCTGCAAGGGGCCGAGCCCCACGACATCAGCAGCATGTGCACCGTGTTTGCCGAATCGGAGGCGATCAGCCTGCGCTCGGCGGGCATTCCGGCCGAGTCGATCCTGGCCGGCATCGTCCGCGCCATGGCCCGGCGCAGTGCCAACTTTATCGGCCGCCTCGGTGCCAGACCGAGCGTACTCTTTACCGGCGGCGTCAGCCACTGCGCCACCTTCCGCCACTATCTGGCGCAAGGATTGGGCTGCGAAGTGACCACCCATCCGGATGCCCAGTTTGCCGGTGCGCTGGGGGCCGCCCTGTTCGGCGCGCGCGCCAGCACGGGAGGAAAATCATGAATCAGGAGTTTCTCTACCTGTTCCACTCCACCCTCGGCACAGTCAGGCTGCGCAAACGGCTGGAGCAGCACGGTCAGTCGTTTCGGGTCTGCGATGTGCCGCGTCTGCTCAGCGCCGGCTGTGGCCTCGCCATTCGTCTCCACTGCCCGCCAGACGAGTGGCAACAGTGGTGCCAGAGTGGTGAAACCGCCGCCGTCTTTCGCTGCGAAGCGGGCGGCGACTATCAGGAGCTGGCCCGCTATCCGGCCGATAGTCAGGACATGGCCAAGCATACGCCTGTGGCTGGCAGTCGGAGTCATGGATGATAAAGAGCTATCCCATGGCCGTTTATCTGCGCATGCCGGCCAATCTGGCGTTGGGGGGATTCTTCCTCGCCTCCGCCGGGTTCAAGCTGGTATCCCCCGCCCTGTTCATCGAGCAGATCGGCGCCTTTGGCCTGATCTGGCCGCCGCTAATCCCGTTCGCCGCCTGGGGGCTGATTGCCCTTGAGCTCTGCGCAGGACTTGCGGTCATCGCCAACCGGCGCTGGGGACTCTGGCTGGTGATCGGGCTGCTCGCCCTGTTTATTCCGGTGTTGGGCTATGGCGTTGCCATCGGGCTCGACATCTCTTGCGGCTGTCTGGGCAGGGCTGATCTCGGCTCGTTACCGGAGGCCATTGTGCGGGATCTGCTGCTACTGACGCTTGCGGGCGCCCTGCTGCGAACTTCCCGCCCCGTTTTTCCCGTTCTAAAGGAGTAGTGACATGATGACATTGCGATCCCGCACCCTGCTGGCCTCGCTGATCGCCGCCAGCTTTGCCCTCGGTGGCTGTGGCGACAACCAGTTCGAGCAGGAGGTGAAGCTGGAGCAGTCGGCGGTGCAGCTGGCGCAAGAGACGCAGCAGGGGGGCTATCAGCTGCTGACCGTGGCCGAGCTGAAGACCCGGATGGACAAGGGCGAGGAGCTGGTGATCATCGACACCATGCCCTATGAGGACTCCTACAAGAAAGAGCACATCCCGGGCGCCAAGAACTTCGTCTTCGTGAAGGAGGCCAAGTCCGGCGACAACTGGAGCGAGATCATCGAGGGGAGCGGCACCCCGGAGCAGTTCCAGGCGCTGCTGGGTGAAGACAAGTCCCGCCCGGTGGTGATCTACTGCGGCTTCGTCAAGTGCGGCCGCAGCCACAACGCCGCCGCCTGGGCGGTGACTCAGGGCTATCAGCAGGTCTATCGGGTACCGGGCGGCATCTTCGCCTGGAAAGGCGCCGGTTACCCCGTCTCTGCCGAGTAATACCTGCTCACAAGGCAACACTGTCGACATAAAGAA
Organism: Aeromonas sp. 96A; assembly: GCF_051919165.1. Taxonomy (NCBI): domain Bacteria; kingdom Pseudomonadati; phylum Pseudomonadota; class Gammaproteobacteria; order Aeromonadales; family Aeromonadaceae; genus Aeromonas; species Aeromonas sp. 96A. The sequence goes on along the minus strand of NZ_JBQBFE010000001.1, from coordinate 3,631,295 downwards.
GCCCGCAACTGCGGGCTTCTGTCATATTGGGGAACGCTGGGGCTAGCTGGCGGCCTGCTGATCTAGGACCTGCGTCTCGGCCAGCTGCTGTTTGCCCAGCAACCGCTTGGTGATCATCGCCGCCATGATGGAGCCATTGACGTTGAGAGCGGTACGGCCCATGTCCACCAGCGGCTCGATGGCGATCATCACCCCCACCAGCGCGATGGGGAGGTTGAGGGTGGAGAGCACGATCAGCGCGGCGAAGGTGCCGCCACCGCCGACGCCAGCCACCCCGATGGAGCCCAGCGCAATCACCGGCAGCAGAGTCAGCAGGAACAGGGGATCAAACGGGTTGATACCGAGCATGGGGGCAATCATCGCCACCATTATGGCCGGATAGATGCCGGCACAGCCGTTCTGGCCGAGGTTGGCACCGAACGAGGCGGCGAAGTTGGCGATGCTGGCGGGCACACCAAGACGCTGCTGGGTCTCGATGCTGAGCGGAATGGAGGCGGCGCTGCTGCGGGAGACAAAAGCGAAGGTGAGCACGCCCCACACTTCCCGCAGGTAGTGTAGCGGGTTCTGACCGATCAGCAGCAGGATCACCATGTGCACCGCAAACATCGCCAGAATGGCGACGTAGCAGACCAGAATAAAGCCGAGCAGGCTGAGGATCTCGCTCAGGGGATAGTGGGCCACCACCCGGGCGATCAGCGCCATCACGCCATAGGGGGTGAGCGCAATCACCACCCGCACCATCTTCATCACCCACAGTTGCAGGGTGTCGATGGCCACGGCGGCGCGAGCACCGGCCTGTGGATGCTCCGCCTTCAACTGCAGCAAGGCAACCCCCGCCAGCACGGTAAAGATCACCACCCCGATCACCGAGAGGCCGCGGCTACCCGCCATATCGGCGGCAAAGTTGGTGGGCACCAGCGAGAGCAGCAGGGCTGGCAGAGTCTGGGCACTGTCGATGGTGCTCATACTCTGTTGCAGGGCGGCGCTGTCGCTACCGTGGCTCAACAGCCCGGCTGCCGTGAGACCACTCAGGTGGGTGATGGTCATCCCCACCAGACCGGCGATCATCACCAGGGTCAGCATGGAGCCGATCAGCACGGCGCTGATCTTGCCGAGGGACTGGGCCTGCTCCAGCTTGTTGATGGCGGAGAGGATGGAGGTGAACACCAGCGGCATCATCACCACCTTGAGCAGGCTGACATAGCCGCCGCCGATGATATTGACCCACTCCAGGGTCTGCTGAACGCCGGCATCATCGGCGCCCCAGCCCAGTTGCAGCGCCAGCCCGAACAGGGCGCCAAGCAGCAGACCCGCAAGTACCTTGCGCGAGAGCGGCAAACCGGTAGGCAACCGGGTGAGAGTAAAACAGAGCAGACAAAAAACAAGCGATGCAATCAGGACAAACATCATGAATACCTGTAGCGGCCATCAGGCCGAAAGTGGATAGAAACGAAGGGAGATGCGGACTGGGCCGCAGAACAAAACGCCGGAATGCAGGAGAGTGCAGGCGTGAAAAAGCAGCGGACGCCCGAGGGGGCGTCCGCTGGCAATCGGGGGAATTACTTCTTTACGGGGGCGTCGTACTGCTCGGGTTCGTCGCTATAGACGCAGACATTCCACTTCGCGGCCAAACCATCTTCCGCCAGACAGTAACGCTCGAAGAAAGCCTTGATCTCCGCGCGCTGGCAGTGAGCCTCGAAAGAGGCCATATCTTGCCAAATCTCGTTGAACACGATGGGGAAACTCTCCCCCTCGGCAAAGGGGCTCGCGATGTGGCGGGTCACCCGATATTGCAGGCAGCCATCCTCACGCAGGGTGTTGGGCTCGAGTGCCTGCAGCACCTGAAACAGGGCCTGCTCCTGACCGGGTTTGGGCAGGAATTGGGCAATGCAGTAAACCTTCTTGGACATGGGTTCCTCCTGGTTGTGGCGGGCTCAGGCTTGCTGCAGCGTGACCACTTGATTGTCGATAAGGCGGGCCTTGCCAAGATAAGCAGCCATCAGGATCACCAGCTGCGCGCTCTCGTCTGTGGCGGATTCGAGGGTGGCGGCATCGACGATGTCGATGGCATCGGTACGAAAACCGGCGTTGTCGAGACGCTGGCTTGCCTGCGCCACCAAGGAGGGCAGGTGGTGGTCACCCGCTTCAATCTGCTCGGCGATCCAGTTCATGGTGCGCGCCAGCTCGGGGGCAATGGCACGCTCGGCCGCAGTCAGGTAGCCGTTGCGTGAAGATAGCGCCAGCCCGTCTTCGGCCCGCACGGTCGGCACGCCGACGATCTCGATGGGCATCGCCATGTCGGCCACCATCTTGCGAATAAGCGCCAGCTGCTGGTAATCCTTCTGGCCAAAGCAGGCCACATCCGGCTGTACCAGATTGAACAACTTGGTGACGACGGTACTGACACCGCGGAAGTGACCCGGGCGCAGCGCCCCCTCCAGCAGATTGGAGAGACCCGGCACCTCGACGAAGGTCTGGCTGGCCAGCCCCTGCGGATACATGATCTCCGGGGTCGGGGTGAACACCATGTCGACCCCGGCCGCTTCCAGCGCAGCGCAATCCTGCTCCAGAGTGCGCGGGTAGTTGGCGAGATCCTCGGCCTTGTCGAACTGCATCGGGTTGACGAAGATGCTGACCACCACTTTCTCGGCGTGGCTGTGCGCCTCTTTCACCAGCGTCAGGTGGCCCTGATGCAGGTTACCCATGGTGGGCACGAATGCGATGGCACGCCCTTCACGGCGCCATTGGCTGATCTGCTCACGCAGAACGACGGGATTATTTACGACCAACATCAGCAGTTCACCTTCCGATAAATCAAAAAGAGAGACGGGTTGCATCCACAGATAGCGCTCGGGCGGGATGGTGCACGAACATGGCTATCAGCAGTTCACCTTTAGATGAATCAATAAGATACGGATTAGCTATACGGATTAACTGCGCGAGGCTGAGAAGCAGAGACGGGGGCCGCAGCCCCCATCATGCAACCGCCAGGATCAATTGAAGCAGTGTTCCGGGCCCGGGAAGCTCCCCTCGCTCACCTGCTGCACATATAGGCGGATGGCGGCACGCACATCGCCGGTCTCGGCCAGGAAGTTCTTGGTGAACTTGGGCACATAGCCGGAGGTTACACCAAAAGCATCGTGCATCACCAAAATCTGACCATCGGTCGCGGGGCCGGCACCAATGCCGATCACCGGGATGCGAAGCGCCTTGGTGATGCGCTCGGCCAGCGCAGTGGGCACACACTCGAGCACCAGCAGCTGGATACCGGCCGCTTGCAGCTCGAGGGCCTGGCGATAGATCTCCTGCGCCTGAAACTCGTCACGCCCCTGCACCTTGAAGCCGCCAAAGACATGAACGGATTGCGGGGTAAGGCCGAGGTGACCGCACACCGGCACCCCGTTGCGAGTAAGGTGGCGGATGGAGTCACAGAGCCAGTCGCCCCCTTCCATCTTCACCATGCGGGCACCGGCCGCCATCAGGCGGGCGGCGTTCTGGTAAGTCTGCTCGGGGGTGGCGTAGCTCATGAACGGCATGTCGGCGACCACCAGTGCCTTGCTGGCACCGCGTGCCACACAGCGGGTGTGATAGACCATCTCATCCATGTTGACCGCCAGGGTATCCTGACCCCCTTGCAGCACCATGCCCAGTGAATCGCCGATGAGCAGCACGTGGGCCCCCTCGTCGTCGAACAGCTTGGCAAAGGTGGCATCATAGGCGGTGATGGCGGTGAACTTTTGACCTTCCTGCTTCATCTTCAGCAGGCTGGCGGTGGTGATCTTGCTCATAGAGGCTCCTGTACGTCTGCACGCGGGGCAATGATGGCCAAATCATTGTGCGGGCAGCGGGCAACCAGTCGGGCGAGCGGGGTGCCGCAGGGCAGCACCAGAGCAGGCGCAATTTCGGCAAGGGGCAGCAGCACGAACTCCCGCTCCTTCATGCCGTAGTGGGGTACGATCAGGCGCTCATGGTTGATCACCTGATCCCCATAGAGCAGCAGGTCGAGATCCAGAGTTCTCGGCCCCCACCGCTCATCTTTGCGCACACGTCCCTGTTCCAGCTCGATTTTTTGTAATTGGTCCAGCAGCGCAAGGGGCGCGAGCCGGGTATTGAGCCGGGCCACGGCATTGACGTAGTCCGGTTGGTCAGCAGGCCCCATGGGGCGGCTGCTGTAAAACGACGAGGCCTCCACCAGCACAGATTCCGGCAACCTTGCCAAGGCGGCAACGGCGCGACGAGCCTGACCCAGCGGGTCAGACAGGTTGGAACCAATGGCGATGAAGACCTCGGTCATCACGTCTGTTGTCACTCGGCCACTTTCGGTTTGCGGCGACGGGGGCGACGACGGTTGCGGCTGTTGCTGCTGCGCTTCTCGCCATCGTGGCTACGGGCCTCGCCGCGCTCACCGCTGGCCGGGCGACGGGTCGCTTCACGCTGCAATTGCGGGCGCACATCCGGATTGGAGGCAACATAGCGCTCCCACCAGCTGGCCAGCTCGCCGAGACCGCGCTCGACCCGGTTGCGCAGCAACAGGAAGTCGAACGCCGCGCGGAACTTGGGATGCTCCATGGCGCGCTCGGGGTGCTTGCCCTGACGACGGGTCAGCCGCTGTTGCAGTGCCCAGATGTCGCGGACATCGGTGGTGAAACGGCGGGGAACGGCGATGATCCGCACCTGATTGTCCAGTACCTCGTTGATCGCCAGCATGAAGGCGTCATACCAGGGCAGGCCGCTCTCGTTCTCCAGCACCCGACCACGGGCCTCGACGCAGCCCCACAGCAGGGTGGCGTAGAGGAAGGCGGGGGTGACGCGCTTATCTTCACGAACGCGGGTGTCGGTATCGATCAGCGCCTGCTCGATAAACTGCTCGTAGGGCGAGTTGCCGTGCGGGGTAAACAGCGCAGCCACTTGCGGGAAGAGCTGCTGGAACAGGCCATACTCGCGCAGCAGTTTGTAGGTCGCCAGACCGTCGCCAGCCAGGAACAGCTTGAGGGTCTCCTCAAACAGGCGGGCAGCCGGTATGTCTTGCAGCAGCGGCGCCAGCTCCTTGATGGGGGCGGCGGTACGCGGGCTGATGGTCATATCCAGCTTGGCGGCAAAGCGCACGGCGCGCAGCATACGCACCGGATCTTCACGATAACGGGTCTCGGGATCGCCGATCAGCTCAAGCTTGCGCTCGGCCAGATCTTCCAGACCCCCTTCGAAATCGTGCAGGGTGAAATCTTTGGCGCTGTAGTAGAGGGCGTTGACGGTAAAGTCGCGGCGCTCGGCATCCTCTTCGATGGTGCCGTAGACGTTGTCGCGCAGCAGCATGCCTTCATCAGACTGGGCCGACACATGTTTGCTGGTATTGACCTGATGGTGGTGACCCCGGAAGGTGGCCACTTCGATCACGTCACGACCAAAGACAATGTGGGCCAGGCGGAAACGACGGCCAATCAGGCGGCAGTTGCTGAACAGCGCCTTGATCTGCTCCGGCGTCGCATCGGTTGCGATGTCGAAATCCTTGGGCGTCTTCCCGAGCAGCAGATCCCGGACTCCGCCGCCGACCAGGTAGGCTTCGTAGCCGCCCTTGTTCAGGCGATAGAGCACCTTGAGTGCATTCTCGCTGATCTCTTTGCGCGAAATAGGGTGCTGATCACGGCTTAAGGTACGACGTTGACCGGCGACACGGGCTGGAATGGGGGATTCCACCGACTGCTCGCCGTCTTCCTTGCCGAGCACCTTGCGGCAAAAGTTTGCGATCTGGGAAAAAATGGTACACCTCTTCATGACTTCTAAATTGACGGGAGGCCAAAAAATAGCGGCCTATCATAGCTCACGCCTAACCAAATGAAAAACCGTGCTGACAATTGATCCCGCATGAAACCGTCCGCCAGCGAAAATAGCGGTCAATCTGCACATAGCTCACGCCTGACCAAATGAAAAACCGTGCTGACAATTGATCCCGCATGAAACCGTCTGCCAACGAAAATAGCGGTCTATCAGCGCCCAGCTCACGCCTTATTACACGAAAACCGGCTCTTTTTACTCAAGGTCCAGCGGGATTTTCTCGCTGGCGGGCACCCGTTCTAGCTGCCAGTTGGCGATGCCCCAGCCGATGATCTCGTCGATCCGGCTTGCCATCAGCTCGGGCGGCGGGCACTGGCCGAGGAAGTGCAGCGCCTGCCACAGTGCCGGGCGCACCTCATCAAGCGCCAGCGCAGGCGCATGGTTCTGCTTGGAGAGCTTGTTGCCATCTGCCAGCACCGCCAGCGGCAGGTGCACCCAGTCGGGCACCGGTGCCCCCAGGGTCTGGTAGAGGGCAATCTGGCGCACCGTGGGCTCCAGCAGATCGGCGCCGCGCACTATCTCGGTGATGCCGCTGTCCATATCATCCACCACCACCGCCAGGTTGTAGGCGTAGAGCCCGTCGCGGCGGCGGATAATAAAATCCTCCTCGGCGAGCGCCGTAGGGACCGCGATATGGCCCTGCAAGCGATCGTCGAAGTGGTAGACCGGATGGTGCTGGCGCAGCCGGGCAGCGCAACCTTCGGCCGCAAGCCCGAGGGTGCGGCAGTGGCCGCTGTAGAGACCGCCCGCGGCCATGATTTCGCGCCGGGTGCAACGGCACCAGTAGAGATCCCCCGCACGATAGAGCTGGTCGATGATCTCGTCATAGCGGCCGTGGCGCGCGCTCTGGAACATCACCTCCCCATCCCACTCGAGGCCATATGCCTCAAGGGTCTTGAGGATCAGGGCCGCTGCCCCCGCCATCTCCCGCGGCGGATCGATATCCTCGATGCGCACCAGCCAGCGTCCCTGCTGCGCTCTGGCCTGCAAAAAGCTGCCGAGGGCGGCGATCAGCGAACCGAAATGAAGCGGGCCTGAGGGTGAGGGGGCAAAGCGGCCGACATAGGGACGTGCAAAGGGTGAGGACGGGGGATTCACTGGCATGACTGTTCGGGTAAGCGATTCATTGAGGCTGCATTCTGGGGCGCGACCGCCAAAAGCTCAATAAAAAAGGGAGCCCGCGAGCTCCCTTTTTCATATACCAGAGGGTCGGGATCAACCGGCCATCTGTTTTTCCTTGATCTCGGCCAGCGTCTTGCAATCGACACAGAGGTCGGCAGTCGGACGGGCTTCCAGACGACGGATACCGATCTCGATACCGCAGTGTTCGCAGTAACCGAAATCATCGTCTTCAAGCAGCTGCAAGGTCTTCTCGATCTTCTTGATCAGCTTGCGTTCACGGTCGCGGGTACGCAGTTCAAGAGCGAACTCTTCTTCTTGCGCGGCACGATCCACGGGATCCGGGAAGTTGGCAGCCTCGTCTTTCATATGGTCGACGGTACGATCAACTTCCTGCATCAGTTGGTTGCGCCAGGCACCCAGGATCTTGCGAAAATGCGCCTTTTGTTGGTCATTCATGTACTCCTCACCCGGCTTTTCCTGGTAAGGCGCGACACCCGCAATGGCCAGGGGGCCCAGAGATTTCCTGTTTTCGCCTGTTGGCATGCCCTGTCTCCTAATTCAGCACGCTACCCGTGCCATCCATAAATTGAGGGCGACATCTATAGCAGAAGGGTAACGGGTAAGCAAACGAGCCGTACCAATAATGTTACCCACTCCAATATTTATGCACTCCCCTCGGGTAACAGGTGACCAGATTCAAACGGGATAAACCCTTGAGCCACCATGCCTTGCACCCCAACATGGGGCCGATAGCATAAAATTTCAACCCCCGCTGCGATTGCCTGCTCAATTAGCACTATAGTGCGGATCTATATGTGTTGCAGGGCGCATCCGGCTTATTCCGGAGTGCAACACCATAAAGAGCAGCACGGCCCTGTGGCCCGCCGCTTTCATCGCCATCAACTCGCGCAAATGCTTGGCACCACGGGCGGTGACCGCATCGGGGAAATAGCCCATACCCGGATCTTCACGTTCGTCGAGCAGGGTGACCGATTTTACCTCGATGTAACAATTGCCCTTCTCGTCATCTTCCAGCAACAGATCGATGCGACTGTTCTCTTCGCCATACTTCACCTCGGTGCGCAACCGGCTGTACCCCGCCAACGGAGCAATGGCCTCCTGCTCGATCAACTCCCGGGCGATCTGGTTGGCACGCGCCGTGTTGACGCAGATAAAGTGGCCTGCCGGGCTCTCGGCGATCTCCCAGCTGTTGGGCAGCTTGCGCTTGGGGTTATCGGAGGTGGAGTACCAGACCAGGGTGCCCGGATCGGCACAACCGGTCATGGCACCGGTGTTGGCGCAGTGGATAGTGATGACCTCGCCGTTATCGAGTTGCACATCGGTCAGAAAGCGCTTGTAGCGGGCCACCAGCTGGCCCGATTGCAGAGGGGGATCAAAGATCACGGGTTAGTCCTCCGCGCGTCTTCTTTTACCCGGGCGCGCAGCGGCCAGCAGGCAAGCGGCTCGTAGCGCACCCCGTCCGGGGTCGAGATGGATTGATAGAGGCAGAACTCATCGGCCTGCAGCAGAAAATTTGGGGCAGGCAGGATGGCAGGAGCCTCGCCCGCCTTGCGCGACAGGGTGACGTGGGGGCGATAACCCTGCTCGCCATTGCCAAGACGCAACTTCTCACCGTGGCGTCGCAGCGCCTTTGCCAGCACGGTCAGCTCGTTGGGCCACTCCTTCGGGCCAATCCAAGCAGCCTTGGCCCGGCTGAACCAGCCGGTCTCATCCAGCCTGATGGAGAGCGGCGGACAGTGCTGACGCTCCACGGCGGCGATCAGGCGGCGGGTGGTCAACTCGTCCGCCTCACCCAGAAATGCCAGGGTCAGGTGGAGGTTGGCTTGCGGCACCGGCTGACCGGGCCAGGGCAGCTGATCGCGCCAGGCGATGAGCTCGGGAGCTAGCTCCTTGACGGGCAGGGCAAAGAAGAGTTTGGCCATGTGGTGATAATGCCTTTTTCACGCTCATTGGATGGGCCCATTCTATGGCAGCTATCCGGCCATGTCTCGCCAGCCTCCCGCCCGAGTGGCCATATCCGCACATCCACTCACGGTGGCGCGGGCGGCTGTGGCAGAATAGGCGCCGTTTTACCGGTTGCCATAGAAGGTGCTCATCGCTTTGTCCCAACTCCCCATCGTTTCGGTATTGCCCGAACTCTTTGCCACCCTCGACAGCCACACCAGCGTGATCCTGCAGGCGCCACCCGGCGCGGGCAAATCGACCCTGCTGCCACTGGAGCTGGTGCGTCAGAACCGGCTGCCCGGCCGCATCATCATGCTGGAACCAAGGCGCCTTGCGGCGCGCAATATCGCCACTTTTCTGGCGCGCCAACTGGGGGAGAAGGTGGGCGAGCGCATCGGCCTGCGGGTGCGTGGCGAGAGCCGCACCAGCTCAACGACCCGGCTCGAGATCGTCACCGAAGGGGTGCTGACCCGGATGTTGCAGCAAGACCCGGAGCTGACTGGCGTCTCGCTGGTCATCTTCGATGAGTTCCACGAACGCAGTCTGCACGCCGATACCGCGCTGGCCTTCGCGATCGAGAGCCAGCAGGGATTGCGCGATGATCTCAAGCTCCTGGTGATGTCAGCTACCCTGGATGGCATGGCACTCGAGACCTTGCTGCCGGATGCCCCTGTGGTTCGCTCCGAAGGGCGCGGTTTCCCCATCGACTACCACTACCGCCCCGCCAACCGCCAGCAGTGGCTGGAGCCGCAAGTCGGCGCCGTGGTGCTCGAAGCGCTGGCCGATCAAGATGGCAGCCTGCTGGTCTTTCTGCCGGGACAGGGTGAGATCGAGCGACTGGCGCAATGGTTGGCAGACAAACTGTCGGACGACGTGACCCTCTCTCCCCTCTACGGCCGCCTCGACATGGCGGCGCAGCAGGCAGCCATCGAACCGGCGCCTGCCGGCCGCCGTAAGCTGGTGCTCACCACCAATGTGGCGGAGACCTCCCTCACTATTGAGGGGATTTCGGTGGTGATCGATAGCGGGCTGGAACGACGGGCTTCCTTTGATCTGAAAAGCGGCGTCACCCGACTGGAGACCCGCCAGATAGCCAAATCCTCCGCCACCCAGCGGGCAGGCCGCGCCGGTCGTCTCGGCCCCGGCGTCTGCTACCGGCTCTGGAGCAGCGAGGTGCAGGAGCGGCTCGCCGAGCAGAGCCCGCCAGATATCCTCACTCAGGAGCTGACCGGCCTGCTGCTGGACGCCGCCCAGTGGGGGGCAAAGGTGGAAGATCTGCCGCTTCTCGATATGCCTCCCACCGCCGCGGTGGCCAGCGCCCAGCGGCTACTGGTGGCTCTTGGCGCCATGAAGCCGGAGGGTGAGCAACAACTCACTCCCGCTGGCCGCGCCATGGCCGCTTTCGGTACTCACCCTCGCCTCGCTCGCATGCTGCTACGCGCCCGCGAGCTGGAGTCCGAGGGTCTGACAGGGATTGTCGCCGATGCTGCTTATCTGGTGGCGTTGCAGGAAGAAGATCTGCGAGGATCGGAGCGCCTCTCTGTGCTGTTCCACCGCCGTCAAAACGCCCTGCGCCAGAGCGCGGCCCGCTGGTTTGAACGGCTTGGCGCCCGCCCTGCCAGTGCGCAGGGTCAGTGGCTGGGGCTGCTCTGCGCCCTCGCCTGGCCGGATCGCATCGGCAAACTGCGTAGCGGCAGTCGCTATCAACTCAGTGGTGGGGTGAGCTGCGATCTGGTAGAAGGTCATCCCTGTCAGGGACAAGGGGCGCTGATCGCCATCGAGATGGGGCAGAACGATCGCGGCAGCCGCATCTTTATCGCCGAACCGGTCGATCTGGACGAGCTGGTACGCCTGCTGCCGGAGCTGGTGAGCGAACGGCAGTGGTTCGACTGGGATGAGCGGGAAGAGCGGGTGCGCGCCGAGCGCCAGCAGGTGATCGGCGAACTGGTGCTGAGCCAGCGACCGCTGACCGAACTCTCTGACGAGCAGAAAGGGCGCTGCCTGCTGCAAGGCATTCGCCGCAAGGGGCTGCATGTGCTGCCTTGGGACGAGAGCAGCGAAGGACTGCTGGCCCGTCTGCGCTGCGCCCGCGACTGGCTGCCCGATGAGGGGTGGCCCGCGATGGATGACGAGAGCCTGCTGGCCACACTGGAGCAGTGGCTGCTGCCAGCGGTGAGCGGTATGACCCGGCTGGAGCAGCTGAAGAGGCTCAATATGAGCGACATCCTGCGCCAATCCCTGCCCTGGCCGTTGCCCAAACGGCTGGACGAGGCGCTGCCGAGCCACTTTGCGGCGCCCACCGGCAGCCGGGTGCGGATCCGCTATCAGCCGGGGCAGGCACCGGTGATCCCGGTGCGCATTCAGGAGATGTTCGGTCAAGGTTCGACCCCCTGCGTGGCCGATGGCCGGGTGCCGCTGGTAGTGGAGCTGCTCTCCCCCGCCCAGCGACCGCTGCAGATCACTGCCGATCTGGCCGCTTTCTGGGCAGGATCCTACGAACAGGTGAAGAAAGAGATGAAGGGGCGCTATCCCCGCCACTACTGGCCGGATAATCCGCTGGAAGCGATGCCGACCAAGGTCACCAAAAAGAAGATGGGCATCTAGGTTCGGCGGGTTAATCCCGCTCGAACGTTCGCGAATGCGACATAACAAGTAGAAAGGAAAGCAAAGAGGATTTATGGCAACCCAACGACGCAAGCGTGCCCCCAAGAAGGCAGCGCCCAAACGCACCATCTGGCGCAAGCTGTTCTGGCTTGGCTTCAAGCTCTCCCTGGTGGTGGCGGCCTTTATGGTGGTGTTTGGCATCTACCTCGATACCAAGGTGCGCGAGCGCTTCGATGGCGAGAAGTGGCAGCTGCCGGTGATGGTCTACAGCCGCCCGCTGGAGCTCTATCCCAGCCAGCGCCTGTCGCGGGACCAGATGCTGCGCGAGCTCAACATGCTGAGCTACAAGCAGGTGCGCCAGCCTCACACGCCGGGTGAATACACCATCAACGGCAACCGCATCGAGCTGATTCGCCGTCCGTTCGAGTTCTATGACGGCGCCGACGGAGCCCGCGGCCTGCGCCTCACCTTCAACGGCCCGCGCCTTGAGGGGATCCAGTCGCTGGAGAACCAGCGCCAGCTCGGTTACGCCCAGATGGACCCTGTGCTGCTCGATCGCCTCAATACCGAAGATCGGGAAGATCGCCTGCTGGTGCGTATCGCCGAAGTGCCCGACAGCCTGCTGGTGACCCTGCTCACCACCGAAGATCGCGACTTCTACCAGCATGGCGGCGTCTCGCCAGTGGCCATCATGCGCGCCATGTTCGCCAACCTGATCGCGGGTCGCACCGTGCAGGGGGGCAGTACCCTGACCCAGCAGCTGGCCAAAAACTTCTTCCTGACCCGTGAACGCAGCCTGTGGCGAAAACTGCAGGAAGCCTATATGGCGGTGCTGATCGACTATCGCTACAGTAAGGACGAGATCCTGGAGTCTTACCTCAACGAGGTCTATCTGGGGCAGAACTTCTCGCAAGGGGTCTATGGTTTCGGGCTTGCCTCCTACTTCTACTTCGGCATTCCGGTCAACGAGCTGGATATCGATCAGGTCGCCCTGCTGGTCGGTCTGGTGAAAGGCCCCTCCTATTACGACCCATGGCGCTTCCCGGAGCGGGCCAAGACCCGCCGTGATCTGGTGCTGAAGCTGCTGATGGATCACGGCAGCCTGACCCAGGCCGAGTATGAGCTGGCCAGCCGCCAGCCCCTCGGCATCATCGCCCGCGGCCAGATGAGTTATGGCCGTACCCCGGCCTTTATGGGACTGCTCAAGCGGGAGATCCAGAGCCGCTTCGGCGCCGATCTGCTCAAGCAGTCTGGCCTCAAGATCTTCACCAGCCTCGACCCCATCGCCCAGCACGCGGCCGAGCGGGCGGTCGAATCGGGCCTCGCCGATATCGAGAAACTGCGCGGCAAGAAGAAGCTGGAGGCGGCCATGGTGGTCTCCGACTGGCACAAGGGCGAAGTGGTGGCACTGGTGGGTGGCCGCGATCCCCGTTACGCCGGGTTCAACCGGGCGCTGGATGCCCGCCGCCAGATCGGCTCGCTGGTGAAACCGGCGGTCTACCTGACCGGTCTCTCCAACGGCCTGACCCTGGCGACCCCGCTCAAAGATCAGCCGATCCGTATTCGCGGTCAGGATGGTCAGGTCTGGACGCCGCAAAACTACGATCGCAAGTTCCGCCAGAGCGTGCCGCTGATGGATGCGCTGGCCAGCTCCCTCAACGTGCCGACCGTCAATCTGGGTCTGCAAGTCGGGCTGGAGAAGGTAGTCGATACCCTGCACAAGCTGGGAGTCCAGCAGGAGATCCAGCCCTATCCGTCGCTGGTGCTGGGGGCGGTGGCCCTCTCCCCGCTGGAGGTGAACCAGATGTATCTGCCCATCGCCAATCAGGGGCTGACCCAGCCGCTGTCGGCCATTCGCGCCGTGGTGAACGGGGATGGCAGCCTGCTCTATCAGCATGATCAGACCGCCAAGCGGGTCACCGACCAGCAAGCAAGCTGGCTGACCCTGTTCGCCATGACCAAGACGGTGAGTCAGGGCACGGCCCGCGCCCTCAGTGCCAAGTTCCCGGGCGCCACCATGGCGGCCAAGACTGGCACCACCAACGAGCTGCGCGACTCCTGGTTTGCCGGGATGGACAACAACGAACTGGTCAGTATCTGGGTCGGTCGCGACGACAACACCCCGGCGGGCTTGACCGGTGCCAGCGGTGCCCTGCAGCTCTTTAGCGGCTACATGAGCCAGCGCGGCGTCAACAGTCTGGGGCTGAAGATGCCGGAAGGGGTCACCTGGGCCAACTTCTCCCGCGCCAGCGGCACCCGCGTCACCAGCGACTGCCCGGGCAGCCTGCAGGTACCGGCCAAAGCCTCCACCATGGGCTCCCCGGCCGGTTGCGCAAGCAGTGCGACGCCACGCAGTGCGCTGGATGACTGGTTCGGCGGTTTCTTCAACTAGATCAACAACACGGGCAGCGCAGGCTGCCCGTTCACTATGCTGCTGACAAGGAAACACCATGACCTTTCCGCTGTTTGACACCATTCACCATGTGGCCATCATCGCCAGCGATTACCCACGTTCGCGCCACTTCTACCACGAGGTGCTGGGGCTACCCATTATCGCCGAGACCCTGCGCGAGGCGCGCCAGTCGTGGAAACTGGATCTGGCCCTGCCGGACGGCAGCCAGCTGGAGCTGTTCAGCTTCCCCTCGCCTCCCGAGCGCCCCTCCCGCCCCGAGGCGTGCGGCCTGCGCCATCTCGCCTTTCGGGTCAGCGACCTTGACCGGGTCATCGCCCACCTGCTGGCCCATCGGGTCGAGGTAGAGCCGGTACGGGTGGACGAGCTGACCGGCAAGCGCTTTACCTTCTTTGCCGACCCCGACGGCCTGCCGCTGGAGCTCTACGAAGCACCGCGCTGAGCCTGAGGCGGTCAAAAAGTCGGCCAAACAAAAAGCCGCCCGGCGAAACCGGGCGGCTTTTGTTATTGCTTCAGATTCTCAGGCGGTAGTCAGCATAACGACAGCCAGCGCCATCACCATCATGCCAGCCCAGCCGATGGGCTTGAGGCGCTCACCGAAGAAGAGCAAACCGCCCAGCGCCGTACCGACGATGCCGATAGCCCCCCAGGTGGCGTAGGCAACAGCTAGGTCAATCTGGCCGCCACTTACCGCTTCCGAGAGCAGGGTAAAGGCGCCGAGTACCAGCATGATCCCCAGGAATCCCCACCCCTTGTAACGAAAACCCTTGGAGCGGTTGATGGCCATGTTGGCGCCGATATCGATCAGTGCGGCACCCAATACAATCACAAACGGACTCATGCTGTGGCCTCCGCTTCTACTGACTTGTCTGCGGGCTCATCATGGGTCTCCCCCATGGTCACCATAACAATCCCCACTATCGCGAGAGCCAAGCCAATCAGCTCCTGAACGGTCACATCGTAACCAAGGAACATGACCGACACTATGGTGATCAAGGTGATCCCGAGCCCCTCCCAGAGCGCAAACGCAATACCAATGGAGATTGTTTTGGCGGCTTTCGCCAGCAACCAGTACGAGAAGCCGATCAACAGCCACATCGGGATGTAATTCATCCAGCCAGCTCCCTGCTCGGGGATCATGGCCATGCTGGAGGTACCGGCGACCTCGGTCACGATGGCGCCGGTCAAAAACAGCCGGGCCAGAAACATACGACTTAATAACATATAAGATGCCTTTGTTGCTTCGACGGGAGAGATGGTAAACGGGGAGAAGCAACTCGCGACAATCGCTCAGCGTCGATTATTCCGACGCCACAGGTTTGCCTTGCCTTGGTTCGACACGCTAAGGTGATAGTGAAAAACTCCGCCATAGCCTGTAAAACATGAAGCTATATCAGATAGAACTCTTTGTAGAGTCCGCCAATAGTGGCTCTATTGCCAACACTGCCCGTCGCCTCGGCAAAAGCCGCAGCGCCGTCAGCACCGCCATCGCGGCGCTGGAAGTTGAGCTTGGCGTCGAACTTTTTGAACGAGGTGCCAATCAGAGTCGTCTGACCGAGATCGGCGAGCTGGTGCTGGATGATTGCACTCGCCTGCTGCAGGCAGCCAACAGCTTGCAGCAGAAGTGCAAACATTACGCCTCGGGGGCCGAAGTGGCGCTGCGGGTTGCCCGCGATGACGCCATTCCCGAGCCGGTGTGGCGCGAGATGCTGGCCAGCCTGCACAATCAGTTTCCCGGCACCAGTATCTCGCTGGTGCTCGCCTCTCCGCCCGAACTGCCAGCGCTGGTGGAAGAGGGGTTCGTCGATGCCGCTTTTGGCCTTATCACCGAGGATCAGGAGCGCAGCGGCCTCAATATCGACGTGCTCAACCCGATCCGCACCCTGATGGTGGTGGCACCCAGCCATCCGCTGGCCGGACTGAAGCGGGTCAAACAGCAGGATCTGACCGATCACACCCAGGTCACCCTCTCGTATGTAGATGAATTTTCGGTAAAAAGCCTGCTACCTGTGGGAGGCCAGCATATCGGCCTCTCCAGCTTCGAGTTGATGCGCAATGCGGTACTGGACGGGCTGGGTTGGGCAGTGCTCCCCTCGCCTCTGATCCAGAGCCAGCTGCGACAAGGCACCCTGCTGACCCTGAAACACAAGTTCAGCCTGCAGTGGCGGGATTACGGGGTCTATCTGGCGGAAAACGCCTATCACGGCAAGGTGTTGGCCTGGTTGAAGAAGTCGATCCAGGGGTATCTGGAACCTTTCGAGTAGCGATAAAGAGGCGGAGCCAGCTCACGATATCTGCTTATCCTGATGATCCGAGCGGATGTGATCGTGCATACTGTTCACATACTCATTGAGCGCCGGAGGCGTAACCGATATGAGCAGTGCCCAAGACAAGGACGATATCTTGCTGGACGACGACATCATCGAACTCGATGATGAGGAGGTCGTGGTCCCCAAGGCACTCAACCCATGGCAAGTGCTGATCGTGGATGATGAGCCGGATATCCATCATGCCACCCGCCTGGCCCTCTCCAACATTCATTACAAATCCCGTCCGCTGGAGCTGCTCAATGCCTACAGCGGCGCCGAAGCTGGCCGCATGCTGGAGGCCAATCCCAGGATTGCGCTGATCCTGCTCGATGTGGTGATGGAGACCGAAGATGCAGGTCTGCGGCTGGTGCACCGGATCCGCAACGAAATGCACAACTCGCTGGTACGGATCGTGCTGCGTACCGGCCAACCCGGCCAAGCCCCCGAGCAGCGGGTGATCCTCGATTACGACATCAATGACTACAAGACCAAGACCGAACTGACGGTACAAAAGCTCTACACCACCGTCATCGCATCCCTGCGCTCATACGAAACCCTCAGTGCCATCGACAAGAGCCGTCAGGGGCTCGGCAAAATTCTGGAAGGGGCGGGCGATCTCTACCATCTTCATTCACTCAAGGAGTTTGCCTCCGGCGTGCTGAAACAGATCAGCGCCATTCTTGATGTGGGCACCGAAGGGGCTATCTGTGCCGAGCGCCGTCCTGGCGAACAGGGGCTGGAGATCCTCGCCGCCACCGGCGACTACGAGACTCTGCTGGATGATGGCAAGATCACCGACTTCCCCACCCTCAATGACTCGGTCATGAAGGCACTGGCGGCGCGCTGCAACCGCTTTGAACACCCGCAGGACTCCCTCTATATCGCCGCCCAGAATGGTCGCGAGTTCGTGTTGAGTTTTACCCCGACCCAGCCTCTCGATCCCCTCGAGTGCGATCTGCTGGATGTCTTCTGTCAGCGCATCTCGGCAGCCTACGACAACCTCTATCTCTACAACCAGTTGCTGCGCGCGCAGGAGGCCACCGTGGTGGCGCTGGCGGCGCTGGCGGAGTTTCGCGACTCCGATACCGGCGAGCATGTCTTGCGGGTGCAGAAACTCTCGGATGCCATCGTGGCCGAATTGAAGCAGATGGCGGCCTATCCCGAGCAGCTGACCCCGGAGTTTGTCGAAATGATCGGCATGGCCTCCATCCTGCACGATGTGGGCAAGGTGGGCACCCCGGACCATATCCTGCACAAGCCCGGACGTTTCGACCCGGAAGAGCGGGCCATCATGGAGCAGCACGCCGGTATCGGCGCCAATATCCTGCACAAGGCGGGTGAAATGGTGGAGGGAACCAGCTACCTCTCTCTCGGCGCCGAAATCGCTCGGGGCCACCATGAACACTTCGATGGCAAGGGCTACCCGCAGCAGCTGGCTGGTCAGCAGATCCCGCTGTCGGCGCGGATTGTGGCGGTAGTCGATGTATTCGATGCCCTGCTCAGCAAGCGTCCCTACAAGGAGCCCTGGACGCTGGCGCAGACCATGGAGTATATCCAGTCCCGCTCCGGCACCCAGTTTGACCCTCATGTAGTGACAGCCCTGTCGCGACTGGTCAACGAGTCGAGACTCCCCTACTCGCTCTGACCACCTTTGCTCGCAACTCCACATGCCCTGCCGGTGACCAAGGTCAGCGGCAGGGCATCAAAACAGCCGTTTTGTTGCATCCCGCACACATCAAAGTGCCGCAAAGCGGAAACATCCCCCTTCTTTGTTAGCGATAGCCGCTGAAATATGGTCATTTAACATCACATCGCTATAATATCGGCCTGCAAACCTGATACTAACAACGAAGGAATTATCATGAGCCTGAACCTGGTACCGGCCGGCAAGAGCCTGCCCGACGATATCTATGTCATCATCGAAATCCCGCAGAATGCCGACCCGATCAAATACGAAGTCGACAAGGACAGCGGTGCTATTTTCGTCGATCGCTTCATGTCTACCCCGATGTTCTATCCGTGCAACTACGGCTACGTGAACGCGACTCTCTCTCTGGATGGTGACCCCGTCGACGTACTGGTTCCGACCCCCTACCCGCTGCTGGCCGGTTCCGTCATTCGCTGCCGTCCGGTTGGCGTGCTGAAGATGACCGACGAATCTGGCGAAGATGCCAAGATCGTTGCCGTACCGCACTCCAAGCTGACCAAGCAGTACGACCACATCCAGGATGTGAACGATCTGCCGGAACTACTGAAAGCCCAGATCCAGCACTTCTTCGAGCGCTACAAAGAGCTGGAAGCGGGCAAATGGGTCAAGGTGGAAGGTTGGGGCGACAAGGCCGCTGCCGAAGCCGAGATCAAAACCTCTGCCGAGCGTTACGCTGCCAAGTAAGCGTCACTTCGCTTGTAAAAAAGGCGCCTTATGGCGCCTTTTTTGTCGGTGTGTGCGGCAGCTGACCGGCCGCATCTTCGGCAGGATTGCCCTGAATGTATATTTCACGACCATCTTTCTGGTAGGGACGATAGTAATCACCGCCACAGCGATAGCCACCGCCCGGCTGGCTCATCAGCTCGCAGTTGACCGGCAACACCTCCAGCCACTTGATGGCCTGCTGGTAGCGCAACCACTCCTGCCATTCGTGTTCGCGCGCCAGCTGGTCACGCAGGGCAAAGGTATCAGCAACGGACATCCCCTTGTTGACGATCACCTGACCCGCCATGGCTGGCAGGCTGAGCAGCCCAAACAGCACTATGATCCAAGGCTTCATAACCCCTCCAGAGTGACTTAATTTCACAATTAAATTAAAAGTCACATCAATCTGTTATCCAGATCACAAAACGAAACATCACCAAAGTGGTGCCGGCTCACCTAGTTGTTAATTATCGTCCACGGCAGGAAGCACCACCATGAAGCTGACCCCCGCGCTGTTGCTCAGCCTCACTCTCTGCACCACTCTTGGTGCTACAAGCAACGCCAGCGAAATCAACATGAGCTGGCAGTGGCAATCCACCGATGGCCAGCGCAAGCACTTCCAGCTGACCACCGACGATCAGGTGATGGCCGCCAGTCGCCACGAGATGAGCCTGCTAAAGGCTTCCCTCACCAATCCGCTGGAGACCCTTTACGCCTACATCAGCCCGCGGCTCTACAACAGCATCAACCTGATCAATCAGAGCAGCCCGGAGACAGCTACCAAATTTCGCAATCTGGAGCAGGCCTTCACCCTGCGGGACGACAGCATGGAGTCGATGCTGTTCTGGCAAGCCTACCAGCAGTATCAGGAAGATGCCTTCTACCAGATGAGGGTGATCCCCTGCGTCCATCCGGCCAATCGCAAACTGCCTTGCGTGCGACCCGATTACTCCCAGCTCTTCTACCACTTCAAGGGGCATCTCAAACCGCTGGCGCAGCAGTTTGCCGCCAAGGATCTCGCCACCAGCGTCAGCCTGCTGCAGGAGTGGCTGAACGCCATCCCCACCCAGCCGGAACAGCTGGATCACTTCGCGCCACCGCTGCAGGCACTGCAGGATAACAAGGCCGATAGCGACGAGAAGGCGCTGCTGATGGCCAGTCTGCTTGCGGAGCTGGCGCCGCAATATGTGCTCAGCATCATCTATCCGGATATCAGCATCGGCAGCGTCTCCCCTGCCTGGCTGGCCATTACGGCAGACAGTGGCGTACCCGGTGATGTGGTGGTGATCAACAATCAGCGCCATGTGCTGCTGACCGGCTCGTCCCTGCTGGCCCAGCAGATGACCATGGCCAAGATCCCCCTCATCAGCGAGTCGCTCTACTGACGCAGACAGCTCAGACCAGCTGCCAATTCATTGATTTTTATCGATGTCATGCCATCCTAGCCGCCCTTGCCAGCCAACCACCTGACTGGCGGGGCGCCGACGCTTCTGAATTGCGATCTTATTTAACACTTTTTAAACAGATCCGATCAGTTTAGGATGAAGCTCGCCCATTCCCTCAATCCGAAACTCGTTATAACATAACAAATGGAGTGTCATCAGGATGAAACATCTCGTACTTACTTTGGCGCTGCTGCCATCTCTGGTCTTTGCTCACAACTTCAAGGATGGCAACCCGGTGCCGCTGGTCAATGTCAGCGACAAGGGTGAGCTGGTACTGAATGGCAAGGAGATCGGCTACCAGCCGTGGCAGAGCACCTCGCTCACCGGCAAGGTATTTCTGATCCAGCATATTGCCGGCCGCTCCAGTGCCAAGGAGCTGAACGCCCCGATGATCGAGGCGATCAAGGCCGCCAAACTGCCGCAAGACAAGTACCAGACCGTTACCGTCATCAACAGCAATGACGCCATCTGGGGCACCTCCGGCTTCGTGAAGAGCAGTGCCGAGGACAGCAAGAAAGAGTTCCCCTGGTCCGCCATGGTGCTGGATGCCAAGGGCATGGCGCGCAACGCCTGGGATCTGACGCCGGAAAGCTCGGCGATCATCCTGCTGGATAAAGAGGGCAAGGTGCTGTTTGCCAAAGATGGCCAGCTCGATGCCAACAACATTGCTACCGTGATGGGGCTCATCAAGTCCCATCTCTAAGTCAGAGAGAAAGGGCGCTGATGGCGCCCTTTCCATAAGGGTCTATGGGTCGTATCAAGCTGAAAATCTGGATCTTGCTGCTGGGCTGGTTATGGCTGCAGCCTGCCCTTGCCCGGCACCAGTTTGAATCCGCCCTGCCCGGCCACGACGACCATCACTGTCTGGTCTGCGCCCTCCATCTGGATGGCAAGCAGGTCATCACCGCTACCCCCTATTGTTTCCCCAGTTCGACCTCTGTTTTGCCCGCTGTTGCAATCATGCAACGCTCGGCAAATACCGCCACGCTTCACAGCTATGCCATCCGTGCGCCGCCCGCCTCTGATTTTCTCTATCCCTTTGTTTAATTTCGCTATTTGTTTTGAAAAAGGATTAAAGATGAAAGCAGTTACTCTGTTGCTGGCCGCAGCGGCCTTTGGCGCACACGCAAATCACGACGAACACGAGAGCCACAGCCACGGCGCCCACGAGCATGGCCATGGCCACCTCAATCTGGTGGTCGATGGCGACCAGTTGATGATCGAACTGCAGGCCCCCGCAGCCGATCTGGTGGGCTTCGAGCACGCCGCCAAGAGCGATGAAGAGAAGGCGCAGTATGCCAAAGCGGTCGCCCGCCTCCAGCAGCCTGATGCCCTGTTCCGCTTCGACCCGGCCGCTGGCTGCAAACTGACCCAGCAGGAGTTGCAAGCAGCCAAAGAAGATCACGGCCATGACCATGACCATGACCATGACCATGACAAGGCTGCCAGCGACAAACATGAAGACCACCATGATCATGACGAAGCGGGTCACGCCGATATGGGCGCCATGTACACCTACACCTGCGCCACGCCAGCCAAACTCACCGGCCTTGAAGCGACCCTGTTCAGCGTCTATCCGAGCCTTGAGAAGCTGAGCGTGCAGGGCATTCTGCCTACCGGCCAGACCGCTGGCGAGCTGACCCCGTCCGCCAACAAGCTGAGCTGGTAACGCCATGAAAAAAGCCGTGGTTGAGATCCGCGATCTGGCCTTTGCCTGGCCAGGTGGCGACGCTGTAGTCGATCTGCCCGCCCTCACCATCCGCGAGGGTGAGCGGGTCTTTATCAAGGGCCCGTCGGGCTCCGGCAAGTCGACCCTGCTCGGGTTGCTGGCCGGGATCCAGACCGCCAACCACGGCACCCTGGAGGTGCTGGGCCAACCATTGGCCCGGCTCTCTGGCCGTGCCCGTGACCACTTCCGGGCGGCCAATCTGGGTTATATCTTCCAGCAGTTCAATCTGCTGCCCTTTCTCTCGGTGCAGGACAACGTGACCGCTGCCCTCACCTTCTCTCCCGCCAAACGGGCCCGCCTGCAAGGGAGTCCGGAGCAGGAGGCGCGCCGTCTGCTGGCGGAGCTGCAACTGCCGGACGACGTACTGCATCGCCCCGTGCATGCCCTCAGCATTGGCCAGCAACAGCGGGTTGCCGCCGCGCGGGCGCTGATCGGTTCGCCGCCATTGGTGATCGCCGACGAACCCACCTCGGCCCTCGACACCGACAACCGGGCCGCCTTTATCAAGCTGTTGTTCGAGGAGTGCGACAAGCAGGGCTCGACCCTGATCTTCGTCAGTCACGACCCTTATCTCGAACCCCTGTTCCCGCGGGTCGAAAATCTGCAACAGCTCAACCGGAGGGCATCATGCTAAAACTCGCCCTGCAAAGTCTCTGGGCCCGCCGCCTCACCGCCGGGCTCACCCTGCTGGCCGTCGCCATCAGCGTCACCCTGCTGCTCGGGGTGGAACGGGTGCGCACCCAGGCCCGCGAAAGTTTCTCCAACACCGTCTCGGGGACCGATCTCATCGTCGGCGCCCGCTCCGGCCAGGTGAACCTGCTGCTCTACTCGGTGTTTCGCATCGGCAACCCCACCAACAACGTGGGGTGGGACTCCTATCAGGCCATCAAGCAGAAACCGGGCGTTGCCTGGACCATCCCGCTTTCGCTTGGTGACTCCCACAAGGGATTTCGGGTGCTCGGCACCAATGGCGACTACTTCACCCACCTGAAGTACGGTCAGCAACAGTCGCTGCAATTGCGGGAAGGGCGGCCATTCGACACGCCGTTTGAAGCGGTGCTCGGCGCCCAGGTGGCCGAGAAGCTCGGCTATCACCTCGACCAATCCATCGTCATCGCCCACGGCGCTGGCAACACCTCGTTCAGCCAGCACGACAACCTGCCATTCAAGGTGGTGGGTATTCTGGCGCCGACCGGCACGCCCATCGATCGCACCATCCATGTGCCGCTGGCGGGGATAGAGGCGATCCATCTCGGTTGGGACACCGGCCGCCACAGCAAGAACGTGACGCCGGAGCAGGCGCTGGCGCAGGATCTCACCCCGAAAACCATCACCGCCTTTATGGTGGGGCTGAGCAACCGCATTCTGGCGTTCCAGCTGCAACGCAGCGTCAACACCTATCCCAAAGAGCCGCTGATGGCGATCCTGCCGGGGGCCGCCCTGCAGGAGCTGTGGAGCCTGATGAGCGTGGCGGAAACCGCTCTCTCGGTCATCGCCGGTTTCGTGGTGGTAGCGGGCCTGATCGGCATGCTGACTACCCTGCTGGCGGGGCTTAACGAGCGGCGCCGGGAGCTCGCCATTTTGCGATCCCTCGGTGCCGGCCCCGCCCACCTGTTCCTGCTGCTGGCGCTGGAGGCCATGGCGCTGACCACGGTCGGTATCGCCCTCGGGGTCGCCGTGCTCTATCTGGGACAGGGGCTTGCCTCGCCCTGGCTGCTCAGCCACTATGGCCTGCAACTGAGTCTGGGGCTGCCGAGCGCCTATGAGTGGCAGTTGCTGGGGGTAGTCTGGCTGGCAGGCATGGTGATCGGCCTGCTCCCTGCCGCCCGCGCTTACCGCTACAGCCTGAGCGATGGCATGAGCATTCGCGTCTAGCGAGACGCCCAAAATAGAAACAGAAGGACAGATGATGAAGTGGAAAATTGTGGCGCTGCTCGCCAGCCTGCTGGTGCTGCCCGCCCTGGCCGCCGATTACAAGACCATCGACTGGGATGTGCTCATCCCGGAAGGGGAAAAACTGCTGCCACCGCCCCAGGTCAATCACGAAGATCCCATGTCGGTGCCGCAACCGGTGGGCGGGGTAAACAAGAAGCTGGACAACCAGGATGTGCGCATTCCGGGCTTCGTGGTGCCGCTGGAGGGGGATGCCAAGAAGATCACCGCCTTCCTGCTGGTACCCTACTTCGGCGCCTGCATCCATGTGCCGCCGCCCCCCACCAATCAGGTGATCTATGTGAGCTACCCCAAGGGTGCACCGGTGGATGATCTGTGGGATGCCATCTGGGTGAAGGGCAAGATGCGCACTGTCAGCTCCAGTCACGAGATGGCCACCGCCTCCTATTCGATGGAAGCGGTCGAGGTGAGTGTCTACGAGGAGTAATCCTTCCGTTGCAAAAAAAGCGGCCTCCACGGAGGCCGCTTTGTTATCTTGGCATCCCGGTTGGAGTAACATTCAGCTCCAGAACCTGTGCGAATGGAGTCAGCATGGCAGACCTCCCCCCCCCCGAAAAAAGAGAGTTCGATCCTGAGCAGCCAGGAGCAGACCCTGCGTCTGGCCCGCAGTCGCGGTATCGACGGCATGCTCACCCGCAACACCGACAGCACCTTCGAACAGCGCGCCACCTTTCGCCATCTGGCGGATCAGGCCGCCCGCCAGCGCAATCTGGAAGCCATCATGGTGATGGCCTCCCGCCACTGCGAAGAGACCGCGGCCGGCGGCGAGATGGACAGCGACTGGCTGACCCGCTTCCTGCAACTGGCGGAAGATATCAGCATGGTGCCGATGCAGCAGCTGTGGGGGCGGATCTTCGCGCTGGAAGTCGCCACGCCGGGCCGCTTCTCCATTCGGGCGCTCGCCACCCTCAAAGAGATGACCCAGCGCGAGGCCCAGCTGTTTCAGCGCATCTGTTCACTGACTTGCCACTACACAGGCAGCGACGAGCAGCGACTGCTGCTGGGGCTGCACAAGGGGGCCACCCTGCTGAGTCGCGCCAAAGCAACGCGGCTTGGCCTTGGCAAATACCGACTGCCCTACAATGCCCTGCTGCAACTGTTCGAGCTGGGGCTACTGCATCGCGCCGAGCTGGAGTCCGGCCCGCTGCCCGCCGATGGGGTCGAGCTGGAGTTCGGCAACCAGCGCTGGCGGCTGCAGTGCAAGCAGAACAACATCACCCTGCTCTACTACCGCCTCACCCCGGTGGGCAACGAGCTCGCCCAGCTGCTGCAAGAGTCGCCGCTGGAGGAGTATCTGCAGGATCTGAAAACCGTGCTGGTGCAGGGTATCCAGATTGAAGTGATGCAGCTCGTCAGCCCCCCCTCCGCACCAGCTCCCGACCCTCTCCCCTGATCTCTGGCGGGGCAGCGGATGCCCCGTCGGTTCATGGATCCTTCGCATCCAGCTGCTGGCTCCAAGCTTATGGACTTGTCCAGAATAGGTTGCAAATTGCAGATGCCGCAGAGGCATACCCCGTCAGCTCCGTTGCATATTGCAAACAACCGCGCGTTTTTCCTCTCCAAACCTCGCTAATAACACATCAATCATTAGTTTTTGCCAGCTGGCCCGTCCTTTGCACATGTCTTGATGCAGAACAAAATTTAACCACCACAGCTCGGGAGCAAGGCCATGAGAATCAATCAACCGGTTACCCAAAGAGAACGTCTCTATCCAGACCACCAGAGCCTGATCTCCACCACGGATCTGGAGAGCCGCATCACCTACGCCAACGATGAGTTCTGCGATATTGCAGGCTTCTCGCTCGACGAGCTGAAGGGGGAACACCACAATCTGGTGCGCCACCCAGATATGCCGAAACAGGCCTTTGCCGATCTGTGGAACCATATCCGCGAAGGCAAGAGCTGGATGGGGCCGGTGAAAAATCGCTGCAAGAGTGGCGATCACTACTGGGTCAGCGCCTTTGTCACCCCCATCAAGGATGCCAGTGGCCGGGTGGTGGAGTATCAGTCTGTGCGCACCGCCCCGAGCGAGGAGATCAAACAGCGGGCCGAGAAGGTCTATGCCGACCTTCGCAACAACAAGCTGCCGCTGGCGCTCAAGTTGCCCACCTTCTCCCATACCCTGACCATCAACCTCTGTCTGCTGCTGAGCCTGCTCGCCATGTTTGCCCTGGGCTACAACCACGACATGAACTGGCAACTGGCGCTGGTCGCCCTGCCGCTGGCGATAGCGGCCATCACCCTGAATGCCCTCTCCCGCCGCCTCGGCAAGCTCAACAAGATGGCCCGCAGCCGCTTTGACAACCCGCTGATGCAGCTGCTCTACACCAACAAGGTGGACAACATCGCCGCCATCGAACTCTCGATGGTGATGAATCAGGCCGAGTTCAACGCCGTGCTGGCCCGCACCCAACAGACCTGCAGCAAGATCCTGCAGGCCGCCGAGGGGGATCTGCGCAACGCCGAGTCCATCACCGACAACCTGCAACAGCAGCAGGCCGAAACCAATCAGGTAGCGACCGCCGTGACCGAAATGTCGGAATCCATTCGCGAGGTGTCACAAAGTTCGACTGACTCCTCCAGCCTGCTGGATGAAACGGCCGTGCTGTTCAAGAGCGGCAACAGCAGCGTGGCCGAGACCGTGGCTGCCGTGGCGGGTATGAACAGCGAACTTATCACCTCCAAGAGCGTGATCAGTGCGCTGGTCGGCCACTGCCGCGATATCGACGGCATCCTCGATGTGATCAACAACATCGCCAACCAGACCAACCTGCTGGCCCTCAACGCCGCCATCGAAGCGGCCCGGGCTGGCGAAGCGGGTCGCGGCTTCTCGGTAGTGGCCGACGAGATCCGCACCCTCGCCATCAAGACCCAATCCTCGACCAGCGAGATCCAGAAGATGATCACCGAGCTGCAAAACAGCTCTGGTGAGGCTGAGCAAGCGATGGAGAAGGGCTGCCAGCTTGCCGACAGTTGCCAGCAGAAGGCCACCGCGACCGGCCACATACTCCAGCAAATCAACAACATGTTGCAGCAGGTCGCCTCCGGCAGCAGCCAGATTGCCCAGGCGGTGCAGGAGCAGTCCCACGTCACCGCCGAGATCAACCGCAACGTGCTCAGCATCAAGACCCTGGCCGATGACTCCAGCGTCGGCAGCCAGCATGCCGTGCACGGCATCACCCAGCTGGTCAACCAGTTGAGCGATCTCGACCGGCTGGTACGCCAGTTCCAGAAAGGGGCTCCGGCAAGCCAAAGCCGCTACGAAGTGGCCACCACCCGCGCCGTGCCGGTTCGCCAAGCCAGATAGCCACTACCCAAACAATCACCGCAGAAAAACCCTATGGACCTTTGGGCCCATAGGTTTTTTTAATGCCCGCCAACAAGATAGCGGCACTCTCGCTTCACTGTCCGATTTTCCCCTGCGCTGATGGGCCCAAGCGGTTGAGCGACCACATTCAAACCCATTACTGACTAATTTGTTGATCTTGCTCAGAAAATCGCCCGCTTGTGCTTTTCACCCCAGCTCCGTTCGGTAACATAGCAGCTTGGCAATCTCTCGTCGGAGTCAGCCATGAACCAAGCCAGAGCCAAAACGCAGGTAAAAAGCAGCAAACTGGAGGCTGAAATTCAGGGGCGGTAGCGTGGTTTTTGTCGGTTGGTGCAGAGCGCACCGAAGCCCAACAGACGAGATGCTTTTTCATACAGTAGTAACAGTGGCATAAAAAGAGGAAGTCAAGCGAATACGCCCAGCACGAGAAAGAAGCGGATAACATCATGATTTAATGATTATATTTACTTGGCGACAGTGAAAATGTTACGGAGTTATATGAAATGCTCTGCTAACGGATTAGTGCCGCCTTCCATCTAATCACTGTTAGATTTTTCTATGCACATACCATCTAGCCACGTATTTGAAGCTCTTTCAGAGAAAGGCGTTGACCAATTGCACCATGCGAACAGTGTTGCGACCGCATGCCAGTTCTTAAGGTCACGTGCGCTCCTATCCAGAGGCACGGTAGAGCGTCTTGGTATAACCCAAACGCCTCAGGAATCAGATGACATCGATCGCCGATACAGTATTTGGTTTGATGTATTTATCGACTCCGTTGATATTCATCATCGTGCGCGCCGTGCAAACGTATACGGCCCAGTGCTTTTCGTTTTCGATATTGGTCTAATAGATAGAACCGGCACCGGCCGACTATGGGTAACAAAACTAAATCCTACCAAATGGGCTGGTAAATCAGAAAAACAGCGCTGGTTCCAAGACAAGGACGATCTAGAAGAAAATTTTGTACTGGGACAATTCGATCAAATGGTTCTAGCCCGCCATAGTGGCGGAGAGCTTCCATTCAAGGGGCACTTGAGAAAAATAATACTTGATGACCCACGCCATGAAGACGACGAGGGAATAGATACATACAGTATGGCTGTAGGTGCTCTTCGGCTTGCAATGCAAGATGCGGGGCTTAATATTCCGATTGAGCGACGAGCTTGCAGGCAAGGTTGCATGTGCAGGCGATACTGGACGGAAGACGATGATCGAACCCTTAAGATGTTTAGCCCAAAAATCTAACCAGTGGTTCAAATCATTCACTACGCTCACTGGGTCGGGCTAAAGCCCGCCCCTTAACCAAACGTTATGTTTATTAAGAGGTAAGAATGAGGTTCTTAAATAAAAATAATATTATGTGGGTTTGCTTATTGGTACTAGTTTATTTGCTAAGCCATGGAATTGTTAACAGCGATATTGTTATTGATTATTATAAAGGAAGTCTTATCCCAGAGTTTACGGGGATGTTTTTAGAGTTGCTGATAATATTGGCTATATTTAATAAATGGCAAGAGAGAATTGATAACCAAAATAAAATAGATAAAGAGCGTGTCTTGCGGAAATATATAATATTTACAATCAATAAATTAAGGGCTTTTGACTCCATTCCAACTTCTTTCAGTTTTTATGGAGAAAATCATAATGAAAATCATGCTATTTTAAATAGCCTGAGAGATGAAGTTAGAGCTTTGTCTGGAAATGATGTGTATGAAAAGGTTGGTAATGATTTCAAAAAACATTGCAAAATTGATGTTGATGCTATCACGGCTCTATTGCCCGTGGCGGCGGATTTATCTAAAGAGCATTTTAAATCTTGGTCTAGATTAGTCTTTTTTGTGAAAAAGCTATCATTTGATGATGTGAATGAAGAAGATGTAAAAGAGTATATTATTAATTTAATAGAGTACATTCGGGATTTTGATGATGCATCATTTAAAAATAAAATCTATGACGGCGCAAAATAAACATAACAAACGCCTCAAGAGGGACTGTCAACGCGTGGCGTTTCCAGCCCGTAGGTTCAAATAGCGTAGCGTATTCGGACAATCGCGAATAACCGCGCCGAAATAACAATCCAGCTCCCTTTATCAAATGGCGCAACTCAACAACTACAAATAATTCCCCTGCCGCAGAGCGGCCAGCAACTCCTCCACCAACACCTCGACCGGCTTGCCGGCGTTCAGCAGATGGATTTCCGGCTGCTCCGGTGCCTCGTAGGCGGAGTCGATGCCGGTAAAGTTACGGATCTCCCCTGCCCGCGCCTTTTTATAGAGCCCCTTGGGATCGCGCTCTTCACAGATGGCGAGCGGCGCATCGACAAACACCTCGACAAACTCCCCTTCGCCCAAGAGATTTCGTACCAGCGCCCGCTCGGCACGGAACGGCGAGATAAAGGCGGTGAGCACGATAAGGCCCGCATCCACCATCAGTTTTGCCACCTCGCCAACCCGGCGGATATTCTCCTGCCGCGCGGCATCATCGAAACCAAGATCGCCACAGAGGCCGTGGCGCACATTGTCCCCATCCAGCAGATAGGTGTGCTTGCCTTGTGCCGCCAGCGCCTGTTCCAGCGCCCCCGCCAGGGTCGATTTGCCCGCCCCCGACAGCCCGGTAAACCAGATCACCAGCGGTTTTTGCCCTTTAAGCTCGGCCCGGCTCTGTTTGTCGACGGCATGCTTGTGCCACACGATATTACTCATCCCACACTCCTTGATTGGCGCTCACGCCTCAAAACTTAAACGGTCCGGCACCACGGGGAGCCGCCTCGGACTATCGGCCGACAACGTGCTGGTGCCATGGCATTGCTCATCCAACACTCCTTGCTTGGCGCTCACGCCTCAAAACTTAAACTGTCCGGCACCACGGGGAGCCGCTTCGGACTATCAGCCGCCAACGTGCTGATGCCATGGTATTGCTCACCCAACACGCCTTGATTGGCGCTCACGCCTTAAAACGGAAACAGCAGGGGCACCATCACAATCACCCCGAGGCTATAGGCCAGCGAGACCGGCAGGGCCAGCTTGAGGTAGTCCGGCATCTTGTAGTTGCCCGCGGCATAGACCATCAGGTTGGTCTGGTAGCCGTAGGGCAGGATAAAGCTGGAGCTCGCCCCGAACAGCACCGCCAGAATAAACGGCATGGTCGAGACATCCATGCTGAGCGCCAGCTGGTAACCCATGGGGAAGGCCAGCGCGGCGGCCGCGTTGTTGCTCATCAGCTCGGTCAGCACCAGCGTAAACACATAAATACCGATAAAGGCGATGATGGGGCTGGCACCGTTGAACTCCCCCATCAGCCAGTCGGCGATAAGCTTGGCCAGCCCGCTCTTTTCCAGCTGATCGGCGATGGCGAGCGCCCCGCCCACCACCAGCCAGATATCCAGCGGAAAGCGGCGGCGGATCTCGTCCAGAGTCAGAATGCGGGTAAGCAGCAGCGCCACCAGCATCAGCAGCAAGCCCTTGAACAGCGGCACCAGATCGAATACCGAGAGCGCCAACACCCCGAGAAACCCCAACACCACGGCAGCGCTGCGCTTGCCATCGAGACGGGTGGAGGCTTCCAGCCCGCTCACCACCACAAACTCCCGCCCCAGCGACTTGTTACGGGCAAACTGGGGGCCGGGGGCCAGCAGCAGGGTATCACCGGCGTGCAGTTCAATCTGGCCGAGGCCGCCGGTAAGCTGGGTTTCGCCGCGACGCACCGCCAGCACCACCGCATCGAAGTGGGTGCGAAATTCGGCATCCTTGATGGTCTGACCCACCAGCCGCGAGCTGTGGCTGACGATCACCTCCACCAGATGCTGGCCATTAAGGCGGTGCTGGCCGTAGAGATCCAGCCCCTTCATCTCCTGCAACACGCCGACGCTCTCCACATCGCCGCAAAACAGCAGAACGTCCCCTTCGTGCAGCTCGTGTTCCGGCTGCACCGGGCAGATCACCTGCTCGCCGCGAATGATTTCCGCCAGATAGAGGCTTTTCAGGCTGCGCAGGCCGTTCTCCTTGACGCTGCACCCCGCCAGCGGCGAACCGGCGCCCACCTTGGCTTCGAGAAAGTAGCCGGATTCGCGGCTCATCTCGGTATCCTGCTCCGGCAGGTGACGGGCAAACAGCAGCACGGCCACCAGACCGGTCAGCAGGGTGCCCGCTCCCACCATAAAGAAGTCGAACATGCCGAGCGGCGGCGCCCCCATCTTGATGAGGAAGCTGTTGACGATCAGGTTGGTGGAGGTGCCGATGAGGGTCAGCACCCCGCCAAAGGTGGCCGCGAAGCACATGGGCAGCAGCAGTCGCGACGGCGCATGGTTGGGGTTGCGTTTGACCGCTCCCAGCATGGAGGCCACCACGGCGGTGTTGTTGACGAAGGCAGACAGGAAGGCGGTGGAGAACCACACCTTCACCAGCACCTTGTTGAATGAACCCGTGCCCACCAGATTGGCGAACCAGCTCATGATGCGGGTCTTCTCCACCGCCAGCGACACCAGCAGCAACAGCACCAGCGTCAACAGAGCACTGTTGGTGTAGCCCGCCACCACGGCGTTGATATCCGCCAACCCGCTCAGGTAGGTGATGAGCACGGCGCCCGAGAAGAGCAGCGCCGGGCGGAGTTTGCCCTGGATCAGCAGGGCCACGAGAGCAGCCAGCAGACCCAGCACCAGGAATTGTTGCCAGGTCATGGGCTTACTCCTTGCTTGTGTCGTTACCGATGGCAAGGACTTGCCAGTGCGGGAAGTGCTTGCGCACCAGCGCGTTGAGCTCGATTTCGAACTCGCTGTAGTGCCCTTTTACCGCTTTGGCGGCCAAGCCTTCCACTATCATGCCGGCGCCGACGGTGACGTTGGTCAGCCGGTCGATCAGGATAAAGCTGCCGGTATCACGGATCTCCTGATACGGGTCGAACGCCACCGGGTCGGTGAGGCTCAGCTCGCACAGGCCGATCTCGTTGAGCTTGAGCTCGCTTGCAGGCAACTCGTCCAGCTTGTTGATCTCGATGCGGTGGCGGATGGCCTCCACCTGACCGCGACTCTTCTTGGTGGCCAGCTTGACGTCGTAGACCCGACCCGGTTGCAGGGACTCCTCCCCCATCCAGACGATATGGGCCAGCACATTCTGGGTCACTTGCGGCCGCTTGGCGGCATCCACCAGCAAGTCGCCGCGGCTGATGTCGATCTCATCGGCAAAGGTGACCGTGATGGCCTGACCCGGCAGGGCGTACTCCAGATCCCCGTCGAAGGTGACGATGCGGGTCACTGTGCTCTCTTTGCCCGACGGCAGCACCGCCAGCTTGTCGCCCACCCGCAGGATGCCGGAGGCGAGCGTGCCCGCGAAGCCGCGAAAATCGAGGTTGGGGCGGTTCACATACTGCACCGGCAGGCGCACCGGATGGCGCTCCAGCTCGCGCTCAACCTCGGCGGTTTCAAGCAGGGAGAGCAGGGTTTCGCCCTGATACCAGGCCAGCTTGTCGCTCTGGTTGACCACGTTGTCGCCGTCCAGCGCCGAGACCGGCACGATATGGATTGTGTCGACGCTGAGCTTCTTGGCGAACTCGCGGTAATCGGCACTGATGCGCTCGAACACCTCCTGACTGAACTCCACCAGATCCATCTTGTTGACCGCCACCACGAACTGCTTGATGCCGAGCAGGCTCGCGATAAAGCTGTGGCGGCGGGTCTGATCCAGCACCCCCTTGCGGGCGTCGATCAGGATGATGGCCAGATCGCAGGTGGAAGCGCCGGTGGCCATGTTGCGGGTGTACTGCTCATGGCCCGGGGTATCCGAGATGATAAATTTGCGCTTGGCGGTGGAGAAATAGCGGTAGGCTACGTCGATGGTGATGCCCTGCTCGCGTTCCGCTTGCAGGCCGTCTACCAGCAGTGCCAAGTCCAGCTTCTCGCCGGTGGTGCCGAGCTTCTGGCTGTCGGACTCCAGTGCTTTGAGCTGATCTTCATAAATCTGCTGGGAGTCGTGCAGCAGGCGACCAATAAGGGTGCTCTTGCCGTCATCCACGCTGCCGCAGGTGAGAAAACGCAGCAGGCTCTTGTGCTGCTGGGCGTGCAGATAGGCTTCAATGCCCTGTTCGGTGATGGCGGTCTGAATATGGCTGTTCATGCTGACGACTCCTTAGAAATATCCCTGACGCTTCTTCTGCTCCATGGAGCCGGCCTGATCGTGGTCAATCAGCCGCCCTTGCCGCTCGCTCGAGGTGGTGAGCAGCATCTCTTCAATAATTTCCGGCAATGTGGTGGCATCGGATTCGATGGCCCCGGTCAGCGGGTAGCAGCCGAGGGTGCGGAAGCGCACCAGCTCCTGCTTCACCTCATCCTCGGCGGTCAGCGGCATGCGATCGTCATCCACCATGATCTTGATGCCGTTGCGCTCCACCACCGGACGGTAAGCGGCGAAGTAGAGCGGCACTATGTCGATCTTTTCCAGATAGATGTATTGCCAGATATCCAGCTCGGTCCAGTTGGAGAGCGGGAACACCCGGATGCTCTCCCCCTTGTTGACCTGGCTGTTGTAAACGCGCCACAGCTCCGGGCGCTGGTTCTTCGGATCCCAGCGGTGGGACTTGTCACGGAAGGAGTAGACCCGCTCCTTGGCGCGGGACTTCTCTTCATCGCGACGGGCGCCACCGAAGGCTGCGTCGAAGCCGTATTTGTTGAGCGCCTGCTTGAGCCCCTCGGTCTTCATGATGTCGGTGTGCTTGCCGCTGCCGTGCACAAAGGGGTTGATGCCCATGGCGAGGCCATCCGGGTTCTTGTGGACGATGAGATCCAACCCGTACTTTTTGGCGGTCTCGTCGCGGAACTTGATCATCTCCTTGAACTTCCAGTCGGTGTCGACGTGGAGCAAGGGGAACGGGATCTTGCCCGGATAGAAGGCCTTGCGGGCCAGGTGCAGCATGACGGAGGAGTCCTTGCCGATGGAGTACATCATCACCGGGTTTTCAAATTCGGCAGCCACCTCGCGGATGATATGGATGCTCTCGGCTTCCAGCTGCTGCAAGTGCGTCAATCTTTCACGGTCCATGTTGGTCCTCGGGTCATTGCTTATGCG
Source organism: Aeromonas sp. 96A (assembly GCF_051919165.1). Classification (NCBI taxonomy): domain Bacteria; kingdom Pseudomonadati; phylum Pseudomonadota; class Gammaproteobacteria; order Aeromonadales; family Aeromonadaceae; genus Aeromonas; species Aeromonas sp. 96A. The sequence continues at coordinate 3,597,127 of NZ_JBQBFE010000001.1, read as the reverse complement.
CCTGCTCGGGGCGCTGGGTGGTTCAGTGCGCGGCCGCGCTGGCAGCCGCATCAAATATCTCTTTCCGGGTCAGGCCAGCTGCACCAGCTTGAGGTCGCAGCCATCGAGATCCGGGTTAGCGCGCAGCTGCTCGCCGCCCTGCTCTCCAAACCAGGCCAGCCGATCGCGCAGGGCGACCACTTCGCCGATGACGATAAGCGACGGGCTCACCGCCTGTTTGGCCAGCTCGGCCAGATCAGCCAAGGTGCCGGTCAGCACCCGCTGGCGGGATGTGGTGCCGCGCTCGATGATGGCGATGGGGGTGGCTTGGCTTCGGCCGTGATCCACCAACTGCTGCTGGATATGCTCGGAGCGCATCAGCCCCATGTAGATGACCAGGGTCTGACTGGTGGCGGCGAGCTGCTGCCAGTCGGGCTCCTTGCCCTCTTTTTGGCAGTGGCCGGTAATAAAGACGGCGCTCTGGGCGTAATCACGGTGAGTGAGCGGAATGCCGGCATAGGCGGTGGCACCGGCGGCGGCCGTGATGCCGGGTACCACCGAGAAGGGGACGCCTTCATCGGCCAGCACTTCCAGCTCCTCGCCACCCCGGCCAAACATAAAGGGATCGCCCCCCTTGAGCCGCACTACACGATTACCCGCCTTGGCGTACTCAACCAGCAGGCGATTGGTCTCCTCCTGCGGCACGCTGTGGGCTCCCGCCTTCTTGCCGACCGACACCAGAGTGGCATCGCGGCGCACCAGATCGAGGATCTCGGCGGAGACCAGCTGGTCGTAGAGCACCACTTCAGCCTGTTGAATCTGTTGCAGCGCCTTGAGGGTCAGCAGGCCAGGATCACCGGGACCCGCACCGACCAGCACCACCTCGCCCACTTCGCTTTTCGCCTGATCGAGGCCATCGCTCAGCCACTGCTCGGCCCCTTGCCAATCCTCTTTTTCAATCAGGCTGGCGAGGGTGTTGGAGGCAAAGGCGCGCTCCCAGAAACGGCGACGGTCGGAAATCGAGGAGAGCACCCGTTTGGCCTTGTCACGAACCCGGCCGGAGAGCTCGGTCAGCCCGCCGAGATGGCGCGGCAGCAGGCTCTCCAGCCGCTCACGCAATAGGCGCACCAGCACCGGCGCCTTGCCACCGCTGGAGACCGCCACCATCAGCGGCGAGCGATCGATGATCGAGGGGAAGATAAAGCTGGAGCGTTTGGGGTCATCCACCACGTTGACGAACAGACCCAGCTGGTTGGCACTCTGATAAACCAGCGCATTGACTTCGAGATTGTCTGTAGCGGCAACGACCAGGATCTGGCCTGCCAGATGGGCCGGGGTGAAACGCTCCGCCAGATGGGTGAAACGACCGGTGAATTCCGCAAATTCCGGTTCAAGTTCCGGGGAGACCAGGGTCAGCCGGGCAGCGGCCGCCAGCAGCAGGCGCGCCTTGCGCAGGGCAACCTCGCCCCCGCCCACCAGCAGTACCGGGCGGCCTTCCAACTTGGCAAACATAGGTAAATAATCCATTTCGGCCCATCCCTCGGAACACGACTAATATGGGGCGACTATAGGCAGGACAGCTTATCCCTCAAAATAATAAAAAATGCTTTTTAATGCGTTTTGGTAATTAGCAAAGCCCATTCATGACAAAGGCGTACAAAGTCACTTGTGGTACCTGACGCCAGACCATAGGCTAGGGACTGTGTTTCATAAGGAGCTAAATGATGAATGAATCATTGATTGTGCTAGGGATTTTCGTGTTCCTGGTGCTCGCCACCCTGAGCGCGGGCATCAAGATAGTGCCCCAGGGCTACAACTGGACGGTGGAGCGCTTCGGCCGCTACACCCGCACCCTGACCCCGGGCCTCAACCTGCTGATCCCCTACGTGGATCGGGTCGGCCACAAGATCATCATGATGGAGCAGGTGCTGGATATCCCGGCACAAGAGGTGATCTCCCGCGACAACGCCAACGTCACCATCGACGCCATCAGCTTTGTGCAGGTGGTGGATGCCCGCAAAGCGGGTTACGAGGTCAACGATCTCACCAGCGCCATCCGCAATCTCACCATGACCAACATGCGCACCGTGCTCGGCGCCATGGAGCTGGACGAGATGCTCTCCCAGCGCGACACCATCAACGAGAAACTGCTGCGCACCATGGATGCCGCCACCGCCCCCTGGGGTATCAAAGTGACCCGCATCGAGATTAAAGATGTGCGCCCGCCGCTGGCACTGGTCGAGGCGATGAACGCCCAGATGAAGGCCGAGCGCCAGAAACGGGCCGAGGTACTGGAAGCCGAAGGGGTGCGCCAGTCCAAGATCCTGAAAGCGGAAGGCGAGAAGCAGTCCCAGATCCTCAAAGCCGAAGGTGAACGTCAGGCTGCCTTCCTCGCAGCCGAAGCGCGAGAGAGGGCTGCCGAGGCGGAAGCCAAGGCGACTCATATGGTCTCCCAGGCAATTGCGGAAGGAGACCTGCAGGCCATCAACTACTTCGTGGCTCAGAAATATACCGAGGCACTGGCCCGCATCGGTGAAGGCCCCAACAGCAAGATCATCATGATGCCGCTGGAAGCAGGCAGCCTGATTGGCTCTGTGGCTGGTATGGCCGAGCTGTTCAACAAAGATGGCAAGGGCAGCAAGTCATGACAGCCCTGTTAGAGGGGCTGACCCACTGGCACTGGCTGGGACTCGGCTTCATTCTGCTGGCCATCGAGGTGCTCGGCTCGGTGGGCTTTTTGCTCTGGACCGGCATCGCCGCGCTGGAAGTGGGGCTACTGCTGCTGATCTGGCCCTTTGGCTGGCAGGCGCAGTTGCTGCTGTTTGCGGTGCAATCCCTGCTCACCACCTGGGCCTGGTGGCGCTGGCAGCACCAGCGTGACAACTCGGGTCAGGATGCCGCCAGCACCATCAACGAGCGGATGCAGAGCTATATGGGCCGCGAGCTGACCCTGCTGGATGATGTGACTCAGGGCACCAGTCGGGTGCATCTGGACGACACAGTCTGGACGGTGCGCTGCGACGAGTCGCTGCCAGCTGGCAGCAAGGTCAGGGTGGTGGGGGCCGACTCCCACATCCTGCTGGTTGAACCCCGCAACTGACGCAACTCTGCCATCGAGTCATAAAAAAGCCCGCGATCGCTCGCGGGCTTTTGTCTCTCTGGCAACGACTCAGGTACGCAGCCGATCGAGCTGACTGGCGAGCGCCGTGGCCGCTTGCTCCAGCGCTTCGCTCAGCTGATGGCTGGAGCTGGCCTCCTGCCCGATCACGTTGGCGGTATCACCAATCCGCATCAAATTCTTGTTGATATCATCACTGACGGCGCTCTGCTGCTCTGCGGCGGTAGCCACCTGACTGATGTGGTCGTGGATCTGCTGGATCTGGGCCACCACCCGATTGAGTGCCTCGAACGCCTGCTCGGTACCCTGCACCGTGGTGGTGGAGCGCTCGATGCCGGTATTCATCAGACGCTGGCTGCTGCTCACCTCGGTCTGCAAACTGCCAATCAGCTGGCCAATCTCATCGGTCGATTCACGAGTCTTGTTGGCCAGCGCCCGCACCTCATCCGCCACCACTGCAAAGCCGCGGCCCATGTCCCCTGCCCGCGCCGCTTCGATGGCGGCGTTGAGGGCCAGCAGGTTGGTCTGCTCGGCAATGGCGCGGATCACATCGAGGATCCGGCTGATATTGGTGCTGCGCTGGGCCACCAGCGCCACCGCTTTATCCGCCTCATGCATATCGCCAACCAGAGTATGGATCTCGTTGCGGGCATTGCTGAGGGTCTGCTGGGCGGTATTGATGTGGTGGGTCGCCGCTTCCGACTCCTGCGCTGCCTGCTCGGCATAACCCGCCACGCTGACTGCCGTGGTGCTCATCTGATGCATGGCGCTCACTACGCTCTCCAGCTCCAGATTCTGCTCGTCCAGACTGCTGCGCATGGTGTCGGCGGTATGTTTCATCTCCCGCGCCTGCTGGTAGACCTGCTGACCAATCCCCTTGCTCATTTGCACCATGCCCCGCAGCTTGCCGAGGAAGGCATTGAGCTGGGAACCCAGATCGATCAGCTCCTGATGGGTGTCGATCTCCATCTGCTGGGTCAGGTCCCCCTCGTTGCTGGAGAGATGGCCCACATGGCGGCTGATAAGGGAAAGCGGCGCTGTGATGGTCTGGATAAACCAGACCAGCAGCCCCAGCACCAACAGGGTGATACCGCCCATGGCGATGATCTGCTGCCGCTGGCCATCCACCAGCAGGGCACCCAGCTCACTGCTGATGGCGTGCGCCTTGCCGAGCGCCAGCGCCTTGGGCACCTTGATCATCAACCACCACTGGGTATTGGCTGCCTCAACCCGGATGGGCTGATGAAGAATAAAGTCACTGTCGCTGCTGACCGGCTGACCGTCAGGCAGGGTCAGGCCCACCTCCTTGAGTGGACGGCCCAGCTTGTCGGCATAGCGGTTGCTGCCCACAATCAGCCCCATCTTGCTGACCAGGGTCACATCCGCCTTGTTGTCATAGAGGCTCTTGCCAAGGTTTTCAGCCAGTTGCTGGAAGATGGGCAGGTTCATATCCACCCCGGCCAGCCCGACAAACTTGCCGTCACGCAGCACGGGCACAGTCAGACTGGTCATCAGCATCTTGTTGCCCGGGTTGATTTCGTAGAGATAAGGCTCCATCAGGCAGGGCTGGCGGGTATCGCGACCACAGAGATACCACTCGCTGTTGCGAATGCCAAACTCGTTGAGGGAGGTATCAAACTTGGCCTCGCTGGCAGCAGCGTCCACCGCTTGCTGAGCGACGGCCCCTCCCTGATCCTTGGTGAAATAGACCTCCAGACTCCCCTTTCCTGCCACCGAGTGGCTGGCCCCGCCCAGCCAGTTGCCATCTTCGCCATCATAGCCATCCGGTTCAAACTGGGCATAAATGGAGCTGATCCCGCTCGCCTGCTGCAGGCTGCTGCCGAGCAGAGACTCCACTTGGGGTCGCGACAACCGCAGTTCCGGTTTGGCCATCCCGGCTTCAATCTGGGCGGTCACGGTCAGGGGGATCTGATAGGAGTTCTGCATCAGCGAGGCAATCTGGATGGCATAGCGCTCTGCCTGATACTGCAGGCTGCGGGAGACCTCCTCTTCCAGTGCATCGCTGGTCTGGGTCATCACCATGCTGCGAAGGGAACTGAACGAGGCCGATTGCAACAGGGTCATGGCCAGCCCGGTCAGCAGAAACAGTCCCATGGTAAGGCACAACAGCTTGAACTTGAGGGAACGTTGCTTCATGCGACAACTCCTTATGGCAGAATAACAACGATTTACTTGAGTATATTCGCCCACTTGCGCTTCACCCGATTTGTTGATGGGTTTGTGGCAGGCTTCTGGTTATAATTTTTGCCTTCCCGAGCGTTGATGGAACAGTCGCAATGAGCAATGCACTGAGCAGTGTCCCGCCGGTAGTCGCGATGGACTACCCCTTTCCGGCCAAACCTCTTCCCCTGAGTGCCGAGCAGAGAACGACCTTGACCACAGAAATCAAGGCGCTGCTCAAGGAGCGCAAGGCGGTACTGGTTGCCCACTACTACACGGATCCCGAGATCCAGGCGCTGGCCGAAGCCACCGGCGGTTTCGTCGGAGACTCACTGGAGATGGCCCGCTTTGGCCGCGATCATGAGGCACAAACCCTGATCGTCGCCGGGGTACGTTTCATGGGCGAGACCTCCAAGATCCTGAGCCCCCACAAGCGGGTGCTGATGCCGACCCTGGAGGCCGAATGCTCCCTCGATCTGGGCTGTCCCATCGAGCAGTTCTCAGCGTTTTGCGATGCCAACCCGGATCATACCGTGGTGGTCTACGCCAATACCTCGGCCGCCGTCAAAGCGCGGGCTGACTGGGTGGTGACCTCCAGCATTGCGCTAGAGATCGTCGAACACCTAGACAGTCTGGGTCACAAGATCATCTGGGGCCCGGATCGCCATCTGGGCGCCTATATCGAGAAGAAGACCGGGGCGCAGATGCTGCGCTGGCAGGGCCACTGCATCGTCCACGACGAGTTCAAGGCCCGTGCCCTGCGCGAGCTGAAAGAGCAGAATCCGGATGCCGCCGTGCTGGTTCATCCGGAATCCCCCGCCTCGGTGATCGAGCTGGCCGATGCGGTGGGCTCCACCAGTCAGCTGATCAAGGCAGCCAAGGAGCTGCCCCAGCAGAAGCTGATCGTGGCGACCGATCGGGGCATCTTCTACAAGATGCAGCAGGCCTGTCCGGAGAAAGAGATGGTGGAAGCACCGACCGGTGGCGATGGCGCCACCTGCCGCAGCTGCGCCCACTGCCCCTGGATGGCGATGAACGGTCTGGTGGCGATCAAGGAGGCGCTCACCGACGGTGCCGAGCGCCACGAGATCCATGTCGATGAAGATCTGCGGGTCAAAGCCTTGATCCCCCTCGATCGCATGCTCAATTTCGCCGCCGAACTCAAGCTCAAGACCCAGGGCAACGCCTGATTGCCGCCGTCACGAGATGCAAAGAGGGCTCCCGCGGGAGCCCTCTTTATTTATCTGAACCTCATCCTGATCAGATGATCACGGTAGAGAGACTGTGCTCATCATCCGGCGCAACGGTCACACCCGCCTCACCGGCGATGGCCGCTTCGACGCAGAGCATGGTGCGATAGCCATAGTCACTCATGTCGGCCATGGCGATGGCCCCTTCCAGCCAGGGGGTCCAGACCACCACGCTGTCGTGGTTGCCGCTCACAACCCGGGTCTCGCGCTCACCATCCTGCACGCTCACCAGCGCCTCTGGCTGCCAGTAGACCCGATCCAGCGGCCCGCTCAGGGTCAATGCACCCTGCTGCTTGGCATCCTGTCCGGTCAGCTTGTCGGCATAGGACTCGCCCAGACCGCTCACGCTCACCGCCTCTGGTGCGCTGATCTGCAAATAGGTGTGCAGCGCACCGCTATAGGTCAGCGGCTGGCTACCGGTGTTGCGAGTGGTCAGCACCAGCGAGAGCTCTTTGCCAACCAGCACATCCAGCTCCAGCTCGAAGGCGTGATCCCACAGGGCGCGGGTTGCGTCGCTGTCGCGCAGGGAGAGATGAACGAGCGTGCCATCGGCGTGATCGGAGACCCCGTCCAGCATCCAGAGGGTGGTACGGGCAAAACCGTGGGAGGGCTTGCCGCTACCGACGCGGGCGGGCGCCGGGCCAAACCAGGGCCAGCAGATCGGGATACCACCGCGAACAGGCTTGCTGCCATCCAGCACCGCCTTGTCACTCAGCCAGATGGAGGCCGGCTCGCCATGACGCTGATAGCTCAGCACATGGGCGCCAAACAGGCTGATCTCGGCCTTGGCATAGTCGTTATTAATGGTGAGAACCGGCAGACCGGCCGCATTGTTGGCAAGCTTGCAATTGGCTGTCAGGGGACGAATGGATTGCATGTGGACTCCTGTCATCAGGGGAAACCGAAAAACAAAAAGGCGGCCAATGGCCGCCTTTTTCAAGCTACGCGATTGCGCATCCCAAATTACTTGGAGATGTGAGCGATCAGGTCCAGAACTTTGCTGGAGTAGCCCATTTCGTTGTCGTACCAGGATACAACTTTAACGAATTTGTCGTTCAGCTGGATACCAGCCTTAGCGTCGAATACGGAGGTCTGACGCTCACCCAGGAAGTCGGTAGATACAACTTCGTCTTCGGTGTAGCCCAGAACGCCTTTCATAGCGCCTTCGGAAGCAGCTTTCATCGCTTCGCAGATTTCTGCGTAGGTGGCAGCTTTCTTCAGGTTAACGGTCAGGTCAACAACAGACACGTCCGGAGTCGGAACACGGAAAGCCATACCGGTCAGCAGGCCTTTCAGTTCCGGGATAACTACGCCAACAGCTTTGGCAGCACCGGTAGAGGACGGGATGATGTTCTGAGCCGCACCGCGGCCACCGCGCCAGTCTTTGGCAGACGGACCATCAACGGTCTTCTGGGTAGCAGTGGTAGCGTGAACGGTGGTCATCAGGCCAGACTCGATACCGAAGGTATCGTTCAGAACCTTGGCGATCGGTGCCAGGCAGTTGGTGGTGCAGGAAGCGTTGGAAACGATGTCCTGGCCAGCGTAGGTAGAGTCGTTAACACCCATTACGAACATCGGGGTAGCGTCTTTGGACGGGCCAGTCAGAACAACTTTCTTGGCACCAGCAGCGATGTGCTTACGAGCAGTCTCGTCGGTCAGGAACAGACCGGTAGCTTCAGCAACAACGTCAACACCGATTTCGCCCCACTTCAGGTTGGCCGGGTCACGCTCAGCGGTAACACGTACGGTTTTGCCGTTTACAACCAGGTTGCCGTCTTTAACTTCAACGGTACCGTTGAAACGACCGTGAGTTGAATCGTACTTCAGCATGTAAGCCATGTAGTCAACATCGATCAGGTCGTTGATACCAACAACTTCGATGTCTGCACGCTCGCAAGCCAGACGGAATACGAAACGACCGATACGGCCAAAACCGTTAATACCTACTTTGATAGTCATATTTAGTTACCTAACTGTTCAGTAGTCAAAGAAAATTCCGCTTGTAAATTTACTAGAACTCTCCGGTGAGTCAACCAACATTCTGTCTGAAATTGCGCTATATCATGAAAAACTGTGAAATTAATTTTCTGTTTATGTAACTGATTACCACGTTTTGACGAAAAAAGTGCCAGATCGTGGCATCGCGCAGATATCAACAATAGTGCCTACTCGGTCACACAACCATTCACAGAGATATGTAAAAATGTGCGCGGTTTAGCATGGCCAAAGAGCCACTGTTCAAGTACCACCCCATAAAAATCAAACAAAATAGTATAGATAGAATCCACAGCGGGAATTCTCAAACTATGACCACCCTGATTGAACAGCTGGCTGCCGCAAAAGGTATCGCCAGCGAGTATGTCGATGCCTGGGGCCACCCGGCCCAGGTATCCGAAGAGAGCAAGGCCGCCATGCTGGGCGCCATGGGCTACCGCGTCGATGACGAGGCCGCACTGGTGCAGCAGCTGGAAGAGGAGCATCGCCAGCACTGGCTGCGGGCGCTGGATCCTGTGATGGTGGTTCGCACCGGCGACGCCGTTACCCTTGAGGTTCGCCTCCCCATCGAATTCGTCAACGACGCCCTCACCTGGCAGCTCCAGCAGGAGCAGGGTGCAGTGCTGTCCGGTCAATTCACCCCCATCGAGGGTGAGCTGGTCGGCGTGGCCGAATTTGAAGAGATGGAGTGCCAGGCCTATCGTGTCACTCTGGATATGGCCCCGGAGCTGGGTTATCACCAGCTGGTGTTGCTGGAAGAGGGCAATGACGAACCGCTGGCCACCATGCGCCTCATTGTCGCCCCCAAGGCCTGCTACAAACAGGCGCCGATTGCCGATGGCCGCAAGGTATGGGGCCCGAGCGTGCAGCTCTACTGCCTGCGCAGCCGCCACAACTGGGGTATCGGTGATTTCAGCGATCTGGGCCAGCTGGTCGAGAAAGCGGCCGCCTGGGGTGCCCACTTCGTCGGTCTCAACCCTATCCACGCCCTCTATCCGGCCAATCCGGAGAGCGCCAGTCCCTACAGCCCCTCTTCCCGTCGCTGGCTCAACGTGGCCTATATCAATGTGGAAGCGGTGCCCGAATTCCAGCAGAGCGATCGCCTGAAGGCGGAAGTGGCGAGCCCTGCCTTCCAGCAACATCTGGCCGATCTGCGCGCCAAAGAGAACGTCGATTACACCGGCGTGATCCAGACCAAACTCGGCATGCTGCGTCAGGTGTTCGACGAAGCCAGCCTTGGCGCCGAGCGTCAGGCCGCCTTTGATGCCTTCGTGGCCGCCGGTGGCGACAGCCTGCAACAGCAAGCAGCATTTGATGCCCTGCAGGCCCACTTCTATGCCAAAGGCGAAAATGCCTGGGGCTGGCCGGTATGGCCGCAGGAACTGCGCGATTACCACAATCCTGCCGTTGCCGCCTGGATGGCCGCGCACCCGCAAGATGTCAACTTCTACCTCTATCTGCAGTTCCTGGCCGACGAGCAGCTGGCGCAAGCCGATGCCCGTGCCAAGGCTGCCGGCATGGTGATGGGGATCTACCGGGATCTGGCGGTGGGCGTCTCCGAAGGCTCCACCGAGATCTGGGCCAACCAGGATCTCTACTGCCCGAAAGCCTCGGTCGGTGCGCCGCCCGATATCCTCGGCCCGCTTGGTCAGAACTGGGGCCTGCCCCCGATGAACCCGAACAAGCTGTTTGAAGCGGCCTACCAGCCGATGGTGGACTTGTTCCGTGCCAACATGCGCTCCTGCGGCGCACTGCGTATCGACCACGTGATGGCCTTGCTGCGCCTGTGGTGGGTACCGCCCGGAGCGTCCGCCGCCAAGGGCGCCTACATCTACTATCCGGTCAACGATCTGCTGGGCATTCTGGCCCTCGAATCCCACCGTAATCAGTGCCTGCTGATCGGCGAGGATCTGGGCACCGTGCCGGAGGGGATCGACGTGACCCTGAAAGAGAACGGCGTTCACTCCTACAAGGTGTTCTTCTTCGAGCGCTCCAAGGAAGATGGCGGCTTTATCTCCCCGGCGCACTACACCGAGCAGGCGATGTCGGCCCTGACCACTCACGACATGCCAACCCTCAAGGGCTTCTGGCATTGCGACGATTTGGCGCTCGGCCGTCAACTGGGTCTGTATCCGGATGAAGATGTTTTGAAGACTCTGTATGCTGATCGTCACCAGGCCAAACAGCGGATCCTCGACAGCTTGCATGCCCACAAGGTCATCTCTGACAACATCAGTCATGACGTGAACTGGGTAGGCATGAACACCGAACTCAACCACGGTCTGCAGATCCACATGTCCCGCGGCAGCTGCGCCCTGTTCAGTACCCAGCTGGAAGATTGGCTGGAGATGGACAAGCCGGTCAACGTACCGGGCACCAGTTACGAATACCCCAACTGGCGCCGCAAGCTTTCCGCTGATCTGGAAGATATTTTTGCCAATGAGGCACTCAAGGCACTGGCTGGCAAGATGAGCCAAGCCCGTGATGAGGCCAGTCGTTGAGACGCTGTCTCCCACAGCGCTCTCACCTAAATCCACTCCGGCTTCGGCCGGAGTGGATGCTCTGTCATGAAAGGAAATCTCGATGCTCGTTGAACGTTTGGTTGCTGCCCGCTGTTCCGATCCCTTCTCTCACTTAGGCCTGCAGGCCAATCCGGATGGGCCCGGCCTCAAACTGACCGCCTGGTTGCCTGATGCCCTCGAAGTTCGCGTCAAGGATCTCAAGTCGGGCAAAGTCGTTGCCACCCTGGCGCCCACCGATGAATCGGGTCTTTTTGAAACTGTTTTCACCCGCCGCAAAAACTCCTTCCCCTATCAGCTGATCGCCAGCTACCAAGATGCCACCACCGAGGTCATCGACCCCTATCAGTTTCAGGATGCCGCCTGGGCAGGCCTGGCCAAACTGACCGCCCAGCCGGAAAACCTCTATCACACCCTTGGCGCCCAGCTGCGCACCGTGGAGCATCTTGGCCAGCAGGTGGAGGGGGTGCGTTTTGCGGTCTATGCGCCGAGCGCCACCGCCGTGAGCCTCATCGGCGATTTCAACTTCTGGGATGGCCGCCGCCACCCGATGCAGCGTAGCCTGTGCGGTCACTGGGTGCTGTTTGTGCCGGGCCTCAAGGCCGGGGATCGCTACAAGTTCGAGCTCAAGGACCCCATGGGCAACCGGCTGCCCCACAAGAGCGATCCGGTCGGCTTTTACTGCGAGCAGTATCCGTCGTTCGCCTCCGTGGTCTATGACCACGCCCAGTACCAGTGGCAGGATGCCGAGTGGATTGCCAGCCAGCACAACGACAAACGCGAGCAGCCGCTCTCCATCTATGAGCTCCATGTCGGCTCCTGGAAACGCCACCCCAATGGCGACAGCCTGAGCTGGCGCGAGCTGGCGGTGGAGCTGGTCGCCTACGTCAAGGAGATGGAGTACACCCACATCGAGCTGCTGCCGGTCTCCGAGCACCCCTTCAGCGGCTCCTGGGGCTACCAGCCGGTGGGCATGTTCTCCCCCACCAGCCGCTACGGCACCGCTGATGATTTCAAATACTTCGTCGACCAGTGCCACCAGGCCGGCATCGGCATCATTCTGGACTGGGTGCCCGCCCACTTCCCGTCCGATGCCCACGGCCTGGCCCGTTTCGATGGCACCCCGCTCTACGAATATGAAGATCCGCGCCGTGGCTGGCACCCGGACTGGAACTCCTACATCTACGACTTTGGCCGCGACACAGTGCGCCAGTTCTTGGTGGCGAGCGCCCTGTTCTGGCTCGACAAGTTCCACATCGACGGCCTGCGGGTGGATGCGGTCGCCTCCATGCTCTATCTGGACTACTCCCGCAACGCCGGTGAGTGGGTACCGAACGTCGATGGCGGCAACCACAACTACGAGGCGATCAGTCTGCTCAAGTGGACCAACGAGGAGGTCTACGGCAAGTACCCCCACGCCATGACCATCGCCGAAGAGTCCACCGCCTTTGCCGGTGTCTCCCGCCCCACCTTCCTCGGCGGCCTCGGCTTTGGCTTCAAGTGGAATATGGGCTGGATGCACGACACCCTCACCTACATGCAGAAAGAGCCGATCCACCGTCGCTACCACCACAACGACATGACCTTCTCCATGGTTTACCACTATGACGAGAACTTCATCCTGTCGCTCTCCCACGACGAGGTGGTGCACGGCAAGCACTCCATGCTCTACAAGATGCCGGGCGACGAGTGGCAGCAAGCCGCCAACCTGCGGGCCTACATGGGCTTCATGTATGCCCACCCGGGCAAGAAGCTCAATTTCATGGGAACCGAGATCGCTCAGAGCAACGAGTGGAACCACGACGCCCAACTGCCGTGGCATCTGCTGCAATATCCCAAGCACGCCGGTCAGCAGCGGCTGATCCACGATCTCAACCACCTCTACCGTCATGAGCCTGCCTTGTATCAGGCCGATTATGAGCAGACCGGCTTCCGCTGGCTGGATCACAACGATGCCGACAACAGCATCTTTGCCTGGCTGCGGGCGGATAAAGAGGGCAAGCAGACTATTGTGGTGGCTTGCAACTTCACCCCGGTGCCCCGTCTCGAATATCGGATCGGCGTCCCAGCTGGGGGCCACTATCGGGTGGTGCTCAACACCGACAGCGAGTATTACTGGGGCAGTAACTATGATGTAGGTCTGGTGTTCGCTGCCGAGCCGACCCCCTGGCAAGGGATGGCACACAGCATAGTGCTGGATCTGCCGCCGCTGGCGACCTTGTTTATCAAACAGGAGTCTTGATGCTTGTAATGGAAAAAGGGGTGGGCCACCCGCTGGGGGCCTGCCTTGACGAGAACGGTTGCCACTTCTGCGTCTGGGCCCCCCAGTCGGACAAGGTGGAGATCTGCCTGTACGACGAGCAGGAGCAGGAGCTGATGCGGCTGGAGTTGCCCGGCCGCCGTGGCCAGTATCGCTTTGGCTACGTGCGCGGCGTAAAGGCCGGTCAGCGCTACGGCTATCGGGTCTATGGCACCCCGCAGGAGGGGATGCTGTTCGATCCGCAAAAACTGCTGATTGACCCCTACGCCAAGGCGCTCAGTCGTCCCACCTACTGGGATGAAGCCCTCTATCAGGGGGACAGTGCCGGGATGATTGCCAAGTCGGTGGTAGTGGATGACAGTTTTGACTGGCAAGGGGTTGGCAAACCCGGGATCAGCCCGGCCCGCACCATTATCTACGAGACCCACGTCAAGGGCTTTACCAAGCAGCACCCGGGGATCCCCAAAGCGCTGCAGGGCACCTACCTTGGCATCTGTCACCCGCTGGTTATCGAGCATATGAAGAGCCTCGGCATCACCTCGGTGCAGCTGATGCCGGTGGCCGCCTTCATGTCGGAACCTCGACTGGAGCAGTTGGGACTGACCAACTACTGGGGCTACAACCCCATCGCCTTCTTCGCCCCGGAGCCACGCTACAGCACCCGAGCGGACGAGGCGGTGACCGAGTTCAAGACCATGGTGCGCGAGCTGCACCGGGCCGGGCTCGAGGTGATCCTGGATGTGGTCTACAACCACACTGCCGCCTCTGGCTTCGACGGTCCCACCCTCTCGTTCAAGGGCTTTGACAACGCTGGTTACTACGCCTTCGAAGCGGGCCCCCACGGCCCGGACTACACCCGTCACGCCAACGTGACCGGTTGTGGCAACAGCGTCAATCTGGATCACCCCAACACCCTGCGGCTGGTGCTCGATGCTCTGCGTTACTGGGTCACCGAGATGCAGGTGGATGGCTTCCGTTTCGATCTGGCGGTGACGCTGGCGCGGGAAGCGGGGGAGTTCGAGCCCATGGGCGCCTTCTTCAAGGCCGTGATGGCCGACCCTGTGCTGTCACAGGTCAAGCTCATCGCCGAACCCTGGGATATCGGCCCCTTCGGCTACCGGCTGGGTCAATTCCCGAGCCAGTGGCAGGAGATCAACGACCGCTACCGCGACACGGTGCGCGCCTTCTGGCGCGGTGATGCGGGCAAGATGGGGGACTTCGCCACCCGTCTGGTGGGTTCGCGGGATATTTTCCCGAAGAACTGGCGCTCCCCCCACACCAGCGTCAACTACCTCTGCTATCACGACGGTTTCACCCTGGAGGATCTGGTCTCCTACAACCAGCGCCACAATCAGGCCAACGGTGAAGACAATCGGGATGGTCACGGCAACAACCTCTCCTATAACCACGGGGTAGAGGGGCCGACCCTGGATCCGCGGGTCAACAGCCTGCGCCAGCAGCAGAAGCGCAATCTGATTGCCACTCTGCTGCTCTCCCAAGGCACTCCCCACTTCCTCGCCGGCGACGAGATGGGCCGCAGCCAGCTTGGCAACAACAACGCCTACTGTCAGGACAACCAGATCAGCTGGGTCAACTGGCAGTGGCGGCCGGAGGATGAGCGGCTGTTCGCCTTCACCCAGCAGATGATGGCGCTGCGGGCGGAGTCCTGCGTCTTCTCCAACCTGCAGCTGAGCGACGACAGTTGGAATGGCACCCCGTCCAGCTGCCATCAGGTCAACTGGTATCACCCGGACGGCCACCAGCTTACCGATCAGGATTGGCACGCCCCCATGGGGCAGGCGTTCGCCATGGATATCGGCATGATCAACTGTGTCGGCGAGCGCTGGTACGTGCTGTTCAACGCCAGCGACTACGATATCCAGTTCCGCCTGCCACCGCCGGGGGAAGGGCTGGAGTGGATCCAGACCATCGACACCGCCACCAACGATGGGCTGCCCTTCCTGCCCGATGACATCAAACGGCAGGTGGCAGTCGGCCGGGCCCACTCCCTCAAACTGCTGGAGCGGGTGGCGCTGGCCAGCACGGCGGAGGATGCCCAGCCACCGCAGCAGGAAATTCTCCCTGAATCCGGTGAGGAGATGGTTGCCACCTCGATCACAGATACAGGCAAAGCATAAGAGGCATGCTGGAGTCAGCTTTACGGAGCCGTTATGCTGGGCTCCGGTATGGATGGCAAGGAGTCGGTATGAGCAGTAACAATCCGGAACAGTGGCGCAGCAAACTGACCCCCGAGCAGTTTCACGTCTGCTGGGAGAAGGGCACCGAGCGCCCCTACAGCGGCGCCCTGCTCCACAATCGCAAGAGCGGCGACTACCTCTGTGTCTGCTGCAAGAGCGTGCTGTTTCACTCAGGAGCCAAGTTTGATTCCGGCTGCGGCTGGCCCTCGTTCGACAAGGCCATCGAGGGGACGGTGGAGTACACCGAGGACAACAGCCACGGCATGAAGCGAGTGGAGATCACCTGCCGCCAGTGCGGCTCTCACCTCGGTCACGTCTTCCCCGACGGACCGACCGAGACAGGCCAGCGCTACTGCGTCAACAGCCTGAGTCTGGATTTCGAACCCGACGCTTAAGCGGCTTACCCAATAAAAACGGCGCCTCCACTATGGAGGCGCCGTTTTTTTATCGGGATTTAACCGCATTCACGCCAGCAGGATAGCAGCCATCACCAACAGGGCCGCAATGGCCGGCACCGGCAACTTCAACACCCGCAGCAGATAAAAGCCGATGGCCGCCAGCGCCAGATCGGTCGGCGCCAGCACCGAGCTCTGCCACACCGGCTGATAGAGGGCCGCCAGCAACAAGCCCACTACGGCAGCATTGATGCCGGTGACGGCCCCCGCCAGACGGGGCCGGGCCAGCCACTGTTGCCAGCAGGGGCCCACCGCCCAGAGCAGCAGAAAGCCGGGTGCAAAGAGCGCCAGGGTCGCCAACAGGGCCCCGCTCATCGGCATCTCGGGCTGCAACTGGGCGCCAAGATAGGTGGCAAGGGTAAACATGGGGCCCGGCACCAACTGGGCCAGGCTGTAACCGGTCAGAAACTGCTGCTCGTTGAGAGTGTGGCCCACGCTCTCTTGCAGCAGCGGCAGCACCACATGGCCACCACCAAACACCAGACTACCGGCGCGATAGAAGTCGGCAACCAGCTGGCCAAGCGGACTACCGAGCAGCGGCAGACCGATAAAAAGAATGCCAAACAGCAGCAGGGTCGGCCAATGGGGCTGACTGCTGGCAGCAGAAGGCAGCTCGGCGGAGGCTGGGCGACTCCCCGCCCCGCGCTGGCTGCGGGCGCAGATCAGCGCCGCTCCCGCCAGCATCAACAGTTGAGTCAGCAGACCGGGCTGCCACCAGAGTGCAGCAGCGGTCACCACCATGATCCCCTGGGTCATTCCCGTGGCACAAAACTGACGACTCATGGTGAGCACCGCATCGGCCACCACGATGAGCGCCAGCAGCTTGAGGCCGTGCAGCGCCGCATCGAGCCACAGATTGTTGCCCAGCTGGCCGATACCGATCGCGGCCGCCAGTAGCAGAAGAAATGAGGGCAGCGTGAAGCCAACAAAAGCAGAGAGCGCCCCGCCCAGACCGGCGCGATGACGACCGATGGCGAAACCCAGCTGGCTGGAGGCGGGCCCCGGCAGCAGTTGGCACAGCGCCAGCAGGCGGGCAAACTCGGCCTGTGTCAGCCAGCCGAGCCGCTGGACGAAGGTGCGCTGGAAATAGCCGATATGAGCGGCCGGACCACCAAAGCTGATGCATCCCAGCCATAAAAACTGAATAAATACCTGTCCCACGCTCTTCTCCCTCATCCCTCTTCTCCCGATGGAGAGGGGATATTATGACAGCGCGATGATCGTTTTATGACAATCAGGCTGATTCGGCCGACACCATGGGCATATCACCCGGCAGATAGCAGCACCCCGCCAGCCAGCAAGCGATGGACTGACGGCTGGCGTCGAAATGAGGCTCGGGCAACTCGCGCGGATCGCCCCAAACCCAACCTTCGCACTTCTCCGGCTCCAGCAGCTTCGGCTCGCCATCGGCCTTGGCATGCAGCGTCACCGAGATATAGTGCAGCCCGCTCTCGCGCCATGTCTCCAGATTGTTGGTCACCGCCACCACCTCGGGCCCGTGGATCTCAAGTCCGGTCTCCTCGGCCACCTCGCGGATCGCCGCCGACTCGAAGCTCTCCCCCAACTCCAGATGACCACCCGGGATCGACCAGTAGGGGGCATGGCTCCCTTTGCGTTTGCCAAGCAGCACCTGGCCTTGGGCGTTGGTCAGAATGACGCCGACCCCGACGCGGGGATAGAGAGTGGACATGAAAACGCTCCTTCAATGAGGCAGTAAAACGGCCCCACCTTAGGCCCAAGGTGGGCACAGGGCAAGCCCCGGCTGCACGGCACCTGCGCCTGTCGGTGGCTCCTCCCCTTGCCCCTGAACCGGTTATCACTGATGCTGGGGAGTGAAGCCCGGATGGAGAGGCCATTCCCATCCTCTCAGTCCCCCATTACCCCGAGGAGTCCGCCATGAAAAAATTGCTCCCCCTGTGCGCCCTGCTGCTCACGGCTTGCCAAACCACGCAGCCCCCCAACTCGCTCGCCATCGATGATGCTGACGCCTGGCAGGCCATTTGCAAAGATGGCACCCGGGTTCGCGCCGTGGTAGCAGAGGGGATCTGTGGGGATCATCGCGGGGTAGCCATGTGGACGAATAAGCCAAGAGCTGAACGGATGGCAGAAGAAGCCGCCAAATAGTGTGATCCAGACACCATAAAATGACACTGCCGGCCAATTGGCCGGATTTTTTCGCGATCTCGCCAGCACTTTGCCACCTTGTTCATGGTGCGCTCAGTTTTCTGTTCCCATACTGGCCCTACAGTTCCAAAAGAGGAGAGACAAGATGCAAACATCCATCGTCGGGCTCTCCATTCTGTGGGGGCTAGCCAGTTTTGGTGTTCAGGGGGATTTCATCGAGAGCCGTGATTCCGTTGCGCCATCCTGGCAAGCCGAGTCCAGAGTGGAGATGGAAGGTTATCTGATTGAATCGCTTGGCGAAGATCGCTGGCTGTTCGACAACGGCAGCGAGAGCCTGCTGGTCTCCCTGCCCGAGGGGCAGTGGGTGCCGACCGGCGAGCGACTGCGAGTCAGCGGCGAACCGCAGCAGGAGCAGAGCGGCTGGCTGCTGCAGGTGGAAGACATCAGCCAGGTCAGCGTCTGACCACGGCAGTCACCCCGTCACCGCGACAGCTAATCCAGACCGATAACCACTACCGAATAACCAAGAGCGAATAGCAAAAGAGGAGGCCACTGGCCTCCTCTTTCTGTTTATATGAGCGGCTTGCGCGGGCTCAACCCAGATGGTTGAGCGGCAGCGCCGTCTTGTGCTTGATGCGGCGCAGCACGAAGCTGGAGCGCACACCGGTCACCCCCGGAATATGGGTCAGCTTGTCCAGCAGGAAGTGCTGGTAGTGCTCCATGTCGCGCACCACCACCTTGAGCTGGTAGTCGGCATCGTTGCCGGTGATGAGGTCACACTCCAGCACTTCGGGCAACTCGCTGATGGCGCGATCGAAGTTTTCGAACCGCTCGGGCGTGTGTCTGTCCATGGATATATGAATGTAGGCGGTGAGGGTGAGGCCAAGCTGGCGGGCGTTGAGCAGAGTAACGTGGGTGTCGATGAGACCGGCATCCTCCAGCGCCTTGACCCGGCGGGAGCAGGGGGACGGCGAGAGCCCGACCAGCTCGGCCAGTTCCAGATTGCTGATGCGGCCATTCTCCTGCATCAGCTCGAGAATATGTCTGTCTATGCGATCAAGTTTCAGCATTTACCCTTCCTCGTTGCAATGACTAATCCACTTTTCCTAGATTAAGGGTGAACTATTGCAAAAACAACCGAAATAAGTGGTTACTTTGCAACCACTCACCGGCACGGGAGGGATACTATGGTTACATCTTCCGGTGGCAAAGCAGATACCTGACCGGGTCTCTGCGGTGAAGGACCTTACCGGGTCAAGAGCCCCATCAGCCGTCTTACCTTATCGGGAAATGACGGGCTGGAACGAGAGAACCCCCTCCCCGAAGGCAACAAAGCAGGCATCCCGGCGCCTGCTTTGTTGTTTTTGGGCGTTTGGCGCAATCAGAGCGCGGGCGGCGTGATGCGATAGAGGCAGCGATGCTCCCCCTCCAGCAGATATTGCTCCCGCTCCACCGTCGCCGGCGCCAGCAGCTGGCGAAACAGCGCCAGCTCGCTGCGACAGAAACCGCGGCAGGCGCGCGCCGCCGCACAAATGGGGCAGTGGCTCTCCCACAGCAGCCAGCTGCCATCCTCTTCGCGGCGGATCTCCGCCATGTAGCCCTCGCGAGTGCGCAGCTCCTTGAGCGCCGCCAGCCGGCCAGAGAGGCCATGGGACCCCAGCGCCTCCTGATAGCGAGCAAGCATCTGCTGCTCCCGCTGCTGGATCAGCCGCTCCATCCCCTCCTCGCCAAACAGCTCGCGCACATTGTCGATCAGTTGCACGGTCAGGTCGCTATGGCTATCGGGGAAGCGCTGCCAGGCCTGCTCGGTGAGCTGCCACAGCCGCACGGGACGACCGCGCCCGCGCGCCTCGTCGCTGAATGTGACCCACCCCTCCTGCTCGAGCGTGAGCAGGTGCTGGCGGGCGCCCATGGAGGTCATCTGCAACTGCTCCCCCAGCGCGGCGGCGCTCTGCGGGCCATGGCTCTTGAGCAGAAACAGGATCTTGTCGGTGCTTGCGTTCATGGTCTCATTATGGGGATCGCCCTTTATTAAATCAATAATTCACTTTACTTAATCCCATCTATGAATCAGCATAAATAAACCAATAACTTTATTTAATGGATGCAACATGGAGAAACACGGGCACAAAAATCCCCTCTGGGTGCTGGTCATGACGGTCACGCTGGCAGTTGCAGGCTTCAGTCTCCCCTCCCCGGTGTTGGCACCCTTGCTGCTGGATCCGGCCCACGGCATGCTGACGCCGGATGCCTCCGACTGGAGCCGCAAGGTGTGGCTGGGGGTCATCATGGGGCTCTACCCGCTGTTCCAGCTGGTGGGCAGTCCCTGGCTCGGTCGCCTCTCCGACCACTATGGCCGCAAGCCACTGCTGTTGCTCTCGCTGGCGGGGGTGCTGGCAGGCTATGCCCTGATGGCACTCGGTATCGCCTGGCGCTCCCTCCCCCTGCTGCTGCTCAGCCGGATTGTGGAGGGGCTATGTAACGGCAACATCGCCATCGTGCAGGCGATGGCAGCGGATCTCGCCGGCAAGGAGCACAAGGCCCGCAGCTTCGCCTGGATCAACATCGGCATGAATCTGGGCTGGGTCGTGGGGCCGATGATCGGGGGCTACGCCGCGGTGATCTCGGGGGATTACAGTCTGGCCGCCTGGCTGGCGGTAGGAATGACCCTGCTCAACCTGCTGCTGGTCTACTGGCTGATCCCCTATAGTCCGCCGGTGGCGGTCGCCCGGGAGGCTGCGACCCTCTCCAGCCGCCAGTTGCTGCTGCAACCGGCCCTGCTGCCCTACTTCGCACTCACCCTGATCAGCTATGGCGCCGTGCAGCTCTATTTCACCTACTTCAATATCTGGCTGGTGGAGAGGCTGGCCTGGGATCCGGCCCAGCTGGCGCAGGCGGCGGTGCTGGTGAGCCTGCCCATGATGGCGGGCTCCTGGCTCGGCTCTCGCATCGCCCGCCACTGGCGCGGCAGCTCCCTCGGGATTGTCGGCCATCTGGTGATGGCGAGCGGCATGCTGCTCTTTATCCTGCCCGTGCACTGGTGGGGACTGGCGCTTACCTTCGTTCCCGCTGGCATCGGCATGAGTCTGGGGGAGCTGGCCACTTCGGTGGCGATCTCCAACCGCAGTCACCCGGAGCAGCAGGGGCAGGCGATGGGGCTCTACCGCGCCCTCGCCGTGGGCAGCGAGATCCTGGCGGTGCTGCTCGGCAGTCTGGTGCTGCTGGCCGGTACCGAGTGGCCCTTCTATCTCGCCACCCTCTGCTCCCTTGCCAGTGCCGCCGGTTTCTATCTGCTGCGCCGCCGTGCCGACCGTCGTCAACAGCTGGCCAGCTGCACCTGAGCCACGAAGGGATCACAGTTCGGCGCTTCGGCCGCGGGCAAGACTTGCATCGGGGCGCCGGGTCTGGGACGGTAAAGCTCTTTGCGGATTTGTTCGATGTTGGAGGAGCTATGAGTGAGTACAAGGCCATCGCGCTCGATATGGATGGCACCCTGCTGACCCGGGATCACAAGATCTCGTCGGCCACCCGGGCAGCCCTGGCGCAGGCCCGCGCCCACGGCATCAAGGTGCTGCTGGTCACGGGGCGCCACTACATGACGGCGCGCCCCTTCCACCACGAGCTGGCCCTCGATACGCCCCTCATCTGCAGCAACGGCGCCTATCTCTATGATCCGGTGCAGAACCGGATCCTAAGTGGCGACCCGCTGGCGGCCGCCCCGCTTACCGAGCTGCTGGCCGCGGTCGAGGCACAACAGATGGGCGCCCTGTTCCACCTGAGCGAAGGGATCGGCTACATCGGCTGCGAAGAGCATGTCACCCGCATCCGCCACTGGTCGGCCAATCAGCCGGACCACCTCAAGATCGCTCTCCACCCGGTCGAGGAGCTGGCAGGCTGGCTCGACAATCCGGTCTGGAAGCTGGAGCTGTTCAATCAGGATCCGGCTCGCCTGCACACCTTTATGGGCGAGGTGGTCGAGCAGATGCCCTTTACCCGCGACTGGGCGGCCCCCTATGCGGTGGAGCTGGTACAGCCAGGTTGCAGCAAGGGCAACCGGCTTGCCCAGTGGGCAGCCAGCGAAGGGATTGCGATGGAGCAGGTGGTGGCGTTTGGGGACAACAACAACGACATCAGCATGTTCGAGCAGGTAGGGCTGGCGGTGGCCATGGGCAATGCGGCCCCGCAGATCCAGAGCCATGCCCACCGGATCACGGCTGACCACAACGAAGATGGTATCGCACTGGCACTGCAGCGCTGGGTGCTGCCCTGACCTGACAAGGTGCAACATGGCCAGCACGCGGGCTGGCCATGAAGAGAGGGATTAACCGCCTAAGGAGAACTGGATCACCCGATCCGGATAACGCAGACGGTTGTACTCCCGGCGCAGGGATTCGTAGTGGCGAATGGCCCGATCGCGCTTGGCTCGGTAGTAGTCGCGCTGTTCCGTGTTGGTTTCGTTGCGGATACTGCGCTCCAGCGTATCGATATCACGCTCGGTACGCTCCAGCTCGTCGCTGATCTCCCGCAGGCGGGCAGCCAGTTTGTACTCTTCGTAGCCACGCTGATACTGCTTGAGGAAGCTGGCATCATTGGGGCATACCCCCAGATAGGCCTGCCCCTCCTTGCCCTTGCTGTAAGCCAGCTCAGGAATGCAGTAGAGCTCCAGCCCCTTGTCGTAGCCCCGTTTCCACTCGGCTTCATCCACTTTGAGGCCATATTCGCTGCAAGACGAAACGTAATCGCGGGTCGCCTGACGGGTTTTGCCTTCCGATCCATCCTGATAACCCAGGTTGTACCAGCTCATGGTGCGGCACTCATCTTCTGACAGGGCACTGCATCCCGCCAGCAATACCGGCAGGGTCAGCAACAGGATTTTGGGGGACATGAACAGACTCCGGAAAAGATAGTGACCGGCATTCTAGAGAGGATAAAAGGCCATAACAAGGGATGCGCTCCCGTGCGGTCTGGCGCGGTTTATTTGATGTTTTTGTCACTATTAAACGCCGTGCCAGACGGGCGGCCAACCCGCTTTCCTTGTTATCAGGCGCAAGGTAAACTGCGCCATCTTTTAACTGGTGCGCAACAAAAACAATGAAAGTCCTGACCGTCGATTACCGCTCACCCGATGCGGCCCAACGCTTCACCGAATCCCTGCGAACCACCGGCTTTGGCGTGCTGACCAACCACCCCATTCCGAAAGAGCTGGTGCAGTCCATCTACGACAACTGGTATCGCTTCTTCATGAGCGAGCAGAAGCAGGATTTCCTGTTCAACCGCGAGACTCAAGATGGCTACTTCCCGCCCTCGGTCTCCGAGGTGGCCAAGGGCCATAGCCAGAAAGACATCAAGGAGTACTTCCACATCTACCCCTGGGGCCAGATGCCGGAAGAACTGAAGGAGCAGGCGATGGAGTACTATCGTCTCGCCAACGGTCTGGCCGCCGAGCTGCTGGGCTGGGTGGAGCAGTACACCCCGGCCGATATCGCCGCTCACTACAGCAGCTCCCTCTCCTCGATGATCGAAGAGAGCCAGAAGACCCTGCTGCGGGTGCTGCACTACCCGCCGTTCGATGGCACCGAGGAGCCGGGCGCCATCCGCGCCGCCGCCCACGAGGATATCAACCTGCTCACCATTCTGCCCGCCGCCAACGAGCCGGGGCTGCAGGTGAAGGGCTCCGATGGCGAATGGATGGATGTGCCGTGCGACTTTGGCACCCTCATCATCAACATCGGCGACATGCTGCAGGAGGCCTCTCGCGGCTACTACCCCTCCACCACCCACCGCGTCATCAACCCGACCGGTGGCAGTGCCGCCAAGTCGCGTATCTCCCTGCCGCTGTTCCTCCACCCGCGCCCGGATGTGGTGCTCTCCGAGCGTCATACCGCCCACAGCTACCTGATGGAGCGGCTGCGGGAGCTGGGGGTGATCTAGTCCACCGACGAGCCGTTGTCAGAGACCAAACCGGAGCAATCTCGCTCCGGTTTTTATTTGGTGGCAGGATTGGGCAAAAAACAGAATTAAATTAGCCAATCGTGCCAATAAATCGCATTTAAACCTGATAACCGTCGTAGTGATTGCGCCGTGACCTCCGTAACATGAGCGCCATTCTGCCCCTGCCAAGGGGCGCTCGATTGGAGTTCTTATGAAGCAGTCCCAATGGTCATCCCGACTCGGCTACATCCTCGCCGCAGCGGGTTCCGCGGTCGGTATCGGCGCAATCTGGAAATTCCCCTATGTCACAGCCGTCAACGGCGGCGGCGCCTTCCTGTTGGTCTTTCTGCTGTTCAGCTTCACCCTGGGGGTTGCGGTACTGATGGGGGAGACCCTGCTCGGCAGCATGAGTCGCCGCGGGGTAGTGGGTGCCTTCTCCGATCTGCTCGGCAAACAGTGGCGCTGGGTTGGGGTAATGGGGGTGATCTCTACCCTGCTCATCTACTGCTTCTACAGCGTGGTGGGCGGCTGGACCCTGGGGTATACCGGCATGGCCATCTCAGGCCAGCTCAACCATGGGGATGCGGCGGCCCTCACCGCCCGCTTCAATGACTATGTCAGCGGCGACGTCTGGCCAATCCTCACTCACCTGCTGTTTGCCGCCCTCACCTGGATGGTGGTGCAAGGGGGCATTCAGAAAGGGGTGGAGCGTACGTTGCGCTGGATGATGCCGGCCCTGTTCCTGATGATCCTGATGCTGGTCGCCTTTGGCCTCACCCTGCCCAATGCGATGGCGGGGGTGCGTCACTTCCTGATGCCCGACTTCAGCAAGCTGGGGATGTCCGGCGTGCTCGATGCCATGGGGCTGGCCTTCTTCTCCCTCTCCATCGGTCTTGGCATCCACACCACCTACGGCGCCTATCTGCCGACCAGCGAAGGGGTTGGTCGCTCCAGCCTCTGGGTGGTGCTGCTGGCCAGCATGGTGGCGGTACTGGCGGGGCTGATGATTTTCCCGGTGCTGGCCTCGACCGGTATCGACCCGGCATCCGGTCCCGGTCTCACCTTTATGACCATGCCGGCGGTGTTTCAGCTGCTGCCCTTCGGTCAGGTACTTGAGGTGATCTTCTTCGCCCTGCTGGTCTTTGCCGCGCTCTCCTCGGCCATCTCCCTGCTGGAGCATTTGCAGTGCTTCCTGTGCGAGACCTGGGGCTGGTCACGCCGCACGGCCTGCAGCGCCATCACTGGATTCGTCATGGTTAGCGGTGTTCCGGTCAGCCTGTCGTTTGGCCCACTGCAACACGCCACCCTGTTTGGCAAAACCATCTTCGAGTTGCTGGACTTTGTTACCTCCAACCTGATGATGCCGCTGTTCGGCCTGATGCTGACGCTGCTGCTGGGTTGGAAGCTGGGACGCAAAGCGCTGCCGCAGGGGATTGCCAGCCACTGGCATCACCTGCTGATGAACTGCTGGCGCTGGATTGCCCCCTTGCTGATCGGCGGGATCTTGATTCGCGGTCTGGTGTGACGGTTACTCTTCGCGGGTGGGCCCATCGGCCCGCCCCTGTGCGGCTCTGACGGCATCCAGGGCATGCTGCCAGCGGGTGATCTCGACATCATCCGTTCCCTTGGAGAAGACGATATAGAGACCGGCCTGATGGAGCAGCACTCCACTGCTGACGATGCTGCGCCGGGATAACCCCATCTTGTCGAGGGTGGCCTCCATCACCAGCTCCGCCATCGGCAAGGCATCGATCTTGCCCAGCATCAGCCGCTCTATCGCCTCCCCGACCGTCTTGTAGCGCACCAGATTGGTGTAGCCCTCATGGGTCAGCCGCACATCATCGGCATTGCCCAGCACGACCCCCACTCTGGGCAGATCTCGCAACTGTGCCAGCGAGGTCAGCGGGTGGCGGCTATCCGGCGCTTGATAGATAAAGACCCGATTGATAAAGAGCGGGCCAACCCATTTGAAATGAGACTCCCGCTCCGGGAGCCGCTGTACCACGAACAGTCCATAGCCGGGCTCGACCCGTGCCAGCGCCAGCGCCCGCTTGAGCGGGTAAATCCGCACCGGATAACGGGTGCCAAGCTCCTCCTGCACCTCATCGATCAGGCGAATGGCAAATCCGTCGAGCTTGCCGTCGCGGTATTCGGTAAAGGGGGGTAAGTCGTGACTCAGCAGGGTTAATGCGGGCTGCGCCGACACACTCAGGCTGATCAGTAACCAGGGCAGCACCATCCATCTCATATGACATCCTGTCTCATCGTTGTTCCCATCAGCGCCATGTAGCGGTCACTAGTTCCAGAAGAAGCTACGTCGATTATCGCCCAGTAAATAGCTACAAGGTAGAAAAGATACGGCCAGGTAACGCGCTCACCGATTGAGTTGTACGTACAGTCAGAGTGATGACAGCGGCACACATAAAAAATTTTTGATTTTATGTGTCAATTATTCTTTCCATGGTTTAGGCTGTTCCCTCATTCATTAGTCAGGTTGTCACCTCATGTCTGCCATCCTCGTGCTGTTTGGTCGATTTTTTAGCTCGCAAGAGAGGTGACCTTGCACGCACAGTTTTTCTGAATGTTCATTGCAAAGGTCGCCTCAGGCGGCCTTTTTTATGGTCTGTCGTTTATTGCTACAGAGGAGTATTGCTTCGATGTCGTGTTACCCGGAGGTTGTATGAGCCAGGTTCAGTGGTCTTCCCGTCTCGGTCATGTGCTGGCCGCAGCAGGCACAGCGATTGGCCTTGGTGCCATCTGGAAGTTTCCCTATGTGACAGCCACCAATGGCGGTGGTGCCTTTCTGCTGGTGTTTCTGCTGTTCAGCTTCACCCTGGGGGTAGCGGTACAGGTCGGCGAAACCCTGCTCGGCAGCCATAGCCAGCGCGGGGTGCTCGGCGCTTTTCGCAAACTGGTGGGGCCGAACTGGCGCTGGATGGGGTATATGGGGATCGCCTGCGGCTTCTTTATATACAGCTTCTACAGCGTGGTCGGTGGCTGGACCGTGGGTTACGCCGCGCTGGCGATGGCTGGCAAGCTCAACCTGAGCGAGGGGAGCGCCCTCACCGCCCTGTTCAACGGCTATGTCAGCAACCCCTGGTGGCCGGTGCTGACCCATCTGATCTTCGCGGGCCTGACCTGGTGGTTCGTGCAGGGGGGGATTCAGAAAGGGGTTGAGCGGGCACTGCGCTGGATGATGCCCGCGCTCTTCATCATGATGTTGCTGCTGGTAGGGGTTGGCCTCTCCATGCCTGGCTCCATGGCGGGTGTGCGCCAGCTGCTGCAGCCGGACTTCTCCATGCTGACCGGCCAGAGCGTGCTGGACGCGCTGGGGCTGGCCTTCTTCTCCCTCTCAATCGGGCTCGGGGTACACACTACCTATGGCGCCTACCTACCCAATAGCGAAGGGGTGCTGCGTTCCGGGGTCTGGGTGGTCACTCTGGCAAGCCTTATCTCGGTGCTGGCGGGCTTGATGATCTTCCCGGCGCTGGCCTCCACCGGCATCGATCCCACCGCAGGGCCAGGGCTCACCTTTATGACCATGCCAGCCGTGTTCAGCCATCTGCCGTTCGGTCAGGGGCTGGGGGTGATCTTCTTCCTGTTGCTGCTGGTCGCCGCACTCTCCTCCTCCATCTCCATGCTGGAGCATCTGGTGCGCTTCACTACCGAGGAGTGGGGTTGGTCGCGTCGTGGCGCCTGCAGGGTACTGACTCTGCTCATCATGGCCTCCGGCATTCCGGTGAGCCTGTCGTTCGGCCCCTGGAGTGATCTGACCCTGTTTGGCAAGACCATCTTCGAGCTGCTCGACTATCTGACCTCCAACCTGATGATGCCGCTGTTTGGTCTGGTACTGACCCTGCTGCTGGGCTGGCGATTGGGTGATGCCATATTGCCTGCGGGCCTGTCACCCGTCCTGCGTCTGGCGCTGCTCTGGTGCTGGCGCGTGGTGGCGCCGCTGCTGATCAGCGGGATCCTGATCCGCGGGATCATGTAACACCTTGCACACCCTTACGGGCAGGCCTTGGCCTGCCCTTTTTATTGCTCTGGCGTTTACTCATGACTGGCATTCATATGAGCAGTATCACGATAGATAGAAGTGCAATAGGCTGCCATCGGGTAATCTCGGAATAGCAGGATGAAGAAGGATCGGAGTGGCAGAGTGGCACAATAAGAGGTGGCGTTCGGCTCGCCACAACGGCAACAGAAGAAACTGGAGTACTGAATTGCGGGCAAAAAAAATCCCCATCTGAGTGGGGACTTTCTCTGCAACCGCAGCTGATATCTCAGCCTCGCTTGCGAATATGGTGGTCGTTACTGGGATCGAACCAGTGACCCCCTCCTTGTAAGGGAGGTGCTCTCCCAGCTGAGCTAAACGACCTGGGATTCTTGAAATTATGGTGGGTCGTGCTGGATTCGAACCAGCGACCAATTGATTAAAAGTCAACTGCTCTACCGACTGAGCTAACGACCCATCTAAATCATTTTTCTACAAACTGGTGGTCGTTACTGGGATCGAACCAGTGACCCCCTCCTTGTAAGGGAGGTGCTCTCCCAGCTGAGCTAAACGACCTGGGATTCTTGAAATGATGGTGGGTCGTGCTGGATTCGAACCAGCGACCAATTGATTAAAAGTCAACTGCTCTACCGACTGAGCTAACGACCCATCTAAATCATTTTTTCTACAAACTGGTGGTCGTTACTGGGATCGAACCAGTGACCCCCTCCTTGTAAGGGAGGTGCTCTCCCAGCTGAGCTAAACGACCTGGGATTCTGAAATGATGGTGGGTCGTGCTGGATTCGAACCAGCGACCAATTGATTAAAAGTCAACTGCTCTACCGACTGAGCTAACGACCCATCTAAATCATTTTTTTACAAACTGGTGGTCGTTACTGGGATCGAACCAGTGACCCCCTCCTTGTAAGGGAGGTGCTCTCCCAGCTGAGCTAAACGACCTGGGATTCTGAAATGATGGTGGGTCGTGCTGGATTCGAACCAGCGACCAATTGATTAAAAGTCAACTGCTCTACCGACTGAGCTAACGACCCATCTAAATCATTTTTTTAAACTTTTTACTGCAAATATGGTGGTCGTTACTGGGATCGAACCAGTGACCCCCTCCTTGTAAGGGAGGTGCTCTCCCAGCTGAGCTAAACGACCTGGGATTCTTGAAATGATGGTGGGTCGTGCTGGATTCGAACCAGCGACCAATTGATTAAAAGTCAACTGCTCTACCGACTGAGCTAACGACCCATCTAAATCATTTTTTACAAACTGGTGGTCGTTACTGGGATCGAACCAGTGACCCCCTCCTTGTAAGGGAGGTGCTCTCCCAGCTGAGCTAAACGACCTGGGAATTCTGTCTCCACCTAGTGGAGAAAATGGTGGGTCGTGCTGGATTCGAACCAGCGACCAATTGATTAAAAGTCAACTGCTCTACCGACTGAGCTAACGACCCTCACCACGACCAGTTCCGACCGCATTACTGCTTCGGCTCTGACGGCGGCCTATATTACGGATTTAAATTTCCGGTGCAACAGAAAATTCGTAATTTAAATCCGTTTGCTCACTGTGCGTACAAATGCAGGCTGTTTTTACAGTAGCGTTACGAAAACAGTGACATACAGCAATGTTACAGCTTGGCCAGACTCTGTTTGGCCAACTGGGCTGGCGAGGTGTTGGGATAGCCCTTGATCACCTGCTCATAGAAGGATTTGGCTTCCGCCTTCTTGCCATCCAGCTGCGCCAGCATACCCAGCTTCAGCAGCGCATCGGCTCGCTTGGGGGATTTGCTGTATTTGTTGGCCAAGGTCGAAAACTGGGCCGAGGCTCCGGCTCTGTCACCCTTGTTGAACAGCAACTGGCCGAGCCAGTAGTGTGCATTGGGAACATAGCCCGAATTGGGGTACTGCTTGATGAAGCCCTGGAAAGCCGGAATGGCTTTGTCGTAGTTCTTCTCTTTGAGCACCATGTTGACCGCTGCGTCGTAGGCCTGATTCTCATCCTGATTGGTTGAGTAATTGGCGGCGGCAGCCGGTGTGGCAGCAGCAGGGGCCGGGGCGGCTGGAGCAGCTTGCTGGCTGCTGGCAACCTTGTCGAGCTCCTGATAGAGCTGACGCTGGCGCTCTTGCGACTGTTCCATCTGGTAGGTCTGCTGCTCCAGCTGACCACGCAGCTCGGAAACCTCCCCTTGCAGGGAGTCGACCTGTTGCTGCAATTCAGCTTGCAGTCGCAGACGGGCATTGAGGGTGCGCTCCAGCAGGGCAACCCGATCTTCCAGGCTACCGGTGGGCACGATGGCGCCGTTGTTGCCACTAAGGACAACGCCACCACCCGAGTCACCGCCCAGATCGCTGACAGGAGCCGCAGCTTGCGCATTCAGAGCAACCATTACGGCCAGCGCAACGACAGCTTGCTTGTACACAGATTTCATTCGGATCAAACCTTAGCGTTTAGTACAGATAAAACGGCCAGCGCCATCGTCGCTCGCATATGCAGATTTCATTCGGATCAAACCTTGGCGTTTAGTGCAAATAAAACGGCCATCGAAATGGCCGCTTGCATATAAACGAACTTCGTCCGGTTTAAACCTTAGTAAACCAGAACCGCGCGGCGGTTTTTGGCAAAGGCATCCTCGGTGTGGGACATGTCCAGCGGCTTCTCTTCGCCATAGCTGACGATAGAGAGCTGCTCGGCCTGCACACCCAGGGTTTGCAGATACTTGGCAACAGCCTTGGCACGACGCTCACCCAGGGCGATGTTGTACTCCGGAGTACCGCGCTCATCGGCGTGACCTTCGATCAGGACTTTCACGCTCGGGCGCTCGCGCAGGTAGCTGGCGTGGGCATCCAGCAGATCAGCGTACTGACCCTGGATATCGTAACCGTCGAACGGGAAGTAGATCACGTTGTCACGCTGCAGTGCTTCGAACTTCTGACGCATCTGCTCTTCCGGGGACAACATGCCGTTGGCGCCGCCGGTTTGTACACCGCCCATGCCGTCGGTCATACCTGATTCAGCGCCAGCGGCGTCGGAATCAGAAGAAGAACTACAAGCGGCCAGGGTGAACAGTGGCAGTGCGATGGCCAAACCCTTGAGCAGTTTATTGAGTTGCATGCTATTTCCTTAAACCTTTATAACAAAACAAAAAACAATTGGATTTTTATCAATTCAAGAAGGGCGACCAAGCTGGTGCACGAATTTCACCGCTACTGGTCGGAAGCACAGCCTTGAAGCGACCATCAGTCGACACCAACGCGAGACTCTTACGACCCTGATAGATGGTGGCATAAATGATCATGCTGCCATTGGGAGCCACACTTGGCGACTCATCCAGAGCGCTCTGGGTAAGGACCAACAGGGCATTGTTTTCCATGTCCTGACGGGCAATACGATACTGTCCCTGAACACGGGTCACCATCACCATGATTTTGCCATCAGGAGTGATGGATGCACCCTGGTTGGATTCACCTTCCCAAGTCATCCGGCGAGTCATACCAGTCGCCAAATTTACGCTATAAATCTGGGGTTTGCCACCACGTTCAGAGGTGAACAACAAATTTTGCCCATCCGGCATCCAGGAGGGTTCAGTGTCGATCACACGGCTGGTTGTGACGCGAGTCAGCTGCTTGCTAGCGACATCAACCACATAGAGGTTCGGTGAACCATCTTTGGAGAGAACGATAGCCAGACGACGACCATCCGGAGACCACTCCGGCGCCCCGTTGATACCGCGGAAACTGGTGATCAGGCTGCGCTGCTGGGTGTAGATATCCTGCACGTAGATTTCGGACTTCTGGTTCTCGAAGCTCACGTAAGCCAGCTTGCTGCCATCCGGCGACCAGGCCGGAGACATCAAGGGCTCGCGGGAGCGCAGCAGGGTCTTCTCGTTGTAACCGTCGTAGTCAGAAATACGCAGCTGGTACGGAAACTGGGTACCCTGCTGTACGGAGACGTAAGCCAGACGGGTCAGGAAGGCACCGCGCTCGCCAGTCAGACGCTCATAGACGATGTCGGAGATACGGTGGGCAAACTGGCGCATCTGGGCACCCGGGATGGTCGCCATGCGGCTATCCAGGATGTAACCGTTGCTCTCGCCACCTTGTGCCTTGGCCAGCTGGCCTTTCAGCACATCGACCAGCTCGAAGTTGACCTTGTAGGTGCCGTCACCGACTGCCGAAATGGACCCCACCACCACGGCTTCAACCCCTTGGGAGGCCCAGGGAGCGAAGTTGATCTCGCTGCTGCTGCTCGGGGTCTGCGGCATCTGGCCACGGGCCAGCGGCTTGAACTTGCCGCTGCGCATCAGGTCGTTGGAGACCACTTCCGCGATGTCCTGCGGCAACTGCCCGTTACCTTCCCACTTGAAGGGAGCGACGGCGATGGGGCGTGCGCTATCAATACCGCCGGTGATGACGATGTCCAGGGCCGCCTGGGCACTCTGGCCCAGCAACAAACAGCCAACCAAAGCAAAAAATACTTTTCTGATCATGGCTTAAATACTCGGTTCCAATATAGATGAGAGGTTAAATTCCTTTCTCGGCGAGAGGTTGCCAACCGGAGGCAAGCAACCTCGTTTTATCACGCTTAGATACTCGGTTCTAACTTCAGGTTAAATTCCTTCAACATCTCGAATGCCGCAGGATCCTTGGGCACAGGCAGTTGATTGGCTTTCAGAACAGCCGCCTTACCGGAACGACAAACCGCCGGGTCACCCTGGCCGTTATCTACCGATATGACAAAGCCACTGCTCGCAAGACGTACGCCGATAGTACATGTTTTGCCCCGCATGGTGGGATCCAAAATCATATACCGCTCAACAGTTGCCTTGATGAGCGCCGCATATTTGTCGACTTCGCCCTGGGCTGCTGCCGATGCCGCCTGACTGCGAGCATTGGCCTCAGCCGACAGCTGCTGCTGCATCATCTCTTCCATCTCTTTTTGCAGCTTGGCCTGCTCGGCGGCTTTACGCTTGCGCTCAGCCGCGATCTTGGCCTGCTTTTCGGCCTCTGCCTTGGCTTTCTTCTCTGCGTCAGCTTTTGCCTTTTTCTCAGCCTCTTCCTTGGCCTTCTTCTCGGCCTCGGCTTTGGCTTTTTTCTCTGCTTCTGCCTTGGCTTTCTTCTCGGCTTCGGCTTTGGCCTTCTTGTCAGCTTCCGCTTTCTTGGCCTTGGCTTCTGCCGCCTTTGCCTTCTCTTCGGCCTCTTTCTTCTCTTGTTCCTTTTTCTTCTTCAGCGCCAACGCCTTGCTCTCGGCTTCCGCCGCTTTACGCTCGGCTT
Organism: Aeromonas sp. 96A; assembly: GCF_051919165.1. Lineage (NCBI taxonomy): Bacteria > Pseudomonadati > Pseudomonadota > Gammaproteobacteria > Aeromonadales > Aeromonadaceae > Aeromonas > Aeromonas sp. 96A. The sequence goes on along the minus strand of NZ_JBQBFE010000001.1, from coordinate 3,563,844 downwards.
CGGCCTTCTTGGCCTTCTGTTCTTCCAGCTTGCGGGCTTCCTCGGCTTTTTGGGCCTTCTCTTCCGCCTGCTTCTGCTCGGCAACCTTCTTCTGCTTCTCGGCCTCGGCCTTGCGAGTCGCCTCTTCGGCCTGCTTGCGCTTGGTCTCGGCGATGCGAAGCTGCTCCTGTTTCTGAGCCAGCTCGCGCTTGGCGAGATCCGTGTCTTCCTTATCCTTCTCTTTCTCTACCTTTTGAGGCTTGGGCTGAGATTTCTGCTGCTGGATCTGCTTGGCCTGCTCGTTGAGGAAGTTCTCATCGAGCATGACAGCATTGACGATCTGCCCCTTCGATTCGGGTCGTTTCGGTTTGCTGAAATCGAGCCCGACAAACAGGATGATGCCGATGATCAGGTGCAGCAGAAACGACGCGATGAGATAACCGGAAATACCACGCTTCACATCCATCTCCGTTAGTTCACCGGATCTGTCATCAGGCCAACCTGAGGCACACCCGCATTCTTGAGGGCCACCATCAACAGGATCACCTCTTCGTAGCGCACGGCCTTGTCACCCGCGACCACCACGGGGGCATTCTGGTTGATCGCCAGATAGCCCATGGCTTTTTCGGTGATGTATTGCTGCATCGCCTCTGGCGTGCCGCTTGGCACCGGCTCGTCATCGGCTTCGCCAGCCTTGATGACATACTCGCCTTCGGTATTGACGCTGACGATGAAGGGCGGCTTGGCATCTTCCGGCAACTGCTCGGACTCAGCCTGTGGCAGATCCACCTTGACCCCTTGCGTGATCACCGGCGTGACCGCCATAAAGATGATAAGCAGCACCAGCATGACGTCGATATAGGGAACCACGTTGATCTCGGCCACCTTTTTGCGCCGGATCCGCTGATAGGTTTGCATTACTGATCACCCTGCTGCTGTGCAATTTGACGGTTCAGAATGGTGGTGAACTCGTCCATGAAGTTGGCGTAGGCGTTCTCCAGCCGCTCGACCTTGTTGGAGAAGCGGTTGTAGAAGATAACCGCCGGGATAGCGGCAAACAGACCCATGGCGGTAGCGATCAGCGCTTCCGCGATACCCGGTGCCACCATCTGCAGGGTGGCCTGCTGCACCTGACCCAGGGCGATAAAGGCGTTCATGATCCCCCATACAGTACCGAACAGACCGATATAGGGGCTGATGGAACCGATGGTCGCCAGCACCGGCAGATTGGATTCCAGATCATCCACCGCGCGGGAGAGGGAGACGCGCATGGCGCGGTAGGTACCATCCATCACCGCATCCTGACCACGGGCACCGGCCTTGAGCAAGCGGGCATACTCCTTGAAGCCGGAGTAGAAGATATCTTCCATGCCTTCGATATCATCGCGGCGGGAAGAGGACTCCTGATAGAGCCGATTGAGATCGACCCCTGACCAGAAGCGATCTTCAAACTGTTCCGATGCGAGATTGGCCGCCTTGATCGCCTTTGAACGCTGGATAATCAGCGCCCACGAGACAATAGACATGCTCATCAGGGTCATCATGACCAGTTTTACCAACAGGCTGGCTTGCCAAAACAGGCCAATAAACGAAATTTCAGCGTGCACTTAACAGCACTCCCTTGATTTTTTCAGGTATAGCTACAGGTTTCATTTGCGGATGACTGACACAGGCTATCTGTACCATGGCCTGGGTGATCAGTCGTCCATCAGCTGCCAGGATCTGCTGCGAAAAGCGCAGGGATGCGCGTTTCACTTCAATCACTTGCGTTAATACATTCAATAGTTCATTAAAACGGGCCGCCGAGCGGAAATCGATCTCAGTTCGGCTCACCACGAAGGCATATCCCTCCTGCAGCCAGACGTCCTGTTCGACCCCTTTGGCACGAAGAAACTCGGTGCGAGCACGTTCCATAAACTTGAGATAATTGGCGTTGTAGACGATGCCCCCGGCGTCGGTGTCTTCGTAGTAGACACGCACCGGAAACTCAAAGACTTCCCCCATAACAATCTGTGATCCATTCGACAGTCAGATGGGGGGCTATCATAGCGCAGGGCTGAATAGGAAAGAAGCAGGGGGAGACAGGGAAATCCTGCCTCCCCCCGTTTTTTATGAAAGGAAATATGAATGTGTCAGCCAGAGGCCATACAACAAACTGGGCCAGGCGAGCCAGGGGTTGAACAGCACACGTCCGGGCAGGCTTTTCAGATGAAAGCCAAGCCCGTTAAGTACGCCACAACAGACGGCCCACATCAGCCAGGGAGCAAGCCAGAGACCATGCTCGCTGGTGTTGGCCGCGATCAGATTGGGGGCCTGTAAAATAGCGACGGCCAACAAGGCCGCCGCGAGTAACATCAACCCCTGCCACGGCTGCCGCTCCAGTGGAGCGGCCAGGCTGGCGAGTCGATCACTTGTTTTCATCGATCTGACGATCCATGTTCTCGGTGTGTTCCAGCCACAGCGCATTGATGATGCCAAATGCACAGGCCAGCAACAGCCCCAGGATCCAGGTGAAATACCACATTGTCAGCGCACCTCTTAATAGAGAGATTGTTGGTTATCTTCGATGTGCTTGTTGGTTACCCGGCCAAACATCTTGATGTAAGTCCAGATGGTGTAACCCAGCACAATCGGTACGAAGATCGCTGCGGCCACAGTCATCACCTGCAAGGTGTTGAAAGAGGCGGTAGCATCCCACATGGTCAGGCTCAGTGACGGCTCAAGGCTTGAGGGCATCACGAACGGGAACATGGAGAAACCGGCAGTGAGGATGACCCCGGCAATCGCCAGCGAGGAGCTGGTAAACGCCAGCCAGCCGATGTTCATGCGGGCAAACAGCGCAGTCAGCAGGCTCATGGCCAGGCCCAGTACAGGGGCAGCCACCATCCACGGATAGAGGGTGTAGTTGTTCATCCAGGCACCAGCCTGCAGGACAACTTCCTTGTTCATCGGGTTGGATACTGCGTCTGTCGCGGCAGCCTTGACGATGACATACCCTTCCATACCGCTTACCCACCAACCCGCGGCAGCAAACAGCACCAGGGTCAGCAGTGAGCAGATCATGGCGGCAGTGCGGGAACGCGCCAGCACTTCACCGTCGGTCTTCATCATCAACCAGGTTGCGCCCTGGGTGAGCAGCATGAACAGGCTCACCAGACCAGCCAGAATGCCGAACGGGTTAAGCAGGCCGAAGAAGTTGCCGTGATAGGTCAACATCATGAACTGGTTAAACTCGAACGGAACGCCTTGCAGCAGGTTGCCAAAGGCCACACCAAAGACGATGGGCGGTACGGCGCTACCGGCGAACAAGGCCCAATCCCAGTTGCTGCGCCATTTGGCATCAGCACGCAGGGAGCGGTACTTGAAACCGACCGGACGCAGGAACAGCGCCATCAAGGTCAGGATCATGGCGATGTAGAAGCCGGAGAAGGTCGCGGCATACACCATCGGCCAGGCGGCGAACAAGGCACCACCGGCAGTGACCAGCCAAACCTGGTTACCTTCCCAGTGCGGCCCCATGGTGTTGAGCATCACGCGGCGCTCGACATCTTTCTTGCCAACGAACGGGAGCAGTGCGCCTACCCCCATGTCGAAGCCGTCAGTGATGGCAAAACCGATCAGCAGCACGCCGACCAGAGCCCACCAGATGACACGCAGAGTTTCGTAATCAAACATGGTCGCTCTCCTTATGCCTTGATCTGTTCAAAGTGATACTTGCCAGTCTTCAGGCTGCTGGGGCCAAGACGGGCATACTTGAACATCAGGTACATCTCGATAACCAGAAGTACGGTATAGAACAGGCAGATACCGATCAGAGAGAACCAGATCTCGGCTGCAGGCAAGTTGGATGCAGAGAGGGAAGTCGGCAACACCTCTGCAATGGTCCACGGTTGGCGACCATATTCAGCAACAAACCAGCCAGCTTCGATGGCGATCCACGGCAGCGGGATACCCCACAGCAGACCCTTGAGCAGCCACTTGCGCTTGCCGATCTGGTGACGGGCACTGTCATAGAAGGCCATACCAATCAGCACCAGCATCAGCATGCCGACGGCAACCATGATGCGGAAGGCGAAGAACAGCGGCAGTACCTGCGGGATGGAGTCATCCACGGCGGCCTTAATCTGCTCGTCGGTAGCATCGGTCACGTTGCTGGTGTAGCGCTTGAGCAGCAGACCGTAGCCCAGATCCTGCTTCACTTCGTCGAAGCGAGCGCGGGTCTCGTCAGACTTGTCACCGGATTGCAGCTTGGTCAGCAGGTCGTAAGCGGTCATACCGTTACGGACGCGCAGTTCGTGCTCGCTCTTCAGATCCTTCAGACCGGTTACCTGACCGTCCAGAGAACGGGTCGCGATAATGCCCAGCGCATAGGGGATCTTGATGGCGTAGTCGGTGCGCATCTCTTCCTGATTCGGAATACCGAACAGGGTAAAGGCGGCCGGAGCAGGTTCAGTTTCCCACTCAGCTTCGATAGCGGCCAGTTTCACCTTCTGCACTTCACCGGTCTCGTAACCGGATTCGTCACCGAGGATCAGCACGGACACGATGGAAGCCATACCGAACGCAGCGGCAATGGCGAAGGAGCGACGGGCGAACGCCACATCACGATTCTTCAGCAGGTAGTAGGAGGAGATACCCAGCACAAACATGGCGCCACAGGTATAACCAGCCGCCACAGTGTGGACGAACTTGACCTGAGCAACCGGGTTGAGCACCACGTCAGCGAAGCTCATCATCTCCATCCGCATGGATTCGAAGTTGAACTCGGCACCGACCGGGTTCTGCATCCAGCCGTTGGCGACCAGGATCCAGAGGGCTGAAGGTTGGTACCCAGCGCCATCAACCAAGTGGCAGCCAGATGCTGATGCTTGCTCAGACGATCCCAACCAAAGAAGAACATACCAACGAAGGTGGACTCCAAAAAGAAGGCCATCAGCCCTTCGATAGCCAGCGGGGCCCCGAAGATATCGCCGACATAATGGGAGTAGTAAGCCCAGTTCGTCCCGAACTGGAACTCCATGGCCAGACCTGTGGTGACCCCCAAGGCAAAGTTGATACCAAACAACTTACCCCAGAATTTGGTCATGTCCCGGTAGATGGTGTTGTTGGTCATCACATAGACGGATTCCATGATCGCCAGGAGAAAGGCCATTCCCAGCGTCAGGGGTACAAACAAAAAGTGATAAAGGGCCGTCGCAGCGAACTGGAACCGCGATAGGTCTACCACATGCTCAGCAATCATGATGTTTCCTCACCGATTATTGGCACGGCTATTTTAAGTTTTAAGCACAAAGCTTCCGTTGGAGGTTATCGAATGAGCCTTATTGGGACGTGTCACAACAAAACGCGTTCAGTAACCACTGGCATTAACAACAAGGCAATACGAGAACACAAATAAAGCTAATGTTTAACAATTCCAAAACAATCAGCCTAAATTTATTCTCGCCCATGATGACCGGGTTTTTATATCACCTTTATTTGATTGAAATCAATGTAAAAGGACCCGCCATACATGGCTTTGAAAGGCATTTTTAATCTATTTCACGATTATTGACGCGAGCCAGATCACAAAACACGATAAAGCGTAAAACATTGATTTAAATCAATTTAAGAATTTAACATCCCGCCGCTCGGTTTAATTTGAAAAGCGTGAATGACGCGCCTTTTTCCATGTTATCCGAGTCAGGCAATCTGATTCGAAAACTCAATTTAAAATTGCAAAGAATGCATACTCATGCGAACCAATTTCATCAATAAAGACATTAGATAAACTAATTTGAAGAGTGCAATTTTTCTTGTTTGCCGGGGTCGATTCGAACTCCTACAATGCGCCTCGCAGTGAGGGCATACCCTTGGATACAGGCCGGTTAATCCGGGTTCACGGTACGTATTCGACGATCAATTTGAACCTGTCTATTGGAATCGAAGATGAAAAAGTTTGTTGCTAAAACCATCCGTTACTACAAGCTTTCCTTTGTTCAGCTCTATCAACTGAACCGACTCTGAGAGCTCGCGACGGCTCACCTGTTTATTTTCCGGTCTGTGTCCAGACGCACTCACTGTCTGTGAACATCCATCCTGAATTGTCTTTGCCCACCGCATCCGCCGTGGGCTTTTTTTTGCCCGGATAATAAAAAACCGCCTTTGACGGCGGTTTCATGTTCAAACGACTGTTTTTACTTCTCATCTAGTCGCTGAAGACCGAAATGAGCGTAGGCTCGTGTGGTCGCAATCCGTCCTCTGGGTGTACGTTGCAGATACCCTTGCTGGATCAGATAAGGCTCCAGCACATCTTCGATAGTATCTTTCTCTTCCCCGATCGCGGCGGCCAGATTATCGAGACCCACCGGCCCCCCCATAAACTTGTCTATCACAGCCAACAATAACTTGCGGTCCATGAAGTCAAAACCTTCGTTATCGACATCCAGCATGTCCATGGCGCGGGCAGCAATGGGGCCGTCGATCCGGCCATCGGATTTCACTTGGGCAAAGTCGCGCACCCGCCTTAACAAACGGTTAGCAATCCGCGGCGTGCCGCGAGAGCGACGGGCGACCTCAATGGCACCATCTTCCGTCATGTCGAGCCCCAGACAACGGGCGCTGCGGGAGACGATATCGGTCAGGTCCTTGACGTTGTAGAACTCCAGCCGCTGGACGATACCGAAGCGATCCCGCAGCGGGCTGGTCAGTGAACCTGCCCGGGTGGTGGCGCCAATCAGGGTGAAGGGAGGCAGATCCAGCTTGATGGAGCGAGCTGCGGGTCCCTCCCCGATCATGATGTCGAGCTGGTAATCCTCCATCGCCGGATAGAGCACCTCCTCTACCACAGGGCTGAGGCGATGGATCTCGTCGATGAACAGCACATCGTTCGGTTCGAGGTTGGTGAGCAGCGCCGCCAGATCCCCCGCTTTCTCCAGCACCGGGCCGGAGGTGGTCTTGATATTGACCCCCATCTCGTTGGCGACGATGTTGGCGAGGGTAGTCTTGCCCAGACCCGGCGGGCCGAAGATCAACAGGTGATCGAGCGCTTCACCCCGCTGACGGGCCGCTTCGATAAAGATCTCCATCTGCTCGCAGACGGTATCCTGACCGGTGTAATCAGCCAGCTTCTTGGGGCGGATAGCCCGGTCAATAATGTCATCCTCACGGGCGGCACTGGCCGAGATGAGGCGGTCTGCTTCAATCATCAACTACCTCATACCAGGCTACGCAGGGATTCACGGATGATATCTTCCACCGACATCCCCTCTTTGGCGATCTTGCTGACAATCTGACTCGCCTGCTGCGGCTTGTAACCTAGGGCCACCAGCGCACTGGCCGCCTCCTCGGTCACATCCGGTGCCCGCAATTCGGGCTCACTGGCTGGCAAGGTGACCATGGCCGGGGAGAAGAGGTCGTGACTTACCCACCCCTTGAGACGATCCTTCATCTCCACCACCAGCCGCTCGGCGGTCTTCTTGCCGACTCCCGGCAGTTTGACCAAAGAGCTTATCTCTTCACGTTCGACACTCAGCACAAACTGGGTAGCTGTCATGCCGGAAAGAATCGCCAGCGCCAGCTTGGGGCCAACTCCGTTGGTCTTGATCAGCTCGCGGAACAGCGCCCGCTCCTGTTTGTGGTTAAAACCATAGAGCAGCTGGGCATCTTCCCGCACCACGAAGTGAGTATGGATGGTCGCTTCCTTGCCGATCTCCGGCAAATCATAGAAGCAGCTCATCGGCATCTGTACCTCATAGCCAACCCCGCCCACTTCCAGCAGGACCTCGGGGGGCTGCTTTTCAATGACAATGCCTCTCAAGCGACCAATCACGGCTCTCTCCTCACCAATACAACTATTCGTAAATTGGCTCATAGCATAAAGAATAACTGGATAAGTATCCAGCATAGGGCAGCAACACCCTTGTGGTCAGAGAGGCTTTTTATCCCATTTTCCACCATGCTTGATCGGGTGCAGCCAGTGCACGGGATGTTTCAGCGCCGCACCGGCCCCCGAGCGGGGGATAAACCACTACACTAAACCCGTTCGGAACCGAAACTGGTGCCAATGTCGATACCAAGGAAGGCCATCACATGAAAATTGTTACCACCTCCAATCTGGGTCTTGCCATATTGCTCAGCTGTACGCTGGGCATGGGGGTCGTTGGCTGGTATGGCAGCCAGCGGCTAGCCAATCTGCTCTCCTACGTACTGGGTGCCGCATGGCAGACCGCCGACGGTGCCATGGAGGGCTCCATAGAGCTGGGCAACCAACAGCTACAGATTCAGAAGATGCAAAACGGAACCCCGCTCAATCGCGCCGAACTCGATGCTGCCAAGGCGGCGACCGATGATGCGCTGGCACGGGTCAGCCAGGGGCAGCTCATTGATGGTGCGGCCCTTGCAACCATGGAACAGCACAAGCAGGACTATCAACAGCAACAAGAGAAGCTGCTGGCGCTCTATCACGCCTATACCGAGGTGGATCAGGCCCTGCATCACAACGCCGATCTGATGGCCCGCCTCTCGACCCAGCTGGAGGTGATCGGTGACGGAGCGGTCGATGCGCTGACCCAATCCCCCGACCAGACCATCAGCTGGAACAGCGGCCTCTCCACTCGCTGGGAAGCGGCCGACGGGGGGATGGAATCCAACATAGGCTTTTTGCGCCAGCTCTATGCGCTGGAAAAGATGCGCAGACAAGGAGTCACAGAGGCGATCAAGGCCGAGCTGAAAGAGGCGACCGATTTCTACCACGAAGCGGTCGACAGCATGCTCGGCACCGGGCTGTTCGATATCGAGGGAACCGGCGAATTTGCCGGCAAGACACTGTCGGCAGAGTATCGCGCCCTGTTGGCCAGGCATCAGCAACTGATGGGACAGTGGGTCGATGCGCTCGGCAGCTATCAGACCCAGCAGTCCGTCTATGAAGTCAGTGCCGATGAGCTACGACAACAGCTGGTTGCCATCGAGGAGAGCGGCGATGCCACCGTCGAGGATCAGGTGGCCCAGCTCAACGGCATCATCAGCCAGACCCGAACCCTGCTGCTGGGTGGCCTGTTGCTGAGCCTGATCATGGTCACCCTCTGCGGCTTCTGGCTGACCCGCAAACTGGTAACTCCACTGCTGCAAGTAGACAAACGAATGCAGGATATCGCCGCCGGCGAGGGAGACCTCAACGCCCGCATCAACCTGCAACGGGATGACGAGATAGGCTCGCTGGCCAACAGCGTGGATCGTTTCATCGAGAAATTGCAGAAGATGATCAGCTCCACCATGGACAACAACCAGCACATCAGCGAACACGTTCACACCTCGGTCAACCGGGTGGAGGCAATCAGCCAAAGCAGCCGCCAGACCGCCGAACATGCACTGGCCCTGCACCACGACAGTGAACAGATGGTGCAAGTCGCCACAGGTATCTCGGACAACTGCAGCATGGCGGCCCACAATGCCAACGAGGTGCGCCAGCTGACCACCGAGAGCAGTCAGTATGTCGCCTCCGCCAGCGCGGGCATGCAACGGGTGGTACAAGAGGTGAGCGAGTGTGCCATCGCCATCAACTCCCTCAAGGAGCAGGCGGGTCAGATTGGCCAGATCATCTCCACCATCAGCGGCATCTCGGAACAGACCAACCTTCTGGCCCTCAATGCGGCCATCGAAGCAGCCCGCGCTGGGGAGATGGGGCGTGGCTTTGCGGTGGTCGCGGACGAGGTGCGCACCCTGGCTAATCGTACCGCGACATCGAGCGCCGAGATCAGTCAGGTGATCAGCAGCATCCAGCAGCAGACCGAAACCGCCTACCTGATGATGCAGCGCAACCTCAAGACGGTGGAGTCCGGCATGCAGGACTCCGAGAACACCAAACAAATCCTGTTCAAGGTGGAAGGCGCCATCGATCAGCTGGCCGACATGGTGCAGCAGGTGGCCGTGGCTACAGGACAGCTGTCACACACCCTGAGCCACTCCTCTGACAAGGTCTCCGGCATCAGTCTGCAAGCCAGAACCGGCGAACAGGAGGCACAGGAGTGCCTGCAGCTCGCCTCCTCGCTCCATCAAGCCAGCCTGCTGCAACAGCGCCTGCTCTCCCAGTTCAGGGTCTGACCCCTTTCAATAGCAAAGATGCCACTCATATGAGTGGCATCCTTTTGCTACCGGTCGCTCATTCCTGCCGCCTTAACTTCCTCAACGTCCTATGGCCAGTTGAACAGCCAGGCTCAGCATGATGATGCCAACCAGCAGATCGATCCCCTGCTGTACCCGGCTGCGGGCCAGCCAGGGCGCCAGTGCCGCAGCACCCAGTGCCAGCGAGTAGAACCACACCAACGAGGCCAGCATGGCCCCCGCAGCAAAGGCCGGACGCAGGGACTCGCTCACCTGACTGCCAAGGGAGCCGAGCAGCATTAAAGTATCGAGATAGACGTGAGGATTGAGCAGCGTAACACCCAGCGTCATTGCAAGCACGCTTTTGGCACCCATCTGCTGAGCAGAATCGGCAAGTCCTTCCCCTTTACCGCGCCAGGCACTGAGCAGGGAACGGCCACCAAACCAGCCGAGAAACAGCACGCCTCCCCAGGTGAGCAGTGCCATGCCGAAGGGGCTGGCGGCCAGCACATTGGCCCCGCCAAATACGCCGATAGCAATCAGGGTGAGATCGCAGAAACTGCAGAGCGTGGCCGTCAGCAGATGGTGATTGCGATGGATGCCCCGACTCAGCACAAAGGCATTCTGGGCGCCGATGGGGATGATCATGGCCAGACCGATGGTGAAGCCTTGTAATGTTGTTGCGAGCATCATGGAGAGCACCGTTCGAAATGATGAATGAGCGGCACTATAGCGATGGTGGTTCCTTCTTAGAAATTCATTGATTTACTTATTGATTCATTTTGCTAATAAAAACCGGCATACCCAGCCTCTGTTCCAGCCCTTGTCAATTACCGGATCTGACAATTGTGACCCTCAGAGTGCGGCAGGAGAATCTGTTGCGCCTGTGGGCTCAGCCTACTGCAGCAATCTGGGGAAGTTGGTAACCACAACTTGCTCCAGATTGGGCAGCAACAGCCCCGTACTAACCCCTTTGGCAATGGCCTGATAGCGGTTCATGGAGCCGGTTTTGCGGGTGACCTGATTGAGATGGTAATTGACCGTGCGCTCCGTGATCCCGAGGATGCAGGCGATCTCGCTAGAGGTCTTCCCTTCGCTGGCCCAGAACAGGCACTCGGTCTCGCGCTCGGTCAAGGGGTCTTTCCCCGCACTGTCCATCATGCTGAAACGCACCACCCGAATGGCCGCCTCGAAGATGTAATTGGACATCCAGGAGAGGATCGGCGAGGACTCCAGCAGCAGGTCGCTCGAGGCCCGCTCGGAGGTGATGAAGGAGAGAATACCGTTCTCCCCGGCAGCACCGTGCAGAGGGAAGGAGATGCCGTTACGCAACCCGAACTCGGCTGCCAACCCCATCACGTCCATGGTTCCCTCCTGCAAAAAACTGGCCCGCTCATCGAGGCGGTTCCAGTAAATGGGCAGCGTCTGCTTGCGTGCCAGCCGGATCACCGGATCGCACGCCAGCATGTTGTTTTCGGTATAGGCCTGCACCCAGGAATCGGGGCACTGGTTGAACAGCACCACCTTGGGCCTTTGCATCGACATCGGCAGGATCAGGGCGAAGCGATAGTAGTCATAGCCCATCCCGAGCGTAAAGCGACCGATCAGTTCGGCCAGACGATTGCCGTCCGTCACCGAAGTGAAATGTTCGAGGTACTCAAGCAGTTGGTCTCTGTTCATATGAAAGCCCCCTTGGCCAGACATGTGATTATAACGGCGAATAGCAAGATAGAGGGTCCATAATGTTGGTTTTTAAAGGAAAATTGAGAGAACATCCACGAAACGAGGTGGAGAATGAACTCTATCGCTTTCGAAATCGCGTCTTTTCCGACCGGCTAGGCTGGGATGTCGAGTCTCATCGGGGCCTGGAGCGTGACAGCTTCGACACGCCAGACACCCATTGGGTTCTGATCGAGGACGAACAAGGGCTATGTGGCTGTATTCGTCTACTCAACTGTGCCGATGCCTATATGCTGCCCACCATCTTCCCCACCGCCCTTGCCGGTGAAAGCGCGCCACGCACCCCCGATGTCTGGGAACTCACCCGTCTGGCTATCGATGCCCAGCGCGCACCGCGCATGAGCAATGGCGTCAGCGAACTCACTTGCGTCATCTTCCGCGAGGTCTATGCCTTCGCCAATGCCCACGGGGTCCGGGAGCTGGTCGCCGTCGTCAGCCTGCCGGTGGAGCGCATCTTCCGCCGACTTGGCCTGCCCATCGAGCGGCTCGGTCATCGGCAGGCGGTCGATCTGGGTGCGGTAAGGGGCGTTGGCATCCGCTTCCATCTGGATGAGCGCTTCGCGCAGGCGGTCTCCCAACCTCTGCTGGGCCATTATCAAACCAGCCATTATCCACTGCAGCAACCGTCACCGGTGCTGGCAGTTCACTCATAAAAAATCCCGGGAAAACAGACCCGGGATAAAGATGTCGCTACGATCTGCGCAGGGCTACCCCATGCGGCACCAGAGAGTATCCTCCCTCAATGGCCTGACCACTACTGTCAAAAATCACAGCGCAACGCCCCTTCCACCGCCCATTGTTGTCCCCTGCCGAGTGACGTAGAGTCAACCCTTGGGCAACGGAAGGGGGAGAAGATGAAAGAGCTGGACTACAAACTGCTGCGGGCGCTGGATGCGGTACTGCAGGAGCAGAACTTCGATCGGGCGGCCAAGTCGCTCCATATCACCCAGTCGGCCATCTCCCAGCGGATCAAGCAGTTGGAGCAACAGTTTGCCGAGCCGCTGCTCATTCGCAGCCAACCGCTGCAGGCCACGTCACTCGGCCAGAAGCTGCTTGCCCACTATCGGCAAGTACATCAGCTTGAGCTCGAACTGGCGGGGGAGCTGACTCCCGATGAGCCGCAGGGGCCAATCCGGATCAGTATCGCAGTGAACGCCGACAGCCTGGCCACCTGGTTTTTGCCCGCCATTGCCCCCTTGTTGAAACAGCACCCCATCGAACTCAACCTGCTGGTCGATGACGAGAGCCGTACCCTCGACAAGGTCCGCGAGGGTCAGGCCTTTGGTGCGGTCAGCCTGCATCCCCAGCCGCTGGCGGGTTGCTGCGTCGACGAGCTCGGTGAGATGAACTATCTGCTTACCGCCAGCCCCGCCTTCGTAGCCCGCCACTTCCCTCGCGGCCTGACCCGCGATGCGCTGGCCAAGGCACCGGCGGTGGCGTTCGATCAGCGCGATGACATGCATGTGAGCTTTATGAGAGAACACTTCGGGCTGGAGCCGGGCGGTTATCCCTGCCATACGGTCCACTCGTCAGAGGCCTTCGTCGCCATGGCCGAACAGGGGTTGGCCTACTGCCTCATTCCCGAATTGCAAATAAGAGGCCAGCTGGCTGACGGGTCACTGCTCAACCTCAGTCCCGACCACGTCCTGACGGAATGCCTCTACTGGCACCGCTGGGTACTGGAAAAAGGGGTTCACAAGCAGCTATCCCAACGCCTTATCGACCATGCCAGCTCGCAGTTGAAACCACGCTGAGCAGGCCATTCACCTTGGCTTTGCAGGGCTAAAAACGTATAGTGCTGGGCGATCCTTCATCAGGTCTTCACCCAGGTTTTCACTTCAGGTTCCTCACTTATGTTCCAAGACAATCCGCTGCTGGCCCAGCTCAAGCAACAAATCCGCGAAAACATCCCGAAGAAAGAGGGTGTGATCCGCGCCTCGGACCGGGGCTTCGGCTTTCTGGAAGTCGATGAGAAGACCAGCTATTTCGTGCCGCCTCCCTACATGAAGAAGGTGATGCACGGTGACCGGGTGACCGCCCTGATCCGCACCGAAAAAGAGAAGGAAGTGGCCGAGCCGGATACCCTGCTGGAGCAGTCCGTCACCCGCTTCGTGGCCCGGGTCAAGATGTTCCGCGACCGCCTCAACGTGGTGGCCGACCATCCGCTGATCAAGGATGCCATCAAGGCCCGCGTCAAGAAGGGTCTGGATGAGAAAGAGTTCAAGGAAGGTGACTGGGTGGTAGCTACCCTCAAGCGCCATGCGCTGGTCGACGGCAACTTCTCTGCCGAGATCACCCAGAAGATTGCAGCCCAAGAAGATCACAACGTGCCCTGGTGGGTGGTGCTGGCCCGCCACAATCTGGCCCAGGTCGAGCCGGCTGATTTGCCGGAGTGGAAGGTGATCGAAGAGGAAGAGCTGCCTCGTCGCGATCTGACCGCAGTCCCCTTCTTCACCATCGACGGTGCCAAGACCAAGGACATGGACGATGCGCTGGCCATCACCAAGCTGGACAACGGCTGGGAGCTGCTGGTCGCCATCGCTGACCCGACCGCCTATGTGGCCGAAGGGAGCGAGCTGGACAAAGAGGCGGCCCAGCGCGCCTTTACCGTCTACATGCCGGGCCGCAACGTGCCGATGATCCCGCGCACCCTCTCCGACGAGCTCTGCTCCCTGAAAGAGGGTGAGGAGCGCAACACTCTGTGCGCCCGTCTGCTGATCGCCGAAGATGGTCTGCTGCTGGAGGAGACCGAGTTCTTCGCCGCCCGCATCTGCTCCCACGCCCGTCTCAACTATGACGACGTCTCCGACTGGGCCGAGCATGGCAAAGAGCTGTCCATCGACGCAGGCGTACTGGCCCAGCTGCCGCTGATGAAGGCGATGACCGAGGCGCGCATCGCGTGGCGCACCGAGCATGCGCTGGTATTCCCGGATCGTCCCGACTACGACTTCGAGCTGGGCGAGAATGGTGAAGTGCTGGCCATCCACGTCGAGCCACGCCGCATCGCCAACCGCATGGTGGAAGAGTCGATGATCGCTGCCAACATCTGCGCCGGTCGCGTACTGGGCAAGAGCGTCGGCTACGGCATCTTCAACGTCCACACAGGCTTTGACGAAGAGTCCCTCGACGGCGCCATCGACCTGCTGAAGAGTGCCGAAGCCCCGTTCGAGCGCGACGAGATCGCCAGCCTCTCAGGCTTCTGCGCCCTGCGCCGCTGGATCGACAACCTCGACACCCGCTGGCTGGATGGCAAGATCCGCCGCTTCCAGAGCTATGCGCTGATGTCCTCCGAACCGGGCGCCCACTACGGTCTGGGTCTGGATGCCTACGCCACCTGGACCTCCCCGATCCGTAAATACGGCGATATGGTCAACCATCGTCTGCTCAAAGCGGTCATCGCCGGCAAGACCCCGGGTGAGCGCCCGAGCACCGAGCTCACCGAGCACCTGACCGCCTGCCGCCGTCTGCACCGCATGGTGGAGCGCGACATCGGCGACTGGCTCTATGTCCGTTACCTGAAAGCCGCGGCTGGCACCGATCAGGTATTCAACGCCGAGATCATCGACGTGATGCGTGCCGGTCTCAAGCTGCGTCTGCAGGAGAACGGCGCCGTGGTCTTCCTGCCTGCCCGCCATATTCTCGACAACAAGGATCGCCTGGAGTGCAACTGGGACAACGGCCGCGTCTATCTGGACAAGACCGAAGTGGTCTACGAGCTCGGCCAGATCATCGAGGTGAAGCTGACCGAAGCGGTGGAAGAGACCCGCTCCCTTATCGCCAAACCGGCAGTGGATCTGGTGCCTGGCCCGGCACCGGAAGCCCCGGCGGCCGAGAGTGCGCCAGCCGATAACAGTGAAACGCCTGCTGAGACTGCCCCCAAGGCATAATAAGCCGCGCAGAATCATCTGATCTGCCCGAGAGCCCGCCATCGTGCGGGCTCTTTTTTGCCAGGCATCCCGCCCTACAAGCTGCCATATATACCGTTATGGCACACAGTTCCAGCCACGATTGGCAGATAACGCAGTGAATGTCTCCAGCAGCAGGGCTGAAAGCAACCGTTATGTGCGCCGCCTCTCCTTTCTGACATATTAATCAAGGAGAAATATGTCTATACTCGCTTGGGTACAATCCAAGGGATATTGGTATGCAGGAATGGGACCCGGAACACTTCACCAACTTCGCTCAGTTATGCGAAGTGAGCCTCGCCACCATCCGTGAAAAGACCGATGCCGAACGCCTCTATCTCTGGCTGAAAGCCCCCGAACCGCAGCTCTACAGCTTTCAGCTCGATCACGGACTGACCACGCTTGATCTCGCTCATCTCGGCCAACTGACCCTGCCCCACCACCTGATCGACAAGGCGATGGAGAAGGGACAACTGGTGATCGAACAACTCCAGCCACCGCCGGACCCCGGCGAAAATGTGGAGCCTGCCCAGCCACAGTTACGCGCCTGCTTCCCTCTCAAGCGTCATATGAAACTGGAAGGAGTCATCTATCTGGAGACCCGCCGCCGCATCGACCGCCTCTCCTCCCACCAGCGTCAGGGTATCCAGCTCCTTATCCACTATCTGACGGCCGAGCTCAGCAATCACCTGCTCTCCAGCCAGGTTAATCAGGAGCGGGACCAGCGGCTCCATACCCAGACCGATCTGGTACAGAGTCAGGCACTGCAAGGCTCCTTCCTCACCATGTTGCAGGCGCTGCACATGGTAAGCGTTACCCTCTCCCGCAGTCGCAGCGAGAACGATCTGCTGCGGGATGCCGTGCTGCTGGCCCGCAAGGAGCTGCAGTTCGATCGGGTCGCCATCTTCCTGATCGAACCCGATGGCAAGACCATGCGCGGCACCTGGGGCACCAGCGAAGAGGGCGAGCTGATGGATGAACATAACTTCATCAGCCCCATTCCGGATCACCCCACGGTGCAAGAGGCGCTCAGGCGCAAGGACTACGTGCTGGTGATGGAAGATACCCCCCTCTACTACGAGAAGCAGCAGGTGGGCCGTGGCTGGAACGCCATGGTATCGCTATGGGATGGCACCACTCCCATCGGCTGGATCGCCGCTGACAACCTGCTGTGGCACCGGCCGCTCAAGGCCTATCAGAGCGAGATCTTCAAACAGTACGCCGCCATTCTGTCACAACTGCTGATCCGCCAGCGTACTCAGGAGCAGCTGGAAACCCTCAACCGCCAGCTGGAGGCCCGGGTTGCCGAGCGCACCATGCAGCTGGCCGAGACCAACCGTGCGCTGGAGGAGGCCAATCACCGCCTCTCCCTGCTGTCGCTAGAAGATCCCCTCACCGGCATCGCCAACCGGCGCCAGTGGGACATCACCATGCAGCGGGAGTGGGAGTGGGCACGGCGTACCCAGAACCTGCTGGCGGTATTGATGATCGATGTGGACGAGTTCAAGGCCTACAACGACCACTTCGGCCATGCCAAGGGGGATCTCTGCCTGCAACAGGTGGCCCATGTGCTGCGGGATGCAGAGCGACGCTGCACCAATCTGGTCGCCCGTTACGGTGGCGAGGAGTTCGTCATTCTGCTCTGCGCCCCCCAACCCGGTGAGGCCGAACAGCTGGCCGGACGGATCCACGATGGTCTTGCCCGCTTAAAAATGCCCCATCCCGCCTCGCGGGTTGCTGATTTCATTACGGTTAGCATAGGCTTTAGCTATCTGGTTCCCTCCCAGGACGGAGCATGGCAGACCCTGACCGAACAGGCTGACCAGGCGCTCTACCACGCCAAGTCACAAGGGAGGGCCCGCACTCTGGCCTATCGGTGATCCCATGCTGTTGCGTCGCTACCCTATCTTCAATCGTCGCCTGGCTCTGGTGGCCTACGGCATCGACTATCAGCTCAGCTCACCGGCCGAATGGCCTTCACTGGCGCAACATTGCCGCCTGCTGGCACAGGGGCGTCAATATCTTGTGCCCTTCACCCACGAACAGCTCGATGAACAGCGTCCACTACTGCTGGATCAGGACGCGATCCCGCTGGTTGAAGCCTCCAGCGAACGCCAGCCCAACTCGTTCCCGGTGCTGGAGCAGTGGCGCGACAGTCGGCGCAGACTGGCGGTGCACGGCGCCAACCGGGATCCACGCTGGCTCGGCGCCAGCCGCCTGCTGGTGTACTGGATGGGGGAAGAGGGGATCTGCCAGCCCACCGAACACAAGCGGATGGCGCTGAACATCGAAACCTGGGCGGATTTTCTCCCGCTGCGGGAGGCTGGGGTCGACTTCTTTGCCGGCGGCTTTCTCGCCCGTCCGGAGCTGGTCAATCAGCGGGCGAACCAGCCCGATATGGCGCTGGTACAGCAGATCCTCCAGCTCATCTGCCACGAAGAGTTCTCCTTCACCCAGGTAGCCCGCCTGCTGGAGCAGGATGCCTGGCTGCCCGGCCTGCTGCTCACCTACGTCAACGCCCCCGGCTTCGATCATGCCGCCCCCATCACCTCGGTACCCCGCGCCCTCTCCTATCTGGGGGAGCAGGAGATCCGCAAGTTCGTGCTGATCAACGGTCTGGCCCGGGTGAGCCAGCACATGCCGGAGGCCTGCACCCGCATGGCCATCGCCCGCGGCCGCTTCTGCGAGTTGATTGCCCTCACCGCCCTCGGTAAAGCGGAGGCAAGCTGGGCCTTTCTGGTGGGACTGGTGCTCGATGGCTCCCTGCTGTCGGAGCCGTTGATGGCCCACCTGCCCAAGAGCGTGCAGCGCGCCATCGAACTGCACGAAGGGCCACTCTTTCATCTGTTTCAGCTGGTCAGCACCTATGAACAGGGTAACTGGGCCCTGCTGGAACAGCTTGCCCCCAAATATCAACTCGATCCGGCCCAGCTCACCCCCGTCTATTTTCAGTCACAAATGTGGGGGCAAGCGTTTCTCACCAGCTAGGTGATGGCGAGGCAGGGAGCCACTGGCTAGAATGGGCTCCCTTTTTTCAGAGACTGACCCGCACCATGACGCTTTCCGGATTCCAAGGCCTGGTCTTTGACCTTGATGGCACCCTGGTCGACTCCATGCCGCTGCACCTCGCCGCTTGGGAACACACTGCCCGCGAGTTTGGCTTTCACTTCGACGCCGACTGGTTCTATGAGCTGGGTGGCATGCCGAGCCGCAAGATAGCCCTGCTGGTCGCACAGGAGCAGCAGCTCCCCCTCGATCCGCTCGAAGTCACCCGCTGCAAGACCGCCCACTATGTGGCCAACCTGCACAAGGCGACCGTCTTTCCCGCCATGCAGGCGCTGGTCGAGCGCTATCATGGCGTCATCCCGATGGGGATCGGCACCGGCTCGCCGCGCATCAATGCCGAGGCGGTGCTGCGCAACACCGGGCTGGATCGCTACTTCTCCGTGGTGGTCACCGCAGACGATGTGGAGCTGCACAAGCCCAATCCGGACACCTTCCTGCTGGTCGCCAGCAAGCTGGGGATCGAGCCATCAGGCTGTCTGGTGTTTGAAGATACCGGTATCGGGGTACAGGCCGGAGAGGCGGCGGGTATGCAGACCTGCATGGTCAAAGAGGGTCAACCGGTTGGCATAACCGCGTAGTGCGGAAAAAAATATCGCCCTGCAAGGGGCGATAACCGGAACCGGCTCTCATACGGGACATGAATGAAAAATGAGAGCAGGTTCCGTCAGCCGCTGACGCAGGGCGCGTCAACGGGGCGTGCGGGGCAGACGATTACTCGTTGTTGCCGCCGCCCTGATTGTCGTCATAACGACCCGGCGCACCGTGGGGGCGCGGCGCCATGGAGACACGCGGCTTGCGAGCACGCTGGATGTTCACCTGCGGACGGCCCGTGTGCATGGCAATGGTGGAGATCTTGGCCTTGTAGACCAGCTGCTGGTTACCATGAGCATCGGTCAGCAGCACGCTGTACTGGTCGAACCCGCTGATGGTGCCTTCCAGCTTGATGCCGCTCACCAGAAAAATAGCGACCTGACTGCGGTTCTTGCGCAACCAGTTGAGGGCAGAATCTTGCCCGTTCCCGAGGGAGAAGGCTTGCTCAATCGTGGAGTAGCTGGGGGATTCAGTTGTCATAAATTATTGTCCCGCGGAAAAAAAGTGGCGTTTGATTGTGCTAAATGGGCACTGGCTTGTCAAAGTCATTCTCACTCCCGCCAGCAATAGCGGCCTCCGGGGGCTGGTCGCTGACCAGCACAACTGCGATAATCGCCAGCTCTGGCTCTACCACGGGCCTTATCTGGGGTTTTATCTTGCATCCGGTTTCACACCAACACCACACCACCTATGTCCATGATGCCACTGCCTGCGAAGAGTGTGATCTGCTGATACCGGCCACACCGCTCGAGGTGGGACAGGCCAGCTGCTGCCCCCGTTGCGGACACACACTGAGTCGCCACCTGCCACAACAGGAGTTGCGGCCGATCTCCTACGGGTTCGCGGCACTCATCATGTTCGTGCTCGCCAACGCCTTTACCTTTATGTCCTTCTCGGCCAAAGGGGTGGGCCAGGAGATGACCTTTTTGCAGAGCATCACCACCCTGGTGGATGAGGGCTATCTGTTTCTCGGCGCGGTACTGAGCCTGACCCTGATCGGCCTGCCGCTGGTCTATATGGGATCCATCATGCTGGTGCTGTGGCGGGTCGATAAAGATCTGCACAGCAATGCCCTGCGCTCCCTCGGCCGTCTGCTCTGCCGGATCAAACCCTGGCTGATGGTGGATGTCTTTCTGGTGGGGGTGCTCATCTCGCTGGTCAAGCTGATGGGGATGGCCGACATCAAGATGGGGCTGTCGTTCTGGGCTTTCGTCGGTTACACCGTGCTGCTCATCAAGATGATCTCCTCGCTTGACCAGATGTGGCTGTGGCAGCGGCTGTTCGGCCCGACCGAGGCGCGGGATATCGACCCGGAAGTGGGCGCGCTGGAATCAGGTCTGGTGGGCTGCCACATCTGTGGCGCTCTGAGCGAGGTGGGCAGCCACAGCTGCTCCCGCTGCGGCGGCAAGCTGCATGCGCGCAAGCCGGGCGGCCTGAACCGCACCTGGGCGCTGCTGTTTACCTCCGCCATTCTCTACATTCCGGCCAACGTCTATCCCATCATGGATACGGTGTTTCTCGGTGATGACAGCCCCTCCACCATCCTCGGCGGTGTGGTGCTGCTCTGGGCCATGGGCTCCTACCCCATAGCGGCGGTGATCTTTTTCGCCAGCGTGGTGGTGCCGCTGGTGAAAATACTGGCGCTATTCTGGCTTTGCTATATGGTGCAGCGCGGCAATGTCACCTCCCCCCTCGGCAAGCTCAAACTCTATCGCATGACCGAATTTGTCGGACGCTGGTCGATGATCGACGTCTTCGTGGTGGCCATTCTGGCGGGCCTGATCCGGCTCGACAATCTGATGACCATCTATCCCGGCCCTGCGGCCGTCGCATTTGCAGGTGTGGTGCTGATCACCATGGTCGCCGCCATGAGTTTCGACTCTCGCCTGATCTGGGATTTACAACAAGGAGAACGCGAACGTGAGTGAGCGTAAAAAAAGGTGGAAACCGGGCTCTGACTTTCTGAGCTCTGCCGCCGCAATCTGGATGGTGCCCCTGCTGGCGCTGTTCATCGGTCTCTGGATGCTGTTCCAGCACTGGTACTCCCAAGGCCCCAGTTTCACCCTGACAGTCGCCACTGCCGAGGGCATAGTCGCTGGCAAGACGGTGATCCGTTCCCGCGAAGTGGACGTCGGCCGCATCGAGGCCGTCGAGCTGAGCGATGACTATAGCCATGCCGTGCTGAAAGGACGGCTGACCAATGCCGCCTCCGGCATGCTGCGCGGTGACAGCCAGTTCTGGGTGGTCAAGCCCAGAGTGGGCCGTGAAGGGGTATCGGGTCTGAGCACCCTGCTCTCCGGCGCCTATATCGAGCTCGCCCCCGGCAAGAAAGGTCGGGCGCGGGACGAATACGCCATGCTCGACAAACCGCCGCTCGCCTCCCTCGATGCCAAGGGGCTGCGTCTCACCCTCAGCAGCCGCGACACTCGCGCGCTGGGAGAAGGCTCCCCCATCAACTATCAGGGCTTCACCATAGGTCAGGTGGAAGAGGCGAAGTTCCTGCCGGAAAAGAGCGAGATGCAGTATCAGATCTTCATCCACGCCCCCTATGACATTCTGGTGAGCAGCAACTCCCGCTTCTGGATGACCCCGGGCTTCGAGGTCTCCATGAGCAGCGAGGGGATGAAGGTGAAGATGGATTCGCTGGAGAGCCTGATCGATGGCGGCATCACCATGGGTCTGCCACCCGGATGGGCCCCTGGCGAGCCGGTCAAACAGATGGAAGGGTTCACCCTGTTCCAGGATGAGGCGAGCGTGCTGGCCGGTAGTCTGGATCAGTTCATCGACTACGTCTTCCTGTTCGATGACAACGTGGGTGGCCTGCACCCGGGCGCGGCGGTGCAGTATCGCGGCATTCGGGTTGGTACCGTCATCTCCGCCCCCTACCTCATCGAGGACAAGGGCGTGCAGATCTTCAAGAGCCGCCAGATCCCGGTGCTGGCTCGCATCGAGGTGCAGCGCCTCTCCCACCGCTATGCCAAGGCGGAGAAGGATCAATGGCGTGCCCTGTTCGGCAAGCAGTTCAAGGAGGGGTTGCGTGCCAGCCTCAAGACCTCGAGCCTGCTGACCGGCGGCAAGATCATCGACCTCAACTTCTATCCGGACGCGCCGCGCTTCGAGCAGGCCAAGCTGGCCGGTTATCAGGTCTTCCCCACCGTGCAGGGCGGGCTGGATCAGATCGAGCGCAAGGTGAACCTCATCCTCGACAAGTTTGTCGACATGGACATGGCGACCACCCTGACCAAGGTCAACGGGTCACTCACCACCCTGGATGGCACCCTGAAGAACATCAGTGCAGTCAGCGCCAACCTGAACAAGCTCACCGCCAAGGATTCCACCCAGCAGCTGCCCGCCTCGCTCAACGAGAGCCTCAAGCAGTTGCAGGAGACCTTGCAGGCCTATGATGCCCAGTCGCAGACCAATCAGGACCTGCGCCAGTCGGTGCAGACCCTCAATCAGTTGATGCGCGAACTGCAGCCGCTGGTGCACTCCCTCAACGAGCAGCCCAGCTCGCTGATCTTCGATCGCGCGCATCCATCGGACCCTGAGCCCAAGCGAGGCAAACAATGAAAAGAGAGATCCTGACGCTGGCCCTGCTGGGCCTGCTGGCGGGTTGCAGCAGCCAACCAAGCCTGCACTACTACTCGCTCGATGCCGACAACCAGCAACCCGTAACGGCCCCGGCCCAACCGCAGCACCAGCTGGTGCTGCGCCCGGTGGCGCTGGCCAGCCAGCTCGACCGGATCAGTCTGGTCTATCAGCTGGAAGGGCAAGAGCTGCACTTCACCGAGTACCATCGCTGGGCCGGTGCGCTGGACGATCAGCTCAACCAGCTCACCCTCAATGGCCTCTCCACCCGCCTGCCGGGCTGGGTGGTGCGACAGGATGGCGCCCGCAAGGGGCCGGTGCTGACCATTCTGGTGGAGCGCTTTCAGGGCCGTCATGACGGCAGCGCCGTGCTGAGCGGCCGCTGGCGCCTGCTGGCAGAAGATGGCACCGTGCTGCGCGATGCCCCCTTCCGTCAGGAGCGGGTACTGCCAGCCGATGGCTACAACGCACTGGTGAACGAACTGGGTCAGGGCTGGCAACAGCTGCTCGACCAGATCGCCGATGAGGTGCGCCAGAGCGCCCGCTAACCGGCAATCCCCCCGATTGCAGAGATAAAAAAACGACGCCAGCTGGCGTCGTTTTTTATGGGCGAGTATCAGGCGATGACTCACGCCTTGGCGGGCTGGCTCAGGCGAGCAACCGCTTCGACGTGCATGGCGTGGAGGAGGAACATGTCTATCGCTCCGCGCCAATGTCCGCTCATGCTTTCGCTGGCAGGCTCAGACGGGCAACCGCTGCCACATGCATGGCGTGGAGGAGGAACATGCAAATCGCTCCGCGCCAATGTCCGATCACGCTTTCGCTGGCAGGCTCAGACGGGCTACCGCTTCCACATGCATGGAGTGCGGGAACATATCGACCGGCTGTACCTCGTCCAGCACGAAGCCCTGCTTGACCAGCCAGGCGAGGTCACGGGCCAGGGTCTGCGGGTTGCAGGAGACATAGACCAGACGACGGGGCGCCATGGCGACCAGGGTCTGCAGTACCGCCTTGTCACAGCCCTTGCGCGGCGGATCCATCACCACCACATCAGCAGTCACACCCTGGGCGTGCAGTTCGGGCATCAGCTGCTCGGCCTTACCGACGTGGAATTCGGTGTGCTCGATGCCGTTGAGGGCCGCGTTGCGGCGGGCATCGCTGATGGCGCTCTCCACCGACTCGATCCCGACTACCTTGGCGGCCTTGCCTGCCAGGAACAGGGAGATGGTGCCGATACCGCAATAGATGTCGAACACTGTCTCGTTGCCGGTCAGCTCGGCATACTCGAGGGCGCTGGAGTAGAGCACATCGGTCTGGGTCGGGTTGTTCTGGAAGAAGGAGAGCGGCGAGATCTCGAACTCGAGCTCGTGGATCTTGTCGCGGATAACCCCTTCGCCCAGCAGCACCCGGTTGGTGGCGCCCAGAATGCGGTTGGTGCGCTCATCGTTGATATTCTGCACCAGGGTAGTAACCGGCAGATCGCTTAAGCTCGCCAGCAGCTCGGCTTCGAACGGCAGCTCCTCACCCAGGGTCACCAGCACCACCATCAGTTCGCCGCTCTTGAAGCCCTTGCGGGTCATCAGGTTGCGCACGCAGCCGCTGTGATTCACTTCGTCATAGGCGGCGATGTCGTGCTCGCGCATCCAGTTGCGTACCCGGGCATTGAGCTCGACGTGCAGTGAGTCTTGCACCGCACAGTCATCGGCGGTGATGAGATCGTGGGAGTGCTTGCGATAAAAACCGATCTCGGCACCCGCTTCACAACTGCGCACCGCATATTGCGCCTTGTTGCGATAGGCGAACGGGCTCTCCATGCCAAGGATATCCTTGACCGGAGTATCACCCAGCCCGGCCTGCTCCAGTGCGCTCTGCACCAGTGCCTGCTTGAGCTTGAGCTGGGCCGGATAGGCCAGCGGGCGCACCTGACAGCCACCACACTCGGTGTTGGGGCAGAAATCGGCAACCCGATCGGCAGAGGGCTGGAGCAGCTCGGCAACCTTGCCGTGCAGATAGTTCGGCTTGACCTCGGTCAGCTCCACCAGCGCCTGCTCACCGGGCAGCAGACCTTCGACAAACAGGGGGCGATCGAACAGGCGTCCTTTGCCATCTCCTTTGTCGGTCAGTTCCAGGATCTCGATCTGGTGTTGATGTCCCACTAACGGCATGAGCGGCTCCAAAAGTACTAAAAAATGGGGGTGATGGACGCGGAAAAACCATGCCCATCGAGAAAAGGTGGCAGAGTTTAGCGGAGATCCGGCCAAATTGCAGGCATAAAAAGCCTGATTATTACAATGGTCATTGCCCCTGGCCATCTGCCGGGTCTTGCCACCTTTCGGGTTGCGGCAAATTTAGCCCTTGGGCCATAACGCCCAGCCTGTTAAAATTCCGCCCTTGAAATTATCCTGGGCCCCGCGCCCGTTCTAGCTAAGGTCTACCGCGATGCGTACCAGCCAATATCTGCTTTCCACTCTCAAGGAAACCCCCTCCGACGCTGAAGTTGTCAGCCACCAGCTGATGCTGCGCGCCGGGATGATCCGTAAACTGGCCTCCGGCATGTATGCCTGGTTGCCAACCGGTCTGCGGGTACTGAAGAAAATCGAGAACATTGTTCGCGAAGAGATGAACAATGCTGGTGCCGTCGAAGTCTCCATGCCGGTGGTTCAGCCTGCCGAGCTGTGGCAGGAGTCCGGCCGCTGGGATGACTACGGTCCCGAGCTGTGCCGTCTGACCGACCGTCACAACCGTCCCTTCGTGCTGGGCCCGACCCACGAAGAGGTGATCACTGCGCTGGTGCGTTACGAAGTGAACAGCTACAAGCAGCTGCCGCTCAACCTCTACCAGATCCAGACCAAGTTCCGCGACGAAGTGCGCCCCCGTTTCGGCGTGATGCGTGGCCGCGAATTCCTGATGAAGGATGCCTACTCCTTCCACATCGACAAAGAGTCTCTGGTCGATACCTACGAGAAGATGCACGCCGCCTACTGCAAGGCGTTCACCCGCATGGGTCTGAACTTCCGTCCGGTGCAGGCCGATACCGGCTCCATCGGTGGTACCGGTTCCCACGAATTCCAGGTGCTGGCCGAGAGCGGTGAAGACTTGATCGCCTTCTCCGACAGCTCCGATTACGCCGCCAACATCGAGATGGCCGAAGCGCTGGCACCGGCTGGTGAGCGCGCAGCCGCCACCGTAGCCCTGACCAAGGTTGCCACCCCGAACGTCCACACCATCGACGAAGTGGCCGCTTTCCTGAACGTGGCACCGACCGCCATCGCCAAGACCCTGCTGGTACTGGCAGAGGAAGATGAGCACGGCAAGCAGGCAGTCATCGCGCTGGTACTGCGTGGCGACCACGAATTGAACGAAATCAAGGCCGAGAAACTGGCTGGCGTGGCCAACCCGCTGACCTTCGCCAACGACGAGCAGATTAAAGCTGCCGCCGGTTGCGATGCAGGCTCCATCGGCCCGGTCGGCTTTGCCGGTCGCATCATCGTCGATCGCAGCGCCGCCCATCTGGCGGACTTCGTCTGCGGCGCCAACGAAACTGGCTTCCACCTGACCGGTGCCAACTGGGATCGCGACATCGCTACCTATGAAGTTGCCGACCTGCGCAACGTGGTAGAAGGCGACCCGAGCCCGTGTGGCCAGGGCAAGCTGCTGCTCAAGCGCGGCATCGAAGTGGGCCACATCTTCCAGCTGGGTACCAAGTACTCCGAAGCGATGAAGGCGAGCGTGCTGAACGAAGCTGGCAAGTCCGTCACCATGGAGATGGGTTGCTACGGTATCGGGGTTTCCCGTCTGGTTGCTGCCGCCATCGAGCAGAACAACGACCAGTACGGCATCATCTGGCCGGACGCCATCGCTCCGTTCGAAGTGGCCATCGTGCCGATGAACATGCACAAGTCCGAGCGCGTGGCCGAGCAGGCACAGCAGTTCTACGCCGAGCTGAAAGCCGCCGGTGTGGACGTGCTGTTCGACGACCGTAAAGAGCGCCCGGGCGTGATGTTCGCCGACATGGAGCTGCTGGGCATCCCGCACGCCATCGTCATCGGCGATCGCGGTCTGGACAACGGCGTGGTGGAGTACAAGTGCCGCCGCACTGGCGAGAAGCAGGAAGTGGCCATCAGCGACATCATCGCCATGCTCAAGGCCAAGCTGGGCCGTTAATTCCGCCCTCTTCCCGATATAAGAAAGCGCGCCATTTGGCGCGCTTTTTGTTTTTGTGTGCTGACGACGGCAACCGGATGGTGGGCTTCGCCTCAGGGATTGCGACCGATAAAGAGGTCGGTCACGTGGCAGCTGCTTCTGGCTTCCAGTGCGTCGAGCATATAGGCCGCCGCATCTTCCGGAGTCATGAAGCCACTCGGGTCGACGTGATCCGAGTTGTCCCAGAATTCGCTGCGGATCCCGCTCGGATAGAGATTGACCAGCCGCAACGGAGAGCCTTTCAGCTCGGCGCGCAAGGATTCGAGAAAGCCGCGCATCCCCCATTTGGAGGCGCAGTAGAGGCTCTCGTTAGCCTTGCC
This sequence comes from Aeromonas sp. 96A, assembly GCF_051919165.1. NCBI lineage: Bacteria > Pseudomonadati > Pseudomonadota > Gammaproteobacteria > Aeromonadales > Aeromonadaceae > Aeromonas > Aeromonas sp. 96A. Next base: position 3,536,372 of record NZ_JBQBFE010000001.1, on the reverse strand, counting down.
CACCTGTGCGGCGGAGGAGAGCACATTGGCCAGTACTCCGCCCTTGTCGCCGATAAGCCGTACCGTCTGCTGAGCCACCAGAATGGTGGAGATGAGATTGCTCTCCACCACCCGGCGGATCTGCTCAGCGGTGTAGACACCGACCGGGCCAAACTCGCCCACCCCGGCGCAGTGGATCACCATGTCGGGCAGACCGCCCCACTCCACCGCAGCGGCGAAGGCGACGTCGACCTCTTCATGGTGCGCCAGATCGGCGGCGATGCCGATCACAGCGCTGCCGAGCAGTTGTTCCTGCTCCTGCAGTCGCTGATAACGGCGCCCCATCATGGAGACCTGATGGCCCCGCTCAACCAGTCCGATGGTCAGCGCCCGGCCGAGACCAGAACCGGCACCTGTCACTATGATGTGGCCCATTATCGCTCCTCGTCGTCAGTCGACGGTCAGATTAGAAAGTGAATTCATCGCCCATGAACCATCCATCGACAGAACGCTCTGATAGATGTTGGCGAAGAATGTCACCCCCGTTGTCAGACAACGTCAGATTAGAAAGTGAATTCGCCGCCCATGAACCAGCCGTCGACAGAATGCTCTGATAGATGTTGGCGAAGAATATCACCCCCCGTTGTCAGACAACGTCAGATTAGAAAGTGAATTCGCCGCCCATGAACCAGCCATCGACAGACTGGTCGATATTGGCGAAGTCGACCTTGGCTTCACGCCAGCCGGCACGCAGCTTGATCGGCATGGAGGAGAACTTGTAGGAACCACCCAGACGGTAGTCATAGTTATCCGCATCGTGAGTGCGCAGATCGCCGAAGAAGGCGATGCCGGTGCCCGGGATCTTCACTTCACTGCCGGCATAGGCCATCAGGGTGTTTTCATCATAACCCCGACGCCCCCAGGTTACCTGCTCGCCATCGTAGTGACGACCGGTCATCCCCAGATCGATCTTGAACAGATCGTTGTTGAACAGACGGTAGTAAAGGCTCAGATCGTAGGCTGTCAGGTCGTTCTTGAAGGCGCCACCGGAGGTGCTGAAATCGGAAATTTCAAATTTGGCGTTCGGCAGGAAGATGATACCGTGTTCCAGTTGCAGATAGCCGTTCCAGTTGTATTTGTCATCATAGTGATTGGCACTATAACCATATGCCTGACCACTGCCCTGAGAAGCCCATACATCAGCACCGGCGGCGAAACGCCAGTCATTGGCGGCCATGGCCCCCTGGCTGCACAGGGCAAACAGAACACCGGCAATCAGCGTCTTTTTCATTACGTCACTTCCTCTTGCATACATGGAAAAGAGCACTATTTTACCCGGTGCAGCCAAAATACACAGTCTCAAATCTGAACAAACGACGACAAATGTCAGTGCTTCACATGCTTCATCTCTGCCATCGGCTCAATCGGCTTCACCGGCAGTGACAGATCCAGCTTCTGACCATCGTCCATGGTGAGGGTGAGTGGGAAAGGGGTCTGCTCGGAGAGCGTGCCCACCTCGAACAGCATGATGTGCAGGCTGCCCGGCTTGAGCACCGCTTCGCCCTTGGCCGGGATCTCGATATTCTCGACCTGGCGCATCTTCATCACACCATTTTCGTGCAGGTGGGTGTGCAGCTCGGCACGCCCGGCCGCAGCAGAAGCCGCCGCCACCAGCTTGACCGGCTGGTCAGCGTCATTCTTCAGCACCATAAAGGCGGCAGTGTTGGGGGAGCCCGGCGGCAACAGGCGCACATAGCCGTTGACAGCCTCGACCTTGGCCAGTGCAGGCGCCGTCATACCCAGAACCAGCAGAGAATAAAACGCACGTTTAAACATGGTTGAAATCCTTTTGTGATATTGTTAAGCGGCGCCAAGATTACCCCAGCAGCAACCTTTTTTGCACCTTTCAATAACAAGGATTTAGACATGGCCCCCATTCTCATTGCCGAGCAGCAGGATGGCTTGCTCACCCTGACCCTCAACCGCCCCGACAAGCGCAACGCTCTCAATACCGAGCTCTATAAGCAACTGGTGGCAGTGCTGCGAGAGGCGGCAGCCGATGAGGAGGTGCATGTCCTGTTGTTGCAGGGACAGCAGGATTGCTTTACCGCGGGCAATGATCTGGCTGACTTTATGGGCAAGAGCTCGCTGGAGCCCGACGACCCCATACTGCAGTTCCTCCACACCCTGGCCGATTTCCCCAAACCCGTGATCGCCGCTGTTGCAGGCCCGGCGGTGGGGATTGGCACCACCATTTTGCTACACTGCGATCTGGTCTATCTGGCGGATAATGCCCGCTTGCAGCTTCCTTTCGTCGAGTTGGGGCTGGTGCCGGAGTTCGCCTCCAGCCTGCTGCTTCCGCGTCTGGTGGGGCACCTCAAGGCGGCCGAGCTGTTGCTGCTGGCCGAGGCGATGGATGCCGAGGAGGCGCTGCGACTCGGGCTCGCCAACAAGGTGGTGGCGGCCGATGGATTACTCTCCTTTGCCCGCGAGCAGGGGCTGAAGCTGGCGGCAAAACCGCCCAGAGCGCTGCAAAAGAGCAAGGCGCTGCTGAAACAGGAGCTCAAACAGGCGGTGCACTTTGTCATCGATCTGGAGGCGCACGCCTTCGCCCAGGCACTGCAAGGGGAAGAGGCGCAGCAGCGCATCGCCCAGAAACTCAAACGGCGGGGCTGAGCCGCGCCCACATCCGTTCAGTTGAGGCGAAAACGGCCGATCAGCTCGCAGCCCTGCACCTTGTCCTGCAGCTGGATCAGCCGGGCAATTTCCGGATTGGGGTGGCGCTTGAGAAAGGCGAGCAGGGCACCACGACAGCAACACAGCTCACTGATCAGCGCCTCGCACTCCCGGTTGGGGCATTGTGGCACCAGCGCCGTGACCAGCTCGGAGGCGAGTTTCAGGTAGCGCAGCTCGTAAGTCGGCTCATCCATCGCCCGCCAGAAGTCGGCCAGCCGGTGACAGGTGGCGACTCGCATGGTGGCCAGCTCGGTCAACTCCACTTGGGTCATCTCGTAAACATCCCCCAGCGCCTGCTGATAAAAGCAGATCGCCGCCCCCAGCGAACCGGCCTGCCAGGCACGCTCCGCCTCCAGCATGTATCGTTGCCAACTTTGCGGTGTCATCTCGCTCTCCCGAATCCGTCATGGTGGGAGTGTTATCATGGCTAATTGAGAATAAATATCAACCAGAGGGTTAGTGCAGGATCTCTGCGCAACCTTGGCAAACCCGGCGCCCGACCTTATGATCCTGCCCTTCCCCCCTTCTTTGGAGCACACCACAATGCGACCTCGCCTCCCGCAGATGCTGGGCTGCTCCCTGCTCTGCGTGCCCCGCATGCTGGTCTGGATCTATTAGCTGCGCTCAAGCGAACGCAACCCATCCGATCCATTTAGCAAAGGAGTACCAGCATGAACACCTGCCAACACTGGTCGCAGGTCGAATACCTGCACCTGACGGTGACCAACCCCAATATCTCCCTCAAAGGGCAGCACAGCTACTACTCGGGTGCCTGGGATGGCCCCTTCGAAGAGGTGGCGGTGCGCTACCTCCATGGCGATCCCTTCAGCCGTAGCTCGGAAACCGGCTGGGAGCCGCTCTGGCATATCGACCGGCTCCATATCGGCGACTACGTGCAGATTGCAGCCGGGGTGAAGATCATCATGGGCGGCAACCACACCCACAACACGGCCTTCATCAGCACCTATCCGTTCGCCGATCTGGCGGCGCTCAAGCGCAGCTACCGCCCCGCAGGCGATACCCGCATCGGCAACGATGTCTGGATCGGCATGGAGGCGATGATCATGCCCGGCGTCACCATCGGCGACGGCGCCATCATCGCCGCCCGTTCGCTGGTCAATCAGGATGTGCCACCCTATGCCATGGTGGCGGGCACCCCGGCCAGGGTGGTGCGAATGCGCTTTGGCGAGGAGGAGATTGCCCGGCTACAGGCCCTCGCCTGGTGGGATTGGCCGGATCAACAGGTCAACGATCTGCTACCGCTGATCCAGCAAGGTGACGTCGCCCTGCTTGAACAGGCGGCTGCCGCTGGGCGGAGCGCCATGAGTTACCACCGCTAACCAGTAGCTGACAGCAGAAGGGCGACCCCGGGGTCGCCCTCTTTTATCTCCGGCATGCTCTGGATGCCGTCATCGCACATCCACTCATTGCGCGCTTTTGGACTGGTTGAGGCTGCACTGCTTGCCGGGATAACCGGGTAGATCCTTGGCATCGCTGCCGCAGGCGAACCTTTTGGCCTGTTGCAGGCGGGCGGCCAGATTGGAGTTATCGACAGGCATCCACTGCATCTGCTTGCCGAGCCAGCTGGCCCAGGCAAACTCGACGAAATAGACCTGTCTATCCTTGCGAAAGTAGCCCGCATTCTGCAGCAGTCCGGCGAGGGTGCGATAGGGGTAATCAGGCAGCTTGTCGATACTGGTCGGCAACTGCTCCGGGGTCAGCGGTTGCCCCTTCTCATCCTTGAGCCAGGCCCAGTGGTTGTTCTGCATCTGGCTCCAGAAGTTGGCTTTGTCCTGCAGACGGCCAATCACCTTGACCCGGGCATCCTTGACGCCCTGCTGCCACAACGCCTTGGTGAGATGGTGCCTGTCCACCAGCCAGTAGCTGCCATCCGGCGCAATCACCACGGGGATCTCTTTCTTTTTCATCAACTTGTCGAGCTGCTTTGCGCTCATGCCCGCCAATGTGGCCTGGGTCTCATCGACCTGGATCTGGCCGACGCCCCCCTGGGTCGGGTGCAAGGCATCAATGCCGATCTCGCACCAGTTGCCCACCGCCGTGTCGCTCTGGCACGGGGCCAACGCCCAGGCCCCCTGGCTCAACACACAGGCCAGCAATAACCATGCTTTCATCGTTTGACACTCCTCACCACATTGAACTGCACAGACGCCGGGAACGCTCTTCTACCCCGATTGGGAGTGAGAGTCGAATGCTGGCGGTCAGACCAGCAAACGGGATATCATGATTTCCCATCTGTCGGCGATATTTTCTCGCCGAGTTTTCTCCCCGCTTCACACTATTTGAAGGATCCGACCCATGAAAGGATGGACCCCCTTGCTGGCCCTGCTGGGCTGTGCTGCTGTCCAGGCTGCCGATATTCCCGCCGGAACACAACTCGCCCCCGAGCAGATTGTCGTTCGCCACCTCAAGGATGAACCTGCGAGCCTGAGCCCGCTCAAGCTGGTCGGCCTGCCGGAGTTGCAGGTACTGCGGGATCTGTTCGAGGGACTGCTGACCCAGGGGCCGGATGGCAAACCGGTTGCCGGGGTGGCGGCCAGCTGGGAGAACAAGGGCAACCAGTTCTTTACCTTCCATCTGCGCCCGGATGCGCGCTGGTCCAACGGCGATCCGGTCAAGGCCGGTGACTTCGTCTACGGCTGGCGCAAGCTGGTCGACCCGAAAGAGGCGGCCACCTTCGCCTGGTTTGCCCAACTGGCCCGTTTCGACAAGGTGGACGAGATAGTCGCTGGCAAATTGCCTGCCAGCGAGCTGGGGGTCAAGGCCCTCGATGACCACACCCTGCAAGTGACCCTCTCCCAGCCGGTGCCCTACTTCCTGAACCTGCTGAGCCACCCCAGCCTGTCGCCGCTCCATCAGGCCAGCATCGAGCAGTACGGCAACCAGTGGACCCAACCCGGCAAACTGGTGGGCAACGGTGCCTTTGTGCTGAACAACCGGGTGGTCAACGAGAAGCTGGAGCTGACCCCCAACCCTTATTACTGGGATCGGGCCCATACCGTATTGACCAAGGTGATCTTCATGCCGATCAATCAGGAGAGCGCGGCGACCAACCGCTACCTGGCTGGCGATCTGCATATCACCGAATCCTTCCCCAAGGAGCAGTACGACAAGCTGAAGCAGCAGATCCCGAATGAGGTCTACACCCCGGATCAGCTCGGTACCTACTACTACGCTTTCAATACCCGTCAGGCACCACTGAACGATGTGCGGGTGCGCAAGGCGCTCTCCTACACCATCGACCGCGCCCTGATCGCCGACAAGGTGCTCGGCACTGGCGAGAAACCGGCTTATCACTTCACTCCGGATGTGACCGCCAGTTTCACCCCGGCCGCCAACTTGCTCTCCACCAGCAGCCAACCGGCTCTGGACAGCAAGGCCAAGGCCCTGCTCAAGGAGGCCGGTTACGGCCCGGACAAGCCGCTCAAGCTGACCCTGCTCTACAACACCGCGGAAATTCACAAGAAGATGGCACTGGCGATTGCCAGCATGTGGAAGCAGAAGCTGGGCGCCGAGGTCGAGCTGACCAATCAGGAGTGGAAAACCTATCTCGACAGCCGCCAGAGCGGTCAGTTCGAGGTGATCCGCTCATCCTGGGTCGCCGACTACAACGACCCGTCAGCGTTCCTCGGCCTGTGGGGCTCTCGTCACAGCGGCAATATGGCAGGCTTTGCCAATGCCCGTTATGACCAGCTGCTGGCAGAGGCTGCCAGCACTCAGGATGCCGCCAGCCGCAGCAAGCTGTTTAGCGAGGCGGAAGCGATCCTGCAGGATCAAGCCCCCATCGCCCCCATCTACCAGTACACCAATGCCCGACTCATCAAGCCATGGCTCAAGGGCTACCCCATCAACAACCCGGAAGATGTGGCCTACAGCCGCCAGCTGTACCTGATCAAACACTGACACCGGCCACAACGATGCGAGGCCCCGCAGGGCCTCGCTATTGATACTGTTCACACCCCGATTTCCAGCCTAAAATGCCGCCCCTTCTGTTCAATTAATCTTCAATACCCAGTCAGACATGCGTTATTTGATACTGCTCTCGTTGTTGTGGACCCTGCCTGCGCAGGCCAATAGCGAATCCCAATGCCAGCAAGAGTTTGTCGGCTGGATGCTGCACCAGCAGCAACAGTTCAGCGATCGCAAGTCTGACAAGATGGAGCGGCGCCGGGCCGAACGGGCCATCGAGTTGGCTCGTCAGGAGTACGACAAGCAGACCAGCTTTTGCAAGACGATGGAGCTGGTGCGCAGCTACAAAGATAGCGATCCGCGCTTTAAACCGAGAAGCGGCGAAGTTCACGATTTCACCCCGGCCAGCTGACCCTCACTTCATCAAATCATTGTGTTGATTAATTGACCCAAGCCAAGTTCGGGTCACTGAAGAGCCTTAGAATGATTAACTGAGAACGACAATAAAAAACATATTTATCAGTTATTTGGCTTTTTCAGGAACGACACATGACCAGACTCCATCAGGAGGGGGAGATACACTTCCCCGACAACATCGCACTCATCTCGACCACGGATCCCGCCAGTCATATTACCTATGCCAACCAGCACTTCTGTGATGTGGCCGGGTACGGTGCTGCCGAAATGGAAGGGGTGCCCCACAATCTGGTGCGACACCCCGACATGCCCAAAGCGGCCTTCGCCGACATGTGGCAGCGGCTGCGACAGGGCAAAAGCTGGATGGGGCTGGTCAAGAACCGCGCCAAAAGCGGTCAGTTCTATTGGGTAAACGCTTACGTCACCCCGATCCTCAATGCGCAGAAGGAGATCGTCGAGTTCCAGTCGGTGCGCACCAAACCCGCCGCCAGCGATGTGGCCTGGGCCGAGCAGCTCTATGGCCTGCTGCGCAGCGGCAAGGCACTTCCCTGGCTGAGCCGGTGTCACATTGAACCGGGTCAGCTGTCCCTCTGGCTCTCCGTTTCTGCCTTGCTCACCACCCTTGCTACCTTTGCCACCGGCAACCTGTTCTGGTTGCTGCCCACCGCCTTGTTGCTGTTGGCACAGGCAACCCACGGCTGGCGATTGCAACAGCGGCTGTCTCATCTGCTCACCCTTGCCGATCAAGACAAGGGAACCCGCCTCTGTCAGGTGCTCTACACCCGACGGCGCGATACCCTGGCGGCCGTCGAACTGGCCCTGCGGATGAAGCAGGCCGAGCTCAAGGCCGTGGTCGGGCGCAGCGCCGACACCAACCAGCAGATCCTGCAGGCTGCCGAAGATGACCGGGGCAATATCCAGACCATTGATACTCATCTGCAGCGGCAGCGCGCCCACAGCGAGCAGCTGGCGACCGCCATCACCGAGCTGAGCCACTCCATTCGCGATGTGGCCCACAGTGCCCATGAGGCGAGCAATCTGGTTATAGAGGTACAGCAGGTCTCCGATGAGGGGCTGCAAGCATTGGCGACCACCCGATCCGCCGTCAACCAACTTCATCAGGAGCTGGATGCCAACCATGCCGTGCTGGCCCAGCTCACCAGCGACAGCCAGAAGATCAGCGGTATTCTGGAGGTGATCAGCCAAATCGCCGACCAGACCAACCTGCTCGCCCTCAATGCGGCCATCGAGGCCGCCCGGGCGGGCGAACAGGGGCGCGGCTTTGCCGTGGTGGCGGATGAAGTGAGGGCGCTGGCCCAGAAGACCCGTGCCTCGACCAGCGAGATCCACGAGATGATCCAGGCGCTGCAACAGACTACACGACAGCTGTCGGACGGGATGACGCAAGGGGCGCAGACTTCGGTGCGCTGCCAGCAGCACGCGGGCACCACCGCCGACGTGCTCACCCAGATCAACCGGATGCTGGGGCAGGTAACCCGCACCAGCGACGAGATCGCCCAGGCGGTGAGTCAGCAAGCCGACGTCACGGCGACGCTCGATGAAGGGATACACCAGATCCACCAGCTGGCCAGCCACACCGCCGACAACAGCAGGCAGGCCCTCGATGGCATCACCCTGCTGGTAGAGCGGCTGCAGGACCTCTCGCGGCTGATCAACCAGTTCAGATATTGAAGCGACAGTAATAAAAAAAGCGCGTCAACTGACGCGCTTTTTGTTGCTCTTGCCTTGGCACAACTGGCTTATTCGGCCGTCTCGCTGGCGGTAAACTCCGGCACCTTGGCCATGGCATCCAGCACCACCTGAATATCCGCCCCCGGCTTGCAGGCGTTCTCACTCAGGTGACGGCGCCAGGCGCGGGCCCCCTGCATATTCTGGAACAATCCCAGCATGTGGCGGGTCATGTGAGAGAGGTAGTTACCCTTGGCCAGCTCCTGCTCGATATAGGGCAGCATCATCCGCACCACCTCGTGGCGGCTCGGCACAGCGTTGTTCTGACCGAACACCAGATTGTCCACCTGCGCCAGAATGTAGGGGTTTTGATAGGCTTCACGCCCCATCATGACGCCATCAACGTGTTGCAGGTGCTCCAGAGTCTGCTCCATGGAGGTGACGCCGCCGTTGAGGGCGATGGTGAGATCCGGGTAATCCTGCTTGACCCGATAGACCCGAGGATAATCGAGGGGCGGGATCTCGCGGTTCTCCTTGGGGCTCAGGCCACTCAGCCAGGCCTTGCGGGCATGGACGATAAAGGTGTCGCAACCGGCATCGCGCACCTGTTCGATAAAGGCCTGCAAAAACTCGTAAGAGTCCTGATCGTCGATACCGATACGGGTCTTCACCGTCACCGGAATATCGACCACATCGCGCATCGCCTTGACGCAGTCCGCCACCAGCGCCGGTTCACCCATCAGGCAGGCACCAAAGCGGCCGTTCTGCACCCGATCGGAGGGACAACCGACGTTAATGTTCACTTCGTCATAGCCGCGCTCCTCGGCCAGCTTGGCACAGCGCGCCAGATCGGCCGGATTGCTGCCACCCAGCTGCAGGGAAATGGGGTGCTCCTGCTCGCTGTAACCCAGATAATCCCCCTTGCCGTGGATGATGGCGCCGGTGGTCACCATTTCGGTATAGAGCAAGGTCTGGCGGCTCATCAGTCGATGAAAGTAACGGCAATGCCGATCAGTCCAGTCCAACATGGGGGCGATGGAAAAACGCTGCGCCTGCATAAAAATCATCCGGGTTGGCTAAAGAAAGGGGCGGATTTTATCACAACGTGAAGCAGCCCCAGAAAATGAATTTTGTCGCCGCGCCATGCGAGGCCCTGTGATAGTATCCGGCTAATAGAAAGGGTATCTGCGCGATCATGAATCAAGACCAACTTTTACAACGAGCCGAGCGACTCTGTATACAGCGAGGGATCCGCTTCACCCCGACCCGACGTCAGGTATTTCGCCTGCTGGCGGCACACGGCAACGCCATCAGCGCCTATGATTTGTTGGCCCAGCTGCAACAAACCGAAGCCAATGCCAAGCCGCCAACCGTCTATCGGGCACTCGATTTTTTGCTCGAACAGGGCTTTGCTCACAAGGTGGAATCTCTCAACGCGTTTATCTTCTGCTGCCACTTCGATCACGCTCACCCGATGCAGTTGCTGATCTGCGACGAGTGCGGGGATGTGGTCGAGCTTCACGATACGGCGATCGATAGCGCGTTTTCCGAGCAGGCCCACTTGCATGGTTTTACTATTACCAATAAGACGATAGAGGCACATGGCCAATGTGCCCGTTGTACGCCCACTGTAGGAAGTCATCATGAAGGCTGATTTTGTAAATCCGTTCCTGCTATCCCTGCTCAATGTGCTCTCGACCATGGCACAGCTGGAACTCAAACCGGGCAAACCGAAACGCAAGATGGATGAGCTGGCGCGCGGCGACGTCTCCGGCCTGATCGGCATGGTCGGCCCGCAGACCCGTGGCTCCCTCTCCATCAGCTTCGAGAAGGGGCTGGCACTGGAGATCATGCGCCGCATGCTGGGGGAAGCTCCCGCCAACATCAACGAAGAGGTGACCGACATGGTCGGTGAAATCACCAACATGGTGACCGGCGGTGCCAAGCGGATGCTGGGCGAGAAGGGCTACGAGTTTGACATGGCAACCCCCATCATCGTCTCCGGCCCCAACCACACCATTACTCACCGTGCCGATGGCACCAAGATCATGATGCCGTTCGAATCGGATTTCGGTCGCGCCACTATCGAAATCTGCTTCGAGTAACCCTATGTGGAAAGCATTGAAATGGATTTTCATCTGCTGGGCCCTGCTGTTGATCCTGTCGGACATTCAGATCAGCACCTCCCTCTACAAGTACGAAGATAACCGGGTGCTCATCAACTTCCCGCGCTGGGAAGCCAAGCAGCCCTGGGGCACCTTCGAGTGGCATGCCGGACGGGTAGAAACCCACTGGTATGGTCTGGAGGGCAAACCCAAGCCGAAAGGCCCGCAAATCTGATCCGGTAACGGATCCGGCAGAAACAGAAGAGGCCAGCAGCTGCTGGCCTCTTTGCTATTTCGTTGTTTCTGAATCAAGCCGCTTCGGCAGCCAACTTCCCGCTTGGTCGCACCAGGATGCCGACGATGCAGGCCAGCAGAGTCGGCAGCAGCCAGGCAAGCCCCTTGTCGAACAGCGGCAGGAAGGCAAAGCCGTCCATCGCCATCCCGGCAGCCCCCAGCCCATCGAGACAACCAAACAGAAAGGCGACCGTCAGCACACCACGAAACACCAGCCGTGGCTGGGCAAACCATCCCTTGAGGAAGGTCACCAGCACCAGCGCGATGGCGACCGGATAGATGGCCACCAGCACCGGGATGGAGAGGCCGATCAGCTCGCTCAACCCCACATTGGCCACCAGTGCACAGAGCGCCCCCAGCAGGATCACCCAGTTGCGATAGGCCCAACCTGTCAGGCCATGGAAGTAGTCGGCACCGGCACAGAGCAGGCCGACAGCGCTGGTAAAACAGGCCAGGGTGATGATGGCAGCCAGAATAAACTGACCCGGTTGACCAAACAGACTCAGGACGTAGGCATTGACGATGGCGCCGCCGTTGCTGGTATCGCTCGCCACCCCACCGGCGCTGTTGCCCAGCTGAAAGAGCGAGACATACACCGCCGACAACCCGACCGCCGAGATCAAGCCTGCAATGGTCAGATATTTGAACTGGCTGCGATAATCCTCGATCCCCTTCTGGCGCAGCAAACCGATGATCAGGGCGCCAAACATCAGGGAGGCCAGGGTATCCATGGTGTTGTACCCCTCCAGCATTCCTTTGGTCAGGGCTGCATCTATGTACTCACCGCTGGCATCAGGCATGGTGCCCTGCGGCGTCATAAAGACCCCGACCGCCAGAATGAGCAGCATCGCCATCAGGGCAGGGGTCAGATATTTGCCGACCGCATCGAGCAGCTTGCCGCGATCGAGCGCCACCAGGATCACCAGAGCAAAGAAACTAAGGGTGTAGATCAGCAGCCCCGCATGGCCGGTATCGCCAAGCCAGGGCTTGAGGCCCATCTCGTAGGCGACCAGACCGGTGCGGGGAATGGCAAAGGCGGGTCCCATGATGATATAGATGGCGATGGCCAGCGCCGTCGCCGCCCCGGCGGGCAGATAGCGGGTCATTCCGGTCCAGCCACTCGCGCCGCCCCCCGAGCTCCCCTTGGCCACCGCAATCAGGGTGATCAGCGGCAAACCCACCGCCGTCAGCAAAAAGCCGCACATGGCGGCCAGCAGATGCTCACCGGCCATAAAACCGGCCAGCGGCGGAAAAATGATATTGCCAGCCCCCAGATAGAAGGCAAACGTCATAAACCCCAATCCGAATACGTCGGACAACTTCAATGATTTCGTCAAACTCAACCTCATCTGCCTTATCAGCTTGTTATTGATTGCACCCACTGCCTGGCAGATAACCGGTAACAATACCTCTCGCCCCCACACGGCCCGCAGACCGGATGAGGCGCACCACCTTTAGCATAAAGAAGAGGAGTTCGATCTCAATCACCAATTAATATCTTGAAACAATTTACCGCTGTGGAATTAATCGCCGAACAACTCGGCGCTCCATAAACAGGTGTCACACGTGGCGTATGGGAGGCAAGAAGAGGAAAACGGGTTATAGCGGCCAAATACGGCGGCTCAGATGCTATCTGTGTACAGTGACAATTACGGCAGTGCAAAGCGAGGCGAGAAGCGAGGCTCACAGAAAACAAAAGAGCCTGCACGGGGCAGGCTCTTGGCAATATCAGATCGGGTGTGATCAGGCAGCTTCGGCAGCCATCTCGGTCGGACGCACCATCACGCCAACTACGCAGGCCAGCAGGGTCGGCATCAGCCAAGCGAGGCCCTTGTCGAACAGCGGCAGGAAGGCAAACGCATCCATCTTCATACCGGCAGCACCCAGACCATCCAGGCACCCGAACAGGAAGGCAACCATCAACACGCCACGGAACACCAGACGGGGGCGGCCGAAGTAACCCTTCAGGAAGGTGACCAGCACCAGCGCCACGGCAACCGGATAGATGGCAACCAGCACCGGAATGGAGAGGCTGATCAACTGGCTCAGGCCCACGTTGGCCACCACGGCACAGATAACGCCCAGCAACACCACCAGCTTCTTGTAAGCCATGCCGGTCAGATTGTGGAAGAAATCGGAACAAGCAGAGATCAGACCGACTGCAGTGGTAAAGCACGCCAGAGTGATGATGGCCGCCAGAATGAACTGACCCGGCTGACCAAACAGGCTCAGTACGTAGGCGTTGACGATGGCGCCACCATTGCTGACATCCGTCGCCACACCGGCTGCAGTGTTACCCAGCTGGAACAGGGAGACGTACACCACGCTCAGACCAACGGCAGAGATGAGGCCGGCAATGGCCAGATACTTGAACTGGCTCTTGTAATCGTTGATGCCTTTCTGGCGCAGCAGATCGACGATCAGGGCGCCAAACATCAGGGACGCCAGGGTGTCCATGGTGTTGTAGCCTTCCAGGATCCCTTTCACGAAGGGGCTGTTCTGATAGTCACCGGACGCATCAGGCATGGAGCCTTGCGGTGCTACGAATACACCGATCGCCAGAGTCAGCAGCAGCAGCATCAGTACCGGAGTCAGGTATTTGCCGATGGCGTCCATCAGCTTGCCCTGGTTCATGGAGACCAGAATGGCCACACCAAAGAAGATCACGGTATAGGCCGCCAGACCAACCTGACCCATGTCACCGATGAACGGCTTGAGGCCCATTTCATAGGCCACCAGACCGGTACGGGGCGCGGCAAAGGCCGGGCCTATGATGATATAGATGGCAACGGCCAGCGCAGTCGCGACACCGGCAGGCAGCAGCTTGGTCATGCCAGCCCAGCCGTTACCGGCTTTCGCCACGGCCAGAATGGTCACCAGAGGCAGGCCCACGGCAGTGACCAGGAAGCCAAACATCGCCAGGGAGAGGTGCTCACCAGCCATGTAACCGGCCAACGGCGGGAAAATGATGTTACCGGCGCCCAGATAGAAGGCGAAGGTCATAAACCCTAATCCGAGTACATCGGACAATGTGAGTGATTTCGTCAAGTTCAACCTCGTCTGTCTTGTAAATTATTGCTTGTTATAGTTTTTATCGGTCGCTGACCGGGTGTGTTCAGGGGGTATAAAAAAAGAGCCTCGCATGTTTTTTCATCGCAACCAGTGGTTTTAGCTGGTCTGGAGCGGGCGCTCGATCTGGAACCAGCATAATGGCGTGAAAAAATAGTTCAAGACGAAATTTACATCTTCAAATAGAAGGGGTTGGTCAGTTGGATATATCTGTCGGAATAGGCCCCATCAGCAGAATGGATCACAATTTCACCCCTCTCACACCTGTTTAATCCTCTGCCAAGTAGCAATAAAACACGATTTGCCTCTTTACCCTCTCTGGTGATAACAGCTGTATAACAAATGCCATGCAGATCATAATTCGCCGAAATGCATAAAATTTCATCGGCCATCGCCGTCGGCAGCACCAGCGCTACCTGCCCGTTCGGGCTCAGCAAACGATCGCAGGCCGCCAGTAATGCGGGGCTGTCGAGGGCGCCGGTATGGCGGGCCAACGCCCGCGCCGGATCGCTAAATGACTGGCCTGCCAAGAAATAGGGAGGGTTGGAGACGACAAGATCGTAAGGGTCTGCCTGATAATCCTGAATGGCACTCTCTATGACGGTCACCCGATCGGCCCAGGGAGAAGCAGCCGCATTCTCCCGCGCCTGGCTGGCCGCATTAATATCCAGTTCGACCGCATCGAGACGGCAGTCAGATCTGCTGCGCTGGGCCAGCATCAGGGCGATCAGGCCGCTGCCGGTGCCGATATCGAGCACCCGGTGCGCCTGTTCGACCGGCGCCCAGGCACCGAGCAAAATGCCATCGGTACCCACCTTCATGGCGCAGCGATCGTGATTGATATGGAACTGTTTGAAGGTAAATCCGCGACTACGTCCCATCTGGCCCCCGTCATCTGCAAAAATGGTGGGCGATTATAGCGGCTAAGACACACTCACCAATAGGAGCCGACGAGATAATCGCCTATAATCTGCCGTTTCCTTAATGACCGAGTATTGCCATGAGCCAGTCCTTTGATGATTTCGACCTGCACCCAGCCCTCAACCGGGCCTTGGCCGAGATGGGATTCACCCGCCCCACCACCATCCAGCAGATGGTGCTGGAGCCAGCCCTGGACGGCCGCGATATTCTGGCATCCGCACCGACCGGTACCGGCAAGACCGCCTCTTTCCTGCTGCCGGCACTCCAGCACCTGCTGGACTTCCCGCGCCGCAAGCCGGGCCCCTGCCGCATGCTGATCCTGACCCCGACCCGTGAGCTGGCGCTGCAGGTGACCGCCCACGCCAAGGCGCTGGCGGCCCATACCAACCTCAGCATCGAAACCATCATCGGCGGCGTCAGCCATGAAGAGCAGCTGCCAGCCCTGACCAAGACCACCGACATCGTCGTGGCCACCCCGGGTCGTCTGCTCGAATACATCGAGAAAGAGGAGTTCGAGAGCCACGACATCGAGGTGCTGGTGCTGGATGAAGCGGACCGCATGCTGGACATGGGCTTTATCAAGGATGTGAACCGCATCGTGGAAGAGGCGCGCTACCGCAAGCACACCATGCTCTTCTCCGCCACCCTGGAAGGGGCCGGCCTTGAGAAGTTCGCCAACGAGATCCTCAAGGATCCGGTGGAGCTGCACGCCGAGCCGCCCCGCAGCGAACGTCGCCCCATCACCCAGTGGATCCATCTGGCTGATGACGCCGCCCACAAGCTGGCGCTGCTGACCCATATCCTGAAAGATCCGGAAACCCAGAAAGCCATCATCTTCGTCAAGACTCGCGAGCGTCTGGCGGAGCTCTCCGGCCAGCTGCAGGCTGCGGGTATCTCCTGCGCCTGGATCCGTGGCGAGATGGAGCAGAGCAAGCGTATCGAGTCGATCCGCAAGTTCCACGAAGGGGAAGTACCCTTCCTGATCGCCACCGACGTCGCCGCCCGCGGCATCGACCTGCCGAACGTCAGCCATGTCATCAACTACGACATGCCCTACGGCGCCGATGTCTACGTCCACCGGATCGGCCGTACCGGCCGCGCCGGCAACCGTGGCTGTGCCATCAGCCTGGTGGAAGCCCACGACATGGCGATGGTCGCCAAGATCGAGCGCTACACCGAGGAGCGCCTCAAGCGCCGGGTGATCGACGAGCTGCGCCCGAAACACAAGGAAGCGCGGGTACCGGTGAAGAAGAAAAAGCCGGTCGACAAGAAGAAGTCCGCCAAGAAGAAAAAGAAGAAGTGATCGCCTGGCGATAAAGAGAAGGGCCATCCCGCGGGATGGCCTTTCTGCATTCTGAATCACTCTGACGAGTGGTTATGCCACCACTCTGCGCATTCCCATATGGGGGATATCATCTTCGAGATAGCCTTCCCCTTCCGCCACAAAACCGTGTTGGCCGTAGAAGCCTTGCAGATGGGCCTGTGCCCCCAGCCAAATGCTGTGGGTCGGCCAGCGCACCTCGCACGCCTTGACCGCCTCGCCGATCAGCTGGTGACCGAGACCACCGCCACGCGCCTTGGGTGAGGTCACCACCCGACCGATGGCGGCACCGCTCTCATCGCCGATGCCGGGCGCCATGATCCGCGCATAGGCGGCCAGCAGATCGCCCTGATAGCCGAGCAGGTGCCAGACCCCCTCGCGGCGATCGAGCCCGTCCAGATCCTGAAAGGGGCAGGTCTGCTCCACCACGAACACCTCGGCCCGCAGCGCAAGCAACTCATACAACTCGTCAGTGGTCAGTTCAGACCAGGGTTTCAGGATCCAGTTCATCGGCAACTCCTTATCAGTTCGGCCTGCCAGCATAATCGTGGCGCCTGCGCCCTGCATTAACCTTTGTTAAGTTCTTTCAGCCGTTTGCGAATGCGGCTCAGACTAATGGGAGTGATACCGAGATAGGCGGCAATCTGGTGGTCTGGCACTCTGGCATCAAGCGCGGGAAAGCTGTCGAGAAAGTGCTGATAGCGCGCCTGCGGGCTGCCGGTCAGCAGCAACTGCTCCTTCTCCTCCTTGATGCGCAACTGTACCTCTAACAGGTGCTGGTACCAGCGCGGCCAGCCGGGCAGCTGGCGCAGGTCAGCCAGACTGAACAGCTGCAGACGGCAAGACTCCAGCGCCTCCACGCTGTAGCGGGCTGGCTCGCCACTAAGCAGGTGGTGGAAGTCGAGAAACTCGTCCCCCTCCCAGTAGAACTCCTTGATGTACTCGCGGCCATCCGCCAGCACCAGCTTGGCCCGCAGCAGCCCCTGCTCCACCCTGACCAGCAGCTCCGGGCTGTCACCGGCGTGCCAGAGGCAGCTTTTCGGACTGAGGGTCAGCGGGCGGGCAAAAGAGAGGAGGCGCGCGGCCTCCTCTTTATCTGCGACCAGCGCCCAATCGAAGGGGGGTCTGTCAGTCAGCATGATTAACCGCGACGCTGACGCACGGCTTCAAACAGACAGACGCCGGTCGCCACCGAGACGTTGAGGCTGGATACCGCCCCTGCCATCGGGATGCTCACCAGCTCGTCGCAATGTTCGCGGGTCAGGCGACGCATGCCTTTACCTTCAGCCCCCATCACCAGCGCCATCGGGCCGGTCAGTTTGGCCTGATAGAGGTCGTGATCGGCCTCGCCAGCGGTGCCGACAATCCAGACGCCGCGCTCCTGCAATTCGCGCAGGGTGCGGGCCAGGTTGGTGACCTGAATGAGCGGCACCACTTCGGCCGCGCCACAGGCAACCTTGCGCACGATCGGGGTCAGACCGGTAGCCTTGTCCCGCGGCACGATGACCGCATGAGCCCCGGCAGCATCGGCGCTGCGCAGGCAGGCGCCGAGATTGTGCGGATCGGTAACGCCATCCAGCACCAGCAGGAAGGGCTGGTTCTGTTGTGCCGCCAGCTCGTCCAGCAGGCTAGCCAGATCGTGCTCGGCGAGCTTCGGCGCCTCTTTCACCCGGGCCATGATGCCCTGGTGATTGTTGCCTTCCGCTTTGTCATCAAGGGTCTTGCGGTTCACGCTCTGCACCTTGAGGCCGAGGGATTCCAGCTCGGTCAGCAGGGGTTGCAGCCGGTCATCATCCCGCCCCTTCAGCGTCCATACCTCGATGAAACGCTCCGGGGTGCGCTCCAGCAGCGCGGTGACAGCGTGAATTCCGTAGATCAGTTCAGTACTCATTTAGTGCTCTTGGCCTTATCGCGAGCCTTTTTGCTCGGTCGTCTGTTGCTCGGTTTGGCGCGGCCACCCTTGTCGGATTTGCCGTGATCCTTGCCCTCTTTACGTTTTTCGTGGCGTTGGGCGCTCTTGGCCTTCTCTTTCTTGATCTCGGCCTGCTTGCGCGCCATCTCTTTGGCGTTCTTGCCGGTGGCCTTGAGCGGCTCTTCGACCATCACGAAGTCGATCTTGCGATCGTCCAGGTTCACGCCCATCACCTTGACCCGCACCTTGTCGCCCAGACGGTAGCGACGGCGGAAGTTCTCGCCAATCAGCTGCATGTGCAGGGGATCAAACTGGTAGTAGTCGTTGGTGAGGGTGCTGACGTGCACCAGACCATCGATGTGGATCTCCGCCAGACGGACGAAGAAACCAAAGCCGGTGACGCTGGCGATGACGCCGTCAAACTCGTCACCTACGTGATCCAGCATGTACTCGCACTTGAGCCAGTCGGCCACGTCGCGGGTCGCATCGTCGGCACGGCGCTCGGTCATGGAGCAGTGCTCGCCCATCGGGTCCACTTCTTCCAGCTGGTAGTGATAACCACCGCTCGGGGTCCACTTGTGGCGCAGGTTGCCCTGCTGCTCCTTGGCGGTCTGATACTTGATCGCCCGGTGCAGGATCAGGTCGGGATAGCGACGGATCGGCGAGGTGAAGTGGGCGTAGGACTTCAGGGCCAGACCGAAGTGACCGATGTTGTCGGCCTGATAGATGGCCTGACGCATGGAGCGCAGCAGCATGGTGGAGAGCAGCTCCGCATCCGGGCGCCCTTCAAACTTGGCAGCCAGCTCGGCAAAGTCTTTCGGCTCGGGCTCGAGGCCGCCTTTGAGCTCCAGACCCAGTTCGGCCAGGAAATCGCGGAAACCGGTCAGACGCTCTTCGCCCGGACGGTCGTGGACCCGGAACAGGGCGGCGGCTTCGTTCTTCTCGATATAACGAGCAGCAGCCACGTTCGCCTGGATCATGCACTCTTCGATGATCTTGTGGGCGTCGTTGCGCACCAGCGGCACGATGCGGTCGATCTTGCGCTGGGCGTTGAAGATGAAGCGGGTCTCCTCGCTCTCGAACTCCACCGCACCGCGTTGGTGACGGGCATGCTTGAGCGCCTTGTAGAGGTTGTTGAGCTCCTCGATATGGCCCACCAGCGGATCATACTGCTGGCGCAGCTTGGGATCGCCGTCGAGGATCGCCGCCACCTTGGTGTAGGTCAGACGGGCGTGAGAGTTCATTACCGCTTCGTAGAACTTGTAGCCGGACATGCGACCAGCGGCGGAGATGGTCATCTCGCACACCATGCAGAGGCGGTCTACTTGCGGGTTCAGGGAACACAAGCCGTTGGAGAGCACCTCCGGCAGCATGGGCACCACGAATTCGGGGAAGTAGACGGAGTTGCCGCGCTGATACGCTTCGGCATCCAGCGCCGTGCCCGGCTTCACGTAAGCGGAGACATCCGCAATGGCAACCCACAGACGCCAGCCGCCACCACGCTTGGCTTCACAGAAGACGGCGTCATCGAAGTCACGGGCGTCTTCCCCGTCGATGGTCACCAGCGGCAGGGCGCGCAGGTCGATGCGGCCCTCTTTGGCTTTCTCCGGCACCTGTTCGCCAAGACCGGCAACCTCTTTGGTCACCTCTTCCGGCCAGGTGTGCGGGATACCGTGGGTACGCAGGGCAATTTCGATCTCCATGCCCGGCGCCATGTTCTCGCCCAGCACTTCCAGTACGGTGCCGACGGCATTGATGCGGGAGGTGGCGCGCTGATTGATCCGCACAACCACGACCTGGCTCTGACGAGCCCCTTTGTTTTCCCCTTCCGGGATGATGATGTCCTGGCCGATACGGCTGTCATCCGGCACCACGAAACCAACGCCATTCTCGACGAAGTAACGGCCGACAATGTCTGCCTCACGGGACTTGAGCAGGCGCACCAGACGCGCTTCCTGACGACCCTTGCGGTCGATCTCGGTCGGCTGAACCAGCACGTAATCGCCATGCATCAGGCGTTGCATCTCTCGGTTGTTCAGATACAGATCCGGACCACCACCTTCCGGACGCAGAAAACCGAAGCCATCCTTGTGGCCGATTACATAACCTTTGACCAGATTCAGGCGATCCGGCAGGGCATAACATTGGTTGCGAGTGAATACCAGTTGTCCATCACGCTCCATGGCGCGCAGACGACGACGCAAGGCTTCCAACGGCTCTTCATCTTTCAGCTTGAGGACCTTGGCCAACTCTTCACGGGACATGGGCTTTTCATGGCCCTTGATGAGTTCCAGGATCAACTCGCGACTGGCGATGGGGTTATCGTATTTTTCGGCCTCGCGTTCGAGGAAAGGATCTTTTTGAGACATAAGCAGGCCTTAGGGTAGGTGGTAACGGTGCCATTATATCGGAGGGGGGGGCGAATGGCATCCATCGGCTGCCTTTTGGCCAATCTCTCTGTCATACTATCTTCAGTTCGCTGGCATGATGAGACACAGAACTCATGAGTAAGGACACATTTGCCCAATCCGCTGCCTATCTCAAACAGGCGGTCCCTTTGATGATCAAGTACCAGATCCCCACGACGCCGGACAATTACCACCTGTGGTACAACTATGTCTCGGCCAGCATGCCCGAGCTCAACCAGGCGATTGATCAGGCAGTCAAAATGCAGGGAACCTGCTCGCTCACCACCTGCGAGCGACTCTATCACCAGTATCTGGCCGCTCAGGACGAGAAGCAGATGGAGGCGATGAAACTGAGCCTTGCCGCCATGGCCAACGAGCTCGGCCACTCCATGCAGGACGCCATCTCCGATACCGGCATGTTTCAGGAGATGCTCGACAAGAGTTTTGACAAGCTCAGCCGCATTGATGACGAGGGCTTCAGCCTGGAAGACACCATGGGGATCCTGCGGGAGCTGGTGCGCGAATCGCGGGATGTGCGCATGTCCACCATGCACTTTCGCAACCAGCTCAGCAATGCGGAGAAAGAGATCAAGGAACTGCGGGCCGCGCTCAACGAGACGCGCAAGCTGGCCAACGAGGATGCCCTCACCAACCTGCTCAACCGCCGCGCCTTCGATCTGGAGCTGGAGGGGTTGATCCGCAGCCAGCACCCCTTCTCGCTGATCCTCGCCGATATCGATCGCTTCAAGAACTTCAACGACGAATATGGTCACCTGCTCGGTGATCAGGTGCTGCGCGCCTTCAGCAAACGGCTGCGCGACGCCTGCAAGGAGGGGGTCACCGCCTATCGGCTGGGTGGGGAGGAGTTCGCTATGCTGGTCCCCCATCGCTCGCTGGCGCTGGCCAGACAGATGGCGGAAAGCATGCGCCGCGCTATCGAGCGGATGTCGATTCTGGATCGCAAATCGGGCCGCCGCATCGACCACATCACAGCCTCGTTTGGCGTGGGCGAGTTCAACGGTCAGGAGAGCGCAGACTGTCTGGTCGAACGTACCGACAAGCTGCTCTACAAGGCCAAGGAGCTTGGGCGCAACCGGGTAATGCCACTCCCTTCCTGATTTGTCCCCTGCCCGACCGCAATGCCAATGTAAAAAGCCAGTCAGATCAACTGACTGGCTTTTTGGTCTCTCTTGCTCCGACAGGGGCTGTTCATTCCAGCCCCATTGGAAACCTGCTCAGTGTGAAGGATTACTCCTGCACCTCGCTGACACCTTCGACTTTCACATCAACACGGCGATCCGGAGCCAGGCAGACGATCAGCTCACGCTTGGACTTGCTGACGCAGCTGTCGCCGGTAACCGGTGAGGATTTACCACGCCCTTCCACATTGATCTTGGCGGCCGGGATCCCTTTACCAACCAGATAGTTGGCAACGGTCTGGGCACGCTGCTCGGAGAGTTTCTGGTTGTAGGCATCGGAACCGATACGGTCGGTGTGACCAATTACGGTTGCCACGCCATCCTTGGGTCGCGCCTCTTCAATCTGGCTATAGAGGCTATCCAGTGCCTGACTGGCCTCTGGCTTGAGGGTCGCCTTGTTGAAGTCAAACAGCACATCGGAGCTCAGGGTAAACTGCTTCTCAACCATCACAGGTGCAGGAGCAGGTTCCGGGGCCGGAGCGGGCGCCACAGGGGCTACCTGACCAAAGCGATAGACTGCGCCCACAGAGAGCAGGCCATTGTCCATACGCAACCCGGTATTGTCTCGACTGCCGTAGGGGGTAGTGTATTGATATTCAAGACGGGCAGCCCAATCACGATTGAAGGCATACTCTGCACCCAGCGCGCTGACAAAGTTGAACCGGCCATCACCCCCTTTCAGGTCACTGTTCGCGGCCGCATAACCACCACCGATGCGTCCGTACAAGTCGAGGCTATCAGTTACAGGGAAGCCCAGCTTCAATGATAAATGAATAAGTTGGGCCTGAACTTCATCTTGAAACGCTGCGCCCGTGGCTGAGCGGGCATCATATTTGTACTTACCCAGATAATCGTAGCCATACTCGATGCCCAGGTTCTTGTTAAGCTGATAGCCGGCAAATACACCAGCCCCAAGAGCATCATTGGTCTCATTGCCGAGGGTAAAGCTGTTGCTTTCATCAATGCCGTAGAAGTTGGACCAACCCAGTTTGGCACCGCCATACCAGGTGTTGTCTTGACCGGCAGCCTGGGCATTGGCCGCCAGCAAGCCGGTAACCAGCAAGGTAATCAATGATTTTTTCATGTTTGAGCCTCTGCAACTTTATGTAGGAGGAGGTTGATTGATATCACCTCGTCTTATAGGTGCAACCACCCAAAAGCGATCGCAGCATATCAACGTTAGCCTATTTTCAAGTCACTGATATCAATTAACAAAAAACACTCTAACGCAACCACGTTACAAAAACAGCAACAAACGTTTGTTATTTGAACTGGATGTGACGCAAAAAGACGCACAAATGAGGGCGGATAGGAGAAAAAGGCCAGCAACATGCTGGCCCGAAGCGATATCAGTGACGAACAAACTCGTAGTGCTGATCGATAAAGTCAGCAACACGCTGGCTCAGTACCTTGTGCACCGTCTTGGTCGGATGCACCTGATCCCAGAACATATGCTCATCGCAGTTGAGAGTCGCTGCTCGCCCTTTTGCCTGCCCGCTCACCACCGCCTGCGCCAGGATCGGGTTACCGGCTATAGCCACTCTTTCGGAGACACTCAAAGCCGGGGTCGCAGCCACCTCGGCGGCGCTGCCGGAGAATGGCTTCCACGTATAGCCGCCACCGTAGCAGGCGTGTTCTGTGTCACTCAGCCCGAACTGCTGAGGATCGCGCATCATCTCGTCAAACTGCTTGTCCACTTCGAATAGCTTCACGATGCCAAGGGGAGCCAGCTCGCGAGTGAGGTTCTGCAACTTCTGGTTGTGGTAGCTGGCCACATGGCGCACCTTCTCCACCACCTTCATGCTGCGGGCTGACGGGGTCTGCCCCAGATCAGGAATGTTGAACAGCAGGATCTGCTGCGCGCCGTTGAGCACCAACCGGTTGGATGCCAGCCGGATGGTATCGATCACCCGATCCGCATCCCGCTCGGTGTTCCAGCCATAGGCCAGATAGTCGTTGGCACCGACCCAGATCACCACCAGATCATCGGGGCGGAACTTGTCCTTTTTCAGGAACTGATCGATCTCGTAATCGAGATTGTTGATCACCTGATATTTGGGATCCCAGGACCAGAAACCGAGCCAGCCGTTCAGGGCGCCCAGATGGTTATAGGCCACCGCGGTTGCACCGCCTTCCGCCTCGTTGGCCACGACCAGACCGGGGAAACGCTCGTCACCCAACTGCTCCAGCCACACCGGGCCGTTGCTGAAGCGCCCGTTGAAGTAGGGTGGGCTGGAGGGGAGATACCCCCGCATCTTCTTGTACATCTTGCCGGTGTCGGAGAGGCTGTCACCAAACATCACAACCCGGGAAAAAGGTTGGCGTCCCTCTGCCGCTTGCGCGGTCAATGCCATTAACCCCAATAAACAAACAAGCCATTTTTTCATATTGTTATGCTCTTCGATTAAGCAGGTGAGACCTGCGGACTTCTCCTCGAGTGGCGACAGGCATGGGAAGAGTCTGCTGCCACTGACTTCTGGTGAAGGCGACAGATTACAGTTCCAGATGAAATCACACATGTTCCGCCACCGATGAAATCGCTTGCGCTCACAAAACAGACAATCACACCAGCCTATTTCTTTCACGCTTGTTTCACATCCCCCCCGGCACAATGCCCCCATACCAACGACAGGAGTATGAAATGAACAAGGCAAGCGCAAGCGTAATCGGACTGTTGACCCTGATGTCTGTCTCCTCTTTTGCCATGGCGGCCTACACAGGCCCGCAAGAGCAGAACAAGGTTTCCGTTGCTCAGCTGAAAGATCTGGCCGATGACAGCTGGGCCACCCTGGAAGGGAAACTGGTCAAGCACCTGGGCGGCGAGAACTATCTGTTCCGCGACGCCAGCGGTGAAGTGGAGGTCGAAGTGGATCAGGATGTGTGGCGTGGCACCGAAGTGGGCCCGGATGATCAGATCCGTATCCGTGGTGAAGTGGACCACAGCTGGAACAAGACCGAAGTGGAAGTGAAAACCCTGGAGAAAGTGGGCGCGGCCCCGCAGACCAAGGGCGGCTTTATTGCCAAATAAGGCCACTTCAACGACGAACTGGCCAGACGTTAAAAGGGCGCTTGAGATCAAGCGCCCTTTTGCATGGTTAACCCAGCGTCACCGCTTAACCGGCCCGACTGGCAAAGGCTCTCTTGAACCCCTTCTCGGCCTGATTGACCTTGTAGAGGTAACGGCGCGCCTCCTCTTTGGGATGCTGCTCGGTCAACACCTGATAGACCGCCTCGGGGGAGAGCCGGTTGATCCGGCCCGGCGCCGCCTTGCGATCGCTGGAGAAGGTATTGAGCACCCCGCCCGCACCACCGTTATAGGCGGAGATCACCGCATAGCGACGGGAGCGCGGATCCTCGATATCCGCCAGATAGACGGTCTGCAACAGGTGCAGATAAGCGGTACCGACATCGATGTTGTAGGCCGGGTTGAACAGCTCCTCCCGGGTCGGCTGGCCGTTCTTTCCCTTGACCCGCACATAGACGTCACGACCGGCAGTGGCCGGGATCACCTGCATCAGGCCATAAGCGTTGGCATGGCTCACCGCATAGGGGTTGAAGCTGCTCTCGGTCTTGATCACCGCATAGATCAGGCTTTCAGAGACCCCGTATTTGCGGGAGGCTTCACGGATCAGGCTGGCGTACTTGTAGCCCCGTCTGTCTTCGTGGTTGGCCACCATGGGGATATCGACGAAGAAGATGGTGCGAATACCAAGGGTACGCTTCTTCATCGCCGTGTTGAGCAGGTAGTCGGCGTAACGTTCGGCACGCCAGGATGCCCGAATGGGCTGACGCTGATTGTCCACCACCTGACCATAGAGGAAAGGCTCGCCGCCGGGCATGATCTCCCGGTCGGAGTAAAGATCCACTTCGGCCGGATCGTCTGGTGTCAGCAGGGTCTCGACAATGGCACGACGCAGGTGAGCGCGGGGATCTATGCCAGATACCGTCTCGACCATGATATGGCCGCTGGAGAAATCGATGTGGGCACGGCTCTTGTACTGATCCGTGTATTTGACGTAGTCATACTTGCCCGCAAACAGCGCCTCTCGCCCCCATATTTCGTTCACGTTATGGGAGAGCGCACTGATCATGTGTTCAAAGCCGCGGATGTCCTTGCCGTTGACGAGATCATCATCCTCATTCCCGCTGGGCTTGGGAGAAGATGAACAGGCAGAGAGAAACAGCAGGGTGCACAGCAGCCAGAAAATTCGGCCCATAGGATCCTCAAACAGGGCGGCAGTGCCGCCCATCATTCATATGCCGCGAGTAAACAAGGGGAGACTGACCACCTTTGGCTCCACTCCCCGCTCACAGGTACTACAGCTCGATTGCTTACTGGCTGGGAGGGGTATAACCCTCGATCTGCACTTCACCCGCTTCAAACAGGTAGCTGACCATCTCTTTTTCCAGCAACTGACGATGCTCAAGATTCATCATATTGAGCTTTTTTTCGTTGATCAGCATCACCTGCTTCTTCTGCCACTCGGCCCAGGCTTCCTTGCTGATGTTGTCAAAAATCCGCTTGCCGAGTTCGCCCGGGTAGAGTTGAAAATCCAGGCCCGGGCCCTCTTTTTTCAGGCGTTGGCAAAATACAGTACGGCTCATGTTGACCTCTATGGTTGTAGCTCCGGATAGGCGAGCAGACGGGCCGTGGCGGCCGCCAGCCCCACCTCGGCAGGATGGCGTAAGTTATACCAGAGTCGGTTATCTGCTTCCATGAGGCGCAGCGCTGGCGCTGCCTCAATCTCGATCAGCAGCGGCTGGATATCGAGGTGGAAGTGACTGAATGTATGGCGAAAACCAGCCAGCTCCCGATAACCGTGATGACTCAGGCCAAGGGACGCCAGCAGACCATCCACCTCCGCCGGCGAGGCGACCTGCGGGAAGCAGTAGAGCCCACCCCAGATCCCCTGCGGCGGCCGCTTCTCCAGCAGCAGTTCGTCGCCATGGCGGATCAGCAGCATGATGCCATCCCGCGCCGGAATGCTCTTCTTCGGCTTGCTGTTGGGGTAGGCAGTCGGGTTGCCTTGCGACAGCCCCTGGCAATCGGCCCGCACCGGGCAACGTTCACAGGCAGGCTTGCTGCGGGTGCAGATCGTTGCCCCGATATCCATCATCGCCTGATTGTATTGCGCCACACCCAGCTTGGGAGTGAGCCGGATGGCGATCTCCCACAGCTCGTTCTCAACCAGCTTCTGGCCGGGCCAGCCCGGCAGCGCCAGCCAGCGGGTGAGTACCCGCTTCACATTGCCGTCAAGGATGGCGTGAGGCTGACCGAGGGAGAGCGACAACACGGCCCCGGCGGTTGAGCGACCAATGCCCGGCAGCGCCATCACCTCGTCAAAGCGCTCGGGAAAGAGGCCGTGGTGATGATCGCGGATCTGCTGGGCCGCCTTGTGCAGATTGCGGGCCCGGGCGTAGTAGCCAAGCCCGGTCCAGTGGTGCAGCACTTCGTCCACTGGGGCATCGGCCAGCGCCACCACATCGGGGAAGCGCGCCATAAAACGCTGGTAATAGGGGATCACGGTAGCGACCTGGGTCTGCTGCAGCATGATCTCCGAGACCCATACCCGGTAAGGAGTCTTCTCCTGTTGCCAGGGCAGGCTCTTGCGGCCATGAAGCTCATACCACTCCAGAACCCGGCTTGCGAAGGTTGATTGATTCACGTTGTTCTCATGTCGTTGATATATAGGGAACTCTGCGGTTCCTTCGGCTTATTTTGGCTGTTCGGTAGTAAAGCCATTGCGCAATACAGAGCCAGCCGTCTGGTGCGGCAGGGTACGGCCTCGTCACGCCCAAGTCAAAGCCCTGCTGACACACTCGATTACCCCACATTTTCCCGGTCACGGTCGGGCAGCAATGCAGTAACAAAGACGATATACTCGGCCCCACGATTGTTGACGGGAGAGATGGTTTGCAGACTTATCTGGTTGGGGGCGCAGTGCGGGATCGCCTGCTGGGATTGCCGCAGGGCGACAGGGATTATCTGGTGGTCGGCGCCACCGTGGAGCAGATGCTGGCGCTGGGCTTTACCCAGGTCGGTCGCGATTTTCCCGTGTTTCTTCACCCCAAAACCCAGCAGGAGTATGCCCTCGCCCGTACCGAACGCAAGCAGGGTCAGGGCTACACCGGCTTTGTCTGCCACGCCGCCCCCGATGTGACGCTGGAGCAGGATCTGCTGCGCCGGGATATCACCATCAACGCCATCGCCGAAGATGAACAGGGAGAGCTCCATGATCCCTACGGCGGCATCAAGGATTTGGAGAAACGGCTGCTGCGCCACGTCTCCCCCGCCTTTGCCGAAGACCCACTGCGCATCCTGCGGGTCGCCCGCTTCGCCGCCCGCTTCCACGCTCAGGGCTTTACCATAGCGCCGGAAACTCTGGCCCTGATGAGCGAGATGACGGCCGCTGGCGAGCTGTCCCACCTCACGCCGGAGCGAGTCTGGAAGGAGTTGGAGAAGGTGCTGCAGGGGCCAACCCCGCAGATCTTTATCGAGGTGCTGCGCCAATGCGGCGCCCTCAAGGCGCTCTTCCCCGAGATCGATGCCCTGTTCGGCGTGCCCGCCCCGGCCAAGTGGCATCCGGAGATCGACACCGGCATCCACACCCTGATGGTGCTGGAGCAGGCGTGCCGGATCTCCCCCGAGCTGACCGTCCGCTTTGCCGCCCTCTGCCACGACCTTGGCAAGGGAGTGACCCCCAAGGAGTTCTGGCCCAGCCATCATGGTCACGGCCAGAAGGGGCTGCCGCTTATTCGCGCCCTGTGCGAGCGGTTCCGGGTACCCAACGAGTGCCGGGATCTGGCGCTGCTGGTGAGCGATCTGCACACCCACATCCACATCGCCTTTGAGCTCAAGCCCGCTACCCTGCTCAAGGTGTTCGACAAGGCTGATGCCTGGCGCCGCCCCGAGCGCTTTGTCCAGCTGCTGGATGCCTGCCGCGCCGACTTCCACGGCCGCACCGGCTTCGAGGAGCGGGTCTACGCCGAGCCAGACTACGTGGCCGAAGCGTTGGCAGCCGCCCAGGCGGTGCCGGTCAAAGAGATAGTGGCGGCCGGTTACAAGGGGGAAGAGATCAAGGAGCAGCTCGCCAAGAAGCGGACCGATGCCATCAGCCGTATCAAGGATGAGTGGACCTTTATCGAGGAGTAACCGTCCCCCGCACAAGAACAGACGGCCGTACTGGCGAGGCTCCCGCAGGAGACCTCACCAGTACGGCCGTTTTGTCATTTAGCAGAGTTCAGACTGGCGGTTTACGCCGGGCCGATGCGCTCCAGTAAGCTCATATGGGATGAGCCATCGTGGCGCTTGAGGTTCTGACGATACTCGAACTGGCGCTGGCTCTCCTGTTTGAGCCCCAGCATCAGCGAATAGCACATCGCCAGCATGATCACCGAGAAGGGCAGCGCGGCTATGATGCTGGCCGCCTGCAGGGCGGCAAGACCGCCGGAGACCAGTAAAATCGCAGCGACCAGCCCCTGACCCAGCCCCCAGACCGCGCGGTGCGGCACCGGAGGGTCCTGATCACCGATGGAGAGCAGGGTCGTAATCACCAGCGTGCCCGAGTCACTGGAGGTAATGAAGTAGGTGCAGATAAGCAGGGTCAGCACACCCTTGGCAATCCAGCCGAAGGTCTCCCAGTGCAGCAGCTCGACCGTCTTGTAGAGCGCCAGCGTCACATCCTGATTGACCGCCTCGACCACACCGCCGCCGCCAAACAGTTCCAGATTCATCGCCGTACCGCCAAACACGGTGAGCCAAAACATGCCGAGCAGCGAAGGCACCAGCAGCACGCCGAGCACAAATTCACGGATGGTACGCCCCTTGGAGATGCGGGCGATAAACATGCCGACAAACGGCGCCCAGGCAATCCACCAGCCCCAGTAAAACGCTGTCCAGCTCGACTGCCAAGCCGAGGTGCCATTGGCTTCGGTGTTGGTCCAGAAGCTCAGTTTGACGATGTTCTGCAGGTAATCACCGATGTTCTGCACATAGGCGTTGAGGATATAGGTGGTCGGCCCCAGCACCAGAAAGAGCACGAGCACGAAGACGCTCAGCCAGATATTGAGTTCGGAGAGGATCTTCACCCCGCGCCCGACCCCGGAGACCGCCGAGAGGGTGGCGATCAGGCTGATGCCACCAATCAGCCAGAGCTGATTCGTTTGCGATACTTCCATGCCAAACATCTGGTTGAGGCCGGTATTCATCTGGGAGACACCTAGGCCAAGGGAGGTCGCCACCCCGAACACGGTACCGAACACCGCCAGCACGTCAGCGGCGTGGCCCCAGAAGCCGTAGATACGATCGCCGAGCAGCGGATAGAGCACGGAACGAATGGCCAGTGGCAGCTTGCGCCGGTAGCTGAAGAAGGCAAGCGACAGGCCGACGATCACATAGATTGCCCATGGATGGAGGCCCCAGTGGAAAAAGGTGAGGCGCATGGCGATCTGGGCCGCCTCCGGGGTCATCCCTTCGGTAATAAAAGGGTTGCCCTGCAGGTGGTTCATCGGCTCGGCAATGCTCCAGAACACCAGCCCGATCCCCATGCCCGCGCTAAACAGCATGGAGAACCAGGCGAAGTAGCCGAACTCCGGTACCTGGTCGTCGTCGCCCAGCCGGATGTTGCCGAAACGGCTGAACATCAGGTAGACGGCGAAGAACAGGAACAGGGCGACCACCAGAATGTAGTACCACTTGAACCCGGCAATAATCTGATCCTTGGCCCCGACAAACCAGCTGGCGGCCGTCTCGGGGACAAAGACCCCGAACAGCAGAAACAGGGTGATGACGGTCAACGCCGTCATGGCCATGGTGGGGTTGAGGCCTTTCAATAGCCCTTTGCTTGCTCGCATCCAGCCTCCTTAGTCGTTGTTGAAAAAGTCTTCGCCCACATGATCACCGGCACCGCCGATGGCGCGATAGACCAGCTTGCCGGCTGCCTGTTCGCGGTGATCCACCAGCGACACCGAGGGCTGGCCATTCACGGCGTGACGCTTGCCAAGGAAGATGGCCATGGGGACGCCCAGATTGGAGACACCGCTGGTGATCCAGAGGCGATTGAAGTCGTAAGAGCCACCGATGAACTCCAGCTGGGCCAGGCCGGTATCGAGGCCGGTCAGATAGAACTGCATGGCACTTTCGTCAGGAAAGAGGTGCACCAGCACATAGGCGTAGCGCAATTCATTCACCAACTCCTTTAGGTTGAAAGTACCTGTCTCACTGCAAGAGAGGGGTAACTCACCATCATAGTGGTGTACCTTGAGGTTGTTCGGGTCTTCATCATAGGCAGGCTGATAGCGCACAAAAGCCGAGGTATCCGGCAGTTCATAGCGCACTCTGACCACACGTAACTCGGCCACCAGAGACTTGATATCCAGCTCGTCATTCATCATTTAGCTCCTCAAATGTCAGGGTGAATTCCGTGAAATGCCCGTCAACCTAACATAAAATTAATTAGAGCAGAAATTATTACAGCAAAAACTATATTGACCTTGTGACGAATTAGGCGGAAAATTTTGCGCCTCTCCATAGCCCTCCAATGACGCACACCCCATGGAAAAACATGATGAAGTGCTGGTCGCCCTGCGCCAGATTATTCGTGCCATCGACATGCACTCCAGGCGCTTGATCAAAGAAGCCGGGCTCACCTCCCCGCAACTCTTGCTGCTCAAAGGGATCGATGAGCTGGGACAGATCTCCATGCGTCAGCTGGCCGATCACACCAACATGAGCCAGGCCACCGCCACCACCATCATGGACCGATTGGAGAGCCGTCAACTGGTGCAGCGCGTTCGCAGCAATACCGACAAGCGCAAGGTTCACGCGACACTGACTGACGCAGGCCGCGCCCTGCTGGCCCAGGCCCCCACCCCGCTGCAAGAGCGCTTCATCCAGCGTTTTCAGGCGCTGGAAGCGTGGGAACAGACCCTGCTGCTCTCCTCCCTGCAACGCATCTCCTCCATGATGAATGCAGACGAAATCGACGCAGCCCCGGTGCTGAGCGTCAGACCCCTCACCGAAGAGCAGGCATAAGCTGCTGAACAATTTCAGGCATAAAAAAAGCTCCCGAAAGGGAGCTTTGTTCTATCAGGGGTCGTAGAGGATTACTCTTCCAGGCTGATCCCGATATTGGAGACGCCATCCTGAGAGGCGAATGCTCTGATGGCCAGGATACGATCGCTGTCGCGCTCATGAGCAACCCGCTTGAGCAGCTCGACCTGGAACTCCAGCTCGGCTTCCATGTACTCGTGCTCGTAGAGCTCTTCTTCGGTCAGATCCCGCTCTTCCAGCAGCTCGATAAAACCGGCCACGGTACCGACTGAGGCATGACTGGCATCGTTGGCCTCTTCACCAACCCGGCAGATCACCGAGTTATAGGCACAGCCCAGCGCAACACAGGCATCCAGCGCGGGATAGGCTCCGTAGGATTCAAACTTGCGGGGATCCGGAATGTGAGACTCAAACTCTTCGAGAATGGCACCCAGATTGACCCGGGATCCCTTGACGGTGAGGTAGACCCACATCTGATCCAGCGCATGCCGGAAAGCGCCAGCATTGCCAAAGCCGGAAGCCTGACAGAACAGGGCATAGTTGGGGTACATGCGCTCTGCCAGCGCCAGGGTGTAGACGGTCTGTTGCCAAGGCTGTAGCTCGGCCAGTCGCTTATAAAACTTGTCACCAAACACTGGAGTCGGATCCTTTGCAAAATGTGGGGCAGATTGTAGCCCACGAGGGGCGCGGCGAAAACGAAAAAGCGCCCTGGTCGGCTATGTTGCGATATGAAGTCAGGTAAGATGGGTCGAGAGCGGCATCTTGTTGCGCCGCAAATTCTGATAAGGAACAAGAGTATGAGCCAACGTACCCTTCTTTTGCTCAGCCAGGATAATGCTCACTACGAACGGCTGCTCAAGGCCGCCAATCTCCCCCATCTGCGCATTCTACGAGCCGATAACCAGAGCGATGCCGAGAAGCTGATCGGCGAAGCCCATATTCTGATGGCCGAACCGGCCCGCGCCAAACCGCTGCTGCCCAAAGCCAACAAGCTGAGCTGGTTCCAGTCCACCTATGCGGGAGTCGATGTGCTGCTCGACCCTGATAGTCGCCGCGACTATCAGCTCACCAATGTGCGCGGCATCTTCGGCCCGCTGATGAGCGAGTATGTCTTTGGTCATCTGCTCAGCCTGATGCGCCAAATTCCCCTTTATCGGGAACAGCAGAAACAGCGACTGTGGCAAAGCCACCCCTATCAGGGCCTCAAGGGGCGCACCATGCTGATCCTGGGGACCGGCAGCATTGGTCAGCATATTGCCCACACCGGCAAACATTTTGGCATGAAGGTGCTGGGCATCAGCCGCAGCGGTCGGGAGCGGGCCGGGTTTGATCAGGTTTATCAACTGCCTGCGCTCAACAAGATGCTGGCGCAGGCCGATGTCATCGTCAGCGTGCTGCCAGCCACCCGCGATACCCGTCATCTGTTCAATGCCGCCCGCTTCGAACACTGCAAACCGGGCGCCATCCTGTTCAACGTTGGCCGTGGCAGCGCCGTGCACTCTGGCGATCTGCTCACCGCACTGCGTACCGGCAAGCTGGCGATGGCGGTGCTGGATGTGTTCGAGCAGGAGCCGCTGCCCGCCGACAGTCCGCTGTGGGGCCAACCCAACCTCATCGTCACCCCCCACAACAGCGCCTACAGCTTCCCGGATGATGTGGCCCAGATCTTTGTGCGCAACTACATCCGCTTTATCGATGGCCAGCCACTGGATGGCAAAATCGACTTCGACAAGGGTTATTGACCCTCACTGCGCATGTAAAAAGGCCCCGCCAATCTGGCGGGGCCTTTCATTTCAGGCTGTGACGACAGGAATCAACCCGCGGCCAGCTCCTTGCGATAGCTCTTCACCTTGGCAAGGAACTGACGACGCTCCTTGCCGCTCAGGGGTTCAGCCATAGGCAGCTTGGCAGTCATGGCATTGACCGGGCGGTTGTTGATCCGCAGCTCGTAGTGCAGGTGAGCACCGGTCGAGCGACCTGTGTTGCCGGAGAGGCCGATCTTGTCGCCCATCTTCACTCGC
Organism: Aeromonas sp. 96A; assembly: GCF_051919165.1. Taxonomy (NCBI): domain Bacteria; kingdom Pseudomonadati; phylum Pseudomonadota; class Gammaproteobacteria; order Aeromonadales; family Aeromonadaceae; genus Aeromonas; species Aeromonas sp. 96A. The sequence goes on along the minus strand of NZ_JBQBFE010000001.1, from coordinate 3,502,323 downwards.
TGACCGGTTTTAACCAACAGCTTGCTCAGGTGCAGATAACGGGTAGAGAGAGTGCGACCATGTTTAATGACGATATAGGTGCCCGCCAGCGGGTGGCTGGTTGCCTTCTGGACGACACCATCGCCGGTCGCCAGCACTGGCGTGCCCACCGGCACCGCGAAGTCGGTGCCCTCGTGAGGACGCACCATACCGGTTACCGGATGTTTGCGCGCCGGGTTGAAGTTGGAGCTGATGCGGTAGCGGCTGTGGGTCGGGTAGCGGCGGAATCCGCGCTCCAGACTGTTGCCCTGACCGTCGTAGTAGTTGCCGTCATCGGAGAGCCAGGCCGACACCGTCTTGCCCTGGCTGGTCACTTCCACACCCAGCAGCTGGCTGTTGCCAGTGCTCTTGCCTTCCACCGTCTCCTGGCGTACCAGCACTTTGAACTTGTCGCCCTTCTGCAGATCCTTGGCGAAATTCATTCGCCACTGGAACAGGTTGGCAATTTTCTGGATATGGTTGGCTGGAATCCCCGCATTGCGGGCACTGACATAGAAGCTGCCGTTGATCACGCCGTTGTAACGCTGCGGTTGCCACTCGACCTTCTCATTGATCATGGAGGCGGTATAGGCATCATCGCTGCGTGCCATCACCAGCGTCTGCTTGATGTTCAGGCGGATTTTGAGTTGCTGCAGGATGTTGTCCTGATCGATCAGCAGCTCGATATTCTGGCCCGGCTTGAGGCGCGCCAGATAGTTCTTGTTGTCCGCGTCCAGCACCTTGTAGAGGGTAGTGGTGGAGAGACCGAGATTGTTAAAAATGGCGGTCAGGTTTTCGCCGTTGCGAACCCGGTAATCCTGCCACTGGGGGGTGGTGTCGACCGGGATGTCGTCATCCGGCGCACTCTGATCAACCAGTTCGTGATCGGGAATTTCGTTAAAGTCGGTGTTGTTTTCGTTAGTTGCCGTACCTGCGGTATCAATGGGCAACTCAAGACGCAGCGGCCGCTCGAGGATGTCACCCGGAGCTGGCAATAATGCCACTGCTGACAAGGTCATGGCCGTCAGCATCAGCATGGCGTAAAAGTGTTTGCGGGGAACCGGTGGTTCCCAATTGGCAGCCTGTACTACCAAGGGACGGAGACGTTTCATCCGCTATCCTGTATTTAGATCTAAAGAGTGTGAGTTGCGATGTCAGTTGTGACAAAACCGTATAAAACTGTTTGTTGGACACAAATAGTTACAAATAGTTCATCACAATCTGCATGAACCTCACATTTTATGCATAACCCGCCCGGATGGGCAGAAATGATCGTCTTTTTTAACCATTTTTTCCTATTTTTAAGAACCGGGTCGGATTCGATACTGAATAGAAACCTAAAATGTTGCGATAACTTTTCCATGGAGTGGATATGTCGTTAGCAAAACTGTTAATCAGAATAATTGTCGTCCTGTTCCTGATCGGTGCAGCGCTGCTGTTTGCACTGGAAGTCACGACGGTCCGCCAATCCATCCTCGACCAGATGTCAGCCAACTTGGAAACCGCCATCACCGCTCTCGGGCTGGTGCTGCAAGGAACCCTGCTTAATGACGACAATGTGCTGGCCGAGACCATCGTTAATGCCATGTTTGATGGCGGTTTCGTCAGCTCGGTCATTCTGGTGGATCCGGATGGTCAGGTACTGTTTCAGAAGGCATTCCACTCTACCCAACAAAATGTCCCCGGCTGGCTTCCCTCGGTTATCGGCATGCCCCCCGTCAAAATTGAGCAAGAGTTGACCGATGGCTGGCGCATGCTGGGCACTCTGACCCTTGAGGGGCATAGCGGCTACGCCTATCTGCATCTGTGGAATGCCATCAGTCGCACCGGTCTGGCGCTGCTGGCGGGCCTAGTCGTATTTACCCTGATCATCTCTCTGGTCTGCAAACGCCTGCTGCAGCCCCTGGAGCAGATCAACCTGCAGCTGATCCGTATCCGCAAACACCAGTTCAACAGCACCCTGCCCACTCCCTGGTTGCAAGACCTCAGAGAAGTGGCACTTTCCATCAACCAATTGGTTTCCGAACGCAAACGGGATCTGCTGCAACAACGACTCAAAATCACCCAGCTGGGAAAACAGCTGCCACTGACGACCCCACAGCCGCTGCAAGGAGTGAGCCCGCTGCCGGAAGGCGGGCAACTGCAAAAATTTGTCTCCACACAAGGGGAAATCGCGCTCTATCAGCGTTTCTTGCCCAGTCAGCCCCTCGGTGCCGACAGCGATCTCGCAACCATCCAGAGCGCCCTGCAACAGTGGCAGCACTCTCATATAGAAGGGGTCTTGCTGCCCCTCTCCCTGCTCAATCACCCGCAATGGTCCGAGATCGCCCCTCTGCTAAGCCAGGGTCGCGGCAAAACACTGGATTGGCGCTGGGATGTAGCCACATTCCCCGCCCACGGCCAAGCCACATTGGCTGCGTTGCAGGAACAGGGGTGTGAGCTCGCCTTCAGCGCCATTCCCCTCAATGCGGATACCTTCAATCAACTTGACCCACTCAATCCCATTTTTATCAGCTGTCAGCTGACCGATGCACCGCTCTACTGGAATCTGCTCTCCCAAACCATGCATGCCGCCGGTTATACCCTGCTGGCAGAATCGGGAGAGTGCCGTGACATCGACAAACTGCGGACCTGGGGTATCGATGGTTATGCCAAGGAGGCGCAATCATGAAGAAGCTCGCCATGCTGTTGCCCCTGCTGTGGCAACCCGGCCTGATGGCTGAAACCGTCACTATCACCACCGGGGGTGAGCAGGGGATTTATCACCAGATAACCAAAGAGTTTTGCCGTCTGGCCCATGAGGTCGATGAGCAACTTGCGTGCACATTGCAGAGCTCATCGGGTTCAATAGAAAACCTGAAGCGGCTGAAGAGTGGCGAGACCTCCTACGCCATGGTGCAGTCAGACTGGCTATATCAGGCAAACCAGGGCTTGGGCCCTTTTGCCACGCAGCCGCAACCTGAGCTGCGCGCCCTGTTTGCCACCCATGCCGAGCCCTTCACCATAGTGATCCGTGCCGATGGCGATATCACGTCACTGGAACAGCTCAAGCTCGCCCCCATCGACATGGGGTTGAAGAGTTCGGGTACCCGCCAGACGGCGCTGACCCTGTTCAACATCTTGGGAGCAAAAGAGCAGGATCTCGATCTGAAGAGCATGGCCAACCTGCCGGATGCGCTCTGCAGCAAGCAGATCGACGCATTTGCACTGGTGATGGGACACCCTAACCGGATTGTGCTCGACACCGCCAAACGTTGCGCGGTCAGTTTCCTCCCCATCGATGGGGTCACTCGGGATCAGCTACTCAAAGGGGTCAAATATTACCAACGCAGTCAGGTGCCCGCCCGCATCTACCCCGGCAATCTGAAGGCGACGCCCACCTTTGCCATTGCCGCCACTCTGGTTACCAATGCCACCATGTCGGAAGAGTCTGTCTATCGCCTGACCAAGGCCATGCTGGCCCAGCAGACCAAGTTCAATGAGCAGACTTATGGCTACGCCAATATGTTTCACCGGGCACGCAATAAAACCGGCCCGGTGCTGAGTATTGAGCAGCATCCGGGCGCAGCGAAATATTTCGATGAGTTGAAGGCGGCGGGCAAGCTATAGCTGACGACGGGGAGAGCGCAGTTGCTCGCTGGAGAAGCGGGTCTTCATAGATGTCCACTGCGCCAACCGATCGGCACTCCCCGCCAGCGTCCCTTCCCGCCGTGACTTCATGATCCAGATGCTTTTGGCATCGAAACTGTAAACGGGAATGAGGTCGGTACGCTTACTGCCCGGCAGGATCCGGCTGTTGATGTTGTCGAGCACCAGTGGGTCAGCCTTGGGTGTCGGGAAGTAGAGCGTCACCATGTGGAACTGGTTGTAACGCACAGCCTTGACGTAGGCCAGCCGCAGCTTCTTCTCATCCACCCCCAGCTCCATCAGGGTATAGTACTTGGAAATGCTGTAATCCTCGCAATCCCCACCCCGGGCACCGATGAACTCCAGCGGATTGGCCCAGTAATCCTCATCCCCCCACAGCTTGGGATCCTCGCTGTAGGTCAGATTGTTGAAGTAGTTGTTCACCAGCTCGATCTTCTGCTGGTCGGTTGTACCCGCTCTGGGGGTGAGCAGGCGAGAGAATGCCTCGGCCCGTTGAATGGCGCGGCCACCATACACTTCCTGCAGCTTGGCCCGCAGATCCGGACTGGCAATATATTCGGAAAGACGCGAAGCCTGCACGTTGGCGCAACATAGCGCCAACGTGCAAGCCGGGATCAACAACCATTTCATACCGGACACTCCATGTCAGATGCTGGAGGTCAGTATAGCCCCTCCGGATGAGAGGCTCAGCCGCTGATCAGCGACACTGGGCGAATGCGTCTGCCAGTTGCTGCATGAATTGGGGATAACCATCCGGGCCGAGCGGTACCTGCTCACCCACCTCATCAAGCAACAGCACCTTGGCGCCAGTATTGCGTGCCACCGATTCGATCACAGCCGGTGAGAATTGCGGCTCGGCATAAATGCAGCTCGCCTGCTTCTCTTCCAGCGCCTTGCGAATATCCACTAGCGTCTTGGCGCCAGGGCGACGCTCAGGGCTCACGGTAAAGTGACCCTTTGAACTCATGCCGTAGTGGCGCTCCCAGTAGCCATACGCCTCGTGGAAGACAAAGTACCCCTTCTCATTCACCGCCTTCATCTGGCCAGCAATCACCTTGTCTTTGGCATCCACCTTGGTAACAAATGCCGCGAGGTTGGCGTCATAACGAGCCTGATTGGCCGGATCCAGCTTGCCCAATTCACTTGCGATCGCCTTGGCAATCACCTTGGCCTGCGTCGGGCCAAGCCAGATATGGGGATCGACCCCTTCGTGATGATGTCCCTCATGCCCTTCATCATGATCATGGTTACCGTGCTCGTGGGCGGCATGATCGTGATCATCATGGTCATGGGAGTCATGACTATCCTGAGTCGCGTAGTTGAACAGCGGCATTCCCTCAACCTGAGTCAGGGCCAAAGCATGGGGATGATTGGCCAGCGGCTTGGCCATAAACCCTTCCAGCTCGGGGCCAACCCACACCACCAGATCGGCACTGTTGATGCTGCGAATATCGGACGGACGCAGGGAGAAATCGTGGGGAGAGGCACCGGTCGGCAGCAATACCTTGGGCTCGCTCACGCCGTCAGTGATCGCCGCTGCGATGAAGCTAAGGGGCTTGATGGTGGTCAGTACCTCAATGGCACGAACAGGCAAACTCACCGCCAGCAGGGCAGTGAAAAGCGCAATAATTCTCATTGGTGAATCTCGTCAGGGGGTGAGTATGTGATAATATAACAGCTGCTTTTTGTTATATTATAACTCTCACTGGCTGTAAACCCCGGAGTTGTCATGAGCCAACTGGTAGAGCTGAAAGAGGTCTCTCTCTCGTTTGATGGACGCTCTGTGCTCGACAAGGTCTCCTTTACCCTCAATAAAGGCAAAATCACCACGCTCGTCGGCCCCAACGGGGCGGGCAAGAGCACCCTGAGCAAGCTGGTGCTGGGTCTGCTCACCCCGGACTCGGGCAAGATCACCCGCAGCCGCGATCTGAGAGTCGGCTATGTGCCCCAGCGCCTCTATCTGGATCCCACCCTGCCGCTGACGGTACGCCGCTTCCTGCAACTGGGCAAAAATAGCCGCCTCTCCATCGAGGAAGCACTGGCCCGGGTGGGCGCAGAGGGATTGCTGGAAAACCGGATGCAAAAACTCTCCGGCGGCGAGATGCAGCGGGTGCTGCTGGCCCGCGCTCTGTTGATCAAACCCGAACTACTAGTGCTGGATGAGCCCGTACAAGGGGTAGATATCAATGGCCAGATCGAGCTCTACGCCCTCATCGGCAAACTGGCCGCCGAGTTCAACTGCGCCGTGCTGATGGTCTCCCACGATCTGCATCTGGTGATGGCCAGCACCCACGAGGTGATCTGCCTCAATCGCCACGTCTGCTGCCATGGCGAACCGGAGAGCGTGGCCCGCCATCCCGAATTTGCCCGTCTGTTCGGGCGACCGGAGCAGGAGGTGCTGGCGGTCTATACCCACCATCACCACTGCGACGGCGAACACCATCATCATGAACCGCAGGCCCCCGTCATCCGCCTGCCTTCTCGCAACAACGCTCACAGCAAATAGCGCAAGCAACAGGACATTCAAGTGGACAGCTTTCTGTTATACGCCCTCGCGGCCGGCCTCGGCATCGCCCTGCTGGCTGGCCCCCTCGGCAGCTTCGTGGTATGGCGAAAAATGGCCTATTTTGGCGACACCCTCTCCCATGCCTGTCTGTTCGGCATCGCGCTGGGCATCCTGCTGCAGGTCGATCTCACCCTGGCGGTGGTGGTCTGCAGCCTCGCCATGGCGATGCTGCTGGTGATAATGAGCCGCAACCAGCAGGTGGCAACCGATACCCTGCTCGGCATTCTGGCCCACAGCGCCCTGTCGCTCGGTCTGGTTACCTTGAGTTTTATGGATAACGTGCGGGTGGATCTGATGGCCTACCTGTTCGGCGACCTGCTCTCGGTACAACCGATGGACCTGCTCTGGATCTATGGCGGTGGCGCGCTTGTGCTGCTCACCCTGTGGCGGTTGTGGGATCCCCTGCTCTCCATGACCATCTCGGAAGAGCTGGCACGGGTAGAAGGGATCCGGGTCGATGTGCTGCGCTGCGTATTGATGCTGCTGATCGGGCTGGTGATTGCCGTGGCGATGAAGTTTGTCGGCGCGCTGATCATCACCTCCCTGCTGATCATCCCTGCCGCCACCGCCCGCCGTTTCAGCCAGACGCCGGAGCAGATGGCTGGCTTTGCCGCGCTGATCGGCTGTCTCGCCGTGCTGGGGGGGCTGACCCTCTCCTGGTATCAGGACACCCCGGCAGGCCCTTCGGTCGTCGTCTGTGCCACCAGCCTGTTTGTACTGAGCCAGTTCAAGAGAGCGTAACGGTGCAGGCTAGAGCGGCATGCTCTGGCGTGTCTCCATCATCAGCCACTGGCGCAACCGGCTGATGGCGGGCTCATGGGCCCGCGAGCGCTTGCAGGTAAAGTAGAAGGCATCCCCCGTCTCCAGCTGGTGTACCGGCAAGGCCACCAGTTGGGGATCATCGGGGCGCAGCATGTAATCATTCACGAATGCCACCCCCTGATCCCAGGCCGCCGCCTCCATCGCCAACAGCACATGGCTGAAATGGTGCATCCGCGCCTCGTCCGGGATCACCAGCCCGCCCGCCTTGGCCCAGCGCTGCCAATCCTCGCCCCGCGCCTTGTAAATGGACTGCACCGAAAGCAGCGGCAGCTGCCAGATGGCCTCGGGCCACTCCCCGCTGATCTGCTGCAACAGGCGGCGACTACAGACCGGAAAGAGCCGCTCCTGATAGATAAGATCGTGGCAATAGCCACGCCCGTGGGGTGAGACTGTGATAAAGCAGTCCGCCACTCTATCGGAGAGTTCGGGGTCTTCCGCCACCATCTCCAGACTCAAATCCAGCTCGGGGTAGAGCTGGCGCAATCCAGCCAACCGCGGGATCAGCCACTTCACCGCAAACGAGCTGTAGACCGCGAGCCGGACTCGCATCTCGCCACCACCACGCAGCTGTTCGCTGCTTTGGGCAATCTGGCTGAGCCCGGCGGCAATCCCTTCGAAGTAGCTCTCCCCCTGCGGCGTCAGCGAGAGCAGCCGACCCTGACGCAGCAGCAAGCGCTCACCCAGAAAATCCTCCAGCAGGCGGATCTGGTGGCTGACCGCACTCTGGCTGACGTTCAGTTCAAGGGCGGCACGGGAGAAGCTGAGCAGCCGGGCCACTACCTCGAAATATTGCACCGCACGCAGAGGAGGAAGCTTCATTATCTAAATATCTCATGGTTGGTCATTTTTTATCATTTTACTGGATAACGGCCCCCGCGCTACCCTCCCCTCATCTGAAGTGGGAGGTGGTATGAATGCAGTAGGGATCGGCATCCTTTATCTGGTGCTGGGCAACATGGTAGCGGTCTTTTCCGATGCACTGGTCAAGGTACTGGAGCCGGATCAGCCCATCTTCCAGTTTGTCTTTTTTCGCCAGCTCTCGGCCGCCCTCCTGCTGATGCCCTGGCTGCTCTGGTCATGGCGCCGCAACCCGCCAGTGGCCATCAAGTGGCACCTGCTGCGGGCCCATATCTGGGCGGTTGGCGTCTGCCTGATGGTGGTCGCCCTCACCCGCTTGCCACTCGCTACCGCCAATGCCCTCTTCTATGCCGCCCCCCTGATGATGGTGCCGCTGGCGGTGTGGATGGCGGGGGAAGCGATCTCGCGCCAGAAGGTGCTGACCGCGCTGATCGGCTTTATCGGGGTACTGATCGTGCTGCGCCCGACCGAAGTGAACTGGGCCGCGCTGGCGGCGCTCGGGGTGGCGCTGTCGATGGCACTTAACAATCTGCTGATCAAACGGATCCCGCTCAAGCAGCCCATCGCCCAGACCCTGTTTTTCACCAACGTGCTGAGCATGCCCTTTATCCTGGCGCTGGCATTGTGGGAAGGGGGCGACTGGCAGTGGCAGATGTGGTGGCCCGCCTTCGGATCTTCGGCGCTGATCATGGTCTATGCAGGATTGTGCGTGGTGGCCTATCGCAAGGCGGAGGCGAGCAAGATCGCCTCGGCGGAATATACCGGTCTGCTGATGGCGGTGGCCATCGGGGTGTGGCTGTTTGACGAGCAACCGGGCCTGCCGCTGCTGCTGGGCTGTATCTGCATCGTCCTGCCGCTCATCGCCATGGCCCGCAGCAAACCAAAACCGCTGGCCGAACCGGCGCTTTAAGCGCTCAGGGTCGTGCCAGCAAAGGGGCGACCCTTTGCTGCAGATGGGGGACGATCTCATCCTCGAACCAGGGATTCTTTTTGAGCCAGAGGGTATTGCGTGGGGAGGGATGCGGCAACGGCAGCCAGCCGGGGCCATAGTCGGCCCAGCTGCGCACCGTTTCGGTGAGCGATCCCTTGGCCGCCCCCCGCAGGTAATGGGCTTGTGCATATTGGCCGATCAGCAGGGTCAGTTCGATATTGGGCAACAGCATCAATACCTTGTCGTGCCAGGTGGGCGCGCACTCGGGTCTAGGTGGCAGATCGCCGGATTTTCCCCTGCCGGGATAGCAGAACCCCATCGGCATGATGGCGATGCGGGATTCGTCGTAAAAGGTGGCCTTATCGACACCAAGCCACTGGCGCAGCCTGTCACCGGAGGGGTCATCCCACGGGATACCGCTGGCATGCACCCGGGTGCCGGGCGCCTGACCGATGATCAGCAGGCGGGTACTCTCGGCCCCGCGGATCACCGGACGAGGACCCAGCGGCAGATGAGCCTCGCACAGACGGCAGGCCCTGATTTGCTCAAACAACTTATCGATTCGCTGCATGACGTTGATAGTACCAGCATTTCCCTGTTTTCCCTCTTGTGGAAACAGGGCGCGCCCCCTACTATCGCCATGGATGTTTAATTTAATAAACGGACAATAATGAAAAACTGGCTAGGTACCGGCACCGCGACCCTCTCCTTCATCCTGTGGGGGATGCTGCCGCTCTATTATCAATTCATGCCCGAGGTCAACATGTGGGAGCTGATCTCCCACCGGGTGCTCTGGTCTGTGGTGCTGCTGGGTGCCCTGTTTTTGCTGCTTGGCCACCAGGTGCCCTGGGCACAACTGCGCAGCGAACCGCGCCAGCTCGGCCTCATTCTGCTGGCGGGCCCCGTGATGTCCATCAGCTGGTGCATGTTCACCTGGTGCCTCACTACCGGGCAGGTGCTGACCACCAGCCTTGCCTTCTTTATGACCCCGCTGTTCAATATCGTATTCGCCGTCATCTTCCTCAAAGAGCGACTCACCCCGCAAAAGCATCTGGCGGTCGCCCTGGCGCTGGCGGGTCTCGCCTACATGCTGTTCTGCTACGGCCAGCTCCCCTGGTTCTCCCTCATCATGGGGGCCAACTTCGCCTGCTATGGCCTTATCAAGAAGAAGATCCACTACGACACCGGCACCAGCCTCTATCTGGAAGCCATGGTGCAACTGCCCGTCGCGCTGATCATCATCGGCACGCTGGCATGGCACGGGGAAGGGGCATTCGTGAACGGAGATCTGGCCGACAAGCTGCTGCTGATGGGCAGTGCGCCCGCCACCCTGCTGCCGGTGGGACTGTTCTGCTACGCGGTGGCGAGAACCCGGATGAGCACTGTGGGACTACTGCAATATATCGAGCCCAGCCTCGCCTTCCTGCTCGCCATCTACTGGTTTGGTGAGGCGCCGGATCCCATCAAGGCTGTCGGTTTCGCCTTCGTCTGGGCAGGTCTGCTGGTGAGCCTGTTGCCACTGCATCGGCTCAAGCGCCGCCCTCAGGGCGTACCGCGATAGGACTCCAACACCTTGTGCCAACGGGGATCCCTGTCCATCTGCTCGGCGATGTCGTTGAGGGTGGCATGCAGCTCTGGGCGAGATTTTGGCAGCAGGATATGGCGGGTATAGCTGGATTGGGGGAAGGGCGAGATAAACAACTTGCCCTGATAGTGCTGTGAGTCGATGAAAAAGCCCAGCGATGAACCACTCACCAGCGTCACATCAATGCGGCCGCGCACCAGCAGCTCGAGGTTGGTCTTCACCTTCTTGGCATCCTGACGCACCAGCTCCCCGCGGCCAGCTGCATCATCGATCCCCTGATAGCGGTAGCCCTCCACCCCGCCAAACACCAACCCCTTGAGGGAGTCTGGCCCGCGATAGGTGACCGGGTTGTCGATGTTCGAGACCAGCTCGTTGGTGTCGCGCATCACCGGGAAAGTCCAGAGATAGCGCTCGCGATGGGGATCCCCCACCCAGGCGGGATTGACCCAGACCACCAGACCGTCAAAGTCTGGATCTGCCATCTCCAGCGCCAGCCGGGCGCGATTGACCAGCCAAAGCTCGATTCTGGGTTCACCCCCCAGCTTTTCATTGAGATACTCGACCAGCTCGCGGCTCAGCCCTGCATCCACTCCGGTGTTGAAGGGGGGATGCTGATGGTAATCGTAGAGACGGATCGTCTCCCCCAGAGCCGGGACCGACAACAGTAACCACAACCAAAACCAGACTCTCATCGCACCTCCTTGAGCTGCCTCTGAGTTTGGCACAGAGAATTTGAATGAGAGAACCCGCGACCACCACTCCAGCGCAGCAACCATCCGCCCCTTCCCGCTGGTCTGTCTATATGGTGCGCACCGCCACCGGCCTGCTCTATACCGGGATTAGCACGGACCCGCTGCGCCGCCTGCGCCAGCACCAGAGTGGCAAGGGCGCTCGCACCCTGCGCGGCAAGGGGCCACTGACGCTGGCGTGGCAACAGGAAGTCGGCGAGAAGGGGGCGGCCCTGCGCATCGAATATCGCCTCAAGCAGCAGCCAAAATCCTTCAAGGAACAGCTGATAAAAAGCCCGGCACTCTGGCAGAGCTGGAGCCCCCAGTGGTTACCCGCAGCCACCCAGCCTTGAGGACGACAGGCAAAAAAAGGCCACTCGATGAGTGGCCGGAAAGGGGAAATCAGGGAGCATCACACAACGTCTTGCACAACCTCAGGCGGGTTAGAGGTAGGTATTGGAACGCTTGCTGCGGTTACTGATCAGCCAGCAAACCGCCAGCACCAGCAACAACCAGGGGGCCAGCTTGATGATCAGAGCAAGCATGCCGCCCAGCACCCCAAGCAGCACGAACAGGCCGCTCACCAGCAACATGGCTACCAGGGTAAAACCGGTCAGTGCCATGACCAGCAGCACCACCAGCAATATGAAAAATTCCAGCATAACTTGCTCCTTATCAGTACCTTGTCTGCCGGCTTGGCAACCCTTCGGTCAATCCAGCCAGCGCTTCAATTCATAACGGGGCGGCATCACCAGCACCGCCAGCAGATAGGCGGCCAGAGCCAGCGGCGGCATCAGGATCAGGGCGAGCAGTGCCACCACCCGCACCGTGACTCTGGAGACCCCCAACCGCCTGGCAATACCGGCGCAGACCCCGGTCAGCTTGCGATGCACCAGATCCTTGGGCCAGGGGCTCATGATTACACCTCCGCCTTCTGGCCTTTGAGGCGAGCCAGCTCGCGCTCGATCTCGTCATTGAGCTCCAGCTCGCGGAACTGGGCCTCCAGCGAGGGATTCTGCCCCAAGGTGGCCGCCTCCAGCTGGGCTTCCAGCTGATCGACCCGGCCCTGAAAACCGTCAAAACGCGCCATCAGCTCATGCATGCGCTGGTTGTCCACCTGGGTGCGGGCACGAATGCGACTGTGGGCTGTCTGCTCGCGCAGGGTCAGCAGTTTCTGCTTCTCGCGGGCCTCGGTCAGCTTGGCTGCCAGCCGCTCGCTGTCGGCGGTGAGCTGGGCCAGCACCTCGGCCACCCGGGCCTTGTCCTGCTCCAGCTGTTCACATTTTTTGACCTCCGCCAGCTTCTCGGTAAGGGCGGCGCGGGCCAGATCCTCACGTCCCTTCTGGATGGCGAGCTCGGCCTTGGCCGACCACTCCAGGATCTGCGCCTGCAACGCCTGCTGGTGACGCTCCAGCTGCTTCTGTTCGGCAATCACGCGGGCGGCCTGGGTACGCATCTCGACCTGCACCTGCTCCATCTCTTCGATCATCAGGCGCAGCATCTTCTCCGGCTCTTCACTCTTGTCGAGCAGGCTGTGCAGGTTGGCATTTATCACGTCAGTCAGGCGGCTGAATACGCTCATGGTCTGGCTCCTTGTTGATGGGATGGCTATCTCTCCCCATAGCATTACAAGAGCCGTGCCAAGAAAAATTATTGTTGTTTTACATATAGATGGGAATTTACCGAGGAAATTCAATAAGAGATTGTTGGTGAGAATAGCCAACCAAGTGGTGATTTTCACCAATAAAAAGGGAGCCTCTGGCTCCCTTGTCAATTCGTCTGCGATATCCGTCAGGCGGCGTGGTTGTGGCCCAGCTTGCTGTCCAGTTCGGCCAGCTTGGCCTCCATCCGGGCGCGGCAGGTGTCGGAGAGATCGCGAATGCCGCTGGCACCATGCTCCTTGCTGCAGACCGGCGCCATCACTTCCACCAGCACTTCGCCGTTGTCCCAGCGATTGAGGTCGACCTGACCGAAGTAGCTGGAGCAGACGATGGGCACCACGGGCACTTCAGCCTGTACCGCAGTGTGGAAAGCGCCCGCCTTGAACGGCAGCAGGCCACGTCCCTGGGAGCGGGTCCCTTCCGGGAACATCCAGATGGAGGTGCCACGGTTCTTGATGCGATCCACCACCTGCCCTATGGTGCCGATGGCACGGGAGCGGTTGGAGCGGTCGATCAACACGTTGCCGGAGAGCCAGAAGATAAGGCCGAACAGCGGCAGCCAGAGCAGACTCTTTTTGCCCACTGCCACCACGCCAGGCTGCACAGCACCGGTCACGGTGAAGATGTCGAAGTTGCTCTGGTGGTTGCAGACGTAGACCGCCGGGCCGACCGATTTGACCTCGTCGGCCACCGTCACCTTGACTCGCAGCCCGATCAGCGGGCAGACCGCGTGATACATGCGGGCGAAGACATAGACGTTGTTGGGATGGCGCGGACGAACCAGACAGAGCAGCAGGCCGAACAGGAACCAGAAAATGAGCAGCAGACCAAGCAGCAGCACACGGGCAATTTTGAGCATCGAACACCTCGAGTTTTAACTCGGCGCAGTATACTGATCCCCCTTTTAGCGAACAAGCGTTCGCCAAACAGAACCGACCACCCTCCCCGTCGCGCCACCCACATTGCTGCTCATCAATACGCCGCCGACTTGCCCCACCCGCCATTGGTCGTTAGGATGGCCCCATCTTGATGGACGGGGCGAACATGATGTTGCAACAACGGGTAGCGAAACATCTCCTGCTGCTGGTCTGCCTGCTGGTGCTCAATTGTGCGGCCCAGCCGCTGGCACGGCTTGCCCTGCTCGATCACGCCCTCAGCTGTCAGGCACTGCCCGTTCCAGGCTCGGCAACGGATCAAGAGGATGCCAAACCGGCCAGCCCGCAACCCACCAGCTGCCAGCTCAACGGCAAGTGGCTAAGTGCCGCCACCCTGCTCTGCGTCGAACAGCTCTTCTTTGCCGTGGCGGTGCTGATCGCCCTGCTGGCCCCCCTTTGGCGCTACACACCGCCACTGCCCCCTCCCAGAGTCATCTCGCCGCCCGAGCGGCGTCTGCACCTCACCCTGTGCGTCTGGCGGGAATGAGTTCGGCAGCGTTCTTTCGTTAGCTGTCACTCAATTTTTGCGAGACCAAAAAGATGTCGAATCTCTTCAAGGCGGCCCTGCTACTGGGCGGTCTGCTGTGGCAATCCATGGGATTGGCCAGCGACACGGGCTGGCTAACCAGCCCACAGAATGATCACGCCAGGGTACGGCTGCAGGCCGACCGCAGCACGGCAGATCAGACCCGCATCCTGCTCGATGTCGAGCTGGAGTCAGGCTGGAAAACCTACTGGCACAGTCCGGGAGAAGGGGGCATTGCCCCCCAGATCCTGTGGGATGAGCCGGTCGGAGACTTTCAGTGGCGCTGGCCGGTGCCACGTCACTTCGAGGTAGCCGGGCTCAGCACCCAGGGTTATCAGGGGGAGGTGCGTTTCCCCCTGAGCCTCAACTACCCAGCCGGCCAATCGCTCAATGGCACCTTGCGCCTCTCCACCTGCAGCAACGTCTGCATCCTGACCGACTTTCCCTTCACCCTCGCGGTGGATGGGCGAGCGCCAGCCGACTTCGATTTTGCCTGGGCGAAGGCGATGAGTACCCTGCCCCAGCCGCTGCCTGCCGAGACCCGGGTCGAGCTCGGTTATCAGCACAACCAGCTGCAACTGCGCGCCGAGCGGGCAGAGGGCTGGCAATCACCAGCGCTCTTCATCGACGCTCTGGAGGGGGCCGAGTTTGGCAAACCGGCGCTTGAGGTCGAGGGCAACACCCTGATCGCCCGGGTGCCGGTGAGCGATGGCTGGCAGGGGGATGCGCCGGATCTGCGCGGCCAATCCCTCGGCCTGCTGCTCACCAGCGGCGAGCAGGCCTGGCAGACCAAAGGCTCGATTGGCGAAGCGCTCGTATTGCCAGCGCCGAGCCAGCCCCTCTTCTGGTTGCTGGGGGCGGCGCTGCTCGGCGGCCTGATCCTCAACCTGATGCCCTGCGTGCTGCCGGTGCTGGCGCTCAAGCTGGGAACTGTGTTGCAACATCAGGAGCGTGAACAGGGAGCGGTGCGCAAGCAGTTCCTCGCCGCCAGCGCCGGGATCATCGCCTCCTTCTGGGTGCTGGCGGCCATGAGCAGCCTGCTACGCGCCACGCAAGGGGCCGTCGGCTGGGGCATCCAGTTCCAGAGCGCCAGTTTTATCGGCTTTATGGTGCTGGTCACCCTGCTGTTTTGCGCCAACCTGCTGGGGCTGTTCGAGATCCGCCTGCCCAGCGCCCTCAGCACCCGCCTCGCCACCAGCGGCGGCAATGGCCTCGGCGGTCACTTCCTGCAGGGGAGCTTCGCCACTCTGCTGGCGACCCCCTGCTCGGCCCCCTTCCTCGGTACCGCGGTGGCCTTTGCGCTGGCGGCGCCACTTGGCCAGCTCTGGCTGATCTTCACGGCATTGGGAATTGGCATGAGCCTGCCCTGGCTGCTGGTGGCAGCCCTACCACGGCTCGCCCTCTGGTTACCGAAACCAGGGCGCTGGATGAACCATCTGCGCATCTTGCTCGGCTTGATGATGCTGGGCTCCAGCCTCTGGCTCACCAGCCTGCTCGACAACCACCTCGGTAGCTATGCCACCGGCTGGCTGATGGTTGCCATGCTGCTGGCACTGCTGGCTGGCATCATCTGGCGTTACGGCATGCGCGGCTTCACGCTGGCGATCGCCCTCGCCGCCCTGATTGGCAGCCCCCTGCTGCTGAGCGGCGCCTTTAGCGCGCAGGGCTCGGCCAGCGTTGACAAGGTGGTCTGGCAGCCGCTCTCCGAACGCGCCATCACAGATGCGCTGGCCCAGAACAAGCGGGTCTTTATCGATGTCACCGCAGACTGGTGCGTCACCTGCAAGGCCAACAAATACAACGTGTTGCTACGCGATGAGGTGCAACAGGCCCTCTCGGCCCCCGATGTGGTGGCCCTGCGCGGCGACTGGAGCAAACCAAGCGACACCATCGCCGCCTTCCTGCGTAAGCAGGGCGCGGCGGCCGTCCCCTTCAACCAGATTTACAGCCCGGAGTTGCCGCAGGGGGTCACGCTGTCACCCCTGCTCGACAAGGACGATCTGCTGACCACATTGCACAAGGCTGGCCTGCTTCAGGCTGGCACCACCCGATTTTAAGGAGCAACCATGAAACCGACTCTTAGCGCCCTGACCCTGCTGGCCTCCCTTTCCGCAACCCTGCTGGCTCCGGCCCTGCACGCAGCCCCCTTCACCCCGGAGCAGGAGGCGCGCATCAAGGAGCTGATCCGCGAGACCCTAATCGCCAACCCCAAGATCCTCGATGAGGCCGCCGAATCCTGGGAGAAGCAGAACGCGGCAGCCCAGGAGGCGCAGCTTGGCAACTTCATCAAGGGCAACAAGGATGTGCTGTTCAACAGCGCCACCAGCCCGCGTCTGGGAGCCAAAAACCCCAAGCTGACGCTGGTGCTGTTCACCGACTACAACTGCCCCTACTGCAAGCAGTTCGATCCCCAGCTGACCAAGCTACTCAAGGCTTATCCGGACGATCTGGGGCTGGTGATCAAACTGCTGCCGTTCAAGGGGCAGACCTCCGCCAAGGCGGCCCAATACAGCCTGACCCTGTGGCAGCAGGATCCCGCCCGCTTCCTCACCCTGCACGACAAGCTGATGAGCAAGCAGGGGATGCTGACCGAGGCGGACATCAACAAGGCGCTGGCCGCCACCGGCAACACCGCGCTCAAACCGGCCGCCAAGGCGACCGAAGAGCTGCGCAACAGCCTGCGCATCGGCACCATCCTCGGGGTACAGGGCACACCGGCGACCCTGATTGGCAACCAGCTGGTACCGGGCGCCATCCCCTATGAGGAGCTGGAGCAGCTGGTGAAGGCCGAACTGGCCAAGCAGGGGTAAAGAATGACCACCAACCCTCAACCCCGCTGGCGCCGCTGGGGCAAGGAGGCGCTCTGGCTGCTGCTGATTGCGCTGATCATCTCGACCCTGCTGGATCTGTGGCGCAGCCCGACCCTGCCAGAGGGGGCGATGAGCGCCCCCGTCACCCTGCAGGATGGCACCAGTACGGATCTCGCCACCCTGAGCCGCGGTAAGCCGCTGCTGGTTTACTACTGGGCCAGCTGGTGCGGCGTCTGCCGTTTCACCACCCCGGCCGTGCAACAGCTCTGGCAGGAAGGGGAAAACGTGCTGACGGTGGCGCTGCGCTCCGGCAACGCAGAGCAGCTTGGCAAGGGGATGAGCAAGAAGGGGCTCACCTTCCCGACCCACAACGACGAGTCGGGAGCGCTGGCCGCCCAGTGGCAGGTAGGGGTCACCCCGACGTTCCTCGTTATCAAGGATGGGACGCTGGTGAGCAGCACCACCGGCTGGAGCTCGAAGTGGGGCTTGAAGCTGCGGCTCTGGTGGGCGTCGCTCTAGCCACGCAACAACGTTGCCTCAACAGGGCCATCCCACCGGATGGCCCTTTTTTATGCCGACATTTTTATCCCGACATCAGACGGGGAGCTGCATCCCGCGTACCTGCTCCAGCAGGGCGGTCACCGCCGCCGAGCGCAACGCATCCGGGGCGTAGCAGAGCCCCACCCGCCGCTTGAAAGAAGAGGCCGCCAGCTCGGCGACCGTACAACCGGGCGGACAAAGCGAACGGGGCAACCAGGCGATCCCCGCCCCGGCGGCCACCATAGTCGCCGCCAGTCGCAGCGACCCCGCTCGCCGTGGATAGAGCGGCGCCTGATTGCCAAGGATGGCGATCAGCCGCAGGTGGGAGTCGTGGCGCGGGCAAGTGACCCAGGGTTCATCCGCCAACGCTGCCGGGGTGAGCGATCCCTTACCCGCCAGCGGATGATCCGGCGGCAGCACCAGCACAAACTCCTCCTCCAGCAGGGGGATAAAGAGCTCGTCGCCACAGCGCAGGGATTCACAGCCCAGCCGCACATCGCCACAACAGCCCTCCTCCAGGGTCAGCAGGATCTCCTCGTGGGCGAGCGCCCCTTGCACAAGCGCCCCCACCACGCCATCGCCAAGGTCTGCCTCAATCCCCACCGTCACCTTGAGGCAGGGGGAGGTTTCACGAAACTCGCGGGCGAGGGAGTCGGTGTCGGCGATCAGCCGCTTGGCGCGGGGATAGAGCCGGTGCGCCGCTTCAGTCCCCTCCACCCCGCGCGCCTGCCGCACAAACAGGGTCACCCCCAGCTCATCCTCCAGCGTCTTGATGGTGGTGGAGAGGGTGGGCTGGGTAATGAAGAGGCGGGTGGCGGCCGCCGTGATGTTGCGCTCCTCGAAGACAGCCACAAACGCACGCAGGGTTCGCACATCCATAGAATTCACCTATACCAGACAGTCATAAAAGCCATTTTTCACGGCGACAAGGGGCAAATATAGTGGCTTACCTGCCACAAGGCATCCCAATTTTCTATATCAGCGTCTATCAACACCGTCAGGAGCCATCATGCGCCATCTCTCTGTCATCGGCCTCGGGGCCATGGGCTCCGCCCTTGCCACCACCCTGATCAAGGCGGGCCATCCGGTCACCGTCTGGAATCGCAGCGCCGCCAAGGCAGCCCCGCTGCAAGCGCTGGGTGCAACACTCGCCCCCTCGGTTGGCGCAGCCATCGCCGCAAGTGATATCACTCTTGTCTGCGTCGATAACTACGCCGTCAGCCAGCAGTTGCTGGACGAAGCCCGCGATGCGGTGGCGGGCAAACTGCTGGTGCAGCTCTCCACCGGCAGCCCTCAGGGGGCCCGAGCGCTCGAGAGCTGGAGCCACGCCCGCGACGCCCGTTATCTCGATGGCGCTATCCTCTGCTTCCCGGATCAGATCGGCACCAGCGATGCCAGCATCATCTGCTCGGGGGCCAGCACCGCCTTTAGCGACGCCGAACCGGTGCTGCGCCTGCTGGCACCTACCCTCGACCATGTAGCCGAGGCGGTGGGCGCCGCCGCGGCGCAAGATTGTGCCGTCGCAGCCTACTTTGCCGGTGGCCTGCTCGGTGCCCTGCACGGCGCGCTGATCTGCGAGGCGGAAGGGTTGCCGGTGGCCAAGGTGTGCGCCCAGTTCAGCGAGCTGTCGCCGATTTTGGGGGGCGATGTGGCCCACCTTGGCAAGACGCTGGCGAGCGGCGATTTCTATCACCCCTACGCCAGCCTGAAAACCTGGAGCGCCGCCATCAGCCGCCTCGCCGGTCATGCCAGCGATGCCGGGATCGACAGCCGCTTCCCGCGCTTTGCCGCCGATCTGTTTGAGGAAGGGGTGGCGCAAGGGTTTGGTCAGCAGGAGGTGTCAGCCCTCATCAAGGTGCTGCGGGCACGCAATGGAGCGGCACAATGAACGAGCTGACCAACCAACCCCAAATTGCGCTGGTCACCGGCGCCGCTGGCGGGATTGGTCGCCAGCTCTGTATCGGGCTGGCCGAGGCGGGTTATCGGGTGATCGCCACCGATCTGGCCCCTCACGCTTTTGACCATCCCGAGATCCACTTTCATCCGCTCGATTTGCGGGATGAGCAGGCTATCACGCGGCTCTTTGCCGAGGTACGCGAGCAGCATGGCGGCGTCCATCTGCTTATCAACAACGGCGCCATCAGCAAGTTCCACACCCGCTTCGAGGAGCTGAGCGCAGCCCAGTTTGATCAGGTGATGACGGTCAATGTGCGCGGTGCCATGCTCTGCGCCCGCGCCTTTGTGCAGGCCAACCGCGGGTTGCCCTATGGCCGCATCATCAATATTGCCTCCACCCGCTGGCAGCAGAACGAACCGGGTTGGGATGCCTATGGCGCCTCCAAGGGGGCGCTGGTCGCCCTCACCCAGTCCCTCGCCAACTCGCTGGCCGACCATCCCATCACGGTCAATGCCATCAGTCCGGGCTGGATCCAGGCAGAGGATTACCACACCCTGACCGAGGCGGATCACCGCCAGCACCCGAGCGGCAGGGTCGGGCGCCCGGATGACATCACCCGCGCCTGCCTCTTTCTGGCGGATCCTCGCAACGACTTTATCAACGGTGCCAATCTGGTGGTCGATGGCGGGATGAGCAAGAAGATGATCTACCACACCTCCGCCTCCTTCTGGGAGGAGTAACCCCTGCGGCGGCAGCCTCGCCCCGGCCTGCCGCCCGCCCCTTTTCTGCCCGTTTTTTCATCGCTTTTGCCCCGCCGCCCTTGCACTGGCCAGACCGACTGGCAACAATAGGCACTCAACTGACCCCTCTTCATCTAGCCCGTTAATTGATCGCCCAACTCATCGCGTTGGCGGGCTGTTTCCGTTAAAATGACGGGTTTTTGCCGTGCCTGGTTTGCCAATCCCCACCATCAGGCACTCGCAGCGTGAATCCTATGATGCCAGTGATGCAGGATCTGCCATGAACAACTACTTTCGGGTGCTGGGCGTCAAGTCCAACGCCAGCGAAAACGACATCAAGAAAGCCTATCGTCGGCTGTCGAACCAGTACCACCCCGACAAGCTGCACGGGGCCAGTGAAGAAGAGAAAGAGCAGGCAGCCATAAAGCTGCACCAGGTAAAGCAGGCCTATGAAGTGCTGTCCGATCCGAAACAGCGGGCCGCCTTTATCAAGGATTTCAACAACGTCATCGTGACCGACCCCGCCTCCGCCATGCAGGAGATGTGGGATCAGTTCTACCCCTGAAACAGCAGGCAGAAAGAGCAACTATGCAAAAGAGATGGGACCAGGCGCGGCTCAAGTCGCTGCAAAGCGATGCCAGCGAAAACATCGAATCCTACCGGGATCAGGACGACCCCAAGGGGCTGGAACAGTTCACCGACCAGATGAAGAGCCTGCTGCTGGCCGATATGAGCATGCTGGAGTTTATGCCCGAGTATCTGCCGCTGGCCCTCTATGGCCGGGTGCAGTTCCCGGCCAAGGCCAAGTCGCAGTGGAACAAGTGGCTCGCCAGCGGCGAGCAGCCAAGCTGGGACGAGTTCAAGGTGAGCGTCGGCTTCAACAACGCCGCCCTGCCGCTGGTCAAGGCGGTGCGGGCCCAGAGCGAAGATCAGCTGATGGAAGCCTGCGCCGTGCTGTTCCTGCTCGACAACCCGCTACCGCGCGGTAGCCAGCGCAGCGATGACGACTATGAGCTGCGCGACGAAGAAGATGAAGACGGGGAAGATGCCGACGCCGACTACCACGGCGGCAGTGACCGCTATGGTGATGACGACGGCGATCAGGATATGTACGACGAAGTCCGTTTCTAATTGGGGCAAGGCATGAGCAACAGTCTGATAGAAATTACCGCCATCGAGATCAAAGAGCTGGCCGTTATCGAGCCGAAGCAGGCCAGCGAGAAGTTCGAGCTGATCGCCAAGACCATGTCTGACGACCAGCTGGCAGAAGTGATTGAAAACATTGATATCGTTACCCTGACCCAGATTAACGGCCAGCACGATATCTCCTTCCCCTCCATCATCTCCGAGCTGATGACCCCGGAGCGGATCCGCGACATCGTCTGCCAGCAGCCGCTCTACTGGGAAGAGGCGATCAAGAACAACGCCGACGAGCTGCAACAGCACACCTTCGACTTCCTCAACTACCTGATCCGCACCCAGGATAGCGAAGCCAAGCAGCGCGAGATCCTCGAGTGCGTGGCCGAAGATCCGGCCGGTCTCTTCTACCTCGCCATCCCCTTTATCGAGTTCTATCGCGGCGATCGCTATGAAGAGGACGAAGGCTATCGCGACGTGCTGCACGCCGAAGAGGAAGATCTCGAAGAGTCCCTGCGCTACAGCGAGCGCCAGCAGAGCGAGGATGTCCACGACTACGCGCTGGATGACCCGCGCAGCCTCTTGATGCTTATTCGCGAGCTGGCCCCCGAGGTGGAGAAAGCCATCAAGGCGCTGCTGCGCAATGAGCACTCCACCTGGGACGGCATCATCAACAAGTTTGCCGCCGAGCTGGTGATGCAGGCCAAAGAGAAGAACAAGGTCGAGGAAGACGAGTACGGCGACGTCGACGACATGTTCAGCTTTCTGGATTAAGGAGCCCATTCATGCAGTTAGTCATTCGCGATGCCAACCAGGGCCCCTTTCTGACCCAGGTGCTGCGCTTTGGCCGCGACAACGAACTCTTGAGTCAGCAACAGCTCGCCGCCATCAAGGGCAAGGCGGTGCTGATGAGCCTCAAATTCGCCGACAAGTACTACAACAAGTACAAGATGCACCTGCTGGAGCAGGCGGCCCACGACGTCATCGGCGTGGTGAGCCTCGGTCTGCAGGAGCTCTCGGCGCGTGATCCGGCCAAGGCGCTGGCGCTGCTGCAGGCGCCGGAAGGCCCCATCAAACCGTTCCAGAAGGGCTGGTCAATGCTCATCACCGTCAGCCCCAAGCAGGCTGGCAACAGCCTCTACGGTGATGTGGATGCCCGCCTGCTGGACAAGATCTCGAGCCCGCCCGATGTGGAGGAGTGGCAAGGGTGGCAGGAGTACGAGAAGGCGCTGACCGAGCACAACAAGAGCCGCCTGATGGAACTCATCGACCAGCACTTCTTCGCCTGCGAGAGCGACCACCCCACCATGGAGGACAAGCTGGCCGAAGCGCTGCTCTACCGCATTCTCTGCGGCAAGGGCAGTGGCGCCGCCCCGCTCAAGGTGAAGCAGGATCTCAAGCGCAAACTGGCGCGGGAGATTGAGCTCGACGAGGGCTGGTACGACACCGACTACCTCGCCGCCCAACTCGCCCTGATGCTGAGCGCGCTGCCCGCCGACATGGCCGCCGCCCTGCGGCAGGAGCTGAGCCCGGGCTTTGTGCCCAATCTGCTCCACACCCTCGGCTTTGTGCGCCAGTACCAGCTGCTGCAAAAAGAGAACGCCTCGCCGGAGAAGCTCGACAACATCGAGATGCGCGCCGGTCTCAAGCACCCGCTGCTTGGCTGGCCGCTCTACCACGACTTCTAAGGCCGCTTTCGCCGCCCATCAGTCGCACCACAACGCCCGGCCCGCCGGGCGTTGTTTTATCCTCCCCTCACCCTCTCCCAAGCAAAGAGAGAACACGCGCAAGTCACCCCGGGGCTGGCTCTTCTCTTACCGATATTTATTCACTCAATACCCAAGGATGAATAAACAACCTGCAATACAACAACTTGGCGCCAGCTGCGCTTCGGGGCAACAAAGCGGGACGCAGATCCCGCTACAGCGCCAGAATCAGCACAAAATAGCCGACTGGATCACATCAACCGTGTCGCAACCGCGTGGTAAGTCGAGCAAAAACCACGGCTCAATCACGCATAAAAAGGCGAAATAGATCAATAAAAAGCAATTAATCGCGCCAGATTAAATTTCAGGTATGGCTATTTGCACCGCTTGGCCGCTAAATGACAGACCGGCCTTCAGACCAGCATGGAAGCGCACAAGGCTAGCCGGCAGCAGACCGGTACGCTCTCAGGACGAGTAATGACTTTCTTCTCTCACAGGAGACAGACCGTGAGCGCTTCGAATCAACACCCCACCATTCCCCCCGGCTCCGGGGCGCTGTTCTTTATCCAGACCTTCTCGACCCTGGGGTTTGCCGTGCTCTACTCCACGCTGGTGCTCTACGCCACCAAGCGGCTCGGCTTTAGCGAATCCCAGGCCAACGCCATGATGGGGGTCTTCGGGGCCTTCAACTATGGCCTGCACCTGTTTGGCGGTTATCTCGGCGGGCGCTACCTCAGCAACCGCAACCTGTTCGTGATGGGGATGGTACTGCAGGTGATCGGCTGCTACTTCATCGCCGAGATGGGGATCACCGGCCTCTACTGGGGGCTCGCCATGTTCCTCACCGGCAGCGGCCTCAACGTTACCTGCCTCAACATGATGCTGACCCAGCGCTTCGCCCCGGATGATCACCGCCGCGAGAGCGCCTTCCTGTGGAACTACGCCGGGATGAATCTGGGCTTCTTTATCGGCTTCACGGTGGCGGGCTACTTCCAGCTCACCGAGGATTACCGCACCCTGTTCCTGTTTGCGACGCTGGGCAACATCATCGCCATCATCGCCACCTTCGCCTGCTGGCCGATTCTGGCGGATATCAGCACCCCGCTGCGCCATGTCAAAGGGAGCGGCTTCTACCGCCGCATGCTGGCCGGGATCGCCATTCTGGCCATGCTGGTGCCGGCGCTGCGGCTGCTGCTGACCCACGCCAGCTTCAGCGGCAGCTTCGTGCTGATCCTGGGGGCCGTGGTGCTGATACTGCTCTGCGTGATGAC
This sequence comes from Aeromonas sp. 96A, assembly GCF_051919165.1. Classification (NCBI taxonomy): domain Bacteria; kingdom Pseudomonadati; phylum Pseudomonadota; class Gammaproteobacteria; order Aeromonadales; family Aeromonadaceae; genus Aeromonas; species Aeromonas sp. 96A. The sequence continues at coordinate 3,477,944 of NZ_JBQBFE010000001.1, read as the reverse complement.
CGCCCGCCACCCGGACGCCGCCGAGCGCAGCCGCATGGTTGCCTACCTGATCCTCGCCCTCGGCTCCCTCATCTTCTGGTCGCTCTACCAGCTGGCGCCCATGGGGCTGATGCTCTTCTCCGAGCACAACATCAACCTCAACGTGTTCGGGCTGCGGGTCGCCCCCCAGTGGATCCAGAACATCAACACCCTCGTCATCGTTATCGGTGGCCCCCTGATGGCGCTGCTATTCAAGCGACTGCGCGAACAGGGGTGGAATATCGATATCCCCTCCCAGTTTGCCGCCTCCCTGTTCTGCATGGGGCTCGGCATGCTGGTGCTGCCGATCGGCATTCATCTGGCGGGGGCAGACGGACTGGTCGCCTTCAAGTGGATCGCCATCAGCTATGTGCTGCAGAGCTTTGGCGAGCTGCTGATCTCCCCCATCGGCTACGCCATGATTGGCAAGCTGGCCCCCGCCAGCCTGCAAGGCTTGATGATGGGCTGCTGGATGATGGTGACCGGCGTTGCCTCCGTGCTGGCGGGCTATGTCTCCGGCGCCATGCCGCAGAATATCGGCAGCACCCCGGTCGCCACCAACCCGGGTTACAGCTCGGTATTCAATATGCTCGGCTGGGGTTCGCTGGCAGGCGGCGTCGTGTTGCTCCTGCTGGTGCCCCGCCTGCGCCAGCTGATCGCCTCCAAGCTCACCCCGCCTCCGGCGGCGACAGCCATTCCTGTCTAATCGGGCTAGGGCCAGCCATTTTATTGGCCCCTGCCAGCGCGAACGATTGAATCAGCAACGCGGCTGATAATGCACAGGGCCCCGCCATCATGGATGGCGGGGCCCTCTCTTTTGGCGGGATGGATGACTCTTTTTCAGGTTGGCAACCTGGTGCCTGTTGCGGCGTTTGCACGATTGTCAGCTTCCCCTCACCCTAACCCTCTCCCAAAGGGAGAGGGGATCAGCACCTGCCACTCTGTAGCCGTAGCTGTCACCCTTAGCTATCACGCCATACCACGGTCACTATCAATGGCTGCGATCTCCACTCCCTTCTCCCACTCTTTGCCATAGATAAGGGGAGAAAGGTCGGGGATGAGGGGGCAAACCATTGACAAGCAGCAGAGCGTTAAATCAAGCAGGAGCGCGTAGGGTCGATTAGCGAAGCGTAATCGTCCGCACTGCAATCCCGGTGGCGATGAACATAGAGAAGAGATCAACTGGCGCACCTGCAGAATTGCAGTAACAGGTTTTCGCGAACGTCTGATTACGCTTCGCTAATCAGACCTACATCCCTATTTCCACTTACATCAGGTAAAAATAGACCTAGATCACGACAAGGAACCATTTGATCCTGTTACTGTCGCCACATACAGATTTATCAATAAGCACCACAAGGAAAAACAATGAAGCTTTCAGCCTTACTTATTTCAAATTTCAAAGGTATTAGCGAAGAGATTAAAATACTCATTGATAATATAGTTGTACTGGTTGGCCCCAATAATAGTTGTAAGTCTACAATTCTTGATGCTTATGAAGCTTACGTATCAATGGGAAGTTCGCTAACCCTTGATTTTTTCCATTGTCGTGATACTACAAGGCCAATCGTAATTACAGGTATATTCAATGATGTTACTCAAGACGATATCAATACGCTAGGTCAAGAATGGTATATAGAAAATGACCCTGAATTTGGTAACTGCGCTAAGTTCCAGATCAGATGGGAAACACCTGATGAAAATGGAATTAAATTCAGCTTTAGTAATAAAACTAATGATTGGAAAAAAGGTGGGGCAGGTGGTTGGAATACTTTGCTTCAAAGTAGACTGCCAGTACCTATTCGATTAAACCCAAATGATGACTACGATGCCCTTGAAAAGGTAGTTAAAGATTTAGCATCAAAAAATGCAGCCAAACAGCTAAAAGATGACAAAAGCAAAGTTGCTGGTATCATTTCTGAAATTGAAAAATTAGCAAAGGAGGTAGACAAAGAAATATCGGGAAGCATTGGACAACTAAGCCTTAAGATTGAAACCGAACTAAATAAACTTTTCCAAGGTGCTACAGTATCCTTCGAAACAGGCGTAGGTAAATTTAAAGCTGAGGAGGCGATCAAGGATGGTAGCAAATTTTTTATTAGAACAAGCAATCATCCGGCATCACTTGAACATCAAGGAACAGGAATAAAAAGAGCTTTTCTTTGGTCAGCTATAAATGCTCTTTGTAGTGAGGGCATGTATAAAAAAGGTACAAAAATAGTACAAAATGAAGTTCCGAAAGTATTATTAATTGATGAGCCAGAAATAAATCTACACCCATCTATCATTCGGGCAGCGAGGAAAGCTATTTACGCATTGGCCGATATAGCTGGATGGCAAGTTATCTGTACTACACACTCTCCTGTATTTATTGACCTGACACAGAATCATACAACATTAATAAAAGTATCTAACACTCAAAAAGGCGTTTTTTATTTCCAAACCGACAAAGCGCAATTTAATAAGGATGAACGAGACAATCTAAAGATGTTGAATCGTTGCTGCCCAACAGTTAACGAATTCTTCTTCTATGAAAACTCTATTCTTGTTGAAGGTGATACAGAATATTTAGCCTATCAATACATTATTGAAAAAAGTGGGTTGGAGGGTAATTACTGCGTAATAAACTGTAGAGGGAAAGCCAACATCCCCACATTTATTAAGATCTTCAACCAGTTTAATGCAAATGCTATAGCTGTACATGATCTAGATACCAAGCTTAGAAAGGACAATAGAGCCAATGCCATGTGGACAATCAACTTAAACATTAGAACATTGGCTGATACAACTAATGGCAGAGTTAAAACTGTTGTGCACAATCCTGACTTTGAGGGTTTTTACTTAAACGAATCCCCATCAAAAGACAAACCATACAACTTATTTACTCATCTTACATCCGATGATTTTGAAACAGATGAAAAATATAAAAAACTAAGAGAATCCCTTGCCGACATAATTAATGGGACTCATGAGGGAATATATGAAACTCATGAGGAACTGGATGCTATGGCATGAGGAATTTAAAATCAGTAAATTATTAACTCACAACAAAATCTAATTGTGAATAGAAAGGGCGCTTTCGCGCCCTTCTATATTAATTATCCTTCCTGATTTTCCCCGGCTACCGGCTCGGCACCGGCGGCGGGTTCAATCTCGATGCGATCGACTCGCTGCAAACCGCGGGGCAGCTTGGCGCCGCGGCGGCCGCGCTCGCCGCGATAGTAGTCGAGATCAGAGGGTTTGAGGGTGAGCTTGCGCTTGCCGGCAAACAGGGTGACCGACTGACCCTGCGGGATCACGGCAGCCATCACCACAAACTCTTCCCGTGCTTTCACCCGAGCCGACGGAATGCTGATGAGCTTGTTGCCCTTGCCCTTGCCGAGCACCGGCAGGGTGTTGAGCGGGAACAGCAGCATGCGCCCTTCGTTGGAGATGGCCATGCAGAGATCGGTCTCTGGCGAGCCGATCTTCTGGGGTGCCATCACCTGACCCCCTTCCGGCACGGTGAGCAGCGCCTTGCCGTTCTTGTTCTTGCCGATCAGGTCGTCATAGGTGCAGACAAAGCCGTAACCGGCATCACTGGCGATCAGATACGGCTCACCCTCGTTGCCCATCACCAGATGGCGCACCTCTTCCCCTGCCCCCAGCGCAAAGCGGCCGGTGAGCGGCTCACCCTGACTGCGCGCGGATGGCAAGGTGTGAGATTCGAGGGCGTAGGTTCTTCCCAACGTGGAGAGGAACACCGCCTGCTGGTTGCTGCGGCCACAGGCGTGGGCCAGATAGCTGTCCCCCGCCTTGTAGGAGAGCCCCTCGACATCCACGTCGTGGCCCTTGGCGGCGCGCACCCACCCCTTGTCGGAGAGGATGACGGTGACCGGTTCGCTGGGAATAAGCTCTTTCTCGGTCAGCGCCACGGCGGTGGCACGCTCCACCAGCGGGGTGCGGCGATCGTCGCCGTACTTCTCGGCATCGGCCAGCAGCTCTTTCTTGAGCAGGGTGTTGAGACGACGCTCGGAGCCCAGGATCAGCTCCAGCTTGTCGCGCTCTTCGGCCAGTTCGTTCTGTTCGGCGCGCAGCTTGAACTCTTCGAGCTTGGCCAGATGGCGCAGTTTCAGCTCGAGGATAGCTTCGGCCTGGGTCTCGGTAATGTTGAAGCGCTCCACCATCACCTTGCCCGGCTCATCCTCGGTACGGATGATCTCGATCACCTCGTCGATGTTGAGGTAGGCGATCAGCAAGCCTTCGAGGATGTGCAGGCGAGCCAGCACCTTGTCGAGGCGGAACTGCAGGCGGCGACGCACGGTCTCGCGGCGGAACTGGATCCACTCGCTGAGGATGGTCTTGAGGCACTTCACCTGCGGCCGGTTGTCGAGGCCGAGGATGTTGAGGTTGACCCGGTAGTTCTTCTCCAGATCCGTGGTGGCGAACAGGTGGGCCATCAGCCCCTCAACATCCACCCGGTTGGAGCGCGGCACGATCACCAGACGGGTCGGGTTCTCGTGGTCCGATTCATCGCGCAGGTCGGTGACCATCGGCAGCTTTTTCGCCACCATCTGGGCGGCGATCTGCTCCATGATCTTGGCGCCGGAGGCCTGATGGGGCAGCGCTGTGATGACGATGTCGCCATCCTCCTCGCTCCAGACCGCCCGCTGCTTGATGGAGCCCTTGCCGGTCTCGTAGATTTTGCGGATATCGTCGCGCGGGGTGATGATCTCGGCGTTGGTCGGGTAGTCCGGCCCCTGAATGTGCTGCATCAATGCATCCAGCCCCGCATTGGGGTTGTCGAGCAGCTCGGCACAGGCGTAGGCTACTTCCCGCGCGTTGTGGGGCGGGATGTCGGTCGCCATCCCCACCGCGATACCGGTCACCCCGTTGAGCAGGATGTGCGGCAGGCGGGCGGGCAGCACCACCGGCTCTTTCATGGTGCCGTCGAAGTTCGGCGTCCACTCCACCGTGCCTTGCCCCAGCTCGGAGAGCAGCAGCTCGGAGAAGCGCGACAGCCGCGCCTCGGTATAACGCATGGCGGCGAAGGATTTGGGATCGTCCGGCGCACCCCAGTTACCCTGACCGTCCACCAGCGGGTAGCGGTAGGAGAAGGGCTGGGCCATCAGCACCATGGCTTCATAACAGGCGATGTCGCCGTGGGGGTGGTACTTACCCAGCACGTCACCCACGGTACGGGCGGACTTCTTGTGCTTGGAGAGGGCCGACAACCCCAACTCGCTCATGGCGTAGATGATGCGCCGCTGCACCGGTTTGAGGCCGTCGCCGATATGCGGTAAGGCCCGATCCATGATGACGTACATGGAGTAGTTCAAGTAAGCCTGTTCGGTAAAGGTGCGCATTGGCTGGCGCTCTACCCCGTCCAGACTGAGCTCGATAGCATCACTCATGTGATTTTCTCTTTCGGTTCGGGAGCCGCCACAGGGCGACTCCGGCTAAATGCTTGCCGGCCCCGACAGGGCCAGCCGACAGCTTAAATGATGGCGAGGTTGCCCTTCTCTTCCAGCCACTCGCGGCGATCACCCGCCCGCTTCTTGGCCAGCAGCATGTCCATCAGCTGCAGGGTCTCGTCAGCCGCATCCCCTTCGCTCTCCCCTGCCGGCTCCATAGTGAGCTGCACCAGACGGCGGGTGTTGGGATCCATGGTGGTTTCCCGCAGCTGTTTCGGGTTCATTTCGCCCAAGCCCTTGAATCGGGTCACCATCACCTTGCCTTTCTTCTTCTCGGCTTCGACCCGCTGCAGCACCCCGTTCTTCTCGTCCTCGTCGAGGGCGTAGTAGACCTCTTTACCGATATCGATCCGGTAGAGGGGCGGCATGGCCACATAGACGTGGCCCTTCTCCACCAGCGTGCGGAAGTGCTTCACAAACAGGGCGCAGAGCAGGGTGGCGATGTGCAGACCGTCCGAGTCCGCATCCGCGAGGATGCACACCTTGCCGTAGCGCAGGCCACTGAGGTCGTTGGAGTCGGGGTCGAGACCGATGGCCACCGAGATGTCGTGAACTTCTTGCGAGGCGAGCACCTGACCGGCCTCCACCTCCCAGGTGTTCAGGATCTTGCCGCGCAGCGGCATGATGGCCTGAAACTCGCGATCCCGCGCCTGCTTGGCACTGCCGCCCGCGGAGTCACCCTCCACCAGGAACAGTTCGCCCTGCATGGGGTCGGCGCAGTTACAGTCGGTCAGCTTGCCGGGCAGCGCCGGGCCCTGGGTAATCTTCTTGCGCACCACCGTCTTGGCGGCGCGCATCCGGCGCTGGGCGCTGCTGATACAGATCTCGGCGATCTGCTCCGCCAGCTCGGTGTTGCTGTTGAGGTAGAGGCTGAAGGCATCCTTCACCACGCCGGAGACAAACGCAGAGCTCTGGCGGGAGGAGAGGCGCTCCTTGGTCTGACCGGCAAACTGCGGATCCTGCATCTTGATGGAGAGGATATAGGCGCAGCGATCCCAGATATCTTCCGGCGTCAGCTTGACCCCGCGCGGCAACAGGTTGCGGAACTCGCAGAACTCGCGCATGGCGTCGAGCAGGCCCTGACGCAGGCCGTTGACGTGAGTACCGCCCTGCGCGGTGGGAATGAGGTTCACATAGGATTCGGCAAGGCATTCGCCCCCTTCCGGCAACCAGCAGAGCGCCCAGTCCACCGCCGACTGTTCGGAGCTGAACGAGCCGATAAATGGCTGCTCCGGCAGGCAGGTGAACTGCTTGACCGCGTCGACCAGATAATCCTTGAGGCCATCTTCATAGCACCACTCCAGCTTGATGCCGGTGTTCTTGTCGAGGAACTTGATGGTGAGGCCGGGGCAGAGCACGGCCTTGGCTTTGAGCAGGTGCTCCAGCTTGGTGACCGAGAATTTGGGCGAATCGAAGTAGCTCGCCTGCGGCCAGAAGCGCACCCGGGTGCCGGTATTGCGACGACCGCAGGTGCCGGTGATGGTCAGCTCCTGCACCTTCTCGCCACGCTCGAAGGCGATGTCGTAGACCTGACCGTCCCGACGTACCGTCACCTCGACCCTATCGGAGAGGGCGTTTACGACCGAAATACCCACCCCGTGCAGACCGCCGGAGAACTGGTAGTTCTTGTTGGAGAACTTGCCGCCCGCGTGCAGCTTGCAGAGGATCAGCTCCACCCCGCTGACACCCTCTTCCGGGTGGATATCGACCGGCATGCCGCGGCCGTCGTCGATCACTTCGAGGGACTGGTCTTCATGCAGGATCACCTCCAGATTGCGGGCGTGACCTGCCAGCGCTTCATCGACGCTGTTGTCGATGACCTCCTGGCCGAGGTGGTTGGGCCGGGTGGTGTCGGTATACATGCCGGGGCGGCGACGCACCGGCTCAAGGCCATTGAGGACCTCAATGGCATCCGCATTGTATTGAGTAGACATGGAGGGCCTTGCGAATTGACGTTTGGAGGGAATCTTAACTGCTAGGCGGGGGTAGAACAAACTCCCCGCACCGAAAGCTTGATCTGGAGAAGAACAAGCAGGGCGAGACCGCCCTTATTGACTCAAACCTGACTATAACCCGAGGAAACGGATGATCTGGGCGGGGTAGCGCTCGAACGCCACGAAGGCGTGGTTGCCGCCGCACTCTAGCGAGAGGCGGGCAAAGCGGTATTCATCCAGTGCCTTGCGGTAGTCGAGCACCTCATCCCCCTGCTGTTGCAGGATCCAGAGTCGCTCCGGCGCCGCCACCGGTACCGCCAGTGCCCGCAGCTCATCCATATGTTCAGGCAGCAGTTCATACTGCTCACCGGTATAGGGATTGGTCTGGGGGCCGAGGTAGTCGCAAAGGAGCTCGTGCGGGCGCACCGCCGGATTGATCAGCGCCGCGCGGCAGCCGTACTGTTCGCTCACCCGGGTCGCCATAAAGCCGCCGAGGGAGCTGCCCACGGCGCCGAGCTTGAATTCACTACCATAACGACGCAGCAGATCGGCAATGGTCTGTTCGATAGCCGCCCAAGCCGCCGCCGGCGTATTGGGCTGAGCCGGAATGATCACCTCGATGTCGGGCCGGTTGGCGGCCACCCAGGCAGCCATCTGCTGCGCCTTGGCGGAGCCCGGTGAGGAGTTGAAACCGTGCAGATAAAGGAGAACCGACTTCATGCAATGCGCTCCTCAATAACCGGTGGCGTTGGGGTCGGGCACAAACTGCCCCACCGGCAGGCGCCACACCTCGCTGGCCACCCGCCCATCCGGATAGAGGGTGAGATAGCGCCAGCCCGGGCCGGACTCGTCCAGCGCGAAGCCGTCGGATAGCGGTTTGAACTGAATGCAGGTGGAGGGGCTGGCAATCAGCCGCACCCCGCGGTGCACCTCGTCAAACTCCTGATGGACGTGGCCAAACAGGATGGTCTTCTGCTGCGGATGACGAGCCAGCACGGCGAACAGGTCATCGGCATTCTTGAGATTGTGCTGATCCAGCCAGGCGCAGCCCACCGGTACCGCCTGATGGTGCAGGGTGATAAGAGCGTGGCGATCAGGATATTGGCGCAGGGCGCGGTCGAGGGCGGCCAGCTGGTGATCGCCAATCATGCCGTGGGGTTTGCCGCGCACCTGGGTGTCGAGCAGGATCACCTGCCAGTGGTCGCCCACCAGCTGCTTGGATTCGCTGATCCCGGCGGCATGGAGATATTCGGTCATCAGCGGGCTGTCATCGTGATTGCCCGGCAGCCAGTAGATGGGGCGGCCCAGGGGCGCCATCATGGAGGCGAAACGCTGATAGGATTCCGGGCTGTGATCCTGCGACAGATCGCCGGTCGCCAGAATCACCTCGTAGGGGTGTTCATTGGCCTGCACCTGTTCCAGCACGGCGGCCAGACTCTCTGCGGTGCGCACAGCCAACAGCCGCCCTTCGGCACTCGCGAAGAGGTGGGTGTCGGTAATTTGCAACAGGCGCACACTGCCGTCCTGCGCCTGGGGGAGCTCTGTTTCCAAAATCACGCTTCTTTTTATTTGTTCAACTGGAGATATTGATCGGGCTGGTACCATGTCTGAGACAAAATTTTAGCCATTCGGCCAGAAACAGATTTACCTGCTCCTTTTCGTCCCGCTGGTGCATCTTTTTATTGGGATAATCATAACGTGGTTGCAAACGGGAAATCTGTTGCGCTGCACACACTTCCGCCATCCGCACATCATGATACAAACGAATCTCTATCTGAGCTTGTAAATATTCGGGCAATTCGGGGTTGTGCTGGCTCAGGATCACCTGATTGGTGAAGCGACTCTCGCCAATGATGGTGAGCTGGAACTGCAGATCGTTGCCGACCCGATAGCGGCGCTCGGCCCCGACTTCCCCATCTGGCGGCAGAAGTTTCATCAATGCCATGTAGTTGACCTCGCAAGTTCTCTGCAAAGACATCAAATCCGGCACATAACGTTTGGTCCGGGATTGAACTAACGGCATCGCAAAGCTCCATCAATCAACACCCGTGAGTAGTTGACCTCGCAGGTTCGCTGCAAGGACATCAGATCAGGCACATAGCGCCTGCTCTGTTGCAGGGTCAGCGCCACCTCAGCGATCCGCCAGCCAGCGGGCGCGCAGCTCGCCATGGTTGAGAGCAAGCCACTGCAGGGCGATGACCGAGGCCGCATTGTCGATGCGCCCCTCTTTGAGCCAGGCATAGGCCTGCTCGCGGCTCACCACGTGGACCCGGATATCTTCGCCCTCATCCGCCAGCCCGTGCAGTCCCTCGGCCTTGCTGGCATCCACCTCGCCCACAAAGACCTCGATCCGCTCGGTGCTACCGCCCGGGCTCACCAGATAGCTGATGGCATGCTCGCAGCGGGCAACCTCGATACCGGCCTCTTCCACCGCTTCGCGACGCACCACCGCCTCGGCGGTCTCACCTTCGTCGATGATGCCGGCCACCAGCTCCAGCAGCCAGGGGGTCGGACTGGTCTCCATGGCGCCGATGCGGAACTGCTCCACCAGCACGATCTGGTCGCGCACCGGATCATAGGGCAGCAGCGCGGCAGCATGGCCCCGCTCGAACAGCTCGCGCACGATGGGCTGGTTCCAGCCACCTGCAAATAACCGATGCTGCAGACGATAGACATTCACCTTGAAGAAGCCGTTATATCCAGCTGATTTTTCAATGATTTTCACATCATCGGCGGCGTAATGCCGATCTTGCGGCAAGGGTTGCTGCGACATCCGGGGCTCCCGTCAGCTTGACTTGTATCAGTTTGACCATAAAATCCGAGGAACATGAATGAACGTTCATTCACTCGGCGTGCCATGGTAATGAGGGGTGGATTTTAGCAGCCACAGACCATTTGGCTAGGCGCGCGGGGAGAAAACTGCGTCCGGTTCTTGACGTTCCCGTCACCGGACCTGAGACTCTTAGCATTAAATTTTGCTTATAGTAGAGTGATTAAGCTGCAATCAAGCTTGGTCGGTGACAATATTTGCCTCTCCAGCAACCAGTTTGGGTTACTACATAAGGTTAAAACGATCTATGAAAAGAACACTTTTGTCAGTCATGGTGTTGCTGGGCGTCAGTGCCGGTGCCCATGCCGAAAACCTGCTCGACATCTACCAGCAAGCCCAGATCAAAGACCCGCAGTTGCTGCAGTCCAAAGCCGTTCGCGACCAGGCCTTCGAGAAGATCAACGAATCCCGTGCCCCTCTGCTGCCCCAGATCGATCTGGGTGCCGGGCTCAATTATCTGCAAAACAAGAACGATACCCAGAGCAATACCAACGCCAAGGGTGAAGTGACGCTGTCGCAATCCCTCTATCGTCGCAGTAACTGGGTCAATCTGGATATCAGCGAGAAGCAGGCCACCCAGTCAGATGTCGCCTACAACCTCGAGATCCAGAACCTGATGGTGCGCACCGCCAAAGCCTACTTTGATGTGCTCAAGGCGATGGATACCCTGGAGTTCGTCCGTGCCAACAAGGTTGCGGTAGAGCGTCAGCTGGAGCAAACCCAGCAGCGTTTCGAAGTGGGCCTGACCGCCATCACCGACGTTCATGAAGCCGAAGCCTCCCGCGACCAGGCGCTGGCTGACGAGATCAATGCCGAAAACTCGCTGGACAACAGCTACGAGACCCTGCGCGAGCTGACCGGTATCGATCACCGCAATCTGGACGTGCTGAACACCGATCGTTTCAGCCCGCAAAAGACCGCCTTCGGCTCCGACAAGTGGCTGGAGCTGGCGCTGGACAAGAACCTGCAACTGCACAGTGCCCGCATCAGCAAGGACATTGCCAAGGAGCAGATCGATCTGGCCAAAACCGGCCATGAGCCGACGCTGGATCTGGGTGCCGGACTGCAAACCAGTAATACCGATTACAAGCTTGATAACATTCCGGGCGGCAATGACAATCAGGCCAATATCGGTCTGACCTTCAAGCTGCCCATCTACAGCGGTGGCGCCACCAGCTCCAAGGTGAAACAGGCTCAATACAACTACGTAGCGGCCAGTGAACTGCTGGAGAAGAACTTCCGCTCGGTGCAGAGCACAGTGCGCTCCTCCTACAACAACGTGAACGCCAGCATCGGCTCGGTGCGCGCCTACAGCCAGTCTGTGGTCTCCGCCGACAGCGCCCTGAAGGCGACCGAAGCCGGTTACGAAGTGGGTACCCGTACCATCGTCGACGTGCTGGACTCTACTCGCAAGCTGTACGAGGCCAAGCAGAAGCTCTCCGAAGCCCGTTACAACTACATTCTCAATATCCTGAGCCTGAAACAGGCTGCCGGTATTCTGGAAGCGCAGGATCTGGTGGAAGTGAACCAGGGCCTGATGCCTGCCACGGCAAAAGCCAAGGGCTGATAGCCGCTATCGGGAATGAAAAAGGCGACCGCAAGGTCGCCTTTTTGTTATCCGTATTTCTGTCGGCTTGCAGCCGCCGATAGCGAGCCCCGCCAGATTGCGGGGCCAGCAGAACGTTAGCCGCGCTCGCGGATCGTCTTGATGATGTCGGTGGTAGAGCAGCCATCCTCGAAGTTGAGGACGCGTACCTCACCGCCATTGGCGGTCACCTCGGCGTAACCGGCGATATCTTCCGGCTTGTAGTCGCCACCCTTGACCAACAGGTCGGGCAGGATTTCGGCGATCAGGCGCTGCGGGGTATCTTCACCAAATGGCACAACCCAATCCACCGCGCCCAGCGCAGCAAGCACCGCCATGCGGCGCTCGGTCGGGTTGACCGGACGACCCGGCCCTTTCAGACGGCGAACCGACTCGTCGGTATTGACCGCCACGATCAGGCGATCCCCCAGCTTGCCAGCGTTGGCCAGATAGGAGACATGGCCAGCATGCAGGATATCGAAGCAACCGTTGGTCATCACTACCTTCTCGCCGCGCAGACGGGCGGCACGAACCGCTACTTTCAGCTGGGCTTCGGACATCACGCCGAAGCCGGTCTCCTGCTCGGTATAGAGGGCGTTGGCCAGCTCGACCGGGCTAACGGTAGAGGTACCCAGCTTGCCGACCACAATACCGGCAGCGGTATTGGCCAGCGCACAGGCTTCGTCCAGGCTCTTGCCTGCCGCCAGTGAGGTAGCCAGAGTGGAGATGACGGTATCACCGGCACCGGTCACATCATAAACCTCGTGAGCCTGAGCTGGCAGATGCAGCTCCGGCTGACCTTCGCGGATCAGGGTCATGCCGTTCTCGGAACGGGTGACCAGCAGGGCATCCAGCTCGAAACGCTTGACCAGATCCAGCCCCTTGGCGACCAGCTCCTCTTCGCTCTTCACCTTGCCCACCACGGCCTCGAACTCGGACATGTTGGGGGTCAGCAGGGTGGCACCGCGATACTTCTCGAAGTCGGTCCCCTTGGGATCGACCAGCACCGGAATACCGGCGGCACGGGCGCGCTGGATCATACCGGGCACATCGTTGAGAGCACCCTTGCCATAGTCGGAAAGGATCATCACGTCGCTGTTTGGCAGCGCCTGCTCAACCTTGCTCATCAGCAGGGTGGCATCGACGGAGTGGAAGGGCTCTTCAAAGTCCAGACGCAGCAGCTGCTGGTTGCGTGACAGCACCCGCAGCTTGGTGATAGTAGGGAAGTCGGCCAGACGAACGAAGTCACAGGCCACCTTGACGCCAGCCATCTGGCCAGCCAGCGCATCGGCCGCTTCATCCTGACCGGTCAGGCCAAGCAGCACAGCGTGGGCGCCAAGGGCAGCGGAGTTGAGGGCCACGTTGGCTGCGCCACCGGGACGCTCCTCAATGTGTTCAACCTTGACCACGGGCACCGGCGCCTCGGGGGAGATCCGACCGGTAGGGCCATGCCAGTAACGGTCCAACATGACATCGCCAACGACCAGAACGCGGGCTTTTTCAAAATCGGGCAGGGTGATCTTCATCTGTATCGACTCTCAAAACCTGAAAAATCAGCGGGCGATTTTATCACACTCTTTTATCCGGTGTAGAAAAAGCCGACCGCAGTTGCCGCCGCTGTCACGCTAACCGGACGCAGGCTACCCCTCTGACCAGCACACAGCCATTCGCCCCTGCCCCCCCTTTTCGGCTAGAATCCCCCGATTGTGTTTACGAACAAGAGATTAGCCATGGCCCATGACAACGCTCCCCGCCTGGAGCCCCGCCTGTTTCATCCCCGTTACTGGGCCAGCTGGTTCGGCCTAGGCCTGCTCTGGCTGCTGACCCTGCTGCCGTGGCGTAGCCAGATGTGGCTGGGCCGTCAGCTCGGTCGTCTCGCCGCCAGGATATTGAAGTCCCGGGTCAAGATTGCCCGTCGCAATCTGGAGCTGGCGATACCCGAGCTGCCCCGGGATGAGCGGGAGAAACTGCTTAAGGCCAACTTCGAGAGCGTGGGCTGCGCCGTGTTCGAGGTGGGGATCGCCTGGTTCTGGCCAGACTGGCGGATGCGCAACCTGATGAAGGTGGAAGGGGAAGAGCACGTCATCGCCGCCATGGAAAAAGGTCAGGGCATGCTGCTGCTCTCCTGCCACTTCCTGACGCTGGAACTCAACGCCCGCTGTTTCGGGCTGGTTCGCCCAGGGGTCGGGGTCTATCGCCCCAACACCAACCCGGTACTGGAGTATGCCCAGTACCACGGCCGCTGCGCCTCCAACAAATATCTGGTGGACCGGATGGATGTGAAGGGGATGATCAAGGCGCTGCGCAACGGCGACGCCCTATGGTATGCACCGGATCACGACTACGGCTCCCACGCCAGCGTGTTCGTGCCTTACTTCGCGGTAGAGCAGGCCGCCACCATCACCGGCACCGCCACCCTGGCGCGGGTGAAGAACACCGTCACTCTGCCCTGCTACAACATCCGCACCAGCGAGGGTTACACCCTGCATATCGGCGCGCCGCTCGCCGACTACCCGAGCGGGGATGACATGGTCGATGCGGCTCGCGCCAACCGAGAGATTGAAGCAGCCGTGCGCAAGGCGCCAGAGCAGTACATGTGGCTCCATCGCCGCTTCAAGACCCGCCCCTCCCCCGAGGATGCCGGTTTCTACTAAACCGCAGCCACCGACATGGGATAGCTCGTAAAAACCGACAAACCGCCTGCTGGCGGTTTGTTTTTATCTGCAATCTGGCCTGCGCGGCAAACAAGCGCCCCGAACATCTGCCGCTCGATAGCATCCTGCATGTTGGCGCCCATTCCCATCAATCAGCCGCAAAAGAGCCCTCATCACCGACCGTAAAAACTGAAAGCGGGTTACAAATTTATTGATTCATTGGTAAGCAATGGAGTATTTCGATAGATCCATCGCCACTACCCACTGATGAGTAATTGAGTAATTTGTCCCATTCGAATACAAAAATTAAATTTGTGACGAAAGTCACTATTCAACAAGAGAGCTACAAAACAACTTTAGTGATTTGAGTCACAAAAAATGACCATACAAAACAGAAAAGATCGAAATGTAGCCGAATTACAGCATGGGAATGTGATGTGGGTCACTGGTTATGGAGGGGGTATCGCTGGGTATCCGAGATCTGGATCACAAGACACCCCGTTTTCAGCCTAATTTGATATCAAGCTGGTAGATTGAAGTTGCTTAGACGACCGGGATGGAGGTTCGGCAAAACCGGCCATCCCGACTACCACTTTTAATCAAACAGGCTTAAAACGGGGTCCCGACATGTTATCACCGGATACCAAAGTCAAGATACAGAATTTTGGACGCTTCCTGTCCAATATGGTCATGCCCAACATAGGCGCCTTTATCGCCTGGGGCTTTATCACCGCCCTCTTTATCCCCACCGGCTGGCTACCCAATGAAACCTTGGCCAAGCTGGTCGGCCCCATGATCACCTACCTGCTGCCGCTGCTGATCGGCTACACCGGCGGCAAGCTGATGGGCGGTGAGCGCGGCGGCGTGGTTGGTGCCATCACCACCATGGGTGTCATCGTGGGCACCGATATCCCCATGTTCATGGGCGCCATGATGGTCGGCCCGCTCGGTGGCTGGGCCATCAAGCGCTTCGACAAGGCGATGGACGGTCGCGTCAAGAGCGGCTTCGAGATGCTGGTCAACAACTTCTCCGCCGGCCTTATCGGCATGCTGCTGGCCATCCTCGCCTTCTTCGTGATTGGCCCCTTCGTCAAGGTGCTCTCCGGCCTGCTGGCCGGTGGCGTCGGCTTCCTGGTGGAAAACCACATGCTGCCGCTCACCTCCATCTTCGTCGAACCGGCCAAGATCCTGTTCCTCAACAACGCCATCAACCACGGCATCTTCTCGCCGCTGGGGATCCAGCAGGCGACCGAGCACGGCAGCTCTATCTTCTTCCTGATTGAAGCGAACCCGGGCCCGGGCATGGGCGTGCTGCTGGCCTACATGGTGTTCGGCCGCGGCGCCGCCAAGCAGTCCGCTGCAGGTGCCTCCATCATTCACTTCTTCGGCGGCATCCACGAGATCTACTTCCCGTATGTGCTGATGAACCCGCGCCTCATTCTGGCGGTGATCGCCGGCGGCATGACCGGGGTCTTTACCCTGACCCTGTTCAATGCAGGTCTGGTCTCCCCTGCCTCACCGGGTTCCATCTTCGCAGTGTTGTTGATGACGCCGAAAGCTTCCCTGATCGGGGTCGCCCTCTCCATCATCAGCGCCGCTCTGGTCTCCTTCCTGGTCGCCGCCGTGTTCGTTCGCGCCCAGCAGCCGGAAGCGGACGAGGCCGATGCCCTCGGTGAAGCCACTCGCAAGATGAAAGCCATGAAGGGCGGCAAACCCGAAACCGCAGCGGCCAAGAAGCCGGGTGGCGAACTGATGGCGGTACGCAATATCGTGGTCGCCTGCGATGCGGGCATGGGCTCCAGCGCCATGGGCGCCGGCATGCTGCGCAAGCGGGTGCAGGCCGCAGGGCTCGATATCAGCGTCACCAACCGCGCCATCGATCAGCTCGACGATCAGGTGGACTGGGTCATCACCCACAAGGATCTGACCGAGCGGGCCCGTCGCCATGCGCCGAACGCTCACCATATCTCGCTCACCAACTTCCTCGACAACGGCCTCTATCAGGAGCTGGTACAGAGCCTGAGCCGCGCCGCCAACGATGACGTCGCCAACCCGCAACTGCTGGTGGCCGCCAACGACGACAGCTATGAGCCGCAAGCTGCCGAAGTCTTTACCCTGAGCCGTCATGACGTGCATCTGGGACTGAAAGCGGACAACAAGGAGGCCGCCATCCTGACCGCAGGCCGACTGCTGGCCGAGCGCGGCTACGTGGCCCCCGACTACGTCAACGCCATGCTGGAGCGCGAACAACTGGTCTCCACCTACCTCGGCGAATCCATCGCCGTGCCGCACGGCACCATCGCCGCCAAGGAGTTTGTGAAGCGTACCGGCATCGTCATCTGCCAGTACCCGGCCGGGGTCGCCTTTGGCGAGGCTGCCGATGAGGTAGCGCGGCTGGTGATCGGCATCGCCGCCCGCAACGACGAACACATGCAGGTGATAACCCGCCTGACCAATGCACTGGATGAACCCGGTCTCATCGACCGGCTGGCCAGCACCACGGATCCCCAGGCCTTCCTGGATCTGCTGGGCGCCGAACAGGCTGCGTAATCATCTTTCATCGTCTTTGGTTCAAGAGGTTAATATCATGAAAACATTGCATTTTGGTGCTGGTAACATCGGTCGTGGCTTTATCGGTAAAGTGCTGGCGGATGCCAGCCATCAGGTCACCTTCGCCGACGTCAACGACACCCTGATCGACCAGCTCAACCACCGCCAGGAGTACAAGGTCCATGTGGTGGGAGCGGATCAGAAGCTGGACGTGGTGCGCAACGTGGCGGCGGTGAGCTCCGCCGGTCACGAGGTGATCGCCCGTATCATCACTGCCGATCTGGTCACCACGGCAGTGGGCCCCAACATTCTGGACAAGATTGCCAGTACCCTTGCCAAGGGGCTGCAGGCCCGTTTCGATGCTGGCAACCTGACTCCGCTCAACGTCATCGCCTGCGAAAACATGGTGCGCGGCACCAGCCACCTCAAGCGGGAGGTACTCAAGTACCTGCCGGTCGCGTATCATGCCACGCTCGAATCCTGTATCGGCTTCGTCGACTCGGCGGTGGATCGCATCGTGCCGCCCGCCGCGGCTGCCAACGATGATCCACTGGAAGTGACGGTAGAGAGCTTCAGCGAGTGGATCGTCGACCAGACCCAGTTCAAGGGGGAACTGCCACAGGTGGCGGGCATGGAGCCCACCGATAACCTGATGGCCTTCGTCGAGCGCAAGCTGTTCACCCTCAACACCGGCCACATCGTCACCGCCTACCTAGGTAAACTGCGGGGCTACCGCACCGTGCGCGAGGCGATCGAGGATCCGGTGATCCGCAGCAAGGTACGCCGCGCCATGGAGGAGAGTGGTGCCGTGCTGGTGAAACGCTACGGCTTCGACCCGCGCCTGCACGCCGCCTACATCGAGAAGATCCTGGCCCGCTTCGCCAACCCCTATCTGGTGGACGAGATTGACCGGGTCGGTCGTCAGCCACTGCGCAAGCTGGCGGCGGGGGATCGACTGGTGAAGCCGCTGCTGGGCACCCTGGAGTACGGCCTGCCCAACGAGCAGTTGCAGGAAGGGATCGCCGCGGCGCTCCACTATCGCAATGCCGATGATCCGCAGGCGGTGGAGTTGCAAGCCCTGCTGGCGGAGCTGGGCCCGGCGAAAGCGTTGGCCCGCGTCACCGGACTGGATGAAGAGAGCGAAGTGGTTCGCGCCATTGTCGCCCGTTACGAAACCCTGTAATAACCCTGCTTGCGGCGCATTCAGCCACCACTGATAGCGCGCCAAGCGCTTGAATGGCAAGGGAATGTGCCCCATATGATAAAAACCGGGAGAGAGGCCCACTCTCTCCCTGTCAGCTGGACCCAATGCACCTATGACCACACACCAGGAAGATGAAGTACTGGAACGACTGAACGAGCAGGATGGCCCCCGCGGCTTCTTTCTCGAAGCCGTGACCATCCTGGAAGAGGCGGTCGACTCCCTGATGCGACGCGCGTTCCGTCAGGAGGAGTATGCCGTCAAATACGCCATCGAACCCCTGCTCAACCAGAGCGGCCCCCTCGGCCAGCTGGAGGTGCGCCTCAAGCTCATCTTCGCCCTCGGCCTCATCTCACTCGAGCGCTATCAGGATATCGAAGCCTATATCAAGATCCGCGACTTTCTGGTGCGCGACCCCAAGGATTACCGCTTCAGCGACAAGCCGATCCGCGATCTGCTCGACCGCCTGCACGGGGTCAATCAGGGCGGCATGATGAAGCTGGAGCCCCCCGCCAGCGAAGAGGATTGGGCCTTCTACCAGATGCAGCTCAACCGGCTCGATCAGATGGTGCGCTCCGCACTGGTACTGGCGCTGGCCGACTGTGTCGGCGAGCTCCACAAGGAGAGCCCCATCTAATCCGGCTCCGAGGCCACACCATCACCACGGTTGGCGTCTGGCTGGCGCCCTTCACACCACCGCCAGCCACCATGACGCCGACTGTCGCACATCTCCCCATCCCGGCCATGATGCACGCTCCTTCAGGTGTCAATCTGACCAACTTAGCCACTACACTAGCTCCATACTCACTGCCTGAATCGAGGTCTGCATGATTGCCCTCTCTCTGGCCGGGATCGCCCTGGTCTCCGTGCTGGCCCAATGGCTTGCCTGGTCGCTGCGGGTACCCGCCATCCTGTTTCTGCTGCTCACTGGCCTGACTCTGGGCCCGGTCAGCGGCCTGCTCGACCCCGATGCCCTGCTCGGGGATCTGCTGTTTCCGCTGGTCTCCCTGTCGGTAGCCATCATCCTGTTCGAGGGGGCGTTGACCCTTCATCTGGCCGAGCTCAAAGGGATCGGCAAGGTGGTGCGCAATCTCTGCTCCACCGGCATGCTGGTCAGTTTCGCCGTCATCGGCAGCGCCGGTTACTTCCTGCTGGGGCTGGACTGGCGGGTAGCCACCATGCTCGGCGCGGTACTGGTGGTAACGGGCCCGACGGTGATCGCCCCCATGCTCAACGTGATCCGCCCCACCCGGGAGGTGGACCGTATCCTGCGCTGGGAGGGGATCGTCATCGACCCTATCGGCGCCCTGTTTGCGGTGCTGGTGTTCGAGGCGGTACGCCTCGGCAGTCAGGGAGATCTCATCAGCCATACCCTGCTGGCGCTGGGCAAGACAGTGCTGGTCGGTTCCCTGATCGGGGTGGTGGCAGGCTGGCTCACCACCCTGCTCATTCGCAAGGACTGGCTACCGGTCAGCCTGCACAAGTTCGGCGTGCTGGCGCTGGTGCTTGTCACCTTCAGCCTCTCCAACTGGCTCAGCCACGAGTCCGGTCTGCTGGCGGTGACCGTGTTCGGCATCTGGCTCGCCAATCAGGAGGGGCTGGATCTGGAGGAGGTGCTGGCGTTCAAGGAGGATCTCGCGGTCATCCTTATCTCCAGCCTGTTTATCCTGCTGGCGGCACGCCTCGATCTGGCACAGCTCTGGCAGCTCGGCCCCATGGTGCTGGCGCTGCTGTGCGTGGTGCAGTTTGTGGCGCGCCCGCTCTGTATTCTGGTCTCGACCTGGGGCTCGGATCTCTCCTGGCGAGCTCGCGCCCTGCTGAGCTGGATCGCCCCGCGCGGCATAGTCGCGGCGGCGGTCAGTGCCTCGTTCGCCATCAGCCTGCATCAGGCCGAGATCCCCGATGCCGACAAGCTGGTGCCGCTGGTATTTGCAGTGATCATCTCCACCGTGGTGTTGCAGAGCCTCACTTCGGCACCGCTGGCCAGCCTGCTCAAGATGCGCCAGAGCGCCCCCAACACCTGGCTCATCATAGGGGCCAACTCGGTGGCGCGGGCCATTGGCAAGGCGCTGGCGGATCAGGGGGTGCCGGTACAGCTCTGTGATCCCGCCTGGGAGTTCTGCAAACAGGCACGGATGAGCAACCTCCCCTGCTACTTCGGCAACCCCCAGTCGGAACATGCCGAGCTGCACCTGCCGCTCACCAGTATCAGTACCGTGCTGGCGCTCTCCCCCAACCGCCACAACAACGCCCTCGGGGTGCTGCACTTTGCCCACCTCTACGGCGAGGAGCAGGTCTACTCCCTGCGCTCCAGCGAGCAGCACGGCAAAGCCAACCGGGAGAGTGCCACCTTCCGCGCTCGCCAGAACCTGTTCGGCCCCGACATCAACTATGCCCGGCTGAGCGGCCTGTTGAGCCGGGGTGGCCAGATCAAGGCGACCCGCCTGAGCGAGGCGTTCGACTGGGCCCAGTATCAGACCGCCAATCCCGGCGCCATCCCGCTCTTCATCATGGATGGCAAGGGCAAGCCCCAGATCGTTACCGGCCCCGTCACCCCGCAGGCGGGTGAGCTGCTGATCGCCCTGCAGCCACCCAGGGAGCAGGGCGCCGAATGAACGAAGCCAACCATAATCCGCTGATCGCCCCTCTGCTGGTGCTATTGCAACAGGCGGCGGGCAGCTACAAGGTGCATGAACTGATGGCCGCCCTGCGCCAGCAGGGGGCGATCCCCCGGCTGGCCGACGACGAGCAACTGCAGCTGTTTCGGGTCAACTTCCTGATCATGAACGCCCTCTACCAGTTGCAAGCCGAGCTTTATGAAGAGGGTTGGTGGCTGGTGATCAGCACCCTGGATATCAGGCTCGAACCGCTGGCCGGGAACCAGGAGGTCAACCACGGCTTTGCCGTTGGCGAAAATCTGCGTAGCTACTATCTCGACTGGCAGGTGTTCTGGCAAACCGACCGTGCCGAAGTTGAGGCCCTGCTCAACCGCTTCTGGCGCGCTTATGACGGGGAGGGACACAAAGCCGAGGCGCTGGCCCTGTTCGAGCTTAATGAGGGGACGAGTCAGGAGGCGATCCGCCGCCGCTGGCGGGAGCTGGCACTGCAACACCATCCGGATCGGGGCGGCAATGCCGAGACCTTTATCCGTATCCGCTGGGCATGGGAGGTCCTGCGGGGATGATCCCGTTGCCGCACATAAAGGGCAAGCATAGACTGGAGCTGGATATTCCCCACAGGAGAGCATCATGACAGTCAGTGAACTTCGTAAGCTCTATCAGCAACAGATCCTGCAAGAGGCCGAAATACTCCACGATGTGGCTATTCCCGGCTGGCTCATCGAATTCAGAGGCAAGGATGGCGCCCTCTACGAGCTGACCGACACCCTCGGCTGCCCGGTCAGTTTCGGCACGGTCGAGCAGGCCCGCGAACATCTGCATCAGGTGGCCGACTGCCCGGTTCAGGTGGCGCACCTCTACCGATTCTTCGAACGCTAGCGCCACCCACCGCACAGTAAAAAGGCTCCCGAGGGAGCCTTTTGTTATTCCGGTTGCTTTCTACTCCGGTTGCAGCGGTTCCACCACCTTGCCCTCCAGCTTTCTGACCGGCTTTTGCAGGATCAGGTTGGCCGGATAGGTGACCAGATCGCCGTTGTCATCACGCACCCGCACGTAGAAGAGGCCGATCTCGGTGATGACGCCGGTGACCGAATCATCCTTGTCGAGGATGCGGATCCGGTCGCCAATCTTGTAGGGAAAGGCGAAGAAGATGGTGATGCTGGCGGTGATGTTGGAGAGGATCGACCACTGGGCGACCATGGCGACCCCCAGTACCGCAAAGAAGGAGGAGGCGAGCACTACCAGTCGGGAGAAGTCGAGCCCCCACACCCCAGCCAGTACCAACAAGGTGGCGCAGCCGAGCAGGAAGTGGAACACATGGGCCACGTAGAGCACCCGGTTCTCGCTCACCTGCCTGCTCTGGCCGAGCGCCAGCAGGCTCTTGTGAATAAGCCGCCGGATCAGGGTATGACCCAGCAACAGCAGCAGGGTCAGGCCAATTGATTGCCACATGGGTTATGCCTCCTTACCACCAGCGCCGATGTTTGAGCCAGATTGCCAGCCCGCTTGCCAGCGCCACCAGCGAACCACAGAAGACCCAGAATGCGGTCGGATTCTCGGCACCGGGGATACCGCCGAGGTTGATGCCAAACAGACCGGTCAGGAAGCT
Organism: Aeromonas sp. 96A; assembly: GCF_051919165.1. Classification (NCBI taxonomy): domain Bacteria; kingdom Pseudomonadati; phylum Pseudomonadota; class Gammaproteobacteria; order Aeromonadales; family Aeromonadaceae; genus Aeromonas; species Aeromonas sp. 96A. The sequence goes on along the minus strand of NZ_JBQBFE010000001.1, from coordinate 3,455,492 downwards.
GGCAGGCAAAAAGAGCAGCGCCATCACCGACATCTGGTAGGCGCGGCGATTGGTTGCCTCCGCCATCAGATTGTTGATCTCGTCTGCCAGCACGGCGGTGCGTGCCACTCCGGCATCGAGGTCGTCGAGCCAGCGCCGCAGCCGGTCGGCGATATCGAGCAGACGACGGCGATCATCCTCATCCAGCCAGCTGATCTTCTCGTTGGCGAGGCGCGCCACCAGATCCCGCTGCGGCGAGAGGTAGCGGCGGATCATGATGAGCTGCTTGCGGATCAGCGCCAAGCGGCCATTGGCGGGCATGTCGCGCATCAGCACCATCTCCTCCAGATCGAGGATCTTGTCGTGCAACTCTTCAACAAACTCCCCCGCCCGATCGGTCAGGGCATCACAGATCTCCACCAGCCAGTCGGCCGGGGTATCGGCGCCGCCACCCAGCTTGAGCTGGTTGAACACATCCTGCTCGGAGAGCAGCGGACGACGACGGCTGCTGATAATGAGATCCGGGGTGATGAAGATGCGCAGCGCCACCATCTCTTCGGGCCTGTGATCCTTGTTGTGGTTGATGCCGCGCAGGATCAGCAGCACCGTCTCCCCCATCCGCACCAGCTTGGGACGATTGCTCTGGCCGAGCAGCGACTCCCTGGCCGCCTCGCTGAGCAAGGGGGTCTGCAACAGCCAGCGCGCCGAATCGGGATTGCCGTAATCCAGATGCAGCCAGCCGGGATGCGCCGCCGGGACTTCGCTTCCCGCCGTCAGCGGCGCCATGCCACCCTTGCCATCCAGAGTCAGGGCATAAATCACTTCACCGGGCACCCGATCCATCTCGTCTCCTTCTCGTTTCATGTGCTGGCCCCAGCTTACACCAAAGGCGGGGCCGACTCAGCCCCGCGCCGGGAAGGGAGGCCTGTGTTAACATGCCCGCTCTCGTTTTCCATCCGCTTTCACTACAGGAAACCATGCCATGCCCATCTGGGTTGATGCCGATGCCTGCCCCATTCCGGTCAAGGAGATCCTCTACCGCGCCGCCCACCGCGCCCAGGTCGTCACCACCCTGGTGGCCAATCAGGGATTGCGGGTGCCCCCCTCGCCCTTCATCAAAACCCAGCAGGTGGAAAAGGGATTCGATGTGGCAGATCATGTCATCGCCCAGCAGGTTCAGCCCGGCGATCTGGTGATCACCGGCGATATTCCTCTCGCCTCCTGGGTGATCGATGCCGGTGGCGAGGCGCTCAATCCCCGCGGCGAGATCTACACCCGCGAGACCATCAAGGCACGGCTCGGCATGCGCAACTTTATGGAAGAGCTGCGCTCGGCTGGCGTGCAGACCGGCGGCCCGGCCCCCTTCAATGCCGCCGACAAACAGCGCTTCGCCAACGCCCTCGACAAGTGGCTGGTCAAAGGCAAGCTGTAAAGAGACCCTAAAGGCGCCCTGCTTGGGCGCTTTTTCGCCGTAACATCCTGATTTTTAAAATAAGAGCTGACCACAACCGTCAGGCTGGTAAGATGCGCCGCCATCTTGTCCACGCCGTAATCATCATGACCGCCCAAGGGCACCTGCTTTTCTCCGTTACCTGCACCCTGATCGCCCACAAACTGCAGCTCACTCCGGCGCTGGCCGATGCCAACCTGTGGCAGACCATCCCTGCCGCGCTGGCCAGCGCCCTGTTGCCCGACCTCGACCACCCCAAATCGGTGCTGGGGCAGCGCCTGCCGTGGATCTCGAAACCTCTGTCGCGACTGTTCGGCCATCGCGGCTTCACCCACAGTCTGCTGGCAGTCGCCGCCGCTGTCTGGGGGCTGAACCAGAGCCTGCCGCCGGACACCCTGCCCATGGGGGTCAAGGATGCGCTCATCGTCGGCTACCTCAGCCATCTGCTGGGGGACTGGCTCACCCCGGCGGGCATTCCGCTCTTCTGGCCCATCAAACGCCGTTACCGCCTGCCGGGCTGGCCGCTGCGCAGCGGCGGCGCCATCGAAACCGGCTTTTGCACCCTCACCCTGCTGGTCGCCGGCTGGTGGTGCGGCTGGCGGCTGTGAGCCAGAAACAAAAAAGCCCCTGACAAAGTCAGGGGCCCAAGCAGTAGCGGATGCCACTAGAGGGTCAGATCATGATGCCAGCGATAACCGCAGAGAGCAGGCTGACCAGGGTAGAACCGTAGACCAGCTTCAGACCGAAGCGGGAAACCATGTTGCCCTTCTCTTCGTTCAGCGCTTTTACCGCACCGGCGATGATGCCGATGGAGCTGAAGTTGGCGAAGGAGACCATGAAGATGGAGAGGATGCCGACGGTGCGCGGAGAGAGCTCGGCAGCCACCTTGCCCAGATCCATCATCGCCACGAACTCGTTGGTCACCAGCTTGGTCGCCATGATGGAGCCCGCTTGCAGCGCTTCACCACTCGGGATACCCAGGATCCAGGCGATCGGGTAGAAGAGGTAACCCATGACGAACTGGAAGTTCACGCCAAATGCCATCTCGAACAGGTAGTTGATGAGGGCGATCAGGGCGATGAAGCCCACCAGCATGGCACCCACGATCACGGCAACGGTGAAACCGGCCATGATGTACTCGCCCAGCATCTCGAAGAAGTTCTCTTTCTTCGGCGTGTGGTGCTCGTCACCTTCGGCAATGGCCTTGATGTCGGTCACGGAGTTATCCGGCTCGTAGGGGTTGATCAGAGAGAGCACCACAAAGGTACTGAACATGTTGAGCACCAGCGCGGCAACCACGTAGCGCGGCTCGATCAGCTGCATGTAGGCACCGACGATGGACATGGAGACGGTAGACATCGCCGTCGCCGCCAGGGTGTACATCTGCTTCTCGTTCAGGTGCGGCAGGATGTTCTTGAGAGCGATGAAGTTCTCGGACTGGCCGACGATCATCGAGCTGATGGCGTTGAAAGACTCCAGCTTGCCCATGCCATTGATCTTGGCCAGCACGGTACCGATACCGCGGATCACCAGCGGCAGCAGGCGGATGTACTGCAGAATACCGATCAGAACCGAGATGAAGACGATGGGCATCAGCACCATCAGGAAGAAGGAGAAGGCCCCTTCGTTGACCAGACCACCGAACACGAAGTCGGTACCCTGTTTGGCAAACTCCATCAACTTGGTGAAGCCGGCCGCAAAGCCACCCACCACCGCCAGACCCACTTCCGAGTTCAGCATGAACCAGGCCAGCGCCAGTTCGACCACCAGCAGTTGACCGATATAACGCAGCTTGATCTGTTTCCAGTTGTGGCGGTTAGCCAGCAGAGAGAGAGCGAGGACCATCACCAGTCCGAGCACAAAGTGAACGTATTCCATACCTGTAGCACCTGAGTAAATTGTAATTTTTGACCGGCGCCATCATAGACATTTGCACATTTAAAAATCAGATAGCCATCACAATCCCGCGCAATATTATGGAGGCAGGATAATACAAACGTTTTTAAATTAATTGCGCAATGAACTGATATTAATCGCGCAACACGGATGACATAAATCCTTTTAAAACACCACGTTGAGTAATGGTGGCGCCGTTTTTATGTTCTTTGAAAATATTTCATCAGCATTTTCTAAACATTTCCTGCGGCGCAGTAACTGCTCGTGGAATATTTTCCAATCATTATATTAAAATACTGAAAATAGAAAACGTTTATCCGCGATAAATAATTAGATGTGTGTTTGAAAAATAGTCCTTATTACATTGTCAGTGCTCGCCCGCGATCGGTTTGGCAACAAATGAACCTTTCATGGCCCCTCGTGACCAGCCGTTCAAAAATCCGCCACATCCGGTGCCACATTCTGGTATGATGCGCGGCCTTAGCGCTCGCGCATCCCCGTTTTCTCCGAAATAGAGTCCTTTTGTGAACAACAGCGAATTTAGCAGCCTCAATCTCTCCCCCGCCCTGCAAGAGAACCTCACCAGCCTGGGTTACCTGCAGATGACCCCGATCCAGGCCCAGAGCCTGCCCCTGGTGCTCGATGGCAAAGACCTGATCGCCAAGGCAAAAACCGGCAGCGGCAAGACCGCCGCCTTCGGCCTCGGCCTGCTGGCCAAGCTCAACGTCAACCGCCTCGAAGTGCAGGCGCTGGTGCTCTGCCCGACCCGCGAACTGGCGGATCAGGTGGCTCAGGAGATCCGTCGTCTGGCGCGCGCCCTGCCCAACGTCAAGCTGGTGACCCTGTGCGGCGGCACCCCGACCGCACCGCAGTCCGCCACCCTGAGCTTTGGTGCCCACATTGCCGTCGGCACCCCGGGTCGCATTCTCAAACATCTGGAGCAAGGCACGCTGGAGCTATCCGGCCTCAAGACGCTGGTGCTGGATGAAGCGGATCGCATGCTGGACATGGGCTTTGGCGAAGATATCAACCGGGTCATCAGCTATGCCCCCCAACAGCGCCAAACCCTGCTCTTCTCCGCGACCTATCCGGAAGGGATCGCCCAGATGAGCCGCGGCGTGCAGCGCAATCCGGTCGAGGTGAGCGTGGAGTCCCTGCACGAGGGGAGCGCCATCGAACAGAAGCTTTACGAAGTGCCTGCCGGTCAGCGCCTCGACGCCCTCACCTGGTTGCTGAGCCACTACCAGCCCAGCTCCTGCGTGGTGTTCTGCAACACCAAGCGCGCCTGTAACGACGTGGCAGACCATCTAGCCGCCAAGGGCTTCTCGGCGCTGGCGCTGAACGGCGATCTGGAACAGCGCGAGCGGGATCAGGTGCTGGTGCGCTTTGCCAACGGCAGCGCCACCATTCTGGTGGCCACCGATGTAGCGGCCCGCGGTCTCGACATCAAGGAGCTGGGCGCCGTCATCAACTACGAGCTGACCTATGATCCGGAAGTGCACGTGCACCGCATCGGTCGTACCGGTCGTGCTGGCCAGCAGGGTCTGGCCCTGAGCCTTTATCAGCCGAACGAAGCCCAGCGCGTCAACTTTATCGAAGAGTACCAGCAGGCTCCGATGCCGCAGGGTGATCTCGACAGCATCGGCCGCGACATCAAGCCGATCGCCCCGCAGATGGTGACCCTCTCCATCGATGCAGGCCGCAAGACCAAGGTGCGGGCCGGTGACATTCTGGGCGCCCTGACCGGTGAAGGCGGCATTGCCGGCGCCGATGTGGGCAAGATCCAGATCTCCGAGCAGTACTCCTACGTCGCCGTGAAGCGCAGCGTGGCGAGCGCCGCCCTCAAGCGGTTGCAGGAAGGCAAGATCAAGGGTCGCAGCTACCGCGCCCGCAAACTGGGCTAAGGTTCTTTGCAAGCCGTTAGCCAGACCACAGGCGCCTGACAGGCGCCTGTTTCATATCTCCGATGCCGCCATGCGGCAAGACAGGCACCATGACCCAAGCAATCCAAACCGATGTGAGCTGCCAGAACTGCGAAGCCTGCTGCTGCCGCCTCGAAGTGATGCTCTTTACCGATACCGGCGTGCCGGACCGTTATGTACTGGAACGGGATGGCGAGATACCGGTCATGCGCCGGCTGGACGATGGCTGGTGCGCCGCCCTCGACCGCAACACCATGATGTGCCGTATCTACGAGGTACGGCCGCTGATCTGCCGCGAATTCGAAATGGGTGAGCCCGACTGCGTTGACGAACGGGACAAGTGGTTTATCAAGCTGGAGTGAAGCCCGCCCAAGCGGTGGGCGGGATCGTCAAGCGCTCGCAGGTTCACAGGGAGCGGTGTTGAGCTGCTCTCCCAGCCACTGGATGGCCGCTGCCTCTTGCTCGAAGTAACGTACCGCCCGAAAGGGTAATCCCTTGAAGATGTTATCCGCCAGATAGCGCTTGAAGCCCCCTACGAAGACCACCGCCAGAAACTGACAGCCACTCTCGGCACACCAGCCAAACTGGCGACGAAAACGGGCCAGCACCTCGGGCCCGGCCGCTTCAAACTCGGTCGCGACCTCGACAATCCCCCAGGGGCCATCCATCAATCCGGCCAGTTCGTGACGAAAACGCGCCTCATAGGCCATGGCACCAGCCAGATTGAAGGGGCCACTCGGGCGGCAGATCAGCATCTGACCCCTGCGCTCCATGTCAAATTGCCCATGTGGCTGCATGACTGCTCCCATTCCGTTACCACCACCATCGCCTGCAAATTGTTACCACAAGGTAATAATTTATAAGGAAAAGTCCAGCAGCAAACAGGCTTTCCCCAAAGCGTGGTCATCCTATCCAGCAAACCGTCTGCACCTCATGTTACCGACATCCCGCACTGAATCGATCTCAAGATGTGCGATTGCAGTTAACGAAACGTTACTGCTATTATCCGCGCCGCCACAAACATTCCACCTGCCGAAAGGTTTGGCACCTCAACAAGGATGTGCAATGAAAAACAGGGACTCGAGTCATTACCAACGGATCTGGCGCTGGCACTTCTACGCAGGTCTCTTTGTCGCCCCTTTCCTGATCCTGCTGTCACTGACCGGGATCGTCTATCTGTTCAAACCCCAGCTCGACAACTTGATGTACCCCGAGCTGATGAAGGTCGCTCCCGCCAGCCAGACCCTGAGTGCCGACCAACTGCTGGCCAAGGCGATGATGACCATGCCCGATGCCAGCCTGCGTAAATACCTGCCGCCTGTCGCTCCCGACCAGAGCGCCCAGTTCATCGTCAATCAGGGGGATCGCGAGCTGACTCTGTTTATGGATCCCGCCAGCGGCGCCCTGCTCGGCACCATGGACAACAAGTGGAATCTGCAAGCGGTGGCTCGCTCCCTGCACGCCGACCTGCTGCTCGGCACCACCGGAGATCGGCTGATCGAACTGGCTGCAGGCTGGGGGCTGGTACTGCTGCTGAGCGGCCTCTACCTCTGGTGGCCACGCAAGGGGCCCGGGGTGGGCGGCATCCTCTGGCCCAGAGTGAACCAGCGCGGACGCCTTTGGTGGCGGGATCTGCACGCCGTGGTCGGCTTCTGGGGCGCCGGTTTCCTGCTGCTGTTGCTGTTGAGCGGCATGACCTGGACCGGTTTCTGGGGCGATCAGTTTGCCGCGGTCTGGAACCGCTTCCCCGCCGCCATGTGGAACGAGGTGCCCAAATCGGCACCGCTGGCCCGCAGCCTGAATCAAGCCCATGAGCAGACCGTTCCCTGGGCGGTGGAGAGCACTCCCATGCCCAGCTCGCAGCCGGTCGATGAGGGGCACGATCACGGTGCCATGAACCACGGCGAGCATGAGGGAGTGGTGATGGCCAGCCAGCGCATTGCGCTGCAACAGGTGGTCAAGATCGCCCATGAGCGGGGAGTCCAACCGGGTTACAGCATCACCCCGCCGGTCGGCGCCACAGGCGTCTACACCATCGCCCTGTTTGCCGATGATCCGCGCAACGACGCCACCCTGCATATCGATCAATACAGCGGCAAGGTGCTGGCCGATGTGCGCTGGCAGGATTACGGCCCGGTAGCCAAGACGGTGGAGAGCGGCGTCATGCTGCACATGGGCAAGCTCTACGGCTGGCCCCATCAGCTCGCCATGCTGCTTATCTGCCTGATGGTGCTGGCCAGCGCTGTGAGTGGTCTGTGGATCTGGTGGTGCCGCCGTCCGCAGGGCCGTCTCGCCGCGCCGCCACTGCCCGCCAAATTGCCGCCGATGCGCGGTGCCATCACCCTGCTGATCCTGTTGGGGATCGCCTTCCCGCTGGTGGGCGCCTCCATGGTCGCCATCTGGCTGCTGGATACCCTGATTTTCTCCCGCCGCCCCCTCAGGGTGGCGCGCGCCAGCTAAACCCGACGGCACAGCTGAAAAGAAAAAGGGCTCCCATATCGAGAGCCTTTTGCATTGTTCGCGTTGGCGAGCCTCGGCCCCCCGTCAGGAGAGCGCCAACCCGATGGAGAGCAGCAGGCTGAACAGAAACGCGCTGATGGCGGTCTTCTTGAGGGAACCGGTCAGCACCTCGCCATCGTAGCTTTCGCGAAGAGTCTTGGCCGCATCGCTGAGAGGCTTCATGGCGGGCAAAAAGATCCACGGCCAGAAACTGGCGGGCTGGATCAGGATAAAGACGATGGTTGCCAGCAACGCCGCCCCCAGCAGTACCCAGTGATAGGCGATGGCGCGATTGCGGCCAAGGCGTACCGCCAAGGTGATCTTGCCGCTGGCGGCGTCGGTCTCGATATCGCGCACATTGTTGATATTGAGCACGGCGGTTGCCAGCAGACCACAGGCGGTGGCGGGCAATAGCAGATCCCACTCCAGCGTCTTGGTGAAGAGGTAGTAGGAGCCGAGCACCCCCAGCAGGCCGAAGAAGAGGAACACCGAGATGTCGCCAAACCCGCGATAGCCGTAAGGGGTCTTGCCGACCGTGTAGGTCACCGCCGCAACGATGGCCGCGCCACCCAGCACTACAAATGCCAAAATCTGCAGCCACTGGCCGCCGAAGGCGCAGCCCAGCAGCAGCAGGCCACTGGCCACCGCCGCCAGCGCGGTCAGCCCCATCGCCACGCACATCTGCTTTTTGGTGATAAGACCGGAGACCACTGCCCGCTGCGGGCCGATCCGCTCACCGTTGTCGGCGCCGGAGACCGCATCGCCGTAATCGTTGGCCAGATTGGAGAGGATCTGCAGCAGGATGGCGGTCAGCAGCGAGAGCGCCATGATGGTGCCATCGAAGGCGCCACGACTGGCAGCCAGCCCCGAGCCCAGCAGGATGGAAGAGCAGGCGAGCGGCAGTGTTCGCAAACGCGCCGCCAGCAACCAAACAGAGAAGGTATTTGTCATTTTGTGATGGCCAAACAATCGGATATTGATCGTGTTAAGGGTTATCGAACCGGATTTGGGTATACTTGGCCCCGGAGAGTGAAGCTCCCGCGGGCGATTTACATGGACGAATGGGCAGATAATATATAGGAAATCATCGCCCTTTGGCATAAACCTACGGCATCCAGCTACCGGATCGCTCGTTACTACCCGGCTCAGACAAGAATCCATGTTGGCTCAGACCCATATCAAGCAACAACTGGACGCCCTGCGTCACAGCAACGTCAGCGGCTTCGTACGGTTGCGAGTAGCGATCGAAATCCGCTCCTTTCTGGGCTGGCTCGCGGCGCAAACCCTCTATCCCCGCATCTACTGGCAGGCTCGTGGAGAGGCTCGTCCCGAGTATGTCGCACTGGGCGCCATCCATGAACTGACCGAGCCGCACGCCATCAAGCAGGTGTGCACTAACACAGCCAACCAGCATCATGACGACAGCCCTCGCTACTATGGTGGACTGGCGTTCGATCCGGCCCAATCCGGCTGGCAAGGGTTTGGCCCCTGCCGTTTCGTGCTGCCCCGCATCGAGCTGGTGCGCCGTGGCGAGTGCGTCAGTCTCTGCCTCAACCTCTGGCTGGATGAAAACAATCTCGAGGCCGAACTGCAGGCGGCCGACGCCGCCCTCGATGCCCTGCGCCCGGAAGCCCCGCTGCCCGCCCTGCAAAAGCAGCCCTGGCAGCGACAGGATTGCCCCGGCCCCGCCCAGTGGCAGACGCTGGTGGAGCGCGTCACCGCCCCCGATTTTCAGGCCCACACCCCCAAGGTGGTGCTGTCGCGGGAGAGCGTGCTGACCAGTCCGAACCATGATGCGGATATCAATCCCTGGGCCATGCTCGACCAGTGGGCCCGCCACGCCCAGGACTGTTTCCACTTCGGTTTTCAATTCTCCCCCGAGCAGGCCTTTATCGCCTGCTCCCCCGAGCGACTCTATCGCCGGGAAGATCGCCACCTCTTTACCGAGGCGCTGGCGGGCACCATCCGCCGCTCCGGCGATGAAGAGGTCGATGCCCAACTGGCCGCCGAGCTGCTGGCCGACAGCAAGAACCGGCTGGAGAACCGGCTGGTACATGCCGACATCCTCAGCCGTCTGGCGCCACTGACCCACGATGCCACCCTGACCGAGCCGCGCATTCTCAAACTGCGACTGCTGCAACATCTCAAGTGCGATATCGAAGCCGAGCTCAAGCCCGGGGTCTGCGACTGGCAGCTGCTCGACGCCCTCCACCCGACGCCAGCGGTGGGCGGCGCTCCGCGCGAGGCAGCGCTCGCCTTTATCCGCGAGTTCGAGCCCTACGATCGGGGCTGGTACGCCGGAGCCTGCGGCATGCTGAGTCGGGAGACGTCCGAGTTCTCGGTCGCCATTCGCAGCGCCCGCATTCAGCCGGGCAGCGTCACCCTGTTTGCCGGTGCCGGCATTGTCGCCGGTTCCGAGCCTGTCGCCGAGTGGGCCGAACTCGACAACAAGATCGCCAATGTGCTCTCCCTGCTGGGATAGTCATTCACCCTTTTCACGCTACGAGAGCCCCTATGCCCACCCGTAAAGAGCCTGCCAGCGAAGAGTTTGCCTGCACACCGTTTTCGAGCCAGCACGCCACCTTCAACCACGTCTGGTCCTCCCTCTTGCTGGAGGAGCTCTTTCGCCTCGGGGTGCGCGACATCGCGCTGGCCCCCGGCTCCCGTTCTGCGCCGCTGACCATGGCAGCCGCGGCCCATCAGGGCTTTCGTCGTCACTTGCACTTTGACGAGCGCGGCCTCGGCTTTATGGCGCTGGGTCTGGCCAAGGGGAGCAACCGGCCGGTGGCGGTGATCATGACTTCGGGCACCGCGGTAGCCAACCTCTGGCCCGCCGTGGCAGAGGCCCAGCTCACCGGCGTGCCGCTGATTATTCTCTCCGCCGATCGCCCTCACGAACTGATCGACAACGGCGCCAATCAGGCGATCGACCAGCAGGGGATCTTCGGCCGCTACCCCGTCTATCAGCAGAACCTGCCGAGCCCCACCCCGACCATTCCGGCGGCGTTTGTGCTGAGTTCGGTGGACCAAGCCTTGGCTAAGCAGGTGCTCACCCCCGGGGTGGTGCACTTCAACTGCATGTACCCCGAGCCCCTTTACCCGGGCGAGCACTATCAGGATTTCTCCGACTATCTGGCCCCCCTCGGCGACTGGCTCGGCTCGCACAAGCCATGGAGCCCGTGGCAACAGAGCGCGGCAAGCTGCCCCCCTCAGGCGGAGTGGGAAACCTTTCGGCAACAGCGCGGCATCGTTGTAGCTGGCCGCATTACCGACCCGAATCAGGCACAGGCCGCCGCCGCGCTGGCGGAGCAACTCGGCTGGCCGCTGCTGGCGGACCTGCAGAGCCAGATCCGCTTCGATAGCCGCAACCTCATCCATATGGATATGGCGCTCAACGACCCTGAATTCGTCGCCGAGCTGGGCCGCGCCGAGGTGCTGCTGCAATTTGGCGCGCGGCTTGTCTCCAAGCGGCTTGGCCAGTTCATAAAACACCATTCATGGCAGGATTACTGGCTGGTGGATCCGCAACCGGCGCGGCTCGATCCCGACTACCGGCTGCGCAACCGGCTGCTCTGCAGTGCCAGCGCCTTTGCTGCGGCCCATCCGGTCACCACACAAGCCCCTTGGCACACATTGGCTGAGCTGCAACACAACGCCAGCCAGCAGATCGCCGCTGCCTGCGAGCACTTCTCCGAGCTCGGGGTCTGCCATCGCCTCAACCGCCTGATCGAAGGGCAACTGTTTGTCGGCAACAGCATGCCAGCCCGACTGATGGATATGCTCGGCGAAACGGGCAAGGGGCCGAGCCGGGTGATGACCAACCGCGGCGCCTCCGGCATCGATGGTCTGATCGCCACCGCCTACGGTTTTGCCCAATCAATCGAGCAGGACAGTGATGAGCCCACCACCCTGCTGCTTGGCGATCTCAGCGCCCTGCACGATCTCAACAGCCTCGCCCTGCTCAGCAAGGCGAGTCGACCGCTGGTGGTGATCCTGCTCAACAACGATGGCGGCAGCATCTTTCGTATGTTGCCGGTGCCCACCGAAGGGGAGCTGCTGGAGAGCTACTACCGGCTACCCCACGGCCTCAGTTTTGAACATGCTGCCGCCATGTTTGGCCTCGCCTATCGCGCGCCGACCACCCTGCCCGAGTTCGAACAGGATTACCGCGCCGCCCTCCAACATGGCGTTACCTTGATCGAGATCCGGGTACCGAGCGAGCAGGTGGCCGATGATCTGAAAGCGCTGGGGGCCGCCATCCGTGGCAAATAAAGATGCCAATGTGCCGCTGGTGCTGCTGCACGGCCTGCTGGGGGATAGCGGCGACTGGCAACCGGTGATCGACCGGCTGCCCGCCATCCGCTGCATCGCCCTCGATCTGCCGGGTCATGGTCAGCATCGAGCCCTCAACGTCAGCGACTTTGAGCAGAGCCACCAGTGGCTGGTCACCGAGCTGGCCAGCCGCAACATTGAACGCTATCTGCTGGCGGGTTACTCGCTGGGTGGGCGACTGGCTCTCTATCACGCCAGCCGCGAGCCCGCCGGGCTGCGGGGGCTGCTGCTGGAGAACTGCCACCCGGGGCTACCGGCCAGTGAACGGGCCGCCCGCATCCGGCACGATGAACAGTGGGCGCGGCGCTTCGAGCAGGAGCCCCTGGCTGACGTGCTGGCAGACTGGTACCGGCAAGGGGTGTTTGCCGATCTTGACGATGCGGCCCGGGCCAGCCAGATCGCCCGCCGCCTTGGCAACGACGGTCAGGGCATCGCCACCATGCTGCGCGCCACCTCGCTAGGCAAGCAGCCGGATCTCGCCCCCTGGCTCATGGCGAGCCAGCTGCCGGTCACCTGGGTGAGTGGCAAGCGGGATCACAAATTCCATCAGCTGGCTTGCCAGCTGGCGAACCAAAATCGCAGAATCAACCACTTGGTGCTGGATGGCGGCCATAATCTGCACGCCCATCAGCCTGATAACTTTGCCCGACTCCTCGCGGAGTGGGTCAACCAACAAGAAGAGACGAGTCATGATTGAAGCAATGACGGAAGCTGAACTGTATGCACCTGTTGAATGGCAAGATTGCTCCGCCGGTTACGAGGACATCCTCTATCACAAGTCCAACGATGGCATTGCCAAGATCACCATCAACCGTCCCCAGGTGCGCAACGCCTTCCGCCCCCGCACCGTCAAAGAGATGCTGCAGGCGCTGGCCGATGCCCGTTATGACGATCAGATCGGCACCATCATCCTGACCGGTTTTGGCGAGAAAGCCTTCTGCGCCGGCGGCGACCAGAAGATCCGTGGCGACTACGGTGGATACCGGGATGACGAGGGGACTCACCACCTCAACGTGCTCGACTTCCAGCGCGACATCCGCACCTGCCCGAAACCTGTGGTTGCCATGGTGGCCGGTTACGCGGTCGGTGGCGGCCACGTGCTGCACATGATGTGTGACCTGACCATCGCAGCCGACAACGCCCAGTTTGGCCAGACCGGCCCGAAAGTGGGCTCCTTCGACGGCGGTTGGGGTGCTTCCTACATGGCTCGTATCGTCGGCCAGAAGAAGGCCCGCGAAATCTGGTTCCTCTGCCGCATGTACGATGCCCAGCAAGCCCTCGACATGGGTCTGGTCAACACTGTCGTGCCGCTGGCGGAACTGGAGCGCGAAACCGTGCGCTGGTGCCGTGAAATGCTGCAAAACAGCCCGATGGCGCTACGTTGCCTGAAAGCCGCCCTCAACGCTGACTGTGATGGTCAGGCGGGCTTGCAGGAGCTGGCGGGCAATGCCACCATGCTCTTCTACATGACCGAAGAGGGTCAGGAAGGCCGCAACGCCTTCAACGAAAAGCGTCGCCCCGACTTCTCCAAATACAAGCGGAATCCCTGATGACACTCGCCCTGTATCGCTATCAACTGCCTTTTACCCAGCCACTGACCTTTCACGGCAAGGTGGAGGTGGCGCGAGAGGGGCTGTTGGTGCGCATCAACGACGGCTGGGGGGAAATCGCCCCCCTGCCCGGCTTCTCGAAAGAGAGCCTGCAACAGGCAGAGGCAGAAGCCCTTGCCGCGCTGGCGGCCCTGGCCGCCGGCGACACCCCGACCCCTGTGCTGCCGTCGGTGCAATTTGGCCTCGACTGCGCGCGCCGGACATGGCCCGAGCAGCGCAACCCGCTGCCGGAGCCCTATCCCCTCATTCAAGGCTCCCCCAGGAGCTGCTGCGCAACTGGAAAGAGTGGCTGCACCGCACGCCAGGCAAGGCCAAGCTGAAGGTGGCGCGCTACCCGATGCGTGACGAGCTGGCGCTGATCCGCCTGCTGTGCGATCGCCTCCCCTCCCTCAAGCTGGTGCTAGACGCCAACCAAGGCTGGACTCGCGAGGAGGCGTGGACCTTCTGTGGCCACCTCGACCCGAATCGCATCGAGTATCTGGAAGACCCTTGCGCCGACTTTGCCGACATCGCCTTTGTCGCCAACCGCACCGGCATGCCGGTGGCGCTGGACGAGCTGCTGGCACAAGGCAAGCCGTGGGAGCCGATCCCGCAACTGCGCGCGCTGGTGCTCAAGCCTACCCTGCTCGGTTCACTCGCCAACTGCGAAGCGCTGATCGCCCGCGCCCGCGAACTGCGGCTCAAGGTTATCATCTCCTCCTGCTTCGAATCGGATCTGGGCCTGAACCAGCTCTTTCATCTGGCGGGCGAATGGGCGCCCGAACAGGCGCCGGGTCTGGATACCCGCCGCTGGATGGCAGGCAACCTGCTGGGGGAAGATGGCAAACCGGATCTGAGCCGACTGGAGCAACTGTATTACCGTGATTGACCCCTCCCGTTCACCCGAACAGACACCTTGCCCGGTACGCCACCGGGCAATCACAGCCCCGAACCGCATTGCCATCCACGCAGTCTCCCCCCTCAGTTACCGCCAGCTCGATGCCCGCCTCAACAGCCTGTGCCAACAGCTGGAACAAGTCGACGTGCGCCGTGGCGATCATCTGGCTGCAGTGGTGCGCGGTGCGCTGGAAGATGTGCTGCTGGCATGGGCCTGCGTACGCAGCGGCGTGGTGTTCTGCCCGCTCAACCCCGCCTTTCCTCTCGAAAAGCAGCGCGAGCTGGCGGTGCAACTCGATGTCGATGCCTTCTGGTCGGCAGGGGAGATCCCGGCAGGCAACTGGCAGCCCCTGCAGCTCGACTTCACGCGCGAACTGCCGGCAAGCGAGGAAACATGGCCGCTGGCATCGACCCAGCTCAACAACATGATCCTCACCTCAGGATCCAGCGGCACACCGAAAGCGGTGGTGCATCGGCTCTGCAACCACCTTGCCTCGGCGCGCGGCTCTGCCACCCTCATTCCCCTCGATGAGGAATCCGGCTGGCTGCTCTCCCTGCCGTTGTTCCATGTCGGCGGCTACGCCATCCTGTTTCGGGTCTTTCTGGCGGGCGCCACGCTGGTGCTGGATCAGCGTGAACGGCCCCTCAAGGAGCGGCTGGAGTGCCAGCCCATCACTCACTTGTCCTTGGTGCCGACCCAGCTCTGGCGCCTGCTGGCAGAGGGTTTTGATCCCGCTCGCACCCGCCTGCGCGAGTTGCTGCTCGGTGGCGCCGCCATTCCGCAACCGCTGGTGAGTCGCCTCTGCTCCATGGGGCTCGAACCCAAGGTGAGTTATGGTCTCTCCGAGATGGGCAGTCAGGTCTGCACTGCATTACCCGGCGATGCAGGCGTAGTTGGCAAACCGCTACCGGGACGGGAAGTGTGCATCAGGGAGCAGGAGATCTGCGTGCGCGGCGCCACCCTGTTTGCCGGTTACTACCGAGATGGAGAGCTGGAACTGCCCCTCGATGACGAAGGCTGGTTTCATACCCGCGACAAGGGGAGGTTCACTGCGGCAGGGGAGCTGCTGGTAGAGGGACGGCTCGATAACCTCTTTATCTCGGGTGGCGAAAACATCCAGCCCGAAACCATAGAGCAGCGACTGGTAGATCATCCCGCTGTCGCCCAGGCGCTGGTGGTGCCGGTACCGAGCGACGAGTGGGGCCAACGCCCCGCCGCCTTTATCGACTGGCACGGCGAGCCGGTTCCCGACTCCGAACTGGCTGCCTGGATCCGCAGCACCCTGCCCGGCTTTATGGTGCCCGACCACTGGCTCCCCTGGCCCGATCTTGGCGGTAATCTCAAGCCCTCTCGCCAACTGCTGGGCAAGGTAGCGCGACAACAGACCACTCGGGCACGACAAGCTGAATGAGATCGGACTCACAATTTACCGATCTTCTTTGAAAACAAAAAAGAAACATGTGAGTCCTTACTGCGGCACCAACCCACGATAATTCGATCAGACTCAAAAAGTCACCATCTTATTGATTTATCTGATTTTTAATTGG
Organism: Aeromonas sp. 96A; assembly: GCF_051919165.1. NCBI lineage: Bacteria > Pseudomonadati > Pseudomonadota > Gammaproteobacteria > Aeromonadales > Aeromonadaceae > Aeromonas > Aeromonas sp. 96A. The sequence goes on along the minus strand of NZ_JBQBFE010000001.1, from coordinate 3,439,380 downwards.
CAATTGATATCCCTTTGGAACTGTTTAAATTGCCTTGCGATTACTCGCAAGACAATACACAAACAAGAACAAAGGGATAAAAATGAACCGTTCAGGTACCGGGTGGCTGCTGCTGGCAGGCCCCCTGCTTTTGGCTACATCCTCGGCGCAAGCCAACTACTCCCCCAATGACTGGCGACAGTATCAGCTGACTGGCGAATCGAGCCGGCAACTGGCCGCTCGCATCACCGAGATCACCTACGAGCTCAAGGCGCGTAGCAGCAATGCTCCTTACCAGCAGCTCAGGGTCTACCGTCGCTTCGACTGGCAGAGCAGCGATCTCGCGGCCCTCGCCGAACAGCAGTGTGGCGAGCCGCAGCTCAAGGTAGATGCGGGCTGGCAGATCCGCTTCGTTCGCTGTGAAGATCGGATTCCGGCGGGCAAGCTCATCCCCGCCAGCAGTTATGACTTCGGTTATGGCCTGAAACTGGGTCGCTGGGAGCAGCTGGCGGGCACGCCGACCGCCCAGCGGCAGGATCGTCTGCCGCTGCCGCAGGCCATCATCCTGGGTCAGAGTGAAAGGGAGCTGGATCGCTGCGAACTCAACGCGCAAGGCCGCTGCGCCGAGCCGGAGTGGCACTATCAGCCGCAGGATTGGCAGCAGTTGCAGGTACTTGAAGAGACCCCGAGCGAGCGGGATGGTCGATTGGAGCAGATCTTTTTCCGCCTGCAGCCTGTGGCAGGCAGTCAGGCAGCCGCTCAGGTCAGCGAGATCCACGTCTGGCGCCGCTATCAGTGGCTGCTGGATCAGCTCACGCCTCAGCAGGAGTGTGATGAGCCGCAGGAGCGCAAGGAGGGGAGCAACACCATCCGCTATCGCATCTGCCGTCAGGTGATCCCCGCTGGCAACGAGGTTCAGGTAACGTTGCAAGATAGCGGCTACCAATACCCGGTCGCCGGCGGCGAGTGGCAACCCCTGCCAGAGAGCAAAGCGTGGCAGGAGAGCCGGGTGCTCAATCGCCCCATCGTGCTGGCCAGCAAGGAGGAGCAACTGGAGTGCCGCCGTGCCAACGGTCGTCTCTGCTCCGAACCCGAGCAGCCCGATGTGGACCTGCTCGACAGCGATGCCGCCAAACTGGTAGCCGACGTGAGCGGCCAGAACAGTCCTGCCTGGCAGGCGGATTACGGCCACGATGACGCCAAGCTGATGGCGGTGGTGCGCGGCATGCGTGCCCTACTGGCGGCCAACCAGCCGACCCATCCGGCAATGGACAAGCTGCTCTACTATGTGCGCGCCCACAACTACCACGGCGGCGTTGGCAAAGAGAGTGATCAGGCCGCCCGGGCTCTGGCCGGGGTGATGATTGATCTGCTCAACCACCCATTGCTGCTGGGAGCTGAACCGCAGGATCAAGCTGGCACAGTGCTGGAAGCCTGGAGCGTAGCGGCGCAAGGACAACTTGGGCAAGCAGCCTTCCGCCAGAGTGCCGCCCCCATGCTGGCCCAGCTCAACCAGGCGCTCGGCTATGCGGTGCAACATGCGGCGCAGATCAATGGCCACAAACCCTGGGCCGATGGCCTGTTCGAGCTGCTCAATCTGGTCGATCAGAGCGCCTCTTACGGTCAGCAGGCAGACTTCAGCGCAGCTGTGCTGCAACAGGAGGCGGCATTGCGCCAGAGCCTGCTGCAACTGGGCCTGAGCGAGCTGGCCCTCTGGAAACAGCGCGATGGCTCACGGGATCTGTTTATCTTCAACAACATCCTCGATGCCCACAGCCGCCTCTACCAGATGATGCGCTACCTCCATCACACCAGCCCGGATAAGGCGATCGCCTATCGCCAACAGCTGGATCGCGATGTCATCACCATCATGCGCCAGCAAGGGCTGGTCCCGGGCGGCCAGCATCCGGCTGCCATGCTGGAAGAGGTATCCCTGACCCTCTCCAGCTACTACCTCACCTACACGGATCGCACCAGCGAAGCCTGTGTCAGCGGCGAGTTCGCCGGGCTTTGTACCCCGATCCGCATGGAAGATATTCTGCCGTTCGAGCACACCTGCTCACCCACCCTGCGTCTGCGCGCCCAGGATCTGACTCAGGCTCAGGCCGAAGGGATCTGCCGCGAGCTGGGTGAGGAAGAGCAGCGCTTCCACCAGCAGATGGAGACTGGCTGGCAACCGGTGGCCGATGATCACAACGAAGCGCTGGAGCTGGTGATCTTCAACTCCTCCGCCGACTGGGGCCGCTACGGCAGCGCGCTGTTTGGCGTCTCCACCGACAATGGCGGCATCTATATCGAGGGGGATCCGGCTCGCCCCGGCAATCAGGCCCGCTTCTTCGCCTATGAGGCTGAGTGGAAACGCCCTGCCTTCCAGGTGTGGAACCTGCGCCACGAGTACGTTCACTATCTCGACGGCCGCTTTAACCAGTACGGCAGCTTCGGCCACTATCCGCTCAACCGCACCACCTGGTGGGCAGAGGGGATTGCAGAGTACATCGCCCATGGCCAGTGCTTTGCCCGTGGTCTGGATAACGTGGCAAACCGCCCCGCCAACCAGCGTCCGACACTGGCGGCGATCCTCCACCTTGACTACGACCAGGGTGGCGAGATGGTCTACTCCTGGTCCTATACCGTGCACCGCTTCCTCAACGATACCGGTCGCGGCGCCAGCTGGCTGGCGCTGGCACAGGCGCTGCGCAATCCGGATCGGCAGCAGGCGATGAGCGACTTCGAAAGGGAGCTGGACCGGCTGATCGCCAACGACAGCGACGCCTATCAGGCGTGGCTCGCCCGGGATCTGCTGCCCTGGTGGCAAGCCAACAAGGAGTCAGACGCCTGCAAGGGTAACGACTCCGCCCACTGATAAACCTTCACCGACCAGAGGGGCTGCCACCGCAGCCCCTCTCTTCATCCTCCCGCTCTCCTGGCCTCTGCTGCGACAACCTCTGCCCGAATGAGGTGCCCGCCCGTTATCAAGCCTGACGCCAGCGGCCGAGTTGTAATAGAATGCCGATAGCCACTCCCAACTTCAGACCCTGACCGCACCGCGCATGAAGAAGTTTGCCAAGATCCTCCTCGCCTGCCTCGTTTTGCTGCTGGCCCTGATTGCCATGCTGCTGGGCTACAGCGAGTGGATCGTCTCGGATGCCCGCCACTACACCTACGATCGGGTGGACAAGGTACCCTACAACCGGGTTGCGGTGGTGCTGGGTACCTCCAAATATCTCTCCGGTGGCGGCCCCAACCACTACTTCAAATACCGTATCAAGGCGGCGGCCGAGCTCTATAACAATGCCAAGGTGGACTTCATCATCGTCTCCGGTGACAACGCTACCGTGCAGTACAACGAGCCACGCCAGATGCGCCGCGCCCTGATCAAGGCGGGCATTCCCGCCTCCGCCATCTATATGGATTTCGCCGGATTCCGCACCCTCGACTCAGTGGTTCGCGCCAAGGAGGTGTTCGGCCAGGAGCGCTTTACCGTGGTCTCCCAGGGCTTTCATAACGAGCGAGCCATTTTCATCGCCCGCCATTTCGGTATCGATGCGGTCGGCTTCAATGCCGAGGACCCCAGCGCCTATCAGGGGATCCGCACCCGGGTACGGGAAGTCTTTGCCCGCCTGATGGGGCTGCTCGACCTCTATGTACTGGACAAGGGGCCCAAGTTCCTCGGGGCACCGGTCCCCATCGGCCTGCCTGTGCCTTGCCAGTCACTGAGCACCATCGGCAGCCTGCAACCCTGCCTAAAACAACCCAAATCGGCAGTGGATGAGGCCAAGCCAGCGGCGGTATCTGCCGCTGTTGCCACCGAGTCAGCTACTCCATCTGCCTCGGCCGTGACGGAACAAGTCACGCTAGCTTTATCCGCTGCGGCAACGACTGAGCCGCTCACTCCCGCCAAACCCGCGGCAGAAACCACCGCCGAGATGCCCAGCGCGGCCTTACCCACATTGCCGATGACCCCTTCAGCCGCCAGCTTCAGCACTGCCACACCATAAACAGACGACCCGCCAACTGGCGGGTCTTGTTATTACTGCGCGGGTTGTGGCGGCTGTACTGCAAACCAATTCCCAGCGACCAAGTCAGCCTCGCGCCGCCTGATAGCGGCAGGCCACTTCGGCCCAATCCACCACCTGATAGAAGGCTGCGATATAGTCAGGACGCTTGTTCTGGTACTTGAGATAGTAGGCGTGCTCCCACACATCCAGCCCCAGGATCGGGGTATGGCCATGCATCAGGGGACTATCCTGATTGGCACTGCTCTCCACCTGCAATCTGCCCGCCTTGTCCACCACAAGCCAGGCCCAGCCGCTACCAAAGCGGCTCAGGGCCGCCTGAGTGAAGGCCTGCTTGAAGGCATCGAATCCCCCCAATTCCCGCTCGATGGCCAGAGCCAGCTCACCACCCGGCTCACCGCCCCCCTGCGGGCTCATCACCAGCCAGAACAGGGAGTGGTTGGCATGGCCGCCACCATGGTTGCGGACCGCCCCCTGCAAGGTGGCAGGCAAAGTATCGAAGCGGCGCAGCAGCTCCTCAACCGGCATTGCGGCCAGCTCTGGCGCCCCTTCCAGCGCGGCGTTGAGGTTGTTGATATAGGTCTGGTGATGACGGCTGTGGTGGATCTCCATGGTCAGTGCATCGATATGGGGTTCCAGTGCGTCGTAGGCATAGTTCAGGGCTGGCAGGGTATGGCTCATGATGACCTCTGTTCGGATTAATGGAGCCGGGATGAGGGCTCGCTCTGACACAGGCAGTGACCGAGCGAACGCATGATCCCGGCGTGGCTGCCGTGGCGCTGTACGAACGTCAGCAACTCGGCACGAGTTGTGCGGGTATGGCGCAAAGCAGCCTCTCGCAGGCGAAAGGAGCAAGCGGGGGAGTGACAGGTCGCCAGCAGGCAGTCGTGCACATAGCAGAGCAGATCGGCGGCGCGATCGGGCAGGGTCATGGCCACCAGCAGATCCGCCAGATTGTGGTGAGCCACAACCAGCGCAGCCACCGCCTCATCGGCGTCATGCCACTGCACCAATTGCTGACGAGCCAGCCAGAGCGCCTGCTGATAATGAGCCAGCGCCTGATGATACTCGCCGCAATCAAACAGCCGATTACCCTCTCGGGTCTGCTGTTTCCAGTGACTCATGCTGCTGCCACCTTCGGTCGACTCGACCCACCCCTTCACCCAGGTTGCTGTCATATGCTTCACACCAACAAATGATAATAATTATCATTACATGAATCGTATCCGGGAGACAAGGGGCGTCGGGATCGCAGCAAACAGCCAAAACAGCGCGGCCACTCCTTGGCAAGGAGTGGCCGCTTGAGGCAACCGGTCAGTGGATTCGACCGGCCAATGGCAAGTTAATGGCAGGTCAGATGTTGTTGGCGGGCGAAGGCGGGGCAATCCCCAGCAGCATATGGTCCATCATCCCCACCATGCGCCCTATCTCGGGCTTGGTGATGGTATCGTTGGCCCCCAGTTGCAGTGCTTTCTGGCGGTTATCATCGCTCATCAGGGAGGAGAACATCACGATGGGCATCTCCTTGTAGGAGGGGGTATCCCGCAGACGCTTGAGCAGGTGCATGCCATCCATGCGCGGCATCTCCACATCGGTGATCACCGCATTGACGAAGCCGGTCACCGGCATTCTCTCCTCCTGGGCCAGGCGATCGAAATCCGTCATCATCTCCAGCCCCTCTCCCCCATCCTTGGCCGTGATCACGTTGTAGCCAGCGGTGCGCAGGGTGGTTTCGATCATCTTGCGGATAAAGGCCGAGTCGTCCACCACCAGAATGGTTTTGCCCTGGCGCAGCGCCATCATGCGATCGTCGATAAGCACCTTGCGGTCCTGAGTGACGTCGTACTTCTCCATGCTGAGCTCGGGGTTGATATCGGCGATGATCTTCTCGAAATCGAGGATCATGATGAGGTTGCCATCGCGCCTGACCACGGCCACCACGCAGTCGTTCTCCCCCGCTTCCAGAAACTGGCTGGGGGACTCCACATCCTCCCAGGATACCCGGTGGATCCTGCTGACACTGTCGATCAGAAAACCGTTGGCCATCTTGTTGAAGTCGGTGACGATCACCACCTTGTGGCTGGGGTCGGGGTTGGTCTTGATGCCGAGCCAGCCCGCCAGATCCACCAGCGGGATGAGGCGATCCCGCAGGGAGAAGACCCCCACCATATGGCGCTGGGCATTGGGGTGATCGGTGGTTTCAGGCACCCGGATCACCTCGCGCACCTTGGCGACGTTGATCCCGTAATAAGCGGTTTTTTCACGGCCGTCCGGTAGCTGCTTCTTGAGGTGAAACTCGATGATCTCAAGCTCGTTGGTGCCACTTTCGGTCAGGATAGATTTACGCTCTTCCCCATCTTTGGACATCATGGTGACTCTCATTCTGGTTGCGCGGGCAGCAGACCGCTGCGGTTTTCCCTCAGTATAGGAATGGATTTCACCCAGCGGCTCGGATCTCGGCAAGATTGCAGCCTTAACCGCTTGATCCCGCAGGCTGGCGGGATCGTATCTGCCAATCAGGACAACATTGGCGAATGGTGAAATCCATCATGTACTCACAAGGAGCCTGAGATGAGTGAAGGCATCGTCGTGATTGGCGCTTCTGGCGGGATCGGGGCGGCTCTGGTAACACACTGGTTGGCGGCGGGGGGCGGGCCAGTGATTGCCATCAGCCGTCAGCCCGCACCTGCTGGCCTCTCATCGCCGGGTCTGCACTGGCTATGTTGTGATTACAGTGATGAGCAGATGACAGAAGTGGTGGCGCGCATCGCGGAGTTGGCACCGAGACCGCACAGGGTGGTGATCTGCAACGGCATCCTGCATCAGGGGGAGATCCAGCCAGAGAAGCGGCTCGAAGCAATCAATCTGGATGCCATGACCCGCTTCTACCAGACCAATGCCTTGCTGCCGCTGCGCTGGATCAGCCAGTTGTTACCGCTGTTTGGCCGCGCTCCTTGCACTCTGGCCGTTCTCAGCGCTCGGGTCGGCAGCATTGGCGACAACCGAGCGGGCGGCTGGTATGGCTATCGCGCATCCAAGGCCGCCCTCAACATGCTGCTCAAGTGTGCCGCCATCGAGCTGGCCCGGCGGGCCCCCGGCGTCAAATTGCTGGCCTTCCATCCCGGCACAGTGGATACCCCACTCTCCCGCCCGTTTCACGCCAATGTACCGGCGGGAAATGTGCAGAGTCCCGAGCTGGTAGCCGACCATCTGATTAACCTGATGAACCGGCTGCAACCGGATGGCGAGTTGAGCTTTCTCGACTGGCAGGGCAAACCTATCGAGTGGTAGGGGAACCCAAGAGACGCGCCAGCAGTGCCCGCAACGCCTTGATAACGGCGGGCTTGCCCGCCAGTTGCAACCTCGCGGCCAGCGCCCCCCAGTCGGCATATTGCCAGATGGGGGCAATCAGCAGAGCACGTTCGTCAGGAGTCAGTGAACCCAGCACATCCAGATTGCGCGCCAGCCACAACTGCAGGCTGGATTGGCTCAGTTCGAACGGCTTGTGATGCAGGGCAAAGCATTCAATCTCGTCGCACTCGAACTCGCCAAGCTCCGGCGCGGTGACGGTGCTGCCTTGCAGGCATTGCCATACCAGCTCGGGATCCAATCCTTTCAACTCACCCGCCAGCAGGGTCGGCAGCTGGCGAACAAAACGCTGCTGCCACTGATCCAACTCGGGCTCATGCTCGGGTTTCAGCGCTTTGAGCAGCAGGGCTGCGTGGCAGCCGCTGGCGGCATCCCGTTGCAGACCAATGCGCAGCACCGTCAGTCCTGCCTTGCGCCAGAAGGGGAGCAGGTCGGCGCTGGCCGAAAAGACAGAACCGAGGTAATCGATCCCCGCCTGACGATAATGTTCTTCAAGCCTGCCAAGCAGCAGCGAACCCAATCCATGCCGGTGCAGCTCGGGGTGGATGGCGATACGCATCACCCGAGCATAACTGCGCCCCCCCGCCGTTTTGAACCCGGCGTGAGCCAGCAGCGACTGGGGCAGCAGATGGCCGCGCGGACGGCGGCGACCGGCCCAGATCGCCTCGGCCAGTTCGGGCTCTATCTCCCCTTCCCGCGCCACCAGCGCCACACCCAGCAGGCTCGCATCCTGCTCCAGCAGATGGATATCGAGATCCGGGCTCTCCAGCAGGGACCTTAGATCGCTCGGCGTGGTCTGGTAGTGAGCCAGCACCAGCAGGCCGAACAGCTGGTTGAGCAACGCCTCGTCGCTCGCCAGCGCCTCCTGGCTGACCAGACGCCAGCTCGGGCTGGTCGGCGACATAGGCGCCGCCACTTCCGCATCGAGCCCCAGCAGGCGGAAGATCAGCGGCTCCAGCGGATCGCCCTCACTCCAGCGAATGGGCTCAGAGAGGTGGATCTCCTGCCACTCCGGGGTCTGGCTATCGAGCACCCGCTTGAAGCGCAGGTGAAAACCGCGCCCCGTCCCCTCGTAACCGTGCTCGGTGGTGGCAAACACGATGCGACTGTGGCGGGCAAGCATGGCCTCGAGCAACGGGGTCGGAATGGCGGCCGCTTCATCCACCAGCAGCAGATCGGGATTCATCGCCTCGTGCACCAGCCGATCCGGCGAACAGTAGCTCAGCCCAGCCAGCTGGTCCGGCGTAGTATCTAGCCCGCGAGCGGCGTGGGCAAACAGGGTGGCGACCGTCGCCTGCGAGGGGGCCGTCACCACTATGTTCAGCCCTGGCTGCTGGCGCAGCAGCTCGGCGGCAGCCAGCCCCAGCAGCGCACTCTTGCCACGACCGCGGTCGGCACTCAGCACCAGCGGCCGACGACGATGGCCGTGCAACACCTTGTGGATGGCGGGCAGCGCCCGTGTCTGATCGCAGCTCAGCCTGCGCTCCGGCCCAATCGGTTGCCACGGCTGCGAGCAAACCGGCGGCTCCAGAGAGAGGGCTGGATCACCTTCCAGCAACCGCACCAGCCGGGCGATAAAGCCGTGACCGGCCCGACCGGCCTCCTCCGGCTGGGCCACCAGCCGGATCCGGTCAGGATCCGGCCATGCGGGCCACTGCGCTCTGGGCGGCGTTAGCAGCAACAGCAAGCCACCGGCGCATAGAGTACCTGCCAGCGCCCCGAAGGCATCGGGGTGAAAGCCGCTAAAGGCATTGAAGACGAGCGTGTCGCACTCCTGACCGAGCCGCTGCAGCGCCTTGGCGGCGGGTTGCGGGGCATAACTCTCGGGCCCGGCACCCAGCCAGAAGACGGTCTCGCCGAGCAGGGATTGGGCGCGGGCAATGCAGTCGGCCTCCTCCCCCTCCAGCCAGATAAGACGCCGCTCACCGGCGAGGGCCAGCGCCTCGCGCAACAGGGTGACCTCTTGCTGTGTCATGAAGCTTGGCTATCAGCCGGTTTGCGGGGCTCGAACATGCGATCCCCCATCTGATCGATAAAGGTGTGGGCCTTCTGCACCATGAAACGCTCGGCATCGGCCGGATTGGCAAACAGATCGGAGCGGATGAAACGGTGGGTTTGCAGCACGCCGTCCAGCTCCTTGGTGATGCGCCCTGCCAGTCGGTACTGGCCACCTTCTGCCATGGGCTCCGGATAGATGAGATAGCCGGCATATTCGGTGGGAGTGACTTCCGGCGCCTTGGTCGGCTCGCCCCCGAACAGGGCGCTGAACAGTTTCTTGAGCATGGTGATCTCCTCTGGTTGCCAGCATTGTCCCCAAGGGGTTGCACAGTGGCAAGCAGGGGATCTTATTACGAATGGTTATTTGCACTACGAACCATTCTCATTTAGATTTCATCTCATTCCACAAGAGGTGACCATCATGTACGTCTGTTTGTGCCGCGGCATCACAGATACCCAGATCCGCAAAGCGGTGCAGTCAGGTAAAAGCGAATTCCGCCAGCTCAAGCAGTCGCTCGAGGTGGGCGCCCAATGTGGCAAATGCGTGCGCATGACCATGGAGATTATCGCCGCCGAACTCGACAAGATGGAGCAGGAGCAACCCGTGCTCTACTACGAAGTGGCCTGATCCTAACACCTCTTTTCTGATGCGACCCGCCAACAGGGTCACCCCTTTTCTCAGGCGAGCTGGCTCGCCAGACCTCTTGTTGTCATTTTTCTGGACTAAGCTCTAACGATCGAAGCCTCAGGCACGAACCAAGGAGCACTGTCGATGAAAGGAGATCCCAAGATCATTGCCCACCTCAACAAGGTGCTGGCCAATGAGCTGATTGCCATCAACCAATACTTCCTGCACGCCCGCATCTACGATGACTGGGGCCTCAAGGCGCTCGGGCACAAGGAGTATCACGAGTCTATCGATGAGATGAAACACGCCGACGAGCTGGTCAAACGCGTGCTGTTTCTCGAAGGGCTGCCCAACTTGCAGGATCTGGGCAAGCTGCGCATCGGCGAGACCGTCGAAGAGATGTTGCGCTGCGACCTGTCGCTGGAGATGGATGCCATCCCCGACCTCAAGGTAGCCATCGCCTATGCCGAGTCGGTGCAGGACTACATCAGCCGCGACCTGTTCCAGGAGATCCTGGAGGATGAGGAGGAGCACGTGGACTGGCTGGAGACCCAGCTCGATCTTATCGATCGCATCGGGCTGGAGAACTACCAGCAGTCGCAACTGCACCACGGCTCCTGAGCCAGCAGGCCAGCAAGCAAAGAGACCCGCCAGCGCGGGTCTCTTTATTTGGGCCGCCATATTTGAGTCGCATGACCCGAAAACTTTTCGACAGGATCACAGTTAATACGCCCGACACAGCATCTGTCATGGCTTTCGATTAGGATACGACTCTCTTCCAATAACAATGCTACGGACGATTTCCATGGAACAGATTGCACGCGAGATGGCGCCCCACAAACGGGTGGCACTGGTGGCTCACGACAACATGAAGACCCCTCTGCTGAACTGGGTGATGCAGCGCAAGGAGGAGCTCAAGCTCCACCATCTCTATGCGACCGGCACCACCGGCACCATGCTCGGCAAGCAGGCACAACTGCCCATCACCTGCCTCTTCTCCGGCCCGATGGGTGGCGACCAGCAGCTCGGCGCCCTGATCGCCGAAGGGAAGATCGACGTGCTGATCTTCTTCTGGGATCCCCTCAATGCGGTGCCCCACGATCCGGACGTGAAGGCGCTGCTCCGCCTCGCGGCAGTCTGGAACATCCCGGTCGCCACCAACGAAGCGACCGCCGACTTCATCATGGACAGCCCCCATATGCGGCAGGCGTTCAGCGTACAGATCCCGGATTACGCCGGTTATCTGAAGGCGCGCACCGAGTGATCGGCTAACCCGTCATGCAAGAGGGCCGCAACAAGCGGCCCTCTTTAATTGGGAAAATGAATCAGCCAGGGACACAAACCGGCGCCGGCTTATAGCGCGCGGGCGAGAATGCGTGCCACCCGATCCGGGTCGATATCCTGCTGCTCACCGAGCGCGGTGCGCCCCACCCGCTTGAGGTTGGAGCAGACCGCCGGAATACAACTTTCGCTGAGGCCATAGTCGGCCAGCCGGGTACCCAGTCCCATCTTCTGGAAGAATTGCTCGGTGCGGATGATCGCCTCCTCGATGCGCAGGGCCTTGTCCTCGCGGGTCGAATGCCACACCCGCTCGGCAAACTGGGCCAGCTTGTCCTGCTTCTGGCTCGCCCGCTCACGGAGCAGTGAGGGGAGCACCACCGCCAAGCTCTGGCCGTGATCCAGCCCGTAAAGCGCCGTCAGCTGATGACCGATGGCGTGAGAGGCCCAATCCTGCGGCACTCCGCAACCGATAAGGCCGTTGAGCGCCAGACTGGCCGCCCACATCAGATTGGCCCGCACCTGATAGTTGGTCGGCTCCGCCAGCGCCTTGGGGCCGTTCTCCACCAGCACCTGCAGCAAACCTTCCGCCAGCCGATCCTGTACCTCGCCTCCCACCGGAAAGGTGAGGTACTGCTCGGCAATATGGACGAAGGCATCCACCACCCCGTTGCCGGTCTGACGGGCAGGCAGGCTGTAGGTGGTCGCCGGATCGAGCACCGCAAATTGCGGCTGTACCAGCGGGCTTCTGAAGGAGATCTTCACATCTCCCCGGCTCACCACCGAGGTGGGATTGCTCTCGGAGCCGGTCGCTGGCAGGGTCAGCACACAGCCCATCGGCAGCGCCTTGTGCACACTCGCCTGCTTACCGCAGATATCCCAGGGATCATCTCCCTCGTAGCAGGCGGCCGCCGCAACAAACTTGGTGCCATCCACTACCGAGCCGCCGCCGACCGCCAGCAGGAAGTCGATGCGCTCGTGCTTCACCTGCGCCACCGCCTCCATCAACAGCTCGAATCTGGGGTTGGCACCGATGCCGGAGAACTCCTGCCACGTCACCCCTTCCAGCGCCCGGGTCAGCTGCTCATACACCCCGTTCTGCTTGATGCTGCCTCCGCCGTAGAGCACCAGTAGCCGGCTGCCGGGCGGGATCAGTTCGGGCAGGCTGGCGATCTGCCCCTCGCCGAAACAGATACGGGTCGGATTGGCATATTGGAAGTTGTACACGGCGGACTCCTCGACTGGCTCAATGCGCGGACATTGTGCGCCTGTGGGGAGGTGAGGTCAAAAGAGGTGGCAGAAGCTTGCCCATCGGCGGTCAACACTGGCCCATCGGTGCCGACCGGGTAGATCTCAGAACAGCGGCAGGATCAGGCAGTTTTGGCCTCATCTTTGGATGAGCTCTTCTTGCCGGTCAGGCGATCCATCGCCTCCTTGAGCATCGCCTCTCGCTGTTCGTTGAGCGGCTTGCTCTGCTCCGCCCGCTCTTCCGGCGTCAGCTTCTTGTTATCGGCGATGGTCTTGAGCTTCTCTTCGATCTCGTTGAACTTCTTGCGATCGAAACCGAGCGCCTTGTCCACCAGTTGCTGCACCACGCCCCCCTTGTCGGAGCTCATATCCAGCGCCGGTGGCAACTTGTTGTTCTTGGCCAGATGTTCGTAGGTCAGCACCTGCTGGGCCTGACCGGTCATGCGCTGGGTGGAGAGGCTGACCATCTCCTCCCAGCCACCGCCCTGACCGCCGCTACTGGCACTATTGAGGGTAGCGAGGGCGCGGTTGTTGGAGGCGCTCTGGGCAAGCTGCTGGCTGTAGGGTTTGATATCCATGAAGACTCCCGTTCTGTGTGCCGACCCGCCGAAGCGGGCCGACTGAATGCGGCGGTATGGGGTCTGGCCCCACCTTTGACAATAAAACCAGCAAGTTACAGGCCAACTTGTCAGATTGAGTGAGATCCCCGCGCTGGCAAGCTTGCCAACGGTTACAGCCCCGACGCAGCGTCAGAATCATGACTCATCCGCTGCTTTTATCCCGATTTCCGACACATACCGCTGCCCCAAAAACGCTGCACCATATAAACCGCAGGAACGCTCCATCGATCACAAAACAAACAACCAGCGAGGCATACAATTTTGGCGCACCATCGGGCAAGCAAGCAGCGTTATGGATGATATGTTTGCGAATTCAACCAGATGCAGACCTGTCTACCGTCGGATCTCCGACCCAGTCCGGTTACTCCCGGCCGCTTCTCCCGCCCCCTGACGCGCATCCACCGCAACCTTTCGGGCATAACTATGAAAAAACACACCTTGAGTCTTCTCTCTGCCACCCTGCTCACCCTGCTTGGCACCAGTGCCGACGCCTGTACCGGCCTTATCGTCGGCAAGGGCGCCAGTGCCGATGGCAGCGTGATGATCGCCAGAAACGAGGATTTTGGCGTCAACAACTGGAACAAGTACCTCGCCTTCCGGCCCGCGCAGCAGAACGAGGGCAAACTCTGGAAACTGGGCAACGGGCTGGAAGTGCCGATGCCCAAGGCGTTCTTAGCCTACTCCGCCATCCACGACTGGGATGCCACCACCAGCGACCCGGCAGGCAAATATTATGAGGAGCGCGGCATCAACGAGTTCAACGTCGCCATCTCGGCCACCACCAGTGCCGAGGTCAACGACAAGGCCCAAAAAGCCGATCCGCTGATCGAGAAGGGAGTGATTGAAGCCATCATCCCGACCCTGATCCTGCCGCAGGCCAGGACGGCCAAAGAGGGGGTCGAGCTGCTTGGCCGCTATGTGGAGCAATATGGCGCCGGTGAGGGCAACAGCCTCTATCTGGCGGATGTGAACGAGGCCTGGCTGATGGAGATCGGCTCCGGCCACCACTGGATTGCGGTACGGGTACCGGACGACAGCTACGCCATGGTGGCCAACGGCCTGCGCATCCACGGCGTAAATCTCAACAGCGCCGATGTGCTGCACTCGCCCAAGCTGCTGGAGTTCGTGCGCGAACACAAACTGCTGGATAACGCCGATCCGAAAGATTTCAACTTCGCCAAAGTATTCGGTGTGATTGCCGATCCGTACAACGTGGATCGGGAGTGGCTCGGCCAGAAAATGTTGACTGCCTCCCACAAACAGGCGACCCGGCAGGCGCAATATCCACTGTTTATGAAGCCGGATGCCCCCATCGCCGTGCCGGACGTGGCCAGGGTGCTGAGCGCCACCTATGACGGTACGCCGCTAGCCGGCAAGGCGGAGCGGCCGATCCGCATCGATCGCCAGCTGGAATCCCACGTCATCCAGCTGCGCAAGGATATGCCCAAAGAGCTACAGGGATTGATCTGGCAGAGCTACGGCGTGCTGGCTGAATCGGTCATGGTGCCGCTCTACAACACCCTGGAATCCTACCCCCTGCCCTATCGCACCGGTAGCGACAGCTACTCCGACGATTCCGCCTACTGGCAGTTCCGCAGCCTGACTGCGCTGGCCAGCACCGATCCGGACAAATACCTGCCGCTGCTGCGCGGCGTCTGGAGCAAGGAGAGCGCCAAGCTCTACAAGGAGGTCGCCGTCCTCGACCAGAGCCTGAAGCAGGCCTATGCCAGCGACAAGGCTACCGCCATCGGGCTGGCCGCCGACTACTCCTATGGCCAGTTGGAGCAGACCTATCAGATGGCCAAAGATCTGCGCTACAAGCTGATGACGGATCTGACCAAGCGCAGCGAGAAGAAGTATTCGGAGGAAGAGTTCAAGAAGATCATGAGCCTATGAACGGCTCGCCAATGCAAAGAGGCTCCCACGGGAGCCTCTTTCGTTTCAGCCAATCCAACGATCAGCGACGGCTGATATTGAGCGGGCCGAAGGTCTGCGCCACCGGCATGATCTCGATGCTGTTGATGTTGACGTGAGCCGGTTGCTGGCTCACCCAGAGCACGGTATTGGCGATATCTTCCGGCTGGATCGAATCCACCCCCTGATAGACGGAGGCCGCCTTGGCGTCGTCACCGTGGAAGCGCACGTTGGAGAACTCGGTGCCGCCGCACAGGCCCGGCTCCACGTTGGTGACGCGGATGGCGGTACCCGCCAGATCGGCGCGCAGGTTGAGGCTGAACTGCTTCACGAACGCCTTGGTGGCGCCGTAGACGTTGCCGCCCGGATAGGGGTAAGTACCGGCGATGGAGCCGATGTTGATGACGTGACCGCGATTGCGCGCCACCATGCCCGGCAGCAGCAGGCGGGTGAGCAGGGTCAGACCGCTGATGTTGGTGGCGATCATCTGCTCCCAATCTTCCAGATCCGCCTTGTGGGCCGGCTCCAGCCCCAGCGCCAGACCTGCGTTGTTGACCAGCAGATCCACCTCGCTCCACTCGGCTGGCAGAGCAGAGATGGCAGCGCGTGTGGCCGCCTTGTCCTGCACGTCGAACGCCAGCGGCAGAAACTGCTCGCCCAGCTCGTCGGCCAGCGCAGCCAGCCGCTCGGCACGGCGACCGGTACCGATCACCTTGTAGCCTGCCTGCACCAGCTGGCGGCTGATGGCTTCACCAAAACCGGACGAGGCGCCCGTTACCATTGCAATCATCTGAACCTCCATATCTACACCGATATTGTTATTTATCTATTTGAATCTATTAAGATTCATTCATCGCTCAATTCACGTCCGGTCGCCTTGCGCCAGACAAATACCACCAGATGGAGCAGCAGCAGGCCCGAGCCACCCAGCGCAAACAGCAGGCCGGTGAGGGCGTTGACCGAGGTGTCGGCGCCGCACCACCACCAGACCAGCCAGCCACTCAGGCCGATGATGAAGGTCTGGATGGCGCAGACCGGACAGCGCCCCAGCTTGGCCCTGATGGCGGTGGCAAGACAGTTGTCGCAGCTCATCCTGCTCCTCAATTCTGCTCGTTCAACATGATCAGTTGGCCTGTGAAGAGGGCTTGCGCGCCTGAGTGCGAGCCACTCTGCGCCGCTCACGCTCCTCGTCGCTCACCAGCGGCAGCACCAGCCGGTGGGCGTGCTGGTCGCGGCCATAGTAGTCCGCCAGCCGCTGCTGGGGACGAAATCCCAATCCCTGATAGAGCGCCAGCGCCTCTTCGTTGGCGTCCGCCACCTCCAGCCGGATCGCCCCCCAGCCAGCGGCCTTGCCCTCGCGGATCACCTGCTCCAGCAGGCGCCGCGCCCAGCCCAGACGACGCACCGTCCAGCGGATAGCCAGCGCCTGAATGACCAGCCGATCCCAGCCTCTGTGCTCCAGCAGGCAGAGATAGCCCATCAGCTGATGTTTCTCGTCCAGCAGTAACAGGGTGCGCCCCTTGGCGTGGGCCAGCAGATAGTGCCAGCGGCTGCGGCCAAAGGCGACTTCGGGAGGAAAACAGTAGCGTTCCAGATTAACGATGGCGCCCAGATCATCGGTTCGGGCCGCACGTACGGTCAACACGGGGAGTCCTTGTTCGGTTATTTATCCTCAGCACCAAAAATGCGACTTGTATCACAAGTTACCAAGGCGTCATATTAGGCACTGTAACCTCTTGTTTCCCCTCGCGCCATTGTCGTGCTTGTCGGTGCATCGAAGCCCACTGGGGATCCTGCCGCTTAAGGCAGTTTCATCTGTGGAGCCGAAAATATGAGTACCTATGTCATCGTCGAAGAGCTGGGCGACTGGCCTTGCCATGCCGATTATCTGCTGACCGCCCGCACCTATCTGCAACATGGCGTGCCGACCACCGGCGGCCGACCCCGCATCATCAACCTCTGCCGCAATCTGGAGCACCTGAGCGCAGGCTACTACTGCTCGCTGCTGGCCCAGGCACGCGGCCACCACTGTCTGCCGGGTCTGCAGGCCATCAGCAGACTGCAACCCCAGCAGCCACCGGCCAAACTGTGGCGCAAGGCACAAGGGTGGCTGGCCCAGCAGAGCGAGGATCGGATCCGGGTACGTGCCATCTTCGGCCAGTGTGAACAGAGCGAGCTGGCGGGGCTGGCCCGCTACTACTACGGCCTGAGCCAGCTGCCGCTGCAGGAGCTGACCCTCAAGCGCGGCCGCCACGGCTGGTCGGTGCGCCAGCAGCAGAGCCTGTCACCGCTGGAGCTGAGCCCAAGCGAGAAAGAGTTGATGCTGCACCACGCTCAGGCGCTGGTGGGGACCGGTGATGAGGAGCAGGCGGCGCCGCTCTACCAGCTCGCCATTCTGGTGGATCCCGATGATGGCCGTGCCAGCAGTGACGGGCTGGCGCTGGAGCGCTTTATCCGGGCTGCCTCCGTCCAAGGCATACGGGCCGAGATCCTGCCACCGTCGGCCATAGAGCGGCTGCCGGAGTTCGACACCCTCTGGCTGCGTGCCGAAACCGCGGTCGGCCACTACACCTTCGAATTTGCCCATCGCGCCGAACAGCTCAAGATGCCGGTGATCGACAGCTCCCGCGCCATCTTGGCCTGCAGCAACAAGCTCTACCTCTACGAGCTGATGGTGCGCAGCGGCGTGCCCATGCCGCCCACCATGGTGGTCACCCGCCGCGGCCGCCACCATGTGGATGAGCTGGTACAGCGGCTCGGCCTGCCGCTGATGGTGAAGGTGCCCGACGGGGCACAGGGGCGCGATCTGGCCATGGCCAGCGACGAGCAACAGCTGGCCCGCCTGCTGGACGAGGGGCTGGGCCGCTCCGCCCTGCTGCTGGTGCAGAGCCGGATCCCCGCCGAGTTCGACTGGCGCATCGGCTTTCTCGACGGCTCGCCGCTGTTCGCCTGCCGCCGCTACCGGCCCGAACCCGGCAACCGCATTCGCCGCCGCAAGCACCCCCTCGACATGAGCCGCATCGAGGCGCTGCCGCTTAACGAGGTGCCGGAGCGGGTACTGCAGACCGCCCGCCGCGCAGTGCATCAGCTCGGCAATGGCCTCTACGGGCTCGATTTGCGCCAGCAAGGGCGTGACTGCGTGCTGCTGGAGATCGTCGACAACCCCTGGATCCGCGGCGATATCGAAGACAAGGAGGCGCAGGATCTCTACGAGCGACTGGCCCGCGCCTTCCGCCAGCGGCTGGAAAACCGGGGCCAGAGCACCGCATAACCCCGCCATGACTTTGTCGCCCCCAATGACAGAGAGGGCCCCGCGATGGGGCCCTCTCTCATATCAAAGCGTGCTGTGGCTGACTTATTGCAGACGCAGGAAACGTCCGCTCAAGGGCGGTATCTCCACCGTCACACTGCTACCGCCGATGGCCAGACTCTCGCCGCTTTGCAGATCCACCAGCAAGCTGCCGCTGCGCAGTTTGCCCGTCGGCAGGTTGTAGCTGAGCGCCGTGGTGGAGAGGTTGAGCAGGTAGATTATCTGCTCCCCCGCCGTCTGCTTGATGTCACCATAGAGACTGCCCTCGGCCACCAGCTTGACTCGCTCTCCCTGATAGAGAGCGGGGTGCGCGGCACGCATCGCCAGCAGCTGGGCCAGCCACTCTTTCAGCTCGGCTTGTTCGCTACTTGGCACAAAGCCGGTGACAGCGGGCACCTTGCCGTCGCTGCGGGCCACATGGTCGTCGCACAAGCCCTGCGCTGCGCAGTCACCACCGACCTTGGCGGCAAAGCCCGGCACCTCGTCGCCAAACTCCTCGCCATAGTAGAAGGTGATGGGGCCGGAGCGGGCCGCCATAAAGCTGAAGGCTGCCTTGTGGCGCTGCCAGTACTCGGCCGACTTGAAGTTGCCGCGCTCCAGCAGATCACCAAAACGCACCAGATCGTGGTTGCCCAGCATCAGGTTCGGCATGGCGTGATTCGGGTAGTTCTCCACCTTGTTCCAGCTGGCATCGAGCACGCTGGCCCCCTGCCCGCCCTTGCCGGACTCCTCCACCGCCAGCGCCTGCACGATGCCGTAGCGCAACGGGAAGTCAAAGGCCGAGGAGAGTGCCGGATTGTCGCTGCTGCCGTAAGCCTGAGCACGAATGTCGTCAGCCCCCTTCCACACCTCGCCCACCATGTAGCCAAGGGTGCCCCACTGCTGACCGGCGGCCTTGCGCGCTGCGCTGGCCTGCTCCACCTCGCTGCGAATGGCGCGCCAATCATCCAGCCCAAGCTGATAGGCCTGATCGAGGCGCCAACCGTCGATGCCGTACTGCTCGACCCAGTAGCGGGCTACCTCCTTGAAGTAGGCGAGGCTCTCCGGCTTGCTGTAATCCACCAGCTGGCCGGGATAACCCGCACCGCCGCTGGTGAGGGCTGGCAGACGCCCCTCTGGCGAGGGCTTGCTCACCCCCACCTTGTTGACGTGGCCAAACACCCCGTCGAGGAAGACATAGAGGCCGCGCTGGTGCGCCCCGTCCACCAGCTGCTTGAGCTTGGCATTGCTGCCAAAGTTGGGATCCACGGTGAAGAAGTCGCAGGCGAAGTAGCCGGTGGCATCGAGCTTGTTATCGCCGCCTTGCCCCGCGCAGGAGTCGAATACCGGGGTGAGCCAGATGGCGTTGACGTTGAGACTCTTGATGTGGTCGAGGCTATCGATGATCCCCTGCAGATCGCCGTTGTGCTGGGAGGGGCCATAGCCGACGCCATAGTTGGCACTGCCGTCACCATCGGCAAACGACTCCACCATTACCTGATAGATGCGCAGGTTGCAGGCGGGTTGATCGTCGCCATAGCAGGCACGACTGGCCGTGGCGACCGGAGGGTGGGTGACCGGCGGATTGACGACGGGGGGAGAACTCTCCCCACCTGAACTACCGCTGCCGCCGCAAGCCGCAAGTAACAGGGCGGCCCCGAGCAGGCCGCCATAGCGTAACGTTCCCTGTTTCATTGTTATGTTCCCGCTGTGAGAGCAGGCGTCTGATACGCCTGTTTTTCACCATGATAGCGATGCTCACACAGCGGTGTCTGTGACTGAAAACGTTATCTGACTCAACTGGTTAGAGCACCCCTGCCGAAGCAAAACGGTAGTTGAGCGAGAGCCAGTAGGAACGGCCCGGCTCGGGGATGCGGCCGCTCTGCTCATAGCCCAACCCCGCCTGACTGGCGTGCACCGACTTGGAGAGGTGCTCGTAGTAGAAGGTGTCGAACAGGTTGTCCACCCCGGCCGAAAGCTGCCACCCTTTGGCAAACTGCCAGGCGCCGCTCAGGTTCATGGTGAAGAAGCCCGGAGTCTCCCCCTGATCCTGACCCGCGACCGTGCCGGAACCGACGTCCACCCGATCCTGCGCCGCCACCGCGCGCCCCAGCAAGGTAAAGCTCAGCGCCTCGTCCGGCTGCCAGCCCAACGCCAGCTTGCCATCGAGCGGCGGCATCTGGGCCAGCGGCTTGTTGTCGCTCTGATTTTCGCCGTAGACCACCGCCAGACCACCATCGAGACGCCACTGCTCGGCAAACTGCCAGCGCCCCTCCAGCTCGCCACCCCGGGTCTGGGCATCGATATTGCGCACCTTGTTCGACTTGCTGTTGTAGAGCAGGTAGTCCTTGATATCGGCGCTAAAGAGGGAGAGGGTCAGGTCCAGCTCGCGACTGCGCAGGGCCAACCCAGCATCCCACTGGCGACTGCGCTCCGGGTTGAGGGTGAACTGGGTGCTGTCCTTGCTGCGCTCCCAGTAGTCCGGCGCACGCTCTGCCTGCCCCCAGGCCAGATAGCTGGACCAGCGTGGCGACCACTGATATTCGTAGCGGCCAAACCCGCTGTTAAGACTCAGGGTATCGCTGTAGAGGGTCTGTTCACCGGCGCCATAGCGGGTGGTCTCTACCCTATCCTGACGGTAACCGCCCTTGTAGCTGTGAGCCCCCTGCTGACGACCCAGTTCGGCGAAGCCGCCCTGCTGCTCGAAACGCAGGGTGCGCTGGCGATCCTTGGTGGCATAGTCGACCCCACTCCGACTGCGGTGCTGATCCCGGTTGCTGTCGAGCCCGGCGGTCAGCAGCCAGTCTGCTGGCAAGGCGATGTCGTTGGCCCAGCGACCGCCGGTGTTGCGGCGATCCGGGTTGGAGAGCATCTTCATGCCACTGTTTTGCCGCAGGCTGAAGTTGTCCATGATGTGGTCTATGTAGTTGTCCCACAGGGTCAGCTCGCTGCGCTGCCAGTGAGTGGTGATCTGCTCCTGCTTGAGCTTCAGCCCGAAGGATTCGCGATCAAACATGGGGCCATCCATGGTGCGGTCCGCATAGGCGGCGCGGGCGTTGCTGCGCTCGGCGGTGAGTTCCAGCCAGGTGTGCTCCCCCGGCGTCCAGCCCAACTGGGCGGTGCCGTTCTCGCGGCGATAGAAAGATCGCACCTTGTTACCGTGACCATCGCGGTAATCGTCGCTGTCGGAGTGGGTGAACTGGCCGCGCAGATAGCCATCGGTCGAACCCGCCGTCATATCCACCATCTGGTCATCGCGACCGAAGCTGCCAAAGAGGGCCGAGGCATCTGCCTTGAGGCCCGGTGCAGTGAACTCGGGCCTGTCCCGCTCGAACAGCACGGTTCCCGCCAGGGTGGCACCCTGCTCCAGGGATTGCGGCCCCTTGAGCACCCGGATCCGGTCAAAGGATTGGGGAAACACATAGGCGGTGGGCGGGTCCATCCGGCCGCCACACCCACCGGCCAGCATGCCGCCATCCATCTGCACGTTGAGGCGGGACATCCCCATCCCCCGCAGTACAGGGTCGCCACCGAGCCCCCCTTTGCGCACCATGCTCATGCCGGTGACATTCTTCAGATAACCGGCGCCGTCGGCAGCGGGCATGGGGGAACCGGGCTTCTTGGGATCCAGTGTCACTTCAAGTGTGCTGGCGGGGCGGGTTGCCACCACCACCATGGGATCCAGCTGTTGCACCGGTTCCTGACCGGCAGCGCCGTGACAGGCGAGTCCACCAACCAGCAGGGCAAGGGGTGTGCGCATATGACAAGCCATACATTTTCCTTATGTATTTGTTTGTTTTGTTATTTTCATTCAACCAATCAAACCTTTCAGCAAGGGAAAGGTTTGCCGTCAGGCCGCAAAAAAGGCCTGCGGCGCGAAAGCGGCAAGCCTCTGTCAGGTGAAGCGAAGGCAAGTTGGCAAAATGTTGCGCAGGTTTTACCCAAGTTGGCTCAGAAAGGCAAACGGGCAAACATTCCAGTAACAGGAATCTGGCGTTGGCTCACAAAAAATGGGGATTAGCTGAAGGCTTCCCGCTCATCGATGGGAGAGATGAGGTGATAGACCTCATGGGCGGATAGCGTGCAGCCAACAGGCCACTCCAGCTGGTGGTGACGGTTGATGAAGACCCGGGCGCAATGACGCTCGCTCTCCAGCTTTGCAAACAGCGGCTGGGTTCGCCAGGGGGTCAGATCCAGCACACCCGTGGTGCCATCCGATAACACCAGAAACAGGCGCCATCCCCGCACATACTCGACATCGATAAAGACCGGCATCCCTTCGGCTCCGATTGAGATAATTCGCGGCAATTATAAACACCCATCCCCCATCCATACGCGCTGTGGCTCACATTTTACCCAGCAGGTTATGCTGTGCTCATTAAGCGCGCGACATCACATTTTTAGATGATAAATGTGTTAATTCCGGCTTTTAACAAAATTGAATGCAACCTTAACCAGTTCGATCTGTCATAACCTCACAACAAGTAAAAAACGTCTGTGGACAGGCGCTTACAGTCTCATTCAGGAACAAAAATGACAGATCTAAAACAGCGACTCGGCCCGTTCTGGCCCTTCGCCATCTTCTGCGCGCTCGCGCTTTTCTCTCTCTCTTTCAGCCGAATCGCCCTCGGTCTCTGGCAACTGGAACGGGTGGATGCCGTGGCTGGTTGGCAGGAGATGCTGCTGCAAGGGATCCGGGTCGACTTTGCGACCCTCTGCTGGGTCTGGGGTGTCCCCGCCATGCTCACTCTGCTGCTGGCAGGCCCACATGCCATCGGCCGGGGCTGGCTGCAACTGATGCGCGTCTGGCTAACCGTCGGACTCTGGCTGATGCTGTTCCTCGAGATCTCCACCCCTTCGTTTGTCACCGAGTATGGCGTGCGTCCCAACCGTCTCTATGTGGAGTACCTCATCTATCCGAAAGAGGTGTTCGCCATGCTGTGGGCGGGCCGCAAAGCCGAGCTGCTGCTGGCGTTACTCTTCAGTGGCGCCGCGCTGACCGGCGGTTGGTGGCTGAGCGGCCGTCTGGTACGTGGTCTCAGCTTCCCCCGCTGGTATCTGCGTCCTGCCTTCGCCCTGCTCATTCTGGCCATAGGTTTTCTCGGTGCCCGCTCCAGTCTCGGCCACCGCGCCCTGAACCCGGCCATGGTCGCCTTTGCCGAAGATCCGCTGGTCAACTCGCTCACCGTCAACTCCGCCTACTCCCTCTTCTTTGCCATCAAGCAGATGGGCGCCGAGGAGGATGCCGGCCAGTTTTACGGCGAGATGACGGAGCAGAAGGTGCTCGAGGTCATGCGCAAGGAGAGTGGCCGTCCGGCCAGTGATTTCAACTCCGATCTGCTGCCCAGCCAGACCTTCAATGAGGCGAGCTTCCAGGGTAAACCAAAGAATCTGGTGATCCTGCTGCAGGAGAGTCTGGGCGCCCAGTTTGTCGGCTCCCTCGGCGGCCTGCCGCTTACCCCCAACATCGACGCCCTGTCGCAGCAGGGCTGGGCCTTCGAGCAGCTCTACGCCACCGGCACCCGCTCGGTGCGCGGTATCGAGGCGGTACTGACCGGCTTCACGCCTACCCCGGCACAGGCGGTGGTCAAACTCGGCAAGAGCCAGACCAACTTCTTCACCATCGCTGATCTGCTCAAACAGCGGGGTTACGACACCAGCTTTATTTATGGCGGCGAGAGTCACTTCGACAACATGCGCAGCTTCTTCCTCGGCAACGGCTTCACCACCATCGTCGAGCAGAAGGATTTCGACAATCCGGTGTTCAAGGGCTCCTGGGGCGCCTCCGACGAGGATCTGATGGCCAAGGCCGACGAGACCTTCAAGGCGCTGCACAAGGAGGGCAAACCCTTCTTCAGTCTGGTGTTCAGCTCCAGCAACCACGATCCGTTCGAATTCCCGGACAACCGCATCGAACTCTTCGAGCAGCCCAAGCAGACCCGCAACAACGCGGCCAAGTATGCGGATTACGCCATCGGCGAGTTCTTCAAGAGGGCGAAACAGTCCGAATACTGGAAGGACACCCTGTTCCTGGTCATCGCCGACCATGATAGCCGGGTCGGTGGCGCCAGTCTGGTGCCCATTCCCCGCTTCCATATTCCGGGGGTTATCGTGGGCGATGGCATAGTGCCGAGAAAGGATTCGCGCATCGTCAGCCAGATCGACATGGCGCCGACCCTGCTCTCCCTGATGGGGATCAGTGCCGACTACCCCATGCTCGGCAAGGATCTCACCCGCATGCCTGCCGACTGGCCGGGTCGGGCCATCATGCAGTACGACAAGAACTTCGCCCTGATGCGCGGCAAGGATGTGGTGATCCTGCAACCGGAACGGGCGGCAGAGGGCTATGTCTACGACAATGCCAGCGAGAAGCTGACTCTGGCGGCGCAGCCGGACGCCTTGAAGGAGGATGCCCTTGGTCTTGCCCTGTGGGGCAGCATGGCCTATCAGAAGAGTCTCTATCAGACGGCCAAGGATGAACGCACCGCCGCCAATTGAGCCCCCCGTACTAATTCAGCCGATAGCAGAATGGAAAAAACCGCCAGCTGGCGGTTTTTTCCATCTATCCATACTGTCAGCCCACTGGCCATTATGGCTGGGGAAAGCAGGGCAGGGAGCGGCTGAACTTGTGCTCGAACACCAGCGAGGTTTCGAGGTGCACCACCTCCTCGCGGGAGGTGAAGTGATCGAAGACGAAGTTGCGCAGGTGCTCGGTATCGGAAACACAGAGGTGCACCAGAAAATCATCCTTGCCCCCCATGTGGAACAGACTGATCACTTCGGGCAGCGCCAGAATGGCATCGCGGAAGGCATCGATGATCTGGCGGCTGTGGCGGGCCAGCTGCAGGGAGACCATGGCCTGAATGTGGCCACCGAGGGCCTGATAATCCACTTCGCAGTGCGCCCCCTTGAGCACGCCATCCTGCTGCAGCTTGCGCACCCGCTCCAGACAGGTGGAGGGGGCAACGCCCACCAGCGCGGCCAGATCCTTGTTGGTCATGCCCGCATCCCGAAACAGATGGGCCAGGATATCCAAATCCAGTTGATCCAGGTTTCTCATCTTAACTCCTTGAACCGCTCAATTTTTTAGACTCTGCCCGTAAACCGGGGCAAACACAACGGCCATTGACATCCCCCCTGCCCCGCCTATCCTTGGCGCCATTCACCGGCCGCAGCCCTGCGGCCACTACGCGAGGATCCGCCATGCACCCGTATCACCCCTTCTGGAGCCTTGAGGTTCCCCGTGTCGACGGTCAGCTGCTGCTGACCCCCTGCCCCGGCACCCAGCAGGTGCCGCTGACCCTGGCGCTCGATCAACTGCGGTTGGCCGGTGCCCACGGGGTGGTGACCCTGATGACAAGCGCCGAGTTAATCCGACTCGAACTGGCGCAGCTCGGCCAACAGGTCGAGCACGAAGGGATGCGCTGGTTCCATCTGCCCATCGAGGATGATCTGGCCCCCGACACCGACTTCGAGGCGGCCTGGCAACAGGCGCTGCCGCAGCTGCGCGAGCTGCTGGGGGATGGCAAACATCTGGTCATCCACTGCAAAGGGGGCAGCGGTCGTACCGGTCTGGTCGCTGCCGCGCTGCTGATGACCCTCGGCCAGCCACAGCAAGAGGCGATGGCCGCCATCAAGGCCCACAGACCCAAGGCGTTTACCCTGGCCTGCCACCGCCAATGGCTCGACCAGCTGGCCAAGCGGCTGGCGCAGGGCGACTGACTATTTGCCTCCCTGGTCGTAGGTAAAGACCTTGCCGATATCTTCCACCCGATAGCTGGTGAGCTGATAGACGTAGTAGTTGAGCCAGTTGGCAAACAGCAGGTGACCGTGGCTGCGCCAGCTGGCGCGCGGGGTCTTGCCCGGATCGTTATTCGGGTAGTAGTTGACCGGAATGGCCGGTTCGAGCCCGGCCGCCAGATCCCGCTGATACTCCCCGTCCAGCGTCAGGGCATCGTACTCCGGGTGCCCAGTGACAAACACCTGACGACAATCCTTGGTCGCCGCCAGATAGACCCCCGCCTCTTCTGACTCGGCAAAAATCTGCAAGTCGGTATGGGCACGGATCAGATCGCCATCAAACGCCGCGTAACGGGAGTGCGGGGCGACGAACTCGTCATCGAAACCGCGCAGCAGCGGCTCGTGCTCATCGAGGCGATGGTGGCGATAAACCCCGGAGAGTTTCTCGCCGTGGGTCTGCTTCTCCATACCATACAAAGCTTTCAGCGCCGCCTGCACCGCCCAGCAGAGGAACAGGGTGGAGGTGACATGCTGATGGGACCACTCGATGATCTCGACGATGCGCGGCCAGTAGACCACCTCCTCGAACTCCACCAGCCCGAGTGGCGCCCCTGTGATGATCATGCCGTCGTAGTTGTTGCCACGCACCTGCTCGAAGTCGTGATAGAAGTTCTCCAGATGGGCCTGCGGCGTGTTCTTTGACTCCCTGTCATCGATGCGCAGCAGATCCACATCCACCTGCAGCGGCGAGTTGGAGAGCATCCGCATCAACTGGATCTCGGTCTCAATCTTCTTTGGCATCAGGTTGAGGATGAGCACCCGCAGCGGGCGGATGTTCTGGGTGACGGCCCGGGATTCCGTCATCACGAAGATGTTCTCCTGCCCCAGCACTTCGGCGGCGGGTAACTGATCCGGGATCTTGATCGGCATGCTTACTCCCTGTACTGCATCAGTAAATATGTCTGGACATCCAGAAGCCTATAATAAAGCTCCTGCCCTGTCATCAGATACCTTTTGTATTCACCCCCGCCTTTGACTAGCATACGGCTCAGTGTGTCTCCTGCTTCCAAGATAATGACCGGTATCAAGATTTCCGTAGATCGACTGCAAGTCGGCAACTATGTATCCCTGCCACTGGGGTGGCGCGAACACCCGTTCCTGTTTTCCAGCTTCAAGATCAAAAGTGAAGAAGAGATCGAGCTGATCCGCCGTCTCGGCCTGAAACTGGTCACCATCATTCCCGACAAGAGCGACGTTCCGCCCAAGCCTCTCAATCAGGTACAGCCTCAACAACAAGAGAGCGCAGACGCCGCCCAGCGCCAGGCCCAGATGCAGCAGGAGAAGGATCGCCGCATCGAGCAGTTGCAACTCTATCGCCGCAACCTGCAGCAGTGCGAGAAACAGTTCCAACAGTCGCTGGCGCAGGTGCGCAGCGTGATGAGCAAGATCCAGTCCCGCCCCCTCAATGCCATCGGCGAGGCGCAGGAGCTGGTCAACGCCATGACAGAACAGCTGCTCTCGGTGGACGAGATGGTGCTCCATCTGGTCTCCGACAGCGAGGATGGCAACAACCTCTACTTCCACTCCCTCAATGTGAGCGTGCTCAGCATGCTACTGGCCAAGGAGTGCTGCATGACGGCCGACGAGATCCGTCAAGTCGGCATGGGGGCGCTGTTCCACGATATCGGCAAGCTGAAGATCCCGAGCCAGATCCTGCGCAAGACCGAGCCGCTGACCAAGCCGGAGCAGAATCTGATGGCCCAGCACCCGCGCTACGGGCTGGATCTGCTCAATCTGGCCAAGGATTTCCCGGCCGAGGCGAAGGGGATCGTGCTCCATCACCACGAATATCTCGATGGCAGCGGGCCGGAAGGGCTCAAGGGTGGCCAGCTCGATCCGCTGACCCAGATGGTGTCGCTGATCAACGAGTACGATAACCTCTGCCACATGCAGGCCAAGGTGCCCTACTCGGCCCTGAGCGGCCTCTACAAGCAGCGCAAGGCGCAGTTCAATCCGGAGTACCTCAGCATGCTGATCCGGTTGATGGGGATCTACCCCCCCGGCAGCGTGGTGCAACTCTCCAATGGTCAGGTGGGGCTGGTGATGTCGGTCAACGCTTCCCGCCTGCTCTACCCCTCGGTGCTGGTCTACGATCCGCGCATTCCCCGTCAGGAAGCGGCCATCATCGACCTGCAGCAAGCCGAACTGTCGATCGCCAAGGTGATCCACCCCAAACGGCTGCCGCCCGCCGTGTTCGAGTACCTCAATCCGCGTACCCGGATCAGCTACTACTTCGAGCACAACAAAGCCTGATTGTGTTGGCCCGAGGCCAACCGTTGCCACCCGTTTAATCCAAGGAGCCTGCCATGCGTATCGAGATCATCAGTACCGGAGACGAAATAGTGACGGGTCTGGTGGTGGATACCAACGCGGCCTGGCTCAGCGCTCTGCTGCTGGAGCAGGGCTGGCAGGTGCGCCGTCGCCTGACGGTAGGGGACAACCTCGCCGACCTGAAAACGGTGCTGCAAGAGAGTGCCAGCCGCGCCGAGGTGGTGCTGGTGTGTGGCGGGCTCGGGCCCACTGCCGACGACCTCACCGCTCAGGCGGCAGCCGAGGCCTTTGCCCAGCCGCTCACCTTCTTCCCCGACTGGCTCGCTACCATCGAAGCGCGCTACGCCAGCCGTGGCCGCCCCATGGCACAAAGCAATGCCAAACAGGCATGGCTGCCACAGGGGTGCGAAATCCTCGATAACCCGGTTGGCACCGCCTGCGGCTTTGTGGTGCGAAGTGGCCAGAGCCAGCTCTTCTTCACCCCGGGCGTGCCGTTCGAATTCAAGCAGATGGTGCGCGAGCAAATTCTGCCGCGCCTCAAACAGCTGGCCGGGGCGCAGATCGATACCGAGCTGCGTCGCTTTTACACCTTCGGCGTCTCGGAGTCGGCGCTCAGCGATATGCTGGATGCCGAACCCTGGCCAGCTGGTATTGAGCTGGGTTACCGCTCCTCCATGCCCCTTATCGAGCTGAAACTGATCGGCCACGGCGCCAGTGCCGCTGACATGGAGAGTGCAGAGCGCCGACTGCTGGATACGATCCGCCCCTGGCTGGTTGGCAGCGGAGATACGGAACCGGCGCAGCAGATCCTGGCGCTGCTGCAAGGCAAGCCTCTGGCTCTGCTGGAGGGAGAGAGTGGCGGCGCCCTGCTGGCGCTTTGTCACGGCCATCCCCGGCTGGAGGCCAACTTCAGTACGCAACTGGCCGATGAGCTGGCACAACTGCCGACAACCGATGCGGGCCTGCAACTGACCATTGGGCGAGAGGGCGCAGAGGGGGTGCCACTGCTACTCAGCGCCGATGGAAAACACGTCGGTCAGACGGTCAAGGTCAGCCACCCCGACCCGGAGAGTCGCCGCAAGATCCTCGCCTTTGCCGCCCTCGACATGCTGCGCCGCCATATGCTGGGTGAGCCGGTGCTCGGCGATTACCTCACCCTGGCCAGAACAGCCCAGCGCAGCTGATAAGAACCGCCATTCACCTGCCAGCGACCCTATGTCGCTGGCGCTGCGATCCGTCTTTTCACTCCATTGCCAAACAGCGCCCACATTTATCTGGCCGCCATCACCGATTTGACTTCAATTCATTGACCATTCAGAGGAAATATCTGAATACTGCCCACTCTCAGGGTTGGCGACTCGCTTTATTAATCATTGAGAGATTAAATGACAGTAGAGGAGCGAGCCGATCGCTCCGTTCTCATCCAGCAAGGAGATGCGGTGTTAAGCAAAGAGTGGTTACTGCTATCAAGCGATATGGAACTGGTCTGCCTGCGGATTGCCGCCGGTCTCACCAAACCTGTCACGGAACAGGATGTGCAGGCTCTGTTGCTCGCTTCCAACTGTCGCCGCTATCAGCCGCTGCCTGAGGGGATCAAACAGGCCATCAGCCTGCTTAATACCCTGCTCACCAACCCTGCCGCCCCCATCCCCGCCAACCCCATCCCTGTCGGCAAGCGTCAGGATGCCCGACTCGCCGTAATAGTGGAGAAGGATCGCATGAGCGCCATCGCCCAGATCACTGCCGACTGGGGGGGCAAGTATGTGACGCTGGAACAGCTGAAAGAGGCGATCGCCATCAGCGAAATCAAACAGGGGGTGAGTGAGCAACTGCTCACCTCTGCCATCCAGTCAGCCAAGGAAGCCGCCCCCGGCAGTCAGCTCAAGCTGGTGATTGCCAACGGCCAGCCTGCCGTCAATGGTCAGGACACTCGTTATGAGCGGCTGGTGGAGACCCCGGCCGAACGGATCCTCAAACCGCAGGAGTTGGGGCATGGCAAGGTCGACCTGCGGGATCTCGGCTCCATCGTCACCGTCAAGGCAGGCGCTCCGCTGATGCGCCGCCATCCGGCCACCATCGGGGTGCCCGGTTTTACCGTGACCGGTCAGGATCTGCCCGCCAAAGATGGCAAAGACAGTCCGATGAGTGCTGGCGAGGGCACCTTTATCTCCCCCGACGATCCCGACCTGCTGATTGCCGGTCGGGCTGGCCTGCCCTGTCAGGAGAAAGCGGGCATGAAGGTGGACGAGGTGCTCAGCGTCAAACAGGTGGATGCCCGCCACGGCCACATTGATTTTGAAGGGGGCTTAATCGTCAGCGGCGACGTCAACCCGGGCATGAAGATCAAGGTCAGCGGTGACATCGTCATAGGCGGCTTTATCGAAGGGGGCTGGATCGAAGCTGGGGGCAGCATCACGGTACGCCACGGCATTATTGGCCGCCGCAACGAGCAGGGGGAGTACCTTTGCCAACTCAATGCGCAGGGGGAGATCCACGCCAGCTATGCCCAGTATGCCCAGCTGGAAGCGGGGGGGATATCCAGATCCAGAGCCAGCTCAGCCACTGCTACTCCCGCAGCGGACAAGATATCAAGGTAGGCGATAGCAACATGCGCAAAGGCACTCTGCTGGGGGGCACCAGCATTGCCAATCGCCTGATCATGGCCCCCAGCCTGGGGGCCGAGGCCGCCAACCATACCCGGCTGCAGATCCTCGGCGGCTACTTCACCCACAAGGAGCAGGAACACCAGCTCAAGCTGCGCCAGCAGGCGTGTCAGGCCCAGCTGGAGAAAATCAAGGAGCTGGTCATGAAGTTGCTGCAACTGCCCGGCGACAAGCGCAATCCGGATACCCTGCGCAAGCTCAAACCGATCCGGGACCATCAGCTGGCCGAACTGGCCCAGCTCGATGAGCAGCTCACCGCCAACCAGGAGGAGCTGCGAAACTTGATGGCTCAAATGGAGGTCATTGCCACCCAGCACCTCTACTCCGGCATCGAGGTCGAGATGGCCAGCTTCAAACGCAAGGTTACCATCACCCGAGGCCCTACCCGCCTGACCATCCATGATGAAACCCTGGAGATGACCCCTTACGAGGGGCACAAATAGATCAACCGGCACGGCCCCATCGCTGAACCGGCCGTGATCCCGCCGCCGATTTTCGCTACACTCGCCACTTCCTTGGCCCCACCGGGCGGGCCACCCAGACTCAGGTAGTGAGAGATGTACAAGCTGATCGCATTGGATATGGATGGCACCCTGCTCAACCCGCAGGGCCAGATTACTCCCCGCACCCACGCCGCCATCAGCGCCGCGCGCGCCAAAGGGGTAACCGTTGTGCTGGCCTCCGGCCGCCCGCTGGAAGGGATGAGCCGCTATCTGGAAGAGCTCGGCCTCACCACAGAGCATGACTACGTCATCTGCTACAACGGCGCTCTGGTACAGCAGGTTGCCGATCAGCGCATCATCCGCAGCCAGCTGCTGACCGGCAGTGACGCCAGCGCCGTCGCCAAACTGGCTGACGAGCTGGAGGTGAACGTCCACGGTTTCTCGGTCACCCAGGGCCTCATCAGTCCCCGTGTCAGCACCTACACCGAGCACGAATCCCGCCTGATCGGCATGCCGATCAATCTGATAGACTTCGCCACCCTGCCTGCCGACGAGCAGATCATGAAGGTGATGATGATCGACGAGCCGCCCCAGCTCTCCCGCGCCATCGAGCGACTGCCTGCAGAGCTCTATGAGCGCTATACCGTGGTACAGAGCGCCCCCTTCTTCCTCGAGTTCATGAACAAGCAGAGCAACAAGGGAACAGGCGTGGCCGCACTGGCCGAGCACCTTGGCCTGACCGCCGATCAGGTGATCTGCGTCGGGGATGCGGGCAACGATCGCCACATGATCGAATATGCAGGCCTCGGGGTTGCGATGGGCAATGCCACCGACGAGATCAAGTCTCTCGCCCAGCACACCACTGCCCGCAACGATGAAGATGGCGTGGCTCAGGTGATCGAGCAGTTCGTACTGAACGCCTGATCGCAATCGAGCGCTGCTGCGTCCGATAAGGAAATAAAAACGGGGAGGCTGTCAGCCCCCCCGTTTTTTCTGGTCAGTTATCTGCGTGATGAGCGGTAATTCGCTCGCATCACTGGTTCGCCAGACACTGGGTATGGGAGCCCGGTTGCAAGTAAGGCGTCAGCAGGGGAGCCATCCCCTTGAGCACCTGCACCGGCAGCGCCGAGGTGAAGCGGAACTTGTCAGACTGGCTACCCGGTACATAGGCGGTCAGGGTACCGAAGTGATCCTCACCCAGATAGAAAACGAAGGTCGCGGTGCGGTTGCGCGCCAGCGAGCTGGTCACGTTGCCATAACGACCCACGGTTTCAATCCGGTTATCCCCGGTTCCGGTCTTGCCCCCCATCTGCAGCACGTGCCATCCGGCAGGGTAAAGGCACCGGCGATACGTCTTGCCGTGCCCCCTTCGACCACCTTGGAGAGCGCACTGCGCAAGGCGGCCGCCACCTCTGCTGGCATCACCCGGGTTCCCTCGGTGTGCTGCGGCTCAAACTCGGTCTCGAAGGGCGTCCCCTTGGCGAACGAGAGATGCTCGATACGCAAGGTTGGCGAGCGGATACCGCCATTCTGGATAATCCCCATCAGCTCGGCCAGTGCAGCCGGGCGATCGCCGGAGCTACCCAAGGCGGTCGCCAGCGAAGGCACCAGATGATCAAACGGATAACCCAGCTTGGCCCAGCGCTGATGGATATCGAGGAAGGCTTCAACCTCCAGCATGGTGCGGATCCGGCTGTCACGGGCACTGCGATGACGGGTCTTGAACAGCCAGCTGTAGACCTCCTGCCGCTCGTCACGACTGGCTGCCACAGCGTCGGCAAAGGTCGCCTTGTCGAACTCCTTGAGATAGGCCAGCAACCACAGCTCCAGCGGGTGAACCCGGGCGATGTAGCCCTGATCCGGCAGTGAATACTTGCCCGGGCCATAGCTCACATAGAGCTGATTGACCCGCTTCGCACTCAGCTTCTCCCGCGGCAACCGCTCCGCCAGGAAGGCAGCAAATGCGGCTTCGCTGGCTTCCGGCATCAGGTAGCGGTGAACCGCCGCCAGACGTACCGCACTCGGCTTGAGACCGTCGAGGAAGGTATCGAGTTGCTCCTCGGGAGTCTTGCCGCGATATTTACGCCAGAAGCGCAGCAGATAGGTCTGGCCCTCTTTGTCGGCAAATTTGGCCAGATACTCCTGACGGCGGGGATCCTTGTCATCCTTGAGCAACTGGGCACGGTTGCCCTCCTTGTAGAGGCTGTAGCGCACGATATCGCGCATCAGCCGCACAAAGGGCAAGTTAATCGACTCACGCAAAGAGTCACGCAACGTCGGAATACGATTGTTATCCTCGCGGCGGAAGTTGTTGAAGGTGTGCATGCCGCCACCGGTAAAGAACCCTTCGTTGGGGCTGGCGGAGTATTTGCGATCCAGCGCGGCTTCCAGCATCACAGGCAGGCTCTTGTCCTGAGCCGTCATCAGATAGGAGATGGCCCAGCGGCTGAGGTTGTCCTGAGAGACGGCAGCCAGCTTGCGCAGATTCTCGACCGGCATCCCGGCATAGTTGTCGTGCAGCTCGGCTACGATCTCCAGATAGGTAGTCAGCACCCGCAACTTGGCGGTTGAGCCCAACTCCAGCTTGGAACCTTCGTTGATATCGAACGGCTGATCGGTGTTGTCGGTCTGCACCCGCACCTTGAACCCTTCCGGCGATTTCTCGAACAGGGTGAAGCTGTAGCGCACATCGCCGGTCTTCTCCGGCGAGAGCAGGCGCTCACCAAACAGTCCCACCTGAGCGGCAAACGTCGGATCGGCCAGCTGTTGCAGATAACGGGAGATTTCGTTCTGCAGCGGCATGTTGAGGCTGGTATCGGCGGTCAGATCCATCCGGTCGAGGTCATAGAGCTGCACCCCGAGCTGACGGCTCAGGCGAGTACGGGCAACCTGCAACCCCTTGTTATTGTTCACCCGGGTGATAGCCGGGGACTGCAGGAAGTCCCGGAACGTAATCTTGGCCTTGAGCGCCGCCTCCATCAGAGGTGGCGTGATCATCCCCTCCTGCACAAACAGGCGCAGGTAGCTGTCGGTCAGGGTAGCCAGCGCCTCTCGCCCCTGAGCCAGATAGTAAGAGGGACGGCGGTGCGCAATCATCAAAGAGACAACCTGACGCAGGGCAAGTCCCTGTTCGGCCAGCGGTGCGTTCTGGTTGCGGGCGGGGTCCAGCAGACGGTTCACGTCATCGACATTGGCACCAAACCAGACCCAGAGACCATCCCCCAAACCATGCACCTCACCATATCCCGGCGCAGCCGAGAGCGGTACCGAGTTGAGGTAGGCCCAGGCGACCAGCTTGCGCGCTTCGAGGGTTTCCGGCCCGAGACGATAGGCACGCACGCTGGCAGAGGCCATCTGACGGATCTTCTCGGTCGGCGACAGGGTCAGGCCATCCGGCGAGTGGCGATACTTCTCCACCTGGGTCGCCAGGGTACTGCCACCGGCAGATTGATCCTGCATATCGAGCGCCTTGCCCACTTGAGAGAGCGCGGCCTTGGCAAAACGGGGCCAGTCGACCGCCGGGTTGGCCAACGGCTCTTCGTTGCTCAGCAAGTCGCGGTTCTCGATAAACAGCAGCGACTGGATGACGAGCGGCGGAATTGAGTCAAAATCCGGATAGTGATGGGTCGGATACTTGAATTGATAGAAAGGTTCTGCGCGGCAATCGTGCAACGTCAGGCCAGCCTGCACCTTCTCGGTATAGGGCACGAAGAAGCCACGACTGGCGTAGTCATAGAGCGCGTCGGAGAAATGCACCTGCTTGCTGACTTCATAGCCCCGCTGAAGCAAACGCTCCTGCATCATCGGCAGTTGCACATAGCCGAGCCGCTTGTCGAACGGGCCATCCTCAGGGAATGCGATCTGCTTGCTCTGGCCAAGCTCGACCTGATAGGTGAGCTTGGCGGCATAACGGGATATCTCCTGAGATTGCAGCTTCGAGGTTTTCATCTCATAGCCAACCAGAGCGATCACCGCCCCCAGGCACAATAAAAAGAGAAAACAGAACAGCCAACGCCACCAGGGACGGCGCTTGCGCTTTGGGTTCCCGTCCGAGGTCTGGACAGATGAATCTTGAGATGCCACTTGTGTCAAATCCGTCTGTTCTGATGCGCCCATATCAGCCCCACCATGGTTGCGCAATTTATTGTGTTTCACTCAAGCTTAGTCTTTTCAAGTCAATGGCTTGAAACTATTGACCGCTTTGTGGTGATGGTAACAGGGCAATTCTAAAAAGGGGAGCCGATTGTTGCAGGAGTGGCAGAGATCCGAGCTGATAACAAAACACCGGCCAGTGGCCGGTGTCTCTGAAGCGAGAGCTGAATGCTTATTTGTGAGAGCTCATGCCCTTCAGTTTGGTGCTCAGCTCTTTACGCTCTTTGGAGAGCTCGGCGTTCTTGATAATGTGATCATCCACGCGCTCTTCATAGTCAGCACGCATGTTGGCGATGATCGCCTGCACATCATCAATGCTCATACCCGGCTTGATGTAGTCGCTCAGGTTGTCGAGCAGCAGTACGCGCTTCTGGTTGTCACGGATCTTCTTCTCGTTATCCGCAATTTCACGCTTGAGTTTGTTCTGGCGACGGGACATACGCACATATTCCAGTACATCGCTGAAGGTGGACTTGTTTACTTGTTCCATATCGATACCACTGATTTAAGGTTGATAAAAACTGGCCAAGTTACACCTGGAACCCGGCAAACCCAGCGCGGGACAGGCAAACTCAAGATGCCCTTACTCTACCGAGTTATAAGCGAGATACAACCCTAATCGCGCGCCATGAACAGAGTTTGGCCAAAAGTAAACCAGTTAATATGGCCAGTAATCCATCAGATAAGAGCTTGATATAGATAGAAAATGGAGGAGATGACAGGCTTTTTAGTTCTCTTCCTGCAGATAAATGCTAACACTGGCTGTTTACACGCTAAAAATACCAAAACCCGGTCGTGAGACTGGGCTTTGGTGTTCGTTCTGGTATGCAAATCTGTGGGTCTTATGGACAAAATCGCCCATAGCAAAAAGGCCTTCCCATCTGGGAAGGCCTTTAAATTAGTGGCGGAGCGGACGGGACTCGAACCCGCGACCCCCGGCGTGACAGGCCGGTATTCTAACCGACTGAACTACCGCTCCGCATTCGGTTAGCTTGCGCTAAATTGGTTGCCGCTTTTTCTGAGGTGTCATCCTCGCAGCCAGTGACGTGATTCTTCACATCGCTGTTTAATTGGGTGCCTGGCAGTGTCCTACTCTCGCATGGCGAATGCCACACTACCATCGGCGCTACCGCGTTTCACTTCTGAGTTCGGCATGGGATCAGGTGGTTCCACGGCGCTATGGCCGCCAGGCAAATTCTTAATCTAGAAAGCTGACGTGAATAACGACTTGGCCAGTTTGCTTTGTCATTACCACTGAATTTGAGTAGTTCGTTCATTCGCTACAAGGCCAGAAACACTTCTTGGGTGTTGTATGGTTAAGCCTCACGGGTAATTAGTATGGGTTAGCTCAACACGTCGCCGCGCTTACACACCCCACCTATCAACGTTGTGGTCTCCAACGGCCCTTTAGGACCCTCAAGGGGTCAGGGATGACTCATCTCAGGGCTCGCTTCCCGCTTAGATGCTTTCAGCGGTTATCGATTCCGAACTTAGCTACCGGGCAGTGCCACTGGCGTGACAACCCGAACACCAGAGGTTCGTTCACTCCGGTCCTCTCGTACTAGGAGCAACTCCCTTCAATCATCCAACGCCCACGGCAGATAGGGACCGAACTGTCTCACGACGTTCTGAACCCAGCTCGCGTACCACTTTAAATGGCGAACAGCCATACCCTTGGGACCGACTTCAGCCCCAGGATGTGATGAGCCGACATCGAGGTGCCAAACACCGCCGTCGATATGAACTCTTGGGCGGTATCAGCCTGTTATCCCCGGAGTACCTTTTATCCGTTGAGCGATGGCCCTTCCATTCAGAACCACCGGATCACTATGACCTACTTTCGTACCTGCTCGACCTGTCCGTCTCGCAGTTAAGCTGGCTTATGCCATTGCACTAACCTCCTGATGTCCGACCAGGATTAGCCAACCTTCGTGCTCCTCCGTTACTCTTTGGGAGGAGACCGCCCCAGTCAAACTACCCACCAGGCACTGTCCGCGAGCCCGATTCAGGGCCCTGCGTTAGAACATCAAACATACAAGGGTGGTATTTCAAGGACGGCTCCAGCGCAACTGGCGTCACGCCTTCAAAGCCTCCCACCTATCCTACACATGTAGGTTCAATGTTCAGTGCCAAGCTGTAGTAAAGGTTCACGGGGTCTTTCCGTCTAGCCGCGGGTACACCGCATCTTCACGGCGAATTCGATTTCACTGAGTCTCGGGTGGAGACAGCATGGCCATGGTTACACCATTCGTGCAGGTCGGAACTTACCCGACAAGGAATTTCGCTACCTTAGGACCGTTATAGTTACGGCCGCCGTTTACCGGGGCTTCGATCAAGAGCTTCGCTTGCGCTAACCCCATCAATTAACCTTCCGGCACCGGGCAGGTGTCACACCCTATACGTCCACTTTCGTGTTTGCAGAGTGCTGTGTTTTTGATAAACAGTCCCAGCCATCTGGTCACTGCGACTCCCAACTGCTCCATCCGCAAGGGACTTCACTGTCAGGAGCGAACCTTCTCCCGAAGTTACGGTTCTATTTTGCCTAGTTCCTTCACCCGAGTTCTCTCAAGCGCCTTGGTATTCTCTACCCGACCACCTGTGTCGGTTTGGGGTACGATGACTTGTAATCTGAAGCTTAGAGGCTTTTCCTGGAAGCAGGGCATCAATGGCTTCCACACCGTAGTGTGTTCGTCTCGTGTCTCAGTGTTGTGTCTCCGGATTTGCCTAGAAACACCACCTACGCACTTTCACCAGGACAACCGTCGCCTGGCCCACCTAGCCTTCTCCGTCCCCCCATCGCAATTACAAGTCGTGCAGGAATATTAACCTGCTTCCCATCGACTACGCCTTTCGGCCTCGCCTTAGGGGTCGACTCACCCTGCCCCGATTAACGTTGGACAGGAACCCTTGGTCTTCCGGCGAGGAGGCTTTTCACCCCCTTTATCGTTACTTACGTCAGCATTCGCACTTCTGATATCTCCAGCATACCTCTCGATACACCTTCGCAGACTTACAGAACGCTCCCCTACCACTCACACATAAGTGTGAATCCGCGGCTTCGGTGCCTGGTTTGAGCCCCGTTACATCTTCCGCGCAGGCCGACTCGACTAGTGAGCTATTACGCTTTCTTTAAATGATGGCTGCTTCTAAGCCAACATCCTAGCTGTCTGAGCCTTCCCACATCGTTTCCCACTTAACCAGAACTTTGGGACCTTAGCCGGCGGTCTGGGTTGTTTCCCTCTTCACGACGGACGTTAGCACCCGCCGTGTGTCTCCCGGATATTACTTACTGGTATTCGGAGTTTGCATGGGGTTGGTAAGTCGGGATGACCCCCTAGCCCAAACAGTGCTCTACCCCCAGTAGTATTCGTCCGAGGCGCTACCTAAATAGCTTTCGGGGAGAACCAGCTATCTCCGAGTTTGATTGGCCTTTCACCCCCAGCCACAGGTCATCCCCTAACTTTGCAACGTTAGTGGGTTCGGTCCTCCAGTTGATGTTACTCAACCTTCAACCTGCCCATGGCTAGATCACCCGGTTTCGGGTCTACACCTTGCAACTAGACGCCCAGTTAAGACTCGGTTTCCCTACGGCTCCCCTATACGGTTAACCTCGCTACAAAATGTAAGTCGCTGACCCATTATACAAAAGGTACGCAGTCACCCCGAAGGGCTCCCACTGCTTGTACGTACACGGTTTCAGGTTCTATTTCAC
>NZ_JBQBFE010000001.1:3092500-3395000 GCF_051919165.1 Aeromonas sp. 96A | reverse complement strand
CAGGCCGCCACGGCAGCGGGTGCTGATACTGCCCAAGTTGCCTCCTGGCTCTGGACGCTGGGGATCGGCATGGGGGTGAGCTGCATCGGCCTCTCTCTCTATTACCGCATACCCATACTAACCGCCTGGTCCACACCGGGCGCGGCACTGCTGATCACCACGCTGGGCAACTTCACTCTGGCGGAAGCCATCGGCGCCTTTGTGATCTCGTCCCTGCTGATCACTCTGTGTGGCATCAGCGGCTGGTTCGACCGTTTGATGAAACATATTCCGGCTCCACTGGCCGCCGCCATGCTCGCTGGCGTGCTGCTCAGATTCGGATTGGATCTATTCAAGGTCGCCCCGCAAGATCCCTTGCTGCTTGGCACCCTGCTGCTGGCCTTCCTGCTGGGTCGTCATCTCTGGCCCCGCTATACCATGGTGCTAGTACTGGGAGTGGGGATGCTGACCTGCAGCGTGCGGGGGGGATTGCAACTGGGCACCCTTCACTGGCAACTCGCCAGCCCGGTCTGGACATGGCCAGTCTTCTCCCTTGATGCCCTGTTTGGTATCGCGCTGCCGCTGTTCATTGTCACCATGACATCGCAAAACATGCCGGGAATTGCCATCTTGCGGGCCCACGGCTATCAGCCTTCCACCTCCTCGCTGATCAGCTGGACTGGCCTGACTGGCCTGCTGCTCGCCCCTTTTGGCGGCTATGCCTTCAATCTGGCCGCCATCACTGCAGCCATCTGCATGGGCAAAGAGGTCGACCCGGATACCAAACGCCGCTGGCCTGCTGCGGTTTGGGCGGGTTGCTTTTATCTTGTGACCGGCTGCTTCGGCGCGACCGTCGCGGCCCTGTTTAGCGCCTTTCCGGCAGCCCTTGTCACCTGCGTCGCCGGATTGGCCCTGCTAGGCACCATC
This sequence comes from Aeromonas sp. 96A, assembly GCF_051919165.1. NCBI lineage: Bacteria > Pseudomonadati > Pseudomonadota > Gammaproteobacteria > Aeromonadales > Aeromonadaceae > Aeromonas > Aeromonas sp. 96A. The sequence continues at coordinate 3,394,094 of NZ_JBQBFE010000001.1, read as the reverse complement.
GGCAGCAGTCTGCACTCTGCCTTGCAACAGGATGAAGCCCGAGAAGCTGCGCTGCTTACCTTTATCATTACCGCGTCCGGGATCAGCCTGCTCGGCATCGCGGCAGCCTGCTGGGGTCTGCTGATTGGTCTGGCTATCTATCAGTTCCAATCATATCGACAAAGGAATCAATTGAACCTCAAACCGTGAACCTCTGCACACTATCCACATAAAATGATTCACAAGTGAAACTAATTTCCTTCTAGTGGCGCTAGGGCACCAATCTTCCCGGACGTGTTGCCCTGTCAGGTTCCATGCAACGGAGTATAAAAATGAAAAATCAGGCTGTCTTGTTACTACTGGCCATACTGGGTGCTACGAGCGTCCAGGCTGCCGATACGGATCGAGAGCTGGCTCGCCAGCTCGCACTTCAGCAGAAAAACCTGCTGCCCCTGCTGAGCAATCAGCAATACCAGAGCCCGCTTCCCAACCTGCTGCAGAAGGCCAGCCCACGGCTTAAACGGCAGGCGAGCGATGCCAACCAGGCGGCCATCAGCCGGCAAGGACTGGATGGCGAGGTCAAGCAACTGATGCAGTTGCGACTGGCCAACACCGATCAGGCCGCCGCAGTGCAACAGGGCATCGAACCGCTGGTCGCCTATGTTCCTAGTGGGGATGAGAAGAGCTGGAGCGCCATTGAAGCGTTCGACAGCACTGGCAATCCCGTCTATCTGGATGTGGACAAGGCACCGGCCCGGCCGGTTCTGGTAGTCGAAGCCGATCCCGTCAAAGCCAAGAACGCAGGCTTGAAGGTGATGCGCAAGGCGCTGGCCGATGCGGATCTGCAAAGCGCTCCGCGAGTGGCGGCCAGCACGGCGCCACTCAAGACCAGTATCCTGAAAAAGATCAGACTGAAGGATGATCAGGAGCCCTGGCTGCTCGGCGCGGCCGAAGTGTATGCGGTGGTCGCAGGGGTCAATCCCAGTCGGGATGAGCCAGTAGTCGATATTGTCGACATGCCCTACCTCGACTATGACAACACAGACTACACCCCCAACCAGATCCTGGTTTACTGGGATCGCTATCGCTGGGGTGCCGTCGATGTGGTGATGATGGAGCAGGATGACAACGTCAACTACAAGGAGCTGAGCGCCCTGCTGATTGAAGCTCTCAAACTCGGCTTTACTGCGGGTGGCGTGCCGGAAGCCCTACCCTTCCTCGATCTCGGCGGTCGCATCGTCAAGGCACTGCCCGACTCCTGGATGACCAACAACGACGACTATCTGGATACCTTCTACACACTGGAGCAGGATCAGGTCTATCGCCAGTATCCGGGGGCTGCCGGTAATGCGGTTATCGATCTTGAGCCAAAAGAGATCGCCCCGACCAGACCTTGATAATCGGCCATAACGAAAAAGCCAATGAGCAACTCATTGGCTTTTTGCTTTTATCGCGGTGGCTACCGGTCAACCCTTGGGACGAACCCCCAAGGTATGGCAGATGGCATAGGTCAGCTCGGAGCGGTTCAGGGTATAGAAGTGGAAATCCTTCACCCCTTCCTGACTCAGCACGCGCACCTGATCGATGGCGATGCTCGCCCCCACCAGATTGCGGGTCATCTGATCGTTATCCAGCCCCTCGAAACGCTGATGCATCCAACGCGGGATCTTCACGTTGGTAAAACCGGCAAACTTGGCCAGGGTCTGATAGTTGGAGACCGGCAGGATCCCCGGCACGATTTCGGCATCGATGCCGATAGCGGCGCAGCGATCCCGAAAGCGCAAATACGTTTCCACATCGAAGAAGAACTGAGTGATGGCGCGGTTGGCACCGGCATCAATCTTGCGCTTGAGGTTGAGCAGGTCGGATTGCGCACTCTTGGCCTCCGGGTGCCCTTCCGGATAGGCGGCAACCGAGATATCGAAGTCAGCCTCCGACTTGAGCAGGGCAACCAGGTCGGTGGCATACATATCCGGCTTCTCCAACCCCTGCGGCAAATCACCGCGCAGAGCCACGATATGACGAATACCGCTGTTCCAGTAGTCGCGGGCGATGGTGCGCAGCTCGTCGCGACTGGCATCGATACAGGTCAGGTGCGGCGCCGCAATCAGGCCGGTCCGCTCCTTGATGTCCTTGATCACCTTGTGGGTGCGATCACGGGTGCCGGAGTTGGCGCCATAGGTGACGGAGACGAACTTGGGTTCCAGCACTTTCAGCCGTTCGATGGACTGCCAGAGGGTATTCTCCATCCCTTCACTATTGGGCGGAAAAAACTCGAAACTGACCGATATATCGCCATTCAAATCTGCCAAGCTCTGGTTGAGCGCCTCAACCTGACGTGCACTGTGAAATCCCATCTGCTCTTCTCCCTGTCCTGCAATCCATCTGCCCACGTCAAAACGGATGTTTGGACGTCTAAACGTCTTTATATTTATGAGCAAAACGACACAAAGTCAACAGGGATTTACCTCACATCCGATCTGACGAACTTCATATTTACAAAATTAACGGTACGTAACCGAAAAGTGCCCATCCCAAAATTGCCCCAGTCGAGTTATGATGGGGGCAGATCGTCCTGGACGTTCTGAATCTGCGTGTGATTGTTTGGCCGGAGGTTTCTCCGGCCCCTTTTCATCTATTTCCCACTCCTGCCGATAACAGAATGAGTCTTTGCAGGAGCACCATCATGGATACCCATCCCGGCTTTGCCACCGACTTACTGTTCGATCGCTATCAGGGCGAGGTTGTTCAGCACGATCAGTTCTGGGCGGTTCGCACGCCGGATGCTCCCGACTACTACTTCGGCAACTACCTGCTGCTCCCCACCCCGCCCAGCGACCGTGACAAAGGCTGGCTGGAAGCCACATTTGATCAGCTGATCGGCCAGGATCCTCGAGTGCGCCACCGCACCTTCCAATGGCCACTGGCGGCCGGGCAAAACAGCCGGATCGCCGGTTTTGTCGCAACGGGTTACCAATATATGGAGTGCGTGGTGCTGGCACTGGATGAACAGAGTTGCCCACCTCCTCACGGCGACATAAACAAGGTTGAGGCACGTACCTTCACCACTGCTGATTGGCCTGAGTGGCTCGACTTCGAACTCCATGAACGGGATGAGGGACACTCGGAACAGAGCTATCTCCCCTATCTGCGATCCCGCCAGGCGCTCTATCAGGCCATGATTGCCGATGGTCTCGGGGACTGGTGGGGGATCTGGAAAGAGGGACAACTGGTCGCCAGCTGTGGCCTCTTCTTCTGCGGCACACTTGGGCGCTTCCAGTTGGTACGCACGCACCAGGCGTGGCGCAACCAGGGGTTATGCCGCCAGCTGCTGAGTCAAGTGGCTCGCGCAGGATTATCCCGCGCCAAGCAGCTAATCATAGTGGCTGACGAGCATTACCATGCCCAGCGCATTTACCGCTCTCTGGGGTTTGCCCCGGTTGCCCGCATCGGCAGCCTCTGCCGCTGGCCCCACGAAGCACAATAAAGCGATACATGCTGGCCACGAGCCATAAAAAAAACGGGAGGCTGATACCTCCCGTTTTTATTGATGCCGATGACCTATTGCTGTGGCTGCTGTGGCGCCTCCAGCTCGTTGGAGAGCGCCTGCTCCACCTCATCCGACGGCGCCGGTAATGGGGCAGCGGCCGCTGATGCGGGTTCTGCGGGAGTCACAGCCGGTGACACCACGGCCGATGTTTCACTGGTCGCGGGAGCTGCGGACACCTCAGTCGTCGGCGCCGAAACAGGAGCAGGGGCAACCGCATCACACTGACAATCCGCGCTCTTGGCCTTGTTGCCCTGATGAGGGGCATACCAGCCCTTCAAGCCACTTTCCAGTCGATCAGCGGCAGCTTTGGGCTCCATCTTGCCAAGCAGCACAGCCTGACTCACCTCTGCCAGTTCATCCCCCAACTTGGGCGTACCACGGGAGAGGATCTGGGTCGCCACCCGAATGGTCGAGTCACACTGATCGCGCCACTCCATCATCTCTTTGGCCGCCGGATTGGTGACATCGAAGAAGTGGTTGGAGAGGGAGAAGAATCCCGGCAGCGAGTTGGTATAGAGCTCGGCAAATTGCGGCGTCGTCAGCCACTGCAGAAAAGCCATTGCCCCCTCTTTATTCTTGCTGGCCGGGTTCATCCCCATACCGATATCGGTGTGATCGGTAAAGAAACAGCCATCACCCTGTTTGGCCACCGGCGGGCGCATGACGCCAAAATCGACCTTGCCGGTGAAGGGGGCAATCTCCCAGGAGCCCGCCACGTAGAAGGCGGCCTTGCCCGAGGTGAACAGCTCGTTGCTGGTCGCATAATCGCGGCTCTCACCACCTTCACCGAGGTAGGAACGCCAGCGGGCCAGCTCGTCGAACACCTTCACATATTGCGGGTTGTCCAACCGCTCCTGTCCGCCGATCAGTGCCAGACGGCCGTCCTCTCCCTTCCAGTAGTTGGGACCAATGTTCTGGAACCCCAGTTCGGAGGCAACCCAACTCTCGGAACCGCTCATGGCCAACGGCACATAACGCCCGTCGGCCTTGATCTTGTCCAGCACGGCAAAGAACTGGTCGCGGGTTTGAGGCAAGGTGATCCCCAATTCACTGAGTATCTTCTTGTTATAGAAGAAGCCATGGATCACCGAGGCCATCGGCACACAGAAGGTCTGGGCACCGGAATCGGTCTGCCAGGGTGACTGGGCAAAACTCGGGAAGTTCTCCATTCCTGCCATTTCGGTCAGCTCGGCCAGATGGCCCGCCTTGAACAGGGCGAGCGAGTCATCAAACGGACGACAGGTAATGAGATCCCCCGCTTTGCCCCCTTTCAGACTCTCCCACAGAGTGGGTATGTAGTTGACGTTTTGCACCGGATGAAAACTCACCTTGATGCCGGGATGCGCCGCTTCAAATGCCGGGATAATCTTCTGCTCCCACAACGCCTTGTCATCGGTTCGCCAGCTTTCAATCACCAGCTCGCTGGCCATCAGCTGGCCACACAACAGGAGACTCAGGGCTCCAATCCACTTTTTAGACATAAGCCCTCCTAGACCTTGAAATGTGCGATCAATTGCTGCTGTTTGGCGACCAGGTCGGCCAGCACTTCGCTGCTGCTGGCGGATTCCCGCGCCTCCCGCTCGGTCTCGTATGCCACATCGGCAATACCGGCGATATGACGAGCGACCCCCTGACTGACGGAGATCTGCTCCTGAGCGGCATGGGCCACCTGATCCGCCATCGACTTGATGGCCCCCATCCGCTCGGCAATGGATTGCAGCGCCACATCCATCTCGCGGGTCTGCTCGACACAGCTCTGGGTCTGCTCCTGGCTGCGCCCCATCACTTCAACCACATGCTTGCTGGAGCTCTGCAGGTTCTCAATCATCCCCTGGATCTCTTCGGTCGAAGTCTGGGTGCGATTGGCCAGCGCCCGTACCTCATCGGCCACCACCGCAAAACCGCGGCCGGCATCGCCAGCACGGGCCGCTTCGATGGCGGCGTTCAAGGCCAGCAGGTTGGTCTGCTCGGCGATGCTGCGGATCACATCGAGAATGCTGCCAATGTTGTTACTGAATTCGCCCAGCTTGTAGGTGATCCCGACCGCTTCCTCCATGGCGCCAGCCAGCTGCTCGGTGATCCGGCGAGTGGTGGCCACTTTCTGGCGACCATTGCGCGCCTCTTCATCGGCCAGGTCCACTTCCCGCTTGGTGCCATCGGTAGAGCGGGCCACCTCGGTGGCGCTCACTTCCAGCTCGGTAATGGCGGCGGCCACCTGATCGGTCTGGCTCTTCTGCTCCTGTACCCGGGACATGGCCCGTTCGCTGATCTCGGCGGCGCGGCTCGCCTCATCCACCAGATGGCGAGAGCCTGCATTGATTTGAGAGAGCAGCTCACCAGTCTTGCCCGCCAGCGTATCGATGGAGCGAGAGAGGCTGCCAAATTCGCAACTGCTGCGGTAGTTGATGCGGCGGGTCATGTCACCGGCCGCCATGTAATCGAGCTCCTTGTTGATCATCTGCAACGGGCGCTGAATGCTGCGCGCAGTGGTATAGCCGATCACCAGCGCGGCAACGGCCGACATCGCGGCAACCACCAGGATCCAGAAGCTGGCACTGCTGACCGCCGCATCGGCGTTGATCCGGCTATCACTGGCGATGGCACCGGCGGACTTGCCCATCTCATCGAGCAAATTGAGGCTGTTGACCAGACTGGCATCCAGCTGCTGATTTTGCGTGGCCAGCGACAGCGCCAGTTGCTGAGCCTGACGCATGGTCGCCAGCAAGCCCTGAGCGCCGAGCGCCAACTCCTGCATCCGATCCAGATTGGAGACAAAGCGCGCTTTTACATCATCGGGCACCACTACCCGCTCCAACCGCTTGCGGGCCATTTCGATGTCCTTGCTCAACACCTTTTCCAGCTCATTCAGGTCGGTTTTGGCATCGGCACGGCGGATATTCTTCAGATCGCGGGCGATACCCGAGGTAATGAGCTCCGCCTTGTTGCGCATGGAGCGCTTGCTGGCAGTCTGTTGCAACAGCAGATCCGCCGCCCACTGGTAGGTATCCTCAAGGCGGATAAATTCCATCTCCAGATTGTGGCGCTGCTCCAGTGCACTGACCCACTGCCGATGCTGGGCCAACACCTGATCCGCCAAGCCATAAAATTGGGTGGTAGCACTCTCGACCTGCTGGAAGCGGGCACGAGCATCCGCTACGTCGGTAAATTTACCCATCTCCTGACTCAGCTGGGCGAAGCGGTTCTGCTGCTCCTTGAACTGATTGGCCAGCTGCGGCAACTGGGCGGCATCTTCACTGGTGCGGTAGACCAGCACCCAGCGGTTGCTATCCTGCAGTGCCCCCTTGAGACCTGCGACAGCCACCACCAGCGGGGTTGCCCGGTCAGATACGGCAGAGAGGCCGTCATTTATACCCTTGATTTTAAAGGTACTGATCACACCAAGCAGGATCAGCAACAGCAGCATCAACACGAATCCGGCGATGATCCGCTGCACGATAGATAAACCCATGGAGACATCCTCACTCATTGGGGGGAAGGTAAAGTGAACATAGTCACTATCGGCAGGGGTGGCGAATAACTGAAATATAGCGGCAGGTATTTAATTGATTTGTATCGGGTTGGATCACAGTCCAGACAAAATCAGCCATATGAAAAAAGCCCGGCACAAGCCGGGCTGAAAGAGACGTACTTTGCTATCTTCCACGATCCGTTCAGAACCGCAGTCAGAATCATTAGAAGCGGTAGCCAACACCTACCATAAAGGCCATCGGGTCGATGTTAGTCTTAATGGTCGCAGCACGGCTACCATTCACATCGACGTTCACATCTGTATCGATATCCATGATCCAGGCTGAACCGTTTACAAACCAGCGGTCAGTGATCGCCATATCGATACCAACCTGCCCAGCCAGACCCCATGAATCATCCAGACTCACGTTGACATCACCCAGCTGTGCCAATGCACCGACCGCTTTTTCATCAAAGAAAGTGGTGTAGTTCACGCCCACACCAACATACGGGCGAACCTTGCTCTTGGCATCGCCAAAATAGTACTGGGCCATCAATGTAGGTGGCAGATGCTTAACCTTGGCAATTTCCCCCAATCCAGCAGTGCTCACACGATGGGAGAACGGGGTTGCAGCCAGCAACTCAACCCCCCAGTTGTCGGTGATCATATAACCGAGGGTCAGGCCAAGCTGTTGATTGCTATCAATCTGAAACTCACCAGTGTTAAGCACATCATCACTGCTCTCCTGAGGAGAAACGATGGCCAAACCACCACGAACCAGAATATCACCAGCCTGATGGGCCATGGCGAAAGGAGAGGTCACTGCAGCGGCAATCATCAGAGGAAGTAATTTTTTCATCACGTAATCCCTTTTTTTGTTTTCATTTGATGCTGTAAGCCCGCTGACTATATGCCCTTGTAAATGCAAAGTTATTGACTTGGAGCAAAGGTTGCACAGAAATAAATCGATTGGTGTGACATCTTTGCGCGCCCTCCCAATCTCGTTGAGCCCCCAGACAACAAGCTGAAATACCTGTTTGGACAGGTTGTAACTACCCGCATCCAGCGCCAAAAGGAGCAAACAAACCACATCTTATTGCGCGGCAGAGTGGCTATTAATTGTTGTTAATGTGGGCAAATCAGCGTATTTTTTGCGCCATGCAAGTTACTGGGAAGTAATGGTTTATTTATGAAAAATGAGTCGAAATGGCAAAAGGTGAGGGCCTTTCTCGCGGCCGTGTGGGGAATCGGATCCTTTCTCTTTATCCTGCTCGGTTTTATTGTCGCCCTGGCCTATCTGGTATTGGTACGGCAGGGTTAATCCGGATTGACAGAGTGCAGCAGGGTGATATGCCCCCCTTCGGCAAGCTGTTCCGGAGTCTGGCCCATTCCCTCCACAGAGAGGCTACCAGCGTAGCCACACCACCGATTTCGCCCGCCGACTTTGGCCTGATACAGCGCCATGTCCGCCAGTTTGAAGCTGTGACTCCAGAATGAATCCGGACACTCCGGGTGCAACGGATAGCGGCAGAACCCCAGAGACACCGTCAACCAGAGTGGCGCATCCTCTCTGCCAAAGCGGTGCTGAGCGACACGCTGGCGCAGATATTCGACCCGCAACGCCAACTCTTGCTCGTCATCCACTTGTAGCAGCAACAAGAACTCCTCCCCGCCCAGCCGGATGATCGGCTCGCGCTCTCCTGTCACCACCTTGCGCAGCAGATCCGCCAACTGTTTCAGCACCAGATCCCCGATGTCATGGCCAAGGCGGTCATTGATCCGCTTGAAATGATCAAGATCCAGCAGCAATAACAGACAAGGTTTGGCCCGGTTGGCCTGCAACCAGCCATCGAGATAGCGACGATTGAAGCAACGGGTCAAGGGATCGGTGAATGCAGCCATCTCCATCTGGCTGGATTTTTCCAACAAATCATCGTGTTGCTGACTAACCTTGCTGGCCATCTCCCTGAACTTGCCACTCAGGGTCGCCATCTCGGCGCTGCTGTCGATATAGGGGATCAAGGTGGCATCTGGCCGATCGCCAAAGCGTTGCAGCGCCGACACCAGCTGCTGCAACGGGGTAAGCACAATGCTATTGAGCCGATACATGGCGATCATGACGCAGATAAAACTGATAAACAGCATGCCGATAAAGGTCCAGAGCGCCCCCTCCATGACACCACTCAAGATCTTTCTCTCCTCCTCAATCACCAGAGTCAGCACCGGCTGGTTATCGCTGTTGAGCAGTCGCACCTCTCCCCTAAGCCGGGTGAGCCCAAGGTCGATCAGGCGATACGTTATTTGCGGTTTCAGTTGTTTGAAGGTAGCGGTGATATCCAGATTGGCGTGGGAAATCGCCAGAGGCTGCGCGGTACGCTCCGATACCTGCTCGAGATAGGCCTTGTCGAGCCAACGTACAACCAGCAAGAAACCGTTGAACGGTGCCGACTCGTCACTATTTCTGATCGGCTGCCACGAGTACATCAGCGGCCCCCACTGGGAAGCACGGATCCCGTGCAGATTAATGCCCCCTTGCGCCACCGAGCGTTCTCTCAACTGCTTTTTCAGTTCATCAAGGAAGTAGGGAAACTGGTCCGGATTGATCCCCGGCGCATCGGGTAGCAGGGTGCGCGTCCAGATTTCGTAGCCGGTGAGATCCATGAAGCTCATCAGGTTGAGACTAAAATCCCGCATCGGCATATCACTGAACAGGTTGGATTCGATGTACGCCCTGCTTTTGTTGTCCATAAAACGATGGCTGTCATCCCAGATGCCCCAATCCCGACTGAATGCATCCAGAGCGGCCACATCCGCCTGCACCGCCTTGGTCACGCGCAGCAGATGCTCCTTCATTCGCTGCTCTTCAATCCGGCTGGCAGCCGGGATCTGGGCCCACGCCAGCAGGACCAGCAATAGCAGGATCGCCCCCAGCCAGATGGGGAACATGGAGTAAGCCAACTGATGATCAATCGTGCGCGGAGCCTGAGCCATAACCCGATATATCCATTACCATGATGCTGAGATACCAAGCCTGCCCACACCTGACGAGCGTCCCCCTATGCTCCCGATTTTTATAACAAAAAGGGGCCAAAGGCCCCTCGATTATAACGGCTTATCGCGCCAATAGTGGCCGCAAAAAACGAGCTGTATGAGACTCTTTATTGGTGCAAATCTCTTCCGGCGTCCCCGTCACCAGAATGCGGCCACCACCGGCGCCGCCCTCCGGTCCCAAATCGACGATCCAGTCGGCAGTTTTAACCACATCCAGATTGTGCTCGATGATGACGATGGTATTGCCGCGATCCCGCAGCTGGTGCAGCACCTTGAGCAGTTGCTGGATATCGTGGAAGTGCAGCCCGGTGGTCGGCTCATCCAGAATGTATAGAGTCTGACCGGTATCCCGCTTGGAGAGCTCGCGCGCCAGCTTGACCCGCTGCGCCTCGCCGCCCGACAAGGTAGTAGCAGACTGGCCGAGACGGATATAGGAGAGGCCCACGTCCATCAGGGTCTGCAGCTTGCGCGCCACTGCCGGCACCGGATCGAAGAACTCGCGGGCATCTTCCACCGTCATCTCGAGGATTTCGTGGATGTTCTTGCCCTTGTACTTCACCTCCAGCGTCTCGCGGTTGTAGCGCTTGCCCTTGCAGACGTCGCACGGTACGTAGACATCCGGCAGGAAGTGCATCTCTACCTTGATGACCCCGTCCCCCTGACAGGCCTCGCAACGGCCCCCTTTCACGTTGAAGGAGAAGCGGCCCGGCTGATAGCCGCGTGAACGCGCCTCCTGGGTGCCGGAGAGCAGCTCGCGGATCGGAGTGAACAAACCGGTATAGGTGGCTGGGTTGGAACGCGGGGTACGGCCGATGGGGCTCTGGTCGATATCCACCACCTTGTCCAGATGCTCCAGCCCCTCGACGCTGCGATAGGGCGCCGGGGTGGACTCGGTCGCCTTGTTGAGCTCGCGGTGGGCGATGCGGAACAGGGTGTCGTTGATCAAGGTCGACTTGCCGGAGCCGGAAACACCTGTAACGCAGGTCATCACCCCGATGGGCAGATCCAGGTTGACGTTGCGCAGGTTGTTGCCGCTTGCCCCCTTGAGTTTCAGCCACTTGCCGGTGAGCGGCGTGCGCTCGGCCGGAATGGCAATCTGCTTGCGACCGGAGAGGTAGTCACCGGTCAGCGATTCCGGATTGTCGATGATCTGCTGGGGGGTGCCCTGCGCAACAATCTCGCCACCGTGCACGCCAGCGCCCGGGCCGATATCGAGCACATGGTCGGCGAGGCGGATGGCATCCTCGTCGTGCTCCACCACGATCACGGTATTGCCCAGATCGCGCAGATGGGTGAGGGTCTTGAGCAACCGCTCGTTGTCACGCTGATGCAGACCGATGGAAGGCTCATCGAGTACATACATGACGCCCACCAGACCGGCACCGATCTGGCTGGCCAGTCTAATGCGCTGCGCTTCGCCGCCGGAGAGGGTCTCGGCGCTGCGGGACAGGCTCAGATAGTTGAGACCCACATTAACCAGGAAGCCGAGCCGCTCGACGATCTCTTTCAATATCTTCTCGGCAATCTGGGCGCGCTGTCCGGTGAGGTTCAGCCCTTCGAAGAAGGCGAGCGCATCGCCGATAGACTGCTCGGCGATGGCCGGCAGGTTGCGGTTGTCAACGAACACGTGGCGTGCCTCCTCCCGCAGTCGGCTGCCACCGCAGCTGGTACAGGATTTGTTGGCGATGTATTTGGAGAGCTCTTCGCGCACCGAGTTGGATTCGGTCTCCCGGTAGCGCCGCTCCATGTTGTGCAAGATCCCCTCGAACGGGTGCTTGCGCACCACCACGTCGCCGCGGTCGTTCATGTAGCGGAACTCGATCTCGGTGCGACCGGAGCCACGCAGGAGCACCTCCTGGGTCTTGATCGGCAGATCTTCCCACGGCGTCTCCAGATCGAACTTGTAGTGCTCGGAGAGAGATTTCAGCATCTGGAAATAGTAGAAGCTGCGCTTGTCCCAGCCACGGATGGCGCCGTTGGCCAGGCTGATGGCCGGATCGCCGATCACCTTGGCCGGATCGAAATATTGCTGCACCCCGAGACCGTCACAAGTCGGGCAGGCACCAGCCGGATTGTTGAAGGAGAAGATGCGCGGCTCCAGCTCCGACATGGAGTAGCCGCACTCCGGGCAGGCGAAGTTGGCGGAGAAGGTCATGGGGGCAACCCCCTCTTCACCGTCCATCGGTACCACCAGTACGATGCCGCCGGAGAGGGTCAGCGCCGTTTCGAACGACTCGGCCAAACGCAAGGCAAGGTCCTCGCGCACCTTGAAGCGATCCACCACCACCTCGATGGTGTGCTTCTTGTGCAGCTCCAGCGCGGGCGGGTCGGAGAGATCGCACACCTCACCGTCGATGCGGGCACGGATGTAGCCTTGGGCCGCCAGATTCTCCAGCAGCTTGGTGTGCTCCCCCTTGCGATCGCGCACCACCGGGGCCAGCAGCATCAGCTTGCTCCCCTCCGGCTGGGCCAGCACCTGATCCACCATCTGGCTGATGGTCTGGGCGGCAAGCGGAATGGCATGGGTCGGGCAGCGCGGCTCACCGACCCGGGCGAACAGCAGACGCAGGTAGTCGTAGATTTCGGTGATGGTGCCGACGGTCGAGCGCGGGTTATGGGAAGTGGACTTCTGCTCGATGGAGATGGCGGGCGAAAGCCCCTCGATATGGTCGACGTCCGGCTTCTCCATCAGGGAGAGGAACTGGCGAGCATAGGCGGAGAGGGACTCCACATAGCGGCGCTGCCCCTCGGCATAGAGGGTATCGAACGCCAGAGAGGATTTGCCCGAGCCGGAGAGGCCGGTGACCACGATCAGCTTGTCGCGGGGCAGGGTCAGATTGATGTTCTTGAGGTTGTGGGTGCGAGCACCCCGGACCACGATCTTTTCCATCTTGTTGCACGCTCGATACAGAAACCTGAGCGAGTCAGTATGGCATAGAGACTACTGGATGAATAGACAGTCATGAGATGAAATGCGCATCATCCGGCGCACCCCATCTGCTCTTTTTTCTCCACCAGCAGCCGCTCGTTTTGCCATATCAGAGCGGTGACCTCGACCCGATAGGGACAACGCAAACCCAGCCCTATTTTGCCAACCGCCATGACCACTCCAGCCTGCAGCGACAGATTACGGCTCTGGCGCTGAGTCGTGCTCCCGGCCGCCCCTTCGCCATGCACCAGCAAGCTGACACTCACCGTCAAGTCGCGCTTGCTGAGCAGCGTTGGCGCAAGTGACAGCCCCTGTTCGCTCTGCACCATATTGAGGGACAAGCGGATCGACGGATCGGGTTCTATCTCGGTTTCCCTTGCAGTTGCTGGTGAAGGAACGCGATAAACCAGCATCAACCCACAGAGCAGCACCAACAAAAGAGGGGCCCGCAGGCCCCTGAATCCGGAGATAACCATCAGTTGCTACCAGAACCCTGATAGACATAGGCCATGTTATCGCTGCCATAGACAGTCACATTGGCAGTGTTGAGGCTGTCGGTTTGTGCAACGTCGACTTCGTTATTGCCACCGCCCATGCCGCCATTGACGTAAACGTTGGCCACGTGTTTTTCACCTAACTGGCTTACGGTGAGCGTGTTGTCGCTACCCAGATAGGATTCGACCTTGGCGCTGTTCAGTTTCCCATCCTGAGTCACTGTCACCACAGAGTCAGAGTGAGACGCATCGGCATAAGCCCAGTTGTCAGTGCCTTTCTGAGCCACGACCAGCTCGTTGTCCGAGCCCCAGGTCCAGGCTCCTTTGCCCTCAACGCCACGCGCGGTGGCAACCTGGTTGCCAGTGCCGTTCTGGTCAATATCGACCTTGTTGCGACTACCTTCCTCTTGCACTGCATTCGCATAGTTGTCGCTACCCAACTGATCGATAGTGACAAACCCACCCACGCTGCTGGCCAGCTGATCAACCACCGCCTGGTTATTGCTGCCATTCTGAGTGACCTGTGCAGTGTTGCCAGACCCCTGCTGGTTGGTATCGGCCTGGTTGCCATTACCCAGCTGAGTCACGACCGCCGTTTCACCAGTTCCGCTCTGTCTGGCGTTGGCGATGTTGTCGTTACCATTCTGGGTGATGGTCAACAGATCCTCAGAACCTCTCTGCTCAGAGTCGATCTGGTTACGACTTCCGGTCTGGGTCAGAAGGGCGGTTTCACCGGAACCAGCCTGCTTGGCCAGCAGGTTGTTCCCTTGTCCGGCGGTCGCACCAGACTGCTGGGCTGTCACGCTGCCAGTGGTCCCGCTTTGCTCCACCGTTGCCACGTTGGCCAGCCCCAGCTGAGTGACCTCGGCAGTGTTGTCATTGCCACTTTGCTTGACGACCGCAGAGGTGCCCTCGTTTGCGCCGTAACCGAAGTTGCTTGTACGTTGTGCGACTAAGGCCGTGTTATTGCCCCCCTCTTGAGCCACGCTGGCAACGGCACCATCGGATTCGCGTTGATCGACATCCGCAATATGCCCGCCTTCTCCTGACTGGGTAATGGTCGCATTGGCATAATCAGACCAGTAGTTATTGATCTGCGCACTGTTATCGTTCGATTGCTGCTCAATCACTGAATTGGCACGGTCACCATCATCCTGCTTGATGCGGGCATCGTTACCATCACCAAGCTGGCTCACCCTGGCCGTGGCCTCACCGTTGTAGTACTGCTGGGTAATCGAGGCCTTGTTCAGCTCTCCGCTGGTATCAATGGTCGCGGTCGATTTATTGGTCACCCCCTGCTGCAATACCTCCCCTTCGTTCTTGCCACCGGCTTGCTTGATATCAGCAGTGGAAGCACCGGTATTGCGCTGCTCGGTCGAGGCGAGGTTGTCGTTACCCTGTTGATAGATCGCCGCCTTGTTAGCCGTGCTCTCCTCGACCTGCTGGATGTACGCCAGGTTGCCGGTGGAGAATTGAGCCTGAGTCACCTCAGCCTGATTGCCAGTAGATGCCGCCCAAGCGGTGCTGGTCGCCAGAAGAACTGCCGAGGCAATGATGGTACGTTTAAACATGATTTCCCTCTCGTGCTAATGGTTGAGCCTAGGCTCAGTTGGTTTGAACGACATTTACTTGCTGATTGGCTCCCGTCTGAATAACGGTTGCCGCCAATCCGTTACCGTTTTGCTCGATGCTGGCCTGATTGCCATCACCCAGCTGGATCGCCCGGGCCTGATTGTTTGCCCCTTGCTGACTGATCCAAGCTTCATTGCCGCTGCCTTGTTGCAGCAGCCAAATCCGGTTATTGATGCCCGCCTGATAGAGCTCGGCGCTATTGCCCTCGCCCAGTTGCGCGCCATTGACCCAGTTCTCATCTCCAACCTGGGAGAGCGACAACTCATTGGCCCAACCCTGTTGCAGCAGACGCGCCTGATTCAGCTCCCCTTGCTGGGTGAGGTGCAGTTGCTGCTCGCTACCGAGTTGCCACAACAGCGCCTGATTCCCATCGTTCTGCAGACCGGAATCCAGCTCGCTTGCCATCGCCAGCTCGTCGAAGGCGGCAGGCTCTGCGGCGAGTTGCGGGCCGCCCGATATCAGCAGGAAAAAGAGAGCACTCAACAGGTGTTTCATCGCGCCATCGCCTTGTTGGAAAACGCCCACAGTATCCCTGTCAGACCAGAGGCGGCCTATCAGGCACTCCGCTGATTCGAGGATGAAAAGCGTCGCCCTGTCGCTGAGCAGAAAGTCTTAATTCGTATTCGATGGAGGCCAAAAAAATGCCCTCCACCAGGGAGGGCATTGCACGAGCGGGAAAACTCAAAGCAGCGGGGCATTGTCTTGCAGGTACTCCTGCAGGATCGGATTGTCGATATCCCGCTGGTCGGCCAGTTGCCACAGATTGTCCCGCACACCATTGGCAATCAACCGGATCACCCCGGACTCGATAGCCGACATGACACACATCTGTACCGGCTCATTGGTGCTGAAACCGGCCTCGGCCTCCAGCAGGCGCTTGTACTCGACGAAACGGAATACCCCTGCCTGCACCTGTTGCGACAGTACTGTCTTGGAGGTGGTGACACTGTTCAGGATCCGGCCTGAACGGATATCGACGGCACGCAGATTGACCGTCACCTGATCGACCCGATACTCCCCGCTGGCGCCGATGCCAAAATACTTGGCCCCCGCCCCGCCGGTTCGCACATTGCTGTCATAGGCGACGATCCCCCCCTCGATCAGGATGTTGGCGGCGACCAGCGAGGGCAGTTGATTGGCATTGTTGCCGGGAACATTGGGCTTGTTCTGGGCCGCCCGCACAATCTTGCGTTCAGTCAGCAGGTTCTGCAGCCCTTCCCGCTCCAGCGGCACAAACCATTGGGAATCCCACAAGGCCGTGCTCAGCATGGCCACCCCACCCTGGGTGACCGCCGTTGAGAAGTTGGACGCCGGTGCAGGCAGGTACTGACCGGTCTGGTCGCGAAAATCGTAGACGGCCGCAACAATTTTCCCTTTTGGCTTGGGCAGACTGATCAGCTCCTTGTAAGAGACGGAGCGCGGCATCAGGGTTGCCTTCTCATCGGCAACGGGCGAGCCGATATGGGTCGCACAGCCAGCCAGCGCAAGCAGGGGCACTATCAATAACAGTTGTCGTTTCATCGCGCCCTCAGTCGGCAATCAGGCCATTCACTTCGATCATGGTGGTCTGGTTGGTCACCCGGTCGGTGATCGAAACCACCAGGGTGCCATCTTCATCCACCACATTGATGGCAAAATCATCGGTCACCAGACTGCCGCTCTGGCTGCCATCCTTGCCGATATCGGCCAGCAGTTGGCTGATCAGGCGGGATTGCAGGTTGGAGGTCAGGCGATCCAGCGCCGAGGTGCCGCTGCTACCGCTGCCACTGGCGGGATCCTTGTAATCATTCTGCGCATTGGCGGTGCCAAGCAGATGACTGCTGTTGAGAGGGTTACCCCCAAAGCTGGGGTTGACGGGGCGATAGACAAGCTCCGACGCATGGAGCGCTGGCGCTATCAGGGCTGCAACTAGCCATAACCGGGCACGCATGAGAAATATCCTTATAGTTCATCATGTTCCAAATCGAAGGTATCCATGAACAGGGTCGCGATCTTCTGCTGCTCGAGGGTCTGCCTGACCTGTGACCAAGCCAGTTTGGCGCTCTGCTCCTGCTGATTGCGGCCGGGAGAGAGCGCGGTTTTAAAAATCACCTTCCGGTTATGAGTGATCCAGATCAGGCTGCCCCAGCGAGCTGTCGGGCGCTCATGAATCGTCAGATTTTCTCTGGCATCCGGGTCTTCATCGCTGCGCAACCGGGTAAATTCGTTATAAAAGCCCTGACCGAAACGGGTAAAGGTGCGATCCAGTACCAGACCATCCACATCCAGCCGATCACTCTCCTGCTCCGGCTGCACCGACTCCAGCGGTGTATCAGCCTCGGCTGCCACAACGGTCGTGCAGCCCCAAAGCAGCGCGAGGCAACACGCCACAGAGAGCGCTTTCATCAGTGGGAGTCCGGAGCATCGAGATACTCTTTGGCCCAGCTCACCGCCTGGATCCGGTTCTTCACATTCAGCTTTTTAAAGACGTTATAGAGGTGGGATTTGACGGTATGCTCGCTGACAAACAGGCTGTCGGCGATCTCGACATTGGAGGCGCCCGTCATCAGATAACGGATGATCTCCTGCTCTCTGGCGGTCAGCAGAGTGTCGTTACGCAGCAGATAACTGTTGCCCTGGCGATAGTATTCGACCAGCTCGCACAGCAGGTGGCGCGGCATCCAGTACTCGCCCAACAGGATTTTCTGCAACCCGGCAACCAGTCTGTCGAGCGGATCCTGACGGAAAAACAGACCGCAGATCTGCGGCCACATCAGCAGCAGGTCGCGATCCGTCGCAGTGGGAGCATTGAGCAGCACGGTGGTCGCCATGCCAAAGCGTTCGGAGATCGCCCGGTTCCAGCCCAGTGACTGGCCGGAGCGAATATAGTCGAGATCGATGAGAAACAGCGTGCCGTCACACTGGTTATCTAGCTGATTAATCTCGTGGATTAGCTGGACGGGACGGCTCAAATGAGAGATGAGGTATGCAGCAAATGTGCTGGCCTGCACATTATTTTCAGTGACCAGTGCGATCGGGCATGCGGCTTTCATTGTGTGCTCTTCCTTGAACCTGTAAACCACCTAATCTGGCCGACTGAGTCTACCAAGGAGGTATGGGAGCACAATATTAAAAAAGTATGAGAATGGATCTCATAAATATCGTAACCATATGTTTTTAGTCGATTTAAAAACCGATTCCAATTCGCCAATCGGCCAGCATAACAGGAATATATGGCAGAAATGTGATGCCGGACGCGCCCAAAACAGCATCAACCCGACCATCACTGCAGCAGGAGCCAACAGTTGCCTTTGGCACATCAAGCCGGTTAAGGATGCTGCCAATCCGCTTCGCAACTGTTACTATGACCGTCACATGCGTCTGCGGGACATTGCGCCCCGCACACAGCAACTAATCAGGTATCTAGTCGTGTTGGACCAGGTTTCGACCTGGCCGGTAAATAAGGTGGAAGAGAGATTATGGCCAGTCGAGGCATCAATAAAGTCATTCTGATCGGTAACCTCGGGCAAGACCCGGAAGTACGCTACATGCCGAGTGGCGGTGCTGTGACCAACATTACTCTGGCTACCTCTGAAACCTGGCGCGACAAGCAGACTGGTGAGCAGAAAGAGCGTACCGAATGGCACCGCGTCGTCTTCATGGGCAAGCTGGCCGAAGTGGCTGGCGAGTACCTGAAGAAGGGCTCCCAGGTCTATGTGGAAGGCAAACTGCAAACCCGCAAATGGCAGGATCAGAGCGGCCAGGAACGCTACACCACTGAAGTGCTGGTCGACAGCTTCACTGGCGTGATGCAGATGCTGGGTGGTCGTCCGCAAGGCGGTCAGGGTATGGGCCAGAACATGGGTGGCCAATCCCAGGGTAACTGGGGTCAGCCGCAGCAGAGCATGCCTGCCCAGCAGCCGATGAATCAGCAGCGCCCGGCACCGACTCCGCAGCAGAACATGCAGCCGCAAGGCGGTTATGGCCGTCCTGCCCAGCAGCCGCAATCTGCGCCGCCGGTATATAACGAGCCGCCGATGGATTTCGACGACGATATCCCGTTCTAGATCTTGTAAAAGATGAAAGTGTAAGAATAAATCACTTTCGCCATCTTGAGTGCAAAGCAACCCAGCAGAAATGCTGGGTTTTTTTATTTTTGCATTTCACTTGCCATCGCGATTTTCAGCACTATAACTTTATGTATGAGGAAAATGTAAGATTAGGATGCACAGTGTATAAGCTAGATAGATTGATTTTTGCAAATGGTGAACGTTACCCTGTCTTAATGGGCAATGATGGTATGCCTCATTTTCTTGCTACCCTCTGGGTGACAACAAAACTTCGTAGCAGCTTGTCGGTGAATACCATTTCAAATCGCCTAGGTGCATTAAAGTGGTTTCTTCAATGGGAAGAAAATAAACACAGAGACCTGTTCTCCGAGTTTCAGAAAGGTAAGTTTCTTAGCGACACTGACATTGACAACATCAAAGAACATCTCAGTCATGATATTTCTCATGTCAAAGGCTTAGCTAAAAGTAAAAAAACCAGAGATAAGGTCATTGATTTATTTAATACCCCAAGACTAATCAGTGTCACCCCCACTGTGGGACGTAACAACATTTACAATCGAGTGACAGCTATTGCAGGTTATTTAGATTTCATTGCTAGAGTAGCTGTACAGAACTGTAATAGCACTGAACTACTCACAGAAATTAACAGTATGAATAAACGCATACTGGATGTTCGCCCTAGAGGCAAAGGTAAGAATGTTGTAGACAAACTGGATGGTAAAGATTTGCCTGATGGATTAATTGAGGAATTTATGGCTGTGGCACAATTCGACCATCCAAAGAATCCATTCAAACATGCTTCGACAAAAAAACGAAATCATCTTATGTTTTTACTTTTAAAAGAACTAGGCATACGAAGAGGTGAGTTACTATCACTATCTATTGAATCGAATTTTTTAATGCTTCACGGGCCAAATAAATTCATATGGGTAAAACGTCACCATGATGACATATATGATCCTCGCAAAAATCAGCCTGTAGCAAAAACGAAAGAAAGAAGGTTGCGAATTAGAGATGAAACTGCGGCCCTCATTGATGACTACATCATAAATATACGAGCAAAGACTCCTAACGCGAACAAGCATCCATATTTGTTTGTTACACATAGGAAGGGAAAAACGCAAGGACTGCCAATCTCGACCAGTACATTTGATAGTATCATCGTGCCAACAATGAAATCTGTAGATGAGCGGTTCAAATCAATACACCCACATTATTTTAGGCATAACTGGAACCAGTGGTTCTCAGAAATAATTGACAAGAACAATGTTCTATCTAAAGACCCGAACAACAACCGTACTTTTATTTCACCTAGTGAAGAAGCAAAAAGCCGAATGCATCAAATGGGGCACACATCAGAAAGTTCTGCCAAACCATATGTTGAACGTCATATTCGCAAAAAAACAAACAAGCTCGTACTCGAAGAGCAAGAAGAACTACAGAGACAACTTATTGAATCTCAACGAATAGAGGGTACAAATGAATAAATATGATTACATTGAGGAAGAATATGACGATTTCCCATCAAGGTTTAGCTCAAAAAAATTAGTATCAAAAGATGGTTACAGCTTTGATTTTCACTCAGAGCGCTGGATGTTGAATAAAGATGTCAGCATTGCATTCATGCCGGATGTTTTATCTATGGAACCAGAACTACTGGATGGATTTAAAAAAACACTAGCAACTTATGCTGAAGAACAATCAGCACACCATACATCCAATATGTATCTATGCTTCCAACGACTATTGCGAGACACTAGATTCAAAAAACTAGATGAGGATGTATTACTCAATTGGCGAGCAATGCTTGATAAAAGTCATGAATGGTACTTAGGTTCACTCCGTGGCTTTCTTGTTAGCTGGAATGAATATGGCTATTATGGTGTAACAACAGAGATGGTGAAAACACTAGAAATACTAACTCTATCAGGAAACAAGAAAGGAGTGTCTGTTGCCAATCGTTGCCCTGAAACAGGTGCCTTTACTAACAATGAGGTACTTGCATTAAATCATGAACTTATTCGCTTATTCAGGGATAACTATATCTCATTTCAATGCTATGCATATGTGAGCTTATTGCAAGCTACAGCTAGACGCCCCACACAGTTACGACAAATAAAGGCTGTCGATTTATTTAAAGAACATGATCACAGTAAGAATGTGACAAATTTTTACCTCAATATACCGAGAGCAAAGCAGCGCGGTGGTGGATTCCGTTTCTCTTTTAAAAAATTTCCAATTACGGAAGAGCTCTATCTAACGTTGCGTAATTTAATCAGAGATGAAACAAAGAAGTTTGAATCAAAATTTTCAATAAAACTGACTGCTTCTCAAGCAACAAAAATTCCATTATTTATTGATTGGGAAATGGTTTTTGAGTTAGCGGCGCAAAGAACATCATTGACTGATGAGTTATTAGAAACTGACATTTTCAATATGTCATCAATAGATCTAAGAGAGCACCTGCTAAAAAATTTTCAAAGAAAACAAAAAGCTATTTCTGAAAGAACAGGAGACTATATTCATATAACGGCTCGGCGGTTTCGTCATACAAGAGGAACAAACCTTGGTCGAAAAGGTTTGGGGCCGTTGATCATAGCGGAGGCATTGGATCACAACGACACACAAAATGTTAAGGTCTATACAGAAAATACCGCAGATACCGTGACCTATATTGACAAGGCCATTGGCAAACAACTGGCTCCCTTTGCTAATGCATTCCTAGGTCGCATTATCGTTGACTTAGAGCAGGGTGAGCGAGGACATGACCTTGCTGCACGCATACCAAACAAGGATAACGATATCGTAGGAGCATGCGGCACCAATGACTTTTGCATTAAGGGGTATGAAAGTTGTTATACTTGTGAAAAATTCAGACCATTATTAGATGCTCCTCACGAGAAATTCTTATCCCATCTATATGCGGAGAAAGAGGTAAGGTTGAAAACGACAAAAAGTGAAGAGTACGCGGCAACAAAAGATAGGCTAATTTTAGCAGTTGAATGGGTTGTGCAGAAATGCTTTGAACTGAAACAACAACGAGCATGAGGATAATCAGTGGACAGTAACATTTTTCATTTTAAGCCTGCGATAGAACTGAATTCAGAAGCGAATCTAGAAAAATTCATTCAAAGTAGCAAAAACAAATTAACTGTTTTCGGTGAAGATTGCTGGGATCATAATTTATGGCACACTTTTCACAATACTCGCCGTGTTGTTGCCCGTTTCTCCACAAATTTAGAGCCATCAACTTCCTATAGTTTCTCTCCCCTAGGTGCACCATTTATTGATTTTGCAAAAGCATACATTCGCTACATTTACGCATTAAAACCCATAACAAATCTTCACAGACATTTCGAAGCTATTCGAATACTTGAAGAAGCATTGATTCTATCAAAACATAAAGCAGATATTCTGATGCTCGATGGCCTAGTTTTAGAAAGGCTAGGCGATATTTTTAATAGACGCATATCAAATCTGGCAGGTCGAAATAAAGCGGGCTATCAAATGGAGCTTCTTCTTAATTTCTGCCGTGACAACTTTATAACACCGAGTCTTCCTGGGTGGTCAAATCCATATCAAAAAGTAAAAGATTTAACTATTCAACTTGATGAGAATGGAAAAGAACATCGTAAAAATAAATTGCCCTCAGAAGAGGATATGATGTTATTTGCTAAGTTATTTCATGACGCACCTTCATTAGGTATTGAAGCAGAATATTTTACTTCTGTAATAGCATTGCTCATGCAAGCACCATCCCGATGCTCTGAGTTATTCTCATTGCCTATAGATTGTACTGTATGGGAGGAGAATCGCAGCGGAGAACTTAAACTTGGAATACGTTGGGTGCCAGCCAAAAATGGCAACGAAGGGATTAAATGGGTTCCTACTGTCATGCAAGATGTAGCTTTGGAAGCTATCGAACGATTGAAAAAAATTAGCATGCCTGCACGGGAGGCAGCGATGTATGCAGAAACGCATCCAGATAACAATGGGAGTATGGTGTATATCAGTAAATTGGTTAACTGGCCTTTTGTTGATAACGCAAAAAAAGTTAAGGCCTCAGAGGCTTTGTTACTATATAGAGACCGTGAGTTACATGCCGAACATGATGTTATTCAACACTCGTTTGTTATACCTACGGTGAACATAATTAATGCAAGGATTTCTAGGTCTGAGGCCAGAAAAGGAGTCCTCCTTTGGAAGAAACATAACATATTACGAGAGGATGGCTCACAACCCGATATAACATCCCATCAAGCTAGGCATTGGCTAAGTACCAAAGCTGAACGGGGTGGGATGGATGAGTTGACGCTTGCAAACTGGGCAGGGAGAGCAAGAGTTGCTGATAATGCCAGCTATGATCATCGCACAGAAGAAGAAAAGTCCAATGCAATTGCAGTTATTACTATCCCTGAAAATGCAAACACGTTGGACAAAATAAAATGTAACCTTCCAATTAGTTTCGAGGAAATCGGAAAGAACCTTACTGGTGCAGCGATAGTAACAGAGCTAGGCGTGTGTGAACATGATTTTGCCATGACTCCATGTCAGCGAAACGGTGACTGTGAAACCTGCAAAGAATTGGTCTGTATCAAAGGCCTCAGTAGCTCATTGGAGCTGTTGAAAGTACGAGAAGTTCAAGTGGCAGCTCAACTCGAAAAAGCACAGCAAAGCCATAAAATGGGGGCCTTTGGTGCTGACCGCTGGGTTAGCTCACACGGTTGGCGACTTGCTCATATTAGAACAAAGATCCGGCTATTAGAGGATGACAATATTCTTGATGGCACCCCCATTCGTATTCCTGATGTATATGATCCCTCGCCAGCCAAGGTTGTTCTTTTAGAGAAGGGGCTTAATATTGAAGTTCAATCGCCTGACTCTATCGATTCTAAAGCTTTTAATATTATGGGTGATTTGTTATGCCTAAAATAGTTATCACAGAAAAAAATCTGCCTAATATACTAGGTCTAATTAATACTTGGGAAGGAAAGTTAACTTGGGAGTTGCTCTGTCAAAAAGTTGCCATAATGATTGATGTTAAAGGTGGCGTCCAACGTCAATCATTATCCTCTTACAAAGATATTCAAGATGCATACTCGCGAAGGAAGACATTTTTAAAAGAACGTTCTTCTCAACCTGAGCCTACCAAAGAGCGTGATGTAACGCTTGAGTATCTTATAAAAAAGGTTGCTCTTTTAGAGAATGAATTGGCCAGATTAAATAGTTTGAATGATGCATACAAACAGCGTTTCATAGTATGGCAATATAATGCTTACATGCATGGTGTCAGAATGACATCAATTGATAACTTCCCAACAGATAGTACCGATCTAAAAAAATTACAGGATATGCTTGGAAAGCCGCTTATAGAAGTTAAACGCCGAACAGGAGGTCAATGATGGGGAGCGGTGCGGAGAAAGCCAAGGAAACCGTCAGGGCATTCGAACTATGGAAAGCAACACAAACCGATGATAGCTATCGACAGATAATTCATAGAGGAAATCTCAGTCGTGGTGAAATCGCCAAGGCGATCGATTGTGGTCGCTCCGCCTTGGTTCAAAATCCCGAGCTTCGTAAGAAACTACAGCACTTGGAAGACAGCTTGAGAGAGAAAGGGGTGTTGCCGCCAATAACCGCCCAAGTCAAAAAACATGCAGATGCTCCCAAGACTTACGACCCTACGACTCATCGACGCCTACTTGATACCAAACGGGTATCAATATTGGAGCAGGAGAATATTGAACTGAAAGCGCAGCTAAGGGAGCTAAAAGCCAGACTGGAGCGCTTCGGTGAGCTATCTGAGACATTGGCCGAAATGGGGATCTTGCCACGATGAACCAATCTCTCCATTCCGAACTATTTCGTGTTACCAGTATCCCATATAGCTCATCCAGCTACGTGATTTTCTCTGGAATACCACTTAATGACGAGACCAACCAGATCAAGGATGGCAAATACTATGTGACCATTAAGGCGCGGCCTGACACCCTTCCGGCACAACCGTCACAGGGCCAGCAATGGACAGTCCATGGAATACCCCTCATTGAGAGGGTCGAGATTGGTGATGTTGTTATGCAGCAGCATACCTACGAATCACCTGAGCATGTGATATGCACCCTGCCAGAGACCGGAGAGCAGTTGATCCAATTCATCGCCAAGGAGCCCGATTTCAAGGGGATTGGCCTTGGCAAGGCCAGAGCGCTCTGGCAGCGACTGGGTACACAATTTCACGCCACCCTGCGCACCGACACGCCAGAGTCTAGAGAGCGCCTCAGGGGCATTCTGAGTGATGTATCTATCGATGCCCTGTTCAATGGATACGCCAAATACAAGAACTTGAGCCATTGTAACTGGATGGCCGAATGCCGGATCCCCTCGTCCATTCAGCAGCGCCTATTGAAGTTCCATGGCGAAGGATCCGTTGAAGCAATCAAAGATAATCCCTACTTGTTGGTCGGCTTCGGAATGGAGTTTGAAGAAGTGGATACCCTTTCTCAAACGAAGTTTGAGGTAGAACTAAAAGATCCGAAGAGACTGAGTGCCGCCCTTGAGTTTGCCATCCATAAAGAAGTTGAAAAGGGCCACACCTACACGACTCAAACCAGACTTTTCCCCCTCCTGATCAAGCTGCTTGGCGATAAAGAGTTGGCTGCACAGGCATTTCAAGCGGGTTACAACCAAGCGCAATTTGTCCTAAATCCTCAGACAGGAACCTATCACCCTACCGCACAATTGCTGATGGAGACTGTTGTTGCCAAGCGGCTGTTGAAACTTGCTAAACAGCAAAATCGTTACGATGAGTCCACCAATGCTGCGTTTCTCGCAGCGGTTAATGAGCTGCCCTATGAATTGACCGCGATGCAAAATGAAGCGGTGCTCACCGCGCTAAACAATGCGGTGAGTTGCATCACGGGGGGCGCAGGAACTGGCAAAACCACAGTGCTCAGAACGGCACTGCGGGCCTATGGCAAAATGGGCTTTGAGGTGCATGCTGTCGCCCTTTCTGGACGCGCAGCAATGCGCCTATACGAGTCGATAGGCTTTAGGACGATGACCATTTCCGCCTTGTTGCGGCAAGAGCCCATAGAACCATCTGATGGGTTTCCCAGCCATCTGCTGGTAATCGATGAAGCATCCATGATCGACCTGCCCACCATGTATCGGCTCACCAACCATCTGCACCCCACCGTGCGGATCATATTCACGGGTGACCCAAACCAGCTACCTCCGATAGGATGTGGCAAGGTGCTAGCCGATATCGTTGCATCACAGGCCATTGCGAACGTGACCCTGGACATCGTTAAACGCCAGAAGGGAGCCACAGGCATTCCTGAATACTCTATGCAGGTCAATCAAGGTCTCATACCGGAGCACTTGAGCATGGGTAACGTCTATTTCCACGAAACATCCAAAGAGAGGATCGCCCAAGTCTGTGCCGAGTTATATCAGCAATCCCCCGAGAACAGCCGAGTGGTAGGTGCGACCACCGCTATGGTGGCGGAGATCAATAATCTTATTCAGGAGGCCGTCAACCCTGATGGTGCTCGGATGATATTTGAGATGTATGGCGAAACCTACCGCCGCAACGATTTGCGCCAAGGAGATGTGATCCTCTTCACTCAGAACAATTACGAGAAAGGCATTCAAAATGGCTCGCTCGGAACGCTAACTCGCGCTGTCGGGGCTGGAGATGACTACGGAGTGGTTGAACTGGACACAGGCGAGAGCGTGTATGTCACCCAATCCCTGCTGGACTGTATGAGGCTGGGCTACTGCATCACACTCCATAAAGCTCAGGGTTCGCAGTTCCCACGCATCATCATCGCGCTGCAAAAGGGGAGGATCGTTGACAGGGCCTGGCTCTATACCGCAATAACCAGGGCCGAGCATGAGGTCCATATCGTGGGCAGCACAGCTGAGTTTGCAGCCATCACCAAAGCGCCCAGCAATGCCCATAACCGGAACAGCTATCTGCGTGATCTGTTGAAGAAATGAGAGGAGATTGATTCCCTTGGGGAGCGACTACGGGTACAAGCGGAGATAAGCGGTGCGTCAACGCGCAGCGTTGTCCACGGCTTATTCCGTGCTCTTGCGTAGCAAGATGTGCCCGTAGCTGAGCGATCGGAAGGGCTAGAACCTTAAAAATCAATACCTTACAAGGCCTTGACATAGTACCACCAGAGTCTCTTTTGTACCAAGAACGAACTCCAACGTGAGTCATCAATTGACCTTCGCTGATTACGAGTTCAACAGCAAACGCCGCCAGACCCGTAAAGAAGTTTTCCTCTCTTGAATAGAGTAACTGCTTCCCTGGCCCTGGATGCTGGTCATCATTACGCCCATCTATCCCAAGGTCGGCAATGGCCGTCACCCCTAACCACTGATGCAAATCCAGCCATAAGATGCGTATTCCGGCGAAGTTGAACAGCCATTCCGGCCAACGTGAACACCCTGATCCTTAACGCGCTCACGTCATCCCGTTTCTAACTCGACTGTTCAGATTGGGTCAACTCACTTCTCCTCTTTCTCATCGATTCTCCCTTCAGTGACAGCCGGTGAGCGTTGTGCATCAGCCGGTCCAGGATCGCATCTGCCAGGGTGTTGTCACCCAAGCTCGCGTACCACTCTTCAGTTGGCAGCTGACTGACTACTACCGTCGAGTATTTCCCGTACCGATCATCCATGATCTCCAGCAGGGCGTTGCGCTGCTCGGCATTCACCGCTTCCAGTCCCCAGTCATCGAGGACCAGTAGCTCTATCCTGGCCAGTTGACCCAGCAGTCTGGCGTAACTGCCATCTACCTTGGCCTGGCTCAGCTCAAGTAGCAGACGCGGCAGCCGGTAGTAACGAGTGCTATGCCCTTGCTGACAGGCTTGGTAGCCCAGCGCACAAGCCAGGTAGGTTTTTCCACAGCCACAGGGGCCGGTAATGAGCAGGTTCTGGCCTCGGCGCAGCCACTCTCCTTGGGCCAGGTTTGCAACCTGTGACCGCTCCAGGTTGCGTGCAGACTGGTAGTCCACCTCTTGCACCGTGGCTTGGAGTTTGAGCCGCGCCTGCTTGACTAGCCGAGCTTGTTTACGTTGCTCCCGGCTCAGTTGTTCGTGTTCGACCAGCAGGCTTAGACGCTCGATGAAGGGCAGCCCTTCGTAGGTACTGGCCTGTTCCAGTTGTTGTTGCACTGCATCCGCCATGCCGGTCAGTTTCAGGTTTCTCAGGCGGGTCAGGGTTTGTTGGGTCATGGGGCGTATCCTCTTTAGTGGAAGCTCTGGGGGCCACGGATGTTCTCGTGCTCTTGCGGTAACTCTGGGTAGCTCAGCGGGCTTTCGGGCAGTTGGTCGCGGCCACTGGTCAGCACCGACTTGAGCTGTTTGAGTCGCACCAGTCCTTCCCGATTAGCCAACTGACAGCAGGCCTCGACCCGTGATGGCGGATACTCCCGGCTAAGACTCAGTAGCCCCAGGCAGAGTCGGTATGCCTGCTCGACATGGGCTTTCTCTTCCAGCCGTTCGCTCACCCAGCACAAGGTGCCCGGTCCGATATCAGCAGCCCACTGCTTGAGACGGCCTGGCGTCCAGCGTTGCTGCTTGCTGTGGCGTTCCGGCATGTGCTCCGGGATCGTGCTCATCCCCGGGATGGTTTTACGCGGATGGCTCGCGACCAGCTGTTGCTGGTGATAGACCTGAAGCAAAGTGTCGCCAGCATGGAGCTCCAGTTGCTGGCCCACATACTGGTGTGGCACCGAGTAGTGGTGCTGCTCATAGCTGACGTGATAGTCGATGTTGACCTTGACCGTTTTGATGGCGACATAGCGATAGGGATGCACCGGCAGTGGTCCCAGCGCCGGGCGGTCCAACTGCTCAAACGCCTCGCGCCGGTTACCGGGCAGTTGCTTGAACGGGCGCTCGTTGAGTTCGTCCAGCAAGGCCCGGATGCACTGGTTGAGCTCGGCCAGCGAGAAAAAGGTCTGGTGGCGCAAGCGGGCGAGGATCCAGCGCTCGACGATCTGCACACCCACCTCAGCCTTGGCTTTATCCTTGGGCTTGTAAGGGCGAGCTGGCATCACTGCCACCTGATAGTGCTCGGCCAACTGCTGGTAGCTGGGGTTGAGCTCGGGATCGTATCGGCAAGCCTTGCTGACACCGCTTTTGAGGTTGTCGGGGATCAGCAGTGCAGGTGTACCGCCGAAAAACTCAAAGGCACGGACATGGCTTTGCAACCAGTCCGGCAGTGACTGTGACCAGGTAGCCTCGGCAAAGGTGTAGTTGGACGCACCAAGCACGGCGACAAAGATCTGGGCCTGACGGACCTCCCCCGTGGAGAGCGAGGCGATGGGCACCGTGGGCCCGCAGTAGTCGATAAAGAGCTTTTCCCCCGCCTTGTGGATCTGGCGCATGGAGCGCTTTTGCAACTGACACCAGGATTTGTAACGGTCGCAGAACTGGGAGTAGCTGTAACAGCTGTTGGGATAGCGCTGGGTGTACTCCTCCCAGAGCAGTTGTTTGGAGACCCCCTTACGCTTGAGCTCCTGATGGACAGAGGGCCAATCCGGTACAACATGGCGGGCCGAGATGGTGGTATCGGCCTGCGGATAGAACAGGGCCGCCAGTTGGCCATCATCAAGCTGGCTAGGTAAGGGCCAGGTCAGGCCGAGCGTCTGGGCACTTTTGAGGAGTTTCTGGATGGAGCCAACGCTGACCTTGGTGCAGCAACTTATCTGGCGAACAGAGAGGTCAGCTTCCAGCCGCAGTCGCAGCACTTCACGAATTTTACGCATTGCAATCCTCTTGGCAGACATAGGCTCTTCCCTGGCAAAAGGGAGAGCGTATCAAAGGTTGTTAAATCAATGCGTTAAGGATGATTCCGGTGAATGTGAACAGTGATTCCGGGATGTTGAACACTGTTTCCGGAAAGGAGGAGCAAAGTGTTCAGGTTGAGCCGGAATGAGCGTTCACATTGGTCCGGAAATGGTGTTCACGTTGAACCGGAATCGGTGTTCATGATCGGCCGGAATATGCATAAGAACCTTCTCTAAAAAGGCTGGGTGCAAAGTAAGTGGTCAAGTCAGTGTAATTACCCACGAAAGGCCTCTCGCAATTATGATAGGCATGGCCCCGTGGGCGCGGGCATCGGACAGACTCAGGAGCAGTAACATGAAGCATCAAACCCTCACCGTGGAAAATAGCCGCATTCGCGTCACCGTCAGCCGCGAGATAGCCGATAAATTCCTGCCAACCGGAGTTATCGGTCGCGATGAGTCCCCCGGTCAGGCGCAACGTGGTCGTCTGCTTTCTGCCGCGATGGGCAAATTAGCCAGCGCAACCGAATTACGCCTTCGGCTCACTAACGATATCGAGCGGGCTGATGTCATCGCGCTGGCCCATAAGCTCCTTGTCCGTGACTATCTGGAGGAACACAGTCACTACAACGTCAACGAGGTGATCATGCGCCTCGAAGAGGGTCACCTCATGCACAAATACATGGCCCAGGAGGTCACTCTCGCCAATGAGTACGCTCGCGGTGTCTTGAAGACTATTTCGCAAGACGACGCCCGCCTTTACGTAGCGCCAAAGGTAATGGCCGGGGTACTCTCCCCCCATGAACGCAGGCAACTGGAGACCCGCGTTGAACTCCTGCTAAACCGCATTGGCATCAATGCAACTGAGGCACTAGATAAAGCCCGTCACGCCTTGCAAGCGCAGGCCAACATCGCGCACCATTATCACATGTGTCGGGCCAATATGACGGGTTGGAAGATTGAGGTCATCGGGGAACTACCGGCTCAAGTGGGCCTATCTCGGTTGCTGCCAAAGGATGATTAATGGATCGCAATCCCAGACCCACCTACCAGCTCACCTCTATCCACCGAGTAGGGCGCCAGAATTTACGGTGCTGTACAGCATTGTTGCTCAAATTCTCTGCTGTACATCGCTCTTATTTATCGGGTGGATTACCCTACCTGGATGGAAAAACCTCAGTATAATCAATGCAACTACATATAATCCGCAGCCAATTATCCATACCCATCCATTCCACGTTTCGCGGGTTGCACTATACAAAAATGCAAAAACAAGTGGACCGATTACACCTGTCAGGTGGGTCAAACTGGTCAGCACCCCTTGTAATTGTCCCTGTGCTACCTGACCGACACGAACAGATATAATTCCCTGCAAGGCGGGAAGTGTGATGCCACCACAAGCTAGTAACAGCAAAACCGGCCAAACCATCCAGCTTTGTGTAATGACCGCCAATAAAAATAGGCCACAACCGTCAGCCAAAATGCCAACCGCTATAGCTTTCCGTTCTCCCAAATGTTTAGCGATAAAACCAGCAGCAAGTCCTTGAAACAGTGCGTGTGTCAGCCCGAACACAGCCAATGAAACACCGACCATTACGCCATCCCATGCGAAGCGCTCTTCTCCGAATAAAACCCATAATGTTGCGGGGATTTGGCCAATCAATTGAATGATGAAAAAGACAACTAACAATCCCGATAATGGGGAGATCATCTCGCGTATGGAGGATGTGGTTTCATTGATTGTTTCATTCTTTAACTCGTCACTAACCTGATTAGCATTATGGGTCTCATGTAAAATGAATAGGGAGACCAGAAATGCCAGCCCGTTAATAGCAGCAGCGAACATAAACGGTGCCTGTACCGAAAGTTGACCGGCAAAACCACCAATGACTGGTCCAGCAATCATACCGCCACCAAAACAGGCACCCATCATACCAAACCAATGTGTCCTGGATTCCTCAGGTGTGACATCGGCAATTGTTGAGGCTGCAACAGCTCCAGTCGCACCGGTAATACCAGCAATTAAGCGTCCCAAATACAACACCCACACTACGCTGGCTGTTGCCATTAATGCGTAGTCCAGTGTTGCACCTAAAAGTGAAAGTAACAATACAGGGCGACGACCTATGCGATCTGACCAGCGGCCGAGAAGAGGGGCAAAAATCACTTGCATCATTGCATACAGCGCCAATAAAACACCGTAGTTCTCTGCAACATTAGCCTTTCCAACAAACTCCCGTAATAACGCCGGCAAGACAGGCATAATTATGCCAATCCCCATAGCATCTAAAAAAATGATGACCAGTGCCATCATCACAGTGCGGTTCATAGTTAACGTTCTCTATCGATGATAGGGTTTGAAAAATAACTCTATCAGTGATAGATTGTCAACAGCAAAAGGAGATAGTGATGGCACGACTAAGCTTGGACGACGTAATTTCAATGGCGCTCACCCTGCTGGACAGCGAAGGGCTAGAGGGCTTGACTACGCGTAAGCTGGCGCAGTCCCTAAAAATTGAGCAACCGACTCTGTATTGGCACGTGCGCAACAAGCAGACTCTTATGAACATGCTTTCAGAGGCAATACTGGCGAAGCATCACACCCGTTCAGCACCGTTACCGACTGAGAGTTGGCAGCAGTTTCTCCAGGAAAATGCTCTGAGTTTCCGTAAAGCATTACTGGTCCATCGTGATGGAGCCCGATTGCATATAGGGACCTCTCCTACGCCCCCCCAGTTTGAACAAGCAGAGGCGCAACTACGCTGTCTATGCGATGCAGGGTTTTCGGTCGAGGAGGCTCTTTTCATTCTGCAATCTATCAGCCATTTTACGTTGGGTGCAGTATTAGAGGAGCAAGCAACAAACCAGATAGAAAATAATCATGTGATAGACGCTGCACCACCATTATTACAAGAGGCATTTAATATTCAGGCGAGAACCTCTGCTGAAATGGCCTTCCATTTCGGGCTGAAATCATTAATATTTGGATTTTCTGCACAGTTAGATGAAAAAAAGCATACACCCATTGAGGATGGTAATAAATGATGCTATCTATGTGTCAACTCTAATTTATAGTTATGGATAGTGTTTTCAAATATATACATGTATCGTCAGTATTTTATCTATTAAATATTAAACCACTTCTGGTTAATATCATGGGTGTCACCGTCCCTCGATAAAATGGCATTGAGTCTCCCACAACTAAGCCACCCATTCGGTTTAAGGTCTTAACGATGATATCTCTTGCATCCATATGGATTTCATCTACAGATTGTGCGAAAAGTTCGTGCAGTGAAAACCGAGCCAAGCTAGAACCTATTTGATACCCTCTGAAATTTTGCATTGTTGCAAATCGCCCCCAATGAGTTTCATCGCATTATTTCCAGGCTGCAACGGCACCAACAATTGTGGAGTTCATAATTGCACACCACCATTGTGGCGATTTTTCAGCTGGAATAGGGATCAATTCGTCAGGGATCCCCTGCTCTCCCTTGAACACGGGAATTTGCAAACGCAGTATGTCGTCCATATCTTCATGCGTTGCTTTCCTCAATACAAGATTCTGCATCGGGTCATCCTTATCGTTGAGCCGTAACAGCAGGTATTTTCATTAGTAGCTCAGCACAAAATGCACATAATTTGTTCAAATCAATAAGCCGCCTAGGAACACAGTATCTATTGGCCACCGCCTTCCGTTGGCGGCATCGCTTCTTGCGCTATGGCCGACTCAGGTATGCTTCTTTTCGATAAAACGCCTCTTTCATTTATACCTTTTAATTACATCATCACCAATTGACTTACCGCTCTAATTTTCCCATTCAACCGGTAGATTTTTTCTGATGCATTTTTATGCAAACAAGTAATTTTTTGCTTCTCTTGAGGTAGTTTTTCAAGTATCTCGCGGTAGGCTTGTAACTCATAACGAGTCAACAGAAGCTCTTCTTCCAGAGACCTCAACTCACTTGCTAGATCATAATTATCGCCTTTGATTGATGCTTGTAAACTGCCCAGAAGATCATCTGAAAAAATATAATGCCGATTATTTTTTGGCCCATTAGCTTTCACTGCATCCTGTTTTTTCAAGCTATATACATGGCGGTCAACCAAGCCTGATGCCTGATACACAGCCAAGTCATTGACCTCCATAGCCAATCGTATCAGCTCTTTCCTGCTTATTTTTAGACCAGTCATTTTGAGTAAAACTTGATAAAACTTGTTACTGATTTTGTAAACATTTTTATTCTGCATAAAATTTCCACAACCACAACACTTAGGATTGCTAAGTATACAGAGACAGGTGAAACTTAGACAATCTATACATATGAGAACTTTGTGATGAACAAACATTGTACAAAAACCCATTCCCAGAGAGACTCAAGCAGGCGCGTAAAAAAGCAGGTATATCCCAAAAGGAGCTTGGGGTAAGGGCCGGTATGGATGATAGTTCTGCTAGTGGTCGCATGAATCACTATGAGAGAGGTCGCCACGTTCCAGACATTGATACAATGCGAAAACTTGCCAATGTACTGGGAAAGCCGCTGAGTTATTTTTTTTGCGAAGATGATCTTAGTGCGGAATTGGTTTGTCTATTTGAGCAACTTGATGAGGATGAAAAGTTAGATCTTCTCTTTAAGCTACGTGAAAATAAACGGTGATACCGCTAAGTAAGATACCTGCTCATGTTGCGGATTGACCACCAGAAGTTTGCAACGCATTGATAGTGGTTTGTAGCTAGGAGAGGAGGTTAACTTTCATGGTTGTGCTCATGCCTTCACCACCGGGATCCCTTTGATACTGGTGGTATAGCGGGGGCTGAGTTGTTCGCGTTTCATCATCCATTCGCTGGTATCTCGGCCTCGGGATGCAAAGTAGACCTTTCCCAACCGCCCCTGGTTAATCCTATCGATCACCTGCATGAGTGCATCGCTACGGGGATCCTGCTGTTCGCTGCCGAATAGACCCCCTTGCTGCATGCCTTTCGGGGAGAAGTCCGCCAGCATGACGCCGCCCTTCATATAGCGAACATCATCCAACCAGATCCTGCTCAGCAGCGGCTCGATCTGGGCTAGCAACTCACGGGTGTCGGCTGTGGGTATCGGCAACAGCATGGAGATCTGGTTGGCATAATGTGTTTCCCGCTCCGCAAACGGGCTCGAACGAATGAATACTGTGACATGGCGGCAGCACATGCCCTCTGTCCTGAGTTTCTCAGCTGCCCGCTCCATGTAGCCAGCGAGAGCCTCCCGCATGGGGCCGAAGGCGGTGATGCGCTCCCCAAAGGATCGGCTGCAAATTATCTGTTGCTTGGCCTGTGCCAGTTGCTCCAGCTCGGCGCAGGGGATCCCGCACAGCTCCTGCACCGTGCGCTCGACAACGACCCCGTAACGGTGCCGAAGACTCTTAGCATCAGCCGCTACCAGATCAGCCACGGTGTTGATGCCCTGAGCTGACAGCTTGGTGGTGAGTTTGCGACCAATTCCCCAGACCTCGTCTACCGGGGTGATCGCCATCAGTTTGGCGCGGCGTGTTTCATCGCGCAGATCGACCACCCCTCCGGTGGCGGGCCATTTTTTTGCGGCATAGTTGGCGAGTTTGGCTAGGGTTTTAGTGGGGCCGATACCAACACCGACCGTCAGCCCTGTCCACTGCTGTACCCGCTCCCGGATCTGGCGTCCATATGCCACTAGGTCACCCGCCCAACTCTCACTCAGCTCAGCAAAAGCTTCGTCTGTTTACCGGGACGGGTGCGAACAGCTTTGCGAGAAGGTCACTCAGCAACTCGGTGCGTGGTTCTCTCTTTTGAGCTGGTAAGGCTCATGTGGTGAGGGTTCTGGTGAGGACAACCAAAAAGTGTAAGAATAAACAGGTATGAACACGCATTTTCATACCTTTTCTTACATATCTTTAAAAAGTGTCATTTTAAGGTGAGCAACCAGAAGTGTAAGAAAAGGTGTTATGCATTGAAATATATAGTAAAAAATTCATTGCCACTCACTCAGTCACTCACTCAGCAGCGATTTTTTACATGTATTACCTTTTTAGGAACAGAATATTGAAAAGGCCCTGATAACTCAGGGTCTTTTTTTATGCACTCAGGCTGAACCTCTCAGCCCGAAAGGGATATAACGCTTTATGGTTGCCTCCCCTACAGTGATGGATATCCTCCACAGGAGCGCTTTGTGAAAAGTGCAATGAAACTGCTCACCCCTTTATTGCTAATGCTGACCAGCTTGCTCTCCGGCCAGTTGCTGGCAACGCCACTCAAGGTCGGGGTCAGCTTTGCCATCCCCCCTTATGTCATCGAAAGTAATCAGCGTGGCATTGAGCTGGATCTGCTGAAAGAGGCGTTCGCTGGCAGCGGCTATGAGCCCAGCTTTGAATTTCTGCCGCTGGAGCGTACCTTCCGCCTGTTCGATTCAGGAAAGCTGGATGCCATCATCAACGTCAGACCCGGTATGGTTGATCCTCACGTTCTGACCCAGCCCGTTATCACCTTCCATAACCGGATCTTCACCCTGCGCAGCAGCCACATCAGTACTCTGGACGACCTGCATTCAAAACGGGTCACCGCTTTTCAACGGGCAAGGATCATTCTGGGGGGCGCGTTCGCCACCATGGCCAACCAGAATCCCCACTATGAGGAGGTAGCCAAGCAGCAGGTGCAGGTACATCAGCTGATGCGCGGCAGGGTCGATGCAGTCGTACTGGAGGAGCGGGTGTTCTACTACTACCTCGACCAGCTGATTGCCACCGCCCAGGCAGGCGAGCACTACGAGCGCAATCAGGTCAGGCAAGCAGACCTCTTCCCGCCCACCGTCTATCATTTTGCCTTCCGAGCGGCCGATGCCCGCAATCTGTTTGATAAGCGCCTTGAGGCGATGCGTCAGGATGGTCGTTATCACCAGATTTTCGCGGCTTACGGCGCCACGCCGTGAGCCACAGACATAAAAGCCAGCCGGTAAGGGCTGGCTTTGTACTGGCTCCGAAGGAACAGCAGTAGGGGAGCGTTACTTCATTGCGCTGCCGTTTTTCAGTTCTGCTTTCTGACGTTTGGCTTCGCGTTTCTCTTTCAGTGACATCTGCGGTTTTTTCTTGGCATCTTTGCCGTTGTGATGTTCTTTGTTACTCATCATCAAACTCCAAAAATGTTACCCAGACAGTTGGTTCCTCATGGGAGCCAGCATGCCATCCGAATCATCAACTTCAGTACGCTTGGTGGGATGGTTCAAGACCATCACCAGACCCAGCATACCCTCCAGCGGCATCCGGATCCAGCCTCATTCTCGTCCAAAAGATGTCGCGTGCAGCCCCTTGAGCGGGGAAGCCAAACGACCTCGACAGGAAAGACCAAAAAAGAGTAATTCGCATTATTAAATGTTGTCACGCTTATATTAAGCCATCGTTACCTGGATATTTTCACGGATAAATATAAATCCCTCTCATTATTTATTGCCGCGCAAGAGGTCACCATTTTAATAAGCATTCGCAATATCATCGGAAGCATCAGGTTACAACACCGAATAGGTTATTTCCGGTCAGCCGGATATAATGCGCGCCGCACCGAAATATCCGTTTTTATTCAGGAAGCTGTGACATGAACAGAAAAACCAGAGCCGCCATGGTGTCGGTCTGCTCCAATATCAGTCTGATCATCATGAAAATGGTGGCCGGGTTCGCCAGCGGTTCGGTCAGTATCATCTCGGAGGCGATCCACTCCGCCATGGATCTGGTGGCGGCCCTGATCGCCCTGTTCGCGGTGAAAAAGTCCGATCTCCCGCCCGATGAGCGCCACCCCTATGGTCACGACAAGATTGAAAATGTCTCCGGCGTCATCGAAGCACTGCTTATCTTGCTGGCCGCGGGCTGGATCATCTTCGAAGCCGTCGACAAGCTGATCACCCCCAGCCCGATTGAAAGCATTGGCTGGGGCGTGCTGGTGATGGTGATCTCGGCGCTGGTCAACAGCGGCGTCTCAGCCTACCTCTACAAGGTGGCCCGAGAGGAGGAGTCGGTCGCGCTGGCTGCCGATGCGCTTCATCTCAAGGCGGATGTACTCACTTCAGCCGGTGTCGCCGTCGGTCTTGGCGGGATCTGGCTGGCCGATCTGTTCGGCTACTCCCTCGCCATCCTCGACCCGCTGGTCGCCATTGCGGTCGCCATCTTTATTGTCAGAGAGGCGATCAGCATGCTCAACGAGGCCTTCCAGCCGCTGATCGACCAGAGCATGAGCCCGGAAGAGCTGGCGATGACCAGCCGCATCATCACCGAATGCTGCCCTGCTGCCAGCGGTTTTCACGATCTGCGCAGCCGTCGTGCCGGTCGTCGCCGCCATATCGACTTCCACCTCACCCTGCCCCCTGAGATGAGCATCGGCGAAGCCCACGATATCTGTGATCGCATCGAACACGCCATCATGGCGCAACTGCCCCACGCCATCGTGCTTATCCACGTTGAGCCGGAGGAACAAGAGCAGCCCTCACCGCTCACCATAAATTGAAATGTGGCAAACAGGCGGGAAAGTGGCAGCGAAATAACGGAAAGTTGGCACAAACCCGCATTTTTACTGCCGGAAAGCCGATTGCATAAGAAGTGATCGGCACAACTGTGTTAGGGTGTCTAACCACCCTGCCGCAGGAGCGCGCCGTGAAAAAGCTGGAAATGAAAGATCTGACCGAGGCCGAAAAAGCCGAGATAGCCTTGTTATTGCAAAAGGCACAAGCCAATGCAGACCACCAGCTGACCAACGGAGAGCGGAACAAGATCCGCGAAGAGGGTCGCCTGAAAATTGTGGCCGACCGCGCCGAAGCGGCCAAGGCAGCCTCCAAGCTGGCTCGCGAGAAAGCCAAAGAGCGTGCCAAGAATCAGGTACTGCCGGAAACCTTCAGCTGGATTGATTCGGTCAGCAACAAGTTT
Source organism: Aeromonas sp. 96A (assembly GCF_051919165.1). Taxonomy (NCBI): domain Bacteria; kingdom Pseudomonadati; phylum Pseudomonadota; class Gammaproteobacteria; order Aeromonadales; family Aeromonadaceae; genus Aeromonas; species Aeromonas sp. 96A. The sequence goes on along the minus strand of NZ_JBQBFE010000001.1, from coordinate 3,355,230 downwards.
CGCAGCAAGCGCTGATCCCTTCTTGCAAAACGCCCGCTGGCACTTGGTGCCAGCGGGCGTTTGCATGTCTGGGCGATGCACAATGCTCCCGATTTGGCGCAGCCATTGATTTGCAACTCAGAAGCTAATCGCAGCAGCAAAGAAGTGATTTACATTGTGAGTTAGAGAAAACGCCAACTGACAATCCCCATCTATCGCCAGCTTTTCATTTTTTCTCATATTTTTTGCCAGAGCTGGCTACATAGTCAGGACAAAAAAGCCGAATCCGGCTTGCAACAGGGTGATATGAGTCTGCACTGATTTTTCTATGCCATTGAAATGCATCATGTTTACTATAAAAAATGATATTTTTGGCTGTTACAAAACATTAATATCGAGATAAAGTTTGCTTTAAAAATGAGAGCGTGTTTTAATCTTTCTCGATGGTTCGGCAGTTCAGACCTGATTATGTTAGGCAGTCATTTTAGTAAAGCAGTGATTAGCATAAGCGTTATCCTCGGATAATTCTTATCAAATAATTCTCCTTCTTTAGTGCTCCCCATACGTATTGCTGACGAAAAATCAAAAATTGCCATTTAGGTGGCATTCAACACTATTTAAGGAAATTATTATGTCTAACAAAATGACTGGTACCGTTAAGTTCTTCAACGCTGAGAAAGGTTTTGGTTTCATCTCCCCGGCTGACGGCAGCAAAGACGTGTTCGTACACTTCTCCGCTATCCAGTCCACCAGCTTCAAAACCCTGGACGAAGGTCAGCGCGTTGAGTTCACCATCGAGCAAGGCCAGAAAGGCCCGGCTGCTGCCAACGTAGTTGGTCTGTAATTCAAGCCGGAGCATGCTGCTGATGGCTCATGCCAACTGCTGACAGCTCTGCAAGAATTTAAAAACCCGCTTCGGCGGGTTTTTTGTTTTTCCCCGCTTTTTCCTCACTGATCTCCCCTCCCCCGACAACTTGATCCCTCCCTTACACGCCCTCACCGCTTGAGTCTTACAATGAGCTCCGAATGGACTCAAAATGTAAAATAGTGACGAAAAAGTCCGGTTATCCGCTGTATTTGCCGCGAATTCTTGCTATTTTGCGCGCCACCAACGCAAACGATTTCCTTCACACTTTCAGGATTAGTTATGGCAAAGCAAGATATGGCCGCCCAAACAGGGACTGGCGGCTTTCTGGACTCTTATTTTTCCATTTCTGCGCGCGGCAGCAGCGTGCGTCAGGAGCTGGTCGCGGGGCTGACCACCTTCCTGGCGATGGTCTACAGCATCATTGTGGTGCCGAACATGCTGGGCGCAGCCGGCTTTGAGCAGGGCCCGGTGTTTGTGGCCACCTGTTTGATCGCCGCCTTCGGCTCCCTGCTGATGGGCCTGTGGGCCAAGCTGCCGATGGCTATCGGTTGCGCCATCTCCCTCACCGCCTTTACCGCCTTCAGTCTGGTGCTGGGTCAGGGGCTGAGCATTCCGGTCGCCCTCGGCGCCATCTTCCTGATGGGTGTGCTGTTTACCCTGATCAGTGTCACCGGCGTGCGCCAGTGGATCCTGGATAACCTCCCCTCCGGCATCGCTCACGGCACCGGCATCGGTATCGGCCTGTTCCTGCTGCTGATCGCCACCAACGGCGTTGGCATGGTGATCAAGAACGAAGGTGCTGGCCTGCCGGTACAACTCGGTGAAGTGACCGCCTTCCCGGTGATCATGACGGTGCTGGGTCTGGCCGCCATCTTCGGTCTGGAGCGTCGCAAGGTGCCGGGCGGCATCCTGATGGTGATCATCGCCATCTCCATCCTCGGCCTTATCTTCGACCCGAAAGTGACCTGGCAGGGCTTCTTCGCCATGCCGAGCCTGACTGGCGAGAAGGGCTCGCTGGTAGGCAGCATGGATCTGCTGGGCGCCCTCAATCCGGTAGTCATTCCGACCGTACTGGCGCTGGTGATGACCGCCGTGTTTGACGCTACCGGCACCATCCGTGCCGTGGCCGGTCAGGCTGGCCTCATCAACGAGCGTGGCCACATCATCAGTGGCGGCAAGGCCCTGACTGCCGACTCCGTCAGCAGCATGGTGGCAGGCGCCGTTGGCGGTGCTCCGGCTGCCGTCTACATTGAATCTGCCGCAGGCACCGCAGCAGGTGGCAAGACCGGTCTGACCGCCGCGCTGGTCGGCGTGCTGTTCCTGCTGATGATCTTCCTCTCCCCGCTCAGCTATCTGGTACCGGCTTACGCCACCGCACCGGCGCTGATGTATGTCGGTCTGCTGATGCTGGGCAACGTCACCAAACTGGACTTCAGCGACTCGGTTGATGCCCTCTCCGGCATGCTGTGCGCCGTCTTTATCGTGCTGACCTGCAACATAGTCACCGGCATCATGCTGGGCTTCGTGGCGTTGGTCGTTGGCCGCATCTTCGCTGCCGAGTGGAAGAAGCTGAACGTCGGCACCGTCATCATCGCCCTAGCGCTGGTGATCTTCTATGCCGGTGGCTGGGCCATCTAACCCGTCCGCATATTCCGGTTATACCGAAGGGCCCTGCAGGGCCCTTTTTCATGGCTGTGAGTCAGCTAACAGTTTCCCGCTCGCTAGCCCTGCGCCGTTTCAGATTGAAACACCGAGCCCCCTTCTGCTGTTTCAAATCCGAACCAAAACGCCCGTCATTTTTATCCCTTTTTCTGTCGTTAGACTGGCTCCATCAACCATTTGCCCACCCGTGCGGTGGCAAGCCAAGGAGTGAGCCATGAAGAAACTGATCAATGCCGTCGATGCCGTGGTCCGTGAACAACTGATGGGGATGGCAGCCGCCCACCCCGAGCTCAAGGTACGTATCGAACCCCACTACATCACCCGCGCCGACTCCCCCGTGATGGGCAAGGTGGCGCTGGTCTCCGGCGGTGGCAGCGGCCACGAGCCGATGCACGGCGGTCTGGTGGGCAAAGGGATGCTGGACGGCGCCTGCCCCGGCGAGATTTTTACCTCCCCGACGCCGGATCAGATGTACGAGTGCGGTCAGGCCGTTGATGGCGGCGCGGGCGTGCTGTTTCTGGTGAAGAACTACACCGGCGACGTGCTCAACTTCGAGACCGCAGTCGAGCTGCTGCACGGTGACGGGGTCAAGGTGGGCTTCGCCCTGATCGATGACGATGTGGCGGTCAAAGACAGCCTCTACACCGCCGGTCGCCGTGGGGTTGCCACGACAGTGCTGTGCGAGAAGCTGGTCGGTGCCGCCGCCGAGGCGGGCTACGACCTGGCACGTTGCGAGGCGCTGGCCCATCGCATCAACAACCAGAGCCGCACTATCGGCGTGGCCATGCATGCCTGCACCGTGCCTGCCGCTGGCAAGCCCTCCTTCACCTTGGCCGACAACGAGCTGGAGTTCGGCGTCGGTATCCACGGTGAGCCGGGCATCGAACGCCGCCCTTTCACCGACCTCAATACCCTGGTGGACGACATGTTCAGCGAGCTGGCTGACAATACCCCCTATGGCCGCACCCTGCGCCACTGGGATCGCACCAGCGGCAGCTGGCAGGAGGAGCACACCTTTATCGAACCACTCAACAAGGGTGATCGGGTTATCGCGCTGGTCAACAGCCTCGGCGGTACCCCCATCTCCGAGCTTTATGGCGTCTATGGTCGCCTCGCCACCCTGTGCGAAGAGGCAGGCATCCATCTGGTGCGCAACCTGATCGGCCCCTACTGCACCTCCCTCGACATGACCGGCATCTCCATCACCCTGCTCAAGGTAGATGACGAACTGATGACCCTGTGGGATGCCCCCGTTCACACCCCCGCCCTGCGTCGCGGCTGCTAAGGAGAACCCATGTTAAGCAAGCATCACATCGTCAACTGGCTGCTCGACTGCGAACACATCTTTACCGAGCAGCGTGACTACCTCACCGCGCTGGATACCGACATCGGCGACGGCGACCACGGCCTCAACATGCAGCGCGGCTTCGCCAAGGTGGCCGAGAAGCTGCCCGCGGTAGCAGACAAGGATATCGGTCAGGTGCTGAAAACCACCGGCATGACATTGCTCTCCTCAGTCGGTGGCGCCAGCGGCCCGCTCTACGGCACCTTCTTTATCCGAGCGGCGGCCAGTACCGACGCCTGCCAGAGCCTGAGCCTCAGCCAGCTGTGCAAAATGCTGAGCGATGGGGTCGAGGGGATCGTCTCTCGCGGCCGTGCCGAACCGGGTGACAAGACCATGTGCGACGCCTGGTGGCCAGCACTGGCCGCCCTGCAACAGGCGCAGCAGCAAGATCTGCCGCTCAACGAAGCGCTGGACAAGGCAGTGGTGGCAGCCGCAGCCGGTACCGAGGCCACCATCCAGATGCAGGCCCGCAAGGGGCGCGCCAGCTATCTTGGCGAGCGCAGCATCGGCCATCAGGATGCCGGGGCCACCTCGACCCTGCTGCTGCTGACCGCCCTGCGTGACAGAGCGAGGTTGTGACATGATCGGAATCGTAGTTGTCTCTCACAGCGCCATGCTGGCGGCCGGTTTGAAAGCGCTGGCCGACCAGCTCGGCAGCCCGGCCCGATTGCTGCTGGCGGCCGGGGTCGATGACCCCGACCATCCCATCGGCACCGATGCCATCGCCGTGATGAGTGCGATTGAAGAGGCGGATGACGGCAGCGGCGTGCTGGTGCTGATGGACTTGGGCAGCGCTCTGCTGAGCGCCGAGACCGCCCTCGAACTGCTGCCCCCCGAGTTAAGCGCGAGGGTGCGGCTCTGCCCGGCCCCGCTGGTCGAAGGTACTCTGGCCGCAGTGGTGGCGGCCGGTTCCGGCCTGACGCTGGACGAGGTGGCCGCCGAGGCGCTCGGCGCGCTGGGCCCGAAACAAGCGATGCTACCTGCCAGCCCAGCGCAGGCCGCCACCGAGACCGCCCCCGTTGCCGACGACGGCTGGCTGCGCTGCGAAGTGGTGGTGGATAACCCCCACGGCCTGCATGTGCGCCCCGCTGCCCGACTGGTGGCCGCCCTCAAGCCCTTTGCCGCTGAACTCAAGCTGCAAAAGGGGGATAAAGAGGCCAATCCCCGCAGCCTGACCCGGCTCGCCATGCTCAACGTGCGTCAGGGCGACCAGCTCACCCTGCTGGCACGCGGGGAGGATGCCAGCGCCGCACTGACCTGCTTCCAACAGTTGGCCGCCGAGCGTTTCGGCGACTGACGCCGCACGCCACTGTTTCAAGGGCTGCACTCGCTCGCTGAGCCTGTGCAGCTTCATTCAAGACGAAGGAGTCCCCGGCACTGCCGCCCCTTCGCCCCGATTCTTAATTAGTAAAGAGAGAGGGATAGAATATGGACCGCATTATCATCAGCCCCAGCAAATACGTGCAAGGCAACGGGGCCCTCGCCAATATCGGCAACTACGTCAAGGCGCTCGGCAGCAAGCCACTTATTCTGGCCGACGCCTTCGTCACCAAGCTGGTCGGCGATACCGTGGCCACCAGCTTCCACGGCGCCGGTATCAAGCCGGAGTTCGACTGCTTCAACGGCGAGTGCTCCCGCCCCGAGATCGACCGCCTGCTGGCCCGCTGCCAGCAGACCCCGTTTGACGTCATCATCGGCATCGGCGGCGGCAAGACGCTGGATACCGCCAAGTCGGTCGCCTTCTACCAGAAGGTGCCGGTGGTCATAGTGCCCACCATCGCCTCCACTGATGCCCCCACCAGCGCGCTGGCGGTCATCTACACCCCGGAAGGGCAGTTCAGCGAATACCTGATGATCCCGACCAACCCCAACATGGTCATCATGGATACCGGCGTGGTCTCCCGCGCCCCGGTGCGGCTGCTGGTCTCCGGCATGGGGGATGCGCTCTCCACCTACTTCGAGGCGCGCGCCAACAAGGTCTCCGGTTGCCAAACCATGGCCGGTGGTGCCTCCACGCTGGCGGCACAGGCCATCGCCGAGCTCTGCTACCAGACCCTGCTGGCCGATGGCTACAAGGCCAAGCTGGCGGTGGAGCAGGGGCTCTGCACCAAGGCGGTGGAGAACATCATCGAGGCCAACACTTATCTGAGCGGTATCGGCTTCGAGAGCAGCGGGCTGGCCGCCGCCCACGCCATCCACAACGGCCTGACCCAGCTGGCCGAGTGTCACCACCTCTACCACGGTGAGAAAGTGGCGTTCGGTACCCTGGTGCAACTGGTGCTGGAGAATGCCCCGATGGCGGAGATCGAGACTGTGCTGGCCTTCTGCCGCTCGGTGGGTCTGCCGACCAACCTCCATATGATGGGGGTCAAGGAGCTGGATATGGCGCGCCTGATGGAGGTGGCCAAAGCCTCTACCGCCGAGGGCGAGACCATCCACAACATGCCGTTCAAAGTCACTGCCGAGGATGTGCTGGCGGCCATCGTCACCGCCCACCAACTGGGGCTGTAGCAGCGCCACCACTGACCTTGCCATATAAAACGGCCCCGCAACTGCGGGGCCGTTTCGTTTTCTGCGGGCCGGTTGGCGACGACTAGGGCGGCGTCAGCCGTGATAGTCGGCGGGATCGATCTCGAGCAGTTTGAGCCGCCGCCACAGGGTGGTGCGGCTGATACCCAGATGCTGGGCCATCTGGCTCACCTGCCCCTTGCAGGCGTGAGCGCAGCGCAAGATGGCTTGCCGCTCCAGCTCCGCCAGCGTGAGCAGCGGTTGCCCCACAACCTCGTCCGCCACCCGCAGATAACCGTGGCGAATGGCGGCAGGCAGCGCCTCCGGCGGGATCGGACCCTGACCGGCGTGGAGCAGGGCATGCTCGACGGCGCTGCGCAGCTCCCCCAGATTGCCGGGCCAGGGGTAGGCGAGCAGACAGTCGAGGGCCGCCGGACTGAACTGGCGTACCGGCTCGCGCCCCTGCGCCGCCAACTGCTGGCTGATAAGGCCCGGCAGATCGGCCGCGCGCTCCCGCAGCCCCGGCAGCCACAGCTCGCACGCCTGCAAGGCATAGAGCAGCTGGCGGCCAAACAGCCCCTCCTGCACCAGCTGCTCCAGCGGGGCGCTGCTGGTGGCGATGATCCGCACCTTGAGTGGCAGAATGCGGGCCGAATCGAAGCGCTGAATGCGACCAGTCTTGAGCAGTTGCAGCAGCGCCGCCTGCATGGGGGCAGAGAGGCACTCCACCTGCTCCAGCACCAAAGTGCCGCCGTGGGCCAGCTCGAACTTGCCCGCCCGCTCCTGCCCCGCCTCGTCGGACCCCATCAGCTCCAGCGCCATCCGCTCGCTCGGCAGCGCCTTGCAGTTGAGGGTAATGAGCGGCCCGGCGGCCCGCTCGCTGCCAAAGTGGATCGCCTCCGCCAGCTGGGCCTTGCCCACCTCCTCCTCGCCACGCAGCAGGATCGGCCCCTGACTCTGGGCCGCCTGCCGGGCGTAGCGCAGCAGCTTGCGCATGGCGCTCGACTCCCCCACCAGCGCCGACAGTTCGGGCACCGTCTGGCGCAGCTGGTGAATAGCCCGCAGCCGATCGACCGGGTGCAGCAGGGCGATAAAGCTGACCCCCTCCGGCCCCGGCAACGGCTTGAGGCTCACCAGCGCATTGATAAACTCCCCCTCCTGAGCGCCGAGCCGCTCCAGCGTCACCTCCACATGGCTGAGCGGCGTCTGCCCCCTGATGGCGAGCTGCAACCGCTGCGGCAGTAGTAGGTGCTGCTCCAGCGGCTGACCGAGACAGAGCGCCGGATCGAGCCGAAGCCGGTTGGCCGCCAGCCCATTGAGGTAGCGCAAGCGCCCCTGAGGGTCCCAGGCCAGTACGCCGTCATCCATGCCATCAAGCAGGGCGTAGAGCTCGCTCAGGTGGTGCTGGGACTCCTGCATCAGGGTCTCCATCTGCAGCAGATGGGCCAGCTCGCGCCCCGCGCTGACGGTGAGCGCCAGATCGCCTGCGCTCGCCTCCTCCACCTTGCAGATCAAGGCGATGATGGCGACCTGACGGCCGTTGCTGTTGTAGACCGGGCTGGCGCAGCTGTGCCAAGGATGGAGTGTCTGGTTGAAATGCTGGGCACCGCTGACGCAGAGCGGCACTCCCTCCAGCGCCGCCAGATTGATGGCATTGGTGCCGATGCGCCCCTCGCTGAAAAAGGCGCCGGGGCCAAACCCCAGCGCCGCCAGCTCGCGCAGAGTGTCGGGGTGGCCGGTCTGGGCCAGCAGGCAGCCGCTCTCGTCGGTGAGCAGCAGGGCGCAGGGGCGCCCCTCCATAAATTCGTAGAGATCTTCGAGGGCCATCTCGCCAGTGGTGAGCAGGTCGCGCTTGCGCTGGCGCAAGCTCTGCAAGGTCTGCCCCTTGGCGCTGTGAGGCGGATGCCAGAGGGTGGCACTGGTCTGGTGGGCGCAGCGCAGCCAGGAGGCCTGCAGATAGTCAGGCCAAGCGAGCAGCGGCTGAAGGTCAGATGGCATGGTCACAGCAATATCCAGCAAGATGTGAGCCGACCATTTAACCACGCCAGCGCCCCCGATTCAGTGACCTGCCTCAGAGGGTGGCAAGCCCGCTCTGCTCTTGGTCGGGTTCGCCGTCAGCAAATTGCTGGCCGAGACACTCCTTCAATCTTTTGATATATAACCCCGCTCACACTACTGACTAGTTTGTGAAAAGGAGGCCGAATGGCGCTTTCCATTGCCGCCCCAAAAGTGTATTTTTGCCAGACGGCTAAAAATAGAGCCAAAGGAAAACGCTTAGTGAATGCGTTCAGCACCAGATATTGGACGGCAATGTTGTGATTTAAAATGAATTTTCGTGACGGTAATCAGGGCGAACCAGAGTTATACGGAAGGCTCTATTAACAGATTAGACTACCTTCCATCTAATCACTGTTTTAGCTACTTTTTAATTTCATCGTGAGGAGAATGATGTTGTACGAAAGTTCGTTTGAAATTCGGCTTGATTATAAACCCTCCACAGGTAAGCCGGAGAGAGTATTCCTAGCGATGGCGGCCTACGTTACTGCATTTGAAAACCTAACGTTTACGGTTGGCAAATCAATAGATGCCGACCTTAATTTTACTTATGAACTTGCTGGCATTCAAATCGGTTCACTTAAAAGCATTATCAAATGCACATCTGGCTTTGAAAAGGTTGCAAATGCTTTGGCTTCCATACCTAGATACATTGCCAATTCAATGGTTGACCTAGACAGTGTAGAGAGCGAGGAGCTGATTGATAATGTAGTGGAAGGTGTTGAGAATGAGCTTATAACACTTGGCGCTGTGGAATTTCCTAATCAGGTAAATATTGATCGCTATCAGTATGCCAAAGATATAAAAATCCTTTGCAAGGCTTCAGAGTTACTCGCCGATGGAGAAACTGTCGATATTCGTACACCTCAGGATAATAACGTTACATATCTAAATACGAAAGTTAAGTTTGAAAAAGAGGTTGATGAATTATTCGGTACAGATAGCGTCGAAGTAAAAAAAATTGAAACCTTACTAGTCAAAAAGCCCGTATTTTTAGGTGATTCCCAGTGGGATTTCAAAAGTGTAGAAAGAAATCTTTCATTTTCAGCTCCTATTGAGCACAAGGAATGGTTGGAACGCTATCAAAGTTGCAACATGGGACACTTAGATCCAGGAGATGCATTGATTGCTTATGTCGGCTACCAAGCGATTAGATTAAAAGGCTCAAAAACATATATTAATAAATTACACCGTGTCTTACATGTTGAGCGAGTCGTAAAAGGAAAAGAGCTGCAAATTCGTATTGAAGAAGCGGAGAGGTCTCGTGAAGAAAGCAAATAGTAATTTTCTTGCTTTAATTGCTGACTACATCTTCGTAATACTACCTTTTGTCATAATTCTGATTGTACGAAGCGCACAAGGTGCTAACGAATCTTTTTATATGTTACCCGATTGGGGTATTGCAGCAACTATTGTATATGGACAGTTAATCGTTAAACTTGCTACCGCATTAGCTAAAACGAATAAGCCAAAGAAAACTTCAGCAGTTAATTTTTATTTAACTGTACTAATTGCATTTGGTTTAGTGGTGAATGTTGTCATAAATATTCTAATGCTAGTTATTCCCAACGAAGTGTTAGGTAAAACTCAAATAATACTTTTTGGGCTGGCTACTACTTGTCACTTTGTAATCGGATCGGCTGTAAATTATATTGAGTCTGCAACCGAGAAAACATAGCCCGTAGGTTCGATTAGCCGTAAGGCGTAATCGGACGTTCGCGTAAATCAATTCCCCCGCTATAACGGCTACTCGAATTTCCCCTCTGCCAGATGCCGCTGACTCATGGATACAACCGGGACGGCGGCATCTCGATCGTCCGATTACGCTTCGCTAATCGAACCTACATCAGACGGTAATATGTGGGATATGGAGGTTGGCGAGGATCAACCAATCTGACGCCATCGCCATAATCAGAATCACCACAAATAACAGAGCCGCCCTTATGGGCGGCTCTTGGTATCAGCGATTGATGGCTGAATCGTCTTGTTACCGAATCGTCTTTTTACTGAATCGTTATTGGGCCTTGGGCGGTTCAACCGCAGCCGCCGCCGGTTGGTCATCTTCCTTGATCCAGGCATCCAGCAGGGTGTAGCCCACCGCCAGCACCACGGGGCCGATAAAGAGACCGATAATCCCCATGGTCAGCAAGCCACCGATTACCCCCACCAGAATCAGGATCAGCGGCAAGTCGGCGCCCCGCTTGATCAGGAAGGGGCGCAGGAAGTTGTCCATGGTGCCCGCAATCAGTGACCACACCAGCAGGAAGGTGCCCCAGGTGGTGTCACCGCTCCAGTAGAGGTAGCCGATACAGGCCAGCAGCACCGGGAAGGGGCCAATCTGGGCGACGATCAGCAGGAACATCACCACCACCAGCACCATGGCGTAAGGGATACCGGCAATCAACAGGCCGACACCGGCTACCGAGGATTGCACCAACGCAGTCACCACCACCCCCATCGCCACGGCACGGATCGCCTGTGAAGCGAGCACGGTAGCATTGTCACCACGCTGACCCGCCAGCCGGTGGGCGAAGCGGCGAATGCCGGTCGCCACCACTTCACCGGAGTGATAGAGCACACCACAGATACCGACCGTCAGCAGGAAGTGGACAAACAGCAGCCCCAGATTACCGGCCTGAGAGGCCAACCAGCGGGCGGTCTGGCCAAAATAGGGGGCTAGCTTGGCAAACAGCACCTGACCACCGCTCGCCAGAATTTGCTGCCAGAAGTCATAGAGCTTGTCGCCCACCAGCGGGATCTGTTGCAGCCAGAGCAGCTCCGGCGGCGGTGACTGGCTGATATGGGTACCCAGCTCGATCAGCATGGGGGCCTTCTCCGCCACATTGGCCAGCGTCATAAAGAGCGGGATGACAAACATCAACAGCAGCACCAGCGTCATAAAGAGGGCCGCCAAGGTGCGCTTGCCCCACAACAGGCGCTGCACCATCAGCATCAGCGGCCAGGTGGCGATGGTGATCATGGTGGCCCACACCAGCGCAGGCAGGAAGGGCTGCAACACCAGGAAACAGGAGATAATCAGGATGCTGAGAAACAGCACCCCCAGGGTTATCTTGGCCAAATCCACTTTTTTCACATTCATAGAGTTCCCTTGTCAGAGCCGTTGCCCTTGGGTCGTGTGTCGCATTTCAAGAAAGAGAGTATCCACCAGAGGCCAGCGCTCAACCAGAGCCCCAGCCCGAAAAAGAGCACAAACTGACCAAGCAGGATAGCCAGCGAACTGCTGGTCAGCAGCGGCAGCGCCCAGAGCCCCGCCCCGATCACCGCGCCCCCCGCCAGCGTGACCACGCCGGTCACAATGGGGGGATAACCGCCGCGGGTCAGGGTAAGCAAACCGCCAACCCAGAGCCCAAGGGCCGCCAGCCCGATCCCGGCCAGATGGGCCGACTGGGTCAGGCCCGCGCAAACCAGTGCTGCAGCAATCAGCAAGCCCCAAACGGATGAACGCTGATCCAGCCGCCAGTAGGGGCGAACCGCCAGCAGCAAGGCGCCGAGCAGCAGCCCCACCGCCACATCGGAGATAAAGTGCACCCCGAGCCAGACCCGCGCCAGACCTGTGGTCAGCGCCAGCAGCAAGGCCAGCGAATAAGCCAGCCCGCGCCGGGCAGGCCAGAACCAGCCAAGCAGCGCCCCCCAGAACAGCAGGGCCGAGGCGGTATGGCCGCTCGGCATGCCAAAGCCTTGGGCGCTCTGGGTTGCCAGCAGCGGTTGCAGATGGAAGGGGCGCGGCCAGCCGATCCCCTCCTTGCTCACCTGCACCAGCAAGCCAAGCCAGAGCATGGCGAACAGCAACTGGCGCAGCCGCGACCACCCCAGCAGCGGAAGCAGCAAAGGTATCAGGGCAAGCTGAAAGCCGCCTGAACCAAACAGATTGCTGACCGACAGCCACCAGACATCGGGCCCCAACCACTGTTGCAGGTGCAGCATCAGCGGGATCTCGGCCTGATGCAGCGCATTGCCCTGCGCCACAAAATCGGCCTGCCAGTGCACCTCGCTCTCGGGCACCTGATCAAGCCGGGATTGCAGCCAGTCGAGCTGATCCGGGAAGCGGCGCTGCTCGCGGGGGAGCTGGTCAATGGCGATCAGCCGGGCGTTAAGGATCTCTCCCCCCAGATTGGGGGCCTTCAGCAGCGAGACAAAATCGGAATTTTGCTGCGCGACAATCGGTTCCAGCGTGCGACAAGCGAAGATAACCGCCCGCTGCCAGCGACCCAGCTCCTGCACCACCTCCCCCCGCAAGCCGGTCTCTTCATAGAGCTCGCGCAGCGCCGCCTGCTCGGGGCGCTCGCCGCCATCTATATAGCCACCGCTCAGGCTGTAGCGGGAGGAGATGCGATCCTGCACCAGCAGCAGTTGATCCTGATGACGGATGGCGCAGGCCGCCGCCGAGGGAGCCGCCGGTTCGGTACTCAGGGCTGGCAGAGCGGCAAACAGCGCCAGCAAGAGTAAAAAGAGGGTTCTCGACATCAATTTGCTTTCCCTATGCACAATGGCGACAAGCCTCCCAGAAATCAGATAGTTGGGCAACGGTAGCGGCCGGATTGCCGCCGTTCCCGCCGCGCTGGCGGTGCACGGAAGATTGCGATGAAGCAGGGCACTCCCTACTATTGGCGGCTATCTTCAATTTCATGCAGCAACCGCTGGAGCCCTCCATGAGACAGTTCGGCTTTTTCCTCGGCATCGCCATCGGTGTCATTTTGATCCTGTTCGGCAGCATCGTCATCTTCCAGGCACTCCCTGCCGCACTGGATGTACTGGAGATGCCAAGCCGCATCCCGTTCGTGCGCGAGGTCTACACCTGGCTGATGACCAGCGCCAACGGCCTGACCGCCCAGCTGGAGCAGAACTTCCTGGAAGCGTTCCAGACCGTGCTCAAGCTGATCCTGCTCATCACCTTCATGTGGGTCTGCGTCAAGCTGGTCAACATGGGGGTGCTGATTATCCGTGCCGGGGTTGATCTGATCCGCACCGCCATCGCCCACAGCGAAGGCCCCCACGACCAGAAGAAGCCGGATCAGCACGATCACTTCTGACTAAGCAGTGGTCAACGGATGTGAACGCTGCCGCCCCCAACCGGGGCGGCAGCTTTATATGCGCGGTATGAAGGCCCCTCCCAGCCCCCATGAATACCCGATAAAGCAGCGGCTTTCCCTTGTGAATCAGCAAACTGCCCATATGTTGCATCACCTTGACATGGTTTGCGCCCCGCGCGGCGGCGGCCCGGTTTCTATCCCGACCCCGTGCTCTGGTATAATCGACCACCTCTTTTCCCCGTTATGGAGCCTGTTCATGCCCAATCATGCAGAAAGTGCCCTCGAGGTTCGTCTCGACAAGTGGTTGTGGGCGGCCCGTTTCTACAAGACCCGCTCCATTGCGCGGGATCAGATAGACGGGGGCAAGGTGCACTACAATGGTCAGCGCAGCAAACCGGGCAAGCAGGTGGAAGTGGGTGCATTGATCCGCTTCTGGCAGGGACAGGACGAACGCGAAGTGCGGGTGCTGGCCTTGAGCGAGCAGCGCAAATCGGCACCGCTGGCCCAGCAGCTCTATGAAGAGACCGCCGAGAGCCTGAAAAAACGGGCCGAGAACAGCGAGGCACGCCGCTTCAACAGCCAGTTTGCCCCCAGCCCCGAGCGCCGCCCCGACAAGCAGGAGCGACGCCAGTTGCTCAAGGTCAAACAGTACTGACCGACCCCGATTTGATACCGGGCTGGCATCAACCCCAGCCCGCCCGATTTACCTCACCGAAAAGCCAGGAATACATGATGAGCAACCAAGATCTGCTGTATCGCTATCTGTTTGAAGAGTACGAAGTGCGTGGCGAGCTGGTCCAGCTGGATCACACCTACCGCCACGTAGTGGAAGCCCAGAACTACCCGGTGCAGGTGCAAAAACTGCTGGGCGAGCTGCTGGTCGCCACCAGCCTGCTGACCGCCACCCTCAAGTTTGAAGGCTCCATCACGGTGCAGCTGCAGGGCGATGGCCCGGTGCGTCTGGCCGTGATCAACGGTGACAACAACCAGCAGCTGCGCGGCGTGGCCCGCTATGAAGGCGAGCTGCCGAGCGATGGCAAGCTGCAGAGCCTGATTGGCAATGGCCAGCTGATCATCACCATCACCCCGGAGCAGGGCGAGCGCTATCAGGGCATCATCGCGCTGGACGCCGACACCCTGGCGGGCTGCCTGGAGCACTACTTCGCCCGCTCCGAACAGCTGGCCACCAAGCTGTGGATCCGCACCGGCTACCACGAAGGTGCGCCGCGCGCTGCCGGCATCATGCTGCAGGAGCTGCCAGCCCAGAGCGAGGATCACAGCAACGATTTCGATCACCTGACCCAGCTCACCAGCACCATCAAGGATGAAGAGCTGTTCGGCCTGCAGGCAGAAGAGATCCTCTACCGTCTCTACCATCAGGACAAGGTGCGGGTGTTCGATCCGCAGGCGGTCGAGTTCCGCTGCACCTGCTCCCGCGAGCGCTGCGAAGGGGCCCTGTTGCAGATAGAAAAGGAAGAGGTCATGGAGATGGTGCAGGAGCTCGGCAAGATCGACATGCACTGTGATTATTGCGGCGCCCAGTACCAATTTAATGGGATCGATGTCGAAACCCTGTTCAGCAGGGCTCCCGGCAATGATGCAAACCAGTTACACTAATTAAAGGCGGGCAAAACCCGCCTTTAACTTTAATAACAAAAAAATACCCTATTTTATAAAGTTTGATGGCGATCGCTAAACTCTACCACCTAAGTGATAGGATGACCGTCAGATAGAACCCTACCAACCTCTGAACCCAGGAGAATACAATGACAATCGTGGCAGAACCCACCCTGGCCCAACAATTAGGACTGGACCAGTACGGCATCAAAAACAGCCAAGAAATCGTTCGCAACCCCTCTTACGAGCAGCTTTTCGCCGAAGAGACACGCCCTGACCTGGAAGGGTTCGAGCGCGGTGTGGTGACCGAGCTGGGCGCCGTCAACGTCAACACCGGTATCTTCACCGGTCGCTCCCCGAAAGATAAATATATCGTCAAAGATGCCACTACCCAGGATACTGTGTGGTGGTCTGACCAGGGTAAAAACGATAACAAAGCCATTACCCCGGAAGTGTGGTCACATCTGAAAGGGCTGGTCACCAAACAGCTCTCCGGCAAGCGCCTGTTTGTGGTCGACGGTTTCTGCGGTGCCAACCCGGATACCCGCCTGGCCGTGCGTATCATCACCGAGGTGGCCTGGCAGGCACACTTCGTGAAAAACATGTTCATCCGTCCGAGCGATGAAGAGCTGAAAACCTTCAAGCCTGACTTCGTGGTGATGAACGGTGCCAAGTGCACCAACCCGAACTGGAAGGAGCAGGGTCTCAACTCCGAGAACTTTGTTGCCTTTAACATGACCGAGAAGATGCAGCTCATCGGTGGCACCTGGTACGGTGGCGAGATGAAGAAGGGCATGTTCTCCATGATGAACTACTTCCTGCCCCTGCGCGGCATTGCCTCCATGCACTGCTCCGCCAACGTGGGTCAGGACGGCGACGTCGCCATCTTCTTCGGCCTCTCCGGCACCGGCAAGACCACCCTCTCCACCGATCCCAAGCGTCAGCTGATCGGCGATGACGAGCACGGCTGGGATGACCACGGCGTGTTCAACTTCGAAGGGGGCTGCTACGCCAAGACCATCAAGCTCTCCGAAGAGGCTGAGCCGGACATCTACCACGCCATCCGTCGCGATGCGCTGCTGGAGAACGTGACCGTTGCTGCCGATGGCACCATCGACTTCGATGATGGCTCCAAGACCGAGAATACCCGCGTCTCCTACCCCATCTATCACATCGACAACATCGTCAAGCCGGTCTCCAAGGCAGGTCACGCCACCAAGGTGATCTTCCTGACTGCCGACGCCTTCGGCGTGCTGCCTCCGGTCTCCAAGCTGACCAAGGAGCAGACCAAGTACCACTTCCTCTCTGGCTTCACCGCCAAACTGGCCGGTACCGAGCGCGGCATCACAGAGCCGACTCCGACCTTCTCCTCCTGCTTCGGCGCAGCCTTCCTCTCCCTGCACCCGACCAAGTACGGTCAGGAGCTGGTAAAACGGATGGAAGCGGCAGGTGCAGAGGCCTATCTGGTCAACACCGGCTGGAACGGCACCGGCAAGCGCATCTCCATCAAGGATACCCGCGCCATCATCGACGCCATCCTGGATGGCTCCATCGAGAAGGCCGAGACCAAGGTTCTGCCGATCTTCAATCTGGAGATCCCGACCGCGCTGCACGATGTGAACCCGGCGATCCTCGACCCACGCGACACTTACGCCGACAAGGCCGAGTGGGATGCCAAGGCCGTCGATCTGGCAGGCCGTTTCATCAAGAACTTCGAGCGCTTCACCGATAACGACGAAGGCAAACGTCTGGTTGCGGCAGGCCCGCAGCTGTAACAGGCTCGCTTCGTATCAGTGACATCATGCCGGTCAGCCACGCTGACCGGCATTTTTGTTTTTGTGGAGCCCCGAACGCCGCCATCGCTCCCATTAAAGGGGCCAAAACCTTGCCTTTGCCTGTTGTGACAGGTTAGATTCAGCCAAACTTTATACAATATACAATTCTGTAACGCCCAATCGTGACCCGACCATGACCCCACCCTACAAGACCCGAACCCAGATGGTGATGGAAAACCTCCGTGGCCGGATCCTCCGTGGGGAGTTCCCCGCTGGCGCCCCCTTGCGTCAGGATGCCATCGCCAAAGAGCTGGCCGTGAGCCGCATCCCGGTGCGCGAAGCCCTGATGCAATTGGAAGCGCAGGGGCTGGTGAAGTTCGAAGCCCATCGCGGCGCCGTGGTCACCATGCTGGACGCCTCGGCCATTGAAGAGCTCTTTTATTTGCGAGCGCTGCTGGAAGCCGATACCCTGTTTCACGCCGTCGACAAGATGACGGAAGCCACCTTCGCGCAAGCGGAGGCGATCCTCGCCCAGTTTGATCACGCCCTGGAGTCAGGCACCCAGATCGAACATTGGGCCGAGTTGAACCACAGCTTTCACGCCACCCTCTATCAGGCAGCCGGTCGCCCCCAGGCACTTGAACTGATCGCCCAGATCAATCTGAGCTGTGACCGCTATGTCCGCTTCGAGCTGCTGTTTGCCAGCGACGGGGTGGACAAGGCGGAGCGTGAACACGCCCAATTGCTGGAACTGTGCCGCGCCCGGCGCAAGCACGAGGCGGTGGTGCTGCTCAGGCAGCATATCGAAGCGGCAGGTCAGTCGATCAAGCGGATCCTGGCCAGCGGCCATAAAAACTGAACACTCATATAGCAACCATCTGGCACTAACGACATGAATAATTTCGAGATAATTGAAACCCGCGTCGCCCAAGTCAGGGCCGAGCTGGCCATGCAGGAGTTGGACGCATTTATCGTCCCCCACGATGATGAGCACCTCGGCGAGTACATCCCCGCCTATGCCGAGCGGCTTGACTGGATCACCGGTTTCAACGGCTCTGCCGGGGTCGCCATCATCATGGCCCAGCGGGCAGCCCTCTTTGTCGATGGTCGCTATACGGTGCAGGCGCGGATGCAAACCCCCGCCGAACTGTTCGAATTCCTCCACCTCATTGAAAATCCTCATGTGCAGTGGCTGGCCGAGCAACTGCCGTCAGGCTCCCGGGTTGGCTTCGATGCCCGCCTGCACAGCCTGACCTGGTACAAGAATGCCAAGGCCGTGCTGGCCGACCGCGGTATCGAGCTGATCCGCGTCGAGCAGAACCCCATCGACCTGAACTGGAGCGATCGCCCGGAGCCGACCAAGAGCCCGGTCATCCTCTACAGCGAGGAGCTGGCAGGCCAGTCCAGCCAGTCCAAACGTGAACAGCTTGCGGCCGACCTGCGCAAGCGCGGGCTGGATGCAGTGCTGCTGACCCAGGCCGAGCCCATCAACTGGCTGCTCAACCTGCGCGGCCGCGACATCGACCGGTTGCCGGTGGTGCTGGGCTTTGCGGTGCTCTACGCCAACACCAGCATGGATTTCTTCGTCGATACCGACAAAATTGACTGCTTCGCCTTTACCCAACACGTTGGGCAGGATGTCTCCGTCTACCCCATCGACAAGCTGGGCGACGTGCTGCAGCGCATCGGTGAAGATCAGCAGAAGGTGCTGGCCGATCCGGACAGCGCCAACGCCTGGACCCAGCTCGTCATGGAAGAGGCGGGTGCCATTCTGGTGGCTGGCCAAGACCCCACCATGCTGCCGAAAGCGTGCAAGAACGAAATCGAGCTGACCGGTATGCGTGCCGCTCACCTGCGTGATGGTGTGGCCATGACCCGCTTCCTCGCCTGGCTGGATCGGCTGGTCGCCTCCGGCGAGTTCGAGGGGGTGGATGAAGGCACCCTGGCCGATCAGGTGGAAGCGTTCCGCCGCGAGCAGGAGCACTACGTCGAGCCGAGCTTCGATACCATCTCCGCGCTCGGCCCCAACGCCGCCATGTGCCACTACCACCACACCAATGGCACCCCGCGCGCGTTTGGTCAGGACAGCCTCTATCTGCTGGACTCCGGCGCCCAGTATATGGATGGCACCACCGACATCACCCGCACCATCAAGGTGGGTGAGGTGAGCGACGAGCAGAAAGCGATGTTTACCCGGGTACTGCAGGGCCATATAGCGCTGGATCAGGCCCGCTTCCCCCGCGGCACCGCCGGCATCCAGCTCGACGTACTGGCCCGCATGCCGCTGTGGCAGGCCGGTTACAACTACGACCACGGCACCGGTCACGGCGTCGGCCACTTCCTAAGCGTGCATGAAGGCCCCCAGCGCATCGCGCCGAAAGGGAGCATGGTTGCCCTGCAACCGGGCATGGTGCTCTCCAACGAGCCGGGCTACTACCGTGAAGATGGCTTTGGCATCCGCTGCGAGAACCTGGTAGTCGTGACCGAGCTGGAACAGGTTGGCGAGCTGCCGATGCTGGGCTTCGAGCGTCTGACCTACGTGCCGTTCGATACCCGCCTGATCGACCGCAGCCTGCTGAGCCCGGCCGAATTCCGCTGGATCAACGAATACCATGTCGAGGTGTTCCGCCGCCTGAGCCCGCTGCTCGAAGGCGAGGATCTCGCCTGGCTGGAGCAGGCAACCAGCCTCATCTGATGACACAGGGCCTGCGGGCCCTGTTTTTTATCCCCCCTTTTGACCTGTATCAACACCCAAAGCGAGCAGGTCAGGAGAATGGCGGCCATGAAAAGTCATCATGCCAGCCCAGCCCGGGGCTCACACGCCGCAGCCAGCAAAAAGGCGAGTGACCATCCCAGACTCATGCGCGAGCAGCAGACGGTCAGCGCCATGATCCGCCTCTACTGCCAGCACCATCATCAGGATCCCCATTGCCGCCACTGTCGCCAGTTGCGGGATTTCGCCCATCAGCGCCTGCGCCGCTGCCGTTATGGCCACGGCCACAAACCCACCTGCGCCAACTGCAATATCCACTGCTACGCACCGGCGATGCGCAAACAGATCCAGCAGGTGATGAAGTGAAGCGGCCCGCGCATGTTGCTGCGCCACCCCTGGCTCACCCTTCGCCACCTGCTCGACGGCTTGCGCAAGGCCCCCAAACTACCCCAGAGCCGCCCCCTGCCGCCATAACCGCCAATCCCTTGCATCCGGCAGGGGATGACCACTACCCTATGACTCCTTTTTTGCCGTTGACCCCAAGGTCAGCGGCGTTGCCGATCCGTTTGCTGCCGATGGAGTCCTGATGCACCACAACCCGCCCCTGCTACGCACCGCTACCCACAATGACATGCACGCCATCTGGCAGATCGATGCCAAGGTGTTTGGCGAAGATGTCTATCCCGCCTTCTTCTTCCGTCAGGCGATGGATTTGTGGCCCGAGTTGTTGCTGGTGGCCGAATACGAGGGGCAGCTGGTGGGGTATGTGCTGGGGGGATTTGGTCAGGAGCGGTCGCAAGGCTGGGTGCTCTCGCTGGCGGTGCTGCCCGAGGCGCGCGGTTTTGGTCTGGCCGAGCGAATGATGCGCCAGATGGAGGCCAACCAGCAGGCGCTGCAGATCAGCGAACTGCGGCTCACGGTCGATCCGGCCAATCCGGCCCAGCGCCTCTACTACCGGCTCGGTTACACATTGCAGGCGGAAGTAGCCGACTATTTCGGCCCCGGAGAAGACCGTCTGCTGCTGGTTAAAACCCTCTCCGGTACAGCTGCGATTCAAGGACAAAACCGGTTACAGAACGCATAATTGGTTACATTTTGCCGATTTCATGTGTGACGGGGTTGGAGTAAAGTTCACTCATCAACCGGATTGTTCAAATTACGTGCAGCCCAGGAGGCCCACCATGTTGAAGCGTATGACCCTTATTGCCCTGCTGGCAGCGACCACCATCACCGGATGCGCCAACAGTGACGTTTACTCTGGCGATGTTTACACCAAAGACCGCGCCAAACAGGTGCAGACCGTCAGCTACGGCACCATCATCTCCACCCGCCCGGTGAAGATCCAGGCCGATGAGAACTCCCTGATTGGCACCATTGGCGGCGCCGTAGTCGGCGGCCTGCTGGGCAGCACTGTGGGTGGCGGCACCGGACGCGACATCGCAGCCGCAGGCGGCGCCATCGCCGGTGCAGCGGCAGGTAACGCCATCGGCAACAAGATGAATCAGGTCGACGGCGTCGAGCTGGAGATCAAGAAAGAGAACGGCGAAGCCATCGTGGTCGTGCAGAAAGCCAGCCCCACCTTCACCCCGGGCGCGCGCGTTCGCATGACCCAGGGCAATGGCAGCATCAACGTGGCCGTCGTGAACTAAGCGTGTGAACTCAGGCTTTGCAGCTTTAGAGTCATAAAAAACCGCCGATCCCGGCGGTTTTTTGTTGTCTGACATTCGGGCTTACATGCTGTAAGCCTTCTCGCCGTGGGAGGTGACATCCAGCCCTTCCCGCTCGGCATCGCCATTCACCCGCAGACCCACCAGCATGTCGACCGCCTTGAAGGCAATCGCCGCCACGGCACCGGACCAGAGCAGAGTGACACCGACCCCGATGGCCTGGATCTTCACTTGTCCAAGGATGGAGTACCCCTCGGCCACCTGATTGGTGACATAGTCCCACACCCCGGTGCCGCCCAGATCCGGGCTGGCAAAGACGCCGGTCAGCAGAGCACCGAGAATGCCGCACACCCCGTGTACGCCAAACACGTCCAGACTGTCATCGGCCCCCAGCAGGCGCTTGAGACCGTGGACGCCCCACAGACCCGCCACGCCACTGATAAGGCCCATCACCAGACCACCGCCCACACCGACGAAACCGGCTGCCGGAGTGATCACCACCAGACCGGACACCGCACCGGATGCCGCACCCAGCAGGGAGGGACGTCCCTTCATCACCCACTCGGCCAGCGTCCATGAGAGAGCTGCCGCAGCCGGTGCCACCCAGGTGTTGATAAAGGCGAGTGCGGCGATACCGTTGGCTTCCAGCGCGGAGCCCGCGTTGAAACCGAACCAGCCGAACCAGAGCAGGGAGGCACCGATCATGGTCATGGTCAGGCTGTGGGGGGTCATGGGATCACGACCGTAGCCCAGACGCTTGCCCACCAGATAGGCACCCACCAGACCCGCCACGGCGGCGTTGATGTGCACCACTGTGCCGCCTGCAAAGTCCAGCGCACCATGCTGGAACAGATAGCCGGCAGTGGCGGTCGCTGTGGCCGCAGCCTCGGCGCTGGTATAGGCATCCGGACCCGCCCAGTACCACACCATATGAGCCAGCGGGATGTAGGCGAAGGTGAACCAGATCACCGAGAAGAGCAGCACGGCAGCGAACTTGATGCGCTCGGCGAACGCCCCCACGATAAGGCCGCAGGTGATGGCGGCAAAGGCCCCCTGGAACACCACATAGATCAGCTCGCTGATCCCGACACCTTTGCTGAAGGTGGCAGCGATGGAGTCAGGGGTCACCCCCTTGAGCAGCACCTTGCTGAAGGAGCCGTAGAAATTTCCCCCCTCGGTAAAGGCCAGCGAATAGCCGTAGATCACCCAGAGCACGCAGATAAGGCAGAACAGGGTAAAGACCTGCATCAGCACACTCAGCATGTTTTTGGCCCGCACCAAACCACCGTAGAAGAGGGCCAGACCGGGGATCGACATCAGGATCACCAGCGCCGCCGAGAGCAGCATCCAGGTGTTGTCACCCTTGTTGATTGTCATGGCGGCAACCGGTGCCACCGCCGCCTGTACCTGAGCGACCTCTTCGGCCCAACTTGGGGTAACCAGCAAGGCAGGCAACATCGTCAGACCCGCCATCATCCATTTTTTGACCATAGAGCACTCTCCTTCCCTGTCGTACCGGTACAAGACCGGCTCCGTTTCCCTGATTGAATCTGTGGCGAACCGCAAGGTGTTGCTGCAACCCGCCAGAATCACACCCGCGCCCGGCACGGGGATGCCTCTTGCCACTTCCTCATCACTGCATCTGCCGTCGATGACCGCAAGAGACCGTCTGACATGTAAAAAGCATAAAGCGGGCCACAAATTTAAATTCTTTAAAATCAAGGTATTAATAGGAACACGTATCATCAATGCACCAATTTGGCGCATGAGCTGCGCTAACCTGCCCAGGGTCGCCCTGTCGCAGGGCAGGCGATACGTCACGCACCAGAAGTGCGCAAACCCTGAGCCAGCCCACAAGCTGACGTCATCGATATCGCGCGCTGCAGGCCCGCTCGTTTACACTGACAGACCAGCCGTTTCCTGTTATCCGACCACGGCATGCCATTACACAGCCCCTTGTTTGCAACCTGATGGCAGGCCCAATCCGAGGAACACCATGCAGTTCGATCGTCTCGACATCAGCCTCTCCCACTACCGTCATCTCGACCGGGAGCATCGCGCCCACATCGCGCTGCTGGGGATAGTGATGCTGGCCATCATGGCCCTTCATCTGTTGCTGCTGCCCCACTTCCCCTACGAGCGCTTTTACGCCGTCAGCTTTGGCTTCGAGGTGATCAACTGGCTCACCATGCTGTTCCTGTTCTGGGTGGTGCAGTGCGCCCACCTGCCCACCCACACCTACCGCATGCTCTCCTGCGGTCTGATGTTGTGGATCATGGGGGCCACAGCCGACATCATGGATGAACTGGTGGCGCAGCCACTCTGGCTCGCCATCTATGCCGAGGATCTGCTGCGCTCCAGCGGCATCCTGCTCAGCAGCATCGGTATCCTGAGCACCATGCACCACCTCTTCCACATCAATACCCAGCTCAGACAGCAGGCGCTGTTCGACGATCTGACCCGGCTGCCAAACCGGCGCTACTTTCATCAGCAGCTGTTTCTGGAACAAGGGATTTGCCACGCCCTCATCCTGCTGGATCTGGATCACTTCAAGGTGATCAATGACAACTACGGTCACGATATCGGGGATCGGGTGTTGCAGCAGTTTGGCGAGCTGTTGCAACAGCACTGCCCGCCCGGTGCGCTGGCGGCCCGTGTCGGGGGTGAAGAGTTTGCCCTGCTGCTGCCCGTCGCCCACGAAGCCGAGCTACAGCAACTGGCCAACACCCTGCTCACTGCGACCCGCACCATAGCCCCCGACCCGGCCCATACCATGACGGTCAGCCTGGGAGTGGGAGTACGCGAGCCCAGGGAGCCGGCAGTCTCGCTATTCAAACGGGTGGATCAGGCGCTTTATGGCGCCAAGGAGGCGGGTAGAAACTGCGCGGTATGGGCGACGCCGACTAACAAGGAGGCGTAAAGAGCTATCGGTGGATTGCCGATCACGGCGAAACATTGCTGCTGAAACAGGGGCCCAAGGGCCCCTGTTTCATGGGGAAAATCCCCCCGCCTAAAAGCGGAAGGCAAGACCGATATTGGCCTGCCACTGGGTTACCAGCTCCCCGCGCACCTTGAACACGCACTGCTCCGGGTTGCAGAGAAACTGGTTGTTGTCGTTGACCAGCGAGCCATAACCGCGCACCTCGGCCCGCAGGGCCAGATGCTCGGCGAGGCGCGGTTGCACCCCGAGCGCCAGCGACATGGAAGGGGTCACCTCGCTGTCGTAGGCGGCAAAGCGGGTCACCCCGATCCCGGCGCCGATGTAGGGCGCCATCAGGTTGTCAGAGAGGGTCAGCGCACCGGCAAAGTGCAGGGTGTCCACCGTCAGGCGATCCGGCAGGTCGGGAGAGAGGGTGGTGGACTGATGGCTGTAGAGCAGCTCAATCATGCCGGGATCATCCACCTCCTTGCTGATAAAGAGGCCCCAGCTGCCGGAGCTCTGCCCCTGCAGTGAATCAAACGATGCAGAAAGCGGCACCGGCTGCACCACATCGTCACTCTTCTCGAAGTCGATGGCTGAGCTGTAGCCGAAAAATGGCGTCACCTGCCAACCGGATGTGGTCGAGGCCTCGCTACTCCAGGCCTGCCCCAGTGGCAGCAACAGCCCCATCATCGCTATACCGGCTCTCTTCATCATCATCCCCTGTTCCCTTTGTGATTGTGCAGAAAGCATACCAGAGGCATCCTGCGCCCATCCTAAACGGCAGCTGTACCGGATCACTTTCATCGCGGGATTTCCCTCTCGCCGGAACCTCCGCCGAGCCTCCCCACTGGCACCGCTAAGCCCCCCCTGCCACCATTCATCGACGGTTAACCTCTGCCACGTATGCTGGCGCCAAATCGGGTCATCGGGGCCCGTTATCACTACTCAAAAGGACATCAGGGAATGGTTGCCGCGCAACTCAACGACCCCAAAACTACCCTCGCGGATACCCTGCGGGCCACCGCGCATGCCATCGACGAGAGCCACATCAGCCTGCGCCAGATGCTCGCGCTGGTGGGCGAGCAGGGCATGCTGCTGTTTTGCGTGCTGCTCACCGTCCCCTTCCTGCTGCCGGTCTCCATTCCCGGGGTCAGCACCCCGTTTGGCCTGCTGATCCTCTTTATCGGGATCGGCATCACCCTCAATCGGGTGCCCTGGCTGCCCGCCATGCTGATGGAGCGCCGCTTCGCTGCCGACCAGCTCAAGCCGACCCTGCACAAGGGGGCGGATCTGCTGGCCCGGGTCGATCGCGTTATCCGCCCGCGCCTGCTGGTGCTGACCGGCAGCAGCACGGTCAACCGCTGCAACGGCCTGCTGATCATGCTGGCCGCCCTGCTGCTGATGCTGCCCCTGGGCGCCATCCCGTTCACCAACGCCATGCCCGCCTGGGCCATCCTGCTGCTGGCCACCGGCATGTTGCAGCGGGACGGTCTGTTCATTGCCAGCGGCTATCTGTTGGTAAGTGCGACCCTGGTCTGGTTCAGCGTGCTGGCCATCGGCTTGCTGATGGCGGGCCAGAGCGCCACCAGTTTGCTCGGCTAACCCGACGGGCAATTTGTCGAGCAATCCCTCGGCGCCATAGGTCTGGTAATTACGGCGAATTTCGTAGAACTGCTGACGGCTGTAGCCGATGAGCTTGCAGGCTTTGCTGACATTATTGAGCTCTTTGGCAAGCTCTAGCAGGCTGAGTTTGCGACGTGCTACTTTCTCGTTGGTGGTCATACGGTGACTCCGGATAACACGGTAGGGGTACCGTTTTGTTATCCGGTTTGAAGCCGTATGACCACTCCCTTTTGTGGGCAACTGTCAGGTGAATACCATCTCCATACAGAAAAGAGGCTCGATAGTAGCAAAGAACCCCCTTGGATTCCTTGTTGGTCGTCACATGGTGCCTGTTGGCTTGAGCGTTAACTCAGCAGCAAAGACCAGCGAAATGGCCGGTCGACGAACACACCTATCTACTCATCTTTGTGACGCAGCGCTCCACGTACATACCCTGGCCACAAAGACCTGATATAGACCGTAACGGCTTATGGTACTGTAACTGACAACCACAAATGCAAAGAGGCTCTGAAGAGCCTCTTTGCATTTGTGTCTGAACCCGACTCAGCCCAGTAGCAGATAGAGCTGGTGCGCCGCCACACCGGCGCACAGGCCACCGATAGTGTGGGCGACGATGGCGCGGGAGGTGAGGTGGCGATAGCCGAGGGCATCGAGCATGGCGGTGTGGGTGCTCAGGAAGCCACTCCAGCACATCCCCATGGCGGTAAACACCGCGACCTCGTTACCGGTGATCCACCCTTTGGCAATAAAAGGCGGCACCAGCGACATGGCGGCACCGACCGCACCGAGGGAGGTAGCCGGGAAGGCGACCAGCTCCGGCTGCTGGAAGCCAAACAGCAGGTCAAACAGCCAGCTCACCTTGGCGGCCAGCACCGGCAGCAGGGCTACTCCCTGAAACGCTTCGCCGGTATAGCCCTTGTCGCTTGGACCGAAGGTCAGCAGCATCACGAAGGTACTGATGATCAGCACCCCGGGGATCACCGCCATCCCCAGCTCCACGCCAGATTTGCCGCCATCGAGTAGAGAGTTGAGGATCCGCAGCCAGCCGGGAGCCGCCTCTTTGGTCACCCCTACCTTGCGGCCGTCGGACGATATAGCGTCATCGTTCAGCACTTCCCCCACCAAGGGGCGGATCATCCGCTGCATCAGTCGGGTAGAGACCACCGAGCCTACCAGAGCACCGAGCAGACCAATCAGCGCCGCGCTGGCGGTGGATTCACCGCTCGGTAGTTGCAGGGTGGCCATAAAGGTGACCACGATCAGCCCCATGCCAAAGGCGGTGCCGAAGTTGGTGAGCGACACCAGTTGCCACGGGGTGAAGCCTTTGCGAAAGCGGCTGTCCTTGGCGAGGCTGATCACCGCCGGGTTGTCGGAGAAGAAGGTCATCAGCGCCGCCAGCGCGGTGCGACCGGGCAAACGAAACACCGGCTTCATCAGCGGGGCCAGCAGTACCTCCAGCAGGCGGATCACCCCGAACTCGCTCAAGAGCTGGCTCAGGGCACCGGAGAGCACCGTGATCCCCATGATAAAGAGCACTGTATTGAGCAGCAGCTGGTGGGCGGTATTGAACAGGGTGTTGACCATGGCAGAGAGGCCCATCTGGCTGCCGAGGTAACCGAACAGGCTGCCAAGAATAAGCAGTACCAGCACGGGTTCCATCCAGTTCCTAATGGCGGCAAGTCGCCCCTTTGACTCTATAACTACATGATTTTCCATATCTATCCTGCGGTTCATCTGTGCGTGTGTGGTTGTTTTTATGGTTAAAAAATGGCTGCGCCAAATAGAAAAAAGCCCTTGTCTTGCGACAAGGGCTTTTTGAATTGGCTCCTCCTACTGGACTTGAACCAGTGACATACGGATTAACAGTCCGCCGTTCTACCGACTGAACTAAGGAGGAATTGTAATTGGTGCCCAGAGACGGAATCGAACCGCCGACACGGGGATTTTCAATCCCCTGCTCTACCGACTGAGCTATCTGGGCAAATGGTGCCGGCTACCGGAATCGAACTGGTGACCTACTGATTACAAGTCAGTTGCTCTACCTACTGAGCTAAGCCGGCACACTTTAAACCATTGTGCATGAACAAATTTTTTATTTCATGGCACCAAAATTGGTGCCCAGAGACGGAATCGAACCGCCGACACGGGGATTTTCAATCCCCTGCTCTACCGACTGAGCTATCTGGGCGTGGGCGCTATTAAACGGATTTTAAGGCGGATGGTCAACGGGAAATTTCACTTTTTGTCTCGTTCGTCTCTTTTTTGCGCAACATCGTCCATTTCTGCCACTTCTTCGGCACAGGCCGCGCCTTTTCGCCCCCAGACTCTGGGTTCCTCCCCCTTGAGCAGGCGGGAGATGTTCTCGTGATGGCGGATCAGGATGAGGCAGGAGAGCAGGGAGACTGGCAGGGTATATTCGGGTTTGAGCAGGTAGGTAAAGAGCGGCGTCAGCAGCACGGTAATGATGGAGGCCAGCGAGGAGTAGCCGCTCACCAGCAACACCAGCAGCCAGGTGCCAATCACGGCGCCCCCCATGGTAAAGCCGATGGGCATCATGGTGCCCAGCGCCGTCGCCACCCCTTTGCCACCACGAAAATGAAAGAAGATGGGGTACATATGGCCGAGGCAGGCGGCGACCCCGATAAAGCCGAGGTAGACGGGTTTGATCTGCAGATACCAGGCGAGATAGACAGGCACAGTGCCCTTGAGCACATCGAGCAGCAGCACCACCAGCGCCGCCAGCCGGCCACCGAGGCGCAGCACATTGGTTGCCCCCGGATTGTGGGAGCCATGATCCCGCGGGTCGGGCAGACCGCTGCAGCGGGAGACCAGCACAGCACTGGATAGTGAACCACCCAGGTAGGCCAGAATAATCATCAAAATCGTCAGGGCCGTCATCTTGGTCGTTTTTACCACGATATGAATGGGGTATGATGCGGGCCACATACGCTGGCATGGGCCCATGCCCACCCAGAGCGCCTCGGCAAGCCTGTTGCCCGGCCAGCATCCCTGCGCTGTCATCACAGCCCATCAAGAGTAAAGAAGAAGTACAGTCATGGACAAGGTGTTTATTCGCGGACTCGAAGTTTTGACCACCATCGGTGTATATGAGTGGGAGAAGGGCATTCGCCAAAAGCTCCGTTTTGACCTCGAGATGGGGTTCGACAACCGCCCCGCGGCAGCAACCGACGACATCAATCTGGCACTGGATTATGCCGACCTCTCCAACAAGATTTGCGAGCATGTCAGCGGCAAAGTGGTCGAGCTGGTCGAGACCATGGCCGAGCAGGTCGCCATGCTGGTTCTGACCGACGAGCGGGTACAGTGGGTCAAGGTGACCCTCACCAAGCCGGGTGCCGTGCCCAATGCCGCCGGAGTCGGCGTCGAGATCCTGCGCCATCGCACCCCGGCCGCGAGCAGCAACTGATGACCACCATCTATATCAGCCTCGGCTCCAACATCGAGCGGGATCGCCATATCCGTGCCGGGCTCGATGCCCTGCACGCCGAATTTGGTGAGCTGCGGGTCTCCCGGGTATTCGAGAGCGAGGCGGTCGGCTTCAACGGCCGCCCCTTCTACAACCTGGTGGCGGCTGCCGAGACCGATCTGCCGCTGACCACCGTCTGCCAGCGACTGCGGGCCATGGAGTTCGCCCACGGCCGTGAGCCGGATGCCAAGAAGTTCGCCCCGCGCACCCTGGATCTCGACCTGCTGCTCTATGGCGATCTGGTCTGCGACACCCCGCTGGTGCTGCCGCGCGGTGAAGTGCTCACCAACGCCTTCGTGCTCTGGCCGCTGGCCGAGCTGGCCCCCAAACTGCGCCACCCCGTCGATGGCCGCTCCATGGGCGAGCTGTGGCAAGCCTATGACAAGGCTTCCCAGCAGCTGTGCCCCATTCCCTTTCACTGGGAAGCGTGCGAATTGCAGCATCACTGATCCGCAAGGGCGCCTCACGGCGTCCTTGTTGTTTTCACGGACAGGGTTGCTTATCACGGATAAGAAAGTGTCATTGGGCCTGACCCTGCGAGGCTGGCAGGATAGCGCCCACTACAGGAGAACCCCATGCCACTCGATACCATTCACCATTTCAACTGCCAGCTACTGGCCGAACTGCCCCACCAGCGCTATGAGCACGAGCCCATCCTCGACTACGCCACCGATGAAAAGGTCAAAGCCCGCCTCGGCTGGCAGGCTGAGTTCAGCAAGACCCTGTTTCTCAAGTTCAAGGATGGCCGCTTCGCCCTGCTGCTGACCCACAGGGACGGACGGCTCGACAACAAGGCGGTCAAGGCCGCGCTCGGTGCCAAGCCCTCCATCTGCACCGCCGAAGAGATGCAGGCGGAGATCGGCTGCCTGCCGGGAGCAGTCTGCCCCTTCCTGCCCCGTGCCGATATTCCACTACTGGTGGACCCGCAACTGCTCAACCACACCGCCTTCACCTGGACCCCGGGCCACCCGGAGCAGACCTTTCTGCTGACGACCGAGCATCTGGCCGAGGTACTGGCGCAGCTCCCCTGCCAAGTCAGCTATCTGCCCGCACCGACGGCGTAGCCCCATCGTGCGCCAGCTGGGCGAAGATCAACGCCGCCAGCATGGAGAGCAGCCCGACACAGAGGTAGGTAAGGTGGAACCCGGCCAGCCACTGGCCGTTAGCCGCTGAGGTACCCGCCGAGAAGAGCCCGAGCAGGCTGGCGGCAATCGCCACCCCCAAACTCATGGAGAGCTGCATCACCACCGAGAGCAGACCGTTGCCACTGCTGGCCAGAGTCGGGCTGAGATCTTGCAGCGTGAGCGTGTTCATGGCGGAGAACTGCAGCGAGTTGATGGCGCCGAAGATCGCCAGCCAGCCCAGCAAGACCCCGTAGGGGAGCTGGTTGTCGATGAAATAGAAGCTGGCGATCATCGCCCCCAGTAGCAGGGTGTTGCCGATCAGGATGCGGCGATAGCCCACCTTCGGAATAAGCTTGTTCACCAGCGTCTTGGTCAGCATGGCGCCAATCACGGTGGGGATCATGGTCATCCCCGCCTTGCTCGGGGAGAAACCGAGCCCCAGTTGCAGAAACAGCGGAGTGAGGAAGGGCATGGCGCCGCTGCCGAGGCGGGCAAACAGGTTGCCCCAGATGCCGATGGCAAAGGTGGCGGTCTTGAACAGGTTCAGGCTAAAGAGCGGCTGCGGTGCATTGGCGGCATAGAGCCAGTAGCTCGCCATCGCCGCCAAGCCGAAGATCAGTGCAAACAGCGCCCAACCGGTGGAGATGCTGTGCTCCCCCAAACCCTGCAAGCCGACCGACACCAGTACCATGCCGACGCTGAACAGCACAAATCCCTGCCAGTCGAACCGGGCGGTCTGCTGCCGCAGCTCCGGCATAAAGTGCCAGCTGGCGATAAAGCCGAGCAACCCCACCGGCAGGTTGATGAGAAACACCCAGTGCCAGCTCGCCACTTCCACCAGCCAGCCACCGAGCGCCGGCCCCATCAACGGGCCGAGCAGCCCCGGAATGGTGACAAACGACATCACCCGCAGCAGCTCGTGCTTGTCATAGACCCGCAGCACCGCCAACCGCCCCACCGGCATCAGCAGCGCACCGCCAATCCCCTGAAGCACACGGGCGGCCACCAGCATGGAGAGCGAATTGGAGGCGGCACAGGCGAGCGAGCCGAGCGTGAAGAGCGAGATGGCGGTCAGATAGATGCGGCGGGTGCCGAATCTGTCTGCCAGCCAGCCGGAGGCCGGGATCAGCAGCGCCACCGTCAGCATGTAGGCAATGATCACCGACTGCATCTGCAGCGGGCTCTCCCCCAACGTCTCGGCCATGCTGGGCAGGGCGGTGTTGAGAATGGTGCCATCCAGCGACTGCATGAAAAAGCCGACTGCCGCCAGCATGGGCAGCCACTTGCGCTGGGCCGGGGTCACCCCGAGTGAAACTTCCGCCATAACAGACCACCTCCACTTCAGGAATAAAAAGACCCGCTCTCGTTGTTACGGGCGGGTCATGTCAGACATCAGGCATCCGGCTGGCCAAGCATGGCCTTGAGCTGCTCTTCGAGGCTGGGCTCGGGTGCCTTGAGGGTATCAAGAAACAACCGCTCTATGCCCGCCTTGTCCTGACTTTTCACGATAAACACCAGTCGGGACTGGGCCTTGCCCTCCGGCCAGTCGCCCAGCGCCTGCAGCGGATAGAGCTGGCCGTGGACGCCGTGGATCACCACCGGCTGGCTCTCCCCCTCCAGCTGCAAGATCCCCTTGAGGCGCAGCAGGGCATCGCCGTATTGGGCCTGCACCGCATCGATGGCGGCCAGCAGGCGAGAGGGCTTGAGCGGCTCACCGATACGCAGGGAGAAACTCTCGATGTTGCCGTGCTCGAAGTGGGTGGGCGCAGCTGTGCCCACCTTGGCGGCGAACGGTTGCATCTTCGGCTGCATCGGTGACGCCAGCCCCTGCTTGGGGGATTCGGTGCGCAGCCAGGCCAGCAGCTGGCGCACATCGCGCCCCGCCGCTTCGTTGTAGGCGCCGAGCTTCTCCAGCACTGCTGGCGACAGCTCGCCATTGGTCACCTGCTGGATCGGGGCCGCCGGGTTGAGTGCCGCCAGCTGGGCTTCGACCCTCGCCAGCTGCTCGCCATCCACCAGATCCCCCTTGCTCACCACCAGCAGATCCGCCAGCGCCACCTGTTTCACCGCCTCATACTGGGCCGCCAACTGCTGCTCGATATGACCGGCATCCACCACGGTGACGGTGCCATCGAAGCGGTAGCGCTGGGCGATAAAGCCCTCTTCGCGCAGGGTAAAGAGCACGGGAGCAGGATCTGCCAGACCGGTGGTCTCGATAATCAGCCGCTTGAACGGTTTGATCTTGCGCTGGATGGCCTTCATAAAGAGCCCCTGCAACGCCTCCACCAACGAGCCCTGCACCGAGCAGCAGATGCAGCCGGAGTCGAGCAGCATCACCTGCTCATCCACCTGTTGCACCAGATGGTGATCCAGCCCCACCGAGCCGAACTCGTTGATCAGCACGGCGCACTCGCCAAGCTCCGGCTGCTTGACCCAGTGGTTGAGCAGCGTTGTCTTGCCGCTACCGAGAAAGCCGGTCAGCAGGGTCACTGGGATACGGGTATCTTGCATATCGGTCATGTCAGATCCTTACCGGTTGGCAAACAGGTCGCTGAGCCAGCGGTTTTCAAAGCGGCCGTGGGGGTCGAGCTCGGCTTTCAACGCCACGAAGTCGTTCCAGCGTGGCAACAGGGCCGGGAAGTCGTAGAGATCCATCGCCAGATGCTTGCCGAAGTGGGGAATGCCGCCAAGGGGCGCCAGCAGTTGCTGCAGCTCGCGCATCTGCTCCATGGAGCCGTTGACGAAGGTGCCGTCCGCCGCCAGATAGACCAGAAACCCGATCCAGCAGACCGGCTGGCCGTAAGCGGCACTTAGCCAGGCCTCGGAAGGGCCGGTGCAGCGCAGGATAAAGGGGTAGTGCAGTACGCCCGGATTGGCCTGCTGCCACGCTTGCAGAGTCTCCAGCGCCTCGTTCATGCGATGAAGCGGCACCGCCACCTCACAGTTGATCTGGGGGGCCGGGATCCCCTTGCAGAGAATTTGGTAGACGTTGCCCACCAGATCGGAGGCATCCTTGAAGCGGCGCACCGTCTCGAAGTGCTCGCCAGCCAGCGCCTCATCCTTGGTGTCTTTCGCCATCTTCTGCAAGGTGGCATCAATGGTGGCGTTCATGCGGGCGTCGATATCGCCATCCAGCAGCAGCGGCTCGCTGCCGCCGGCGCGGTAACGGGCCACCTCCTCATCGGAAGCGGGATCCACCAGCCAGATGTGGCTCTCGCCGGTCCAGGCAAACCACCAGCTCTTCACAAAGCCGTGCTCACGGTTGAGCCGCTCGTTGTGCTCCAGGAGGAAGGGGTAATCGGTGGTGAACTTGGTGCAGCGCATAATGCGATTGGGCACAGTGCGCAGGGTGACGTCGAGCAGTATGCCGAGCATGCCCATCCCCATCACGAAGGCCCCGAAGCGCGGGTCGGTGCGATCCACCCGGATGATGTCGCCATTGGCCAGCATCACCGTCATCGCCTCCACCGCATCGCAGAGGGCAGACTGGTGCAGCCCCTGACCGTGGGTGCCGGTGCTGAGGGCGCCGCCCAGGGTCTGAATGCCGATAACGCCCGGGGATGCGGGCAGCATCCGCTCCATGGCGATCAGCTCGGCATAAACGGTATCGAGCGGCGTCCCCGCCTGATATGTCACGGTATCGGCCGTTTTCGCCAGCTGGCCGCGCAGGTGGTGCAAGTCCACCAGCAGCGCCTGACTGCCCTCGGCATAGACGCTGTGGATGGGTTCGAAGGAGAGGCCGGAGCCGATAAGGCGCAGCTTGCGCTCGGGGAGTTCCCGCAGCAGCATTTGCAACTCGTCGCGGGTTTTCGGGCGCCACACCTGATCCAGCGCCCCGAGGGGATTGGTTCTAGACCAGTTGAACAGCACCTCCCGATTACCGATCGCCTTGATGCTGTGAAATGCCTGGAACTGAACCGTCATACCGCGCCTCATCTTTTACTGACGTCAAAATGAGCGCTGATTCTACCGAAAAGCGAGCCGCAAGGCATGAAAAACAAGCCCCTGCACTCGAGGGGGGATAGGGAGAGAGCACTCCCCTACCCTGCCAGACGGGAGCGTGGCCGCCCGTCTGTCACCGATAAATCAGGTCGCATTCGGGATGCCTCGCACCCCATCTGGCTGGCGGGTTTGTGCCTCTTCCGGCAGCAGCTCCTCGCAGAACTGGCGCAGCGGCATGGGACGGGCAAACAGGTATCCCTGTAAATAATCGACCCCTTTGGCCCTGAGGTAGTCAGCCTGACGCTCGCTCTCCACCCCTTCCGCCACCAGCGCCAGACCGAGCCGGGTCGCCAGATCGATCACGTTGTCCACGATATGTTCCGAGAGCGACTCGGTACCGATGCGGGCGATAAAGGATTTGTCGATCTTGAGGTAATCCACATGGAACTGTTGCAGGTAAGCCAGGCTGGAGTGGCCGGTACCAAAGTCGTCGATGGCGAGTTTGACCCCCATCTCGTCCAGCTGGCGGAACAGGGAGAGGGTCTGGGGATCTGACATCAACAGCTCCCGCTCGGTCAGCTCCAGCACCAGTACCACCTTGCCGGGGAGGAAATGCCCGAGGAAGGCGCGACACTCGGCCAGCAGGGCAAAATCGTGGCAATGGGCGGCGCTGATGTTGAAGCTGATATGAAACCCATCGGGCAACTGCTCCTGAGAGCGGTTCAACCGTGTCGCCACCTGCTTCATGATATGGGTGGTCATGGGAACGATCAGTCCCGACTCCTCCGCTTGCGGGATAAAGAGATCGGGCCGGATCACCCCTTCATTGACATGCTCCCAGCGCATCAGCACCTCGGCGCCCATCATCTTGCCGTCGTGGCTGGCAATCAGCGGCTGCAGGTAGGGAACAAACTCCCTGGCTCGCAGGGCCCGTCGCAATTCATCTGTTGGCGAGCCGGGACGCCCCAGTACCCACCACACCAGCCAAGCCAGCAAAAGCGAGGAAACAGCCAGCCACGACAGCGCCACATGCCGCGCGGCCCACAGCGACTTCCAGTAGACCGGCATGGCATAACCGGCATGGATGGTGAAAGGATAATGGGATGAGGTGAGGGCCTGGCTGATCCCGCGATGGAGGGTGGGCGCCTCGCTCAGATAGCGGCCAGACTCATTGAGCCAGGCCGACCCCACCTGCAGATAAAGCGCACTGGATTTTCCGCTCATGGAGAGCATGAAACTGAGCTGGGTACTGTCGATGGCGCTCAAGGCGGCATCCTTGCCCTGCTCGGTGCGCACCACCAGCAGCGGGTGATTTTGCCGCACCCGGTTGCCATGCATCAGCAACAGCTTGCGGCCGGTGTAGATGGAGCCGTCATCGGCATCATTGGCCTCACCAAACAGCGAAGTGCAATTGATGATGCCGTTTCGCACCAGATTGACCGAACGCAGGAAGGGCTCGATGGCGACCTTCTTGCGCAGCACCAGCAGGTTGTCGCGACAGGGAGCATTCACCAGAGGCAGCACGGAGCGATTGGCCTGCTCCGCATGATCCAGCATCGACTCCATCAGGGTTCTGGCCTTGTGGGCCGAGGCGCTGGATTCCGCTTTCAGCTCCTGCACATAATTGCTGTGGATGAGCCAAGCTCCCACCAGCAGCGGCAAGGTAAAGACCAGCAAGGCACCGCCGAAGCGTAACCCGGTTCGGGAGAGATCGATCCTGAACAGAAACATAAAGAACCACGCCGCAATTCGTCAGGCCTGCCAACGCAAGCACCCAGTGAACAGATATCCACTTTCCCTCGATAACGATGCCTCATCATTACCGCACATAACCGAACAACATAACCCAAAGCGTTTATAAAACGAACCACCAAACAGGTGGTTGGATCTCTCTAGCAAGGATCGTGCAAACAATCTTCAAAAAAGACGGTGAATAACACACAAATAAATAATGCCGCGTAAATACGCGGCATTATTGGCTTCTTATTGCGCAAATCGCGCAAGAACTCCGTTAAACGGCTTGCTGCAGGATCACCGCATCGGCCTTCTTGGTGTAGGAGGCGATCTCGTTGAAGTTGAGGTAGCGGTAAGTATCTGCCGCAGTGGCATCGAGCGCCTTGGCGTACTGCAGGTACTCCGCCACGGTCGGGATCTTGCCGAGGATGGCGGCAACGGCGGCCAGCTCCGCAGAGGCCAGATAGACGTTGGCACCTTTACCCAGACGGTTCGGGAAGTTACGGGTGGAAGTGGAGACCACCGAGGCTCCTTCCGCTACCCGCGCCTGGTTGCCCATGCAGAGGGAGCAGCCAGGGATCTCGATGCGGGCACCGACGCGACCAAAGATGCCGTAGTAGCCCTCTTCGGTCAGCTGATCCTTGTCCATCTTGGTGGGTGGTGCGATCCACATGCGGGTCGGCAGCTCGCCCTGATACTTCTCGAGCAGTTTGCCGGCGGCACGGAAGTGACCGATGTTGGTCATGCAGGAACCGATGAACACTTCGTCGATCTTGTCACCAGCCACGTCGCTCAGCAGACGGGCATCGTCCGGATCGTTCGGCGCACACAGGATCGGCTCCTTGATGGTGGCCAGATCGATCTCGATGATTTCGGCGTACTCGGCATCCTTGTCCGCTTCCATCAGGGTCGGGTTGGCCAGCCACTCTTCCATCCCCTTGATGCGACGGGTGATGGTGCGTACGTCGCCGTAACCTTCGGAGAGCATCCATTTCAGCATCACGATGTTGGACTTCAGATACTCGATAATCGGCTCTTTATCCAGCTTGATGGTGCAACCGGCAGCGGAGCGCTCGGCGCTGGCGTCCGCCAGCTCGAATGCTTGCTCTACCTTCAGGGTAGGCAGACCTTCGATCTCGAGGATGCGGCCGGAGAAGATGTTCTTCTTGCCCGCTTTCTCGACGGTCAGCAGCCCTTTCTGGATGGCGGCGTAGGGGATGGCATGAACCAGATCACGCAGGGTGATGCCCGGTTGCAGCTCGCCCTTGAAGCGCACCAGCACGGACTCCGGCATATCCAGCGGCATGACGCCTGTGGCGGCGGCGAAGGCCACCAGACCGGAGCCCGCCGGGAAGGAGATACCGATGGGGAAACGGGTGTGGGAGTCACCACCGGTACCCACGGTATCCGGCAGCAGCATGCGGTTCAGCCAGGAGTGGATGACGCCGTCACCCGGACGCAAGCTCACACCGCCGCGGTTCATGATGAAGTCCGGCAGGGTGTGGTGGGTCTGCACGTCGATGGGCTTCGGATAGGCCGCGGTGTGGCAGAAGGACTGCATGGTCAGGTCGGCGGAGAAGCCGAGGCAGGCCAGATCTTTGAGCTCGTCGCGGGTCATCGGGCCCGTGGTGTCCTGGGAGCCGACCGTGGTCATCTTGGGCTCGCAGTAAGTGCCCGGGCGAATGCCTTTCACGCCACACGCCTTGCCCACCATCTTCTGGGCCAGGGTGAAGCCTTTGCCGGTATCGGCCACCGGCTGCGGGCGACGGAATACGGTGGAGAACGGCAGACCCAGCGCTTCGCGGGCCTTGTCAGTCAGACCGCGACCGATGATCAGCGGAATACGGCCACCGGCGCGTACTTCGTCGATCAGTACGTCGGTTTTCAATTCAAACTGCGCCAGCACCTGGTCGGTGCCGTGTTTGCAGATCTTGCCGGCATAGGGGTAGATGTCGATCACATCGCCCATCTCCAGCTTGGAGACGTCCACTTCGATGGGCAGTGCGCCGGCATCTTCCATGGTGTTGAAGAAGATCGGGGCAATCTTGCCACCCAGACAGACACCGCCAGCGCGCTTGTTCGGCACGAACGGAATGTCGTCGCCCATAAACCAGAGCACCGAGTTGGTGGCGGATTTACGGGAAGAGCCGGTACCGACCACGTCACCCACATAGGCCAGCGGGAAGCCTTTCTCTTTCAGGGCATCGATGGTCTTGATGGGGCCGACGGCGCCATCCTTGTCCGGGGTAATGCCGGGACGAGCGTTTTTCAGCATCGCCAGCGCGTGCAGCGGAATGTCCGGGCGGGACCAGGCGTCCGGTGCCGGAGAGAGGTCGTCGGTGTTGGTTTCGCCGGTCACCTTGAACACGGTGACAGTGATCTTCTCGGCCAACTCCGGGCGGGAGAGGAACCACTCGGCATCAGCCCAGGACTGCATCACCTGTTTGGCGTGGACATTGCCCGCCTTGGCCTTCTCTTCCACGTCATGGAAGGAGTCAAACATCAGCAGGGTGTGGGAGAGCCCCTTGGCGGCAAGCGGCGCCAAAGTGGCGTGATCCAGCAGGTCAATCAGCGGCTGAATGTTGTAACCACCCTGCATGGTGCCCAGCAGCTCAACGGCTTCGGCTGCAGTCAGGATGGGAGAGTGGGCTTCGCCCTTGGCGACGGCGGTGAGGAAACCGGCTTTGACATAGGCCGCTTCATCAACACCGGGGGGAATACGGGAGGACAACAGCTCTTTCAGAAAGTCTTCTTCGCCAGCGGGCGGGTTCTTGAGAAGCGTTACCAGGGCGGCGACCTGCTCTGCATCCAGAGGTTTGGCAACCACGCCCTCGGCGGCACGTTCTGCGACGTGTTTACGGTATGTTTCAAGCACGACTAATTCCTCTTTGGTCTTTTTTTGGGGTTCGCCCACGCTCGCGGCGATCGTCCTTGCGGGACACCCCGTAGGGTGCTCCCCACTATATAAGTTTTAACGACTAATTAAAATCCAAACCCTGTTTACTTATTCACCACAAAATCGTAACCAATTAAACAGACTGGTATTTTTTGAAAATTAATTGAACGCCCCCAATCAGAGTTAACAAATTGGCATCATTTCAGCATTATTCGAACGTACTGCCCAATTGCAGATAGAAGACGTCATTGCCCCCCTCCGCCATGCCGTAGCCGAGGAACACAGGGCCGAGGAAGCTCTCCACCCCGACATAAACCGACCCGGCGGTAAACGAGCTCTCCAGACTGATATCCTCACCCTTGTTCCAGACCCCGCCCTGCTCCAGAGATCCACCCAGATAGAGCGGCATCTTGAGGGCACCGAAGTCGTTGTCTGCCACCCGATAGATGTAACGCAGGCCACCAAACAGGCTGTAGCGACCGCTCAGCTGGTAGCGCTGGAAACCGGAGAGGCGGAACAGCCCGCCCAGATCCTGAATATGCAGCGGCACCACTTCTTCACTGCCCGAGCCTCCCCCTTCGAGGATCAGGTTGAGGCTGTGCCTGTCCCATGACCAGGGCTTGATCATGGAGAGTTGATAATTCCAGCCTTCACTGCGCCCATCTGCTGACTCGAGTCCATCCACACTGACATGGGAGTGGCCCAGTTTCATGTCCCATTTCATCCCCTGATAGGGGAAATAGAGGCTATCCAGATTGTCGTGTTCAAAGCGGACATAGGGGCCCCACGCCGTGGCATCCATCTCCAGCCCCTTGAAGTTCTTCACATCAATCGTACCCAGTTGTCCCTCCAGTCCCATCGACAACCGGCTCCAGGGCTGGCGGTTCCAGCCCACCGCCAGATCGCCGCTGAAGAAGGAGTATTCGGAGTCGAGATAGCTTATCGAAACCGTCTCGGGATCCGGATTGGGGAAAAACAGGCGGCGCAGGGTCTGGTCATAGGCCAGACTCGCCTCACCATAGAAGGTCTGGGAGGGTTCGAGCGGGGTATAGAAGTCGGTCTTGATATGTTTGGCCGTGCCCAGCGACGCTTCGGTCAGCCACTCCGCTCCCCACTCGTTGACGTTGGTGAGGGTATAGGACATGCCGACGTTGTAGTTGGAGGTGTTCTCGAAGTCATCGGTGAAACCGAACTGGAAGTTGAGGTAGCCCGGCCCCCAGTTCTTCTCGCTGGCGTCCACCAGCAGCACGTTTTCCCCGTCACGCTCCTCCACCTCGTAGGTGATGCGATCGAACGACTCAAGGGCATAGAGGCGGCGAATGCCCGCCTCCAGACTCTCGTTGGTCTGTACCTTGTCCGGCCGCACTTTCAGCATGGCGCGCACCGTCTCATCGGAGAGGCGCGACTTGTTGATGATCTCCACCTTGTCAATGAAGTAGGCGGGCTGACCGCTACGCTCGGCACGGCGGCTCAGCTTCTGGTTGCGATAGGCGTTGTACTGCGCCTTGGTGAGCGACAGCTTATCGAGTTGCAGCGACACCTTGTCAGCCGCCGTTTCACCGATCTTGATCCCCTCCGGCATCCGGGCAAAGTCGGCGATCCCCATATCGCCAAACTCGGGGGCGATCAGAATATCCCTGGGTCCCATCAGCGCCTTCTGTTTGTCAGTGCCCACCTGGGTCATGTAAGTAGTGAGCTGGTCGATCATGGCTAACCCTGACTTGAGGGACTCCCGGGTACGCAGCTTGGCACCGATATCCACCGCGATCACCACGTCGGCCCCCATCGCCTTGGCGACATCCACCGGCATGTTGTTGACGCTGCCGCCGTCCGCCAGGATGTGCCCCTCCCACTCCACCGGCTTGAGGGCGCCGGGAATGGACATGGAGGCCTGCATCGCCTTGGCCAGGCTGCCGTGATCCAGCACAAAGGGGGTGACCGTCTCCATGTCGGTCGCCATGGCGCGGTAGGGAATGGGGAGATCGTCGAAACTCGCCTGCACCGGCAGGTTGGAGGTGGCCCCCCGTAGCAGGCTGGCCATGGATTGGCCCTGGAAGAAACCGTCCGGCAGCTGGGTGGTGTCGCCATTCACCCCGATGTCGGTGCGCAGCTGATACTGCTCGTTCTGCTGCTTTTTGCGCAACGACAGTTCGTCGCGGCCCACCTTGTCCTGATACCCCTTGTTCCAGTCGATGGCCAAAGTGGTGCGCTCCACCTCCTCGGCACTGAGCCCCATGGCGTACATCCCCGCCACATAAGAGCCCATGCTGGTGCCGACTATGATGTCGACCGGAATCCGTTTCTGTTCCAGCACTTTGAGGATGCCGATATGGGCCGATCCCTTGGCGCCGCCTCCGCTGAGCACCACCGCAATTTTCGGGCGTTCCCCCTGTGCCGCCACAGCCAGCAGCGGGCAGGCCGCCAGCATCACCAAAAGCAGACGGGTCCATCCCGCACCTAAGCTGCGCATCATATTTTCCATATTATTCAGAGGGTCAGTCACCAAGGATGGCCTCTACTATAAGGGGCCCGGCAGTTAGCGCAACCGTCAATCCGCATCCCGCCTGTGCAGCATGCTGAAGGGGCAAGCCGCCGCCCCTGTGAGCGCAAACGTAATCCGCAAATAAAGGGCTGCAAGCCTCATGAGTAGCGCCGCGCTGCCGCTAATATGAGCGTCGTCAATCTCAACCTTTTGAGCACCTTTATGCTGGCAACC
The DNA here is from genome assembly GCF_051919165.1 of Aeromonas sp. 96A. Taxonomy (NCBI): domain Bacteria; kingdom Pseudomonadati; phylum Pseudomonadota; class Gammaproteobacteria; order Aeromonadales; family Aeromonadaceae; genus Aeromonas; species Aeromonas sp. 96A. The sequence continues at coordinate 3,313,545 of NZ_JBQBFE010000001.1, read as the reverse complement.
CTCACTCTTAAACAGAAAATACTGGCCACGGTCACCCTGGCCGTGGTCGTCTCCTGCCTGCTGGTAGGCTACTTCAGTCAACGCTCGGCCCAGCAACTGATCGAAAACCGGATGTTCGAGCAGGAGCTCCCCAACCTGACCCAGCGGATCAGCAAGGAGATTGAACAGGATCTCCACGGCATCGCCCAGGCCGCCCGCCAACTGGCTACCGACCGCTTCATTCTCGACTGGGTGGATCGGGGCATGCCAAAAGAGCAGGAGCCAATCCTCATCAACCAGCTCAAGGATGTGGCCAACCAGTACGGACTGGTGACCGCCTCCTTCGCCGATCGCCAGACCGCTGCCTACTACAACCAGGATGGCTTTCTGCGCAACCTGACACCCACGCAAGACGCCTGGTTCTATGACTACACCAAGAGCCAGAAGGAGATGACCCTCAGCATCTTCCGCGAGAGCAACGGCGAGGTGAAGCTGTTCGTCAACTTCCAGCAGCTCAACGGGCGCGGGCTGGCCGGCTTTGCCAAATCCCTCGACACCATGGTGGCCATGGTCTCCAACTTCCGGCTGGAAGAGAGCGGCATCGTCTTTATGGTCGATGGCAGCGGCAAGGTGAAGCTGCACCCCGAGGCCAACCGCATCGAGCGTGACACGCTTGGCAACATTGCCAGCGGTGATACCGGCAGCCTGCTGGCCAAACGTCCCTTTGCCGTCATCAACGCCGAAGTCAATGGCGAGCCCATGGTACTGGCCAGCAGCTATATCCCGCTGCTCGACTGGTATCTGGTGGCCCAGGTGCCAGAAGCCGAGATCTATGCCGAGCTGGAGCAGACCCGCAACGAGATCCTGATGATCTCGCTGGTGATTGCGCTGGCCATGGGGCTGATGGGGATGTTGCTGGCAGGCTCGGTCAGCCGCCCGCTTAACGAGCTGGCCCGCCTGTTCAAGGAGCTGGGCAGCGGCGATGGGGATCTTACCCAGCGACTGAAAGTGGAAGGACGTGACGAACTGAGTCAGGTCGCCACCGGTTTCAACAACTTCGTCGCCAAGATCCACGGCTCCATCGAGCAGGTGGCGGAGAACTCCCGCCAGCTCGCGGCCACAGCCAACGAGGTGGCCAACAAGGCGCAGCTGACCCAGCACAACTGTACTGCCCAGCGCGATCGCACCGTGCAGGTGGCCACCGCCATCCACGAAATGGGGGCCACGGTGAGCGAGATCGCCGGTAACGCTTCGCTGGCAGCCGAAGTAGCCAGACAGGCCAACGATCAGGCCGATGCGGGTGCGGTAGTGGTGGCGCAGGCGCGCCACGGCATCGTCGACCTCTCCGGCGAGATTGAGCAGGTGGCAGGGGTTATCGAGTCGCTGGCGAGCCAGACCGACTCCATCGGCAGCATCCTCGAAACCATCCGCAGCATCTCGGAGCAGACCAACCTGCTGGCACTGAACGCCGCCATCGAGGCCGCTCGCGCCGGTGAACAGGGTCGCGGTTTCGCCGTGGTGGCAGATGAGGTGCGCAATCTGGCCAACCGCTCCGCCGCCTCGACCGCCGAGATCCAGGGGATGATCAACCGCTTGCAGGAGCAGAGTGCCCGCGCCGTCAGCGCCATGGCGCAGGGGCGTAACCAGAGTCTGGAGGTGGTGAGCCAGGCCGATGAGGCCAACGCCGCGCTCGGCCAGATCACCGCCCACATTACCCAGATCAACGACATGAACATCCAGGTCGCCACCGCCACCGAGGAGCAGTCGAGCGTTGTCGGCGAGATCAACCGCAACGTGGAGGATATCAACCAGCTCACCATGGAGACCGCCGATATCGCCCACCAGCTGACCGAATCAAGCCGCAGCCTGCAGCAGCTCTCCGGTCAGCTGGACAAGCTGGTTGGCAACTTCCGACTCTGACCCCGACCTTGACCTGATCCATCAACAACAGAGAGCGCCGTGGCGCTCTCTGTTGTTTTGGTGGCGGCTAATCCGATATAGCTGTCAGCTCTTGCCATCCCGTTTGCGCTGATACATCAGCTCATCCGCGCGGGTGAGCAGCTCGGCAAGGGAGACACAGCCGCGCCCGTCATAGCAGACAATCCCCGTGCTGCAGGTCAGCGCATAACCGCAACCATTGTGCTGATTGTGCTCGGCCAACATGGCATTGAAACGCTCATAGGCCAGTTGCGCCTGCGCCTCCACCACATTGGGCAACAGGACGGCAAACTCATCGCCGCCCATGCGGGCAAACACGTCGGCGCCACGAAAAGCCTGCTTGAGCAGAGTGGCAAAGGCGATCAGGGCCCGATCCCCTTCTGCATGCCCCCACCGATCATTGATCTCCTTGAAGCCATTGAGATCCAGATAGAGCAGCGCCAGCGGCATCTGCAAGCGACTGGCCAGCGAGAGGCTCTTCTCCGCCAGCATCACGAACCCGCGCCGATTGGAGATCAGGGTCAACTCATCAATGGTGGCCAGCTGCACTGCTTCGAGCTCCCGCACCACCATCGCCGCCAGATCCTTGAGCAGCCCCACATCCTCGTCGCTCAATTCCCGCGGCTCCGTATCTATGATGCAGAGCGTCCCCAATTTGCAGCCGTTGGCGATCCGCAGTGGTTGTCCGGCATAGAAGCGGATGCCGGGCCCACCCACCACCAGCGGATTGTCGGCAAAGCGGGGATCCTGCGAAGCATCCGGCACGATAAAGGTCTCATTGCCCATAATGGCGTGGCCACAGAACGAAATGTCCCGGGCTGTCTCGCGGACCTCCAGTCCGATACAGGATTTGAACCACTGGCGATCTTCATCCACCAGACTCACCAGCGCGATGGGGACATTGAATACCCGTCTGGCCATGCGGGTCAGCCGATCAAACCGCTCCTCAGCCTCGGAATCCAGCAAAGAGAGCCGCCGCAGGGTCTCCAGCCGCAATGCCTCATCGGGTGGAATAGGTGCTTCTAGCATCGTGCCTCTCTCGTCAGTGCCAAAACCTATCTTTAGCATATTGGGCTTTGCTGAAGTCGGGGCAGCAAGGAGAAAACAAAAAGCCGCTCATTCGAGCGGCTTTTTAGACAAGCGGGGAAGAAAATTACTTTTTCTTCTTGGCCTTGGCGTTCGGCAGATCGGTGATGGAGCCTTCGAACACTTCGGCAGCCAGACCCACAGACTCGTGCAGAGTCGGGTGAGCGTGGATGGTCAGCGCGATATCTTCGGCGTCAGCCCCCATCTCGATGGCCAGACCGATTTCACCCAGCAGTTCACCACCGTTGGTACCAACGATGGCACCACCGATGACGCGGCCGCTCTCCTTGTCGAAGATCAGCTTGGTCATACCGTCGGAACAGTCGGACGCGATGGCGCGACCGGAAGCAGCCCACGGGAAGGTAGCGACTTCGAAGTTCAGGCCCTGTTGCTTGGCTTCCTTCTCGGTCAGACCAACCCATGCCATCTCTGGCTCGGTGTAGGCGATGGACGGGATCACTTTCGGGTCGAAGTAGTGCTTCTTGCCGGCGATAACTTCGGCGGCAACGTGACCTTCGTGAACACCTTTGTGTGCCAGCATCGGCTGGCCAACGATGTCACCGATGGCGTGGATGTGCGCCACGTTGGTACGCAGCTGCTTGTCCACCTCGATGAAACCGCGCTCGGTCACGGCAACACCTGCCTTCTCGGCATCCAGCATCTTGCCGTTCGGCACACGACCTACCGCAACCAGCACGTTGTCGTAACGAACCGGCTCGGCAGGAGCGTGCTTGCCTTCATAGGAGACGTACAGGCCGTCTTCGCGCGCTTCAACTGCGGTGACCTTGGTCTCCAGCATGATGTTGAATTTCTTGGCCACACGCTTGGTGTAGATCTTGACGATATCTTTGTCGGCAGCCGGAACCAGCTGGTCGGCAAATTCCACCACGTCGATCTCGGAACCCAGAGAGGAGTATACGGTACCCATCTCCAGACCGATGATGCCGCCACCGATAACCAGCAGTTTGCCGGGAACGGTTTTCAGCTCAAGTGCATCGGTAGAGTCCCATACGCGCGGGTCATCGTGGGGGATGAACGGCAGCTTCACCGGACGGGAACCGGCCGCGATGATGGCGTTGTCGAAGGTCACGGTAGTCTTGCCGTCTTCCCCGGTCACTTCGAGCGTGTTCGGGCCGGTAAATTTACCCAAGCCGTTAACAACCTGAACTTTACGCATCTTGGCCATGCCAGCCAGACCGCCGGTCAGCTGGTTGATAACCTTCTCTTTCCACAGACGGATCTTGTCGATGTCGGTCTGCGGTGCACCGAAGACGATGCCGTGCTCGGCCAGCGCCTTGGCTTCTTCAATCACTTTGGCAACGTGCAGCAGCGCCTTGGAGGGGATGCAGCCCACGTTCAGGCAGACGCCACCCAGGGTGGAGTAACGCTCGACGATAATAGTATCCAGACCCAGATCGGCTGCACGGAAAGCAGCGGAATAACCGGCAGGGCCAGCACCCAGTACTACGACCTGGGTTTTGATTTCTTTACTCATCATGACCTCTTTGTCGTTCTTATATCCCCGGACAGCGCAGTCTTATACCGAAACGGGTGGCTGCAGCCGTGAAAAAAACGGGGCAAGTTTACGATCATGTTAATGAAATGAGAAGTAAAAAGGGCAGGCTCTGGGCCCGCCCTCTCACTTACAGGACCAGTCGACGAATGTCGGACAGCACGCCGTTCATGGTGGTGATGAAGCGAGCCCCATCGGCACCATCGATCACGCGGTGGTCGTAGCTCAGAGCCAGCGGCAGCATCAGGCGCGGCGCGAACTCTTTGCCATTCCACTTCGGCTTCATCTCGGACTTGGAAACACCGAGGATGGCCACTTCCGGCGCGTTGACGATCGGGGTAAAGCTGGTACCGCCGATGCCACCTAGGCTGGAGATGGTGAAGCAACCGCCCTGCATGTCGGCAGCGGTCAGCTTGCCGGCACGGGCCTTCTTGGAGATCTCGGCCAGATCGCGAGACAGCTCCATGATGCCCTTCTTGTTAACATCGCGCACCACGGGCACAACCAGACCGTTGGGGGTATCCACCGCCACACCGATGTGGATGTACTTCTTCATGATCAGCTTGCTGCCATCTTCGGACAGGGAGCTGCAGAAGCGTGGGTGAGCTTCCAGTGCCTTGGCGGCGGCTTTCAGGATGAACACCAGCGGGGTGATCTTCACGTCGGCCTTCTGCTTCTCGAGCATCGCATTCTGCTCTTTACGGAACGCTTCCAGCTCGGTGGTATCGGCTTCGTCGAACTGGGTGACATGAGGAATCATGACCCAGTTACGGTGCAGGTTCGGACCGGAGATCTTCTGGATGCGGGTCAGCTCGACCTCTTCCACATCACCGAACTTGCTGAAGTCTACCTTCGGCCACGGCAGTACGCCCAAACCGTTGCCACCAGCTACGCCGGCAGAGGCAGGAGCGGACTCGGCGCGCTTGATGGCATCCTTCACGTAGGCTTGTACGTCTTCTTTGACGATGCGGCCCTTGCGACCGGAGGCTTTCACCTTGGCCAGGTTGACGCCGAACTCGCGCGCCAGACGGCGTACCGCCGGAGAGGCGTGTACATAAGCGTCGTTGGCAACGAAATCGGTCGCAGCGGCAGCAGCCTGGGCAACCGGAGCCGGAGCAGCGGCAACAGGGGCTGCAGCGACCGGGGCGGCAGCTTGAGCAACCGGCGCGGCGACAGGCGCAGCGCCAGCCACTTCGAAGACCATGATCAGGGAACCGGTGGAGACCTTGTCACCCGCCTTCACCTTGATCTCTTTGACCACACCGGCGAACGGCGCAGGCACTTCCATGGAGGCCTTGTCACCTTCCACGGCGATCAGGGACTGGTCGGCTTCAACCTTGTCACCCACAGCAACCATGATCTCAGTGACTTCCACTTCATCGCCACCGATATCCGGTACGTTGACCTCTTTGGCAGCGGCGGCAACCGGGGCAGCAGCCACGGGCGCGGCAGCTTGAGCCGGAGCAGCAACGGCAGCAGGCGCAGCGCCAGCCACTTCAAATACCATCACCAGAGAGCCGGTAGAGACCTTGGCACCAGCGGCAACCTTGATCTCGACTACGCGGCCTGCGAACGGTGCCGGTACTTCCATGGAGGCCTTGTCACCTTCCACGGCAATGATGGACTGGTCAGCTTCAACCATGTCGCCCACGGCAACCATGATTTCAGTCACGTCCACTTCGTCGTCACCGATGTCCGGTACGTGCACATCTTTGCGCGCGGCAGCGGCAGGTGCGGCGGCCGGAGCAGCAGCAACCGGTGCAGCCACTTCAGCAGGGGCGGCAGCGCCTTCGGCTTCGAAGATCATGATCTGGGAACCGGTGGCAACCTTGTCGCCCACCTTGATCAGGATCTCTTTAACGATACCGGCGGACGGGGCCGGTACTTCCATGGAGGCCTTGTCGCCTTCTACCGCGATGATGGACTGGTCCAGCTCGACCTTGTCACCCACGGCCACCATGATCTCGGTGACTTCAACTTCATCGGCGCCGATATCCGGCACCATAATCTGTTTGGACATTGTGCTTTATCCTCTTGCGTCGATCCGCGTGACTGGCTGATGCCGCCACACACATCTCGCGTTAACCGTTTTAAATCCTGGCAGGGTCGCGCCGTCATACGGCGCGACCCTTGATCCACTTACGCGTACAGCGGGTTGACCTTGTCGGCATCGATGCCGTACTTGGCGATGGCGTCGGCCACAACCTGCTTGTCTACCTCGCCGCGCTTGGCCAGTTCGGTCAAAGCAGCAACCACCACGTAGAACTCGTTCACTTCGAAGTGACGACGCAGGTTGGCACGGCTGTCGGAACGGCCGTAACCGTCGGTACCCAGCACGCGGTAGTTCTCGGTCGGAACGAAGGCGCGAACCTGATCGGCGAAGGACTTCATGTAGTCGGTCGCAGCGATGGTGGCTTCGGAACCCAGTACCTGAGCGATGTAGGGAACACGCGCTTCAGAGGTCGGGTGCAGCATGTTCCAGCGATCCGCGTCCTGACCGTCACGAGCCAGCTCGTTGAAGGAGGTGACGCTGAACACATCGGAACCGATATCGTACTCGCTGGCCAGGATCTGGGCAGCCTTGCGCACGTGACCCAGGATGGAACCACAACCCAGCAGCTGAACTTTCGCCTTGGCGCCGGCGACGGATTCCAGCTTGTAGATACCCTTGCGGATGCCTTCCTCGGCGCCTTCCGGCATGGCCGGCATGGCGTAGTTCTCGTTCAGGGTGGTGATGTAGTAGAACACGTTCTCCGGGTTCTCACCGTACATGCGGCGCAGGCCGTCCTGTACGATCACCGCCACTTCATAGGCGTAGGACGGGTCGTAGGAGATGCAGTTCGGGATGGTGTTCGCCAGGATGTGGCTGTGACCATCTTCGTGCTGCAGACCTTCGCCATTCAGGGTAGTACGACCGGAGGTCGCACCCAGCAGGAAGCCACGGGCTTGCTGGTCACCGGCTGCCCACGCCATGTCGCCGATCCGCTGGAAGCCGAACATGGAGTAGTAGATGTAGAACGGGATCATCGGGCAATCGTTGGTGCTGTAAGAGGTCGCAGCAGCCAGCCAGGAGGACATGGCGCCCAGCTCGTTGATACCGTCTTGCAGAACCTGACCCTGCTTGTCTTCCTTGTAGTAGGAGACGATGTCGCGGTCTTGCGGGGTGTACTGCTGACCGTGCGGGCTGTAGATACCGATCTGGCGGAACAGACCTTCCATACCGAAGGTACGGGCTTCGTCAGCCAGGATCGGAACGATGCGCTTGCCGATGGACTTGTCTTTCAGCATCACGTTCAGGGAACGCACGAACGCCATGGTGGTGGAGATTTCGCGCGCCTGCTCACCCAGCAGCGGGCCGAAGGCATCCAGTGCCGGGATTTCCAGCTTGGTGGTGCTTTCGCGCAGACGGGTCGGCACATAGCCTTTCAGGGCGGTGCGACGGTCGTGCAGGTATTTGTGCTCGGCAGAACCGGCTTCGATCAGGTAAGGCAGATCGGCAAGCTGCTCGTCGGCCACCGGCAGGTTGAAGCGGTCACGCAGGTGACGCACGGAGTCCAGCTCCATCTTCTTGACCTGGTGAGCGATGTTCTTGCCTTCGGCCGCTTCACCCATGCCGTAACCCTTGATGGTCTTGGCCAGAATAACGGTCGGCTTGCCCTTGGTCTGGGTCGCCTTGTTGAATGCAGCGAACAGTTTGCGAGGATCGTGACCACCGCGGTTCAGGGCGAAGATCTCCTCGTCGGTCATGTCTTTGACCAGCGCGGCAGTTTCCGGATAACGATTGAAGAAGTGCTCGCGGATGTAGCCACCGTCGCGAGACTTCATGGTCTGGTAGTCACCGTCCACGGTCTCGTTCATCAGCTGGATCAGCTTGCCGGAAGTGTCTTTCTTCAGCAGCTCATCCCACTTGCGACCCCAGATAACCTTGGTGACATCCCAACCGGCACCAGCGAACAGGCCTTCCAGCTCGTTGATGACCTTGCCGTTACCGACAACTGGACCATCCAGACGCTGCAGGTTGCAGTTGACCACGAACACCAGGTTGTCGAGCTTTTCACGCACGGCAACGGTCAGGGCACCCTTGGCTTCCGGCTCGTCCATCTCGCCGTCACCCAGGAAGGCGTAAACGGTCTGCTCGGAGCAATCCTTGATACCACGGTCGGTCAGGTACTTCAGGAAGCGAGCCTGATAGATGGCGGCGATGGGGCCCAGACCCATGGATACGGTCGGGAACTGCCAGAAGTCCGGCATCAGTTTCGGGTGCGGATAGGAAGGGATACCCTTGCCATCCACTTCCTGACGGAAGTTGTCCAGCTGCTCTTCGGTCAGACGACCTTCAGCGAAGGCGCGAGCATAGATGCCCGGGGAGATATGACCCTGGAAGTAAACCAGATCGCCACCATCCTTCTCGTTGCGAGCACGGAAGAAGTGGTTGAAGCAGACATCATAGATGGTCGCAGAAGAAGCGAAGGAAGACATGTGACCACCCAGGTCCAGGTCTTTCTTGGACGCGCGCAGCACGATCATCATGGCGTTCCAGCGGATGATGGCGCGAATGCGGCGTTCCATCTCCAGGTCACCCGGGTAGTCCGGCTCATCGCTGGACGGGATGGTGTTGATGTAATCGCGATTTGCCTTGGCAGCCACGTCCACACCGCTTACGCGGGCTTTCTCGGCCAACTGTTCAAGGATGAACTGAGCGCGTTGCGGACCCTCTTCACGCAGCAGGGATTCCAGAGAGGCAAGCCACTCCAGCGTTTCTATCGGGTCCACATCGTTCTTCAGGATATCAGACATGGCTGGTTCCTATGTTGTTGTGATTGCACGGCATTGCACGGCGAAGGGCGCAAGCATTCGACAATAAAGCCTTGTGGGATTAGTTTTCCTGCTGACGGATCCGACGCATGGATCGCTGGATCCGGCTGTCTTCCCTCTGCATATCCAACAAGGTGTCCTCGATAAAGGCCAGATGCTCATGACAAGCTGTTCTGGCCCGCTCCGGAGCCCCCGAAAGAATAGCCTCGATCAGATTCGCGCGATGGCGACGTATCTTGGCTACCACTCCCGGGCGGCGATTCAAAATCTCGTTATTCTGCAGAATGTTCTGTTCGAGCATCGGGCTCATGGCCCGCAGCAGGTGCAGCAGCACCACGTTGTGGGACGCCTCGGCCACCGCCAGATAGAACTGGGTTACGGCTGCCGACTCGGCCACCAGCGAGCCCAGCTGGCCCGCCTCTTCGATGGTGGTTTGCACCTGACGAATGCGTTCGAAATCAGACCCGGTTCCCCGCAAGGCCGCGTAGTATGCACAGATGCCTTCCAGCGCGTGGCGAAACTCCAGCAGGTCATACTGGGCTTCCGGGTGGGTACTGAGCAGTTCGAACAGAGGATCGGCGATCCCCTTGCTCAGGGCATTCTGCACATAAGTGCCGCCGCCCTGACGGCGATAAAGCAATCCGCGCGCTTCCAGTCGCTGGATGGCTTCGCGCAAGGAGGGGCGCGATACCTGAAACTGGATGGCGAGTTCCCGCTCGGGAGGCAATTTCTGCCCCGGTTGCAGGCTGCCTTCCAGAATCATCTGTTCCAGCTCGGCGACAATGGAGTCGGCTAACTTGGGTTGCGTAATCTTGCGATAGGGCATGAGGCTACTTTGTTAAATTGGTATTACCAATTTTATGGATGGGGCGAAAATTAGCAGAGGCCTTTTGAAAAGTCCACTCAAAAGATGATCTGAGTCAAGAATCGGCCCTGCCACTTAAGAGGTAAAGCAGGGGAAACATGATTTAGCTCATAGAAAATGGTCTGACCAATATTCTTGACCGCGCTCACAAATAACATTTGCGCAACCAGAGACAAAAATGGCCTGCCAGATAGGCAAGCCATTGATTTTAAAATCCAAACTAAATTTGAATATTTACTTTAGCTGTTTAGTAGTTGCCGGTAGTAATCCCACTGGAAACTGGCTCCGGGATCCGTCTTGCGCCCTGGCGCGATATCGCAATGGCCGACAATTTTTTCGTGGGTGATGGCCGGATAGCGCTCCAAAATGGCTCGGGTGAGCCCCACCAGCGCCCGGTATTGAGCCTCGGTATAGGGGGTTTCGTCAGTCCCTTCCAGCTCGATGCCGATGGAGAAGTCATTACATGCCTCCCTCCCCTGCCAGCTCGAGACACCAGCGTGCCAGGCGCGCGCGCCAAACGGTACATATTGCACCAGCTCGCCATCACGGCGGATCAGGCAATGAGCCGAGACTCGCAGCTGATGGATACCGGCAAAATAGGGGTGGGCATCGGGGTCGAGCCTCCCCATAAAGAGATCGTCGATAAAGGGGCCACCAAACTCCCCCGGCGGTAGGCTGATGCCATGCACCACCAGCAGGGAAATATCATCCGGCGCTGCCCGTTCGTTGTGATGGGGAGAAGGCACTCGGCGCGCCTGCTGGCACCAGCCTGCGGCATCGATAGAGAAACAAGGTTGTGAAGCGAGTTGGGTCATCGGCTACTCGAGTTGGCTGATAAATGGCGAGAAAACGAAGATACCTGATAGGCAACCCGACACCAACTCACTGAATCAAAGGGAAATGGTATGTTAGGCTGAGTCATCTTCCGCTCGATATGGATGGGGTATGCAGCACACGGCACGCTGGATGTGGTTACTGGCCTGGCTCTCTTTGATGGGCCTGCTGACCCTCTATTTTCACTCCCGCAACCAACCAAGCGTCACCGCCAGCGGCGAACTGTTGCTGCGGGCCGACCAGAGCGGCCACTATCGTCTGGAGGGTGCCATCAACGGCCAGCCGGTGCAACTGCTGCTCGATACCGGCGCAACCCGTATCACCATCCCGCAGCAAGTTGCCGAGCGGCTCGGCCTGACCGCTCATGGCAGCAGCCAAGTCAATACCGCCGCGGGGCAGATCCGGGTCGGCAACGGCACCATCGAAACGCTGGCGATGGGGCCATTGACCTTGTACGATCTGGCCATCTTTATCAATCCGGCGGCAGACGGTGACGAAGTGCTGGTTGGCATGAACGCCCTCGGTCGGCTGGAGCTGGTTCAAAAGGAGCGGCAACTGCTGCTCAGACCCTTGCAGGAATAAGGCATGTTTCAACAGGATGTCAGCCGCGCCGTGCGCGCCGCACTACTCGAAGATCTGGGCGATGCCCTCACCACGCTGGACCAACCGGACGCCAGCGCTGATATCACCGCCCAGCTGATCCCGGCCGACCGGATGGCCACTGCCCGGGTCATCACCCGCGAAGCCGGCGTATTCTGCGGCCAGCCCTGGGTCGATGAAGTGTTCGTACAACTCGGCGGCGACGTGAAGGTGGAATGGAAGGTGCAGGATGGGGAAGTGCTCTCCCCCAATCAGGAGCTGTTTCGCCTCCACGGCCCTGCCCGCCTGCTACTGACCGGCGAGCGCAATGCGCTGAACTTTGTCCAGACCCTCTCCGGCGTCGCCACCCTCACTGCCCGCTATGTGGCAGAGCTGGAGGGCACTGACTGCCGCCTGCTCGACACCCGCAAAACAATCCCCGGGCTGCGCACCGCCCAGAAGTACGCGGTCACCTGCGGCGGCGGCAAGAATCATCGCATCGGCCTCTACGACGCTTACCTCATCAAAGAGAACCATATCCTCGCCTGTGGCGGCATTGCCGAGGCGATTAATGAGGCTCGTCATCTCAATCCTGGCAAACCGGTGGAGGTGGAAGTCGAATCGCTGGCAGAACTGGAGCAGGCGCTGGCGGCAAAGGCTGATATCGTGATGCTCGACAACTTCGACGTGACCATGATGCGCGAAGCGGTCGCCATCAATCAGAGCCGTGCCAAGCTGGAAGTCTCCGGCAATGTGACGCTGGAGACCCTGGCCGAATTTGCCGCCACCGGCGTCGATTTTATCTCGGTGGGGGCGCTCACCAAGCATGTGCGGGCGCTCGATCTCTCCATGCGCTTTATCCAACAATGAGATTCACCCCGCAGGCCTGAGCAATTACTCGACCTAACCGGATAAACAACTTGCAAAAGGCGCCATTGGCGCCTTTTCTTTATGCAGGATCCCTCAGCAAAGGAGTGTAATGACGGACCCGCTTTCACCCGTAACAAAGAGTCATAAGAAGCCACTTATTTTATGACTCGCATCAAGTTTTTGGTAAATGACATGAAAGTGGTTAACAAAGGCAGCAATCTCTGTTGCCACCCCTGACAGCTCGGATAAGATACTGACGTTCGGACGATTTTCTACCGACACTTCCCAGGAACCAAGGATAAAAGGATATTTTCCATGAACAGCGAAATGAAGAAACAATCGGGTTTTACCCTTATTGAACTGATGATCGTGGTCGCGATCGTGGCCATTTTGGCGGCGGTAGCACTGCCGGCGTATCAGAGTTATACAGAGAAAGCAAAAATGACAGAGCTTGTATCTGCTACTGGAGCAGGTAAAACAGCTCTGGAAGTTTGCGTTCAAACATCTACATCTGCTGCAAGCTGCACTTATAGCGCAACTACAACAACACAAAATGTTAGCGCTGTTACGGGTGGCGTTTCTGGTGGAACCGCAACCATTAGAGCAACCGGCAGAGGTGACCTAGCATCAAAGACTTGCACTCTGACAGGCCCAGTAAGTGGCTCAGTAATTAACTGGGCTGTACCAAACTGCTAACGCATGACTTCTAGCCCCAATAGCGGCCTGGCGTTAAGCCTGGCCGCCTCTTCACTGATCAGTGAAGAGGACTCCCAGCGCTATCTGAGCCAGGCCAAGGCCCAGCGCAAACCCTTTGTGACATTTCTGATAGAAAACGAGATCCTCGACAGCAAGGCACTGGCCGATTTTTGCGAGCTGGAGTATGGGGTACCTCTGCTGGATCTTGCCGCCTTCGATTTGGCCGAGATCCCGCAGAAGTACCTCAATCAGAAGCTGATTGAGAAACACCACGTCCTGCCCATCTACACCCAGGGCAACACCCTCTATATCGCCATGTCGGATCCGACCAATGTGTCGGCACTGGAGGACTTCGGCTTCAGCTTCGGGCTCCATACCGAGGCGCTGCTGGTAGAGGAGAACAAGCTCACCGCCGCCATCGGCAAGCTGCTGGAGAGCGAAAACGACGCCCTCGGCATGGAGGATATCGACGAGTCCGAGATTTCGGATCTCGAGGTCTCCGACGATAACAGCCGGCTGGACGAAAGCGTCAATACCGCCGATGACGATGCTCCCATCGTCAAGTACATCAACAAGATCCTGATGGATGCCATCAAGCGCGGCGCCTCCGACCTGCACTTCGAGCCCTATGAGTTCAAGTATCGGGTGCGCTTTCGCATAGATGGCATTCTGCACGAGATCGCCACACCGCCGGTCAACCTCTCCAACCGCTTTTCCGCTCGCCTCAAGGTGATGGCGCGACTCGATATCGCCGAGCGGCGGCTGCCACAGGATGGCCGCATCAAGTTGAAGTTGTCGCGCAACAAGTCGATGGATATGCGGGTCAACACCCTGCCCACCATGTGGGGGGAGAAGATCGTTATCCGTCTGCTCGACTCCTCGGCGGCACGCCTTAATATCGAGCAACTCGGCTTTGATGACCGGCAGAAGGCGCAGTACCTGCGCGCCCTCTCCAAGCCACAGGGAATGATCCTGGTGACCGGCCCCACCGGCTCGGGCAAAACGGTCTCGCTCTATACCGGCCTCAATATTCTCAACACCACCGAGGTCAATATCTCTACCGCCGAAGATCCGGTGGAGATCAACTTGCCCGGCGTCAATCAGGTGCAGGTCAATCCCAAGGCGGGGCTCACCTTTGCCAGCGCCCTGCGCTCCTTCTTGCGGCAAGACCCGGATGTGGTGATGGTGGGTGAAATTCGCGATCTCGAAACCGCCGAAATCGCCATCAAGGCGGCCCAGACCGGCCACCTGGTACTTTCCACTCTGCATACCAACTCCGCCGCCGAGACCCTGACCCGGATGATGAACATGGGGGTTCCGGCCTTCAACATCGCCTCCTCGGTGACCCTGATCATGGCCCAGCGGTTGGCCCGTAAACTGTGCGACCACTGCAAAGCGCCGGAAGTGGTGCCGGAAGCCGAACTGCTGGAGCTGGGCTTTACGCCGCAGCAACTGGCGGCCGGGCTTAGACTGTTCAAACCGGTCGGTTGCAAGGAGTGTTCCGGCGGCTACAAGGGGCGGGTCGGCATCTACGAAATCATGCTGATGTCGGAGAACATCGCCAAATTGATCATGCAGGGCGCCAACTCCCTGCAAATCGCCGCGATCGCCCAGAAGGAAGGGATGCGAACCCTGCGCACCTCGGGACTAGAGAAGGCCCGGCTCGGGGTCACCAGTCTGGCCGAGGTCAATCGGGTCACCACCAACTGATCCATGCGGCGGAACGACCCGCCGGTTTGGTTGGCAGAACGCATCATTCTGCCCACAAACTCGGTATGGATGGCAACCCGAACGACAGAATAATCAGGCATTAAAGTGACCGGGCTGGCGCCAAGAAGGCACCTCCTATCAGTACCCCGCCGGCATCAAGCCAGTCGGACACCTTGACCAGGTTGGTGACGTGCGGAGTCAAGCTCTGACAACCAACCCCATTGCAGGATGCAAAGATGGCAACCCTAACGAAAAAGAACAATGCCCCCAAGAAAGTCTTCGCCTTCCGCTGGCACGGGGTTAATCGCAAGGGGCAGAAGGTCTCCGGCGAGCTGCAGGCCGACAGCATCAACACCGTCAAGACCGAACTGCGCAAGCAGGGGGTCAACGTCACCAAGGTAGCCAAGAAATCCCAAGGGCTCTTCTCCAAGGGCGGCGCCAAGATCAAGCCGATGGATATCGCCATCGTCTCACGCCAGATCACCACCATGCTCTCCGCCGGCGTACCACTGGTGCAGAGCCTGCAGATCATCGCCCGCAGTCACGAGAAAGCCTCGATGCGCGAGCTGATGGGGCAGATTGCCGCCGATGTGGAGACCGGTACCCCCATGTCGGAGGCGCTGCGCCGCCATCCTCTCTATTTCGATGATCTCTATTGCGATCTGGTGGAAGCCGGTGAGCAATCCGGTGCGCTGGAGACCATCTACGACCGTATCGCTACCTATCGGGAAAAGTCGGAAGCGCTCAAGTCGAAGATCAAGAAGGCGATGTTCTACCCCACCATGGTCATTCTGGTCGCCATCGTGGTCACCTCCATCCTGCTGCTGTTCGTCATTCCGCAGTTCGAGGATATCTTCAAGAGCTTTGGTGCCGAGCTGCCGGTGTTCACCCAGTTTGTTATCGGCATCTCCCGCTTTATGCAGAACTGGTGGTATGTCTTCTTTGGTGGCACGGCCCTTGGCATCTTCCTTTACGTGCGGGCCTGGCGGGCCTCCCAGAAGGTAAAAGACAATACCGACAAATTTGTCCTCACCATTCCGGTGGTCGGAATGATCCTGCACAAGGCGGCCATGGCTCGCTTTGCCCGCACCCTGTCGACCACCTTCTCCGCCGGTATTCCGCTGGTAGATGCGCTGATTTCGGCGGCTGGCGCCTCCGGCAACTATGTCTATCGCACCGCGGTCATGGCGATCCGCAACGAGGTGGTGGCCGGTATGCAGATCAACGTGGCGATGCGCACCGTCGATCTCTTCCCCGACATGGTGATCCAAATGGTGATGATCGGTGAGGAGTCCGGCGCCATCGATGATATGCTCTCCAAGGTCGCCACCATCTTCGAACAGGAGGTGGATGATCTGGTCGATGGCCTCACCAGCCTGCTGGAACCCCTCATCATGGTGGTGCTCGGGGTGCTGGTCGGCGGCATGGTTATCGCCATGTACCTGCCCATCTTCAAGCTTGGCGACGTTGTAGGCTGATTTATCAGGGCATGGCACCACAACCATGCCCTCCCCCTCATTCAATAACTGACGGTTGGTTATGACACTTCTTCTCGAGCTGGCTCACAGCTTGCCTTGGCTCTACTTCTCGCTGGTTTTTCTTTTCTCCCTAATGATCGGTAGCTTCCTTAACGTAGTGATCCACCGCTTGCCCATCATGCTGGAACGGGAATGGCAGGCCGAGTATCGCGGCTACTTTTCCCCCGATGAGGAGGCCACTGCGCCAGAGCGCTACAACCTGATGGTGCCGCGCTCCGCATGCCCTCACTGTGGCCACGCCATCACTGCGTTGGAGAACATCCCGCTGTTGAGCTGGCTCTGGCTCAAAGGGCGTTGCCGCGACTGTCAGGCCCCCATCTCGGCCCGCTATCCGCTGGTAGAGCTGCTGACCGCCCTGCTCTCGGTGGCCGTAGCCATGGTCATAACACCGGGCTGGGGCACACTGGCCGCCCTGTTGCTGACCTGGGTGCTGGTCACCCTCACCTTCATCGATCTCGACAAGATGTTGCTGCCCGACCAGCTCACCCTGCCACTGCTGTGGGGCGGGCTGCTGTTCAATCTGGCTGGTGGTTTCGTGCCGCTGGCAGATGCCGTGATCGGCGCCATGGCGGGCTATCTGGTGCTCTGGAGCCTCTACTGGGCTTTCAAGCTGCTCACTGGCAAGGAGGGGATGGGCTATGGCGACTTCAAGCTGCTGGCGGCGCTGGGCGCCTGGCTCGGTTGGCAGGCGCTGCCCATAATTCTGCTGCTCTCATCTCTGGTCGGCGCCGTGATCGGCATCAGCCTGATCGCCTTGCACAAACACCATCAGGGCAAGCCTATCCCCTTCGGCCCCTACCTCGCCATCGCGGGCTGGATCGCCCTGTTGTGGGGCGATACCATCACCCGCTGGTATCTCTCTACCCTGCTTTGAGCAAGAGGCCCCCATGTATGTAGTTGCTATCACAGGTGGTATCGGCAGCGGCAAGACCACTATCGCCAATCAGTTTGCCGCGCTGGGTATCGAGGTGGTGGATGCCGATGTGATCGCCCGCGAAGTGGTCGAGCCGGGCACCCCGGCCCTTGCCGCCATCGCCGACCATTTTGGCCCGGATGTGATTGATCCGAGCGGTCAACTCGACCGTCGTGCCCTGCGCGAGCGGGTCTTCAGCGATCCACAGGCCAAGGAGTGGCTCAATGCCCTGCTTCACCCGCTTATTCGCAGCGAAATGCAGCGCCAATGTGCCGCAGCCAGTTCACCTTACTGCCTGCTGGTGGTGCCGCTGCTGGTGGAGAACAAACTCACCGGCCTCGCCAATCGGGTGCTGGTGATCGATGTGGATGAAGCCACCCAGATTGAGCGCACCTGCCGCCGGGATGGGGTATCGGCCGAGCAGGCCCGTGCCATCATCGCGGCCCAAGCGAGTCGGGTGGAACGCCTCGCTGCGGCGGATGATGTCATTGAAAACCACAATGGCAGCGAAATGGCGATTAAAACGCGGATTTTGGCGCTGCACGAGACATATCTGGCAATTGCCTCTCAACAAGGCCGCCAAGTGTGAGTACACTAGGCCGGTTTATGGCTGGCCAGGATTAGGCATGATTTACGATTTCCCCCTCAATGAAAAAAGCCGGACCTATCTTCGTCTGGAGTCCCTGTTTTCCCAGATCCGCGACAATCTGGAGAGTGAACAATCCTGGGCACATATCGCCTTCTTCAAGGGGCTGTTCGATCTGCAAGAGTTGCTGGAGCGTGGTGACCTGCGCGCCGACCTCATCAAGGATCTGGAGCGTCTCGGCCAGCGTCTGAGCCACTGGGCCAGCCTGCCCGATGTCGATCTGGAGCAGATCAAACTGATGCAGCAAGAGAGCAGCCAGCTCTCCCGCAACCTGCTCAATTCGCCACGCCCGGGTGCCCGCCTGAAAGAGGATCGTCTGCTCGGCTCCATCCGCCAGCGCTTCTCCATTCCGGGTGGCCTTTGTGCCTTCGACGTACCGCAGCTGCACCACTGGCTCGGAACCCCGGCCATCACCCGTCACCAGCAGATGCAGGGCTGGCTGAGCGATATTAACCTGCTGATGAATGCCATCACTCTGCTGCTGCGCCTGTGGCGCGAATCAGGCAGCTTCAGCGAGCAGATTGCCAGCAACGGTTTCTTCCAGGACACCGCCGAGAGCGCCGAGCTGATCCGCATCAAGCTGCCGGGCAATCTGTTCTGCTACCCGACCCTGAGCGGCCACAAGAACCGCTTCGCCCTGCGCTTTCTGCCTACCGCAGAACAGCCGATTGGCGACGTGCCGTTCCAGCTCGCCTGCTGCTAAGGAGGGCTTATGGTCACCAAGGTAAAGTGTCCGACCTGTCAGAGCGAAGTGGAGTGGGGCCCGCAGAGTCCGTTCCGCCCCTTCTGCAGCAAGCGCTGCCAGCTGATCGATCTCGGCGAATGGGCCGATGAAGAGAAGCGGATCCCGGGGGAGATCAACCCGGATCTGCTGCCGGAGCCGGAAGAGGGTGACCAGTGGCTATAAGCCTCCGGTCACTCACCTCTGCAATATGAAAAAGGGCCGATTGGCCCTTTTTTCATGCTTGTTGATTACTACCGGCTCACACCAGCAGGCCTTGAAGCCGCGCTACAATCGGGCCATTGGCATCGGGGAAGTGGTAGTTGTTCAGCTCGGCCACCGGCACCCACAGGCACTCCTGCCCCTCTTTGCCGAACGGCTCACCGCTGAAACGGGTCACCTTCCAGATATCCAGCAACACCTGCTTCTCGGGGTAGTCGTACTGCAGCTCCATAAAGGGAGCACAATCCAATACCCGGATGCCGATCTCTTCCCACAGCTCCCGATCCAGTGCGGTGAGCAGATCCTCGCCCGACTCGACCTTGCCACCGGGAAACTCCCAGCGATCCCCCTGATGGCGATCGGAGGAGCGTCTGGCGATGAAGATATCGCCCCGTTCATTCTCGATGACGCCAACCGCCACCCAGATCCGTTTTTTCTTTTCCATCAATTACCTCTGTTCGCTTGTTGCCACCAATAACAAGGCGGGCACTTGGCCCGCCTGTTATGGCATAGCGTCGATCAGGTCAACTGACCGTGGCAGTGCTTGTACTTCTTGCCGGAACCGCACGGGCAGGGATCGTTGCGACCGACCTTCTGCTCATCGCGTACGAAGGTGGTGTGGCCCTCTTCGCCTGCGGCCTGTTCATCGGCCAGCTGGCTCTCGGCAGCGGCGTGGGTATAGGTACGGGGAGCGGCTTCCGCCTGCTGGCGCTGCTGCTCTTCCATCGCTTCCACATCGCGCTCCTGCACCTGAACACGGCTCAGGATGCTGACCACGTCGCGCTTGAGGGTTTCCAGCATCTGGGTGAACAGATCGAAGGATTCGCGCTTGTACTCCTGCTTGGGGTTCTTCTGGGCGTAGCCGCGCAGATGGATACCCTGACGCAGGTGATCCATGGCGGCCAGATGCTCTTTCCACAGACCATCCAGAGTTTGTAGCATCACCGCTTTCTCGAAGTTGCGCAGCACCTCTTTGCCGACCAGCTCTTCCTTGTGGGCATAGAGCTTGGTGGCTTCGTCCAGAATGCGCTCGCGCAGCTTCTCTTCATACAGCTTGTCATCTTCCGCCAGCCACTGCTGCAGCGGCAGATCCAGCGCGAAGTCCGCCTTCAGGCGCGCTTCCAGGCCCGGCACGTCCCACATCTCTTCCAGAGACTGGGGCGGGATGTACTCGTCGATCACCGCGCCGTAGACGTCGTCACGGATAACGTGGATGGTCTCGGAAATGTCGTTGGTATCCAGCAGCTCGTTGCGCTGCTCGTAGACCACCTTGCGCTGGTCGTTGGCAACGTCATCAAACTCCAGCAAACTCTTGCGGATGTCGAAGTTGCGACCTTCCACCTTGCGTTGGGCGTTTTCGATCGCCTTGGTGACCCACGGATGCTCGATGGCTTCGCCCTCTTCCATGCCCAGCTTCTTCATCATGCCGGTCACGCGATCGGAGGCGAAGATCCGCATCAGGGTATCTTCCATGGAGAGGTAGAAACGGGAGGAGCCCGGGTCACCCTGACGACCGGAACGGCCGCGCAGCTGGTTATCGATACGACGGGATTCGTGACGCTCGGTGCCGATAATGTGCAGACCACCGGCGGCCAGCACCGCATCGTGACGCACCTGCCAGGCGGCTTTCAGCTCAGCAATCTGCTCGCTGGTCGGGTTCTCCAGCTTGGCAATCTCTGCCTGCCAGTTGCCGCCCAACACGATGTCGGTACCACGACCGGCCATGTTGGTGGCGATGGTCACCGCACCTGTCTGACCGGCCTGGGCAACGATCTCCGCTTCCATGGCGTGGAACTTGGCGTTCAGCACCTTGTGCGGGATCTTCTCCTTGGTCAGGATGCCGGAGAGCAGCTCGGAGTTCTCGATAGAGACGGTACCAACCAGTACAGGCTGGCCCTTGGCCACACACTGACGGATATCTTCGATGATGGCGGCATACTTCTCGTTGGCGGTCAGGTAGACCAGATCGCCCATGTCCTTGCGCACCATCGGCTTGTTGGTCGGGATAACCACGGTATCCAGGCCATAAATCTGCTGGAATTCAAAGGCTTCAGTATCTGCAGTACCTGTCATCCCCGCCAGCTTGTTGTAGAGACGGAAGTAGTTCTGGAAGGTGATGGATGCCAGCGTCTGGTTCTCGTTCTGGATCTTCACCCCTTCCTTCGCTTCAACGGCCTGATGCAGACCATCGGACCAGCGACGACCCGGCATGGTACGGCCGGTGTGCTCGTCAACGATGACGATCTCGTCTTTCTGGACGATGTAGTCCACGTTGCGCTCGAACAGAGTGTGAGCACGCAGACCCGCATTGACGTGGTGCAGCAGGCTGATGTTGGAGGCGGAGAACAGGGAGTCGTTCTCATCCAGCAGCCCCTCTTTCTTGAGCAGCTCTTCCACGAAGATCTGACCGTTTTCGGTCAGCAGGGCCTGACGGTTCTTCTCGTCTACTGTGTAGTGACCGTCGCCGGTGTACTCTTCGGTGTCTTCCTTGTCCTGCTTGACCAGCAGCGGGATCAGCTTGTTGACGCGGATATAGAGCTCTGAGCTGTCTTCGGCCGGGCCGGAGATGATGAGCGGAGTACGGGCTTCATCGATCAGCACCGAGTCCACCTCATCCACCAGCGCGTAGTTGAGCGGGCGCTGTACGCGCTGCTCCGGCGAGAACGCCATGTTGTCGCGCAGGTAGTCAAAACCGAATTCGTTGTTGGTACCGTAGGTGATGTCGGCGGCATAGGCGTCACGCTTCTGGGACGCATCCATACCGGGCACGTTGCAATCGACTGTCATGCCGAGGAAGGCAAACAGCGGGCGGTTTGCCTCAGCGTCACGTTTGGCCAGATAGTCGTTCACCGTTACCACGTGCACACCACGGCCACTTAGGGCGTTCAGGTAAGCTGGCAGAGTCGCAGTAAGAGTCTTACCTTCACCGGTTTTCATTTCCGCGATGCGGTTGGAGTTCAGCACCATGCCGCCGATCAGCTGCACGTCGAAGTGACGCATGCCGAACACCCGCTTGGAGGCTTCACGCACGGTCGCGAACGCTTCCGGCAGCAACTGCTCCAGGGTCTCCCCCTGCTCGATACGCTGACGATACTCGGCCGTTTTGGCCTGCAACTCGGCATCGGACAGAGCCTCGAACTGCGGCTCCATGGCATTGATCTGTTTTACAATTTTGCGCAAAGCCTTGAGCGTTCTGTCGTTCCGGCTGCCGATAATCTTGGTAAGCAGTGTGCTAATCATGGGTACCAACTATTTCTGGTTATAAAAGCGTTCCGTCACTGGAACCTGAAGAAAAAAACCTAACCCCGTCTGGCACTGAGAAAGCGTGCGGGGTTGACCTGACGACCATCTTTCAACACTTCGTAATGCAGATGGACCCCGGTCGCGCGACCGGTGCGTCCCATCAAGGCAATCTTCTGACCCTGATCAACCAGGGTGCCCACCTCGACCAGCAACTTGGAGTTGTGGGCATAGCGGGTGACCAGGCCATTGCCGTGATTAATCTCCACCATATTGCCAAATTCCGGATGACGGCCCGCCCAGCTGACAATGCCGGGCCCGGTGGCCAGAATCGGGGTTCCGGGTTTGCCACGGAAATCGACCCCTTTGTGCATCTTGGCACGCCCGTTGAACGGATCGACCCGTCCACCAAACCCGGACGAGACCCAAACTCGCTCCTGTTTGACTGGCGTGCCGGAAATAAAACCGGCATCGGTGATATGGTGATTCATGATGAAAGATTCAAGTACCGACAGCTGCTCTTCACGGCTGCTGAGCTGCTGGCTGAGGTGTTTCATCGAGGCTTGCAGCTCGTTGAGGCTCACTTCCAACTCTTCATCATAAGAAGGGCCGCCCATGGGGGGCAGCTCTTTGAAATTGAACTCGTCGGGATCGAGATCGGCCTGCTCGGTCAATCGTTCGCCGAGGGCATTGAGACGGCCAAGCTGGCCCTGCATGGTGCCCACCTGAGCTGCCAGCATTGCCAACTGTTCACGGGCTTCGTCGCCACTCTGGTCAACGGACTGTTGCTCGGCAACGGCAAGCGCCACTTCCAGCGCCTCCATTTTCTGGTGCCAGCTCTGCCAGAGCCAACCACCACCAAGGGCCAACAGGGAGAAGAGAATACCGCCGACCCAAGCCAGACGTTGTTTGGGCAGGTGCAACTTGCGTCGCTGCTTGCCGTGGAGGATCAGGGTAATGCTCATAGAAATCAGTCTGCTCGGTCAGGTGCGGCCAGGAGCCTGCACGGGAAATAAAACCGGGAGATAATCGGTATTAAAGGATGGAGTAAACAAATGACGGAACGTCGGTGCGGAGAGAGGACCGACGTTCCGTTGCACAGCTATCAGGCCAGAACCAGACCGTTATCGTAGTAAGCGATAGGCGCTTTGTCGCCCTCACCCTCGAAGGTCACCAGTTCCCAAGCCTCCTGCTCGGCCAGCAAGGCACGCAGCAGCTTGTTGTTCAGGGCATGTCCGGTCTTGTAGGCACGGAACTCACCGATGATGCTGCGGTTACACATATAGAGGTCACCGATCGCGTCCAGCATCTTGTGCTTGACGAACTCGTCCTCATAACGCAAACCGTCTTCGTTCAGCACCCGATAGTCGTCCAGTACCACGGCGTTTTCCAGGCTTCCGCCCAGCGCCAGGTTCTGGGAACGCAGGTACTCGATATCACGCATGAACCCGAAGGTACGGGCACGGCTGATCTCTTTCACGAAGGAGGCACCGGAGAAGTCCAGTACGCAACGCTGATTGCGCCCTTCAAAGACCGGATGCTGGAAATCGATCTCGAGATCCATCTTGAAGCCGTTGCGATAGGGGTGGAATTCCGCCCACTTGTCGCCGTCTTCAACCCGGATGCTCTTCTTGATCCGCACAAACTGCTTGGCCGCATTCTGCTCACGGATCCCGACTTCCTGCAGCAGGTAGATAAAGGGATGCGCACTGCCATCCATCACCGGGATCTCGGGCGCGTCAACCTCAACGTAGAGGTTGTCGATCCCCATCCCGGCCAGCGCGGCAGAGAGGTGCTCGATGGTAGAGACACGGACACCGGCTTCGTTGACCAGAGCGGTACAGAGCACGGTATCGCGCACCTGATCGGCATTGGCTGGCAGCTCCACCACAGGATTCAGGTCGGTACGCAAGTAAACGATCCCTGTGTTCACAGGCGCCGGACGGAACGTCATGGTGACTTTCCGGCCCGAATGCAGGCCGACACCAGTCGCCTGTACACTCGTTTTCAAGGTTCTTTGTCTAATCATGGGTGTACCCTAAACAGCTTAAAATCCGGACCAGATGGTCGTTGGCAGGCCATCTTAGCACATTCCTTGAACAACAAACAAACGAGAGCCATAAGAGGCTTAGTCAGCTTGCTTGCGCAGGAACGCCGGAATATCCAGGTAATCCGGTTCACGACGAGCTTGCGGCTCGGCGTTGACCACCTTGGCCGGGGCTTCGTCCATCACTCGGCCTTGCATCATGTCGCTGACCAGCGGCTGACGCACCGGGCGCTCTTGCACCTGGCTGCTCTTGACTAGCGTGATGTCCGGCTTGCGCTCGGCACCGATACCGGTAGCAACCACGGTCACACGCAGTTCGTCGTGCATTTCCGGATCGATTACGGTACCCACAACTACAGTGGCATTCTCGGAAGCGAAGGCCTTGACCGCATTACCCACGGTTTCGAACTCTTCGATGGTCATGTCCATACCGGCGGTGATGTTGACCAGGATGCCACGGGCACCGGCCAGATCCACGTCTTCCAGCAGCGGGCTGGAGATGGCTTTCTCGGCCGCTTCCTCGGCACGGTCATCACCAGAGGCGGAACCGGTACCCATCATGGCAGTACCCATTTCGCGCATTACGGTACGCACGTCCGCGAAGTCGACGTTGATCAAGCCCGGGCGGGTGATCAGCTCGGCAATGCCCTGTACCGCGCCAAGCAGTACATCGTTGGCCGCCTTGAAGGCATCCAGCAAGGAGATACCGCGACCCAGCACCTTCAGCAACTTGTCGTTGGGGATGGTGATCAGGGAGTCGACGTTCTTGGAGAGCTCTTCGATACCGTGCGCGGCGAAGCCCATCCGCTTCTTCCCTTCGAAGGAGAACGGCTTGGTGACCACAGCAACGGTCAGGATGCCCATCTCGCGCGCCACTTCGGCCACGATCGGCGCAGCACCGGTACCGGTACCACCACCCATACCGGCGGCGATGAACACCATGTCGGAACCGGTCAGCAGCTCACGCAGTGCTTCGCGATCTTCCATGGCCGCATCACGACCCACTTCCGGATTAGCGCCGGCACCCAGACCCTTGGTGATGCCACCGCCGATCTGCAGGGTAGTGTTGGCGCTGGAGTTACGCAGTGCCTGGGCGTCGGTGTTGACGGTAATGAACTCAACACCCTCAATATTTTGACGAACCATGTGTTCGACAGCGTTACCGCCGCCGCCACCTACACCGATCACTTTAATGACGGCTTCGTCAGTGTGGCTATCCATAAATTCAAACATGTTGTCTCTCCGCTTTATTTGCCTGACTCAGCAAAATTCTTAGAACTCGCCACGCAGCCAGTTGCTAACCCGTTTGACCAGGCCACCGACGCTTGCCTTGGCGGCATATTCTTTGTTGCTACCTGTGGCTTGATGGGTGCGGCCATATTGCAGCAACCCGACCGCAGTCGAGTACACCGGTGCCTGCACGTAATCACTCAAACCACGTATGTTCATGGGCTCTCCCACCCGGACCTGGCTCTGGAAGATCTGCTCTGCACACTCCACAATGCCTTCAATCTGGGCAGCGCCGCCGGTCAAGACCACACCGGCTGCCAGCTGATGCTTGACCCCCTGCGCTTTCAACTCGCTTTGTACCCGCACCAGCTCATCATTCACCATGGAGAGCAACTCGGTGTAACGGGGCTCAATCACTTCAGCCAGTGTCTGCCGTTGCAGGCTGCGCGCCGGGCGACCGCCGACACTGGGTACTTCAATATTGTCTTCCTTGCTGACCAGACGACCGAGGGCGCAACCGTAGCGCACCTTGATCGCTTCCGCGTCGAGCGGCGGCGTGCCGAAGGCGTAGGCGATGTCGCTGGTCACAGTGCTGCCAGCGTACGGGATCACCTTGGTGTGGCGCAGGGCACCGCCGGTAAACAGCGACATATCCATGGTGCCGCCACCGATGTCCACCACGCAGACACCCAGCTCTTTCTCGTCTTCGGTCAACACGGCATAGCTTGAGGCCAGCGCGGAGAAGATCAGTTGATCCACGCGCAAACCGACCTTCTCCACACACTTCTCAATGTTGCGAGCCATGTCGTTGTGGCAAGTGATCAGGTGAACCTTGGCTGCCATCCGCACACCGGAGAGGCCGACCGGATTCTTGATCCCTTCCTGATAATCGATGGCAAACTCCTGAGGCAGCACATGCAGCACGCGCAGCTCGTCGGAGAGGCGAACCGACTTGGCGGTGTGGATCACGTTGTCCACATCCTCCTGGGTCACCTCTTCATCGGAGATGGGCACCATACCGGTCTCGTTGCGGCAATCAATATGCTTGCCGGACAACCCCAGATAGACAGAGCTGATCTGGCAATCTGCCATCATCTCGGCCTCTTCCACCGCGCGGCGCAGTGACTTGACCACGGAGTCGAGGTCATTGACCCCGCCCTTCTCCATTCCGCGAGAAGCGTGACTGCCCATACCGATGACGTTCAGTTCACCGTCCGGCAATACTTCCCCGACCAGAACCGCCACCTTGGTTGTGCCGATATCCAGTCCGACAATCAAATTCCTATCTGCGGTGTTGGTCATGCACTTTCTCTTCGCTCTTCTTCCAGCCAACTGCCATTCCGGTGTCGTATCGAAGATCCACGTAGGCGACTTGCGCACGGGGTTCGATAACCGGGAAGGCATCGATAAACCGCTGCAACCGGAGCGCAATGTCATTGCGTCCCAGGAACAGCTTGATATTGCCATCCAGGGTCAGTTCCCAGGCATGGCGGGGGGTCAGATTCACCCCCAGCAACTTGTATCCCTTGGCAGCCAGTTGCGACTCGTACTGCCGACTCTCTTTCAACACCCGGGCGGCCTGGTCATCCGGCCCTGACAGCTGCAACAGCGGCGTCTTGACCCGATCCGGGGCACTGAATACCTTGCCCTTGGTGTTGACGAAGCGGTTGCCATTCCAGCGAGCCGCCACATCTTGTTCCGTGAGGTAGATCTTGATCTTGTTCGGCCACTTCTTTCGTACCGAGACCGAGGCCACCCATGGCAAGGCATTGAGCCTTGCCTGCAATTCGTTGACGTCCAATTCGAAGAAGTTGCGCAGCTCGGCGCCATCCAGCACGGCCATCCGCAGCTCTTCGGTTTGCAAATACTGGTGTTGCCCCTGCAGCAACAGCTCGCTCATGGGCAACCGGTTGGCATCTGTCAGCCAACCTTTAACATCCAGCGCCGTCCGGTAGCAGCCCCATATCACCAGCAGGAAAAACGCTACCCCTGCGATGAAGCCACCCTTGGTGCGCCCCTGTGCCCTTGCCTCCACCCGATCGATCCCCGTGTAACGCGCTAAACCGGCCTTTGACAGACCGGTTCGCCATTATATAGGCCCCGGCTTGGCGGTCAAAATACTCATTGGGCCCTCAGGCGCCAGATTTCATGCTATCTATGCTCAATTTCATCTCGCCGAGACGACGGGCCAGTGCCCCGACGTTCCCGGCGCCTTGAGTCAACACCAAATCCCCCTCGCCGATCAGGTCGGCCAGCACGGCTGGCACGTCATCTGGCGTAGCGACGAAGATGGGTTCCAGGTTGCCGCGCGAACGAATGGAGCGGCACAGTGCCCGTCCATCAGCGCCCGGGATCGGCTCCTCACCGGCAGCATAAACCTCCAGCATCACCAGCACGTCTACCTTGGAGAGCACATCGGCGAAGTCCTCGTAGAGGTCGCGGGTGCGGGTATAACGGTGCGGCTGGAACACCATCACCAGACGCTTCTCGGGCCAACCGGCACGGGCAGCATTGATCGTGACCTTCACTTCGCTCGGGTGGTGACCGTAATCGTCCACCAGCATCGCCTTGCCGCGACCGGTTTCAAACTCGCCATACTGCTGGAAGCGACGACCGACCCCTTCAAATTTGGCCAGTGCAGAGATGATGGCCTCATCGCTAACACCGTCCTCTGTCGCGACAGCTATCGCCGCTGCGGCGTTCAATGCGTTGTGAATACCCGGCAAATTGAGGGTGACCTGCAGCTCACCCGCCTCTTTGCGGCGAACACGGAAGCAGCTGTGGTTGGTGGTCTGGACAAAATCCAGCACCTGCACATCGGCATCGTCAGAGAGACCGTAGGTCAGGGTCGGACGGGCAATCTCGGGCAACATGCCACGGATCACCGGATCATCGATGCAGACCACCGCCAGTCCGTAGAAGGGCAGGTTGTGCAGAAACTCGATGAAGGTGGCCTTCAGCTTGGAGAAATCACCGCCGTAGGTATCCATGTGATCCGCTTCGATATTGGTCACGATAGAAACCATGGGCTGCAGATGCAGGAAAGAGGCGTCGCTCTCATCCGCCTCTGCAATCAGGTAGCGGCTGCTGCCCAGGCGGGCATTGGTGCCGGCACTGTTGAGCAGACCACCGATGACGAAGGTCGGATCGCGGTCGGCTTCGGCATAGATGCTCGCCACCAAACTGGTGGTGGTGGTCTTGCCGTGGGTACCGGCGATGGCGATACCGTGGCGGAAACGCATCAGCTCGGCCAGCATCTCGGCACGGCGCACCACCGGGATCCGCAGTTCGCGGGCAGCCAGCAGCTCCGGGTTGTCCTGCTTGATGGCAGTAGAGACCACCACCACGCTGGCACCCTCAACGTGTTCGGCACTGTGGCCGACGAAGATGTGCGCGCCCAGTCCGGCTAACCGCTCGGTCACGGCGTTGCGAGCCAGATCAGAACCCGTTACCTGATACCCTTCGTTGGCAAGCACTTCGGCGATCCCGCCCATACCGGCACCACCGATGCCGATAAAGTGGATGCGACGCACGCGGCGCATTTCGGGGATCACAGTACGCAGTTTTGCCAGTTCAACCTTGGTCATAATCGTCTCTTTAGTCTGCCGCAGGCCATGTGCCGTCAAAGCGCGGCTGCACGGCGGCATCAATACATACAGGTACAAGGCTGCCCGGAGTCACCGCTGCAACCTTGCTCATCAATCTTTACCACGCTGCCCGGTTGCGAGCTGTTTGCACTCATCCGCAACCCGCTCGGCCGCATCCGTGATGGCGACGCGGCGAGCCGCTTTCGCCATGTTAAACAGGGTCTCCCGGCGACCTGCCAACCAGGTCAAGCGTGCCGCCAGTGAGGCTGTGTTCAGCTCGGACTGGGGCAGAAACTCGGCCGCTCCGCCGTCGACCAGGGTCAGGGCGTTACGGGTCTGGTGATCATCCACCGCATGGGGCAGCGGCACGAAAATGGCTGCCACACCGGCGGCAGCCACTTCGGAAACCGTCAGCGCACCGGCACGGCAAACCACCAGATCGGCCCAGGCGTAGGCGCTGGCCATATCCTTGATAAATTCACTCACCTCGGCATTGATGCCGTGCTGGACATAGGCAGCAGAGACAGTCTCAGCATTGCCCTTGCCACACTGGTGACGCACTTCAATGGGCACGCCGGATGCTGCCACCGCAGCAGGTACCTGCTCGTTGAGCACCCGCGCACCCAGACTGCCACCCACGATCAGCAGATGCAGTGGCTCGGCTCCGCTGCGCAGTTGTGGATCCGGCAGGGCAACCACTTCGGGACGCACCGGATTACCCACCACGGCGGTGCGACGGCTCGGCGCGAAGGCACCCGGAAATGCCATCAGCACCCGCCTGGCGATACGGGCCAGCAGCTTGTTGGTCATGCCGGCAGCGGCATTCTGCTCATGGAGCAGCAGCGGGATGCCGGAGAACCAGGCCGCCACGCCACCCGGGCCGGAAGCAAAACCGCCCATGCCGAGCACCACATCAGGACGAACGGTCTTGAGCACCTGACGCGCCTGCAAGATCGATTTGACGATGCGATAGGGTGCCACCAGCAGTCGCTTGATGCCGTTGCCACGTACTCCCTGAATATCGATGAAGGAGATGGGATAACCGTGGGCGGGCACCAGCTCCGCCTCCATCCGGTCGGCAGTGCCGAGCCAGTGGACAGTCCAGCCCTGGGCCTTCAGGCGATCGGCCACGGCCAGACCGGGGAACACATGCCCACCGGTACCACCTGCCATCACCAACAGAGTCTTGCTCACTAAACCTCCCGCACGCGCGCCTGGGCTGTCGCCTGACGCAACTCAAAATCGATTCGAATCAACATGCTCACCGCCACCGACATGATGATGAGACTGGAACCACCGTAACTCACCAGCGGCAGGGTCAAGCCCTTGGTTGGCATCATGCCGCTGGCCGCGCCGACGTTGACGAAGGTCTGGAAGCTGAACCAGATGCCAATGCCGATGGCCAGATAACCGTCATAGAGCCGCTCTGCCACCAGCGCGCGATGCCCCAGCTTGAGCGCCTTGACCGCCAGCGCAAAAATCAGGAACAGGGCGCCCAGCACCCCGACGTAACCCAGCTCTTCACCGAGGATCGCAAACACGAAGTCAGTGTGCGCTTCCGGCAGGTACTCCATCTTCTGGATGGAGTTGCCAAGCCCTTCGCCAAACCAGCTGCCACGGCCAAACGCCATCAGCGACTGGGTCAACTGGTAGCCGCTGCCAAACGGATCGGCCCAGGGATCCATAAAGGAGGTCACTCGCCGCATCCGGTAGGGCTCGACGATAATCAGCATCACCACAGAGCCGAGGCCCGCGCCGATCAGGGTCAAAAACTGTCCCAGTCGGGCACCGGCCAGAAACAGCATGCCGAACGAGGTAACGAACATCACCACGGTGGAACCCAGGTCAGGCTGCAACAGCAGCAAGACCGCCAGCACCCCGAACACCGCCAGCGGTTTCAAAAAGCCGATCCAGGCTTCACGCACTTCGCTCTGGCGCCGCACCAGATAGCCGGCCAGATAGACAAACAGCGCCAGCTTGCCAAACTCGGCAGGCTGCAGGTTGAAGGGGCCGAGCGGCAACCAGCGCACCGCACCGTTGACGTTGCGGCCCACCAGCAGCACCAGCACCAGCATCAAGATCGCCAGCAGCAGCATGGGGCCGTTGTGCTGTTGCCAGCGCGCCATCGGCACCTGCAACACAAACCAGGAGATACCGAGCGCCATCACCAGAAACAGGGCGTGACGCTTCACAAACATGAAGGGGTCATCCCCCAGCGCAATCCCTTCGGGGATCGACGCCGAGGCCACGATGACCACCCCGACCGCCATCAGGGAGAGCGCCAGCAGTACCAGCTGCCGATCGTAGAGACCGGCAGGACGCGCCGGTAACAACCAGCGCTGGAACAGACCTGCTGCTGCGCGAAGGGCGTTCATAGCGCCAGCACCATTTCGGTAAAGCGATCGCCACGCACCTCGAACGACTTGAACTGATCGAGGCTGGCACAGGCTGGCGCCAGCAGCACCCAGTCACCGGGCTTGGCATCGGCAGCCGCTTTGGCAACCGCGGCAGCAAGGTCGGCCACCCGTTCGGTCTGCTCGCCCAGTGCCAGCAGCACCTCGGCATCCTGACCGAAGCAGTACATGTGATCGATCTGGTTGCCCAACAGCGCCTGGATCGGGCCAAAATCCTGCCCCTTACCCTGACCACCGGCCAGCAGCAGCAGGCGCCCCTTGACCGACTCGCGCACACCGGCAACGGCAGCCAGCGTGGCTCCCACGTTGGTGGCCTTGGAGTCGTTGATCCAGCGCACCCCGTTCACCTCGCGCACGAAGCGGGCACGATGGGGCAAGCCCTCGAAACGACGCAGCACGGTAAGCTGAGCCGCACGAGGAATGCCGACCGCATCACACAGCGCCATGGCGGCCAGCGCGTTGGCCTGATTGTGGGCACCGACGATCTTCATCTCGTCTACCGCCAGCAGTGGTTCACCGTGCAACGTCAACCAGTAGCGGCCATCCAGCAGGCAACGGCCATAGCCATTGCAGTCGAGACCAAAGCTCTGCCACACCTGACCCACATCAGGCAGGGTCTGGGCATCGTCACGATTGACCAGAATGTGTTTGGAGTGCTGATGGATCTCCATCTTGGCGGCGCGATAGTCGGCCATGCCCTGATAGCGATCCATATGATCTTCTGAGAGGTTCAGCACCACGGAGGCGGCAGCACGCAAACTGTGAGTAGTTTCCAGCTGGAAGCTGGAGAGCTCCAGCACGCAGAGATCCATCGGCTGCTTGAGCAGCTCCAGCGCAGGCGTGCCGATATTGCCGCCCACGCCGACATTGAGACCGGCTTCGGCAATCATCTCGCCCACCAGGGTAGTGACGGTGCTCTTGCCGTTGGAGCCGGTAATGGCGATGACCGGGGTCTGGGTCTCGCGCACAAACAGTTCGATGTCACCGACGATCTGTACGCCACACTCGGCAGCCGCTTTCAGTTCGGGGGTCGCCAGCGCGATACCCGGGCTCGCGACGATCATGTGCGCCTGCTTTAGCAGTGCCTCGTCGAGCCCGTGAATGAGCTCAACCTCCGGCGGCAGTTGATCCTTGCCGGGCGGGTTGGCGCGGGTATCCATCACCAGTGGCGTCACGCCACGGCCGAGGAAGTAATCGACACAGGAGAGTCCGGTTTTGCCCAATCCGATGATGATGACCATGGCCTTACCTCACCTTCAGGGTGGCAAGACCCAGCAGCACCAGCACGAGGGTGATGATCCAGAAGCGCACGATGACGCGCGGCTCCGGCCAGCCCTTCTTCTCGTAGTGGTGATGGATCGGCGCCATGCGGAAGATCCGCACGCCGCGCAGCTTGTATGAACCCACCTGCAGGATCACCGAGACAGTCTCCATCACGAAGACGCCGCCCATGATCACCAGCAGGAACTCCTGACGGACCAACACGGCGATGGTACCGAGCGCGCCGCCCAGCGCCAGGGAACCAACGTCGCCCATGAAGACCTGCGCCGGATAGGTGTTGAACCAGAGGAAACCCAGACCCGCCCCGACGATGGCGGTACAGACGATCACCAGCTCGGAGGTATAGGGCACGTAGGGAATGTGCAGGTAGCTGGCAAAGTTGACGTTACCGGTGGCCCAGGCGATCAGGGCAAAGCCCCCCGCCACCATCACGGTCGGCATGATGGCCAGGCCGTCGAGACCGTCGGTCAGGTTGACCGCGTTGGAGGTGCCGACGATGACAAAGTAGGTCAGTACGATAAACATCAAGCCAAGCTGCGGCATCACATCCTTGAGGAAAGGCACCACCAGCTGGGTTTGGCCCTCATGGGTTGCGGTCGCATAGAGGAACACCGCCACCGCCAGCGCTACCGCGGATTGCCAGAAATACTTCCAGCGCGCGATCAGGCCGTCGGTATTCTTGCGCACCACCTTGAGGTAGTCGTCGGCAAAGCCGATGGCGCCATAGGCACCCAGCACAAACAGCACCAGCCAGACATAGGGGTTGTCGAGGCGGCACCAGAGCAGCACAGACGTGAAAATCGCAGCAATGATCATCAGGCCACCCATGGTCGGGGTACCCCGCTTGCTGAGGTGGGACTCGGGACCGTCGTTGCGGATCACTTGACCGAATTTCAGGATCTGCAGGCGACGGATCAGGCGTGGCCCCATCCAGAGGGCAACCCCCAGTCCGGTAATGATCGACAGGATGGCGCGAAACGTCAGGTAGGAGAAGACGTTGAAGAAGGTGAAGTGCGGGGTGAGCAGTTCGGCCAGCCAGACTAGCATGTGGCTGACTCCTGACGGTCTTTGACCATCTCGACGATATCTTCCATGCGGGAGCCACGTGCCCCCTTGACCAGAATCGAAATTTCCTGATGTGTATTTATCATTTGCGCAAGCACTTCAAACAACGACGCCTTGTTATCGAAATGTCGGCCAACCGCGGCATCTGCGGTGTGGCGACTCTCTTCCCCCACTGTCAGCACGGCATCCAGACCGCGCTCGCGGGCATGACGGCCAACCCGGGCGTGTTGCTCGGCAGACTCCTCACCCAGTTCCCGCATATCACCAAACACCAGCACCTTGAAGCCGCCCATGGCGGTCAGGGCATCGATGCCCGCCAGCACGGATTCCACGCTGGCATTGTAGGTATCATCTACCAGGGTCAGACCGCCCCAGCGCTGCACGCAGAAGCGCCCCTTGACCGGTGCCATCTGTTCCAGCCCAGCCTTGACGGAGTCGAGGGATGCGCCGAGGGCCAGACAGCCCGCGGCGGCAGCCAACGCATTGGCCACGTTGTGGCGACCCGGGATCGCCAGAGTCAGGCTCAACTCGCCCTGCGGGGTCACCATCACGAACTCGGCGCAGCCTCGCTCATTGAGCACAAGGTTGCGCGCGTGAAACGGCTGGCTCTGATCGTCGATGGAGAAGGCGCACTGAATGCCGCGTTCCCGCCACTTCGGCCAGAATTCGTTGTCGGCATTGACGATGGCCGTGCCGCCCTCGCTCAGCCCCTCAAAGATTTCGCTCTTGGCGTGGAATACCCCTTCCAACGAGCCGAAGCCCTCCAGATGGGCCGCCGCCACGTTGTTGATGATGGCGGCATCGGGTTTGGCCAGTGAAGTAGTCCAGGCGATTTCGCCCGGATGGTTGGCCCCCAGCTCCATCACTGCAAACCGGTGTTGCGGCTCGAGGCGCAGCAGGGTGAGCGGCACGCCCACCTCGTTGTTGAAGTTGCCAGCGGTGGCCAGCACTTCCCCTTCGTTGCGCAGTATGGCGGTTGCCATCTCCTTCACCGTGGTCTTGCCGCAGCTGCCGGTAATGGCCAGCACTTTCGGGTTGATGCGCTCGCGCACCAGTTTGCCGAGTCGGCCCAGTCCTTTCAGACTGTCGGTCACCACCAGCTGGGGGATGGCCAGCGGCAGCTCACGCTCAACCAGCAGGGCAGAGGCCCCTGCCTGAACGGCCTGCTCGCAAAAATCGTGGGCATCGAAGCGCTCGCCGCGCAGAGCAACGAACAGGGCACCCGCGCCCAGAGTGCGGGTGTCGGTACTGACGACGGTGATCTCGCCGTCGTCACCAATCAGACGGGCATCGAGTACCTGCGCCAGCTCGGCAAGCCTGAGGGTCATCATTTGAATGACTCCAATAATGTGTGCAAGGCGGCAGCAACGGTTTCCCGGTCGCTGTAGTGCCGCTTGTCGGTTCCAATGATCTGATAATCCTCGTGACCCTTACCGGCCACCAGGATGATGTCCTGTTTGCTCGCCTGACCGATGGCCAGCGCAATCGCCTTGACCCGGTCGTGCTCCACCTGCACCGCAGCAGGATCGCGAAGACCCGCCACCATGTCGGCCATGATCCGGGCCGGCTCCTCGGTACGGGGATTGTCGTCGGTCAGGATCACGCGATCCGCATACTGCTCGGCCATGGCGGCCATCATGGGGCGCTTGCCGCGATCGCGGTCGCCACCACAGCCAACCAGGCACCAGAGCTGGCCTGTGCAGTGCACTCGCAGGGCCTGCAATGCCTTCTCCAGCGCGTCCGGAGTGTGGGCGTAATCGACCACCGCCAGCGGCGTATCGCCACCGCCGAAACACTCCATGCGACCGGTCACTGGCTGCAATTTCGGGGCAGTTGCCAGCAGCTCGTTGAAGTCGTAACCGAGCACCAGCATCACGCCCATCGCGGCCAGCACATTGCTGACGTTGAAGCGCCCGAGCAAGGGGGCGGATAATACACCATTCCCCCAGCTGGAGTTAATCTGCGCGCGAAAACCTTGCTGGTGAAAATCAAGCTGCTGCGCCGTTAATTGACGGCCAGAATGGTTTTCGATCGGGCCATTAACGCTGAACGCCACCGCTGCCGGATATTTTTCGATCCACTTGGCACCCAACTTGTCATCACGGTTGATCACCGCATTCGACTCATCGACCAGCTGCAACAGCTGCTCCTTGGCGGCGCCATAGGCTTCCATGGTGCCGTGATAATCGAGGTGATCCCGGCTCAGGTTGGTGAAAACGGCAGCGGCAAACGGCAGTGCGGCAACACGGTGCTGCACCAGACCATGGCTGGAGACCTCCATCGCCACCAGATCCGCCCCCTGCGCTTGCAGCGCAGCCAGATTGGCTTGCACCTGCACGGCGCTGCCGGTGGTGTTTTCCGCTTCGATCAGATGGCCAAACAGGCCGTTGCCGATGGTGCCCATCACACCCGCCTTGCCACCCAGCAGGGTGCGCCAGTTGGCGACCAGCAGCGCCGTAGTGCTCTTGCCATTGGTGCCGGTGATCCCGACCAGATCCAGTTTTTTGGCTGGTTGATCGTAGAAATAACCTGCAAGAGCAGAGAGGTGAGCGGGCAGATCCCGCATCCCGATACAGGGAACCGGAGTCGATGGTGGGATAAATTCACCATCCTCCTCAAACACAACAGCGGTCGCTCCTTGAGCCACCGCCTGTTCGATAAACCGTCTGCCATCCACCTGATGGCCGCGAATGGCCACGAAGAGCGAGCCGGGGCCAACCCGCCGACTATCCAGCTGGATATCGGTCAGGGTGAGCGCCGGCGCCTGGATACCGAAGGGGCGCAGTAATGCATCAAGTGCGCGGGACAAGAGAAGCCTCCGTACGGGCAAGTTTGGTGGGCACCGCTGGCGGCACCGCATCGGGACGAATATTGAAGAGCTGCAGCACCCCGCCCATGGCCTCTGCAAACGGTGGGGTCGCCACGGCGCCGCCATAGTAGGCGCTACCTTTTGGCTCGTTGATCACCACCACCATGACGAAACGGGGATCACTGGCGGGTGCGAAACCGGCAAACCAGGCCATGTAATCCTTGCCATAGCCACCGGCGACGGCGACCTTGGCGGTACCACTCTTGCCACCGACCCGATAGCCCGGGATCTTGGCTTTTGGAATAGCGTTGTCGACCACATACTCCAGCGCCTGCAACATGGCAGCGGCGTTGTTGTGATCAATCACCTGCTCACCCTTGGGCGGCGTAGTCACCTTGACGATGGAGAGCGGCACCCGTTTGCCCTTGTTAGCCAGGGTGGCGTAGGCGGAAGCCAGCTGCAGCGGGGTGACCCGCAGACCATAACCGAACGAGAGGGTTGCCCGCTCGATATCGGACCAGCGACGACGCTGGGGCAGCATGCCGCTGCTCTCGCCCATCAGCCCGCTGCCGGTATCCATACCGAAACCGAACATGCTGAGGGTGTTGATCATCTCCTGCGCCGGCATCCGCAGCGCGATGCGCGACATACCGATGTTGGAGGAGTAGCGCAGGATATCGTAGAGGTTGGTCGCCTTGTGGATACTGACGTCCTTGATCTGCTTGGCACCGATAAAGAGCGGCCCACCAGGAATGAAATCTTTCCAGCTGGTGACACCTGCCTGCAAGGCACTGAGCAAAATCAATGGCTTGACGGTCGAACCCGGCTCATAAGTATCGGTTACCACCCGGTTGCGTACCCGGAAGCTCTGATACTGGCCACGGTTGTTCGGGTTATAGGAGGGGGTGTTGACCATGGCGAGTACTTCACCTGTCTTGATATCCAGCATCACCATGGAGCCGGAGGTCGCCTTGTTCTCGTCGGTTGCCCGCTTGAGGGCTCGGTAGGCCAGAGCCTGCACCCGCTGATCGATACTGAGCTGCAGATCGTTGGCGTTCTTGCCCTCTTTGACGATGCCAAGCCGCTCGATGACGCGACCTTGACGATCCTTTCGTACCCGCATTTCGCCGGGTGTCGCCGTCAGCCACTCGTTGTAGCTGCGCTCAATCCCTTCAATACCGCTGCCATCGATGTTGGTCACCCCCACCAGATGGGCGCTGATCTCGCCGGTCGGATAGAAGCGGCGCGCTTCGGGGCGCAGGTAGATGCCACCCAGCTTGAGCCCCTTGATATATTCCGCCACCGCAGGAGTAACCTGACGCTGCAGATAGACGAAGCGTTTGCTGGGGTTGGCGATGCGGTGTTTGAGGGTATTGATGTCGAGCTTGAGCACGGCGGAGAGAGCCAGCCAGGCTCGCTCATTATTGATGGCACCAGATTCATGCACCGTCTTGGGATCGGCCCAGACAGCTTCGACCGGCACAGAAACCGCCAGCTGCTCGCCGTTGCGATCGGTGATCATGCCGCGCACCGCCTGGGTAGAGGTGGTACGCAGGGAACGCATGTCCCCTTCCTGACGCAGACGATCCGGATTGATCACCTGGATCCAGGCCAGACGCAGGATCAGACCCACAAACGCGATGCCGATAAACACCGCAAGCGTGCGAAAGCGCCACGGATAGATCGATGGCGCTTTGACATTCGCTTTGGCAGCTTTGGCTGTAGCCTTGCGTTTCATGGTTGGGTAATTACCTTCTCGGTGGTCACCAGCGGACGACCCATCTGCAACTTGTCCATCGCCAGACTCGCCACCCGGGAGTGTTCAGCCAGAGTGCCCTGCTCCAGCAGCAGATGGCGCCATTCGATATTGAGGCGATCCTCTTCCGCCATCAGATCGTTCTGCTGGGCCGTCAGACCTCGGGTCATGTTGGTCACCAGGATCACGGCAAACGCGGTCACCAGCACGGCGACCGACAGAAAAATCTGCAGCTTGTGCCGCCAGAGATCGGCAACGATCTCCTTGGCCAGATGAACACGCACTTCGCTCATCGCTTACTCCGCCAGCCGTTCGGCAACCCGCAGCACCGAGCTGCGTGACCGGCTGTTTTCAGATACTTCATGATCAGAAGGCTTGAGTGCCTTGCCGACCGACTTCAATTTGCGACCGCCAGCGAGCTGGGCTTCGGTCAACGGAATGCCGTAAGGCACTTCCGGCCCCTTCTCGTGCTTGCGGATGAAATGCTTCACCAACCGGTCTTCCAGCGAATGGAAGCTGATCACCGACAGACGGCCATGTGGTGCCAATACTTCCAGCGCACCGTTGAGCGCGGTTTCGATCTCGTCCAGCTCGCTGTTGATATAGATGCGAATGGCCTGGAAGCTGCGGGTTGCCGCATGCTTGCCCTTCTCCTTGCTCGGATTGACCCGGGCAATCATCTCCGCCAGTTGACGGGTACGCACATAAGGCTCGGTCACGCGGTCGTGCACGATGGCGCGGGCGATCTTCTTGGCAAAACGCTCCTCACCGAAGGTCTTCAGCACCCAGGCGATGTCATCCACATCGGCCTTGGCCAGCCACTCGGCGGCGCTCTGACCGGAAGTGGGGTCCATTCGCATATCGAGCGGACCATCTTTCATAAAGCTGAAGCCGCGCTCGGCATCATCCAGTTGGGGTGAAGAGACCCCCAGATCCAGCAGGAAGCCATCCACTTTGCCCAACAAACCGCGCTCATCCAGATAGGAAGCGATGCCGGAGAAGGGACCATGCACGATTTCGAAACGGGGATCCTGGATCTTGGCTGCTTCGGCGATCGCCTGCGGATCGCGGTCGATGGCGATCAGGCGGCCATTGGGACCAAGGTGCTGCAGGATCAGACGAGAATGACCACCACGGCCAAAAGTACCGTCGACGTAGACACCGTCCGGCTTGATGGCCAGACCTTCAACGGCTTCGTGCAGCAGCACTGTGATGTGTTCAGCGGCTTGGGTCATTTATAAAGAGAAATCCTGTAGTCGTGGTGAGCTTGCCCAATCGTCCCCGGGCAGACCCAAGATGTCGTCATTGACCTGTTGTTGCCAGCGGGCTTCATCCCACAACTCAAACTTGTTGAGCTGGCCCACCAGCATGATTTTCTTGTCCAGCCCCGCATGGTTGCGCAGTGGCTGACTGAGCAGCAGACGGCCATTGCCATCCAGCTCGCATTCGGTTGCATGTCCCAGCAGCAGTCGCTGCAAACGGCGCTCTTGCGGATTCATGCTGGAGAGGGTCTTGAGCTTGCGCTCGACCTCTTCCCATTCAGTCAGGGGATAAAGCAGCAGACAGGGATGGGCAATATCGATGGTACAGACCAGCTGGCCGTCGCTTTCATCGCGCAGCCAATCACGAAATTTGGTCGGAATAGCCAGCCGCCCTTTACTGTCCAGGCTGATAGCATGAGCGCCACGCAACAAATTGCAGTCCCTGAAGGTGAGTGAGCAGGCAGATTGCCCCTCTAAAAACCACTTTGATCCACTTTTCCCC
Source organism: Aeromonas sp. 96A (assembly GCF_051919165.1). Taxonomy (NCBI): domain Bacteria; kingdom Pseudomonadati; phylum Pseudomonadota; class Gammaproteobacteria; order Aeromonadales; family Aeromonadaceae; genus Aeromonas; species Aeromonas sp. 96A. Next base: position 3,273,427 of record NZ_JBQBFE010000001.1, on the reverse strand, counting down.
ACCTTGAAGTTTAAGGACGTGCAGGGGGCTTTTCAAGCAAGGAGATGGGACAGAAGGAACATATTGACGCAGCAATTGCATGCTGTGGATTGAGTAGGTTGATTTTCCAAGAGTTATTGCTAAAAAAACAGAAAGTGATTAATAAGCAGCAAGTCGGTGAGCGGTCACTATCTGGGCGATATGATGAAACGGAACAATACCACGGCACAGAGCAAAATACTGACACATATCACTGGATAGATGATGTAACCATCTTTCGAACGGCGAGCACGCAGAGACACCAGCTGACACAGCAACAGATTGTAAATAATCAGCAGGGATGTCAGCAGAATATTGGTGGCAAATGTCAGCTCTTGAGCGTAACCAATGTACAAGCCCATCAGAATGAAATTAGCGAGTATCAGATACAGCAAAAACTTCTGAATCGCTTTACCCGAATTTGGGCTCTTTTTTACTCGTGTTATCATGCTTGCTACGTCCTGGATTACACATGATCAGACGACCTTAAATTCAAAAAACTGTTGAGATATATCATGTTTTTATTATTGCGCGATCCTTGCTCAACAATTGCCCCATGACCCGGCTCGTTTTTTTGCTAATGAGCGGGATGTTAATGATATCAACATCTTGCCATGCTTATCACAATTATCACTGGCAAGCTGGTTTCCCTGTCCCGATTCAGGGTAAAGGGGTCGACTTGGTCAGCCAGCAGCAGCAATTCTTGCTGAAGCAGCGCCCTTATCTTCAACAACGTCTTGCGGAGACACAGCCCGTTATTCGCTGGGTCGCGGAACAGGTTCACGAACGCAAACTGCCGCCCTTGCTTGCCTTTGTTCCTTTACTGGAAAGCAGTTACCGATTTGATGTGGTCTCTTCTGCTGGCGCCGCAGGCCCTTGGCAGCTGATGCCAGATACCGCCACCCGATTTGCCGTTCCCATCACCAGCGAATTTGATGGGCGCTATTCACTGCCATTGGCGACAGAGGCTGCCCTTTCCTATTTGGCATGGCTGTATCGCTTCTTTGGCAATGACTGGCTGCTTGCTTTGGCCGCCTACAACGCAGGAGAAGGGCGGGTACTCAATGCGGTTTTAAAAGCGGGGACACGTAATATATGGGAACTGGAGCTTCCGACTGAAACACGCTTTTATGTCGCGCGCTTTGTTGCGCTGGCAAGACTGCTTGATATGGCTGACAGCTATCAGTTTCAACTTCCGCCATGGCACAGCGGCAATGACTTGCAAATATTCCGTCATCCGAACGGCTGCTCACTGCCCGCGTGGGCTCAGGCAAAAGGCGTATCAATGAATGACGCCAGCCGCTGGAATCCGGCCTGGCAACTCCCTATCGCGCAAGGGATAACCCATTGCCCTATCGTCTATAGCAAAGGCAAAGCCCCCACCGCCAACCGGAAGAAAGGGGCGACCGCCATTGTCAAAGCGGTCTCACTGGACAGTCTGCATGATCCCCTGTTGCTGAAAGCTGCCAGGGGGCTTGATATGAGTCGAGGCGAGATCAGGCTGGAACGCTTGCCTGATCCTCTTGGGATTCAGCAGAAGCGGCCGCTGATTGCGGCACCATGAAACTGTGGCGCCAATGGCTCAGTACCGGAGCCAAATCAACCTCTTCCGGATATGACCAGCGAGCACCATAAAAGCAGAGCTGCCGGCCAATGGCGCGACGATGAGTGATGTTGCAATCCAGCGCAATTCGCGGCAACAGGGCGAGCTTCACCGTTTCGGGTAATTCAAATCGAGCCGGAGCAAGGAAACCGACCCCGCCCGGACCAATGTCTTTGATCACTGCGCGGCCAATGTTCTTGTCAAACAGCAATCCGGAAATCAGCAATCTGGCCGCAATACCACAACTCTGTGACTCGAAAGGCGTTGTTCCATCGTGCAGATACCAGCGCGGCACCTTTCTGCGTGGATCATTGTGCGAGGTATGCAGCGGAAACTCGATCTCAGGGTCGTCCATGGGAAATTATCTCCTTGGCATGGCTGGTTGCCGCTTGCGTTTGGGAGCTGAAAAGTTGCTCCAGATTAGTTTCTGCCTGGGTTGTCATGACCAGCAATTCAATGCGCCGATTACGGCTGCTTTGTGGATTGCGGGTATCTTCCAGCATGGTATCGGCCATCGCGACAACCTGCCCGACTCGTTCAGGTGGCATGCCGCCTGCCAGCAACACCCGTCTTGCCATCATGGCGCGGTCTGACGATAGCTCCCAGTTGCTGTAGTTGTCACCGGCAAACGGTGTGCTGTCGGTATGGCCAGAAATCATGACCCGATTCTCGATACGCTGGAATATGGGTGCCAGCGCCATCAACATATGGCGAAAGAAAGGGCTAATACGGGCACTGCCGCGGCTATACATTTCCCGATCCGCGTCATCACGGATCAGGATCCGCAATCCTTGGGGAACAATTTGAATCTCGAGGTTATTCTTCGCCTGCATCTGCTCAGCAAGATGGTCGATAAAGCTGGCCAGCTGCTTCATCTGGGCTTCCCCCTCAAGCTTGCCTATCAACAGCTTTTCATATCCACCGCCCGGACCGTCAGAAAAAATGCTCTGATTACGGTCCATATGCTTGGGCATCAGCTGACCCTGCTGATCGAACTTGGGGTTCAACTCATCGATCACGGAGGGATTGCCCCCGAGATCGACAGGATAGGGGCTGTTGCGAATATCAAACGGGTTGGCCTCACTGTCCATGATGCTGTAGTCCCGCAGGCGGCTGGCAACGACTTCCCGCTCCTCCTGATTGGACACAGCCAGGATCCAGAGCACCATGAAGAAAGCCATCATGGCCAATGTGAAGTCGGCAAATGCTACCTTCCAGGCGCCTCCCCCTTTGGGACCGCTGTTACGACGCTGCTGACGCTTGACGATAATCTGTTCGTGATTGCGCATTACATCGCCCTGTTGGTCACCCAATCTTCCAGCTCAAGGAAGCTTGGTTTGACTTCAGGCTCCAGGATCTTGCGACCCGAATCGACGGCAAGCAAAGGAGTTTTGCCACGCAGCTGGGCAATCAGGATCGACTTGATGCACATCAACAGGCCGATACGGCGCTTGACCATCTCTTCCATGGCATTGCTGATTGGCTCCAGCAAGCAGTAGCAGAGGAAAATACCGATAAAGGTGCCCACCAGAGCGGCCGCCACATGGACACCGATATTGCTCAGGGGGCCGTCCAGTTGCTGCATGGTGATGATGATCCCCATCACCGCAGCAAGAATGCCGAAGCCAGGGCAGGCCTCACCGGTTTTGTGCAAGGCATGAGCAGGCTTGAGCATGTCCTCTTCAATGGCCATGATCTCCTGCTCCAGCACGGTATCCAGTTCATGGGGTGTGATCTTGCCCATTCCGAGCAGACGCAGGTTATCGATAATGAAACCAAGCAGTTGGGGATCTTCCGAAATCTGGGGATACATCAAGAAAACCGAGCTCTGCTGGGGATTTTCAATATGCTCGTCGAGCGCCTTCATCCCCTTGTTGCGTGTCTCTTCAAGCAGTTGATGCATCAAAGTCAGCAGCTCACGATAGACCTCTTTCTCTTCTTTGTTCGCTTTGAAGCACATTTTTATCTGCCGCCACATTTCATGCATCACCTCTTTCGAGTTGCCAAGAAACATGGAGCCTACCGCTGCGCCGATAATGATGATAAGTTCGGCTGGCTGCCACAAGGCGGCGAGGTTCCCCCCGGCCATCATGAAACCACCCAGCACGCACACTAATATGACGCCGATGCCAATCTGTTTTTGCATGAATGTTCCCGCACGATACAAGAAGGGTCACCAGTAAAGGTGAAGCACTACTATATGGAGTCGACCAATCGCTGCTTTAGCTGAAGTACACATTGTTTGTGCAGCTGACAAACCCTGGATTCGGTTAATCCCAGCACCAGCGCGATCTCTTTCATGTTGAGCTCTTGCTGGTAATAGAGGGAAAGCAATAACTGCTCGCGTTTATCCAGAGTGGCCAACACCTTGCTGATGGTCATCGCCATATCGACATCATCAGATTCGGTAGTCGGGGCTTTACCGCCATTCTCCAGCCACTCTTCCAGACTCTGCAGCGCTTCAGCCTGGCTGGCGTAGGACAACTGACGCACCTCATCCACCGAACAGTCGAGCGCAGTAGCAAGTTCTTGCTCTGAGGGGGGGCGCCCCAAACGATTGTGCAGTTCACGCTGCGCCTGATTATGGCCGTGTACCTGCTGTCGCAGTTGGCGGGGTCGCCAGTCCAGACGGCGCAACTCATCGAGCATGGCGCCACGAATCCGTTTGAAGGCATAACTTTCAAACTGGGCATCGGGCTCGCTGCCATAACGGCGCCACGCCTCCAGCAATCCCATCATTCCCACCTGCTCCATGTCCTCCTGATCAAAACAGGCACTGACCTGGCTGCGCAGATGGCTGGCGGCTCGCTTCACCAAGGGTAGATAGCGAGCAAGAATAGCGGGCTCTCCCGTGCGAGGAAGTTGCGGAGTATCGGCAAACTCTTGTTGAGCATCCCAAACGGAATCTGTCATATCGTGGCTACTGTACCAGTACCTTGGTGATCAGCACTTCATCCAGATAGGGCTTGTAGCCATATCCCTGTACCGTAGTGACCAGCTTGTCGCGCAGAGAGACCTGCAACTTGGAAATATTCTGCAGCTCGACTTTTACGTCATCATGGGAGCGGTGGCTGAAATACTGCACCATGGCATTGCGGATCAGTGGTGTCAGTTCATCCAGCTTGGCAACCTGCGCCGGGTTGTAGGTCACCAGTGCCAGCTCCAGCACCAGATAATGGGACTGTTCACCCCCTTCCAGACTGATGACAAAGCGCTCCATCGGCTTGAACAGCGGAGTGCTGCTCAGCTCGGGCTTTGGCTCTGCCAATCCGAGCCAGACTTCGACCACATCGCGCTTAAGCCATGTGCCATAGGCCAGTATGGCCAACAGACACAGAGCCATGACGAATATCATCAACCACTTCATGACACGCCGCATAATGTAAAACCACTCTCGCTGTTACGGGTTAAAAATCAGACCAGTGTATTGAGCCAGTCGTGCACCGTATCCCATTGGGAATCCGGATCATCCTGCCACTGGCGGCGGCCAGCCAGGATCTTCTCCTGTTGCCACCGCTCCTGCTGTCCCTGTTCGCCACCCTGCCCCACATTGACCTCGACCCCGCCGGCATGATGGGGCGCCAGGCTCATGCGCAAGCGCTCCATCGACTGGATCATCGCATCGCGCACCGCCGGATTGGTCACGTTCAACTGGACATTGAGCCGATCACCATCGAGCTTGACGGTCAACTCAAGTCGCCCCAGCTCTGGCGGGTCCAGCCGGATGTGAGCCTGTTTCACCTGTTGATTGACCTGCAGTTCAACCTTGTCCTGAAGCAGGCTAACCAGCTGCTGTCCCCACTGGCTCTGGTTGTCTGACAACCGGACAGGTGCCCATTGATAGTCGACCGGACGCAGCGGTGCAACGGCGAGTTGTCCAACTGCCAGCTGGCGAGCATCTGGCAACCTGTTTTCTACCGCAGCGGTATCAGGCACATTTCCAGCATCGAGACCGGCGGCCATAATCGGCAAGGTGAAGCGGCTGGGCAATACACCGGTTTGCCCATTTGATTTGACAAGCAACGTAGAGAGCGCCTGTTCTGCAGCAGCAGAGACCGTTTCACGACGCGGCATCACCTCTTGCTCGGGCAGCGTGGTCAAACTCCCCATCAAGGCACGAAGAGAGGGCGGCAATTTGTTATCCACCACCACCTGCTGGCCACCGGTGCTACCTTCAGCTCGGGAAAAAGTACGACTTACAAGCACACCATCAAGATCGGCATCACTTACTCTGACAAAGAGAGGAGGCATATTGGTAAACGCTTGCAGCTGTTCAGCCGGGTCGCCTTCCATCCTTGGCTGTTCGCTCTCTTTTTCCTCTACCGCAACATCGCTGGCAGCCAGCTCGGGCAAGGGCAATACAACCAGAGGCTCAACCGCCTCATCCAGCGGTTGATACAGCCCACCTTCACTGCCGGCTTGGCCGGACAAACGGTTCAAGGCCGTGACATCCGGCGAATACGCAGCGTCAAAACCGCTAAATTGAATCAATCCCATTGCTCTGTCTCACCGTAGGCGGTCAAACCTTCACGAATCGAAGAAAGCTGCTGCCACTCCTGTTTACGAACCTGGGTCTCCTGCTCGCAGAGTTGCAATGCCTGTCGATACAAAATTCGGGCTTTATCTCTTGCTGGTTGCAACGCAGCCCAGAGTTGGGGATTCCGGCTAACTTGAGAGACAAATTGTGCAAAACGTCCATCGGTTAGCCTGACTGCATCCCACTGGCCAGCTTGCGCTTGTTGCAGCAAGAGCGTACCCAACCCCAATAACTGACGCTGGCGAGTCTGCAGTTCGGTCTCACGCAACACGGGAGCAATACCTGACATGACGAGCCCCAAAAAGAAGATGAACCAGCCCACAAGCAAGGAGTGGGCCAGACCGAGAACCAAGAAATTTCAATATGTTGGGCGTGAGGAAGAACAGAGAGGAAGGAAGTACTACTTCCGTATTAACGAGGATGACGCGCCATTGCTTCCCAACCCTCTTTCAGCTCTTGCAGGATTTTGCGCACTTCGGCGAACCCCTCAACATTGTTGGAAACGCTGATTTCGAACAATTTTTGACCGCAGTAGTCATAAAGACGATGCAGGTTAACCGCCAGCTCACCACCCTTATTCATATCAAGCGCACTGTCCAGCCCACCCAGGATCTGCAGACACTTGTTGATGGCCAACCCTTTGCGCTCAAACTGTTTCGCCAAGATATGCCCTTCTGCTCTGGCTATCTCGTCAAGCAAGCCATCCATCAACATCAGCACCAGCTGATATGGATCGGCACTCGCGGCCTTGGCTTCTGTGGCGGCAAATCGATAGGCATCGTAGCCATCTTCAGATTCAAACATGGGTCACTCGCTATTGCAGGTTCAAACCAGTGCATCCAGGGGAAAAGCTTACAGTGCTCCCATGGTCTGCATCATCTGGTTCATGGTGGTGAATTGATTGAGGTAACGCTTGTAAACAGATTCCATCCGTTTATTCAGCGACTCCATTTTATCATCAAGTCGCTTTTGATTGGCTTCCAATGTGCTCTTGCGAGTGGCCATCACCCCGTTGCTCTTGGAGAAAGGGTCGAGCACCTTGCTCATCCGCTTGAGCAAACCGTCATCCCCCATCAGCGCCTTGCCCAGCAGTTCAGGGTCCTTCTCGAGCGACTTTTTGAAATCAGAGTCACTAAACACCAGCTTGCCCGATTTCTCGGTTTTGATACCAAGCTGAGTCAGGGTCATGCCAGCAGGAAGATTGCGAACCGCGTTGGCCAGCGCACCTTTCAAACCTCGCACCGTGGCATCAGAAGCCAGTACGCCTTTTGCCTTGATATCGGTGGATGTCTCTTTGTTCAGCAGCTCCAGCAACTCGTTGTAACTATCAACAAATTTCTTCAATGAGCCGGTGACGGCTTCATTGTCATAAGCCACCGTCACCTGCATCGGGCCATCGGTTGGCTTTTGCACCTTGGTGAGATCCAGCGTCAGCCCTTCAACCACGTTTTCAATCTTGTTGGTCGGCGACTTGATCTCCAGCGCGCCGTCGCCTACCCCCATCTTGATGATGGAATCCTGACCCGGGGTGATCACCTTGCCGTCGATAAATGCCTTGCCGAATGCGGAAGCCGGGTCGCCATCATAGGTGGGGGTAAACACCTTGGCTACTCCGCTCTCTTTGCTGGTCAGTACCAGGTTAACCTTGCCATCCGTGCGGATCAGGCTTGCCTTGACCCCCGGATTATCCGCCGCATCATTGATGGCAGAGACCAGACTCTGGGCAGTCGACTCGGCAGGCAAGGTCGCCAAATCGATAGCAAACGCCTTGCCGCCTACGGTAAACGACACCTTGCCGGAGGTTGGCAATGGCGCCTTTTCATCTGCCAGTTGCACCCCGAACTGATGGGCCTGTGCCAGTTGCTTGACCTCAAAGTTATATTGCCCCGGGGTCGCCTTGCCATTGCTGGAGACCGTCATGATCCCCTCTTGCGAGAGGCTGGCTTTCTGGGCCTGCAAAGCCGCTGGCTTGTTCAGATCTTTCAGCAAAGTCTGAAAGCTGGAGAGTTTGGAGTTGATGGATGACAGCGAACTCTGCTGCGCCTTGACATTGGCCAGCTGCCCCTTGAGCAGCTTGTCCATGTTCTTGCGCTCATTGGTCACCATATTCATCGCGGCTGAAGCGGGATCGACCTGCATATATCAACTCCTTCGGTATCAGGGCAAGACTTGCTTGTTGAAAAACGCTGTTTCGCCAGCACTTTTCAACCGGCAAGGGGAAGAAAAGAGGCCGCCACACAGGTAGCGGCCCTTATAACGATTAACGCAGCAGACCGGTGACCATACCAGTCATCTGGTTTGCCTGACCCAGCACAGACATGCCAGCTTGCATCAGCATCTGGTTCTTGGTCATGTTGGTGCTTTCGGTGGCGAAATCGGCATCCATGATACGGCCCTTGGCGATATCGGTGTTCTCTTTCATGTTGGAGAGGTTGTTAACGGTGTGCTCCAGACGGTTGATATTGGCACCGAAAGCGGAACGTACGCTGGTGATATCCTGCATAAAGGATTCCAGCTCACCGATAGCTTTTTGAGCGTGTTCTTGGCTCTTCAGGCCATACTCCAGGGTCTTGGAATCCAAGCCAGAACCTGCGGTCATGGCGCCAACAGTAGACTTGTCAAAATTCTTCTGAGCAGTATCCAAATCGGTCTGCTTGGTGGTCAACGTGTTTGCCGCAGTGTCATACGCGGTCTTTGCTGTATTGTAAGTACCTTCTTTGATTAACTTTTGTGCAGCATCAGACTCTCCCTCCCAATCAGTCTTGGCTGTATCCATTGTAGCTTTTTTGCCATCCGCATCAGTTTTAGCGGTATCAAACGCGGTCTTGGCACCATCCAATTTGGTATTCAGATCAGTCACCCCATCAACCAGCTTCTGATCTTCAGCACTCAGGGTTGCGCCACCGACAACCTTCTTGAGGGTATCGCCGATAGCCAGGGTCAAACGCTCACTGTCGGAGCCACCAATCTGGAAGGTCACTTCCCCCTTGGCAAACTTGCCGTTTTTGCTATCCAGCAGGTTTTCGCCACCGAAGGTGGTATTGCCGGCGATATTTTTCAGCTCTTTGGTCAACTCGCCGAATTCGGCGTTCATGGCGGCAATATCTTTATCGCTGCTGGTGCCGTTGGCGGCCTGGGTAGCCAGATCCTTCATGCGCTGAACGATATTGGTCATTTCGTCCATGGCACCTTCGGCAGTCTGCATCATGGAGATGGCATCCTGGGCGTTGCGCATACCGATCTTCTGGCTGTTGGACTGGGATTGCAGACGAGTAGCGATTTGCAGACCAGCGGCATCGTCAGCGGCAGAGTTGATGCGCAGACCGGTACCCAGACGCTGCATGGCAGTGCTGGCCAGCTTGTTGGTGGTGGTCAGTTGGTTCTGGGTAACCATGGATGCAAAGTTGGTATGAATTGACAGACTCATTTTCGTTTCCTCGAAATAGATGCTGCCACAGGCAGCGTTTGGGTTGACCCCAATGAAGAACGACCACAGCGTCGTGAAAATTAAATCTTTTTTTGCTGAACAGCAGTTTCTCTTGGCCCCCCGTTCAGTACTCAACAATGTTCTTGCAAGCAGACCGCGTCGTCACAGGCACAAGAGGGCATCACAGAGATAAAAAAACCGCACAAGTCAGCTTGTGCGGTTTTTTAACGATGAGACAGGTCAGCGCTATCAAGTGAGTAACGCAACCACCCCTTGCCGAGTGACGTTGGCCTGCGCCAGCAGACCGGACATGGTGCCCATATAGCCGCCTTGTGAGAGGCGGGCGGCCAGAGAGGATTGCAACTGTGCCAGCTCCTCCTGTTTCAGGTTCTGACTGCGAGCCTTGACCTTGTCCAGTTGCAGCACCATCTTCTGGCGAAACTGTTTCAACTCCCGTACCGATTGCTCAATCTCGCCAAGTACTTTTTGCAGCCGCTGCCGCTCCTGACGGATCTCCCCTTTGGCAATCCCTTCGGCCATATGGGTCAGCGCTCCGGCCCTGGGCTTGAACTGCACCGGGATCGGGTTGCCTGCCGGGATACGAATCCCCTCCCCCCGGATCAGTACCGGCTCATCCAGTTTGCGACGATAGGGTTCAGCGACAGAGAGCTCCAGCTTGCCCAACTCATTCAGCCGAGCCCGGATATGCTCTTTACGCAGCGCCCGATCGAGTATGGTGACAACCTCCCCCTCTCGTGCTCCGGCGGGGATGGTCACCTCCACCGCACTACTGCTTTGGGGGAAAGAGAACACCAGTCGCTCAGTGCTATTTTTGGCGCTTAATAAATCCAGATGCTCGGCACTGAACCGGGTGCGCAGTTCCTGAGGTGACGCAAGAAGTCTGGGCTTGAGCTCGTCAGTCAAAGGGCCTCTTGGTTGGGTGACTTTCTCTTCCAGCATTTTTAAGCGGTTGGCAACGTCACTGCTGGCCAGCTCACGCTGACCCAACTGGCGTTCCAGCCGCTTCAATTCGCCCCAAACCTGATTGAGTGCCTGTTCCCCACCCTGAGCATGGGCAATGCGCTGTTGCGCTGCGCCGATCAGGGCCCATCTATCCATCCGGATAATATTGGGGTGGCGCTCGTTCTGCTTTCGATTTTCCGGAGTGTGAGCCTGTGCAGTTGCGCGGCCCTGCAACTTGGGCTTTGCCTGCGCCTCGGCAACGCCCCCAAGACGGGTTTGCTGGATCTGCATCATGACTCCTTCACTCGTTACGGCATGTAGTTGAACAGGCTAAGGCCATTAACCTTGGCAAAAGCCTGCTGCTGCACCTGCAATGCCATCAGGACATGGGCCTGTCGGGTCGCGGCCTCGGCATAATCCAGCGACTCTATCTGGTTGCTCACTTCCTTGCTATAGACACCTTTCTCGGCATGGCTCTCATCAATCTGATCCAGCAGATTGATCCGGGCACCAATCGTGCTCACCGCCTGGCTGATACTATCTTGCAGCGTCTGGCTGCGGCCGAGCATGGCTCGGGCTTGATCGACGGCGTCAGGTGCTGCGGCATTAATTGCCGCCACCATGCTATCGAGTCGCTTGAAAAAATCATCAGGCTGCAGAAACAGCTGGTCAGCCGTCTGGTTCAAGCCCACAGTGACGCCGTTGGCAATACTGACCTCACGCACCAGATTGTCCCCCTGGTAGCTGTAGTCACCACTCGCCTGCTTTACCAATGCAGTCTGATCAACCTTGCTACCGGTAAACAGGCTGGAGCCACTCTCGTTACGTGCATTGGCCAGATCCAGCAGACCATCCTTGATAATGGCGACCTCACTGGCCACCGCTTTGCGATCCGCATCCGACAAAGAGCCTGTTGCAGCAGTCTGGGTCAACTCCCGCAACCGCATCAGCATGTTGGTCATGGTTTCAAACTGCAGTTCCCCCTGAGAGAGCTGGCTCTTGGCGTTGGCAATATTTTTCTGGTACTGCGCCATCGCCACCTGCTCTTTCTGCAAGCCCAGCAGTTGCACACTGCCAACAGGATCATCAGAGGGCTGAAGAATGCGTTTTTGCGTGGAGATTTGGCGATCAAGCCGGGCATATTCACCGAAGCCATGCTGCAAGTTGTCTAGCATGCTGAGCTGGATCTGGTTAGTACTGATGCGCATAGTCACCCTCCTCAGAACATATTCAGAATGGAATTGAAGAGTTGTTCCGAGGTGCTGATCACCTTGGCATTGGCCTGATAAGCCTTGGTGTAAGCCATGACTTTCACCCCTTCCTCATCGGTATTCACACCGCTGACACTGCTCAGCTTGGCCGCCATCTGTTTTTCCATATTGGCATCGGCCTGCATGCTCGCTTTCGCCTGCCCGCTCTGCACCGCCATCTTGCCAAGCAGGGCACTATAGGCATCGTATTGGCCATTTTTTATCGTCAGCAGGTCCTGCAAGTTGCGGTTATCGCCCTTGCCGCCACCGGCCTTGGCAAAAGCCAGGTCGTCTCCGGTAAAACCATCAGCCACACGCAATGTTCCCAACGCATTGATGTAGTTACCATGGATATCTTTTGTTTCGTCAAAAGCGAATAGCGGTTTCCCGGTTACTCCATGAAGGTCAACACCACCGGCCTGTTTATCATTGAAATCCTTTGCGAGTTTGCCCGCTATCTGATTCAGCGCCACTCTGGTCGGCCGCAATACTGTAGTGCGATAATCCATCACACCCGCCAGCGAACCACCATGCAATTTAGGAACTTCAAACGTCTGACCACCGAAAGCGAGGCTGAGTTTATCGCCAGCAAGCGCGAGAGTACTGCTGCTTCCTCCCAACACCAGCGGCTGTCCTTGCGGCAGGCTGATCGCGAAAGCGCCGTCACTCTGACGATTAACCCGCACTTCCATATAGGTCGACAACTCACGAACAACCTGTTCGCGACTATCTTCCAGCGCTGAGGTATTGACTCCCTTGGCGGCTTGATCGCCAATCTGGACATTCAATTCGGCCAGTTGTGACAGGTAGCTGTTCACTTGGGAAACAGTGCTGCTCAACTGATCGTCGATCTGTTTTTCCTGGGTGACCAGGCTCTCGTCCAGCTGGGTAAAGCGGTTGGCGAGCGCCCCAGCCGAGCTGACGATCTGGCTGCGCTGTGCCGGGGTTTCCGGACTGTCGAGCGCAGCACTGAGCGAGGCAAAAAAGCTGTCGAGCCCTTTTGCGATATTCATCGACTCACTGCCCAGCAACTGCTCTGTCGTATTGATGTACTGATGAAAGGCATAAGAAGAACCGGTGGCCGAACGGCTACGCCAGTGTTGAGCAACCAGATAGTCATCCGTTACCCTGCGTACCCCTGTCACCTCGACACCGGCACCATTATCCAGCCGCCCGAAACCGGATAGACTGCCCATCATGGCTTCCTGACGGCTATACCCGATGGTATTGACGTTCGCGATATTCTGGGCGGTCAGGTTCAATGCAATCTGGGCTGCATTTAGTCCGCTGGCGCCGATATTGAGCAGTGACATCAGTCAACCTTCTTCATTTTTACCGAGTTGAGAGGCTGGCTGAATGCAGCCAGGGTCTGCTGCTCTGAAGCGACCACCCCGTCCGGATTCTTTAATGACGGAGCCAGCTGGTTGACCATCTGCTCCCGCAAACCGATACCACCACGTTTGACCATGCTCATCGCCAACTGGCTGTCATACATATCGCGATAGAGGGATTGTCCCTTGATAATCTTGTCGTCCTCATCCTGCAGGGCATCCGTCGCCGAGCGCATATGTTTGAGCACGGTTTGCAGAAAACTGACTTCAAACTGACCGGCTGCAGCATCCAGCGCGGCACGCTGATCCGGGTTGCTTTTGATTTGCTGCAATTCATTGAGATCCTGATAAAAACCGGGATCAGAGCTAATTCTGGTCATGATAATCCTTAGATAACCACCAGCTCACCCTCAAGGGCGCCAGCCTCATTGAGCGCTTGCAAGATGGCCATGACATCATCGGGTGTTGCCCCGAGTGAATTGACAGCCTTGACGATCACTTCCAAGGAAGTGCCATCCGGCCAGACAAACATGTTGTTACGTTCCCGATCGACCTGGATCTTGGAGTTGGGGGTCGTGGTGGTCTGCCCATTGGAGAAGGCGTTGGGCTGGCTGACAGTCTGACTCTCGCCAATGGTCACCGTCAGACTGCCATGACTGACGGCAGCCTTGTGAACCTTGACCCCTTGCCCCATCACCACAGTGCCGGTTCGACTGTTGAAGACCACCTTCGGCCGCTCCTGACCCGGATCCACCTTGATATCTTCCAGCAGGGCCATAAACGCGATGCGCTGGCTCTCGTCCTTGGGGGCTGCAACCTGAACCCGCCCGGCACTCACCGCGCGGGCAACCGGCCCCAGCTGATGGTTGATGGCTCGCTCCACATTGCGTGCGGTCTTGAAGTTGGGTTGATGCAGATTGAGGGTCACTTCCGGCTTTTCGGCAAAATTGCTCACCACCTCTCGCTCGATGGTGGCGCCATTGGGGATAATCCCGGCTGTCGGCACGTTAATCGTGACCGATGAACCCGATTGCCCTTCCGCTTTCACCCCGGCGACGACCAGATTGCCCTGCGCCACGGCATAGACTTCACCATCGATACCACGCAGGGGGGTCAGCAGCAGAGAGCCGCCACGCAGACTCTTGGCATCACCAATGGAAGTCACGGTCACATCGAGCAACTGCCCCTTGCCAGCCAAGGCGGGTAGCGTGGCCTGAACCGAAACGGCTGCCACGTTCTTGAGCTTGGGATCGATATCGTCCGGTAGCTGCACACCAAACTGTTTGAGCATGTTGGCCATGGATTGGCCGGTAAATTTGACCTGGCTTTTGTCGCCGGTCCCGGAGAGACCGACCACCAGACCATAACCCACCAGCTGGTTGGTTCTCAGCCCCTGCACATCGGCAATATCCAGCAAGGCTCGTTTGGCCGGTGCGGCAGCCTGACTAAACCAGGGCAAGCAGAGACACAGCAGGGCGATAAACCATCTGTTCATGTGATTCCTCAAAATGGCGCAAACGCCGAGCTAAAGAAGCGGCCCAGCCACCCCATCTGGTTACTGTCTGCAAGGGCTCCACGACCGGCATAGGTGATGCGGGCATCGGCAATGCGCTGGGACGAGATACGGTTGCTCTGATCAATATCCTCAACCCGCACCATGCCGCCCAAGCGGATATACTCATCCCCCTGATTGAGGCGGATCCACTTTTCACCGCGGATCCCCAGCACACCATTGGGCATCACTTCTGCTACGGTCACGGTAATGGAACCTGCCAGGGTATTTTGCTGACTGGAGGTCGCTCCGCCATCAAAATCCCGATCCGCACTGAGGGCGGCCCCCCAGTCGGGGCGCAGTTTACCGCCAATAGAGGGGGCCGGCACATTCATGCTGCTGTTTTTGCTCATGCTGGTATTGGCTTTCTTGCTCGACTGGGTACGCTCTTCCAGCACCACGGTGAGAATGTCACCAACACGGTAAGCACGCCGATCCTGAAACAGGGTCATCATGTAGTTGCCCCGATAGAGGCCACCATCTTCGCCCTGCGCAGTCGCGGTCACCTTGGGACGGGATGGTGCCCATTTCTCGTCACCCGGCTCGGGTGCCTGCAGCTCATAGGTGGCACAGCCGCCCAGCAACAATACCAACCAGATATAACGCAGCATCGACTTCATCATTACAGTGCCTGAGTGACAAACTTGAGCATCTGGTCGGCAGAAGAGACCACCTTGGCATTCATCTCGTAAGCCCGCTGAGTCGTGATCATGTCGACCATCTCCTCGACCACGTTTACGTTGGAGCTCTCCAGCGCGAATTGCTTGACTGCCCCCATCGCCTCTTCACCCGGTACACCTTCAATGGGCTCACCGGACGCACCGGTTGCGCGGTATAGGTTGCCACCGAGCGCTTCCAGACCTGCCGGGTTGGCGAAATTGGTCAGGGTGATGCGGCCCAGCTCGACGTTCTCTTGCTGACCGGGCAACGAGGCGCTGACAGTGCCGTCGGTACCAATGGAGATCTTGGTGGCGTTATCAGGGATCTGGATCTGCGGCACCATGGGCAAACCATCCGCGTTAACCAGTTGCCCCTCGGCATTGCGATGCCATTGACCATTGCGGGTATAGGCCGTCTCGCCATCCGGGCGCTCAACCCCGAAGAAACCGGCACCGACCACCGCCATATCCAGCTCCTGATTGGTATTCTGGAATTGGCCGGAGGTGAAGACCTTCTGGGTACCCACCACTCGCACACCATTACCCATCTGAATACCGATAGGCGCCAGATTCTGCTGATCCTGCTGGGCACCCGGCTGGCGCTGCACCTGATAGAAAAGATCTTCAAACGCTACTCGATCGCGCTTGAAGCCGACCGTGTTCACGTTAGCCAGGTTGTTGGAGATACTGGACATCTTGGCATCTTGTGCCGACAGACCTGTTTTACTGACCCATAATGCTGCGTGCATTGTTATTCCACCTTGTTCATCAAGCCCAATCCACAAAGGAGTGGCCAGATACCGGACAGCAGCCCGATACCGTCAATCTCAACCCTGACCGGAAATCAATTTGGCCCCTTGACGAGCCTGATCATCCGCCGCTTTCATCAACTTGACCTGCAGTTCGAAATTGCGGGTCAATGACATACTGCTGACCAGCTCATCCACGGCATTGACGTTGGCCCCTTCCAAAAAGCCGGATGCCATCACCACCTGCTCGCTACTTTCGGCATCCCCCCCCTGGCGCATCCGGAACAGACCATCGTGGCCTTTTACCAGCTCAGCCGGATCAGGATTGACCAGCTTCAGGCGGCCTACATCAAGCCGAGCGCCACCACCCGGAGGAGTGATGCTCAGGGTGCCATCCTTGCCGAAACTGATGTCACGATAAGCGGGCAGCACCAGCTCGCCCCCCTCCCCCAGCACCGGCCGACCATTGAGGGTCAACAGCCCGTCGGCATCGGCCTCCAGGTTACCCGCACGGGTATAGGCCTCTTTGCCATCAGGCGTCTGCACCGCCAGAAAACCCTCGCCACGAATCGCCACATCCAGCTTGCGCCCCGTCTGCATCAGAGGGCCAGCTTTGAAGTTGGTCCCGGCCATCTCTTCTCGGGCCATTACCCGGCTCTGGTAACCATCGCCCGTCAGGGCATAAGCAGAAACTCGCTCAAAGTCAGCCCGAAAACCGGCGGTATTGACGTTGGCCAGGTTATTGGCACGGATCTGCTGAGCCATCAGGGTATGCTGCGCCCCGGACATGGCGGTGTAGATAAGCTTTTCCACGGGTTACCCTTAGAAGGAGTTGAACAGAACCTGGGTCATCTTGTCAGCGGAACTGATGGTCTTGGCGTTGGCCTGATAGTTACGCTGGGACGTCATCAGGCTAACCAGTTCACCGGTCAGGTCCACGTTGGAACTCTCGTAGGCCCCGGCAGTCAGCTTGCCCATGGTGCCGGTTCCCGGCGCCCCCAGTACCGGCTGGCCGGAACTGAACGACTGTTGCCAGGTGGTGTTGTTGGTCTGCAGCAGACCATTGGGGTTGGTGAAGTTGGCCATCACGACCTGCCCCTGCAACAGGCTCTGGCCGTTGGTAAAGGTGGCATAGACACCACCATCGGCATCAACCCGTACACCGGTCAGGTCACCTGCGGTATAACCATTAGACTGGTTACGAGTGGCGTTAAAATCGGAGGCATATTGGCTCACCTTGCTGATATCGACGGTGAGCTTGATATCCATGGCACCTGGCGGAGTCAAGTCCAGAATGGGCATAGCGGTAGACTTAGCAAGCGTGCCATCTTTCTCAAAAGTCAGTGCGGTGGTGGGCAGTCCCGTTTTGTCACCATCGAAGGTGTAGTGTACAGCCCACTCATTAGGCTTTTTTTTGACAAAATACTGAGTAACTGTGTGCTCAACCCCCAGCGAGTCATAGACCTTACTGGACTGTGAATAACTGAAAGTTTCAGATTTCTTAGGATCAAAATCGTAAGGTGGTTTGGTATCAATCTCAGTGGCATTAGCCTTCAGGTTCGCCACAAACTCCAGCTTGTCGGATGCCTTGGCTGGCAGGCTGCCCGCCTTGACCTGAATATCCCCGACCACACCGGATTGCAGTTTGCCGGCGTCATCCGTGGTATAACCCTGCAGACGGGTACCACTCGCCGTGGTCAGGTAGTTACCGCTATCACGCTGGAACATGCCCGCTCTGGTGTAGGAGGTTTGTCCGCTGCCATCTTTCAGCACGAAGAAACCACTGCCAGAAATAGCCAGATCCAACCCTCGCCCGGTGCGCATCACATCACCGTTGCGATCAAAGTTCTGGGAGACGTTGTTCATCTCGACACCGCCAGCCTGACCACCACCATAGATGGCAGCAAACTCGGCACGGCTGGATTTGAAGCCTGCGGTGCTGGCGTTAGCAACGTTGTTACTGATAACGCTCAATTCCTGGTTTACGGCGCGCAGGCCGCTCAATCCGATACTGAAAGACACTGTGTCGCTCCTCTCTAATTACGCTGATTTGCCGAACTGGATTGCACTGAACAGCGGGACATCGCCCACACCGGCAACCTGCAGCATGATTTCTCCCGTACCGGGCAAAGCAACACGTTCTACCTTGCTCGCTACATAATTTTTGGTCGCCACCAAGGTCTTGCCCGCCGAGGCCTTGACCTCAAAGCGGTACTCTCCGGCAGGAAGGGGGGGCAGTTCATAATCCAACCCGCCCGCCTTGCTCTCACCCCAACTCTTGCTGGCCACCAGCACGCCGTGCTGATCATACACTTTGAGATCCACTTGCTCCGCCGCACCTTGCAGCTCGATTTGACCGCGGATCTTTTGCTCTTGCTGTTGTTTAAGAGTTTTGCTCGGCACCATGACCTCTTTGTCGACCAAAGCGGTACTCTGCAGCACCTGTTGGGTATCCATCTTGGTGTTGCTCTGTAGCTGAAGCTTCTTCAGTCCCTCGACACCTTCTACCATGCTGAACTGGGCCAGCTGGGCGACATACTGGGCACCATCAAGCGGGTTGGTGGGATCCTGATTCTGGATCTGCGCCACCATCATCTGCAGGAATTCGTTACGCAGTTGCATCCCGCTATTCTGGTTGGCTTGTGTTTCCTGAGCAGCACCGGCGTCATTGCTGGCGATCTTGGGGTCAGCAACAGCCTGACCCGTACCACGCGCCGTATCCAGACTGCTTATCTGTGGCAGACTCATGGCTTAGGCTCCCTGACCAAGACGCAGCAAACCTTGCTGCATACTGTTGATCCGGTTGATCACCTCTACCGAGGTTTCAAAACCGCGAGAGGCGCTCATCATGTCGGCCATCTCTTCCACCACGTTGACGTTGGAGTAGTAGACAAAGCCATCCTGATCGGCCATCGGGTTGGTCGGCTCCAGCCGTTTCTCGACCTGACGGTCGGACTGTACGATACCCGCCACTTGCACCGACGCAGCTCCAAGGCCATCGGCATCCTGAATCTTCTGATAGAGAGTGGAAAAAACCGGCTTGATGGCACGAAACGCGGCGTCTTCACTGGCGGCCGCGCTATCCACGTTGGCCAGGTTGGAGGCAACGGTATCCAACCGCACGGTCTGGGCGCGCATGGCACTGCCAGCGATGTCATAAATCTTGTTGAACGACATGGTTAACGGCCCTCGATCGCTTTGGCGATCCCGGTAATCTTCATATTGAGGAAAGTGAGACTGGTCTGGAAATCGGTGGCGTTGTTGGCAAATTTGCCCTGCTCAACCCCCAATTCGGCGGTATTGCCATCCATGGAGACCTGATCAGGAATGCGATAGAGGGGGTGACGCATATCGTCACGCATGGCGCCCTGGCTGATGGCCTGACTCTCCTCGCCCGCAGCAACTTGCTGCGCGACACGGCCCAGAATCGTCTTATAATCGACATCCCGAGCCAGATAGCCCGGCGTATCCACGTTGGCCAGATTTCCCGCCAGAATACGCGCCCGCTCCGCCCTGACATCGAGGGCATAAGGGTGTACACCGAGGGCGCTGTCAAATGAGATACTCATGCTTCCTCCTTTATCGTTCACTCAGACCGGGGTTACCCTTATCAAGACTCATGCCAACCATGAAGATACCTAGTTTCAAGCGGTTACCATGCACCATCCGCCGCAAGCAGATGATAAATGAGGAAGTGCGACTTCCCGTGTGGAAATGGAGCGGCATCCTCTGGCTACTGCTGAGCGCATTGGCTCACGGTGCCCCACAGGCGCAAAGCGCCATGCTTGAACAGTTGCTTGAACAAGATGCCCGCCAGAGTCTTGATGACTACGTCACCCAACAGGGATGGCCTGCAACCTCAGGGGAGTTTAAGGTCTGGCTTGCTCCTTCCGCCGAGCACCTCCCTCCCTGCCCCTCACACTCACTCTCGTTACAAGCAGGTGGCCAGTATCGGCAACCCTGGGGACGACGCCCCTATCTCATCGAATGCACAGACCCCGCCTGGCAAGTGCGCGGACGGGTAGAGGTCTCGTTGCTCTTGCCGGTCTGGGTTGCTGCACGGGATATCGCAAAAGGCCAGGCCATCAGCGCCAGCGATCTGGTGGAGAAAGAGTTGGATGTCAGCCGCATACAGCGCGGGTTTACCCCGAGCAATCACTCCCTGCTGGGCCATAAAAGCAACCGGCATCTGAGAAGCGGACAGCTCATCGGTGAGCTGGACTTACAAAAAAGTTGGGCGGTCAAACAGGGGGAAGGGGTACTGATCCGCGCAGGGAAAGGTGAGTTCTCCGCCACAACCAGAGGGGAGGCACTCGATAATGGCGGAATAGGCGACGGGATCAGAGTGAAAAATCTTAGCTCTGGCAAAGAGATACAGGCATGGGTGACTGATATAGGGGAAGTTGAAACCCGTTTTTGAACCAAGATCGCAATTTGATTCAAGTTCGACAAGCCTTGGGTCGCTTGTCATAAACAGACCATCAGGAATTTATGTTATGAAAATTACCCGTACTGACTCGCTCTATATTCAAAACCAGCCTGGCCGCAAACCGGATGTCACGACCAAGCCGGAAACCAGGTCCGCACAGTCATCCGAAACCCGGATCAGCAGCACAGCGCAGTCAGTAGCCAACGCCCGCAGCCAGCTGGCCACCACATCCGACGTCGACATGGACAAGGTCAACGAGATCCGCAAAGCCATCAGTGAAGGCAAGCTGGAAATCGATCTGGATGCGCTGGGTCAGGCCATTCTGGATATGCATCGCCGATGAGCGTGGATACCAAGGCCACCGTCAAGGCATTGATCCTCGGGATCCAGCAGGATTACGGCCACTATACCGAACTCACCGCCCTGTTGCTGCGCCAACATGCACTGCTGGCAAGCCATGATGTCGATGGCCTGCAAGTCCATAACGAGCAGCAGACAGCGCTGATGGCCAAAGTGACACAACAGGCAAAGTTACGCTGCCAGCAGCTGCAGACATTGGGCCTCAAACCCGATGAGAAGGGGATGGCCACCCTGATAGCCAAGCTGCCACTTCCCCTGCGCACCACGGTAACCAATCAATGGCAACAGCTTGAACAGCTGCTGCACCAGTGTCTGCGCCAGAATGATCTCAATGGCCGCCTGCTGGCAGGCCAGATGGAGACGATTCATTCGCTGTTGGGACAAGATTCAGGTTATCGTGACCCGGACAGCATCACGGATTAACCCTCCGTCTTACTCTTTGCGGGTCAGGTGACGCAAACTCGCCAGCTCGTCCAGCTGTAGCTGATCCCGCCTCTCCTGCTGCTGGCGAGCAACATCATCACGTCTTGCCAGCAATAGCTCCAGTCCCTTGACCCGCCCGAACTGCCGGACAAGTTCCCCTTCGTGGCGCTCCAGATCCAGTCTGGCCAGCGCAGATTGCTGCACCTGATGGGAGAGCAAACGGCGCAACTGGCCATCCATCTGTTGCTTGTTTTGCCATAGCAAAGGGTGAAACTTGTCGGAACCGGGCCGCAGCGAGGAGATCACTTCCTGCAATTTGTGTGCTCGCTGCTCTTCCCGCAACGCCAGCTCCCGCAAGCGTCGACGCTCGGCGCCAAGATTTTCCAGCTCTTCCTGTTGCAACCCCAGATAAGACTTCAGCATAACGAATCCTTATCCCTGCCCCAGCACCTGCTTGAGACCAACCATCACCTGTTCAAAGGCCATCTCTTCATGCAGGCCTTGTTGCAGAAATGCCGCAATCCCCGGATAACGCTGAACCGCTTCATCCATCTGCGGATCGGCCCCGGGTTGATAACCGCCCAGTGGCAACAGCTCACGCACTTGCTGATAGCGTCCCCATAGCTGGCGCAAGGTGACCGCCAGCTTTTGCCATTCGGCAGGCACGACTTGTGGCATGACCCGACTGACCGAGGCACCGATATCGATGGCAGGATAGTGGCCCTCTTCAGCCAGACGACGGGTCAACACGATATGGCCATCGAGAATGGCGCGCGCCGCATCGACCACCGGATCCTGCTGGTCATCCCCTTCCGCCAGCACGGTGTAGAACGCACTCAGACTGCCATCCGGATGCGTGCCGTTACCGGCTCGCTCCACCAGCTGGGTCAGCATGCTGAATACCGAGGGTGGATACCCTCTGGTGGCAGGAGGTTCACCGATGGCCAGCGCGATTTCCCGCTGCGCCTGGGCATAGCGGGTCAGTGAATCCATCAGCAGCAGCACATCCTGCCCCTGCTCACGGAAATACTCGGCAATCCGGTGGCATAGCTGAGCCGCTCGCAGTCGCATCAGGGGAGATTGATCCGCTGGCGCCGCAATGACCACGGCGCGAGCCAGACCATCGGCCCCCAGACTGTGTTCGATGAATTCGCGCACTTCACGGCCCCGCTCACCAATCAGTCCCACCACCACAATCTGGGCTGCGGTATTGCGGGTCATCATGCCCAGCAACATACTCTTGCCTACCCCCGAGCCGGCGAACAGCCCCAAGCGCTGGCCCTTGCCAACAGTCAGCAGGCCATTGATGGCACGGATACCGACATCCAGCGGTTCACGTACCGGGGTTCGCAATAGCGGATTGGGGGGAAGAGCAAACAGAGGGACACTGTCACCAACATCGGGTAACGGCTGCCCGTCGAGGGGCTGCAGCAGGCCATCGAGTACCCGCCCCAGCAGATGACGACCAAGCCGAACGGTTTCCTCTCCATCGATCGGTTCGACCTGAGCTCCCGCGAAGAGGCCACTCATCGGCTGCAGCGGCATCAGGTAAGAGATATCTCGATTAAAACCGACCACCTCGGCCAGCAAGGGAGCGCCACTTGCCGTGCTGACACGACAACGCTGCCCCATCACCAGTTGGCAACCGACTACCTCGAGAGTCAAGCCGGTCACTCGCACCAACCGGCCAAAACGACGAAACGCGGGCAGTTCATCCAGATTATCCAGCGCACTGGTCAGTGCCTGCTGCAAGGCTTCATGCATCTTGCGGCACGTCCAGCGAGCTGTTGAGCTGTTCGATGCAGGTTGCCAGACGAGAGCTGGTGCTTACCTCGACGACGGCAGCGCGCGTTTCGATACGGGCATCGCCTACCCCAAGTGCTGCATCAACTTGCAATGGCCACCCTTCGCAGCGAGTCACCCCCTGCTCGGCGAGTCGCTGTCGATCTCCCTCGTTGAGGTAGATCACCAGCTCTTCCGATTCACTCGGCAAGGTAGCCAGCGCCTGTTCGACCTGATTCATCACCTGCTGCGGATTGAGGGTGAATTCGGCCATGATGACCCGCTTGGCCACCTGCGCCACCAGCTGGGCAATCAGCTCTTTCTGCTCGGCCATCCGGGCCCGGCTCAGTGACTCCCACTGCTCTTGCAGCTTGGCAAACGGCACCATTGCTTGTTCGAAGGCGGCTCGCCCCTCCGAAAGGCCCTGAGCAAACCCGCGGGTTTGCCCTTGTTGCAAACCGGTGCTCTCGCCTTCCTGCAGGCCGCTGGTCAGGCCTTGCTGATAACCGGCCTGATAACCTTCGTCATGACCTTGCTCCAGCCCCTGCTGATAGCCGAATTCAAACTGTTCTTGCTGACTCCGTGCCTCTTCCCCACTCTGACCGAGCGCAGGGAAACGATACAGACGGGTCGCCCCAGGCATCAATTTGCGCACATTGTGACTCATGAATGCCTCCTTTTAACTGACGGTGGGCTCTTCGAACAGCTGGAACTCGATCTCGCCCTGCTCCACCAACTCGCGGACCAGTTGCATGACCTCTTCCCTTGCCTGCTCGACCTTGCGCAAAGAAACACTGCCCTGGTTCTGGATCTGATCGTCCAGCGCCTGAGCCATCCGCTTCGGCATGGCACCCAACACCACTTTGCGGAAGCTGGTTTCGGTGTTCTTGAGAGCCAATGCCAGCAATTCGCTGGGCAGCTCCTGTACCAAACGTTGCAAGGTGTCGTCGCTCTGACGGCGCAACGCCATGAAATCGAACATGTTCTTCTCGATCTCCAGCGCCATGTCACCGTCGTGTTCGCGCAACAGGGAGAGCATCTGCTCCTTGTCCCCCTGATAACGGTTAAGAATATCGGCCACCTGCCGTACCCCGTTTACCTTGGCACCGGATTGATCTGCCACGTAGGTGAGACAGCGATCCAGTGTCAGCCTGAGTTCGCCCAGCACATGTTCACTGACACTGCTGAGACTGGCGACGCGCACCAGCAAATCG
Organism: Aeromonas sp. 96A; assembly: GCF_051919165.1. Classification (NCBI taxonomy): domain Bacteria; kingdom Pseudomonadati; phylum Pseudomonadota; class Gammaproteobacteria; order Aeromonadales; family Aeromonadaceae; genus Aeromonas; species Aeromonas sp. 96A. Next base: position 3,249,130 of record NZ_JBQBFE010000001.1, on the reverse strand, counting down.
TCATGCACCGAGCTGGGCAAGGCATCGAGCACGGCTGATGCGGTCTGGGGCGGCAGGAAGGCCAGCAGCACGGCCTGCATCTGGGGATGCTCGTTGCGGAAGAAACGGGCCAGCACATCGGCAGGTACCCACTGCAGACGCTGGATATCCTGACTCATCACATCGCCGTACAGACTGTCGAGCAGACTACGGGAGAGTCGTTGCCCCAGAGCAAGATCGAGCGTCTGTTCCAGATACTCCCGTGAAGCACTGCCAATTCCGCTCTGCTCACGGTAGTGATTGAAGAACTGCTGCAACGTCCACTTGGCTTCCATCGAGCTGACGCCAGAGAGAGAGGCCATCTTGGAAATCAAACGCTGCACCTCGTCGCGGGAGAGCTTCTGCATCACCTTGGCAGCAGACTCGGTCCCCATGCTCAGCAACAAGATGGCGGCCTTCTCAAGGTTGTCGATATCGATATCAACGGCACTCTGATTCAAGTTAACGCTGTTCATTGCCACTCACCCATGCTCTGACAACCTCCGCCACCCGGGCGGTATCTTTTTCAACCAGCAACTGCAAATGCTTGAGCTGAACCTCCAGCTCGGATCCCGGTTCCGGCAACGACTCCATATCGAGTGACGAGAACTGGGGCTCCATCTTGTTGTCAGTACGGATCAGACTATTTGAAAGAGCAGACGTCAGCTGGGGATCATCGTCATCCCTGCGCATGGACAATCCGACTGTGGGCTCTAGCTCCTCCTCAGTCTCACCCATTTCCATATCAGGCTGTTGCTGGGTACGAACCAGATGTTTCACCAACGGACGAATACCGAAGAAGACCAGCGTCAGGCCAAGCAAACCACCGACCAGATAACGCAAGGAGTCTTGCCAGTAGGGGGTTTCCCACCAGCTGGATTCGGGAGCGGCTACTGGTACCGCACCATTGAAATCGAAGGCCTGCAGACTAATCTGATCGCCACGCGTCTCATCGAAACCGACAGCACGCTCTACCATCTGACGGATCTGTGTCAGTTGCTCGGCACTCCAACCACCTTTCGGAGCGATCTGCTGATTGAGCAGAATGGAGACGTTAATTCGTTCCAGACGTCCCTGCTGGTAACGGGTGTGCACTATGGTGCGACTGTTTTCGTACTGCTTGCTGACTTCCTGACGCTCGGTACGAGTGTCGTTCTGTTGTGTAGCGGTATTGGTATTGGCATTGCCTTTGTCAGCACCAGCCTTTTCATCTTTTGCCGCTGTTTCAGGCGGGCGGTTGGATAACGCCCCCGGGATCCCCATCGCCAACGCATCGATGGTCTTGTCTGACTTATTGGACTCGCGAGTCACCACACCTTGCGGATCGAGCTGCTGCTGGGTCTCTTCGACAGCGTTGAAGTTAACGTCTGCCGCAATCTGCACCTTGAAATTGGTGCTGCCCAGCATGGGATAGAGCATGTCATTGGCACGCTGACGAATGTATTGTTCCAGCTTGCGGACATACTCCATCTGTTGAACGCTCTGCTTGCCAAAACCGACCTTGTCCCCCAGCTCTGCGCTGAGCAACTGGCCGGATTGATCAACCACGGTCACGGCGCCAGGTTTCATTCCGGAGATACTGCCCGCCACCAGATTGGCAATCGCCTCGACCTGACCCGCTTCGATGGATTGGCCCGGTTGCATATCGAGCATTACCGATGCACTCGGTTTCTCCTCATCGCGTCCAACGAATAGCGTGCGCTTCGGAATAGCCAGATGAACACGGGCACTGCGCACGGCATCGAGCGCTATGATGGTGCGAGCCAGCTCCCCTTCCAGGGCATGACGATAACGCGCCCCTTCCATAAATTCGCTGGTACCCAGTCCGGTTACGTTGTCCAGCCCTTCCAGACCAGACGGCATGGCTGCACGCACCCCTCGCGCAGCAAGTGCCATCCGGACATGAGCCAGCTGATTTTCAGGAACCAGTACCTGACCGGTGCTCTTTTCCAGACGGAAAGGTACCTGCTCTTTCTCCAGCATCTCCATGATGTTGGCGGTATCGTATAGCTCCTGTTTGCCATACAGGGGTACATAGTTTTTGCTGGAGGTCCACAGGATAACGACTATGGTGCCTGCCACAATGGCAGCCAGCAGAGCAATGGTCAGGATCGATTTGTTGTCACGGGAGAGGGTACGCCAATTGCGTAATCCCTCTTGTAGCCTGATTTTGAGCGAATCAGGGGCTGCCCCCTGAGGAGACGTTACCAGTTCAGTCATCTGTTACCTCAGAGCGGCATGCGCATAATGTCATCAAAACCGGTCATCAGCTTGTTGCGAACCTGCATCAAGGCTGAAAAACTCAAGCCGGCTTTTTGACTCGCCACCATGGCGCCCACCAGATCATCGCTCTGCCCGGCATCGACGGATGCCATTAATTTTGACGCGACATTCTGCTGTTCATTGACGCGCCCGACCACATCCCGCATGGCATCGGTAAATGATGCTCCCGACAGATCATTGGATTCGATAGAAGGGGTCTGGCTTGCGACACGCTGCATCTCCTGCATCTGCTGCAGTAGCGTCACCTGTGATGACATCATCTGAATCTTCACTTTTTATCCCTCTGCTTGAATCTGCTGTTCAATATCAATGCCTTGCTCACGCATCGCCGCAAGCTTGTAGCGCAGTGCCCGGGTTGTCATGCCCAGTGCATCGGCTGTGCGGGTACGATGGCCACGAAAGCGGCGCAAGGTCTCTAATACAAATTGGAACTCGGCATGCCGCCTGGTTTCACTTAACCCCTCGGGAGCATGCCACGTGTCTGCTGCGACTGTTTCTTCTGGAAGAATACAATTTGGCAACATCAAATCGACGGACTGTATATGCAAACCACGCGCCATTATTAATGACCGTTGAATGACATTATCCAGCTCTCGTACATTTCCTGGCCATTCATATGACAGCAACAACTGACAGGCACGTTCACTCAGGCGATAGCCCTGTTGGGATGCATAACGCTCAATAAAGTAGTTGGCCAGCGGAATAATATCTTCAGGACGTTCACGCAATGCGGGCCAATTCATTGGCAATACATCAAGACGATAGAAAAGGTCTTCACGAAATAGCCCACATGCAACCAGTTTGCGCAGATCTTTATTGCTGGCGGCAATGATTCGAACATCAAGAGCAATCGTTTGATTGCTGCCAAGTCGCTCAACTTCTTTTTCTTGTAGCACCCGTAATAATTTAGCCTGCAGGTTAAAAGGAAGTTCTGATATTTCATCCAGCAACAGGGTCCCCCCCTGAGCCAACTCAAATTTGCCGGGCTGGGCAGAAACAGCACCGGTAAATGCACCTTTATTGTGGCCAAAAAGAATTGACTCAAGCATTGCTTCAGGAATTGCTGCACAATTAATCGCCAGAAATGGTTTTTCCGCTCTGGCAGACATTTCGTGAATATAACGAGCCAACCGTTCTTTACCGGTTCCTGACTCACCACCAATCAGAATGGTGGCAGAGGTTTTGGCTGCTCGTCGGGCCAGTTGCAATACCTGCAGGCTCATGGGAGAAACGGCGATAAGATTGGGGATCGCTTGACGAAGGCGTAAAGCACCACGGACAGCATCGAGCAATTGCTGGGGGCAGAAGGGTTTGACAATATAGTCAACAGCCCCGGCACACATGGCTTCCGCAGCAATGGTGGCTTGGTGCTCATTGACCATTATGACGCAATCAAGTCCTTCGAACTCACGCAGAATACGCGGCCCGAGCTCGGTCATAGCATCCATATCGAGCAGGATCAAATTGACATTACCATCAGCAATAATGCCCTTTGATTGTTTAACAGAATTAACGCTTGATACCCTGATGCCTTCCTTGGATAAGATTTTTTCAACCTCATTTTCGGCAACTATTAGCGGCTGAATCAATAATATATGTGGTTCAGCCAAGCTATCGCCACACAACCCGATTATTTTATTTATTGACAATCCCGAAGACATAGACGTCTGACACCTGTGATTGTGGATAGAACAATCAATAGAACTGAAGTATCAGGCACAAAGGAGAAATACAAATTCGCACTTAAAAAAGTGAAGTTTGTATCTAGATGGTAACAAAATCGTATCCAAATTCACCTTGGTAACCCCGCTGTCATTAGCTTTCCTGCTGTTAGACCGGAGGCTTTGCGTCCTGACTTTTCAGTTCAGTTTGCCCTTACAATGTGATAACACGCCCCGCCTGATGGGCTAAGCGTGTGGCAACACAATTAATATTGTTTTTTGTTATTTAACTTTCACACATTGCTGCGTCAATTTTCGCCACATCATATAGTATTCATACGGCAATTCAAGCTGGGGCGGAAAAAACACTTCCCTTCAGGATATTTATCCAACAGTAATTAACCAAGTGTACCAATTACCTCCACCCGTAGCTCTTCAGGTATCTCATTGTAGGAAAGCACTTTGAGTCCCTTTGAAAATGATCGGGCATAACGGGCTATTAATGGTCTCAGTTGCGGCATAACAACCAACACAGGAGCATGTCCCAACTGCTGCAACTGCTCCTTCACCAACGGCATATTTTGCTGCAATTGGGCCAGCAGTTGTGGATCAACCGGGAAGCTGTCCAGCTGGATTTTGCCCTGCTGTTGTGACTGATTCATTGCAGCCAGCAATGTCTGCTCAAGGCGATCATCCAGCGTAAACGTAGCCAGCACATCGCGATTACCAATGGCCTGCCGCACAATCTGGCGCTTCAAGGCACAGCGCACATCGGATGCCAGCAAGACAGGGTCTTTGGTCAGCTCGCTCGCATCCAGCAGCGTCGTGGCAACGGTTCGTATATCGGTAAGACTGACCTGCTCCTTTAGCAATTGACGAAACACTCTCAATTGCTGCATCTGGGTCAATGCCAGATTCAGCTCTTCAGCCAACCGGGGGGACTGACTGGCCAGATATTGGCCCAGTTTGCCAACTTCATCGTGACCAAACAGCGCATCAAGCTGTTCACGCAACAGCTTGCTGGCGTGAGTGGCAATCACGGTGGCCGAATCCACCACCGAGTAACCAAGATTAAGGGCCTTGGCCTTTTGCTCCGGGGAGATCCAGACCGCACTCATGCCGTAGGCCGGGTCCTGAGTCAACTCGCCATCTAAAGCGCCATAGGTCTCACCACTGCTGATGGCCATCAAGCGCTGACAATCCACATTCCCCATCGCCAACGCGACACCGGACAACTTGATCCGGTACTGATCCGGCTGCAACTGCAAATTGTCGCGAACCCGGATCTCGGGGAGCAGAAAACCGTACTGCTCGGAGAGGGTTTTGCGGATCCCGCGCACTCGTGCAAGCAGTTCAGCCCCTTTATCCGTTTCAGCCAATGGCACCAGACGATAACCAAGCTCGATGGCGACCGTATCGACTGGCGGCAAATCCTGCCACTCCAGTGCCTGCTGTTCAGGCTGAATCATTTGACGAGTCAGCTCTTGCGCTGCATCCAGATCCGGCACATTGACGGCTCGCTTGCTGACACTCCAACCTGTCCAGGCCAGTACAGCTGCGAAACTGAGGAATGCGAGCATCGGCATCCCGGGCACCAGACCCAGGATCAGCATGATGGTTGCAGAGGTATAGATAACGCGAGGCGATGCCAGGATCTGCTGACCAACCTGATCAGCCATCTCCCCCTCATCACTGACCCGGGTCACGATAATGGCCGCAGCAGTCGACATCAGCAGGGACGGGATCTGGGCAACCAGACCATCACCAATGGTCAACAACGCATAGCGCTGGAAGGCTTCGGCAACGGGCAAGGCATGCTGGAAAATACCGATGGCCAACCCACCCACCAGGTTGATGATCAGCACCAACATGCCAGCTATCGCGTCACCACGAACGAACTTGGAAGCACCATCCATCGCACCATAGAAGTCCGCCTCGCGCGCGATCTCCTCACGGCGAGCCCTGGCCTGATGCTGATCCATGGTGCCGGCATTCAAGTCGGCATCGATGGCCATCTGCTTGCCGGGCATGGCATCCAGAGTGAAGCGGGCGGATACTTCCGAAATCCGCTCGCCACCCTTGGTGATCACCACAAAGTTGATGATCATCAGGATCACAAAGACCACCAGACCGACGACATAGTTGCCACCGATCACGACTTCACCGAATGCCTGGATGACCTTACCGGCTGCTTCATGCCCTTCGTGACCGTGCAGCAACACCACACGGGTAGAGGCCACGTTCAGCGACAGCCGCATCAGGGTGGCAACCAGCAACACGGTTGGGAATACCGAGAAATCGAGTGGTCTGCGGGCCGAGACGGATACCAGCAACACCAGTACCGCCAACACAATGTTGAAGGTAAAGAGCGCATCCAGCAGCCAACCGGGCAGAGGCAGGATCATCATGGCCAGAATGGCCAATAACATCAGCGGAATTGCGGTATAGGATTGGGTGAATACACGCCAGTTCACAACTTACCTCTCAGGTTGACGTAACTCGGGCGGTACATATAACGGAGCAAGAGGGGTCGGTTTCCTCCCCTTGCCTGCCTCATACGCCCTTAACTGCAATACATGGTTCAATACATAGGCAACTGCCGTGTACAGCCCTGCGGGGACTTCCTGATCCACCCTGGTCGAGTGATAGATGGCTCGCGTCAACTCGGGCAAGCTCATCACCATCTTGTCATGCTGTTTGGCGACCTGACGGATCCGCTCGGCCATGCTGTCGACCCCTTTGGCAATCACGAAAGGGGCATTGGCACGAGTCGCATCATATTTTATGGCCACCGCATAATGGGTCGGGTTAACGATAATCACATCTGCCTGCGGTACCCGCTGCTCGATACGCGCGCGGGCAAGCATTCCCTGTACCTGGCGGATTTTGGCCTTGATCTCGGGACGCCCTTCGCTGTTCTTGTGCTCATCCTTGACCTCTTGTTTGGTCATCCTGAGCTGCTTGTTAAGCGACCAGCGCTGATAGGGCACATCCAGCACGGCAATCAGCATCTGAACGCTCCCCAGCAAAATAAATGCCTGGGAGAGGATCCGTAGCGCCTGCTCGAGGGCCGCCTGAGGGGGCATCCGGTTCATCATCAACAAAGAAGGCCATTGATGATTTAACATCAACGCCAGCGTGCCGCCGATCAGCGTCACCTTGAGCAGTGACTTCAGCAACTCCATCAGGCTGTTCTTGGAAAACATGCGCCCCAGCCCCTTCAAAGGGTTCATCTTCTCGCCACTGGGTAGCAGCTTTTTCCAGGTCAACGCCATACCGCCCGGCACAATGCTGAGCAACACCAGCATCAGGGCCAGAAAGCCAAACAGGGGCAGCAGCACCCACAGCATGTTTATCAGCGCTTCACCCAACCAATGGATCATCATCTGCGGGTCACGGGCACCTTGCCAGTCAAAACGCTGCGGGCGCTTCATCAACTCGGCAAAGAACTGGCCAAACCCCGGCACCATCCACTGCATCACCAACCCGCCAAGCAGCAGCAAACCGGCAGAACTGAGCTCTTTTGAGCGGGCGATCTGCCCCTCATCTCTTGCTTTCTGGCGTTTCTGGCTAGAGGCCTCTTCGGTTTTGTCCTGCGCGCTGTTCTGACTCATGCCGGGGTCAAGCCTCGCAGCTGTTCAAGCACATGGGTCACCAAATCCAGATAACGGGAGGGCACACCACTGATGGAGAGCGCCATGGTGAGCAACCCGAGCAACAGGGTCATGGGAAAACCGAGGGAGAAGATATTGAGCGAAGGGGCGGTCCGGTTCATCACCCCGAAGGTCAGGTTAACCATCAACATGGCAACAACGGCAGGCAACGTCAGCAACAGGGCGGCACCGATAGACCAGCCAAACAACCCGATCACACCTTTCATATCGATCAGATCCAGAGATGAACCCGGCGGCCAGCTACGCAGACTCTGCACCAGAATATCCAGTACCACCAGGTGGCCATTCAGTCCCAGAAAGAGCAATGCGCAAAACACCATCATGACCTGACTGATGATGGGGGCAGAATCCCCGTTGACCGGATCATTCATCACCGCCATCGCGAGCCCCATCTGCATGGAGAGGATCTGCCCCGCAGTGGTCATCACCATATAGAACAACTGGACACACAGACCAAACAGCAAACCAAACAGCAGCTGCTCCACCGCCAGGACCAGCGCACCGGCACTGAAAGGATCGACAACCGGCATATCCTTCATCATGGGGGCGAGCAGCAGGCTGATGATGAACGCCAGCATCAGGCGAACTTGCGCAGGCACCCGGGTATCCCCAAAGACCGGCATCACCCAGAATGCCATACCGATCCGGATAAACGGCCACCACCACTGTCCCAACCATGCGGTCAGGTCAGCAGCACTGAGGGACAGCAGCGAATTCATCCGATAAACCCGGGGATTTTAAGAAAAAGATCCTGGAACAAGGTGGTTATCTGCGACAACAGCCAGTTACCCGTAAAGATAAGGGTCATCAGAGTCACGATAAAACGGGGAAGAAAACTGAGCGTCTGCTCCTGGATCTGGGTGGCCGCCTGAAAAATACTGACCACCAAACCTACGATCAGGCCCGGTACAATCAGCACCGAGACCATGGTCACCACCAGATTGACCGCGCCACCAACCAGGGCAACGCTCTGCTCAGGGGTCATATCAGCCTCCCCCACCAAAGCTGGCGGCCAAGGTGCCGACGGTCATCGACCAGCCATCGACCAGCACAAACACCATCAGTTTGAAGGGTAACGAGATGATCAGCGGTGAGAGCATCATCATCCCCATCGCCATCAAGACGCTGGCGACCACCAAGTCAATCACCAGAAAGGGGATAAACAGCATAAAGCCAATCTGAAATGCGGTATTCAACTCACTCAAGACAAACGCGGGCAACAGCACACCGAAAGGCACATCCTCTTTAGCGACCGTAGTTGGTTCGCCAGAGATGCGCAGCATCTGCTCCAGATCCGGTTCACGGGTCTGGGCCAGCATGAATTTGCGCAGGGGTTTTTCTGCCTTGGCGATCCCCTCTGACAGGGTTATTTCATTGTTGTCATAAGGGACAAATGCATTCTGATACATGTCCGTCCAGACCGGACGCATAATCACCACAGTCAGGATGAGGCTGATGCCGATCAGCACCCGGTTGGGAGGGCTCTGCTGCAGGCCAAGTGCCTGTCTCAATATGGCCAGCACGATGATGATCCGGGTAAAACTGGTCATCATCAGTAACAAGGTCGGAAGCAGACCCAGCAGGGTCATGAAGAAGAGGATCTGCAACTTGATGTTGTAGTCCTCGCCCCCTGAAGCACCTGGCGATACCGAGAACAGGGTCATGTCCGCCCCCCAGCCGGGCAGCGAAAATAACAGCAGCGTCAGCAGCAGATAGCGCATCAGTCGTCCATGCCACCCAGCAGGTTGGTATCAATGACATCGACCAGGCGCAGACCATATTTGCCATTCACGACGACGACTTCGCCCTTGGCAAGCAGACGGCCATTCACCCGCACATCCAGCGGTTCACCCGCCAGCTTGTCCAGCTCAATGACAGCCCCCTCCTCGACGCGCATCAAATCGCCGAGCGGCACTTCGGTACTGGCCACTTCCAGCGTCACCTTGACTGGGATCTGGCGAAAGAAGGAGAGATCCCGCTGTTTGCTACTACTGGTGGGGGCCAAGTAGTCTGCAGCGCTAGGCATGCTGATGTCGTCACCAAACAGTTGATCCAGTCCATCCAGATCCAGCGGATCATTCATATTGTGCTCGCTCATGATTCAATTTACTCCTCTACAACCGTCGCAACCTGATAGACCAGGCTGCCTTTGTGTTCTGCGATTCGTCCACTGAAGCAGGGACGGCTGCCAATCAGTGCTGGCACAACTTCAGGCAAGTCCAGTGACAGCACATCACCCACCTTGAGACACTCGAGATCCGCCAGCGTCATGGACAATTGGCCCATCACCACCCGCAGACGAACCGGGACATGAGTCAGAGCCTGTTCCAGCTGACCTGCCGGCAATGAATGACTCACCGGAGAAATGGACTCCTCGGGGGGAAGCAACCACATCTGCCAGTAATGAGTGCAATTACCTGCCTGCAGGGTTGCCTGCGTGGTCCAGAGCTGACGGTGGGCGATGGAATCCCGTGGCACGACATGCAACTGCCACTTCAGATCCCCCAACCCCAGACAAGCACACCAGATATCAACCTGATACTGGCAAAGCCGCAATAACAGCCGCTGTTCGGTATCGGTCAGCCCTTTGCCAGACTGAACATGCTCCTCTTTTTGCTGCAAGGTGCCACCGAAAAAGAGGACCGCAAGACGATAGATGACCAGGGGTGCGATCGAGAAATAGACGGCGCGCTGTGGTTCAAGCGGACTTCTCGCCTCGACCCAGATATGAGCGTCATCTATCTCTGCAGGACCGGAAAAGGCGAACTCGCCATAATTCAGTTCGCACTCCGCACTATTGAACAGCTGGGCCATACAACTCGCAGCTTGCAGGGAAAATGTGCTCAACTGGCCATTGACCTGCTTCAAACGGGCGTGGTTTAACCGCTCGACACCCAACAGATCATAATGAGGCAGGGTTCTGCCCCGTTCTGCGCTAAGCAGCCGGGAAGGTGTGAGCATTGCGCTGCTTGATGACATTAATAATCCACCTTAACCATTTCATCTCGCCTTACTGCCACAGGGTCGCTCATCAGGCCAGCAGTGTGATAGATACAGACAGTCCAGCCGACGTATATCGACCAAAAAGGGTGAGAACTTTATTACAAATTCCAGAAAGCCGCCATGCGGTGCATCTCGGCGTGAATAATAAAAATCCCGGTGCCGTTAGGCACCGGGATTTTAGCGTGACGGTTCACGCGGAATGAGGTCGGAGTCGGCCTGTAAGCCGGGTTCTGTACCGGGTTGCCCCGGGTAGCAATCATTCCTCTAGGCCAGCAATCGCTCGCTGGCTCAAGCAACCTACCCGCCCCCAACGCGGGCCGCGCCAATAGGGGCCTATTTGGTCTTGCTTCGGGTGGAGTTTACCGTGCCACGAACTGTTGCCAGTCGCGCGGTGCGCTCTTACCGCACCCTTTCACCCTTACCTGATCCCTTGCGGGCCATCGGCGGTCTGCTCTCTGTTGCACTGGTCGTAGGCTCGCGCCCCCCAGGCGTTACCTGGCACCCTGCCCTGTGAAGCCCGGACTTTCCTCCCCTCCGCCCGTCTGTCCCGAGGGACACAACGACGAAGCAGCGATTGCCCAGCCAACTCCGAGGCGCGGATTATAGCCTTGCGATACGCACGGGGTAAACCGGCAATTCCCGTTTACAGCCATTTATCGCGCTTTGGCCCCCGTTTACATGCTGAATGCTCGCCGGTTCGGGGGATTGCACTGGTCAGAAAACAGCCTTACGGCCTATTAACCGGCTCAATAGTGCTCGAGGCCGTATTTGTAGAGGGCATTCTTCTTCACGCCGTGGATCTCGGCGGTCAGGGCGGCCGCTTTTTTCAGTGGCAGCTCGGCCACCAGCAGACCCAGAGTACGGATCGCCTCGGCTGGCAAATCCTCTTCCTCTTTGGAGGCGCCAGCCACGACCAGCACGATCTCGCCGCGGCAACGGTTGTCATCTTCACCAAGCCAGGCCAGCATTTCAGAGGCTGGCAGACCATGGATTGACTCGAAGGTCTTGGTCAGCTCGCGGCACACCACCACATGACGCTCGCCGAGAATGCGAGCAATCGCTTCTACTGTATCCTGCACACGGCGCGGCGATTCGTAGAACACCAGCGAGCGGGTGTCTTCAATAACGGCTTGCAGGCGATCGTCACGCCCCTTGCTCTTGGCGGGCAGGAAGCCCTCAAAGGCAAATCGATCGGTGGGCAGACCGGCCGCGCTCAGAGCGGTGATGGCGGCACAGGGACCGGGCAGCGGCACCACCTTGACCCCGGCTTCACGACAGCGGGTGACCAAGTGATAACCGGGGTCGCTGATGAGCGGGGTGCCAGCATCGGAGACCAGCGCAACACTCTTGCCCTCTTTGATCCGGCCGATCAGCACATCGGCTTTCTGCTGCTCGTTGTGATCGTGCAGGGCGAAGGTCGGCACCGAGATTTGGTAGTGGCTGAGCAGGATACCGGTATGACGGGTATCTTCAGCTGCCACCAGATCGACACTGCGTAAAATGTCCAATGCACGCTGGGTGATGTCCGCCAGATTGCCGATCGGAGTGGGGACTATATACAGGGTTGGGATGTCACTCATGGGATCTCCGAGTGCCCCGACAATTGTGTCGCCATATTGGCCCGTTTACACTATGGGGAACTTCAACACTGGTCGGGGAATGAACTTGAACCGGGTTACAAAGCAGCTAAGTGTATCACGACTCTTCGGCATCATACTCGCGGCAGTACTGCTCGCCGCCTGTGCGTCGGAGCCCAATCAACCGTCAGGGCAGTCAGGCATGCCCTCTGCGTTCTCCAATCTGACCAAGAATGCCCAGTGGTATCTTGAGCAGGTGGATCCCGCCAAGCCGGCCGAGGCCTTTACCTGGCAGATGCTGGCGGCACGCAGCTATCTGGCGCTGGGCCAGGCCAAACCGGCCTCGGCGCTGTTCCAGCAATTGCAGAAGCAGGCCAAGGACCCCGCCCAGAAGGCACAGTTGCAACTGTTGCAAGCCCATCTGTTGCTGGCACAAGGCCACGCCAATCAGGCGCTGATCCTGCTGGAAGGCAAACCCGAGGTGGTGCTGGATGCCGATACCCAGAAGGATTGGTATCGCCAGCGCGTGGTGCTACAGCTCGACATCAACAACAAATTTGGCGCAGCCAAGTCGTTGATTGCACTGGAGCCCTACCTCAATCAGAGCGAGCAGGCGACCAACCATCAGCAAATCTGGTCGTTGCTCAAAAGCATGACCCCCTCCACCCTGCAAGCACTGGAAGAGGCTCCGGCCCCTGATGTGACCACCGGCTGGTTGCGACTGGCGGCACTGGTCAACGAGTTTGGCGCCCAGCCGAACCTGCTGGCCCGCCAGCTGGCAGGCTGGAAGCGTGACTTCCCCAACCATCCGGCCCAGAAAGATATGCCGGCAGGATTGGGCGATCTGGCGGCCACTGCCAGCACCTCGGTGCAACAGATCGCTGTGCTGCTGCCCCTCTCAGGCAATCTGGAACCGCAGGGCGCCGCCATCCGTAACGGTATGCTGATGTCTTATAAGGAAAATCAGGGGCAATTCACCCTGAACTTCTACGACACCCAGAGCAAGTCGACCGGCGACCTTTATAAGCAGGCGATTCAGGAAGGGGCAGACATGATCATCGGCCCGCTGCTGAAAGACAGGGTCGAGGAGCTGCTCAAGGCCAATCCGACCGTGCCGGTACTGGCGCTCAACGAGCTGGACAAGCCGGTCGTCAACGACACCACCTACTACTTCTCCCTCTCTGCCGCCGCAGATGCCGCGCAGGCAGCCCAGTACCTCTACACCCAGGGCTACCGCAAACCGCTGCTGATCGCCGCTCAGGGGCGGATCGGTTACAGCAGTATCAAGGCGTTCGAGCAGAGCTGGGCCACCCTGAGCCAGGATAAGCCGGTCGTTGCCACCTTTGGTGCCCGTAACGAAGTGCAGGGGATGGTCAAGAATGCCCTGAGCGGCCGCTCTACCGCCCGAGCTGGTGAAGTGGTGCAACTCTCTGATGCCGCACCGCGCAGCATCGATGCCGTTTATGTGGTGGCCAACAGCCTGGAAACCCGGATGATCAAGCCCTACGTAGATGTCTCGGTCAATCCGATGGGCAGCCTGCCCATCTACACCAGCTCCCGCGGCTACGACAGCGCAGCCACCGAGGTCGCCTCCGAGCTCAACGGCATGCATATCGCCGATATGCCGCTGCTGCTGGGCGGCTACGAGAAACAGCGCGAGCAGATCGCCCTGCTCTGGCCGCAGACCCAGGGTGACCTACTGCGTTTGTTTGCCATGGGCTACGATGCCGTCAGCCTGGCTGAGAACCTGCAGCAGATGCGCAAGGTAGGTGGCATGCAGCAGGCCGGCATGAGCGGTCAGCTGAGCGTGGATGCCCAGGGTAATATCGTGCGGATGCTGAGCTGGGGTACTTACCAGAACGGCAAACTGGTCGACGAGAACGCCGTTCAGCAGCTGGAGGAGCCCTCCAATGAAGGAACTATGGAAACGGATGCGCCAGCAGTTGCCGAGCCTGTTCCCCTCACCAACGAGCAAGGGACAGCACTTTGAACAAGTCGCTGAACGCTGGTTGCAGGCTAGGGGCCTGCAACCGGTAGCTCGCAACTACCGCTGTCGTGGCGGTGAAATAGATCTCATCATGCACCAGGGCCCGACCCTGGTGTTTGTTGAGGTGCGCTACCGGGCCACCGGCAGCCATGGCGGGGCCGCCAGCTCGGTCACCCGCAGCAAACAGCACAAGATCATGCTGGCAGCGCGCCACTATTTGAAGCAACATGCCATCAACGAGGCCAATCAGGCCTGCCGATTCGATGTAATTGCGTTCGAGGGCGACCAGCCAGCCTGGATCCAGAACGCATTTTAAGAGGACCCTATGACTGACCGCATCAAAGAGAACTACACCGAAAGCATCCAGACCAAGATAGCCGCCGCCGAGGCGCTGCCGGATGCCATCCATACTGCAGCCCAGATGATCACCATCTGCCTGCTCAATGGCCACAAGGTGCTGGCATGCGGTAACGGTCCTTCTGCCGCACTCGCGCAACTGTTCATCTCCGAGCTGGTCAACTGCTACGAGACCCAGCGCCCCTCCCTGCCCGGCATGGCCCTGACCCCGGACATGGCGACCATCAGCGCCATCGCCACCGATCACGGTTTTGAAGAGGTCTACGCCAAGCAGATCCGCGCGCTGGGCCAGCCTGGCGACATTCTGGTGGTCATCACCACCTCCGGCCACAGCCGCAGCCTGATCAAGGCCGCCGAGGCTGCCCTCTCCCGTGACATGACCATAGTTGTGCTGAGCGGGGGGGACGGTGGCGAAATGGCAGGTCTGCTCGGCCCGAACGATGTGGAGATCCGTGTTCCCTCCGCCCGTCGCCCTCGCATTCTGGAAGTGAACCTGTTGACCCTGCACTGCCTGTGTGATCTCATCGACCAGACACTTTTCCCGCAACAGGAAGATTGAAACCATGAAAAAGCACACTATCCTGCTCGGTCTGCTGGTTAGCACCCTGCTGCTGCAAGGCTGCGCAGCCCTGGTTGTTGGCGGCGCCGCAGGGACTGCCAAGGCCTCTGGCGATCGCCGAACCCTGGGCGCGCAGTGGGATGACCAGACCATCGAGTTGAAAGCGGCCAATCTGCTGGCCGACAACAAACCCCTAAGTGCAGCCAGCAAGATCAGCGTCTACAGCAACAATGGCCGCGTACTGCTGGTCGGACAGACACCTTCTGACGTTTACAAGATTGAGGCGGGCAAAATTGTCAGTCGCATCGAAGGGGTTCGCCACGTCTACAACGAATTGCGCATCGGCCAACCTGCCAGTTTCACCACTCGCAGCAATGACTCCTGGATCACCTCCAAGGTGAAAGCCGACATGTTCGGCACCAAGAATTTCGACAGCACCAAGGTCAAGGTGGTCACCGAGAACGGCGAGGTGTTCCTGATTGGTCTGGTGACTCGCCAAGAGGGAGAGCAGGCAGTCAACATCGCCCGCCATGTCACCGGCGTGAAGCGCGTGATCAAGGCCTTCGAGTTCGCCCAGAACTAAGCTCGACCACACATAAAAAAACGCAGCCAATCGGCTGCGTTTTTTATTTGATCACCTTCAGGGTCGGACGACCGCTTGGACGCGGCGGTTCCGGCTCAGGCTCCACCGGCGCTTCAGCCTGCTCCAGCCAGATATCGTAACCCGGCTCAGGCGGGAACATGGTGCCCACGCCGTTCTCCCGGGCATGGATAGCCAGCACTGCCGCCATCGGGATGTAAACCTGCTGGGAGACCCCGCCAAAACGGGCACTGAAGCTGATAGCCTCGTTATCCATGTGAAATTGCATCACGGCTCGGGGCGCGATATTCAGCACAATTTGCCCGTCCTGAGCAAACTGCATCGGCACCATCACATGGGGAATGTTGACGTTGACCACCAGATGAGGGGTCAGATCGTTGTCCAGCAACCAGTCAAAGAACGCCCGTAACAAGTACGGGCGGCTCGGTGTCATTGTCGGTTCCATGCTCATACGCCAGCACGGATCTCGCGTTCGGCTTCGGTCAGGGAAGCCTGGAAGGACTCACGTTCGAACAGACGAACCATGTAGGCCTTCAGCTCTTTGGCGCCACGACCGGTCAGGTCGATGCCAAGGCTCGGCAGACGCCACAGCAGCGGTGCCATGTAGCAATCCACCAGACCGAACTCTTCGCTCATGAAATAGGGCATTTCACCGAAGATCGGCGCGATGGCCAGCAGGTTGTCACGCAGTTCGTTGCGTGCCGCTTCAGCATCGGTACCGGCCATGATCTTGTCGGCCAGGGAGTACCAGTCCAGCTCGATGCGGTGCATCATCAGACGGCTGTTACCGCGGGCAACCGGGTAAACAGGCATCAGGGGCGGATGCGGGAAGCGCTCATCCAGATACTCCATGATGATGCGCGAGGTGTAGAGCGCCAGCTCACGATCAACCAGGGTCGGTACAGAGTTGTAGGGGTTCAGCTCGGCCAGCTCATCCGGCAGATTGGCTGGATCAACCTGGCAGATATCCACGCTAACACCCTTCTCCGCCAGGACAATACGCACCTGATGGCTGAACATATCGTTGGCACCGGAAAACAGCGTCATTACCGAACGCTTATTGGCAGCTACAGCCATTGAACCCTCCCGTCATTAAAAAGCAGAAACGGCAATGAAGCATCTTGGTCTTCATTGCCGTGCATTATATTACCCGTATCTGGTCGCTTAGTGAACGTCGCGCCAGAATTCCTTCTTCAACAGCACAGTGAAGATGAAGAAGATCACGATGAAACCAAGCACCCAGAAGCCCATGCGTTCACGCTCCTGTTGTACCGGTTCAGCCGAGTAGACCAAGAAGTTTACCAGATCCAGTACCGTCTGATCATACTCTTCGTCATCCATTTCACCATTACCGTCAGATTTGATGCTGACAACCTGCTGGGTCTCGACTCCATCGACCGTGTGAGTGACGAACTCGGCACGGGGGGTTCCCTGCAACGGTTCCAACACATGAGGCATGCCCACAGACGGGAACACCACATTATTCACCCCAAACGGACGAGTCGGATCCACGTAAAAAGAACGCAGATAGGTGTAAATCCAGTCCGCACCACGTACCCGGGCAACCAGAGTCAGATCCGGAGGGGGAGCACCAAACCACTTGGCGGCATCCTTCTCGGACATGGCGATCTTCATCAGATCACCCACTTTGGCGCCAGTGAAGATGAGGTTCTCCTTCATCAGCTCCTCGGGGATCTCCAGATCGGCAGCAACCCGGTTGTAGCGTTGATACTGGGTAGAGTGGCAGCCTGCACAATAGTTCATGAAGGTGGCAGCTCCACGTTGCAGGGATGCCTTGTCGCTCAGATCATAATTGGCTTTGTCCAGATGCACGGCCCCAGCATTGGCAAACACCAGTGATGGCAGCAGGGTCAGCACTGCAAATATTATTTTTTTCATTTAAATGTAACCCTCTCCGGCAGCGGCTTGGTGCGTTCGTTTTTGCTGTAGAAGAACAACAGCACGAAGAAACCGAAATAACCCAAGGTACAAATCTGGGCAACCAGCGTCAGGGTCGGCGTCGACGGCAGTACACCCAGCACCCCCAGGATGATAAAGCAGACCACGAACTGGGCGATGTTAAGCTTGTGTAGCTTGCTGCGATAGCGAACAGAACGCACCTTGCAGCGATCCAGCCAAGGCAGCAGGAACAACACCACAATAGAGAGGCCCATCATGATGACGCCAAGCAGCTTGTCAGGTACCGCACGCAGAATCGCGTAGAAGGGGGTGAAGTACCACACAGGCGCGATGTGAGCAGGAGTCTTCAGGCCGTTGGCCACTTCAAAGTTCGGCTTCTCGAGGAAGTAACCCCACATATCCGGCTTGAAGAAAATGATGGCGCAGAAGAAGAACAGGAAGCCCGCCACACCGATCATGTCCTTGACGGTGAAATAAGGGTGGAACGCCACCGCATCCAGCGGCCAGCCGTTCTCGTCCTTGTGCTTCTTGATGTCGATACCGTCCGGGTTGTTGGAGCCCACTTCGTGCAGCGCCAGAATGTGCATGGCAACCAGCATCACCAGCACCAGCGGCAACGCGATGACGTGCAGCGCGAAGAAGCGGTTAAGGGTCGCACCGGAAATCACGTAGTCACCGCGGATCCACAGGGTCAGATCGTCACCGATGACCGGAATGGCGCCAAACAGCGAGATGATGACCTGAGCACCCCAGAATGACATCTGGCCCCAGGGCAGCAAGTAGCCCATAAAGGCTTCCGCCATCAGCACCAGGAAGATCAGCATGCCGAAGATCCACAGCAGCTCACGAGGCTTCTGATAAGAGCCATAGATCATGCCGCGGAACATGTGCATATAGACCACGATGAAGAATGCAGACGCACCGGTTGAGTGCATGTAACGCAGCAGCCAGCCGTACTCCACATCGCGCATGATGTACTCCACGGAGGCAAACGCACCTTCCGCAGAGGGGTTGTAGTTCATGGTCAACCAGATACCGGTGATGATCTGGTTAACCAGCACCAGCATGGCCAGCGAGCCGAAGAAGTACCAGAAGTTCAGGTTCTTCGGTGCCGGATACTTGGCCATGTGGTCGTTGTACATGGCCGTGAGCGGGAATCGATAATCGATCCAGCCCATCAGTTTACTCAACATGGTCAGGCCTCCTTGCCATCGGCACCGACCAGGATGGTGGTGTCATTAATGAATTGATAGGGCGGAATGACCAGGTTCAGCGGTGCAGGCACCCCCTGGAACACACGGCCGGCCATGTCGAACTTGGAGCCATGGCACGGGCAGAAGAAGCCGGACGTAACGCCCTGCACCTGCTCGCCAAAGCTGTCAGGCAGATAGGAAGGTGAACACCCCAAGTGGGTGCAAATACCGACCGCGACAAAAATCTCGGGCTTGATCGATCTGTACCCGTTATGGGCATAGTCAGGCTGCTGCGGCTCTTCAGATGAGGGATCCCGCAGCTTGTCATCATGCGCGGCCAAGGCATCCAGCGTCTGTTTGGTGCGTTTCACCACCCAGACAGGCTTGCCTCGCCACTCGACACGGATGAGCTGACCCGGTTCCAACTTGCTGATATCGACTTCCACCGGCGCACCGGCTGCTTTGGCCTTGGCGCTCGGATTCCATGACTTTATAAACGGCACTGCGGTAAACGCAGCTCCTACCCCACCAACGGCAACCGTTGACCAGGTAAGAAATCTGCGGCGACCGGTATCAACTGGCGCATTGCTCATCCAAAAACTCTCCCATGTGGACTCCGCACATTCTTATAGTGTCCCTGTTCCCCATTTTTCCCGTGACAACAGCGGCGGAAGCTGGATTTACAATTGCCACAGAAAACAGGGGAAATTTTAAAGAAAAGATAACAACTTGACAAGAAAGAGCGGTGAGCAATGAAAACAATAAAGAAACAATTTTTTGTCTTTTGTGACGCGTGGTTAGCATTGATGTCGGTAATATTACCAATAAAAAAAGCCTGGCAACCGCCAGGCTTTTTTGACACTCGAAAGAGTGAGTACCAAAAGCGAATTAACGCTTGGAGTACTGCGGACGCTTACGAGCTTTGTGCAGACCAACTTTCTTACGCTCAACCTTACGGGCATCACGAGTAACAAAGCCAGCTTTACGCAGTTCGGAACGCAGGGTTTCGTCGTACTGCATCAGAGCACGAGTGATACCGTGGCGGATCGCACCAGCTTGACCGGAGATGCCACCACCGTTAACGGTGATGTACAGATCCAGTTTCTCGGTCATCTCAACCAGTTCCAGCGGCTGACGAACTACCATGCGGGCAGTCGGACGGCCGAAGTACTGCTCCAGGGAGCGCTGGTTGATTACGATCTTGCCGCTACCCGCTTTGATAAATACGCGAGCAGTGGAGCTTTTGCGACGGCCGGTACCGTAGTATTGATTTTCTGCCATGTTGCCAGTTCCCGATTAGATATCCAGTACTTGAGGTTGCTGAGCAGCATGAGCATGCTCGGCGCCTGCGTAAACTTTCAGTTTACGGAACATGGCACGGCCCAGAGGACCTTTCGGCAGCATGCCTTTGACGGCTGCTTCGATTACCATTTCCGGTTTACGCTGAATCAGCTTGTCGAAGCTGATTGACTTGATACCACCCGGGAAACCGGAGTGAGCGTGGTACATTTTGTCGGTAAATTTCTTACCGGTTACGTGTACCTTCTCAGCGTTTACAACGATGATGTAATCACCGGTGTCAACGTGCGGAGTGTACTCAGCTTTGTGCTTACCACGCAGACGAGCAGCGATCTCGGTTGCGATACGACCCAGAGTTTTACCTTCTGCGTCCACAATGTACCAGTCACGTTTTACGGTTTCTGGCTTGGCAACGAAAGTTTTCATTAAGTTAAACCCAATTACCTGTTACAGACCCAATTGCTTATGGGGGCTCTCCCACAAACAACAAACGATGGCCTACCTGTACCCCTTCGAATACAAGTAAAGCTTAAAGTGTTGCTGTCTTATCGACAGCTGTAACGTGGGCCGGGCGATTATAAGTGAAGTTGCCTTAAATATCACCTGCTAATTTCACTGCCATGAAACCAGCAAATGTCGCCCGGCCCTACCTGCCGCAGATGCCCATCCGACTGGCAGGCGCGGTATTGTGACTAAGGAAGGTGCACTCTGGCAAGGTATTCGTGCGATTGCATTTCCTGAAGCCGTGAAAGACAGCGTTTGAATTCGAAATTCAGCAGCCCTTCGCCGTAGAGTTCTGCCATGGGAACCGCCGCCGACATGATGAGCTTGACGTGCCGTTCATAAAACTCATCGACCATGGCAATGAAGCGGCGAGCCGCGTCATCCGTGCCTGTGCCCATTGGCTGCACATTGGCCAGCAGAACGGTATGGAACAGCCTGGCCAGCTCGATATAGTCGTTCTGGGAGCGGGGAGTACAGCAAAGTTGCTCAAACTCCATGTAGAGCACCCCTTCCCCCATCCCGAGCGACGCCAGCTGACGATGATTGACCTCGAACGTCCCCTCGCAAGCCGTGTGCCCACCGGTTAATTGCTGAAAATAGTGGTCAAGATTGGCTTTTGCCTGCAAGTCCAGCGGGCAGTGATAAATCTCGGCTTGTTCCAGCGTACGCAGGCGATAGTCGATACCGCCATCCACGTTAAGTACCTCGCAATGGCGCTCGATAAGCTCGATAGCAGGCAGAAAACGGGCTCGCTGCAGCCCGTTGCGATAAAGATCCTGCGGCGGAATATTTGAAGTGGCGACCAGCACGACACCGTGACCAAACAGCTCCTGAAACAGCGTGCCCAGCAACATGGCATCGGTGATGTCGGAGACAAAAAATTCGTCGAAACAGATGATGTCTGTCTCGCTGGCAAGCTTGCTGGCCACCAGCTTGAGGGGATCGGATTGCCCGCTCAGCCCCTGCAGTTCATCGTGAATGCGGTGCATGAAGCGGTGGAAATGGCTGCGCATCTTGCGCGTCCCAGGCAGGCTGTCGAAAAAAGTATCCATCAGCCAGGTCTTGCCTCGGCCCACTCCGCCCCACATATAGATACCGAGGACGGGCTCCGGCGGCTTGGGCTTTTGCAGCCAACCCAGCAACCCTCGAGATCTGGTCGGAGTCGGGCGCCGTAGCAAATCCTGATACAGTCGCTCCAGCCTGCTAATGGCCATCCCCTGCGCGGGGTCGGCCACAAAGCCGGGGCGCAGCAGATCCTGCTGGTATTTTTGCTGCGGTGTCATCCTTGAGCGCCTCTCCAAGTCCCTGAATCGAGGACAAAATGGTATCACGGCCTCAGGACGCACGGTATAGTGCCATCAAGGCATGGCGGTTATGACGACCGCATAAACCCACTCTGTTTTAGCTGTAACAAGGAGCATCTATGAGTCTGTTAACTGGGATCCTGCTGGCTGTCGCGGCCTTGATTATCGGTATCGTTCTCGGCCGTTTTTCGGTGCGTAGCCGCGATGCTGGCCGTCTGGAACAGGAACTGAAGAAGGCCCACAAGGAGCTCGAGAGTTATCAGGGCCAGATCAACACCCACTTCGCCGACAGTGCCGCCCTGATGGAGCAACTGGCCGAGCAGTATCAGACCCTCTATCGCCACATGGCCGAGCAGAGCAAATTCCTGGCCAAGGCGCAGGAACCGCTGTTCCGCGAGTCATTGGTAGAAGAAGCCCCTGCCAATGTGGCAGAAGAGCCGGGCGTTCCGCCTCGCGACTATGCTGGCGCCTCTTCCGGACTGCTCAAGCAACCAAACTAGTTCCTCGCGGAACTAATTGACCAGTCCCGTGGTCTGACCTTGACGATTGCAATGCAACTTTTTCTGGGAGCTGTTTTTCATATGCGTAAACCTCTTTCCATGCTCAGTGTGCTAGCCCTCAGTGTCGGTATCGCCATGTCTGCGGCCCCTGCTCAGGCTGCACTGCCTTCCCTGTTAGGTTCAAATCAGGAGATGCCAAGCCTGGCGCCTGTTCTCGAACAGGTCACCCCGGCGGTGGTCAATATCTCGGTTTCTGGCAAAAAAATTACCCGTCAGCGTCTGCCGGAACAGTTCAAGTTCTTCTTCGGCCCCAACATGCCCGATGAACAGGTGAGCGAGCAGCCATTCCAGGCGCTCGGCTCCGGTGTCATCGTCGATGCCAAGAAGGGTTACGTGATCACCAACGCCCACGTGGTTCACGAGGCGGACGAGATCAAGGTCAACCTGAAGGATGGTCGTGAATATGCGGCCAAGAAGATTGGTGAAGACAAGCAGTCCGACATCGCCCTGCTGCAAATCAAGGCCGAGGACCTGGTACAGATCAAGTTCGCCGACTCCGACGAGCTGCGGGTAGGTGACTATGCGCTGGCCATCGGCAACCCGTTTGGTCTGGGCCAGACCGTCACCTCCGGTATTGTCAGTGCGCTGGGTCGCAGCGGCCTCAACATCGAGAATCTGGAGAACTTCATCCAGACCGATGCGGCCATCAACTCCGGTAACTCCGGCGGTGCCCTGCTCAACCTGCGTGGCGAGCTGATCGGTATCAACACCGCGATTCTGGGCCCGAACGGCGGCAACATCGGCATCGGCTTTGCCATCCCCTCCAACATGGTGCGGGATCTGACCGAACAGATCGTCAAGTACGGTGAAGTGCGTCGCGGCCAGCTGGGTATTACCGGCACCGAGCTTACCTCAGACATCGCCAAAACCTTCGGCTACAACAAGAAGGATGGTGCCTTTGTCAATCAGGTCATGCCTGATTCGGCGGCCGACAAGGCGGGCATCAAGGCCGGCGATATCATCGTCAGCATCGATGGCAAACCGGTTCGCTCCTTCGGCGAGCTGCGTGCCAAGATCGCTACCATGGGCGCTGGCAAGCAGGTCGAGCTGGGACTGATCCGCGATGGCAAATCACAAACTGCCAAGGTGACCCTGAAACAGGCCGATGACAGCGAAGTACGCGCCAGTGCGCTGCATCCGGCACTGGAAGGGGCCAAGCTGAGCACCACCACCGACCCGGTCTCCGGTGTCGCTGTGGCCGATATTGATCCTCGCTCTCCGGCAGCCGCTTCCGGTCTGCAGAAGGGTGACATCATCATCGGGGTCAACCGCCTGCGCATCAACACCCTGGGCGAGCTGACCAAGGCGCTCAAGAACAAACCTGACGTGCTGGCGCTCAACATCCAGCGCGGCGACTCCTCGCTCTATCTGGTGATCCGCTAACGCTCAAGTTGTTCGCCCCCCCTCCATCACCCGCGGCCTTCACCGCGGGTGATTTTTATCCATCGATAGTGTTATTCTCTGCGCGCAGCCTGTACGGATGAGAATGACATGAAAATCCCCCCTTTAGTCAGTTACTTGGGCAAGTCTGTCGGTTTTGGATTGACCGTCGCGGCGCTGCTGTTGCTGCTGTTTCCCCATTTTCGCGGTGGTGCCCAACTGCCCGGCATCATCACCAATGCCCGTGAACTGAGTTTCTCCTATGCCGCCCATCGGGCAGGCCCTGCCGTCGTCAACATCTACACCCGCAGCTTTGCCCCCAATCAGGGCAATCAGGGGGAACTGCGCCCACAAGGGCTGGGTTCTGGCGTCATCATGAATCAGCGCGGCTATGTACTGACCAACTACCACGTCATCGCCGATGCCGACCAGATCATCGTCGCGTTGCAGGATGGTCGGGTCTTCAGTGCCGAGCTGGTCGGAACCGATCAGCTCACCGACCTCGCCGTGCTCTATATCGAGTCAGACAACCTGCCGGTGATCCCGCAGGATCCCGAGCGACTGCCAGAAGTGGGGGATGTGGTGCTCGCCATCGGCAATCCCTACAACGTCGGCCAGACCATCACCCAGGGCATTATCAGCGCGACCGGCCGTACCGGCCTCTCCAGCATGGGGCCCGACAGCAATGGCCGTCAGGATCTGCTGCAGACCGATGCCGCCATCAACGAGGGCAACTCGGGGGGAGCACTGGTCAACGGCCGTGGCGATCTGGTGGGTATCAACACCGCCACCTATCACCTCAACGGCAATCAGGAGAGCTACGGCATCAGCTTCGCCATCCCCTACCGGCTGGCAAAACGGATCATGGATGAGCTGATCGCCAACGGCCGGGTGATCCGCGGCTACCTCGGGATCTCCAGTGTCGAGATCAACCCCATAGTCGCGCGGATGATGAACCTCGGCGACCTGCGTGGTCTGGTGGTGGAGAGTCTGGATCCCAACGGACCGGCGGCCAAAGGCGGCCTGCAGCGAGGGGATGTACTGCTCAAGATCAACGGAGAGGCCATCAGTGGCGTACGCAGCGCCATGGACAAGATTGTCGAGAGCCGCCCCGGCACCAAGCTGACCATCTCGGTATTCCGCTCCGGCAAGCCGCTGGAAGTGGTGGTCACTATAGAGGAAGACCTGCGCTATCAGCAGAGAACGGCCAGCTCGAGCGCCGCATCGGCCAGCTAGCGTCACTCCTTGTTATGAGAAGGGCGGGAAACCGCCCTTTTCCATATCTGTCCCCTCGGCTACGTCTCTTATCGTGAGATGACTCACAGTTTCCCGCAACGCTTGCCCTGCTCCCGCCCCCCGATTTGTGCGCTACCGATCACACAAAACCAGCTTCAATAAGCACTCTTTTTACCTTTTCAGTATCCAAACGATCACTTCGGGGCCATTTCCTCAGGAATTTCCGCTTCGAATCGGAAAAACGCTGCCTCCTCCACATCGACGCGCAGGCTTAGGGTAACGCCATACCTTCTGCCAGCCTTGGAGAGCAGACATTGCAAACAGAGACTCACGACCAGACCCTGACCCCGAACAGCCCGGAGTTGCTGCGCCAGACCGATCATATCCTCGCGCGCATTTATCCCATGCTGGCCGAACAGGGCATCATCCCCAACGAGGTGCAACGGCAGATGCTGGCCTCCCATGTCAAAGCCATGGTGTGGCGCTCCCACAGCGGCGAGCCCCTGCCAGAAGTTGACCTCAGCCTGTTTGAAGAGATCTCCCCCTCTCACTGCGTCTCGCCGAACAGGTCGTCAGCTGGCTGGATCAGCTTGCTTATGAGGAGGCACACCTCTTGTCCGTCCATTTTGAAGTCGCCAAAGAAAACGAACTCAGCTCGGTGCAGAACCCGTAACTCAAGGAGAAATCGATATGACAGCCATCAAACTCGTGATTGGAGACCGTCTCGGCAAGGGTCAGAAAGTGGGCGCAGGCGCGGAAGCAGCCGGAGCCAACGTGACCATCATCCCAGGCATGGCCGCTGACATGAAGCTCGGCGACGTGATGAACAAAGAGCAGGCGGATCTCGGCATCTCCTTCTGCGGCAGCGGCGGCGCCGGGGCGATCACCGCCCAGACCAAATACGGCTACAAGTGCCGCTACGGCATGCGCTCTGTTGAAGAGGGCGTCACCGCCATCAACGAAGGGTGCGTGGTGCTGGGCTTCGGTTTCATGGACAAGGAAGAGCTGGGCCAGAAGCTGGTCGAAGCCTTCGCCAAGAAGCACGGACGCGCCTGATGAAAGAGAACTTCACCACCCAGGTCATCGTCAACGGCAAGGGGACGACCCGCCAGCAGGCGTTTGCCTCCGCCCTCAGCCAGGTGCAACCCACACTGCTCAAGGACAACCAGCAGGTACTGCTGCGTATTGAGCCGGTCGATGTACAGGTGCTCAAAGCCGAGGAGTCGGTCCGGGTGGAGAAGTTCCTGTTCTTCTTCCTGCCGCGCCAGCGCCGCGAATACCGCGTCCAGCTGGAGATCAAGGTTCAGGTCACCAGTCTGGATGTCGCCAAGGTGGCGTTCACCCAGGTGTGATGCCTGCGCAGGCACAACCCCACAAGAAGGATACGTTGGATGTTTCTAATCATTTTTATCAAGTCACTCATCATTGGCGGCCTGGTTGGCGTCGGGGTGGGGGCCGGCGCGGCGCGGATGTTCCACGCCCCGACCGTACAGGGCATGGGTGCCTTCCGCACTCTGGGCGAACTTAACTCCTGCGAGGGGGATCCCGCTTCCCACTTCTCGTTTGGTCTGGGCTTCTTCTTCAACGCCTGGGCCTCTACTGTGGCGGCAGGCGCCTTCACCCAGGATGTGGATCACCGCATCATCCCGCACTGGGCCACAGCGGCACTGCTGTTCAAAAATCGGGATCTCGCCACCACCCTGCACGACCCGAAAAAGATGGCCATCGCCGGCGGCATCATAGGTGCCATCGTGGTTGCCTTCCTCAACAGCACGGCCGCAGCCGTCCCGGCCGCCCTGCAGGTCACTGCGGTCAAGGTGCTGGTACCGGCCGCCAACCTGCTGGTCAACACCGTCATGCCGGTGATCTTCTGGCTGGCCGCCATCGAAGCGGGCAAGAAATCCGGTTTCTGGGCCACCATCTTCGGCGGTCTGGCCCAGCTCATCATGGGCAACGCGGTACCGGGTCTGGTGCTCGGCATCCTGATCGGCAAAGGCGTGGAAGAGAGCGGTTGGAACCACGTCACCAAGGTGATGATGGCAGCCATCGTCCTGCTGTTCGTGCTGAGCGGCTTCTTCCGTGGCTTCGACATGAAACTGATTGAATCCTTCCATATGGGTGTTCCCCTGTGGCTGGAAAACGTCCATAACCTGCTGAGCGGCAAATAAGGGGTCACACCATGGATGAGAAACTGAAAAACAACTTCTGGTATGCCGACTGGTCATTCCCCATCTTCGTCGGCCTGCTCTCGGCCGGGGTCTTTGCCGGTACCCACATGTTCTATCTGTACGGGGTCGGTGCCTTCAACGAGGTAGCCTTCGTCGCCATGCTGAAAGCCGGGATGGACACGGGCGCCTATGGCGCAGTGGCGGCCTTCGGTGCCAGCTTCCTGTTTGCCCGCATCATCGAGGGCTCCCTGGTGGGGATCCTGGATATCGGCGGTGCCATCCAGACCGGGGTTGGCCTCGGTGTGCCAGCCCTGCTGCTGGGGGCCGGCATCGTCTATCCGGTGGAGAACTTCGGTGCCTCGCTGGCAACAGGCATGGGGATTGGTCTGGCCATCGGCTACGTCATCATTCTGGCGCGCAAGTTCACCATCAACCAGAGCAACTCCACTTATGGTGCTGACGTGATGATGGGTGCTGGCAACAGCTCTGGCCGCTTCCTCGGCCCCCTCATCATCCTCTCCGCCATGGGCGCCTCCATTCCCATCGGTATCGGTTCCCTGCTGGGTGCGCTGCTGTTCTACGTGTGGGGCAAGCCCATCACCGGCGGTGCCATTCTGGGAGCCATGCTGCTGGGTACCTTCTTCCCGGTCGCCCTTGTGTAAGTACCAGCCGCCCTGCGGGGCGGCTCGCCAGAGGTTCTCAGCATGTACGACATCATCATCAAAGCGGGGCGCCAGGGAGATGGCCAGCTCGTCGATATCGCCATCAGGGAGGGCAAAATCGCCGCCATCGGCTCCCTGCCGGGGACGGCAGCGGCGCGGCAGATCCTGGATCTCGGCGGCCAGGTGCATGTGAGCGCAGGCTGGATCGACGGCCACACCCACTGCTACCCCGCCTCCCCTATCTATCACGATGAGCCGGACAAGGTCGGGGTCGAATCAGGCGTCACCACCGTCATCGACGCCGGCAGCACCGGGGCCGACGATGTGGATGACTTCCAGCAGATCGCTGCGGGCTGCAAGACCCGGGTACATGCCCTGCTCAACATCTCCCGTATCGGTCTGCTGCGCCAGAACGAGCTGGCGGATAGCCGGGACCTCGATATGGATCTCGCCTCGGCAGCCATTCGCCGCCACCCCGACTTTATTGTCGGCATCAAGGCGCGGATGAGCGGCAGCGTGGTCGGAGAAAACGGTCTGCAACCGCTGCGCATGGCCAAGGCGCTGCAACAGACCCACGGCCAGCTACCGCTGATGGTGCACGTGGGTAACACACCGCCGGATCTGGACGAGATCGTCGCCCTGCTGGGGGATGGCGATCTGCTGACCCACTGCTTCAACGGCAAACCGAACCGCATCCTGACTCCGGCTGGCGAGCTGCGGGTCGCGGTGCGCGAGGCGATGAAACGGGGCCTGTTGCTCGACATCGGCCACGGCGGCGCCAGCTTCAGCTTCGAGGTGGCGGAGCTGGCTATCCGACAGGGGATCCTGCCCCGCACCATCAGCTCCGACATCTACTGCAAGAACCGCATCAAGGGGCCGGTCTACAGTCTGGCTCACGTGATGTCGAAGTTTCTCGCCATCGGCATGACGCTGGAGCAGGTGCTCGCCTGCGTCACCCATCAAGCGGCCGATGCCCTACGCCTTTCCGGCAAGGGGCGGCTCGAGGTGGGCGCCGATGCCGATCTGACCCTGTTCGAGGTCACCAGCGGCCCGGCCCTGTTTATGGATACCGAAGCCCAGTCCCGCAGCGGTGACCAACAACTGCAGCCTCTCGCCGCCCTGGTCGGTGGCGAACTGGTTCTGACTCACTATGGGAAATCACACCATGCCTTCTGTTTATGAGAAATATCAGCTCAAACCTGTGATCAACGCCTCCGGGCGCATGACCATTCTCGGCGTCTCCACCCCCGAGCAGGAGGTGGTCGATGCGGTCAATTTTGGCCTGGGCCACTACTTCGAGGTCAAGGATCTGGTCAACAAGACCGGCGCCTATCTGGCTGGTTTACTGGATGTGGAAGATGCGGTGGTGGTCTCCTGTGCCAGCGCCGGCATCGCCCAGTCAGTCGCCGCCATGATAGTGCGCGGCGATCCCTACCGCCTCGAGCAACTGCATGCCCACCCTCATGACGTGCCGAGCGAAATCGTGCTGCCCAAGGGGCACAACGTCAACTTTGGCGCCCCCGTCGGTACCATGGTCAATCTGGGTGGCGGCAAGGTAGTGGAAGCCGGTTACGCCAACGAGTGCTCCCCCGCCCAACTGGCCGCTGCCATCAATGCCAACACCGCTGCGATCCTCTATATCAAGTCCCACCACTGCGTGCAGAAGAGCATTCTGTCGGTGGCAGAGGCCGCCGAGGTCGCCAAGGCCCACGGGCTCCCGCTCATTGTCGATGCGGCTGCCGAAGAGGATCTGCGCCTCTACTACAACCAGGGTGCTGACCTGGTCATCTACAGCGGCGCCAAGGCCATTGAAGGGCCCACCAGCGGGCTGGTGCTCGGCAAGCGTCAGTACGTAGAGTGGGTCAAACAGCAGGCCAATGGCATCGGTCGCGCCATGAAGGTGGGCAAGGAGGGTATCCTCGGCCTGACCCACGCCATCGAGCGCTATCTGGCCAAAGAGAAAGAGAGCGGCGCCGCCATGGTCGCCAAGATGAGCCCCTTCATCGAGCGCCTCAACCAGCTGCCCGGCGTCACCGCCCAGGTGGCATGGGACAGCGCAGGACGCGACATTGCCCGCACCGATATCGCGTTTGACCACCAGCAGATCGGCATGACCACAGTGCAGGTCGTCACCCGTCTGCAACAGGGCACGCCTGCCATCTACTGTCGTGGCTACAAGGCCAACGAGGGGCACATCGAGATCGATGTGCGCAGCGTCACCGTGCCCCAGCTCGACCAAATCCACTCCGCCATTGCCAACCTCGTTCAGGAGAATCGCTGATGTCCCTTACCCCCAACTACTACCGTGATCGGGTCTGTCTCAACGTGCTGGCAGGTTCCAAAGAGAATGCCGTAGAGGTGTACGACGCAGCCGAAGGCCACGTGCTGGTCGGTGTGCTCTCCAAAAACTACCCGGATATTCCCTCCGCAGTTGCCGATATGAAGGAGTACGCCAAGCTTATCGACAACGCCCTCTCCATCGGGCTGGGCGCCGGCGATCCGCGCCAATCCGCCATGGTGGCCGAGCTGGCCTGCCAGCTGCAGCCCCAGCACGTCAATCAGGTGTTCACCGGTGTCGGCGCCAGCCGGGCGCTGCTCGGCCAATCAAAAACGCTGGTGAATGGGCTGATCTCCCCTACCGGCATGCCGGGCATGGTAAAGATCTCCACCGGTCCACTCAGCGCCGGGCAGCGGGATGGCATAGTGCCCATCGATACCGCCATTGCCTTGCTCAAAGACATGGGCGGCAGCTCGGTCAAATTCTTCCCCATGGGGGGGCTGGCCTGCCGCGACGAGTATCAGGCAGTGGCCGAGGCTTGTGCCCGCAACAACTTCTGGCTGGAGCCCACCGGCGGCATCGATCTGGAGAACTTCGAGGAGATAGTGCGGATTGCGCTGGACGCCGGAGTCGAGAAGGTGATCCCGCACGTCTACAGCTCCATCATCGACAGCGCGAGCGGGCACACTCGCCCCGAGGATGTGCGGGCTCTGCTGGCCATAGTGAAACGACTGTTGGCCTGATGGCAGTCACGGCACCGGTTCAATCACTGACCGGTGCCTGGCTTGTTGATGACCCACTTGTTAACATCGACCCTTTATCTCGCAACAGGAGTCTTGCATACCCCCTATGATCAAGCTGCCACACCCCAGGCTCCATCAACTGCTGATCCAGCTCCATGCCGAACCACTGCCACAGGAGGAGCTGGCTCGTCGCCTCAATGTATCCTCCCGAACGGTGCGCACCGATGTGGCGACCCTCAACGAACTGATTGCCACCCACGGCGCCCACCTGATCCACCAGCGTGGCAGCGGCTACCAGCTGAAAATCTACAATCAGGGACTGTTCGACGCCCTGCTGGCGGCCCAGGGTCAGGATAGCGGCCTGCCACGCACCAGCCGGGAGCGGGTGCTGCACCTGCAGATCCTGCTATTGACGGCAGAGCAGGGGATCAAGCTCGATGAGCTGGCTGATACCTGGTATCTGAGCCGGGCGGCACTGCAGGGGGATATGGCGGAAGTCCGTGAACAGCTCAGCCACTTCAGGCTCAGCGTTGAGAGCAAACCCCGCCTGGGGATGCGCATTCAGGGGGAGGAGACGGCGATCCGTGCCTGTTTGACCCAACTGCTCTATCAGGAGTTGCTGCACAACAACCAGTTGCAAACCCTGTTGCCCAACCTTTGCCCCAGCAAGACGATGGAGGTAGTGGGCAATCACATCCATGCCCAGCTTGCCCGACATCAGCTGCGTCTCGCTGACGAGAGCCTGCAGCAGCTCGCCATCTACTGCGCCGTTGCCCTGCTGCGTCAGGCATCCGGTCACGAGTTGCGCCACTTCGCCAGCGAGGATCTGACTCTGCCGCTGCTGGCAGTATCTCGCGATATATATGCGGTATTGCCCACCCTGACGCCCCCCGTAGAGGACGAGATCGCCGGTCTCGCTATCCAAATCCAGGCGCGCCTGATTGCCGATACTCCCCAGCTCAGCCCTGCCATGGCCGCCGAGAGCGAACAGCTGGTGGAACATCTGCTGACCTACATTCATCAACACTACCCTTACGACCTGCGAGGCGACCAACAGCTGCGGGCCGACCTGCAAACCCATATCAGCGCCATGCTGCTACGGGTCAAATACCAGATTGGCAACCACAACCCGCTGGCCGATCACATCAAGCAGTACTACCCCCTCGCCTACGACATCACGCTGGCGGCCATTTCGGAGTGGTTCAAGCAGACCCCCTACCGATTGACCCACCACGAGATCGGCTATCTGGTGATCCATATCGGGGTCGGGTTGGAGCGCCATTACGACATCGGCTATACCCGCCGCCCGCAGGCGCTATTGCTTTGCGATGCAGGTAACGCCACCTTCCGGGTACTGGAAGCACGCATCAAGCGGGAGTATCCCCAGTTGCAGCTGACCACGCTGGAGTCGGTGCGGGATTACGAAGGGCTGGCGCAGATCGCGCAGGACTTTGTCATCAGTACCGTCAAGGTGAACGAAAAAAACGCTCCCGTGGTACTCGTTGCCCCCTTCCCGACCCAATACCAGCTGGAGCAGCTTGGCAAGCTGGTGCTGATCGACCGCACCCGTCCCTACATGCTCGACAAATATTTTGAGGCCGACCACTTCATGGTGGTCAAAGAACCCCTTACCCAGGCCGATCTGTTTGCCCGTATCTGTGATCAGCTGGAAGCGGAAGATCTGGTGGAGAGCGGCTTCAGAGCCTCACTGCAGGAGCGGGAGCGGATCGTCTCCACCATGCTGGGAGAAGGGATCGCCCTGCCCCACTCCCTCGGTCTGCTGGCGCGCCGCACTCTGGTTTACACTGTGCTGGCCCCGCAGGGGATCGACTGGGGCAACGGAGAAATCGCGACGCTCATCTTCGTGCTGGCCATCAGCAAGGCCGACTACGAGGAGGCGATGGGTCTCTACGACCTGTTTCTAGCACTGATGAACGAAAAAGCCAGCAGGAATCTGCTGGCTTGTCGGGATTTTGCCAGCTTCAAAGCGCTGGCGCGTACCGGTTCATAACATATAACGAGGAGTGACTACTCCTCGTTGAAGCCGGAGGTGAACAGCTCCACCACGGCGGCCAGGGCCTCGACCTCTTCGGGGCCCTCAACCTGTACTTCCACCTGCCGCCCTTGCGCGGAATCCAGCATCAGCAGGCCGATGATGCTGTCAGCATCGGCCTCCACACCATCTTCATTGCGCAGCAGCACGTGGGCATCGAAACCCTGCACCAGCTCGAACAGCATCATGGCTGGTCTGGCATGAATACCCAGCTTGTTTTTCACTTCAACCGAGGCGGAAACAGTCATCGGGTCGTCCTATTGGTCCGTCAGGATTGGGGAGCACTCTTGTCGAGAGTGCGGTGGCGGATCTGCACGTTCTTGCCAAGCAAACGGAATGCACTGGCCAGCCGTTCTGCAATAAAGACCGAGCGGTGCTGACCGCCGGTGCAACCGATGCCGACCGTGAGGTAGCTGCGATTGTTGCGCTCCAGATGGGGCAACCAGGTCACCAGCATGTTCTCGATCTGCTGGGTAAACAGCATCACGTCAGCCTGCGCCGAGAGGTAGTTGGCGACCGGCTCATCCTTGCCAGTGAACGGCTTGAGCTCGGGGATCCAGTGCGGGTTGGGCAGGAAGCGGGCATCGAACACAAAGTCGGCATCCTTGGGAATGCCGTACTTGAAACCGAACGACTCGAACACCAGCACCAGCTCGTTCTCTTTCTTGCCGAGTACCCGGGTCTTGATGAGCTCGCTCAGGTCATGAATGCTGAGGGTGGTGGTGTCGATGCGCAGGTCAGCGGTCGAGGAGATGGGCGCCAGCAGGTGGGTCTCCTCCCGAATCGCCTCATCCAGCGACAGCTTGTTGCGTGAGAGGGGGTGCAAGCGGCGGCTCTCGCCATAGCGCTTGAGCAGGGTGCCGTTGTCGGCGTCGAAGAAGAAGCTGGAGAACTCAACCCGCCCCTCATTGCGCACCTGAGCCAGCAGATTTTCCAGTTTCTCCGGATCGCTCGGCAGGTTGCGCACATCGATACTGACCGCCAGCTTGTCATACTGGCTCTCCACCGAGACAATCAGCTGGGGCAGCAGATTGACCGGCAGGTTGTCCACACAGTAGTAACCCAGATCTTCCAGCACTCGCAGGGCTACCGTTTTACCGGAGCCCGAACGTCCACTTACCACGATTAACTGCATCTTGTTCCCTCACGCCAAAACGGGTGTCTCATCCTTGGCCTGCTGTCAGGCCGAGGTCATGATCTGATAGAGCTCTTCGTCGCTGGTTGCCTGACGCAACTGGCGGCAAACCGCCTTGTCACCCAGCTTGGAAGCCATCAGAGAAAGGGTCTTGAGATGCTGCTTGCACTCGCTTTCCGGCACCAGCAAGGCAAACAGCAGGTCAACCGGTTGATTGTCGATGGAGTCGAAAGGAATAGGGTCGGCAAAGGTCATCAGGATCGCGGTTGGCGGGAACTCATCGTCAATGCGACCGTGGGGGATCGCAATACCGGCACCGATCCCGGTACTACCCATTTTTTCGCGGGCCAGCAAGCATTCAAACAGCGCCTGACGGGAGGTGCCAAGGCGTTCGGCGGCCAGCTCGCTGATGATTTCGAGGGCGCGTTTCTTGCTGGTACAAGGGACTGCACTCTTGGTGCAGTCCCGACTCAGTATGTGTTCAAGTTGCATGGTTATTTTTTATTTAACTTATCTTTGTGCTTGATGATCTGCCTGTCCAGCTTGTCGAGCAAGGTGTCTATCGCAGCATACATATCGGCATGTTCAGAGTTGGCAAACACTTCGCCACCGCTGACGTGCAATTTGGCTTCCGCTATCTGGTTCAGTTTTTCCACGCTAAGCACCACATGAACATTGTTGATGTGGTCGAAGTGACGCTCGAGTTTGGCAAATTTGTTATTCACATAATCACGCAGAGCTTCGGTGATCTCGACATGGTGTCCGGTCAGGTTAATTTGCATAACATCATCCTTTT
Organism: Aeromonas sp. 96A; assembly: GCF_051919165.1. Taxonomy (NCBI): domain Bacteria; kingdom Pseudomonadati; phylum Pseudomonadota; class Gammaproteobacteria; order Aeromonadales; family Aeromonadaceae; genus Aeromonas; species Aeromonas sp. 96A. The sequence continues at coordinate 3,214,179 of NZ_JBQBFE010000001.1, read as the reverse complement.
GTTTGCCTAAACCAGGCGTTTGCGCTGATTGGAAGGTGGGATAAACAAGGATTCGCGATACTTAGCGATCGTGCGTCTCGCCACCATAATACCCTGTTCGGCCAGCAAATCCGCGATCTTGCTATCACTTAACGGCTTGGCAGGATTCTCTGCCGTGACCAGCTTCTTGATGAGCGCGCGAATTGCGGTCGATGAGCACTCTCCTCCTCCTTCGGTGTTCACATGGCTGGAGAAAAAAAACTTCAATTCGAAGATACCACGGGGGGTATGCATGTACTTCTGGGTCGTCACCCGGGAGATGGTCGACTCATGCATCTCTACCGCTTCGGCGATGTCATTGAGCACCATCGGCTTCATCGCCTCTTCACCATACTCGAAAAAGCCCTGTTGCTGCTCGACAATGCAACTAGCCACTTTCAGCAGGGTGTCATTGCGACTTTCCAGGCTCTTGATGAACCACTTGGCTTCCTGCAAATGGGAGCGGATAAACTGGGTGTCGGTGCTGCTGCGGGCGTTGCGGGCCATGGCGGCATAGGTCTCGTTGACCCGGATGCGAGGGGCGGAGTCGGGATTGAGCTCGACCACCCACTTGCTGCCCTTCTTGACCACGGAGACGTCGGGGATCACGTACTGGGAGTCGCTCTGGATGATGCCGTTGCCGGGGCGCGGCTCCAGCAGCTGGATCAGATCCAGCACCTCCTTGAGGTCGCTCTCCTTGAGTTTTGTCTTGCGGGCGAGGGTGCGGTAATCCCGGTTGCCGAGCAGCTCCATGTGCTCGAGGATCACCTCCTTGGCCTCGTTGAGCCAGGGGGTCTGCGGGTCATACTGATCCAGCTGGATCAGCAAACACTCCTGCACAGAACGGGCAGCAATGCCGACCGGATCGAAGTGCTGCACCCGCTTGAGTACCGCCTCTACCTCATCGAGCTCCACCTCTACGTCATCGCTGGTGACGGCAGCCTGGATATCCTCCAGCGCAACGGTCAGATAACCGGATTCGTCGATAGCATCGATGATGGCGAGCGCGATGGCGGCATCCACATCGCTAAACGGTGTGAGCCGCATCTGCCACAGCAGATAATCCTGCAGGTTTTCGGTGGTCTCTCCCTGATAGACGCTATCTTCCCCATCGTGGATGGGGCCCGCGCTCTGGGCGGTGCCGGCAGAGTAAACCTCGTCCCAGGTGGTATCCACCGGCAACTCGTCCGGCATCTGCTCCTGAGCCATGGCATCGCTGGAATCCAGCTGGCTGGCATCGACCGGCGCTTCCGGACTGGTCTCTTGCGCCTCGCTCTCTTCCTGCTCCAGCAGAGGGTTGTTTTCGAGCGCTTGCTGAATTTCCTGCTGAAGTTCCAGAGTGGAGAGCTGGAGCAGACGAATCGCTTGTTGTAATTGCGGCGTCATGGTCAGGGACTGACCGAGACGCAACTGTAATGTCGGCTTCATCTACGTCGGGATATCCTTATGTTCAGCGAGGCACTCGTCAAAGGAAATGAAGGCATGCCCCCTTACTATAGACTGAATTGATCGCCCAAATAGACGCGCTTGACCTGCTCATCGGCAAGGATGTCAGCCGGTGCACCTTCGGCAATCATCTTGCCGTGGCTGACGATATAGGCCTTCTCACATACGTCCAGAGTCTCTCTGACGTTATGGTCGGTAATCAAGACGCCAAGGCCTCTATCTTTCAGATGCTGAATGATCTTCTTGATGTCTATCACAGAAATCGGGTCAACCCCTGCAAAGGGTTCATCCAGCAGAATAAAACGCGGCTCGGCCGCCAGCGCACGGGCGATCTCGACCCGACGGCGTTCACCGCCGGAGAGGCTCTGACCCAAGTTGTCGCGAATGTGGGTGATGTTGAACTCTTCCAGCAGTTGCTGAACCTTGTCCTCACGCTCCTCGCGACTCAACCCCTTGCGGGTCTGCATCACGCCCATCAGGTTGTCGAACACCGACAGGCGACGGAAGATGGAGGCCTCCTGCGGCAGGTAACCGATGCCGTTACGCGCCCGCACATGCATGGGCTGCAGGCTGATGTCCTGATCGTCGATGGTGATGAGACCGGCATCGCGCTGCACCAGCCCCACGATCATGTAGAAGGAGGTGGTCTTGCCCGCCCCGTTGGGGCCGAGCAGGCCGACAATCTGGCCGGTGCCCACTTCAAGGCTGACGTCACTCACCACCATGCGGCGCTTGTAGCTCTTCTGCAGGCCCACTGCTTTTAACACTGCCATGGCTTATTTTCCCTGCTTCTTCTGGTCGGCGGGCTTGTCGAAATTCTCTACCTGATCCGGCAGGAACACGGTTTTGACCCGCTGGCTCGGGCTCTTGCTCTCGGCAATCATCTTCTGTTTGACGATGTCGTAGCGGATCAGATCGCCATTGACCTGGCTATCTTCCTGCTTGAGCTGACCGTTGCCTGTGATGGTCACCAGCCGGTTCTTCAGCTCGTAGCGGATAGTGTTACCGTGGGCATTGACCGGCTTGCCGTTATCCAGGATCTGGAAGAAGGTGGCGGGCTTGCCGTAGGCAGTCATCACCTCGGCCCCTTTCTCGCCGGAGCGGGTCACTACCACCTTGTCAGCCTTGATCCGGATGGTGCCCTGATTGATGGTCACATCCTCTTCGAAGGTGATGCGGTTGTCCTGCATCTCGGCCACCTGTTTGACGGCATCGACGTAGACCTTCTCGGCAAAGTCGGACTCTTTGGCGGTCACCGCACCACACAACAACAGGGCTGCGAGGGCCAGATTAGCGTTTTTCATTGAAATAGATGGCATGGCCTTGATCCAGTAACTCAAAATATTTGCGGTCCAGATGGCCCTTAAGGCCAACCCCTTGGGTCTGGAAATCCCGACCCAGAATGTTCACTTCCCGATTGCTGCGCACATCCTGTGTCACCAGATCCAGCTCCAGATAATGGGTATCCAGTGTGGAGATGAAGGAGGTGGGCAGCAGACCATCCAGATGCACCTTGTCCCGCAAGATGACGTTGTCGCCGGTGTTGAGCACGCCGGTTTCAGCGGTGACCTTCCACTCGGCGGCACCCTGATCGTCATACATGTAGACCACCGGCTTGTCGAAGGTGGCCTGCTCGAGGATTTGATAATACTCGGCGTAGGTCGACTCCAGCCGCTCGGTGCGCTTGCCGTTGATATCAAAACGGGTGGTCACCAGATCTTTGGCGACAAAATCCGGCTGATAGTTTTCGATTTTGACGGCGCTCTCAGGCACCAGCTCAACCTTGCCCAACTGCCAGGCAACCAGCGCAACCAGAAACAGCAGGGCAAACAACAGGGTCTGTCTGCTCATACCGAGGCCTCGGGCTGATAATCGTCGTGGCCCTGCGCCTGCAAAATGAGGTCACACACCTCGCGCACCGCGCCCATGCCACCGCCAAGCCGAGTCACCATATCGGCACGACTCAGCACCAGCGGATGGGCATCGGCCACGGCAATGCCGAGCCCACAGACCTGCATCACCGGCAGATCGATGGTGTCATCCCCCATATAGGCGGCCTGCTCAGCAGTCAGCCCCAGCTTGGCCAACAGCGCTTCGAAGTGAGGCAGCTTTTTATCAGCCCCCTGCACCACATGAGCCACCCCTAGGCTTTTCATCCGATCGCTGACGATACGGGAGTTGCGCCCAGTGATGATGGCGATCTCGATCCCTGCATTGAGCAACGCTCGCATGCCCGCACCATCGCGGGTGCAGAAGGTTTTTAGCTCTTCGCCGTTGTTTCCCATGTAGATGAGGCCGTTAGAGAGCACCCCGTCCACATCGCACACCAGCAGGCGGATTTGCGCCGCCTTCTCAAACTGGCTGCGCGTCACCGGACCATAGAGGGTCGGTACGTTTTGCATCAAATTACTCCGGCTTTCAGCAGGTCGTGCATGTTGAAGGCGCCGAGCGGGCGTTTCTCTTCATCCACGACCAGTAATCCGTTGATTTTTCTCGTTTCCATCAGCTTGACGGCTTCCGCAGCCATCATCTCTGGACCTACGGTAACACAGTTGGCCGTCATCACACGGCTGATGGGGGTGTGATGGATATCGATCTGCTGGTCAAGAATGCGGCGCAGGTCGCCATCGGTAAAGAGCCCGGCCAGCAGGCCATTGCCATCGACCACCCACCCCCCATGCCCTCCACCACCGCCGTCATACCGAGCCCCTTGTGGCTCACTTCCAGCAGCGCCTGGCTGATGGTGGCATCTATCCCTACCCGGGGCAACAGCTCACCGCTGTGCATCAGATCGCCGACCCGCAGCAATAGACGCTTGCCAAGGGAACCGCCCGGGTGAGAGAGGGCGAAGTCATCGGCGGTAAAACCGCGCGCTTCCAGCAGAGCCACCGCCAGGGCATCGCCCATCACCAGGGTTGCCGTGGTGCTGGAAGTGGGCGCCAGACCCAGCGGGCAGGCCTCTTTCTCCACCTTGATGCACAGGTGCACGTTGGCCTCTTTGGCCATGGTGGAGGCGGGATTGCCGGTCATGCAGATGAGCGGAATGCCGCGGCGCTTGAGTACCGGCAGCAGGGCCAGGATTTCGTCGCTCTCGCCGGAGTTGGAGATGGCGATGATAAGGTCGCCGCTGGAGATCATCCCCAGATCGCCGTGACTCGCTTCTCCCGGGTGAAGGAAGAAGGCCGGGGTGCCGGTGCTGGCGAGGGTGGCGGCGATCTTGCTGCCGATATGGCCCGATTTGCCCATGCCGGTGACCACTATCTTGCCACCGCAGCGCAGCACCATCTCGCACGCCTTGTCGAAGGCGTCGTTCAGATACTGATAGAGTCCATCAATGGCTTGCTTTTCTGTGTCCAGCACCGCGCGGGCACTGCGACGAAAATCGAACAGTTCAGACACTTTCTCAGGCTTTACAGACATAAAGACACAGCTCCGGGCCGAAATTAGCTGCGGGATTATAAAAAAGTCTGCCCGGATAAGCGAATCGGATGGCAAGTCCCGCTCTCAATGACGCACTTTGTTACAGAAAACTGTCGTGCAAATGGGCTTGCAGCCTGTTCAATAGTTGTTCCTTGCTGTTGCTTAGACCTAGACTACCCCATAAAATTCGCACCTCATTTACACCGGATGGACAATTGTTTGAACAATGACCTGATCACCATCTCCGACCTGACCTTCAGTCACGGAGATCGGCTGTTGTATGACGGGATCAACCTGACCATTCCTCGTGGCAAGGTAACCGCCGTCATGGGCCCGAGCGGCATCGGTAAAACCACCCTGCTGCGGCTGATCGGTGGCCAGCTCAAGCCGGAGTCCGGTCACATTCTGTTTGACGGGGAAGATATCCCCACCCTCTCCCGTTCGCGCCTCTATGAAGTGCGCAAACGGATGAGCATGCTGTTCCAGAGCGGCGCCCTGTTTACCGGCATGACGGTCTACGACAACGTGGCCTTCCCGCTGCGGGAACACTCCGGCCTGCCGGAGGAGCTGATACACACCATCGTCATGATGAAGCTGCAGGCAGTGGGCTTGCGCGGCGCGGCGAAACTGATGCCCTCCGAGCTCTCCGGCGGCATGGCGCGCCGGGCGGCGCTGGCACGGGCCATTGCCCTTGACCCCGACCTCATCATGTATGACGAGCCGTTCGTCGGGCAGGACCCCATCACCATGGCGGTGCTGGTCAAGCTGATCAAGGAGCTGAACGATGCCCTCGGTATCACCTCCGTCATCGTCACCCACGACGTGAAAGAGGTGTTGAGCATCGCCGATTACGCCTACATCATTGCCAATCGCAAGGTGGTGGCGCACGGTACGCCGGATCAGCTGCGCGAAGAGCACAACCCCGAAGTCGAGCAGTTCCTCAAAGGATTGCCCGATGGTCCTGTTCCGTTTCATTTTCCGGCAGGCGATCTGCTACAGGATCTCTGATGTTGATAAGTCAAATAAGCAAGCTGGGGCGGGTTGGCGTGCGCGTCATCAGCGCCGTTGGCCGCGCCACCATCATGTTGTTTCATGCGCTGGCGGGCAAACCCGAGCCGCGCAAGCACTTCCCGCTGCTGGTCCAGCAGCTCTATGTGGTGGGTGTGCAGTCGGTGGCCATCATTCTGGTCTCCGGCCTGTTCATCGGCATGGTGCTCTCGCTGCAGGGTTACAACGTATTGAAGGATTTCGGCGCCGAGCAGAGTCTGGGGCCGCTGGTCTCCCTCTCCCTGCTGCGGGAGCTGGGCCCTGTAGTCACGGCGCTACTGTTTGCCGGCCGTGCCGGTTCGGCCCTGACCGCTGAAATCGGCCTGATGAAGGCCACCGAGCAGCTTTCAAGCCTCGAGATGATGGCGGTCGACCCGCTGCGCCGGGTGGTTGCCCCCCGCTTCTGGGCCGGGGTCATCAGCATGCCGCTGCTGGCTTTCATGTTCAGCCTGATCGGCATCTTCGGCGGCAAGCTGGTCGGCGTGGATTGGCTTGGCGTCGACGAAGGGGGCTTCTGGTCTGCCATGCAAGCCTCCGTCGACTGGCATGAAGATATCATGCAGGGTGCCATCAAGAGCCTGATCTTCGCCCTGGTGGTCACCTGGATTGCGCTCTTTAACGGTTATGATGCCAAGCCGACCTCGGCCGGGATCAGTCAGGCCACGACCCGTACCGTGGTCCACTCATCCCTCGCCGTGCTCGGCCTGGATTTTATACTCACTGCAGTCATGTTTGGATAAGGTAAAGATGAAGTTCAGCAAAGTAGAATTCCTGGTCGGCACCTTCATGCTGGCTGGCATCGGTGCCATTCTGGCACTGGCCCTGCAAGTGGCCGGTTTGAGCTTCAAACCGGAAGGAGAAACCTATACCCTGCGCGCGCATTTCGATAATATCGGCGGCCTGAAAGTCCGTTCGCCGGTCAAGGTCGGCGGCGTGGTGGTAGGCCGGGTCAGCGACATCGTACTGGACCCGAAAACCCAGGTGCCCGAAGTGACCCTGATGATGCAAAAGAGCGCTGGCGAGTTTGCCGATACCAGCTCCCTCTCCATCCTCACCTCCGGTCTGCTCGGCGAGCAATACATCGGTCTGGCCCCCGGCTTCAGCGATGAGGAGATGGGCACCGAGATGCTCAAGGATGGCGACCTGATTGAAGACACCAAATCCGCCATCGTACTGGAAGATCTGATTGGCAAGTTCCTCTACAGCCAATCCTCCGACAGCAAATCAGACAGCAAGAAGGAGTAATCATGTTCAAGAAAATCGCCCTGCTGCTGGGCCTGATGACCAGCATGCTCTTTTCCCTGTCTGCCCAGGCCGCAGTCGATGCCACCGATCCCAACGCGCTGGTGGATCAGGCTGCCAAGCAGACCTTTGCCCGTCTGAAAGCCGATCAAGCCCAGGTGAAAAGCAATCCGGATCACCTGCGGGTGATCATCCGCGAAGAGCTGCTGCCCTATGTGGACAACCGCTTCGCCGCCTACAAGGTGCTTGGCAACCAGATTAAAGAGACCACCGAAGCGCAGCGCAATGCCTTCGTCGAGGTGTTCACCGAGTACATGGTGAGCTCCTACGCCGATGCGCTGGCCCATTTTGACAAGCAGACCGTCAAGGTCGAGCCGGGCAAAGCTCCCAGCGGCAATATCACCGCCGTCAACGTCAGCGTGAAAGAAGCCGGCAAGCCGGACATCTTCCTCGAGTTCAAGCTGCGCAAGAACAACAAGACCGGCGAGTGGAAAGCCTTCGACATGGTGGCAGAGGGGATCAGCCTGCTCTCCGCCAAGCAGAGCGAGCTCGGCGGTTTGATCCGCCAGAACGGCATCGATGCGGTGATCGCCCAGTTGCGCGAGCACAACGCCAAGCCGCTGGTACTCAAACCATGACCCTCAGCGGTGAGCTGCAGGCGCCACAGGTCAATGACCTGTGGCAACGCCGCGCCGAATGGTGGCTGGACGACCAGCTTGAGCTCGGCGGCGTCACCACCCTCGACTCCGCCGGACTGGCCCTGCTGGTCAAATGGGCCAAAGCCGTATTAGTGCGAGGCGCCACACCGCAACTGGTGGGCGCCTCCAGTGATTTCTATACCCTGGCCAACCTCTACGGGGTGGCCGGGCTGTTTCAGTCAACTCCGCTCACAACTGAGGACGCATAATGCAAGTCTCTGAAATTGAAGCGATACTCCTTGAGGCTCTGCCATTGTCCGAAGTCCATGTCAAAGGGGACGGTAGTCACTACCAAGTGATCGCCGTCGGTGACATGTTTGACGGCATGAGCCGGGTCAAGAAGCAGCAGGCCATCTATGCCCCGCTGATGGACAAGATCGCCAGCAACGCCATTCACGCCCTCTCCATCAAGGCGTTCACCGACGCCGAGTGGAAACGCGAACGTAAATTCCTATTGCCCTCCTGATTTGGTAACGAAGTAAAAATGGACAAATTCAAAATCGATGGTCGTTGTACTCTCAACGGCGAAGTGACCATCTCCGGCGCCAAAAACGCCGCGCTGCCGATCCTGTTCGCGACCCTGCTCTGTGATGAAGAGGTACACCTCTCCAACGTGCCGCGCCTGAAAGATGTGGGCACCACCATCAAGCTGCTGGAGATGCTGGGCGCCACCACCAAGGTCAACGGCAATGTGACCGTGCTGACCGGTGCCGTAAACAACCACGTCGCTCCCTACGAGCTGGTGAAGACCATGCGCGCCTCCATTCTGGCGCTGGGCCCGCTGGCTGCCCGTTTCGGTGCTGCTGATGTCTCCCTGCCCGGCGGTTGCGCCATCGGTGCCCGTCCGGTCAACCTGCACGTCCACGGCCTGGAGCTGATGGGTGCAAAGATCACCATCGAAGATGGTTACATCAAGGCCCGTGTCGATGGTCGCCTGAAAGGCGCCCACATCCTGATGGATATGGTCTCCGTGACCGGTACCGAAAACCTGATGATGGCCGCGACCCTGGCTGATGGCCGCACCGTGATCGAAAACGCCGCGCGCGAGCCGGAAGTAGTCGATCTGGCCAACTTCCTCAATACTCTGGGCGCCAAGATCCAGGGCGCGGGCACCGATACCCTGACCATCGACGGTGTCGAGCGTCTGCACGGCGGCAACTACAGCGTGCAGCCTGATCGCATCGAAACCGGAACCTTCCTGGTGGGCGCAGCGGTCACCGGCGGCAAGATCACCTGCCGCAAGACCGACCCGACCCTGCTGGAAGCGGTACTGGTCAAGCTGGAAGAAGCTGGCGCCCTGATTGAGAAGGGTGAAGACTGGATCACCCTCGACATGACTGGCCGCACCCTCAAACCGGTCACCATCAAGACTGCCCCCTACCCGGCCTTCCCGACCGACATGCAGGCACAGTTCACTGTGCTGAACGCCGTCGCCAAAGGCACCGGCATGGTCACCGAGACCATCTTCGAGAACCGCTTCATGCACGTTCCCGAACTGGTACGGATGGGCGCAGACATCGAACTGCAGGGCAACGTAGCCATCTGCCGTGACACCGAGCAACTCAAGGGTGCCCAGGTAATGGCGACCGATCTGCGCGCCTCCGCCAGTCTGGTGCTGGCCGGCTTCGTGGCCGAAGGCTCCACCATCGTCGACCGTATCTATCACATCGACCGTGGCTACGAAGACATCGAGCAGAAGCTGCAGGGTCTGGGTGGCCGCATCGAGCGCATCAAGGGCTGATCGCCCACTGATCGCTAGCCGATAAAAAGGCCCCCTCGCGTTGGCGAGGGGGCCTTTTTCATGGTTTCGGTTCTGTTGAAACCCGGATCAGTGGCCCGCCAGCTTCATATTCTCTACCAGCACCGAGCCGGTCTTGAGACTGGAGCGCTCATCCTCGTCACGACCCACCGCCACGATATGACTGAACATCTCGGCCAGATTGCCGGCGATGGTGATCTCCTCGACCGGATAGGCTATCTCGCCATTCTCGACCCAGAAACCGGCAGCGCCGCGGGAGTAGTCGCCATTGACGATATTGACCCCCTGCCCCATCAACTCGGTCACCAGCAGACCGGTGCCCATCTCTTTCAGCATGCCCTGAAAATCCTGGCCAGTATTGGAGACCTGCCAGTTGTGGATGCCACCGGCGTGACCCGTAGTAGTCAGCCCCAGCTTGCGAGCGGAGTAGGAGGTAAGCAGCCAGCTCATCAGCTCGCCGTTACGGATGATATCCATGTCGCGGGTACGCACCCCTTCGCCATCGAACGGGGTACTGGCGAGCCCGCCCAGCAGGTGGGGGAACTCCTGAATGGTGAGCCACTCGGGCAGGATCTGCTTGCCCAATTTGTCGAGCAGGAAGCTCGACTTGCGATAGAGGTTGCCACCGCTGATGGCCATCACCAGATGGCCCCACAGGCCGGAGGCTGTGTCCGGGTGGAACAGCACAGGCGCATGACGGGTAGAGATCTTGCGGGCGCCGAGGCGGGAGACGGTACGCTCAACGGCTTCGTCGGCAATGCGCTGCGGGCTCCAGAGCCCGTCGAGGGTACGGCTGGAGGAGTAGCCGTAATCACGCTGCATATCGCCATCCTGCTCGCCGATCAGCACGCAGCTCAGTGAGTTGCGCGACGCCGCGTAGCCTTTGACGAAGCCGTGGCTGTTGCCATAGACCTTGATGCCGAGATGGCTGGAGAAACCGGCACCGTCGGAGTGCTTGATGCGGGCATCGCGACCAAGCGCCAGCCGCTCGCACTCGATGGCTAGTTCGATACCGCGCTGGGGATCCAGTTCGATTTGGTGACACAGTTGTAGATCGGGGGCATCCCAGGCCAGCAGCTCGGCGTCCGCCAGACCGGCGCAATCATCGGCCGAGGTGTGGCGAGCAATCTCGATAGCCGCTTCAACGGCAGCGCGAATGGCGGGTTTGCTCAGATCGGTGGTCGAGGAAGATCCCTTGCAACCATCGCGATAGACGGCGATACCGAGGGCGCCATCCTTATTGAATTCAATGCTTTCCAGTTCACAACCCCGGGTGTTCACCGACAACCCGGTCTGCTTGCTGATGGAGACTTCGGCCAGCGAGGCGCCCAGTCCTTTGGCTATCTCCAGGGCTTCGGCAACCACGGCCTCGAGATGGGCTTGATCCTGGCGGATTTGGTCTTGCTGATCCATAACTCACATCTGTATGAAGGAAGGAAAGGGGGTAAGCATATCAGACCCCTGCGCCCAGCGGGAGAAGCTGGTAACATATCCGCCAAACGTGAATGACAGGAATCAAGAGACCGATGAGTCAATATCAAGACGACAACGAGTTCGAAGACTGGGGCCCCAGCAAGAGCCAGCTCAAGCGCGATGCCGAAGCATTGCAGAAAATGGGGGAAGAGATCGTCTCCCTCAGCCACAGCGAGCTGGAAAAAATCCCGCTGGATGAAGAGCTGGCCGAAGCGGTAGAGCTGGGGCGCAAACTCAAGCCGAAGAAGGATGAGTCCTTCCGTCGCCATCTGCAGTTCATCGGCCGCCTGATGCGCAGCCGCGATATCGAGCCGATTGCCGAAGCGCTCTCCATCATCAAGAACCGTCACTCCACCGTGAATGCCCGCTTGCATCGCCTGGAGCAGTGGCGCGAGCGCCTGATCACCGAAGGTGACAGCGCCCTCAACGAGCTGATGTCCCAGTTCCACGAGCTGGATCGCCAGAAGCTGCGCCAGCTGATCCGCTCCGCCAACAAGGAGCGGGAGCTGAACAAGCCGCCGGTCGCCTACCGCGAGATGTACCAGTATCTGCGCGGCGAGATCGAAGACCTGCTGTGATCCCCGAAACACGCCTCCCCTCGGGGAGGCGTGCTTCTATTGATGCCTTTTCCTCTCCCCATACCCCGCCATCCCTGCGCGTTTAATATATCCACCATTTTGCAGCCCCAGCCCTAACGGCTCATCTCAACAGCCCCGTTAAATCGCCGCTTAAGAGCAGTCCAAGATAAATCCGTTAACAATTTTGCATCGTTTTGTTTGACATATTGAACGGCCTTGGCAGACTGAAGAGAGGATCCAGGCTGTCGCTGCCCAGGCTGACCAACGATTCTGTCACCCGGCCCGACGCGGGATCCCATGACCATGCCTTGAGGCATGCCCTTGCCCTGCCGGTTTGCAAGGGCCTGCCCAAGGCGCAGGATGAGACTTCAACGCCAAGGATAATCAAGGTGCCCTATGCCAAATCCCCTGCCTCCCGCTCCCCGTAAACCTGTCGTACTGATGACCATGGGCGCCCAGCCCCGCAACGGCCACGCCTATCAGGTGATGACCCACAAATACATCATGCCGCTGGTGGAGATAAGCGGCTGCGTCCCGCTGCTGGTGCCCACCTGCTGCGGCACCACCGATCTGGAGCAGTATCTGGATCTCGCCGATGGGGTCTATCTGAGTGGTGCAGGTTCCAATATCGATCCGGCCCTCTACGGCCAGGAGAACCTCACGCCGGAAAAACAGCAAGACAGGGATCGCGATTTGTTCGACCTGCCCCTCATCAAGGGAGCGCTCGCCCGTGGTTTGCCGATCCTCGGGATCTGCCGCGGCCTGCAGGAGATCAACGTGGCGCTGGGGGGAGACATTCATCAGAAGGTCTATAACGAGCCGGGTTATGACGATCACCGGGAGGATGCCGACGATCCGGTCGACGAGCAGTATGGGCCGAGCCATCAGATCAAACTGCTGCCGGGCAGCTGGTTTGCCGAACTGATGGGGGAAGAACAGATTCCGGTCAACTCCCTGCATGGACAGGGCATTAACCGGTTGGGGAAGGGTCTGGAGCCGTTGGCCCACGCCGAAGATGGGCTGATAGAGGCACTTCATGCTCCCGCACTGTCACCCTTTTTGCTGGCAGTGCAGTGGCATCCGGAGTGGAAAGCCAATGAAAACCCCCACTCCATCAAGATCTTTCAAGCCTTTGGCGATGCCTGCCACCAGCGTTGTGCATTGATGGCAGCGAGTTAACCCCTCATCGATTCAGTCGCCAAACCCGCGCGCCTTGAGCTTGGGCAGTCCACCCCGCTCGGGGCGCAAGGTGCGGCAGATATCCATCCCCTTGAGCCCGCGCTGGATATGATCAGGCGAATGGCCAAACACCATGCCGTTGCTGCGGTAGAGGTTATTGTCATCCAGCTCGAACTTCTCGCCGCCGATCAGCAGCTGCTCGCGACCATTGACCGTGTCGCCCCGCTTGATGGGCACCTTCATGTCGCTCAGCACCTCGCCGGTGGCACACCCCTCGCGCCAGCGTGCCTCGCTGGAGAAGGGGGTAATGGCTATTTCACGCCAGGAGCCATCCCGGAATTCGACCCGATACTTCTCGGCCAGCAGGTCGCAGCCAGCCAATGGCAACAGGGCCATCAAACAGATGATTTTCTTTGAAAATTTCACTCAATCGCACTCCTTTGCCCGGTTCTGCACAGGATAAATAAATTGCCGCCCCAACGCACCATTTCCCCGCGCCGTAGCAGCTATGCTGGAAATAAAACCACAATAAGGTGCTGCTATGGCTGGCGAAAACCTCACCGCGCTACCGACGCTGATCTGGATTGGCGAACACCCGTTCTGGACCCTGCTCACCCTATCCCTGATGCTGCTCCACTTCTGGCGCCGTCCGGGACAGCGACGGGAGCTGCTCTCCGAGCTCAGTTTCGTGATGATTAGCGCGGTGGTGATCCTGCTGATCCAGCTGGAAGGGGGCTGGTTCAAACTGCCGCTGCCCCATCAATTGCTGATCGAGATCTCCACCCTGCTGGCTGGCCTGATACTGGTCAAGATATGGGGGATCCTGCTGTTCGAGTTTCTGCTCCCCCTCTGCCATGTGCGGATCCCGCGGATCATCGCCGATATCGTCATCACCATCGGCTATATCGGCTGGGGTCTGTTTCGCCTCTACGCCTCCGGCATGGCGCTCGGAGAGATAGTCACCACCTCGGCGGTGATCACAGCGGTCATCGCCTTCGCCATGCAGGACACCCTGGGCAACCTGCTGGCCGGGGTCTCCATTCAGCTCGACAACTCCATCGCCATCGGTGACTGGCTGCAAGTCGACACCACCCAGGGCCGGGTGGTGGAGATCAACTGGCGTGCTACCACCATCGAGACCCGCAACTGGGAGACAGTCGTCATCCCCAACAGCCACCTGCTTAAACAGCGCTTCACCGTGCTCGGGCGTCGCCGTGGCGAACCCTTGCAGTGGCGGCGCTGGGTCTGGTTCGATCTGACCCTGGATACCCTGCCGACCCAGATCATCGCGCTGATCGAGAAATCCCTGCGGGAGACCAAGCTCCCCTGCGTCGCCAAGCATCCACAACCGGACTGCCTGCTGATGAACGTCGAAGGAGGGATTGCCCGCTATGCGGTGCGCTACTGGCTCACTGACCTGGCTCGCGACGATCCGACCGACTCCATGGTGCGCAGCCTGATCGATGCCGCCCTGCGTCGCAACGATCGCCGCCTCACCCCGCCGATCTTCAACGTCTTTATGGCCAAGGAGAAGCAGCATCTGGATGCCCGCCACAAGCGCCACACCGCCGAACGAACCGATACCCTGCGCAAGCTGCCGCTGTTTGCCATGTTGCAGGAGAATGAGCTGCTTCAGCTGGCCGATCAGGTGAAGTTCGCCCCCTTCGTCAGCGGCGACATCATGCTGGAGCAGGGAGATGTCTCCAGCTGGCTGTTCGTGCTGGTCAAAGGGGAAGCCGAGATGGTGGTCAATGTCGAGGGACGAGAGCTGAAGCTTGGTACGCTCAACGCGGGAGACTTCTTTGGCGAACTGAGCCTGCTCACCGGCGAGCCCAGCTCCTTCACGGTACGGGCGGTGGCCACCGTCGAAACCTATCGCATCAATCAGGCAATGTTTCAGGAACTGGTGATGCAGCGTGAGGCGCTGGTCGAGCCCCTCTACCGGGTGCTGAGCGACCGCCAGCAGGAGCAGCAGGCGCTGCTGGAGCGGGAGGCGGAAGCCATGAAGCAACCACCACAACAGCTTGATCTGCTTGATAAGCTGATGAAGCTGTTCGGCGGAAGATGACGTAGCATGGCATCGTATTGAGGACGTGAAGAGAGAACCGCAGCCATGTTACTGACTACCCTGGCCCTTGCCGCCAGCCTGCAATTTGATTGTCCCGCCACCATCGAGACTCGACAGCAGCTGCTGACCCCGCAGCAGGGCTGGCAGGCGTTCACCCGCAATGACGATGGCAAACCGGACGAAACCCTCAGTCACCGGCTCGATAATCTGGCCCTGTTCGACGGAGATCTGCCGAGCTGGCCCAACTCAAACCGGATAATGGCGACAGCGACGAGACCCACTACTGGAGCCAGCTCGATAGCAGCCTGCGCCCGCTCTATCTGGTCTGCCGCTATCAGAACAGCGCCATCACCCTGCAGCAGGCGCTGCCCGTCGGCATCAGCTACTGCCGCGTCAACCAGCGCGATCGCTACACCCTGCTCGGGTTGGTTTGTCGCAAATAGCGGGCGTAACCCCTTGCCATATATCGCTATTCGCTGACAGCCATTACCGCCTGAGCGTGGCCACCCGCCAGCGCTATCAGAGCAGCAGCTCGGCCAGCTCCTCCAGTGCCGTCAGCTCCACGTCCGGCAACAGTTGCAGCTGTTGCCACGGTTGCTGCCGTTCGTTGAGCCAGGCGGCGCGAAAGCCATGCAGACGGGCACCCAGTACATCGGTCTCGGGATGATCCCCCACATGGAGGATCCGCCCCGCTGGCAGCTTGAGGGCGCTGCGGGTCTGCTCAAACATATCCGGCGCCGGTTTCATCCTGGCGCCCGCCCCCGCCTTGCAGACCAGCGTGAAGTAGCGATCCAGCCCTGCCTGCGCCAGATCCAGATTGCCGTTGGTGATGACCACCAGCGGGTAGCGTTCGGCCAGTCTGGCCAGCAGCTGATGAGTGGACTCGCTCACCTCGATCTTCGAGCGCTCTGCCAGAAACGCAGCAAACACCTGCTCCGCCTCGCGACTGGCATGCTGGTCAGCCATGCCCCCCGCCACCATGGCGGCGCGGATGGTCTGCTGGCGCGCCAGGCTGACATCGTGGCGCAGCTCGGGGTTGGCCAGCAACACGGCGCGTTTTAACTCCAGCCAGCGTGGCTTGTCGAGCATGGCGGTGGCCAGATATTCGCTGCGCAGATGGCTCAACATCCACTGCTCGGCGCGCACGATGGCGGGGCCGTTGTCATAGAGGGTGTCATCGAGGTCAAACGAGATGGCAGCAACCGGCTGCCAGCGGCGATAAAAGTGCATGGACTCTCCTCTGCAACGGGGCTCAGGGCCCGTTATTCATCGTCCTGCGCATCCGGGTCACGCTTGGCCCTGGGGTGAGCGCTGTCGTAGACCTTGGCCAGATGCTGGAAGTCGAGGTGGGTATAGATCTGGGTGGTAGAGAGGTCGGCATGTCCCAGCAGCTCCTGCACCGCCCGCAGATCGCCGGAGGACTCCAGCATATGGGTGGCGAAGCTGTGGCGCAGCTTGTGGGGATGGACGTGGGCGTTGAGCGCCTGCTTGTTGCCCCAGCCATCGAGGCGGGCCTGTACCGAGCGGGCCGACAGCCGCTGCTTGCGGCTGGAGACAAACAGCGCCTCACTCTCGTCCCCGGCCAGCAACGGCCGCACCTTGAGCCACTTCTGCAGCCACTCCACCGCCATCCGGCCGATGGGCAGCACCCGCTCCCGCGAGCCCTTGCCGGTCACCTTGAGCTGACGGTCGTCGAGCTTCAAATCCACCAGATTGATCCCCACCAGCTCGGCCAGACGCAGCCCTGAAGAGTACATCAGCTCCATGATGGCGCGATCCCGCACCGCCAGCGGATCCTGTTCATCGGTAATGTTGAGCAGCTGGTGCATCTCGTCCACATCGAGGTTTTTCGGCAGCGGCCGCCCCTGTTTGGGGGTGACGATGCCGCGAGCCGGATTGGCGGTCAGCCGACCCTGCCGCACCTGCCAGTCGCAAAAGCTGCGCAGGGCAGAAACCTTGGTGGAAAGGGAACGAGGAGCAAGGCCCGCCTTGTGCATCCGGGTCACCAGAGTGCGCACCTGACTCGCCTCGAGCCGACCCCAATCAGTGAGTCCGAGGGCCACCAGCTCGGCGGTCATCGCCTCCAGATGGGCTTGATAGTTATTGCGGGTATGAGGGCTGAGCTGACGCTCGACCCTCAGGTATTCGATAAAGGCCGCCAGCTCGTCCGCCAGTGCCGCAGGCAGTGGCGGTGCGATGACGGGTGCTTTGGCCGGTGTTCTAGCCATGAGTCAACTCGGGCAGACGCAGTTGCAGCAGGCGCCCCAGTTGGCCCAGCAGCAGGGTGTCGTTGTGGGGAGTAAAGTGGCCGGGATCCGAGCTGGCGAAGGCCAGCACACCGAGATCGCCGAGCCGCATCAGGGCCACCGAGTTGACCAGCACATCATGGCCAAACAGCGCCTGCTTCTCGCTCTGGCTCAGGCGGCCAAAGTAGTAATCCTGCCCCGGCAGACGCTGACCCAGCAGGGATTCGAGCTGCTTGCCCTGCGCCAGAAAGCGCTGCTCGGGCCCGCTCAGGGCAAACTTCTTGGGATTGAGCCAGAGCCGCAGCCCGGTCAGGCGCAGCCGCTGGACAAAGGCCTTGCCCATCACGGCACTTACCTCGAACAGGGTCTGGCAGCCGTACAGCTCGCCGTAGAGATCGGCATAGACCCGGAAGATCCGCTCGTTTTCGCTGGCGATCCCCATCAATTCGGTGATCTCCTGCTCCAGCTGTTCGATCCGCTCGCGCTGACGCTCCAGCTGGCGCTCGACCAGCGAGACCGACCCTTTGCGTTCATGGGGAATGCGGATCCGGTCCAGCACGGCGGCATGGCGTTGGAAAAACTCGGGATAACGGGCCAGGTACTCCAGCACAGTGGCTTCATCCACCGATTGCTCCTGCCGTTTGAGTTCGCTCATAAATTGGTTGATCCATCAGAGAAATGGGGCTCGCTGCCCCGACATCATGGGCAAAGGGGGCCAACGCCCCCCGTACCTGAACCTTTATCGGCTAAACCTCTATCTGGCCGTCAAACACATGCTCGGCGGGACCTGTCATATAGACCGGCTGGCCCGGCCCCTTCCAGGCGATGGTCAGCTTGCCGCCCGGCAGACTGACGGTGACCCGCTCCTTGAGCTTGCCCTGACTGATGCCAATCACCGCCGCCGCACAGGCACCGGTGCCACAGGCCAGGGTCTCGCCACAGCCCCTTTCGAATACACGCAGCTTGATCTCGGTGGCGTTGACCATCTCCATGAAGCCGACGTTGACCCGCTCAGGGAAACGCTCGTGGCGCTCCATGATGGCACCGAGCGTCTCGACCGGTGCATCGGCGACCGAAGGCACCTCGATGACGCAGTGGGGATTACCCATGGAGACCACGCCACACATCACGGTATGCTCCTGCGCCCGCAACAGATAGGTTTTCTCTGCCTTCTGGGCCCGGAACGGGATCTTGCCCGGCTCAAACTGGGGAACACCCATGTTGACCGTGACCTGGTTCTCCCCCTCCAGCTGCAACACGATGCGACCCCGGGCGGTGCTGACCGCGATGCGATCCCGGTTTATCAGCCCCTTGAGACGCACGAAACGGGCAAAACAGCGGGCACCGTTGCCACACTGCTCCACCTCGCTGCCATCGGCATTGAAAATGCGATAGTGAAAGTCGAGTTCAGGGTCATAGGGCGGCTCCACCAGCAGCAGCTGGTCAAAGCCGATCCCGAAGTGGCGATCTGCCAGCTTCTTGATGACGTCATTGCTGAAAAATACCTTCTGGGTGACGCCATCCACCACCATGAAGTCGTTGCCCAAGCCATGCATCTTGGAAAAATCTATCAACATCGTGCATTCCTGTGCTGTTAGGGCTGTAAAAACTCACCGTCAACCGTTATGAAATCATTGTCCCAGCCTGCGCCATCAGGGCAGCAGGTGCTCACCGCGCCAGAGATCGGCCAACTGCTCACGCTCGCGGATCAGGTGTGCTTCGGCACCATCCACCAGCACTTCGGCTGCGCGCGGACGGGTGTTGTAGTTGGATGACATGGTAAAGCCGTAGGCTCCGGCCGAACGCACTGCCAGCAGGGAGCCCTCGGCAATGGCCAAGGTGCGCTCCTTGCCGAGGAAGTCGCCGGTCTCGCACACCGGGCCCACCACGTCATAGATCGCGGGAGCATGGCCGGCACGGCTATCCACCTCGATGATGTTCATCCAGGCGCCGTAGAGCGAGGGGCGCAGCATGTCGTTCATGCCGGCATCGATCAGCGCGAAGTTGCGGGTCTCGCCCGGCTTCAGGTACTCGACCCGGGTCAGCAGCACACCGGCATTGGCGACGATGGCGCGGCCCGGCTCGAACAGCAGGGTCAGATCCCGGCCCGCCAGCTTCTGCTTGAGCGCTTCGGCATACTCGGTCGGATGGGGTGGCTGCTCGGAACCGTAGTTGACCCCCAGACCGCCGCCCACATCCAGATGGTGGATATGAATCCCTTCCGCCGCCAGACCGTCGATCAGCCGCAGCAACTTGTCAGCCGCTTCCATAAAGGGATTTAATTCAGTGAGTTGCGAGCCGATATGGCAATCCACCCCGACGATCTCGATGTTCGCCATCGCGGCCGCCTTGCGATAGATGGCTGGCGCCAGCTCGATGGGGATGCCGAACTTGTTCTGTTTGAGGCCAGTGGAAATATAGGGGTGAGTACCGGCATCGATATCCGGATTGACCCGCACCGAGACGCGAGCCTTCTTGCCCATGCTGCCCGCCACCCGATTGAGGCGCTCCAGCTCGGCTTCCGACTCCAGATTGAAGCAGAGGATCTCTTTATCCAGCGCAAGGCGCATCTCCGCTTCACTCTTGGCAACACCGGAGAAGACCACCTTGGCCGGATCACCGCCCGCCGCCAGTACCCGCGACAGCTCGCCACCAGAGACGATGTCAAACCCCGAGCCCAGACGAGCCAGCAGGTTGAGCAGCGCCAGGTTGGAGTTGGCTTTCACCGCATAGCAGATCAGATGGGGAATATCGCCAGCGGCCTTGTCGAAGGCGTGCCAGTGGCGCTCGAGGGTCGCACGGGAGTAGACGTAAAGCGGGGTACCGTACTGCTCGGCAAGCTGTTGCAGCGAGGTTTGCTCGGCCTGAAGCTGGCCGTCGGCGTCGTAGTTAAAGTGATCCAAGGGGGCGGTTCCTTCCTAGAATGGGTGCGGCATTAGTGCGGCGCGGCCTCGGTGGCAGCCTCAGTGGTCGCAGGCGGTGCTGCTTGCGGTGTACTCTGGCTCTGTGGCTGCTCGGGGGGCGGCATATAGAGCGGCCCCTTCAGACCGCACGCGGCCAACCCGAGGGACAGAAGAGTGGCAAGCAGACACTTGGTGAACTGAGTGATCATAATGGTTCGCTGCGAAAAAATTTTTGGCCCTCTATAATCGCACTCACATTGTTAAAAGCAACAGGATAAACCGATGAAGGATCACGAGTATCACGCCCTGACCGACGCCTTTTTCCAATATGTGGAAGACACGCTCGACGAGGGGTATCCGGATATCGACTGCGAACGCAACGGCGGCGTATTGACCCTCTCTTTCGAGAACAAGACCAAGGTCATCATCAACAAGCAGGAGCCACTGCACCAGATTTGGGTCGCCACCCGCGAGAACGGCTTCCACTTCGAACTGCAGGGTGACACCTGGATCGACAACCGCTTCGGCCACGAGCTCAAGGCGCTGCTGAGCCAATCCTGCACCGCCCAGGCGGGCGAAGAGGTGGTGTTCCCATGATCGACCTGCACCCGCAGGGCGCCCGTCATGCGGTGATCTGGCTACACGGGCTGGGTGATTCCGGCGCCGGTCTCGCCCCGCTGGTGAACGCACTGGATCTGCCCGCCGAGCTACCGGTACGTCACCTGCTGCCGGATGCCCCCGAGCGCCCCATCACTATCAACATGGGCTACAAGATGCGCGGTTGGTACGACATCAAGAGCTTCGAGGACCCCGCCGAGCGGGCAGTGGAGTCCCATGTCCGTGAATCCGCCGACCAGATTGCCGCATTGCTCGATCAGCTGGTGGCCGACGGGTTTGCCCCCGAGCGCATCGTACTGGCGGGCTTCTCTCAGGGCGGGGTGATTGCCTCCTTCACCGCGCTGCGCTATCAGACAACGCTGGCGGGCCTGCTCTGCATGTCCACCTATCTGGCCGCCCCCGACAAATTGCTCGGCGAGATGAGCGAGGCCGCTCGCTCCCTGCCCATCTGCTACATGCACGGCATCTATGACGATGTGGTGAGCCTGTCGCTCGGTTGGGATGCCAAAAACCGGCTGGAAAGCGCCGGACTCGCCCCCGAGTGGCACGAGTACCCGATGCGTCACGAGATCTGCCGCCCGCAGCTGGGCGACATTCGCAGCTGGCTGCTGGCCCGCCTCGGCGCCTGAGCAACCGCAAAAGCAAACGGCCTGCATCTGCAGGCCGTTTTTATGGCGACTTACCCTCGCGGGTCACCCGACATCACGAGTGGGTGACACCTGCTCACGCGGAGCTCCCTGGCTGCGATAGGGGATCACTGCCAGCTCGCTCCCCTGCTGCACTATCTCGTAGTACTGGGGCAGGTTGAAGTTGATGAACTGACCATCATCGCTGAACCGCTCGTGGTTGGAGGTGTAGAAGCGGTTGACCCCCGCCACCAGCTCATCCTTGTTGCCGGCAAAGTGCTGGTAGATCTCCACCCGGTTCGCCTCATCGAGGATATAGATGTTGGTGCCCGCATCCCGGGTATCGAAGAAGAACTGCACCAACCCTTCGCTGGCGTAGGCATCGACGATGCTCGGCAGATGCTGGCTGTGGGTCTTGTCGAGCCGCAGCGGCAGGTGATCCAGCTTGTTGTGGGAGATGTGACGGTAAAAATCGATGGCGTTCTCCAGCTTCTTCACCGACACCCCGCGCCGCTCGAAGAAGATGCCGTACTTCTCGCGGCCAAGGGCCATGGTCTTGACCAGCTGCTGCTTGTCGCGGGCAAGGCGCAGATCGATACACTCCGCCACCAGCTTCTGGAAACGGGTGCGCACCAGAGATCGGAAGTGCTGGCTATAGCAGAACACCTCGATCATCTCGGGGGCGGCGGCATCCTGATGCATCTTGCCGAGGATGGTGGTGAGGGCATCGACCACAGCTTCATCCCCCTGGAAGTGCAGAGTACGGATCTCGCTCCAGGAGTTGCGATAGACCAGATCCACCGAACCCACCAGACACTCCTGATTGCGACCGAACGAGAAGACATCCACGGTATTGGCGTCAAATTCGATCACCTGACCGACCCAGTGGCTGGTCGGGTCCATCTCTAGGTTGAGGAAGATGGAGAGCTGACGGATCTCGCACGGCCGACTGAGCGCCAGGTTGGTGGCGAGCGGGTACTTCTCGGGGAAGCAGCCGGAGAGATCGCGGCAGAACTGGTGCAGATTGTCGATGTGCAGATCCGAGCCCTGATTGAACAGGTGCACCCGCGACTGGGGGGTCAGCAGATCGTTGAAGTAGGCCCAGGAGACCAGCTTGCTGATGTAGCCGTTGAACTCCAGCGGCGCGCGGCCAATGATGTCCACCGGCTCCAGCGAATGTTTGTAGAGATACCAGCCGGCGCGGTTGAGGCGACCATGCGGCACCTGCACGAAGCTGAGATCCGGCTCGCTGAGATCCGGCGCGATCTTGAGGTTGATGCGCTGCACCTTGCCCGGCAGGCTCTCGAACGCGGCGTAGAGTTTGCGCGACAGAATGCCGATATCTTCCGGGTTGATCGACTCGCTGATGTTGTTGCGGCGGGCGAACTGGATCAGGTTGCGGTAGCTCTGCATCAGGGCTTCCAGCAGCTCGGCGTGAGCGATCTTCACCTCTTCGATCTTCCACTCATGGCGATGATCGAGTTGATAAAGTTTGTCCTGACTCCAGCCCCAGTAGGAGACCAGCTGGCTCATCTGCTCGCGGCGCCACTCGGGGGAGTGATCATCCTTGGGATGGCTGAGACCGTCGCACACCTTGAGGTAGAAGCAGCGGCGCACCAGATCGAGCCGCGCCATGTCGCCGATGGACTTGAGGTAGTTGGTCACCTTGTCCAGCATCAGACAGTAGTTGTCGAGCCGGTAGTGCATCCCCTCGTTGTGCTGGAACCAGTCGCGGCTGATCATCGACAGCAGGCGGGTGTTGGGATACTCGTGGGAGTAGGCTTCCATCAGCACCGACTTGAGCACCGCCTTGTAGGGGGAGTCGATCCCCTTGTAGAGCTGCCACAGGGCGGAGCCGAAATACTCTTCGGCCGGAATACGGTCAAAACTGCCCAGATCGAGCCAGTCATCCTGCTTGAGCTTGCCGCTCTCGAACAGCTCGTTCACATACTCATCGTAGTGATCATCACACTCGGTGGGCACCAGATACCAGATCAAGCGTTTGCCCGCGATACGCATGGCGCTGCGGTAGAACTCGTCAAGCAGCAGCAGGTGCTGGGCGCTGCCACAGCTCTCTCCCTGCATCTCGGCATCGTTGGTCTGGCGGAACTTGTCTTCGGGGATCAGGAAGAAGTTGAGGTCGACCCCGCGCTGCTCCGCCCACTTGGAGAGCAACCGGCACTTCTGCTCCAGCAGGGCGAGCCGCTCCTGCGACAAGCCAGCCACGTGGCAAACCCAGATATCGAGATCGGAGTGACAGCACTGGCCGATGGAGGAGGTGCTGCCCATGGAGTAGAGCCCCTGAATGGCTCGATCATGGGTTGCCAGGCCGCTCTGACAGTTGGCGTTGCGACAGAGGTCATCGATAAAGGCTTGCTGCTCGGCGCTGGCGCTGAAGCTCCAGATGCCATGAGGAACATCACCGGAGACATAACCGGGGAGCAGGGGGTGATTGAAGTGCAGCATGACGGGCAGCAGTTGGAATACCTGCTGCCCGTAGCGACTCATGAGACCTAACGCCCGTTGCGTCTTGAGACGGGTAATGTCGTCATAACGCGCAACCAGCGTATCGATGTGTTCCTGCAATGCCCTGCCTATCACCTAAGTGAAAATGACGCACCAAAAGAGGGATACGTCAAAAAAGTGTGATCATGTTAACAATGCAAACAGCGGTGGTAAACAAGCCTTCAGCTAAACGTCAGATTATTTCTGGTATGACCACATCAAGTATCAGGGGAAATCATTAAATTCCAATGCATTCAATGAATTAATCAAGGCCGCTTGCTTAATGAAAATCATTTTCAGCATGCATTTTTGAGCTTGGCCCCGCTTTTGCCGGCTCCGCCATGAAAGCCCGGGCAAAGGGTGGTAATATCGATTTCCTTCTAAAAATGAAACAACTGATTGATATGGCAGCCCGAACCCTGAAAATTGCCACTCGCAAGAGCCCTCTGGCCCTGTGGCAGGCCAACTTTGTCAAAGACCGGCTCGAAGCCCTGCACCCGCAGTTGCAGGTCGAACTGGTGCCCATGAGCACTCAGGGTGACAAGATCCTCGATACCCCGCTGGCCAAGGTCGGTGGCAAGGGGTTGTTCGTCAAGGAGCTGGAGACCGCCATGCTGGAAGGGCGGGCCGATATCGCCGTTCACTCCATGAAAGACGTGCCGGTGGAGTTCCCCGAGGGACTTGGTCTGCACACTATCTGCGAGCGGGAAGATCCCCGCGACGCCTTCGTTTCCAACCGTTTCAAGGCTATTGCCGAACTGCCGCAAGGGGCCGTGGTCGGCACCTCCAGCCTGCGCCGCCAGTGCCAGTTGCGCGCGGCGCGCCCGGATTTGGTGATCCGCGACCTACGTGGC
Organism: Aeromonas sp. 96A; assembly: GCF_051919165.1. Classification (NCBI taxonomy): domain Bacteria; kingdom Pseudomonadati; phylum Pseudomonadota; class Gammaproteobacteria; order Aeromonadales; family Aeromonadaceae; genus Aeromonas; species Aeromonas sp. 96A. The sequence goes on along the minus strand of NZ_JBQBFE010000001.1, from coordinate 3,189,499 downwards.
AACGTCAACACCCGCCTCGCCAAGCTGGATGCCGGTGAGTACGACGCCATCATCCTCGCCGCCGCCGGTCTGAAACGACTGGAGATGGCGCACCGCATCACCGCCTTTATCGAGCCGGAGCAGAGCCTGCCCGCCAACGGTCAGGGTGCCGTCGGTATCGAATGTCGCCTCGACGATGTTGAGCTTCACGCCCTGCTGGCGCCGCTGGAGCACGCCGAGACCCGCGCCCGGGTGCTGACCGAACGCGCCATGAATCGCGCCCTGCAAGGGGGATGTCAGGTGCCTATCGGTGCCTACGCACTGGTCGAAGGCGAGCAGATCTGGCTGCGCGGTCTGGTGGGTAGCCCGGATGGCAGCCAGGTAATCCGTGACGAGATCCGCGGCCCGCTGGCCGATGGTGAGGCCCTCGGCGAGCAACTGGCCCAGCGCCTGCTGGCCGCCGGTGCCGACGAGATCCTCGCCGAGGTCTACCGCGCATGACCCCGCTGGTGGTGCGTCCGGCCGCCCAGGCCGCCGAACTGGTGCAGTTGTTGCGCCAGCACGGCCATGCACCACTCTGCTGCCCGCTGCTGGAAACCGTGGCGGGCAGCGAACTCCCTCTCCTGCCCGACCTGCTGCGCAGTGCCGACGTGGTTATCGCCGTCAGCATCCATGCCGTTCATTTTGCACACGATTTTCTGTTGCAAACTGGTCAGACCTGGCCACATATTGAGTACTTTGCGGTGGGTCAGGCCAGCACAGATGCGTTTGCAGCCATCGGCATCACGGCGAGCTGCCCGGATGACCCGCGCAGCGAAGGGCTGCTGGCCCTGCCCGCCCTGCAGCAGGTAGCAGGCAAACGGGTACTGATCCTGCGCGGCAATGGCGGGCGGGATCTCATCGCCAGCACACTGGCCTCACGCGGTGCTCTGGTGCACTATTGTGCGGCCTATGAACGCCACTACCCCGAGCTGGACGGGGAGACATTGACCCGCCACTGGCAGGCAGCGGGGCTGGACAGCCTGCTCATTACCAGTGGTGAACTGCTGCAACGGCTGCTGGAGCTGGTTCCCGACCACCAGCGGCCCTGGCTTTTTGACCGCCTGCTGGTGGTCCCCAGCCCGCGCGTGGCCGAGATGGCCCACTCCGCGGGCTTTATCCATATCACGATTGCCCAAGGTGCATCCAACCAGGCCCTGACGGCCGCACTGGAACTGAGGAAGATGGAATGACAGAACAACAAGAATCCCAGGTAAAACCCCAGCCGACCGCTGCGGTCAATGGCAGCAAGAGCCGCTCCGGTGCCGTACTGGGAGGGGTCGCCATCCTGCTGGCCCTTGGCCTGACCGGCGGTCTCTATCTGCACGGTCACAAGAATGCCGTGGCCCAGCAAGCCGAACTGGCCCAGCTCAAGCAGCAGCTGGCGAGCGCCCTGAGCAAGATCGACCAGACCAGCAGCAAGGATGCCGAGCAGCTGGCCGCGCTGGATCAAACCCAGCAGCGGCTGCAAGGGGAGATGCAGGGTCTGCAGAACCGGGTACTGGACCTGAATGACAAGCGCCCCAACGACTGGATGCTGGCCGAATCCGAGTATCTGGTACGGATGGCGGGCCGCAAGCTGTGGCTGGAGCATGACCTCGTCTCCGCCATCACCCTGCTCGGCAATGCCGACGAGCGGATCGCCGCTCTCAACGACCCCAGCCTGATGCCGATCCGCAAGGCGCTGGCCGAGGATATCGCCAAGCTCAAGGGGATGCCGCGCATCGACCGCGAGGGGCTGACCCTCAAGCTGGCGGCGCTGTCCGACCAGATCGAGCTGCTGCCCCTCTCCACCGTCAGCATGCCGGAAGCCAAGACCGAGCCGGATCAAGCGGTCAGCACCAATCCCGACGAGTGGGAGAGCAACCTGAAGAAAAACTGGGTCAAGTTCACCGAGAACTTCGTCACCATCCGTCGCCGCGATGGCGCGGTCGAGGCGCTGCTCTCGCCGCAGCAGGAGATCTTCCTGCGTGAAAACCTCAAAACCAAGCTGTTGCAGGCCCAGCTCTCCGTCTATCGCGAGCAGCAGGCGCTCTACGAAGACAGCCTGGACAAGGCCCAGCGCTGGCTGACCCAATATTTCGACACCGACAACAGCGCCACCCGCTACATGCAGGGCGAGATCGACAAGCTCAAGGGTGAGCAGATCCAGATCGACTATCCGGCCCAGTTCAAGACCCAGGCCATGCTGGAGCAGGTGCTGACCGAACGCCTGCAACGCATTCTGGCCAGTAGCTGAGGAGGGCACCATGATCCGTATAATCATTCTGGTCGCCGTGATGGTCGCAGGGCTGATCTTTGGCCCGCAAGCCTCCGGCAACAAGGGCTATGTGCTGATTGCCCTTGGCAATTACACCATCGAATCCTCCGTCACCAGCGCGGTGATCCTGGCCGTGCTTTTCTACGGCGCCCTGCTGATCGTCGAGTGGCTGCTGGGCCGGGTATTCGGCCTGCGCCGCAAGACCCTCGGCTGGTACGGCTCGCGCCGCCGCCGCAAGGCCAATCAACAGACCGTCGCCGCCACCCTGGCGATGGCCGAAGGGCACTACAGTCAGGCTGAAAAGCTGATGATCAAGGGGGCCAGCAACAGCGACACCCCGCTGCTCAACTACCTGAGCGCCGCCAAGGCGGCACAGGCCCGTGGTGACGACGCACGCCGGGATCAATACCTGCAAAAAGCGCAGGAGGAGAATCCCAAGGCCGAGCTGGCGCTCACCCTGACCCAGACCCAGCTGCAGATCGAGCAGGGCCAGTACGACACGGCGCTGGCGATGCTGGAGTCGGTCTACGCCCTCAACCCGCGCCACCCCATGGTGCTGGATCAGCTGCGCCAGGTGCATCTGGCCCGTCAGGACTGGAGCGCTCTGTGCGACCTGATCCCGGCACTGCACAAGGTAGGCAAGCTGACCCCGAAACAGGAAGAAGAGCTGCTGCAACAGGCCTGGTCTGGTCGCCTGCAACAGGCTGCCAGCAGCCTCGAAACCCTCAAGGCGGTGTGGCAGGATCTGCCGCGCAAGCTGCGCCTTGAGCCAGAGCTGCTGGCCTGCTACGGCGATCTGCTGCGCCAGCTGGGCGCCGACGGCGAGGCCGCCACCCTGTGGCAGGAGGCGCTGCGCAAACAGCCGATGCCGCAGCTGCTGGCTCGCCTACCCAAGCTGAAACTCGACAGCTATCAGCCGCTGCTGGCGCTGTTGCAAAAGCAGCAGGGGCAACCGGAGGTGGACACCGCACTGGCCCAGCTCTATCTGCTGGCCGGTCAGCTGGACGATGCCCAGAAGCTGCTGGAGCAGGAGGTGGAGCGGGCGCCGAGCGCCGCCGCCTATCACGCCCTCGGCCAGCTGATGGACAAGCGCCGCCTCACCAACAAGGCCAACGAATACTATCGTCAGGCACTGGAGCTGGCGGGGATCTGATCCCCAGCGAAAAGATAAAAAAAGAGGCCGCATGATGCGGCCTCTTTTTTTATTTCTTCAACCTGCCCTCGTCAGGTGGTGAGCCGCTCCAGCTCGCCGATCAGCCAGATGGCCTCGGCACGGTGGCTGCCGCACACATCCATCATGGGGCGAAAACCGCCACACACCGCCGGCCGCTCCGGTTGACCGAAGATCTTGCAGCCAAGGGCGCTATCGAGCTGGATACAGGGGACGCCAGCCGGTTTGCCATCTGGCATACCGGGAATGGCACTGCTGATACTGGGGGCGATGCAACAGGCAGCGCAGCCACTACGACACTCCATAGACTCCACTCCTTTGGGACGGTCTGAACCACCATAGCCGAAGCGGCGGCACAAACGTAGCTGGCGCACAACAAAAAGCCCGACCGCACGGGCGATCGGGCTTCAGACACAGCCGGGTTAGCGAGCCATCATCACAGGATAATGTCGCGTACCACGCTGTCTTTGCGCTCCAGGTAATGGATCGACTTGATACGACGAATGGTGCGGGATTTACCACGGATCAACAGAGTCTCGGTGGTCGCCATCACGCCATCGCTGGTGATGCCATCCAGCAGATCACCCTTGGTGATGCCGGTGGCGGAGAAGATGACGTTGTCATTCTTCGCCATGTCTTCCAGCTTGAGCACCTTGTTGACATCGATGCCCAGCGCTTCGCAGCGGGCAATTTCCTGCTCGCCCAGCGCACGCACTTCCGGGCTGTCGCCCTTGACGCGGTGACGCGGCACCAAACGGGCCTGCATGTCGCCATCCAGCGCGCGGATCACCGCAGCGGAGATCACCCCTTCCGGTGCGCCGCCGATGCCATACAGCATGTCGACTTCGCTGTCCGGCAGACAGGTGAGGATGGAGGCGGCAACGTCACCATCAGGAATGGCGAACACCCGCACGCCCAGACCCTGCATCTCCTTGATTGCCTTGTCATGACGCGGCTTGGCCAGGGTAATCACGGTCAGACGGGAGAGCGGCTTGCCCAGCGCCTTGGCCACGGACTTCAGGTTCAGCTCGAGAGCCTGATCCAGGTCGATGGCGCCTTTGGCCTTGGGCCCGACGATCAGCTTTTCCATGTACATGTCAGGCGCTTTCAGGAAAGAACCCTTGTCGCCCACCGCCAGCACGGCCAGCGCGTTGGCCTGACCCATGGCGGTCATGCGGGTACCCTCGATGGGATCGACCGCGATATCCACCGCGTCGCCGTGTCCGGTACCGACCTTCTCGCCGATATAGAGCATCGGCGCTTCATCAATTTCACCTTCGCCGATCACAATCTCACCATCGATCTCGATCTGGTTGAGAATGTGGCGCATGGCCGCTACGGCCGCCCCATCAGCGATATTCTTGTCACCACGTCCGAGCCACTTGTAGCCAGCCAGTGCAGCCGCTTCCGTCACTCGGGAAAACTCGATTGCCAGTTCACGTCTCATCGCATATCCAACCTATGGAGCTCGAAAACGGGCGGCATTCTACCACAAGGGCAAACCTTTGCGCACAAAAGTAGCCGCTGCGAGCAAGAATGTAGCCAATTCATCCAATTGCAACCCAATTGCCATCGACTCTTCATCCAACTGTCACCCCGCTGTCATCCCCGCTGCCTAGCATGACCCCGTTTTCAAAACAAAAGCTTGCAACACCACAAGGGATTAAGATGAAAAAGCTGACTGTAGTGGCACTGGCTCTCACCGCAGCCTTCCAGGCTCAAGCCGTTGAAGTGTACAAAAATGACACCTCCATGCTGGATCTCTATGGCCGTATCTACGCTGGCCACTTCTTTGGTGACAAGAAGGAACTGGATGCCAGCGGCAAACCGAAAAGCGAATACAGCGACAAGCAGGGTGCCAACCAGTTTGTCCGTTTCGGCGCCAAGGCCGAGACCCAGATCCAGAGCGGCCTGAAGGCTCTGGCTCAGTACGAAGTACAGATGTATATCAATGACAGCGAGAAGACCATCAGCGAGAACTCCGACAACCTGCGCACCCGTCTGGCGTTCGCCGGTGTCGGCGCTGGGGGCACCGTGACCTTCGGTCGCCAGAAAGGGGCCCCGGGTTTTCTGGCCGACTGGACTGATGTTTCCCTCTCCGACGGCTACGGCAACGAAGCGCTGGGCGCCAAGACCGACACCTTCGCCACCAACCGCGCCGGTTCCGTGCTGAAATACTCCGGCCTGTTCAATGGCTTCCAGCTCGACACCAGCTACAAGTTCGACGGTGGTGACACCGAAGAGACCACCAGCAAGGATAGCGACGCCGCCTACGGTGCTGCCGTGGCCTATACCTTCCCGTTCAACCTGTCACTGGGTACCGCCTACAACGTCGGTATCCGCGACAAGAGCGGTGAAGAAGATGCCAAGCTGTGGCTGATCTCCGCCAAGTTCGACAACAAGGCCGCCTACGCCGCCCTGAGCTATGCCGATGGCAGCGACTTCCTGGCGACCGGCACTGATCACACCGGTTGGGAAGCCGCGCTGGGCTACAATTTCGAGAACGGCTTCGGTCTGATGGCCCTGTGGAACAAACAGGAGCAGGACAAGGCTGGCATCAAGAAAGACAACGTGGATTACTACACCCTGGGTGCCCAGTACAAATTCAACAAGAACCTGCGGGTGATTGGCGAGTACCGCATCAACAATCTGGACAGCAAGGAGAGCGGCAAGCTCAACGTCAAGGATGACTTCCAGCTGGCTGCCCGCTACGACTTCTAATCGAGGTTTTGCGGATCCCCAAAGCGCGATGGCTTGCCATCGCGCTTTTTGCTGGGCGTCGCTCACGATCGGAGAAAGTGGCCTAGGCTCAACAGTAGATGTATCGCCGGAGAGATGATCATGGTCAGGCTGCTTTTCGTCCTGCTGTTGCTGCTGGCTCTTCCCGCTCACGCCCTCTCTATCGCCATGGTGCTGTGGCGCGGTGAAACCGCAGCCGAAGCGGGCTTTCGGGCAGAGCTGACCCGTCTTGGCTATCAGGCCACCATCACCACCTATAACGCCGATCAGGATCGTACGGCGCTGGCAACCATGCTGCGCCAGCAGATGCTGCCGAAACTGGCCGAATACGACTACATCTACACCTTTGGCACCACCGCCACCACCATGACCAAGAGTCTGGTGGCCAACCGCAAGCCACTGATCTTCAACGTGGTATCCGATCCGGTCGGGGCAGACATCCTCTCGGAAGACAAAGCCCAGAACAGCATGGTGGCCGGGGTAAGCAACATGGTGCCGATGGCACTGCAACTGGCCAACGCCAGCGAGCATCTGGCCACCGGAAAACGGCTGCTGCTACCCTTCAACCCCCGTGAGCAGAACACCCTGCTGGTGGCTGATATGCTGCTCAATGAAGCGAAACGCTATCAGTGGCAGATGGTCACCTGGCGAATGGCCCCTGACCCACGGCGGCTGGACAACGAACTGAAGCGGCTGCAACAGGATGCCAAAAACGACATCGTCTTTCTGGCCGCAGACAGCTATCTGCTCTCCATCGCCCCCCGCCTGCTGAATGCGCTCAACGAAGCTGCCATCCCTACCATCTGCAGTGCCGAGCTGTTCGTCGAACACGGCTGCAGCGTTGGCACCATCAGCAGCTACGAGGCGCTGGGCAAGATGGCCGCCGGGATCATCCATCGCCATCAGCAGGGAACAGAGTTGCAGGATATTCCGCTGCAGACCGACCCCCATCCCAAACTGGTGCTGGGGCAGCTGGGTAACGCCACCACGCAGGAGGCGAGCCCCGCAAAGCCGAAGCCTTGATAAAGATCTCGGCCAATCAGGCTCCGGGCGGGTATGCTGTTGACCCCCATCGCCCGAGAGCCCTTTCCCATGAGCACCACCGTCTTTTTTGCCGTTCTTCTGGCAGCCCTGCTTCACGCCAGCTGGAATGCGCTGGTCAAAATTGGCGAAGAGCGGTTGGTGGGGGTGTCACTGGTGGCGATCTTCTCAGGGCTTATCGCCGCTGTGGCGCTGCTGCCAATGGGGCTTCCCTCTGCTGCCGAGCTGCCCTGGCTCGGCCTCTCAGTCCTGCTCCATATCGGTTACTGCCTGTTTCTCAGCCATGCCTACAATCAGGGCGATTTTGGCCAGATCTATCCGCTGGCCCGTGGCAGTGCCCCACTGCTCGCCATGGCGTTAAGTGCCCTGCTGCTGGGGGACTACCCCGGTTACGGCGGCATCATCGGCGCCTGCGTGCTGATCATGGGGGTCTTGCTGATGGCCTGGCGAGGCGGGCAGCAGCGCCTTGACAGCAAAGCGGTTCGAGCAGCACTGATAACGGCCATGTTCACGGCGACCTATACCCTCTCGGATGGAGCCGGCGCCCGCGCAGGGGGTGAACCGGTACGCTACACCCTCTGGCTCTTTGCCTGTACCGGGCTGGCGATGCTGCTGGTGTTGCTCGTCCACCAAAAGCGCAACGCATGGCGCCAGATCCGCCAATATGCACTGGTTGGCGCCACCGGAGGTGCCATGTCACTGCTCGCCTACGGGATTGTTATCTGGGCCATGACCCAAGCCCCCATTGGCGTGGTTGCGGCTCTGCGCGAAAGCAGTGTGCTGTTTGCCATGCTGCTCTCGGTCTGGCTGCTGAAAGAGCCGCTCGGGCGCATGCGGCTGACGGCGGCGGCCATTATCACTGGCGGCGTGCTGCTGACCCGGCTGGGAGGATAAGCGCTGTCGCCATTGGTGCGTATTTATTAGGCAGGATGGCGTAATTCACTCCGCCAAATATGCCGAATACCAATAATGGAAATAAGTGTCGGCCCGGGCGTAAATGTTTACATCCGCAACGTATCAATTAACTGGCAGGTCTGTTTATTTCAACCACAGCTTCATTCGGAAAACTTACCTGCCCAGCAGCATTAATGATAAAATCGTTCACAGTTAATTTTCGGCAACGCTGACCAATACCGCGCATGGCACAGACCATGCCGCTCCGCCCATACATTCATTGACCGCCTGACGGGTAAGCCAGCCCGGTCAGAGATGACCCGATCGCGCCCGCCACAGCAGGATGGCATGGCGCTACCGCGTTATTAATGGGTTCGGTTTCGTCTGTTTAATTTTTGATTATTTTAAATCCAGCACCATCAGGGAGTTTTTAATATGTCGGCAAAAAAGCTGAAGTTGGGTGCCTTTATATTGATGATATTAACATCGGTATTTGGCGTCACTAATATCGGGATCGGTTTTTACCGAATGGGATATGCCGCCATTCCGATGTTCGTGATCGGCGGTCTGTTTTTCTTCATCCCGTTCATTTTGATGATGATTGAGTTTGGTACCGGCTTTCGCAAAGAGGCGGGCGGTATCTTTACCTGGATGCGCCACTCGGTCTCGACCCGATTCGCCTTTATCGGTCTGACCATGTGGTTCGCCTCCTACGTCATCTGGATGTTTGGCAAGGCGCTCTCCATGTGGGTGCCCCTCTCCTTCATGCTGTTTGGCCGCGACATCACCGTCATCCCGGTCACCCTGGGCACCGGTATCGACTTCGGCCCCTTTATTCTGGGAGTGGTCGCCATCGCACTGGTTGCCATCGTCACCAAGCTCATCACCCTGGGTAGCGCCCGCTTCGCCAAAGTGGCGGCCATCGGCGGTCTCTCCGTGGTGGCACTCAACGTGTTGCTGCTGGTCGGTGGCGTCTTCACCTTCGCGGTGAGCGGCATGACTCTGCAGGAGCCCTTCACCCAGGCATCGCTGACGGCGTCTCCCAATGCCGCTTTCAACGACATCATCCCCTTCCTCGGCTTTATGGTATTCGCCATCTTCGCCTACGGCGGGGTCGAGGCGATGGCCGGGGTGGCTGACGAGCTGGAAGATCCCGAGCGCGACCTCAAGCGCGGCATCTTCCTCTCCGGCGCCTTCATCGTACTCTGCTACATCATCGGCTTTCTGGCGGTCGGCTCAATCATGCGCTGGAGCGACTTCCCGGCCGAGGGGATCACCTCTCTCTCCGCCCTCTTCATCATCATGCTGGAGCTGGGGCGCCATCTCGGTGGCGAGTGGCTGGGACAGGTGTTCATGCGCTTTGCTGGCCTTGGCATGTTCCTGAGCTATCTGGGCGCCTTTATCGCCCTCTCATACGCGCCACTGCGCCAGTTCATCACCGGCACCCCGAGTTACTTCTGGCCGGAGCGTTTCCAGCGCGAGAACGAGAATGGCGTGCGGATTGAAGCCCTCAAGGTGCAAGCCTGGGTGGTCTGTCTGTTCATTGCCGCCAAATCCATCTTTACCCTGATCAACCCGGAAGGGGCCGCCGCCCTCTATGAGCTGATCATCACCATGACCAACGTCGGCATGACCCTGCCCTACATGTTCCTCATCTACGCCTGGTATCGCTATCGCAACAACCCGGCGCTGGGCAAGGACCTGATCTTCTTCAAGAGCGCGGGCTCGGTACTGCTGGCCACCATCATCAGCCTGATCCTGGTCGCCTTCGGCAACGTCTTTACCGTGGTCGCCCCCTTTATCTCCGGCGATATCTCCACCGGCGTCTGGACCATCATTGGCCCGCTGCTGTTCGTGGTGATCGCCATGCGCTTCAAGATCATGCAGGAAGATGCCCACTAAACGGTAAGCAATGCTCCATGCCAATCGGGACTGTTCTGGTCCCGATTTTTTTTAGCGCCGGCTTCCGCTCGCCATCACGACCAGCCCATATTGTTAATGCAGAAAAGACTCTATGGAGACCCTTTTTACGTTCTCCTCGCCGCCAGAGCGCGCTCAACGCCGTAAATTATCAATATCAAGGTGAGAATGATTGTGAAGCGCCAGTTCACGACATATAACTTAGCGAGATATCCCTGTATTTCGTCCGGTAGAGCTGATCATGATGATGCGTTCCCTCCTTCCCCTGTTGCTTGGCGCAGTAATGCTGCCGGCCACTATGGACAGTGCCCATGCCAACCCCTTTTCCGCCAACAGCAAGAGCAGCAGCGGCTTTCTCGAGCGACGGGATGTGCCTAACCTCAGCTCGGCTGCCTTCGTGGTGGCCAACCACAGAACCGGCGAGGTGATCTCCGAGCGCAACGGCAACCGGGTAATGCCCATCGCCTCCCTCACCAAGCTGATGACGGCGCTGGTGGTGCTGGATGCCAACCTGCGCCTGAATGAAATGCTCACCGTGACCAATGCCGACATCGACCGCATCAAGGGAACCGGCTCGCGCCTGGCCATCGGTTCCAGGCTCAGCCGCGCCGAAATGCTCCATATCGCCCTGATGTCCTCTGAAAACCGCGCCGCCTCGGCACTGGCCCGCCACTATCCCGGCGGCCAGCGTGCCTTCGTCGAGGCGATGAACGCCAAAGCCCGCATGCTGGGGATGTGGAATACCCGCTACGCCGACAGCACAGGGCTCAACCCGCGCAATGTCTCCACCGCGCAGGATCTCGCCAAACTCGCCGCCGCAGCCGCCTCCTATCCGCTGATCCGCCAGTACTCCACCGACGAGCAGAGTTATGTGCGCACCAACAAACGTCAGCTGCACTACCTCAACTCCAACCGGCTGATCCGCGAAGGGCAATGGGAGTTCACTCTCTCCAAGACCGGCTATATCCGCGAAGCGGGACGCTGTCTGGTGCTGGGCACCAAGGTCAATCGTGAGCCGGTGATCATGGTGCTGCTCAATGCCGAAACCACCAACGATCGGGTCGCCGATGCCAAGCGGATCAAAACATGGCTGGAGAGCTCGGGCAGAACCACCTTGGCAGCCAACCAGAGCAGCATGCTGACTCACCAGTAAGCTCGAGATCCCCAACCAAGCGAGGCGCCCGCCTCGCTTTTTTTATCTGCGTGAGCGCGCCCAAAAAATGGGATCCAGTTCCCGCTACAGGTAACACCTTCCGCCATCCAGTTACAAAACGTAACTACTCAACAGCGTGAATCACACTAATAGAATCAATTGGTTGTAACCTGGCAGCAAGAATTTTAGCGTGCCATCACAACCCCTGTAACGACGAGCCACCATGCGTATTTCCAGTATCGAGTGCGGGCGGGTACTGGCCATTCTGGCCGTGATGACCATTCACGTATCCCCCTTCGCCCATCCCTTCAATCCCACCCTGTGGGGAAGTGGATCCTGGCTCTGGCTGAGCGGCACCATCAACCAGTCATGCCGCTTTGCCGTGCCGCTGTTTTTCCTTTGTGCCGGTTACTTTCTGCAACCGAGACTGAGCCACGAAGCGCCGCTGACCGTTGCCTGGCGCTACTGCCGCCCCTTGCTGCTGCTCTGGCTGGTATGGAGTCTGGTCTACCTGCTGGTGCCGTTCAATCCGCTGGATGCCGTACAGCACGGCTATCTGGCCTCCCTGCGCGGGCAGTGGCAATTCCAGCTCGGCGACCCCCTCAATGGCTGGCTGGTGGGCGGCATGATCCACCTCTGGTTCCTGCCAGCCCTGATCATGGCGGTGGCCCTGCTGGCACTCTGTTACCGGCTTGGCAGACCATCACTCGCCATCTGGCTGGGTCTTGGCCTCTACCTGCTGGCGCTGCTGGGGGGCTCCTATGCCAAGCCGCTGCTGGGCGCCGAGTGGCCACTGCTCACCCGTAACGGCCCCTTCTTCTCCCTGCTGTTTGTGGCGCTTGGTGCCCTGCTGCGCCAGCGTCAGTGGCTGCCCGATGCCCGCACCGGCTGGCAACTGCTGCTGGCGGGCGTGGCGCTCTATGGCTGTGAAGCCTGGGCACTGCAGCACTTTGCCGCAGTGCCGCTCACCCGCCACGACTTCCTGCTCGGCTCCCTTCCCTGGGCTATCGGCCTGTTTGGCCTGCTGCTGGCCAACCCCGAGTGGGGCAAGGGCAGCTGGCTTGAGCGCCAGGCCCCCAAAGTGCTCGGGATCTACTGCCTGCACATGATGCTGGTGGTCTGGCTCTTCGTGTTCGGCCCGCAGGGCGCATCCATCCTGTGGGAGATTGCCAAAGTGCCGCTGCTGCTGGGATCGTCTCTGCTGGCCTATCGCCTGATGGCGGCCCTGCCCCTCGCCCGCCGACTGCTGCGTACTCGCTGAGTCCGGTATCCGGCCCGTCCTATCGGGCCGGATACCTCCTCACGTTTAGCCCCTTTCTCTTCCGCTACGCCCTTTTTGCTCTCGCTTCATTACCGCAGTTTGCTGCAATGGTTCTACTTTTCAGCCGCGCTTCCCCAACCGTAAAACCTGCCACCACAGCCCCCCTCTATTTTCACCTTGCCAGACAAATGAAAATCAATATCATTGGCATCCCGCTTAAGCGGGTCAGGCTAATTATAATTAAATCAATATGTTCGAGCCGTCAGGTCGACATCCAAAGAGTCAATATTGAATATGCAGCACCCTCACTTTCGCAGAACGCTGGTCTCGCTGGCACTGCTGGGCACCGGCTTCACAGCCCAGGCCGCCGATGAAACCATGACAGTGGTTGGCAAACGATCCCAGCATCAGGAAGTTGCCACCGCAACCCGTACCAATACGCCAGCCAAGCTGGTTCCGCAGACCATCGACAGCGTCAAGGTCAGCGAGCTGACCGCCTTCGGCCAACCGACGCTGAGTGAAGCCCTGAGCGGCATTCCCGGTGTCAACGCCAGCGGTGATACCCGCTTCGATGGAGTCAATATCCGCGGCTTCAGCGCCAGCAACGACTTCTATCTCGACGGGTTCCGCGACGACATGCAGTACACCCGGGATCTCGGCAATATCGAACGGGTAGAAGTGCTAAAGGGCCCGGCAGCAGTACTCTACGGACGTGGTAGCAGCGGCGGCATCATCAACCGCATCAGCAAAAAACCGCAAAAAGGGCAGGAGTCCAGCGTCACCGCCCGGGTCGGCAGCTTTGACAGCCAGCGGCTAACCGCCGACCTCAATGGCGAGGCGAGTGAGCAGGTGCAACTGCGCCTCAACATGGCGCAAGAGGACAAAGATAGCTTCCGCAACGGCGTGAAGAGCAAGCGCACCCTGCTGGCCCCCTCCGCCAACTGGGAGATCAGCGACAACCTCAACTGGCTGGTGCAGTACGAGCGCAACGAACATGACCGCACCCCGGATCGCGGCATTCCCGGGGTCAATGGCCGTCCGGCCGATGTGCCGCGAGAGTATGTCTACAGCGATACCAGCCGCGACTTCATCGATGACGTGGCGCAATCCACCCGCTCCCGCCTCTCCTGGGATATCAACGATCAGTGGCAGTTGCGCCAGCAGCTCGGTTACTCCACCCTCGACAGCCAGTTTGACAACACCTATGTCACCAGCGTCAAAGGGGATAAGGTGACCCGCTCCCGCTGGCAGCAGGATCTGAAAGCGAAGAACCTGATCAGCAACACCGAGGCCGAGGGTCTGTTCCAGACCGGCCCGGTGGAACATCGCCTGCTGGTTGGCTTCGAGCAGAACTGGCAGGAGCGCACACCCAAGCTCTACCAGAATGCCACCGCCATCCCGTCCGGCAACCTCTACGATCCGGGCTCACTGCCTACTTACAATGGCGCCATGAAGCTCTCCAGCGACGCCAAACACAAGGTGCGCGGCAATGGTCTCTATCTGCAGGATCAGCTCAGCCTGGGTGACTGGCATCTGGTTGGCGGGCTGCGCCGTGACGACTTCACCGTCACCAGTCGCCGCTACGACCTCAACAAGGAGGAGAGCGTCTCGGTCAACAGCCTGAGCCCGCGCCTCGGTCTGGTGTGGAATCCCCTCGAGGATCACGCCTTCTACACCTCCTACAGCAAGACCTTCACTCCGGTGGGCGGCGAGCTGATCGGCATCACCCCGGGTGACAAGAACAACGGGCTGGAACCCCAGCACACCCGCCTCTACGAAGGTGGTGTGAAGAGTGACTGGCTGAACGGCAAGCTGGCGACCACTCTCTCCCTCTATCGACTGGAGATGTACAACAAGCGCACCAAGGATCCGCTGGATCCCACCAAGGTGATCCTCACCGGCCTGCAGCGTACCGAAGGGGTCGAACTGAGCGCCCGCGCCGAGCTGACCGACGAGATCTATCTGCGTGGCGGCTTTGCCATTCAGGATGCGGAGCAGGTCAAGGCGGATGCGGATCTGCAGGGCAAGCGCCCGATGAACGTCTCCCGCCAGAATGGCCAGTTCTACCTCGGCTACAAGAGTGGCGAGCAGGGCTGGTTCGGTGAAACCGGCGTAACGGCGGTGGGCGATCGCTTCGCCGACAACGCCAACACCACCACACTGCCCGGTTACGCCCGCTTCGATGCGCGCGCCGGTTATCGCTGGCAGCAGTGGGAAGCCGAGCTGAGCGCCGAGAACCTGACTGACCACGAGTACTTCGTCAGCGCCACCAGTGCCACCCAGATCATGCCGGGCACACCCCGTCAGCTGAGCCTGACCGGTACCTACCGTTTCTGATCTCTGTGACAACCACCCCGACTGGCCAGCCCTTGCTGGCCAGTTTTTTATGAAGCAACCACGATGAAACGCAGAAGAGTTCCCCTTCACAACAACAAATGGGTACGCCGCCTCCATGCCTGGGCCGGTTTTTTTACCCTCGCCCTGATGCTGATGTACGGCATCACCGGCCTCTGGCTGCAACACCGTGCCGTGTTGCCCATCCCCGGCCCCCACACCGAAAAATCGAGTGAAGAGATAGTGCTCAAGGCGCCGCTCGCCAGCCCGGAGCAGCTGAAAAGCCTGCTGCAACAGCGCTATCCCGATACCTTTGCCGACGGGCGAACCATGATCACCCCGGCCCAGACCCTGCCCACCCCGAACGGCCTGCTCATCCTGCCCGCCAAGTGGGAAATGCGCGGCGTCACCCTCAGCCAGAGCGTGGCTGCCAGCTATGTTGAGGGTACCCTGCTGGTACGTACCGACCTGCAACTGGCCAACTTTGCCGCCAGCCTCAACCGGCTGCACCGCGGCATGGGCACCGGCCTCGGCTGGCAGCTGTTTGGCGATATCGCCGCCCTGGCCCTGCTGCTGCTCGCCCTCACCAGCCTGTTTATGTGGACCAAGCTGCACGGCACACCCAGAGCCATCATCGTGCTGACGCTCGCAGGTACCCTCGGGACCCTGCTGTTTGCCCTGCTGGGATAGCGCAACCAGCATGTTTCAGCGCCGCAAGACATGAAAAAACAGCAATAGAAACAGTCAGCTGGCGGCGATGCCGTCAGCGGCTATATCAAGAAAAGGAAATAACGGAGAGAGGGAAAAGAGAAGGGATACCAAGAGGTAACGGGAAGTACTGCCAGCTCAACAGTAACGCTCCAATGTTCAGGAACGCTAAAAAACAAAAGGCCATCATTGCTGATGGCCTTTTGTCATGAATTTGATGGTGCCGGGGTCTCTATCGAATTTAGAGCATAAAGTAATGATTTATATGGTGTAAATTCACATAAAAGATCGCATATACCCCCATAAGTACCCCCAGACATAAAATTCATATGAACTCCGCAACGCCAAGTCCAAGTACGGTATAACCCTCAAGACAGATACAACCATGCTCAAAATCGCGGTTTGAGCCTCGTTTTTCATGAATACTCCCCTGCCACCAAATCGACATGACGGAAAGTGAAAGATTTTGAAGGATTCTGAAGGATTATTTCGATGGTACTTTCGCTATCCCGCCCCAGATATGGCGCGGTGTGAGCCCAATCTGTCATGTGAACGATTTTCAACACATAAAGCGGGCAGGCGAGGCGGGGTATCGATTGCGCGCCAGCGGTGCAGACCAAGGTCGGTAGGCTTCTCCAAGCCACTCAGGATACAGGTGCAATTGTCTACGCGTGGTATGGGCGATCAACGCTGTCGAATCAACAGCGGGCTGCTCATGCGCTCTGGTGCAAGCCAATAAAGGCCCGTCATGTGGCGAACTGGATTGCAGTCAGTGCTGGGTCAGGTCGAAATGTCTACATGCAGCAAATTGCTCCCGAAGAAGTTCTATGTGTTTTGGTAGCCAAAGAGGCTCTGCTCTTATATTTGAGGGCGAAAAAAAGCCCGCGCGGGGCGGGCTCAATGCACACTGCGTGCGAAAACCGGAGTCATGCCTCTCGCAAATTCTTGCTGCGGGCCAACATTGCATCCGGTGACCAGTTATCGCGGCTTGCCTGCAATGCAGATTTTGGTTCTTCCGTTTGATCCATGCGCACGGCCTGTTTTGCACGAGCACTACATTTGGCTGATGGGCTGCCGACCAAATCAAGACGGATCAGATTGCTCGGCGGAATACGCTTAATCTCTTCCATGACCACCGGCTCCAGTTCCGGGTCAGTATCTCTCCAGATTGGCTCAAGCAACTCATCCACCAATGATTTCACCATATCGAGCGGGTGTGCTTCTGCTGGCTCTATCAGGCCGGCTGGAGTGAATACAGTACTGGTGTCATCTTGCAAGAATGAACCGATGGCCGCCTTCTGTCTGCCTCTTGATACTAATCTGGCCAGCATTGGCAAGAATGGAGCCAAGGCTTCTCGGGCTTCATCCAAATCACTGGCGATCAATTCATCCAGATAGGTTTGTGCAAGAGCGGAACGTTGCTTAAGGTGCTGGCGCCACAACGCCTGCCCAGAACATGAGCGCTCAAATGCACCGCCTTCTAACTCTTCGGCAACTACCTCCATGTCAGCCAACTCACTCTCAAGTGACGAGATATGAGTAGACAGCTGGCGATACTCTTTTTTGTTCGTGTTTCCCTGGGCGATCGCTGCTCGCCGAAGCTCACGCCCCCTCTGGATATCCTGTTTGATTTCATCGATACGTGTGGTGCTGATACAGGTCAGCAACCGATGCTCGCCTTCATGCCACCCCATATATTCACGATGCGCTTGTTGGGCTACTTGTACTAAATCGGTGATGTTATTCATTTCCGGTCTCCAAATCTGGGGCAATTCAGCAATCTGTTTCGGTCAGGTGTTTCAGGTCACTAGTTAGGCGTTCCACGTTTTCAGCCGTGAAGTTCATAACGCCAGCCAGGCCAGTGGATACAGACCCCAACTGCTGCGACAAACTGAGCAGCATCTTTTCGTCACGCAGTTGAAGCGGGGTCTTTGCCAACTCACTGGCATTGGAGGCATATTCGCGTAGTTCGCTGTTGGTCATGCCATCCAGGTTATCCAGCAACACGGCCTCCTGTTGCAGAGTCAGCTTGGGCATAGCGGCAAAAATACGACCGCAAATGGCGCCATGATTAAGCGGCTTGGTCATGATTTTCTCTCCAGTGGTTGATGGTGTTCTTGACGAGGGTTTGGGCGGTTCGATTAGGCTGCTGTCGCAAGATGTTTTGACCTGAAGCACTCAAGACGACCACCCCACAGGTGTGTTCGGTAAGGTAGTGCCAAGGGTCTAACTTAGCCTCGGATTGAGCCGGTAGGGCGACTTTCGCCAGTTCACTGCGGAAGATCGTCAGTAGCAGTCTTGCCTGTTCAGGAGAAAGCGGTCCTGCTATGTGCAATACACCACACACAGCCTGGCAAATCGTTAGCCAGGTCGAGCCGGGCTGGAAGATCCCGCCTCGGTCATGTGTCGTGATGATTGGCATGATCAGACAACACTTCCAGCATGGGCGGCTTCCAGTTTCGCCAGATCGATCCATGCAGCTTTAACGCAGGTTCAATTTCGGCACGAATGAAGCGGTGCCGGCCATTGCGCCCGAGGCGAATTGGGCGCGGTAATTCTCCACGTTCAACCATGCGGTCAATCGTGTCGTGACGGCATCCAATAAGGATCGTTAGCCTTTTTCGTTCGATAAATACGGAATCTGACATTTTGCATCCCTCGATGTTTTTAACGCCTTTGAATGTTGCAACGACTCTGGTGCATACAGCGACCTTGCCCGGGTGTGTGGAGGCGCTACACACCCACGGATGATCCTGTTGATTGCTTTACGAAGGTTGCAATGGTTTAGGCAGGGAAGCGATCAAGTGCTGTTGTAAAACCGCCGTATACAACGGCGGTTTTCACTATCCCGGCTATAAGCGATGATGCGGTGGTATCAAACGAAATGTGAGCGACAGCCAGTGTATCCACTGTCAGATACACCGGCTGGGTCAGAGATTGCGGCGGGACTGGGGAGGTGGGCAGCCAAATCGGGTTATCGGTGATCGGATCACTATGGATGCAGGTCAAGCCCGAGTGCTTGGTTAACTTTGTTGGTTTTTTTGACTGCCTTTGCAACCGGATAGAGGGCTTGCTGGATCTCGGTGGCGAGCGGGCGCAGTTCCGCCAACGCCGCAATCGCGGTATCTGCTTCAGCCTTTGGCTCTATCGCCCTGGGATCTCGAAGAATCGCAGCAAATGCGGCCAAGATAGGTGACAAGATCCCTCTCATCCGCACTTCAGCCGCTGTGACAGTCTGCTTGGCCCAGTGTTCAGCTCGAATGGCTATTGCCTGGGCCTGCTTAACCTTCAGCAAAGACACCTCTATGCGTGCCTGAGCCTGTTCCTCGGCCTCCTTAACCCTCTCGGTTGCCTCAACTATCCGGTGCGCTATCGTTGCCTCATGGGCAGCCAGTTCGGCCAATCTGGTCTCGGCAGCGTCGATCTCGGGAGTACGAAGGAGCACTGTTTCAAGCATGGCTTGACGCTGGGATGCATTGTGCCTGGCACCATACAGCGCAGCAGCCTTCGTCGCGGCCAGTAGCTGATCTTTTGTGTAGAGCGGCTCGCCCCGTCCAAACAACCCGGTTCGGTGCTCAACCTCTTGCATAGCGATGATCTGATTGATTTTCCCCATGGCTGGCCCTTTCGGCTGCGTTGCCCCGATGAGTGCAGCATGGGCAGACAACGCCCTCTGTTCGGCGTTCCACACCTCCCTCGGCAGTCGCCGCCGACCCGGTCCGAGACGGGCAAGCCCAAAGTCTGCGGACACGGTGTGGATCTCGTCCTGCCAAGCTCTCATGGCCTGATTGAACGCGAGACGTTGCAGACCCTTTCGCTCCCCTCGCGCAGCTGAGGCCCGCGCAGCAGCCACACCAGGATGTACCGCACCGAACGATTCGCCGGGCAGCGGGACCAGGTAAAAATGGATGTGTCGATGCCGTTCATCACTATGCTCGACCACCGATTTTAGCCTGTCACCATGCTTGGTTTTCAGATACCTGATCATGGCGTCACGATACCCTGGCCAGAGCTCATCTGGCAGGTTCTCCGGGACACTGACCACACCAGCACCTAAACACAGTCCGTCAATCCTCAGCTTACGCCCTCGCGGGTCTACGGCCTGCTCCGCCCATGCGGTGGCCTGCTGTACGGCCTCCGATGGCGTTACCCCAAACCGTTGGATCGGCGGCTTAGGGTCTTTGACATGTGGATGGGCGCCGGGTCTGCGCTCAGCCTCATCCGCTATCTGCTGTGCTGACAGTTCCCGCCCCGTCTTTGTCTTCCCGCCTTGTCGTGCATACCCGTCAATGTGTGCAAACTGATATCCCGCCATATCTGACCAGCCTCCCCCTGCTTGTTCTCATTCCACGCTACTCCAAAAGCGAAAATGAGTGGGCGAAAACTTACGCATAGTGACCGACTTGGCTTATGCGCTTGAGTCCTTCGTCCTCTTCGGCATAAGCGTCGGCCCTGCGGGGCACGGGCACGGCTTGCAACAGCAGAACTTGGGAGGGAAACAACGAGCCCTAAACACGGCCAGCCAGAGAAAGGAGTTGACGAACAGCCACACTTTTTGTTATTCGCGCACGCACACATGCATGTGTGATGTAAAAACGATGGGAACAGTGGGAACATGGGAACATTTCCCGCTAACCCGCGCCAGGACTGGGTTTCTCTGTTCCCACAATCGCGGGAAGGGGTGGGAACAAAGGGAACAGGGGTTGGGAACATTTTCGACTTGTTCCCACTGTTCCCAATCTGTTCCCACAAAATGCTGTGAGCGTGGGAACATTGGTATCACTTGCTGGATAAGGCTTTGAAGGTGATTTATCTACCTTGTTCCCACTGTTCCCATACTTTTTCTTAAATCTTTCCTGTGCGCGCACATACGCGAATAGCATGAGGATCTGGAAAAAGTAAAGGGCCGCGCGATGGCGACCCTTTATTTTCTTCTGGCTGGCTATTCGTCTTCCGGCCCATCAGCCTCATCGGCTAGCACTCTCTCGGTCAGCATGTAGATCCAGACCGGTGCGCTGCCATCCCTCAGACGGATCTTGCGCTGGACTCGTTTTCCATCATTCGAGGGCAACAGATAGCCCGCCTCCAAACAAAGCTGGGCCACCCGCTTGGGATCCCGACCGATGGTGATCTCTTTCCAACCAGAGGGCAGCACGATAAAGCTCACGCCATCAGTATCCTTCTTGCGATAGCCGACCATATTGGCCGGACGATGGGTGTGATCGAACCAGTCGGCAAAGCGGCTATTCTGATGCGCAACCACAAAGCCTCGCACCTGCTCCAGGGTTGCCTTGTCTTCCTTGTTGCCCAGATGCCCCCGTTCATCCAACCACGCCTTGAGGCATACCCGTACCGCACGGGTAGCTTCACCCTGGGGCCAACCGGTGATCCCAAGTTCAGTGGCCAGCTCACCCGCTGCGGCCACTATGGCAAAGCGATTGATAGCCCGCCCGACCTGATTACCGGCCCCTGCGGGGGTGAGTTCGACCGCCAGACGCTTGATCTCCGCCTTCAGGCGCTCCTTGTATGCATCCAGCCCTGTTGCCAAGGTCTCGATATAGGCCCGAAATGCGGTGCCGTATTCGTGCTTACAGGCCTCGTTGAGGGCATCAGCAAAGGAGCGCCCGTCTGGTTGGTTGTGCAGTTCCTCAAACGCACCGTGCTTACCGGTGCTACTCGGGATCTGGATGGTACGCACTTCCATCCCAGCTTGAGTACGCTTACCCGCTTCGGCAGCATGATCTTCTAGAGATAGTTCACCCGTGGAGAGAAACAGCAGCCGCCACGCCTTGCGCTCTTTCAGCTCACCATCCTGCTTGCTGCGCCCCTTGCCTTGGCCATTCGCCAGCATGTAAGCCACTTGTCCAGCTTCCCGCCCGTCCAACTCGCCCAGTTCGTCCAGACACAACAAGGCATCGTTACGCCGACTGGCGATCCCCTCGATAGCGTTGCCAGTCGCCCGCCAGGTGTGACAGTAGCGATCGGGCTGGCCATAGATGCTGGCGGCAGCCTTCATGATGGTGGACTTGCCATCGGTACTCTCGCCCTTGAGGTGGAAACCACCACCTTCCAGCCCCACCAGTGACAACAGGGGGGCGGCGAAGGCCAGCGACAAGGCGAAGCACAGGCGGGAGTTACCCACGGCCATAGCTGCGATCTGGCGCTGCCAGTCGGCCAGCAACCCCGAGCAGGTGAAGTCGCTACTCAGATAGCCGGCCGATTGCAGGATCACCTGCTCAGCATCCGGCCCGATTCCCCCACCCGGCAGCACATAGGCTTTGCCGTGCCAGCCGGTACGTTCGACACAGGTCACCCGCCGCTCGGGTTGGCTCATCATCAGATAAATCGCCAACTTGTCGAGCTTCTTGAGGTTCACAAAGGGCAAGCCGCCATTGAGTAAGGACGCCAGCGCCTCTTGGCCACCACGGTGGACCAACATGCTGACCGGCATCGCCCATTGCCGCGTACGGCCAGCCCGATCCTGCCACTCCAGCAAGCGCCCTTGGCCATACCCCGCCTCATCAGAAGTTTCGGCAACCACCCGAAGCTCAGGGGAAATCAGGGTTTCCTCCTGCCTACCGTTTTGTCCAGAGCCAACCCATTCATGCACGTAGAGCATCCCGTCCCGGATCTCATAGCCCTCAGGCAATTCCTCACCATCAATTGGTTGATCCTGCTCGCCTTGCACATCTGGCACAGAGTGCAATGGGATCACTTCGGCTCGCGGCCCTTCCTTCTGGCTGGCGCCTTGCTGCTGGGTCTGTTCAATCTGGCTCATGATGGCTCTCTTGGTCTCTTCAAGCCCATTGGCCTGGTGATAGTCGTTCCAGTCGCCTGCTGTGGGCGGTAGTGCGACCACGGCCCCCACAGCCGCGGCTGCTTGCTCGGCTTTGGTCTTGCCTGGATTGCCTGGGGTGTTGGCATCGTTGTCGGCGGCAATCCATAACCGGCACGGTTGCAAGGGGTCATCCGTCCCCCTCACCACCTGAGCGATGGCCAGCAGGTTACCCGCATCCATGGCGCAATAGACGGTCGCCCCGGTTGCGAGGTGAACGCTCAGACCGGTGGCATAACCCTCGCAAACCGCCACCATGGCACTGCCCGGGATCCGGTGGCAGGCAGCCTGCTTCTGACCACCGGCAAGGTAGTGCCTCACCCCGTCATGGCGGATCAGCTGTACGTTCACCAGTTCACCGGTCTCGTTGTAGAGCGGTACCACCAAGGAGCCAGCGGGGAACGCCTCTTCCCCCACTCGGATCAGGGTGCTATTCAACAGCCCACTGGGCCAGCTCAAGCGTTTATGTGCCAGATAAGGGGACTGGCCAGGCTTGCAGTCGCGCAGGATATCAGCGGCGCGTCTGGCGGCTTTCTGGCGCTTAATCTGCTGCTGTTGTTGCTCTGCATCAGCCTGCGCCCGCTGTTGTTGCTGCAATTGCTCTCGGTCAGCGTCTGATATGACAACATGGGAAAAGCCAAGTACCCCTGCAACCAGTTCCGCAGCATCCTTCGGCAACTTACCGGTTACACGGCGGATCAGATCCAGCCCGTCACCCGCGCCACACTGGCTACAGATCCAGGTACCACGCCCGCCCTTGTCATCGAGCCGAAAGCGGTCTTTCCCACCACAAGCCGGACAAGGCCCATGCTGCTTACGTGGCGGCACCGTCACCCCCAGATTTGCCAGCAGTTCAGGCCAGTGGCCACAGGCCGCGGCGGCCACGTCAGAAACGAATGTTGCCTGGCTCATGCATCACCCCCCACCAGAACGGTCACCAGCTCATTGAAAGCGCGTTCATCCAACCCAGCCTTCAGCTGGCGTGCCTGTGTGGCAGTAACGACCCTCGCCATACCGTTGGTGCTGGCAATGAAGGCATCGCGCTGCTGACGGCAGGCAAAGGCGCTCAGGGTACCCGCTTGTGAACGTTTGCCGGTCTTGGGGTTGGCTGGGCCAATGAACGTGGGTTGTTGGGCCGCTGGAGCCCAGGCGTAATAGGTCATACACCCTCCCTGAGCTGGGCCAGCTCAACAGCTTCAAACTCGGCCATGACCGGTGCAAGCAATACGCTGAGCTCACAGGGCTCGGTGTGAGATTGATTTCCCTCAATCACTTTGAGCAACATGGTGACATAGCGATTGATCCGCTCAGAAGGCGCCGCTAGCGGTGTCCGCACGCACCCAACCTCCAGCTCATCAAGCTGTATTTGTAAGGGGCGCAGCAGCTCAGAGAGCTCCAGATAGAGCATTGTTTCGGTATTGGCGTTACAGACATTACACAGCGCAGAAGTGAACAACGCGGCTTGATCAAACAGGGCCTGAGCCTGGATAACCTGACGGGGTCGAATGGGCTGTTTCATGCTGCTGCCCCCTTGCTCGGGGTGCGGGACAAAAACACCAGGGGCAGACCGGCCAGCGCAGAACGAGCTTGTGCTTCGTTGTTGGCAACGGCGGAAATGGTGCGGATACGGCGTAGGTCTGCCAAACGGCAGGCACGGGAATGCTGGATCAGGAAGGTGTAGATCATGGCCTGTACTCTCTCGTGGTTTAGTGAGTCGGCCATGCTGCAAATCGGGATGCGGCATGGCGTCAACTACCTCCACGAGAAGGCGGGCCTTATTCACCCTTTCGGGCTTATTGGGGCCTCTCAACCATACCGCAAAAGCGGGTACACTCCCGCCGTGATCGGCGTGAATGTGAAGTTCATCTGTGCGATTGCCTGGGGTAGTAACCCAAATGGCAGGCACAAAAAAACCGCTAATTGTCGGCTGCGTGTAACCGCTCGTGGAAGTAGTACTGTTGGGGTTAGTAGCCCCAACGGATAAGATCGTACCGTGTCGGATCGTGTCACGCAATATCATTTTGCACGCCCTACCGGGGATTTTGGGCAAGGCTTCGCCCTGGGAGGTGCGCCCATATGGTGAAAAGTTCATAGCGGAGTTATCCTAATGTCGGTGGTTGGCTGGCTTGCCGAGCATGTGATGATGCGATGAAGCGCCAGCGGATTGGTCAGGGCTGTACTGTATTTCAGGCAGCCCTTTCTTTTGCTGCAATGTTCACACTCTAGGCCGCTTTACCCTGGGCGTTCATCCAATCCCGGATGTCTTCAGCCCGCCAAGCTGTCACTCGCTCGGACAATTTCACCGGCTGGGGTAATTTTCCGTTAGCTGTCCAACGCCAAACCGTCACCACGGCGATCCCCAGCAATTTCGCCAGCGTACCGACCCTTACGAAACCTTCCTTGGGTAATTCAGATGATGCATGTAATGACATGATTTGATAGCCCTCGATGTGTCTTGTGATGTCAGGAGCTATCAAACCATGAGAGGAGATATGTGTGGGGAAGTTATAGAAAATTACCGGAAGTTATGGAATAACTTCCTTAGCGACCATCACCTCTACTTAGCCAAGTTCTCAGAGTTTTAGCTGTCAGGCTACTCAGTTGTTTGCTATGCCCGTTACGAGTTATTTTTTGCTGTAACGCTTCTGTACTGCCTTTTAGCTCATCTGGGGTATAACCGAGGGCTTTCAACAAGTCCACAATGGCATTGCTCTGTCTTTCCGTCACTCGTACGGGGACATCTATATCTGAATATATATTTTGATGAGGAGGTGCTGTAGTATTACGAGCATATTTATTGAGAGCATTTCCAGAAGCAATGCTCTCTTTCATTCTTAATAAATCATCATTGCAAACCCTAAAAAGGGATTCACAATCTTCAATGTGAGCTTTATTTAAATAGATACAACTACCACCAATATTAACTTTCAAACTTATCGAGTCGACCATCACTATATTTTCAAACCCATTTTTAAAACCAGCTCTCAGATAGGAGTATGGGATTGCAACCTCATGAAAACCCGAAACCCAAACCCTATAGCTTATATAGTCGAGTTTTTTGATACTCTCGTGCTTAGCTTGTCTTTCCGCTGGTGTATCGCTCTCTTTAATTATTGGCGGGTCATACTTATCCAATTTAATCCATACGTCATGATATTCTACCGCTGTAGGTTCTTCTTCACCGGCATCAGCATTAGAACCAGCACAAATATCACTGTATTTATTTATCTCATCCGTATCTAAATCGTCAGTATTGAACTCATCAGAAAGAAGAAAAATAACGTCAGTACCGTGACCACGCAAAGTTCCATTACCAACACCAATGAATTCTACATCAACCGTACCGAGCTCACCTTGATAACATATCTTACCAAGCACATCGTTATCAAAATATATGTCGTTACAGACAAATCCACTCCCACCAGAAGGCCATTCACCATCTTCATCAAGTTTCAAAAATAATTTAATAGCGCCAATCTCGTACCAGTGAAAAATATCCTCAAGTTCACAGCCCAATAATCTTGCCGCACGAGAAGGGGTACAATACTCAAGAGGAATAAATCTTTCATTTGTCATGATGTTGCCTCTATACGCTGCCTTGTTCTAAATTGCCGGATAAGGCCCGAGCGGCTTGCTCTCTCGTGTCAGACACGACAAAGTCGTTAACCCACTCGGTTAAAATTCACTGGTAGCACATTGCTACCCCGTTGCGAGTCATAGAAATCAGCCAGCCATTGCAACAGCTTGCGCCTGTCGTCCAGGTACTCGGCCCGGTGATAGGCTGCCCGCACCTTGTTGCGTTCGGCGTGGGCAAGCTGGCGCTCTATCACATCCGGATCAAAGCCTTCCTCGTTCAAGGTGGTAGAGGCTAATGCCCTGAATCCGTGCGGTGTAGCGATCCCTTTATAACCCATCCGCCCCATTGCATAGCTCAAGGTGTTCTCACTCATGGGATTGGTCAGCTTGCGCTCACTCGGGAACAGCAACTCACAGTGGCCTGTCAGCTGGCGCAGCTCATCGAGCACGGCTAACGCCTGACGAGAAAGGGGGACAAGGTGCTCGGTTCGCATCTTCATCCGCGCAGCAGGGATCCGCCATTCTGCCCGTTCCATATCGAACTCATCCCAACGGGCAAAGCGCACTTCACCAGGGCGGGTCATGGTCAACATCAGCAGATGGAGGGCAAGACGAGTCGCCGGATTAAGTGGCTCAGCTTCCAAACGTCGGAAGAACTCTGGCAGCTCAGAACGGGGCAAAGCGGGTCTGTGCTCCTGCTTGGTGGCCTTGAGTGCCCCTTTCAGGTCTTGGGCCGGGTTGTAGCTGGCTCGTCCAGTCTGAATGGCGTAGCGCATGATCGCACTGATCCGTTGCAGTATCCGTCCTGCTGTTTCAGTTGCGCCCCGTTTCTCCACTTTCCGTAAGGCCTCCAGAATCATGGGGGCTGTGAGTTCGGTAACAGGGACAAGCCCGAGGTCAGGGAAGGCATCGACTTCCAGAGATTCGATTACCCGAGTGGCGTGGCCAGGACTCCACAGGGCAAGCTGGCTCTGGTGCCACTCCCGCGCCAGTGCTTCGAAGTTATTCTCGCTAGCCAGCTTGTTGGCGATCTTGCTCTGCTTTTTGACTAAGCCCGGATCCACACCTTCAGCAATCAGTCGACGAGCCTCATCTCGTTTGGCTCGCGCCTCTTTCAGTGACACCTCGGGATAGACCCCTAAAGCCAGCGTCTTCTCTTTGCCGCCGTGGCGATACTTGAGCCGCCAATATTTACCGGACTGGTTGACCAGCAGGAACAACCCCTTCTCATCAGAGAGCTTCTGAGGCTTGCCAGTGTATTTGGCCTGCCGGGCGGTGATATCGGATAGCGGCATGGGGGGGTCTCCCGTCTCAACTTGGGGGTACTTATCACATGCTGGGGACAAAAGATGGACACTCGGCGGGCCAGGAACGGCACGGGATGGTGACCTGTGGGGGTACTTTTTACCCCCATCTGGACTGATACCCCCAGATGTACCCCCAACAATGGGGGTATGTTATGGGGCTATATGATACGACAGGACATAACAAAAAACCCGCACAGCCTTAAGCTATGCGGGTTCTAGCCATGTCATGATACGACATGAAATTCAATAATGGTGCCCGGGGTCGGACTCGAACCGACACGGTTATTCACCGGCGGATTTTGAATCCGCTGCGTCTACCGATTTCGCCACCCGGGCAACTGCGAGGGATTATACGAATGGCGCGATGCCATGCAAGGTGTTTTTCGATTGAACACTCCCGTTTGTTCATTTATTCAACGCCTTGCCGATGCGGGGCCAGTTACATAGAATGCCGCCATCATCTTAATGGAATAAAAACGATGGCCAAGCCTAAAAAAGTCCAACAAAAATCCCCCTCTCCCGCCACTCAGCCATACCCGTCAGCGGGTCTGCTGCGTCGCCTCGGCGCCCTGATCTATGATGCGCTGGTGGTGACTTCGCTGCTGATCATCGCCGGCTTTATCGGCATGGGTGTCGCCAAGCTGTTGCTGGTCACCGGCATGGCCAGCGTACCGGCGGGTGAAGATACCGTCTGGTTGCTGACCCGCCACCACCTAAGCCTGATCTACACCCTGTGGCTCGCCTTCGTCATCTGTGGTTTCTACACCTGGTTCTGGACCCGCGCTGGCCAGACCGTCGGCATGCGCGCCTGGCGGCTGCGCATTCAGAACGAAGATGGCAGCCACATCCGCGTTACCCAGGCGCTGATCCGTCTCGCCACTGCCGCCTTTGGTCTGGGCAACCTGATGTGCCTGTTCAACCGCCAGCGCCCGCGGGCGTTTCAGGATATCTGGGCCGAGTGCGAAGTGATCGTGCTGAGCAAAGAGGCAAATCTGGAATTGTTGAACAAGTAATCCCGGATCAATGCAATAACGAAAGAGGGCACCAACAGGTGCCCTCTTTGCATTTCCTCATAACCTCGTGCGGATTACTGCTTGCGGCTGAGGATGTAGAAGGAGATACCGCCAAACAGCAGGCTGGGCGCGATAGCCGCCAGAATGGGCGGTACCGCATAGACCAGACTGATGGGGCCAAACACCCGATCACTCACGTAGACGGCGAAGCCGGTCATGATCCCCATCAGCATCCGCGCCCCCATGCTCACCGAGCGTAGCGGGCCAAAGATGAAGGAGGAGGCCAGCAGGATCATCGCCACCACCGAGAGCGGTGACAGCAATTTGCGCCACATCTCCAGCTTGTAGCGACCGGCATCCTGCTTGTTGGCATCGAGATAGCCGATGTAGTCGAGCAGACCGGAGACCGAGAGGTTCTCGGGGTCGATACTCACCACCCCCAGCTGTTTGGGCGTCAACTCCGAGCTCCACTCCATCTTGTCATGCTGTTCGCTGCGGATCTGCGCCGGGTCGTCGAAGCGGGTAACCTGAGTCTGCTTGAGCAGCCAGTGGTGGCGCTCGAACACCCCCTCCTGCGCCTGCACCACGTCGATCAGCTTGCGCTCGGGGGTGAAGCGATAGAGGGTGATGCCGGTGAGTGCACCATCGTTACGCACCCCGTTGATATTGACGAAGTTGTTGCCATCGCGAGCCCACACCCCGTAGGCGGAAACCGTCAGACGACCTTCGGAGAGCGCGCCCGCCTTGATGTCATCAGCTATCCGCTTGGCGATGGGGGCCACATATTCCCCCATCAGCCCCACCATGATCATCAGCGGGATCGCCGTCTTGAGCGCCGCCATTACAATACTGATCTTGGAGCGACCCGCCGCCTGCATCACCACCAGCTCGGAGCTGGTCGCCAGCTGACCCAGACCAATCAGGCCACCCAGCAGCGCGGCCAGCGGGAAGAAGAGCACCGCCTCCTTGGGCATGGAGAGCAGCACATAGTAGAGGGCATTGATCATGTCGTAGTTGCCGTCACCGACCGACTTGAGCTGCTCCACATACTTGATGAGCGCCGCCAGACCAACCAGCGTGATTTCACACAGCAGGATCGACATAAAGATGACCCTACCGATATATCTATCGAGAATGCCAAACATCAGCAGAAGTTCCTATGTTGCAGCATCATGCTGATTTTCTGTTGAAATAGCGCCCTTTCACCCCGTTCCACCAGCTGGTGCCCTGCAGATTGAGGGGCAGGCCGATAAACAGCAGGTAACCGAGCGGCACCAGGAACATCCCCGGCCAGTAGGGCAGCCGACCGCTGTCGATGGCCGAACGGGCGGCGCTGAGCAGCAGGAAGTAGGAGAGATAGAGCATGATGGCCGGCAACAGCTTGGCGTAGCGCCCCTGACGGGGGTTGACCCGCGCCAGCGGTACCACCAGCAGGGTGAGCACCGGAATGGAGAGGGGCAGCGAGATACGCCACTGCAATTCCGCCATCATGGCGTTGTCCTGGGTACCGAACAGTTCCATGGTCGGCTTGGCCGCCGCCTTGCGGTTGGAACGCTCCATCTCTTGCTGGCGGATCACCAGACCATATTCGCGAAAATCGGAGATCTGGAACTGCTTGCCGGAGAAGTTCCCTTCGTAGCGGGAACCATCCATCAGGGTCAGCCACTGCAGACCGTTCTCGTCGACCGTCACCACCCCTTCGGTCGCCACCACCACCGAGGGAGGATTATTCCCCTCCGCCCGCTGCAGCACGAAGATCTTTTGCAGTTTTGAGCCGTTGTCGTTCAAATCCTGGATATAGGCAACCAGACGCCCCTTGTCGAGCTCCATAAAGCGGCCAGCCTGCAGGAAGGAGATACCCGGATCCGACTTGAACTCGTCGATCACCTGATACTCGCGCTCCTTGGCCTGCGGGGCGATCCAGCCAGTGTTGAACGCCGCGACCACCGCCGTCAGCAAGGCCAGCAACATGGCGCTGCGCATCACGAAACGGTGGCTGAAGCCGACCGCATGCATCACCGTCATCTCGCTTTCGGCGTAGAGGCGACCATGGGCAAACAAAATGGCTAAAAAGAGACTGATAGGCAGCATCAACAACGCCATATTGGGCAAGTTGAGCAGCAGCAGGGTGGAGACCAGACGTGTCGGCACCTCGCCATCGGCGGCGTCACCGATGATCTTGATAAATTGTTGGCTGACAAAGATAAGCAGCAATACGAATAACACTGCCAGCTGGGTTTTCAGGGTTTCCCTGAACAAATATCGGAAAACGATCACAGTCATTCCCAAGTAAACTTGTGTTTTTAGTCGAATGCCTGAAAAATAGGGCCGTATATTGGATTTTTACCAGTTTGAACTGCGGAGCCTGTGGCTGTTCGCTCCGCCTCTGATACCCCAACAAGCACCGCATTATTCAATAAAAGGTGCCTTTTGTCTTTAGGATGTAGGAGATTCCATGGAGTTCAGTGTAAAGAGTGGCAGTCCAGAGAAGCAACGGAGCGCCTGCGTCGTAGTCGGCGTATTTGAGCCTCGTCGCCTCTCTCCGGTTGCCGAACAACTGGACAAGATCAGCGATGGCTATATCAGTTCGCTGCTGCGCCGTGGCGACCTGGAAGGGAAACCAGGCCAGATGCTGCTGCTGCATCAAGTACCGGGCGTGCTCAGCGAGCGCGTACTGCTGGTCGGATGCGGCAAGGAGCGGGAACTCGACGAACGCCAGTACAAGCAGATCATCAACAAGACCATCACCACCCTGAACGAAACCGGCTCCATGGAAGCGGTCTGCTTCCTCACCGAGCTGCACGTCAAGGGTCGGGATACCTATTGGAAGGTGCGCCAGGCGGTAGAAACCACCAAGGCGGGCCTCTACAGCTTTGATCAGTTCAAGACCAACAAGGCCGAGCCACGTCGCCCGCTGCGCAAGCTGGTATTCAACGTGCCGACGCGTCGGGAACTGACCATTGGTGAAAAAGCCATCGCTCACGGTCTGGCCGTGGCCAAGGGTGTGCGGGTCTGCCGCGACGTGGCGAACATGCCGCCCAACGTCTGCAACCCGGCCTATCTGGCCTCCCAGGCCCGTCGTCTGGCAGATGCCTACGACAACATCACCACCAAGGTGGTGGGCGAGCAGGAGATGGCCGAACTCGGCATGAACTCCTATCTGGCCGTGGCTCGCGGCTCCGACAACGAAGCCATGATGGCCATCATCGAATACAAGGGTCATCCGGATGCCAAGCCCATCGTGCTGGTCGGCAAGGGTCTGACCTTTGACTCCGGCGGCATCTCCATCAAGCCTGCTGACGGCATGGACGAGATGAAGTACGACATGGGTGGCGCTGCCTCCGTGCTCGGTACCATGCATGCGCTGGCCCAGCTGCAACTGCCGATCAACGTCATCGGCGTGCTGGCAGGCTGCGAGAACATGCCGGGTGGCAACGCCTATCGTCCGGGTGACATTCTCACCTCCATGTCCGGCCAGACCATCGAAGTGCTCAACACCGATGCGGAAGGTCGTCTGGTGCTGTGTGATGCGCTGACCTATGTGGACCGCTTCGATCCGGAAACCGTGATCGACGTGGCGACCCTGACCGGTGCCTGCGTCATCGCACTGGGCCACCACACCTCGGGTCTGCTGGCCAACCACAACCCGCTGGCCCACGAGCTGCTCAACGCCTCCGAGCAGGCGGGAGATCGCGCCTGGCGTCTGCCGTTGTTCGACGAGTATCAGGAGCAGATCGATAGCCCGTTCGCCGACATGGCCAACATCGGCGGTCGTCCGGCCGGCACCATCACCGCAGCCGCCTTCCTGTCACGCTTCACCAAGAAGTACAACTGGGCTCACCTGGATATCGCCGGGACCGCCTGGAAGAGTGGCAAGGATAAAGGCTCTACCGGTCGTCCGGTGCCCCTGCTGACCCAGTTCCTGCTGAACCGGGCTGGCGTGGATATCGAAGAGAAAGAGTAACTTTATCATCCCTTCTGATGCGTGCATCAAAAGGGTTGGCGTTACCCTGAACCACAAGGAAGAGGCCCGCCTCTTCCTTGTTTCATTCTTGAATCAGTGAGCTGCGGACGGGAAACGCCCCGTCAGCCTCATTAGGCGGTCAACAGTCCGTCACCGCAAAACGGGATCAACCTGATGAGCCAAGTGACCTTTTATCTGATGAGCGAACAGGATGACGCGCAGGCCTCTGCGGTCGAGCGACTGGCCTGCACTCTTGCGGCCGAGTCGTGGGGCGCGGGCCATATCTACCTGTTCTGCAACGATGAGGCCCAGGCTCTGCGTCTGGACGAGCTGTTGTGGCAACTGCCGCCGGAGCGCTTTGTGCCGCACCAGCTGCAAGGCGAAAGCGGCATGGCTCCGGTGGAGATCGGCTATCAGCCACCGAAACGGCGCTACGCCCGCCTCATCAATCTGGCCACCGCGACACCTTTGTTTGCAGGACACTTCGCTCAAGTGGTAGATTTTGTCCCCACTGACGAAACACAAAAGCAGCAAGCCCGCGAGCGCTACAAGCACTATCGCCAGGCAGGCCATACCCTCGAAATGAGGGATCAGCCCGTCCTTGCCGCACCGGATCCGGCGCAGCCCTGACTGCAACCAATTGATCCATAAAGAATCAACACCAGACTCCATCCATCCAGATTACGGCGAGACCATGGAAAAGACTTTTAATCACAACGCCATCGAACAGGCGCTCTATCAGCACTGGGAAGCCCAGGGTTACTTCAAGCCCCACGGCGACACCAGCAAAGACTCCTTCTGCATCATGATCCCGCCGCCGAACGTCACCGGCAGCCTGCACATGGGTCACGCCTTCCAGCAAACCCTGATGGATACCCTGATCCGCTACAACCGCATGCAGGGCAAAAACACCCTGTGGCAGGCAGGTACCGACCACGCAGGTATCGCCACCCAGATGGTGGTTGAGCGCAAGATCGCCGCAGAAGAGGGCAAGACTCGCCACGATTACGGCCGTGATGCCTTCATCGACAAGATTTGGCAGTGGAAGGAAGAGTCCGGTGGCACCATCACCCGCCAGATGCGCCGTCTGGGCGACTCCGTGGATTGGGAGCGCGAGCGCTTCACCATGGATGAGGGTCTCTCCGCCGCCGTGCAGGAAGTGTTTGTTCGTCTCTACGAAGATGGACTGATGTACCGCGGCAAGCGTCTGGTGAACTGGGATCCGAAACTCAACACCGCCATCTCCGATCTGGAAGTGGAGAACCGCGAGATCAAGGGCCACATGTGGCACCTGCGCTATCCGCTGGCCAACGGCGCCAAGACCGCCGAAGGCAAGGATTACCTGATCGTCGCCACCACCCGTCCGGAGACCATGCTGGGCGATACCGCCGTGGCCGTGAACCCGGAAGATCCGCGCTACAAGGCACTGATCGGCCAGCACATTCTGCTGCCGCTGGTGAACCGTCTGATCCCCATCGTTGCCGACGAACACGCCGACATGGAGAAGGGCACAGGTTGCGTGAAGATCACCCCGGCTCACGACTTCAACGATAACGAAGTGGGCAAGCGCCACAGCCTGCCGATGATCAACATCTTCACTCTGGATGCCCACGTGCGTGCCGAGGCCGAAGTTGTCGACACCAACGGCAACCCGAGCACTGCCTACGATGCAGCCCTGCCGGCCGAGTTCGCCGGTCTGGAGCGCTTCGCCGCCCGCAAGGCGATTCTGGCCAAGCTGGAAGAGCTGGGTCTGCTGGACGAGATCAAGGATCACGTGCTGCAACAGCCTTACGGCGATCGCGGTGGCGTGCCCATCGAGCCGATGCTGACCGACCAGTGGTACGTGCGCGTAGCACCGATGGCCAAGACCGCCATCGAAGCGGTGGAAGATGGCCGCATCCAGTTCGTGCCGAAGCAGTACGAAAACATGTACTTCTCCTGGATGCGCGACATTCAGGACTGGTGCGTCTCCCGTCAACTGTGGTGGGGTCACCGTATCCCGGCATGGTATGACGACGCCGGCAACGTCTACGTTGGCCGCAGCGAAGATGAAGTGCGCGCCAAGCACAGCATCCCGGCCGTAACCGTACTGCGTCAGGACGAAGACGTGCTCGACACCTGGTTCAGCTCCGCCCTGTGGACCTTCTCCACCTTGGGCTGGCCGAACAACACCGAGGCACTCAAGACCTTCCACCCGACCGACGTACTGATGAGCGGCTTCGACATCATCTTCTTCTGGATTGCCCGGATGATCATGATGACCATGCACTTCATCAAGGACGAAAACGGCCAGCCGCAAGTCCCGTTCAAGACCGTCTACATCACTGGTCTGATCCGTGACGAAGAGGGCCAGAAGATGTCCAAGTCCAAGGGCAACGTGCTGGACCCCCTCGACATGATCGATGGCATCTCGCTGGAAGATCTGCTGGAGAAGCGCACCGGCAACATGATGCAGCCGCAGATGGCCGAGAAGATCGCCAAGCGTACCGCCAAGCAGTTCCCGGAAGGGATCGATGCCCACGGTACCGACGCCCTGCGCTTCACGCTGGCCGCGCTGGCCTCTACCGGTCGTGACATCAACTGGGACATGAAGCGCCTGGACGGCTACAACAACTTCTGCAACAAGCTGTGGAACGCCTCCCGCTATGTGCTGATGAACACCGAAGATCAGGACTGCGGTTTTGCCGGTGGCGAAATGCAGTTCAGTCTGGCGGATCGCTGGATCCAGTCCCAGCTGCAAGTGGCCATCCGTGACTTCCGTACCGCCCTCGATACCTACCGCTTCGACATCGCGGCTGGCGTGCTGTACGAATTTATCTGGAACCAGTTCTGTGACTGGTATCTGGAGCTGACCAAGCCGGTGCTGACCAAGGGTTCCGAGGCCGAGCAGCGCGCTGCCCGCCACACCCTGGTGACTGTGCTGGAAACCCTGTTGCGTCTGGCGCACCCGATCATCCCGTTCATCACCGAGACCATCTGGAAATCGGTCGCCCCGCTGGCTGGCGTACACGCCGATACCATCATGATTCAGGCCTTCCCGGAGTTCGATGCCGCCAAGGTGGACGAAGCCGCGATGGCGGATCAGGAGTGGGTGAAGGAGTTCATCGTCAGCATCCGCAACATCCGCGCCGAGATGAACGTGGCCCCGAGCGTACCTCTCAACGTGCTGCTCCAGTGCGATGCCAAGGATGCCCAGCGTGCCGCTGACAACGAGGCCTTCCTCAAGTCGCTGGCCCGTCTGGAGTCCATCCGCGTACTGGCGGACGGTGAAACCGCACCGCTGTCAGTGAAGAAGCTGATCGGTGCCACCGAGCTGATGATCCCGATGGCCGGTCTCATCGACAAGGATGCCGAACTGGCCCGTCTGGCCAAAGAGGTTGCCCGTCTGGTGGGCGAGTGCGGCCGTATCGAAGGCAAACTAGGCAACGAAGCCTTCGTCGCCAAGGCGCCGGAAGCGGTCATCGCCAAAGAGCGCGAGAAGCTGGAAGATTACCGTCTCCAGCTGACCAAGCTGGAAGCCCAGCAGGCTGAAATCGCCGCGCTGTAAGCACCGCGACCAACCG
Source organism: Aeromonas sp. 96A (assembly GCF_051919165.1). Lineage (NCBI taxonomy): Bacteria > Pseudomonadati > Pseudomonadota > Gammaproteobacteria > Aeromonadales > Aeromonadaceae > Aeromonas > Aeromonas sp. 96A. Next base: position 3,153,742 of record NZ_JBQBFE010000001.1, on the reverse strand, counting down.
CTACAACAAAGCCCCCTGCCAAGGGGGCTTTTTCATATCCGCGCTTCCCGCCTCAGCTCACCAGCAGCCAGCCGCAAAAACCGAGATAGAGCAGACCGACCAGCGCCAGCCGTCCGGCGGTCATGGCCCCCTTTCTGAACCCCCACCAGAGCAACCCCACCGCCAGCAGCGTCACCAGCGAGGAGGCCATCATGGCGCCATCCAGCAACCAGGGGGTAAAGAGCAGACAGAAGGCCTTGGGGATAGTGCCCTGGATCATCATGGCCCCGGAGATATTGGCCAGCGCCAACCGGTTCTTGCCCTGCCGCACCCAGATCAGCACGTTCATCAGCTCCGGCATCTCGGTCGCCACCGGACTCAGCAGCAGGGCCGCCAGCACCGGCGAGAGGCCAAACAGCTCGCCCATGCTCTCCAGCTGATGGACAAACAGCTGGGCCGCCAGCGCTACCACCACCAACGCAGCCAGCGTCTGCAGCAACACCTTGCCAAGGGGCGGGATCCCCGCATCGGGGGCCAGCTTGAGAGGTTCTGGCAGCTCGACTTCGTGGCTGTCAGTTTGTTTCAGCTCGCGCCGCACATAGATGAGGTAGACCAGCACAAAGAACGGGGCCAGCCAGCTCTTGCCGGTGAAGGCGACCAGCCCCAGCGCGGTCGCCACTAGAAAGATGCCCATAAACCAGCGCTGATCCCGGCCAATCTCCCGCTGCACCTCGCCATTGATGGCGCGCTCGGTACGCCCCATGCAAAGCAGCAGGGTGAGACCGACCGCCCCATAGCCGATGGTCGCCAGCACCAGCGGCCCGCCGAGGGCGGCGCCGATGCCGATCTCCTGCTGGGCGGTTGTGTTGCCCATCAGCAGGGCGGTGAGGGTCACGATGCACTCGGGCAGCGCCGTACCCAGTGCCGCCAGCAGCGAGCCGGTGGCGCTTTGGGAGAGTTTGAAGTGGTGGCCGGTCCACTCGATGCCATTGACGAAATATTCGCAGGCAAGGTAGATGGTGACCGCAGAGACGAGAAATAACAGCAGGGTAATCAACATAATAGATACCGCCAGGCGAGCAAAATAACCGATGGACCCGACATGGCTCGCCCGGCTGGCGTGCATATCGAGGCCAAAGGTCTTGCAGAGCGATAGTGCCTATCGCCGCCCATGCCATGGATACGAGGATCCAAGAGTGTTGACATGGGCCCGGCCCGGAATGCGGGCGGGTTGCTACTCCCCAATGACTGAGGGGACGTTTTAGCAACTCGACCGCCGCCTCACAAGGCAAATTAATGACAACTCATTCAATAAGTTGTAAGGGAATGTAACCTCGCCAGCCCCTCCTCCCCACCGCTATTGCGCTGTTGGCACACCGATTGCTGTAGGTAGTTCACTATCCACAACAGTTTGGGAAGGATGAACAATGAAACGGTGGATCCAACATTTCTATCAACTGAACCGCCTCAATTGGCTGATGGTCTGGTTGTTGCTCTGCTGCAGCATCATTCTGCTGTTTCCGGCCGGGCTGATGAAAGGGGCCGTCAGCCAGTGGGCTGCGGATCATGCGGCCTGGCTGGGGGTCGGCATGCTGATCGCCATCTCCTACTTCTGCAGTCAGGGCTTCCTGATCGCCTGGGAGTGGGCATGCGAAGAGTGGCAGGCGCGCCGTCAGCAGGACCAGCTGGCCCAGATGATCGGCTTCCTCGACTTCAACGAGAAGGCGGTGCTGCGCGAGTTCGTGCTGCAGCGTAAAAGCGTCATAAACTTGCCGATCACCGAGCCCGCCGTCAAAAACCTGATGGATGCCGGCGTCCTCACCTACGCCTACGGCAAGCCGACCCGGGAGAAGGATGACGAGAACCAGATCCGCGCCCTGATGATCGCCCTGCCCGCCCGACCACTGCTCACCTACAAGGTGCTGGGACTGTCGCGCGGCAAGATGAGCGACGAGCAGGTGGAGCAGATCATGAATGCCAGACCCAAGTTCGCCCAGAAGGGGTTCCAGCGCTAACCGCCGCCCCATCCGCCAGATGCAAAAGAGCCGGACACTGTCCGGCTCTCTCGTTTCTGCGCGACGTTCTGTACATCCCTTGCGTCTTGTTGCGCCCTACCCCTTTAGGCTGGAGCAAAAGCTGACATCGTCCTGCACCGGATCATCGCTCATGCTGTGATAGAGCTCGAAGCAGGGACCATTGCCAAACTCCAGCCCGGCAGCAACGATGCCGCCGATATGCTCCTGCCAACGCGGGCCATACTGACTGCGGTCGGTAATAAGATAACGGGACTGGGCATAACGACCGGCGGGAATAAGCTGGATCTCGACCGCTCCCATCCCCACCGTCCCCGCAGGCACCGTCACCCCGATGTCAGTGCGACACTGGGCTGGCGGAGTCACCTCGGGGTTATCGTGATAGATGAAGATCCACTCCCCACCTTCCAGACCGCGGGCGCTGGCCCACTGATGCAGCTGGCTGCAGACGGGGTCATACCCCTCGCCATAGGGGCCGGTGACACGCATATAGGCCAGAGTGCGGGCGTCCATCTCGATGGTTTTCATGGTATTGCTCCTTGCTGATGAGTGACCCTCAGCATAAGGATTAGGCTGCACAAGTGCGTGTCCATCCTTGCTCATCAAGTGTCCATTCTTGCTCTTGTCGCGGCGAAACTCTCCCGGCGAGCAACCATAGTAACGGCGAAATACCTTGGCAAACGCCTGAGAGCTGGCGAGCCCCGCCCCCAACGCAATGGCCGTGACACTGGCATCGGAATAGCAGAGCTGCCAAGCAGCCCGCTGGATGCGCAGACGACGACACATCTCCCCGGGCGTCTCCCCCGCCACAGCCGTAAACACCCGGTGAAAATGGTAGAAAGACAAGCAGGCACTGCTTGCCAGCGTTTCGATGGAGAGATCGGGATTCTGCTCCAGCGCCCGGATCACCGGGCGCAATCTGGCCTGATAATCGACCATGCCGTTAGCGACTGGCGCCCCCCGCGACTCTGGCCATATAGAGCGCATCCACATAGCGCCCCTGGCGGAAGGCATAGTCGCGAGCCAGTCCCTCCTGAGTGAAACCGAACTTGCGATAGAGCGCCTGTGCGGCCTCATTGTCGGTATAGACGGTCAGCTCAATCCGGTGCAGGTTGAGCCAGTTATCGGCCAGATCCAGCGCCGCGGCCATCAGGGCAGAGCCAACCCCCTTGCCAGCCCAGTCATCCCGCACTCCCATGCCAATCCCGGCCACATGCTTGCGTCTGGGATTGGGCTCCACATGCAATGAGATCTGACCCACCAGCCTCCCATCGGCCTCCGCCACCAAGGCGACCACATCACCGTTCTCCAACCGTTTTTGCCACTGGCTAAGGGGTGGCATAGGCAGGTGCAAAGTGCCCGCCTGGGCATTGGGCATGGCGTAAAGATCCCGCAAGGCGGGGGCATCGGCGGGTTCGGCATGACGGATAGTAATCTGCATATGAGGCTCCTTCTCGAAACCTCCATCATGCAACATCCAGCGCGGTTACACATCCCCCCGCCCCCATTTGTCTTGCCTATCAAAGGGCTAGGAAAAGCCCATTGGCCCATCACTGCGCAGATCCGTAGGCTGGCCCCATATCAACAAGGAGAGAAGCCATGACTGACAAGACCCTGCACAGCGCCAACGGCGCACCCGTCGTCGACAACAACAACAGCCTCACCGCTGGCCCGCGCGGCCCCGTACTGATGCAAGATATCTGGTTGATGGAGAAACTCGCCCACTTCGATCGCGAGCGCATTCCCGAGCGGGTGGTTCACGCCAAGGGCTCCGGCGCCTACGGCACCTTTACCGTGACCCACGACATCAGCGCGTTCAGCAAGGCCGACCTGTTCAACACCATCGGCAAGCAGACCCCGGTCTTCCTGCGCTTCTCTACTGTAGCCGGTGAGAAGGGTGCCGCCGATGCCGAGCGCGACGTGCGCGGCTTCGCCCTCAAGTTCTACACCGAGCAGGGCAACTGGGATCTGGTGGGCAACAACACCCCGGTCTTCTTCATCCGCGATCCGCTGAAATTCCCCGACTTCATCCACACCCAAAAGCGGGATCCGCGCACCAACCTGCGCAGCGCCACCGCCGCCTGGGACTTCTGGTCCCGCCATCCGGAATCCCTGCATCAGGTCACCATCCTCTTCAGCGATCGCGGCATCCCCAAGAGCCTGCGGGAGATGAACGGCTACGGCAGCCACACCTTCAGCTTTATCAACGACGCCAACGAACGCTTCTGGGTCAAGTTCCACTTCAAGACCGAGCAGGGCCACAGCTTCTACACCGATGAAGAGGCGGCCAATGTCGTCGGCCAGGATCGGGAGACCAGCCAGGCCGATCTGTTCAATGCCATCGAGCAGGGCAACTTCCCGCGCTGGAAGGTCTATGTGCAGGTGATGCCGGAGGCCGACGCCCAGACTTACCAGATCCACCCGTTCGACCTCACCAAGGTGTGGCCGCACAGCGACTACCCGCTGATCCCGGTGGGCGTGCTGGAGCTTAACCAGAACCCGGACAACTACTTCGCCCATGTGGAGCAGGCGGCGTTCACCCCGGCCAACGTGGTGCCCGGCATCGGCTTCTCGCCGGATCGCATGCTGCAAGGGCGGCTGTTCTCTTACGGTGACACCCAGCGCTATCGCCTCGGCGTCAACCACGGTCTGCTGCCGGTCAACGCCCCGCGCTGCCCGTTCCATCACGGCGCCCATCGTGATGGCGCCATGCGGGCGGACAGCAATGGCGGCGCCAGCCCCAACTATCAGCCGAACCGCTTCGGTACCCAGCAGCCGAGCGAGCTGCACGAACCGGCGCTGAGTCTGGAAGGGGCCGCCCTGCACTACGATTTTCGCGACTACGACAGCGACTATTACAGCCAGCCGGGCAAGCTGTTCCGCATCATGGACGAGGGGCAGCGTTCACGGCTCGCCGCCAACCTGGCCCGCTCCCTCATCAATGTGGAGGATGACGCCATCGTCGCGGCCCAGCTCAAACACTTCGAGCAAGCCGACCCCGAATACGCCAAACGGGTCGAACTGGCACTGGCCGCCTTGCAGCGCTAAGCCGCAAGCAGGAAAACTCTACAAAAACAAAACGGGGGCCTGATGGCCCCCGTTATCGTGATATTGACGGTGAGAAATAGAAAACGGAGCCCGAGGCTCCGTTTTTTCAATGCTGTATCAATCCCGGACGGAACGCGCTTCACGCTCTTCCCGCTCCCTTGCCAACAGGCGTTTGTACCACCAGCTACTGCGACGACGTTGTGCATTGGAAGAGCGACGAGCCATTTCTTAGGTTCCAGCCAAGAGAAGAAAGGAGCTGCATTATGCGACAGGGATCACGTCCATGTCTTTAGCTGGATCAAGAAAAGCCTCACTGACCCACGGAAATCGTCTTCTGATCTTTTGCTCCCCGGGTGGCAGGCAACACCACCGCAGGAGAGCGCCAGGCCAGTGGGCCATTGCTCTCGAGGTCGTTCTGCGGGCCGCACTCCAGCCAGATATCTCCCTGCAGAATGCGGGCCCCTTCGGAATATTTCTGATCCGCAAACCAGCAGACCCGCTCGGGCAATGAGCCCAGCGGCAACACCAGTTCGGGACTGGCAGACTCGCCCACCACAGTGGTTTTGGACGCAGCCAGAGCGGGGGCGAGCCAGAGGGAGACCAGCAGGCAGAGCAGTACATTTTTCATGAGAGGGATCCTGTTTCGATGGGAGGCATTCTCGAAGAGTCGACCAGCCCCTGGGTTTACTTGACTGACAATCATACTGCCTGCTGGCATTGTGGAACCAATATGGTAGCCTGCCAGCGCCTGCGGGCAGTCTCTCACTGCCACGCGCAAACTTCCGGTGAATTTGTCACGTCCTGACAAAATATAACCTTATTTATCAAATCGTTATTTGGATATTATCCCAATGCGTATCATGCCGTTGCTTCAGGCGGCCTGCCTGAGCCTGATGTTGTCCGCCTGCGTTGCCCCATTGCTGATGATGAGCCCCACCAGCCAGCTGATGTGGGCCCTGCTCAAGCCGCTGGTCGGCTTTGACCCGAACGAGGTCAATCTGTTCGAACAACCCCTGATCAAGGATCGGATGACCGCCATCCTTGGTCCCAACTACGACAGCACCATGCAGTTGCTCAAGACTGCCGACAAGTTACAGCAGGAGGGGCCGCTTTTCTATGTGGTCTCCGAGTATGCGCCCGTGCCGGATATCGCCAAGCAGGCGGGGATGGTGTGGAACTCGCAAACCAACCAGATGTCGGTATTGCTGCAAAAAGGGGATGGCACCACCCTGACCTTCGGCGAAAATCTGGCGGGCACGGCACCGACCTGGCCAACCGCCATGCAGGGCTGGCAGACCCCCACCAGCCAGCTCACCCCGGCGGCCAATGCCCTGACCGGTACGGCAACCAGTCAGAGTGGCACCTCCCCCTTCACCCTTGGCAGCGCTCTGGGCACAGTGACCCGCGGCGTCACCGGCTCGCTGACCAACAGCGCCAGCCAGGCCATCAGCGGCGCAGCCGCCAACGCCACAGGCCAGGCCACCCAAGCAGTGAGCCAAAGCACGACCGCTCTTACCCGCACTGCAACCACCGCAGTCACTGCACCTGCCAAACAGGCGGTGAGCAGCTCCACCGCCACCGTGACGCAAGAGGCCACCAAAGCCGTTGTCACACCGGCCAAACAGGCTGTCAGCAGCGCCGCTGCGACCGTAACCCAAGAAGCCACCAAGGCCGTTGCCGCTCCTGCCAAGCAAGCCGTCAGTAGCGCCGCTGCGACCGCGACCCAAGAAGCCACCAAGGCCGTTGCCGCGCCTGCCAAGCAAGCCGTCAGCAGCGCTGCTGCGACCGCGACGCAAGAAGCCACCAAAGCCGTTGCCGCGCCTGCCAAACAGGCCGTCAGCAGCGCCGCTGCGACCGTGACGCAAGAGGCCACCAAAGCCGTTGCCGCTCCGGCCAAACAGACCGTCAGCAGCGCTACAGCAACCGTGACACAAGAAGCGACCAAAGCCGTTGCCGCTCCGGCCAAACAGGCTGTCAGCAGCGCCGCTGCGCCCGCGGCGCAAGAAGCTACCAAGGCCGTTGCAGAACCAGCCCGGCAGGCCGTCAGTGCCGCATCCCATACGGCCGGAGAGAGCGTCGCCGATGCCGCCAGAGCGGCGGAAGCCAAGGCTCGCGCCAAGGCAGAGGCGGAGATGGAAGCCCTGCTGAAATAAACCGACAGGCCACCGCAAGGTGGCCTGTTTTTTATCCCGCTACCGGATCATGACGTTATGGAAAAGGCCACATAGACTGTTAGGTAACTACCCGCACAAGGAGTGCATCATGCGTCGTCTGCTCCCTGCTCTCGCTTCTCTCGCCCTGTTTATCGCGCTCCCGGCTCCGGCACTTATCTACTATTCGGAACAGAACATGCCGCTCAATGGCCAGGATAAAAATGGTCAGCCTGTGGGGTTGGCGGTCGAGTTGCTGCGCCTGATGTGGCGTGAAATGGGAGAGCCGGAGCAACCCATCCACTTTCTGCCCTGGGCCCGCGGCTGGTATCTGCTGACCCAGCAGCAAGAGGCCGTGCTCTTTACCACGGCGCACACCAAGGAGCGGGATCCCCACTTCCTCTGGGTCTGCCCCATCAGCCACTCCAGGGTCGCGCTGGTCGGCCGCAAGCAGGATGCCCCCAAAGTGGCCAGCAAAGCGGATCTCGCCAAGCTGCAGATCGGCGTGATGCAGGCGGATGTCGGGGAGCAGTTGCTGCTCAACCGCGGGATCAGCCCGGGCAATATGATGGCGGTGGAGCGCATGGAGCAGGTGGTGCGCCAGCTCATCATGGCACGCACCGATCTGGTGGCGGGCAACGAGGTGATGTTGCGCCATCAGGCCAAGGAGCTGGGTTTCCCCAGCGAGGATTTTGTCACCGTCGCGATTCTTGAAGAACAGGACAACTGCTTCGCCTTCAACCTGAGGGCAGACAAACAACAGGTTGCCCGCCTGCAACAGGCGCTGGACAAGGTCAGACAGGGGGATGAATACAAGCAGCTGGTGAAGCGCTACCAGTTGCTCAGTATCCTGCCCGAAACCAATCCCCCCATCCCGCGCCTAGAGTAACCCCGGCCCGCCCTATGGCGGGCTCGTTGTATCTCCCGTCGATGAAACGGGGGATGCCTCCATCGGCGCCGTAATGAGGTGGTTCAAAAAGAGAGTGAACAGCTCGGCCCGCGAGCCGAGTCGCAGCTTGCCATAGAGATGCTTGCGGTAATTCTTCACCGTGCCGCTGCCAATCCCGAGCGCTGCGGCAATCGCCTCGGTATCCAATCCCTGCAGCAGCAACTCCGCCACCTGCCGCTCGCGCCGGGTGAGCAGATCCCCCCCGACACTCGCCATCGCCTGCTCCACCGCACTCCGGATGCTGGCGCTGTCTGGCAGTGCAGTGCTTTGGGCCAGCAGCGGCTGGCTCTGCCGCCACTGCTGACGACAAAGCGAATGTACCAGCGGGAACAGCTGCTCCAGCCTCGCCAGCTCGTCACGGCTGAGGGTACTGCGCTTGTCGAGTCGCCCGAGAAACAGCATCAGCGTCAGCCCCTCCCGCACCGGCAGGATCAGCCCCACCTCCTCCTGCCAGCCGGTGGCCTGATAGAAGTGGTGGCGATATTCGGGATCGAGCCGCCCTTGGGAGACCTGCGCCAGGGTCCATACGCCGGCAGGCAAGCCCTGTTCCAGCGCCTGCATAAAGGGATCCTGACTGAAGTGGCTGGTGAGGTAGCGGTCAAACAGCAGAGCCCGCTGATGATTGAGGTTGTCGTAGAGGTAGACGGGGCGCTGCCCCACCCCGAGCAGCAGGGCGCAATCAAACGCCACCTGTTGCTGGATCAGCCGCACCAGCGCCGCCGCAAAGGCGCTGCTGTGCAGGGCATCGACCACCTCGGTCATGCTGCGGGTCAAGGCATCTGTGGTGAATGGCTGGGTCATGGTGACACGTTTCCGGTGACGGGGAGCGATTCCCCGCTATGGCTGAATGCTAGCACGAGAGTGGCAAAACTGTCCCTCAGGGGACATATCCGCCACCGGCCAGAACGGCGAGGATGACGGCTTTTCCCCTGCTGTTGGAGAACCCATGATCAACCCCCACCTGCTCGATGAGCTGACCGAGCGCGGCCTTGTGGCCCAGAATTCCGACCCGGCGGCCCTGGCCGATCATCTTGCCACCCCGCGCACCGTCTATTGCGGGTTCGATCCCACCGCCGGCAGCCTGCATATCGGTCATCTGGTGCCGCTCTTGATGCTGCGCCGCTTCCAGTTGGCGGGCCACACCCCGGTGGCACTGGTGGGCGGGGCAACCGGCCTTATCGGCGATCCCAGCTTCAAGGCGACCGAGCGCAGCCTCAACAGTGCCGATACCGTGCAGGGTTGGGTCGCCAGCCTGTCTGCCCAAATCAGGGCGCTGCTGCCCGCCGATGAGGGCCTGTCAGCCCCGCAACTGGTCAACAATGGTGACTGGATGGGGCAGATGTCCGCCCTCGATTTTCTGCGGGATATCGGCAAGCACTTCTCGGTCAATGCCATGCTGGCGCGGGAGTCGGTGCGCCAGCGGCTGGCCCGTCCGGATCAGGGCATCTCGTTCACCGAGTTCTCCTACGCTCTGCTGCAATCCTACGACTTTGCAGTGCTGCACCAGCGGCTCGGTTGCACCCTGCAGATTGGCGGCAACGACCAGTGGGGCAATATCACCAGCGGCATGGATCTCACCCGTCGCCTCCATCAGGCGCAGGTGCACGGCATGACCCTGCCCCTTATCACCAAGGCAGACGGCACCAAGTTCGGCAAGACCGAGGGGGGCGCGGTCTGGCTCGATCCGGCGCTCACCTCCCCTTACGCCTTCTACCAGTTCTGGCTCGGCACCGCGGATGAGGATGTCTACCGCTTCCTGCGCTACTACAGCTTTATGTCGCTGAGCGAGATTGATGCACTGGAGGCGGAAGATGCCAAGCGGCAGGGGCGAAAGCAGGCCCAGCAGGTGCTGGCGAACGAGCTGACCGAGCTGGTACACGGCAAGGCGGCGCTGGCGGCGGTGCAGCGCATCAGCGAACTGCTGTTTAGCGGCGATGTAGCTCGCCTCGGCGAGAGCGATCTGGCCCAGCTGGCGCAGGATGGCATGCCGTGCAGCACCGTCAGCGGCGAGACGGATCTGGTCAGCCTGCTGGTCAGCTGCGGTCTGGCTAACTCCAGGCGTATCGCCCGCGAACTGCTGGCGGCAGGCGCCATCAGCCTCAATGGTGCGCTCAAGCAAGATGATCAGCTGAGTGCCAATGATCGGCTGTTTGGCCGCTACCTGCTGCTGCGCCGGGGCAAGAAGCAGTATCACCTGGTGGAGTGGCAATAAGCCGCAGGGCGGGGAGCACAGCCTCCCCGCCCGCACCCAGAACCCCTTTTGAATCCCGAGTTGCGATCCCCCTCACAGCCTCTCCCGTCAGCAGCCACCATACTGGCACCGGCGAACATGGAGTACGCCACAAAATCTGTTCCTCACGAATCAACAAGGATGCTGATGATGAAGAGATGGCTTCTGGTGCTGCTCTGCACCCTGCCCATGCTGGCACATGCTGGCGGATACACCCAGACCCGCTACCCCATAGTGCTGGTGCACGGCCTGTTCGGCTTCGACAAGCTGCTCGGGGTCGATTACTTCTACGGCATTCCCCAGGCCCTGAGCCGGGATGGTGCCAAAGTCTACGTCTACGTGGCCCAGGTGTCGGCCACCGCCAGTTCGGAACAACGGGGGGAGCAACTGCTCGCCCAGGTTGAGCTGCTACTGGCGGCCACCGGCGCCGAGAAGGTCAACCTGATCGGCCACTCCCACGGCGGCCCCACCATTCGCTATGTCGCCTCGGTCGCCCCCGAGCTGGTCGCCTCCGCCACCAGCGTCGGCGGGGTCAACTACGGCTCCGAGATTGCCGATCTGGTGCGGGCCAATGCCGCCCCCGGCTCGGCCGCCGAGAAGCTGGCGGCCGCCGCAGCCCACGCCCTCTCCGGCATGATTTCACTGCTCTCGGGCGGGAGCCAGCTGCCGCAAGATCCGGTCGCCGCCCTCGATGCCCTCACCAGCAAGGGGGCCAGCCAGTTCAACCAGCGCTACCCGGAGGGGCTGCCCAGCCGCTATTGCGGCGAGGGGCCGATGCAGGCCAGCAACGGCGTCTACTACTTCTCCTGGAGCGGGCGCGGCAATCTGACCAATCTGCTGGATCCGGTGGATCCGGCACTGGCGCTGACCGGCGCCTTCTTCAAAGAGCCCAATGACGGACTGGTCGGGGTCTGCAGCAGCCACCTCGGCAAGGTGATCGGCACCGACTACCGGATGAACCATCTGGACGAAGTGAACCAGTCCTTCGGCATCCACCATCTGTTCGAGACCGATCCGGTCACCCTCTATCGCCAGCATGCCAACCGTCTCAAGGAGCTGGGACTATGAAGATAGCCACCCTGCTCGTCGCGCCCTGCGCCATCACCCTGCTGCTTGGCGGGGTGTTGCTCTGGCCCACTGCACCGACGGCAGACTCATCCCCCGCTCAAGCCAGCCAGCATGCACAGAGCCACCCGCACGATCCCGAGCAGGAGGCAGCCGATGTCCTGCAAGCGCGCTATCGCACCTTTGTCTCCGCCCAGAGCAGCCTGACGGTGCCCACCGAGATCTCCCTCGCCAGCCTGCAGATCCTGTTTGACGAGCGGGAGCAGCTGCGCCAGCAGAGCTTTACCCCGGCGGAGCAGGCCCAGCTGTTTGCCGAGGATCGGCTGATGGAGCAGCTGACCCTGCGCCGCAGGGCGCTGGCGGAGGCGAGAGACAGCGACAAGTCGCAGCTGGCCAGCGAGCTGGATCTCTGGCTGGCGGAGCAACCGGACTGGTTTCGCGAGGCGGAGGCCAACAGCCGTCTGCTTGAGGAGTTGCAAGAGCTGGCACAGATGGACCCGGCCAAACGGGAGGCTCTGCTGCTGGAGACGGGGGGGCCGGAAGCGGTGGATCGGATGCGCCAGCTGGAGCAGAACCGGCAAGGGTTCGAGGAGCAGCTCAGCGGCTTTCTGGCCGAGCTCAGACAACTGCCGAACGAGGCCCGGGCCGAACAGCAGCAGGAGCTGCTGGCCCGCTGGTTCGAACCCGGACAGTGGCGCCGGGTCGAGGCGCTCACCCGGCTCAAGCTGGGGGAGCCACAAGCCGAATGAGAAGGGGGCCCGCGATGGGCCCCCTTGATATTGCGCTTATTGCGGCTTGTTGGCACCCGGCAGCGGCTGCCAGGTGAGGCGGGTCACCTGAGTGCCCTGCACCTCGCACTTGAGGCTCAGCTCCTGCCACCCCTTATCCTGACGCAGGGAGACCTCACCTTCGATCCCCTGCTCGCCAATCTTCAGCTTGTCCTGCTCGAAGATCACCTTGTCGCCGTGGGCGAGACCCATCAGTTTGCCGTTGCAGAGCCAGTGAGCGAGATCCGCCCCCTTCAGCTTGACGCCCCCCTTGGCCGCCTTCTGTTCGGCCGCGCTCACCACAAACAGCTTGCTCAGCTCGGCAGCCCGCTTGGTGAGCCACTCCTGACGCTGCTGCATGCTCATCTTGCTGACGAACTCGGCGGGCTGCCCCTTCTCGTCCAGCCATTGGATCAGCTTGCCGCTGTCGTCAAAGGCAAACTGGGCGGCGGGCTCTTTGACCCCGAACAGCTTGCCGCCCTTGAAGTAGTAGCGGCTCTCCCCTTCCAGCTTGCCCAGCTCGTTCATGATGGGCACGGCGATGATGACGGGGGCGCCATCGATCCAGGCCTTGATATCGACGCCGTCATGGCTGAATTGACGGGTATCGAGGGCGCTCTCGGCTCCCTTCTCCATCAGGGTAAACTGCTCGGCGAGAGAAGCGGCCAGAGAAGGGAGGGAGCAGAATCCCAGGGTTAGCGCGATCGCTGTGTTGCGCATTGAGTTGTACATAGCACTCCTGTGATGGGCCATCCGGCCCGTGGTTAACTCTCTGTCAGCCAGGCCCGCAGCCCTTCCCGGTGAGCATCGCTCAGGGGCAGGGATTGGCGGGCCCGGTAGTCAAAATGGATCAGGGTCGTTTCGGCGGTGACGGCCAGTTCGCCGCCCTGCCAGGCCTCCTGCCAGACCGTGAAAGAACTGGTGCCGATGCGGCGCACGCCAGTCTTGATGGTGACCGGCTGGCCGTAGAACAGCTCCCGTTTGAACTGCACCGTATAGCCCGCGATGATCAGATGCCAGTTATGCACATCCAGATCGGGGGAGAAGATCCGGAACAGGGGATCCCGCGCCGATTCGAACCAGACCGCCGGCACCGTATTGTTGATATGGCCGAGGGCATCCGTCTCCTGAAAGCGGGGTTGGATCTGCATTTCCAGCATGAGTTGACTCCTTGTCTCTTTGTTTCTGTCCTTGTCCTGTTGATTGGACATCAGTGGCCAATGGGTGGCCGCCGGGCATCACCAGCGGATCAGCATGTTACATGATACTGCTGGCCCAAGCACAGGGATGCCCACGACCCTGCGCGACCGGCCAGCGGGTGTCGCAGCGCGGCGGATGGTAGGGCTGCACAGAAAAGCGGGCAGTAAAAAGCCCCGCACATCTTGGCTGTGCGGGGCTGGTGCAGATAACCAAACGGCTCGGGGACTAGCCGAGCAGATCGAAGCGATCCGCATTCATCACCTTGTTCCAGGCGGTGATGAAGTCACAGACAAACTTCTCCTTGTTGTCATCCTGGGCATAGACCTCGGCATAGGCGCGCAGCACAGAGTTGGAGCCGAACACCAGATCCACCCGGGTGGCCGTCCATTTCAGGGCGCCGCTGCGGCGATCGCGGATCTCGTAGAGATTGCTCGCTTTCGGCAGCCACTGGTAGCCCATGTCGGTCAGGTTGACGAAGAAGTCGTTGCTGAGTACCCCGACCCGATCGGTAAAGACCCCGTGCCCGGTACCGCCGTGGTTGGTGCCGAGCACCCGCATCCCGCCGACCAGCGCCGTCATCTCGCAGGCGGTGAGCCCCATCAGCTGGGCGCGATCCAGCAGCAGCTCCTCCGCCGTCACCACATAGTCCTGCTTCAGCCAGTTGCGGAAGCCATCGGCCAACGGCTCCAGCACCTCGAACGAGGCCACATCGGTCTGAGCCTGAGTGGCATCCCCCCGGCCCGGCGCAAACGGCACGCTCACCGTCACCCCGGCGGCCTGGGCTGCCTGCTCGATGGCGAGGTTACCCCCCAGCACGATGAGATCCGCGACGCTGACGCCACACTCGGCCGCCAGCTTGTCATAGACCGCCAGCACCTTCGCCAACTTCGCCGGTTCGTTGCCCGGCCAATCCTTCTGGGGCGCCAGCCGGATGCGGGCACCGTTGGCTCCGCCCCGCTTGTCGGAGCCTCGGAAGGTACGGGCACTATCCCAGGCGGTAGTGACCCGCTCGCTGATGGAGAGGCCACTGGCGGCGATCCTGGCCTTGACCGCCGCCACGTCATAATCGGCACGTCCGGCAGGCACCGGATCCTGCCAGATCAGATCTTCTGTCGGCACATAGGGGCCGACATAGCGGCTCTTCGGCCCCATATCCCTGTGGGTCAGCTTGAACCAGGCGCGGGCAAAGGCGTCGGAGAAGGCCGCCGGGTCATCGCGGAAGCGCTCGGCAATCTTGCGATACTCGGGGTCGAATTTGAGCGCCATGTCGGCATCCGTCATCATGGGTTTGCAGCGGATCGACGGGTCCTCCACATCCACCGGCATATCCTCTTCGGCGATATTGATCGGTTCCCACTGATGGGCCCCCGCCGGAGATTTTTGCAACCACCAGTCGTACTTGAACAGCAGCTCGAAGTAGCCGTTGTCCCACCTGGTCGGGTAGGTGGTCCAGGCACCCTCGATGCCGCTGGTCACTGTGTTGCGGCCGATGCCGCGGCTGTGGTGATTGATCCAGCCGAGCCCCTGCTCCTCGAGGCAGGCCCCTTCCGGCTCGGGGCCAAGCTGTTTGGCATCGCCGTTGCCGTGGGCCTTGCCGACGGTGTGGCCACCGGCGGTCAGCGCTACCGTCTCTTCATCATCCATCGCCATGCGGGCGAAGGTGACCCGCATATCCTGCGCGGTTTTCAGGGGATCGGGCTTGCCATCCACCCCTTCCGGGTTGACGTAGATAAGCCCCATCATCACCGCCGCCAGCGGGTTTTCCAAATCCCGCTCGCCGGAGTAACGACCGCCCGGCTTGCCGCTGGGCGCCAGCCATTCCTTCTCCGATCCCCAGTAGATATCCTTCTCCGGGTGCCAGATATCCTCGCGGCCAAAGGCGAAGCCGAAGGTCTTGAGCCCCATGGACTCATAGGCCACGGTGCCCGCCAGAATGATCAGGTCGGCCCAGCTGATCTTGTTGCCGTACTTCTTCTTGATGGGCCAAAGCAGGCGACGTGCCTTGTCGAGGTTGGCGTTATCCGGCCAGGAGTTGAGGGGGGCAAAACGCTGGTTGCCGCTGCCACCGCCGCCGCGGCCATCGGCGATGCGGTAAGTCCCGGCCGAGTGCCAGGCCATGCGGATCATCAGGCCGCCGTAGTGGCCCCAGTCGGCGGGCCACCACTCCTGACTGTCGGTCATCAGGGCGGTCACATCCTGCTTGAGGGCCGCCATATCGAGCCCCTTTAAGGCTTCCCGATAGTTGAAACCGGCCCCCAGCGGATTGGTCTTGGTATCGTGTTGGTGAAGAATGTCGAGGTTGAGGCTCTTCGGCCACCACTCCATTCTGGACGTCTCGACGGAGGTGGTTCCCCCGTGCATGACCGGGCATTTTCCTGCGGAACTGTCTGAATTATTGCTCATCGTTTTCCTCATTTGCTCTGCTGTCCATAACCTGAAACAGCATGGCACAGAGGCGTGACACAAACTGTGCAGCAACGGCCGATTTAGGGATCTTTCACGCAAGCGGCCACGGAACGCCCGTCAGCCGCGACAGAAATTGGACGAACTATGGCACCTCTGCGGGCTGATGGGGCGGCTCGGGCCGCAGCCAGGCGCTGCGAAAATCGAACCAGCCGAGCGCCGTCATCCGCACCCCGTGCACGCCGACCCGGCTCTCCAGCTCCAGCCAGTGGTGAAACAGCGGTACAAACCAGCTCTGCTGCTGCACCCTTGCCAGCAGGGCGCGGGGACCAGGCTCGACACCGCTGGCCCGCCACTGCATCAACCCCTGCCACAACTCATGCTGACTGCCCCACACCTTGCGCAGCAACGGGGTGCCCTGCAACCAGGCGTAGGGGGCAAAGGGGCCGGCATGTTCGAGGTTGAGGGTGCCGAGCCAGAGATCCACATCCTCATCCTCGCCACTCACCCAGCGACCGTAATCGAGGGTGCGCACCTCCAGCCTGATCCCCTGTTCGGCCAGCAGGCTGCTCATGGCGTTGGCACACTCGTTGAACTCCAGATGCTGGTTGAAGCAGGCGAGCACTAGAGTCGTCGGTAACTGCGTCGGTGTGGGCAAGGGCGCGGGCAGTGCTTCGCGCCAGTGGGGCAGCAGGCCGAGGGCGCTGGTCCAGCCCCGTTGCAACTCGGGGGCGACCCGCCCCATCAGAGCAACCGGATTGAGCAGTTGGCCGAGCCACTGGCGCAGGGCGGGATCCTGCAAGGATCCGGAACGATCGTCCTGCAGCAGGAAGTAGCAGCCCGACTCCAGCTCCGACTCGCCGCGCATGGTGCCGAGCTCGGGGCTGTCGCGCCCCAGCTGCAGGTGGGTCTCCAGCCGCTCCGCCAGCTCCGGCAGCATCCAGATATCGATCTCGTCGAGCAGGGCGCGCAGGCCGAAGTAGTCGTCAAACGCCGCAAGGCAAAGATGCAGGGGATCGTTGGCAGCCACTCGGTAAGGGCCGGTGCCCACAGGTTGCAGAGCAAAGCCCGCCTCCCCCTTGAGCTCTCGCGGTAAAATGGTCGCCACCGGCTCCGCCAGCAGGTGGGGCAGCCAGGGATCCGGGCTGTCGAGATAGAGATCCAGGGTGCGCGGCCAGGGGCTCTCCAGCCGATCCAGATGGGCGAACAGCGGGCGATCCCGCAGGGCCAGCAGACTCTCCATCACATCCTCCACCACCAGCTCGCGGCCGTGGTGAAAACGCACCGCCGGGCGCAGATAGAAGCGCCAGTGACAGGGGCCCAGACACTCCCAGTGGTGGGCGAGATCCCCTTCGATTTCCCCATTTTCCTCATTTCGCCGGGTGAGGCCGTTGAAGATCTGGCGGCTCAGGTGAATTTCGGAGCGGCGCATCGGGCCGGTGGGCAGCAACTGCGGCAATGGCCGATAGTATGGCACCCGCAGGATCTGGCGCCCCTCGCGGGTGGCCTGACCGAGCTGTTCGATCAGCAGCGGAGTGAGCAGATCGAGGCGATCCTCGGCCAGCCTTACCGCCTGTGCCAGCTGGCCCTGACCGAGCAGATCCCGCAAGCGGCGCCGGGTCAGGCTCTCCTGACTGTCGAGCAGGGTGAGCCGGGAGCGCCGCCCCCGCCCCGCTTCCGCCGACCAGCTGAGCCAGCCCTGATCCTGCATCCGCCGCAACAGCAGACGGGCGTTGCGTGGGGTGCAGCAGAGCAGGTCCGCCACCTCGGCGAGACTGATCTCCCGCTCATCGCTGCCAAGCAGCTGGGCGAGTCGTTGAAATTGCTGGTAGAGGCGACCGGTCGGCATAAAAGAGGAAATCCAGTTGCTGTAAGTCATCAGTTTTTACTTCCGCATTTTAGCTCAATACTGCTGATGAACGTGAGCACCACAGCAGAGGAGCACCATCATGAGCCACGCCAACCCCCTCAAACCGAACCGGATCCAGCAGACCTTGCGCCGTTACTTCAAGCGGATCCTGCCGCGCCCACTGTCGCTCATCGAGGATCCCATGCAGCAGCTCAACCGCCTGATGCAGTGGGATATGAACCAGATCGACGACAAGGAGTATCGCCGCCGTCTCTGAGTGCGAGCCGTGCCAGCCACTCGGGACGCGCATCCCCTGCGGGCGACATTGCTTTGCCGGATCTTGCTGTTTACATCGGCCACGGGCCTGATAGATTGGACGTCTATCCATCTATAACTGCCATAAGCAACATCCAACAAGGAGTGTGTGATGAAAGATGCGACCCTGGCCCTGCACCACGGCTTTTCCAGCGACCCCACCACCAAGGCGGTCGCCGTGCCCATCTACCAGACGGTGGCCTACGAGTTCGAGAGCGCCCAGCACGGGGCGGATCTATTCAATCTGGCGGTGCCGGGCAACATCTATACCCGCATCATGAACCCCACCAACGATGTGCTAGAGCAGCGGATGGCCGCGCTGGAAGGGGGGATTGCCGCGCTGGTGGTCTCGGCGGGTTCAGCCGCCATCACCTACGCCATTCAGGCACTGACCGCCGCCGGTGACAACATTGTCTCCACACCCCAGCTCTATGGCGGCACTTACACCTTGTTCGCCCACATGCTGCCGAGTTTCGGGGTCGAGGTACGCTTTGCCAAGGATGACAGCGCCGAGGCCATCGCCGCCCTGATCGACGACAAGACCAAGGCGGTCTACTGCGAGAGCATCGGCAACCCGGCGGGCAACATCGTCGATCTGGCCGCGCTGGCCAAGGCCGCCCACGCCCGCGGCGTGCCGCTTATCGTCGACAACACGGTCGCCACGCCGGTGCTCTGCAAGCCCATCGAACATGGCGCCGATATCGTGGTGCACAGCCTGACCAAATATGTCGGCGGCCACGGTAACTCGCTGGGCGGCGTGGTGGTCGACTCGGGCAAGTTCCCCTGGGCGGATCACGCCGAGCGCTTCCCGCAGCTGACCAAACCCGAGCCCTCCTACCACGGGGTGGTCTATACCGAGGCCTTTGGCCCGGCTGCCTTTATCGGGCGGGTACGCACAGTGCCGCTGCGCAATACCGGCGCGGCGCTGGCGCCGATGAACGCCTTCCTGCTGCTGCAGGGGCTGGAGACCCTGAGCCTGCGCATGGAGCGCCACGTGGATAACGCCCTGCGGGTCGCCCACCACCTCAAGCATCACCCCAAGGTGGCCTGGGTCAGCTATGCCGGTCTGCCGGGTCACCCGCACTATCTGCTGGCGGAGAAGTACATGGCCGGCCGCCCCTCGGCCATTCTCTCGTTCGGTCTGAAGGATGGCTACGAGGCGGGCGTGCGCTTCTACGATGCGCTCAAGATCTTCAAGCGGCTGGTCAACATCGGCGATGCCAAGTCGCTGGCCTGCCACCCCGCCTCCACCACCCATCGCCAGCTGAGCGAGGAGGAGCAGGCCAAGGCTGGCGTCAAACCTGAGATGATCCGGCTGTCGGTGGGGATCGAGGCGATCGAGGACATTCTGGCGGATCTTGATCAGGCGCTGGAGGCCTGAGTCAGTCAGCAAGGGAGCGGGCATCAGCCCGCTCTTTTTAGCCATCGGTGAACCGTCCCCCTCGCCCGCTCGTACACCCGATCCTGCCACCGAATCGAGGTCGTTATGATAGTCCTGCATCACCTGAACAAATCCCGCTCCCAACGCATCATCTGGCTGCTCGAAGCGCTGGGCCAGCCCTATGAGATCAAGGCGTATCAGCGCGATGCCGCCACCTTTCTGGCGCCGCCCGAGCTCAAGGCCATCCACCCTCTCGGCAAGTCGCCAGTCATCGAGTTCGACGGCCGGGTGCTGGCGGAATCGGGCGCCATCACCGAGTACCTGATTGCCCGCCACGCTCCGGAACGGCTGGCACCGGCACCAGATAGCCCCGACTATCCCGAATACCTGCAGTGGCTCCACTTCGCCGAGAGCTCCGGCATCCTGCCGCTGCTGCTCGACATGTTCGTGCGCAAGGATGGCAGCCCGATGCGCTTCCTGCCGGACTACGCCAAGGCGGAGTGTGCCAAGGTGCTGGGCTACCTCAATGAGGTACTGGCGAATCGCCACTATCTGGTAGGGGATCGCCTCTCCGGCGCCGACATCATGAACTCCTTCCTGGTGGATCTGCTGGCGCAAAGTGGTCAGCTGGCCCACTTCCCGCACCTGCAAGCCTACTGGCAGCGCCTCAATACCCATCCTGCCCGCCAGAAGGCAGTCGAGCTGGAACGCGAGCTGGATCAGCGCCCCTGATCCGAATCGCCATCATGCAAAACGCCCCGACTGTCGGGGCGTTTTTGTTATGCAGCGGGCTGCGGTTTACTTGGTCGCGGGCACCTTGTCCCGGCGCGACTTCCACCACCATCTCAAGCGGATCTGGGAGATCAGCATCCCCGCCAGCATCAGGGCGCAACCGGCAATGGCGCGCTCATCCAGCGTCTCACCCAACAGCAACACGCCACCCACGGCGGCAAAGACGGTCTCCAGACTGAGGATGATGGCAGCGTGGGCCGGATGAGCACCCCGCTGCCCTACCACCTGCAGGGTATAACCGACCCCGACCGACACCAGCCCGGCATAGAGCAGCGCCTGCCAACCGGCCACTGCGCCGCTTAACGTCGGGGTTTCGATAACAAAAGCAGTGGCGAGGCTGAGCAGGCCGCAGACCACGAACTGCACTCCGGCGAGCTTGATGGGAGCAACCCGGTTGGAGTAGTGATCCACCAGCAGCAGGTGAACGGCCCAGAACAGGGCGCCGACCACCTGCAGCAGATCGCCAAAGCCGATGGTGAACTCGTCGGTAACGCTCAACACATAGAGACCGGCCAGCGCGATGATGGCGCCGATCCAGGTATTGAGCCCGCTCTTGTGGCGCAGCAGCAGCCCCAGTACCGGCACCAGAATGATGTAGAGCCCGGTGATGAAACCGGCCTTGGCGGCGGTGGTATAGAGCAGCCCCACCTGCTGCAGGGAGGCGGCGCAGAACAGCACCAGCCCGGCCAGCACACCACCGATCAGCAGTTGGCGATGGTCGCCCGCGACGGCAACAGGTTGTCGGGATTTGAGCCACCAGAGCAGCGGCAGCAGGGAGAGGGCGCCGAGCAGAAAGCGCAGGCCATTGAAGGTATAGGGCCCCATGTGATCCATCCCGAGGCGCTGGGCGACAAAGCCCATACCCCAGATGGTGGCAGCCATCAGCAACATCAGATTGGAGCGCATGGCGATTCTTCCTTAAATCGGCGCGTGACGGGTTATCCGATCCAAGATACCCGCCTCCCTATCCTCTTGTCTTCACTCTTTGTCTTCGCTCTCGCTCCCCATGCTCTGCATCGCACGGCTTTTGAGCACAGCGAGTGTTACAGCAGCGAGGGCTTGGTGAACACGGCCAACAGGGCAATCAGTAGCAGATTGCCCCGCAGGATCCACACCACCCGGAAGTGCTGCTGAATGGAGATCATCGGCGCCTTGCCCAGACGCAGGGCGCGACGCCAGCGATAGAAGAGGCGACTGGGATAAACGAGGGAGCCAACAATCAGCAGAAACAGCCCCATCTTGAGGCCGTGGGCAGGATGGGCAAAGATCTCTGCCACCGAGCTGGCATGCTCGAGGGCCAGCAGACTCCCGGTGGCAAAGATGGAGAAGAGCGCCAGCGCAGCCACCCCATCTGCCAGCAGCAGGCGGCGCACTCGCAGCATGTTCAGGCCGCGCCGAAAGATCAGATACTCGACACAGAGGGCAAGGATTAGCACCGCTATGCTGCCATAATGAATCATTGAGAGCAGAGTGTGGTTCAGCATCGGAAACATCTCATTTTCTGCCTTTAGACGAGCCGCACAGCATCATATATGCTGGTGTCACCCGAGACGAAAAGGATCTGTTCATGTCCCCCGCCAAGCCCAAGAACACTTGGTCTTTGATCACCCGCATGCGGCTGGGCCTCCTCTTGCTCTTTATCCCTGTGTTGCTGCTCGGCAGCATCTACTACCTGCATATGGAGCGCACCCTGCGCCACGAGCAGCAACAATATCTGATTGCTCGCAACACCCAGTATTTCCATACCCTGATCGAACCCTATCTGGCGACCCTCAAACGCCAGTTTACGCTCATTTATCAGCAGGTAAATTATCGGGATTTCAGCGGCCCGGAGATCCTTAACGGCGAGCGCTACCTGCAACAGTGGCAGGCCTATCACAAGGTGATGGAGCTCGATTACGTCTACGTGGGCACCGAGCATCGCAAGATGCTGATCCACCCCTCCTGGCAGGCCGACGAGAAGTTCGATCCCAGAACCCGCCCCTGGTATCTGCTGGCATCCAGCCATCCCGGACAGATTGTCTGGACTGATCCTTATTACGACTACACCTTGGGCACTCTCACCATGGCACTGGCCCGGGTGATTGAAGAACCTGACGGCAAGCGGGTTGGCGTACTCTCGTTGGATACCCAGCTCACCCCCCTCGCCAGCTGGCTCAACAGTCGGCACGAGCAAAGCCATCATCTGGGCAATGGCTATCAGATCCTGCTCAACCATGACGGGCTGGTGCTGGCCCATCCGGATCGCGAACGGGTATTCAAACCCCTCGCTCACCCCGACTGGCTGGCCCGGATGCAACTGCCGCAGGGCTTTTTCCTCGATGATGCCAGCGGCCTGATGGTCTCCTACTACCGCATCCCCGAGCAGCGCTGGATCCTGCTCAGCGTCGAGCCGACTGCCAGCATGCAGCAGGTGATCGACAGCGTCTCTATCAACGTGCAGTTGATGATTGCCGTCGCCTGCATTCTCTATCTGCTGCTGGCCCTGCTCTGGTCCCGCTACTTCCGCCGGATGCTGGGGGAGATCACCCTGCTGATCCGCGCCAGCCGCTCCGGCGGTATCGCCTACAACGGCCGCCGTATGCTGGAGCTGGCCAAGGTCTATGAAGAGATGGATGCCGCCAGCCAGGACTTTGCCCAGATCCGCCTGCAAGCCCATCAGGACAAGCTCACCGGGCTCTACAATCGTCGCTTCTTCGACGAGTGCCTGCAGAAGCAGCTCAACAGTGGCGCCCCCTTCGGGGTGGTGATGTTCGATCTGGATGATTTCAAACGGGTCAACGATACCCACGGCCATCAGGCAGGGGATGTGGTGCTCAAGCGGGTGAGCAAGCTGGGCATGAATCTATTCCACGAGTGGGGCTGGTTCTGCCGCTATGGCGGCGAGGAGCTGGTGCTGATCTTCCGTTACGGCGAAGAGCAGCCGATGCTCCCCTCCCTGCTGGAAGCGTTCCGGCTCGGGGTGGAGCAGCTGGAGTGGCGCGAACCCAATCTCACTATCACCATCAGTGGCGGGGTGGCCTTCAGCCGCTCCGGGCTCTCGGCCAAAGAGCTGGTGGAGCTGGCCGACAAGGGGGTCTATCAGGCCAAGCGGGAGGGGAAAAACCGTATCTGCTTCCCGCTGCGCCACACCCCTCACCAGAATGCCGAGGAGGAAGTGCCCGCCTTTGGCGAGCCCCGACAACAAACCAACGAGGGGTAGCCACAGCGGCCAGCATCAACCACAACGCTGTCCGCAAAAACAAAGAGAGAGGCTCCAGCCTCTCTCTGTGTTTTTCGTGCTTCTGTCACACGTTAAGCCTGTGTGGCGCGCAACTCAGCGCTGCCACTCCCACACTGGCCAGCCCAGCTCCTCGGCCTGCTGACGCAGCGCGGGGGCAGGATTGACCGCATGGGGATGGCTCACCGCCCGCAGCATGGGCAGATCATTGTGGGAGTCGCTGTAACCAAAGCTTCCCTGCCAGAGCTGTTCCCGCCCGGCAAAGAGCTGGTTGATGCGGGCCACCTTGCCCTCGCGAAAACTGAGGGTGCCGCGGGTCTGGCCGGTCAGCATGCCGGACTCTTCATCGAGCAGGATGGCCACGCAGTGCTCCATCCCCAACATCCACGCCATGGGGGCCACCAGATGTTCGCCGGAGGCGGAGATGAGCACCAGCTCGTCGCCACGCTGGCGGTGCCACTCGATACGTGCCAACCCCTCGGGGTAGATACGCTCGCGCAGCACCTGCTCGGCAAAGCGGGTGCAGAGCGAGTCGAGCCACTGGCGCGTCTTGCCCGCCAGCGGTTGCAGGGTGAAGGCCATGTACTGGTGCATGTCCATCTTGCCCTGATGGTAGAGGGACATCATCCCCTGCTCCTCGGCGATCATGCTGGCGGGGGCCAGCTCCTCGGCCACCATGTACTCCAGCCAAAGGCTGGCGGAATCCCCGGCAATCAGGGTCTCGTCCAGATCAAACAGTGCCAGTGCCATGGGCGCTCCTCGCAGTGAAAATGGAAATGAAATGCCGCCTCATGCTACCTCACAGAGCTGATCCCGGGCCACCACCAGCGTCACGGCGCGCCCCACCGGCAGCAGCTCGCGGGCCGAGCGGTTGAGGCAATCTACCGTCAGAACGCCTGCCTCGCAGGTCACCTGATAGCGGATCACATTGCCAAGCAGCTGTTGCCCGCTGATCACCCCCGGCAGGTTCGGTTCGTCGCTGTAAGCGCCAGCCGGCAGCAGGGAGAGGGACTCGGGTCGCAGCGCCAGCTTGCCCTGAAAACGGGGGCCAAACAGCGACTTGCCCTGCTCGGCGCAAAGCAGGTTGTAGTTGCCGATAAAGCTCGCCACAAACTCGCTGGCGGGACGGGTATAGATCTCCTCCGGCGTGCCGCTCTGGACGATGGATCCCTTGTTCATCAGGAAGATCCGATCCGACATGGTCAACGCCTCCTCCTGATCGTGAGTCACGAAGATGGTGGTGAGCTCAAGGCGCTGCTGGATCTCGCGGATCTGCTGGCGCAGGCTGCGGCGGATGCGGGCATCCAGCGCCGAGAGCGGCTCATCCAGCAGCAGGATCCGCGGCTGCACCACCAGAGCCCGGGCCAGCGCCACCCGCTGGCGCTGGCCGCCGGAAAGCTCGGCCGGATAGCGGCGCTCGAAACCGGTCAGCTCCACCAGCGCCAGCACCTCCTGCACGCTGGCCGCCAGCTCCCGCCCCGGCTGGGGTTTCATCTTGAGGCCGAAGGCAACGTTGTCCCACACCGTCATGTTGGGGAACAGCGCATAGCTCTGGAACACCATGCCGATGCCCCGCTTCTGAGGCGCCTGCCAGGTGATCTCTTCACCGGCCACCCGCACCTGACCGCCATCCACCGGAGTGAGCCCGGCCAGCGCCCTCAGCAGGGTGGACTTGCCGCAGCCGGAGGGGCCGAGCAGGGTCACCAGCTCCCCCTTGCGAATGCCGAATTCGATCCCCTCGAACACCGGCGTATCGCCGTAGGATTTGTGCAACTGATTGACTTCTAAATGAAACATCTTGGATCACCGATGAAATCTGTTGGCCGCCCAGGTGAGCAGCAGGGTCAGCAGGAAGTAGCTCATCACCAGCGCACTGGTGAAGTGGCCAGAAGTGGCGCGCATGTTGTAGAGGTAGACCTGCAGGGTCTCGTAACGGGTGCCTACCAGCATGTTGGCAAACACGAACTCGCCGAGCAGGAAGGAGAGAGAGAGAAACAGCGCCGCCAGCAGCCCCTTGCGCAGGCAGGGGATCACCACCAGCAGGAAGGCGCGCCGACTACTGGCCCCCAGCAGATGGGCGGCATCCATCAAATCCCTGAGCGGTACCCCTTGCAGGCTGTTGGCCAGCGCCCGATACATAAAGGGGAGTACCACGGTGAACCAGGTGCCGATCAGGATCCACGGCGTGCCGATAATCGGCAGGACACCATCGGCGTAGATCTGCAGCAACCCCACTGACGAGACCACAGGTGGCACCGCGAAAGGGAGCAGGATCAGCAGGTTCATCCAGGGATCCAGCTTTGGGAAGTAGTAGGCCACCACCAGCACGGTCGGTACCAGCACCAGGGTCCCCAGCAGC
The DNA here is from genome assembly GCF_051919165.1 of Aeromonas sp. 96A. NCBI lineage: Bacteria > Pseudomonadati > Pseudomonadota > Gammaproteobacteria > Aeromonadales > Aeromonadaceae > Aeromonas > Aeromonas sp. 96A. Next base: position 3,128,002 of record NZ_JBQBFE010000001.1, on the reverse strand, counting down.
AGAGTGGCGAAACAGACCAGGAGGCTGCGACCAAACGCCGCCAGAAAGCGCGGATCGCCCCACAGCTTGAGATACCAGTCGAGGGTGAAGCCATCCGGCAGCAGGGTCGCCCCCCAACGGGTGGAGATGGAGTAGAGAAACGTGGCCAGCAGCGGCAGCAGCAAGGTGGCGACCAGCCCACCCAGCACCCACTTGGGCCAGCGCGGCGTCAAATCATGCATGGGATTGCCCCTTGTTCACATAGCTCTTTTTCAGCAGCCACTGGTTGGCGGCCGTCACCACTCCCAGCAGCACCATCAGGATCACCGCCAGCGCCGCCGCCATATTGGGCTCGAGGAAGATATCGCCGGAGACCAGACTGGCCACCCGGATGGTCACCAGATTGAAGTTGCCGGTGGTGAGGGCGTAGGCGGAGGCATAAGCCCCCACCGCGTTGGCAAACAGGATGATCAGGGTGCCGAGCAGCGCAGGCGTCAGCACCGGCAGTGCCACGTGCCACACATACTGCCCCTTGCTCGCGCCGAGCAGCGCGGCCGCTTGCGGCCACTCATCCTGTAGCGCATCGAAGGCCGGGTAGAGCAGCAGCAGGGCAAGCGGGATCTGGAAGTAGGTGTAGATGAGGATAAGGCCGCTACCCGAGTAGAGGTTGAAGCCGTCGATCAATCCCCAGGATTTCAGCAGCAGAGTCACTGCACCATTGATGCCGAGAATGATGATGAAGGCGAATGCCAGCGGCACCCCGCTGAAGTTGCCGGTCATGGTGACAAAGGCCAGCAGCACCCGCTTGACCCGCTCGCCGCTGTGGCGCAGCGCGGCTGCCCCCAAAGTGCCGATGGCCAGCCCCGCCAGACTGGCGATACCGGCGATACGCAACGAGTTGCCGAACGATTGCAGGTAGAAGGGGGAGCTCAAGATCTCCCGGTAGTAGTCGAGGCCCCAGCCATCGGGGGTCTGAAAACTGCCCACCAGCACCCACACCATGGGGGCGAGCTGAAACAGGATCATCAAGAGGACAAACGGCAGCAGCACCAGCGCGGGCAGCCAGTGGCGGCGCACCTTCTGCTTGGTTGCCACGGGGTGATCCACCAGGATCTCGGTGGTTGCAGGCATCATCAGTGCACCTCGCGCATAAAGGCCGCCTTGAGCAGCGGTGGCGCTGCCGGCTTGTCGTGGGGGATGCCCAGCAGATCCGCCATCAGGGCGCAGAGCTGGGTCTGGGCGATCACTACCCCATCCGGCCAGCGCTCGATAAAGGCATCGCCAAACAGCCAGAGTGGCACGGTGCGCTCTTCCGGCAGGGTGCCGCCGTGACTCAGATCGGTGTTCATGCCGTGATCCGAGGTGACTACCACCTGATACCCCTCCGCCAGCCACTGGGGCAGCAGATCGGCCAGCAGGCTGTCCATCCGGCGCGCCTGATTGCGGTACTGGCGGGAATCGAGGCCAAACTTGTGGCCCGCATCGTCCACCCCCATCGGGTGGATCAGCAGAAAATCGGGATCGTACTGGCTGCGCAACCATTCCCCATCCATCAGCAGATGGCTGTCGGGATAGTTGTCATCCCAGTAGAAGCAGCCGTGCTGGATCGGCAGCTGCTCGTCGTGGGTAAAGCGATCGCGGGCCGCCAGCCAGGGGCTCTTGTTGTAAAGCTCGCTCACCCAATGGTAGGCCGCCGCTGCGGTGCGTTTACCCGCGGCGCGGGCCAGATGGAAGATGGAGTCATGCAGACTGAGACGACTCACCCCGTTGTGGGTGATACCGCTCGCTACCGGCGGAACGCCGGTCAGGATGCACTCGTAGAGAGGCCGGGAGAGGGATGGCAGGGCGCAGCTGAGGGTCGTATAGAGGCCACGCTCCGCCTCCACCATGCCACCGAGGTAGCCCATGGTGTGGGCTACCTCGGCTGCCAGACCATCCACAAGTACCACTATCACCTTGTGTTGCACTGGATTCCCTTACTGCATGTTGATCATGACGGTTTCTTGCCACTGACGCGGCAGGGCTTTGGAGCTCTGCTCCCAGGCGGCGTGATCCTGCACCGGCTTGGCATTGGCATACTGCTCGGCTGGCAGCAGCTTGGCCTTGACGTCATCCGGCAGGGTCACGTTGCTGCGGATCGGGCGGGCATAGCCACGGGCCAGATTGATTTGACCGGCATCGGAGAGGATGTATTCACGGGCCAGCTTGGCGGCGTTGGGGTTCTTGGCCCACTTGTTGATGATGGTGGTGTAGCCGGCGATGACGGAGCCGTCGCTCGGGATCACCACTTCAAACTTCTTGGGGTCGATCTGGTCGCGGTAGTTGAGGGCGTTGAAGTCCCACAGCACCCCCACTTCCACCTCGCCCTTCTCGATGTTGGCGATGGTGGGGTCGTTGAGCGACAGGCGGCCCTGCTTGGCCAGCTGGCCGAACAGCTCCAGTGCAGGTTTCAGATTCTTCTCGCTACCGCCGGTGGCATAGGCCGCCGCCAGCACGCCGTTGTTGGCCTGGGAGGCTACGCCCACATCACCCAAGGTCACCTTGTAGTCGCCACCCAGCAGGGATTGCCAGCTGGTGGGGGCGGCTTTGACCAGATCCTTGTTGATCAGGAAGGCGATGGTGCCGGTATAGGCCAGCATCCAGTGACCGTCGGCGTCCTTGGCCCAGTTGGGAATATCAGCCCAGGTGGAAGGTTTGTAGGGCTGGGTAACACCCTGCTTGACCGCAACCGGGCCGAAGGCACCACCCACGTCGCCGATATCGGCGGTGGCATTGGCCTTCTCGGCGGCGAACTTGGCAATCTCCTGCGCCGAGCTCATGTCGGTATCCTGATGCTTGATGCCGTAGATGCTGCCCAGCTGCTGCCAGGTATCCTTCCAGTTGGCCCAGCTGTCGGGCATACCGATGCTGTGGAGCTGGCCTTCGCCGCGGGCGGCCTTTTCGAGATCCGCGATATTCTCGGCTGCAAAAAGTGGTTGGCTGATGGCCACCATGGCCAGTGCACTTGCGATCACGCTTTTCATCATCCCATCCCTCTGGACTAGGTCAGTTAAGGTTCGAGAGGGATGCTAGAGGGGAATTGTGACGGTGGCGGGGCGCTTTAATGGCAGTTTGATGACAATCACCCTGTCATGGCGCTGTCATCCACAGCGGTTACAACTCTGAACCCGAATGAGGCTGGACTATTCCAGTAAGGGATTGGCCAGCCACCCGCCTTCTGAATAAGCAACAGGGACAAGAGTGTGACCGAGCCGAGATTGAGCGAGCAGAGAGTGAACGAACAGAGCATGGCCGATGGCCGCTCCTCCTCCAAGTGCGAACAGATTTGCCAGACCCTGCGCCGCTATATCGGCAGCGGCCAATTGGGGGCCGGGCAGCAGCTGCCCGCCGAACGGGCCCTGAGCGAACGCTTCGCCACCACCCGCATCACCATCAAGGAGGCGCTCTCCAGCCTCGAAGCGGACGGCCTTATCTACCGTGCCGAGCGGCGCGGCTGGTTTGTGGCACCACCCCGCCTCACCTACGATCCCGCCATCCACACCCACTTTCACCAGTGGATCGGCGAGCAGCAGCGCACCGCCGAAACCCGGGTGCTGGCCCACGGCAGCGAACTTGCCAGCAGCGAACTGTGCCGCTGGATGGGGCTGGAACCCTTCACGCCGCTCTACGAGATCCGCCGCCAGCGGCTGATCGACGGCCGCCCGGTGCTGCATGTCAGCCACCACCTGCTGGCGAGCCGCTTTCCCGATATCGCCAGCGCGCCGCTGGCCAGCTCCCTCACCGAGCTCTATCAGCAGCGCTATGGCATAGGCCAAGGCGGGGCGAGTCTCGAGATCACCCCCTCGGCAGCGCGCGGCGCCATCGCCCGCGCCCTCAATCTGGCGGAGGGGAGCGCCGTGCTGCGGCTGGTGCGGGTCAACTATGACGAGCGTGGTGCTCTGGTGGATTGCGATATCGAGCACTGGCGACCGGATGCGATCCGTATCTGTCTCGATACCCGGGCGTTGCAACCGATCGCAGGCAAGCTGCAACAAACCCGGGTCGCCGATTAGACTCCAGCCAACAGAGCGGATCCCGCAGGATCCGCCGGGATCAGTTGTCGATATTGGGGATCATGTCGTCAAAGCTCTGATAGCCGCAGTCGGCCAGTTGCAGCGACATGGTGTAGGTCTTGGCATGCTCCTGCTGACCGATAGCGGGGCGGTTGAGCTTGATCTCCTGATGCCAGTACTCCTTCATCCGGTCGATCAGTGCCATCGCCTCCCCTTCGTTGAGGTGCAGCTGGCAGAGCGCCATATAGTTGTTCGACTTGTGCATGTTCTCCACCAGATACTCCCCCAGCACTGACATTGCCTGCCGCGCCTGCTGGCGGGCGAAACGGCTGTGCTGCTCGAAGCTGATCCGCTCGCTGATCAGGAAGTGGTAACTGTTGTCGATACCAAGCTGCAAGATACCGAGCTTCTCCAGCTTGCGCAGATAGAGGTAGCAGGAGGCATCGGTCAGGCCGTACTCCCGCTTGAGATCGATCAGCGTCTTGTCGCGCCAGAAGATATTGGCGAGAAAGGCGTAGAGCCCCGGCTCATTGTGAAACGCCTCGTCCTGCTCCTGGGTAAAGACGGCGCGGCGGCTCTGGGCGTCCTGAGTGCGATCCAGCAACTCCTCGAACGAGAGACCCACCAGATGGCAGATCTCCAGCAGAGTATCAAACGGCAGCGAGGGCTTGTTCATCATCCGTTTCACGGTCGCGATGGAGACACCCATGGCTTCTGCCAGGGTCTGATAGCGGATCCCCTTGTCGGTCAGGGTCTTCTTCAGGGTGTCGAGAATATTGTTGGCCAGGGTCTGGCTGTAGGTCATGCCACTCTTCCTTGTTATCGCACTTTCATTGCATGGTTATGCCGAGTCAGCTTCTGACCTGTTTTTACCTTCAAGGCTCAGATATTGACACCGAAAAAACAGCCTAGAGAAAAAATCGCCTACAACGCCCATCAGGACAGACCAGTTGAACGATGAGGTCGCAAAATCTGACACCAGACAGTGCATATCTTTCAACCCGCAAACATTTTGCTAGTGCTGCATAGAACATCGCGCATAATCGAAACGTATCGAATTCAAGACCCTTCCTGGTTGAGAAATCGATTGTTTGCTTCCAAATTTTTATCTTTTAAACCGTAAGGTTTTTTCTCTTTCCTGGCATTGGGCGGCGCTGATAGCACCGCCCTTTTCTTTTCCCTGAATTCGCAGGTCAGGTCAAGGGCCCCGGCAAGGGGAAGTGTCACCGGCCACCTGCCGCCCACTGATGCGCCAGCCACCACGACCTCTCTGGCAAGGTATTCTAAACGGTCATCAATACCGTGTTATTGCCATTTAATATATTTAAATGGCCTGTTTGGAAAGCTTCATTAAATATAAAAACGAATATAAGAAAGTTATTTAAAACTCCAAAAACCTATCTTTTAAATAGCTTGTATATATAAGCAAACGAAATTAATCAGACCGCACGACCCATATCTGCTTATCGCATCTCATGCCCACCCCAACGAGTGCTGCAGGGAGAAAAGAAAAGCCACTCACAAGAGCCCATTCGCGTATCTGATGGGTAACATCGCCTTCGCAAAAACAGCCTCAAAAGACCACCAAAAATCGCATTGGGAACAATCCCAAACCTCAAAAAGAGCAAAAAACAGGCAAAAATATAGATTTTTTTCTCACGGTTTCACCTTGTGAGGCGTTCAAAAAACCATCGAAAAGAGCCTGATGCCTGTGACTGACATCTGAGATGCCAATTTTTAGACAACTCATCATGGCCACGCTCGAATGAAAATTTAATACCAATACAAATCAATAACATAGAATCAAAGTCTAACTCTCAGCCTGTCATTTGCCTCACCAGTTAATTATTTAAACCTCAATAAAGTTAAAACTCTAATAACACCATTTATTAAACAAAATGACCCTGCTTGCAGCCAGTCATATTTAGAAGGATGGGGAAATCACTCTCTTGTTATTCAGAAATGTGCTGACTATACTGCGGCCCCTCTGTGAAAGCAGAGCGATGACGGAAATATAAAAAGCTTCATGGATTGAGCAATATAAATCACACGCAGTTCACGCAACACAAGGTTATTTATCCATGAACAAGTTTAATAAAATTGCCGCTTTCTCCCTGCTTGCTCTGGCCATGAATGGCGGCGCCCATGCCGAAGGCTGGTATGCAGGTCTGGATCTGACCACCTCCAAGATGGATCTCGATGGTGCGGCCAAAGACTCCTATGACGCCAAAGTGATCGACGACCAGCTCGACGGCGGCAGCCTGATCGTGGGTTACAGCTTCAAACCCTGGCTGGCGGTTGAAGGTGGCTTGCACGCCCAGCAGATGGATCAGCTGACCTGGGTGACCTCCCCGATTGCAAGCGGCTTTGCCGACACCACCATCGACACCCGCAGCATCAGCCTGGCCGCCAAGCTGAGCCAGCCGCTGGCCTGGGGCTTCAGCGCCTATGCCAAACCGGGCATCGCCTACACCCGCACCGAATTGGAAGTTGTCGGCAACGCCACCTTCCTCGGTTTCAGCGATCAGGTAAGCAAGAGCGCAACCAAGAGCAAGGTACACCCCAATCTGGAAGTGGGTCTGGACTACGCCTTCAACGACCACTTCTCTGCCGGTATCGGTTACGAGCGTCAGTTCGACGCCCTGAGCCTGGGTGACGAGCACTACTCTCTGGATACCTTCAAGCTGGGTCTGCGCTACCACTTCTAAGTCGCGCCGCGTCAGTCACAATACAAAAGGGCCGCAGGTTTCAAACCTGCGGCCTTTTTTACTGCTCTTCTTTCCGAGCCCTGCGCGTTAGCAGATCTGGTCTTTACCCAGCTGCTTGGCCTGATAGAGCGCCCGATCTGCGCGCACCATCAGGCTCTCCTTCTGCTCATCCTGCTGATACTCCGCCAGCCCGAAGCTCATGGTAGCGGGCGCATGGGGGCAGATGGGCTCGCTCGCCATCAATGCCTGAAACTTGCTCGCCACCACCAGCGCATCCTCGCGGCCGGTGTTGGGCAACAACACCATAAACTCGTCACCGCCCCAGCGGGCCAGCAGATCTATCTCGCGGATATGGCGGCGCACCAGCGCCACTATGTTGATCAGGGTCTGATCCCCGGCGTTGTGGCCATAGCTGTCGTTGATCTGCTTGAAGTTGTCCACATCCATGGCGATCACCGTAAACGGCTGATGGAAGCGGCGCGCCCGCTCGCACTCCAGCTGCAATGCCCGCTCCAGCCGATAGCGGCTGGCGGCGCCAGTCAGGGCATCGGTCTCTGCCAGCAGACGGTTCTCCTCGGCTTTCTGTTGCAGCGCCTCGTTGAGTCGCACCAGCTCGGCGGTGCGCTCGGCAACCTGCTGCTCCAGCGACTGATTGCGCCGCTCCAGCTGCTCCAGCAACAACTTGCTGGCGTGGATATCGCGATGGGCGCCGATCATCCGCGCCACAGACCCGTCGGGATTGCGCTCAATGATGCGGCCACAATCCTCAATCCAGAGGTAACTGCCATCCCGGCAGCGGCAACGGTACTCGGCGCGATATTCGTGGGCGCTGCCGCTCAGGCAGAGATCGAACTTCGCCATCACAGCCGCCAGATCGTCGGGGTGGATCACGTTCTCCCAGGTGAAGACGGTATTGCCGAGGGAGTGAGGCTCGTAACCCAGCATCCGGTACCAGCCCGGGTTGCGATAGACAAAACCGGTATTGGCATGCCAATCCCAGATGCCATCGCTGGTCACCTCCAGAATGCCATGCACCACGGCCTCGCTGACATCCGAGATCCTGATCGTGTCACTGTCCTGCACCATAGCAGTTATCCTTGTTCTTCCGCCCCGCGCCACCACGGGGAATCGCGCTGTTGTCTTGAGGCGCTACCTTGGCATATTGCAACAGATCTGTCAGCCAGAACCCCACCGCACCAGCGTTTCCCCGGTTATCGGCCACTCACGGCACAGGCTGAATCAGGGTGGTCATAAGTGTGGCTCAAGCGCGCCCCATTTACCGGATTTAACTCACGATTCAGTCATTTGGGGGATGGGAAAAATGAGGGGATACGCTGGAGCAACCACAGAGGTCACTCGGCCAGAGTCAGTCGATAAAAATCCGTCTCCTGATGTTTCGGATTGGGGCGCAGAAATACCCAGCCAAAGCGCCGATAATGATTCAAGGCCCGCACATTGGTACGACTCACGGAGAGCATCGCCCATTTACAACCCGCCCCCAGCAACTGCTGACGAATATAGGCCTGCAACACGGCAGCCAAGCCAATGCCACGATATTCGGGGAACAGATAAACCAGCTGCACATAACCGGTCTCGGGCTCATCGGAAAAGCTGCGAAACTCCAGCTGACCCACCCGTTGTTCACCCGCCCAGACATGAATGTAGTGCCATTGCGCTTGCTCCAGCCTTTCGCGGATCCGCTCCCGATAACCGTCGATAAAGTCGGAAAAACCTTCATGGGTATGAAAACTGCAGAAATAGGCATCCCTGCGTGCCTGAACACAGAGTTCGTAATCCCGCTCCAGATCGATGGTGTTAAATTCAAGTCTCAAGCAATGACATCCTGTCATGTGTAAGTAGGGTGTAATAAGCGAAGCGCATTACACCTTTTGGCAGATAAATAGCAGCGGTGCAATTCACTTCGTTCTTTGCACCCTACCGGATTTCACGAAGCGGGCAAAATTGGCATTGTGCCAACCAGCTCCCCTCACCCTAGCCCTCTCCCAGAGGGAGAGGGGATAAAGCGGCACCGGTAATATGATCGTCAGCCGTGTAGGTTCGATTAGCGAAGCGTAATCGGACTGCGGTAACGGCATTGCTCCCTTCTCCCGTTTATTAGAAAAGGAGGAGAAGGGTCGGTGATGAGGGGAAGGAAAAAGAGATTACGCGGTAAACGTTGGGCTTCGCTACGCTCAGCACCAACCTACACAATCGGTAGGTTGGTGCTAAGCCTGCGAAGCCAAACATATGAGACACATCAAACCTGCAAGATATAAAAATTATTTAGTTAACAAAATTGCGCCCATAAAAAGATGCTCCTGCCCCTGCAGCACAAGATAGATTTTGTTCAAGTACTCTAACTTTGAATATTGATCTTTTGATATTATAGATTTCACGAAATCACGAATATCACTAAATCCACTGTTATGCCACTCATTCTGAGTCTTATAAGTAAGTCGATCGTCAAGATGATATTCATCGTCATCTTGATTATAGATAATAACTATAGGTTGATAATATTTTAATCCATCAATATTTGCCATGCCAGCTAATGTTATAAATTTTGCATTCCCAGTAATTCTATCCCTTGCTTTTTCATTCAAACCAGCCCGCATAATTATTTCATTTCTAGTTCTGTCAAATAACTGGGCGATTTGTATGTCACTAAATCCTAATTCATTAAAAACAAAATACATAAGCAAAGCTAACAGTTTATCCTTAATTTCAAGCTCTTTGGTTATCTCACCTTCCTCTACCGCCTTATATATCGTTCCATGAGCCACACTATTTCTTAGCTTTTTAATTATATTGAAGTCAACCTCACTAAAACCAATAACGTCTCTAATTTGCAGTGATGTTTGCCCCATTAAAAAGTCATACTTATTCTGTAGCGTTGCATGTGATGTATTTTTTAACTGCTTAATGGCACCAGCCAAATTATGAATGAGACTTATATCATCAACGGACAATTCTTCTGTCTTTTCAAAATTAGTTAGTACCTCAGTGAGCTGCGCCTTCAATGCTTTGAACTGCACAGTGTTTAACTTGTGCCCATGCCCTTTAGATGTCAACTCACAATACATCTCTAGTGTAACCACCACTGATAATATGTTGTGCTCCCAATATCCAATAAGTTTATCGGATAATGATGGCACTATACGACACCATATCTCTCTGAATGATTTTTTAGTGAAATAGTTATTAAATATCGTATCCCATAGCTGCCACCTAAATATGTTGCTAAAGTCACATATAGCTTGACGAACACGACCCATTGGATTTGGATTATATGTTATGCAAGGAAATATCAAAGAACTATAAAAACCCTTGCTTAAAGATGACGAAAGATATACTGACCTGATTGACAGGGCGCCACCGAAAATGAGAGAAAATAAATTTCTAATCTCTTGTGCAAGATCTTTTATTTCGTTAAGTGAAAAGCTAGCATTTATTTTCTTGATAACGAATCCATCTTGTATTTTTATTACCTGTTCTGCGAGACTAATCTGCTCAACTGAAACATTTCTGGTGTTATTTATACGATACCCATTCCCTTTAAATGAAAATTCAATTGAAAACTTATCTACCCCCAACTCTCTTTTAAATTCATCTTGAGATAACTCATAGGTGCGCCAACTTTCGCATTGTTCAGATATTCCAGTAAGAGATACTTCAATGACATCGTAAAAATCATAATTTTCTGCGCCCATAATTATGGACTCGACGAACTCTGGATATATGACACCTCTCCACAATGATGAATCATGAAGTCTATAAACCTTTCCTGTTCCAACCTCTTTACAAGTTATCGGTGAAGAAATTAACCTACGTTCATCAAACAGAATGGCAGGGTTATTTGTCTTTATTTGTAGCGTCGGGGCCTTTGATTTACCTATTACTAATGAACCAACATATTCATCACCATCCAATTCAAACTGAACTGTCATCAGATAGTCGTCAAAAAAGTTCAATTCTTTAATTTTCATCAAAAATAACCCCAGATACTCTTAGTTCTTATGAGTGAAACGTAATCAAACACCGGTAAATCCCTTTACCGCCGCTATCAATCACTCCCCCAATCTCTCCGCCAATCCGGAATAACGCTCGGTCTTTTTCCGTACCGCTTGTGCCAGCAGGGCGCGATCGCCGTAGAGATCGAGCCGGGCCTTGGCGCGGGTGATGCCGGTATAGACCAGCTCGCGGGTCAGCAGGGGGCTGGAGCTGTCGGGCAGCACCAGCACGGTATGGGCAAATTCCGAGCCCTGGGATTTGTGGATGGTCATGGCGTAGACCGTCTCGTGGGGCGGCAGGCGGCTGGGCAAGAGTGCCCGCAGGGTGCCGTCCGGCTGCTCAAACCATACCTTGAGCCGCCCAGTTTCATCGGGCAGGCAGAGCCCCATATCGCCGTTGTAAAGGCCGACCCCGTGGTCGTTGCGCACCACCATCACCGGGCGACCGGCATACCAGTCGCCATCGCGGGCAATCAGGCCAGCCCGTGACAGGGCCAGTTCGAGGCGCTCGTTAAGCCCCAGCACCCCGAACGGGCCATCGCGCAGGGCGCAGAGGATCTGGAAGCTGTTGAATGCCTTGAACACGGCGGCGGGCGCTTCCCCCGCGCGGGCCGCCTTCAGATAGCTGCCGTAACCGGCCACACCCTGGGCAATCAGGGCATCGTAGGCCTCCCCGGCCCAGGGGTGCAGGCTGATATCGGCGAATCCTGCGCCCCAGACTGATTCCACCGCCGTGGCATCGCCGCTGTTGCAGGCGCGCGCCAGCTGACCGATGCCGGAGTGCTGATCAAAGCGCCAGCTCTTGGCCAGCAAACAGAGGCTGTCGCGCACCGGTGCCCCCGCGGGCGAGCCTTGCAGGCGGTAGCCGGTCTGGCGGGAGAGCCACTCTGCCTGCGCCGGGCTGATGCCCTGTTCGATAAAGCTGCAGATATCACCGAGCACGGCCCCCGCCTCCACCGAGGCGAGCTGATCCTTGTCGCCGAGCAGGATCAGGCGGGCGTGGCTTGGCAACGCATCGAGCAGGCGCGCCATCATCGGCAAATCGACCATGGAGGCCTCATCCACCACCAGCAAGTCGAGGTGCAGCGGGTTGCCCGCGTGGTGGCGGAACTGGCTGCGCCCCGGAATGACCCCGAGCAGCCGGTGCAAGGTGCCCGCTTCGGTGGGGATCGCCTCCACCCACTCGGGGGGCAGATCGAGGGCCTGCAGGGCAGAGCCGATACTCTCGGTGAGGCGCGCCGCCGCCTTGCCGGTGGGGGCCACCAGCCGGATCGCCGGGGCCTTGCCCACTTGCAGGCCGGTCTCCACCAGAATGGCGAGCAGCTTGGCCACTGTGGTGGTCTTGCCGGTGCCGGGGCCGCCGGAGATCACCGCAAAGGGGCGCGCCGCCGCTGTGGCCGCCGCCAGCTTCTGGCCGTTGCAGCAGAGCGCCTCGGGCACCAGCGCATCCAGCTTGCCAAGGTCGCTCGCCGCCTGGGCGCTGGCCAGCAGCGCTTCGATAGCGGGCCAATCCACCTCGTTCGGGAACACCAGATCCAGATACTTCTCGATAAAGTGGCGGGTAGAGAAGTCGGGGGCGAGGCGGGCCTTGAGCAGCGCCGCGAACACCAGCCCGTAGTCGCGGGCAAACAGCCGCGACAGGGCGGGAGCAATCTCCGGCCATTCGGCTCGTTCACTCAAAGCACGCAGATGGCGGGCCACCCCCAGTTCAAAATCGTGGTAGCGGGTGAGGTGAGCCGCCCGTGCCACAGCCGCAGCGGCCAGCGCGGGGCAAGCCCGTCATCTTGTTCGGTGCCAACCAGGGGACTCTCTGCAAACAGGGCGGGCCAGCGGGCCGGATCCGCCAGATCCCCCAGCAAATCCCGGCTCTGCTGGGGATCCAGCCCGAACGGACGCAGAGATCCGGCAGTCAACATTTCAAGCGGCAAACAGACATGGCCGCGCCCCAGCTCGAAGCAGGTGAGCGCCGCCCCCAGCACCAGCTCGGGGCTGCCGCCAAGGTCGGCCACCAGCCTGGCAAATTGCAGATCCAGCTGGCGGATGCGGCCAGCCAGCGCCAGTGTTTTCAACCGTTCAACCATCATTGCGCTGGCTGCGGTGCTGATCATGGTGCCGATCATGCCTCTACCTCGTTAAATGCTTGGGATCCCGCTGCTGGCAGCTCACTGCCTTCGCGAAACAACTTATCCAGCCCCAGCACCAGTTCACGGCTCGGGCGGGTATGGAAAATGCCCCCCTGCGGCATGCCGCGCAGGAACAGATAGAAAACGCCGCCAAAGTGCTGCTCGAAGTCGTAGCCCGGCAGGCGCAGGGTGAGCAGCCGGTGCAGCGCCAGCGAGTAGAGCTGGTACTGCAGGTCGTAGCGGTGCTCCGCCATCGCCCGCTCCAGCGCCGGACGGCTGTAATCGGCCGGGCTCATACCGAGGTGGTTGGATTTGTAGTCGAGCAGATACCAGCGCCCCTTCCACTCGAACACCAGATCGATAAAGCCCTTGAGCATCCCCTGCACTGTGGCAAAGCTGAGCGGCTTGTTGCCCCGTGACAACGGGTCGTGCTGCTGGCAGAGCGCAGTCAGCGCCGGTGCCGTCACCCGCCCCATGGGCAGGAAGAACTCCAGCTCCACCTGTTTGCGCTCGGCACTCAAGTCCCGCAGCCGCACCGGCTCGCCAAAGCCGGTATCGAGCGGAGTATCCAGCACAGCCTCCACCTGCTGTTGCAGCACTTGGGCCCAGCTCTCGTCGAAGCCGTCCTGCGCCAGCAAGGTGGCGATATGCTCTGCCAGCGGCTCACCCGCAGCGCTCTGAAAATCGATGGTCTCGAACAGGCTGTGCAGCAGGGTGCCGGGGCGCGCCCCTTTCGGGAAGGTGAAGATGGAGGGCTGGGGCGCCTCCTCCGGTTGCTCGGAAGCCAGCGCAGCCGCCTCGGTCACCACCTCGTCATCGAAGCCGGGGTTGGCGAGTACGCCCTTGCTGTGACCGTGACCCTGCGCCGCCAGCCCGGAGTAGGAGCTGATCCACCAGTCCCGCTCAAGTGAACCGCTAAAGTGGCGCACCTGCGGCTCGCCCAGCAGCTCCTCCTCTGGCGGCAGCGGGGCTGGACGGGTGAGCGAGGGCTCACCGACGGCCACCCCGGGCAGCGCCTGCGCCAGCTCGGTCAGCGCGGTCGCCAGCGTCTGTGCATCCCCCTCTTCACCCTTTTGCAGCAGGTAGCCGATGGCGGTGTGGTGCAGGTCGGTCTTCTCCGACTTGCCCGCCCCCGCCCGCACTGGCGCCAGCCCCAGCCAGGTGGCGTAGACGCCCCGGGTCAGCGCCACATAGAGCAGCCGCAAATCTTCGGCAAGGCGCTCCCTGTCCGCTTCGGCGAGCGATGAGTCGGCGCCGGTCAGATCGAGAATGGTGCGATTACCCGCCTCATCCGCCTCGTGATAGAGCGGGGTCTCGGCGGTTCTGTGGCTGCAGATAAAGGGCAGAAACACCAGCGGGTACTCCAGCCCCTTGGATTTGTGGATGGTGACGATCTGCACCAGCTTGCGCTCGGATTCGAGCCGCAGTACCTGCTCCGCATCTTGCCCGTTGGGGCGACTCACCGCCTCCCCCAGCCAGCGCAGCAGGGCATATTCGCCATCCAGCTCGCTGCTCACCTGTTGCAGCAGCTCGCCGAGATGGAGGAAGTTGGTCAGCCGCCGCTCGCCATAGGGGCTCGCCAAAAGCGAAGAGGCGAGATTGCGCCGGTGCAGCAGGGCCCGCAGCATGGCCAGCACGCCACGGCGATGCCAGATCTTGCGGTACTCCATAAACTCCTGCACCGCGCTCTCCCACGCCCGCTCGTCGCTGGCCAGCCCATCGAGCGCCTTGGCGTCGAGATCAAACAACCCGGTCGCCAGCGCCGCCCTAAGGCTGCGCTCTTCACTCGGGTTCTGGCAGGCGTGCAAAATCAGCAAAATCTCCCGCGCCTCCGTCTGCTCCAGCACACTCTCGCGGTTCGACAGGTAGACGGAGGCGATGGCGAGGCGCGCCAGCTCCTGCTGCACCAGCTTGCCCTCGGCGCCGGTGCGCACCAGCACGGCGATATCCCCGGCCTTCACCGCTTTGTCGCCGATCAGCGCCTTGCCCTCGCGGGCCAGCGTCAGCAGGCGGTGGATCTCGGCGGCGGTGGCGCGGGCCATCTTGCTCTGGTAATCCCCCCGGTTGAAGGTGGGCTGGCCGGTCAACTGCCAGCACTGGAGCACGGGCGCGGTGGTGCCATCGAGCAGCAGCGCCTTGCTCTTGCCCTGCGCCTCCACCGGCAGGAAGGGGATATCCGCCTCGTAGATAAAGGGATCTTTCGCCCGCTCGAACAGGCCGTTGACCGCCCCCACCAGCGCACTGCTGGAGCGCCAGTTGCGCCCGAGGGTGTAGTGGGCGCTCACATTTCGCCGCGCCTGAATGTAGGTAAAGATGTCGGCGCCGCGAAAGCCGTAGATGGCCTGCTTGGGGTCACCGATCATCAACAGCGCCGTGTCTGTGTGGCCGCCGTAGAGGCGATGGAAGATGCGGTACTGCTGGGGATCGGTATCCTGAAATTCGTCGATCATCGCCACCCGATAGGTGGCGCGAATGCGCTCGCAGAGCCGCTCGCCAAGGCTGGAGCCGAGCGCCCCGTCGAGATCTTTGAGCAGGTCATCGAACGAGAGCTGATGGGCTTGGCGCTTGCTGGCCTGCATCCGGCTGCGCACCACTTTGGCCGCCCGTTGCAGGATCAGATCCCGAATACCGGGGCGGCTCGCCAGCAGCTGGTCTATCTGACTGAACAGCGGCAGGGTCGGCACCGCGCCCCCCTTCTTGAGGTTCTCCTCCAGCACCGTCTGGCCAAAGCGCTCCAGCTCCTTGGGAATGGCGTAGCCACTGGCCTCGTCTTGCGCCCAGTCGGCTATCTTGGCAAGCCACCCTTCGTAGTTCTTGCCGGTGTAGCGGCTGATCTGGCCGTCGGTCTGGCGGCGGATCTCGTCCGTCTGCGCCAGCCACTCGCGCTTCACCGCAGCGATGCGACTCATGGCCGCCTGATGGCGAGCGGCGAGGGTCTCATCCCCCAGCGCGGGGTGGATCTCCAGCTCGCTGTTGTCGAGCCAGCTGCCCATCTCCCGCAGCAGGGCGGCGGGGCTCGGCCAGAGCGCGCGCACCGCGCTGGCGAGGGCTTTATCCACCGGATAGAACTCGGCACGCCAGTAGTCGCTCACCGCCTGCAACCTGAGCTGGCTGTCGTCGGTGAGAAATTCGGTTTCAAAGAGGGCACCCGACTCGAAGGCGTTCTGCTTGAGCATCCGCTGGCAGAAACCGTGGATGGTAAAGACCGCCGCCTCGTCCATCTGCCGCTCGGCGGCCAGCAGGCGGCGGGCCGCCAGCTCGTGATCCGCCACCTCGTCCAGCAGCTGGGCCAGCAGGGCATCACTGCTATGGCCGCGCATAAAGGCGAGCCGCGCCTCGTGAATGCGGCCGCGGATCCGCCCGCGCAGCTCGGCGGTGGCCGCTTCGGTAAAGGTCACCACCAAAATTTCGGTCACCGAGAGCGGCCGCTCGTGGGCGCTCGGCTGACCGGCATCGGCGCCCTCCTCAATGAGCGGGCCGTGGCCCAGCAGCAGGCGCAGGTAGAGACCGGCGATGGTGTAGGTCTTGCCGGTACCGGCGGAGGCTTCGATCAGTCGTTCACCATGGAGGGGAAAACGCAATGTATTGAGCGGGTTAGCCATTATTTCAGCTCCTCCAGGGTCTTGAGCAGCGGGGTCAGGTGTTCGCGGGCCAGCGCCTGCAACTGCCCCAGCACCTCGTCATCGAGTTCGGGGAAGCAGCGGGCGACGTAAACGTCTTGCCCCTCCCCATTGATCATCCAGCCGCCGTTGAAACGGGTGAGAGCCGCCTTGTCGGCCGCCTCCGGCTTGTCGGGATCCTTCTCGATCGCCTTGAGCCAATCCCAGGCGGTGTTGGGGAAGAAGGGCAGCGGCCGCTTCATCCCCTGCGCCCAGCACGCCACCAGCGCCGCCAGCTGGGGCCGCGCCTCGTCGGCAGCGAGCGCAGGCAGTCGCAGACTCTGTTTGGCATCGAACAGCAGGGTGTCGCCGGGGGCGCCGCTCAATGAGAGGCAGAGGTGCTGGATCCAGCCCAGCAGCAGATCCTTGCCGTTGAAGCTGCCGGGTTTGACCACCAGCAAGCGCCCCTTCTGAGTGTCGATCCACCCTTGCAGCTGACCCTGAGTCAGCGAGATATCGATCTCCACCGCCTGTTTCTCTGCCTCATTGGCAGCAATCCATGGCCGCAGCCGATCCGCCAGCTTGCCCATCTCAGCATCCAGATCGTCCAGCAGCAGGCTGCCGAACCACCCTTGCGGCAGCAGGCCGGTGAGCTGCAACCGCTCTCGCCGTATGCTCACGCTATCGCTCCGCTCTGGGCTATCCCCCTCTGCCAGATGGGCATCGAGCAGCAGATCTTTCAGCTGATAATGTTGCAGGCCATCCAGCTCGAACGGCTCGCTGTCCTCGATGTTGGCTTCGTTCAGCTCAAACCACACCTTGAGACGGCGGTTGAGGAAATATTTGGTGGGCTGGCGATAGAAGCGCAGCAGCTCCGCCAGTTCCAGCCCCTGCTCCTTGCCCCATTCGGGAGGCAAAGGCAGCTCGCCGCTCTGGAAGTTGGCCGCGCCGCGCACCGGATTGAGAGCGGGCAACCAGTCGGCGGCATAGGTAAAGAGGCGCGATCCCGGCTCCGGGTAGAAGTAGTTGCGGCTGTAGGGGGTGAGCGGATGCGCCACCATCAGGTGGTTGAGCAGCCGCTTGCCGGAGGTTTCGTCATCGAGATCCTCATCCCCCGCCAGCACGAAGCCCTGCCGCACATAGTCGATCAGCTCCGCCAGCAGCACCGACGGCACCTTGTCGCTGTTGTCCTGCGCGCTGAAGCCCTGATAGCTGATATAGAGCCCCTGCTGGGCGCTGAGCAGCGCCTCGAGGAAGAGGTAGCGGTCATCATCGCGACGGGAGCGATCCCCACGCCGCGACGCTACCGCCATCAGGTCGAACCCCATGGGGGCCAGGGTGCGCGGGTAGACGCCATCGTTCATGCCGAGCAGACAGACCTGCTTGAAGGGGATGGAGCGCATCGGCATCAGGGTGCAGAAGTTGACCTGACCGGCGAGGAAGCGCTGGCTGGAGCGGGACTCCCCCAGCACGCTGCCGAGGTAATCCTGCAACAAGTCGGCGGTAATGGGCTGCTCGAAACGGGCCTCGCCGAGCCGGGTCTGCCACTCAGCCAGCTGGCTGCGAATGAGCTGAAGCTGACGCTCTTCATCCTCGTCAGCCAGATAGAAGCGCTCCAGCAGTGCCAGCAGGCAGGCGTTCCAATCGGCCAGCGGCTGCGCCTGTTGCAGGCGGGGCAGGAATTCGGCCAGCGAATCGACAAACCAGGCGAGCTTGCCGAGTGCCAGCCCCTGCTGCCCCTCGATATCGGCGTAGGGCAGAATGCCCGCCACCGGCTCGCCATCCCCCATGGCAAAGCCGAGCAACATGCGGCGCAGACCGAACAGCCAGCTGTTGCCGGACATGGGCGGCAGATCGAAACGGACGGGATAGCCGTCATCCAGCCCCCAGCGAATGCCGGTCTCCTGCACCCAGACCCGCAGCTGGTTGAACTCGTCATCATCCAGCTCGAAGCGGCGCAGCACGGCGGGCACCTCGAGAATGGCGAGCAGCTCGCCAGCCCCGAAGCGGGCGTTGGGCAGCCTGAGCAGGGCGAGGAAGCTTTGCAGCAGCGGGCTCTCCTGACTCGCCGCCCGATCCGAGACCGCAAACGGGATCTGGCCCCGAGCACCAAACACCGCCTGAATATAGGGGCCGTAGCTGTTCACATCCGGCATCATCACCACCACATCTTTCGGGGTGAGGGCGGGATCCTGCTCGAACAGCGCCAGCAGCCGGTCGTGCAGCACCTCGAGTTCGCGCATCGGGCCGTGGCAGGCGTGGATCTGCAAGGATCCATCCGCCGGGCTGATGGGGCTCTTGTGATAGCTGCTGTCGAGATCGAACTGACCGGCGCCTCGCTCGGCCAGCTCCAGCACATCCTTCTGGATGGCGCGCAGCAGGCTGACATTCCCCTTCGCATCCACCTCGTCGATATCGACGAAGGCCTCGATTTGCGGCACCTCCAGCTCCATCAGCTGGTGCAGGTAGTCGCGTCCCAGCTTGCCCATGGAGGCGAGCAGCGGGTTGGCGGGGCCCTGCAACGTCTCGATATCGGTGCCGGGTTTGAGCTTGTTTTCGAGGCGCGCCAACGTCTTGCGATCCAGCAGATCTCCCCAGTAGTAGCGGCAGGGGTTGGTGACGAACAGGTGCACCTCCACCTCCGGCCGACTGCCGAGGGCCAGCAGCGCCTCCACATAGCGCGGCGGCAGCGCCGAGATACCGAACACAAAGACCCGCTGCGGCAGCTTGCCCGGCAGATCGGCGGTACGCTCCAGCTCGTGGATAAACTCCTCGTAGAGGTTGGCGCGGTGATAGCCGCTCGGAGAGAGCGCCAGGGTGCGGGCCACCAGCTCACGCCACAGCTCCGGCTGCCAATCCTGACCGCTCACCCCGGCCAGCTCCTGACTCAATCCTTCCCCCTCTTCCCAACGGGCGATCCAGTCCGGCCGGTAGACCAGATACTGGTCAAAGAGATCCGCCACCTTCTGGCAGAGCTGCCACAACCGCACCTGCTCGGGATCCTGTGCCGGATCCTCGTCCTCTCCACCGCCCAGATAGGCGGCAAGCGGGGCAAAGGCGGGCCGCTCCAGCAAGGCGGGCAGAATGGTCATCAGCTGCCAGCTCATGGATCCCTTGTTGTAGGGGCTCTGGCGCGGCACATCTGCCAGCACCCGGGTGAACATCTCCCAGATAAAGCTGGCAGGCAGCGGAAAGTCGATATTGGCGGCGATGCCGAAGGCTTTGGCCAGCTCCAGCTTGAGCCACTGGGCCATGCCCGGACTCTGCACCAGGATCTGCTCCCGATCGAAGGGGTGAGAGAGAGGGGCCTGCCGGATGCGGCTCACCAGCAGCTCTTTGAGCAGATCCAGCTGATTGGAGTGGTAGAGGGTAAACATGAGCAATTCCCGCCTGTGGATGAGAGGGGGCGAGGGAAAAGGCGAGCCATTTCCGTCACTTCACAAGAGAGGGAATTGTCAGGGATCGGGGGATAAGATGCAAAAGGCACTTGTGGCCAGCAGGCGGGCAAACCGCTGAACCATGAGGGACGCCGCAGATTTGTGCAGCACTATCTCGCAGACAGAAAAAAGCCGGTGCTGTTGCACCGGCCAAAAGGCATTGGAAAACTTGACTCTTCAGGGCATTACCAGTTTTTGCCGAGACGGGAATCCACACTGAAAGCCCCTGCTCCGGCCGCCGCCAGCGCCAGGAAACCACCGGCCACTGAGACGTTCTTCATAAACATCAGCATCTGCATCTGTTCGGCAGGCTGATAGTGGAAAATAAAGGCAGCCATCAGGGTGAAACCGGCCAGCAGCACGGAGAGGCTGCGGGTAAAGAGACCCAGCACGACGGCAAGGCCACCACCCAGCTCAAGCAGGATCACCAGCGGCAACATAAAGCCCGGCACGCCCATCGCTTCCATATAGCCCTGAGTACCGGCATACCCGCCGATCTTGCTCCAGCCCGCCATTACGAACATCAGCGCCAGCAGTACACGACCCGCCAGCAGCGCTACATCTTTCATCTTGTCCATTTCATATTCCTCGTTTGTGTCACATCACCGCTGACTGCTTCAGGGTAGGTCAAATAACAGAGCTTGGCTGGCACTGGTCGCAACCAGCTCCCACCGGTATTCATCACGACTGAGTACCCCGTCGCCGGGTCGGGCAGCCAGACCGTTGGCGGTCAGCTCCCCTGAAATCATCTGCAGGTAACCGTGTCGGCCAGCCAGTGCCCAGTCGAGCGTCTCGCCCGGGGCCAGTTCCAGCCGCCATACGCGGGCCTGTTGGCGGATCCGCAGCGATCCCGCCTCGCCATCCGGTGACGCCACCAGCGTCATGCCCGGTCTGGACTCGATCTTCTTCTGCTGATATCCGGGTGGCGTGCCGAACTCGTTCGGCTCGATCCAGATCTGCAACAGGGAGAGAGGATCCGTCTGCGAGGGGTTGTACTCGCTGTGGCGGATCCCGCTGCCTGCGCTCATCAGCTGGAAATCCCCTGCCGGGATCTGCTCGGCATGGCCGAGGCTGTCCTTGTGCTCTATGGTGCCTTGCAGCACGCAGGTGAGGATCTCCATATTGGCGTGAGGGTGGGTGGCGAATCCGCCACCCGGCGCAACCAGATCCTGATTGATCACCCGCAGTACCGAGTGCCCCATCCACTCCGGGTCATAGTAGTGACCGAAGGAGAAACTGTGGCGCGCGTCCAGCCAGCCAAAGTTGGCCTTGCCCCGCGCTTCTGCGGCTCTCAATTGCATCATGGTCTGCTCCTCACCTACCGGGACGGTTGATTAACGCTGTTTGCCGCTACCGATACCGAACGGAATACGGTATTCGCTGCTCTGGTCAGCCAGGCTGACGGTCAGGTTGCCCTGGGTACGGCTCGGGATCCGCACCTGCTGGGTGCCAGTCAGGTTGGCGTGGACTGATGCCAGCAGATCGCCAGACTCGTCACGCACTTCCAGCATCGGATTGGCTTTGCCATCCAGTGCGGCAGTGGCGTTCCAGTTCACAAACAGCACGCCGGGCATGGCATTGAAGTCAGCCGGTACGGAAGCTTGGGCGAAACCTGTGGTCATCAGGCCTGCAACGGCCAGCATCTTGATTACGTTTTTCATGTTCATTCACTCTCTTGTTTTATATGTCATTGCCAAGGCCTTTTCGGCCAGAATCAATGCATCCATACAAGAGGTTATTCAAATAGTGTGTTGTTCTTTCACCGACATCAGACAGACCGATTTGGTGTGTCACAGTGCGGAACTACCCGCATATTTGGCCGCTCGACGTTCCTGCCTAAGCGTTGATTGAATATTAAAGTGACATGACCTAACTTGTTAGCGAGATAAACTGGCAAACATATTCAAAAAAATTGAAGGTGAGGAATGGCCAAGGAATCGAACAAGGAACGGGCGCTGACCCTGGAGGCAATCCGGGTGCTGGATGCCATCGACCGCCGCGGTAGCTTTGCGGCGGCGGCCGACGAGCTGGGCAAGGTGCCCTCGGCATTGAGCTATACGGTGCAGAAGCTGGAAGACGAACTGGATGCAATGCTGTTTGACCGCAGTGGCCACCGCACCAAGTTCACCCCGGCGGGACGCATGCTGCTGGAGCGCGGCCGAGTGCTGCTGGAGGCAGCCGAGCATCTGGTGGGAGAGACCCGGGCGCTGGCCCGTGGCTGGGAGACCGACATCACAGTCGCCGTCGATGCGCTGGTCCCGGTGCAGGCCCTCTACCCCTTGGTGGAGAAGCTGGCCGAGCAGACCGATACCCGACTGCGGCTGCGGGCCGAGGTGCTGGCGGGTAGCTGGGAGTGTCTGGAAGATGGTCGTGCCGACCTGCTGATCTCCTCCATCAACCCGGACATCATGATGACCGGCATCAAGCATCAGGTGATCAAGGACGAGGTGATGCTCTACGTCGCCCATCCCGATCATCCGCTGCATCAGGAGCCCGAACCCTTGGCCGACGAGACCCTGCGCCGCTACCGCGCCATCGCGGTGGCCGACACAGCCCTTCGCAAACCGGTTCTCACCTACCGCCTGCTGGACAAGCAGCCGCGCCTCACTGTCAGCACCATGACGGAGAAACGGGATGCCCTGCTGGCAGGGATCGGGGTCGGCACCATGCCACAGAGCTGGATTGAGGAGGACATCCGGGCCGGTCGGCTCAAGGTGATCAGCCCCGAGTACCGCCATCAGCTGCAGGTGGTGCTGGCCTGGCGGCGAGACACCATGGGCAAGGCCAAAAGCTGGCTGGTGCGGGAGATACCAAAACTGTTTGCGACTGGTGAGAAATGAGATCCAGTTAACAGAAATGTTAATTGCATGCCTCACTTGACGCCCAATATCTTTGCTGATTTCATAGCCGCCTCATTGAACCCATGGAAGCTGTAGAAAATGAAAAAGAGTTTGCTGGTAGCCCTCACCACCCTGCCCCTGTTTGCCAATGCTGGCCTGATGGACTCGCTGACCGACAGCGTCACCAGCAGCGTCAAGGATGCAGCTAATACCGCCGTATCCGGTGCAGTGGACAGCGCATCCAACGAAGCCATCAAGAAGGCACTGGATATCAAGGAAGGCGGCTCCAACAAGCAGGCTATTAAAGAGAAGCTGGGTGCTCCTGCCACCACCAAGACCGAATCCGGTCTGGAAGTGTGGACCTATGATCTGGATGCCCTGAAGAAGGCCTCTCCGCTGCTGGCAGAAACCACCAAAACCCTGCTGAAAGATACCGACGCAGCCAAGAAGAACGTCGTTATCAAGTTCGAAGGTGATACCGTCAAGAAAGTAGACCTGACCGACAAGGCTCAGGGCTAAGTTCGCTCGTCCGGTGGAGTGGCTGCACGCCCGCATCGGCACAGATAGCAAGAGGGGGAGCACCGGGCTCCCCCTCTTTCATTATCGGTTTGTTACACCTTGAAGCGATGTACCAACGCCACCAGCTGGCGATTGGACTCCAGCAGGGTGGCCGAACTCTGTTCGGTATTCTGACCGTTATCCACCAGCAGATTGACCATGTCGCGGATGGTGACCATGTTGCGGTTGATCTCTTCGGTCACCCGGCTCTGCTCCTCTGCCGCAGTCGCAATCTGGGTACCCAGATCGTTTATTTGCACCACGGCATCCGCCATCTTGTCGAGCCCGCCTGTCACCTGCTCGGTATTCTCGGTCGCCGCCTGACAGCTCTGCTTGGTGTGCTCCATGGCCACCACGGCTTCGGCCACCCCCTGCGTCAACCGGGAGAGCATGCTCCCCACCTCGGCAGTGCTATTCTGGGTTCTCGCCGCCAGTGCGCGCACCTCATCAGCAACCACGGCAAAACCACGGCCCTGCTCACCGGCCCGCGCCGCCTCGATGGCCGCGTTGAGTGCCAACAGGTTGGTCTGGGCAGCAATATCGCCGATCACGCTGAGTACACTGCTGATCTGGCGAGCATCTTCCTGCATCCCCAATACCTTGGTCGCAGCAAGATCCACTTCATCGATCAGCGCCGCCACACTGGCAGAGGCCTGACCCACTACCTGACGGGACTGAATCGCCTGACCATTGGCAGACTCGGTAAAGCTGGCGGAATCGCTCGCGTGGTGCGCCACACTGTCGGCAGTGGAGCTGAGCTCGGTCAGGGCTGTCACTATCTGATCGGTCTCGGCAGCATGCGCACCTAGAATACGTCTGGCCTGGCTCGTCTGCTGGTCAAGCTGGGCCAATTCACGGGTAATCAGCTCTGTGGTCTCGGTCACCTGCAACATCATCTGCTGCAGATAGGCGATAAAGCGGTTCACCGATTGGGCGATATGGTCCAGCTCATCGTGCCCCTTGACCCGGATCCGGGCAGTCAGATCAGCATCTCCGGCCGAGAGGGCATCGATGTTCTGCTTGAGGGTGTCGAGTCGACTGCCCAGCTGCTTGATGGCCATCAACATCAGCGCAAACAGCAGCACCACTAGCGGTAGCTGGATCGCTGCCAGCGTCTTGAGCACCTCCTGACTGTCGTGGGTCAGGGTGCTGGTCGGCAGCGCCGCCGCCAACAGCCAGGGGGTTCCTTCGATGGGTTGCATCAGCAATGTCTGCTCTTCACCCAGATCCTGAAAGGTAGTGCGCTGCAACGCGGCGCCATTACCCGGCCCCAGCAGGCTAGCGATGGCGCTGGCAAAGGGATAGTCCCCGTGAGATGAGAGGTTGCCCAGCACCACATCCCCGCTCAAACGACCATTCTTGCTGAGGATCTTGCCGTCGGCCTCGACGATCATCACCTGACCACCGATCTCCTGCTCTTTTTTGGCGACCAGATCATTGAAGAAACCCAGCGTCACATCGATGGTGGACACCCCGTAAAGGGAACCGTCACGATAGATCCCCATGGCACAGTTGGTGCGCGGCTGTTGGCTGGCACCATCCTTGTAAGCCGCCGCCCAGACACACATGCCTTTCTCCGCCTGCTGCCCGGCTCTGTGCCAAGGCTGCTCGAAATAGTTGGGCGCCTCGGCCGAGTTCCAGTAGGTGTTGGGGATCAGCTTGTTGGCACCATCCCGATGAAAGAAGGTACTGAACTTGATGCGACCAGCTTCCCGCTGATCCGGCATCGGCCAGATGCCGCCACCAAACACCATGGCATTGCCATATTGATCGATCAGAGCAGGGAGAACAGCATCGATTTGCTCACTCGGCAGTTGGGCAACCAGCTGAGTGATACTGCGTGACTGGCTCTGCACCCCGTTGAGCTGATCGCGAATGTCGGTCGCAATCTCGCTGACCCGCAGCACCAGATTCTGCTCACCCGCCCGTTGCAGCTCGGGTTTGACCCATAACTGGATGCCGATTACGGTCAGCACACAGACCGCCACCATGAATCCCAGAAAAACGGCGGTATATCGCCCCTTGATTGTCCCCAGATCCCAACCCATACCCTCTCCTGTTTCCGGCCACTGCTAACTGCAGCTTGTTATATGAGCGGGCATTATCTTGCAATTCGCTCACGGCGCGTTTGCCATCGCTCACATAAGCGACAGCAAGATAAGGATTCGAGCGAAAATGGATCGATACGATCACAAAAAGGGTGGCCTCGGCCACCCTTGGGTTGATAACAGCTGGCGTTGTTACTGGTTCGCTTCGGCGAACTGCTTCATCGCTTCGGCGTGCTTGGTCATGCCGGCGGCACGCTCGTTGAGCTTCTTGATGAACTCCGCCTTCTTGGCCGGATCTTCAATGCGGTCATAACGTTGCTGCAGGTTGGCCTGGATCTGCTCCGGGGTCATGTTCTGCATGCGGGCCATCTTGTCGTGACGGCCACCGTGGTGCTTGCCACCCATCATGCCACCACCGTCAATCGGGCAATCCACCATGGCACCGGGCTGGCCAGTGGGGGCTGCTTCACTGGCTGCATAGGCGCCCAGCGGCAAGCCAAGGATCAGGGTGGCGGTCAGCAGGGTTTTGGTCAGCTTTTTCATGGTCTATCTCCTGTAGGGATGATTCTGGTTCGGCGCTCTTGCCTTGCCCCCAAGTAAACACCCTGTCGGTGTCTGAACTTTGCCAGCATCGCCCTTTTTTGTAGCAGAGTGTGGCATCGTGCGGATCTGGCACACTTTGACACAAACCGTGCAGCGTATTTTCGTATACTCGTGCCAACGCCAAGCAGGGGAGGTATTCATGAACCAGGGCAACACCCACATTCTGGTGGTCGACGATCACAGCGAGATCCGCGATCTCTTGAAACGCTTTCTGGAACAGCACGGCCTGCGAGTCAGCTGCGCCCGGGATGGCAAGGAGATGAAGCGACTGCTGGAGGAGCGGGAGTTCGACCTGCTGGTGCTGGATCTGATGATGCCGGGTGAAGATGGTCTGACCCTCTGCCGCGAGCTGCGGGTCAAATCGAACCTGCCCATCATCATGCTCACTGCCATGGGGGAAGAGACCGACCGCATCATCGGATTGGAGATGGGGGCCGACGACTATCTGGCCAAGCCTTTCAATCCGCGCGAGCTGCTGGCGCGGATCAAGGCGGTGATGCGCCGCACCCAGGCAGAAACCCAACCCGCCGCCGAGACCCTGACCCGGGATCTGCGCTTCGATCGCTGGCTGCTCGACGTCAATCGCCGGGAGCTGGTCGATGAGGATGGGGTGGGCCTGAGCCTCTCCACCGCCGAGTTCGATCTGCTCAAGGTGTTTCTGGAACGCCCGCAGCGAGTGCTGAGCCGGGATCAACTGCTGGATCTGGCCCGTGGCCGCGAGGCGGTAGCCTTCGATCGCGCCATCGATACTCTGGTGAGCCGCCTGCGCCGCAAGCTGGAGCGGGATCCCAAGAATCCGGAGCTGATCAAAACCATCTGGGGTGGCGGCTATATGTTCTCCGCCGACGTGACGCAGGTTTAAGCAGTGGGCACCTTGCGACGACTGTGGGCACGGATGTGGCCCAAGGGGCTGACCGGCCAAATCATTCTGGTGGCGCTGGCAGGGTTGATCCTGATCCAGCTGCTCAGCATCCAGATCTACCGCACGGATCGGGAGGAGGCGCTCGGCTTCGTCAACAGCCGCAACGCCATGCTGCGGATCATCTCTGTGGTCAGGCTGCTCTCCCTCTCTCCCCCGTCCCTCTATGACGAGATCCTCAAGGCGAGCCGCAGTGAGACCCTGCTGCTGCGCCTCTCCGACGAACCGCTGCAACCGGATAACCGCAGCCCCCGCTTCGAGCAGCTGGTGCGCTCGCGCCTCAACTATCCCCCCGGCCTCACCGTCGAGATCAGTGCCGAGCTGAAAGAGGATACCCAGCGCAGCAAGGCATGGGAACATCATGCCCGCATGATGCGGGATCGCAAGGGGCCGCCCCCGCCGCGGGATATGCGGCTCTATGGCTCCATCGAACTGCCGCAGGGGGGCTGGCTGCAGTTCAGCTCGCTGGTCGACAAGGAGGCGGGCAGCTGGTCGTGGCAGACCACCCTCAACCTGATGCTGGTCGCCAGTCTGGTGATCGGGCTGATGGTGCTGCTGTTTCGTCGTGCCACCCGCCCGCTCAAGCAGCTGGCAGGCAATGCGGAGCGGCTAGGACGGGGCGAGGATATCGAGCCCCTGAAAGAGGAGGGGCCGACCGAGATCCGCGAATCGATTCAGGCCTTCAACCGGATGCATACCCGGCTTGATCGCTTCGTGCAGGACAGAACCCGGATGCTGGCCGCCATCTCCCACGATCTGCGCACCCCCATCACCAGCCTGCGCCTGCGCAGCGAGTTTCTGGCAGATGGCGAGGACAAGGATCGCATCCAGCAGACCCTGCAACAGATGGAGCAGATGCTGGCGGCGACCCTCAGCTTTGCCCGCGAGGAGGGACAGCAGGAGGCTACCCGCGAACTGGATCTGGTCAGCCTGCTGGTCAGCCTGTGCGATGACTATGCCGATACCGGCCAGCCGGTCACCTGTCTGGCGGAGGGCAAAGAGGTCTACGCCTGTCGGGCCAACACCCTGCGCCGGGTGCTGCAGAACCTGATCGGCAACGCCATCAAATATGCCGGCAGCGCCGAAGTGTCGCTGGAGCGGCGCAAGGAGGAGCTGTTGATCCGGGTCTGCGATAACGGGCCGGGGATCGATCCGGCGCGGCTCGAGGATGTGTTCAAGCCGTTCGTGCGACTCGATGAAGCGCGCAACACCGAGTCCGGCAGCGTGGGGTTGGGGCTCTCCATTGCCCGTACCCTGGTGCATCAGCATGGTGGCGAACTGACCCTGCTCAATCGGCCACAAGGGGGGCTGGAGGCGCGGATCAGCCTGCCGCTGTAAGTAGTCACTCTATCCGCCAGCCTTGTCATGGCGCCGTTTGCATCATGCAAACTTCATAATTTGAGCACTTGTTCTTCGATCAGAAAGACGGTGATAATCGGTGACCACGGGACGATATACGACAACGGATTGGAGCAAGGATGGCCTCTTCCAGGACAGGAGTCATAGTCAGTATCAGATGGGGGCTCCTGCTGCTCGCCCTTGCCCTGCCTGCCTGGGCAAAAGCCCCGGAAGAGCCGATCATCATTACCAACTCCAAAGCCTGGCAGCCCTTCTCCTATATCAATGAGTCGGGCCAGCCGGATGGCCTGCTGATCGATTTGTGGCGTGAATATGCCCGGGTGACCGACCAGAAGATCGAGTTCAGGCTGGTCGACTGGCAAGGCTCCCTCGACCTGCTCCATGAGGGGAAAGCGGACGTTCACGCCGGACTGCTCTGGTCACCGGAGCGGGACAAACTGTTCGACTATGGCCGGCCTCTCGCCCAGCTCGACTCCCAACTCTTCTTCTCGAGCGAACTGCGCGGCACCGATGTCCACTACTACCTGCTCCATGAAACGGTCGGAGTGGTAGCCGGTGGCTACGAGGAGTATTACGCCAGACGCTACTTCCCCGGCACCAGACTGCAGACCTTCGACGACAATGACACCCTGCTGGCGGCAGCCTTTAGGGGCGACATACAAGCCTTTATCGCCGATCTGCAGGTCGCCAACTTCTACATCTATACCTCGGACGATCCCACCCGCTTTATTCCGGTTCGCCACCTCTATACCGACCAGATCCGCTTTGCAGTAAAAAAGGGCGACCTTGCCCTGTTAAACCGGCTGGAAGAGGGGTTCGCCAAGCTCAAAGAGAGCGATCGGGAGCGGATCATCCGCAAATGGATGCATGTCGAAACCGTCTACCCCATCCATCTCGGTCCCTGGCTACTGTTTGCCGGAGTATTAATCATGGTGGCCTACATAGTGCAACTGCGCCGGGCCGTCGCCAATCGCACGGCAGAGTTGAGCCGCGCCAACGCCAGACTGGAGAAACAAGCCAGTACCGACCCCCTGACCGGCCTGCTCAACCGACGGGCATTCATGCCCGCCATGGAGCAACGACTGGCAAGCGGGGAGTCCTGTGCTCTGCTGCTGTTCGATGTGGATCACTTCAAGGAGACCAATGACCGTTTTGGTCATGGCATCGGCGATCTGTTGCTGGAAAAGTTGGCCACGACTGTGACCAACCTGTTGCCCAAAGAGGCTCTGCTGGCCCGCATCGGCGGCGAAGAGTTTTGCCTGCTGCTGCCGCTGGCCACACTGGCAGAGACAGAACAATGGGCCGAGCGTATCTGCCTGGAGAGCAACCGGCAAACCCTGCACACCAGCAGCGGCGAGGTGACTCTCTCCATCAGCACCGGGGCTGTCTGGGTCGCCGCAGAGAGAGAGGCTGATGCCGAGCAGCTATTGCGGCAGGCTGACGCCCTCATGTATCAGGCCAAGGGACGGGGGCGCAATACCTGGCAAGCCGGCCCCTATCAGGCATAGCCCCCTGACGGACGTGCAATAAAAACGGCCGCCTTCGGAAGATGGCGGCCGCATGAGAGGTTTCGTATCAGAAGTTGTAGGTCACGCCCAGGTTGTAGCGGCGACCATCCAGCACAGTGCCATAGCTGCTGTAATCCACTGTTTTGTCGAACAGGTTGTAGACCCCGGCGGTCAGATCCAGATGCTTGTTGGCCTTGTAGACCAGGCCCATGTCAAAGAAGGTATAGGAAGGAGTCCCCTCCGCCATCTTGACCCGGCTCAGGTACTCGGAGGTCTCGCCACGGAAGTTTACCCGTGACCAGAGGCTGAGATCCTCGGTGGTTTGCCAGTCAACACTGCCGTTGAACATATGGCGGGGCATCTGGTTGAGGGCATGACCCGCCAGTGGACCACTCTTCTGCTCGGACTGGGTAAAGGTGTAGCTGGAGCTGACCGACCAATCCTCGTTGATGGCCCAATCCATCATCCCCTCGACACCACGCATGTTCGCCTTGTCGACGTTGACCCGATCACTGATGAAGTCATAGCTGTGACCATTGAGGGTACAGGTGGGATCGCTCTTGCTGGTGCAACGACGCACTTCGGATATCTTGTTCTTGAAGTCGGTGTTGAACAGGGTAACCCCGGCGTTGAAGCCCTGATGACCGTTCCACAGCAGGCCGATCTCTTCACTCACGCTGGTCTCGGGCTTGAGGTCAGGGTTACCGATTAGTACGCCATCCTGACTGCGGCCGCCAGTAGCCTGACCCCAGTTGGCCGCCGACATCCGCAAGTCTGGGGAGCGGTAACCGGTTGATACGCCCCCCTTCAACGTCCAGCTATCGTCCAGATGCCAGACGCCGTAGAGACGAGGGCTCCAGTGAGAGCCGTAGTTCTGGTCCCGATCCATGCGGGCGCCTCCGGTCAGGGCAAAGCTGTCAGTGAGTGACCACTCATCCTCGACAAACATCGCCCAGCTCCAGCGGGTCAGCTGCTCGGCAGGGTTGGCCACTGTCAGGGCATTGCCTTGATCGTGCAGATCCTCATAACGATACTGACCACCGACACTCAGGTAGTGATCCCCCAGAATAAACTGGGTATGCGTATCGGCGATGGTATTGGTAAGCTCCATCTTGCGAACGGGGTTACTGTTGGTCTCCTGATGCAGATAGCTGCTGGAAGAGCCGAAATCATACTGACCATCATGGGTCAGCGCATAGTTGGTGCGCTCGTAGCGATAGAGGCTATCTGTCACCTTGACATCCAGCGAATTGCCGGCAGTGCGATCCCGATCCTGCAGACTGCGACTGGCCTCCAGATCGAAGCGATTCTGCTCATCAGGCTTGAAGCTGAGCACTGCCGTGCCACTGCGAGTCTCCTGCTCGGCAAAACCCTGGGTAAATTTGTCTTCGCCACGATGAGCCAGCTGGCCATTGGCACGCAGCCCCAACACGCCATCGATCAATGAACCTGCGGTATACGCATTGGTCTGGAAGCTATTGCCGGCATCCTTATTCTCCTGGAAGGTCGAATCTGCGTGAACCGACCCCTGCCAGGCCAGACCGGTGGTCTTGCGGGTAATCACGTTAATCACACCACCCATGGCATCTGAACCATAACGGGATGACATGGGACCACGGACGACCTCAATGCGCTCGATCGCCTGGAGTGGCGGCAGCCAGCCTTGCTCGATACCAGCTTCATCGCTATTGGGGCGAGTACCACGACTGTCCACCTTTTTGCCATCAACCAGCATCAGGGTGTATTTCGATCCCATACCGCGAATGCTGATATCACTGCTGCTGCCACCGCCAGTCACCACAACACCGGGAACATCCTTCAGGGCATCAGTCACATCGCGATAGGCACGCTTCTCCAGCT
The DNA here is from genome assembly GCF_051919165.1 of Aeromonas sp. 96A. Classification (NCBI taxonomy): domain Bacteria; kingdom Pseudomonadati; phylum Pseudomonadota; class Gammaproteobacteria; order Aeromonadales; family Aeromonadaceae; genus Aeromonas; species Aeromonas sp. 96A. The sequence goes on along the minus strand of NZ_JBQBFE010000001.1, from coordinate 3,096,399 downwards.
GCTCACGGGTAATCACGGAGATGGAGGCGGCAGAGTCTTCAATCTTCTGCTGGAAGCCGGAAGCGGTGACGACCATCACCTCTTGTTTGGCAGCGTGGGCTTGGGTCGCAAGAAGGGAGCAGACCAGCAAGGCAAGCTTGTTCGGTTTCACTGTTGTCATGTTTTAGCCTGAACGTTTTTAGTAGGAAGGTGGCGTATTCCCTTACTTCATTCGTTACAACGCCCTGGCATCCGGCCAGACGCAGCATTAGAAAAGGCTCATTTGAAAAGCACTTTATTAATCAGCCCGCATTGTAACGACCCCGCCCCGATCATTCAAACAATAATCATTATCATTTGATTCGTGTGGTATTCCTGCCGCAGAATCGCTAATTCTTGATAAGAGACTGTTTTAATGGAATAAATCCATAAGCAAAAAGGGGATTACACAAACAAGTGGAAGCGATGACGTACCGTCGCAAGATGGGATGTGCTGCGATACAGAGGTGGAAACAGTAGCAAGAACGCCAATAGGGGAAGGTATTGGCATCGTGGTGGGATGTCGGCAGCTCAGCAGCAGGCTAAAAATACCAAAACCCAGTCATGAAGCCGGGCTTTTGTATTCGTTCTGGTGTGAAAGTCTTGGGTCGCTGGGTAAAGAGCGCCAATAGCAAAAAGGCCTTCCCATCTGGGAAGGCCTTCAAATTAGTGGCGGAGCGGACGGGACTCGAACCCGCGACCCCCGGCGTGACAGGCCGGTATTCTAACCGACTGAACTACCGCTCCGCATTCGGTTAGCTTGCGCTAAATTGTCTGCTGCTTCTTATGAGGTGTCATCCTCGCAGCCAGTGACGTGATTCTTCACATCGCTGTTTAATTGGGTGCCTGGCAGTGTCCTACTCTCGCATGGCGAATGCCACACTACCATCGGCGCTACCGCGTTTCACTTCTGAGTTCGGCATGGGATCAGGTGGTTCCACGGCGCTATGGCCGCCAGGCAAATTCTTAATCTAGAAAGCTGACGTGAATAACGACTTGGTCATTATCACTGAATTAGTAGTTCGCTTAGGTTTGCTACAAGCCTTAGAACACTTCTTGGGTGTTGTATGGTTAAGCCTCACGGGTAATTAGTATGGGTTAGCTCAACACGTCGCCGCGCTTACACACCCCACCTATCAACGTTGTGGTCTCCAACGGCCCTTTAGGACCCTCAAGGGGTCAGGGATGACTCATCTCAGGGCTCGCTTCCCGCTTAGATGCTTTCAGCGGTTATCGATTCCGAACTTAGCTACCGGGCAGTGCCACTGGCGTGACAACCCGAACACCAGAGGTTCGTTCACTCCGGTCCTCTCGTACTAGGAGCAACTCCCTTCAATCATCCAACGCCCACGGCAGATAGGGACCGAACTGTCTCACGACGTTCTGAACCCAGCTCGCGTACCACTTTAAATGGCGAACAGCCATACCCTTGGGACCGACTTCAGCCCCAGGATGTGATGAGCCGACATCGAGGTGCCAAACACCGCCGTCGATATGAACTCTTGGGCGGTATCAGCCTGTTATCCCCGGAGTACCTTTTATCCGTTGAGCGATGGCCCTTCCATTCAGAACCACCGGATCACTATGACCTACTTTCGTACCTGCTCGACCTGTCCGTCTCGCAGTTAAGCTGGCTTATGCCATTGCACTAACCTCCTGATGTCCGACCAGGATTAGCCAACCTTCGTGCTCCTCCGTTACTCTTTGGGAGGAGACCGCCCCAGTCAAACTACCCACCAGGCACTGTCCGCGAGCCCGATTCAGGGCCCTGCGTTAGAACATCAAACATACAAGGGTGGTATTTCAAGGACGGCTCCAGCGCAACTGGCGTCACGCCTTCAAAGCCTCCCACCTATCCTACACATGTAGGTTCAATGTTCAGTGCCAAGCTGTAGTAAAGGTTCACGGGGTCTTTCCGTCTAGCCGCGGGTACACCGCATCTTCACGGCGAATTCGATTTCACTGAGTCTCGGGTGGAGACAGCATGGCCATGGTTACACCATTCGTGCAGGTCGGAACTTACCCGACAAGGAATTTCGCTACCTTAGGACCGTTATAGTTACGGCCGCCGTTTACCGGGGCTTCGATCAAGAGCTTCGCTTGCGCTAACCCCATCAATTAACCTTCCGGCACCGGGCAGGTGTCACACCCTATACGTCCACTTTCGTGTTTGCAGAGTGCTGTGTTTTTGATAAACAGTCCCAGCCATCTGGTCACTGCGACTCCCAACTGCTCCATCCGCAAGGGACTTCACTGTCAGGAGCGAACCTTCTCCCGAAGTTACGGTTCTATTTTGCCTAGTTCCTTCACCCGAGTTCTCTCAAGCGCCTTGGTATTCTCTACCCGACCACCTGTGTCGGTTTGGGGTACGATGACTTGTAATCTGAAGCTTAGAGGCTTTTCCTGGAAGCAGGGCATCAATGGCTTCCACACCGTAGTGTGTTCGTCTCGTGTCTCAGTGTTGTGTCTCCGGATTTGCCTAGAAACACCACCTACGCACTTTCACCAGGACAACCGTCGCCTGGCCCACCTAGCCTTCTCCGTCCCCCCATCGCAATTACAAGTCGTGCAGGAATATTAACCTGCTTCCCATCGACTACGCCTTTCGGCCTCGCCTTAGGGGTCGACTCACCCTGCCCCGATTAACGTTGGACAGGAACCCTTGGTCTTCCGGCGAGGAGGCTTTTCACCCCCTTTATCGTTACTTACGTCAGCATTCGCACTTCTGATATCTCCAGCATACCTCTCGATACACCTTCGCAGACTTACAGAACGCTCCCCTACCACTCACACATAAGTGTGAATCCGCGGCTTCGGTGCCTGGTTTGAGCCCCGTTACATCTTCCGCGCAGGCCGACTCGACTAGTGAGCTATTACGCTTTCTTTAAATGATGGCTGCTTCTAAGCCAACATCCTAGCTGTCTGAGCCTTCCCACATCGTTTCCCACTTAACCAGAACTTTGGGACCTTAGCCGGCGGTCTGGGTTGTTTCCCTCTTCACGACGGACGTTAGCACCCGCCGTGTGTCTCCCGGATATTACTTACTGGTATTCGGAGTTTGCATGGGGTTGGTAAGTCGGGATGACCCCCTAGCCCAAACAGTGCTCTACCCCCAGTAGTATTCGTCCGAGGCGCTACCTAAATAGCTTTCGGGGAGAACCAGCTATCTCCGAGTTTGATTGGCCTTTCACCCCCAGCCACAGGTCATCCCCTAACTTTGCAACGTTAGTGGGTTCGGTCCTCCAGTTGATGTTACTCAACCTTCAACCTGCCCATGGCTAGATCACCCGGTTTCGGGTCTACACCTTGCAACTAGACGCCCAGTTAAGACTCGGTTTCCCTACGGCTCCCCTATACGGTTAACCTCGCTACAAAATGTAAGTCGCTGACCCATTATACAAAAGGTACGCAGTCACCCCGAAGGGCTCCCACTGCTTGTACGTACACGGTTTCAGGTTCTATTTCACTCCCCTCACAGGGGTTCTTTTCGCCTTTCCCTCACGGTACTGGTTCACTATCGGTCAGTCAGGAGTATTTAGCCTTGGAGGATGGTCCCCCCATATTCAGACAGGATGTCACGTGTCCCGCCCTACTCGATTTCACATCAAGGTTGTTTTCGTGTACGGGGCTATCACCCTGTATCGCCGGCCTTTCCAGGACCGTTCCACTAACTTCCAAGATGCTTAAGGGCTAATCCCCGTTCGCTCGCCGCTACTGAGGGAATCTCGGTTGATTTCTTTTCCTCGGGGTACTTAGATGTTTCAGTTCTCCCGGTTCGCCTCTGTTACCTATGTATTCAGTAACAGATACCCGAGTTATCTCGGGTGGGTTTCCCCATTCGGAAATCTGTGAGTAATAGCGTCTCTTACCGACTTCTCACA
>NZ_JBQBFE010000001.1:2935000-3090000 GCF_051919165.1 Aeromonas sp. 96A | reverse complement strand
TTTATACAAACTTATCCACAGAAACCGGTTCCGGATTGCTAGAATGGCCGAAAACAAGGAGGCCAAGATGGACTTGCGGCTGAGACCCTACAAGGGAAAACACCCGCAATAGGGCAAACGGGTATATGTAGATCCCTGCGCAACCTAGTGGGAGATATCCAGCTGGCCAGCGATGTTCGGATGAAATGAACAGACAATTCACCATTTCGCCAAGTTCAGGAACAACTCTTACTTCCTATATAGAAGAAGTTGAATAATGAGTTGAGGCAGTTGAGGCAGTTGAGGCAGTTGAGGCAGTTGAGGCAGTTGAGGCAGTTGAGGCAGTTGAGGCAGTTGAGGCAGTTGAGGCAGTTGAGGCAGTTGAGGCAGTTGAGGCAGTTGAGGCAGTTGAGGCAGTTGAGGCAGTTGAGGCAGTTGAGGCAGTTGAGGCAGTTGAGGCAGTTGAGGCAGTTGAGGCAGTTGAGGCAGTTGAGGCAGTTGAGGCAGTTGAGGCAGTTGAGGCAGTTGAGGCAGTTGAGGCAGTTGAGGCAGTATCAGAATGGATTAAAAGAAAAGCCGGGACAAGCCCGGCTTTTTCTTTATCACTCAGCAGCTGCTTCAGCAGCGGCCGGGCGGTCTACCAGCTCAATATAAGCCATAGGGGCGTTGTCGCCTGCACGGAAACCGCATTTCAGAATGCGAGTATAACCGCCGGCGCGCTCCAGGTAGCGCGGGCCCAGTTCATTGAACAGCTTAGCCACGATCGCGTTATCGCGAGTACGGGCAAATGCCAGGCGACGATTAGCAACGCTATCAGTCTTGGCAAGGGTGATCAGCGGTTCAACTACACGACGCAGCTCTTTTGCCTTAGGCAGAGTCGTCTTGATGATCTCATGACGAACCAGGGAGCTGGCCATGTTGCGGAACATTGCCTGACGATGGCTGCTGTTCCGGTTCAGTTGACGACCACTCAAACGATGGCGCATGACCTTATCCTTCTAACTAAATCTGTGAAACCCGTAATCTGGATTACTCGTCAGCGATGCTGGCGGGCGGCCAGTTCTCAAGGCGCATGCCAAGAGACAGACCACGGGAGGCCAACACGTCCTTGATCTCAGTCAGGGACTTCTTACCGAGGTTAGGAGTCTTAAGCAACTCAACTTCGGTACGCTGTACCAGATCACCAATATAGTGGATAGCTTCTGCCTTCAGACAGTTCGCAGAACGAACTGTCAGCTCCAAATCATCGACAGGACGTAGCAGAATCGGATCAAACTCGGGTTTCTCTTCTTTCTTCTCGGGCACGCTGACATCGCGCAGATCCACGAAGGCTTCCAGTTGCTCGGCCAAGATAGTGGCAGAACGACGGATGGCTTCTTCAGGATCCAGGGTACCATTGGTCTCCATGTCGATGACCAGCTTGTCCAAGTCGGTACGCTGTTCCACACGTGCTGCCTCAACATTGTAGGCAATACGAACGATGGGGCTGAACGCGGAGTCCAGCAGCAGGCGACCAATAGGACGCTCTTCGTCATCGTTGTGAACACGAGCAGAAGCAGGCACATAACCACGACCGCGCTGAACTTTCAGGCGCATGCTGATTTCAGCATTGGCACCAGTCAGATGGCAGATTACGTGCTCCGGGTTTACGATCTCGACTTCATCACCGTGAGTGATATCACCAGCGGTAACGGGGCCTGTTCCAGACTTGGTCAGGGACAGAGTTACCTCGTCCTTGCCTTCCAGCTTCACAGCGATACCTTTCAGGTTGAGCAGGATTTCAAGAATGTCTTCCTGTACACCTTCTTTGCTGCTGTACTCATGCAGTACCCCGTCAATTTCGACTTCAGTAACTGCACAACCGGGCATAGATGACAGCAAAATACGACGCAGGGCGTTGCCCAGCGTGTGACCAAAGCCACGCTCGAGTGGCTCAAGAGTCACTTTCGCATGAGTCGGGCTAACTTGCTCGATGTCAACTAGCCGCGGTTTAAGAAAATCTGTTACAGAACCCAGCATTGTGTCCTCTCTTTAGAAGCTAGCTTTACTTGGAGTAAAGCTCGACGATCAGCTGTTCGTTAATGTCGGCAGACAGGTCGGAACGCTCTGGCAGACGCTTGAAAGCACCTTCCATTTTAGCGGCGTCAACCTCTACCCAAGTCGGCTTCTCACGCTGACCAGCAACTTCCAGGGAAGCTTTGATACGCGCTTGCTTCTTAGCCTTCTCACGAACGCAGATCACGTCCTCAGGGGAAACCTGGAAAGAAGGAATGTTCACAACGCGACCGTTAACCATGATGGCCTTGTGGCTCACCAGCTGACGAGATTCAGCACGGGTAGCGCCGAAGCCCATACGGTAAACAACGTTGTCCAAACGACCTTCCAGCAGCTGCAACAGGTTTTCACCGGTGTTACCCTTTTGACGGGCAGCGTCGCGGTAGTAGTTGCGGAACTGTTTTTCCAATACGCCGTAGATACGACGAACTTTTTGTTTCTCGCGCAGCTGAACACCGTAGTCGGACAGACGCGCTTTACGCGCACCGTGCTGACCAGGGGCAGTGTCAATCTTGCACTTAGAATCAATCGCACGAACACCTGACTTCAGGAAGAGGTCGGTGCCCTCACGACGGCTAAGCTTAAGCTTAGGACCGATATATCTTGCCATCTTCTTTCTCCAACAATCCTAGACCAAGTAGCTACAGCGTTATACGCGGCGCTTCTTGGGAGGACGACAACCGTTGTGCGGGATCGGAGTCACATCAGTAATGTTAGTGATGCGGAAACCAGCCGCGTTCAGGGCGCGGATGGAAGACTCACGACCGGGACCCGGACCTTTGACCATGACTTCCAGGTTCTTGACGCCATATTCTTTGGCCATCTCACCAGCGCGCTCGGCAGCTACCTGAGCAGCGAACGGGGTGGACTTACGAGAACCACGGAAACCGGAACCACCAGAAGTAGCCCAAGACAGAGCATTGCCCTGACGGTCAGTAATGGTCACGATTGTGTTGTTGAAAGATGCATGAACGTGCGCAATACCGTCGCTCACTTGCTTTTTAACGCGCTTGCGAGCACGAGTCGGAGTTTTAGCCATTTTCTACCTTCCCGTTACTTCTTGATAGCCTTGCGCGGACCCTTACGGGTACGAGCGTTGGTCTTGGTACGTTGACCACGAACAGGCAGGCTACGACGGTGACGCAAACCACGGTAGCAACCCAGATCCATCAATCGCTTGATGTTCATGGAAATCTGACGACGCAGGTCACCTTCAACGGTGAATTTACCTACTTGTTCACGCAGACTCTCGATCTGAGCTTCGTCCAGGTCTTTAATTTTCACATTCTCAGCGATACCGGCTGCGGCACAGATGGCCTTGGAGCGGGTACGACCGACGCCATAAATAGCAGTCAAAGCGATGACTGCATGCTTATGGTCAGGAATGTTAATGCCAGCGATACGGGCCACTATTCACTCCTACATATAGTAGATTACGACCACCACAAAGCCCGTGAGCGGATACGTGGCGGTCAACCAATACACAACAAAAGTTGGCTGGCTATATTAGCCAGCACAACTATTTGTTGCAAGTACTAACCGTAAAAAATTAGCCTTGGCGCTGTTTATGCTTTGGCTCGCTGCAAATCACACGCACCACACCGTGACGCTTGATGATTTTGCAGTTACGGCAGATTGCCTTAACGGAAGCACGAACTTTCATTGCTTAACTCCGTAACTACGCCGACCTTTAGCGGCCGTAGCCCTTCAGGTTGGCCTTCCTCAGGACGTCACCATATTGATGAGACATCATATGGGTTTGTACCTGAGCCATGAAGTCCATGATAACTACCACAATAATCAGCAGCGAAGTGCCACCGAAGTAGAACTGTACGTTCCAGGCAGTCATCAAGAACTGGGGTACCAGACAGATAAAGGTTATATAGAGCGCACCTGCCAATGTCAGGCGAGTCATAACCTTATCGATGTAACGTGCTGTCTGCTCGCCCGGGCGAATCCCCGGGATAAAGGCTCCACTCTTCTTCAGATTATCTGCTGTCTCGCGGGGGTTGAACACCAGCGCGGTATAGAAGAAGCAGAAGAAGATAATGGCTGCTGCATACAGCATCTCGTAAAGCGGTTGACCCGGCTGCAGGACCATAGAGACCTGTTGCAGGATATCAGCCACTTTACCCTCACCCTGACCAAACCAAGAGGTAATGGTCCCCGGGAAGAGGATGATACTGGATGCGAAAATCGCAGGAATCACACCAGCCATATTCACTTTCAACGGCAGGTGTGTGCTTTGCGCGGCAAATACCTGGCGGCCTTGTTGACGCTTGGCATAGTTAACGACGATACGACGCTGACCACGCTCCACGAACACCACAAAGTAAGTCACTGCGAAAACAATCAAGCCCAGCAACAACAACAGCAGGATGTGCAATTCCCCTTGACGTGCCTGTTCGGCCGTAGCGCCAATGGCATGCGGCAGACCAGCAACGATACCTGTGAAAATAATCAACGAGATACCATTACCAATCCCACGCTCGGTAATCTGCTCACCCAACCACATCAAAAACATGGTACCGGTGACCAGACTCACAACCGCTGTGAAATAGAAGCCCAAACCCGGATTAGTCACGAGTCCATGCATCATATTCGGCAGACCGGTTGCAATACCAATGGCCTGGAAAGTTCCCAAAACCAGCGTGCCCCAACGGGTATATTGGCTAATCTTGCGACGGCCGGATTCACCTTCTTTCTTGAGTTCAGCAAGAGCGGGGTGAACCACTGTCAGCAGCTGGATAATGATCGACGCCGAAATGTACGGCATGATCCCCAACGCAAGAATAGAAGCACGCGAGAGTGCACCACCACTGAACATATTGAACATCTCAATGATGGTGCCCTTCTGTTGCTGGAACAACTCGGCCAGTACGGCGGCGTCAATACCAGGAATCGGCACATAAGAGCCTGCACGGAAAACGATAATCGCCCCGAGAACGAAGAGCAGACGGCTCTTCAGTTCACTCAGACCACCCTGTGCTTTAACATCCAATCCTGGTTTCTTAGCCATTGTACTGATTATTCCTCGATTTTACCGCCAGCGGCCTCGATGGCTGCGCGTGCACCTTTGGTGACGGACAGACCACGAACGGTCACAGCACGGTCAATGTTGCCTGACAGAACAACTTTAGCGAACACGATGTTCTTAGTAACAACACCGGCTTGCTTCAGAGTGCTCAGGTCGACCACATCACCTTCTACCAGGGCGATTTCGTTCAGACGCACTTCGGCAGAAACCAAAGATTTGCGAGAGAAGAAACCGAACTTCGGCAGACGGATTTTCAAAGGCATCTGGCCACCTTCGAAACCGTTGCGGACTTTACCGCCACCGGAACGAGAGGTTTGGCCTTTAACACCACGACCACCAGTCTTGCCCAGGCCGGAGCCGATACCACGACCACGACGTTGTTTTTCAGGCTTGGAACCAGCGGCCGGAGACAGAGTGTTCAGACGCATGCTTAGCCCTCCACCTTAACCATGTAATAAACCTGGTTGATCATGCCGCGTACGCAAGGAGTATCTTCCAGCTCAACGGTGTGACCAATGCGACGCAGACCCAGACCACGCAGAGTCGCCTTGTGCTTTGGCAGACGGCCGATAGAGCTGCGAGTTTGAGTTACTTTTACAGTGTTAGCCATGTCGCATTACCCCAGAATTTCTTCAACGCGCAGACCACGCTTGGCAGCGATCTGTTCCGGTGATTGACCGTGAACCAGAGCGTCTACAGTAGCGCGAACAACGTTGATTGGGTTGGTGGAACCGTAGGTCTTGGCCAGCACGTTGTGGATACCGGCAACTTCCAGAACAGCACGCATAGCGCCGCCTGCAATGATACCAGTACCTTGGGAGGCCGGCTTCATGAACACGGTGGAGCCAGAGTGAACACCACGCACCGGGTGGTGCAGAGTGCCGTTGTTCAGCTCAACCTTGTTCAGGTTACGCTTAGCCTGTTCCATTGCTTTTTGAATAGCAGCCGGAACTTCACGGGCTTTACCGTAACCGTAACCTACACGGCCGTTACCATCACCCACCACGGTCAACGCGGTGAAGGACATGATACGACCACCTTTAACAGTTTTCGAAACACGGTTTACTGCAATGAGCTTTTCTTGCAGTTCGCCGGCTTGAGATTCGACTTTAGCCATCTTCGACTCCTAGCTTAGAACTGAAGACCAGCGTCACGTGCGGCAGCTGCCAGGGCAGCGATGCGACCGTGATACTTGAAACCGGAACGATCGAAAGATACGTTCTGAACGCCTTTGGCAATAGCACGCTCAGCGATAGCCTTACCTACAGCGGTAGCAGCATCTGCGTTACCGGTGTATTTCAGAGCTTCACTGATGGCTTTCTCTACTGTGGAAGCAGAGGCCAGAACTTCGGAACCGTTGGCTGCAATAACCTGCGCATAGATATGACGCGGGGTACGGTGAACAACCAGACGGGTAGCTCCCAGTTCCTGCATCTTTTTCCGAGCACGAGTAGCACGACGGAGACGAGCTGCTTTCTTGTCCATAGTGTTACCTTACTTCTTCTTAGCTTCTTTAGTACGCACTTGCTCGTTGGCATAGCGTACACCCTTGCCCTTGTAGGGCTCCGGAGCGCGGTAAGCACGGATATCGGCGGCGACTTGGCCAACCAGCTGCTTGTCGACGCCACGCAGAACGATTTCTGTAGCAGTCGGGCACTCAGCGGTCACACCAGCCGGCAGCGCATGCTCTACCGGGTGAGAGAAGCCCAGAGCCAGCGCAACAGCATTGCCCTTGATGGAGGCTTTATAACCTACACCAACCAGCTGCAGCTTGCGCTCGAAGCCTTGGGTAACACCGATTACCATGTTGTTGACCAATGCACGGGCAGTACCGGCCTGAGCGTCAGCACCAGCGATGCTGCCGCGCGGGGCGAACTTCAGTACATTGTCTTCTTTGGTCACTTCTACACCGGCGTGAATAGAGCGAACCAGAGAACCTTTACCACCTTTGATGGTCAGTTCCTGGCCGTTCAGAGTCACCTCTACGCCAGCAGGAATAGTGACGGGTGCCTTAGCAACACGAGACATTTCCTACCTCCTATTAAGCGACGTAGCAGATGATCTCACCGCCCATGCTTGCTTTGCGAGCAGCACGGTCAGTCATCACACCTTTAGACGTGGACACGATAGCAACACCGAGACCGCCCATAACTTTCGGCAGATCAGTAGTGCGCTTGTAAATACGCAGGCCTGGACGGCTTACGCGTTGGATCAGTTCTACAACTGGCTTGCCCTGGAAATATTTCAGTTCAATTTCCAGTTCCGGCTTCACGTCACCAGCTACGGAGTAGCCAGCGATGTAACCTTCTTCTTTCAGCACTTTGGCGATAGCCACTTTCAGCTTGGAAGAAGGCATGGAAACCGCAACTTTGCTCGCCGCCTGACCGTTACGGATGCGGGTCAGCATATCCGCGATCGGATCTTGCATGCTCATAAGTCTAACTCCCGAGATTCGTTACCAAGAAGCCTTCTTCAGGCCCGGAATTTCGCCCTTCATGGCATGCTCACGCACCTTGATGCGAGACAGGCCAAACTTGCGCAGGAAACCGTGCGGACGACCAGTAATATTGCAACGGTTACGCTGGCGGGACGGACTGGAATCACGGGGCAGCTGTTGCAGTTGCAGTACAGCATCCCAACGCGCTTCTTCAGAAGCGTTCATGTCAACGATGATAGCTTTCAGCTCGGCACGCTTGGTCGCGTACTTGGCTACCAGCTTGGCACGCTTTGCTTCGCGCGCTTTCATGGATGTTTTAGCCATAACCCTAACCTTACTTGCGGAATGGGAAGTTAAAGGCAGCCAGCAGAGCACGGCCTTCTTCATCGGTATTCGCGGAAGTGGTGATGGTGATATCCAGACCACGGACGCGATCGACTTTGTCATAGTCGATTTCCGGGAAGATGATCTGCTCACGCACGCCCATGGAGTAGTTACCACGACCGTCGAACGCTTTAGCGTTCAGGCCACGGAAGTCACGGATACGCGGTACGGAGATGCAGATCAGCCGTTCCAGGAACTCCCACATACGCTCGCCACGCAGGGTTACTTTACAACCTATCGGGTAGCCTTCACGAATCTTGAAGCCCGCAACAGATTTGCGAGCTTTGGTGATCAGCGGCTTCTGACCGGAAATGGCAGCCATATCGGCAGCAGCATTTTCCAGCAATTTCTTGTCAGAGATCGCTTCACCAACACCCATGTTCAGGGTGATTTTCTCGATCCGAGGGACTTGCATGATAGTCTTGTAACCGAACTGCTTGGACAGTTCATTTACTACATCGGATTTGTAGTAATCATGCAGTTTCGCCATCGTTAAACTCCAATTACTTCACAAGTTCGCCGGTGGATTTGAAGAAACGGACTTTTTTGCCGTCTTCAATCCGGAAACCAACGCGGTCAGCTTTGCCAGTGGCAGAGTTGAACAGCGCTACGTTTGATACATCGATGGGGGCTTCTTTGGTGACGATACCGCCAGCCTGACCCAGTGCGGGTACCGGCTTCTGGTGTTTCTTCACCTGGTTGATGCCTTCCACGATTACCTTACCTTTTGCAATCAGGACTTGAGTGACTTTGCCACGCTTGCCCTTGTCTTTGCCGGTAAGAACAATCACTTCGTCTTCGCGACGGATTTTAGCTGCCATCGTTCGACTCCTTACAGTACTTCGGGTGCCAGGGACACAATCTTCATGAACTTCTCATTACGCAGTTCACGGGTCACCGGGCCAAAAATACGAGTACCGATTGGCTGTTGGTTGTTGTTAAGCAACACAGCCGCATTGTTGTCGAAACGGATGACAGAGCCGTCCGGACGACGAACGCCTTTACGGGTGCGTACGACCACCGCGTTATACACATCACCTTTCTTCACTTTACCGCGAGGAATGGCTTCCTTGATGGAAACCTTGATGATGTCGCCGATGCCGGCGTAACGGCGGTGCGAGCCACCCAGAACCTTAATACACATTACACTGCGAGCGCCGGAGTTGTCGGCAACACCCAGCATACTTTGCATCTGGATCATCTTAGTGCTCCGCTTTGTTTACTTCTTATCCCTAATGGGATCTGGCTGCCTTCAAAAGGCGCGAAACTATAACACAGGATTTTCAGAAAAGGTAGCCTAAAAAACAAACGGCCCCTGAAAGGGGCCGCTTGGACTACAAAGTACCGATTAGGCCTTTTCTACAACGGCAACCAGGGTCCAGGACTTGGTCTTGGACAGCGGGCGGCATTCGCGGATTTCCACGAGGTCGCCAGCTTTGCACTCGTTGTTTTCGTCATGCACGTGCAGCTTGGTAGTGCGCTTGATGATCTTACCGTAGATCGGGTGCTTTACCTTGCGCTCGATAGCAACAGTGATGGACTTGTCCATCTTGTCGCTGATTACACGACCTTGCAGAGTACGGATCTTGTCAGTCATTACGCACCTGCCTTCTCAGTCAGTACAGTCTTGATACGTGCGACGTCACGACGCACTTGTTTCAGAGTGTGAGTCTGAGCCAGCTGGCCGGTGGACGCTTGCATGCGCATGTTGAATTGCTCACGCAGCAGGCCCAGCAGCTCCTGGTTCAGTTCTTCGACGCTCTTTTGACGCAGATCTTGGGCTTTCATCACATCACCGTCTTAATTACGAAAGTGGTCTGAACAGACAGCTTAGCTGCGGCCAGGGCAAACGCTTCACGCGCCAGAGCCTCAGGTACACCGTCCATCTCGTACAGAACCTTGCCAGGCTGGATCGGGCAAACCCAGTATTCCACGTTACCCTTACCTTTACCCATACGAACTTCGAGGGGCTTTTCGGTGATGGGCTTGTCCGGGAACACACGGATCCAGATCTTACCTTGACGCTTAACGTGACGGGTCATGGCACGACGGGCTGCTTCGATTTGACGAGCAGTCAGTTGACCACGGGATGTCGCCTTCAGGCCAAAGGTACCGAAGGATACTTCGTTACCAGAGGTGGCCAGACCGCGGTTACGACCCTTGTGGGTCTTGCGGAATTTAGTACGCTTAGGTTGCAACATTTACCGAATCTCCTTACTTAGCAGCGCGGCGCTTGTTGTCACGCTTGGGCTTTGCAGGAGCTTGCTCTTGAGCAGCGGCAGCGTTAACAGCAGCCAGACCGCCCAGAACTTCGCCCTTGAAGATCCAAACTTTAACGCCGATCACACCGTAAGTGGTGTGGGCTTCAGAAGTTGCGTAGTCGATGTCGGCACGCAGGGTGTGCAACGGCACACGACCTTCACGGTACCATTCGGTACGCGCGATTTCAGCGCCGCCCAGACGACCGGAAACTTCCACTTTGATGCCCTTGGCACCCAGGCGCATTGCGTTCTGTACGGCGCGCTTCATAGCACGACGGAACATTACACGACGCTCCAGCTGGGAAGTGATGCTGTCGGCAACGAGTTTGCCATCCAGCTCCGGCTTGCGGACTTCGGAAATGTTGATCTGAGCAGGCACGCCAGCAATAGTGGCTACAGCTTTGCGCAGCTTCTCAACGTCTTCGCCTTTCTTACCGATTACAACACCCGGACGAGCGGTGTGAATGGTCACACGAATGCTCTTGGCCGGACGCTCAATGGTGATCTTGGACAAGGACGCGTTTTTCAGTTCCTTGGTCAGGAACTGGCGTACTTGAAAATCGCTGTACAGGTTGTCAGCGAAGTCTTTGGTGTTCGCGAACCAGGTAGAATTCCAAGGCTTGGTAATACCCAGGCGAATGCCATTAGGATGTACTTTCTGACCCATTGCTTATCTCCCAGCCTTAGCGTCGGATACCACTACAGTGATGTGAGCGGTACGCTTGAGGATACGATCCGCACGACCTTTGGCACGCGGACGGATGCGCTTCATGGAGGGACCTTCGTCGACCATGATAGTAGCAACACGCAGCGCGTCGATATCGGCGCCTTCGTTGTGCTCAGCGTTTGCAATGGCAGATTCCAGCACTTTCTTAACCAGCACTGCAGCCTTTTTCGGGCTGAAGGTCAGGATATTCAGAGCCTTGTCTACGGACAGACCACGTACTTGATCGGCTACCAGACGAGCTTTCTGGGCAGAAGTACGGGCATAACGGTGTTTAGCGATAGCTTCCATCATTTATCCCTTAGCGCTTCTTAGCCTTCTTATCAGCAGCATGGCCGCGATAAGTACGAGTCGGTGCGAATTCACCCAGTTTGTGACCGATCATTTCTTCGGTAACGAAAACCGGAACGTGCTGACGACCATTATGGACAGCGATGGTCAAACCGATCATGTTCGGGATGATCATTGAACGACGGGACCAGGTTTTAACCGGCTTTTTATCCCCGCTTTCCACCGCTTTCTCTACCTTCTTCAGCAAGTGCAGGTCAATAAATGGACCCTTCTTGAGAGAACGTGGCATGGTGATTCCTCTATGTTAACAATTACTTGTTACGACGACGTACGATGTACTTGTCGGTACGCTTGTTCTTACGGGTCTTGAAGCCTTTAGCCTTCTGGCCCCATGGGGACACAGGCTGCATGCCCTTGTTACGACCCTCACCACCACCGTGCGGGTGGTCAACCGGGTTCATCGCCATACCGCGAACGGTCGGACGAATACCACGCCAGCGGTTTGCACCGGCTTTACCCAGTTGACGCAACATGTGCTCGGAGTTACCGACTTCACCGATGGTAGCGCGGCACTCGGCCAGAACTTTACGTACTTCGCCGGAACGCAGACGCAGAGTTACATAGTTACCTTCACGAGCCAGGATCTGGATGAAAGTACCAGCGGAACGAGCCAGCTGGGCACCTTTACCAGGCTTCATCTCTACAGCGTGAACGGTAGAACCAACCGGGATGTTGCGCATCGGCAGGGCGTTACCTACCTTGATGGCTGCATCAGCACCAGAAGCGATCGCGTCACCAGCTTTCAGGCCTTTCGGAGCCAGGATGTAACGACGCTCACCGTCTGCATACAACACCAGAGCGATGTTAGCGGTACGGTTCGGATCGTATTCCAGGCGCTCTACTTTAGCCGGGATACCGTCTTTGTCGCGCTTGAAGTCGACGATACGGTAGTGCTGCTTGTGACCACCACCGATATGACGGGTAGTGATACGGCCGTTGTTGTTACGACCACCGGACTTGCTTTTGCTGTCCAGCAGAGCGGCGAAGGGCTTGCCCTTGTACAGCTCTTGATTGACGATCTTGACGACGTGGCGGCGGCCCGGAGAAGTAGGCTTGCACTTAACGATTGCCATTTTTGAGAACTCCTCTTACTCGGCTGCGCCCATGAAGTCGATGTCCTGACCAGCTTTCAGGGTCACATAAGCCTTTTTCCAATCGGAACGACGGCCTACGCGTGCACCTGCGCGCTTGGTCTTACCCTTCATGTTCAGGGTACGGACGGTCTCAACTTCGACCTCGAACAGTTTCGCAACTGCAGCTTTGACTTCCGCCTTGGTAGCATCAACAGCAACTTTGAACACGATAGTGTTCTGCTTTTCTGCAACCATGGTGCTCTTTTCAGAGATGTGCGGAGCCTTCAGAACTTTCAGCAGACGCTCTTCACGGATCATGCCAGCATCTCCTCGATTTGCTTAACTGCGTCAGCAGTCATCAGAACCTTGTCGAAAGCGATCAGGCTGACCGGGTCGATACCGGCAACGTCACGCACGTCAACTTTGTACAGGTTGCGAGCAGCCAGGAACAGGTTCTCATCGACTTCAGCAGTCACGATCAGAACGTCAGTCAGTTCCATTTCTTTCAGCTTGGCGATCAGTTCTTTGGTCTTCGGAGCTTCGATGCCGAACTTCTCAACAACGATCAGGCGCTCTTGACGTACCAGCTCGGACAGAATGCTACGGATAGCGCCGCGGTACATCTTCTTGTTTACTTTCTGGCTGTGATCTTGCGGCTTAGCAGCAAAAGTCACACCACCGGAACGCCAGATGGGCGAACGGATGGAGCCAGCACGGGCACGACCAGTACCCTTCTGACGCCACGGCTTTTTGCCGCCACCAGACACTTCAGAGCGAGTCAGCTGCGCACGAGTACCCTGACGGGCACCAGCGGCATATGCAACGACGACCTGGTGAACCAGAGCTTCGTTGAATTCGCGCCCGAAGGTAGTCTCGGAAACTTCAAGAGCGCTCTTGGCGTCTTTCATTACCAATTCCATTACTATCTCCTCAGACGTTACGCTTTGACGGCAGGTTTGACGATCACGTTGCCGTTGGTTGCACCCGGTACTGCACCTTTGATGAGCAGCAGGTTGCGTTCAGCGTCAACACGAACCAGTTCCAGGTTCTGAGTCGTTACACGCTCAGCACCCATGTGACCAGCCATCTTTTTGCCCTTGAATACACGACCCGGAGTCTGGTTCTGACCGATAGAACCCGGAACACGGTGAGACAAGGAGTTACCGTGGGTCATATCCTGGGTGCGGAAGTTGTGGCGCTTAACAGTACCAGCAAAGCCCTTACCTTTGGATGTGCCGGTAACGTCTACCAGCTTAACGTCAGCGAGAAGATCTACTTTCAGCTCGCTACCAACAGTGAAAGTTTCACCGTTGTTCAGGCGGAATTCCCACAGACCGCGACCGGCTTCTACACCAGCTTTGGCGAAGTGGCCAGCTTCCGGCTTGGTCACACGGCTGGCTTTTTTGGCGCCAGTGGTAACCTGAATAGCGTTGTAGCCGTCGGTTTCTACAGATTTGACCTGAGTTACACGGTTAGCTTCAACTTCGATAACAGTCACCGGGATAGAAACGCCATCTTCAGTGAAGATGCGAGTCATACCCACTTTGCGACCTACAAGACCGATTGTCATTGTTATCAACCTCTTTCCGTAATTAACCCAGGCTGATCTGGACGTCTACACCAGCTGCCAGATCCAGACGCATCAGGGCGTCTACGGTCTTGTCAGTCGGCTCAACGATGTCTACCAGACGCTTGTGAGTGCGGATCTCGTACTGATCACGCGCATCTTTGTTGACGTGCGGGGAGATCAGGACGGTGAAGCGCTCTTTGCGAGTCGGCAGCGGAATAGGACCGCGAACCTGCGCGCCAGTGCGCTTAGCAGTTTCAACGATTTCCGCAGTGGATTGATCAATCAGGCGATGATCAAAAGCCTTCAGGCGGATACGGATTCTTTGGTTCTGCATTGACAGAGCTCCAATAGATAAAAGAACATAAATCAACACCGCCCGACCGAGATTTTTCCCGCCAGAGGTGTGATTTTTCACGTTTCCCCCCATATCGGGAGGACTGTATGGCTGGCTCCTGTAAACAGGAAACTCAGCAGCAGACATATCGTCTGGCTTACCTCATGGGTAAGCGGAGGGGATTATACGGATTTTTCAAATTTGCGCAAGGGAGAGCGAACAGATTATGCGCAGTTTTATGTGACAGATGGATCTCGCCTGCGGCAACACACTCTGCTGCCAACACCAAGGTAACGACAATGTTACAAGCAGACTGGTAGACTGTGCGCTTGCCTCTGTCAGTGGAACGACATCCCATGCTCAAAGATCAAAAGAAAGCCTATCAGTATGGCCTTTGCGCCGTTGCCCTCTGGTCGACGGTCGCCACAGCCTTCAAGATCTCCCTCGCCTATTTCGAACCTGTGCAACTGTTGCTTGTGGCCGCCTTCACCTCGACTCTCACGCTGACAGCCGTCGTCGCCAAACAGGGCAAACTGCCGCTGCTGAGGAGCTACATCAAAGCCCGCCCTTTCTACTACCTGACTCTGGGCGTGCTGAACCCCTTTCTCTATTACCTGTTGCTGTTCAAAGCCTATGATCTGCTGCCTGCCCAGCAGGCACAGACCCTCAACTACACCTGGGCCATTACCCTCAGTCTGCTGGCCGTCCCCTTCCTCGGCCAGAAGCTGCGTCGGCGCGATGGCGTCGCTATCGTGCTGGGGTATTTTGGCGCACTGGTGATCGCCACCAGAGGGGATGTATTCGGCCTCCAGTTCGACAGCCCCCTCGGCGTGACGCTGGCGCTGGTCTCGACCCTCATCTGGGCCAGCTACTGGATCCTCAACACCCGCAATCAGGGCGATCCCATCGTCAGCCTGTTGCTCGGCTTTATGATCAGCCTGCCTTTTATCGTCGTGGCAACCTGGTTGCTCTCCGATTTTGCCATGACCGCCTGGCAGGGATGGGCTGGTGCCATCTATGTGGGACTGTTCGAAATGGGCTTCGGTTTCGTGCTCTGGCTGATGGCGCTGCGCCATGCCACCAACACGGCCCCCATCAGCAACCTCATCTTTATCTCGCCGTTTGCCTCACTGGTGCTGCTCAACCTGTTGATCGGCGAAGCCATCCATCCAGCCACCCCAATCGGGTTGGCGCTCATCGTTGCCGCCCTGTTGATCCAGCAGCTCAAGTACGGCAAACGCTATCGAGCATCAGTCGAAACCAAGAGCTGACCATGCAGAAGGGCGTATCCACGGATACGACCTTCTCTCAATCCATCCACTCCTGTGGCTGATGTTTCGGCAGCCGCATCTCGACCAGCAAGCCGCCGAGATCCGAGCTTCCCAACCGGATAGTGCCGTGGTGCTGGGCGACTATCTTGGCCACGATGGCCAACCCCAAGCCACTGCCGCCAACAGTCCGCGCCACATTCCCCTGAGTAAACGGCTTGAGCACCCGGGAATAGTCCTGCTCCGGAATGCCGGGGCCATCATCGGAGAGGCGCAGGCGCACCCAGTGTCCATCGTCCTTCAACTCGGCATACAAGCGGCTCGCCCCATAACGCTGCGAGTTGCTTGAGAGGTTGTTCAACACCCGCCGGATACTGACCGGATTGCAGGCCACCCGCACCGCCTCTTGCGGCAGCGCCAGATCGACCTCCAGCCCCTGCTCCGAGTAGATCAGCAAGGTATCGTGCACCAGCTGGGTCAGGTCGATCGGCTCCAGATCCTGGCCTTCATCCGGGCGGATGTAATCGATGAACTGATCGATGATGGCATTGGACTCATCGATGTCGGCGTTGATGCTCTCCTTGAGGTACTCGTCACCGGAGGACATCATCTCGGTCGCCAGCCGGATGCGGGTCAGCGGGGTACGCAGATCGTGGGAAACCCCCGCCATCATCAGGTTACGCTCTTCGATCAGGCTCTTGATGGAGTGCGACATATGGTTGAAGGTGCGGGTCAGTCGCCTTACTTCTCGTGAACCCAGCTCCCCCAGCGCCTCGGGGAAATGGCCTCTGGCCACCGCAACAGCGCCAGCTTCGAGATCCTCGAGCGGGCGCACCAACTGCCGGGCAAAGCGCCAGGCCGCAAACAGGGTGATCACCAGCAGCACGCTCAGATAGATGATGAGGGGTTCGATATCGTCATCTTCGATCTCGGTCAGCGGGATCCGCACCCATATTTTGCTGGCCTGCGGCGGCTGGATCCAGATGATGTAGTGATCCTGGATCTCGACCCGCACCTTGGCCGGGCCACCCAGCTCGCGGCTGATGTTCTCCTCCAGATAGGGGTACGGCTTGGCCTCGTTGAAGCCATGCTGCACCGCCTCGCTCTGGGTATAGATGTCGGTACCGGTCGTCACATAGACCAGCGCCTCGGCATCTTCACTCAGCGCCAGTTGTTCGGTGTTGACCGGAAAGATCAGCTTGACCTGATTGGCCAGCAAGTGACTGATCTGCTTGACGGTCGGCGCCAGCAGATAGTTGTAGAAGGTGACGTAGGAGACCGCTTGATAGACCACCAGGACGGCGGCCAGAAACCAGAGCATGCGGGAAAACATGCTGCCGACTTTTTTCATGCACCGTCACCATCTGGCACGAACACATACCCCAGACCCCAAACGGTCTGCAGGTAGCGGGGCTGGGCCGGATCCTGTTCCAGCAGGCGGCGCAGGCGAGAGACCTGCACGTCGATGCTGCGCTCGGTGGCGGTGTATTCGCGGCCACGGGCCAGATTCATCAGCTTGTCGCGGGAGAGCGGCTCGCGCGGATGGCTGACCAGCACCTTGAGCACCGCAAATTCACCGCTGGTGAGCGCCATCGGCTCGCCATCTCGGCTCAGCTCGCGGGTCGCGAGATTGAGCTGGAAGGCACCGAAGTTGACCACCTTCTCTGCAGCCGAGGGAGCCCCCGGCAGCTCGACGGTATGGCGGCGCAGCACGGCACGGATCCGCGCCAGCAGTTCGCGGGGATTAAACGGCTTGGGCAGATAGTCATCGGCCCCCATCTCGAGCCCGACGATGCGATCCACTTCATCCCCCTTGGCAGTGAGCATCAGCACCGGGATCTGGTTGCCCGCTTCCCGCAGACGGCGGCAGATGGAGAGTCCATCTTCCCCCGGCAACATCAGGTCGAGCACCATCAGGCTGAAGTTTTCACGAGTCAACAAGCGATCGGCCTGCTCTCCATTGGCCACGCCGCGCACTACGAATCCCTGCTCGGTGAGATAGCGCTCCAACAGGGAACGTAATTTCAGGTCATCGTCCACGACCAGGACCTTGTATTGCTGCTGACTCATTGCTTTGCCTCTTCATTCTTTAGCTGCCCCCAATACTAGGGGGGGATATAGCGGGAGCAAAGCACAAATATGTTACCGGTTATTACCCATCCCGAGAGCGTGACGGCCATCAAGTCACTGCGCTGGCCAGCTACTCCCTGAATGGCGCCAGCCGAGCCATCACGATTTCCCTCGACAGCAAGAGGACAAAAGCTAATATTCCCGAGCAGTTAGCGATGAATACCCCTCTTTGACCAGGTCCGCATCACCATGAAGACAAAGCTGATCACCCGCGAAGGCTACAACAAGCTGAAAGAAGAGCTCGATTTCCTCTGGCGTCAGGAGCGCCCCGAGGTCACCAGGAAGGTGGCATGGGCCGCCAGCCTGGGGGATCGCAGCGAAAATGCCGACTACCAGTACAACAAGAAGCGGCTGCGGGAGATCGACCGGCGGGTGCGCTACCTGCGCAAATGCCTCGAAGAGCTGGGGATCGTCGACTATGCCCCCGCGCAGGAGGGCAAGGTCTTCTTCGGCGCCTGGGTCGAGGTGGAAAACGATGAGGGCGAGACCAAGCGCTTTCGCATCGTCGGCTATGACGAGATCTTCGAGCGCAAGGATTACATCTCCATCGACTCCCCCATGGCCCGCGCCCTGCTCAAGAAAGAGGTCGGGGATGAGGCCATCGTCCGTACGCCAGTTGGTGACGTCTGCTGGTATATCAACGAGATCAGCTACCCCAAATAGCCGGACTACTTGCCACAGGCACATCCTGAGTCACAGGTGCAATGGCAAGATAAACGCCCTCCCCTGCGACTTTATCAGTCTGACTGGTGCAGACCCCGGCGCAGGGTGGCATCCCGCAACACGACCCCATATAGTGCTCACACTTGGCGCCTGATGGCGCGGACTCGACCACAGAGGCCCTCAACAACATCATGATGCAAACCATAGAGAGACAGATTGCCGGTGAGCTCAATGCTCGCCCGGAGCAGGTGCAGGCCGCAGTGCGCCTGCTGGATGAAGGCTCGACCGTTCCCTTTATCGCCCGTTACCGTAAAGAGGTGACTGGCGGTCTGGACGATAGCCAGCTGCGTACTCTGGAGAGCCGCCTCGGCTATCTGCGTGAACTGGAAGATCGCCGTCAGGTGATCATTCGCTCCATCGAAGAGCAGGGCAAGCTGACCCCCGAGTTGGCCCGCGAGTTGAACGGCGCCGACAGCAAGACCCGGCTGGAAGACCTCTACCTCCCCTACAAGCCCAAACGCCGCACCAAGGGGCAGATGGCGATCGAAGCCGGGTTGGAGCCGCTTGCCAACCTGCTGCTCAGCGACCCGATGCAGGATCCCGAGCAAGCTGCAGCCACCTTCCTCAATCCCGAACAGGGCATTGCCGACAGCAAGGCTGCCCTCGACGGCGCCCGCTATATCCTGATGGAGCGCTTCGCCGAGCAGGCCGACCTGCTGGAGAAGCTGCGCGACTACCTGTGGCAAAATGCCACCCTGCGCGCCCGCGTGGTAGCAGGCAAGGAGCAGGAAGGAGCCAAGTTCAAGGACTATTTCGAACACGACGAACCCCTGCACAAGGCCCCCTCCCACCGGGTGCTGGCCATGCTACGCGGCCGCAATGAAGGGATCCTCAATCTGGCGCTGGTAACCGGTGACGATGAGAGTGCCAGCCCCTGCGAAGGGATCATTGCCCACCACCTCAAGCTCAATCTGCAGAACCGCCCGGCCGACAAATGGCTGCAAGGGGTGGTGAGCTGGACCTGGAAGATCAAGTTGTCGCTTCAGATGGAGACCGAGCTGATCGGCCGTATCCGCGAATCGGCAGAGGAGGAGGCGATCAAGGTGTTCGCCATGAACCTCAAGGATCTGCTGATGGCGGCCCCGGCGGGCATGCGCTGCACCATGGGGCTGGATCCGGGCATCCGTACCGGGGTCAAGGTTGCCGTGGTGGATGCCACCGGCAAACTGGTCGATCACGCCACCATCTATCCGTTCGAACCAAAACGCCAGATTGATCAGAGCCTCAAGACCCTGAGCGAGCTGTGTCAGAAACACAAGGTCGAGCTCATCAGCATCGGCAACGGTACCGCTTCGCGGGAGACCGACCGGCTGGTCAGCGACCTGTTCGAGCGCTACCCCGCCGCCAAGGCGCAGAAGATAGTGGTGAGCGAAGCAGGAGCCTCTGTCTACTCCGCTTCCGAACTCGCCTCTCAGGAGTTCCCGGATCTCGACGTCTCGATCCGTGGCGCCGTCTCCATCGCCCGCCGCCTGCAAGACCCGCTGGCTGAACTGGTCAAAATCGATCCCAAGAGTATCGGGGTCGGCCAGTATCAGCACGACGTCGGCCAGAGCCAGCTGGCCCGCCGGCTGGATGCCGTGGTCGAGGATTGCGTGAACGCGGTCGGGGTCGATGTGAACACCGCCTCGGTCGCCCTGCTCAACCGGGTTTCCGGCCTCTCCCAGACGTTGGCCCAGAACATCGTCGCCTACCGGGATGAGCACGGCGCTTTCAAGAGCCGTCAGCAGTTGCTGAAAGTGAGCCGACTCGGCCCCAAAGCCTTCGAACAGTGCGCCGGCTTCCTGCGCATTCGCGGCGGCAGCAATCCCCTCGACAGCTCGGCGGTGCACCCGGAGTCCTATCCGGTGGTGGAGCGGATCCTCGCCAAGCTGGAGCAGACAGTGGAGAGCCTGCTCGGCAACAGCAGCCTGCTGCGCAGCCTGAAACCGGCCGATTACACCGATGAGCAATTCGGCGTACCTACCATCACCGACATCATCGGAGAACTGGACAAGCCGGGCCGCGACCCGCGCCCCGAGTTCAAAACCGCAACCTTCAAGGAAGGGGTGGAGCAGATCAGCGACCTGGTGCCCGAGATGGTGCTGGAAGGGGTGGTCACCAACGTCACCAACTTCGGCGCCTTCGTCGATATCGGTGTTCATCAGGACGGTCTGGTGCACATCTCCTCCCTGACCGACCGTTTCGTCAAGGATCCCCGTGAGGTGGTCAAGGCCGGCGACATTGTGCGGGTCAAGGTGCTGGAGGTGGACGCCCCGCGCAAGCGGATCAGCCTGACCATGCGTCTCGACGAGAAAGCGGGACAAGCTGCCCGCAAGCCGGCTGAAGCGCGCAACAGCAGTGCTGGCAACACCAAACCAAGAAATGAGCCGCGCCAAAGCCCCCCTATGGGTGGTGCCATGGGCAACGCCTTCGCGGCAGCGCTCTCCAAAGCGAAAAAGTAACGACACCTTCCAGAACACCTCTGAATGCAAAAAGCCCCGCAAGGGGCTTTTTTACACGCGAAGCTCGAGATCACTGCGTCAGGGCAGCAAGAATACTCTCGGGCTCTCCATGCTGGGCCAGCACCTCCCGCAGTCGGTTGAATGCCTTGCAGGCCTCTTGCGGATACTTGCCGTAAGAGACGACGCCGGTGTGGCTCCAGCCAGCCGCCAGCATCACTTTCTTCTTGAAACTGGTTCCTTCAGTTCCCCCTCCCCCGAGCTGCATCAGAAACTGCTCCATCTGCAGGTGGGGGGGCGGTACACGGGAGAAGGTGGTGAAATCTTCCGCTTTGACTTCATCGAAATGCATGACAGCTCCTGTGAAATTGGAATGGGCCTGATCTTCAGGTTAGTTGCAAAACAGGCAAAGGAGCTGAAAGTTTGGCGAGGGTGATTCAGATATGCAGACTGAGGGACTGGGTAGAGGCCGGGCTGACAGCCTGTCGATAGTGGCCAGCGATGACGCTGTTGCGCTTGTCCATATAGGCACTCAGCACACCGCCCGACTTCGCGCTCTGCTCGGCCATCAGCTCTTTGCGCGCCTTGGCTTCACTCGCGGCGGCGCTGCGTGCAACGGCCAAATCCTGCGCGGAAGGCTCGGCAGGCGCCAGCGCTGCAGAGCGGATCTGCTGCATCTTGGCGATGGTAGCCGCAGGGTCACCGGGTACGACACTGGTATCGATCTGGACTTCGCCACCCGTCGCATAACGCTTGCCATCCGGCCCTTGCGTAAACTGATAGGTGGGCGAGCTGGCGTACTCTCCACCCGCAGACTGATGCGCCTGCTCGTGAGTGCGCACCTCCTTGTCACGCTCGACAAGATCCTGAACCTGCTGCTCTTGCCGCTGTTGCTGCTCCTGCTGTTTGGGATCTTGCTGCTTGCGCTGACCCTCTTCACCAGTTGCCTCAACAAAGCGATTGTCTGGCAGTGTCGTCGGGGCTAATTGCCCGGTTTCACGGCTGTTCTGGGAGGCCTGATTGCTGGAGGCCTGACCGGCTTTGGATTTCTCTTTTTGGGAGCCGACTTCGGATTCGGCAACGGAGGCTTGGCCCGCTCGGGCCTGCGGGATCAGTTCTGCCCGGCGATTATCCGTCCTCGCCGCTTCCACCTGAGGTTGCAGCTGTGTCGGGATAAGAGGGGGCAGACTAACATTGATGTTCATCTCACACCCGGATGTCGATCAGGGTTCCCATCATATCGCTGGCAGTCTGCACTACCTTGGCGGAAGCGCCAGCCTGTTGCTCGGCCACCTTGAGATTGACAAGCTCATCGGTCACTTGCACCTGATCCCCGCTGGGGGTGTTGAGGCGGGCGATCTGACTGGATGCCTTGTCGGCAATCTGCTCGGCTCGCTGAAATCCCTGTACCCCGCTGTTGAAAGCAGAATCAATACGCATGGTGTTACTCCTCTGGTCACAGCTTAATTATCCGCCAGACCAGAGGATTAATGAAGCTTGCAGGCTGTTTTTTAGCCAACAAAATCTCGAACGATTTCAATGAATTCGTCAGGATGGGAGATAAAAGGTGCGTGTGAGGCCTTATTAAGGGTCACGCTGCGGCTGGCAGGGTAGAGGTCATCCTGCAGGGGAATGGCCGCCTTGGGTACCAATGAATCCAGTCGGCCATAGATCCGCAACCAGGGCAGATCCAGCTCCCGCAGCGGTTCGCGCAGGTCAATCTCGGCCAACAGCGTCAGCCCGGCCTCGAGAGCGGCAAACTGGGGAGCCGGGCGCTCGGCCAGCCAGTGGCGCAACTGACGGATATCGTCCCGGGCGTGTTCACTGCCCATGGCCTGGATCGCCAGAAAGCGCTCTATGGTCTGGCGAAAATCCCCCGCCAGCATCTGGTTGAAGCCGGTCAGTACCTTGGGGGCGATCCCCGGCCACTCATCACGGGCCATGAAACAGGGGGAGCTGGCTACCGTGATCAGGGAGTGCAGCCGATCGGGATGAGTCAGCGCCAACTGGCTTGCCACCAGACCGCCGAGCGACCAGCCAAGCAGATGACACTTCTGCGGCAAGATGGCAGCCACCTGCTCGGCAAGCCAGGGCAGGCTGTAATCCACCTCATCTGCCAGCGGGCTGTTGCCAAAACCGGGCAAATCTACCAGATGAACCCGATAGTGGGGCGCCAACTGTTGGGCAATACCATGCCAGACCGCACCATTCATCCCCCAACCGTGCAACAGCACCAGATCGGGCCCCTGGCCAAACTGCTCTACCGATATGCTCATCTAGACTCAAGATCCCTGTTCATGCTCTTGGGGTCAGCATGTTAAAGCGACTGCTCGCTAAAGCAAGTCCGCTACTCGGCAGCCACGGTGACTGGCAAGGGAGCTGCCTGCTCTGCCATCAGCCTTGCGACAACGAGCCCCTGCTCTGCAGCTGGTGTCGGCAGGCGCTGCACCAGTCACAGCCGAGATGCCGCCTCTGCGCCGCACCGCTGACTGAATATATAGAAGAGAGCATACCGGTCTGCGGCCGCTGCCAGCGCAGACCTCCCCCTGGGAGCGGTTGCAGGTGATCGGCGACTACCAGGCTCCCTACCCCATGCTGATCCCCCGGCTCAAATATTCCGGCCAAATCCTGCTGGCGCCGCTACTGGCACGCCTCTTGGCCGATCATCTGGATGGCAGCAATCCGCCAGAAGCGATCATTCCGGTTCCCCTTCACTGGTGGCGGCAGTGGCGGCGCGGGTTCAATCAGGCGGAGGAGATCGCACAAGCCCTTGGCGAGTTCACCGACATTCCCTGCGACAACACTCTGTTGCAGCGCATCAAGGCGACCCCGCAACAAACAACCTTGAGCGCCGGGCAGCGACGGCGCAATCTGCGCGGCGCATTTCATATCGCGCCGCACCACTATCGCCATGTCGCCCTGCTCGATGACGTGGTTACCACAGGCGCCACCGCTGGGCAGCTCAGCCGTTTGCTCCATGAGAGCGGCATCACAAAGGTAGAAGTGTGGGCAATCTGTCGTACCCTGCGGCACAGCAAGTAGCCATCGGCATGCTACCCAAGCATTAATAACCGCGTTATCATGAATACCCTAGTCGTACACTCAGGTTTATGAGGATAGTGATGATCAGCATTTCCGACGCCGCCCAGGCCCATTTCCGTAAACTGCTGGAAAAACAGCCTGATGGCACCAATATCCGGGTGTTTGTGGTCAATCCGGGAACCCAGAATGCCGAGTGTGGCGTATCGTATTGCCCGCCCGATGCCGTGGACCCGGAAGATCAACACCTGCCCTTCAGCGGCTTCGACTGCATGGTCGATCCCCTGAGCGCCCCCTTCCTGGTGGATGCCACCATCGACTTCGTGACCGATCAGATGGGCTCCCAGCTCACCCTGAAAGCACCGAACGCCAAGATGCGTAAAGTGGCCGACGATGCGCCGCTAATCGAGCGCATCGAGTACGTGTTGATATCCGAAGTGAACCCCATGCTGGCCGGTCACGGTGGCAAGGTCACCCTGGTCGAGCTGACTGAAGACAAACTGGCCATCCTGCAGTTTGGCGGCGGTTGCAACGGTTGCTCCATGGTCGATTACACCCTGAAAGAGGGGATCGAGAAGCAGCTACTGGAGAAGTTCCCGGGTGAGCTCAACGGCGTGAAAGACGCCACCGAGCACCAGCGCGGCGACCACTCCTACTACTGATTTGCTGCCCTTGCAGCAAAGAAAAGGCCCCGCCATCTGGCGGGGCCTTTTGCATGGGCAATCGGCAGATTACTCGTCCTTCTTGTCTCGCGACAGCAGGGCGATGGCCGCCTCTTTCGGGTTCTTACCCTCGTAGAGCACCTTGAAGATCTGCTCGCAGATGGGCATCTCGACGCCGCAGCGGGCCGCCAGCAGATGCACCTCTTTGGTGTTGCGATACCCCTCCACCACCTGACCGATCTCGGTCATGGCGGTGTTCACATCCTTGCCAGCCCCGAGGGCCAGCCCGAAGCGACGGTTGCGCGACTGGTTGTCGGTACATGTGAGCACCAGATCCCCGAGCCCCGCCATCCCCATAAAGGTTTTGGCATCGGCACCCAGCGCCGCACCCAGACGCTGCATCTCCACCAGACCCCGGGTGATGAGCGCGGTTCTGGCATTGGCGCCAAACCCGAGCCCGTCGGAGAGACCGGCACCGATGGCGATGACGTTCTTCACCGCCCCACCCAGCTGCAGACCGACGAAATCCGGATTGGTATAGACCCGGAACGAGCGGCCACAGTGCAGCAGATGGGAGAGATCGTCGGCGAACTCGTCGTGAGTCGAAGCGACCGAGATGGCGGTCGGCAGACCGGCAGCCAGCTCCTTGGCGAAGGTGGGACCGGAGATCACCGCCAGCGGTATCTCGTCACCCAGCACTTCACGGGCCACATCCTGCAGCAGACGGCCACTGTCCGGCTCCAGACCCTTGGTGGCCCAGGCGATACGGGTATCGGGGCGCAGGAAGGGTTTGATCCGAGTCAGCACATCGCCAAATACATGGCTTGGCACGACTAGCAGCAGCACGGGGGCAGCTTGTACCGCACGTTGCAGATCCGCAGTCAGCTGCAGATCGGCGGGAAAAGGGACATCAGGCAAAAATGCCTTGTTGCAGCGGTCTTGTTCCAGCTCGGCGACATGAGCAGGGTCGTGACCCCACAGCAGGGTCGGATGACCGTTGCGCGCCAGAGAAATGGCAAGGGCGGAGCCATAAGACCCCGCCCCCAAGACCGAGATAGCGATCTGGTCAGCCATTATCAGGCTTCCGCAGTCGCCTGCTGGGCCTGTGCTTGCGCCATGTGCTGGGCAAACAGGGCATCGAAGTTGACCGGTGCCAGGTTCAGCTGCGGGAAGGAACCCTTGCTCACCATGTTGGCCACGGCTTCGCGGGCATACGGGAACAGGATGTTCGGGCAGAAGGCCGCCAAGCAGTGAGCCAGTTGCGGCTCCGGCAGGTTACCGATGGTGAAGATACCGGCTTGCTGTACTTCGCACAGGAAGGCAGTTTCGGTTTCCAGTTTGCAGGTTACGGTCAGGGTCAGGACAACCTCATACACGTTCTCAGCCAAGATGTTGGTCTTGGTATCCATATCCAGCTTGACGTCCGGCTGCCACTCTTTCTGGAAGATGTGCGGGGTGTTCGGCGCTTCGAAAGAGACATCCTTGGTGTAAACACGCTGGATGTGGAATTCCGGTTGTACTTCCTGGTTGTTGATCTCGTCAGCCATTTCGTTTGATTCCTTGTTATATGGATAAGTGGGCTCAGGCCCTGCTTAAATCAGCGTTTCTTGGTTACCGGCAGATTTTCTGCACGCCATTGGGCCATGCCACCGCCGAGCACATAAACCTGCTTGAAGCCAGCTTTGCTCAGCTGACGGCCCGCGCCGCCCGCAGTCATTCCCGACTCGCACACCACTATGATGGGGGCATCTTTATGCTTTTCAACCGGGCCCAGATTATTGCTCTGGATCTGGGTCAGCGGCAGGTGCTGGGCACCGGCCAGATGGCCCTTGGCATACTCTTCCTGACTGCGAATATCCACCACGGTGGCATTCTCGCGGTTGATCAGCAGGGTCGCGGTGTGATTGTTGACGGTTTTTACCGGGGACAAACGGGCACGCACAGTGGTGTAAACCAGAGTGCCAGCCAGAC
This sequence comes from Aeromonas sp. 96A, assembly GCF_051919165.1. Classification (NCBI taxonomy): domain Bacteria; kingdom Pseudomonadati; phylum Pseudomonadota; class Gammaproteobacteria; order Aeromonadales; family Aeromonadaceae; genus Aeromonas; species Aeromonas sp. 96A. The sequence continues at coordinate 3,063,564 of NZ_JBQBFE010000001.1, read as the reverse complement.
CCAACCAGGCTGCGGTCAGCAGCGGGTTACGGGCCGCAAAATCCAAATACTCTTGCATCTTCTACTATCCAGGGACCAAGACAAGGGCCCGAGTATACATGGGGGTATTGATAAGATCAGCCATCTTGGCGGCAAAGCGCGAGCAGGCTCCCATCATCATTGGGCAGCGAGCATGGCAGGAAGGGCGTGGCTTGCGGGGCCGCGGGAGCGCCCCTTGGCTATCAGGTGACTATTTCGGCAGATGTAGTAATATTACGCTAGTTTCATTTCCCGCATTTTTTCCAATCCGAGAGGACATAGTCTTATGTCAACAGCTAAGAAACCTTTGGTTCTGGTCATCATGGACGGTTGGGGCTACAGCACCAAGCAAGAGCACAACGCCGTCGCTGCCGCCAAGACTCCCAACCTCGATCGTCTGGCCCGTGACTACACCAGCACCCTGATCTCCGGCTCCGGCCTGGACGTCGGTCTGCCGGATGGCCAGATGGGCAACTCTGAAGTAGGCCACGTCAACATCGGTGCCGGTCGCATCGTCTATCAGGAGCTGACCCGCATCTCCAAAGACATCCAGGACGGCGACTTCTTCCAGAACGTCGAGCTGGCCAAGGCTGTTGACGCTGCCGTCACCAACGGCAAAGCCGTTCACATCATGGGCCTGATGTCCCCGGGTGGCGTACACAGCCACGAAGAGCACATCATGGGCATGATCGAAATGGCCGCCAAGCGTGGCGCCGAGAATATCTACCTGCACGCCTTCCTGGATGGCCGCGACGTTCCGCCGCGCTCCGCCCAGTCCTCCATCGAGCTGTTCGACGCCCTGTTCGCCAAGCTGGGCAAAGGTCGTTTCGCTTCCATGATCGGTCGTTACTTCGCCATGGACCGTGACAACCGCTGGGATCGCGTGCAGCAAGCCTATGACCTGATGACCCAGGGCAAGGGCGAGTTCACCGCCGAGAGCGCCACCGAAGCACTGGCTGCAGCTTATGCCCGCGACGAGAACGACGAGTTCGTCAAAGCCACTCGCATCGGTGAAGCGGCACCGATGGAAGATGGCGATGCGCTGATTTTCATGAACTTCCGTGCCGACCGTGCCCGTGAAATCACCCGCGCCTTCGTTGACACCGACTTCACCGGCTTCGCCCGTGCAGTCGAGCCGAAGCTGAACTTCGTGATGCTGACCGAATACGCGGCCGACATCAAAACTGCCTGTGCCTACCCGCCGACCGCTCTGGTCAACACCCTGGGTGAGTGGCTGGCCAAGCAGGGCAAGACCCAGCTGCGCATCTCCGAAACCGAGAAGTATGCTCACGTCACCTTCTTCTTCAACGGTGGCGAAGAGTCCTGCTTCACCGGCGAAGATCGCGAGATCGTGGCCAGCCCGAAAGTGGCGACCTATGACCTGCAGCCGGAGATGAGTTCCGAAGAGCTGACCGACAAGCTGGTTGCGGCCATCAAGAGCGGCAAGTACGACGTCATCATCTGTAACTACCCGAATGGCGACATGGTTGGTCACACCGGTGTATTCGATGCCGCCGTCAAAGCGTGTGAAGCCGTTGACCACTGCATCGGTCGCGTCACCGACGCCCTGGCCGAAGTGGGTGGTGAGTGCCTGATCACTGCCGACCACGGCAACGCCGAGAAGATGCTGGACGAAGAGACTGGTCAGGCCCACACCGCCCACACCAATCTGCCGGTTCCGCTCATCTATTTCGGTCGCAAAGCCGAGGTGGTTGAAGGTGGCAAACTGTCCGATCTGGCCCCCACCATGCTGACCCTGATGGGTCTGCCGGTGCCGCCGGAAATGACTGGCAAGCCCCTGATGATTCTGAAATAATCCTTCCCCATGCGGGGATGCGAAGTTATTTCACAGAAAACCAGTCGCGTCGGCCTGTTGGCCGGCGCGCTGTTTTTTTGCCTGTCGTTTGGCGCCAGCACACCGGCTTTGGCCGCCAATCAGCAGCTGGGGACCATGCAGTCCCAGATCAAAGAGCAACAGAAGACCATCAAGCTCAGCAAGCAGGAGCTTGCCAAGCTCAATACCCAGCTCAAGGCTGACGAGCAGGCCATCTCGGCCGCCGCCGCCAAACTCAACCAGACCAGGCAGCAGTTGAAGCAGAACCAGCAGACGCTGGCGACCCTGCAAAAAGACAAGCTGGCGCTGGAAGTTCAAGCCAAACATCAGAAGCAGTTGCTGGCCAAGCAGGCGGAGAGCGCCTTTCAGGCGGGCAACCACGACTACCTCAAACTGCTGCTAAATCAGCAGGAACCAGCCAAACTGAGCCGATCCCTCGACTACTACGACTACCTCAACAAGGCCCGCATCGAGGCCATCGACGCCCTGCGCGCCACCCGCGACAAGCTGGCGAAAAACCAGCAGGCCACCAAAGAGACCGAAACCAGACTGCAGACCCTGCTTGCCGAACAGCAGGAACATCACCAGACCCTGCTGGCCAGCCAGCAGAGCCGGGCCAAGGTGCGCAACCAGTTGCAGCAATCGGTACAGGATGACGAGCAGAAGCTCACCAAGCTGGTCAAGGCGGAGAAGGCGCTGAAAGCCCGGCTGGAAGAGCTGCGCCGCAAGCGGGAAGAGCAGGAGCGCCGTGAACGGGCCGAGCGGGAACGGCTGGCCAAGCTGAAAGCGGAGCAGGAGCGTCAGCGCAAGCTGGCCGAACAACGCCGCGCCGAGCAGCAACGACTCGCCGCCCAGCAGAACAAAACCGTCAAACCGGCAGAACCGGTCGAAGAGGTGGCCAGCAGCAAACCGGAGCGTGGCTCGGGCATCAGCAGTGCCGGTCACTACAGTGGTCTCAAGACCAATGGCAGCCTGCGCTGGCCGGTACAGGGGCCGATCCTCATCTCCTACGGTTCGCCGCGCACCGCTCAGCTCAAGTGGAAAGGCACCCTGATCGGCGCCAGCGAAGGAACCCAGGTCAAGGCGGTCGCACCGGGACAAGTGGTTTACGCCGACTGGCTCGATGGCTTCGGTATGCTGCTGGTAATCGATCACGGTAAAGGCTATATGAGCCTCTACGGTCACAATCAGTCGCTGCTTCGTCAGGTGGGCCAGAATGTGGAACAGGGTGAACCGGTAGCACTGGTCGGTGACAGCGGCGGTCAGGACAGACCGGGCCTCTACTTCGAAATTCGCTATCAGGGCGAGGCGATCAACCCGACCAAATGGCTGGCCAAGGGTTGAGTCAACCCGGCCGACAAGCCATCACACGCTCACTAGCAAAAGCCTGCATCACGCAGGCTTTTGTCGTTTCAGGAGCGCCCTCCCCACTATCGGCCCCATTTGATGAAAAATTACCTAATTTTTCGCTCGGCTCAGGGGAAGACAACCAGACCGATCTGCTCCAGCAAGGTCTGCTGCTGATCCTCGTTGATCTGTACCCCCTGCAGGTCGACCCGGCGCAGATCCAGCCCCGGCAGGTCGCACTGGCGCAGATCGCAGCCCTGCAGCTTGAAGCTGGTCCAGTCAATCTGGCCAAACTCGGAGCCGCTGAGATCGGAACCCGCCAGCGAGGCACCAAACAGGTTGGCCCCCTGCCAACGGTTGCCGGTCAGCTCGCACTTCTCCAGCAGGCAGCCCTCGAAGCTGGCGTAGCTGAAGTTGTTGCCGCTCAGATGGGCCTCGCAGAAGTAGCTTTTCGCGGTGATCTGGTTGGCGAAGCTGGCATGGCTGAAGTTGATGCCGACCGCCTGACAGTCGCGCATCTCCAGCCCCAGACACTGGCTGCGGCTGCAATCGGCCATGGTGAGATCGCAGCGCAGGAAGCTGGCCTCGCGCAGATCGCAACCCTGCAACAGGCAGCCCCGTTCACTCTCCCGATCGTAGAAGCAGCAGTCGATGAAGCGGCTATCGCTCAAATCCAGCCAGGAGAAGTTGCAGCCGATAAAGCGGCACTCCGAGAACTGCTCCCCCTCCACATCCTGTTGCTCGAACCGGACATCCACGAACTGCTTGCCTCTGATCATCGGAAAACTCCTGCAAAAACGGCTTCATATGCTGACTTTATCCGCCAAAAACGGTAATGTTACATAACATCCACGCTGGACACCCCTATGAGCCCCACCCGCAAGCGCCGCCCCACCCTGCAAGATATCGCCGACCAGACCGGCGTGACCAAAATGACTGTCAGCCGCTATCTGCGCGACCCGCAGACCGTAGCGGAGGGGACCCGCGAGCGGATCGCAGCTGTAGTGGAAGAGCTGGGTTATATCCCCAATCGGGCGCCGGATATTCTCTCCAACGCGACCAGCAAGGCGATCGGCATCCTGATCCCCTCCCTCTCCAACCAGGTATTCTCGGCGGTGATCCATGGCATCGAGTCGGTAACCCGACCGGCCGGTTACCAGACCTTGCTGGCCCACTACGGCTACAGCCCGGAGCGGGAGGAGGAGCAGGTCGCGTCCCTGCTCTCCTATCACGTGGATGGGCTGATCCTCTCCGACAGCCAGCACACAGAGCGCACCCGCAAGATGATCGCCACCGCCGGCATTCCGGTGGTGGAGACCATGGATCTGCCGCAAACCCCCATCGATATGGTGGTCGGCATGGACCATAGAGCCGCGGCCCGGGCCATGGTAACAGAGATGCTGCACCGGGGCCGACGCAAGGTGGTCTATCTGGGAGCGCGGCTCGACGTGCGTACCCAGCTGCGGATGGAGGGTTACTATCAGGCGATGACCGACTTCGGCCTCACCGGCCAGCATCTGCTGACCGAACAATCCTCCAGCTTCACTCTGGGGGGCGAGCTGCTGGATCAGGCTCTGGTACGCTATCCCGACCTCGACGGCCTATTCTGCACCAACGATGACCTGGCGGTGGGCGCCCTGTTGCAGTGTCAGGCCAAGTGGATCCCGGTGCCCCAGCAGATCGCCATCGCCGGCTGCAACGCCCTCGACATCGGCCACGCCATGACCCCCAAGCTGGCCAGTATCGCCACCCCGCGGGAAGCGATCGGTCGGGAGGCGGCCACCATGCTGCTGGCGCGTCTCAGCGGCCAATCCCAACCCGACACCCGCAAGGATATCGGCTTCTCCCTCTATGTCGGGGAGAGTCTGGGGTAATCCCTTCCCTCACCCACTTAAGTCACGCCGATAACAAACAGGCCACCCGAGGGTGGCCTGTTTGGTTTTCTGCACAACTGATGCTTAGCGTTTTACCAACTCAACCGCTTCGCGGGAGAGGCGGGTCACCTCTTCCCAGTTGCCACTCTTGACCGCATCGGCCGGCAGCATCCAGGAGCCGCCGACGGTGGCCACGCACTTGAGCGCCAGATAGTCGGCCACGTTTTTCGGGCCGATACCACCGGTCGGGCAGAACTTCACCTGGGGCAGCGGCGCGGCAATGGCGGAGAGCGCCTTGGTGCCGCCGTTCGCTTCGGCCGGGAAGAACTTCAGGTGGTCATAGCCCGCTTCCAGCGCCTGCATCACTTCAGACGGAGTCGCCACGCCCGGGATCAGCGGTGCAGTGCTCTTGGCCGCGTGGGCCAGCAGGGCCGGGGTCATCCCCGGGGAGATGACGAAGCGGGCACCGGCGGCGACGGCGGCATCAAACTGCTCGCAGTTGAGCACGGTACCGGCACCGACCATGGCATCCGGCATCGCCTTGGCGATAAGGGCGATGGCATCGAGCGCCACCGGGGTGCGCAGGGTGATTTCGAAGACAGAGATGCCGCCGTCAAGCAGCGCCTTGGCCATCGGCAGGGCCTGATCCAGCTCGTTGATAACCATCACGGGTACCAGCGGGGAGGCGGCAAACACCTCGGCCGGGGTCACTTTCCAGTTCTGCATAGCTCTTCCTTAGTCAAAGATGGTGGCGCCACACTCGGCGCTCGATACCGCGCGACGCATCACGCTGAACAGTTCACGGCCCCACCCCTCTTGTTCCAGAGTGAGGTCAATCTCGGCCTGGGTACGGCCACTCAAATCGGTCAGGCAGTCGAGGCTGCCGTTTACCGCGTCAACCCGCAGCAGGTCGCCGTCAGCCAGCAAGCCGATGGCCCCGCCGTGCAGCGCTTCCGGGGTGACGTGGATGGCGGCCGGGATCTTGCCGGAGGCACCGGAGAGACGGCCATCGGTGACCAGCGCCACCTTGTAACCCGCCTTCTGCAGGTTGCCGAGCACCGGCATCAGCTTGTGCAGCTCCGGCATACCGTTGGCGGCTGGGCCATTGTGGCGCACCACGATCACGGCATCCTGATTGAGATCGCCCGCCTTGTAGGCCGCTTCCACCGCATGCTGGGAGGAGAAGACCCGCGCTGGTGCTTCAATCACCCGATACTCGGGAGCCACGGCGGAGACCTTGACCACGGCGCGGCCCAGATTGCCCGCCAGCAGCTTGGTGCCGCCGGTGGCCTGGAATCGGCTACCGGAAGGCGACAGCACGCTCGCATCGCCGCTCTCACCGACCGGCTGCCATACCAGGTGGCCGTCGACCAGAGCCGGACGGCTGAGGTAATCCTGCATCTCGCCAAAGACCGGGGTGGCATCCATGTGGATCAGCCCCTCTTGCGCCAGACGGCGCATCAGGCCGGGCACGCCGCCCGCCTGTTCGAAGGCGTTGACGTCGGCCGGGCCGTTCGGGTACATGCGAACCAAGAGCGGCACCACGTCGGAGAGATCGCTGATGTCATCCCAGGTCAGCACCAGACCGGCGGCGCGGGCCAGCGCCACCATGTGGATACTGTGGTTGGTGCTGCCGCCGGAGGCGAGCAGGGCCACCAGACCGTTGACCAGCGAGCGCTCGTCCAGCACCTCGCTCAGCGGGCGATAGGCCGGGGAACCCGGGATCATGGCGCTGATGCGGCGGGCCGCTTCGGCGGTCAGGGCGCGGCGCAGCTCGCTATGCGGGTGCACAAAGGCGGAGCCCGGCAGCATCAGGCCCATGGCCTCGAACACCAGCTGGTTGGTGTTGGCGGTGCCGTAGAAGGTACAGGTGCCTGCCGCGTGGTAGGCGCCGCACTCCATCTCCAGCAGGGCATCGCGACCCACTTCACCGGCAGCGTACTTCTGACGCACCTTCACCTTCTCGTCATTGCTGATGCCGCTCGCCATCGGGCCAGCAGGAACAAATGCAGTCGGCAGGTGAGCGTGGGAGAGGGCCCCCATGATCTGACCCGGAGCGATCTTGTCGCAGATACCGAGCAGCAGGGTGGCATCAAAGGTGTTGTGAGAGAGCGACAGTGCGGTCGCCTGGGCGATCAGGTCGCGGGAGAAGAGGGACATGTCCATCCCCGGCTGACCCTGAGTCACGCCGTCGCACATGGCGGGCACGCCGCCGGCGACCTGGGCACTGTGGCCCAGCTCGGCCAGCACCGCCTTGATCTGATCCGGATAGCCCTGATAGGGCTGATGGGCACTCAGCATGTCGTTGTAGGCGGTGACGATGCCGACGTTGGCGCGGGTCATGTCGAGGATGCGCCCCTTCTCGTCACTGCTGCAGGCGGCCACGGCGTGGGCCAGGTTGCCGCAGGCCAGTGCGGCGCGGGTCTTGCCCTGCTCGGCCTGACGCTGGATGCGGGCCATAAAGGCCTGACGACGGGCGGCACTGCGCTCACGAATGCGGGCGGTGACGTCGGAAATTACCTTATGAATCATTGGGCTTGCTCCAATGCTGTGACGGCGCGGTCAACCACCTGTTCGAAGGTGCCGTCTATATCAATGTGGAATACACCGGCTTCGCCATCCGGGCGCTCCAGAGTATCGAACTGACTTTGTACCATGCTTTCACGCATGAAGTGGCCCTTGCGGGCACGCATCCGCTCGAGGATCAGCGGCTGGCTGCCATCGAGGAAGATGAAGCTAACCGACTCGTTGCCTTCGCGGATCTGGTCGCGGTACTTCTTTTTGAGGGCGGAACAGACAATGATGCCGGTCTCGTTCTTCTGCTCGAGACTGTAGGCGGCGTCGCGGATCCGCTCCAGCCAGGGGGCACGATCCTCATCGTTGAGGGGGTTGCCGCCAGCCATCTTCTGGATGTTGGCCTTGGGGTGCAGGTCATCACCATCGATGAACTTGGCGCCCAGCGCTTCGGCCACTTTCAGACCCACGCTGGATTTGCCGCTACCACACACACCCATCACGATAATGCACTTACCCGCCATAATTTGACCTCTGTCCCACTTTTCAAAAAACCAGCTGTTGATGGGTTCTAATCTAACACGTTACCGGTAACATGTTACCGGTAACGATTAAAAATGTGAAGTCTGCCACAGACTGAGCAAACCCATAGTCACCTGGGCATATGATGTTGAGCCCTTGCCATAAATCTAAATAAATCATAAAGATATGGTTTGCCGACGGATCGGCAAGGTGTCACGACTGAACTTGGAAAAAGGAACGCATAACAATGTCTGACCTCTCCCTGATCATGACAGCCGCCGGCTCGATTGTGCTGCTGCTCTTCCTGGTGATGAAGGCCCGGCTCCACGCCGTGGTAGCCCTGATCCTGGTCTCCATGGTGGCGGGTCTCGCCGCTGGCATGAACCCGGCCGACATCGCCAACACCATCCAGAAAGGGATGGGTGGCACCCTCGGTTTCGTCGCTGTGGTGGTGGCGCTGGGCGCCATGTTCGGCAAGGTGATGGAAGTGACCGGCGCCCTCGACCGGGTAGCCCACACCCTGCTCGGCAAGTTTGGCGTCAAGCGCGCCAACTGGGCCATGGCCCTGACCGGCTTTGTCTGCGCCCTGCCGCTCTTCTTTGACGTGGCCGTGGTGCTGCTGATCGGCGTCGCCTTCGCCATCGTCCGTCGTGGCGGCGGCAGCGTGGTGAAGATCGGTATCGCCCTGCTGGCCGGTATCGCCACTTGCCAGGCCTTCCTTATTCCGGCGCCGGGCCCGATCCTGGTGGCATCCCAGCTGGGTGCCGACTTCGGCTACATGATCCTGTTCGGCCTGATCGCCGCCGTGCCGGCGCTGATCCTGGCGGGCCCGCTGTTCGGTGACTTCATCAGCAAGATCGTCGATGTGCCGCTGCCTGCCGATGCCCAGAACAGTGTCCACGATGACAGCAAATCCCTGCCCTCTTTCGGGCTGGCCATGGGCCTCATCGGTTTGCCGCTGCTGCTGATCGGCCTCAAGACCATCGTCGGTCGCTTCGTCGAGGCAGGCTCCACCCTGCACAACTGGCTGGAGTTCATCGGTCACCCCTTCACCGCCATCATGGTCGCCTGTCTGGCCGCCTTCTATCTGCTGGGTATTCGCCGTGGCATGTCCCGCGACGAGGTGATGAGCGTCTGCAACAGTGCCATCCAGCCGGCGGGCGTCATCATTCTGGTTACCGGTGCAGGTGGCGTGTTCAAGCAGGTGCTGGTTGATTCCGGTGTGGGTGCCGCCCTTGGCAACATGCTGGCCGACTCCGGTCTGCCCATCGTCGCGCTGGCCTTCATTCTGGCCGCTGCGGTACGGGTGATTCAGGGCTCTGCCACCGTCGCCATGCTGACCGCCTGCGGTCTGGTGCTGCCGATGCTGGAGCCGCTCGGCCTGAACGGTGCCCAGCTGGCTGCCGTCACCATCGCCATCGGCGGCGGTGCCATCGTGCTCTCTCACGTCAATGATTCCGGTTTCTGGCTGGCGAACCGCTACCTCGGCCTGACCGAGAAGCAGACCCTGCAGACCTGGACCGTGATGGAGACCATCATCGGCACCACCGGCGGCGTGATGGCGATGATCATCTACAGCTTCCTCTGACAAGGGGGAAATGCTGACAAAAAGGCCTCACTCGTGAGGCCTTTTTCATCTTTCTGATGATTCTTTCTTTGGCTGAGAGGGCGAGATTGCTAGAATCGCCTATTCATCGCTCCGAGTGGAACGCTTAACCCCGTGATTTCAGGTTTATCTATGCATTCATCGGCCCATTATCGACAACTGCTGGCGCGCCTGCCCCAGATCGCCGTCGCAGCGGATCAGTTTGAAGTGCTCTACAGCGCCCAGGATTTCAAACGCCGCATTCTTGCGCTTATCGCCAGTGCCACCCGGCGCATCTATCTGGTCGCGCTCTATCTGCAGGATGACGAAGCAGGCCGGGAGATCATCTCCGCCCTCTACGCCGCCAAGCAGCGCAATCCGGCCCTCGACATCAAGCTATTCGTCGACTTTCACCGTGCCCAGCGAGGCCTGATCGGCAAGGGCAAACAGGGCGGCAACCACCTGATGTATCAGGCCATGGCTGCCGAACACGACCACCAGATCGAAATCTACGGCGTGCCGGTCAAAGGGCGCGAGCTGCTCGGTGTGCTCCACCTCAAGGGCTTCATCTTTGATGATGTGGTGCTCTACTCCGGCGCCAGCCTCAACGACATCTACCTGCATCAGCAGGATCGCTACCGCTTCGATCGCTATCACCAGATCACCAGCCCGGAGCTGGCCCGCAGCATGGTCAACTATGTGGATGACCTGTTCGTGAAGAGCGACGCGGTGCAGCGACTGGATCACAGCGATATCCCCAGCGCCAAACAGCTGAAGGGGCCGATCCGCCGCTTCAAGCAGAACCTGCGCCAGAGCCAGTACCGCTTCAGCACCATGCCGGTCAACACCCAGGAGGTGGCCGTCACCCCCATGGTGGGTCTGGGCAAGCGCAACAATCAGCTCAACCTGATGATCCGCAATCTGGTGCGTGCCACCGAGCGAGAGATCTTCATCTGCACCCCTTACTTCAACCCCCCCAAGGAGTTGAGCAAGGATATCGAGGATCTGCTGCAGCGCGGTTGCAAAGTCACCATCGTAGTGGGCGACAAGACCGCCAACGACTTCTTCATTCCGCCGGAAGAGAAGTTCTCCACCATCGGTGGCCTGCCCTATCTCTACGAGACCAACCTGCGCAAGTTTGCCGAGCGCAACCAGCGCCACATCGACGACGGTCGTCTCAACCTGATGCTCTGGTGCTGCGAGCGCAACTCCTACCATCTCAAGGGGATCTTCGTGGATGACGAGTGGGCCCTGCTCACCGGCAACAACCTCAACCCCCGCGCCTGGGCACTGGATCTGGAGAACGGCCTGCTGGTACACGATCGTCGCCACCTGCTGCGTCCCCAGTTCAACGCGGAGCGGGAGAACATCCTGACCAACACCAAGCGGATCAGTCACTTCGATCAGGTGGAGCAGATCCAGGACTACCCGGAACAGGTGCGCAAGCTGCTGGGACGGATCCACCGGGTCAAGGCCCATCTGCTGCTCAAACGCATCATCTGACTTTGGGCGCCATGCGCCCGCACCTTGCCTGTTGGCAGCCGCACAAAGGCCTCCCGTTTTCGGCAGGCCTTTGTTATATCCGCCGTTTCCCCCGCCTTGACGGCCCTGCCAGCAGCAACTCGGCTTGCATCGGCCCCTCAACAACCCCTATCATCTGGACATATTTACAGTGTTTTCGGGCATCTAATTGATGAAATTGGATAAAATTCCTCTCGATAGCCTCAAGGGTGTCGGCAGCAAGATGCTGGAGAAGCTCGAGCGGCTGGGGCTGGCCACGGTACAGGATCTGCTGTTCCACCTTCCCCTGCGCTACGAGGACCGCACCCAGGTGTGGCCCATCGGCGATCTGCCGCCCGGCCTGCACGGCGCTGTCGAGGGCGAAATCCAGGACACTCAACTGGTGATGGGGCGCCGCCGCATGATGGTCTGTCGCATCAGCGACGGTACCGGCACCCTCACCCTGCGCTTCTTCAACTTCACCGCCGCCCAGAAAAACAGTCTGGCGGCGGGCCGCCTGATCCGCTGCTTTGGCGAGGTGCGCCCCGGCAAATACGGGCTAGAGATGGCCCATCCCGAGTACAAGCTGCTCGGCGAGGAGCAGGCCGGCCAGACCGAAGAGGCGCTCACCCCCGTCTACCCGACGACCGAAGGGCTGCGCCAGCTCACCCTGCGCAGCCTCACCGATCAGGCGCTGGCCCAGCTCGACCTCTACGGCGTGGAGGAGCTGCTGCCCGCCGGCCTCTATCCCCACCAGATTGAGCTGGCCGCTGCTCTGAAGCTGCTGCACCGTCCGCCCCCCTCGGTGGCACTGCCGCTGCTGGAAAGCGGCCAGCATCCGGCCCAGCAGCGGCTGGTGCTGGAGGAGCTGCTGGCTCACAACCTCTCGGTCTTGAAGGTGCGCGCTCAGGCACAAACCCAGCTGGCCCGCGCCCTCAAACCGGCGCCTGCGCTGGTCGAACAGCTGCTCGGCGCCCTGCCGTTCAAGCCGACCGGCGCCCAGAGCCGGGTGGTAGCCGAGATAAGTAAGGATCTGCAACAGAGCCACCCCATGATGCGGCTGGTGCAGGGGGATGTGGGATCCGGCAAGACCCTGGTCGCAGCGCTGGCCGCCCTGCAGGCCATCGGCAACGGCTGTCAGGTGGGCCTGATGGCGCCGACCGAACTGCTGGCGGAACAACACGCCATCAACTTCGCCAAGTGGCTGGAGCCGCTCGGCATCGGAGTCGGCTGGCTGGCGGGCAAGCAGAAAGGCAAGGCACGGGAGGAGGCGCTGGCCGCCATCGCCGATGGCAGCGTCAAGATGGTGGTGGGCACCCACGCCATCTTTCAGGAGCAGGTGGTGTTCCAGCGTCTGGCGCTGGTCATCATCGATGAACAGCACAGATTCGGGGTGCATCAGCGCCTCGCCCTGCGCGAGAAAGGGGAGCGGGAAGGGGTGCATCCCCATCAGCTCATCATGACCGCCACCCCGATCCCCCGCACCCTGGCGATGACCGCCTATGCCGACCTCGACACCTCGGTCATCGACGAACTGCCGCCGGGCCGAACCCCCATCACCACGGTCGCGCTGCCCGACAGTCGTCGTGGCGATGTGATCGAACGGGTCAAGCTCGCCTGCACTGAGGGCAAGCAGGCCTACTGGGTCTGCACCCTGATCGAGGAGTCGGAGGTGCTGGAGTGTCAGGCCGCCGAGGATACCGCTGCCGAGCTGCAGAACCTGTTGCCCGGTCTGCATATCGGGCTGGTACATGGCCGGATGCGCCCGGTCGAGAAACAGCGGGTGATGGAGGAGTTCAAGGCGGGCATACTGCAACTGCTGGTCGCCACCACCGTCATCGAAGTGGGGGTGGATGTGCCCAACGCCAGCCTGATGATCATCGAGAACCCGGAACGGCTCGGGCTGGCGCAGTTGCACCAGTTGCGTGGGCGGGTTGGCCGGGGCGCGGTAGCCTCTCACTGCGTGCTGCTCTATCATGCCCCCTTGTCCAAGACGGCCCAGAGCCGGCTCGGGGTGCTGCGGGAGACCAACGACGGCTTCCTCATCGCCCAGCGCGATCTGGAACTGCGCGGCCCGGGGGAACTGCTCGGCACCCGCCAGACCGGTCTGGCCGATCTCAAGATCGCCGATCTGGTGCGGGATCAGCCGCTTATTCCACAGGTGCAAAAGATGGCACGCTTCCTTATGGATAGGCATCCGAGTCATGTCGAACCCTTGATACGGCGCTGGCTCGGTCTGCGAGACCACTACTCAAACGCCTGACAACACATCCCAAAACAGGAGGAAAGCAACCATGAATTCCTGGCTACGCGGCCTGCTCTACACCTTCGCCTTCCTGCTGCTGTTTGTCTGGGTTGCCCTCGGCCTGTTCGACGCCGAGCGCGCCAAAGGCCCCATCGCCAGCTGGATCAGCCAGCAGACTGGCGTACCGGTCACCATAGGGCGACTGGTGTTCAACCCGCTCCACCCCTACACCCTGCTGGCAGAGCAGGTACGCTACGGCGATGCGGTCTCCCTCGACAAGATCTATCTGGAGATCGAGAGCATCGACTGGCTGAGCCGCGACGTGCGCATCGCCCATCTCGATCTCATTCGCCCCGCCATCAAGCTGCCGCTGCCCAACCAGCTACCGAACCTGCCGGTGCACTCCCTCACCATCAGCGACAGCACTATCGATCGCCTCAGTCTGGAGAGCCCCGAGCTGACCCTGCGCGGTCTCAACGCCACCCTGAGTGACTGGGAGCTGATCGACCCGCAACGGCAGCCACAGGCCAACCTGAGCCTCAATATCGGCCAGCTGGAGACTCCGCAGTTCACCTTCGCCCGTCTCAACCTGCAAGGACGGCTGGAAGGAGAAGTGCTGCGCACCGACAAGCTGGTGACCAACCTGTTCGACGGTCTGCTGGAGACCGGCATGGTACTGGACTGGCCCGCCCGAACCCTGCAACTGCACGATCTCAAGGCACGCGGCATGCGGATAGAGCTGGGTGATCTGACACAGCAAGGCTTCCCGCAGCGCTTCCCGTTGCAAAGCGTGTCGCTGGATCGCGGTCAGCTGGACGGCATCAGCCTCAACGACATCAATCAGGAGCTCTCCTTCAACAACTTCAGCGGCCAGCTCACCGCCTTCAACTGGCAGGCGGGCAACCAGCCCACCGGCTATCTGAGCGGCACCCTGGGCGACATGGGTCGTGGTCTGTTCCAGCTGGAGGAGATCAAGGGCAAGCTCGCCTTCTCGCCCCAGCAGATCGACGGCGAACTGCAGGGCAAGGCCTATGAAGGGGAGTTCAATGTCGAGCTCTCCCTCGATAGCCAGCAGCAGAAGCTGACCCTGAAAGACGTGGCGCTGAGCGGCATGGATATCAGCCTGCCGCAAGGGTGGTGGCAGGATTGGCAGAGCTGGCGCCCGCAGCAGGTGGATATCCGCAAGCTGGCGTTCGACAAGCTCAAGGTGCTCTCCTTCGACGATACCCTGCCCCTGTCGCTGACCGGCTGGCAGCTCTATCTGAGCGATCTCGCCCTGCGCGATAACCAGCCCGGCCCGCTGCTCGGCCGTGCCCGCATCGAGAGCAAGTGGTTCGAGCTGGTGTGGGATGGCCTCAGCGCCCGTAACGGCGAGCTGGATGGGGAGCTGACCCCCAGCTCCTGGCAACTGGGCAAACTCACCAGCTCGCTGCCGGATGAGGGCACCTTCAGCCTGAGTGGCCAGTGGGGCCGCGAGCCGGGCCAGAGCAGCCGCCTGCAGTTGCAGGCAACCAAGCTGGATCTGCAGCAATGGGGCAAGATATTCCACTCCCCTGTCTCCTTCGCTGGCAAAGCGGACGTGAGCGCCGACCTGCAAGCCGAACAGGGCAAAACGGCGGGCGAGTGGCGCCAGACCCTGCAAGGCAGCTTTGCCCTCGATGCCGACGAGCCGTTCTGGGACAAGGTGAAGATAGATCCACTGCTGGATGAGTGGTTCAAGGGCGCGACCCCGCCCACCCTGACGCCGGATCAGCTGTGGCAGGCGATGCAGGAGGGCGACACCCCCTTCTACCGCATCAAGCTGCAGGGCAAGATCGACAAGGGGCAACTACAAGTCGAGCAGGCTGGCGCCTCCACCATCACTCATCTGCTGGCGCTGCAAGGGGGGATCGATCTGGTCAACGAACAGTGGCAGCTCGATCTGGGGATCCTCAATGGCAACCGCTGCGCCGAGCTGCTCGGCCAGTGGCGCGGGCCGCTGACGGAACCCACACTGGCCTGGAGCTTCCCGCAGAAGCAGGACGCCTGCGGCTGGGAAGTGGGAGTACGCTATCCGCCTCAAGGCAACAGCGCCCCGCTCTGGCGACCGGCTCCCGCACCGAAAGCCCAAAACCAGGCCCAAGTGCAGACCCAAGCCGGGCAGACAAGCGACAGCCAGCAAGGGTAAAAACAGACAAGGCCTCATGATGAGGCCTTGTTGTTTGATGGGGAAACGACGCGGTTACTGGCCCGGGCGGCGGGGCGGCTGCACCACGTAGTGACCGAGGAACTCCGCCGCCAGCTTGCTGCCGCTGAACAGCTGGATCTTGAGGCTGAAGGTGGCAGGCTCGCCCCGTTTGAGTGGCTGCAGCACGGCGGGCATCCCCTCGCGGGCCACTCGCGCCTCGGGCTCCTCATCGACCGGGCCATGATATTTGATGGAGCTCTCGGCCAGCACCGGCTCGCCCACCAGCCCCTCCTCTTTAAGCTGCAACCAGATCAGCCCCCAGCCCGCCAGCACGCACTGGCTGTAGACACTGCCGGCGAACATGCTGCCATGCACGTTGAAGTTGGCTGCCAGATTGGCCTTGAGATGGAAGGTCTGGCCGTCGTAGTGGCTGATGTGCATCCCCATCTTCTCGCTGATGGGCACCCCGCGTGACCAGCGGGTGGTGAGATCCTGACACCACTCCGGCCGGTACTGGATAGTCTGCAACGGGCTCAGGGATTTGATCATCTGGCGATGGGGAATCCGACCAAAGGAGACGGGGCCGCCCCCCACTTCGAGAAAGCCGCACTTGCGATAGAACTCCACCGCCTCCTGACGGGCGTTCATCACCAGCCGTTTCACCTTCTCGCTGCGGGCCAGCTCCTCGAGATCCTCCACCATTTTGGCGCCCAGCCCCTGGCCGCGATATTCGGGACGCAGCGCCATAAAGCGGATCTGCGCCTCATCACCGCCGATAAAGAGGCGGCCCACCGCGATGGGGGTGCCATCGGGTGCCAGCATCAGCCGGTGAATGGCGACGGTGTCGTACTCGTCCCGCTCGGAACCGACGGGCAGATTGAAGGGTTTACGCAGAAGTTCCCAGCGCAACTGGTAATAGGCATCCAGCTCGGCGGCTGTCTGAGGGGTGACTACCCGATACATAGTTTCATCCTTGAGTTACACTGGTCGGAAACCATCTTGCCGTGCAAATTCATGGACTTCAATCTGCAAGCGTACCAAGCCGATCACTTGTTGCACCTCAGCGTCAAACCCCAGCGCCGCCTCACCGTGCAGGAAAATGACCAGCACCGCTGGCTGGAGATAGATGGCGTGGTGCAATCCGCCATGTCGCTCGCCAACCCCGCCGCCCTCTGTCTACCCCATCAGCGGGTCATCGCCTGCCTGCTGCCAGAACAGGCCGGGCAGATCCTCGAACTCGGGCTGGGTGGCGGCGATCTCACCCGCCATCTGAGTCAGCGCTGGCCCGATGCTCGCCACGAGTGCGTTGACCTCGACGAAGAGGTACTGACCGTTTATCAGCAGTTTTTCCAGTATCAGGAGAGCGATGAACACGCCGCTCCCGCACTCCATCAGGCCGATGCCCTCGCCTTTCTCGAGCAGAGCGAGCAGCAGTACGACCTCATCCTGCTCGATCTCTTCAGTCAGGATGGCAACCCGCTGCTGCTGTTTCAGGAGCGGCTCTACCGGGCGCTGGCTCCCCGCCTCTGCGGCACCCTGGTGATCAACCTGCTGCCGCGCACCGCACTGGAGCTAACCCACGCCCTGACACTGATAGAACAGTGGATTGGCCCCGCCACCCCCTATCCGGTTGCGGGGCTCATCAACGTAATCGTCCACGTCACACCGCGGGACGAAACATCTTCAGACCTGTAGCCAGAACGTCGTTGGCCCCTCGTTGACCAGCGCCACCTTCATGTCGGCGGCAAAACGGCCGGTTTCGGTCGGGATGCCGCTGGCGGCGGCCTTGGCCACGAAGTAGTCATAGAGCCGCTCGGCCTCGCTCGGGTGAGCACCGCAGGAGAAGCTGGGACGCATCCCTCGCTTGGTATCCGCCGCCAGCGTGAATTGGGAAACCACCAGCAGACTGCCGCCGATCTGGCTGACATTCAGGTTCATCTTGCCCTCCTGATCCGGAAAGATGCGATAACCACTGACCCGATGCAGCAACTTGTCGGCCTTGGCCTCGTCATCCCCCTGCTCTACCCCGAGCAGTACCAGCAATCCCTGACCGATGGCGCCGGTCACCTCCCCCTCGACGGTCACGCTGGCCTCGGAGACCCGCTGAATCAGTGCAATCACATCCCTCTCCTCTCAAAACAGAACGACCGCCCCGGCTCGATTGCAGGGGCGGTCGTCGATGCTACCAATAAACCGGTGGCCAAGGCGATGGCTTAGCCAAGCTCCTCGCTCGCCGGCTTCTCGTACTCGCCGAGGCAGGCGGTAGTCTCCGCACCAAGCAGCACCACCAGCCAACTCAAATAGACCCAGACAAACAGGATCGGGATGGTGGCCAGCGCGCCGTAGATGGCCTGATAGGAGGGGAAGCTGGTGATGTAGATGGCAAAGCCGCGCTTGGCCAGCTCGAACAGGGTCGCCGCCACCAGCGCGCCGATAAAGGCGTGGGCCAGCCGCACCTTGCAGTTCGGTACCACGGTATAGACCAGCAGGAAGGTGAGCACCGAGAAGAGGAACGGCAAGCCGCGCAGCAGCAGATAGCCGATGCCGAACAGGCTCTCGGCGCCAAACAGCCGCAGCGAGAAGATGTAGGAAGAGATGGCGATGCTGGCCCCGATAAGCACGGGCCCCAGGGTCAGGATCATCCAGTACATGGCAAACGCCTGCGCCAGTGGGCGGCCCTGAGTCGAACGCCAGATGTAGTTGAGGTTCTTGTCGATGGCGGAGATCAGCATCAGCGCCACCACCACCAGCGCCCCGATCCCCACCGCCGTGGTGTTGGTGGCATTGGCTACGAAGCCATCGATGTACTCCTTGAGCACCTCCCCCGCCGTCGGCACGAAGTTGTGGTAGACGAACTGCTCCATCGCCTGCTTGAGGCTCTGGAACACCGGGAAGGCGGACATCATGCCAAAGACCACGGCGATCATCGGCACCAGCGAAAGCAGGGTGACATAGGCCAGATAGCCGGCAGTGACCGTCAATCTGTCCTGCTGGAAACGGCCCCAGACAAACTGGGCAAAGTGGCGACCATCATGGCGCAAGAAGGAGAGGGCGTGGGCCAAACGGCCGCTGACAGGCTGCTGCATCTTGATTCTCGTTAGCGTCATAGTGGCAATATTGTGTCAGAGGAGAGCGCTGTTTGACCACCTTTGAACCCGATTTGCCCCCATCTCCCCCAACCTGTCACCCGGCTGGCGTCTCTGGCTGTCGCCAGAAGCAGAGATAAAAACGGCCCCGCTATGGGGCCGTTTGCAACGCCGGATTACAGCATGTAGTCCGCAGGCAGCTCGATGCGGGCGACGCCGGAGGCCACCGCCGCCAGCGCCACGGCGCGGGCAACCCGCGGCAGCAGACGGGCATCCATCGGCTTGGGAATGACGTAATCCTTGCCGAAGGCGAGCTCGCTCACCCCGGCGGCGGTCAGCACTTCGGCCGGCACCGGCTCCTTGGCCAGCGCGCGGATCGCCTCAACCGCAGCAATCTTCATGGCATCGTTGATGCGGCTGGCACGGGCATCGAGGGCACCGCGGAATATGAAGGGGAAGCAGAGCACGTTGTTGATCTGGTTCGGGTAGTCGGAGCGACCGGTGCCCATGATGAGGTCGCTGCGCACCCCGTGGGCCAGCGCCGGCTTGATCTCCGGATCCGGGTTGGAGCAGGCGAAGATCACCGGATTGGGCGCCATCAGGGCGACCGCTTCGGCGGGCAGCACATCGGGGCCGGAAACACCGACAAACACATCCGCCCCTTCGATGACATCCATCAGGGTGCGCAGCGGGGTCTCGTTGGCGAAGCGCTGCTTGTACTTGTTGAGATCGCTGCGGCCGGTGTGGATAACACCCTGACGATCCAGCATGAAGATGTTGTGCGCCCTGGCACCACACTTGATCAGCAGGTCCATGCAGGCGGTGGCGGCAGCCCCAGCCCCCATGCAGACAATGCGGCTGTCGCTGATGAGCTTGCCCTGGATCTCCAGCGCGTTGAGCAGACCGGCGGCGGTGACGATGGCGGTACCGTGCTGGTCATCGTGGAACACCGGAATGTCGCAGCGCGCGATCAGCGCCTCTTCAATCTCGAAACACTCCGGCGCCTTGATATCTTCCAGATTGATGCCACCGAAGGTATCGGCGATAGCCGCCACCGTGTCGATGAACTGCTGGCTGGTCTCGTGCTTCACCTCGATGTCGATGGCGTCGATGCCGGCGAAGCGCTTGAACAGCAGGGCCTTGCCCTCCATCACCGGCTTGGAGGCTAGCGGCCCCAGATTGCCCAGACCCAGAATGGCGGTGCCGTTGGAGATGACGGCCACCAGATTGCCCTTGCCGGTATAGCGATAGGCATCGGCCGGGTTGGCGGCGATCTCGCGCACCGGCTCGGCAACACCCGGGCTGTAGGCCAACGCCAGATCGCGGGCGGTTTCGGCAGGCTTGGTCAGGGCGATGGCAATTTTGCCCGGTACGGGCAGGGCGTGGTAATCGAGTGCTTCTTGACGCAGATCGGACATGGGGGACCCCGATGTGGTTGGTGCAAATGAGGTGCCGACAGGGGGCACGCAGAAGGGCGGGGATCATAAAAGAAAGCGGCGGGCATGCCCAGCAGATCATGCTGCCACCAGCCAGATCAGACCAGTTATTTCAGCACCTTCCCCCGCCCACACCTACCACTTTAGTTATAGATCCTGCTATGTGGGGTAAAAATGGAGCAAAAAGGGCGGCAAGTTGGCCTTGCCGCCCTTTCTGTCAGAGCTGTAGACCTGACTCAGTTGCCCAGATAGACCGGCAACAGATTTGCCATCGACAGGAAGTGGAACAGCGCGGTCGCCAATCCGAAAAGGATCAGCAGCCAGGCCATCTGCTTGCCGCCGGGGGTGACGAAATGGGGGGTCACTTCGCCCCGCTCGGCCCGCGCCCGGGTGCGCAGCACCAGCAGTGCCGGGATGATGCAGGTCCAGATGGTGGCGGCGGCACCGGCATAGCCGATGGCCAGCAGGAAGCCAAACGGGAAGAGCAGGGAGAGCAGCAGCGGCGGCAAGAAGGTGACCGCCCAGGTCTTGCTGCGACCGGCGCGGCTGTTGTCGAACTTGAACAGATCAGCCAGATAGTCGAACACCCCGAGCCCCACCCCGATAAAGGAGGAGAGGATCGCCGCCATGGAGAAGCCGTTGATGGCGCTGGCCACCTTCTCCGATTCGATCACCCCTGAGAGCGCGGAGAGCAGCACACTCACGTCACCCCCCTTGGCAATCACGGGAGCAAAATCCTGACGGGGCAGGTTGCCAAAGATCCCCAGCAGCCAGAGCACGTAGAGCGCCAGCGCGATCAGGGTTCCCCCCAGAATGGCCCATCTGGCCTGCTGCTCGTTCTGGTAGTAGGCACGCAGGGAAGCAACAGAGTGGTGATAACCAAACGAGGTGAGCGCCACCGGCAGCATCGCCATGGCATAGGGAGCGTAGCGGCTCTCGCTGCCCGCCAGATCGAGCAGGGTCGGCAACTTGATACTGCCGAGCAGCCCGGCCACACCGAGGGCGAAACTGAGGATCATAAAGGCGATCAGCACCACAGAGATGCGGTCAACGGCGCGAGTCGAGTGCCACACCACCGCAGAGAAGAGCGCCACAAACAGCACGGATGCAAGCTTGCTGTCGATCCCCAGTATCCCCTGCAGGATGGCACCGGAGGAGGTGATATAGGCGTAGAGCAGAATGCCGCCAACAAAGTAGACCGAGAGGTTGTTGAGGAGATTGAGCTTCTCCCCCAGCAGCTCGCGAGTCACAGTATTGAAGGAGACCCGCATATCGTGGTGCTGGAAGGATTCCAGCAGCATCCAGCCGGAGAGGGTCATCATCACCATGGTGACGGTCAGCGCCAGCACCGACCAGAGGGTCCAGGCCCCTGCCCCCGAACTCGGCAGACCGAGCATGCCGGCTCCCACGCAGACGCTGGCAATGATGCAGGCGCCCCCCAAAATTGACGGTTTTTTCTTCATAATCCCTTCTTTTTCTGACTGATTATCTATCCGCGGTAAACAAGACCGCGGCATGATGCCAGCCTTTGCCATGAGACGCCTACCACTATCTGCCATAACCGGGCATGGCTGCCGCATAAAAAGTGCCCCGAACGGGGCACTCTATCAGCGGGAATGATGTGAAGAGGGTTAATCCATCACCGGGATACCTGCCCTCGCCTCGGCCTGACGGGCGATGGCCTCGGTCATCCCCTGAAAGATAAAGAGGTGGAACGGCAGCATGGCGAGCCAGTAGGCCAGCCCCCAGGCGCCCTGCGGGTGCCAGTGAGCGGTGACCCGGATGCGGGTCAGGCCCGACTCCTCCGGCAGGATGTTGAACTCCAACCGCCCGACGCCCGGGGCCTTCATGTTGAACAAGAGATCGAGCCTGCGCCCCTCATCCACCCCGAGGATCTGCCAGGAGTCGAGCATATCACCCTTCACGAAGCGATCGGGATTGGTGCGGCCACGGGTGCGGGCCGGGCCGCCGATCAGATGATCCATCCATCCATTCGCGCACCACCCACAGCTCGTTCATGTAGAAGTAGCGCTGCTCACCCCCCAGCTGCTGCAACACCTGCCACACCACCTCGGGAGAGGCGAGGCAGATGGCCTCGCCGCTGGCGGTGCGATCGTAGAAACCATATTCGGGATGGCGCCAGCGCAGGCCGAGCGGCGTCTCCTGCCCCTGCTGTTCGGCACCCAGCTTCTGCTCCAGCGCCAGACTCTCCGCCAGCGCCTCGTCGAAGCTGAGCAGGGTCTGCGGCAGCAAGGCGCGCAGCGGGCCGTCATCGGCTGGAATATCGTGCTTGAGACCGCCCACCAGCGCCTTGGCCACCGGCTGCGGCACCGAGGTGACAAACTGCAGCCACCAGGCAGAGAGGCGCGGACTCAGAAACGGGATGGGAATGATGGGGCAGCGCTTGCCGATATGGGCGGCGAACTTCTGCAACTGCTGCTGATAGCTGAGCAGCTCGGGGCCGACCGCATTGAAAATGCAGCCATCCACCTCGTCGGCTTCCACCAGCCCACCCAGATAGTGAAGCAGGTTGGACAGCGCAATCGGCGGCGTACGCGAGCGCACCCATTTGGGCGTCACCATCATCGGCAGGTTGAACACCAGATCCCGCATCACCTCGAACGCCGCCGACCCGGGCCCGATGATGATGCCGGCGCGCAGCTCCACCGTTGGCACGCCGGAGTCACGAAACAGCTCGCCACAGTGGCGGCGGGAGTTGAGATGACGGCTGTTGCACTGCTCCGGCTGGATCGCCCCGAGATAGATGATGCGGCGCACCCCGGCAGCACGAGCGGCGGCAGCGAAGTTCTTTACCCCCTGCTGCTCCAGCCGGTGAAAATCGGCCCCCGCCCCCATGGCATGCACCAGATAGAAGACGGTATCTATGCCCGCCAGCGCAGGCAGCAGGGTGATGGGTTTGAGGCTGTCGGCGAGGCGAAACTCGACCCCCTCAGGCAAGCGGCAGGGACGGCGCGCCCCGGCAATCACCTTGTAGCCGAGGGTTTGCAGGTGAGGCACCAGATAGGAACCGATATATCCTGCCGCTCCCATCACCAGACAGTTACGCATGAGTGCAGCCCTCAGCATCATTGATGCAAGGGGCGCCAGACAGGAATCCACCATAGCCCGCCACGTCCATCACCAGACCATTTCTCATGTAATTCTCCCTATCCTCACCGATGCCGCTTGTCAGCCAGAGTGCGCAGCGTTACCTGAAAATGTTCAACTACAGCGCCACCATCCAGTCTCTTGCCATCCTGCCACGCCACCACCTTGCAACCTAGTACTAACCACCTCTCTGATTAGTCCGATTTGGTGTTAAGCCCTGCTCATTGGCTGGTCGATAACTGACCAGATGTATAGCGCCGAGGGCGAATGTATGCGCATCGATCACTACGACCTCCAGGGGGAGGTGCAATACCGGCAACAACAGGCCCAGAGCCGCAAGGTGCGCAACCTCGGGCCAGTGCCACCCGCCGTCAATCCACCGGAGGGCAACAACACGGCCGCGGCCGGCGAACGCAGCAGCACCCTGACCCTCACCAGCGCCCTGACGCTGCAAACCGCGAGGCAATCGGCCGCCAGCCAGCAAGCGACAACACCTCCCGCCCCGCCCGCAGCGGACGTCGGCAAAGAGCAGGATGGCATTCCCGACGATGGACTGGATAACCGCCAGCGGCTGATCAAGCTGATGATCGAGGCGATGCTGGGCCACGAGATCGAGCTGCCCAAACCGATCAAGTCCACCGAAGAGGGGGGCGAAGGGGTGACCCAAGGAGAAGCCGCAGCTCAGGCCACCGAGCCGGATCAACTGGTGGAGGTGACAGACACCCTGCTGCAACAGGAGCAGCTCAACGTGGTGGCGTCAGCCAGCGTAGCGACTCGGGATGGTCAGACTATTCAGCTCGATCTCGGCTTTGTGCTCGACTGGCGTCAGCTGGAGGTGAGCCAGCGGCGCACCACCCTCAATGCCCTCAAAGATCCGCTGGTGCTCAGTCTGGATGGTAAGATTGCCGATCTGACCGAGGCACGGGTCACTTTCGATATTGATCAGGATGGCAAAGAGGATAGCCTGCCGGGCTTGAGTGAAGGGAGCGGCTTTGTGGCGCTGGATCGCAATGGCAACGGCACCATAGACGATGGGGGCGAGCTGTTTGGTGCTCGCTCCGGCAATGGCTTCGGCGAGTTGGCCACCCTGGATGAGGATGGCAACGGGGTGCTGGATGAGGGGGATAGCCAGTTTTCAGCCCTGCAGTTCTGGCAGCCGGAACAGTCCCCCATCGCCCTGGTGGAGCTGGGGATCGGCGCCATCCTGCTGCATCCTCTCGACACCCCCTTCAACCATCTGGGGGAAAGCGGCAATCAGGGGGTACTGCGTCAGTCCGGTCTCTATGTGACCGAGCAGGGCAAGGGCGGCTGGGTGCAGCAGGTCGACCTGCGGGTCTGAGCCTTTAAACGGAATCAGCAGCCCGGTCGCTGACGAGATCTGCCAGCGACCGGCTCCGGTGCCACCATCAACTCAGCTCGGTGGGGTCGATATCCAGACTCCAGCGCACCCGCTTGGTCTCGGGCCAGCCTTCCAGCTCCTTCACCGCCCAATCCAGCAGCTGGGCCAACGGTGCCCGATTCGGCCCCTGCACCAGCAACTGCATGCGAAACTTGCCCGCCTTGCGCTCCATAAAGCCGCTGATGGGCCCCAGCACCTGAACGTGGGGATAGCGGGCGCTGCGCAGGGTATCGGCGAGGCGGGCGAGGAACAGCTGCACCTCGTCACGGCCATTGGCCTCGGCGCGGAACAGCCCCTGATAGCTGAAGGGCGGCAGCCCCAGCAGGCGGCGCTCTTTCAACGCCGTATCGGCGAAGTGGCCGTAACCGTTCTGGGTCAGATCCTGCAGCAGGGCATGTTCCGGATGGTGGCTCTGCAGCACTACCAACCCGGGTTTGCTGGCGCGCCCGGCACGACCCGCCACTTGGGTGTAGAGCTGGGCCAGCTTCTCGGCGGCGCGAAAATCGGCGCTGAACAGGGCGCCATCCACATCCAGCAGACCCACTAGCGTCACGTCCGGAAAGTGGTGGCCCTTGGCCAGCATCTGGGTGCCGATCAGGATCTTGTACTTGCCCGCCTTGATGTCGCCGAGATGGGTCTCCAGCTCCCCCTTGCGGCGGGTGTTGTCCCGATCGATGCGTACTACCGGATATTGCGGGAAAACCGTGGTGAGCAGCTGCTCCAGCTGCTCGGTGCCCACTCCCGATCCAATCAGCTCGTTGCTGCCACACTCGGGGCAGTGGTGGGGCAGCGGGCGCACGCTGTCACAGTGGTGGCAGTGCAGCCGTCGTCCGGCCTGATGCCAGGTGTACCAGGCATCGCAACGCTCACAAGCGGCGCTCCAGCCACATTGGTGACAGATCAGAGCCGGGGCATAGCCACGGCGGTTGAGAAACAGCATCACCTGATTGCCCGCCGCCAGATGCTCTGCCATCAGCTGCTCCAGCTGGGGAGAGAGCCCGGCCTGCAGCCGCACGCTCTTGATATCCAGGATCACCTGACGGGCGGTCTGGGCGTTACCGGCACGCCGAGTCAGGGTAAGGTGGTGATACTTGCCGCTGCGGGCGTTGTGCAATGTCTCCAGCGACGGAGTAGCCGAGCCAAGCAAAATGGGAATACCGGCACGATGGGCCCGCATCACCGCCAGATCCCGCGCGTGGTAGCGAAAACCGTCCTGCTGCTTGAAGGAGCCGTCGTGCTCCTCGTCGATGATGATGATGCCGAGATTGTGAAACGGGGTGAACACCGCGGAGCGGGTACCGATCAGGATGGCGGCGCCGCCGTCGCGGCAGGCGAGCCAGGCGTCGAGCCGCTCCCTGTCGTTCATGGCGGAGTTCATCGCCACCACCGGCACGTTGAAGCGGCGGCGGAAGCGGTTGATGGTCTGCGGGGTGAGGCCGATCTCCGGCACCATCACCAGCGCCTGCTTGCCCGCCTTGAGCAAGGGTTCGAGGATGCTCAGGTAGACCTCGGTCTTGCCGGAGCCGGTAATGCCGTCCAGCAGAAAGGCGCCGAACTTGTCGCTCTGGCTGGTAACGGCAGAAACAGCCAGCGCCTGCTCGCCATTGAGGCGTAGCCCCTCCCCCGGCTCAAAGCGGGCAGCCCAATCGCCATCGTGGCTCGGCTCCAGCGAACGCTTCTCCAGCAAGCCTTTCTTCTCCAGCGCGGTGAGAGCGGCACTCTGGATCTCCTCCTGCTTGAGGGCAGAAGGTGTCTGCGGCCCCTTGCGCAGCAAGGCGAGCGCTTGCTGCTGCTTGGCCGCCCGCTTGAGCTCGTTGAGATCGATGGCCATGCCAGCCTCAGTAGCAAACCAGAACTCCAGCTCGCGATAGGCGGCTGGCTCCCCCTTGCGCACCAGCACTGGCAGGGCGTGAGGCAACACCTCACCCAGCGGATGCTGGTAGTAGCTGGCGCTCCAGTTCATCAGCGCCAAAATATCCGGCCCCAGCACCGGAGCCGTGTCCAATACCCGTTTGATGGGCTTGAGCTTGTTGCGGGGCACCTGGCTGTCAGCCGGATGATCCAACACCAGCCCGACCAGGGTCTGGGGACCGAAAGGGATCTCGACCCGGCAACCGGGGGCAGGTAACGGTAGGGGAGAGAGATAGTCGAAGTGACGGCGTAACGGTACCGGGACAGCGACACGAACCAGATCCAGCGTTTGGGAAGAATTCACCAGGGGTTGCCTATTTTTTCTGCGAAGCCACTTGCCTGATCTCAGGCATTTCCTATATTATTCGCAGCCTTTGAAACTGTGTTCAACAATCGTGTGGTGTCCGACAAGAGATCGGATGGCGACACGGCCTATTAATTGAGGTTGTCCATGAAAGCTGGTATCCATCCTGACTACGTAGCCATCACCGCCAAGTGCTCTTGCGGTAACGTCATCAACACTTTCTCTACCATCGGTAAAGATCTGAACCTGGACGTGTGCTCCGAGTGCCACCCGTTCTACACCGGCAAGCAGAAAGAAGTTTCTAGCGGCGGCCGCGTAGACAAGTTCAACAAGCGTTTCGGTGCGATGACCACCAAGAAGTAATTTTACTTCTGAAGAATTCTGAAAAAGGCGCCCAATGGGCGCCTTTTTTACGATCCCTGTTTTTCATCCTTCATGTTCCCGCAGCCAGACGCACTCTCCCCTACTGGCCAAACCCCTTGGAACGACGCAAATAGACATACCCCTCACCAGGGCTGCCCCAGCGCGGGCTCCCTGCGTTGTCATAGGCGCGATCCAGCAATCTGACGCTATCGGGGCCAATCCAGATATGCTGCACCAGCGTCGTGGCACCACCAAAATCGGTGGAGCAATGGCCCACCCGGGTATGACCGGCATATTCGCCGGAGGGGGTGCGGGTCAGCCAGATCTCGCAACCGTGACGCAAGGAGAGCTGCTGCGGGGTCAGGCTGTCGAGCAGGGCGGGATCATGCCAGGCACCGGCAAAATCGGTGGCACGGGGCATGGTCAGTTCGGCCATCAGGATCCGCCCGTCAGGGGCGGGTGAGAAGCGATAGATGCGCTGGCGGAAAGGACGGACGGAGCGCATGCTCAGATACTGCTCGGCATAGACCCAGCGATAGCCCTGATGGCCGGGCCAGATCTCCATCAAGCGCAGCTCGGCACTGGTAAAGCGGCTGTCGTAACTGGCCTGCTCCCGGCTCGTAAAGGCCCCGTTGAACCAGCTGAGTAGCGGCTCCATACTGGGCTTGAGTGGGGTAGCCTGAGGCGCCGATCCTGCCAACACCAGACAGGAACAGAGCAGCCCGAATACGGCCACCAGCAACTTTGCCATCGAATCCTTCCGAATCATCATAGTGGCGGCGATTATATGAGCGAATTTCCCCAATAACAGCCATTACGATCAAATCATTGCCACTCTGGTGCAAAAACCTCACAAGGATGCCAGTCCGCTCACTAAACCCGATATTTTGCCACCGCCTTGTTGAGCAGCTGGGCCTGCTCGTTGAGACCCTCGCTGGACCTCGCATTTTCCTCTGCCATGATGCTCGACTCCTGGGCGATGTCGCGGATGTTGTTGACGTTGCGGTTCACCTCGTTGGCCACCAGACTCTGCTGTTCGATGGCGGCGGCAATCTGGGTGCTCATGTCCATGATATGGGTAACATCCTGAGTGATCTGCCCCAACAACTCCCCTGCAGTACTGGCCTGATCCGAGCTGCGGTTGCCCTGCTCGCGGCAGGTTGCCATCACCTCGACGATGCTGCCGGTCTGTTTCTGCAGCGAGCTGATGATGCCGGCGATCTCCTGGGTCGATTTCTGGGTACGGATGGCCAGATTGCGCACCTCATCGGCCACCACCGCAAAACCGCGCCCCTGATCCCCTGCCCGGGCTGCTTCGATGGCCGCGTTGAGGGCCAGCAGGTTGGTCTGCTCGGCAATACCACGGATCACGTCAAGCACGGAGCCGATGGTCTCGCTCTCTTTTTGCAGCTGGCTCACCTCGCGGGATGAACTCTCCAGATTGCCCGCCAGCGAGCGGATCTGCTCGACAGTATTCTCGACCGCAGTCCTCCCCTCCATCGCCTTGTTGTTGGTCGCCTGCGCATTGTTGGCCGCCTGCTCGGTGTTGCGGGCGATCTCTTCGATGGTGGAGCCCATCTCGGTGGACGCGGTCGCCACCATGTCGGTCTCTTGCAGCTGGCGCGCTGCCCCTTCACTGGTGCGTTTGACGTTGGCCGAGAGGTGATCCGCTGCTTCGGTCAGGGTGTGCACGCTCTGCTTCACATCGCCAATCAGGTTGCGAAACCCGCCCAGCATCACGTCGAGATTGCCTGCCAGCTGGGCCATTTCATCGGCACCGCGCAGCTCTATCTTCAGGCGCAGGTCATTATCCTGACGAATGCGGTTGACGGTGTCATTCACCTGAGTAATGGGACGGTCGATGCTGCGCCCCAGCAACACGCTCATGATGCCGATCAGCACAACAATCACCCCGCCACAGACCAGCATCAGGCTGTTGAGGCGAGCGCTCTGCCGCTCCAGCTCAGCGACAATGTGCTGATCGACGGCGGCAAACCCCTGTTCGGTCTGATGCACCAGATCCCGCATCTGGTTGCGCAGCCCCTCATCCTCTTTCAGCCCCAGTACCTGCATCCCCTGCACCAGCGCCACAAAGTCCTGCCGGTACTGCTTGCTGGCCTGTTCCAGCTTGCCGCGATCCGCCTCCGGCAAAGTGGCAAGGCTATCCTGAAAACTCTTGTGCAAGGTCTCGAAACGCTCCAGATACTGGATATCGGAGCGAAGCATGAAGTCTTTCTCCGCCCGCCTCAGCTGCAGCATGGTGATGAGCAACCCCTGCTGATCCAGCTGCTTGAGCCCATTCTCCACCTCATGCACCGCCGCCCGCAGCTTGCCATAGAGCCCCTCCTCCGGCCCCAGACCAATCTTCTGCTGCTGGGCCACCAGATCGTTGAAGGCTTTGCCATAGCCGCTGATCTGCTGATCCAGTCTGGTCAGCTCCCCCTCGACGGCCGCCAGATTGTCATCGGTCACCAGCTCCCGGTTGTGCTGGTGAAAGTCAGACAGCCCCTGATTGAAGCGCTCGACGAAGGTCATATCCTTACGGATCAGAAAATCCTTCTCGGCCCGCCGCAAGTTGAGCATGGCGATCTCCAGCTGGTCGATATTACGCTGGGCTTCGGTCAGATGACGGTGCACCTGGCTGGAGTAGATAAACAGGCCGCTCAGTACCAGCATGGCAACGGCAACCAGCACGGTATTCAGGATCAACTTATGACGGATAAGCACGATAGACCTCTCGCAAACTGGCAGTGAACTGCATTGAGCTTATGCAGAAATGCGGCAACAGGTGATCTGTGCAAGGAATATTCATTGAAATGCCACACCCACTCCTTATACTGGTTGCACCTGTTTCCAGCCGTGGATTTGACACTATGGAATACAATACTTCTGAACTGTGCGACATCTATCAGGACATGGTGGATGTGCTTGAACCCATGCTCTGCTCCTTCGGCGGCCGCGCCTCTTTCGGCGGCGTCATCACCACCGTCAAATGCTTCGAATCGAATGGTCTTATCCGTGAACTCGTCAAAGAGAACGGACTGGGACGCGTCTTGCTGATCGATGGCGGTGGCTCCATGCGCCGTGCCCTGATCGACAGCGACATCGCCACAACAGCAGCAGAGAACGATTGGGAAGGGATTGTCTGCTACGGCTGCGTCCGCGAAGTCGATATTCTGGAAGATCTGGATATCGGCATTCAGGCACTGGCAGCCATTCCGGTCGGTGCCGACAGCAAGGATGTAGGGGAGACCGATCTGCCGGTCAACTTCGGTGGGGTGACCTTCCTGCCTGACGACCACCTCTACGCGGATACCACAGGGGTGATCCTCTCCCCCGAGGCACTCGATATCGAGTAAGCCACAAACAGCGTGACGACGGGAGCCTTGGCTCCCGTTTTTTATGTCTGCAACTTGCTGAAAAATGACCAAAAAAGAGGGCCAGATAAACTGGCCCTTAACTGGAAGCAATGTGAGCAATGTCGTGCCTTCACAAGAAGTCCATCACGTTGGAACGAATGAAGTCTTTCCCGGAAAACAAGTTAACAATAATCATTCTCATTTAACTAGGCAAGTGCTATTTGCAGAAAGTGCAAAAAAATTGACCACCGCGAAGGGTGGTCAATCTGGTCAGGCTTGCCGGGTGGCCGTTTGCAGGCTGGATAATCCGGCCTCGCCCACCAGCTTGCGGCTGAGGTAGCGCAACAAGACACCGTAGAGCGGCACGAACAAACCAAGGCTTATCAGCAACTTGAATACGTAATCGACGGTTGCGATCTCGACCCAGTGCTCTGCCATGAAAGGATCTGTGGTGCGCCAGAAGGCCACACTGAAGAAAGCGATGGTATCAACCAGATTACCAAACAGGGTGGAGGCCGCAGGTGCAATCCACCACTGCTTGAGCAGACGCAGGCGGTTGAACACCACCACATCCATGAACTGCCCTACCAGATAGGCCATAAAGCTGGCCAGTGCGATACGCGCCACGAACAGGTTGAATTCAGCCAGATGACCAACGCCCTGGAAGCTCCCTTCGAAGAAGAGCACGGAGAGCGCATAGGAGACCGCCAGCGCAGGCAGCATCACGGTCTGGATAATCTTGCGTGCCAGACCGGCACCAAAGATCCGCACCGTCAGGTCGGTCGCCAGGAAGATAAACGGGAAGCTGAACGCCCCCCAGGTGGTATGGAAGCCAAACACGGTGATCGGCAGCTGCACCAGATAGTTGCTGCTGGCAATGATCAGAATGTGGAACAACGACAGGCGAACGAGCGCCGTTTGGTACTGCGCAGGGGTCAGATTCATCTTGTGACCTTTTTGGTTAATGGGGTTAGGGAACCCATATCGCCACCATTGGCGATAATCGAGGGGCGAGATTATACGCCCCCAAACCGATAGTTCAATCTTTATGCGATTACGCTTGTCCAGGTTGGCCAGCGGCAGAACAGGCCTTGTGGGCGATAGTCACGCCTTGTGCTGTCTGGCGAGCCAGAGCAGCGCCTCCCGATCTACCGGGCGCACCGCCTCCAGCCAGCAGCCGCTGTAGTGTTCATATTCCAGCCGAAACTGGCTCCCTTCAAACTCCAGCAACCAGCTATGGCGGTCAGCCCCCGCATCCTGATCGAGCGGCTGCAGCTCCCACTCTCGCAGCAAGGCCTGCGCCAACAGCGGAAACGTGTCCCAGTCGAGCGCCGGACAATCCAGCGTCACCACGCCAGCTTCGTTATCTACCTGTTTGATTTGCCAACTCATGCCCTGTCTCTCAGCTGCTGCAGGAGAGCTCACCACCGCAATACCATGCCGGAGTCGGGGTGGCGAGATCCTCATATTCGGGTTGTTCATCATAGGGGCGCTGCAAGGCGGCGAACAGCCGCTCGAAAGGCCGCATATCCCCTGTGTCGGCGGCGTCGATCACCTGCTGGGCCAGCGCATTGCGCAGCACATATTTGGGGTTGATGGCATCCATCTGCGCCTTGCGCACGGCATCCTCGCTGCCTTCGCGCATTAGCCGCGCCCGATAGCGTTCCAGCCACGCCTGCCAAACACCAGGTTCAGACAACAGGGCCAGCAGAGACGCAGGCCACGCCCCCTCTTGCGTTACCTCACCGAGACGACGAAGGAACAGGTGGTAATCCACCTTGTGGGCCGCCAGCAACCGGAACAGCTCGCGGAACAGCGCCGGGTCATCCTCCTCCCACACTGCCAGTCCGAGCTTGGCCCGCATCAGCTCGGAGTAGTGCAGCATCAGCTGCTGCTCGTACTGGGCCAACGCAGCAGCCAGCGCATCACCGTCTACATGGCCAGCCAGCGCCTGCGCCAGCTTTTGCAGATTCCAGTAACCGACCGCGGGCTGCTGATCCAGCGCGTAACGGCCCGCCGGATCCGAGTGGTTGCAGACAAAGTCCGGCACATAGGCATCGATAAAGCCGTAGGGGCCGTAATCCAGCGTCAGGCCGAGCAGCGACATGTTGTCGGTGTTCATCACCCCGTGACAGAAGCCCGCCGCCTGCCATTTGGCAATCAACCGCGCGGTGCGGCGCACTACCTCGGCAAACAGTTCGGCACCACTCTCCAGTTCTGGGAAGTGGTGGCGCAGCAGATAGTCGATGAGCGGCGGGATCTTCTCCCCCTGCCCGCTCCAGGCGAAATACTCGATATGGCCGAAGCGCAGATGGCTGGGGGCGGTGCGCAGCACGGTCGCCCCGGTCTCAGCCTGTTCCCGATAAACAGGCTCCTGACTCCCCACCAATACCAGCGCCCGCGTGGTCGGGATGCCGAGGGCATGGAGCGCCTCGGAGGCGAGATACTCGCGGATGCTGGAGCGCAGCACTGCGCGGCCGTCACCAAAACGGGAGAACGGGGTTTTACCTGCTCCCTTCAGGTGGAGATCCCAACGCTGACCATCCGGCGCCAGCTGCTCACCCAGCAGCAGCGCGCGACCATCCCCAAGCCGGGGGCTATAACCCCCGAACTGATGGCCGGCATAGACCTGAGCTACCGGTTGCATACCGGGCAGCACTTTTCCCTCGCCACAACAGGCGATCCAGTCAGCCTCGCTGATGCCTCCCAGCCCCAACTCATCCAGCAAAGCCCGGTTGAGATGAAGCAACCGGGGTTGCTGCAGCGGCTGGGGGACCACGGGTTCACAGGCCCAGGGCAACTCGGTCGCAAAAGTGTTGATCAACTTCATGGTTGTGCCATTCGTCCCTGCGTATGCTCGTGTCACTCTTTATACTGCCGTCAGCCATGCTTGCGCTAACTGGCGACCATCATTTTTCAATTCAAGGAGAAGAAGATGCAAAAATGGGTATATGCCCTGCCCCTGCTGGCACTGGCGTGGGGTCATCAGGCCAAGGCTGCCGATATTGAAGCCGGCAAAGCCAAAGCGGCGGTTTGTGCCGCCTGTCACGGCGTGGAAGGCAAGGCGATGATCCCCAACTATCCCCATCTGGCGGGTCAGAATGCCGCCTATCTGGTGAAACAGTTGAAAGCGTTCAAGGATGGCACCCGCAAAGAGCCCTTGATGGACCCCTTCATGGCGCCGCTGACCGATGCGGATATCGACAATCTGGCGGCCTTCTACGCCAGCCTGAAATAACCTCGCGTCTAACCCTTGGTTCTTCCGAGCCGCGCTTACCGTGGTCGATTAGGCTGCCTAATCGACCCTACCGCCGGCAGTAGTCGATGATCAGATCCATAAAGGCTTCGCCAAAGCGTTCCAGCTTGCGGTGCCCGACACCGTTGATGGCCAGCATCTCGTCTTCTGTCATCGGCATCAGCTGAGCCATCTCCACCAGGGTCGCATCGTTGAATACCACGTAGGGCGGCACCTCTTCATCCTCGGCAATC
Source organism: Aeromonas sp. 96A (assembly GCF_051919165.1). NCBI lineage: Bacteria > Pseudomonadati > Pseudomonadota > Gammaproteobacteria > Aeromonadales > Aeromonadaceae > Aeromonas > Aeromonas sp. 96A. The sequence goes on along the minus strand of NZ_JBQBFE010000001.1, from coordinate 3,029,503 downwards.
TGCTTGCGCAGGCCGCGCAGCTCCTTGAACAGCCGTTTGTCGTAGTTGGCGTTGTCGAGCAGACCGTTGCGCTTCTCCTTGCGGCTGGAGATGGGCTGCAAGCGGGGTACCGCCAGCTCCAGCTTCACCTCGCCACGCAGCACGGGGCGGGCCGCTTCGGTCAGCTGCAGCACCAGATTGCGGGTGATGTTCTGGGTCAGCAGCCCCTTGTGGATCAGCTGGCGGATCACGCTCATCCAGTATTCGTGGCTCTGATCCTTGCCGATGCCGTAGGTCGACAGCTTGTCGTGGCCGTGATCCTTGATGCGCTGGTTCAGCGACCCGCGCAGCACCTCCACTACATAACCCACCCCGAAATTCTGCCCCACCCGCCAGACGCAGGAGAGCGCCTTCTGGGCATCTTCAGTGCCGTCATAGCTCTTGGGCGGATCGAGACAGATATCGCAGTTACCGCACGGCTTGTCGTTGTACTCGCCAAAGTAGTTGAGCAGCACTTGGCGGCGACAGGTCTGCGCCTCGGCAAAGGCGGCCATCACGTTGAGCTTGTACTGCTCCACCTGCAGCTGCTGCGGGTTCTCGATGTTGTCGAGCAGGCGGCGCACCCGACCGATATCAGCGGGATCGTAGAGCAGCAGCGCCTCGGCTGGAGTGCCATCACGCCCGGCGCGACCGGTCTCCTGATAATAGGATTCGATGTTCTTCGGGATGTCGTAGTGCACCACGAAGCGTACGTTGGGCTTGTCGATACCCATACCGAACGCCACCGTCGCCACCACTATCTCGATGTCATCCTTGAGGAAGGCATCCTGGGTCTGCTGGCGCTGCTCGAGCGGTAGCCCCGCATGATAGGGCGCCGCCTTGCAGCCGTGGCGGGATAGCCGCTCGGCCACCTCCTCCACCCGGTTGCGGCTGGAGCAGTAGACGATGCCGCAGTTGCCCTTCTGGCTCTGCACGTAGCGCAGCAGCTGTTCGGCTGCCTTGAATTTCTCCACCAGGCTGTAACGGATATTGGGGCGGTCGAAGCTTGCAGTGTGGATGAAGGGATCGTTCAGCTCTAGGCGGTGCAGCATGTCGCTGCGGGTCGCCTCGTCGGCGGTGGCGGTCAACGCCACCACCGGCACCTGCGGGAACCACTGTTTTAGCCGCCCCAGTGCCGCATACTCAGGCCGGAAATCGTGGCCCCACTGGGAGACACAGTGCGCCTCGTCGATGGCGAACAGCCCGAGCGGCAGCTCGGCCAGCCGATCCATAAACTCGTGCTGCAACAGTCGCTCGGGGGAGACATAGACCAGCTTGATCTCGCCGCGGCGCATGGCGGCGAAGTTCTGGATCATCTCCTCCCGACTGAGGGCCGAGTTGATGTAGACCGCCGCTACACCGTTGGCGCGCAGGCTGTCGACCTGATCCTTCATCAGCGAAATAAGGGGAGAGACAACCACACCGAGCCCAGGCCGCAGCAGTGCCGGGATCTGGTAGCAGAGCGACTTGCCGCCACCGGTGGGCTTGAGGACTAGCGCATCGCGCCCCGCGACGATCTGCTCGATGATCTCGAGCTGACCCGGCCGAAACTGCTGATAGCCGAAGACCGCCTGCAGCAGGGCAAGCGGACTCTCTGGCTGAGGATCTGGCAGGGTTTCGGCAATCGCGGTCATGGGCTCTCCTTTGGGGTCGCCATTCTAAAGCAGCCGCCGCCCACAATAAACCTGCCATTGCGAATGTTAATAAACTGTTGCAGACTGGCTGGAGTTTTTACTCGGCTTTGATGACAAGGATTGGGATCAGAGAATGAAACAGATGCTCAAGAAGATGGCGCTCAGTGGCATTGCCAACCTGTTTGCCGAGAAGATGCCCTTCAACAAGCTGATCGGCATGCAGGTGACCCACTACGACTTCGACAAGGTGGAACTGCGCATCAAGATGGACGACAAGCTGATCGGCAACCCTTTCCACAACATCCTGCACGGCGGCGTCACCGCCACACTGCTCGATGTGGCGGGCGGCATGATCGTCGCCGCCTCCTGCATCGACGAGCTGGAGGAGTTCTCCCCCAGCTATCTCAAGGAGCGCTTCGCCCGCCTAGGCACTATCGATCTGCGGGTGGATTACCTGCGCCCGGGACGCGGCAACGAGTTTATCGCCACCGCCCACATCATCCGGGCCGGCAGCAAGGTCGCCGTCGCCCGGATGGAGCTGCACAACGAAGAGGGCACCCACATCGCCTTCGGCACCGGCACCTATCTGGTGGGTTGAACCAAATTAGTGCATAAAAACCACGCGGCTAATCCACTTTTAATCATTAGATTCCTTACCCTCTCTGGCCAAACAAGGTCCATACTGATAGTCGGGATTGTGTGCAGAGGGAGGATTGCAGGCGATGAGTGCGAAACTGGCCATCAAACCATCCAGAGCCTTGTTGACACAGCTCGAGTCCATGCTCGACGAGGTGCAGACACCCGAGTGTCGCCACTGGTTGGAACAGGAGCTTGAGGGGTATTCTCTCTCCTCACCCCTGCCTTGGTATCGCATCGTTCCCTGTCGGCAACGCGGTCACTTTCTGGATCTGAAAACGGGAAAATATTTGACCTGTCATATCAACAGTCAAACGCTATGCCAACGCGATCTGGCCCAAATTCAGTTCATTTATGCCCGTGAACCCGCCGCCCACTATTTGCTGCAACGCAATTCCGGTATTGAACCCTGGCCAGAACAGCTGCTGGAAGATTATCAGGAGCAGTTGATCCCCGGCCATCTATGCCTGCAAGCCTGGCATGAGCCCGTTATTTCATTACGTGCACAACTGATGGAGGGAATAGAACATTTCATTAGTGAGTACCCCAAGCACGCGGCCTTGCTGCCTCAACACAGTTTCAAGGCTTTGCGGCATCAGCACTGGCATATCTGAGTAAGCGCCTAGCGCGCAAGGAGGGCACCATAGACAAGACCCATAGCGAGATTGCCACAATCTAGAGTGCCGGAGTCAGGATCAGACTCCACCGATGGGCCACCGAGCGGTGGCCCTTTTAATGTTTGTGGTCTTGCTTCGCCCCTGCATACTGCAAGTCAGATCACTTGGCCAGGTAACAGGTCAGCAGCTAAAGAAAATCGGGAAAACAGGAAGGATAAATGCAAAAAGGCCGCTCTATTGAGCGGCCTTTTCAAATTTGGTCGGTGTGAGAGGATTCGAACCTCCGACCCCTTCGTCCCGAACGAAGTGCGCTACCAAGCTGCGCTACACACCGATGTCTGCGGGACGGGAATTTACCGAAAGCCCAGACCCGACACAAGCCTTTTTTGCATTTGGCAGGAAAAAAAGTGCCGTTCGCTCAACTATTCAGCACTCTTTTCATCCGTTTACCGGGCTGCAGCCAGCTGGTGACATTCCGGTAACCGGCTGTCAGGCCAGGCGCAGGGATGCCGGTCCCAGCAGACGGCGCTGCCAGTCAGCCACAGTGCCATGCTCCAGCCAGTCGGCTGCATGCTGGCGCCAGTTGGGGGAAAGGGCCGGATTCTCCAGCAACATCAGCAGATCCGCTTCATTGCGCACCTGATTGAACAGGATATCCGCCGTGCGCTTCACCGTCAGTTCGGGATAGGGTCTGTCTACCAGCTCCATGGCCGACTCCGGCGACACCATCCCCTCCTCCAGCACCCGCAGCAGCCAGCCACAACGGCCATTCAGTTGTATTACCTGCGACATCTGGCCATAGCCAAAGCGCTGGTTGAGCTTGAAACAGGGGGATCTCGGCTGGCTGATCTGGATCAGCGCCTCGCCGAGTCGATAGACATCGCCAATGCAGGCTTGCACCTCGGTCAGCCCGATACCGGAGAGGTTCTCGCCAAAGGCGGCAGGTTGCCAAGGTGTACGTGGCGCAGGCAAGCCCAGTGCGATTTGCCAGGTCTGCCACCAGAGATAGTGATCGGCAGGATAGTAGTGGAGCGCCCGATCCGGGCCACCGTGGTGGCGCAGGTCACACTGTTCATCCCCTTCCAGACCGGCAAAGGTACAGCGAACTGGTGCAGAGATCGGTTGCTTGTGAATGGCGCTGGTGAGACCGGGCACCAGCTCGGTGCCACGACCGCTAAAAAGGGAGATCCGCATTCTCATCCTCCGGGTTGACGAGAGAGTACGGATCTTAACACGAGGTCAGGCAACCGCCTGCATCTGGGTGGTCATGGCGATCTCGGCACGGCGGCGCTTCTCCGCCCTGGCCATCAGATACCAGCTGCCGAAGGTAAAGAGCGATACCGACAACAGGATCAGGCTGGCCACCGCGTTGATCTCGGGTTTCACCCCGAGCCGTACCGCCGAGAAGACCTCCATCGGCAAGGTAGTGGAGCCCGGGCCGGAGACGAAGCTAGCCAGCACCAGATCATCCAGCGACAGGGCGAACGACATCATGCCGCCTGCCGCCAGCGAGGGGGCGATCATCGGGATAGTGATCAGGAAGAACACCTTCCACGGCTTGGCGCCGAGATCCATTGCCGCCTCCTCGATGGAGAGATCCAGCTCCCGCAACCGCGCCGACACCACGATCGCCACGTAGGCGGTACAGAAGGTGGTGTGGGCGATCCAGATGGTCAGCATGCCCCGCTCGGCGGGCCAGCCCACCAGCTGGGCCATCGCCACGAATAGCAGCAGCAGCGACAGACCGGTGATCACCTCGGGCATCACCAGCGGCGCCGTCACCATGCCACCGAACAGGGTGCGACCACGGAAGTGGGGAATACGGGTCAGCACGAAGGCAGCCACCGTCCCCAGCGCCACCGCGGCGATCGCGGTGTAGAAGGCGATCTCCAGCGAGCGGAACACAGACCCGATCAGCTGCTTGTTGTCGAGCAGGCCGAAGTACCACTTGAGCGACCAGCCACCCCACACCGTCACCAGCTTGGAGGCGTTGAAGGAGTAGATCACCATGATGATCATGGGCAGGTAGATAAACAGCAGCCCCAGCCAGAGCATCAGTTTGGCAAAACCGAAACGTCTCATCATGCCTTGCCCTCCAGCTCTTTGGCCTGGTTACGGTTGAAGAGGATGATCGGAATGATCAGCACCGCCAGCATCACCACCGCCAGTGCAGAAGCTACCGGCCAGTCGCGGTTGTTGAAGAACTCCTGCCACAACACCTTGCCGATCATCAGGGTCTCCGGGCCACCCAGCATTTCCGGAATAACGAACTCCCCCACCACCGGAATGAACACCAGCATGCAGCCGGCGATGATGCCGTTCTTGGAGAGCGGCACAGTGATCTGCCAGAACCGGGTCAGGTTGCGGGCCCCCAGGTCAGAAGCAGCCTCCAGCAGGCTCTGGTCATGCTTGACCAGATTGGCGTAGAGCGGCAGCACCATGAAGGGCAGATAGGAGTAAACGATGCCGATATAGACCGCCAGGTTGGTGTTGAGGATCTGCAGCGGCTCGTCGATCACCCCGATCCCCAGCAAGACGCTGTTGAGCAGGCCGTTGTTACTGAGGATCCCCATCCACGCATAGACCCGGATCAGGATGGCGGTCCAGGTCGGCATCATGATCAGCAGCAGCAGAACGGTCTGGGTCTCCTTGTTGGCCCGGGCGATGGAGTAGGCCATCGGATAGCCAATCAGCAGGCAGAGCAAAGTGCTGACGAAGGCCATCTTGAGTGAGCCCAGATAGGCAGCGATATAGAGCTCATCCTCCTGCAGCAGCAGGTAGTTACCCATGTTGAGCAGGATGGTGAGCTGATTGTCGGCCCAGCTCACCACATCGGTGTAGGGCGGGATCGCTACATCCGCTTCCGCAAAACTGATCTTCACCACGATGACGAAGGGCAGCAGGAAGAAGAGGAACAGCCAGAAGAAGGGGATGCCGATCACCAGTCGGCGCCCCCCGACCCGCTTCAGTCGTTGCAAGAACTTCATGATTGCAGCACCACGCCGCTGTCATCTTCCCAATAGAGGAACACCTGGTCATCCCAGGTTGGCCGCTTGCCGTGGCGTTCGGCATTGGCGATGAAAGCCTGAACGATTTTGCCCGAGGGCAGCTGGATGTGATAAACCGAGTGACCGCCCAGATAGGCGATGTCATAGACCTCACCCTTGGTCCAGTTGAAGTCCGGGTGCTCGATCTCCTCCGGCTTTTGCAGACTCATCAGCAGTTTTTCCGGCCGCAGGGCGTAGGTCACCTTCTTGTTTTCGGCGCGGGAGCTGATGCCGTGGCCCACATAGATGGGCTGTTCCAAGTCGGCGCAGGCGATGGTGGCGTGGTCCTGCTCATCCTCCACCAGCAGGCCGTCAAACAGGTTGACGTTGCCGATGAACTCGCACACCAGCCGACTGGCCGGAGTCTCGTAGATATCCATCGGGCTGCCGATCTGCTCGATGCAGCCGAGGTGCATGATGGCGATCCGCTCCGCCATGGTCATGGCCTCTTCCTGATCGTGGGTCACCATGACGCAGGTAACCCCGACCCGCTCGATGATCTCAACCAGCTCCAGCTGCATCTTGGAACGCAGCTTCTTGTCGAGCGCCCCCATGGGTTCATCCAGCAGCAACAGTTTGGGACGCTTGGCCAGGGAACGAGCCAACGCCACCCGCTGGCGCTGGCCACCGGAGAGCTGATGCGGTTTGCGGCGAGCATACTGGGTCATCTGCACCAGCTTGAGCATCTCCTCCACCCGGGCATCGATCTCGGCCTTGGGCAGGCCATCCTGCTTGAGGCCAAAGGCAATGTTCTGGGCCACCGTCATATGGGGGAACAGGGCGTAGGACTGGAACATCATGTTGATGGGGCGTTCATAGGGAGGCATGTCGGTGATGTCGACCCCGTCGAGGAACAGCCGCCCCTCGGTCGGGCGCTCGAAACCGGCCAGCATCCGCAGCAGGGTCGATTTGCCGGAACCGGAGCCGCCGAGCAGGGCGAAAATCTCCCCCTTGTGAATATTGAGAGATACGTTATCGACCGCCAGCGTTTCGTCGAACTGCTTGCTTACCCGATCAATTTTCACCAGCACTTCTTTGCGCTGCTGACTGCCCTCGAGGGCTTTCTTGTAGGCACTGGAGGCTATCGCCATTACCAAACTCCCCAACGTGATACCAGCCTTGCGGCCGATCCATAAAAGCGATTTGGCGCCCCCGAACGGGCACCAAGGTTAGGTACCGGACTTGATCTTGGTCCAACTCCGGGTGATTAGACGCTGTACCGAGCGGGGATGTGCTTCCTGCACATAGAGTCGCTCCAGCACGGCCTGAGGGGGATAAACCTCCTCATTGTTGCGCACCGCCTCATCCATAAACTCGCCCGCCCTTGAGTTGGGATTCGCGTAGCCCACATAGTCGCTGACCTTGGCGATCACTTCGGGCTGCAGGACGTAGTTGATGAGAGCGTGCGCCTCTTTGACATTGGTGGCATCGGACGGGATCGCCATCATGTCGAACCAGAGATTGCCCCCCTCTTTCGGAATGCTGTAGGCAATTTTCACCCCCTTGCCAGCTTCATCGGCGCGGGCAGCGGCTTGCAGGATGTCGCCGGAAAAACCGGCCGCCACGCAGATGTCGCCATTGGCGAGATCGCCGATGTATTTGGAGGAGTGGAAGTAGGCCACATAGGGCCGCACCTTGAGCAGCAGCGCCTCGGCCTGCTTGATATCCCCTGTCGCATGACTGTTGGGATCGAGCCCGAGGTAGTTGAGGGCAGCAGGGATCATCTCGTCGGCAGAGTCGAGGAAGGCGACGCCGCAGCGAGAGAGTTTCGCCATGTTTTCCGGTTCGAAGATGGTGGCCCAGGAGTCAATCTTGTCGACCCCCAGCACCGCCTTGATTTTGTCGACGTTGTAGCCGATGCCGTTGGTCCCCCACAGATAGGGCACCGCGTACTGATGACCCGGATCCACCTTGTCGAGCTGCTTGAGCAGCACGGGATCCAGGTTGGCCAGATTGGGCAGCAGGGATTTATCCAGTTTCTGGAAGGCTCCCGCCTTGATCTGCTTGGCCAGGAAATTATTGGAGGGCACCACCAAATCGTAACCGGTCCGCCCCGTCAGCAACTTGCCTTCCAGGGTCTCGTTGGAGTCAAACACGTCATAGACGGTCTTGATCCCGGTCGCCTGCTGGAAATCGCTGAGGGTGGTCTCGCCGATATAGTCAGACCAGTTGTAGAAGTGCAGCACAGGGGCAGCCTGGGCCACATTCGCCAATCCCATGGTCAGCGCTATGGTTAGCAATCTGGTTGTATTCACGGTGTCAGTTCTCCTGTTTCAGTGGTTGACCGTCTGCGCATCCATTCGCGCGGCCCATCCGGATGGATGGCATCACTACCCTCCCGGCCGAACTGCGGACCGGGAGGGGCATTCGTTACTTACTTGCCGGACTTGATCTTGGTCCAGCTGCGGGTCATCAGACGCTGCACCTTGGCCGGCAGATCCGGGAAGGTGTAGATCTTCTGCAGGGTCGCCGCATCAGGGTAGATACCCGGATCGGTACGGATCGCCTCATCCACCAGCGGGGTCGCCGCCTTGTTGCCGTTCGGGAACTGCACCACGTTGGTGATATTGGCGATCACCTCCGGCTTCATCAGGTAGTTGATGAAGGTGTGGGCCGCCTCGACGTTCTTGGCATCCGCCGGAATGGCGATCATGTCAAAGAAGCTGCCTGCCCCCTCTTTCGGAATGGTGTAGGTGAGCGCGATGCCATTCTTGGCCTCGGCTGCCCGCGCCTTGGACTGCTGCAAGTCACCGGAGTAACCGACCGCTACGCAGAGGTTGCCGTTGGCCAGATCCGAGATGTACTTGGAGGAGTGGAAATAGGCGGTATAGGGACGGATGGAGAGGAACAGCTCCTCAGCCTTCTTCAGCTCGGCCGGTTTCTGGCTATCCGGTTTGAAGCCCAGATATTGCAGGGCAGCCGGCAGCATTTCGGTCGGGGAATCGAGGAAGGAGACGCCACACTCTTTCAACTTGGCCATGTTCTCCGGCTTGAACACCAGATCCCAGGAGTTGACCGGGGCATCGGCCCCCAGCACGGCTTTCACCTTCTCGGCGTTGTAGGCATATCCGATGGTGCCCCACAGATAGGGGATGGAGTACTGGTTGCCCGGATCGCTCGGCTCGAGCGCCTTGAGCAGGTCGACATCCATGTTTTGCCAGTTGGAGAGCTTGGACTTGTCCAGTTTCTGGAACACGCCCGCCTTGATCTGTTTGGCCAGGAAGGGGTTGGATGGCACCACGATGTCGTAGCCCGAACTACCCGCCAGCAACTTGGCTTCCAGTACCTCGTTACTGTCGAACACGTCATAGACCACCTTGATCCCCGTCTCCTTCTGGAAGTTATCCAGGGTATCCGGCGCTATGTAGTCGCTCCAGTTGTAGACGTGCAGCACCTTCTCTTCAGCCATTGCTCCGGCACTTGCCATGACCAGAGCCACAGAGGCAGCGATCACTCCTGTTTTGAAAGACATCATCCTTGTCTCCTAAGCAAATTGTATGCGCATGCCAACCTGCCCGACCCACCTCAACCTTTCAGCTTTGCGGCTGTCAGATCCAGACTGCGCCTGGCCAGATCGACCAATTCATCAACCTGTTCCTCGGTGATGACCAAGGGGGGCGATATGATCATGGTATCGCCTACCGCCCTCATCACCAAGCCATTGTTAAAGCAGAACTCCCGGCAAGTCATCCCCGCATTTGCCTGAGCCGGGAAACGCCGGTTGGTCTGCTTGTCCTCAACGATTTCCAGCGCGGCGACCAATCCTTTGCCTCGGGTTTCTCCCACCAGCGGATGATCGGCCAGCTCCGCCCAGCGGCGCTGCAAATAGGGGCCGATAGTATCATGCACTCGCTTAACTATGCTCTCTTTCTGCATAAGCTGGATATTGGCCACCGCCACGGCGCAAGAGACCGGATGACCCGAGTAGGTGAAGCCGTGGTTGAACTCGCCCCCCTCCTCCACCAACCCCTTGGCAACCCGGTCACTGACCATCACTGCGCCGAGCGGCAGATAACCGGAGGTGATCCCCTTGGCCAGACACATCAGGTCCGGCTTGATGCCAAACCCTTCGCTGGCAAACCAGTGGCCGGTGCGGCCAAAGCCGCAGATCACCTCGTCGGCGATCAGCAGGATGCCGTAGTGATCGCAGATGCGCTGGATCTCCGGCCAGTAGCTGTCAGGCGGAATGATGACGCCGCCCGCCCCCTGGATCGGCTCGCCGATAAAGGCAGCCACCTTGTCCACCCCCAGCTCCAGAATCTTCTGCTCCAGCTGACGGGCCCGCTCCAGCCCGAACTCGTGGGCACTCATCCCCTGCCCCTCACCGAAGTGGTAGGGCTGATCGATGTGCACTATGCCGGGAATGGGCAGCCCGCCCTGGGCATGCATCCCCTTCATGCCACCCAGACTCGCCCCCGCCACGGTGGAGCCGTGATAGGCGTTATGGCGACTGATGATCACCTGTTTGTCAGGCTGACCCTTGCTGGCCCAGTAGTGGCGCACCATCCGCAGCACGGTATCGTTGCACTCGGAGCCGGAGCCGGTGAAGAAGACGTGGTTGAGATGGGCTGGCGTCACCTCGGCCAGCAGGGTCGCCAGCTCGATCACCGGCGGGTGAGCAGTCTGGAAGAAGAGGTTGTAGTAGGGCAACTGCTGCATCTGGCGGGTAGCGGCATCCACCAGCTCCTGGCGGCCATAGCCCATATTGACGCACCACAGGCCCGCCATGCCGTCGAGAATGCGTTTTCCCTCGGAGTCTTCCAGATAGACACCGCTGGCGTTGGTAATGATGCGCGAACCCTTCTTGTTCAGGGCCTGAAAATCGGTAAAGGGGTGCAGGTGGTGGCTGGCATCCAGTTGTTGCCACTCACGGGTTGTCTGCTGCATTTGTTGCTCCTCGGTTCCTTCGATTTAGCAAGATTCAGTCGTCAAATAGTCAGGTGAGTCGGCACGTTCGCAGCCACAGTCACTCACGGCGTGTCTGCTGCATTCGTTACTCCCCTGCGCCTTCGATTTGGCAAGATTCAGTCGTCAAACAGTCAGGTGGGTAGTCAGGTGGGCTTGCATGCTCGCAGCCACAACCACTCACAGGTGGCTGCCGCCACCTGACTCGCGTTCAGGTCTCTTCGATACAGGGACCGGGGAGGCCGACTCCGGCCTCCCCGTTACAGGGGCTCAAACGTTCAGCAGCAGGAACTCCCGCTCCCAGCGACTGATCACCCCGAAGTAGGTCTCGTATTCTTTGCGTTTGACCGCGACGAAAGCGCGGGTGAAGCGCTCACCCAGCATCTCCTTGATGGGCTCGCACTGTTCGAGATGGCTGAGTGCCTCCTCCAGCGAGCGGGGCAGGCTGTAGGGCAGGTCATAGGCGCTCGACTTCATCTCCGGCAGCGGCTCCAGCTTCTCCATCATGCCGAGATAGCCACAGGCAAGAGTGGCGGCCAGCGCCAGATAGGGGTTGGCATCGGCACCGGCGAAGCGGTTCTCCACCCGTCGTGCGCTCGGGTCGGAGAAGGGCACCCGCAGGCCGCAGGTGCGGTTCTCCACACCCCACTGGACGTTGCGCGGCGCGCTCTCGCCGAAAGTAAGGCGGCGGTAAGAGTTGACGTTGGGGGCCAGCAGGGCGGTCACCGCCGGGGTGTATTTCTGCAGACCGGCGATGAAGTGCATGAACTGTTCGCTGTTGCCGCCGTTCGGGGTGCCGAACAGGTTGTGGCCGTTCACATCTTCCAGACTCTGGTGGATGTGCATGGCCGACCCCGGTTCGTCGCTCATCGGCTTGGCCATGAAGGTGGCATAGATGCCGTGGCGGTGAGCGGCCTCACGCATGGTGCGCTTGAACAGGAACACCTGATCCGCCAGATCGATGGCATCACCATGCAGGAAGTTGATCTCCATCTGGGCGGCGCCCGACTCGTGGATCAGGGTATCCACCTCCAGCTCCTGCGCCTCACAGTAGTCATACATGTCTTCAAAGATGGGGTCGAACTCGTTGACCGCATCGATACTGAACGACTGGCGGGCGGTCTCAGGGCGGCCGTTGCGACCCACCGGCGGCACCAGCGGATAGTCGGGGTCTTCGTTGCGGGTGACCAGATAGAATTCCAGCTCGGGCGCCACCACAGGCTTCCAGCCCTGCTTCTCGTAAAATGACAGAACCCGACGCAGCACGGAGCGCGGCGCGATGTCGATCAGCTTGCCGTTGACGTCGAAACAGTCGTGGATCACCTGTGCAGTGGGCTCCAGCGCCCAAGGGACAAAACGGATGGTGTTGGGGTCAGGATAGAGCTGCATGTCCCGCTCCAGCGGGTCGATCATGCTGTCGTCATCCGGATATTCGCCGGTCACCGTCTGGGTGAAAATCACCTCGGGCAGACGCATGCCCCCTTCACGCAAAAACTTGTTGGCTGGGATGATCTTGCCCCGGGCGTTGCCGGTGAAATCCGGGAACAGGCACTCCACTTCCGTGATGCGATTGCTCTCCATCCAGCCTTTGATACTGTCCATGTTAAACCCCGACTTTACGGTTGCCATTGGCAAGGGTGTCTAATATATGGAACACCCTTGTTATAAAATTGTAATCAACATCACCATAAAAGCCCGCCATCAAGGGCAATGTCAAGCGGGCGTGTTTAAAAAACTATAAATAACGGCGCATATAATGACCAAGGCGGCACCAAATACTAAACACTTAAATCCGTACGAAACCCACCCTTCTCATCGTTGCAAAGGCGATGCCAACAGAGGGTGAAGCAGGCGCCAGATCCCGACCAATCCCCCGCAGGAACGGACCATTTTTTTGCAAGGGCGCACAATCCTTATCCTATTTGCTTTGCTTGGCTGCATTTTTTTGGTACAAGGCCCGCCCTGATTTGCACTCTCTTGCATGAAACAGGTGCAAATCGGGATACAAGGGCTTGGTCTGTAGGCAGACAGCCCCCATAAACAGGGATAATTGGGTTAGTAAACTGACTGGTAGTTAATCGTATGTGTGATTTCATGACTGAAGACCAACTGGCCTTTTACAAGGGGCAGATCGAGCGACAGATCGTCGAGCTCGAAGAGCGCCTGAACTCCCAGGCCAGCCAGGCCATCGCCACCGACACCAACGAGATGGCTGATGAAATTGACCGTGCCAGTATCGAGGAAGCCCGCCGTCTGGAGCTGAACCGCATCGAGCACGACAAGCTGCACCTGCGCAAGCTGCGGGGCGCATTGAAGCGCATCAGCGAAGGGGATTTTGGTTACTGCGAATCTTGCGGTGACGAGATCTCCCTCAAGCGGCTGCATGCCCGTCCGGAATCCCGTTTCTGCGTCGAATGCCAGAGCACCAAGGAATTTAACGATACCCACGTGTTCCGTCGCGTCGCCTGATTCTTCGAAGAACCGTCACCATTCTGGTGTAACAGACGCCAGCAAGGCAGGGCCCTGCGCTCAAACCTTGCACAACGCCTCGCAGCAAGATGGTGACAAGTTCTGTTAGACTCCGGACACCTTCCGGAATCTACAGGAGAACAGAGAGTGAAATGGCTCATCAAGCTGTGTTTGTGCCTGCCACTGCTGGCACAAGCACAGGTTCTGACGGTCAAGGTCCCCAGCCGTCCCGTCAACAATCTTGACCAGGAGTACCAGTACAAGCTGCTGGAACTGGCCCTGACCCGCTCCGGGCAACCCTTTCGCATCCAGCCTGTCGAACTCGACCTCAACCAGTTCACCCTCCAGCAGCAGCTGAGCAAGGGCAAGACCATCAACGTCTTCTGGATGGGTACCTCCAGCGCACTCGAATCCTCCCTGATTGCCGTCCCTATTCCGCTGTTTCGCGGGCTGGAAGGATTGCGGCTGTCGTTCATCCACGCGGATGCCCAAGAGAAGTTCAACCAGATCAATACTCTGGCCGACCTCAAACAGCTGAAGGTGGCGCAAGGGGTCGGTTGGGCCGATAACAAAATTCTGGAAAATGCGGGCATCCCGACCTTCTCCGGCCGCTACAGCAGCTTGTTTCGCCTTATCAACGACGGCGACAAGATCGACTTCTTCCCGCGCGCCCTGGTAGAGATCTTCGCCGAGCGCAGCGAGCTGGTGGCGCAGTATCCCAACCTCGCCATCGAGCAGCATCTGCTGATCCGCTACCCCTTCGCCCAGTTCTTCTTCGTCAGCCCCGAATACCCCAAGCTGGCCAAGGCGATTCAGACCGGGCTGGAGCGGGCCTATGCCGATGGCAGCTTTATGAAGTTCTTCCATGACAACCCCAAGATCCGCGAAGCGCTCGCCAGCGCCAACCTCGATCAGCGGGTCACCATCGCCCTGCCCAATCCGGATATGACCCCGTTGCTAAAATCCATTCCGGCCCAATATTGGGAGTATCCACCGCAGGGATAAGTATCCCGAGCCCCTGACCACGAAAGTCAGGCAGCGAGAACACAGTGCGCCAGGGAGGTGCCATGAAGGGAATCCAGGAGTGGTTTGCGCAGTACGGCCAGAGCCATCGCCATCCGGTCAACGTCGCCATCCACAAACTGGCGGTACCGGGCATCTATCTCTGCTCGCTGGCGCTGCTCTGGTGTCTGCCACACGGACCCTTGCCAGAACCCCTCAACTGGGCGGCAGTGGCGGCCATTCCGGTGCTGCTGTTCTATCTGCAGCTGTCGTTTGCCCTGTTCGTCGGGATGGCGGGGCTGACCGCGCTCGGGCTGGCCTGCTGCCACCAGTGGCAGGGGCCGCTGCTGTGGCCCGCGCTGTTTATCTTCGTGCTGCTCTGGATAGCCCAGTTTGTCGGCCACAGGATCGAGGGCAAGCGCCCCTCCTTCCTCGCCGACCTGCAATTTCTGCTGATAGGCCCCGCCTGGGTGCTTGCCAGCCTCTATCGTCGCCTGGACATTCCCTATTGAAGGGGGGTCGGGCCAACAGGAGAGACCATGACACATAACCACACGCGACATAATGCCCTGCGCCGCGCCCTGCCCCTGCTGCTGGGGGCCCTGTTTGCCGGCCCGGCACTGGCCGACAAGGCCGACCCGGTCGGTGAAGTGAGCACCGCCTTCAAGCTGTTTGGCCCCAACCACAAGATCCTGGTGGAGGCGTTCGACGATCCGCGCATCGACGGCGTCGCCTGCTATCTGGCGCGCCCCAAGACAGGTGGTGTAAAAGGCGGGCTGGGACTGGCGGAAGATCCCTCCCACGCCTCCCTGTCGTGCCACCAGATCGGCCCCATCACCCTGCCCGAAAAGCTGAAGGCGGGAGAAGAGGTGTTCGATGTCAGCACTTCACTGGTGTTCAAGGAGCAGAAAGTGGTGCGTTTTTACGACAAGAAACGCAATGCACTGGTTTACCTGACCTACAGCACCAAACTGGTGGATGGTTCGTACAAGAGTGCAGTCAGCGCCGTTCCCATTATGCCGTGGGGACAATAACCAGCCGGTTTGTCCGGTGATAGCTGACCCATTTTGTTGTAATTTGACGACACACACGCTGCGGAGCACATACCATGAAAGTCGCCGTATTCAGTACCAAGAGCTATGACAAAGAGCATTTCAACCAGGCCAACAGCCAGTACGGCTTCGACCTGGAGTTTTTCGATGTGCGGCTGGAGGCCAAAACGGCCCGACTGGCTCACGGCTTCCCGGTGGTGTGTCTGTTCGTCAATGACGATGCCGACCGCGAGGTATTGACCGAACTGGCTGCCAACGGCACCCAGGTGATTGCCCTGCGCTGCGCCGGTTACAACAACGTGGATCTGGCCGCTGCCAAAGAGCTGGGGCTGAAAGTAGTGCGAGTGCCCGCCTACTCCCCCGAGGCGACCGCAGAACACGCCGTCGGCATGATGATGTGCCTCAACCGCCGCATCCATAAGGCTTATCAGCGCACCCGCGACGCCAACTTCTCGCTGGAAGGGCTGGTCGGCTTCAACATGCATGGCAAGACCGTTGGCGTCATCGGTACCGGCAAGATCGGTCTGGCCGCCCTGCGCATCCTCAAGGGCTTCGGGGTTCGCCTGCTGGTGAACGATCCTTACCAGAATCCGGCAGCCATCGAGCTGGGGGCCGAGTACGTGGATCTCGATACCCTGTTCCGCCAATCCGATATCATCAGCCTGCACTGCCCGCTGTTCAAAGAGAACTACCACCTGTTGAACAAGGAGGCATTTGCCAAGATGAAGGACGGGGTGATGATCATCAACACCAGCCGTGGCGGCCTGCTCGACTCCAACGCCGCCATCGAGGCACTCAAGACCTCCCGTATCGGCGCTCTGGGGCTTGATGTCTACGAAGAGGAAGAGGATCTCTTCTTCTCCGACAAGTCCAACGAGGTGATCACCGATGACGTGTTCCGCCGTCTGTCCGCCTGCCACAACGTGCTGTTCACCGGCCATCAGGCGTTCCTGACCCGCGAGGCACTGCACGCCATCGCCGATACCACCCTCGGCAATATCCGCGCCATCGAGAGCCAGGGCCGCTGCGACAACGAAGTGGAATAAGGGCTCGCCCTCTCTTCGTCACGCGCCGGGTTGTGAGACCCGGCGCCTTCGGGTAGGCTAGCCCCCCTTTTTTATTCAGGAGTCTGGCGCCCATGTTTATCGGATTTGATTACGGCACCTCCAACTGTGCCGTGGCCGTGATGGAACAAGGTAGCCCCAGGCTGCTGAATCTTGGTGCATCCCGCTATCTCCCCTCCACCCTGCATGCCCCCCACCGGGATGCTATCGCCGGTCTGCTGGCCGAAGGGCTGGCCCCCGCCCAGCAGGCGGAGTACCTCAAGCTGCGTGGCCCCGTGGTCACCCGCGCCCAGATGGTTCGCCGCCAAATGCGCGAAGAGGGGCTGATCGACGAGCTGAGCTTTGGCGGTGCCGCGCTGGAGCGCTATCTGGAAGAGCCGGACGACGGCTACTACATCAAATCGCCGAAATCCTTCCTCGGGGCTTATGGTCTCAAGGCCCCCCAGATCGCCCTGTTTGAAGACATCGTCTGCGCCATGATGCTCCACGTCCGCCAGCAGGCGGAACAGCAGCTCGGAGCCCCGATCCGCCAAGCGGTGATCGGTCGCCCGGTCAACTTCCAGGGCTTGGCGGGGGAAGAGAGCAACCAGCAAGCTATCGCCATCCTGACCGAGGCGGCTCGTCTGGCCGGTTTCGAGCAGGTGGAGTTCCTCTATGAGCCGGTGGCCGCCGGGTTTGAATTCGAGGCGCGCCTCACCGAAGACGCCGTGGTGCTGGTGGTGGATATCGGTGGCGGTACCACAGACTGCTCCATGCTGCGGATGGGCCCGAGCTACCGCGATCAGCTGGATCGCAGCGGCGATCTGCTCGGCCACAGCGGCCAGCGGATCGGCGGCAACGACTTCGACATCCGCCTGACGGTGGAGGGGATGATGCCGCTGCTCGGCATGCACGAGACCCTCAAGACCGGCAAGCCGCTGCCCCACCCACTGTTCTGGGATGCGGCCGCCATCAACGACGTCAGCGCCCAGAGCCGCTTCTACAGCCTCGACACCGCCCGCCAGCTGCAGGATCTGCAGCTCGACAGCCAGCCCGGCAGCAAGCTGGGGCGTCTGGCCAGCCTGCGGGCCCACAAGCTGAGCCACCAGCTGGTGTGGCGTGCCGAGCAGGGCAAGATCGCCCTCTCGGAGCAGGAACTCAATCGCCAGTCGCTGGCCGAGCTGGAAAAAGGGCTGGAAGCGGAACTGACCCGCGAACAGCTGGCCAACGCTTCGGCCCTGCTGCTAGAGAAGATTGGCGAGCTGATGGACGAAGCGATTGCCGCCGCCGGTGTGCAGCCGGATCGCATCTTCGTCACCGGTGGTAGCGCCCGCTCACCGCTGATCGCCAGCTTTATCCGCCAGAAGCTCCCCTCCATCCCGCTTGAGGGTGGCGATGACTTCGGCTCGGTGGCCGCGGGTCTTGCCCGTTATGCCGAGCGGCTGTTCGCCAACTGAGCCCTGAGATAGCGTAAATCGATGGCGACATCACCCGTGTGTTGCCATTAAGCGACAGTCGTGCGAGACAAGGGGCGACAGAAGCGGTCGGTCGTCCCCTCTCCCGCCCTGCTCCCGACTGCCCAAAAAGGGTATTCTTGACGCTCCCCCAACCGGAGCCCCCTCATGCCCAGATTGCCCTTTTTGCTGATCCCCCTGTTACTGCTCGCTGGCTGCAGCTCGACCGCCTTTGTTCAGCAAGATCTGCAACACCACCACTGGGTACTGAGCAAACTGGATGGCCAACCGATCGAGGCCCCCCGCGACAATCCCCCCGATTTCGAGATCGGCGAGCACTTCACCGTCAACGGCATCGCCGGTTGCAACCGCTACTTCGGTCAGGGCCATCTGGAAGATGACAAGCTGTGGGTCACCAGTCTGGGCAGCACCGAAATGGCCTGCATGCCGCCGCTCGACACTATCGAACAGGCTGTACTGACCACCCTGACCGAGGGTGCCACCCTGAGCGGCACCAGTCAGAACCTGATCCTGCAGGGCAAACAGCACCGTTTGGAATACACCTTGCGCGACTGGGTGTTCTAGCGCTCACAAAGCCGCATCACAAACAGGAACATGTTGTCCGGCTGTGGCACAATATGAGGCAGAGTTCGCAACGGAGGCTGCCTCAGCCATGTCGATGGATCGCCTGTTTGACAAGATCAAACAACTCCCCACTATTCCCAAGCTGCTGCACGAGTTGATGCAGAGCTTCAACGACGAGAATGCCCGCATCGACGAGATTGCGGCCAAGATCGCCATGGATCAGGTGATCAGCGTCAAGGTGCTGCGGATGGCCAACTCGGCCGCCCTGCGCCGGGGCAACGAAGTGACCTCCATCGAACAGGCAGTGATCCGGCTCGGCTTCAACCGACTTCGCTCCGTGGTGGTCGCCTCCGGCATCATCGGCACCTTCAAGGCCCCGCCCAGCTTCGACAAGAACAAGTTCTGGACCGAGACCTTCCAGGTCGCCACCATAGCCAAAACCCTGGCCCAAGAGGCCAAGGTGATGGATCCCGAGACCGCCTTCACCTGCGCCCTGATCCACAACATCGGCGAACTGCTTATCCAGAGCACCTTGCCGGAAGAGGCCGAGCTCATCAACATGGCGATCCAGAACGGCAGCAGCCGGGTCGAGGCCCAGCGGGAGATGCTGGGCTACGACTATGCCCAGCTTGGTGCCGAGCTGGCGCGGCGCTGGAACCTCTCCGAGGCCTTCGTCGATGCCATCTCCCAGCAGCTTGACCCGCTCTCCCACGATCCGGTCAGCAAGGAGGCGGTGCTGATCCGCCTCGCCGTGTTTATCTCCTTCGCCTGGAACGCGGGCGTGCCTGCCCAGGCCATCATCGCCCGCTTCCCCAAACCGCTCGCCGATCAGCTGGGACTGGATCCCAAGTCGCTGGCAGGTCAGCTCGAAACACTGCATGAACAGGGTAATGCCCTCGCCGATCTTCTGACTCAATAAGCATCATGACCCATCCGTTTCTGTTTCATCCCCAGGTGGCGCCCTGGTTCAAAGAGAGCGCCGACGCACTGCAATTGACCCTCTTTAGCGAGCTGGATGCGCCGTTCCGCGAGGTGTGGCTACGCCACGAGCCGGATAACGAGGAATACCTGATCCCGATGACGGCGGTCTCCACCCGCGATCGGCTGCAGGTGTGGCAGGCGACCCTGCCGCTCATCAAGGGACAGGATATCCACCTCTACAGCTTCAAGTGCCTCACCGACGAGGAGCAGTGGTGGCTGCACGGGGCGGGCGTCAGCGCGTCCATGCCGCCACGGGAACAGCATTTTCGCTTCAACAGCCTGCACCAGCCACCGGCCTGGGTGCAGGATCAGGTGTTCTACCAGATCTTCCCCGACCGCTTCTGCAACGGCGATCCGTCGCTGAGCGTCAAGCATCACGAGTACGAGTACCGTGGCAAAGCGGTGATCAGCAAGGCGTGGGGCGAGCCGGTCAGCCGTCATGAAGAGGGCCACGGCGCCTGCGAATTTTACGGCGGCGATCTGGCGGGCATCGATGCCAAGCTGCACTATCTGCAATCTCTCGGAGTGACGGCGCTCTACCTCAACCCCATCTTCGATTCACCGAGCAACCACAAGTACGACACCCAGGACTACTTCAAGGTGGATGCCCACCTCGGCAGCAACGAGCAGTTCGCCGAGCTGACCCGCAACCTGCACCAGCGCGGCATGAAGATCATCCTCGATGCGGTGGTAAACCACACCTCTACCGAGCACCCCTGGTTCTGCCCGCCACTGGGAGCCCAGAGCAACCCGGACTCCCCGTGGCGCAGCTTCTACACCTTTGACCAAGAAGGGGATTACGTCAGCTGGAAGGGCATTCGCAGCCTGCCCAAGCTCGACTTCTCCTGCGAGAAGGTGCAGGACGCCGTCTATCGCGCCGATGACGCCATCCTGCGCTACTGGATGCGTGCCCCCTACCAGATCGACGGCTGGCGCTTCGACGTCATCCACATGCTGGGCGAGCGCGGCACCGCCGAGGGCAATCGCAGTCACGTGCGCGCCATTCGCGGGGCAGTGAAGCAGGAGAACCCGGACGCCTATGTGCTCGGCGAACACTTCTTCGAGGCGAGCCAGTGGCTGCAAGGGGATCAGGAGGACGGCGCCATGAACTACTACGGCTTCGCCCACCCGATCCGCGCCTTCCTGGCGAGGCAGGATATCGCCTACCACCCCATCAAGATCAGCGCCAAAGAGCTGGATCGCTGGCTCAAGCTGGCGCGGGCCCACATCCCGTTCAAGAACCAGCTGGCCCAGTTCAACCTGCTGGACAGCCACGACACCGCCCGTTTCCTCCATCTTCTGGGTGAAGACAAACAGCGGATGCAGCTGGCCGCCACCCTGCTGCTCACCTATATCGGCGTGCCCTCCATCTACTACGGCGATGAAGTGGGGCTCTCCGGCGGCAACGATCCGGACTGCCGCCGCTGCTTCCCGTGGGATACCACTGACTGGGATCACGTGCTGCACGACCACTATCGCCGGCTGATCCAGATCCGCCGCCAGCGCCCCTCCCTGCGCCGTGGCGATATCCAGACCCTCTACGCCGGGCCCCACAGCTATGTGTTCGCCCGTACCCTGCAAAGCGATCAGGTGGTAGTAGCCTGCAACCGCCACCCGAGCGAGCCGCGCACCATCAGCCTGCCCCTGTGGCAGACCGCGAGCCCCGCCAGCCGCTTCACCGACGCCTTCAACGGTGAGAAGTTTGAAGTGGTGCAGGGCGAGGTGCAGCTCACCATCCCCGCCAACTCGGCCCGGGTGCTGATCTCCAGCTGAGCGGGCAACTTACGCGCTGAAAAGCAAAACCGGAGCCCAAGGCTCCGGTTTTTTATTCCATTCAATCCACCATGACGTCTGGCCCCTAACCAGCCGCCATCAGTAGTTGATGCTGACGTAGGGCACTTCCGGCACCTGCCAGCGCTGCTTGAGGTAGACGGTGAGCACGAAGAAGAAGTTGGCCAGCAGGTTGGCGAAGCGATAGAGAATGGGATCGAAGGCCACCCCGCTCTCTTCCAACCGGACCAGCAGCCGCACCACCTTCTTGCTGCCGCAGCGGCACAGATGGAGGGTGGGGATAGGCTGCGGCCCCTGTGGCAGCACGAAACCGGTGACGCTGCCGCGACTCGCCTCGTTGTAGTGGTCGTAACGGGCCTTGAGCCACTCAAGATCTGCGTCGAAGATCCCCAGCTTGCCGCGCACCGAGCCGTTGAGGTTGTAGATAAGCCGCTGCAACGCCGCGAGATCCGCCAGCATGGGCTCCGGCGCAAGGTGTGACAGCACGGCCCCGACCTGACAGCAGAGCTCGTCGGTGGCGATTTCAAAATCACATTTGAGCGAGGTTTCGAAGATAAAGGGGTAGCAGAGCTCGCGCTTGTCTCTTGGCTTCTTGGGGTTCATGGGGCAACCGGATTGGAGAAAAGGCCAGTTTGCCAGCCCCGGGAAGGGCTGGCAAACGGCAGGTCATTACTTGCGTTACGCGCTGTGGCTCAGGCGTTCTTACTGGCGGGCTCGGTGGAGGGCTGGAACTGGTTGATCATCCGCAGCGCCTCCAGCATCCGCTGGTTGAAGCTGGTGAAGCGATCGACCTGCGCCGGTTCCTCTTCTCCTCTCGCCGCCAGCACGGCCGGGGTCAGCGCCTGTTGCTGGGATGGTGGCAGCAGGCTATCCGCCTGTTTCTGCACCTGATCCAGCTTCGGCAAGTAGTCGGCAAATGGCTTGATCAGATCCTGCAGGGAGTGCGCCCCCTGATAGGTCTGGCTCAGTTTGACGCTCTGCTTGAGCTTGAGGGAGTAGGAGGCCAGCTGGCTGTCATCCAGTTTCAGCTCGCCCGCCTTGTCCAGCAGATCCTCGAAGTTGCCGGAGAAGAAGCTCCCCGCCAGCTCGTCGATCCCTTTGACCAACTTGCCGATGGACTCCATCTCGTCGCTGCTGAGATCCCCCTCCAGCGAGAAGCTGAAGCTCTGGCTCGATTTGAGGCTGAACTGGCTGCCGCTCTCGCTGCTCTGGGACTTGGTCTGCCAGCTATCGTTGAAGCGCAGCACCACCTTGTCGCCATCCTTGGTCTGGATCTCCAGATACCCCTGCTGGCGGCTGGCCATCTCGGCCTGCCCCATGTCGGTCGGAGAGACCTTACCGAAGAACTCCTTCTCGAACTCCTCGAGCCCTTTCTGGATCAGCTTGTAGCTCTGATCGATACCGGTTTTGATATCGTCGTTGTCAGTCGCCCACTTGCCGAGCTGCTTCTTCGCCTCGTCAAAGCCCTTGTCGACCCCCTTGCGGGCCTGCTCCATCATCCCGGTCAGGTCGTCGTCGGATTTGCCATCGGCCCGTGCGGCGCCAAGCCGCCCGGTCACAAACTGCAGCACGTTGTCAGCCACCGACTGGAAGTCGAACAGGGTCTCCGGCGTGATCTCCTCGGGCTCTTTCACCTTCGGCGCCTGATAGCCTTGGCCGTTGATCTCCAGCGAGAACTGCAATGCCTGCTGGATCAAAACCTGCGCCCACTTGGGCGGCTTGTGCAAGGAGACAGCCTCCTCGCTCTTGACCTGTTTCTGCTCCGCCTGTTGGGGCGATTTGGGAGAAACACCCACTCCCTTGGGTTGGGCTGCGCCCACGCCTTCGATCTGCATAATGTGTCCTCCCACCATGCCTGTAGATCAGCTATCGGCCTGACTGAACACTTCTTGACCACAAAATGCTGGACAATCTGCGGCTGGCTTTTAAAATCGGGCCCCTTTGGGTGGCCTGTTGCCTTCCCCCGATTTCGACCCGGCCCGGCCGGTGTGCATGTGAGGTATTTATGACCCAATCCCAACAGCCTTCCGCGAACGCTCCGGCGCCTAGAACCGCGGCCGACTATCAGGCCCAACTCGACGAAAAGCGCGCTCGCCTCACCGAGCTGTTTGCCGGCTTCACCCTCCCGGCACTGGAAGTGCACAGCTCACCGGCGGAGTACTACCGGATGCGCGCCGAATTTCGCATCTGGCACGAAGGGGATGACCTCTTCCACTGCATGTATGCCCCGGCGACCAAAGAGATCATCAAGATAGACCACTTCCCTACCGCCAGCCGCCTCATCAACCAGTTGATGCCGCTGCTGCTGGAGGGGCTGCGCCCACACCCGGTGCTGCGCCGCAAGCTGTTCCAGATTGACTACCTCTCCACCCAGTCCGGCCAGATCATTGTCAGCCTGCTCTATCACCGCAAGCTGGAAGCAGAGTGGCAACAGGCCGCCGAAGCGCTGCAGGCCGACCTGCGCGCCAAAGGGTTCGAGCTGCAGCTGATTGGCCGCGCCCACAAGCAGAAGATCTGTCTGGGGGATGACTTCGTCATCGAACAGCTCAACGTGGCGGGTCGCCAGCTCACCTACAAACAGGTGGAGAACAGCTTCACCCAGCCCAACGCCGCCATCAACGAGCAGATGCTGGCCTGGGCGCTGGATGTGACCAAAGGGAGCGAAGGGGACCTGCTGGAGCTCTATTGCGGCAACGGAAACTTCTCCATCGCGCTGGCGCAGAACTTCCGCAAGGTGCTGGCCACCGAGATCGCCAAGCCGAGCGTCGACTCCGCCCAGTTCAACATCGCCGCCAACGGCGTCGACAACCTGATCATCCTGCGCATGTCAGCCGAGGAGTTCACCATGGCGATGCGTGGCGAGCGGGAGTTCAACCGTCTCAAGGGGGTCGACCTCAAGAGCTACCAGTGCAACACCATCTTCGTCGACCCGCCCCGCGCCGGTCTCGACGATGCGACCGTCAAGCTGGTACAGGAGTACGACAACATCCTCTACATCTCCTGCAACCCCGAAACCCTGCAGGCCAACATGACCGTGCTGGGGGAAACCCACGAGATCGCC
This sequence comes from Aeromonas sp. 96A, assembly GCF_051919165.1. NCBI lineage: Bacteria > Pseudomonadati > Pseudomonadota > Gammaproteobacteria > Aeromonadales > Aeromonadaceae > Aeromonas > Aeromonas sp. 96A. The sequence continues at coordinate 3,005,208 of NZ_JBQBFE010000001.1, read as the reverse complement.
CGTTTCGCCCTGTTCGACCAGTTCCCCTGGACCCATCACATGGAAGCCGGGGTCTATCTGCGTCGCAAGGCCGATTGATTAAGGCAGACAGGAAAACAACAACAGGGCCGGATGGCCCTGTTTTGTTATTGGCTCAACATCGGCCTTACTCCAGTCGGAAGTGGCCCACGATCTCCCGCAGCCGGTCGTAGGTTTGCTGCATCGCGGCGGAACTGGCAACCGTCGCTTCGCCATTATGGGTCAGCTGGCGGATCACTTCGGCAATGGCACTCATGTTGCGATTGATCTCTTCAGCAACCGCACTCTGCTGCTCCGCTGCCGTGGCGATATGGCTGATGAGATCGTTGATCTCCACCACTTCCCCCGCCATCAGATCCAGCGACTCGTTGACTTTAGTGGTGTTCTCGGCAGCCCCCTGACAGCTCTGCTTGGTGTTGCCCATGGCCTCCACCACGGTCCGGGTGCCCCGCTGCAGGCTGGCCAGCATGGTCTGGATCTCTGCAGTGCTCTTCTGAGTACGGGCCGCAAGCGAGCGTACCTCATCCGCCACCACCGCAAAGCCACGACCCTGTTCCCCGGCGCGAGCCGCCTCGATGGCGGCGTTGAGGGCCAGCAGGTTGGTCTGTTCGGCAATGCTGCCGATCACCCCCAGCACAGAGCCAATCTGCTGCACATCCTGCTGCATCGCCTCGATGGAGCGGGCAGTGGCTTCCACTTCGTCCACCAGCGCCATCACGCTGGCCATGGCCTGATCCACCACCTGACGGGACTGGCTCGCCAGCTGCTGGCTCTGGCCGGTGAGCTGGGCGGTGCTGGCCGCATTCTCGGAGACGGAGACCGCGGTGCGGCTCATCTCGTTGATGGCGGTCACCACCTGCTCGGTCTCGCGTACATGATCCGCCAGCAGGGACTGGGCGGCGCCGGTCTGGCTGGCCAACCCCTCGATGCCGCTGTTGAGCTGGCCGCTCGCCTGCCGCACCTCCCCCATCATCTCCTGCAACCGCTCGATAAAGCGGTTGATACCGGCCGAGATCTGGCCCAGATCATCCTTGCTGGTTACCGCCAGTCGGCGGGTGAGATCGCCGCTGCCGCGGGAGAGCTCCAGCACCAGATCCCGCAGCGAGAGGATGGGGCGATAGGCCACGTTGAGCGCCAGCATCGCCAGCACCATCACTACGATCGCCACGCCGCACAGTGCCATGATGATCTGGCCGTTGAGGGCCCGGGTCATGGCCCGGATGTAGTCAAGATCGATGTAGCCGGTCAGCGTCCAGCTGCTGCCGCGAATATCCAGCTGGTTGGGGCGCGCTTCGCTCTCCCCCTGCGGCTTGCTGTCATAGAGGCTGTTGCCCTGACTGTCGGCCAGCGAGAAGTAGCGGCCATCGCCACTCATCTTCTCCAGCAGGCTTTTGAACTCGCTCATGTCGAGGTAGTAGAGATAGGCGGAATCGGCACCGCGTGGCACCAGAATGGTGATGACCGGCTTGCCATCCACCTGTTGCAGCGGGCTGACGGTGATCTGGTTGTTGGCGGCGGGGATCAACTTGCGCAGGGCATCGACTTTGGCACTGTCGTTGATGACCCCGTTCACGTCGAAGGCCATGTCGCCGATCACTTTGACGATATTGTGAAAGCCGGTCTCTTGCAGGGTCTTCTTGACGTTGGTCACCCCGAAGTTGAGGTTGGCGGCCAACAGGATTTTCTGATTGATGTCGCTGGCCAGCTTCTCTTTGACCAGAGTGATCTGCTCGGTGATGTTGTGGGTGGCCTGAGTGCGAATGTAGCCACTGATGAAGTGATTCACACTGAGCCCGGCGGTGCCGATGGTGACCAGAATGGCCAGGAGCAGCAAGAGGTAGATCTTGACCTTGAATGGCATGGGTTCCCTCCAGAAGAGAGGGCTGGCAACGCCAACCCTCCCTGCCAATCGTTATTTCTTCTTGGCGTACTTCATGGAGTCCAGGGCCACCGCCAGAATGATGATGCCGCCCTTGATGATGAACTGCCAGTAAGGGCTGACGCCGATATAGGTCAAGCCATAGTTGATCAGGGTGAAGATAAGTACGCCGGTAATCACACCCGCGACCGTTCCCACCCCGCCGGCAAACGACACGCCGCCCACCACGCACGCCGCGATGGCATCGAGCTCGTACATGAAGCCGAGGTTGTTGGTGGCGCTACCGATACGGCCCGCTTCCAGCATGCCGCCGAAGGCGTAGAAGACCCCTGCCAGCGCATAGATCATCACCAGATTGACCGCCACGTTGACGCCGGAGACCTTGGCAGCCTCAGGGTTACCGCCGATGGCGAAGATGTTTTTGCCAAAGCGGGTCTTGTTCCAAAGCACCCAGACAAAGACGCTGGCGATGGCCGCATAGAAGGTGAGATAGGAGAGCTTGAATCCTCCTATCCGGATAAACCCTTGGGCGAAGCTGGAGAAGCGAGGGTCAAACCCGGCCACCGGCGAAGCACCCACCGAGTCAAAGTAGAGGGAGTTGATACCGTAGACGATGATCATGGTGCCCAGGGTGGTAATGAACGGGGTAACGTTCAGGTAGGCCACAATGAGACCGTTGACCAGACCAATCAGCGCCCCCACCACACACACCAGCAGGATCACCGCAGGAATGGGCACCTCCCCCAGCGTCGGGAACACCTTGTTGACGTTGGTCAGCGCCTGCAACATGGTTGCTGCTATGAGTGCCGCCAGACCGACCTGACGACCGGCCGAGAGATCCGTCCCCTGAGTGATGATGATGCCCGCCACCCCCAGCGCGATGATGACCCGCACCGAGGACTGGGTCAGGATGTTGCTGAAGTTGGTGAGGCTCAGGAAGGAGGGCTCCTGGATCACGATGACCATGAGCAGCACCAGCAGCACCAGATAGATGGCGTTTTCCTTGAGCGCCTGCATCAGATTGAAATTTTTAGCCGACTCCATAAATGTCTTCCTGTCTCTAGAGGTACAGAGATGCCAGGCGCAGTATCTCGCTCTGGTCAGTTTCTTTGGTATTGACGATCCCGGCGACCCGGCCATTGCTCATCACCATGATGCGGTCGGTGATCCCCAGCAATTCCGGCATCTCTGACGAGATGATGATGATCCCCTTGTCCTTCTTCGCCAGCTCCAGGATGAGCTGGTAGATCTCGAACTTGGCCCCGACGTCGATGCCGCGGGTAGGCTCGTCGAGCATCAGGATCTCCGGCTGGGTCAGCAGCCAGCGACCGATGATCACCTTCTGCTGGTTACCCCCGGAGAGGGAACCGATCTGGGTCTGCTGGGTCGGCGTCTTGACCCGCATGGAGTCGATCACCCACTGGGTATCGCTCTTCATCTTGTTGTCGCTGAGCAGCCCCATGGAGCCCTTGTAGCTGTCCATGTTGGCGATCAGGGAGTTGAAGGCGATATCGAGCCGGGAGTAGATACCGGTGGAGCGGCGCTCTTCCGTCACCAGCGCAAAGCCGTTGCGGATCGCTTCGTGGGCGTTGTGGTTGGCCACCTCTTTGCCGTGCAGCTTGATGCTGCCCTGACTGCGATCACGAATGCCGAACAGGGTCTCGACGATGTCGGTGCGCTTGGCCCCCACCAGTCCGGCGATGCCGAGGATCTCCCCCTTGTGCAGGTTGAAGGTCACATCCTGAATGGAGGGCTGGTTCTTCGCCGTCAGGTGTTCGATCTCGAGGATCACCTCTTTCGGCTGGTTGGTCTTTTCCGGGAAGCGCTGGGTCAGTTCACGGCCGACCATCATCCCGATGATCTGATCCATGGTCATGCCCTTGAGCGGCTGGGTTGCCACCCACTGGCCATCCCGCAATATGGTGATCTCGTCACAGAGCTGGAAGATCTCCTCCATCTTGTGGGAGATGTAGACGATGCCGCACCCCTTATCCTTCAACTTGTTGATGATCTTGAAGAGGTGGTTCACCTCTTTCTCGGTCAGGGAGGAGGTGGGTTCATCCATGATGACGATCTTGGCATCGTAGGAGAACGCCTTGGCGATCTCGATCATCTGCATCTGGGAGACCGACAGGGTCGCGACCTTCACCTTGGGGTCGATGTCGATATCCAGCTCGTCGAAGATGCGCTTGGTGTCGTCATACATCTTGCCGTGGTCGATAAACCACCCCTTAGTGGGGTAGCGGCCGAGCCACATGTTGTCCATCACGGTACGCTGCAGCACCAGGTTGAGCTCCTGATGCACCATGGAGACGCCATTTTCCAGCGCCTCTTTGGAGGAGGTGAAGTTGATCTCCTGCCCCTTGAAGAAGATCTTGCCCTGATCCTTCTCGTAAATGCCGAACAGGCACTTGAGCAGTGTGGATTTTCCCGCTCCGTTTTCGCCCATCAACGCATGCACAGAATGAGGACGGACCCGTAAATTGACATTATCGAGTGCCTTGACGCCGGGAAAGCTCTTACTGACGTCAATCATCTCCAACAGCCATTCTGATTGTTGCTGTGTTGTCATATCAGCCATCACATCTGGTTGAAAAAAGGGCAAGGGGATCTCCCTTGCCCTGGAGGAGGGAATTACTCGAATTGGGACAGGTTGTCTTTATCCACACCGACGTAGGCAACACGTACTACCTTGTCGACGATATTCCACTTGGTGCCTTCACCGGCCGGTTTGCCTTCAGCCAGATTCTTGGTCAGCTCGAAGGTGGCTTTGGCCTGGTTGGCCGCATCGTTCAGCACGGTACCCGCCATGGCACCGCTCTTGACCATGGCCAACGCTTCCGGCAGCGCATCGACGCCGAATACCGGAATGGCAGTCTTACCCTGGGCTTTCAGTGACTCGACTGCACCCATTGCCATGCCGTCGTTGTTGGCGATGACCACTTCGATCTTGTTGGCGTTGGGGCCGGAGATCCAGGCATCCATCTTGTCTTTCGCCATGGCGGTATCCCACATACCGGTATCCATGTGCAGTTGTTCAGTCTTGACGCCACCATCGTTCAGGGTCTTGACCACGTAGGAGGTGCGCGCTTCGGCATCCGGGTGACCCGGCTCCCCTTTCAGCAGCACGAACTGGATCACGCCATCCTTGTTCAGATCCCACTCCGGATGGGCTTTCCAGTGTTTGGCAATCAGCTGACCCTGGATGATCCCTGACTCCTTGGAGTCGGTGCCCACGTAGTAGGCCTTGTCGTAGCTGGCCAGATCGGTAGCGCTCGGCTCCTTGTTGTAGAAGACCACCGGGATATCTTCGCCACGGGCTTTCTCAATCACCACCGGTGCCGCAGCCGGGTCTACCAGGTTGATGGCCAGCGCCTTCACCCCTTTGGCCAGCAGCACGTCGATCTGGTCGTTCTGCTTGGACTGGTCGTTCTGGGAGTCGTTCATCAGCAGCTCCACCCCCGGAGTGGCTGCCGCCTCCTTCTCGATGGCTTTGCGCACGACCGCCATGAAGTTATCGTCGTATTTGTAGACGGTTACCCCGATACGGGTGTCAGCCTGGGCATTGGCTCCAGCCATCATGCCCATCAGCAGGGCGGCAACTGTGGTCAGTTTTTTCATTATGTGTGCTCCGATGTGTCTATCTGTGTTGTAGGGTGGCGAGCAATTGAGCAAGCGCCAATCAATGTAATCAGTTTGTTGTCATTTCTTCTGTGATCATGACGACAAAATGAAAACGTTTACACTCTGTTACATTGAAACTTTATATTTATTTTTCAAATACATATAAATAAAAATCAGATTTGAGACTCAATCTTTCCCACAGCATTGAGGCTAGTCGTTACTGGTCTGTTGTCAAAATGGCGCACAGGCTCGACAGTCGTCTCAATAGCTGGCTTAACGGAGAGTGCAGCCCCAACGGTAACGACGCTCAAGCAGTTGATACTCGGGACGCACGCTCTGGCTCCAGGAGTCATCACCGCCCACCCCCATATGGGCGCCATCGAGGCAGACCCACAGCCCCTCTTCGGCCACCAGATCGCTCTGGTGACGGGCGGCGCCCAGCTGCTGCTGACTGAAGCGGCTGGCACTGAAATGGAAGCTGCCGTTCACCGTCGTGCTGCCCAGCTGCAACTGGCGGGTATCGCAGCGCAAGCCGTTGTCACTCGGGAAGATATAAGGTGTATGCATCGCCTCCAGCGGCAGACTCCAGCGCCCCAGATCGGCGCCCAGCAGGCGATCCGGATAGTTCTCGTGAGGGCCACGCCCCAGCCATTCGGCTCGCGCCGGTACCTCGGCCAGATGAAGCAGCAGACCGATCCGCGGCAGCGACGGCAGCACCTGTGCCAGCTCGGTTTCTATCTCCAGGCTCATGGCGCCATCGTCGGTAAAGCGGTGATGCCAGTGACTCACCAGCAGCAGCTCATCGTGGTGGAAGTAGCCATGACTGACCCGGATATCCCCTCCGGCGACCGCAATCCCCAGACAGCGGTGCTGCCACTGGCCGAGACCACAGCCCTGCCAGCGGGCAATCCAGGAATTGGGGTCTGCGTGATCCGCTTCGCTGGTGCCGATGTCGTTGTCGAGCGGCCCGCGGTAGAAGTGATCCATGATCGGCGCCAGCAGCTGCTCCTGCCCCGATTTTTGCCAACTGGTGATGCGACCGCTCAGCTTGTCGAGCCACCACTGGCTGTTGGCGGCAGTGATCCGCCAGCCATCCGGCTGTTCGGTCAGGGTGGCGGCAGCGACAGGAGCAGGCAGGGCAAGGGGGGTCGGCAGGGTGAACTGCTGACGGGCGACCTTGTGATCCGCCTGCGACCAGGGGGTGGCCTGTGGCTGAACGATCGCCAGATCGAGCCAGGCCAGTGAACCTGCCGCAAAGGGGGGCAGCGTCCCGCTCAGGGTCAACTCGACCACCCCTTGCGGCGCCAGCTCAAGGGAGATCTCCCCCTGCAGCTGCACATGGCCGTTCTCGCACAACTGCCAGCAAAGCCGCTCGTTGTCGGTTTCCCGGAACAGGTATTCGCTCTCGATCCGCACCCGCAGCGGGGTGTGCTCGAGCAGGGTGAAGCGGAACGGCTGCTGGGCACGCTTTGCCTCGCACAGGGCAGGATGGGGGGTGCGATCCGGGAACAGCAGACCGTTGCAGCAGAACTGGCGATCGTTTTGCACATCACCGAAGTCGCCGCCGTAGCCCCAGTAGTGGCGACCATCGGCGGTGTATTTGTCGAGCCCCTGATCGACCCAATCCCAGACAAACCCGCCTTGCAGGCGTGGATGATCGCGAAACGCCTGCCAGTAGTGGGCGTAGCCCCCCAGGCTGTTGCCCATGGCGTGAGCATATTCGCAGAGGATCAGCGGCCGGCTCTCGCCGGGCAGGCCAATCCACTTGGCCAGCGCCCACTTTGGCACCGCCGGGAAGGGTTGATCCTGATGGGTTCTGGCATACATGGGGCAGATGATGTCGGTCGCCGGGGTATCGGCCCCGCCCCCCTCATACTGCACCGGACGGCTCGGGTCGCTGCGCTTGATCCAGCCATACATGGCATCGTGGGCCGGGCCATAACCCGACTCGTTGCCCAGCGACCAGATGATGATGGAGGGGTGGTTGAAATCCCGTGCCACCATGCGGGTCGCCCGCTCCAGAAAAGCGTTGCTCCAGGCGGGATCCCGCGCCAGCCGCCCCATGGGGGTCATGCCGTGGGTCTCCAGATTCGCCTCATCCACCACATAGAGACCGAGCCGATCGCAGAGGCGATAGAAGTCGGGGTGGTTGGGATAGTGGGAACAGCGCACCGCATTGAAGTTGTGCCGCTTCATCAGCAGCAGATCCCGCTCCATGGTGGCGCGATCGATGGCATAACCCTTGGCGGGATGGTGTTCATGACGGTTGGCACCGCGAACAAGCAGCGGCTGCCCGTTGACCCGCAGCAGGCCGCCACAGATCTCCACCACCCGAAAGCCCACATCACATGCCTCACTCTCGATGGCGTGGCCCTGCTCGTCCAGCAGGGTCAGAGTCAGGCGATAGAGCTGGGGCGTCTCGGCGCTCCACTTGCGCGGCGCAGCCACGTCGAGCCACAGCTCGGCGTGATCGTCGTATGCTCCTTTTTCATCAATGACTTGGGTGCCGATTGGCTGGCGCAGGGTCGCAACCCGCTCGCTACCGTCATAGAGATTGGCCTCAACCGACAGACCGGCCGCATTGGCCACCTGCAGGGCAATCTTGAGACGGCCATCCCGATAGCAGGCATCCAGCTCGGGGGTCACCCGCATATCCATCAGATGGCGGATCGGTTTGTGCAGCAGGCTGACGGAGCGGAAAATCCCCGACAGCCACCACATATCCTGATCTTCCAGATAGGAGCCATCAGACCAGCGCAGCACCAGCACAGCCAGCCTGTTGCGACCGCTCTGCAGATAAGGAGTCAGATCGAATTCGGCGGGCAGGCGGCTGTCCTGGGAGTAACCTACCCAGCGGCCGTTGCAGAAGAGGTGGAAGGCGCTGCTCACCCCGTCGAAGATGATCCGGCTCTGTCCACTTGCCAGCCAGTCGGCGGGCAGTTCGAACTCGCGGGAGTAGCAGCCGGTAGGATTCTCTGCCGGCACCCGGGGCGGATCGCAGGGAAAGGGGTACTTGATATTGGTGTAGATGGGGCCATCGGTGAGCGGCCGCGCCGCTGGATAGGCGGCATCCAGCTGCCAGTTACCCGGCACGGTAATGGGGCAAGTATCCGCCAGATCCTGCACCAGCCAGCTCTCTGGCACCAATTCGGGAGCGGCAAAGAAGGAGAAGCGCCACTCGCCATCGAGCAAGAGACGGGAGGAAGAGGCCAGATCACCCCAGGCATCCGCTTCGCTGCGCCAGCTGAACATGGGGGTATGGGCAGCCAGCCGGTTTACCGACGTAATGGCCTGAGTCTGCCAATCCTGACGCGCCACTATCTCCCTGAGCATTCACACTCTCCCTGCTGATTAGAAAACGTATTCAGTCTAGAGAAGTATGACGCAGGGAACGGCGATCTCGCTCACACAGATGTAAACGATTACACTAATTTTGTTAAGTAAAGCGGAGTAAAAATGATTAAAAATAGGTAAAACAATAACTGTGCAAGAAACGGCCCCGAACAGGGCCGCAAAAGGGGGCTATCCGGCCCGAACCGGTGCCACCGAGTGGCGATTGATCAGGGTGGGGGTATAGATCCGGCTCTGGGTCGCGTCACTCTCCCCCGCCGCCAGCTGAATGGCCAACTTGGCCGCCTGGGCCGCCATCAGCTCGATGGGATAGCGCATGGTGGAGAGCTTGGGGCGCAAATATCTGGCATAGATGATGTCATCGAAGCCCACCACCGAGACCTCCTCCGGCACTCGCAGGCCGTTGTCCGCCAACACGGAGATGGCGCCCGCCGCCATGGCATCGTTATAGGCCACCACGGCGGTCACCTTGAGCCCCTTGGCCAGCAGGTTGAGCATGGCGCGCTCCCCCCCTCCTCGTTCGGCGTGCCGCTCTCGATAAGCTCGGGATCGGCTGCCAGACCGGCTTCCATCAATCCATCCTGATAGCCCTGCAGACGCAAGGTGGCATCCTCGATGGCGTGATCCGAGCTGATAAAGGCGATATGGCGGTGACCCAGTTCGATCAGGTGGCGAGTCGCCGTAGCCGCACCCAGCCGATTGTTGAGGGCGATGCAGCGTCCCTTGAGGGCCGGAATATCGCGGTTGATCAGCACCATGCCGGGCACTCGCATGGCGTAATCGTAAAGTTCCTCGTCGCTCAGCGCCTTGCTGTGCACCACCAGCGCCTCGCAACGCTTGCCGATCAGCAGCTCGATCGCTTCACGCTCCTGACGCGCCTTGTGAAAACCGTTACCCATCAGCAGGTGAAGGTTCTGCTCGACGGCCACGCCGGAGACCCCCTTCACCAGTGCACCGAAGAAGGGATCGGCTACATCACCGACCACCACCCCCATGGTGTCGCAAGTCTGGCTAACCAGTGCCCGCGCGTTGGCGTTGGGGGTGTAGCCCAGTTCGGCCATGGCCTTCTGCACCACTTCGCGAGACGCAGCGCTGGCCTTGGGGGAGTTGTTCATCACCCGTGAAACCGTTGCCACCGACACATTGGCCAAACGGGCGACATCCTTGATGGTGCTCATGCTGTTTTCACTTCTTTCACTGTGCAATAGAGCGCCATTATACCCAGCAAACCCATTGAAAACAGGGGTGAAACGTATATCTGCCGTCAGGATGACCATAAAAACAGTGTAATCGTTTACACTGTTTTGCAAGCAAGCTCACAGTTTGGTCGCCACACCCTCGGCTAGACTGCTTCCAGACACTTTTCAGTGGAGAGCAAGATGAACGTTCTGGTCACCGGCGGTTGCGGATATATCGGCAGCCACACCTGTCTGGCCCTGCAAGCGGCAGGTATGAATCCCGTGGTGGTCGACAACCTCGGCAACAGCAAGCGCAGTGTGCTGGCCAGAGTCGCCGCCATCAGCGGCCAGCAACCCATGTTCTATCAAGGGGATATTCGCGATGCAGCCCTACTGGATCGGATCTTCGCCGAACAGCAGATCGATGCGGTGATCCACTTTGCCGCCCTCAAAGCGGTCAGTGAATCGACCCGCATTCCACTGGATTACTACGAGAACAACCTCGGCGGCACCCTCACCCTGCAGCAGGCGATGAAGCGGGCCAATGTGCACAATCTGGTGTTCAGCTCCTCTGCCACCGTCTATGGCGATCCCGCCAGCCTGCCGATCCGCGAGGATTTCCCTCGCAGCGCCACCAACCCTTACGGGCGATCCAAGCTGATCATCGAGGAGATCCTCGAGGATCTGCAGCTGGCCGAGCCCCACTGGAGCATGACCCTGCTGCGCTACTTCAATCCGGTCGGCGCCCACGAATCGGGCACCATGGGTGAAGACCCGCAAGGGATCCCCAACAACCTGATGCCCTATATCACCCAGGTGGCCATTGGCCGTCGCGACTGCCTGTCTGTCTTTGGAAACGATTACCCAACTGTGGATGGCACCGGCGTACGTGACTACATCCACGTGATGGATCTCGCCGAGGGGCACGTCAAGGCACTGCAACACTGCGCCGGCAAGGGTGGCGTGCACACCTACAACCTGGGCACCGGCCAGGGCCAGAGCGTGTTGCAGCTGGTCGCCGCTTTCTCCAATGCCTGCGGCAAGCCGCTGCCGTTTCGCATCGAACCGCGCCGTCCCGGCGATATCGCCGCCTGCTGGGCTGATCCGGCCAAGGCCGAGCGCGAGCTGGGCTGGCGGGCGACCCGCAACATCGACGCCATGTGCGCCGATAGCTGGCACTGGCAATCCGCCAATCCGAACGGTTACGAGGAGTAGGCCTGCCTGCTCCCTGTTAATAGATGACCATATTTTTCAATACCTTATTCAGGAGAGATGATGTTCAACCCCATCGATCATCCCCATCGCCGCTTCAACCCGCTGACCGGCCAGTATGTGCTGGTCTCCCCCCATCGGGCCAAACGCCCCTGGCAGGGACAGGTGGAGAAGGTGAGTCAGGCCCCCAAACAGGCCCACGATCCCGACTGTTTCCTCTGCGCGGGCAACACCCGGGTCACCGGCGACATCAACCCCGATTACAAGGGCACCTTCGTCTTTACCAACGACTTCGCCGCCCTGATGCAGGATACCCCAGCCGCCGATAGCGCCAGCGATCCCCTGCTGAAACTTGAGGTCGCCCGCGGCACCAGCCGGGTCATCTGCTTCTCGCCGGACCACGGCAAGACCCTGCCCGAGCTGCCGCTGCCCGCCATCGAGGGGGTGATCACCACCTGGATGGATCAGGTCGCCGAGCTGTCGGCCCAGTGGCAGTGGGTGCAGGTCTTTGAAAACAAAGGGGCAGTCATGGGCTGCTCCAACCCGCACCCCCACGGCCAGATCTGGGGCAGCAACTTCCTGCCCAACGAGATCGCCCGCGAAGAGCAGCACCAGCGCGACTGGCTGGCGGAGCATGGCCGCCCCATGCTGCTGGAGTATGTGGAGCGGGAGCTGGCGGATCGCTCTCGCATCGTGGTAGAGACCGAGCACTGGCTCGCCGTAGTTCCCTTCTGGGCCGCCTGGCCGTTCGAAACCCTGCTGCTGCCCAAGGCGCACGTCCCCTCCATGCTCAACCTAACCAAGGCCCAGCAACAGGATCTGGCGGTGGCGCTCAAGGAGCTCACCAGCCGCTACGACAACCTGTTCGAGTGCAGCTTCCCCTACTCCATGGGCTGGCACTTTGCGCCGCCCAAATCGGATTGCCCCGAGGCGTGGCAACTGCATGCCCACTTCTATCCGCCGCTGCTGCGTTCCGCCACCGTGCGCAAATTCATGGTTGGCTTCGAGATGCTGGCCGAAACCCAGCGCGACCTGACTCCCGAGCAGGCTGCCGAGCGGCTGCGTGCCCTGAGCCCCGTTCACTACACCCAGACCAGCCACACCAATGAGGAGGCCTTATGACCCCCAGCCAACGCGTCAGCACCGTTTTTGCCGAGCAATTTGCCAAAGCGCCCGATCTGCTGGTGCGCGCCCCCGGCCGCGTCAACCTCATCGGTGAACATACCGACTACAACGACGGCTTCGTGCTGCCCTGCGCCATCGACTACGAGACCTGCGTTGCCATCGGCCTGCGCGATGACCGGCAAGTGCAGGTGATCGCCGCCGACTACGACAACCAGCGCGACCAGTTCGACCTCGACCAGCCCATCGAGCACCACCCCAGCCAACGCTGGAGCGACTACATCCGCGGCGTGGTGAAGTATCTGCAGGAGCGTGGCTATGCCCTGCGCGGCCTCGATCTGGTGGTCTCCGGCAACGTGCCGCAGGGGGCGGGGCTCTCCTCCTCTGCCTCGCTGGAAGTGGCCATCGGTCAGGCCTTCAAGGAGGCGCTGGGGCTCGACATCAGCCAGGCCGAGATCGCCCTCAACGGTCAGCAGGCGGAGAACAAGTTCGTCGGCTGCAACTGCGGCATCATGGATCAGATGATCTCCGCCAGCGGCAAAACGGATCATGCTCTGCTGCTCGACTGCCGCTCGCTGGAGACTCGCCTCATCCCCATGCCGGCGGATCTGGCGGTGCTGATCGTCAACTCCAATGTGCGTCGCGGTCTGGTGGACAGCGAATACAACACCCGCCGCCAGCAGTGCGAAGCGGCCGCCCGTCACTACGGAGTCAAGGCGCTGCGCGACCTCGATCTGGCTGGACTGGAAGCGGGCAAGGCCGGGCTGGATGATGCTTGCTATCGTCGTGCCCGCCACATCGTCGGGGAAAATGCCCGCACCCTGGCGGCGGCCGATGCACTGGCAAGCCACGATCTGACCCGACTCGGCGAGCTGATGGCCGAGTCGCACGCCGCCATGCGCGATGACTTCGAGATCACAGTGCCCGCCATCGACGGTCTGGTGGAGATCATCAAGGCCAGGATTGGCACAGATGGCGGCGTGCGGATGACAGGTGGCGGCTTCGGCGGCTGCGTGATCGCCCTGCTGCGCCCCGACAAGGTGGCCGAAGTGATCGCCGCCGTTGAGGCGGAGTATCCGGCCATCTCGGGCCTCAAGGCCGACTGCTACGTCTGCTCTGCCAGCGCCGGATCAGGCAAGCTATGAGCAGCGCCATGACCCCGTTCGAGCTGGAAAATGAAGAGGGGCTGCGCCTGCGCGGCCTCGACTTCGGCGCCACCCTCACCTCCCTCACCCTGCCGATGGCGGGCAAACGGCGCGAAGTGCTGCTGGGCTGTGCCGACGACGCCTATCCCACCCAGCAGGTGTGGCTGGGTGCGGTGGCCGGGCGTTTTGCCAACCGCATCGGCGGTGCCGAGCTGGTGCGTGATGGACAGCGCTGGCCGCTGAATGCCAATCAGGCACCCAACTGTCTGCACGGCGGGCAGGCAGGCTTTCATCGCCAGCGCTGGCAAATCAAGGAGCTGGAGGCGGATCGGGTCAAGCTGGCGTTGCTCTCCCGGGCGGGAGATCAGGGCTTTCCCGGCAATCTGCGGGTCACCCTGGAGTACCGGCTGGAGCAGAGCGATCTGGTGGTGGATTTCATCGCCAGCACGGATGCAGCTACGCCGGTCAGTCTCACCAGCCACGCCTACTTCAATCTCGATGGGCAAACCGATGGCGAAGATGTCCGTGACCACCTCATCAGCATCAATGCCGACCACTTCCTGCCGACCGACCCGAGCGGTTTACCGATCGCCATCACTCCGGTGGAGGGGCCGTTCGATCTGCGCCGCGAGCGCCTTGTCGGACAGGATTGGCTGAACCATCCCCAGCAGCAACAGGCCAAGGGGTACGATCATGCGTTTGTGCTCAACGGCCCGGCATCAGAATGGGCCGCTCGGATAGTCTCTGGCGACAAGCAGCTGGCGATGGAGGTCTATACCAACCAGCCCTCGCTGCAGTTCTACACCGGCAACTGGCTGGCCAATACCCCGAACCGCAGCGGTCTGGCGCACCGGGATCACGACGGCTTCTGTCTTGAGGCGCAACAGCTACCGGACAGCCCCAATCGCCCCGAGCTGGGCAACCCCTGGCTGCTGCCTGGCGAGCGTTATCACCACCAGACCCGCTACCGCTTTATCCGCGACTAACTTAAAGAATTCATGATTTTTACATAGCCTCAGCAGTCACAATCGAGCAAGATATGCCGCCCCGAGACCCTTTCGGGGCGTTTTTACATCAACGAAGTTAAGGATTGTTTGTTCGATGACTGACACTTATAGCCTGCTGGTCGCCTTTATTCTGGGCGTCGTCGAGGGGCTGACCGAGTTCCTCCCCGTCTCCTCCACCGGCCACATGATTATCGTCGGCCATCTGCTGGGCTTTGAAGGGCCCAAGGCTGCCACTTTCGAAGTGGTGATCCAGCTTGGCTCCATCCTCGCCGTGGTCGCCGTCTTCTGGCGTCGCCTGTTTGGCCTGATTGGCATCCACTTTGGCCAGAAGCCGTCCCGGGATCACGCCACCCTGTCGCTGATCCACGTCATCCTCGGCATGATGCCCGCCATCGTGGTCGGTCTGGCCATCCACAGCTGGATCAAGGCCAACCTGTTTGGTCCGCAAACCGTCATGTACGCGCTGGTCGCGGGGGGCATCCTGCTGATCATCGCCGAGAAGTTCCGCCCTGCAGTCACAGCCGAAACCCTGGATGACATCAGCTACAAGCAGGCGTTCGGCATCGGTCTGTTCCAGTGTCTGGCCCTGTGGCCCGGCTTCTCCCGCTCCGGCGCCACCATCAGTGGTGGCATGCTGATGGGGATCAGCCGTCACGCCGCCGCCGAGTTCTCCTTCATCATGGCAGTGCCCATGATGGTGGCGGCCAGCGGGCTTGATCTCTACAAGAGCCGCGATTTCCTCTCCATGGCCGACTTCCCGATGTTTGCTGTGGGCTTTATCACCGCCTTCGTGGTAGCGATGTTTGCGATCAAGACCTTCCTGACATTGATCCGCCGCATCGACTTTATCCCGTTCGCCATCTACCGCTTTATCGTGGCATTCGCCGTCTATCTGGTGTTTGTCGCCTGACCGATAGCCATGAAATGACAAAAGGGACCAATTTGGTCCCTTTTTCTATGACGTCATGGTGCTCAGTAGAGGTGCTGGCTGATGCCGTTCAGCAGCCGCGACAACCCCTTGGTGAACTGCACCGGCGCATCCTGCACCGTGTAGCAGAGGCAACCGTCCGGCGTATGTGGGCTGTGGGAGTGGCTGGCATCGCGCCAGATGAAATCCCCCGCCTTGTAAAGGGTATCGCCATCCTGAATATTGCCAGCCAGCAGCAAGGTCAGCTCATAGCCCTGATGGGTGTGCTCGGGGATGCGACCGCCCGCTTCGATATGGAGCAGGCTGGCGCGCGCGCCCATCTCGTCCAGCGGCAGACTCTGCTGACGAATAGCCCCGATATGGCGCCACTTGGGCGAACGATAGCGGGCCAGCACCCGTGGCAAACGGTAGGCGTGACCGGCCACCTCCAGCTCGCCGGGCTGGGCTCGGGGCTGGTCATGTGTTGGCTCGGAGAGGGGCTCAGCCAGCGGCTGGGCCAGAATATCCGCCAGCATGGCGTCGAATCCGGCATCCAGCGCCACTTCATCTTCATCGCGGGAGTCCAGCTCGGGCTCTGCTGGCGAAGCAAGATATTGCTGCGCCAGCTCCTCTTCGAATGTCTTCAGTCGGGCAGCGCAATCGGGGCAGAGTTCACAGTGGGCGGAGAGCCCTACCGCCAGCGGCAGAGGGAGCTCATCGGCGGCGAAGGCACGCAGCATAGGGTCGGTCGGATGGGCTTTAATCATGGCCTTGCTCCACTTGCTCTTTCAGTTTCTGTAACGCCAACCGGAGGCGGGACTTGATGGTACCGAGCGGCACGCCGAGTCGCTCCGCCAACTCCTGCTGGGAGAACTCCTGCAGATAGATGCCGCGCACCACCTGCTGTTGCGGCTCCGGCAGGGTGCCCAGATAGTGGGCCATCTGACGGGTCAGCACCGCATCCTCACCGCCGCTCAGGTGCTCCTCTTCGGCCTGAAACTCCAGCACCGGCCACAGCTCCTCGGCACAGAGATCCTCCTTGCTGGCGCGACGACGGCGCAGCATGTCGAAGCACTGGTTGCGCATCACGGTGTAGATCCAGGTGGTCGGCGCCCCCTTCTCGGGGTGGTAGAGGCGCGCCTTCTGCCACACCAGCAGCATGGTCTCCTGCACCAGCTCCATGGCGTTGGCTTCGCTGCCGAGGTGGCGCAGGCCGTAGCTGCGAATACGCGGCGCAAAGTGTTGGAACAGGCGGGTAAAAGCAGCCTTGTCGGCCTGCTCTGCCACCCTGATCAGCAGAGATTTGAGGTCGCCATCCGGGTTATCCATCACGGGCGAAGTCCTGCGTATGGTCGAGTGTGGTTGGCCAGTATATGCCATTGCGCCATCCCTTTGGTGTGCTGTCGAACATGCTGTGGTGATAACTTGTACGGCCCCGCGGCGCTGGCAGATCAGCGGGTCAGAAAAAATCAGTGACTGGCCACCAGCACCCCCTTGAGCAGGGCGATGGCGGGCTGATTGTCGGCAGCGGCCAGCAGCAGCTGTTTCTGTTCAGGGGGGATCGGCAGCACCTCCAGCCAGCGCTGGGCCACCCAGTTGCCATCGTCCCAGCGGGGGGCGGGATAGAGGGCGGCGTAGTCGGGATAGTCGGCAAACACCTCCCGCAGCGCATCAACCAGCGGTTGCTGATCGGGATGGAGCCGGTGGGGCGGCCAGGCCGTCAGCGGCGTCACCTCGCCGATACGCAGGCCATCGGGCTCCTGCCACAGATCCTCTATCTGCACCCGCTCCATCCCCTGCACCGTGATCCCCAGCATGCCGTCCGGCAGCCGGTCGAAATCGATGATGGTGACCCGGGTGGCGATGGGCAGCATGTTGCGCAGGGCGTCGGGCTGGCGAGGGTCCACCATGCAGAGGGCAAAGCCGGACTCCCCCGCCTCGGCGATCATCCGCTGGTATCTGGGTTCGAAGATCCGCAGCGGCATGATGCCGCCGGGCAGCAGGTGGGCAGATAGGGGAAACAGCGCCAATCGCATCGCAAACTCCTCGGTTGGGAACCTCTGTTGATACGCCGGGCCAGAGGGAGGAGATCATTCCCGTCAGCGGAAAGGAAAAACCCTTAACAATCAGGGGAAAATAGCCTGGACAAGCCGCTTCGATATGCAGTAGAAATGGATAAGCACCGTAATTTCCGCCCAATATTCTGGAATATGGCGCCAAACGCAGTGAAATATCCGCCCGACAGCGAGCGGCGGGTCATCCCTATAGTTTTCTCGAGCCGATGCGGGTAAAATTCACGCCCTTATATATCAGTCATTTTTCGACGCGCAACCTTGGTGGTCAGTTATGAAAGAGCATATTCATCATCTACTTGAACAAACGGTAGCCAATCTCAAGTCAGCAGGCGTCCTGCCGGCGGACCTGGAAGCCCGCGTGCAAGTAGACCGATGCAAGGAAAAAGCTCACGGCGACCTGGCTACCAACCTGGCCATGCTGCTGGCCAAACCGGCCCGCAAGAATCCCCGTGAGCTGGCGGCTGCCATCATCGAGCATCTGCCCGCCTCCGACCTGATCGCCAAGGTCGAGATCGCCGGTCCCGGCTTCATCAACTTCTTCTTCGACCAGCGCTGGCTGGCCGGTCAGGTTGAGGCCATGGTGACCTCTGCCAACGCCAACGTACGGTTGCCCGCGCCACAAACCGTGGTGGTGGACTACTCCGCCCCCAACGTGGCCAAAGAGATGGCGGTGCACCACATCCGCTCCACCGTACTCGGTGACGTGGCTGCGCGCGCGCTGGAGTTCCTCGGCCACAAAGTGATCCGTGCCAACCACATCGGCGACTGGGGCACCCAGTTCGGCATGCTGATCGCCTATCTGGAGAAGATGTCCAACGAGCACGCCAGCGACATGGCACTCAAGGATCTGGAAGCCTTCTACACCCAGGCCAAGCGTTGCTACGACGAAGACGAAGCCTTCGCCGAGCGTGCCCGTAACTACGTGGTCAAGCTGCAGGGCGGCGACGAGTACTGCCGTACCATGTGGAAGAAGCTGGTCGACATGACCATGGAACAGAACCAGATCAACTACGACCGCCTGAATGTCTCCCTGACCAACAAGGACATCATGGGCGAGTCCATGTACAACGACATGCTGCCGGAGATCGTTGCAGACCTGAAAGCCAAGGGACTGGCGGTCGAGAGCGAAGGCGCCACCGTTGTCTTCCTGGACGAGTTCAAGAATAAGGATGGCGAGGCCATGGGCGTCATCATCCAGAAGAGCGATGGCGGTTTCCTCTACACCACCACCGACATCGCCTGTGCCAAATACCGTTACGAGACCCTGGGCGCCGACCGTGTCATGTACTTCATCGACTCCCGTCAGCACCAGCACCTGATGCAGGCCTGGACCATCACCCGCAAGGCGGGCTATGTGCCGGAATCCGTGCCGCTCGAGCACCACGCCTTCGGCATGATGCTGGGCAAGGATGGTCGTCCCTACAAGACCCGCTCCGGTGGTACCGTCAAGCTGGTTGACCTGCTGAACGAGGCCGAAGAGCGCGCCGCCGCCCTGCTGGAGAGCCGCAACAGCGACCTCTCTGCCGAAGAGAAGGCCAACGTGGTCAACGCCATCGCCATGGGCGCGGTCAAGTATGCGGATCTCTCCAAGAACCGTACTACCGACTACATCTTCGACTGGGATCTGATGCTCTCCTTTGAAGGCAACACTGCCCCTTACCTGCAGTACGCCTACACCCGTATCCAGTCCATCTTCCGCAAGGCCAACATCGATGCCGAAACGCTGACCGGCAACGTGACCCTGAACGAAGAGGCCGAAGAGGTGCTGGCCCAGAAGCTGATCCAGTTCTCCGACGCGGTCAACGGCGTGGCCGACAAAGGCATGCCGCACCTGCTCTGTACCTACCTGTACGAGTTGTCCGGCAACTTCATGACCTTCTATGAAGCCTGCCCGATCAACAAGGATGGCGTGGACGAGGCAACCCGTCAGAGCCGTCTGCTGCTGTGCGCCGCCACCGCCAAGGTACTGAAACTGGGCCTCGGCGTACTGGGCATCCATACCCTGGAGCGCATGTAATAGATGGCAACCCGGGATTATGTCGGCAGCCGCCCGCGACGTCGGGCGGGTGGCCGCAATACCAAGAAAGCGGCCCCTCGCCGCTTTCCTGTTATTCCAGTACTGCTGGTCGTGGCACTGCTGGCAGGCTTTGGTGGCTTCCTCTACATGATCAATGGCAAGGGCAACGATGCCCCCACTATTGAGGAGCAGGTAAAGGCCAACAAGCCAAAAGCGCAGAATAACGGGCTGCCTCAGGAGAAGTGGAGCTACATCGAACGGCTTGAGAACAAGCAGGTCGATATCATAGAGCCGCCGACCCAGCCGGGTGTGCTGCCGCCACCACCGGCAGATACCATGACCCTGCAACCGGAAAAACTGCCACAGCCGGTGCCGACCGACATTCCCCAACCGGGAACGCCCATCGGCCAGCCCAAGCCCTATCAGCCCAATCCGGCGACCACCCCTTCCACCTCCGGAGCACCGGTTGCCAGCGCGCAAGAGCAGGTAATCGACCGCAAGGCCGAACGGGAACGGATGGAGCGGGAGATCCGCGCCGAGCTGGAACGGGAGCGGGCCGAAGCGGCCAAGGCCAAAGCGGCCACTCCGCCAGCCCAGACCGCAGCCGCCGACAGCGGTCGCTACATGATGCAGTGCGCCGCCCTGCGCTCGCAGGATTCCGCAGAGTCGCTCAAGGCGCGTATCGCCTTTACCGCAGGTCTCTCTTCCAGCCTGCAGGTGATCAATGGCGCCAACGGCACCGTCTACAAGGTGATGGTGGGCCCCTTCAACGGCAAGGCGGCCGCCGACGCGGCCAACAGCAAGCTGCAGAGCTCCGGCATCAGCGGCTGCATTCCCAAGAAAGGGTAATCCGCTTACCGATGACGCAGGGCCGGGTGGCAACACCCGGCCCTGTTCTTTTGGTGTCACTCGCACCCACGCTCTTTACTACCCCGTTTATCCCGACCAAAGGCAGGGTTGAAAAGCCCGTTTGCCATCCCCATCTTTCTTGCCATGCACAGTCAGGCCGTCATTCGGCTCAAGCGAGGTAAGTAAAGTGACTACCATAGTTTCAGTTCGCCGCAACGGTCAGGTCGTCATCGGTGGCGATGGCCAGGTCTCTCTTGGCAACACCGTCATGAAGGGCAACGCCCGCAAGGTTCATCGTCTCTACAACGGCAAGGTGCTGGCCGGTTTCGCTGGCGGTACCGCCGACGCCTTCACCCTGCTCGAACGTTTCGAAGCAAAACTGCAGGCCCATCAGGGTAATCTGGAGCGCGCCGCCGTGGCGCTGGCCAAAGATTGGCGCACCGATCGCGCCCTGCGCCGCCTTGAAGCGCTGCTGGCCGTGGCCGACGAACACAAATCCTTCATCATCACCGGCAACGGTGACGTGGTCCAGCCGGAGCACGATCTCATCGCCATCGGCAGCGGCGGCAACTTCGCCCAGTCCGCCGCCATCGCCCTGCTGGAAAACACCGAGCTGGATGCCAGGAGCATTGTCGAGAAGTCCCTCAAGATTGCGGGCGACATCTGCGTCTTCACCAACGGCAACCACACCATCGAAGTGCTGGACTACGCCGCCAAATAAGGCCACCAGCCAAACCCAATTTCCCAAGGGGTGGGCACTACCCGCCCCGGATACAGGAACACCATCATGTCCGAGATGACCCCGAGAGAAATCGTCCACGAGCTGGATCGTCACATCATTGGTCAGGCCGATGCCAAGCGCGCCGTTGCCGTTGCCCTGCGCAACCGCTGGCGCCGGATGCAGCTCAACGAAGAGATGCGCCATGAAGTGACCCCGAAAAACATCCTGATGATCGGCCCGACCGGTGTCGGCAAGACCGAGATCGCCCGTCGTCTGGCCAAGCTGGCCAACGCCCCCTTCATCAAGGTGGAAGCGACCAAGTTCACCGAAGTGGGCTATGTCGGTAAGGAAGTGGACAGCATCATCCGCGATCTGACCGATGCCGCCATCAAGCTGGTGCGCGAAACCGAGATGGAGAAGATGAAATACCGCGCCGAGGAAGCCGCCGAAGAGCGCATTCTCGACGCCCTGCTGCCCAACCCGCGCAACACCTGGGGTGAGGAAGAGAAAGCCGACAACTCCAACACCCGCCAGATCTTCCGCAAGAAACTGCGGGAAGGTCAGCTGGATGACAAGGAGATCGAGCTGGAGCTCTCCGCCTCCCCGATGGGCGTCGAAATCATGACCCCGCCGGGCATGGAAGAGATGGCCAACCAGCTGCAGGGGCTGTTCCAGAATCTGGGCCAGAACCAGAAGAAGAAGCGCAAGATCAAGGTCAAAGAGGCCATGAAGGCGCTGATCGAAGAGGAAGCAGCCCGTCTGGTCAATCCGGAAGAGCTGAAGCAGAAAGCGATCGCAGCGGTCGAGAACAACGGCATCGTCTTCCTCGACGAGATCGACAAGATCTGCAAGCGCGGCGAAAGCTCGGGCCCGGATGTCTCCCGTGAAGGGGTTCAGCGCGACCTGCTGCCGCTGGTTGAAGGTTGCACCGTCAACACCAAGCACGGCATGGTCAAGACCGACCACATCCTGTTTGTCGCCTCCGGCGCCTTCCAGATCGCCAAGCCGTCCGACCTCATCCCCGAGCTGCAGGGTCGTCTGCCGATCCGGGTCGAGCTGACCGCCCTGACCACAGATGACTTCGAGCGCATCCTGACCGAACCGAACGCCTCCCTGACCGATCAGTACAAGGCGCTGATGGCCACCGAAGGGGTCAATATCGAGTTCACCAAGGATGGCATCCGCCGTCTGGCCGAAGCGGCCTGGCAAGTCAACGAGCGTACCGAGAACATCGGTGCCCGTCGTCTGCACACAGTGATGGAGCGCCTGATGGAAGATATCTCCTACGACGCCTCCGAGAAGTCCGGCGAGACCTTTGTCATCGACACCGACTACGTCAACGCCCACCTAGGTGCGCTTGTCGAGGATGAAGATCTGAGCCGCTTTATTCTGTAAGCGCAGTTCTGTTTGTAAAAAAACGCCTCCAGAAATGGGGGCGTTTTGCATTTTAAGCCCCAGCCCCCTTCTCTCTATGCCCCACTCGCACCCAGCACCAAAACTCTCAACTGGTATACCTATTTTTGTATATCTTTGAATTTTATCGAATTACCCCTGACGAGATATATAAATAGACACTTGATTTGCATCAATTGCCCGCCCCGACTGACTGGGTAGCCTAACCCTAGAATGATGTTTTATTACTCCAAGCTAGAGGCAATCATGAGCAAAGTCAGACTGGTCGTTGTGGGCAACGGCATGGTGGGGCACCGCTTCATCGAAGAGTTGATCGAGCGGGCCGAGCCGGGCCGCTACGAGATCACCGTCTTCGGTGCAGAACCCCGTCCCGCCTACGATCGCGTCCATCTCTCCTCCTACTTCTCCCATCACACCAGCGAAGATCTCTCCCTCGTCAAACCCGGCTTCTACGACAAGCACGGCATCCGCCTGCTGCTCGGCGAAGCGGTGAAAAAAATCGACAGGGCCAACCGCGAAGTGCACTCCAACAAGGGCACTGTGGTCGCGTACGACAAGCTGGTGCTGGCCACCGGCTCCTACCCCTGGGTGCCGCCCATCCAGGGCAGCCAGCACCACGAGTGCTTCGTCTACCGCACCATCGAGGATCTGAAAGCCATCCGCAGCGCCGCCAAGAGCGGCAAGAGCGGGGTGGTGATCGGGGGCGGTCTGCTTGGCCTTGAAGCGGCAGGTGCCCTCAAGGCACTGGGTCTCGAAACCCATGTGGTGGAATTTGCCCCTGTGCTGATGGCCGAGCAGCTCGACGGTCAGGGCGGCCAGCTGCTGCGCCGCAAGATTGAATCCATGGGGGTGCAGGTACACACCAGCAAGAGCACCAGCGAGATCCTGATGCATGGCGGCGAGCAGGCGAAACACCGCCTCGCCTTCGCCGACGGCAGCCAGCTGGAAGTGGACGTGGTGGTCTTCTCCACCGGCATTCGTCCGCAAGATACCCTCGGCCGCTACGGTGATCTGGCCATCGCCGAGCGCGGCGGCATCGTCATCGACGATCACTGCCTCACCTCCGATCCCAACATCTACGCCATCGGCGAGTGCGCCGCCTGGCAGGGCCGCTTCTTCGGGTTGGTAGCGCCGGGCTACAAGATGGCCCAGATCACCGTCGACCATCTGCTCGGCGGCGACAGCCGCTTCGAAGGGGCGGACATGAGCGCCAAGCTCAAGCTGCTCGGCGTCTCCGTCGGCTCCATCGGTGATGCCCATGGCCGCACCCCGGGCAGCCACAGCTATGTGTTCCAGGACGATCAGGCTGGCGTCTACAAGAAGATCGTGGTGAGCGAAGACAACAGCCGCCTACTCGGCGCCGTGCTGGTGGGCGACGTGGACGATTACGGCAACCTGCTGCAGATGATGCTCAACGCCCTGCCGCTGCCGAGCCACCCGGACACCCTGATCCTGCCCGCCTACGCCGGTGCCAAGCCGACGCTGGGGGTAGATGCCCTGCCGGAGAGCGCCCAGATCTGCTCCTGCTTCGACGTCTCCAAGGGCGACATCGCCCAGGCCGTCGCCGAGGGCCACACCACCCTGGCCGCCATCAAGCAGCACACCAAGGCCGGTACCGGCTGCGGCGGCTGCGTGCCGCTCATCAGTCAGGTGCTCAACGCCGAACTGGTGAAGCAGGGCATCGAGGTCAACAACCACCTCTGCGCCCACTTCACCCACTCCCGTCAGGAGCTGTTCCATCTGGTCAAGGTGGAGGGGATCAAGAGCTTCGACGAACTGCTGGCCAAGCACGGTCAGGGCTATGGCTGCGAGGTGTGCAAACCGACCGTCGGCTCCATCCTCGCCTCCTGCTGGAACGAGCATGTGCTGAGCCCGCGCAACATCCCGCTGCAGGACACCAACGACATCTTCCTCGGCAACATGCAAAAGGACGGCAGCTACTCCGTCATCCCGCGCATGGCCGGTGGCGAAGTGACCCCGGAAGGGCTGCTGGCGGTGGCTGAAGTGGCCCGCGACTACAAGCTCTACACCAAGATCACCGGCGCCCAGCGCATCGGTCTGTTCGGGGCCCAGAAGGATGATCTGCCCGCCATCTGGCGCAAGCTGCTGGCAGCCGGATTCGAGACCGGTCAGGCCTACGCCAAGGCGCTGCGCATGGCCAAAACCTGCGTCGGCAGCACCTGGTGCCGCTTCGGCGTGCAGGACAGCGTTGGCCTCGGGGTCTTCCTCGAGAACCGCTACAAGGGTATTCGCACCCCGCACAAGATGAAGTTCGGCGTCTCCGGCTGTACCCGCGAATGTGCGGAAGCCCAAGGTAAGGATGTCGGCATCATCGCCACCGACGCGGGCTGGAACCTCTATGTGGGCGGCAACGGCGGCATGAAGCCGCGCCACGCCGACCTGCTGGCTTCTGACCTCGACCGCGAGACCCTCATCAAGCTGATCGACCGCTTTATGATGTTCTACGTCACCAGCGCCGACAAACTGCAGCGCACCTCGGTCTGGCTCGGCAATCTGGAAGGGGGCGTCGACTACCTGCGCGAGGTGATCGTCGACGACAAGCTGGGGCTGGCCGACACCCTGGAGCGCGATATCCAGACCCTTATCGACAGCTACGAGTGCGAATGGTCGCGC
This sequence comes from Aeromonas sp. 96A, assembly GCF_051919165.1. Lineage (NCBI taxonomy): Bacteria > Pseudomonadati > Pseudomonadota > Gammaproteobacteria > Aeromonadales > Aeromonadaceae > Aeromonas > Aeromonas sp. 96A. The sequence goes on along the minus strand of NZ_JBQBFE010000001.1, from coordinate 2,980,056 downwards.
ACCCTCAATGAAGAGGAGGCGCTCAAGCGCTTCAGCCACTTCATCAACAGCGACAAGCGCGATCCGGACGTCCAGTTTGTCGCCGAGCGTGACCAGCACAGACCCGCCACTCCGGCCGAGCGCATCCCCGTCTACCAGATCGAGGTGGAGACCAAATGATGAAACTTGCCTGCCAACTCAACGACATCCTGCCGGGAACCGGTGTCTGCGCACTCATTGAAGGCCACCAAATTGCCCTGTTCCGCCCGAGCGCGGCGGCCGAGGTGTTCGCCATCGACAACCGGGATCCCTTCTTCGCCGCCAACGTGCTGTCGCGGGGCCTGATCTGCGAACACGACGGCGAGCTCTGGGTCGCCAGCCCGCTCAAGAAACAGCGCTTTCGCCTGAGCGATGGCCACTGTTTCGACAACCCCGCAATGTCGGTTCAAAGCTACCCCGTTGAAGTGCGCGACCAGCAGGTCTGGGTCGCCGTCTAAGCCGATTTCACTCTCTTTCGGGCTGCCTGTGGGCAGCCCTTTCAAGGACTCACAAGATGTACACGGAAACCATTAACAAGTGCGCCGCCAACGCGGCCCGCATCAACCGCTTCGAGCGCAGCGACAAGCTCGGCTTCTGGCTCAGCTCCGCCATGGCGGGGGCCTATGTGGGCCTCGGCATCATCCTCATCTTCACCCTCGGCAATCTGGTGGATCCCGCCATCCGGCCGCTGGTGATGGGGGCCACCTTCGGTATCGCCCTGACACTGGTGATCATCGCCGGCTCCGAGCTGTTTACCGGCCACACCATGTTCCTCACCTTCGGGGTGAAGACGGGCAAGATCACCATGGCCGACCTGCTGCGCATCCTGCCGCAGACCTGGGTCGGCAACCTGATTGGCTCCATCGTGGTGGCGCTGATCTACTCCTACGGCGGCAGCCTGCTGCCGGACGCAGGCAGTCTGGCCCACAAGGTGGCGCTGGCCAAGACCCAGGCCCCGGCGCTGACCCTGTTTATGAAGGGGATCCTCTGCAACTGGTTGGTCTGCCTCGCCATCTGGATGGCGTTGCGCACCGAAGGGGCCGCCCGCTTCATCGCCATCTGGTGGTGCCTGCTGGCCTTTATCGCTTCCGGCTACGAGCACTCCATCGCCAACATGACCCTGTTCGCCCTCTCCTGGTTTGGCGCCCACTCCGATGCCTACACCCTGGGCGGCATCGGCCACAACCTGCTGTGGGTGACCCTGGGCAACACCGTCTCCGGCGTCCTCTTTATGGGCCTCGGCTACTGGTATGCCACCCCGAAAGCAGAGCGCCCGGTCGCAGCACACGAGACCACCAGCACCGCCAACCAGACCCGAACCGCCTGATCCGGAGGCCCCATGGACTACTTGCCCATCTTTTGCCGACTCGACAACAAACCCGTGCTGCTGGTCGGCGGCGGCGAGGTAGCGGAGCGCAAGGCGCGCCTGCTGCTGGATGCCGGTGCCCACCTCACAGTCGTAGCGCCCGAGCTCGACCCCGAGCTGGCGGAACTGGCTGCCAACGGCAGCATCGAGTGGCTGGCCGGTGAATTTGTGCCGGAACAACTGGCGGGCAAGTGGCTGGTGGTGGCCGCAACCGATCGGCGCGAGGTGAATGCACTGGTTTACCAGAGCGCCAATCAGGCGCGGATCTTTGCCAACGTGGTGGACGACCCGAAACGCTCCAGCTTCATCATGCCGTCGATCATCGATCGCTCGCCGCTGATGGTGGCCATCTCCTCCGGCGGCAAGGCGCCTGTGCTGGCCCGTTTGCTGCGGGAAAAACTGGAAGCCCTGCTGCCGCAGCATCTGGGGGCCGTGGCGGCCTTCGCCGGCAGCCTGCGGGAGCGGGTCAAGGCCCGCTTCGCCACCATGGGGGAGCGGCGCCACTTCTGGGAGCGCCTGCTCGGGGCGGATCGGCTCGGTCAGGCGCTGGCGCGGGGCGATAGCGCCTCTGCCCACCAGCTGGCCGACAGCCTGTTTGCCGACGAAAGCCAGAGCGCTGGCGAGGTGGTACTGGTGGGAGCCGGCCCCGGCGATCCGGGTCTGCTCACCCTGCACGCCCTGCGCCAGATGCAGCAGGCGGACGTGGTGGTTTACGACCGACTGGTCTCTGACGAAGTGATGGCGCTGGTGCGCCGGGATGCCAAGCGCATCTTCGTCGGCAAGCAGGCGGGCAACCACTGCGTGCCGCAGGAGGGGATCAACCAGCTCTTGCTGGAGGAGGCGAAAAAGGGCCAGCGGGTGGTGCGGCTGAAGGGGGGTGACCCCTTTATCTTCGGCCGTGGCGGCGAGGAGCTGGAGACGCTCGTTGGTACTGGGATTGGCTTTCAGGTGGTGCCGGGGATCACTGCGGCCAGCGGCTGCGCCGCCTACGCCGGTATTCCGCTCACCCACCGCGATCACGCCCAGAGCGTACGCTTCGTCACCGCCCACGGCAAGGGGGGCGCCCGGGATCTCGACTGGCCGCTGCTCGCCAAGGACAAGCAGACCCTGGTGTTCTACATGGGGCTCTCATCCTGCGCCACCATCCGCGAGCAGCTGCTGGCCCACGGCAAAGCGAGCAACACCCCGGTGGCGCTGATCGAGCGCGGCACCCAGCCCTGCCAGCGGGTCATTCGCGGCACTCTCGATGAGCTACCCGCGCTGGCGGTGGGGGTCGAAAGCCCGGCCCTGATCATGGTGGGTTCTGTGGTAACCCTGGCCGACCGGCTCGCCTGGTTTGGCGAGGCACCACAGGCTCAGCGAGCCCTCGCCTGAGGGATCCTCGGCAACTCACCATGAGGCCACCAGCAGGTGGCCTCACCTTTACCTCCCTCTTCTCCCATCACGGTCATAACCTGTTGTTTTAAGTCTGGTATCCTATGGGCATTGAGCCCTTGGCTACCATCTCAGGAATTCATCCCATGTCTCTTCCCATCAAGAACAGCGCCCGGCAGCGCGCGGATGACAGATCCCGCATTCTCACCCTGCTGCTGCGCGATGATGCCCTCACCGACAGCCTGCTCGATCCGCAGGTGGTGCAGGATGCCGAGCAGCGCGATCAGACCAGCGAACTCACAACGCTGGTCAACGGGTTGCCCGCCGCCGACGTCGCCGATGCGCTGGAATCGCTGCCGCCCGATGAGCGTCATGCCCTGTGGGCACTGGTGGAGGAGGAGAAGCGCGGCCAGATCCTGGTCGAAGCGTCGGAGACGGTGTGGGACAGCCTCATCAGCGGGATGAGCGACAAGGAGCTGCTGCACGCCCTGCGCACCCTGGATATCGACGACCAGATCTATCTGGGCCAGTACCTGCCCCGCAACCTGATGGGGCGGCTGCTCACCTATATGGCCCCCGAAGAGCGGGATCGGGTGCGGGAGGTGATCCGCTACGGCAAGCACACCGTCGGCGCAATGATGGATTTCGAGATCATCACCATCCGCCCCGAGGTGACGCTCGCCACCGTCCAGCGCTATCTGCGCCTGCGCGGCAAGATCCCCGCCAACACCGACAAGCTGTTCGTCATCGATCGGCGCAACCACCTGCTGGGGGAGCTGGCCCTCACCACGGTGCTGCTGCACAAGCCCGCCACCCTGGTGAGCGATGTGATGGAGCGAGATCCGGTCACCTTCGATCCGGAGGATAACGACGAAGCGGCGGCCCGCACCTTCGAGCGGGATGACCTGCTCTCCGCCGCCGTGGTGGATGGCAAGGGCAAGCTGATGGGCCGCCTCACCGTCGAAGAGGTGGTGGATCTGGTCTATGAGGAGAGTGACACCGACCTGCGCCGGATGGGGGGTATCAGCGAGGATGAAGATGTGTTCGCCCCGGTCTCCAAGGCGGTCAAGACCCGCTGGGCCTGGCTTGCCATCAACCTCTGCACCGCCTTTGTCGCCTCGCGGGTGATCGGCCTGTTCGAGCACACCATCTCCCAACTGGTGGCGCTGGCGGCCCTGATGCCCATCGTCGCCGGGATCGGCGGCAACACCGGCAACCAGACCATCACCATGATAGTGCGGGCGCTGGCGCTGCAGCACATTCAGGCAGGCAACCTCTCCTTCCTGCTGCTGCGGGAACTTGGCGTCGCCTTTATCAACGGGCTGGTGTGGGGCGGCACCATGGGCATCGCCACCTATCTGCTCTATCAGGATGCGGCGCTCGGCGCCGTAATGACCCTGGCCATGATGCTCAACCTGCTGGTGGCCGCCCTGATGGGGGTCATCATCCCCATGACCATGACCCGCCTCGGCCGCGACCCGGCAGTCGGTGCCAGCGTGATGATCACCGCCATCACCGACACCGGCGGCTTCTTTATCTTCCTCGGGCTGGCGACCCTGTTCCTGCTGTAACCAGCCATTCAAACCATAAAAAACAGGCCCACCGAAGTGGGCCTGCTGTTATCTGTGTGATCGGGAATATTGCGATAAAAGGCGCTACTCCCGCTCCTTCACATAAGGTGTACCAAGCGCCTTCGGCGCCACCGCGCGGCCGATAAAACCGGCCAGCAGGAACACGGTCAGGATGTAGGGCAGCGCCTCGATGGCCTGCACCGGAATGGCGAAGCCACCGATGCTGACCCCTTGCAGCCGGATGGCGACCGCATCGAGGAAGCCGAACAGCAGGCAGGCTGCCATGGCATTCCAGGGGCGCCACTTGCCGAACACCAGCGCCGCCAGCGCCATAAAGCCCTTGCCCGCACTCATGTTGGGGATGAACTGGGCCGTCTGGGCCACCGCCAGATAGGTGCCACCGATACCGGCCAGCAGGCCGCCGATGAGGAGCGCGGTGTAGCGCATCCGCACCACAGAGATACCGGCGGTATCGACCGCTGCGGGCGCCTCGCCCACCGCCCGCAGACGCAGACCGAAGCGGGTACGGAACATCACCCACCAGGCCAGCGGCACACAGGCAAATGCCACGTACTCCAGCAGGGAGTGGCCGCTCAGCAGCTCGCTGTAGAGCTGGCCGATCACCGACACATCCCACAGCTCCTTGGCATAGGGCAGATCGATGGGGGCGAAACGGGCATCCCCGGAGAGCGCCGGGGTCTGGCCACCCTGATCGAACCAGTAACGGCCCAGGGTGACGGTCAGACCGGCCGCCAGAATGTTGATGGCCATGCCGCTCACCACCTGATCACCGCGATGGGTGATGGTGGCAAAACCGTGCATCAGGGCAAACAGGATGGAGACACCCACCCCGGCACCCAGACCTATCCAGGCAGAACCGGAGACCGCCGCCGCCGCACCACTGGCGAACGCCGCCGCCAGCAGTTTGCCTTCCAGCGCGATATTGACCACCCCGGAGCGCTCGCAGAACATGCCCGCCATGGCGGCAAGAATCAACGGTGGTGCGGTCCGAATGGTCGCATCCAGCATCAGGATCAGAATTTCAAACATGATCAGACTCCTTTAGCTTGCGCGGCTGAGCGGTTGGCAAACGCCAGATAGAGCTGCTCGATGCGCGGACGCATCATGTGCTCAAGGGCGCCACAGAACAGGATCACCAGACCCTGCAACACCACCACGATGTTGCGGTCGACACCGAACTCGAAGCTGAGCTCTGCGCCCCCCTGATAGAGGAAACCGAACAGCAGGCTGGCGATGATGACGCCGACCGGATGATTGCGCCCCATCAGCGCCACCGCGATACCGGTGAAGCCGAACCCTTCCACGAAGTTGAGCTTGATCTGGTGCAGCTCACCCTGCAGCACGTTGAGGGCAAAGAAGCCCGACAGCATGCCGGAGATGACCATGGCCAGGATTACCACCTTGGGATAGGAGATACCGGCGTAGGCGGAGGCGCTTTGGCTGGCGCCGACCGAACGGATCTCGTAACCCCAGCGGGTGTGCCAGATAAAGACCCACACCAGCGCCGCACAGATCAGCGCCCAGAAGAAGCTGATATTGAGCGGGCTGTTGGGGATCTCCATCCCGAACAGGCTAGCCAGCCCGCTCATCTTGGGCAGCCAGCTTGCTTCGGCAAACACCTTGCTCTCGGTCGCCATCGAGCCGGGCGGCTTGAACACCTCCACCAGCAGATAGGCCATCAGCGAGGCGGCGATGAAGTTGAACATGATGGTGGTGATCACGATATGGCTGCCGCGCTTGGCTTGCAGCCAGGCCGGAATAAAGGCCCAGGCCGCACCGAACAGACCACCGGCAATGATGGAGAGCGGCAACAGCAGGGCAAACGGCAGCACATCGCCGAGCATCAGACAGACCAGACCGACACCGAGCCCACCGATATAGGCCTGACCTTCACCACCGATGTTGAACAGACCGGCGTGGAAGGCGACCGCCACCGACAGACCGGTAAAGATAAAGCCGGTTGCGTAGTAGAGGGTGAAGCCGACCCCTTCACCGGTGCCGAACGCGCCGTACCACATGATCTTGGCGGCATCGACCGGGTTGATGTCGAGGTAGTAGAACAGAATGGCCGACACCAGGAAGGCCAGCAGGATGTTGACCGCAGACAAGACGCCTACGGAGACCCAGGCAGGAATACGTACTTGGCTCATCAGTGGGCCTCCTTGGCAACTTCGTCCGGCACTATGTTTGCCATCATCAGACCAATGGTGCGCTCATCCGCCTTGGCACCATCCAGCTCGCCGACGATGCGACCGTCGGCAATGACCAGAATCCGGTCTGCGAGGCTCATGATCTCGTCCAGCTCCACCGAGACCAGCAAGACGGCCTTGCCCTTATCGCGCATGGCGATGATCTGCTGGTGGATATACTCGATGGCGCCGATATCGACCCCGCGAGTCGGTTGGCCGATCAACAGCACATCCGGGTCCTGCTCCACTTCACGGGCAATCACCAGCTTCTGCTGGTTGCCACCGGAGAAGTTGGCGGTCTTGTGATCGGGATGAGGCGGGCGCACGTCCCACTTCTCCATCTTGGCCTGACAATCCTGCTGGATCGCCTCCTTGTTCTGCAGCCACCCCTTGTTGTATTGCGGGCGACGGTGATAACCGAGAATAAAGGCCTCTTTCGCCTCGAAGCGGTTGATCAGCCCCATCTTGTGGCGATCTTCCGGCACATGACCGAGGCCGTAGTTGCGCACCAGCTCGGGATCGGCCGGGTGCTCCGCGCTCACCTTGTGCACGCCGCTGCGGCTGCTGATGGTGAAGCCGCCCTTGCTCGGCTTGAGAATGCCGCCAAGCAGGCTGAGCAGTTCGGACTGACCGTTGCCGGAGACCCCTGCGATGCCGACCACTTCACCGGCCCGCACCTCGAAGCTGACCGATTTGACCCGCTCCACCTTGCTGGCGTCGAAATAGCTGAGCCCTTCGATCTTCAGCTTGGCTTCACCGGGTTGGGTTGGCCCCTTGTCGACCTTGAGGCGTACCTTGCGGCCCACCATCAGCTCGGCCAGCTGCTCCTTGTCGGTATCCTTGGTGGCGACGTGTGCCACCATCTCGCCACGGCGCATGATGGAGACCTGATCGGTAATGGCCAGGATCTCCCGCAGCTTGTGGGTGATGAGGATGATGGTCGCCCCCTGATCCCGCAGCTTTTTCAGCACCTCGAACAGGTGATCCGCCTCTTGCGGGGTCAGTACCCCGGTCGGCTCGTCGAGGATCAGGATGCGGGCGCCGCGATAGAGCGCCTTGAGAATTTCGACCCGCTGTTGCAAACCCACCGGCAGATCTTCGACCTTCTCGTGCAGCGGCACGTCGAGGCCATAATCCCGCGCCAGTTCGCCCAGCAGCTTTTCGGCTGACGCCACGCTCTGCTGAAGGTGCCAGCCGTTCTCAGCGCCGAGGATGACGTTTTCCAATACAGTGAAGTTATTGACCAGCATGAAGTGCTGGTGAACCATGCCCACCCCTGCGGCAATCGCATCTTGTGAGCCATGGGGTTTGAAAGGATTCCCGTCGATCAGCATCTCGCCTTTGTCGGCATGGTAGAAACCATAAATGATGCTCATCAGGGTGGACTTACCGGCGCCATTTTCGCCGACAATGCCGTGGATACTGCCTTTGCGAACCTTAAGGTCGATCAGCTTGTTGGCGTACACTTCGCCGAACCGCTTATCGATACCTCTTAATTCGATGGCATAGCGATCTGTCTGGTCCATGATGCAGCCCTGCGTTTCATGAAATAAGACTAAAAACCGGCCCGTGCGGGCCGGTGGTGCGTTGAGAGTCGTAGCAGCTATCTAATTAGTATTTGCAGGTGTTATCGCTCATGTAGTCATGAACCTTGACCTTGCCAGCGATGATTTCAGCCTTGATGGCATCCACCTTGGCTTTCATTTCCGGGGTGATCAGCTTCTCGTTGTCCTTGTCGAGCGCCCAATCCACACCGCCTTCCGCCAGACCCAGGTTCTTGATACCCGGCTTCCACTCGCCTTTGGCAGCATCATCCCAGGTCTGGTAAGCGGCCAGACCCACAGACTTGACCATGGAGGTCAGCATGGTGCCCGGTTGCAGGTGGTTCTGGTTTGAGTCCACACCGATGGCGAACTTGCCGCTGTCCTTGGCTGCCTGATAGACACCGATACCGGTACCGCCAGCTGCGGCGTAAACCACGTCAGCGCCCTTGGCGAACTGGGACTTGGCCAGCTCGGCACCTTTAGCCGGGTCAGCAAACGCGGCCGGGGTAGAGCCCGCCATGTTCTGGAACACTTCGATCTTCGGATTGACGAACTTGGCACCCTGCTCGTAACCGCACTGGAATTTGCGGATCAGCGGGATATCCATGCCGCCCACGAAGCCGACTTTGCCGCTCTTGGAAGCGATGGCAGCCAGCGCGCCCACCAGGAAGGAACCTTCATGCTCCTTGAAGATGACGGACTGGACGTTCGGCTTGTCGACCACCATGTCGATGATGGTGAACTGGGTTTTCGGGAATTCGGTCGCAACCTTCTCTACCGCAGAACCCATGTTGAAACCGACCGCCACGATCGGGCCGTTGCCACGGCTGGCCAGACGGCGCAGACCCTGCTCGCGCTGGGCTTCGTTCTGGGGTTCAAACTCTTTGACCTTGACGCCCTTGTCCTTGTTATAGAGCTCGACGCCGTTACGGAACACGGCTTCGTTGAATGATTTGTCATACTTGCCCGCGGTGTCATAAATGACGGCTGGCTCGGAAGCAGCCTGAGCAGAGAGAGCAGCGAGAGTGAGGGAGGCCACAGTGGCCAGCTTGAGCACTTTAGTCACGATCGTATCCTTGATTGTTATTAAGTGAGGGAACTTGCTTGCCTGTCAGAGCAGGCTATCTAGCACGCAGGCTTACTCTAAGTCAGCCCCGATGCGGGTCAAGCAAATGATAAGGGAAAAACGTTTGCGTTAACGGTTTGAATTCTAAGCAAATAACCTTATAAGCAGTTGTTTTTAAGCTACTTTTCAGTTTTTTATGCTAACAACCAAAAGACCCAAACGACATTTCTCTTATTGTTCAGCAAGTTACTGTAAACCGTTTTCCCCTGTTATTCATCCAGCCCCCCGGCAAGCCCGTGATCCGGCTCGCAAAATTACGCTGACCTGTTTTGCGGTTAAAGGCCCCTCCTCATTCTGGTCGTCATAACAAAACGTCATACATCTGAAACTTCGGCTATCTCACAATTCATCAATAGGCGGGATCCAGATCAATATGAAAACCATATGAGCCCCTGTATAATGCTTACCGCACGGGCTCAAATGCAACTAACAATAATGTCAATTGAGTACTGTATATCAATCCATGCCACTCTCTCCTATCTGGCCTCCTCAGCTTGGTACAGGTGGCATACGTATCGTTGTTTCAGGGAAATAAAAATGAAAAAGAATGTTCTGGCTTTATCGGTTGTGGCAGCGTTATCCAGCCTGGCGCTGGCAGGTTGTGGCGGTGGTGGCGACGGCGCCAGCAGTGACAATGGCAATAACGGCGGCAATGGTGGAAACGCCACCAAGCCGACTTTGACCGCCACCTTTATTGATAGTGCAGTAGTCGGTTTGAACTACACCTGTGGCAGCTACACCGCGCTCACCGATGAGCAAGGCCAGTTCCTCTTTAATGACGGCGATACCTGCGCCTTCAAACTGGGCTCAATCCCGCTTGGAGAAACTCAGGTTAAAAAGGGCCAGACCATGGTGACCCCCTACACCATCGCCGAGAAGGGTGACAAGGATCGCGCCATTCGTATCGCCGCCCTGCTGCAAACCATGGATGCTGACAACGATCCTGCGAACGGCATCACCCTGAAGCCTGATGTCATCGCCAAGTTGGGTAATACCCTGCGCTTTGACAGCGATGACGCTTTTAATACCAGCCTGAATGAAGCCCTGAAACAGGCGCAGATCGACAAAAAAGTGGTTGATACAACAGCTGCCGCAGCACATATGAATGCCTCGCTGGCAGTGATTAATGGCCGCTCTGTCGCGGTCGACAAGGTGCTCTCGGATTTACAAGCGCTGACCGACCTGAAGACCCTTAACGTTGAAAAGAAACTCAAGGAGTACAAAGACACTCTGCTGGCGGAAACCACAGATAATGGCAAGGTTGACCGCCAGATCGTGCTGGCCGCACTGGCCATGCTCGAAGTGACCAACGACCCTGTTGTGGCAGAACGTCTGGGCTTTACCTCCTCTGAAATGGGTGTGAATTACAGCACCAACCTGGCCAAAGTGATCGATGTCATCATCCACACCCCCTATTCCGCCTCCGTTATCCTCAAAGGTGACAAAGGGTATACCCGCGACGTAGCCAAGCTGATGGGGACCTATGCCGATAGCATGGACAAAGTTGCCGCCAGCCTGGCCGATATCCAGGACCCGGAGTACAACGCGCGCTATGGTGAGAACGACGCCATCACCCTCAACTTCGATGGAGCAAAGGCCCTGCGCGCCTCAGCCATGGCGATGGCATCGGCACTCAATATTGCCGCGTCATACCAATATGGCCCGGACAAAGCCTATTCTGTTCAGGAAGAAGAGGTGACCTTGCCTCGCATGCTCATCACTTACTCTTCGGATGGGCAACAGCAAAACACCATCTATGGTGAGAATGCCAGCACCTTCAAGACCCAGTTCAGCCCGGTGGATATCGAGCCGGATAGCCTGATGAGCCACCCCGATTTCTTCCGCCTGACCGACAATGCCAAGATGCACTTGGGCAAGGCCAAAGCTCAGCTGAAGCAAGCGGTAGACATTGCGCTGACCATTGATCAGAGCAAGCTGGACGACTCTTTGACTGAAGAGGATATCGCCGCCAACACCAAATTACTGACCCAGCTGGCGAACCATTTCTTGGGCAAGGAGCCCACTGTCGAGTGGACAAATCGCAAGATCAAGTACGTCAATACCGGCATGGGCTGGGAGCCCAAAGAGGTTGGCGTCAAATTCAACATCAACGTTATCCCGTTCTTTGACGAGATGCTGGATCGCAGCGATATGACCATCAAGGTATCTGGCAACTGTGCTGTGGGTATGCGGGATGCAGAACTGTCCAAAGCAATGGGAGAACCCATGTGCCTGATCTCGAGCGATGAATTCAAGGCGCTTCATGCCCAAAACAATTACGGTGCACTCAAGTACATCGGCTGGATGCAGGAAGATCAATACAGTCGCACCACCATCTATGCCAAGGGGGTGGGTTATGACTGGTCAACCCAAATGACACCGGTGGCTGGGTCGACCTTTGACAAAGTCTTTGTATCTTGTACCGATCTGGATGGAAACAAGGTCAGCTGTGCCGATCAGCTGTAAACAATGCAGAGCGCTCCTGCTGGGGGCGCTCTTTTTGCTGATACCGACGGCGCAAGCTGCCGGTATGTTGGCACGCTACAAAGATTATCGGGAGAGTGTTTTCGATCGTCAGGGTCAATTGCAATATCAATTAACCACCCGTGAATATATGCAGCGGATGCCCAACGGGCGTCCCTCATTGTCCACTCTCTTTGCGTTGCGAGAGATGCAACGAGAGTCACTGCAGCTCAGGCAGGGCACCTTGATGGCGAATGAAGTCATCGTGCACTTCCAGCATGGGCATTATCAAGATGGCCAGCTCATAATGGGAGACACGGAAGTGACCTTACCTGAAGGCCGTTTGCACGCTGCCTCCCTTCGTTTTGATCCCGTCCATCAAGTGCTGGATTCCCCACGCGCCATGTTATTGAGCTTTTCTGGCGATGTGTTGGGCCAATATCGAGATTATCACCGCCCCCTTCGTTGATCCTGCTGGTTGGTCTCTGGCCGCTCAGGCCGTATAATCCCCGCCTGTATAAATAAACAGGAGTGGTGATGGACGTTTCAACCCTGCTCGACGGGCTCAACGACAAGCAAAGAGATGCCGTTGCGGCGCCCCGCAGCAACCTGCTGGTGCTGGCCGGTGCCGGTTCGGGCAAGACCCGGGTGCTGGTGCACCGTATCGCCTGGCTGATGCAGGTGGAACGCTGTTCACCCTTCTCCATCATCGCGGTCACCTTTACCAACAAGGCGGCGGCCGAGATGCGCGGCCGGGTCGAGAAGGTGATCGGCGACGGCGTGCGCGGCATGTGGATCGGCACCTTCCACGGTATCGCCCACCGATTGCTGCGGGCCCACCATCTGGATGCGGGCTTGCCGCAGGATTTCCAGATCCTCGACTCCGACGACCAGTACCGACTGATCCGCCGGGTGCTCAAGGCGCTCAACCTCGACGAGAAGCACTGGGCCCCGCGCGCCGTGATGGGCTACATCAACGGCAAGAAGGATGAGGGCTTGCGCCCCGGCGACATCGACCTCTACGGCGATCCCGTCACCCGCACCTATCAGCAGATCTACAAGACCTATCAGGAGACCTGCGATCGCTCCGGTCTGGTGGACTTTGCCGAGCTGCTGCTGCGCGCCCACGAGCTGTGGCTCAACAAGCCGCACATCCTCGAGCACTACCGCGACCGCTTCCAGAACATCCTGGTGGACGAGTTTCAGGATACCAACGGCATCCAGTACGCCTGGCTGCGGATGCTGGCGGGCAACAGCGGCAAGGTGATGATCGTCGGCGACGATGACCAGTCCATCTACGGCTGGCGCGGCGCCAAGATCGAGAACATCCAGCGCTTCCTGACCGACTATCAGGGGGCCGAGACCATCCGCCTCGAGCAGAACTACCGCTCCACCGCCAATATCCTCAAGGCTGCCAACAGCGTTATCGCCAACAACGCCGAGCGCCTTGGCAAGGAGCTGTGGACCGAAGGGGCCGAGGGCGAGCCGATTTCCCTCTACGCCGCCTTCAACGAGGTGGACGAAGCGCGCTTCGTGGTCGGCCGTCTCAAGGATTGGAAGGAAAAGGGCGGCCTCCTGGCCGACTGCGCCATCCTCTATCGCTCCAACGCCCAGTCACGGGTGCTGGAAGAGGCGCTGATGCAGGACGCCATGCCGTATCGCATCTACGGCGGCCTGCGCTTCTTCGAGCGGCAAGAGATCAAGGACGCCATGGCCTACCTGCGGCTTATCAACAACCGCGGCGACGACGCCAGCTTCGAGCGGGTGGTCAACACCCCGACCCGCGGCATCGGCGATCGCACCCTCGAGATCCTGCGCGGCAACGCCCGCGATCAGGGGCTCAACCTGTGGCAATCGGCCAAGGCGCTGCTCAACGACAAGGTGCTGACCGGTCGCGCCGGCAACGCGGTGCGCGGCTTTGTCGAGCTGATCGACGCGCTGGAGGAGCAGGTCTCCCTGCTGCCGCTGCACCAGCAGGCGGATATCGCCATCCAGAACTCCGGCCTCAAGGCGATGTATCTGGCGGAAAAAGGCGAGAAATCCCAGGCGCGGGTAGAGAACCTGGACGAACTGGTCACCGCCTGCCGCCAGTACCAGCGCCCGGACGAGCTGGAGGATATGAGCGATCTCTCCGCCTTCCTCGCCCACGCAGCGCTGGAAGCCGGTGAAGGACAAGCCGATGAAGAGGCCGACGCGGTGCAGCTGATGACATTGCACAGCGCCAAGGGCTTGGAGTTCCCGCTGGTGCTGCTGGTCGGCGTCGAAGAGGGCATGTTCCCCAGCCAGCAATCCACCGAGGAGTCGGGGCGGCTGGAAGAGGAGCGCCGCCTCTGTTACGTCGGCATGACCCGCGCCATGGAGAAGCTCTACATCTGTTATGCCGAGAGCCGCCGCATCTACGGCCGCGAGATGTTCCACAAGCCGAGCCGCTTTATCCGCGAGATGCCCGCCGAGTGTCTGGAAGAGATCCGGCTGCGCACCCAGGTCAGCCGCCCCACCCAGTACGGCCGCTTTAGCCAGAACGAGGTGCAGCAGAGCTTTGACGCCAGCGGCATCAAGCTCGGCCAGCGGGTGCTCCATCCGAAATTCGGGGAAGGGGTGGTACTCAACTTCGAAGGGGTCGGCCAGCAGAGCCGGGTGCAAATCCAGTTCGACGACGTCGGCGCCAAGTGGCTGGTGACGGCCTATGCCAGATTGGAAGCGCTCTGATTTTTCCCGCCTTTTGATACAACCAACCCGGCTTAGGCCGGGTTGGTTTTTATCTAGCGTTCATAGCGATAGTTTTAATGACGCGATCGTCCGAATACTCTTCGCTATTCGGACCTACGGACCTATCTCAATATTAAACTCATGGTAAGGGTTATGATTTTTTATCGTTGATTACCATTATATATGGGAGTTAACTTTACCATTATTAATTTTAAAGTTGTTGAGATATTTACTTGTTTTATTTGTTGTGTATAGTAGATGAATTAGAATTCCAGTTCTTGGAGGTTTATAATGGCATTAGATATCAGGGGTGGTCTGAAAAACACCTATATGAGCACTAATAAATATGTCGTTATTGATGAACTATTTTCAAATGCCATCGATTCTTATCTGATTAGAAGGGCTGTAGAAAAGAGTGTACCTAACCTGAATATCGAGCTTGAATTTGACATTATAAGTAACTCATTGCTTTTAGATGAACATGACTTGATTGTTCGTTGTATTGATAATGGTTTTGGATTCGGCGAAGAGCAGGTAAGGGCTTTCGTTACAAAAGACTCAACGTTTAAAGACCACCTTGATATTAAAGGTATTGGCAAGTGTAAGGGCGCAGGGAGAATACAATTCTTCCATTTCTTTAGAAAGCTCAACATTGACAGTATATGTTCTGATGGAACATTTAATCGAAAAAAGTTATTAATTAATGAAAATACTCGTGAAATATCAGAGTCAGACTTCAAATGTGACATAGATACAGATAGCGAGATAAAAACAATTGTTACCCTAAGTGGCCTTAGTGATCATGCAAGGAAAAAATTTTTCCCAGAGGGGGGGCTACATTATGACTTCTCTGCCAAAGCTATAAGGGATTATCTTTTTATAGCCTTCTTACAACGGTTGCTGATTATAAAAAATATAATTGGTGACTTTAATGTAAAGGTAACATCAAAGCTAAATGATAGTATTGAGAGCGAATGTATTTGTTCTACTGACCTGCCAGAGCCTTCATCTATAACGTCAATTTTGCTTAATTGCACACATGGACATAATTACGATGGAGACAAGTTATTAAACGTTAGTCGATATTCATTTCCTAAAACATCTATTATTAGTTTGGAGCATGATGTTGCTCTTTGTGCTAACTCCGCAGTAGTAAAGTCATTGATAAAACACTATTTAAAAAATACGCATGAAAGAAAAACACCAATTGATGATAAGTTCGAGTTGATTCTAGTTGAAAGTAGTTACTTAGAGGGAAAGGTAAATGAACAGCGTGATGGATTTTTAATTCCTGATGACTGCGTACATGGAGGATATTTTAATGCAGAGTATTCTCTTGCTGACATTATTTCCTCTCTTGAGGACTATATATATGAGGTGCTTACACCGAGTGATTTTGACAGGGATGAACTTATCAATATAACAGGTGATAGATTTGGTATATCTAAGGAAATGATTTTCTCCACTAACATAAAAATAAGGTATACCGATACACCAAGTAGTATAGCTAAACGAGTTCTGAAAAAATATCAAGATGAGATTGTTGATGAAACATCTGATATATTTGATTTGAAAAAAGAACTTGTTGGCCTTGATCCACGTGATGCCTCATTTAGAAGCAAGGTGAGTGAATTATCGTGGAAATATACGTCGACGATTAAAAAAATGGACATGGCCAATTTATCTCAATTGGTTGTTAGAAGAGCATCAATGATTGAGGTTCTTGGATACGCACTTGGTGCTATGCTTGATTGTCAAAGAACACAAGAGCATAGAATTGAGCATGAAAAAATAATTCATAATATATTTTTTCCAACAGGTAAGGATAACCGGGAAACTATAGACCATGACATTTGGATTTTAAATGAAGAATATCATTATTTTGAGCATATAGCTTCAGATAAACCGCTATCTTCCATTCCCTGGAATGATCGCGGGGAATTTGTTTTTGAGAATGACATTGATATTAGTCTAGAGTCTCTCTTTACTCATAATAATAAAGAGCATAGATTGAAACGCCCCGACATTGCTATTTTTAAGCAGCCATTATAATAGAATTTAAAGCCCCAGGTGTTTATATACAAGAGCATGTCAATGATCTTGTTCAGTACGCTAGGCTTTTGGCTGCAAAATCTAATGGTAAGATCAATAAGTTTTATGGCTATTTAATTGGTGACTCACTGGATGAAAGTCGAATCCCTCCAAATTACAAGCCATTCGCTGGAGGTAAGGGGTATTTTTCTACGGATATGATATTTGAGCCAACATCTCGAGTCGTATATGGGGAACTTCATTCTGAGATGTTGTTATATAATGATTTCTTGATTCGAGCTAAGAATAGGCTCGAAATATATAAGAAAAAATTAAATCTAGATATTTGACGGTGTCTTCAACCGCGGCATACTGCCCCGTCATCAGATGGAAGTCATTAATGTCTAAGTGGATACCGACACTGCACCGGATTGGGTTGTGGTTGTTACGAAAAACGGCGCTGGCGCTGCTGACCAGCCTGCTGTTTATGATCTCGTTTACCCTGTTTCAATACGTATCGTGGTGGCCTGCACTGACCGAGGATACTTCCCTCGAATGGAGTGGCCTCTCTACAGAAAGGACCTTTGCTGAACTGGCACCAACCATGCTGGAGTTCAGCGCCTTACTCGCGTGTGTTTACTTACCCCTGTTTTTGCTGATACCCCGCCCGCTGTTGTTGCCGCTCTTTGCCGGACTCTGGTTGTGGCAAACCTATGACCTCGCCTTTATGACGGCAACCGCTTCGACCTGGCTGCCACACGAGATCATCTGGAGCTTTATCCTGCCCCACACCCACTGGCTGCTGCTCACGCTGCTGTCGCCTCTGCTGCTGATCCGCCATGCAGACAGGCGGCTATTTGCGGCGGCTCCAGCCAGCCAATCAGAAATGAGCCTCCATGCTGGCAGGCCGTAAGCAACGGGATCTTTCGATGACGCCTCGCTAATCGAACCTACACGATGACTCAAAGCGGCTTGCAGCGGTGCGTTAGAAGAGTGGGGCAAAACAGGTAGGGGGAGATCAGAACCCCGGCCGCCAGATGGGGCGCGGTGGCCGGGTGAATTGTAAAGAGTAGGGTGACAGGGAAAGGGATCAGCCTAGTCTAATCAACTCGATGGGGGCGTAGCGCTCACCGGAGTTTGCCAGCAGCACGCACTTCTCATGCTCCGCCTGATAGGGGGTCATGTTGTCGGTGTGGGCCTCTTTCAGAAAATCGACTGCGCCAGTGGCGGCAATCATCACACGCTGACCCAGGTTCAGCACATTGCGGTTACGGTCATAGATCTTCATCTCATTCTCCTTTTCTTGTGTCCTGGCGGATGCGCGGGCGCCTGTCCAGGACAACGGCATTCAGCCTACGCCCCTGAAAAAAGGTGATTTATGTCACAGATCAAAAAAGGGGCGATAAGGGACTCGCAGGTTCAAAAAGCGAGCAGGGCTGCTTGGCCAGCGGTTGTCGCGCGAAGTAGCGCTGCCCTACCCTTTTCGTCGTGGCGGGCTCGAACCCGGCAGCGGTTGGGGTATATTGGTGGCCGATTAGCCAGTCTCATTCACTGTGGCCTCACACGCGGGCCGCTGTTTCAACAAGATGGAGAGTGCTCATGAATCGCGACATTACCGCCCAGTTCATCAAGATGCTGACCAATCTGGATCACTGTCTGGCCAAGGCCGAGGCCCACGCCGCGGCGAAGCAGTTCAACGTGGACAACTTCTTCGGCGATCGGCTGATCGTCGATATGCTGCCCTTCAGCAAGCAGGTGCTGATCTGCTGCGATTCGGCCCGTACCGTGGTCGCCACCGCCAGCCACAGCGAGCTGCCGGCCATGGGCGATGAGCCCAAGACCATCGCCGATCTGCGCGCGCATATCGGCAAGACCATCAGCTATGTGCAAGGCAAGCTGGACGCGGACTACAGCCAGTACGCCAGCGGCCGTTACGTGCCCCACTGGGCGGGCGGCAAGGGGATGGATGGCCATACCTGCGTCCATGAGTACGGCATTCCCAACTTCTACTTCCACCTCACCATGGCCTACGCCCTGCTGCGCCGCGCCGGGGTCGATCTCGGCAAGCGCGACTATCTGGGCGGGCTCAACCTGCAATAAACGCTGCACGCCACAGGCGGCAAACAGATAGCAAAAGCCTGCCACGCGGCAGGCTTTTTTATATCGGGTGGTGCATAGCTGGTGCGCAGAAGAGCTGCGCCCTAGAAGGGGCCGTTGTTCTCGCGCAGCTTGTCGGGCAGGCCATCGTGATCACCCAGCTCGCGCTCGGGCACGTCATCCCAGTGCAGCTTGCCAAGGGTGATATTGCGCTCGGGATGCACGGCGTAGTGGATGCGGTTGTCCTCCCGATCGGTATCGCCAATGCAGAGCAGGCGGACGATCTCCTCGGTGTTGTTGATAAAGGCGTGGGCCAGCCCGTCACCGGCCTTAAAGCCGACCGAATCCCCCGGTTGCAGCCGATAGAGGACACCATCGAGCCAGACATCCGGCGTCCCTTCCAGCACGTGAACAAACTCGTCTTCAGTCTTTTCGGCATGGGGCCAGCTGGTGCGATGACCGGGCTCGACAATCTCGTGGTGAATGCCGATGCGGCTAAAGCCGAAGTGTTTGCCGAGGGCACAGCCGCGGGAAAGGGGCTCCTGACTGCCGGAGTAGTAGCGCGGCGTCTGCTCTTGCAGCTCGCTCCAGTGTTTGATGCAGGGGTGGCGATTCATAGCGGTTCCTTTTCTATGAGGATGCGGTCACGGGAGGGGTCATCCTGACTGTCAGAATGCGGGGAGAAAAGCAGAAATTTTCTGGTCAGATGAGCCCCTCTGACGAGGGGCTCAACAAGCAGGAATTACTTGGCCTTGACGCAAGGCAAGGGAGGAAGCTCGCCCTGTGCAGCCGTGCGGGTCATCTGGTAGTTGCCGGCAAGATCCCGATAGACACGGGTGTTCCACACCTCTCCGTTGTCGAGCTGGAACTCGATGTCGTAGTTGACCCCGGAGACCACCTGGCTGCGCACCTCGCGGATGCTCTGCAGTTTGGCGGCCGTGTTCATGCGAGCCAGCACGCTGGCCAGCGCAGCCTCTCCTTCAGCATTGGGCAACGGCTGACTCTGCCAGCCACCCGCCATCGGTGCACATTCCGGCGTGGGTGACGAGGTGCTGCAGGCACTCAACAGGCCAGCAACAAGGATGGGTAACAACACGCGTTTCATATCATTTTCTCCTGCCTGCAAAATGACCACCTTATCAACATCTTGCCATTATTGCAGCCCAAAAGGCTCCCGCTGCGCCCCGCTTGGACGCACCAATCGATCAGCGCCCCAGATTGTCCGCCAGCTGTTTGGCGCGGCTGGCCGCCCACTGGTCGATCATCTTCTCCATCTCCCCGGCGGTGATGGGCTCATCCTTGTGGGTAGTATCCGTACTCTCGCGGGCATCCATCACCCGCACCAGCAGCTTACCGCTCTGGGAGTCGAGCAGCTGGGCCATGCTGCCCACCTTGAGCAGGTAGGGCTCCTTGCCGATCACTTCGCGGGTGACATTGATGGCGATCTTGGCCGGCAGCAGGTCACGCAGCTTGGGGTCGGGGCGGGTCAGGTCGAAGTTGGTGACGGCGGCCTGGATCCGCATCACTTTCGGGCCGGGGGCGGAGGCGATCTTGACGCCCTGCTTGATCAGCTCGCTTTGGAACTTGTCGTGGTAGTAGCGGCCAATCTGGTTCTGTTCGTTGGCGGTCAGCAGATACCACTGACCGTTCTCCTGCCGGATAAACTGCAGCGGATCGAGCAGCACCTCATTGTATTGGCGCAGGTCAACGCCCGGCTCCTTGTAGACGCGCTGATTGGGGTTGCTCTCGCTCTGCTGGAAGGCAGTCAGCGGGATCGCCTGCAAGCTGTGGGATACCTGATTCTTGACGGCGCAGCCACCCAGAAGGGCCGCAGCCACGGCAACCATCACGACCTTTTTCATATTTGCTCCTGCATTGACCGATTGTTTTTGCTGTGGATTTAGCACCACATGACTGGAGAACCCGTGCCGGATGCCGCCAATGTCACAGAGAAATAACCTATTCATCACCTTCCCACAAGGGACAGATCAGGATTGTTCAGCTCACATCCAAGTTGTCACAATTGAGGCACTTTTGTACAGGGTCAGCCAGGGTACGAACGGCAATCTGGCGAGGGCTCGGTTGTTTAATCCGGCTAAATGGGGCTGCGGAAAGCGCTCAGTTTTTTCAAACGATAGAGGCCAGCGAGCAGCGTGAGTTGAACGGGGGAATGCCCTGGAACGCGCGATGACCGATCATCAGCCATCTTGCGCAAACTTGCCTGCCGCCGGAGAAGCGGCAGGCTCATTCATCAGTTATCGAGATCCCAGGGGCACTGCTTGACCAGCCCCTCTTTGCCGCTGGCGACGATCGCCTGCTGCACCATCCGTTTGTAACGATTCTTGATATGGGCGGGCAGCGCAGGCACCAGCAGCCGCTCGTCAAACTCCGGTAGCGGGCGATCCGGCAGCACCGCCTGCTCCTGCGGGCTGAGGGGCGGCCGGGAGGCAATATTGCTGGCCGAGATGGTGGGCGTTCCCACCAGCATCTGGCGTTGCAGCGGCGCGCTCAGCAGAAAATCCACCAGCAGGTAGGCCGCCTTGAGCCGTGCAGACTCATCCCCGACATGGCGGGCGATGGAGATCGCATCGAGGGCATAGATGGCCCCCTCCGCACCATGGCGATCCGCCACTGCTGATCGTTCTGCTTGTTGCACTCCACCAGCTCCAGCCCCCAGGTGGTGGCAAAGGTCTGCTGGCGCAGATCCTCGCAGCGGTTGGCCTGATTGAACCAGAAACCGCGACTGGCTCGCAGCCGCTGCGAGAGCTGCTGCTCCACCTCTTGCTGCAAGGTCTTGTCGGCCAGCATCTCGCCGCTGGCAAACAGGGCGGGCGACTTGCCAAGGGAGAGCAGCACCGAAAAGAGCAGCGGCTCAAACTGGTCGCAGAACTCGGCAAACTGACCCGGCGGCGAGCTGTTGGCAAGCACCTGCCAACTGGTGGGCGCTTGCGGCACCTGCTTGCTGTCATAAGCGAGGCTGAACATGGCGTAGGAGAAGGGCACCGAGTAGTTGCGCTCCCCCTGCTTGTCATACTCGGTGTTCTTGAGGGCGGGCTTCACCTCGGCGTAGTGCTGCAGGCGACTGAAATCGATGGGGAGCAGCAGCTTGAACAGCGGCTGGTGATGGGCCTTGTAGAAGTAGCTGGTCGGCAGCACCACATCGGCGCTGCGGGTGCGCAGGGCGCGGTAGACGCTGTCGAAATCGGTCAGCAGCGGCTCGATCCGGCTGACCGTCGCTTCCACCCCATGGGCTTTGGCGTAGTCGGCAAACTGTTGTTCATAACCCGCTGGCAGATAGCCCCACTCCAGCAATTTGAGCTGAACCGGGGCCGCCAGCGCCGGGGTCATCCCCAGCAACCAGCAAAGAGGCAGTAGACGCATGGCCGGGCACTCCTGACAGGCAAACCTTGTTGGAGTATAGGCCCATGCGCCGACTCGTCAGGCCACCAGCTCGGCGCCCATGCTCGCCAGAATGGAGAGGCTGACCACCGCAAACAGCACGCCGGTCACCAGATTGAGCGGCCGCTGCACCCGCAGCAGCAGGCGCTGGGCACGATCGGTGGAGAGGCTCCACGCCAGCAGCCCGAACCAGCAGAGGGAGATGATGAAGAGCTCGCCCACCAGCAGGCTGCGGGTCATCCCATCCACCTCTGGCGTCACCATGGCGGCCAACAGACCGATAAAGAACACCAGCGCCTTGGGGTTGAGCAGATTGGTGGCAAGGCCAGTGCGCACGCCCCTGCCCCAGCCGCGCAGCTCGTTGGCGGCGCTGGCCATCACTGTACTGCTCTGCTGGCGAGCCGCCATCAGGGCGCCCCACCCCAACCAGCCCAGATAGAGGGCGCCGCAGCACTTGATCACCATAAACAGCAGCGGGTGACTGGCGATCAGCATGCTGATCCCGGTCAGGCTCAGGGTGGCATGTACCATGATCGCCAGCGAGATGCCCAGCGCCGCGCCAAGAGCGGTCGGCCGGTGCAGGCTGGTACGCAGGATCAGGGCGAAATCGGGGCCGGGGCTGGCCAGTGCAATCAGATGCATCAGGCCGAGGGTAACGAACAGACTGGTCAGCATAATAACTCTCGCTTTAACGACGGAGAGCCAGCATGGCGGATCAGCGGGGGGCGCGGCTTGTAAAAGATTGCATCTGGGCACGAAATTCGGCGGGTGTCAGACCGAATGCCTGGCGAAAACCGTGGTGGAAGTGACTCTGATCGAAGAAGCCGACCGCCAGCGCCACCTCGCTCACCGCCATGCCGCTCGCCAGCAGCCGCTTGCCCTGCTCCAGCCGCAGCCGTTTCAGCCAGGCATAGGGGGTCATGCCGCTGCGCTTCTTGAACTGGCGCAGGAAGGCGAAGCGGTCGAGCCCAAGCAGCCCCGCCAGCTCTTCCAGCGAGTGGGGCTCGTCGAGGGCAGCCATCAGGTAGTCGCGCAGGAATCGCAGTTGGGGATCCGCCAACTGGTGTACCTCGGGGGCCAGATGCAGCAGCTCCCCCAGCAGGGCAAGCAGCTGACTCTCGATCAGCAGGCCATCGGCCTTGGGGTTGTCGAGATAGCCGTGCAGCTGGGCAAAGCCCTGGTAGAGGTCGGGGCGGCTCTGCAATCCCTTGTCGAAGAAGGGTTCCGGCTGCTCCGGCAGCCAGAGCGCCAGCTGCTGGGGATCGATGGCGAAGACCCGTACCTCATACCCTTCCGGCAGCAGGCTAAGGCCGTCGTGCACCTCGTCCGGGTTAACGGTAGAGAGCACCCCGCGCACCAGATGGTGGCTGTTCCCCTTGTGGATAAACTTCTGGCCACCCCGCTGCACCAGCCCGATATGGTAGTCGAGATGGACATGGCGACCGTAGCTGAACGCCCTGTGGTGGGAGTGTGACAGCTCGACCCCCGGCAGTTGCGGGGATTGCCAGTAGCGGATGAGGGAATCGGTGGTATTCATGGGTTATAGATACACCAGAAGCGGGCCTTGGACTTGTAGATTATTGCACGCAACCCCCTCTCAACGCCCCCACAGCCGCGGGGTTGGCTCCACCAGTGAGGCGAGCGGCACCCGCTCCACCATCTGACGCATACGCTGCACCAGTTCGGGATTGCCATCCCCCAGCGACTTATTCAGCACGATATGCACCTGCAGCGGGGTGACCGGCAGGTAGATGAGGCGGGTCGCCGCAGGGAGCTTGGCACGAAAATGGTTGGCGGAAATATCGTTGGAGAAGAGCGCGGCATCGATGCGCCCACGCAGCAACTTCTGCATGTTGCCATGCTCCCAGCTGAGCTGGGAGAGGGTGTCGATATGGATCTGCGGATGCTGCAACAGCGGCGGCACGATCGCCTGACTCGACCAGCCGATGGTGGTGCCGAAGAGATCTTCCTGCCGTTCGACTGAGTGAAGCCGCGATGGCACCAGTACCACCAGCACCGGCCGCAGCAGCAACATGTGGGGGTCTATATAGCGGAAGTGACGAGCACGCTCGGGACTGTAACTCAGCAGCGGGGTCAGATCGCACTCGCCACTCTCGAGGTTACTGAGCAGCCGCGCCACATTGAGCCCCTGCCACTCGATGGTACGCCCGATCGCGGGTTCGATATGACGGCGAAAGTAGTCGATCACCGGCCCGGAGACCTCGCCCTGCTGATCAATGGTGACCAGCGGCGCCAACTGAAAGACGCATCCCCGCAGTGGCGCGTTGATCGCCACCGCCTGGCTGATGGTCATAAGAGGGAGAAGAAGTGCCGATAGCAGTAATACCAAACTCATACCCGAACGAGAGATGCCCATAGGTGCCGACCCGATGCCCTGATAGCCATCAGCATGGCACAAGGCAAAAGGGCGGGCTATCCGCTCCTGCCGCGCTTTGACCTCTTGTGCCCCCTACTCCCATGACCAATGGGCCCCGTTCTATTGCGGTGAAAATCAATAATTCCGCGGCTTTGATGGATTTTGGTCTCTTGATATATAGTGCGGCCCCATTCATCACACGGGCGGGTGAGCACCCCGCCGGACAGGTAAATTCATGAGACTGTTTTTGCTGTTGTTGTCGTTGTTTGCCACGACCGTAAATTCTGATGAAAAGCCGCGCCTGCCCTATTACGACTGGGGTCGCTGCCCGTTTGAAGGTTGCACCTATCAGACATGGACCACCAAGCAAGAGGTGATCGTCAGAGCCGAGCCATCCCTGACGGCCAAAGCACTGTTCCGGCTACCTCGCGGCCAGCAGGTGGAAGGGCTGACCGGGGTTGTCATTACCGAACAACCGGGGCTCGTCGAAATACTCAGATCGGTCAAGCTGGGCTACAGCAAAGAGGGCAAAGGGCCGCTGTTGAATATGAAGGCAGGGGAAACGCTTTATATCCTCGGCGGACTGGGCGAAGGCAATAGCCTGTTCTGGTACAAGGGCAAAACCTACATTCTCGATTATGACTATGCGCGCAAAGAGATCAGATACGGCCGGTCACCGCAGAACCAGTGGTGGGTAAAAATCCGGGACAAGCAGGGACGTGAGGGTTGGGTTGCCGAAGCCAAAAACTTCGCCCATATGGACCGTTTCGAATAGTGACAGCCAGCCCCCCGAGATCGGGGCTGGCCGTGAATGACTCACTGCTTGGGTTGCAGCTTCATCTCTTGCAGATACTCCAGCACCTGGGTTTTGTAGTCCGCCTGATAGGAGAACTTGGTGCTGTCGCACGCCGCGATCAGGTTCACCGCGGTGCAGAACAGGGTGGCCGCCAGCAGCCCCTTGCCAACCCACTGCGGATAACGACGGCTCCAGCGCACCAGCAGTAGCAGGATCGGGAACAAGGCGTAGGGGAAGATCAGCATCAGGTGCCAGTAGTTGAAGATGATGGGCGAGAGCGCCGCACTCACCAGCACCGCCAGCACCGCCGCCAGCGCATAGAGACCGAGCCAGCTCTCACCATCCACTGGCGCGCGGTCGCTACGCAACAGACGCGGCTTGAGTTCACACCACAGCTGCCAGTTGGCCTTGGCCGCCAGCAGCACAGTCGCCGAGCCTACCCCGTAAATCACCACCCGCCAAAGCCAGACTGTTGCCATCTGCAAGTATTCGTGCCCAGCCAGCCAGATGAACTGGGTGTCGTTGACCAGCTTGCTGGCAAACAGCCAGGAGCCGTAGCGCAGCCAGTAGAGCACTGATTTCAGCACCGGATAGACGTGCACCAGCCCCCAGCCGATATAGCGCTGACGCGCCTCGGGATCGCCATTCTGGGTGATATGGCTGTTGCTCATCACTTCCATCGCGTAAGGGATCAGGGAGGCTCCGATCAGCAGGGTAGCCACCACCACCCCGCTCCAGCTCACCTTGAGGATTCGGCGCCAGAACAAATAGGCAGACATCACCGCCAGCAGCGGCCAGGAGTAGTGCAGCTGCATCGCCATGCCGATGGCCAGCAGGTGAACGATCATGTGCCAGAAGGAGGCCCGCTCGCGCATATGCCAGGCAGACCAGCAGTGCATGGCCGAGAAAAGGAACAGATAGGAGGGGTTGTAGAGCAGACTCTCGTACTGGAACCAGGGGTTGAGCCAGCAGAGCACCAGAAACAGCAGACGCACCCTGTCATCAAACACCTGACGGATCACCACATCAAACAACAGGAATCCGACCAACCGCATCGCCAGCAGCAACACCATGGGGGCATAGGGAGAATCCCACAGCAGCAGCGGCCCGCCGATCAGCCAGGCTGACAAGCTGCCCGGCACATTGCCCACCGCACTCGCCGCATTGCCATAGCTGAGCCAGACCCCCTCATAAGCCCCAAGGTAACCCTTGTAGAGCATCTGGGTCTGATCACCAGACATTATTTGATTAGTGAAGTACAACAATGAAATAAGAAGTCCACTAAGCAACATTATAAATGATGCACTTGATTTAAATTTAAACTCCTCACCCATTGCCTACTCCGCTGACTTCAACACCGGCAAGATGGAGCAACTCCATACAATGCTCTTTTACATCATTATATGAGTGGAATGCCTCTGAACAAGATGGTACCAGCTTGTCACGTTCTGATAAAAATCGGTTAATTTCATCTGCGAGACTTTCGGCATTAAGGTCAAAGAGATATGCGAACTCTTTTTTTACAACCTCTGTTGCGCCAACGACCTTAGACATAATCACTGGAGTACCACACAGAATCGATTCAGTAACTACTAATCCAAATGGCTCATATGATGATGCTAATATCGTGGCGTCGACCATTGAATATAAAGAAGGCATATCATCAACAAAACCAATATTAATCACTCGAGGATGCTCGACCTTTTTATTTCCGGCAATAACCAATTTAACTGAGTCTGGAATAGATTTTTCCTGTAATGTTTGTAAAATAAGGTCAATACCTTTTCTTTTGTGATTACTAGAAGGAAACAATAATAAAATATCACTTTCAGAAATACCATACTTTTCACGCTGCTTAATTCTTATTTCAAAACGAGAATTATTATTATGATGCGAGAACAGGTTTTTATTCGTCGGTGGATAAACAACCTTTACCTTCCCACTAGGAACACCTATTAATCTTATTATTTCTTCCTTGACGATTTCAGAGTGCGCAACAACAACCTTAGCCAAATTGTAAGCCTTGGATTCTTCGTAAATTGTAAGTATATCTTCTGGTTTATATATTTTTTTACCCAGAGCTATCTTATTTCCTTGATGCGTCCCTGCTGAAATGGCGATATCCGCATCACGAATAACACTTCTGCTACAGTTGAATATCACACCACTTCGGTCAATGACTTTATCAACGAAGTGATTAAATATTTTTTCATTTATAATATTGAATGGCGTGAACACAGGAAACTCAACAACACTTACTCCATCAGGAACTAAATTTATATCTACACGTCCTTTTATAGAAACAAGCTCAACGTTTAAGTTTAGTTCTTTTAGTTCTTTTAGTTCTTTCAACACGTTTACAATATAGGTTTCCATGCCACCTGACTTTTTCAGGTATGGATATATTATACTAACTTTCATATAACTATCACCTTATAATTATAAACGTTTTAGATAAAAAATGATATTAAATATGAACTGCAGAATATAAAGTCTGTATCTGAAATACTCTTTTCTAATTCTAGATACAAGTGTTCTATTTCCTTTTTGTTGCCTGCTGGCATAACCTATTTCAGATTGAATATCAGTATATTTGATAACAGGTTCTTCAATACCTATATTGGATACACCATGAATATATTCACAATCCATATAATCATCAACAGGCATCCAAAAACAGCTGGATGAGTTAACAAATTTCCGTGCTGCGTCAGGGTGTATTATATACCCATATGCACCGCTTGGACCTCTGCTGTACTTCACTAGTTTAGTGTTATCATTCAATAAAGCCAGAGTTACTACCCTAGGTAAAATTAAAGTGCTCTTTATTGGAGCTCTCCCCAATCTAATATATTTATAACTAGAGAGATGGATGGATGCATGTTTTAGCACATCATAAAAATTCTCTTTTAAATCAACATCATCCTCCATGACAACGATTGGTGCATTTAACTCTATACACTTAAGCCACAATGCTCTGTGGCTTAAAAAACAGGCTTGCTCTCCCAGAGTGAGAGGATGACCTTTTTCCTTAATTCTCCTTGACCAGTCATAACCGATGATTGTTGCAATACGACCATCAATAGCAGGGAAAAACTCGTATTCAACGCCAGTTGTAGTTAACAACTCTGACATTCTCATTTTACGCTCTATCGAACGTTCAAGATTAATAACATAAACCTTCATATTCACTCAGCATCCTTGAATGTTGATGAAAATGCCAACATCATAGAAAATACAAAAAATGTTATGCCTGAGTTATGTGCAAAATATGCCTGACTAAGATGATAATCTGCAGTTGTCAGACAAGTAACAATAACAAGCACACATCCACAATATGTATCCGACGCAGGATTCATAATAGGTATTTTCTTCTTCACTACAAGAATTGGAATACATAGCATAGCAATAAGCACCAACAACCCTACGACTCCGCGTTTTGCCATCTCTTCAAGGTATTGATTGTGTGCATGATAATTAAAATTATATATGAAATCTGTAATTTTATTTTCTTGTAATTGCTTCTTCTGTGACTCACGCAAACCATTTTGACCCCATCCAAAAAATGGCTTATCCTTAAATGAATCCCATGCACTGCCCCACAATTGGAAACGAATGCCGAGCGATGTATCCAAGTTAGTACCATCTACGTATTGTTCTATATCTGTTTTCGCTGCATCAAATCTCTTTAATATTCCGGTTTGAGGTGTAAACACCATTGCTATTACAAGAGCCAGCAAAAACAGCAACCCTTTCTTTTCATTACTCGTGATAACGCGTCTATAAAGCATTAATATCGAAAAAATTACGACAGGAAGTAATACCCAACCACCTCTGGTACCAGATAAGAAGCTACCAGTCAGACCAGATATTGTACCAAGCATATAAAAGTAAGAAAAATATCTATTATTATTAGCACGACACCAAAAATAGCCGCATAAACAAAAAAGGCCAAGTGACATGCTAATATTTCCAGATTGTATTGGTATTGAATAAAACTCGAAAGCTCGTTCATACCCAAGATAAAACTTATCGTAAATTGCAACACAAGCAGCTATAAATGCTCCCGTTGCAAATCCACTTAATAAAATATCTAACCTAACTTTATGTTTGGCAAGTATAGGAATTACTAATACAGCCATTAATGCCCGACTAGGCCTATCTAATTGACTAAACGAGCTCCCGTCGACAATCACAGATATAAAGAACAGGAAAAAATATGACAAAAATATACATGCTATTATTTTATGCTCTTTCTCCATGGAGGAGATATACTCTTTACGCCAAAAGACAAAAAGACTCACTACTGCCAGCAACGCAGGCCCATAAGAGTACCCACTTGGAACGGTAAGAGCCAACGCGCCAAACAAAAAAGCCGAGATTTGTACCACAAGAGGTACAAACCTCTCTTTATTCACTAAGACCATCATTCTTTTTATTTTCTCACTTTCTAAAAACATAATTCCCGCAGATCTTGCGCCACAGCCCGAATACATCGGTACGGGGAAAGATGGCGATCCGGCGGATCTGGAAAGGGTCCTGGTGCATTGCTTTGGGGCCACTATTGGTAGCAACGGCAAAACGATACCCGGCAGCGATAGCCCGCTCCTTGGCACTCTCGTTCATATCTCCGTAAGGGTAGGCAAACGAGAGCAGCGGATGGCCAAGCAGGGCCTCCAGTTGGCGTTTATTCTCCTGAATTTCATGGGCTTGTTGTTCGGGTGTGAGCTTGCTCAAGCGGGGGTGAGTCAGGGTATGACCACCAATTTCCACATGACCGCTGGCGGCCAGCGCCTTGACCTGCTCACCACTCATCAATGAGACCCTGGTGTCCGGATTGGTCGGATGCTCCACATCCCAACGGTTATAACCTTCGCCGGTGACTACGTACACCACGGCTTTGTAACCATATTTTTCCAGCAGTGGCAGCATGCGGGTCAGGTTGTCCTGATAGCCGTCATCGGCGGTGATCATCAGATACTTCTTGCCGTATTGCAGACGGTGGATAAAGCCTTTGTCCGCCAAATCGCGGAAAGTCAGGGTTTCGTAGCCTAGCCACTTCATCAGTCGCAGATGCTTCTCGAACATGGTGATCGGCATCCAGGTGCCATGCACTCCTTTCTCGCTATCCTGCTCGATAAAACGGTGGTACATGATGACGGGCATCTCGCGGCGCAGGGTTTCGACTACGGCATCCTGATAGATGGTTTCGAGGCCGGATACTACCCCCTGCAAGCCATACTCATCCTGAATGCGCTGCCGAATGACTTCCGGCACCACCTTGCTTGCGAGGGCGGATTCGATTTCTCCCTTCAGGGCAGCAAAATCGATAGCCAGATCCTTGGGACCGATATCGCCAAAATTGCTGGCCAGCGCCTCGTCCAGATTTCGTTCCGTCACCAGACCAATGGCCCTGGCTTCACCAATGGCAAAGGCGGGCCGACCACAGAGCAGTGCTTCCATCGCTACCCGACCGGCACCAATCACCAGATCGCAACTCGCCAGCAGAGCGGGCACATCATCGACATAACCGACAAACTCGGCACGGCCTTCGAAACGGGCAAAGCGCTCCGGTACCTTGGTACCGCTGACAATCCGCACCCGACAGGTATCCTGGTCGAGCACTTCATCGAGCAGACGGTAACAGAGCTCCCCTTTGGGGCCGCTCAAACGGCCAATGATGGCGATCACCGGCTTGGGATTGTCCGGCGCTGGCACAGGCTGGAATTTGTCGGTTTCGATACCGTTGCGCAGCACCTGCACTATCGCGGGATCCACCCCCAGATTGTCGACTATCTGATGGGCAATATCTTCACAAACGGCAACCGCACGATAGCCGAGTGCATGGAAGGCCTTGCGCGAAGCGTGCACCGGCTGGCGACCATGCACCGTGGTGATCATCGGGGTGCCAGTCAACTTGCAGGCCACATAACTGCTCCAGCCGGAGGCGCGGGAGTGAGCATGCACCAACTGGATATGGTACTTCTTGATGAGATAGATGAGGTAAAAGACGTGCCAGAAGCGGCGCAATATGCTGCGCTTGTTGAATCTCAGTTTGAAGACGGGGCCAAGCGTCGGCTTGGTCAGGGTATCTGACACATAAAAGACGTTGTGACCACGCCGGGTCAGTTCGTTACCGACCGTAGTGGCATAGACCTCAGCTCCCGTTACCTCGAGCTGGGAGAGTGCCATCAATATATTCATCGCGCGGTTACCCGGTAGAGAAGAGAGGAACGGCAAGCAGCCACAGAGACCAGAAACCGGAAGCAGGCGAGTGCCCACTTCCGGTTTTGCGCTCAAACTGCCGCGTTGTGCTCACCTGTTAGCGGTTGAGCCAAGCCATGTAATCCGCTACCCCTTCGGCAACGGTTTTGAACTCGGCGTCATAACCCACGCTGCGCAGCTTGGTCATGTCAGCCTGGGTGAAGCTCTGGTAGCGACCCTTGAGGTGATCCGGGAAGGGAATGTACTCAATGGCTCCCTTCTGATGATGCTTGATCACCGCTTCGGCCACGTTCTGGAACGGCTCGGCACGACCGGTACCGCAGTTGAAGATGCCGGAGTGCTGCGGGTTCTGCCAGAACCAGAGGTTTACCTTGCAGACGTCGTCGATATAGATGAAGTCACGCATCTGACCACCGTTCGGGAAGCCATCGCAACCTTCGAACAGCTTGGGATTCTCGCCCTTCTTCACCTGGGTATTGAGGTGGAAGGCGACGGAAGCCATGGAGCCTTTGTGCTGCTCGCGCGGGCCGTAGACGTTGAAGTACTTCAGACCGACAACCTGAGAGTTGATCTCCGGCATCCAGCGGCGCACGTACTGGTCAAACAGCTGCTTGGAGTAGCCGTAGACGTTGAGCGGCTGTTCGAACTTGGGATCTTCGATGAAGTTGTCGTTGCGGCCACCGTAGGTCGCGGCAGAAGAGGCGTAAATGAACGGGATTTCACGCTCGATGCAGTAGTGGAACAGATCCTTGGAGTACTCGTAGTTGACCTCCATGATGAACTTGCCGTTCCACTCGGTGGTGGCAGAGCAGGCGCCTTCGTGGAAGATCACCTCGATGCCGTTGTCCCACTCTTCAAACTCGTCACCGGAGACGATCCGAGCCTGAAACTCGTCTTTGTCCATGTAGTCAGCGATGGTCAGATCGACCAGGTTGACGAACTTGGTGCCGTCGGTCAGGTCATCAATGACCACGATATCGGTCCGTCCTTGAGCGTTCAGCTGCTTGACCAGATTGCTGCCGATAAAGCCAGCACCGCCAGTTACTACGATCATGGAGTTTGCCTCTCGTACGTTGATGGCTACATGTGACTGCTTGTTAAAGCTGTGTATAGTGAGCCAATTTGAAATTGCCGAAAAGTTTATCACGGGCCGTCCGGGGATTCGACCTTGTTCAAAACTGCCCCGAGCGGAACCTGTTGGAGGAATGAGTGATGAAAACCAGAGACAGGATCATTCACAGCGCGACCGAGCTGTTCAACGATCAGGGTGAACGCAACATCACCACCAACCACATTGCGGCGCACATGGGTATCAGCCCGGGCAACCTCTACTACCACTTCCGCAATAAAGAAGACATCATCCACTCCATCTTCGACCAGTATGCCCGTCACCTTAGCGAGAGCTTCGTGCCGACCCGCAACCGTGAAATCACCCTGCAGGATCTGATGGGCTATCTCGATGCCATCTTCTATCTGATGTGGCAGTTCCGCTTCTTCTACGCCAACCTGCCGGACATCCTGAGCCGTGACGAACCGCTGCAACAGAAGTACCTCAAGGCCCAGGAGCAGATGCGCTCCTCCGTGGTCGCGCTGCTCCGGAGCCTGCGCGAAGGGGGCATCATAGATGTCAGCGATGAAGACCTGCCGGATCTGGGCCAGACCATCAAGATGGTGGTGACCTGCTGGATCCCGTTCCAGATCGCTCAGGCTCCCAACACCCGCATCACCAAACCGCTGCTCTATCAGGGCGTATTAAAGGTGCTGTTCCTGCTGCGCCCCTATGTGCAACCCCAGGTGGCCGGACAGATCCAGCAACTGGAACAGCACTACCGTCAGCTGGCCCAACCAGCTGGGTGAGATCTGTTTCACATTTGTTGAATATCAGCACAATCATTTGAATTTACCGCAACAGATTGCAGTAAAATGTCGCCCTCTGTTGATACGCAGCTGAAATAGCCACTAAGGATCGAGGATGTCTAACGGATTCTATCGTCACCTGACCGAGCAACTGAACCAGGTGCAAGCTGAAGGGTTGTACAAGCAGGAGCGCATCATCACCTCCGCCCAACAGGCCAGCATCGCCGTCGGCGGTGAGCAGGTACTGAACTTCTGTGCCAACAACTATCTGGGATTGGCCAACCACCCGGATCTGATCGCCGCCGCCCATCAGGGACTCGACAGCCACGGCTTCGGCATGGCCTCGGTACGCTTCATCTGCGGCACCCAGGATCAGCACAAAGCGCTGGAGCAGAAGATGTCTGCCTTCCTCGGCACTGAAGATACCATCCTCTACTCCTCCTGCTTCGACGCCAATGGCGGCCTGTTCGAGACCCTTTTCGGTGCCGAAGATGCCATCATCTCCGATGCCCTCAACCACGCCTCCATCATCGACGGCGTGCGGCTGTGCAAGGCCAAGCGCTATCGCTACGCCAACAACGACATGGCCGAGCTGGAAGCCCAGCTCAAGCAGGCTGACACCGATGGCGCCCGCTTCAAGCTGATCGCCACCGACGGTGTCTTCTCCATGGATGGCGTCATCGCCGACCTCAAATCCATCTGCGATCTGGCAGACAAATACGATGCGCTGGTGATGGTGGATGACTCCCACGCCGTCGGCTTTATCGGCGAGAATGGTCGTGGCACCCACGAATATTGCGGCGTGATGGATCGGGTCGACATCATCACCGGCACCCTGGGCAAGGCGCTCGGCGGCGCATCCGGCGGCTATACCTCCGGCAAGAAAGAGGTGATCGACTGGCTGCGTCAGCGCTCCCGCCCCTACCTCTTCTCCAACTCGCTGGCCCCCTCCATCGTTGCCGCCACTATCAAGGTGATCGACATGCTGGCGGAAGGTCACGACCTGCGCGCCCGCCTGAAAGAGAACAGCCGTTACTTCCGCGAGCGGATGAGCGCCGCTGGCTTCACTCTGGCTGGCGCCGACCACGCCATCATTCCGGTGATGCTGGGGGATGCCAAACTGGCCTCCGAAATGGCGAGCCGCATGCTGGCAGCCGGCATCTATGTGGTGGGCTTCTCCTTCCCGGTCGTGCCCAAGGGTCAGGCCCGCATTCGCACCCAGATGTCTGCAGCTCACACCCGCGAGCAGCTGGACAAGGCGATCGACGCCTTTATCCGCATCGGCCGTGAACTCGGCGTTATCTGATTTGAATCAAGGGGCTGCAGCCCCTTTTTTCTGCATTCATATTGAAGGAACAGCCATGAAAGCACTCTCCAAACTGCACAAAGAGGTCGGCATCTGGATGACGGATGTGCCGGCCCCCGAGCTCGGCCACAACGACCTGCTGATCAAGATCCGCAAAACCGCCATCTGCGGCACCGATATCCACATCTACAACTGGGACGAGTGGTCCCAGAAGACCATTCCGGTACCCATGGTGGTCGGCCATGAATATGTTGGGGAGGTGGTCGCCATCGGTCAGGAGGTGCGCGGCTTCGCCATCGGCGATCGGGTCTCCGGTGAAGGGCACATCACCTGCGGTCACTGCCGCAACTGCCGCGCCGGGCGCACTCATCTGTGCCGCAACACCATTGGTGTTGGCGTCAATCGCCCGGGTGCCTTTGCCGAGTATCTGGTGATCCCCGCATTCAACGCCTTCAAGCTGCCGGACAACATCCCGGACGAGCTGGCTGCCATCTTCGACCCGTTCGGCAATGCGGTGCACACCGCCCTCTCCTTCGATCTGGTGGGTGAAGATGTGCTCATCACCGGGGCAGGCCCCATCGGCATCATGGCCGCCGCCGTCTGCCGCCATGTGGGTGCGCGCCACGTGGTGATCACCGACGTCAACGAATACCGGCTGGAGCTGGCCCGCAAGATGGGCGCCACCCGCGCGGTCAACGTGGCCAAGGAGAAGCTGGCTGACGTGATGAGCGAGCTGGGCATGACCGAAGGCTTCGACGTGGGGCTGGAGATGTCCGGCGTCCCGAGCGCCTTCCAGGAGATGCTCGACAAGATGAACCACGGCGGCAAGATCGCCATGCTTGGCATCCCGCCCTCCACCATGGCCATCGACTGGAACAAGGTGATCTTCAAGGGGCTGTTTATCAAAGGGATCTATGGCCGCGAGATGTTCGAGACCTGGTACAAAATGGCCAGCCTGATCCAGTCAGGGCTGGATCTCTCCCCCATCATCACCCACAGATTCCACATCGACGAATTCCAGCAGGGGTTCGATGCGATGCGCTCCGGCCACTCCGGCAAGGTGATCCTGAGCTGGGATAAATAGGCCGTTTCACCCCTTGGTTACTCGAAACCCGGCGAATGCCGGGTTTCTTTTTATCTCCACCACCAGAATTGCCGTGATATCGGCCAAAACTTTGTACGCAGAGTGTTTAACACTTCACACACAAGCGTTTAAATGGCTGTAACTATTCGGTTATAATCCCGTCGTTTACATGGATAATAAAAGACTGCTGGGAGTATATGAGCGTGTTGAAAAAACTGAGCTATTTGCTGGCTGTCGGGATGACGGCCGCCAGCTTGTCTGGGGCAGTGCTTGCTGCCGATGAAATGTCACCGGAAGCCATTGCCGAGCGGATCAAACCAATCGGTCAGGTCTATACCGCCAAGGATCTGGAAGGTATTGCCGGCGCGAGTGCAGCACCGACGGCGGCCGCCTCTTCCGGTCCCCGCGATGGCGAAACGGTATACAAGGGCGCCTGCTTTGCCTGTCACGACACCGGCGCCGCCGGTGCCCCCAAACGGGGTGACAAGGCAGCCTGGGATCCTCGCATCGCCCAGGGCATTGATACTCTAAAGAAACATGCCATTGAAGGCTTTACCGGCAAGTCCGGCATGATGCCTCCGCGCGGCACCTGTGCGAACTGTAGTGATGAAGAGATTGAAAACGCCATCCACTACATGATCGACAAGCTGTAAGTATTTGAAAGGGCCGCAATTGCGGCCCTTTCAATCTATCGGCTTCCGACTACTCTTGTAAGGTAGACATATCGGGAGTTGCACATGTCGTCCCAATCCATCGAACCCCATTACTCAACTCCTCTGTTGGCGTTGGTCTCTGCCATTATGGACTTCCCGGCGCCACAAACCGCCACGTCTGACGATTACGATGCCCTGATCCAGCAGATTGACCAACTCTGCCCGCTGCAACATTTCGGCATGCTGGGCCTCTCCGATACCGGTCTGAACTGGCTTTACGCCTACAAGGTCAGCGACATCTTCAAGCAACAGCTGGGCCGTGAGCAGTCCCGCATCACCGATCAACTCACCCAGCTGGATGAGGCCGAAGGGTGGTGCGTCTTCCCCATCGAGCATGGCCAGATACAGTGGTTGCTGGCGCGTGGCACACCAGCCGACCTGCCGACCCTGCGTCTGCTGCTGGAGTGTCTGGCCAAACGGCTGACCGAAACCCAGGCGGGATCCCATCTCACCGAACTCCCTTCACCGCTGATCCGCAAAGACCCGAACTGGAAAAAGAAAATCGAGAGCATCAGCCGCATCATGCGGCTCGCCAATACCCTGCCGGCCCAGGCGCTCTTCTCCCAACTGGAAGCGGTACTGCGCCAGATGCTCACCATCGAGGACATGCTGCTGGTCAGGCTAACCAGTCAGAAGCTGGAAAAGATCTACCCTGCCCATCCCCATCAGGGAGACGAGTTCATCAGCGGCTTGTGCCACAGCACCAGCAATATCGAGGTGAGCAGGGAGTCACGCTACTGGCACAGCATGCCGCTGCGGCTGCAACAACAGTACTTCGCCCACTTCATCATCAGCACGGATCAACCGCTGGAGACCGACGACAAGCTGTTTCTCGACTTCCTGCGTGGCCAGCTCACCCTGCTGCTGGAGCTGAGACGGATCCGCCAGCAGCTCAACGACATCAATACCGAGGACTCCATCAACCAGCGGCTGCAACAGCTGCGTCAGACCAACCTCAGGCTGCAAAAGCAGCTCAAGCAGCATCAGGAGCTGGAACGGCGGCTGCAATTCGATGCGCTTCACGACCCGCTGACCCAGCTGCCCAACCGCGCGCTGTTGATGAACCACCTCAACCACGCCATGACCCACTACAACCGCTACAAGTCACCGGGATTCGCGGTGATTTTTATCGATGTGGATCACTTCAAGCAGATCAATGACACTCTGGGCCACAGCGCTGGCGATCAGCTGCTCAAGGAGGTCAGCCGCCGCCTGCAGACCTGCATCCGGCAAAACGATCTGGTGGCCAGACTGGGGGGCGACGAGTTTGTCATCTATCTGGACAGCAGCAAGAGCGACGATGACATCAGCCCGGTGCTCAACCGCATTATCAGCCGTCTCTCCTACCCGTTCCGGCTACTCGGCAACGAGTTGAGCATTACCGTCAGCCTGGGGGTATCGAGCGTCTCCGAGCAAACCTCAGATATCAGCCAGCTGCTCCATCAGGCCGATCTGGCCATGTATCAGGCCAAACGCAATGGTCGCAGTCGCATCGTCAGCTACTCGGATGATTGCATCAACCAGAACTGGAATTCGCCGGAAGAGATGCTGGCCAGAGCCCTGCGGGAGGGGCGTATCGTCCCCTATTTCCAGCCGGTGATCCGGCTGCAGGATAGCCGCCTGACCGGACTGGAGGTGATGGCGCGCTGGCTGACCGAGGAGGGGATTCTGAAGGATGCGTTCGACTTTATTCCGCTGGCAGAGCAGTGCGGTCTGATACTGGAGCTGGATTACCAGATCCTGCGCCACACCTGTCAGCAACTGAAGAACTGGCTGCCAATCTCCGGGCAGAGCAAGTTCAAGATCGCCATCAATCTGTCGGGCAAGCATCTGGTCAACCATGACCACATCATGCGGCTGATGGGAATTATCGAAGAGGAAGGGGTCGCCCCCGGCTATCTGATTTTTGAATTCAACGAGCGGGAGCTGTCGCGGCAAGATTCCGATGCGCTGGCATCCCTGCATGACCTGAGGGCCAAGGGTATCCAGATCAGCCTCGATGATTTCGGCACCGGCTTCTCCTCCCTCAACGCCTTGTTCCACTTCCCGGTGGATTACATCAAGGTGGATGACAGCTTTACCCAGCGGATGCTGCAATCGCCCAAAGATTTGGCGCTGATCCGCGCCATGCGGGATATCTGTCAGGATCTCGATTACACCCTGGTCGTCGAGGGGATCGAGAACCAGCAGCAGTTGCAGAAGCTGATTGATATCGGCTGCCGGATGGGGCAAGGGCGCTATATCTCACCGCCCATGCCGGGAGCAGACATAGTGCCGCTACTGACCCCGGCCAATCCTTAGGGTTAATCCTTCTTGAACAACGCCCGCAGGTTGGCAACACCGACCTGCCCCTTCTGCTGGCGCTCCTCGGCAGTCACCTTCTTCTGGTTTTCCCCTTGGGGATAACTCAAGAAGTAGAGAAGAATCGCCCTACCCCTTTTTCAAATTATGTTGTGCTCTTATCTGAGCAAGAGCATCCAAACCTCTTTGCTGACGCTCTTCAGGGCTGACTACTTTTTTATTCTCCCAATCCAGATCATCCTGCGGCAGCTCCAGCAGGAAGCGGCTCGGCTCTGGCCGTACCGACTCGCCAAACTGACGCCGCTCCTTGCAGAGGGTGAAGGTCAGTTCGGTCTGAGCCCGGGTGATCCCCACGTAGGCGAGACGCCGCTCCTCCTCCACATTGTCCTCGTCGATGCTGGTCTGGTGGGGGAGCAAGCCCTCCTCCATCCCCACCATGTAGACATAGGGGAACTCCAACCCCTTGGAGGCATGCAGCGTCATCAACTGCACCTGATCGGCATCATCCTCCCCTTCGTTGCGCTCCATCATGTCGCGCAAGGTGAAGCTGGCGACCACTTCAGGCAAAGTCATTGGGTCATCCAGCTCATTCCCTTCTAGCTTCTCAACAAGCCAGCCATAAAGAGTAGCCACGTTCTTCATTCGCATCTCGGCCGCTTTCGGGCTCGGGGATGTATCTCGAAGCCACTCTTCGTAACGGCTTTCCTTGATCATGTCACGCACCGCCTCCACCGGATTGCCGCGCAGCACCCGATCACCCAAACGCACCAGCCAGTTGGTGAAGTCCTGCAAGGCTGAGAGGCCACGGCCGGAGAGGTGCTGCTCCAGCCCCAGCTCGAAGCTGGCGGCAAACAGGCTCTTTCCGCGTTGATTGGCATACTGCCCCAGTTTTTCGAGGGTAGTGGGACCAATCTCGCGGCGCGGCAGGTTGACCACCCGCAGGAAGGCGGTGTCCTCATCCGGATTCACCAGCAGCTTGAGGTAGGCCATGATGTCCTTGATCTCGGTGCGGGAGAAAAACGAGGTGCCGCCGGAGATACGGTAAGGAATCCGGTTAGTCATCAGCGCCTTCTCGAAGATGCGCGACTGATGGTTGCCCCGATAGAGGATGGCGTAATCCTTGAACCGGGTGCGGTTCATAAATTTGTGGCCCATCATCTCGGCGGCGATCCGCTCCGCTTCGTGCTCTTCGTTCTTGGCGAACAGCACCTTGAGCTTCACCCCCTCATCCAATTCGGAGAAGAGCGCCTTGTCATAGACGTGCGGGTTGTTGGCGATCAGGATGTTGGCGCACTTGAGGATGCGCCGCTTGGAGCGGTAGTTCTGCTCCAGCTTGATCAGCTTGAGGCTGGAGAAATCTTCGCTCAGCAGCACCAGATTCTGCGGCTTGGCACCGCGCCAGGAGTAGATGGACTGGTCATCATCCCCTACCACGGTAAAACGAGCCCGCTCGCCGACGATCTGCTTCACCAGCTCGTATTGGCTGGTGTTGGTGTCTTGGTACTCATCGACCAGCAGATAGCGGATCTTGTTCTGCCAGCGCTCGCGCACCTCCTGATTGCTCTTAAGCAGCAGGGTCGGCATCACGATGAGGTCGTCAAAATCCAGCGCGTTATAGGCCACCATCTGGCGGTGATAACGCTCGTAGAGCTGGGCCATCAACACCTCTTCCGGCCCGCGAGCGATGCGCATGGCGCGGGCTGGCAGGA
Organism: Aeromonas sp. 96A; assembly: GCF_051919165.1. NCBI lineage: Bacteria > Pseudomonadati > Pseudomonadota > Gammaproteobacteria > Aeromonadales > Aeromonadaceae > Aeromonas > Aeromonas sp. 96A. The sequence continues at coordinate 2,939,780 of NZ_JBQBFE010000001.1, read as the reverse complement.
TAAGGTCGTTTTTCCAGTTGGAGATTTGGCTGATAAGGGCCGAGAGCTTGTCCTTGTCGTTGTCGAGCTCGTCTTCAGTCAACTCTTTCAGCAGCGCCAGCTGGTCGGTGTCATCGAACAGGGAGAAGTTCGCCTTGAGATTCAGGCTCTTGTGCTCCCGACGAATGATCTCGAGCCCCAGAGTATGGAAGGTGGAGACCATCAGCCCCCGCGCCTCCTTGCGACCCAGGGTCTGGCCGACCCGCTCCTTCATCTCCCGCGCCGCCTTGTTGGTAAAGGTGACCGCAGCGATGTTGCGCGCACTGTAGCCGCACTGCTGCACCAGATAGGCAATCTTGTTGGTGATGACGCGGGTCTTGCCCGATCCGGCACCCGCCAGCACCAGGCAAGGGCCGGAGACATACTTGACCGCTTCGTTCTGATTGGGGTTGAGCTTCATGGGCCGGATCTCTTGGCTTATGATGAGGGGCGGCATTGTACCAGAAATCACCCGACGAGCCGTACCTGCTGCACGGCAGGCAACCGCCAATCGGGCTTATCGCGCCTTGTGTTCGGGCGCTATTTTCAGGATCATGACCGACCTTTCGAGATGATGACTTTTTCCAGATGATGAGGGGAGCATGAATCAGCAACAGCACAACCAACTGCGCAGCCAGTTTCCGGCCTTGGCGCAGGAGGTAAACGGCCACCCTCTGGTCTATCTGGATAACGCCGCCACCACTCAGAAACCGCAAGCAGTACTGGATGCCATCGCTCACTACTATCGGATCGACAACGCCAACGTGCACCGTGCCGCCCACACCCTGAGTGGCCGCGCGACCCGTGCCTTCGAGGCCGCCCGCGAAACGGTCGCCCGCTTTATCAATGCGCCCCGCAGCCACGAAGTTATCTGGACCCGTGGTACCACAGAAGCGATCAATCTGGTAGCCCAGAGCTGGGGGATGAACGAACTCAAGACAGGGGACGAAATCATCCTCAGCACGCTGGAGCACCACGCCAATATCGTCCCGTGGCAGCTGGTCGCCCAGCGTACCGGCGCGGTCATCCGGGTTATCCCCCTCGATGAGCGGGGCGATCTCGATCTGGCCGCCTATCACGCCATGCTGGGGCCACGGACCCGACTGGTAAGCGTGGCCCACGTCTCCAATGCCCTTGGCACCGTCAATCCAGTCAAAGAGATGGTGGCAGCGGCCAAGGCAGTCGGCGCTCTGACCCTGCTCGATGGCGCTCAGGCGGTGGCTCATCTCGAGGTGGATGTGCAGGCCATAGGTTGCGACTTCTACGCCTTCTCCGGTCACAAGCTCTATGGCCCGACCGGCATCGGTGTGTTGTGGGGCCGCACCGAACTACTGGAGCGGATGCCGCCCTGGCAAGCCGGTGGCGAGATGATCGATCGGGTCAGTTTCAGCGGCACCACCTTCAATACCCTGCCCTTCAAGTTCGAGGCGGGCACCCCCCATATTGCTGGCGCTATCGGCCTCGCCGCAGCCATCGACTTTGTGATGGGGCAAGATCGGCATTGGCTCGCCAGCCATGAGCAGGCGCTAACCGACTATCTGGTCGCAGGCCTGCAACAGGTGCCGGGGCTGCGCCTGATCGGCGAACCCGACCAGCGCGCCGGTGCGGTCTCGTTCCTGCTGGAGGATATCCACCCGCAAGATGCCGCTACCCTGCTCGACATGCAGGGGATCGCCCTGCGAGTCGGCCATCACTGCGCCATGCCGCTGATGGAGTCGCTCGGGATCGGCGGCACCATGCGCGCCTCGCTGGCCTGCTACAACAATCGGGACGATGTCGACGCCCTACTGGCCGCCCTGCACAAACTCAGTGACTTCTTCTAAGGCAGACAACCGAATGAGTGACCTCGCAAGCTATACCCAGATTGGCATTGACCCCAACGCCGACACCATCCGCCAGCAGTTTGCCGCCGCCCACGGCTGGGAGAACCAGTATCGGCTCATCATCCAGCTCGGCAAGCAGCTGCCAGCGCTACCCGCCGAATGGCAGCAGGAGGAGTTCCGCCTCAAGGGGTGTGAAAGCCTGGCTTGGCTGAAGGGAGAACAAAGCGAGGATGGCTGCTGGCACTTTGCCTGTGATTCCGATGCTCGCATCGTGCGTGGCCTCATCGTCATCGTGCTGGCGGCACTCAACCACCAATCGTCTGCGGCGATCCAGGCATTTGATATGGAAGGGTATTTCACCGAACTGGGACTTGAGAAACACTTGAGCCCGTCACGAGGTAACGGGCTCAGAGCGATCGTACTGGCGATCCGGGAACAAGCGGTCTAACCCGCTCTGTTCAGTGGTCGATTAAGCTTCGCCAATCGATCCAGCTTCTTCATTCCCGCTCTCTTTCTCGGCTCGGGCGCCCCGCTCGGCAATCTTTTTCAATACCCGGGACGCGGCAACCAGCCCGAAGGTTGCCGTCACCGGCGTCACGGCGCCAAAACCGGAGGCGCAATCCATCTTCATGGTGCCATCGCTGGCGGCCTTGGCCTGACAGGTGCCACCATTACCATCCGGATAACTCAGCTGCTCGGTTGAGAAGACACACTCCACCCCGAATTTGCGCGCCGGATTCTTGCTGAAATTGTGCAACCGGCGCAGGTCGGAGCGCACCTTTGCCGCCAACGGGTCTTGAATAGTCTTGGCCAGATCGGCCACGGTTATCTGGGTCGGATCCATCTGCCCGCCAGCACCACCGGCCACAATTACCGGTATCTTGTTGCGCTTGCAGAAGGCAATCAGCGCCACCTTGGCCTTGACCGAGTCGATGGCGTCCACCACATAGTCAAACTCCCGCTTGATATGCTCGGCCAGATTGTCGGCGGTGACGAAATCGTCCACCTCGATCACGTCGCAATCTGGATTGATGGCGCGAATGCGCTCGGCCATCACCTCGGTCTTGAGGCGACCGACCGTACCCTGCATAGCGTGGATCTGGCGATTGGTGTTGGTGATGCAGATATCATCCATGTCGATCAGGGTGATCTGGTTGATACCGGCGCGGGCCAGCGCCTCGGCCGCCCAGGAGCCCACGCCACCGATCCCCACCACACAGACCTTGGCCTGGCTAAAGGAACGCAGTGCGCTCTGACCATAAAGACGGGCAATGCCCCCGAATCGCTGTAGATATTCTGCTTTCATACCACCACCTTGCTTGAGGGCGGCCATTATAACGACAACCAACGCCAGCGGCGATGGCAGAACCGGAGAAAATTGGGGAGGAAAAACAGAGAAAACGGCAGGGAAGAGAGAATAAAAGGTCAATTATCAGACGATTTGCTGATTTTCAGGCAATAAAAAACCCCGCTCATTGAGCGGGGTTTCTTGTATTGGGTGCCTGGCAGTGTCCTACTCTCGCATGGCGAATGCCACACTACCATCGGCGCTACCGCGTTTCACTTCTGAGTTCGGCATGGGATCAGGTGGTTCCACGGCGCTATGGCCGCCAGGCAAATTCTTAATCTAGAAAGCTGACGTGAATAACGATGTTGCCTCTTGGCTTCGCTATCACTGAATTAGTAGTTCGCTTGGTATTTGCTACAAGCCTTAGAACACTTCTTGGGTGTTGTATGGTTAAGCCTCACGGGTAATTAGTATGGGTTAGCTCAACACGTCGCCGCGCTTACACACCCCACCTATCAACGTTGTGGTCTCCAACGGCCCTTTAGGACCCTCAAGGGGTCAGGGATGACTCATCTCAGGGCTCGCTTCCCGCTTAGATGCTTTCAGCGGTTATCGATTCCGAACTTAGCTACCGGGCAGTGCCACTGGCGTGACAACCCGAACACCAGAGGTTCGTTCACTCCGGTCCTCTCGTACTAGGAGCAACTCCCTTCAATCATCCAACGCCCACGGCAGATAGGGACCGAACTGTCTCACGACGTTCTGAACCCAGCTCGCGTACCACTTTAAATGGCGAACAGCCATACCCTTGGGACCGACTTCAGCCCCAGGATGTGATGAGCCGACATCGAGGTGCCAAACACCGCCGTCGATATGAACTCTTGGGCGGTATCAGCCTGTTATCCCCGGAGTACCTTTTATCCGTTGAGCGATGGCCCTTCCATTCAGAACCACCGGATCACTATGACCTACTTTCGTACCTGCTCGACCTGTCCGTCTCGCAGTTAAGCTGGCTTATGCCATTGCACTAACCTCCTGATGTCCGACCAGGATTAGCCAACCTTCGTGCTCCTCCGTTACTCTTTGGGAGGAGACCGCCCCAGTCAAACTACCCACCAGGCACTGTCCGCGAGCCCGATTCAGGGCCCTGCGTTAGAACATCAAACATACAAGGGTGGTATTTCAAGGACGGCTCCAGCGCAACTGGCGTCACGCCTTCAAAGCCTCCCACCTATCCTACACATGTAGGTTCAATGTTCAGTGCCAAGCTGTAGTAAAGGTTCACGGGGTCTTTCCGTCTAGCCGCGGGTACACCGCATCTTCACGGCGAATTCGATTTCACTGAGTCTCGGGTGGAGACAGCATGGCCATGGTTACACCATTCGTGCAGGTCGGAACTTACCCGACAAGGAATTTCGCTACCTTAGGACCGTTATAGTTACGGCCGCCGTTTACCGGGGCTTCGATCAAGAGCTTCGCTTGCGCTAACCCCATCAATTAACCTTCCGGCACCGGGCAGGTGTCACACCCTATACGTCCACTTTCGTGTTTGCAGAGTGCTGTGTTTTTGATAAACAGTCCCAGCCATCTGGTCACTGCGACTCCCAACTGCTCCATCCGCAAGGGACTTCACTGTCAAGAGCGAACCTTC
>NZ_JBQBFE010000001.1:2827500-2930000 GCF_051919165.1 Aeromonas sp. 96A | reverse complement strand
ATGTACAGGCTGCACGATGGCATGCCCGCCATTGTTCAGCAACCAGGCCACCCGTTTGGCAACGGCACTGCCCGAGTCAATAAGCTGACATTGCGGCATCAGTTGCCCAATCTCTTCATTGAGTAGCGGGAAGTGAGTGCAACCAAGCACCAGCGTATCCGGCTTCTCTTCCCCTTCCAGCCAATCGGCCAATACCTCGCGCAGTAGCGCCATATTGACCGGCAGGCCCGCCAGCTTGTGTTCGGCTTCTATAACCAGCTCGGTGGTGCCCTTGAGCAGCACCCGCTTGCCGGGAGCAAACTGGGTGATCAGTTCGTGGGTATAGTCGCGGCTAACGGTGCCTGGAGTGGCCAGCAGACCGATACAACCGTTGCGAGTCTGTGCAGCGGCGGGCTTGATGGCTGGCACCACCCCCACCACGGGAATATCCAGTGCCTCACGCAAGGCCGGCAGCGCTATGGTGCTGGCCGTGTTGCAGGCAATCACCACCAGATCGATATGATGACGGGCTACCATGGTGGTCACCAAGCGGGTGCAGGCAGCAATCAGGGCGGGCTCGCTCAATTCACCATAGGGGAAGTTGGCGTTGTCGAAGCAGTAGAAATAGTTGTGTGCCGGCAGAACGCGGCGGATTTCGCGGTAGATGGTCAGGCCACCCATACCGGAATCAAACACGAGAATATTGGCCACTTGAGCTCCCCTTTGGTGCAAGGCGGCGATCATACTCCCGCCTGCCGCCAATAGAAAAGGCCCTGCCAATGGCAGGGCCTCGGTTTTTCAAGGATGAACCGAATAAAGCATCAGAAGCGGTAGTCGGCAGTTACTTTGAACTCTGTCCCCGGTGATGCATAGCCTTTAGCGACTTCGTAATTGCGATCAAACAAATTATCGATACGACCGCCCAATGTCAGCTGATTGGTAGCTGCATAGGTAGCACCCAAGTTCACAAGGGTATACGGGCTCAATTCAACATTGCCTACATCGAGTCTTTCACCAACATATAGCACCTCTGTACTCCAGGTCATTTGACCTGTCGTGAAACTGGTCAGCCAAGCACCTTTGTGTTTCGCTCGACGCAAGAGTTGCTGATCATTCTCATTTTTGTCCTTGGCACGTGTGTAGTCATAGTTGAAATCATGATGCACAAGCCAGGTATCCAAACCAAGGGCCAACTCGATGCCTTCAATGTCGGCATCAGTATTACCCTTGGTGCAGGTGATATAACCTTTTTGGCACTGAATCAGGTTTTGGATTTGGTTACGATAGAAGTTTGCTGACCAGTCCCAACCGGTATAACGACCGGAGAAATCCAGCTCCAAATTCTTGCTTTCTTCTGGTTTCAATGCCGGATTCTCATAACCCGGGTAGTAAAGATCCATAAAGGTGGGCGCTTTGAAGCCAGTACCGTAGCTCAGCCGGACATTATGGTTCTCATCGATATCCAACCCGCTGGCGGCAGACCATGTGTTGTGACGACCATATTGCTGGTTGTCATCGGTACGACCTGACAGCTCCCACAGCAGCACCTGCCAACGGTAGCTTCCCACAGCAAACAGACCGGTATTGTCGCGATTAGGTGCGCTGAAGGTTTTGCCATAGCTGCGAGAATCTGACTTCATCTCCTCGCGCTGCCAATCTGCGCCACCAGTTAGATTAATCCCTTCGATGCCGCTCCAACTGTTAATCCAGGAGAAGCGGGTTAAACCTGTATGAATAGGCTCACCGCTAGCCTCTCCTTTAGCCTCCTGCCAAGTCTTCAGCTTGTTCTCACCGTAACTGGCTTCAAGTCGACTGATCAGATCCTGACCCTGGAACTTGACACCACCATCATATTGGAAAGCCTGTACCCGACTCTGATCCGTGCTGCCATCGGTGTCGGTGAGATTGTCATAGCCCTGAGCATTGAAGTCCGCACTCCAGGCATCATTAAACGCGTGGTTCAAACCCATTTGGCCATTACGGCTGGCAAAACCATCACGATCCGGCTGTTTGGTATTGGCTACGACATCAAAACCGTCAGTACGCTCGTAGCCAATCAGCATGTTCATATCGGTTTTTTGGCCAAATGACTGAACTGTTCTTAGCTCGCCCTGACCATAGCCATTGCTGCCAGCACCACCTTTCAGATGTGTCTCGCTGCCATTCTTGGCGGATGTTTTGGTGATGAGGTTGATAACACCGCCAATGGCATCGGAACCATACACTGCCGCTCGTGGGCCACGGATATACTCGATGCGCTCGATATTGCCGAGCGGGATTTGGCTGAGATCGGGCGTGCCCGCCACCATGGCGGCAATCGGGCGACCATTCATCAAGACCAGAGAGTGGTTGGAGTTGGTTCCACGGACAAACAGGCTGCTGATGTGCCCCCGGCCTCCCAGAGTCGCCATCTGCACGCCGGGCAGGGTTTTCAGCAAATCAGGCAAACTCTGCACCTGACGAGATTCGATCTCGGCACGATCGATCACCACAACGGGCGCCAGCACCGAGCTGACCGGTTGTTCCACGCGGTTGGCCGTAATTACCAGAGTTGGATTGATGGGGATGGTAGTTTGGGCAAACGCCGCCGTCGGCAACAGGGCAGCCGCCAGAAATTTCTTCGACATGAGAGATCCTTAAGTTCGCGTAAGTATCTACTTCGTGGCCGGTTTCTCTCGGCCCGAAATACGAACTCTGGCAGGTCTTCGGGCTCGGGGGCTGATAGCCTACGGCGACGGCTTCCCGCCTGACGGCAGTGCCCTGATGTCGCTTCGTTCCCCCTTACCGCTGCGCGCCAGCTCCGGATTTTCACCGGATTCCCTATTAAGCATGATGCGCCAAAGCGGGAGGATTATAGGCAGAGCCAAGCTGGATGTATAGCCATCCAGATTTCTATTTCTTGCCAGCCAACGCCGCCAGCCGCTGTTGGGCCCCCTCCATCACCGCCTGTACCCCGGGATGGGAGAGATGGCGCCCTGCCGAGACCAGATAATAAGAGAGGGTAACGTCGGTGAGGGTCGCAATCCGCTCCACTCCGTAGAGGCGACCAATCTCGTCAGCCATCGCCAGCGGCGCCGGGAAGATCCCCATCCCCGCCTTGCCGAACGACTTCATCAGAGTGGAGTCATCAAACTGCCCCACCAGATGGGGATGAATGCCCTGCTGGCGATACCACCCCAGCAGCCGATCGTGGGTGGCAGACTTCTCTCCGGGGATCAGCAGCGGCAACCCCTCCAGCGAGGCGGGAAAGCCGTCCCGCGCCCGCGTCGCCAGCTCGGGGCTGGCAAACAGCGCCAGCGGGCTACGCCCCAGCTCGTGGTTGTAGCCGCGCACACCACTGTCGGGAGGAAGCGGGCGATCGATCAGCACCATGTCGAGCTTGTGACGGGCCAGCTCGCTGAACAGCTGCTCGGCCCGCTCCTCGTGGCACACCAGTCGCAGCGGGGTCGCCAGCGCCATGGCGGGAGCCAGCAGCTCGAACGCCAAGGTACGGGGAACCGAATCGGCGATCCCCACCTGCATGGTCAGCTCCTGACTGGCGTGGCGCAGGGTGTGCTCCAGCTCGGCGCCGAGCGAGAAAATGGCCCCCGCCTGCTCCTGCGCCTGCCGTCCCGCAGCAGTCAGCACCAGACGTCGCCCCACCCGGTTGAACAGTGCCACCCCGAGGGACTGCTCCAGCTCGGCGACCTGACCGCTGATGGTCTGCGGCGTGAGATGCAGCTGTTCGGCGGCCTGTGTCACGCTGCCGCTGCGTGCCACATGCCAGAAGTAGTAGAGCTGTTTGTAGTTGAGCATGCCGTCCCCTATCAGTTTTTACCGAGCAACCATCAGCGAGAATCTGATTTTATCGAAACATTGCGGGCTCTAGCATGCAACCATTATCTGAACTGCCCTGCGAACCATCATGCTGGACGTTGTTGTACTCTTCTTTCTGTTTGGTCTGCTGGCCGGTCTGGTGCGCTCCGAGCTCAAACTGCCGCCTGCCCTCTACGACACCCTCTCTCTCTTTCTGCTGCTGGCCATCGGCCTCAAGGGCGGCGTCGGTCTGGCCCAGCAATCCCTGCAGCCTCTGCTGCCACAACTGGCGCTGGTGATCCTGCTCGGCGTGGTGCAGACCCTGCTCGGCTTTGCCGTGCTGCGCCTCAAGATGAACCGGGTCGATGCCGCCGCCACCGCCGCCCACTACGGCTCGGTCAGCGTCGCTACCTTCGCGGTCGGAGTGAACTGGCTCACCGAACGGGGCATCAGCTTTGAATCCCAGCTTTCGATCTTCCTCGCGGTGATGGAGATCCCCGCCATTCTGGTGGGCATAGTGCTGGCCCGCGGCATCAGCCGCGAGACCCGCTGGCGCATGCTGGCCCACGAGACCTTCCTCGGCAAAGGGGTGACCCTGCTGCTGGGCGGCATGGCCATCGGCTATCTGGCCGGGCCGGACGGAATTGCCCCGCTCAAACCGCTGTTTGTCGACCTGTTCAAGGGGGCGCTGGCGCTGTTCCTGCTGGAGATGGGCCTGATCGTCGCCCGCCAGTGTCAGGATCTGCGCCGCCACGGCCTGTTCCTGCTCGGCTTCGCCCTGTTGATGCCGCTCGCCTCGGCGGGACTGGGATTGGCTGCTGGCCAGCTGATGGGGCTCTCCCTCGGTGGCCTGACCCTGCTGGCTACCCTGGCGGCCAGCGCCTCCTATATTGCCGTGCCGGCCACCATGCGCATCGCCGTGCCTCAGGCCAACCCGGGGCTCTCTCTCAGCGCTGTGCTGGGGGTCACCTTCCCGTTCAACATCATGCTGGGGATCCCGCTCTACCACAGCTGGGCCCGCCACTTCACGGAGTAGCCACATGCAGACCGAGACCCGCACCCTGCTGACCATCATCACGGAAGCCAATCTGGAGCCTACCCTGCTGCGCACCCTCACCCGCGAGGGGCTGCGCGGCTACACCATCACAGATGCCCGCGGCCGGGGGGATCATGGCGAGCGCAACGCCAGCTGGAGCGAGAGCGGCAACATCCGGCTGGAGGCGATCTGCAGCCGGGAGCAGGCGGAGCGGCTGCTGGCTCACCTGCAGAGTCGTTACTACCCCGATTACGCCATGATCGCCTTTCTGCAACCGGTCGAAATCGTGCGACCCGAGAAATTCTGAGCCGGCTTGCCGGCTCTTTTTGTTTACCAAAAGCAAACGTTTAACAGTAAGGATTCAGAGAAAATGAACACCCCTCCCCTGATCGGCCTGGTAATGGGCTCCGACTCCGACTGGCCCGTGCTGCAGGCTGCCGCCCGCATCCTCAAGGAGCACGGCGTGCCCTACGAGGCACAAGTAGTCTCGGCCCATCGCACCCCGGATCTGCTGTTCGAGTATGCCGCCACTGCCCGCGAGCGCGGCCTGCGCGCCATCATCGCCGGAGCCGGTGGCGCCGCTCACCTGCCGGGTATGGTCGCCGCCAAGACCACATTGCCGGTGCTGGGGGTGCCTATCCCCTCGCGCCATCTCAAGGGGATGGACTCCCTGTTCTCCATCGTGCAGATGCCCAAGGGGGTGCCGGTCGCCACCTTCGCCATCGGCGAGGCGGGGGCTGCCAACGCCGCCCTGTTCGCGGTCTCCCTGCTCTCCGTTGCACAAGACGACGACGCCCCCCGCTACCGGCAGCAGCTCGACGACTTCCGCACCCACGAGCGAGATCGGGTGCTGGCACTGCAACTGGAGGAGCCGACATGATCCTGCCCCCCGCGACCCTCGGCATGCTCGGCGGCGGTCAGCTTGGCCGCTACTTTGTGATGGCCGCCCACCGCCTCGGCTACAAGGTAGTGGTGCTGGACCCCGATCCGGCCAGCATCGCCGGGGCCGCCGCCGATCACCATATTGTCGCCCCCTATGACGACACTAGTGCACTGGTCGAACTGGCCAGCCGCTGCGAGGCCATCAGCTGCGAGTTCGAGAACGTGCCCGCCGCCACCCTCGCCCTGCTCGAAAAACAAAAGCCGGTACGCCCGGGCGCCAGCGCGGTGCGCATCTGTCAGGATCGCCGCGAGGAGAAAGTCTTTCTGCACGGAGCCAACATCCCGATCGCCCCCTATCTGGCGCTACAGGCGGAGGACCCCATCCCCGCACAGGCCAGCGAACTCTTCCCTGCCATCCTCAAGACGGCCCGCGAAGGGTACGACGGCAAGGGACAGTGGCAGGTGAGCGACCTGGATGAGCTGGCGACGGCGCTGGCAGCCAGTGGCGTGCCCTGCGTGCTGGAACAACGGCTGGCGCTGGAGGGGGAGTTTGCCCTTACCCTGGCCCGCAGCCCGAGCGGCGCCATCAGCGCCCTGCCACTGGTGCAGAACTGGCACAGCGGCGGCATCCTCGATCAGACCCGCTCCCCGGCCAATGTGCCGGCGCTGGAGAGCGGGGCCAAAGGGATCGCCGAACACATTATCGCCGCCCTCGATTACGTCGGGGTGCTGACGGTAGAGTTCTTTCTGGTGGAAGGCCGATTACTGGTCAACGAGCTGGCACCCCGCCCCCACAACTCGGGTCACCCCAGCCTCGACAACGCCGCATGCAGCCAGTTCGAGCTGCAGGTGCGGGCCCTGTGCGATCTGCCGCTGCCGGAGCAGATCGCCGTGCGCCCCGCCCTGTTAATCAACCTGCTGGGGGATCTCTGGCAGAACGGCACGCCAGACTGGGCCGCCCTGCTGGCGCTGCCCGGCCTGCATCTGCACCTCTACGGCAAGAGCGAACCCCGCCCCGGCCGCAAGATGGGCCATATCACGGTGACCGGTGACGACTGGTCAACGGTGGAGGAGACCTGCCGTCAGGCCCGCCAGCTGCTGGGGCTAGCGCCACGCTGATCGAGCATCGGAAATGCAAAGACCCGGGCATGGCCCGGGTCTCTGTTTTTGCTTGCTGTGGCAGGGAGGCTTATCAGGCCCGCTCCACCGCTACCGGTGCCGGCAGGCGGATGGTGAGGGAGAGCACCAGCGCCACCACCAGCAACACCAGGATCAGGTGGAAGGTCGCCATAAAGCCGCCAAACAGAGAGGCCACGATGGAGCCGATGATGCTGCCCAGACCAAAGCCCAGATAGATGACGCCGTAGTTCTTGGTCAGGTTGTTGAGACCGAAGAAGTCGCTCACCAGCGAGGGGTAGACGGTGATGGTGCCACCGAAGCTGAACGCCACACAGGCGACCGCCACAAAGAACAGGTTGGCGTTGAGCGGCACGAAGAGCAGCAGTGCCATGCCCGCCAGGGTAATCAACTGGGCGATGGTGATGACCCGGATGCGGGACATCTTGTCGGAGAGGATACCCAGCACCAGCCGGCCACCCAGGTTTGCCATGGCGATGATGGCGACGGCATTGGCAGCCACCACTGCTGGCAGACCCACCATCTTCTCGCCGATGTCCTTGGCCACGCCGATGACGTAGAGGCCGCTCATGCAGGCGGTGAGGAACATCAGCGCCAGCATCCAGTACTGCGGCTTGCGCATCGCCTCGGCCAGGGTGAAGTCACGGCTCTCGCTCTGCTGCACGGAGGCGGCCTGCTTGGGCGCATCCTTCATCAGCATGCCGCCCACCAGCACCATGGACATGGCGATCAGCCCCCACAGCTGGAAGGTGGTCTCAAGGCCGGAGCTGGAGAGCAGCAGCAGGTTGATGTATTTGAAACCGAGACTGCCGAGGCCATAGGCACCGATGGAGCAGGCGGAGATCAGCCCCTTGCGCTCCGGGAACCACTTCACGCAGTTGGAGAGGGTCATCAGGTAGCCGGTGCCGTCGGCAAAACCGACCAGAATGCCCGCGCAGAGGTAGAGCATCGCCAGATTGCTGGCGTGGGCGGTGAGGAAGAAACCGATGCCGAGCAGCACGCCAGCCCCCAACGTAACGTTGCGCACCCCGAACCGATCCTGCAGCTTGCCCGCCATGGAGGAGGCAACCGCCAGCGACAGGCTGAGCAGGCCGAAGGCGAAGGCCACCTGACTCACCGGCTCGTCCAGCTTGTCGGAGAGCTGGGCGTTGAACAGGCTCCAGGTATAGACAGAACCCAGTGCAAACTGGGTGATGATGGTACCGATCAGTGTCAGGTACCGGGTGCGATTCATCTCTTTGGTCATGATGCGTCTCGGTCGATGGCCTTAAGGAAATTGAGGCCACTATAGGCAAGACGCAGTTCGCGCCGATCGATTAAGGCATGAAATGCAGATCGGCGGGAATGAATGACAATCAGAGCCGCATCAGCTGACGGAACGCCTTGATGTTGCTGCGACTGACCGGCACCTCGAACGGCAGATCATGGAGTCGGATGAGATAAGTGCTGTTAAACCAGGGGACTATTTCGCGGATCTTGTTGATGTTGACGCAGTAGGAGCGGTGGCAGCGAAAGAACCCCTCGGCAGGCAGCCGGCTGACAAACTCGCTGATGGTCATGGTCATCACGTAGCGGTCATCACGGGTGTAGACATAGGTAAGCTTCTCGTCGGCTTCCGCGTAGTAGATCTGCTCGCAGGGGGTGACGATGATGCGCTCCCCCTTCACCAGATTGACGGTGCGATTGTGGGGGCTGTTCCCCTCGCCGCTCGCCTCCCCCGTGGTGGCTGGCTGCGACTTGCCCGCATGCTCGAGCTTTTGCAGCAGATTGATGATGCGCGGCTCGTTGTAGGGTTTGAGGATGTAGTCGAACGCCTCCAGCTCGAACGCCTCCACCGCAAACTCCTTGTAGGCGGTGACGAAGACGATGTGGGGCGGATGGCTCGACTTGTGCAGGTTCTTGGCCAGCAGCAGGCCGTCGATGGAGGGGATCTGGATATCCAGAAACACCACGTCCACCTCGTGATCCTGCAGGTATTTGAACGCCTCCAGCCCGTCCTCGAAACTCGCAACTATCTCGATCTGGCTGTGCTGATTCACCAGATAGATCAGCTCCTCGCGGGCCAGATACTCATCTTCGACAATAATGGCTTTCAGCATGACAACACCTCTCGCGGCACACACTTATCCTCAACCATGATGGCACTCAGCATGGCATCGACTCCTGATCCGGCAGATAGAAACTCACTTCGGTACCCGGCTCCAGCCGCTTGAGGTGCAGGCCATCGCCATAGAGCAGCTTGACCCGCTGATGCACGTTCATCAGGCCGATGCTGCGGCTCTCCACCCGACCGGCGGCCACCCCGTCGATCACCGCCTGACTGATGCCGTAACCGGTGTCTCGTACTGAGACCCGGATGCCGCCCGCCAGCTGCTTCACCTCGATGGTGACCCGACCCGGCGCACTGCGAGGCTGGATACCGTGCAGGATGGCGTTTTCCACCAACGGCTGCAACAGCAGGCTCGGCACCTGAATGTGCACGTCGTCTACCTCGAACACCACCTCCAGCTTGTCGCCGAAGCGGGCCTGCTCGATGGCCACGTAGTCGCGCACCTGCTGCAGCTCCTCCTGAATGTCGATCAGTTCATCCCCCTTGTTGAGGTTGTAGCGCAGGTAATCCGCCAGATTGGCGATGAGCTGGCGCGCCTGCTGGGGACGGATGCGGATCAGCGACGAGATGGCGTTGAGGGCATTGAACAGGAAGTGCGGGTTGATCTTGCTCTGCAATGCTGTGAACTCCGCCTTGCGGGTCATCTCCTTGAGCTGCTCGATGCGCGACACCTCCATCTGGGTGGAGATGAGCTGGGAGAGGCCCACCGCCATCTCCCGCAGGGAGCTGGTGATACTGTGGGTGCGGCGGTAGTAGATCTTGAGGGTGCCGCTCACCGAGCCGTTTTCCCGCAGCGGAATAATGATGACCGAGTGGAAATCGGAGAGGTGATACTGGCGCAGATCGTTGTTGATGATGATCTGGTCGAGCAGCACCGCCTGCTGGGTCATACCGCTGATGGCGTGGTGCTCGTCCAGCTCGTAATAGTCCTTGCCCACCCCGACATAGGCCAGCACGTCATGGGTATCGGTGATGGCCACCGCATCGGCGCTAATGTCGCGCCGGATCACATCGCACACCTGACTGAGGGAGTGGCGATCGATGTTCTGGAAGAAGGGCAGCGTCTTGTTGGCGATATCCAGCGCCAGCTTGGCCTGCTTGGCAGCAATCAACTCCTTCTCGTCATCCAGATCCTGCACCAGCTTGATGATTAGGCCGATACAGAGCGCCCCGGCGATCATCGGATAGGCGATGTGGTTAACGATCTCCACCCCGACTTCGTGGGGCTCGGTCAGCAGCCAGATCAGCAGCATGGTCAGCCCTTCGCACAGCATCCCCGCCAGAATGCCGTAGAGCCAGAGCCGCGACTTGCGGCAGCGCAGGTGCAGCCAGGTGGCGAGCAGGCCGGCGATGATGCTGGCGATGAGACACGGGATAGAGGTATGACCGTCCATATCGATGAGATAGCGGTGCAGGCCGGAGATGACCCCGGCCGGAATGCCGACCCAGGGGCCGAACAGGATGCCGCCGGAGATGATGGCGATGATCCGCACGTTGATCAGCGCCCCCTCCACCGGAATGCCGGTGTAGGTGCTGAACACCGCAAACAGACAGAAGATGGAGGCCACCAGCACCAGCTCGGCCGGGGTGTGATCCCGCTTCTGGAACAGCCGCTGGAACGGCCGGGTGCGGGTCAGGAAGAAGAGGGTCATCAGCATCAGCGCCGCCCGTTCGAACACCGCCAACAACATCATTTGATTCTCAAGCATCTGCGCCCCCTTGCGGCAACCCGACCGATCACCATAACCCTGACCAATAAATCGGGGCCGGATAAACCAGCCCCTGTGACATCAACAGTACTGACCGGCCACCCAGCCGGAAGACCAGGCCCACTGGAAGTTGTAGCCACCGAGCCAGCCGGTCACATCCACCACTTCACCGATGAAGTAGAGGCCGGGCACCTTGCGTGCCTCCATGGTCTTGGAGGAGAGCTCGTTGGTATCGACGCCGCCCAGGGTCACTTCGGCGGTGCGATACCCCTCGGTGCCGTTGGGCAGGATCTGCCAGTCACCCAGCAGATTGGCCACCGCTTCAAGCTCCCGCTCGTTGTATTGGCGCATCGGCTTGCTGACCAGCTGACCCAGCTCCACCAGCTTGTCGACGAAGCGCTTTGGCAGCTCGCGCCCCAGCACGGTTTTCAGCTCCTGCGCCGGGTGCGCCTGCGCCCATTCACGCAGGGCAGCCGGAATATCCAGCTCCGGCAGCAGGTTGATGTGGATCTTCTCACCCGCATGCCAGTAGGAGGAGATCTGCAGGATGACGGGACCGGATAGGCCACGATGAGTGAACAGCATCGCCTCCTTGAAGCGAGTGCCATCCTCGGCGGTCACCGATACCGGCAGGCTGATGCCCGCCAGATCGGCGAACGCCTCTTTTTCCGCCTGATGGAGGGTAAAGGGCACCAGACCGGCGCGGGTCGGCAGCACCTTGAGGCCGAACTGCTCCGCCAGCTTGAAGCCATAAGGGGTCGCCCCCAGCTTGGGCATGGAGAGACCGCCGGTCGCCACCACCAGCGAGTGACAGCCGATCTCCCCCTTGCTGGTGGTCAGCAGAAAGCCCTCGTCCTGCTTGCTGACGGTGAGGATTTCGGTCTGGAACTGCAGGGTCACCCCGGCCCAGTCGCACTCGGTGAGCAGCACATCGACGATATCCTTGGCACTCTCGAGACAGAACAGCTGCCCCAAAGTGCGCTCGTGATAGTTGACCCCGTGGCGATCCACCAGATCGATGAAATCCTGCTGGGTGTAGCGGGCCAGCGCCGACTTGCTGAAGTGGGGATTCTCCGACAGGTAGGCGTGAGCGCCCGCCTGATGGTTGGTGAAGTTGCAGCGGCCACCGCCACTGATGAGGATCTTGCGGCCCGGCTTCTTGGCATTGTCGAGCACCAGCACGGAGCGGCCACGGTAGCCCGCCTGAGCCGCACACATCAATCCGGCCGCACCGGCCCCGATCACCACCACATCGACCTGCTTCATCATCACTCACTTATCAAAATAGAAACGGCACCTGGCCAGAACCGTGATTGCCTCTGGCTGACATCACAACGGTGACTGCCCACCAGAATAAACAACGGCCCTTAAAAGGGCCGTTATTGTACTGGCTGAACACTAAGTGTCCACGACTATCAGGCGTTGCTGTCCATGATGCTGGCAGGGGCGCCTTTGGCCAGTTCGGCCAGCTCCTTGTCGATGAAGTAGAGGCCTTTGCCATCTTCACCCACCAGACCCAGACGGTCGACGATGCTCTTGAACAGCTTCTCCTCTTCATGCTGCTCGGCCACATACCACTGCAGGAAATTGAAGGTGGAGTAGTCCTGGGTGGTGAAGGCTACGTGGGCCAAACCATTGATGCACTTGGTGATGTGATACTCGTGCTCCAGAGTGGTACGGAACACATCGCCCAGCGACTTGAACTCGTGGGGAGGGGCATCAATGGCACCCAGCTTGGGCATGGCGCCGGTCTCGCTCACATAGGTGAACAGACGCTCCATGTGCTGGCGCTCCTCGACCGCGTGCTGACGCAGGAAGGTGGCAGCCCCCTCAAAGCCCTTGTCTTCGCACCAGGCGCTCATCTGCAGATAGAGATTGGAGGAGTAGAACTCCAGGTTAATCTGCTCGTTCAACTTCTCGATCATGGCTTGGGCCAGCATCTTGTTTCTCCTCAGTGATTTGGTATCGATTGTCGCCACACTCCCGTCACGAATCAACCCGCCAACGAGAGGGAGATCCCGTTTCTTTCAGCTCAGGGGGTCAGCTCGCCAAGGGAGGCAACATCCACCGGCGCTGCATAATCGACGCCCGGCAGCTCGAAGCCATTGAGCTGCATGAAATCCTGCCGCAGCCCGGCAAAGTCCCCCAGCGCATGGAAATTGTCCGGCGTCACCTTGGGCCAGAGCGCCGAAACGGCGGCCTGAATGGCCGGGTCGAGCTCGTAGTCATCCATCCGGATCAGCCGGTTGCCATCGGCCACCGCCCCATTGGCCCCATACATCTTGGCGGCAAACAGTCGCTGCATCTGCTCAATGCAACCTTCGTGTACACCGCGCTCCTTCATCACCCCCATCAGCAGGCCCAGATAAACCGGCAGCACCGGAATATAGGCGCTCGCCTTGGTCACCAGCGCCTTGCAGACCGATACCCAGGCGTGGCCGCCAATCTCGGCCAGTTGCAGGTTGATGGTCTCGGCGGTGGCGTGCAGATGCTCCTTGGCATAACCGATGGTGCCATCCCGATAGAGGGGATAGGTGGATTCGGGGCCGATGTAGGAGTAGGCCACGGTTTGCGCACCGGGGGCGAGACAACCGGCCTGCTGCAACGCCTGCATCCAGAGCTGCCAATCCTCGCCCCCCATCACGGTGACGGTGTCGCGGATCTCCTCCGGCGTGGCAGGTGCCAGCGACTGCTGCACCAGGGTATCGCGCTCCAGATCCAGCCCCCAGCCGCTAAATGGCTGGCCGGTGGTCTTGAGCACCGAGCGCACTTGCGTGCCATCGGGCAGCACCCGGATGCCGCTCGCGAGCGAATAGATCACCAGATCCACCTGCCCAAGCTGCTGGCGGATGGTATCGATGGCCTGCTGGCGCATGGCATCGGAGAAGGCATCACCGATCAGGTTGATGGCGATACGCCCCTCCTGCTCCGCCTCCTTGCGAAACCAGATGTTGTTGTACCAGCCGGCGCTGCCCAATCCTTTGTCGGAAGGGCCACGCTCAAACGAGATACCGATGGTGTCGGCACCGGCACCGAAGGCGAGTGCAATGCGCGACGCCAGTCCAAACCCGGAGGAGGCACCCAGCACCAGCACCCGCTTGGGGCCGTTGAACGGGCCAGCGGCCTTGATACGTTCGATCTGCTGCTGCACGGCGGCGCGACAGCCGATGGGATGACAGTTGCGGGCAACACAACCTTGAATCTGGGGATGAATGATCATGGGAAGGCCTCCAAAGAAACTGGCTACAGCATAACCAAATCGAAAGAGATTAACTTGATGCCGGATCGCTATCAGTCAGAAAAGCCGCGGGAATTGAGGCAGAAAAACAAAAGGGAGCACGTGGCTCCCCAAAGCGGTATTCAGATGCTTTTTGTTGTTTTGTGTTCATTGCGAAGCACGGGCCCATCCTATGCCTCTCCCCCCTGATCGGCAAGCCGAGGGGTGTGACCGGCGTCAAACTCTTGTTTAATTTATAGGCAAATAGTGGTTAATAACTGAGTGGCTGACCCTGTGTCACACGTCATTAAACTCATTTAAATCCCAAAACTGTGCCTGAGGCACCATTTTAGTTTCAGCAGAGATTGGTATAGTGGGCTGAAGGATCGGTAAGGAGAACCCCCATGAGTGGAACAACCTATTACAAGCATATTCTGGCCGCGATCGACCTCTCTGAAGATAACCGCAAGGTGATCGACAAGGCGGTGGACAGAGCCCGCTCCAACGGCGCCAAGCTGTCGGTTATCCATGTCGATGTGGACCTCAAGGATCTCTACACCGAGATGATCGATATCGACATCGACAACGTGCAGGATCAGGTGATCGCCGAAGCGAAAGAGAAGCTGGAGGCATTTCTGGCCTCGGTGGACTATCCCATCGAGAAGAAGCTGGTGATCTGCGGCGATCTGAGCGAGCGGGTCAATCAGGCGGTCAAGGAGTACGAGATCGACCTGCTGGTGTGCGGCCATCGCCAGAGCTTCTGGAGCCTGCTCACCTCCAGCGCCCGTCAGCTGATGAATACGGTGCCCTGCGATCTGCTGGTCGTCCCCTTGCAGAAGTAATGAAACCGGCGTAGTGTGATTTGCTATGAATATGACCGCATTCAATCACAACTACTGGTGGTGCTGCTCCTAAACAGGCGGCACCGCGTTTCTATTCAAGATTTCCCAAAGAAAACACCGTGACCGCCGAGAGGCGGTCAACTGTTTTTATCCCTTTGTCGCCTCCCGGCTCACCCAACTGGAGAGAGTGACATGCACAACCCCGTTATCCTGACTGGCGATCGTCCCACCGGCAAACTGCACATCGGCCACTATGTCGGCTCCCTGCGCCAGCGCGTCGAAGCTCAGCACCACTACCGTCAATTCGTGATGATCGCCGATCTGCAGGCGCTGACCGACAACGGCCACAACCCGGCCAAGGTGACCGACAATGTGCTGGAGGTGATGGCCGACTATCTGGCGGTCGGCCTCGACCCGGCCAAGACCACCTTTTGCCTGCAGAGCGCCCTGCCCGCCCTCGCCGAGCTCACCTGCTACTACCTCAATCTGGTCAGCGTCGCCCGGCTGGAGCGCAACCCCACCGTCAAGGCGGAGATCCAGCAGAAAGGGTTCGAACGCACGCTGCCGGCCGGTTTTCTGGTCTATCCGGTGAGTCAGGCCGCCGACATCACCGCCTTTCGCGCCAGCCATGTGCCGGTCGGGGAGGATCAGCTGCCGATGCTGGAGCAGACCAACGAGATCGTCCGCCGCTTCAACTCTCTGGTAGGCCAAGAGGTGCTGACCGAGTGCCAACCGATCCTGAGTGACACCGGCCGCCTGCCCGGCATCGACGGCAAGGCCAAGATGTCCAAATCCCTCGGCAACACCATCGAACTCGGCATGTCGGCGGAAGAGGTCAAACAGGCGGTGTTCGCCATGTATACCGACCCCAACCACCTCAAGGTGAGCGATCCGGGTCAGGTGGAGGGAAATACGGTGTTCGCCTATCTCGATGCTTTCCACCCCGACAAGGCGCTGGTCGCCGAGATGAAGGCCCACTACCGACGAGGCGGACTGGGGGACATGCGCTGCAAGCAGGTGCTCAACGACTGCCTGCAGACCCTGCTCGCCCCGATGCGAGAGCGCCGGGCCGCGGCCATTGCCGACAAGAAGATGCTGCTGGAGCTGCTCTATCAAGGCACCGAGCAGGCTCGCATCATCACCGATGAGGTATTGGCGGAGGTGAAAAGCGCCATGGGGCTCGACTACTTCGCCAACATCCGCTGAGCGGGAGTCCCGAGTGCATCGTCGCCGTAGAGGTCGAACACCAACTGGTGCAACAGGCTCTTGAACCAGCCGATCGCCTCGTCATGGGCGGTCAGCGGGTGCCCCGCCATCAGGTAGACGATAGGGATGGCGGGGTCGAGCTGGTGCATCCGCAGCGGGTAGTAGCGGCAGAAGTGGCGCCCGATCATCTCGGGCACCACCACCAGATAGCGGCCGGTCGCCATCAGCGGCGGCACCGCCATAAAGCTCGGCAACCGCACGCCCAGCTCCCGCTCCACCCCGAAACGGGCCAGCCAGAGCTCCACCATCGCCTGACTGTGACCCCAGCTGGAGGTGTGGATGTGGGGACGGCTCACCAGCTCAACCGGCGTCAGTACATCGGGCAACTCGCTGCCGAGCGGCGATAGGCAGACCAGCGGGTTGTTGAACCACTCCTCCCGCCACAAGCGCGGTGAGAGATGATTCGCCCCGGCGAAACCGATCACCAGATCCAGCTCACCCTTTTCCAACTCCCGCTCGTAGTTGCTGTCGGCCAGCTCGCACACCTCAAGCCGACAGTGAGGGGCCTGCCGATGGAGCCGCTCCACCAGCACCGGCACCAGCCCATGCTCTACCGAACCCGGGGTAGCGATGCGGAAAATCCGCCGCGCGCTGGCGGGATCAAACCCTTTGGCCTGCCGCAATCCCTGCTCCAGCATCGCCAGCGCCTGGCGCACCGGACCGGCCAGCGCCTTGGCTCGCTCGGTCGGCATCATCTCGCGCCGACTCATCACGAACAGCGGGTCATCCAGCGCCACTCGCAGCCGCCCCAAGGCGTGACTGACGGTGGATTGGGAGAGATGTAGCCGTTCGGCGGCACGGGTGACATTGCGCTCCTGCATCAGCATGTCGAATACGGCGAGCAGGTTGAGGTCAAGACGGGCGAGCGAGCTATCCATCGATATTAGCCATAGTTAAATGCCAACAATTCATTTTTACCATAGTAACAGATTGCCTAGAATGCGCTGGCTTAATACATCGGAGATTCAAATGCGTAGCTATCTGTTATTGCTGGCCATTGGCCTGCTGTGGGGTTCCCAATTCATTTTCATGCACCAGGCCGTTGCCGAGTTGCCCCCCATTCTGGTGGCTGCCGGTCGTGCCCTGTGCGGCAGCCTGACCCTGGGTCTGCTCTGCCTGTTCATGCGGCTCAAGAGTGAGCACACCCCGTGGCGCACCTATATGCTGATCGCCCTGCTGGATGCCACCATCCCCTTCATCATGGTCGCCTGGGGCCAACAGTATGTGGATAGCGCCATCGCCGCCGTGGTCATGGGTTGTATCCCGTTTGTGACCATTCTGGCTGCACCGCTGTTTATTTCTGGTGAAAGAATCACCAAAACCGGTCTGCTTTCCGTGATCATCGGCTTTGCCGGTGTACTCACCCTGTTCTGGCCGAAACTCTCCCAGGGCATGAACGCCGGTCTGCTTGGTGCCATGGCCATCCTGCTGGGAGCCAGCTGCTTCGCCATCGGCCTGCTGATGATCAAGCGCTTCGCCAAGGACCATCCGGTCGTGGTCGCCCGCAATATCCTGATCTCCTCGGCAATCCAGTTGCTGCTGGTCGCCCCCTTCATGGTTGATCTCGGCAGCCTGACCCTGCCGAGCACCCAGGCCCTGAGCGCGATTACCGTGCTGGGTACCCTCTGTACCGGTCTGGTCTACTTCCTCTACATGGCACTGATCCAGAAGGCCGGCCCGACGTTCGCCTCCTTCAGCAACTATCTGGTGCCGCTGTTCGGCGTGATGCTGGGTGCCCTGTTCCTCGGCGAGCAGATCCACCCCACCACCGGCGTGGCCCTGGCCCTGATCCTCGGCTCGGTCGCCATGAACCAGTGGGCGCAACAGCGTCGCATGCAGCGCGAGGTCTCCCTATGTCAGGCATCCTGACCACACTGTGCGGTGGTCTGGTACTGATTGCCGGCTGGCAGTATCGCCAGCGGCTGGCCGGGATCCTGGGCCTGCTGATGGTACTGCTGCCCTGGTTCTTCGATAGCAAGCTGCAAGCCATGCTGAGTTATGCCCTGAATGTCTGAAGTCCATCTCTGAATGTGTGACGAGAGTCTATCTCTCCTGTTTTTGGGACTGTTTTAAAAAACCTCCGATTTGTCCCCCGCTACCGGCGCTCTGCGCCGGTTTTTTTATGCCTGCCAGCCGGCGTCAGATCAGATAGCGATAGCTGAGTCGCTCGTTCTTGCGCGGCCCGGTGATCTGCCAGCTCAGCAGAAAACCACCGTCGATCTCGGTCAGCTCGGCGCTGTAGTGATCCGCCCCGCACAGATGGGGTTCGGCGGTCAGCCAGCGGCCATCCCCCTGCGGCAGCAGCTCGAACAGTTCAACCGGCGCTTGATAACGCAGATGGGAGAGACGGATCCCCCGCGCACTGCGCTGCCACCAGAAGCGGTTGTGCATGGCGAGTTCCCTGCCATGAGGCGTGATGTAACGGCCCTGCTCGTTAAACAGCCAGCCCCCCTGATGATCGGTCACCTGCACACGCCCCTCGCCCCGACCATTCCAGTCGGTCGCCGACCCCTCGCTATTGCTGGCGGTAAAGGAAAATGCTCCGACCTGTGGCAATCGCGCCCATAAACGCTGGATTGCCGCTTCCATCTCGGCCATCATAGCCCCCTTAAAATTGACAACTGATGATAAATCAAACACATGAACTACTTGATAGGGGTCACCCTGCTCTGGTCATTCTCCTTCAGCCTGATCGGGGTCTACCTCGCTGGCCAGGTCGATGCCTACTTCTCGGTGCTGACCCGCATCGCCCTCGCCAGTCTGGTGTTTCTCCCCTTCCTGCGCCGCCGCTGGCTGCGCCCCGATCTGGCGGCCAAGCTGATGGCGCTGGGCGCCATCCAGCTCGGCATCATGTATCTCTTCTACTACCACTCCTTTCTGCTGCTGACGGTGCCGGAAGTGCTGGTCTTTACCATCTTCACCCCCATCTACGTCACCCTGCTCCACGACCTGCTGGAAGGGCGCTTCAAGCCCACCTATCTGTGGGGCGCCCTGCTGGCGGTGCTCGGGGCTGCCGTCATCCGCTTCGACGGCCTGACCGAAAGCTATGTGCTGGGATTTATGGTGGTGCAGGGGGCCAACCTCTGTTTCGCCCTGGGTCAAGTGGGCTACAAGGTACTGCTGGCAAGGGAGGCGGAGCAACCGCCGCAACTGGCGGTGTTCGGCTGCTTCTATCTGGGAGCGCTGGTGATCGCATTGCCCGCCTGGTGGCTGCTGGGCAAGCCGCAATACCCAACGTCAGGGTTGCAGTGGGGCATTCTGCTCTGGCTGGGGGTGGGTGCCTCCGGCCTAGGCTACTTCCTCTGGAACAAGGGGGCGACGCTGGTCACCAGCGGAGTGCTGGCCATCATGAACAATGCGCTCATTCCGGCCAGCTTGCTGGTCAATCTGCTGCTCTGGGGCAAGGATACCGACCTGACCCGACTGACCATCGGCGGCCTGCTGATGCTGGCCTCGCTCTGGGTCTGCCAGCGTGACAAGCGCAACCAACCCTGACCACACTCAGCCGATGACGGTGTTGTGCTCCCGTCTGGCCTGACTGTGACAACTGGCCAGCCGGGCCAGCAGATGATCGAGCTGCTCGCCAGCCTGACTCTGCACCAGCCCGATACTGACGGTGACCGGCCGCTGTGACAGCAGGCTGGCATCGGCAATCTCGAGGCGCAGCCGCTCGGCGATCTCCAGCGCACTCATCCGCTCGGTCTGGGAGAGCATCAGGATAAAACCGTCCTCATCCCAGCGGGCGAAGGGATCTTCCCGCCGCAGTTCGTGACGCACGATACGCGCCAGCTTGGCCAGCATGGCGTCGCAAGCCGCTTCACCAAACAACTGCTGGATTTTGGCCATGTGATCGACCGAAAACTGCAGCAGACTGAAAGTGCCGCTCTCGGTCGCCAGCCGCTCTTCAAGCAGTTGCTCGAAACAGCCACGGCTCTCCAGACCGGTCAGCGGATCGGTGCCATGTCGCTCCTCCACCAGCACGGCAGCGGGATCGAGGTGACGGACACCCCCAGCAGATAACCCCGCTCATCACGACGCATCCGCTCTTCCAGCCGGATGTAGTGACCGTGATGATGCAGAATGCGGTATTCGAGGCGCAGACCGCTGCTGCGGCCGCTCTGGCAGGCGAGCAGGGCATCTTCCAGCCGGGCGACATCGTCGGGATGAACCCGATCCAGCCAGCCAAGATCATCCGGCCAGCGCTCTCCCAATCCCAACAGGCGCAGGCAGGAGGGATCACGCTGCAGTCCATGTTGGGCTGACCAGCTCCAGATCCCCGCCTCCAGCAGCGCCATGGCATCAGACAGCAGACCCGGATCAAGCCGGGCAGTCACATCGACCAAAGGTGTCTTGAGCATTTCCATGGGGCGCCTCGAAACAGGATCTGAATACCTGCTCAATAAGTAACATTGGCGTTCACGCCGAGCAACAGGGTCAGATCGCTTTTCCCTGATACCCGTTCATCAAGGTCTGCCAGTTCTCCGGTACGAAGTGGAAACTGGTATGCAGTTGAGACTCTTTATTGAATGAACGGAGCAAGCGTTCCAGATTGGCCTTCTGCCATTCGCCGGGGGAGCGGATCGCACCCTTGTCAAAATCGATCACCCACACCTTGCCCTCTTTATCGAGCAGCAGGTTGTGGCTGTTGAGATCGGCGTGATAGACCCCGGCATCGTGCAGCTGACGCACCGTCTGGCCTATCTTGTGCCACACCTCGGTCGCCACCGGCCCCTGCTTGAGCAGCGCCACCATATCCTTGGCACCGCGAATTCGCTCAATCAGGATATCGGCACGATAGAATGGGCCCTGTTTGACCATGCGGGCACCAAACGGACGCGGCACCGGCAGCCCCAGCTCGCACAGCTTGGCCAGCAGGGTGTATTCGGCCATGGCACGGCTCGACTCGACCCCTTCGAACCAGAAGCGATCCCGCACAACCTTGCCCACCATGCCGCCGCGATAGTAGTGGCGCAGCACCAGATGGCGGGACTCATCCTTGACGAACCAGGTCACCCCCCGCCCGATGGAGGTTCCCACCACCTGACGGTTGTTCTGCCACCAGGCAGGATCGAATAACTGGGGAGAGGGGTCGCGAAAGGCCCCTTCGGCATACCAGCAGATCTGGTTGTGTTCGGTCTGTACTCGCATCGTGGAGATCCCGCTCGGTGGGTCATGGATCGCAATTTTTCAATTGGCGATGAGGCTGCCGCTCTGGCATGCCCGCAATAGTGGCCTTTAATCAACGACGTGCAGAAACAGGTCATGGCGCAGGGCCTGGCCTATCCCGGCTGACGATTGTGCGCAATTTTACAATCCAGAGGGGAGTTTGCATAATGCCATCCACCCTTTTTGCCAGCCGTGCGCCACAACATGCCGCTATTTCAAACGCCCCCTTCCTCCATCTGCATCCTGCGGCTCTCCGCCATCGGGGATTGCTGCCACGCACTGGCGCTGGTGCGCGTCATCCAGCGGGAGTGGCCACAGACCCGCATCACCTGGATCACCGGCAAAATCGAGGCAACCCTGTTTGCCGATCTGCCCGGGGTCGAGGTGATCCCCTTCGACAAGAGCAAGGGGTGGCGCGGCTATCGCGATCTCTGGCAGACCCTCAAGGGGCGCAAATTCGATGCCCTGCTCCACCTGCAGGCGGCGATGCGGGCCAGCATCGCCACCCTCGGCATCAGCGCCAAGGTCAAACTCGGGTTTGATCGGGAGCGGGCCAACGACGGCCAGTGGCTGTTCACCAACCACAAGGTGCCTTCGCCTGCCTCCCCCCATGTGCTGGACGGTTTCCTCGCTTTCGCCAAAGAGCTCGGCATCCAGGATCTGACCCCGGACTGGCAACTGCCCATCAGCGCCCAACATCAGGCGTGGGCAAGGGATAAGATTGGCGGCAAACCGACCTTGCTTATCTGCGCCGCCGCCAGCAAGGCGTTCAAGAACTGGACTGCCGCAGGCTATGCCGCGCTGGCGGATCACGCCGCCAGCAAGGGCTTTCAGGTTTATCTCTGTGGCGGGCCGGCCAAGCTGGAGCGGGATCTGGCCGCCGAGATCCGGCAACTCAGCCAGAGCAAGCCGGTCGATCTGGTGGGGCAGACCAACCTCAAGCAGTTATTGGCACTGATTGGTGAGGCGAGTCTGGTGCTGGCCCCCGATACCGGCCCCACCCATATGGCCACCATAGTGGGCACGCCGGTGATCGGTCTCTATGCCCACCACAATCCGGCCCGCACCGGCCCCTATCTGTGCCGCGACTACGTGGTCAGCGTCTATCAGGAGCTGGTCGAGCAGGAGACCGGCAAGCCGCTGGCCGAATTGAGCTGGCGCACCCGCCTCAAGGATCCGGAGGCCATGCGAAAAATCACCAGCGAGCAGGTGATCGCCGCGTTCGATCGGCTCTGCGCCGATCGCCAGCTGCCGTACTGACAGAGCACCTCGGGAATTCCGAGCCATCAGGCAGGGATAACCTGATAGCCTCTGCCCTCAGCCAAAGGCACAATGCAGGCTGATGTGGGTTACGCTCCCGCAGCAAGCTACGAATACTTTGATCGGCTGGAATATGATTCCGGCCGTTTTTTTATTCGCCGCATTCTGGTAAAATTCGCCGCCTTTACATCCTCCTGACTCAAGAATTTTCCGCGTTTCGCGTTTGGCTGTCTCCCTTTCGGGCACAAGACGGCAGTCTCTGCTACAACCAAAACAGCGGTTTCGATTAAAGGTAATAATATGGCGCAACAAGGCACTCTCTATATCATCTCTTCTCCGAGCGGCGCTGGTAAATCCAGCCTGCTCAATGCCTTGCTGACCCAACATAACGCTGCGGGCAAGATGCAGCTGTCGGTTTCCCACACCACTCGCGCCACCCGTCCTGGCGAAGAGCACGGCGTACACTACCACTTCGTTCAGGTGGAAGAGTTCAAGGCACTGATCGAACGCGGTGATTTTCTGGAGTGGGCCGAAGTGTTCGGCAACTACTACGGCACCTCACGCGCCGCCATCGAAGTCTGTCTGGCCAAGGGGATCGACGTATTCCTCGACATCGACTGGCAGGGTGCCCGCCAGATCCGCGAGCAGATGCCGACCAAATCCATTTTCATCCTGCCCCCTAGCCGCGAAGAGCTGGAACGCCGCCTGATTGGGCGCGGTCAGGACAGCGCCGAGGTGATTGCCGGCCGGATGGCGAAAGCCATTGCCGAAATGGTGCACTACGACGAGTATGACTATGTCATTATCAATGAAGACTTCGAGCAGGCGCTGTTCCAGCTCAGGTCCATTATTGAGTGCCAACGGCTGGAGATGCGTCACCAGCAACAGGCTCAAAAAAACTTGCTGCAACAGCTACTGGCAGAGTAAGCCAAAAACAAGTAAACTTTTGCGTCATTTTTAAACACTGCTTTTCTAAATACAGAAAGCCCAAACACTGGAGTCCTGCATGGCACGCGTTACTGTAGAAGATGCTGTAAAACAGGTAGGTAACCGTTTTGACCTGGTGCTGGTCGCCGCGCGCCGCGCTCGTCAAATCGCGGTACAAGGCAAAGATCCCCTGGTCGACGAAGAGAACGACAAGCCGACTGTGATCGCCCTGCGTGAGATCGAGCTGGGTCTGGTGAACAATCAAGTGATGGACACCCAGGACCGCTACGAACAGCAAGAGCAGGAAGCCGCCGAGCTGGCTGCCGTTGCTGCCATCGCCGAAGGCCGCGGTTAAGTTATTCCTCCGGTTGGCACCCGCCCGGGTGCCGACTGTTCATCCCCATTTACAACCGCTCGAAAACCTCGCAAACTCAGGGCTATACCCTCAATTCCACGAATTGCCGTTTCACCGCTGCGGGGACTGTCTTGTATTTATTTGAAAACCTTAAAGAAATAGCCAGTTCCTACCTGCCGCCAGAGCAGGTTGAGAAGCTCAAGCAAGCCTATGTGGTGGCCCGTGATGCCCACCAGGGCCAGATGCGTTCCAGTGGCGAACCCTACATCACCCACCCTGTTGCCGTTGCCCGGATCCTGGGTGACATGCGCCTCGATCATGAAACCCTGATGGCCGCCGTACTGCACGACGTCATCGAAGACACCTCTGTCACCAAGGCCGATCTGGCCGAACAATTCGGCAATGCGGTTGCAGAACTGGTGGCCGGGGTCTCCAAGCTCGACAAGCTGAAATTTCGCGATCGCAAAGAGGCGCAGGCCGAGAACTTCCGCAAGATGGTGATGGCGATGACCCAGGATATCCGGGTCATTCTGATCAAGCTGGCCGACCGCACCCACAACATGCGCACCCTGGGCTCCCTGCGCCCTGACAAACGCCGCCGCATCGCCCGGGAAACCCTCGAAATCTTCGCCCCCATCGCCAACCGCCTCGGTATTCACACCATGAAGAACGAGCTGGAAGAGCTGGGTTTCGAGGCGCTCTATCCCATGCGCTCCCGCGTGTTGCGCGAATCGGTGCGCCGCGCCCGTGGCAATCGCCGCGAGATCATCGACTCCATCCAGAGCGAAATCAGCGGTCGTCTGAAAGAGGCAGGAATCGAGCATCAGGTCAGTGGCCGCGAGAAGAATCTCTTCTCCATCTACAACAAGATGGAGAAAAAAGAGCTGCAATTTCATGAGGTAATGGATATCTACGCCTTTCGGGTCAAGGTGAAGGACATAGATACCTGTTACCGGGTGCTGGGGCAGATGCATAGCCTCTACAAGCCGCGCCCCGGCCGCTTCAAGGATTACATCGCCATCCCCAAGACCAACGGCTACCAGTCGCTGCACACCTCTCTGGTGGGGCCGCACGGGGTACCGGTGGAGGTGCAAATTCGTACCGAGTTCATGGATCAGATGGCCGACAAAGGGGTTGCCGCCCACTGGGCCTACAAGCAGGATGGCGACAGCTCGGGCACCACTGCCCAGATCCGCGCCCAGCGCTGGATGCAGAGCCTGCTGGAATTGCAACAGAGCGCCGGCAGCTCGTTTGAATTTATCGAAGGGGTCAAGACCGACCTCTTCCCCGACGAGATCTACGTGTTCACGCCGGAAGGACGCATCATGGAGCTGCCCGCTGGCGCCACGCCGGTGGACTTCGCCTACACGGTGCACACCGATATCGGCCATGCCTGCGTCGGTTCGCGGGTCGACCGCCACCCCTACCCGCTCAGCAGCCCGCTGCACTCGGGCCAGACGGTGGAGATCATCACGGCGCCGGGCGCTCGCCCCAACGCGGCCTGGCTCAACTTCGTGGTGACCACCAAGGCACGCTCCAAGATCCGCCAGTTCCTCAAGAACCTGCGCACCGAAGAGTCGGTGGTGCTGGGTCGCCGCCTGCTCAACCATGCGCTGGGCGCCAAGAATATCGAAGACATTCCCGAGCCGCGCATCAAACAGGTGCTGGCCGACACCAAGCACGAGAACCTGCAAGGGCTGCTGGCCGATGTTGGCCTCGGCAACGCCATGAGTGTCATGGTGGCGCGCCGCATGCTGGGGGATGAACTGCCGCCGGAAGAGCAGCCCAAAACCAGCAGCAAGAAGATGCCGATCAAGGGTGCCGACGGCATGCTGGTCACCTTCGCCAACTGCTGCCGTCCGATCCCGGGGGATGCCATCATCGCCCACATCAGCCCGGGCAAGGGTCTGGTGATCCACCAGGAAGCCTGCCGCAACATCAAGGGCTACAGCAAGGAGCCGGACAAGTATCTGCCGGTGCAGTGGGAAGTGGACAAGGAGCAGGAACAGGAGTTCCGCACCGGCATCAGCATCGAGATCGTCAACCATCAGGGTGCGCTGGCCGAGCTGGCCAACGTGATTGCCGCCACCGGCGCCAACATTCACGCCATCAGCACCGAAGAGAAGGATGGCCGGGTCTATCAGGTCAGCCTGCTCATCACCACCAAGAGCCGCATCCACCTGGCCAACATCATGCGCAAGATCCGCGTCATGCCCAACGTGCTCAAGGTGAGCCGACAGAAGAACTGAACACAGGCGGCGTAAGCCGCCTGCTGCTTTTATAGAGACAAGCCATGACCCCCGAACGCTTCAAGCGCATCACCGACATGCTGGCCCAGCGTCAGCTCGATTTGACCGTCTGTATGGAAGAGGTCCATAAACCTCACAATCTGGCCGCCATCGTGCGTACCGCCGATGCCATCGGCATCCACCGGGTACACGCCGTCTGGCCCAAAACCTGGATCCACAAGCGCAAGGGCACCGCCCGCGGCAGCCAGAACTGGGTGGATGTAAAACTGCACCCGGATATCGGCACAGCCGTTGCCGAGCTGAAAGCCTCCGGCATGCAGATCCTGGCGACTCACCTCTCCGACAGCTCGGTCGATTTTCGCGCCATTGACTACACCAAACCAACCGCCATTCTGGTGGGTCAGGAGAAACACGGCATCGGTGAAGAGGCGCTGGCGCTGGCCGACCACCATATCGTCATCCCCATGGTGGGCATGGTGCAGTCCCTCAACGTCTCGGTGGCTGCCGCCGCCATCCTCTACGAAGCGCAGCGCCAGCGCGAGCTAGCCGGCTGCTATCAACGCGGCTGCCCGCTCACGCTGGAGGAGCAGAACAGCATCCTGTTCGAGGGGGGTTATCCTAT
This sequence comes from Aeromonas sp. 96A, assembly GCF_051919165.1. Taxonomy (NCBI): domain Bacteria; kingdom Pseudomonadati; phylum Pseudomonadota; class Gammaproteobacteria; order Aeromonadales; family Aeromonadaceae; genus Aeromonas; species Aeromonas sp. 96A. The sequence continues at coordinate 2,903,448 of NZ_JBQBFE010000001.1, read as the reverse complement.
CTATGCCCAGCTCTGCAAAGAGAAAGAGATGCCCTACCCCCAGCTCGGCCCGGCCGGTGAAATTCTGGCGGACGAAGAGTGGTGGCAGCGGATGCAGCTGACCCGCAAAGGGTGGGCGCAGCAGAGCGAGCAGGACGACCTACAGGAGGAGTGATGGAGAACCCTTTTGGTAGCTGGCTGGAATCGCAAATCATCCGGGATCACCTGACCAACCCGAACATAGAGGCCGGCGACTACAGCTACTACTCCGGCTACTACCACGGCAAGCCGTTCGAGGATCACTGCGTCCGTTACCTGCTCGGCGATGGCTCGACCCGCGATACCTGGGAGAGCGGCCTCTGGGGCGAGGTGGATCGGCTGATCATCGGCAAATTCTGCTCCATCGGCTCGGGCGCCACCTTCATGCTGGCGGGCAATCAGGGCCACCGGCTGGATTGGGTCTCCACCTTCCCGTTCAACCCCGACACCTTTGGCGAAGGGGCCCGCAGCGGCTTTCTGCGCAAGGGGGACACCCGGATTGGCAACGATGTCTGGATCGGCTCGGAAGCGATGATCATGCCCGGCATCACCATAGGTGATGGCGCCGTCATCGCCACCCGCGCCGTGGTGACCAAAGATGTGGCCCCTTACACCATAGTCGGCGGCAACCCGGCCAAAACGATCCGCCGTCGCTTCAGTGATGAGCAGATCCTCATGCTGCAAGAGATGCAATGGTGGGACTGGCCCCTGCCCCGCTTGCAAGCCAGCATGGCGCTGCTCTGCTCGGGGGATATCGCTGCCCTTTATCACCATTGGCAACAGGAATGTGCCTGATGAAACCCCTCTCTCTTTCCCTGTTGGCCCTGACCCTGTTTTCTGCCGGAGCCCTTGCCGTGACCAATACCTATCAGCTCACCAGCGAAGCCGATGTACCCAGCCTCTACCAGCAAACCCTGCCCGACTTCTGGCGCCAGCATGCGGTGGAAGGAGAGTTCAAGGGCAAGGATGTGGTGACCATCCGCTATGCCGCGCTGCGGCAGGAGAAGGTTGATCGTGCCATCCTCATCGTCAATGGCCGGGTCGAGAGCTACCTCAAGTATCAGGAGCTGGCGTGGGATCTCTGGCGTCAGGGCTACAGCCTCTATCTCATCGACCATCGCGGTCAGGGGATGTCCGATCGGATGCTGAATGACCCGCAGAAGGGATATGTTGACCAGTTCGACGATTATGTGGTCGATCTCAAGCAGTTTCACGACCAGATAATCATGGCGGACCAGCCTGCCAAGCTGTTCCTGCTGGCCCACTCCATGGGCGGCGCCATCTCGGCCCGCTATCTGGAACGCTGGCCCGATGATATCAAAGCAGCCGTACTCTCCTCCCCCATGCTGGGCATCAACCTAGGCGGTCTGCCCAAGTGGCTGGCCAAGGGATTGGCGAGCACCATAGGCACAGTCGGCGGCTGGCTTGGCGAGCCTCCCTACGGCCCCGGTCAGGGCACCTATCAGGATCACGGCTTTGCCGATAACGAGCTGACACACAGCCAGTCCCGCTATCAGGCGTTCCGTCAGCTCTACGAACAGCACCCACAGATCAAGCTGGGTGGTGCCACCGCCCACTGGATTTATCAAGGGATCACCGGTGCCGATGCCGCCATCGCCGATGCAGGCGCCATCAAAACCCCGCTGCTGGTGCTGCAAGCTGGCAGCGACAGCGTGGTGGACAATGCCGCGCAGGAACGCTTCTGCACCATTGCCAAGTGCGAAGGGGGCAAACCGCTGCGCATCGAGGGAGCCTGGCACGAGCTGTTTATCGAATCCGATGACAAGCGCCAGCCCGCCCTGACCGCGATGGTCGACTTTTTCGCCCGCTTCTGAGCTGGCTATTTTTTGTAACCCTAAATAAATGGGGTGACAGTGCGGGCTAAGGTAAACTGCCCCTGTTTTCAATCGATGCCGAGGTAATGATGTTCAAGGTAGTTGTATCCGATCTCGATGGCACTCTGCTCAACAAGCAGCACCAGATCTCTCCCCGTACCCGGGATACCCTGCACCGCCTGGTAGAACAAGGTGTGAAATTCGTGGTCGCCACCGGCCGTCATCACGTTGACGTTCGCAGCTTCCGCGATGCGCTGGGGATGGACATCTACCTCATTACTTCCAATGGCGCCGTGGTCCATGACAAACAGGATCAGCTGATTTTCAACCAGCCGCTGCCGACCGAGATTGCCGCCGAGCTGATTGCGCTGGAGCGCGATCCCTCTATCCACCTCAATGTCTATCAGGGTGATGACTGGGTGGTGGAAGAGGAGCTGCCCTGGCTGCTGCAGTTCCACGACGAGTCAGGGTTCACCTACCGTCTGGTCGATGACCTGAAGCAGGAACCGAAAGAGCAGATCAACAAGGTGTTCTACATCGGTGACCACGAGAAACTGCTGAAGATCGAGGCGCGCACCTCAACCAGCGCTACGGCGATCAGCTCAACGTCACCTTCTCATTGCCGGACTGCCTCGAAGTGATGCACGCCGGAGTGCATAAGGGCAATGCTGTGCGAGCCGTGCTGGAGCAAAACGGGTTCGATATGTCGGAGGCGATCGCCTTCGGTGATGGCATGAATGACTTCGAGATGCTGACCATGGTGGGACGCGGTATCGTGATGGGCAACGCCCATGACCGCCTGAAAATGGCGCTGCCGGAGTACGAGCAGACCCTCACCTCCGACGAAGATGGCGTCGCCGTCTATCTGGAGAAGCTGTTCAAGCTGGAGAGCATCAGCGCAGCCTGAGCCTCTTCATACCGACATTCGATTCAGCAAAGCCTCACCATGTGAGGCTTTGTTTTTTAAGGGTTTCCAGCCAGGGATTGGGCCGCTGCCAGCTGAAGCTCTGGTTCGCTCCGCCGTAGCATTCGGCCAGCCGCAGCGGCGTGCCGGGGGTATGGCGTCGCCCGGCCACATCGAGGCAGCGAGAGACCTTGCTGTTGAACAGCTTGTCTTTCTGCCACTCCCACTGCGCCTGACCGTCACAGGGTGCCAGCATCACTTCGCTGTCGTTTTTGGCTTGCAAACAGAGATCCTGCAGGCGCAACTCACCCAGATCCCACTCGAACAGTTGATCGTCTTTTCCGCTGCAAGGTTGTGCCAACACCTTCTGTTGGGACACCGCAACGCAAAAATCACCGCTGGTCAGCAAGGGAGAGAGAGAGCGCTCCTCCTGCGGTTGTGATGCAATGGAGCCCATCATCACATCGGTGGATGGCGGCTTGATGGTACAGCCCCCTAGCAGCAAGGCAGCCAGCATGGCGGGGGAGTAAGCAAAGGAAATTTTGTTATTCATGGAAAAATGCCTGAAATGGGCCGATGACATCCGGTTGTCAGTGACTCGAGGCTGAAGCATAACCGAAAGGCGGGGCGCGCTGCCCAAATAGAGTGTAAACAGACGTAACAGGGAGAGAGTACTGGCCCAGCGGAGGCCAGAAAGCAAAAAACCCCGCCGAAGACGAGGTTTTTCTAAATGTGGTCGGTGATAAAGGATTCGAACCTTTGACCCTCTGGTCCCAAACCAGATGCGCTACCGGACTGCGCTAATCACCGAGGCTATTTCTTTCAAAATAGTTTACTTCAAAAAAACAAAGAGGACCTGATGGTCATCCTCGTCATACAGCAAGTATGGTGCGAAGAGAGGGACTCGAACCCTCACACCCGGGGGGCACTAACACCTGAAGCTAGCGCGTCTACCAATTCCGCCACCTTCGCGTACCTGACAAGCTGTAAAATGGGGTGGCTGATGGGGCTCGAACCCACGACAACCGGAATCACAATCCGGGACTCTACCAACTGAGCTACAGCCACCACAGCTGTTTTCGTTCCACAACAACGCCCGTTTAACCGACGCACTTTTGATGGTGCGCCCGACAGGATTCGAACCTGTGACCTCTGCCTCCGGAGGGCAGCGCTCTATCCAGCTGAGCTACGGGCGCTACGCTGTCGAACGGGGCGCATTATTAATGATGGTTGCTGGTTTGTCTACACTTTTCTGTCACCGAAACACTGTTCGTTGTTTTTTCAAGCACATTGCGCACTTTTCTTCCACTATTCCCCAGCTGACAGCCGAAAAGGGGCAGATCGCAGTCGCAAATCGCCTTGCTGCCTTGACTTGATTTGATGCCCATCTAGAATGAATGAACGTTCATTCAATCGAAAGTCACACTGATGATTCTGGATAAAAAAGAGAGCATCTTCAACGCGGCCCATGAGGTGCTGGGTGAACGGGGTTTTCATGGTCTGTCGATTGCAGAAGTCGCCAAGAAGGCCAATGTTGCCACCGGCACTATCTATCGTTACTTCGGCGACAAGGATGATCTGATCCGGCAACTGCACCAGCACACTATCTTGCAGTGTGTGCCCATGGTCATGGCCGATGTAGCAATCGATAAAGTTTCATTTCAACAATTTCGCCAATTATGGCTCAATATTCATGCCATTTTTGTTAACGAACCCAACGCTATCCGGTGCAAATTGCAGTACGAGAGCTCTCCGCTAGGGGCAGAATTGGAGACCAATCCTGTCATTCTGGCTGCCTGGGAGCCTCTGGACCGATTTTTTGAACAGGGCGTTGAACAAGGATTGTTTATTGATTTACCGATACGGGCACTCCAGGTGTTGAGTCTGGACAGTGTCATGCATCTGGCCCTGCAGTGCAGGGTGCACAGCATCACGCTGACCGAATCGCAGTTGGAAACCGCGATCCGGGCCAGCTGGAATGCCATTTTATCCCCCAATCTTTCCACCTCAGGAGCCTGTTCATGAAAAAGTGGATGGCCATTATGTTGCTGATAGCGATCGCCTTGTTTGGCAGCGTCATCGGCTTCAATTTGTTCAAACAGAAGATGATTGCCCAGTACATGGCCAACCGGCCGGAACCCGAGTTCCCCGTCACCGCCATGGTGACCAAGGCGCAGGATTGGGTACCGACCATCGAAGCGATCGGCTTCATCGAGCCGAATCAGGGGGTGACCCTCTCCACCGAACTGGCAGGCACCATTGACGCCATCACCTTCGAGTCGGGCAAACCGGTCAAGGCTGACCAGCTGCTGTTGAGCCTGGACTCCACCGTGGAGCGGGCCAATCTGCGTGCCTCCCAGGCCAAACTGCCGGCGGCAAAAGCCAAGTTCGATCGTTTCCAGAACCTCTACAAGACCAGCTCCATCTCCAAAGAGCAGCTGGATGAAGCTGAAGCGGCCTATCGCTCGCTGGAAGCGGATATCGAGAGTCTGAAGGCGACCATTGCCCGTCGTGAAGTGCGAGCACCCTTTAGCGGCGTGGTCGGCCTGCGCAATGTGTTCCTCGGTCAGTATCTGCAGCCGGGCACAGATATCGTGCGCCTGGAGGATACCAGCGTGATGCGCCTGCGCTTCACCGTGCCCCAGACCGATATCTCCAAAATCAAGCTGGGCCAGACCATCAAGATCAATGTGGATGCTTATCCGCAAACCCAGTTTGACGGCCATATCACCGCCATCGAACCTGCGGTCAACTTCCAGAGCGGCCTGATCCAGGTACAGGCAGACATTCCGAACAACGACGGCCAGCTCCGTTCCGGTATGTTCGCTCGCGCCAGCATCATTCTGCCGACGGTGAAAGATCAGATTGTGATCCCGCAGACCGCTATCTCCTTCACCCTTTACGGTCAGAACGTCTACGTGCTCAAAGAGGGCGAAGAGACCGACAAAGAGGGTAACAAGGTGAAAGTGCTGCGAGCCAAGCAGGTTGTGGTCAAGGCGGGTGAGCGCCGTGGCAACGATGTGCATGTGCTCTCCGGCATCCAGGCCGGTGACCAGATCGTACTGTCGGGTCAGGTTCGCCTGAGCAACGACACCAAGGTGCATGTGGTCGAGAACGATGCCCTGGCCGTTCCGGCACAAACCCCGATGCTGTAAGCGCGGAGATCTGCGATGCGATTTACTGACATATTTATAAAACGGCCTGTGCTGGCGATCTCGCTCAGCTTCCTGATCGCCTTGCTGGGCTTTCAGGCCATCTTCAAGATGCAGGTACGGGAATACCCCGAGGTGACCAACACGGTGATCACCGTCAGCACTGGCTACTATGGCGCCAGTTCTGATCTGATCCAGGGGTTCATCACCCAGCCGCTGGAACAGGCGGTCGCGCAAGCCGACAACATCGACTTCATGACCTCCTCCAGCCAGCTGGGCAGCTCCACCATCACTGCGTACATGAAGCTCAACACCGACCCCAACGCCGCGCTGTCCGACATCCTGGCGAAGGTGAACTCGGTGCGCTCCCAGCTGCCGAAAGAGGCGGAAGACCCGTCGGTCACCTCCTCCACCGGTTCAACCACGGCGGTGCTCTACCTCGGTTTTACCAGCCCGGAGCTCAACTCCAGCCAGATCACCGACTATCTGGAGCGGGTTATCAAACCGCAGCTCTTTACTGTCGGCGGGGTCTCCAAGGTTGACCTCTACGGCGGTGTCGAGTTTGCCCTGCGGGTATGGCTGGATCCGGCCAAGATGGCGGCCTTCAACCTGACTGCCAGTGACGTGATGACGGTGCTCAACAGCAACAACTATCAGTCCGCGACAGGTCAGGCGACCGGTTACTTCACCCTGTTCAACGGCAACGCCGAGACCCAGGTCAAGGATGTCGACGAGCTGAAGCGTCTGGTCGTAGCTACCCGTGACGGCAAGGTGATCCGCCTTTCCGACATTGCCAAGGTGACCCTCGAGAAGAGCCACGACATCTATCGCGCCAGCGCCAACGGCCGCGAAGCCGTGGTCATGGCGGTCAACGCCGCGCCGACAGCCAACCCCATCAACATCGCCCGCGATGTGCTGGCGTTGCTGCCGAGCCTTGAGCGCAATATGCCGAGCACCATGCGTCTCAACGTGATGTATGACTCCACCGTGGCGATCAACGAGTCCATCCACGAGGTTATCAAGACCATCCTGGAGGCAGCCGCCATCGTTCTGGTGGTCATCACCCTGTTCCTCGGTTCGTTCCGCGCGGTCATCATCCCGATCATCACCATTCCGCTCAGTCTTATCGGCGTGGTGATGATGATGGATATGTTCGGCTTCTCGATAAACCTGATGACCCTGCTGGCGATGGTGCTGGCGATCGGTCTGGTGGTGGATGACGCCATCGTGGTGCTGGAGAACGTCGACCGTCATATCAAGGAGGGGGAAGAACCCTTCCGGGCAGCCATTATCGGTACCCGTGAAATTGCGGTGCCGGTTATCGCCATGACGGTTACTCTGGCGGCGGTATACGCCCCTATCGCCCTGATGGGGGGCATCACCGGCTCCCTGTTCAAGGAGTTTGCCCTGACGCTAGCCGGTGCCGTGTTCGTCTCGGGCATCATCGCCCTGACTCTGTCACCGATGATGTGTTCCAAGATGCTCAAGGCCAACGAGCAACCGGGCAAGTTCGAGAGCACAGTCCATCACCTGCTGGAGCGGATGACCGATCGCTACGACAGCATGCTGCACGCCGTGATGAAAAAGCGCCCCGTCATCGTGGTGTTCGCCGTCATCGTCTTCGCCAGCCTGCCGCTGCTGTTCAAGTTCATCCCGAGCGAACTGGCACCGTCAGAGGACAAGGGGGTAATGGCCGTGCTGGGTACCGCACCGTCCAACGCCAACCTGGACTACATCGAAAACACCATGGCGGATGTGAACAAGATCCTGGACGATCAGCCCGAGATCGCCTTCTCCCAGGTCTTCTCGGGGGTGTTCAACGCCAACCAGGCGTTCGGTATCGCCTCCATGGTGCCCTGGAGTCAACGTGAAGCGAGCCAGAAAGAGGTGCTGGATCGGGTCGCCAATCTGGTGAAAGACATCCCGGGTATGGCCATCACCACCTTCCAGTTCCCGGAACTGCCGGGTGCATCGAGTGGTCTGCCGATCCAGTTCGTCATCACCACCCCGAACAGCTTCGAAAGCCTGTTCCTGGTGGCCGGGGAAATTCTGGCAGCGGCGCAGAGTAACGGTCAGTTCGTCTATTCGGATCTCGATCTGAACTACGACTCCGCCACCATGAAGATCCGCATCGACAAGGACAAGGCGGGTGCCTACGGCATCACCATGCAGGATATCGGAATCACCATGGGCACCATGATGGCGGACGGTTACGTCAACCGTATCGATCTGGATGGCCGCTCCTACGAGGTGATCCCGCAGGTCGAGCGCAAGTACCGTCTCAATCCGGAGTCAATCAAGGGCTATTACGTGCGGGCAGCAGACGGCAAGTCGATCCCGCTCGGCAGCCTGATCAGCATTGAAGTGGTTGGCGAGCCCCGCGCCCTGCCCCACTTCAACCAGCTGAACTCCGCCACCATCGGCGCCGTTCCGGCTCCGGGCGTGGCCATGGGTGATGCGATCAACTGGTTCCAGACCACCGCCGACGAGAAGCTGCCGCAAGGCTATCGTTACGACTTCATGGGTGAAGCCCGTCAGTTCGTCACCGAAGGCAATGCGCTCTATGCCACCTTCGCGCTGGCACTGGCCATCATCTTCCTGGTGCTGGCAATCCAGTTCGAGTCGGTGCGTGACCCGCTGGTCATCATGGTCTCTGTACCGCTCGCCATCAGCGGGGCCTTGATTGCCCTGGCATGGGGTATGGCGACCATGAACATCTACTCCCAGGTGGGCCTCATCACCCTGGTGGGTCTGATTACCAAGCACGGTATCCTGATCTGTGAAGTAGCGAAGGAAGAGCAGCTGCTGCGCGGCATGAACCGGATGGAGGCCGTGATGCAGGCCGCCAAGGTGCGTCTGCGTCCGATCCTGATGACCACAGCCGCCATGATTGCCGGTCTGATCCCGCTGCTCTACGCCGCAGGCGCCGGTGCGGCACAGCGTTTCAGTATCGGTATCGTCATCGTGGCAGGTCTTGCCATCGGTACCCTGTTCACCCTGTTCGTGCTGCCGGTGATATACACCTATCTGGCTTCCGAGCACAAACCCTTGCCGGTATTCGATGAAACCATTCCGCCCAAAGCAAACGGCGGACATTAATCATCAATCACATGCAAAGGCCCCGATACGGGGCCTTTTTTATGCTTCGCAGGAAAGACGACATAAGTGCATGAAGCAGTTAAACTAAAAAACACCACATCCAGACCGCAAGGACGCCATGTCAGGACTCTTCACCAAGACCGCCAGGGCCGTAGGCCGCAACGGACTCTCATATCGCCTGCTCTCCTACATTCTGGTCTGCAGTACCGTATTGGCGATGATCATTACGGCGCTGCAACTCGCCTGGGATTACCGCAAGGATGTCGCCGTCATCGAAGACAGTATCGGCCAGATCGAGGCCTCGTTCCTGCAACCCATCGCTGCCAGCTTGTGGAACCTGGATGAAGAGCAGGTCAAAGTGCAAATTGAAGGGATCATGAACCTGCCCAACATGCAGTTCGTGATGGTCAAGGAGATGCTCGGCAACTCCGAAGTCCCGCTGCTGACCCAGGGGGTCGAGCGGGAAAGCTATGATATCTCCCGAGAATTCAACCTCACCTATCAGGGGGAGATTGTCGGCAAGCTGTTCGTTGCCGCCTCTCTCGAGCAGATCTACCAGCGCCTCATCGAAAAATCGGTGCTGATCATGGTCAGCCAGACCATCAAGACCCTGGTAGTCTCATTTTGCATCCTGATCATCATTTACTATCTGGTGGTCAGGCACATCAACCGCATCGCCAACTACGCCCAGAAGTTCAACCTCGATCGGCTCGACATGGCGCTGGAGCTGGAAGGCCGCCCGCAGCCACGCAAGAAACCCGATGAGCTGGATACCCTGGTCTCCACCCTCAACCAGATGCGTACCAGACTGCGTGACGAGCTGGTTGCCCGCCATCAGGCGGTCGAACAACTGCAAAAGGAACGGGACTTCTCCGCCACCCTGATCAACTCCGCCAACATGGTTATCTGCTGCATGGAACCGGATTTGACCATCGCCAGCATCAACCCGGCAGCCATACTGCTGACCGGCTACCACCAGCAGGAGCTGTTGCAGCACAACTGGCTGGATCTCTTTGTCAGCCCGGCACAACGGGAAGAGCTGAACGATATTCTGGCGGCGGAAGGTTCACTGGCCGACAAAGAGGTCATCATGCATGACCAGCAGGCCCATGAGCTGGTACTGCAATGGACCTTCGTCCCCTTCTACGATGGCCCCAACCTCAAATACCAGATCGGCTTCGGCTACGACATCACCCAGCTGAAAAAGGTCGAGCGGGAGATAATCCAGCTCAACGAGCAGCTGGAGGGCAAGGTGGTGGAGCGTACCCGCAGCCTGAGCGAAGCCAACAACCAGCTGGGCAAGGCGTACGACGACCTGAAACAGGCCCAGCAGACCCTTGTGGAGTCCGAGAAGATGGCCTCCCTCGGCTCGCTGGTAGCCGGGGTGGCACACGAGATCAACACTCCGATCGGCATCAGCGTGACCGCCTCCTCCTACCTGCAAGAGCGGGTCGCCGACTTCAAGTCCCATATCGACTCTAAGCAGCTGTCGCGCTCCTATCTCAACGAGTTCACCGTCAACCTCGACGAATCGATGCAGCTGCTGCAGAGCAACCTGCGGCGCGCCTCCGAGCTGATTGCCAGCTTCAAACAGGTGGCTGTCGACCAGTCATCGGAAGCACGCTACAACTTCAGCCTCGCCGACAACCTCCATCAGGTGGTGGTCTCGCTTGGCCACAAACTGAAGAAGAGCCAGTGCGAAGTGGATATCCAGTGCGATCCCAAGCTGTCAATCTTCTCCTTCCCGGGCAGTTTTACCCAGATCTACTCGAACCTGATCCTCAACTCCATCAACCACGGGTTCGACAGCTGGGACAAACCGAAGAAGATCACCATCAAGGTGGAACAGCAGGGAGAGGAGCTGTTTATCGACTATTCGGACAACGGCCGCGGCATCCCGCCCGAAATCTTGCCGCGCATCTTCGATCCCTTCGTCACCTCCAAGCGGGGTCAGGGTGGCAGCGGCCTGGGCACCCACATCATCTACAACCTGGTGGTGCAACTGCTGAAAGGCCGTATCAGCTGTGCCAGCGAACCTGGCCAGGGCGCCCAGTTCCATATTCGCCTGCCGATCCAACATAACTGAGCGCTGGCTCTTGTGAGCCAGCCGCTTTATCCCCATCATGCTGTGATTGCATTCTTAATGAGCGGAGAACCTCGCAATGGCACAGCATTTTGACTATATCGCCATCGGCGGCGGCAGCGGCGGCATCGCCTCTGCCAACCGGGCTGCCATGTACGGTAAGAAAGTTGCCCTGATTGAAGCCAAAGAGTTGGGTGGAACCTGCGTCAACGTAGGCTGCGTACCGAAGAAGGCCATGTGGTATGCAGGCCAGATCGCCGATGCCCTGAAATATGGCGCCGACTACGGCTTTGACACCACCCTCAACCACTTCAACTGGGCCAAGCTGGTCGAGTCCCGCCAGGCCTACATCGGCCGCATTCACCAGTCCTATCAGAACGTGCTGGGCAAGAACCAGATCACCGTCATCAAGGGCTTCGCCCGCTTCGTCAGCAGCAACACCATCGAGGTTAATGGCGAGCACTACACGGCCGATCACATTCTGATCGCTACCGGTGGCCGCCCGGAAATTCCGGCTATCCCGGGTGCCGAGCTGGGTATCGACTCCGACGGTTTCTTCGAATTGCAGGCACAACCGAAGCGGGTTGCCGTAGTGGGTGCTGGCTACATCGCAGTCGAGATCGCCGGGGTGATGCAGGCGCTCGGCTCAGAGACCCATCTGGTGGTGCGCAAGCACGCGCCGCTGCGCAACTTCGACCCCATGATCCACGAGACTCTGGTCGAAATCATGGCGCAGGAAGGGCCCAAGCTGCACACCCACGCCATTCCCAAAGCCGTGCTCAAGAACGCTGACAACAGCCTTACCCTGCAACTGGAAGATGGTCGCCACCTCACCGTCGACTGCCTGATCTGGGCCATCGGCCGAGTACCGGCTACCGACAACCTCAATCTGGCCGCCGCAGGCATCGCGCTGGACGAGAAGGGCTTTATCCCGACCGACAAGTTCCAGAACACTTCCGTCGCCAACATCTATGCAGTGGGTGACAACACGGGTCGCATCCAGCTCACCCCGGTGGCCGTCGCTGCGGGCCGTCGCCTCTCCGAGCGGCTGTTCAACAACAAGCCGAACGAACACCTCAACTACGATCTGGTGCCGACCGTGGTGTTCAGTCACCCGCCCATCGGCACCATCGGCATGACCGAACCTGAAGCTATCGCCGAATACGGCGAGGACCAGGTGAAGGTCTACCGCAGCCAGTTCACCGCCATGTACTCTGCACTGACTCAGCATCGCCAGCCCACCCGGATGAAGCTGGTCTGTGTCGGCCCGGAAGAGAAGGTGGTCGGTCTGCACGGTATCGGCTTTGCGATGGACGAGATCCTGCAAGGCTTCGGCGTCGCCATGAAGATGGGAGCCACCAAGGCGGATTTCGACAACTGCGTTGCTATCCATCCGACCAGCGCGGAAGAGTTCGTCACTATGCGTTAAGGGCAGATGAAGTTGGCCTGTCACGAGCAGCCGGCATCTACAGCCATATAACCCCTTCACCCAAACCCGGCTCAGGCCGGGTTTTTTTGATCCCTCCTCGCTATTTCTCTCGCAAATCAGTCGTTCTTTACGCCGATTTTACGCCTGCCACATGGCGCTTTATGGCGCCTTTACGCCTGTTTTACATACCCTTTTCAGCGTCAATGACACCAACAGAGTCGATATGGTCTTACATCGGCTCTCGCAGCTAATTATCTCAATGGAGTCGATATGAATTGGCTATATCTGCTGCTCGTCCTCGCCTTGATGACCTATCTGATGCGCGCACTCACGCGCAGTCACGAGTGAGGGACTACCTATATGCAGCAAGAAATTATCTACCCGGTGGCCAGCAAACTGCCGAGCCTCGTGGGCAATCCAATGCGTGCCCTGACGCACCGTGACCACGAGTGAGGAACTAGAACATGTGGCAAGAAATAATCTATCCGGTGGCCTTCGTGCTGCTGGTTCTGCTGCCGGCACCGCTGCTGGGCAACTACATCTACCGGGTATTTGAAGGCAAAATCCGCTGGCTGGCACCGGTCGAGCGCGCCACGCTGGCTTGCTGTGGCACCGATGGACGGGAGCAGGACTGGAAGTCCTACGCCCTCAGCCTGCTGGCCTTCAACGGCGCCGGTTTCGGTCTACTGTTCCTGATCCTGATGGCGCAGGGGTTGCTGCCCCTCAACCCGCAACAACTGCCGGGTCTGAGCTGGCAACTGGCATTCAACACCGCGGTCAGCTTTATGACCAACACCAACTGGCAAGCCTATTCCGGTGAGGCCAGCCTCTCCTACTTCAGCCAGATGGTGGGCCTGACCACCCAGAACTTCGTCTCCGCAGGGACGGGCGCCGCCGTCGCCATTGCCCTGTTCCGCGGTATCGCCCGCCAGCAGACCATCAACCTTGGCAACTTCTGGCAGGATCTGGTGCGTTTCTGCCTCTATGTGCTGCTGCCCATCGCGCTGATCATGGCGCTGGTGCTGGTATGGCAAGGGGTGCCGCAAAGCCTGTCAGCCTATCTGCCGTTCCACGGTGTGGAAGGTCAGGAGCAGCTGCTGCCCCTCGGCCCGGCGGCCTCGCAGATCGCCATCAAGCAGCTTGGCTCCAACGGCGGCGGCTTCTTCGGCATCAACTCGGCACATCCGTTCGAGAACCCGACAGCCCTCTCCAACTGGCTGGAGATGGTCGCCCTGCTCACCATCGCCGCCGCCATGGTCTTTACTCTGGGCCGCTATGTGAAAGACATGGCCCACAGCCGCGCTATCGTCATTGCCATGACCATCATGCTGGCACTGGGACTCTTCGTTTCCATCACTCAGGAGATGAAACTGGATCCGGCCCTGACTCATCTTGCCAGCGAAGCGGGCAACTGGGAGGGTAAGGAGAGCCGCTTCGGCCCGGTGCTCTCCAGTATCTGGGAAGTGGCGACCACCGCAGCCTCCAACGGCTCAGTTAACTCAATGCACGACAGCTTCGCCCCTCTCTCCGGCATGGTCGCGATGATCAACATGCTGCTGGGTGAGGTGGTCTTCGGCGGCGTGGGCGCCGGCATCTACGGCATGATGCTGTTTGTGCTGCTCACCGTCTTCCTGTGCGGTCTGATGGTGGGTCGTACCCCGACCTATCTGGGCAAGCGCCTCGGTATCACCGAGATGAAGTGGGTCGTCGCCAGCATGCTGGTGATGCCGGTGGGGGTTTTGGTGATCGGCGGCGTCACTCTGCTGATGCCGGATGCGGCCACTATCATAGGCCACGATGGCCCGCACGGCCTGTCACGCCTCATCTATGCCTACGCCTCGGCTGCCGGTAACAACGGCTCAGCCTTCGCCGGCTTTGCTGCCGGTGACAACTGGCAGTGCGTTGCCATCGGTCTGGCCATGCTGCTCGGTCGCTTCGGCTACATCATCCCCATCATGGCCATCGCCGGCCAGCTCGCCCGCGCTCCGCGTCAGGAGATAAGCGAGGGGGATTTCCCGATCCGCGGCCCGCTCTTCATTACCCTGCTGATCATCACCGTATTGCTGATTGGCGGCCTCTCCTTCCTGCCGGTGCTGGCACTGGGCCCCGTGGCAGAACATCTGATGCTGGGAGCTTTCTAAATGAGCAAGTCCACTTCAATGAGTCCCGACACCATGCTGGTGAAGGGCAAAAAACAGCAATCGCAGATCCTGCAGGCCATGGTTGAAGCCATCTACCGCTTCAATCCCAAGGCGCTGTTTGGCAGCCCCATCCTGTTCACCCTCTGGCTGGCAGCAGTCATGGCGACGGTGGAGTCACTGCTGGGGCAGCCGTTCTCCGGCGTCGCCCCCTCGCTTGCCTGGCAGCTGACAGCCTGGCTCTGGCTCACCCTCTGGTTTGCCAACTTCGCCGAAACCCTGGCCGAAGGTCGCGGCAAGGCGCGGGCCGACAGCCTCAAGGCTGGCATGAGCCAGCTCAAGGCCCGTCGGGTGGCTAATGCAAAAGATGGTCAGGGCGAATGGGTCCCCGCCACCAGCCTGATGAAGGGTGATCTGGTGCTGGTACGCAGCGGCGAGATGATCCCGGCCGACGGCGAGGTAATCGCCGGTATCGCCTCGGTCAACGAGGCCGCCATCACCGGCGAATCCGCCCCCGTCATCCGCGAATCGGGTACCGATCGCAGCGGTGTAACCGGCAATACCACCGTCGTTTCAGACGAGATCTGGGTACGCGTCAGCAACAATCCGGGCGAAAGCACGCTGGATCGCATGATTGCACTGGTGGAAGGGGCCAAGCGCCAGAAAACGCCCAACGAGATGGCGCTGGATGCCCTGCTGGTCGGGCTGACCCTCATCTTCCTGCTGGTGGTCGCCACCCTGCCCTGGTTCCTCGACTACAACGGCACTCAGGTCCCGCGCCTCTACCTGATCGCGCTCTTTATCACCCTGATCCCGACCACCATCGGCGGCCTGCTCTCCGCCATCGGCATTGCCGGTATGGATCGACTGGTGAAACTGAACGTGATTGCCAAATCGGGCCGGGCCGTCGAAGCGGCCGGTGACGTGCGCACCCTGCTGCTGGACAAGACCGGCACCATCACCTTCGGCAACCGGATGGCTGACGAACTGATCCCGGCACCCGGCGTTGACCCGGCCCTGCTGGCACAAGCGGCCATGCTGGCCTCGCTGGGTGACAACACTCCCGAGGGTAAATCTATCCTGACTCTGGCGGGCAAGAGCCACACCAAACCGAGCCAACTGGACGATGACAAGGTGATCCCCTTCAGTGCCGAGACCCGTCTGAGCGGACTGGATCGCAACGGTCACCAATATCGCAAGGGGGCTGTCGATGCGGTGCTGAACTACCTCTCCCTCGACCGCAAAGCGGTACCGGAGCTGGTGCTCAAGTGTGTCGACAACATCGCCCGTCAGGGTGGTACACCGCTGCTGGTCTGTACCCATGAACAGCTGCTGGGGGTGGTCTATCTCAAGGACATCATCAAGCCCGGCATCAAGGCCCGCTTCCAAATCCTGCGCCACATGGGGATCCGTACCGTGATGATCACCGGTGACAACCCGAAAACGGCCGCCGCCATCGCTGCCGAAGCAGGGGTGGATGACTTCATCGCCGAAGCGACGCCGGAGAAGAAGCTCGCCTATATCCGGCAGGAGCAGGCCGATGGCCGTCTGGTCGCCATGTGCGGTGACGGTGCCAACGACGCACCGGCACTGGCACAGGCTGATGTGGGTCTGGCCATGAACGAGGGTACCCAGGCCGCCAAGGAGGCGGGCAATCTGGTGGATCTCGACTCCAACCCCACCAAGCTGCTGGATGTGGTGCTGGTCGGCAAACAGCTGCTGGTGACCCGTGGCGCCCTGACCACCTTCTCCATCGCCAACGACGTGGCCAAGTACTTTGCCATCCTGCCGGCCCTGTTCATCGCCGCCTACCCGCAACTGGGGGTACTGAACCTGATGCAGCTGGGCAGCCCGCAGAGCGCCATCCTGTCGGCCATCATCTTCAACGCCCTGATCATCGTAGCGCTGGTACCGCTGGCCCTGCGCGGTGTCGACCTGAAGGGGTCGGCCGCCAGCCTGCTGCGCCGCAACCTGCTGATCTACGGTGTCGGCGGCCTGCTGGTGCCATTTATCGGCATCAAGCTGATCGACCTGGTCATTACCGGCCTGGGTCTGGTGTAACGACATAACCGGGATGCGGGTCAGCCCGCATCCACACAACGAATTCGGAGCATATCCATCATGATCGCAATCAGAACCCTGTTGACCCTGACCCTGCTGCTGGGCGTGGGTTATCCGCTGGCCGTCACCGGACTGGCCCAGCTGCTCTTCCCCTGGCAGGCCAACGGCAGCCAGCTGACCGACAGCAAGCAGCAACTCATCGGTAGCGCCCTGCTGGCACAGAAATTCGAGCGGGCTGACTACTTCCATCCCCGTCCCTCCGCCAGCGATTTCAACACCATTGGCGGCAGCGCCAGCAATCTGGGGATGAGCTCACCGCTGCGGGCAGAGTTTGCCGAACAGGTGGCCAAGGCACAGCCTGGAACCAGCTCCCCCGCCATGCTGACCCGCTCCGCCTCCGGCCTCGATCCCCACCTGCCGCTGGATGCGGTGCTGGCTCAGGTCGACCGCGTCGCCAAAGAACGTGGGCTGGATCCCGCCCAACTGACGGAGCAGGTCAAGTCGGCCACACAAGCTGGTATCCTTGGCCCGCAGGTGGTCAACATTCTCCAGCTGAATCTGCAACTGGATCATCAAAAGGGCGCCTGATGGTGCCCATTCCGGTTTGGTGATGACCTCGATTTTCGCAACGGGCGGTTGGCTCGATAGGGATAACAATGGCTGATGTAGCAAGCGCTGACGCCCTGCTGACGAGTCTGATGCAGGAGCATGGGGATGCGTGATGAGGTAAGGGCCGACGCCCTGCTGGCGAGCCTGGAACAGGAGCACAAGGGCAAGCTGAAGGTGTTTCTCGGCGCCGCTCCCGGCGTGGGCAAGACCTACGCCATGCTGCAGGCGGTGCGGGAACAGGCCAAAGAGGGGGTCGATATCCAGATCGGTGTGGTGGAGACCCATGGCCGTCAGGATACGCTGGCCCTGCTCGACAAGCTCGCCATCATGCCGCGCAAGATCCACATGCACCGCCAGCAGCGACTGGAGGAGATGGATCTCGACGGCCTGCTCGCCCGCAAACCGGCCATCGCCGTGGTGGACGAGCTGGCCCACAGCAACGCCCCCGGCAGCCGCCACGAGAAGCGCTGGCAGGATGTGGAGGAGCTGCTCAACGCCGGGATCGACGTCTACACCACCCTCAACGTGCAGCATCTTGAGAGCCTCAACGATCTGGTGTGGCAGCTGACCGGGGTCAGGGTGAAAGAGACCCTGCCCGATCAGGTGCTGCTGGAAGCCGACAGTCTGGTGCTGATCGACCTGCCCCCCAAGGAGCTGCTCGGCCGCCTCAAGGAGGGCAAGGTCTATGTGCCCCATCAGGCCAAGGCTGCGCTGCAATCCTTCTTCTCCCTCAACAACCTCACCGCATTGCGGGAACTGGCGATGCAGACCGCCGCCAGCCATGTGGAGGGCGATCTGCAACTGCAGTGGCAAGCAGCAGGCAAGAGCACCTTGCCGCTGCGGGGCAAGCTGATGGTTTGCCTCGGTGACCTGCACGGCTCGGCGCTGGTGCGCTACGGCCACCGCTTTGCCCAGCGCCGTCAGCTCCCGTGGCTGGTGGTGCATGTCGACAGCAATGGCCGCCGCTCTGCTGATGTGGAGCAGGCGCTGGCGCTCGCCTCCCACCTCGGTGCCAAGGTGCTGACCCTCTCCAGTCCGGCGGTCGCCAACACCCTGCTGGAGACCGCCGAGCAGCAGCAGGTCTCCCAGCTGCTGCTCGGCAAACCGCACAAGGCGCCGTGGCGCCGCTCGCTGGTGCAGCACCTGCTCAAGCAGGCGCAGGGGCTCGAAATCACGCTGGTCGATACCGAGAAGCAGAAGCCCGAAGTGGGAATGCGCGTCCCGACCCCGAAGGATATTCACCACAGCCTGCTGGCGGTGACCATCATGGGGATCACCTCGGCCGCCGCCTGGGGGCTCTCCTACTGGCTACCACCCGCAGCGTTGCCGCTCATCTTCGTGCTGGGGGTGCTGGCGACGGCCCTCACCACCAGCCTGGTACCCGCCACGTTGGCGGCGGTGCTGGGCTTTATCGCCCACAACCTGCTCTTCACCGCCCCCTACTTCTCCCTGAGCGTCGCCAACCACAGCGACCTGCTCACCCTGTTTGTGCTGCTTATCGTCGGCATGACGGCGGGACGGCTCGCCTCCCGCCAGCGGCAACAGCTGATCGGTCTGCGCGAGACCCAGCAGCTGGGCAATGCCCTGCTCTCCCTCAGTCAGGGGCTGGCCACCGCCAGCAGCCCAGAGGAGGTGCTCAGACAAGGTGCCCAGGCCATTGCACTGGCGCTAGGCCAGCCGACCGTGGTGATCGACAAGGAGTTCAACGACAGGCTCGGCAACGAGAAGCACAGGCCCGGCCAGACCGACAAGGCGGCTATCGACTGGTGTCTGGCCCAGAAGCAGAGCGCCGGGGCCCACACCGCCACCCTCAATGCCGCCGAGGCCCAGTATCATCATCTCAGCGACGATCTGGTGATCGGTATAACACTGGCCAATCCGCTCTCCTCCTCTGCCGAGCATCAGCTGCAAGCGCTGCTCACCGACATTCGCGCCGCACTGGCGCGGATCGACCTCAACGAGCGGCTGGCCGACAGCCAGTTGCAGGCGGAGACCGACCGAATGCGCGCAGCCTTGCTTTCCTCGGTCTCCCACGATTTGAAGACACCGCTGGCCACCATCATGGGGGCTGGCAGCACCCTGCTGGAATATGGTGACCGGATCCCCGCCGAAGACCGTGACGAACTGCTCCACTCGGTGCAGGAGGAGGCGCGCCGCCTGCACAGCTATGTGCAGAATCTGCTGGATATGACCCGCATCGGCTCCCCCGACTTCCAGCTGAAACGGGACTGGGTCGATCTGGCGGATCTGGTGGAGAGCGCCCGCAAGCGGCTCGACTCCTCCTGGCGCCAGCACAAGCTGCTGGTCCATTTCGATCAGCATGTGCCCCAGCTCTATGTGCACGGCGCCCTGATCGAGCAGGTGCTGGTCAACATCCTCGACAACGCCTCTCGCTACTCGCCGGCAGGCACCCCCATCGAGTTCAAGGTAATGGTGGCCGAACCCGACCTCATCATCGACATCATCGATATCGGGGTCGGTATCGCCGAATCGGATCGGGAGAAGATCTTCAACCTCTTCTACACCCAGCCGGTGGGCGATTGCGGTAGCCGTGGCACCGGACTTGGCCTCGCCATTTCCCGCGCTATGATAGAGGCCCACGGCGGCAAGATTTGGGCCTTCTCCGGCCCCAATGGCAACGGAACCTGCATGCGCATCTCCCTGCCGCTCGCCCTCAATTCACCGGAGGTATGATGGCTGACCGCCAGCTTGGGTCACTCAGCCCCTCCCACCATTCGCCTCTGGAGGTTCGATGGCGCACATTCTGGTCATAGATGATGAAGCGGCGATCCGTCGCTTTCTGCGGATCAGCCTGATTGCCGAGGGGCATCAGGTGAGTGAGGCGGTGGGGGTCAATGAAGGGCTGGAGCAGTATCGCCACCTCAACCCCGATCTGGTGATCCTCGATCTCGGTCTGCCGGATGGCGATGGCATTCAGGTGTTGCAGGCCATTCGCGAACACCACCCCAATCCGGTGCTGGTGTTGTCGGCCCGCGATTCGGAGCAGGAGAAGGTGCGGCTGCTGGATGCCGGTGCCAACGACTACATGAGCAAGCCGTTTGGCATCGGCGAGATGATGGCCCGCATCCGTGTGCTGTTGCGCCAGCGGGCTGGCGTCAGCAGTGGCGAGCGGCGCCACTTCCCCCAATGCGGCCTGACGCTGGATGTCAGCAGCCACAAGGTGACCATGAAAGACGAGGAGATTCCCCTCTCCCGCAAGGAGTTCGCCCTGCTGCAGGCGCTGGTGTGCCACCCCGGCAAGCTGGTGATGCAGACCCAGCTGCTCAACGACATCTGGGGGCCGAGCCACAAGGAGGACACCCACTACCTGCGCATCGTCATCGCCAGTCTGCGCAAAAAGCTGGGGGATAACCCCCAGCAACCGACGCTTATCGAGACCGAATCCGGTATCGGCTACCGCTTTATCGGCAACTGACGTTTCACGTGGAACAACGCCCGCTGCAAAGCAGCACCAACAGACCGCAGCCACTCAGCAACAGGCCGAGATCCTGCAATCCGGCCGCCACCGCCAACCCCAGACTGAGCAGCAGGTAGTAGCCGAGCCCGAACAGGGCGCCAGCACTACCCGCCACCTCGCGATAGGCCAACAGCGCCTGACTCAGCACATTGGGGATCGCCACCCCATAGGCCACCACGATTCCCATCATGGGCAACAGGAACCAGAGGCTGCCCTGAGTCGCCCATACCAGCAGCCCGGTAACCAGCGCCAGAGCGCAAGCCAGTCTGACCAGAGATGACGGCAGCCACCCCCTCCCCAGGAGATGCTTGTTGAGCAGGCTGCCGAGCAGGGTCGCCAGCGCCAGCAAGATCCCCGAGTAACCAAACTCGCCGGTGCTCAATCCCAACCCAGCAAACAGGAAGGGGGCCAGACTGTAGTAGCCAAACAGCATGGTGTTGAACAGGGCGACCAGTACGGCACTGCGCCAGAGTCCGCCATCCTTCATCATCCGGCATGCCAGCGGCCAGAGTGCGACTCGCTGGGTAGTAACCGGACGGGTTTCCGGCAGCTGCCAGCAGGCAACCAGCAACAAGCAAACCGCCAGTATCAGCAGACCGCTGAACACCCCGAGATAGCCGAACCCGCTCGCCAGCTGGCCGCCACTTAGCAACCCCAGCACCGGACTGAGTGAGAGCGCAATGCCCATCACCGAGAAGACCCGCGCCAGATCGCTACCCTGATAGCTGTCGCGCAGCATGGTCTGGGTCACTACGGATCCAACTGCGGCGCCAAAGGCCGAGATGACACGGGCCAGCAGCAGGGTTTCAAACTGATGTGCCATCAATGCCAGCAGACTGCCCGCACCGTAAGTCAGCAGACCGGCCAGCATCGCGGGCCGCCGCCCGATCAGATCGCAGAGCCGTCCCCAGCAGACCACGCCTACCGCAAACGCCAAAAAGTAGACCGACAGGGTCTGGGATGCCTGCCCCTCGCTCACCTGAAACTGGGTGGCGATGTGGGTCAGTACCGGGCTGTAGATAGTTTCCACAATCTGGGGAAACATCATCAATCCCACCACCAGCCAGAGCGGTGGCAACTTGTTGTTCATGACAAGCCTCCTTCATAAGAGGTCGCCATTCTGAGATATGCCAATTGTCTGATTACAATAAGCAGGACTATAAACATCAAAAATCGGACATATGGCCTTTATTCTTCCCGATCACCCTTTTGACCCCGACCAGCTGACGGGCAGCGTGATCGGCATCGCCTCCGCGCTCGGCTGGCACGACTCTGGCCTACATCAGCATCAACGCCATCAGCTGCTGTTCGCCCAATCTGGCTGCATGACCATGGAGCTGGAAGGTCGGGTCTGCCTGCTGCCACCTACCCGTGCGGCCTGGCTGCCAGCGGGCACTGCCCATCGGGTACTGATGCGTGGTGTGGTGGCCTACCGTTCCCTCTACTTCCAGCCGCACCCCGAGTTGCCCGTCACGCTGGAGGTGCTGGCGGTCAATCCGCTGCTGCACGAACTGATCGAGCGGATGGCGCTCTGGCCGTGGGACAAACCGCAGGAGCAGCAGCAACGGATGGTGGCACTGTTTATGGAGGAGTTGGGGCTGGCGCCGCGGGAGTCGTGGCAACTACCGCTGCCGACCGATCCCAGACTGGGCGACTGGCTACAGCAGTTGAAACGGGGAAATGCCCTGCCCGATCGGCTCAACCGGCTGGCCGAACGGGTGGGTGCCAGTGACAAGACCATTGGCCGCATCTTTATACGGGAGACCGGCATGAGCTATCAGGCGTGGCGTCAGCAGTGGCGGCTGTTGCGCGCCATGGAGCTGCTGGCCGAAAGCGAGTCCATCAGCCGGATTGCCGCTGCACTGGAGTTCTCCAGCGACAGCGCCTTCATCAGCTTCTTCAAACAACATACGGGACAGACCCCCCTGCGCTACCTCAGCTCTCGGGGTGAGTCGCCACAGCCTGACTCGCCTCCACCACCAGGGTATCCAGCGCCAGCGGCTTGAGATTGTGCAACGCATCCTGCACCACGGCATGGGATGCCTGTTGCAACTCGCTCTGCACATCCTGCTCCAGCTGGGCACTCTCCAGCTCGGGCCGCGGGTTTTCGTTGGCCATCACGTTCAGGCTCATGGCACTCACAATCAGGGTAGCGATCAGGCTTTGCATCTGGTTTGCTCCGGTATGGTTGAGATGACCAGATAGCTATTCCAATAGTTGTGCCAATTGTTGCGCCAACTCGCACAATTCATAACATGATGATTTTGTTTAAATTAACTATCTTGCGACAGCAAATTGAGTCGCAAAATGCATTCCGCCAGGTCATTTTTAAACCAACAGTTGGTGCTTTTAACCACGCTTGATTTTTGCGCCATGTTCCACGTGGAACGTTCCATCTTTTTGATCGACACCCGCTTTTAAACTGAGCTATGGTGCTACATCTTCGTAACTGACTCTGGATCTGTCACCGAATGGAATTTTCCTTGTTCGGCGAGAAGTTCACTCGCCACGCCGGTATTACCCAACTCATGGATGACCTCAATCAGGGGCTGACCAATCCGGACGCCATCATGCTGGGTGGCGGCAATCCGGCCCCGATCCCCGCCATGCTGGAACGCTTTCAGGCCGAGGCCAAGAGCCTGCTCGACAACGGCGAGCTGGTCAAAGCGATGGCCAACTACGATGGCCCCCAGGGCAAAGACAGGTTCACCAGGGCACTGGCCGCCCTGCTCAGCAAGGAGCTGGGGTGGGATATCTCGGCCCGTAATATCGCCCTGACCAACGGCAGCCAGAATGCCTTCTTCTACCTGTTCAACCTGCTGGCCGGTGAATTTGCCGACGGCCGCAAGAAGAAGGTGCTGTTCCCGCTCGCCCCCGAATACATCGGCTATGCCGACTCGGCGCTGGCCGACGACTACTTCGTGGCCTACAAGCCCACCATCGAGAAGCTGCCCGATGGCCAGTTCAAGTACCATGTGGATTTCGAGAGCCTGCAGGTGGGTGACGACATCGGAGTGATCTGCGTCTCCCGCCCGACCAACCCGACCGGCAACGTGCTGACCGACGAAGAGATCGAACACCTCGATCAGATCGCCCGCGACAAGGGGATCCCGCTGCTGATCGACAACGCCTACGGTGTGCCCTTTCCCGGCATCATCTTCAGCGAAGCCAAGCCGTTCTGGAATGCCAACACCATCCTCTGCATGAGCCTCTCCAAGCTGGGATTGCCGGGCACCCGCTGCGGCATCGTCATCGCCGACGAGAAGATCATCCAGGCCATCACCAACCTCAGCGGCATCATCAATCTGGCGCCGGGCAGTCTGGGGCCCGCCATCACCATCCCGATGATCGAGAGCGGCGATATCATCACTCTCAGCGAACAGGTGGTGAAGCCCTTCTATCAGCAGAAGGCGGAGCTGGCGGTGCAGCTGCTGCGCGAAGCGATCCCCGACCCGCGCTTCCACATTCACAAACCGGAAGGGGCCCTCTTCCTCTGGCTCTGGTTCGAAGGCTTGCCGATCCACTGTCAGGAGCTCTATGAGCGACTGAAGGCGAAGAACCTGCTGATCGTGCCGGGTCACTACTTCTTCCCCGGCATCGATGACCCCGAGTGGCGCCACAGCCAGGAGTGCATCCGCCTCAACTACTCCCAGAGCGAGGAGCTGGTGCGCCGCGGCATCGCCATTCTGGCCGACGAGATCAACACCCTCTACGCTGGTTAATCCAATCCAGCGATACAAAAACAGAAAGGCCTGCAGATGCAGGCCTTTGTTGTTTATCGCGATCCGGTTTGCTTAGCCGGGCAGCGCCAGCTGCTCGGGTTTACCGATGGGGATGGCACGGGGCTTGAGTGCCTCCGGCAGTTCGCGGGCCAGGTCGATGGTCAGCAGACCATGCTCCAGCTTGGCGCCCTGCACTTCCACGTGCTGGCTCAGCTTGAAGGCCAGCTCGAAGTCACGCTCGGCAATCCCCTGATGGAGGAACTGACGCTCACCGGCCGCAGCCCCTTTGCGCCCCTTCACCTTAAGGGTGCCGTTTTCGGTCTCCAGCTCCAGCTCTTCACGCTCGAAGCCAGCCACGGCGACCGTGATGCGATAGCCATCCTGATCGCGCTTTTCAATGTTGTACGGGGGGTAAGCGGCGGTCTTCTGCTCGAACAGACCTTCCAGCTCACGGGCCATCCGCTCGAAGCCGACAGCATTGGAATAGAGATGAGAAAAATCGAGGTTACGCATAATCCTATCCTTCTAATAAGCAACAGGTTCAACTCTCCACAGGCCCGTCATCGGCACCCGGGAAATTTTAAAATTTCAGTGAATTCAGGCTATCAGCCGTTGATCTCAATCTTGCGCGGCTTCATCGCTTCGGGCACTTCACGCACCAGCTCGATGTGCAGCAAGCCGTTTTTCAGGTCGGCCCCTTTCACCCGCACATAGTCGGCCAGCTGGAAGCGGCGCTCGAAACCACGTTCGGCGATCCCCTGATAGAGATAGTTGCGCCCGGTGTCGGCCTGCTTGTTGCCCTTCACCGTCAGCAGATTTTCCTGGAAGCTCAACTCCAGCTCTTCCTGGGTAAAGCCCGCCACCGCCATGCTGATGCGGTAGTCGTTGTCACCCAACTGCTCGATGTTGTAGGGGGGATAACCGGCATTGCCATTGCTGGCCGCAGATTCGATGAGATTGGCCAGACGATCGAAACCGATGGCAGAACGATAGAGCGGAGAAAAGTCGATAGAACGCATAGTATTACCCTCTTATGAGCGATAACGGATTGTTTGCCCTCCTTATGGACGGGCGCCTGGTCGAAACCTCTGTCGAGCGTTCCGGCCTTGTTACCTATATAGGGGCTCACTTTTTTCTTTCAAGGGGATTTTTTCAAATTTTTTAAATGGCCGCGCCGGTCTGTAGAACATCAACCTGTTGGCCCGATAGTGATGATAATCGACCCGTGGGCCACTGATGGCAATGCGCTCCGCACCCCATAATTGGTTGCATATCCACCAGCCAACATGGAGCCACCCCATGAAGATTACCCAAGTTCGCAACGCCACCTTGCTGCTCGACTATGCCGGCACCCGCTTTCTGATCGACCCCATGCTCTCGGCCAAGGGGGCTTTCCCCGGCTTTGAGGGCACCGCCAACAGCCAGCTGCGCAATCCGCTGGTCGAGCTGCCGCTGCCGATAGATGATCTGGTCGATGTGGACGCCGTTATCGTCACCCACGACCATCCCGACCACTGGGATGACGCAGCCAGAGCCCTGATCCCCAAGCATCTGCCGCTCTTGGTGCAACATCAGAAGGATGCCGATGCCATTCGTGCCAGTGGCTTTGAGGATGTGCGCCTGCTGAGCGACCAGCCCGAGTTTGCCGGCATTCGCCTGCAGCAGACCGGTGGCCAGCACGGCAGCGACCAGTTGATGGCGGTACTGGGCGAGCGCATGGGAGAGGTATGCGGCGTGCTCTTCTCCCATCCCGATGAACAGAGCCTCTATCTGGCCGGTGATACCATCTGGCATCCCTCGGTCGAGCAAGCCCTGCAACAGCATCAACCCGAGGTCATCATCCTCAACTGCGGTGATGCACAGGTGCCCGGACTCGGTTCCATCATCATGGGCAAGGAGGATGTCGCCGCCGTTTATCAGGCCGCACCGCAAGCCACGCTGATCGCCAGTCATATGGAGGCGGTCAACCACGCCGTGCTGTCACGCCAGGAGCTACGCGACTATCTGGTGGACCGGGGCATGATGGATCGGGTACGGGTGCCGCAAGATGGCGAGGCGATATCGCTATGATCCACAAGAGAGCCATGTCAGACATGGCCCTTCGGCTTTCACAGCCAAACGCTTATGATGAGTGGTCTGCGCGCAGAGAGGAGCCAACACCATGACCACCCCGATCGTTGCCGTGGTGACCTTCGATCACTTCAGCCCTTTTCACTGCGCCGTCCCCTGTCTCATCTTCGGCGACATCCTGCCGCGCCAGCCGCTGTTCGAGCTCAAGATCTGCTGCGGTGATGGCAACCATCATGCACACTCGGCGCAAGGCTTCACCATTCAGGCTCCTCATGGGCTGGAGGTGCTGGCCGAGGCGGAGATCATCGTCATCCCCTTCTGGCACGACCCGGCAGCACAGCCACCCGCAGCACTGCTCGATGCCCTGATTGCCGCCAGAGCCAGAGGTGCCCGGCTGGTCGGGCTCTGTCTTGGCACCTATGTGCTCGCCTACGCCGGACTACTTAATGGTCGCAAAGCATCGACCCACTGGGAGTACGAACAGGATTTCTGCCGCCGCTTTCCCTGCGTGCAGCTCGATACCAACGCCCTCTATGTGGATGACGATGGGCTGGTCACCTCGGCAGGCACTGCCGCCGGGTTGGACTGCTGCCTCTATCTGGTACGCCAGTACCACGGCTCGGCCATCGCCAACAAGGTGGCGCGGCGGCTGGTGATCCCGCCTCACCGGGAAGGGGGCCAAGCCCAGTTTATCGAACAGCCGGTGCCCGCCTCCACTCGCGATGTCAGGATGAACCAGTTGCTCGATCACCTGCGTGCCCATCTGGCCGAACCCCACACCCTGGATTCTCTGGCGGCCCACACCCTGATGAGCCGCCGCACCTTTACCCGCCGTTTTCATCAGGCTACCGGCCTCTCGGTGGGTGAATGGCTGCTGGCGGAGCGGCTCAGGCGCAGTCAGGAGCTGCTGGAGGTAAGCGGCCATTCCATCGATCGCATCGCCGAGCTGGTCGGCTTCAAGACTGCCACCTCCCTGCGCAATCACTTTCGAGCCCGCTTTGCCATCTCCCCCAGCGAGTGGCGACGATCTTTTCGTGGCAACAATGTCTGATGACATCCTCTATACCCGCTCACTCCGCTATGGCAGGCTAACCAGAAATCCCGAGGAGTCATCCCATGTCCCGTTCCGAACGCCTGCTGGCCCTGCTCCAGCTGCTGCGCGGCCACCGTTACGCCATCACTGGCGCGGAACTGGCCAGCCAGCTTGGCATCAGCCTGCGCACCCTCTATCGGGATATCGCCACTCTGCAGGCGCAAGGGGCCCATATCGAGGGCGAGCCGGGGATCGGCTATGTGCTGCGTCCCGGCTTCATGCTGCCGCCATTGATGTTCAGTGAAGAGGAGCTGGATGCGCTGGTGCTGGGGTCACGTTGGGTCGTCGCCCACGGTGATGGAGCCTTGAGTGCATCGGCCAGCAGTGCGCTGGCCAAGATAGAAGCCGTGCTGCCCGCCGACTATCGCCTGCAGCTCCAGAGCAATGCCCTGCTGATTGGCACCTCCCGCAGCGACAGCCTCACCGATGAAGCCCCCCTGCGCAGTGCCATCCGCCAGCAACGCAAGGTGATCCTGGGCTATCGCGATCTCAAGGATGAGGCCTCTGAGCGCACCGTCTGGCCCTTTGCCCTCGGCTACTTCGAACAGGTACGGGTACTGGTGGCCTGGTGCGAACTGCGTCAGGGCTTTCGCCACTTTCGGGTCGATCGCATCACCCGGATGCAGCCGCAAGATTGCCGCTATCCAAAAAGCAGAGAGAGCCTGCTGAAGGAGTGGCGCACCACCCAGCAAATCCCGCAGCCGAAATTCATTGCTGACAGAAACTGACAGCAGGTAGCGCCATCCTGAGGGGGTCGGCGCAGATGTGCTATTTCATCTGTTAGGTCATATACATCGAAACGAGGTTGCTCAAAAACATGAACAATAAAAGTGGTTATATCGGCGTCAACGGTGGTGAGTTGTATTACGAACTTTCGGGTAATCCTGATGGTGAGCCTTTATTGATGCTTCATGGTGGCCTTGGTTCCCTTAATGAACTAATACCCATTCAAAGATATGTTGCCATGGATTATCAGTTGATCAGTGTAGATTTCCGTGGCCATGGAAAATCCCCCCTAGGTAGTAAGCCACTGAGTTACTTGCAGTATCAGCAAGATATCCAAACACTCCTCGACTATCTGGGCGTTGATAAATATTCAATATTTGGCTTTAGTGATGGTGGTATCGTAGGTTATCGACTAGCCGTACAAGAACCCGATAGCGTTTCTTGTTTGGTTACACTTGGTGCAACGTGGCGATTAGAGCCTGATGATCCATCACTCGGGTTGCTAAGCGGCTTAACAGCAGACTTTTGGATTTCAAAGTTTGCCGATGATGTCGCGCTATATAAGGTGTCAAATCCCGAGCCTGATTTCCCAAAACTGGTCGATGCTGTAAAGGCTGTTTGGCTTGATACAACACCATCTGGCTACCCGAGTAACCTAGTTGAAAAAATTCGTTGTCCGACATTAATCATGAGGGGTGATAACGATGTCATATTTTCGCTTGAGGAGTCTGTGGCTTTAAAAGCAAAAATCGCAGATTCCAGTTTTGCCAATATTCCACTCGCGGCTCACTCAGCTCATCAAGAATCGCCGGAACTGGTAGGTAAAATGCTTCAACAGTTCATGTCACAGCATAAAAACTATTAACTCTTCCATAGCACACTGCATATAAAGAATCAGCTCTGTGCAAGTGAACTCATCATCAAAATGCCGAACATCAAATTCGGCATTTTCTTTATCTCAGCCCGCTCGCCCATCCTTTCAACTGCCAGTGTTTCACGTGGAACGTCGGGCGGCATCCGGCTGGGCCGTCTGTGCTATCATCCCCGCTCCTTACTCTCTGGAGAAACAATGACCACTCGACATAATCCGCTCGAACTGTACCAGCCGGACAACAGCTCCCCCGATAAACTGAGCGAACGACAGCTGATGCTATTTGCCCTACTACAACAGCGTGAGCAGGAGTTTGGCTTCAACCAGAACGTAATCGTCCACTACCCGGAAGCGAGCTTTCTCACCGCTCCGCTCGATTATCTGGATCTGCTGATCCTGGAACAGCAGCAACAGGGTCACCTCATCAATGAGGTGGTGATACTCACCACTTACCCTCAGGTGCACACCCCACTGGTCGAGCGTGACTATCTGCATGAAGCGGTTCATATGCCCGCAGGCCCGGATCACACTGCAATATTCAGAGCGCATTGCGGTTCTCAGCAAGCAGGCAAAATCCTCTACATCGAAGCGGTCAACGAGCAGGATCCCAAAATCCAGCCGACCTTTGTCTTGATGCTGCGCGATGAGAATGGTGAACTGCAGGGAGGTATGTCCGGGTCTATCTACTCCACAGACAATCAGCGATACGCCTATATCGGCACTGTGGTCGTGCAACCAGGGCAACCCGCAGGAACCGGCACCCTGCTCGCCAATACCGTGCTGGAGTACCTGACGCAGCAAGGGGTTTACGAGGTCAATCTCGGCACCCAGACCGCCGAGTCTTTCTATGCCAAGCTGGGGTTCAGGGTCATCCACCACATAGTGCCAGCGTTGCGTCATCGCACGGCTAGCGATGGTGCTGTGCTACCCCACAACCTGGTTATCATGAGCAAAATGCTCTGATAAAGCAGACTACAAATGTAAAAAAGCCGCTCTTGTGAGCGGCTTTTTATTGCAATCAGCGAGTCTGATTAGACGTCGAGGTTGGCCACGCGCAGGGCGTTGGTCTCAATAAAGTCACGACGGGGCTCAACGGCATCACCCATCAGGGTGGAGAAGAGCTGGTCGGCACCGACGGCGTCGTCGATGGTGACGCGCAGCATGCGACGGGCTTCCGGATCCATGGTGGTTTCCCACAACTGGTCCGGGTTCATCTCGCCCAACCCTTTATAGCGCTGGATGTAGATGCCGCGCTTGCCTTCGCCCATCAGCCACTCGACTGCTTCCACGAAGTTGGCAACCGGCTTGACCTTCTCGCCACGCTTGATGAAACCACCTTCCTCGATCAGGTTGGCGATCTCCTTGCCCAGCGAGACCAGTTGACGGTACTCACCGGACTGCAGGAAGTCGTAGCTGAGCGGATATTCGCGGTCGACACCGTGCTGACGTACCACGGCGTGCGGAACGTACAGGCTGCGCTCTTCGTCACGACGAACCTGGATCTGGTACTGGATACCGTGGTTGCTCTCGTTGAGCACGGCTTCCATACCCTGACACCAGGCCAGCAGATCGCTCTCGCTGTTCAGCAGTGCTTCGTTCAACTCCGGCTGATAGATCAGCTGGGTCAGCACGGCTTCCGGCGCACGACGAGACATGCGGGTGATCAGGTGAGTCACCGAGCGGTGCTGGTTGACCAGGCGCTCCAATGCCTCGCCACCGATAGCCGGAGCAGACTCGTTGACGTGCAGGGTAGCACCGTCCAGCGCCATGGCGGTCTGGTACTGCAGCAGCGCGTCTTCGTCTTTCAGGTACTGCTCCTGCTTGCCCTTCTTCACTTTGTAGAGCGGCGGCTGGGCGATATAGACGTAGCCACGTTCGATGATTTCCGGCATCTGACGATAGAAGAAGGTCAGCAGCAGGGTTCGGATGTGCGCACCATCGACGTCCGCATCGGTCATGATGATGATGTTGTGATAACGCAGCTTGTCCGGGTTGTACTCATCGCGACCGATACCGCAGCCCAGTGCGGTGATCAGGGTGCCCACCTCTTGCGAGGAGATCATCTTGTCGAAACGGGCCTTCTCTACGTTCAGGATTTTACCCTTGAGCGGCAGGATGGCCTGGTTTTTACGGTTGCGACCCTGCTTGGCAGAACCGCCAGCAGAGTCCCCTTCCACTATGTAGAGTTCGGAGAGAGCCGGGTCTTTTTCCTGACAGTCAGCCAGCTTGCCGGGCAGACCGGCGATATCCAGCGCACCTTTGCGGCGGGTCAGTTCGCGGGCTTTGCGGGCCGCTTCACGGGCACGGGCCGCATCGATGATCTTGTTGACCACGATCTTGGCATCGCCCGGGTTTTCCAGCAGGAAGTCCGCCAGCTTCTCACCCATCGCCTGCTCAACGGCGGTCTTCACTTCGGAAGAGACCAGCTTGTCTTTGGTCTGGGAGGAGAACTTGGGATCCGGCACCTTGACGGAGATAACGGCAATCAGACCTTCACGCACGTCGTCGCCACTGGCGGCAGACTTGGCCTTCTTGCTGTAGTCCTCTTTGTCCATATAGGAGTTCAGAGTACGGGTCAGCGCGGTACGGAAGCCAACCAGGTGAGTACCACCATCCCGCTGCGGGATGTTGTTGGTGAAGCAGTAGACCCCTTCCTGATAGGCGTCGTTCCACTGCATCGCCACTTCAACGCCGATACCATCCTGCTCGGTGGTGAAATGGAACACCTTCGGGTGGATCGGGGTCTTGTTCTGGTTCAGGTATTCAACGAACGCCTTGATGCCACCCTCGTAGCAGAAATGCGCCTCGCGGCCATCACGCTCGTCTTGCAGACGGATGGAGACACCGGAGTTGAGGAAGGAGAGCTCACGCAGGCGCTTGGCCAGGATCTCGTAGTGGAACAGGGTATCGCTGAAAATGGCAGGGCTCGGCCAGAAGCGAACTTCAGTACCGGTACCGGTGCTGTCGCCAATCTGCTTGAGCGGCGCCTGCGGCTCACCCAGATGATAGGTCTGCTCGTAGACGTGGCCGTTACGACGAATGGTCAGCAACAGCTTGTCAGAGAGGGCGTTAACTACCGAGACACCCACGCCGTGCAGGCCGCCGGATACCTTGTAGGAGTTGTCATCAAACTTACCGCCTGCGTGCAGCACGGTCATGATGACCTCTGCGGCGGAGCGGCCCTCCTCCTCGTGCATGTCTACCGGGATACCCCGGCCATTGTCACGCACAGAGACAGAACCGTCGGAATGGATCTTGACCAGAATATCGGAGCAGTAGCCAGCGAGCGCCTCGTCAATGGAGTTATCGACGACCTCGAACACCATGTGGTGCAGACCCGAGCCATCATCCGTATCGCCGATATACATCCCCGGGCGCTTGCGGACCGCATCCAGGCCCTTCAGCACCTTGATATTCGAGGAGTCGTAAGTATTTTCACTCATAGCTTACTCTCTGCCTTCTCTAACGTTTCGGAGATTTTACCCTGTTCCACGTGGAACAACTTGCAGTCATTCGCATCCATCATGTCTGCGAGCTGACCGGTGTCGATGGCGGTGATAAACACCTGGGACGCACACTGCTTCAGCCTTGCGGCCAGCAAGCGGCGCTTGTCGACATCCAGTTCAGAGGCAAAATCGTCAATTAAAAAAATACAGCCACGGCTGCTATGTTGATTCAAATAGAGCCCTTGGGCCAGTCGCATGGCGCAGACCAGCAACTTCAGCTGACCCCGGGACAAAATATCCTGAGCGGGTACCCCGTTCGCCTTGAGGCGCACATCGGCTTTCTGTGGACCGACACCGGTATAGCCCAGCGCCCGATCCCGCTCAAACCCCGCCTCCAGCAGATCGCCGAGGGGAGTGTCTTTCTCCCAGCCCCGGTAAAAGCCGAGACTGATATCGAATTCCGGCAGAAAATCCGCCGTCATCTCCTTGATCAGGGGCGTAATGGCCTGACAATAACTGGCGCGAAACTCGGCAAGCTCACCACCCAGCCGCACCAATTCCTGATCCCAGAACGCCAGCTGGCGGTACTGGGTGCTCTGGCGCAACAGCGCATTGCGCTGTTTCAGCAGCCGCCGCACTCGCCCCCACAGGGCAAAGAAGGTCGGCTCCTGATGGAAAACGCCCCAATCGAGCCAGGCGCGGCGAGCCTGAGGCCCGCCCGTCAGCAGGTTGAAGCCATCGGGATGGATCAACTGCACCGGCAACAGCTCCGCCAAATCGGCCAGCCGCTGGGCCTGCGCCCCGGCAATCTTGAGCTGGGTCTCGCCACTCTTGTCTTTGGCAAGACCGATCGGTACCTGTCGCCCCTCCAGTTCACACTGGGCAAACAGGGTAAAGGCCCGCTCCCCCTGGCGGATGACCCGCCCGGTCAAATGAGTGCGAAAGGAGCGCCCCAGACCAAGGTAGTGAATGGCTTCCAGCACGCTGGTCTTGCCGCTGCCATTGCACCCGACCAGAATGTTGAGGCCGGGCGACAGCTTGAGACTGGCTTGCTGGATATTGCGAAAGTCGCTGAGCTGGAGTTTGACCAGGGACACGACTAGATCCGCATCGGCATCACCACGTACTGAGCATCCTGATGTTCAAAATCCTCAATAATGGCACTGCTGATGGAATCGCTCAGGCTAATCCGAATTTGGTCACATTTTAACGTATTCAGCACGTCGAGCACATAAGAGACGTTAAAGCCGATCTCCATCTCGCCAGCGGCATATTGTACGTCAAGCAGCTCTTCGGCTTCTTCCTGTTCCGGGTTGTTGGCAGTGATGCGCAGCAGGTTTTCCTGCAGATTGAGACGCACCCCACGGAATTTCTCGTTGGAGAGGATGGCAGCGCGGGCAAACGCCTGACGCAGATCCTCACGGCCGGCAATCAGGGCCTTGTCGCTGTTGCGCGGAATGACGCGGCGCCAGTCCGGGAAGCGGCCATCCACCAGCTTGGAGGTGAAGATAAAGCCGTCCAGCGCAGCACGCAGGTTGCTGCGACCAATCTGCAGCCGCACCGGTTTGTCTTCCGCCTCCAGCAGACGCACCAGCTCCAGTACCCCTTTGCGCGGCAGGATAACCTGATGATCGGGCAGCGATTCCCCTACTACCTCGCGGCGGCAGGTGGCCAGACGGTGACCGTCGGTCGCCACGGTACGCAGACCGTGACCTTCGCTCTCGAACAGCATACCGTTCAGGTAATAACGCACGTCCTGGCTGGCCATGGAGAACTGGGTCGCATCGATCAGCTTCTTCAGCTCCAGCTGGCTGATATCGAACTCGAGCACGGATTCCCAATCCTCGATGTTCGGATACTCGGTCGCCGGCAGGGTCGAGAGGTTGAAGCGGGAACGGCCGGAACGGATGATCAGGCGATCGCCTTCGGTATTGAGGCGGATCTCGGCGCCTTCCGGCAGACCACGGCAGATATCCAGCAGCTTGCGCGCCGGTACTGTGGTGCGGCCATCTTCGCTGGCCCCGTTCAGATAGACCTGACCGATCATCTCTACTTCGAGATCGGTACCGGTCAGTGACAGCAGACCGTTGCTGACATCAAGCAGCACGTTGCCGAGGATCGGCAGGGTCGGTCGGCCGCCGAGGGCGCCGGACACCAGTTGCAGAGGACGTAACAGGGCCTCACGGCTAATTTCGAGCTGCATCTGTGCTCTCCGTTGTGATTAGGAGGAAAAGATTCGGATCAGGTTGGAATATTCGCGCTGCATCTGTCCACTCGATTCCGTTATCAGGAAGAAAGGGTACGGATCAGGTTGGAATAGTCCTCCTTGATGTCGTGACTCTCCTCCTTCAGCTGCTCGATCTTGCGGCAGGCATGAAGAACGGTAGTGTGGTCACGGCCACCAAAGGCATCACCTATCTCCGGCAAACTGTGGTTGGTCAGCTCCTTGGCCAGTGCCATCGCCAGTTGGCGCGGACGGGCAACAGAGCGGGAACGACGCTTGGAGAGCAGATCCGCCAGCTTGATCTTGTAGTATTCCGCCACCGTCTTCTGGATATTGTCGATGGTGACCAGCTTCTCCTGCAGTGCCAACAGGTCGCGCAGCGCTTCGCGCACGAAATCGATGTTGATGGCACGGCCGGTGAAGTTGGCGTTGGCGATCACCCGGTTGAGGGCGCCTTCCAGTTCACGGACGTTGGATCGCAGACGTTTGGCAATGAAGAAGGCCACTTCGTCCGGCAGATGGATCTGATTCTCGTCTGCCTTGCGCATCAGGATCGCGACGCGGGTCTCCAGCTCCGGCGGTTCGATCGCCACGGTCAGGCCCCAGCCGAAGCGGGACTTGAGGCGATCCTCAACACCGTTGATCTCCTTCGGATAGCGATCCGAGGTGAGGATGATCTGCTGGTTACCTTCCAGCAAGGCATTGAAGGTATGGAAGAACTCCTCCTGGGAGCGCTCCTTGTTGGCGAAGAACTGGATGTCATCGATGAGCAGGGCATCGACGCTGCGGTAGTAACGCTTGAACTCTTCAATGGCGTTGTTTTGCAGCGCTTTCACCATGTCCTGAACAAACCGCTCGGAGTGCATATAGATGACTTTGGCATCTTTTTTACTCTCCTTGATGGCATTGCCAACGGCGTGCAGCAGGTGGGTTTTACCAAGGCCAGTGCCGCCATAGAGGAACAGCGGGTTGTAAGCACCACCCGGATTGTCCGCTACCTGACGGGCAGCCGCACGCGCCAACTGGTTGGACTTACCCTCGACGAAATTCTCGAAGGTATAGTTCACGTTGGTGTTGCTCTTGTGGTTCGGCTCGGGCTTGGCTTCAGCCTTGCTTTCCCAGCTCTTCTGCAAGTTATTCACAGGCGCGGCACCCTGTACCGGCGCTCTGGCGACAGCAACAGGATGGGGACGATTGCCTATATCAAAACGCAGGGCGGGGCCGTCGACCCCGCAGAGTTCGTTGATGATGCCGTTAACCCGGATGAGATACTTGTCTCGTACCCAGTCCAGAACAAAGCGATTCGGTGCATACAGGGTCAGAGTATTGTCACTCAACTCCGCTTGAAGCGGCCGGATCCACATGCTGAATTCTGCCGAGGGCAACTCATCTTGCAGCCGGTTAAGGCACTGCTGCCATAGCGAAGCAGTCACTCTAAACTCCTGTCGATTGATTAACTAAAGACCGGCTATTCTACGTTTTTAGCCGCCGGATCTCCAGCCATCGCCCGGTGGATCCAGCAAATAAGATCCTTGACTTTCAAGGATCCAGCGCCTTTGGATCGGATTTCATCCCCAAAGTTACCCACAGCTTGATCCACCGTCCGGATTGGTCGATCCCGTGCTTCTCTCCTGTTATT
Organism: Aeromonas sp. 96A; assembly: GCF_051919165.1. Lineage (NCBI taxonomy): Bacteria > Pseudomonadati > Pseudomonadota > Gammaproteobacteria > Aeromonadales > Aeromonadaceae > Aeromonas > Aeromonas sp. 96A. The sequence continues at coordinate 2,866,851 of NZ_JBQBFE010000001.1, read as the reverse complement.
TCATATAACCAAATGTCATTTATTTTTTAAATTTTATTCCAATAACATCAGGGCCAAACCAGTTATTACAACTACAAATACAAGACATTGAGAGAGAGAAACACCATGAAAACATCCATCAAACTGATTTCCGGCGCAGCCATCCTGCTCGCCACCCTGTCCGGTCAGGCCATCGCCCAGGAGACCATCAAGGTCGGCATGTCTGGCAAATATTTCCCGTTCACCTTCGTCAAGCAGGACAAGCTGCAGGGCTTTGAAGTGGATATGTGGAACCAGATCGGCGAGCGCACCGGCTACAAGGTCGAATTCGTGACCGCCAGCTTCTCCGGCCTGTTCGGCATGCTGGAAACCGGCCGCATCGACACCATCTCCAACCAGATCACCATCACCGACGAGCGCAAGGCGAAGTACGACTTCTCCCAGCCTTACGTCTATGACGGCGCCCAGATCGTGGTACGCAAGGGCAACAGCACCATTCATGGCATCAAGGATCTGGAAGGCAAGAGCGTTGCCGTGAACCTGGGTTCCAACTTCGAAGAGCTGCTGCGCAAGAACGACCCGAACAAGAAGATCGATATCCGCACCTATGACTCCGCCTTCGAGCAGGATGTCGCCCTGGGTCGCATCGATGCCTTCGTGATGGACCGCGTCTCCACCGCCCAGCTGATCAAAGAGTCCAAGCTGCCGCTGCAACAGGCTGGCGCACCGTTCGAGACTATCGAGAACGCCCTGCCCTTCCTGAAGACCCCGGAGAAACAGGCGCTGCTGAAGAAGGTCGACGAGGCCCTGACCGCCATGCGCAAGGATGGCTCCCTGCGTCAGATCTCCGAGAAATGGTTCGCTTCCGACATCACCGACAAATAAATGATGGAATTTGACCTCGAATACACGCTGGGGCTGTTTCCCATCCTGCTCAAATACCTGGGCACCACGATGGAGATGGCCCTGTGGGGATTCGTGCTGGCACTCGTACTCTCGCTGGCCCTGGCGATAGTACGGGTGTTTCGCGTCCCTGCGATTCACTGGCTGGCGATGCTCTATATCTCGTTCTTTCGGGGTACACCGCTACTCGTTCAGCTGTTCCTGCTCTACTACGGACTGCCGCAACTGTTCCCGATCTTCGTGGGAATGGATGCCTTTACCGCCGCCATCGTCGGTCTGACCCTGCACTTCGCCGCCTACATGGCCGAGTCGATCCGCGCAGCCATCCTCGGCATTCACAAAAGCCAGATGGAAGCGGCGCTCAGTATCGGCATGAGCCGTTATCAGGCGATGCAGCGGATCATCCTGCCGCAGGCGGCCCGTATCGCCACCCCGTCGCTGATGAACTACTTCATCGACATGATCAAGAGCACCTCGCTGGCGTTCACGCTGGGAGTGGCCGAGATCATGGGCAAGGCGCAAATGGAAGCCTCCTCCTCCTTCAAGTTCTTCGAGAGCTTTATGGCGGTGGCGCTGATCTACTGGGTAGTGGTGATCTTCTTTACCCGCTTGCAGCATCTGCTGGAAGTCCGTCTTAACCGTGCCTATTAAAGGAGGGCTCTCATGATCAAGCTAACCGGCCTCTCCAAGGCATATCACGGCAATCAGGTGCTCAACGGCATCGATCTGGAGGTCAAAAAGGGGGAAATTGTCGTCATCATCGGCCCCTCCGGCACCGGCAAGTCGACTCTGTTGCGCTGCCTGAACCTGCTGGAGACCCCGGATGCGGGCACCCTTGCCATCGACGATCTCAAGCTGAATCTGGCCAAGGCCAGCGAACAGCAGGCGATCGAGCTGCGCAAGCGGGCCTCCTTCGTGTTCCAGAACTACGCCCTTTTTGCCAACAAAACAGCGCTCGACAACATCGCCGAAGGGCTGATCACCGTCTGGAAGCAGCCAAAAGCCGAGGCCCGTGCCACAGCGCTCGGCATCCTCAAGGACATTGGTCTTGCCGACAAGCAGGATGCCTATCCGGCCTCCCTCTCCGGCGGCCAGCAGCAGCGGGTCGGCATTGGTCGCGCCATGGCGGCACACTCCAAGGTGATCCTGTTTGACGAGCCCACCTCGGCTCTCGATCCCGAGTGGGTCGACGAGGTTTTGGGACTAATGAAAGAGTTGGCCCGCCAGCACCAGACCATGGTGGTGGTGACCCATGAGATTGAATTTGCTCGTGATGTTGCCGATCGGGTGATCTTCATGGAAGGGGGGCGGATCGTCGAGCAGGGCCCGCCGGATCAGATATTGGTCGATCCCAAGGATCCCCGTACCCGGGAGTTCTTGCGGAAAGTCCTTAAATAGCTCTCTCTTTGGCGGCCTGGCCGCCTTTTTTATTGAGGGATCCCTTGTTTAACCCCGGGTTGCCAGTATAATCCGGAGCCCTTGATCCTCTGGATCCTCACGCTCGGCAGCGGCCTTTTCAAGACCACGGCAGGATGAGAGGGAACGGCGGATTGACTAAAAGCCGAACTCTGTTTAGAATTCGGCCTCTTTTGCTAGTCGTCACACGCTATAGCTGGCGCGTCGGCTAAGTGTGACAATCAAAACTGTACAGAAATACGGAATCGAATCATGAAACGTACTTTTCAACCGTCCAACCTGAAGCGCAAGCGCTCTCACGGTTTCCGCGCCCGCATGGCAACTGCCAACGGTCGTAAAGTTCTGGCCGCTCGTCGTGCCAAGGGTCGTGCCCGTCTGGTAGTTTAATGCCTACCCAGCACACCTTCTCTCGGGAGTTACGTCTGTTAACTCCCGAACACTTCAAACGCGTTTTCGCCGAGCCTGTCCGGGCTGCTTCCCCGCAAATTACGCTTCTCGCCTGCCCCAATTCACTCGAACACTCTCGTCTTGGTCTCGCTGTGCCCAAAAAAGCACTCAAGCGTGCCGTCTGGCGTAACCGTGTCAAACGGGTGGTCCGGGAAAGTTTCCGCCTCAAACAACATCAGCTGCCCGCTATCGACATCGTGGTGATCGCCAAGGCCGGTGTGAAAGAGATGGATAACGAGGAACTGTTCAAGTTACTGGAAAAGCTATGGCGCACTCTGTCACGCCGTTGCAATGGGTAGCTATCAAACTGATACGACTGTATCAGCTAATCATTAGCCCTCTGCTCGGGCCGCGCTGCCGTTTTACTCCAACTTGTTCCCAATTTGCGATAGAAGCCATCCGACTTCACGGTTTCATAAAAGGCGTTTGGTTAGCTAGCAAACGTCTATTAAAATGCCATCCCTTATCCGAGGGTGGTTATGACCCGGTTCCGCAACCAAAGCGAAGAAACTGAAGACTATGGAATCACAACGCAATCTACTCCTGATCGGTTTGCTGTTCGTGAGCTTTCTGCTCTGGCAACAGTGGGAGTCCGACAAGGCTCCGAAGCCGGCCCCGACTACCGTGGCCCAAACCGAACATTTCGTACCTGAAGCCGGTCAGACCGGTGATATTCCTCAGGTTTCCGAGCAAGCCAACGCGACTGCCGCACGCAAGCTGATCACCGTCTCCTCTGACGTGCTCAAGCTGACCCTGGATACCCAGGGTGGTGACGTCGTGTCTGCCGAACTGCTGTCTCACAAACTGGAAGAGGGCAAGGACCAACCGTTCGTGCTGCTGACCAGCAAGCCTGAGCACCTCTATATCGCCCAGAGCGGTCTGGTGGGTCGCAACGGTCCGGACAGTCAGGCCGAAGGTCGTCCTACCTATGAAGCCGCCCAGACCAGCTATCAGCTGGCCGATGGTCAGGATCAAGTCGTCGTTCCGATGACCTGGACCGACAGCAAGGGCGTGGTCTTCACCAAGGAGTTCATCCTCAAGCGTGGCGACTATGCCGTTGGCGTTGATTACAAGATCGACAACAAATCTGCCGAGCCGGTTCAGGTGCAGTTCTATGGTCAGCTGAAGCAGACCGTAGCCACACCGAAGGATCAGGAAGGTCATGCCATGGTAGCCAGCGCTTACCGTGGTGGTGCCTTCTCCACTGAAGATACCCGCTACAAGAAGTACACCTTCGACGAGATGAAGGATGCCGACCTGAACAAGACCACCAAGGGTGGTTGGGTCGCCATGCTGCAACACTACTTCGTCTCTGCCTGGGCTCCGAATGCCGACGATACCAACAGCTTCTACAGCCGTGTGATCCCGGGCAAAGGCCAGGCCATCATCGGTTACAAGGCGCCGCTGGTTGACGTAGCTGCCGGCCAACAGGCCGAAGTGACCAGCAAGCTGTGGGTTGGTCCCAAGCTGCAAGACCAGATGGCCAAGGTGGCTAACCACCTCGACCTGACCGTCGACTACGGCTGGCTGTGGTTCATCGCCCAACCGCTGCACTGGCTGCTGACCGTGTTCCACGGTTTCGTCCAGAACTGGGGTCTGGCCATCATCATGCTGACCCTGCTGGTGCGCGGCATCATGTTCCCGCTGACCAAGGCCCAGTACACCTCCATGGCCAAGATGCGCATGCTGCAACCCAAGATTGCGGCCCTGCGCGAGCGCTTCGGCGATGACCGCCAGAAGATGTCTCAGGGCATGATGGAGCTGTACAAGAAGGAGAAGGTCAACCCGCTGGGTGGCTGCCTGCCGATCCTGGTTCAGATGCCGATCTTCATCGCCCTCTACTGGGCACTGATGGAATCCGTTGAACTGCGTCACGCGCCGTTTGCCCTGTGGATCACTGACCTGTCAGTGAAGGACCCCTTCTTCGTGCTGCCAATCCTCATGGGTGCCTCCATGTGGTATCTGCAGAAGATGAGCCCGACCACCGTAACCGACCCGATGCAGCAGAAAGTGATGCAGTTCATGCCGATCATCTTCACTTTCATGTTCCTCTGGTTCCCGGCTGGCCTGACTCTCTACTGGCTGGTGAGCAACGTCATCTCCATCATCCAGCAGACCATCATCTATCGTCAGCTGGAGAAGAAAGGACTGCATTCACGCAGCTAATCTTCCCGTGATGACAAAAGAGGCGGCCTTCGGGCCGCCTTTTTTATTACAATGTCTCCCACTACGTTTTCCTATCAGCGAACAAACGAGCCAAGCAAGATGACAACAGATACGATCGTGGCCCAGGCCACCGCGCCAGGCCGTGGTGGCGTCGGCATAGTCCGGGTCTCCGGCCCCGCCGCCGAACAGGTCGCCGGGATAGTGCTCGGCAAGCTCCCGCGGGTGCGCTACGCCGAATATCTGCCGTTCAAGGATGAGCAAGGCCAGGTACTGGATCAGGGCATCGCCCTGCTGTTCAAAGCTCCCAACAGCTTCACCGGCGAGGATGTGCTGGAGCTGCAGGGCCACGGCGGCCCCGTCATCATGGACATGCTGATCCGCCGCATTCTGAAAATCGATGGCATCCGCCCTGCCCGCCCCGGCGAGTTCAGCGAGCGCGCCTTCATCAACGACAAGCTGGATCTGGCCCAGGCCGAAGCTATCGCTGACCTTATTGAAGCCTCCAGCGAACAGGCCGCCCGCAGCGCCATGCACTCCCTGCAGGGGCAGTTCTCCAGCAAAATCCAGCAACTGGTGGAGAGCCTGATCCGGCTGCGCATCTATGTGGAAGCGGCCATCGACTTCCCGGACGAGGAGATCGACTTCCTCTCCGACGGCAAGGTGGCGGGCGACCTCTACAGCATCATGTCCGAGCTGGACGACGTGCGCGGGGAAGCCAAACAGGGCGCCCTGCTGCGGGAAGGGATGAAGGTGGTGATCGCCGGTCGTCCCAACGCCGGCAAATCGAGCCTGCTAAATGCCCTGGCGGGCCGTGAGTCGGCCATCGTCACCGAGATTGCCGGTACCACCCGCGACGTGCTGCGCGAGCATATCCATCTCGATGGCATGCCGCTGCACATCATCGACACCGCCGGTCTGCGCGACACTCAGGACAAGGTGGAGCAGATCGGTATCGAACGCGCCTGGGCCGAGATTGAACAGGCCGATCGGGTGCTGTTTATGGTGGATGGCACCACCACAGACGCGGTTGACCCGCGGGAGATCTGGCCGGAATTTGTTGATCGGTTGCCAAAAAACATCGGCCTCACCGTCATTCGCAACAAGGCCGATCTAACAGGCGAGGATCTGGCACCGAGTCAGGAGCAGGGCCACGCCGTCTACCGTATCTCCGCCAAGACCGAGCTGGGACTGCCTGCCCTGCGCGAGCACCTGAAAGCCTGCATGGGTTTCCAGGGCAACACCGAAGGGGGCTTTATGGCTCGCCGCCGCCATCTGGATGCGCTGGAGCGTGCCGCCGAGCGCCTGCTGGTGGCCAAGGAGCAGCTGGAAGTGTTCGTGGCCGGCGAGCTGGTAGCCGAAGAGTTGCGCCTGGCGCAGGAGTCTCTCTCCGAGATCACCGGCGAATTCAGCTCCGACGATCTGCTGGGTCGCATCTTCTCCAGCTTCTGCATCGGCAAGTAACTCTCCGCTCAGCAGACAATAAAAAGCCCGGGTTCATCCCGGGCTTTTTATTGTGCGTTTTTTGTCCACAAACCTAGAGGCGACGCAGGCACCACATGAAGTAAGCGCCCCCTAACAGGGTGGAGACCAGCCCGACCGGCACCTCCTGCGGGAAGAGGATCTGCTGGCCGACCCAGTCAGCCGACACCATCAACAGGGCGCCGGAAGCGGCGGCCCCAAGCAGGTGCCAGCGTGCCCGCACCAACCCCATCAGCTTGGCCATATGTGGCGCCAACAGACCGACGAACGAGAGCGGCCCGACCACCAGGGTGGCGCTGGCAGTGAGCACGGCCACCAGCAGCAGGATGGCGAGCTGGGCACGGTTGAGGCGAATGCCGAGTGCGGTCGCTACAGCACTCCCCATCGGCATCAGATCGAGCCAGCGGCTCACCAACAGGCAGGCGGCCAGCATCAACAGCACCAGCCCCACCAACCCATAGGCCACCGGCAGGGTGACGTAATAGGTAGAACCGGACATCCAGGAGAGCAGTTGCTGCACCCGCAGGTCGCCGTTGGCCAGCGCGATAGCCTGCAGCGGCTCAAACAACGCCGTGATGGCGATACCGGAGAGCAGGATCCGCTCCGGCTGGAAACCGTGCTTGCGATTGACCAGCACCAGCAGCAACAGGCAGCCGAAGGCACCGAGAAGGCCACCCAGCAGCATTATGGGCAACGGCAAAGCTGGCAGCAGTAAGGCCGTCGTTATCACCCCCATAAAGGTGCCGCCGCTCACCCCCAGCAGCTCCGGACTCGCCATAGGATTGTTGCTGACCCGCTGCAACAGGGTGCCCGCCAGCGCCAGCAGCACGCCAGCCGCCCCCGCCGCCAGAGTGCGCGGCAGCCGCCACTCCAACTGGGCATGCCAGCGGAGCCAGCTTGGCCAACTCCAGCCCGTCATTCCCTGCCCAAACAGCAGGGAGGCGGCCACGGCCAGCAGCAGCCCGACCAACAACAGGCCAATAAGGCGAGCCGGTGCCGGATGGCGGGCCACCAGCAGGCCGGCGTTTGCCTTCGGCGTACCCGACTTGATGCCAAGGCGCGGGATCAGCCAGAGCAGCAGCGGCGCCCCCAGCAATGCGGTCATGGCGCCGGTGGGGATCAATACCGGCCAGAAGCGGCTCAGGCTCTGCAGCAGATCGGTCGCCGCCAGCAGCAGGGCGCCGAGGATCGGTGCCCACAGCAGCCGCTGGCCAAGCTGGCGGATCCCGAGCAGCCGCACCATGGCGGGCGCCGCCAGCCCGATAAAGCCGATCAACCCCACCACGCTCACCACGCAAGCGGTGACAAACACCGCCAGCCCCAGTCCGGCAAAACGCAGATGCTGCAGGGAGACCCCCAGACTGCGGGCGCTGGCATCATCCAGCTCCAGCACCGCCAGCGGGCGCACCAGTACTGCGGCCAGCGCAGCGGCTGCCAGCAGGCGGGGCAACAGGTAACTCACCCCGCTCCAGCTATTCTGCACTAGCGAGCCACTGCCCCACACCAGCAAACCTTTCAGCTCCTCCTGAAAGAACAGCAAGAGCCCCATGCTGATGGCCGCCAGATAGAGGTTGATCACCAGCCCGGCAAAGACGATGACCACCGGATTGAGCTGACGACGCCAGGCCAGGGCAAACACCAGTGCCATCGCGAGGCAGCCACCGGCCATGGCGATCCACTCCCGTCCCAACAGCAACCAGGAGGGGGCAAACAGGGTCACCATCATCAACGCCAGTTGGGCACCGGAGGCCACCCCCAAGGTGGTCGGTGACGCGAGCGGGTTGCGCAGCACCTGCTGCATCAGGGTACCCGCCAGCCCGAGAGCCGCCCCGGCCAACAGGGTGACAGCCAAGCGGGGTAGCCAGCTGAAATGCACCACCGCTTGGCTGACATCATCCAGATTGGGGGCGAAGAGGCTCTGCCACCAGAGCGCACCGGGCAGCTGGCGAGCCAGCTCCCAATACGCGAGCAAGAGGATCAACCCCAGCAGGATCGAGACCGGCCGCAGCAGCGGCGATGTGAGCAGTCGCTTCATCGGCTAGCCTCCATACGCTCGGCATCTTGCAGCAATGCATCGCTGAGCAGACCGGCGAAACGGCGGGCGGCCAATACGCCGCCAAAACTCCAGACCGCAGGCAGATGCAGCACGGGCGCCTGCCGTACCAGCGGCAGATGCTGCCACAGCCCAGGCTCCTGCAGCCGTTCACTCACCCCGACCGGAATGGGATCGACCACCACCAGCCGCGCGGTTGGCAAGGTCATGAACTGCTCGATGCTGACCACCGAGAAACCCCAGTCATTGGTCTGCTCCTGCCAGCCATTACGCAGCCCGAGGCGCGTCATCACCGCATCGAACAGGCTGTGGCGACCAAACACCCGCACATGGCGCTCATCGATAAACTGCACCACCAGCAGGGGCGGCAAATCCGCAGGCAATCTGGCCTGCATACTGGCAAGATCCCGATCCAGCCCGGCCAGCAGCCGTTCGCCCTCGGCGGTTTTGCCCACTATACGGGCGAGGGTCAGGGTCACCTCGTGCAGCCGCTGCCACAGATCGGTTTGCCCATCATAGAGGGCGATGGTGCTCACCGGCGCGATGCGGGAAAGAGTTGGCGCCAGCGGGGCCGCCAGCGGCGAGATGAGGATGCGATCGAGTTTGAGCTCCGCCAGCAGCTCACGGTTGGGCTGGGTACGCAGGCCGATATCCACCACTCCGGCAGGTAGCCGTGGCTCGCCGACCCAGGCCTGATAGGGACCAGCATCCCCCACCGCCAGCGGAGTCACCCCGAGTGCCAGCAGGGTTTCGGCTATGGTCCAGTCGACGGTGGCGATACGGGGTAGCGGTGCAGAGGCGATCGGGGATGTTTCGGCCTGCGCCACAAGTGGTAACAGCAGGCTGATAAGGCAGGGTGCCATTTTCTTAAATAAACGGTTCAAGAGAGCCCCCGGTCAGACGATGGCGATGGGATGGGCATGGGCCGGGTGGCGAATGACCTCCATCGGGATGCCATAGATGGCGTGCAGGGTCTCGCTGGTCATGATCCCCTCAGGTTCGCCGTGGGTGAGCAGGCGGCCGGAGTGGAGCGCCACCAGCCGATCACAGAAGCGGGAGGCCATATTGATGTCGTGAATGACGATGATGACCCCGAGGTTTAGCTGACGGCTCAACTGCTTGACGAGCGTGAGCACCTCCACCTGATGGGCCACATCCAGCGCGGCCAGCGGCTCGTCCAGCAGGATAAAGCGGCTCTCCTGCGCCAGCAGCATCGCCAGCCAGACCCGCCCCCGCTCGCCGCCGGAGAGGGTATCCACCAGCCGATCGGCAAAACGTTCGGTATGGGTAAGGGCGATGGCCCGCTCGACCTGACGGTGATCCTCCGCCCCCATCCGGCCCAACAGGCCGCGCCAGGGATAGCGGCCCATCTCCACCAGCTCCCGCCCGAGCAGGTTCTCGGCGCTCGGCAAATGCTGGGGCAGATAGGCCACCTGACGGGCAAACTCCCGATTGCCCCAGTCGGGCAGCGGCTTGCCATCGAACAGGATCTCGCCGTCGCTGAGGGGTTGCTGGCGTGCCAGCAGCTTGAGCAGGGTCGATTTGCCCGACCCATTGTGGCCGATGAGGCCATAGACCTGTCCCTGCTCGAAACGCAGGTCGGTGGGGTGCAGCAGCGTGCGGTCATTGACCGTGAAGCTGGCTGATTTCATCTCGAACATAAGCAATTCCTGTGCTGGCTTGCCGCCAGTCTCATCGGTGCCGGCATCAAGCCGGCACCTCGCAATCCAGATGGGCGATCGCATCGCGGCTCACTGCGGCACGGCGCGCGCCGGTCAGTTCAGTGAGCTGGCCCTGACGCATCTCCAACAGGCGATCGGCCAGCGGGAAGTAGTGATCATCGTGACTGATGGCAATCACCGTCTTGCCCATCTCCTTGAGGCGCGGCAGCAGCACCTGATAGAAGATGCGGCGGAACTGGGGATCCTGATCCGCGGCCCACTCGTCAAACAGCATCACCTCGCGCTGCTCGGCCAGCGCCAGCAGCAGGGCGACCCGCTTGCGCTGCCCTTGGGAGAGATCGATATCGGCTATAAAGCCATCCTCGATGGTGAGCTTGCTGCCCATCTGCAACCGCTCCAGCCACTCGGCCACCAGCTCATCCTTGGGTTCCGGCCCCAGCAGGTGCTGGAACAGGTGATAGTCGGTAAAGATGGCGGAGAAGAGCGCCAGATAGCCATTGCGATCGGTGACCGGCCCACCATCCAGCAGGATCCGGCCCGATTCAGGCTGGTAAAGGCCGGTCAGCAGCATGGCCAGCGTCGACTTGCCGGAGCCATTGCCACCGATGATGAAGATCTGCTCCCCCTTTTCGATGACCAGATCGATGGGGCCAACGGCAAAGCCGCCCTCCCCCTGATAGTGAAAGCTCACCTTCTCCAGCTCGATACGCTGCCAGGGGCGGATGGCGGGCGGCAGTGGGAAGTCCGCATCCGGCTCAGCCAGATTGAGGGCGGCGATCTTGTCGAAGGCCACCTGAGCGGCAAGCAGGGTCGGCAGGGCGCCAATCCCCTGCAACAGCGGGGTGCGCAGGAACAGCAGGGTCAGGGCGAAGGTGGCGGCCACATTAGTGTTGGCCCAGCCAAGGCCGTTGGCCAGAAAGAAGACCAGACCGATGGCCCCCAGCATCATGATATTCGACCAGTTCACCGCGCTCAGGTGATAGGTGTCGGCGCGAATGATCTGCTGGCGGTAGTCACGGGCATTTTGCTCATAGAGCTGGTGGTAAACGAAGTGAGCCCGCTCGCGGTTGAGCGCCAGCTCCTTGCTGCCAGCGATGATGGCCTGATAGTTCTGATAGAGCCGATCTTCAGCCTGACGCATGTGGGAGAGATGGCGATAAACACGGTTCACCAGCAACCAGCCCACCACCATGGTGACGGTGACCCAGAGTGCGGTCACCCCGAGCAATGCAGGAGAGAGCCAGCCAAGGTAAAGGGCAGAACCCAGCGTGAGCACCAGCCCCTGCACCAGCTCCGGCAGGCGCACGAAGGCGATGGTGATCTGGCCGATATCGCTGGAGAGGGAGGCCAGTAGCGGCCCCTGACCAATCTGGCGGATGCGGGCGACATCGGTATCCAGCAACTGCTTGAGAAGGCGTCCACGCAACCGGTAGACAAAATGGTGACCGAGAGTGGTCAGGGCCAGCTGAGATCCGAGTGTGATCACCAGCAGCAGCACAATGAGGCCGACCAGCTGACCGAGGATCGGCAGCGGATCACCTATAGATTCGATAAGAGACTGATTGATAAAAGCAATGACGCCAATCCCGCTGACGGCACTGAGCAGACTGAGCAGGGTAATGGCGATAAAGGGCCAACGATATTGGCGATAAACCAGAGACAAGAGTTCCATAACGGACCGGTATTCCAGAGAGATCAGAACAACTGCGGGTGAAAAGAAGGGCGGGAACCCGGTTCCCGCCCGACTTCGATTACCAGCGGTAGTTGATGCTGCCCACTACGCTGCGCGGCTCGCCGTAGTAGCAGTAGTAGTCACAACTGGCCACGTAGGTTTCACCCAGCAGGTTGTTGACGTTGAGCTGGGCACGCCAGTTCTTGGCAAAGTCATACCCGATCATCGCATCCCAGACGGTATGGGCCGGCACCTCGGCAGAGCCGTAGATGGGGGTATAGTCCGCATTCACGGCGCCAATACCCACGCTGGAACCGATATAACGCACACCGGTCCCCAGCTCCAGACCCGAAGCCACCCCTTGCTGCACCTTGTAGTTACCCCAGAAGGAGGCCTGGTGGCGCGGGATCAGGCTGGCACGGCGATCGCCACTGCCGGTGTCGTTGGTTTTGGCATCGGTGTAGGTATAAGCAGCGGTCAGACGCAGTGCATCGGTCACCTGCACGCTCCCTTCCAGCTCGATCCCCTGAGAGGTCATCTCTCCAGCTTGGGTCTGCTGGCCTGAGCCACTGGAAACCAGAGCGTTACTTTGCTCCAGATCGAACAGCGCCAGATTGATGTAACCGTCGAGGAAGGCAGGCGCATATTTGACGCCTGCTTCATACAATTTTCCCTCACGGGATTTATATGAAGTTTTGGTATTCGGATCGATCCCGGGCAACATCAAGAACGACTCAGAATAAGCAAGATATGGCGAGATGCCGTTGTCGGCCAGATACATCAAGCTGCCGGAAAGGGATAGCGCATGCTCGTACTGCCTTTCATCTCTATCATATGTTTTGCTGATGTTATGGGTCTCGACATAGTCAAAGCGACCACCTCCTGTCAGCAACCAGCGATCGTCCCAACGGATCTGATGCTGGGCATAGATCCCCTCTTGAGCCATGGTTGTTTTCTGGTAAGTGGCCGTTGACTCATCAAATCTAGGGAAGCCGCTGTAATCCGGGTTCTGGGTATCTATGGTCCCCATCCATGAGTCCGCTTCCATCCCCTTGTTGACATGACGCTGCAGATCCACCCCAAGCAGCAGGGTCTGCTCGGTGCTGTCGGTGTTCCAGTAACCCACCATCTGATTATCAATAGTGGCACTCTTGGTATTGCCATCCCGATAGATCATGCCACGGCCACGAACCGGCATATTTTCATCGGGTGTCGCGGGCCAGGCAGCCCAAGGATAGATATAGGTCTGGCGCAGCAGCAGATCGTTATAGTTGAACCGAACCTTCTGCTTGAACTCCCAGCTCTGGTTGAGCTGGTGGGCCAGCTCATAACCGGTGGAGATCTGGGTATTGCGGTTGCGATCGTAATCCGGCTGGCTCAGGTTGGTGGAGGGATCAATCTGGCCACCTGACGTATTCAGGGTGCCATAGACCGGGAAGAAGCCGTTGGTCGGGACCCCTTCGTCGTGCAGGAAACTGGCCAGCAGGGTCAGGCTGGTACGATCCGAAAGATCGAAGGTGACGCTCGGCGCCAGATAAACCCGATCGTTGTAGGTGCCAGTGAGCACGCCATCACGCTCTTTATAGAGAGCAACCATGCGGTAGCGGCTGCTGTCGGAGAGCGCGTCAGAGACATCCACCCCGACCTGACGATGATCCCGGCTGCCAAGCTGCAGATCCACCAGCCCTTGCGGCGTGGTGGTCGGTCGCTTGCTAATGGCATTGATCACCCCGCCCGGAGGCGCTACGCCATAGAGCATTGAAGCGGGCCCCTTCAGCACTTCCAGACTATCCAGGCCGAACGGTTCCGGCGTCCAAAGATAGTAACCAGAGCCAAACAGGATGCTTCCATCGAGATAGGAAGCAGCATCAAAGCCACGCACCTTGAACCAGTCGGTGTTGTTGTCGGAACCATAGAGGCCGGTCAATACGCCGGAACGATAGCGAAGCGCCTCATCCAGCTGCAACACGGCGTGCTGATCCAGCTCCTCGCGATTAACTACGGAAACGGCGCGAGGGGTCTCGGCCATCGGCACTTCCACCTTCATGGCCGTACCGGTCACCACCATGGTTTCGCTGGCTTTGGGCAGCTCAGCGGTGGTTTGTTCGGCCATCAGCGGCAGGGAGACGAGCAAACCGGAGAGCGAAAGCACGCCGAAGGCGCCCTTCTTGCCGGGTCCTATAGTGTATTTTTGCGCAATCATATTAAAGTCTCGTTTATCAATGAGTTATGTTGTTTTAATTGTTATTTGTGGTCGTTTGTCACGACATAACCCTGTTCCATGGGCGAATAAAGCAGCGCAATCCTACTACAGGAGCCGTGATCGAATCGATTCAATAATTGCTAATCATTTGCATCTACATTGTTATCTAGCAGCATCGTTGGCAGGATTTCGCGGGAGATGGGAGCCATCAGGAGAGCTATGAGCGGTGAAGAAAATGAAGAGGAATATAAAGAAGCAGAAAAAAGATCGGCAGGATGGATCCGGCGGCATTATCTGACTGGATCCATTATCCCCAAGCTTTATCCATATTTATCCACACCCTTTGGCGGTAGAATCCGGCTTTCCGTTTCTTTGTCTGAAATCAGGATCCATTCCATGGCCAAACTCAATCTCGTCGTCGGCTCCATGCTGGGCGCCGCCGAATATGTCGCAGACCACGTCGCCAACCTGCTGGAACAGGCTGGCCACCAGACCCGGATCCACAACCCGGCCAAGCTGGCAGAGGTGCTGGATGATGCGGGATCCATCCTGCTGGTGGTCACTTCCACCCATGGTGCCGGGGATGTGCCCGACAACCTGCAACCCTTCGCCAAGGATCTTGCCGAGCAGCATCCGGATCTTAATTCATTGAAATATGGCGTGATCGCCCTTGGTGACAGCAGTTATGACACCTTTTGCCAGGGTGGCAAGACGCTGGATCGGCTGCTGGCCGAGTGCGGTGCCAGCCGGATCGGCGAGCGGCTCGACATCGATGTGACCCAACACGAGATCCCCGAAGATGCCGCAGAAGTGTGGATCCGCGACTGGATGACGATGATCGCCTGATCAGCGTGCGGGAGATCCTGAAAAAAAGCTTGATCTCCCCACTTATCCCCAGATCGACTATCCACCATTTTATTAACAGATTGATCCGGGAGAGTTGTTCTACAAGGTTACCCACAACGCCCAGGGGTAATGTGCATAACTACGGTGTAAAGCTCTGCAAAACCTATAGTTATCCATGTATTAGATCCAGACCGACAGACCTCTGTGTATAAAAGTCCTGGTTATCCCCTCGTTCACCGGGCCAGGATCCAAGCTTTTCCACAAGCTAGGATCGTCCTTAAATTAATGATCTTTATGATCAAAAAGTGCTTATCAACAGAAAGGGCGGATCCTAATAAGAGATCCAGTAAAAGATCGATCTAAAGATCCTTAAGATCTAATTAGTGGATCCTCCTTTCATACTGAACGTTAAGTAGACGTTCCCCTCAGGACGCGAAACAGATAGAATGTTCAGCCCTTTAGCCCAGGCAAATAAAGATCTTCAGGCGTGCAGATCAAGGTGATCCCAATGCAATACCATGAACAATTTGATGTGATCGTCGTCGGTGGCGGTCATGCCGGAACCGAAGCAGCAACAGCGGCAGCCCGTATGGGCATGAACACCCTGTTGCTGACCCACAATATCGATACGCTGGGACACATGTCCTGTAATCCGGCGATCGGCGGGATCGGCAAGGGACACCTGGTCAGGGAAGTTGACGCACTCGGCGGGATCATGGCGCGTGCCATCGATCTTGGCGGGATCCAGTTCCGCACCCTCAACTCCTCCAAGGGCCCGGCAGTGCGAGCCACTCGTGCCCAGGCGGATCGCCTGCTCTACAAGGCCGTCGTTCGCCAGATGCTGGAGAACTACCCGAACCTGAAGATCTTCCAGCAGGCTTGTGACGATCTGATCATGGACGGGGATCGTGTTGCCGGTGTGGTGACCCAGAGCGGGATCCGCATTAGCGGCAAGACTGTGGTGTTGACCGTAGGCACCTTCCTGAACGGTTTGATCCACATCGGGATGGAGAACTACAAGGGCGGCCGTGCCGGGGATCCTCCCTCGATCGCTCTGGCCCAGCGCCTGCGCGAACTGCCACTGCGCATCGATCGCCTCAAGACCGGCACCCCGCCGCGCATCGATGCCCGCAGCGTCGATTTCTCCGTCATGCAGGAGCAGCACGGTGACGATCCGCGTCCGGTCTTCTCGTTTATCGGCAATGCCAGCCAGCATCCCCGTCAGGTGCCCTGCTACGTCACCCACACCAACGAGCGTACCCACGAGGTGATCCGCAATAACCTGGATCGCAGCCCCATGTACGCCGGGGTGATCGAGGGGATAGGTCCGCGCTACTGCCCGTCGATCGAAGACAAGATCACCCGTTTCGCCGACAAGACTGCACACCAGATCTTCGTCGAACCGGAAGGCCTTACCACCCACGAACTCTATCCGAACGGGATCTCCACCAGCCTGCCGTTTGACGTGCAGGTGCAGATCGTCCGTTCCGTGCGCGGCTTCGAGAATGCCCACATCACCCGTCCCGGCTATGCCATCGAATATGATTTCTTCGATCCGCGGGATCTCAAGGCCAACATGGAGAGCAAGTGCATTCCAAACCTGTTCTTCGCCGGCCAGATCAACGGCACGACCGGTTACGAAGAGGCGGCGGCACAAGGCCTGATGGCCGGTCTGAACGCGGCCTTGCGTGCCCAGGACAAGGATCCTTGGAACCCGCGTCGGGATCAGGCCTACATGGGCGTGATGATGGATGATCTCTCCACCCTGGGGACCCGCGAGCCTTACCGCATGTTCACCAGCCGTGCCGAATATCGCCTGCTGCTGCGGGAAGACAACGCCGATATCCGCCTGACTGCCATCGGTCGCGAACTGGGTCTGGTGGATGACGAGCGCTGGAGCAAATTCAACGCCAAGATGGAACAGGTCGAGCTGGAGCGTCAGCGCATGCGTTCAACCTGGATCCACCCGCAACATCCGTCACTAGAGGCAGTCAACGCCCTGGTCAACACCCCGCTGACCCGCGAACAGAGTCTGGAAGAGCTGCTGCGTCGCCCCGAGGTGACCTATGATGCGCTGATGGCCATCGAAGGTGTCGGCCCCTCCGTGACTGATCCTGCCGCGGCCGAACAGGTTGAGATCCAGATCAAGTACGCCGGTTACATCGAGCGTCAGCACGATGAAGTGGAAAAGCAGCTGCGCAACGAGAACACCCTGCTGCCGCTGGATCTGGACTATCGCGAGGTGAACGGCCTCTCCAACGAGGTGAAAGCCAAGTTGAACGATGCCAAGCCGCAGACCATTGGTCAGGCTTCCCGCATCTCCGGCATCACCCCGGCGGCCATCTCCATCCTGCTGGTTCACCTGAAAAAACACGGCCTGCTGCGTAAAACCGCCTGAGGAATCCCATGTTGGAAAGATTGAACGGCCTGCTCATGCAGGCCGGAATTGTTATCACCGATACCCAAAAGAGCCAACTGGTGCAGTTGGTCGAGTTGCTGCACAAGTGGAACAAGGCTTACAATCTCACCTCGGTGCGAGATCCGGACGCCATGCTGGTCAAGCATATCCTCGATAGTCTGGTGGTAAGCCCCCACTTGCACGGTGAGCGCTTCATCGATGTGGGGACTGGTCCCGGCCTGCCGGGATTGCCGCTGGCGATCATCAATCCAGACAAGCAGTTCGTCCTGCTCGACAGTCTGGGCAAGCGGATCAACTTCATCCGTCAGGTGATCCTGGAGCTGGGCTTGACCAACGTGACTCCCGTCAAATCCCGGGTCGAGGAGTATCAGCCCGAGGTGGGATTTGACGGCGTGCTGAGCCGGGCCTTCGCCTCACTGGAGGACATGCTGGGCTGGTGTCACCATCTGCCGTCTGCCCAGGGCAGCTTCCTCGCGCTCAAGGGACAGTATCCCGAGCAGGAGCTGGCCCAGTTGCCCGCCAACATCCGTCTGGTCGCCTCCCATCAACTGGTGGTGCCGGAGCTGGAAGGCGAACGTCATCTGCTGGAATTCAAACATATCCAGCCCGAATAGGGTCGCAGTTTCATTTAGGGGACAGTGTGGGAAAAGTCATCGCCATAGCCAACCAGAAGGGTGGAGTGGGTAAAACCACCACCTGTGTGAATCTGGCCGCCTCCATGGCCGCTACCCGGCGCAAGGTGCTGGTGATCGATCTGGATCCGCAGGGCAATGCCACCATGGGCAGCGGTGTCGACAAGTACGAAGTCGAGCGCACCGCCTATGAGCTGCTGATCGAGGACGCCCCCATCGGCGAGGTGATCATCCCCGAAACCTCCGGGGGCTATCACCTGATCGCCGCCAACGCCGACGTGACCGCGGCCGAAATTCGTCTGATGGAGTTCTTCGCCCGCGAGATCCGCCTGCGCAACGCGCTGGCCGCGGTGCGGGACAAGTACGACTACGTCTTCATCGACTGCCCGCCTTCTCTCAACATGCTGACCGTCAACGCCATGGCCGCCGCCGACTCCGTGCTGGTGCCCATGCAGTGCGAATACTATGCGCTCGAAGGGCTGACCGCCCTGGTGGACACCATCAGCAAGCTGGCAGCCGTGGTCAATCCGGATCTGAAGATCGAAGGGGTGCTGCGCAC
Source organism: Aeromonas sp. 96A (assembly GCF_051919165.1). Taxonomy (NCBI): domain Bacteria; kingdom Pseudomonadati; phylum Pseudomonadota; class Gammaproteobacteria; order Aeromonadales; family Aeromonadaceae; genus Aeromonas; species Aeromonas sp. 96A. The sequence continues at coordinate 2,848,395 of NZ_JBQBFE010000001.1, read as the reverse complement.
CATGTTCGATCACCGCAACCGGCTGGCCAATGATGTGTCCGATCAGCTTAAACAGCACTTCGGGGACAAGGTCTATCGCACCATCATTCCCCGCAACGTAAGACTGGCGGAGGCACCGAGTTTCGGCGCCCCGGCCATGCACTATGACAAATCATCGGTGGGCGCCAAGGCCTATCTGGCTCTGGCTGGCGAGATCCTGCGTCGCCAGGAGCAGGAGCGTCAGGTGACCATCGCAGACCGAGAGAGCATATGACGCCGAAAAAACGTGGGCTGGGCAAGGGGCTGGATGCCCTGCTCAGTACCAGCACGGCTGCCCGCCAGAAACAGGTGATGAGCGATCAACGTACTGAAGAGGCCATGGCCCCCACCAATCAGGGCGAGCTGCGCAAGCTGCCGGTGGAGTGGTTGCAGTCCGGCAAGTACCAGCCCCGCAAGGATATGTCCCAGGATGCACTGGAAGAGCTTGCCAACTCCATCCGCGCCCAGGGGGTGATCCAGCCCATCGTGGTACGCCCTCTCGGCGAACAATCCTTCGAAATCATCGCCGGTGAGCGGCGTTGGCGCGCGTCCCAGCTGGCGCGGCTCGAGGTGGTGCCCTGCATCGTCAAGGATGTACCCGACGAGGCAGCCGTCGCCATCGCGCTGATTGAGAATATTCAGCGGGAAGACCTCAATGCCATCGAAGAGGCGGTCGCTTTACAAAGACTGCTGACCGAATTCGAACTCACCCACCAGCAGGTGGCCGAGGCGGTGGGCAAGTCCCGCACCACGGTGACCAACCTGCTGCGTCTCAACCAGCTCAACGACGATGTGAAGCGTTTCGTCGAGCATGGCGACCTCGACATGGGCCATGCCCGTGCCCTGCTGGCACTGAGCGGCCAGGCCCAGTCCGAACTGGCCAAGCTGGTTGCCCAGAAAGGGCTGACCGTACGCGATACCGAGAAACTGGTGCAAAAAGCGCTCGAACCGGCAAAAGCCAGGGTCGAACCGGCCCGTGATCCGCAGATCGGCTACCTGGAGCGCCAACTGGCAGAAAAAATTGGCAATCAGGTGCAACTTCAGCCTGGCAAGCGGGATAGCGGGAAGTTAGTAATAAGTTACGAGAATTTGTCCGATTTGGACCGTATATTGGGCTATTTTGGCGTGTCGGAATCGTGATTTTTACGCTTTTTGTAGTAATAAAACATCCATTCCTTTTGATATGACCATAACCCTGATTTGCCGCGGAAAGCCGCAAAAATTAAGGATTTTTGTCATATTGCAATAGCTGCCCTCAAGGGTATAATTTGACCGGCTTTAAGAGCTGTTAACATGGGGTCTTCGGATCCCGATTTTTTACAGTTCTGTAATGTTCAGGGGTAGGTTGGTGAAGCAGAAAATAGCCTTGGAAGGTTTGACACTGGCCTTGGTTATGCTCGTTTGTCAGCTCATCCTGATCCTGGCGATGAGTGCCGTCTGGTTTTACCTGACTGGTGCCAGCGCCGGTTATTCCGCCCTCTACGGAGGGGGGATGTACTGGGTTCCTCAAGCCTTGTTTACTGTCTGGGTGCTGCGCCGCAAGGTGACAACCGAGAGTGTGGGCCTGGTTTTGCGGGACTTTTATGGTGGGGCAGGGATTAAGCTCATTTCTACAACAGGTCTATTCGCCCTGATGTTTGGTGCGGGAGTCGAGGTCGTTACCGTCTCGTTTTTCGCCACTTATATCCTCGCCCTCGTTGTACAGTGGATGGTTTCATTCACGCTTAACAACCACTATTAGGAAAACTCATGTCTGCAACCGGAGAAGTCCTGACTCCTCAGGGATATATCTCCCACCACCTGACCCACCTTCAAGTCGGGTCCGGGTTCTGGACGGTCAATATCGACTCAATGGTATTTTCCGTCGTGCTAGGCGCCCTGTTTATCCTGCTGTTCCGCAAAGTAGCCGTTAACGCTACCAGCGGGGTGCCGGGTAAGCTGCAGTGCTTTGTGGAGATGCTGGTCGAGTTTGTGAATGGTAACGTCAAAGACATCTTTCACGGTCGCAACAAGGTCATCGCACCTTTGGGGCTGACGGTGTTTGTGTGGATCTTCCTGATGAACTTCATGGATCTGATCCCCGTTGACTTTATCCCTCACGCTGCACAATTGATGGGTATTCCCTATCTGCGTGTGGTTCCCTCTGCTGACGTTAACATCACCATGTCCATGGCTTTGGGCGTGTTCTTCTTGATCCTGTATTACAGCATCAAGGTCAAGGGTATCGGCGGGTTTGTGAAGGAGCTGACACTTCAGCCTTTCAACCACCCGGCGGCCATCCCGGTTAACCTCATCCTGGAAACTGTTACGCTGATTTCCAAACCTGTTTCTCTGGGTCTTCGACTGTTCGGCAACATGTATGCTGGCGAACTGATCTTTATCCTGATTGCTGGTTTGTTACCCTGGTGGTCACAGTGGATCCTGTCCGTGCCTTGGGCAATTTTCCACATCCTGATCATCACTTTGCAGGCATTCATTTTCATGGTTCTGACCATCGTCTATCTGTCGATGGCGCAGGAAGACCATGGTTGATGCAACTCAAATAATCCTTTTTATACAATCAATTACATCTAAATAACTGGAGATCCTCATGGAAAACTTGAACATGGACCTGCTGTACATCGCTGCTGCAATGATGATGGGTCTGGCTGCTATCGGCGCTTCCATCGGTATCGGTATCCTGGGTGGCAAGTTCCTGGAAGGTGCTGCTCGTCAACCGGATCTGATCCCTGTTCTGCGTACCCAGTTCTTCATCGTAATGGGTCTGGTGGATGCGATCCCGATGATCGCCGTTGGTCTGGGTCTGTACGTGATGTTTGCGGTTGCTGGCTAAGTCGTTACGACTCTCCAGGCATAACCCATTAACTAACTTAAGAGGACATCGGCTGTGAATATCAATGCCACCCTCCTCGGCCAAGCAATTGCTTTTTTCTTCTTCGTAGTGTTTTGCATGAAGTACGTATGGCCGCCGCTGATTGCTGCCATCGAAGCCCGTCAGAAAGCTATTGCTGACGGTCTCTCTTCTGCCGAGCGTGCCAAGAAAGATCTGGATTTGGCCAAGGCCAATGCCACCGATCAGCTGAAAGAAGCCAAGCTGCAGGCTGCTGAAATCATTGAGCAGGCTAACAAACGTAAAGCCCAGATCATTGATGAAGCTGCCGCTGGTGCCCAGTCTGAGCGGGAAAAAATCCTGGCTCAGGGCCGTGCCGAGATCGAAGCTGAACGTCATCGTGCCAAAGAAGAACTGCGTAAGCAGGTTGCTGCTCTTGCCATTGCTGGTGCAGAGAAGATCCTGGCGCGTCAAATCGACCAGGCTGCCAACAGCGACATCGTCGACAAACTGGTAGCAGAACTGTAACGGGAACGGGGCTATGTCTGAACTGACTACAATCGCTCGCCCCTACGCCAAGGCTGCTTTCGAGTTTGCCGTTGAGCACAAGGCGGTTGACCAGTGGCTGGGTATGCTCGGTTTCGCTGCGCAAGTAGTGGAAAACGAGACCATGCACAACCTGGTAAACGGCTCTGTGGCCGCCGAAGAGCTGGCAACGCTGTTTGTCGGTGTCTGCGGTGAGCAACTCGACGTGCATGGCCAGAACCTGATCCGGGTGATGGCCGAGAATGGTCGCTTGGGTGTGCTGCCGGCGGTCGTTGCTGAATTTGTAGCGTTCAAAGCTGAACTGGATAAAGAGGTTCAGGCTGACGTGATTTCGGCGATCGAACTGACCGACCAGCAGAAAGCCAATATTCAGGCTTCTCTGGAACAACGTCTCGCGCGCAAAGTGAAGCTGAATTGCAGCATCGATGCGTCCTTGATGGCCGGGGTGCTCATCAAGGCCGGTGATCTGGTAATCGACGGCACAGTCCGCGGTAAGCTGGATCGCATGGCTGACGCGCTGCAATCTTGATTGGGGTATTAGAGCATGCAACTGAATTCCACTGAAATCGCCGAGCTGATCAAGCAGCGCATTGCGCAGTTTGATGTAAAGAGCGAAGCGCGTAACGAAGGTACTATCGTCTCTGTGAGCGACGGTATCATTCGTATTCACGGCCTGGCTGATGCCATGCAGGGTGAGATGATCGAGCTGCCGGGCAACCGCTACGCTCTGGCATTGAACCTGGAGCGTGACTCCGTCGGTGCGGTGATTATGGGTTCCTATGACGGTCTGTCAGAAGGAATGAAAGTAAAAGGTACTGGCCGTATTCTGGAAGTGCCGGTAGGTCGTGGTCTGTTGGGCCGGGTGTTGAACACCCTGGGTCAGCCGATCGACGGTAAAGGTCCGATCGACAACGACGGCTTCTCGCCGATCGAAGTGATCGCACCGGGCGTTATCGAGCGTAAGTCTGTTGACCAGCCGGTCCAGACCGGTCTGAAAGCCATCGATGCCATGATCCCTATCGGTCGTGGCCAGCGTGAGCTGATCATCGGTGACCGTCAGGTTGGTAAGACCGCCATCGCGATCGACACCATCATCAACCAGAAAGATTCCGGCATTAAGTGTGTCTACGTTGCGATTGGCCAGAAGGCCTCCACCATCGCCAACGTGGTGCGCAAGCTGGAAGAGCACGGCGCCCTGGCCAACACCATCGTGGTTGTTGCCTCTGCCTCCGAAGCGGCTGCTCTGCAGTACCTGGCTCCGTATGCCGGTTGCTCCATGGGTGAGTACTTCCGTGACCGCGGTGAAGACGCGCTGATCATCTATGATGACCTGTCCAAGCAGGCCGTAGCTTATCGCCAGATCTCCCTGCTGCTGCGCCGTCCGCCAGGACGTGAAGCCTACCCGGGTGACGTTTTCTATCTGCACTCCCGTCTGCTGGAGCGTGCTGCTCGCGTTAACGCCGAGTACGTAGAGAAGTTCACCAAGGGTGAAGTGAAAGGCAAAACCGGTTCTTTGACTGCGCTGCCAATCATCGAAACTCAGGCGGGTGACGTATCTGCGTTCGTTCCGACCAACGTGATCTCGATCACCGATGGTCAGATCTTCCTGACTTCACAGCTGTTCAACTCCGGTATTCGTCCGGCGGTTGACCCGGGTATCTCCGTATCCCGTGTAGGTGGTGCTGCTCAGACCAAGATCGTCAAGAAGCTGTCCGGTGGTATCCGTACCGCGCTGGCCCAGTATCGCGAACTGGCGGCCTTCGCCCAGTTCTCTTCCGATCTGGACGAGGCGACTCGCAAGCAGCTGGATCACGGTGTGAAAGTGACCGAGCTGATGAAGCAGAAGCAGTACTCTCCGCTGAGCGTGGCTCACCAGTCTCTGGTGCTGTTCGCCGCCGAGAAAGGCTATCTCTCCGATGTCGAGCTGAACAAGATCGTCGACTTCGAAGCCGCTCTGCTCTCTTACGCCAATACCCAGCATGCCGAGCTGATGGCTGAAATCAATGCCAAAGCCGACTACAACGACGCGATCGTTGGCAAGCTGACTGCGTTGCTGGATAGCTTCAAAGCAACCCAGACCTGGTAAGCGTGTGTGGCAGCGTGAGCTGCCACTTGATGGAGAGTAAGAGATGGCCGGCGCAAAAGAGATACGTAACAAGATCGGGAGTGTGAAAAACACTCAGAAGATCACCGGCGCTATGGAAATGGTGGCAGCAAGCAAAATGCGCCGTGCGCAGGAACGCATGTCTGCCAGCCGTCCGTACGCTGAAACCATGCGCAAGGTGATCGGCCATATCGCTCAGGGGAACTTGGAATACAAGCACCCCTACCTCATCGAACGTGAGGTCAAGCGAGTGGGTTACATCGTCGTCTCCACCGACCGTGGCCTGTGTGGTGGTCTGAACATCAACCTGTTCAAGGCTGCCCTCAATGATATGAAGCAATGGAGCGCGAAAGGTGCCAAGGTTGACCTGGCACTGATCGGTAACAAGGCCTCCAACTTCTTTGAACGGCACGGCGCCAAGGTTAAAGCTCATGTCGCAGGACTGGGCGATAGTCCGAGCGTCAATGACCTGATTGGTTCAGTCAAGGTCATGCTGAAGGCTTACGACAACGGTGAGATTGACAAGCTGTATCTGGTGTACAACAAGTTCGTCAACACCATGGTGCAGCAACCACGGGTCGATCAACTGCTGCCTTTGCCCGTAACTGAAGACAGCAAGCTCGCCAAGAAACACCACTGGGATTACCTCTATGAGCCGGATCCCAAGAAGCTGCTGGATACCCTGCTGGTTCGCTATGTCGAATCTCAGGTTTACCAGGGTGTAGTGGAAAACTTGGCAAGTGAACAGGCAGCCCGAATGGTTGCCATGCAAGCCGCGACTGACAACGCCGGTAACCTGATTAACGATCTGCAACTGGTATACAACAAGGCCCGTCAGGCCAGTATTACCCAGGAGCTGACAGAGATCGTATCCGGTGCTGCTGCGGTGTAAGGCAAGGGTTATCAAAGGTTTAGAGGATTTGACATGAGTAACGGTTTCATCGTCCAAATCATCGGCGCTGTGGTGGACATCGAGTTCCCGCAGAATGCCGTGCCCCAGGTGTACGATGCACTGAAGGTCGTTAGCGAAGGTCAAGGCCAGGGTCTGGTGCTGGAAGTTCAGCAACAGATCGGTGGCGGCGTCGTTCGTTGCATCACCATGGGCTCCTCCGACGGTCTGCGTCGTGGGTTGGAAGTAGTGAATAGCGGTAAATCCATCCAGGTTCCGGTCGGTACTGCGACTCTGGGTCGGATCATGAACGTACTGGGCGAGCCAATCGACGAAAAAGGTCCGATCGGTGAAGAAGAGTGCTGGTCTATCCACCGCGCTGCCCCCAGCTACGAAGATCAGTCCAACAGTAACGATCTGCTGGAGACCGGCATCAAGGTTATCGACCTGGTATGCCCGTTCGCCAAGGGTGGTAAGGTTGGTCTGTTCGGTGGTGCCGGTGTAGGCAAAACCGTAAACATGATGGAGCTGATCCGTAACATCGCGATCGAGCACAGTGGTTACTCTGTGTTTGCCGGTGTAGGTGAGCGTACCCGTGAGGGTAACGACTTCTACCACGAGATGATGGAGTCCAACGTACTGGACAAAGTATCTCTGGTTTACGGTCAGATGAACGAGCCGCCCGGAAACCGTCTGCGCGTTGCGCTGACCGGCCTGACCATGGCCGAGAAGTTCCGTGACGAAGGTCGTGACGTGCTGTTCTTTGTGGACAACATCTACCGTTACACCCTGGCCGGTACTGAAGTATCCGCACTGCTGGGCCGTATGCCTTCCGCAGTAGGTTACCAGCCGACCCTGGCCGAGGAGATGGGTGTTCTGCAAGAACGTATCACTTCCACCAAGACCGGTTCCATCACCTCCGTACAGGCCGTTTACGTTCCTGCGGATGACTTGACTGACCCGTCTCCGGCGACCACCTTTGCCCACCTGGATGCGACCGTCGTACTGTCCCGTCAAATCGCGGCACTGGGTATCTACCCGGCCGTTGACCCGCTGGACTCTACCTCTCGTCAGCTGGATCCGCTGGTGGTTGGCAAAGAGCACTACGAGACCGCTCGTGGCGTTCAGACCGTACTGCAGCGCTACAAAGAGCTGAAGGACATCATCGCCATCCTGGGTATGGATGAACTGTCAGAAGAAGACAAACTGACCGTAGCCCGTGCCCGTAAGATCGAGCGTTTCCTGTCCCAGCCGTTCTTCGTAGCAGAAGTGTTTACCGGTTCTCCGGGTAAATACGTGCCGCTGAAAGAGACCATCCGTGGTTTCCAGGGCATCCTGAAAGGCGAGTATGACGATCTGCCCGAGCAGGCGTTCTACATGGTTGGCGGTATCGACGAAGTCGTCGAGAAATCCAAGAAACTGTAAGCCTCGACAGGAGGGCCCATGGCAGAGATGATCTCCTTTCACCTGGACGTGGTGAGCGCCGAAGGAAAACTGTTTTCCGGTCGCGTGCAATCCGCTCAGGTATCAGGCTCCGAAGGTGAGTTGGGTCTCCGCCACGGTCATGCTCCGTTGCTGACTGCCATCAAGCCGGGCTTGGTCCGCTTGGTGAAGCAGAACGGAACTGAAGAGGTGCTGTACATCTCCGGCGGTATGCTGGAAGTACAACCTGAATCCGTGACCGTGCTGGCGGACACCGCGATTCGTGCTGACGACTTGGATGAGGCGAAAGCCCAGGAAGCCAAGCGCGCAGCCGAAGAGCGGATCCACAGCTCACATGGTGATATCGACTACGCCCAGGCCGCCACCGAGCTGGCCAAGGCGATGGCTCAACTGCGAGTCATTGATATCGTCAAAAAGAATTACCGCTAATAACGGTGATGTAAAAAGCGACCTTCGGGTCGCTTTTTTTTTACCCGTTGGATAGACTCCGCCGAGTATTTCCACACAAGTTCAAGGTCGAAGTCATGTCTCTCAACGTCGTGATCCTGGCGGCGGGTAAAGGTACCCGCATGCGTTCCGCTCTGCCCAAGGTACTGCACCCGGTAGCCAATAAACCCATGGTCTCCCATGTGATCGATACTGCCCGTCAGGTCGGCGCCGAGCAGCTGCATCTGGTCTATGGCCACGGTGCCGAGCTGCTGAAAGAGCGGATCGTGGCGGCCGGTGTGAACTGGGTGCTGCAAGCCCAGCAGTTGGGGACAGGTCACGCCGTCGCCCAGGCCATCCCGTTCTGGAAGGATGAAGACGATGTGCTGGTGCTCTACGGCGATACCCCGCTGATCCAGCCAGAGACCCTGCAGCGACTGCTGGCTGCCAAGGCTGAAAACGGGATGGCACTGCTGACCGTGGTACTGGACAATCCTACCGGCTATGGCCGTATCGTCCGTGAAAATGGTCAGGTAGTCGGTATCGTCGAGCAGAAGGATGCCAATGCCGAACAGCTGGCGATCCGTGAGGTGAATACCGGCGTGCTGGTGGCCAATGGGGGCCAGTTGCGTCAATGGTTGTCTCGTCTCGACAACAAGAATGCCCAGGGTGAGTTCTATCTGACGGATGTGATCGCCATGGCGCACGGCGATGGCTGCCCGATCGCAGCGGTCCATCCGGAGCGTGCCGCCGAGGTGGAAGGGGCCAACAACCGGGTGCAGCTGGCTGCCCTTGAGCGCAGCTACCAGCAGATGCAGGCCGAGAAGCTGATGATCGCCGGTGCTACCCTGATCGACCCGGCCCGCTTCGATCTGCGCGGAACCCTCGAGATCGGTGAAGAGGTGGTGATCGATGTCAACGTCATCATCGAAGGCAAGGTAACCCTCGGCAACCACGTACGTATCGGTGCCGGTGCCGTGCTGAAGGATTGTGTCATTGGTGATCACACCGAGGTGAAGCCTTACTCCATCGTCGAAGGGGCTCAGGTGGCGGATCAGTGCTCGGTCGGCCCGTTTGCCCGTCTGCGCCCGGGTGCCGTGCTGGAGCAGGATGCCCACGTCGGCAACTTCGTCGAGATGAAGAAGGCTCGTCTGGGGGTTGGTTCCAAGTGTGGCCACCTCACCTATCTGGGGGATGCCGAGGTGGGTGCCAAAGTGAATATCGGTGCCGGTACCATCACCTGCAATTACGACGGCGTGAACAAGTTCCAGACCATCATCGAGGATGATGTGTTCGTCGGTTCCGATACCCAGCTGGTAGCGCCGGTGCGTATCGGCAAGGGTGCTACCCTGGGGGCAGGTTCCACCATCACCAAGGATGTGGCCGAGAATGAGCTGGTGATCACCCGGGTGCCCCAGCGCCACATCAAGAACTGGGCTCGCCCGGTCAAGAAGAAGTGATGCCCGATCAATAAAATAGAACCGGCGCCATCAGGCGCCGGTTTTTTTGGCTTATGACTGATGGTTGGTGTCACTGGTCGATGACTGGGGGGCCGCCCATGTGGTCGCGGGGGCGCTATAGTCCATCACCTGATACCAGTCGAGCTTGCGGGTCAGCAGCATGATCAGCGCCAGGGTGGCGAACAGCAGCAGGGCGCCGAGCAGCAGAGCGATCTCTTCGGCCTGCAGCAGGCTGTAGAGGATGGCATAGACCAGCCCGAGCAGCGCAGCGAAGCCGATCCCCTGCTTCGGGCCGCCCAGCACATCGCTGAGGTAGAAGCCGTTGAGCAGCACGCTGGCCAGCGCGGCCACCAGATAGGCCCAGCCAAAGCCGAGGTGCTCGGTCAGGGCCAGCAGCACCAGATAGAAGATAGCCAGCCCCATGCCTACCAGCGCGTACTGGATCGGGTGAACCCTCAGCCCCTTGAGCAGCTCGAACATAAAGAAGCTGATAAAGGTGAGGCCGATGAAGAGCAGGGCATATTTGGCCGCCCGTTCGTTGAGCTGATAGTGATCCACCGGCTGCACCAGACTGACGCTGAAGGTGGAGAGATTGCTATCGCCCCCGTTCATCATCCGGTTGAAGCGGGTCTCCATGTCGCTGGCGAACCAGCTGGTTTGCCAGTTGGCCTCAAACCCTTGTTGACTCAGGGTGCGACTGCCCGGCAGAAAGTCGCCGATAAAGTTGGGATGGGGCCAGTTGCCCGCCAGCAGCAAGGTGCTCTCCTTGCCCAGCGGTACTATGTCTAGGACGTTCATCCCCTGCAGATTCAGATCCAGATGAAAGGTGCCATCCTGTTGCGGCAGGCTGTCGAGCGGGGCATGGATACCTGCCAGCGCATCACCGAGGCGGGCGCCGGGGGCAAACGGGATCCGCTGTGTGCCGAGTTGCAGTTCGGGGACGCTGTTGATGCCGCGGGCATCGGAGAGCACCAGGCTAAGGTAGGGTTTGCCCGCCACCAGCTCGGCCGTTTCACCGAGCGGTGAGGTCGCGTCACCCAGCAGACTCTGTCGGGTAGGTAGGTGGCCCGATAGGGTGAGCCGGGTCTGATAGACCTGCGCCTGATAGATGCCCAGCTTGCGCGGGGTCACCTCCATGTTGGCCCTGATATCCAGTTGCTCCGGCAGCAGGTAGCGGTAGATCTGCTCCTGACGGACGAAGCGCTTGCCCTCCTGCTCAACCGTCACCGAACGGGTATAGGGCTGCACGATAATGGGCCCCATCAGTCGTTGCGGGCCGCTGCTGCTGGCCATGATGCTGTGAATGGCCTGACTGCGGTAAGCCTGACGCTCCCGGTTCAGCTCCATGATGGATTGCACCGGCACCATCAACAGCAGGCTGAGCAACAGCAGCAGAAAGATCTTGTGGGTGAATATCTGTTTGACCATGACACGTCTCCTTGTTGGATGGAGTGAGTCTGTCAGTCCGGCGTGAAGTGGTGATGGGTCTGTGTGAAGTGGTGGTGAAGGGGGATAAAAAAACCGGCATTGCGCCGGTTTCTGGAGGAATTACAGGGTCTTCAGCTTCCCGGGCAATGCGGCCAGCACCTCTTCTTTCGCCTTGAGGGAGGCGAACTGCTTGCCGGGCTTTTGCACCACGGTATGGACAAAGATCAGCTGCTTGCCCGGTTTGCTGGCCCAGCCGACGAACCAGCCGATCTGCTGATCGCGGTTGAGGCTGCCATCCAGCTTCTTCGGGTAGCCCATGCCGGTCTTGCCGTGGATCTGCCAGCCGTCGATCTCGCTCACCTTGAGGATATTGGCGGTGTATTGCAGGGTCTGCGCCGAGACCGGCAGCTTGCCGCTCACCATCTTGCCGAGGAAGCGAGCCTGCTCCTCCGGACTGATGGCGAGGCTGGAGCTGAGCCAGGCCTGGGTCAGGCCGTCATGCTTGCCCGGATTGCCGGAGAGATCCCGGTTGCCGTAGTCGAAGCGGTCGACGTATTGCTGGAAGCGCTCCATCCCCAGCCACTCGGTGATCTGCTGGGAGAACCAGACCACCGAGTAGGTTTCCCAACGGCGCGGGGTAGTGGTTTCGCGCCAGGCGGGCAGCCAGCCGTCGTAGCTCGGCTTGTAGGGCAGTGCCGGATGCTCTTCATCCACCAGATAGCCGCTGTCGTAACCCATCAGCGCGAGCGGGATCTTGAAGGTGGACGCGGGTGGCAGCTGGCTGGAGCAGTCCCCTTCGCTGGAGAGGGTCTGGCCGTTGCCGTCAGCATAGAGAAAGCAGCCGCTGGCGGCGGAGGCAGGCAGGGCTGCGAGCAGACCGGCAGCCAGCAGGCTGGAGAGAAGCAGGCGGGACATAGCATTTCCTTGAGCAAATGGATGAGAGAAAGCGGCAGTCTAATGCCGCTTTGTGTGGGGAATGTGAAGTTGCGGGGGACTAGGCGAACGGCAGCCAGAGTTCCGCCAGCGCGCCCCCTTCCGGCCGGTTGCTCAGGGTCAGACTGCCGCCATGCTGGTGGGCTACTTCATGGGCGAAGCTGAGCCCCAGACCGCTGCTCTTCCCCTTGTCCGGTCGTGGCAGGGAGTAGAAGCGCTCGAAGATGCGCGGCAGGGCGTAGTCGGGAATGCCGGGGCCGCTGTCGGTGACCCGAAAACAGTAGCCCTCCTCCTGCTGGCTGCCGCTCAGGGTGACCTGCCCGTTGGCGGGAGAGAAGTCGATGGCGTTGTCCAGCAGGTTGCCGATGGCCTGCTCCACCAGCAGCGGATCCCACTTCTGTTTCGGCGCGCTGGCCAGCTCGGCCACCAACTCGACCTGACGGCGCTGGGCAATGATCTGGCGGGCGTCGAGGGTGCGCTTGCCCAGTTTTGCCGGTTCCACCGACTGGCGATCCAGCCCCTGCCCCGACTCCAGCCGCGCCAGTTGCAGCATTCGCTCGATCAGCTGCTGCATGCGCGCGGTTTCCTGATTGATGTTGCCGATAAACCGTTTGGCAACTTCGGGGGGCGGCGTTTCGGCCAAAATCTCCCCTGCCCCGCGAATGGCGGCCAGCGGGCTCTTCAGCTCGTGGGTCAGGCTGTGCACATAGGCTTCGATGTAGCTTTTGCCATCGAGCTGGTGGCGCATGGTCTCCAGCGAGCGGCCGAGCCGATCCAGCTCGACGGTGTGCAGCCGTGGCAGCGGTGCCGCCTCCCCCTTGCTGACCGAGTCGGCGTAGTGCACCAGCTTGCCGATGGCGCGGTTGAGCCACCACACCAGCAGGCTGCCGATCAGCAGCGAGATGAGCAGCATCTGGCCGCCGGCCCGCAGCAGCTCCTGTTCCCCGCGCTCGATGGCTGGCATCAGGGTGCGATTGGGTTTGGCGACGGTGAGGGAGCCGATGATCTCGGCCCCTTCCCGCAGCGGCGCCGCCACATACATGGTCGAGCTGGCGGCATCGTCGGGATCGGTGCGGGTGCTGCGGGCGCCATATTGGCCGCGCAGGGTGCGGTAGACATCGTTCCAGCGGGAATAGTCCTTGCCCAGATCCGTGCCGTCGGAGTCGTAAATCACCATACCCTTCTGGTCAGTGACATAGATGCGGTACTCCGCCTGCTGCTTGAGGTGGCCGTCGATCATCGCATTGATGGGATTCTGGTTGAGGCGGGCGAAGGCGCTGGCCAACCGCCCGTTCATCATATTGCCCTCTTTCAGATCATCGAGCGCCAGCGGTGCCAGCAGCTGGGTCATGTCTACCAGAGTATCCTCGGTGGCGCTGCGCACCCCTGGTTTTATCTCCTCGACGAAGATCTCCAGCACGAACCAGGCGGCCAGCGCGAAGATCAGCAGCAGGCCGCACAGCAGTTGCAACCCGAGTCTCATGCCAGCTCCAGGCTGTAGCCCAGCCCGCGGTGGGTGAGGATCAGGTTGGCCTCGGGATCATGTTCGCGCAGCTTGGCGCGGATGGTCTTGATATGGGTATCGACGGTGCGATCCAGACTCTCCTCCGCATCCTGCCACACCAGATCCATCAGCTGCTGGCGGGAGTAGACCCGCCCCGGCGCCAGCATCAGGGTCTTGAGCAGCAGATATTCGTAGCGGGTGAGGGCCAGCGGTTGGCCGCGAAAATGGATGCGGGCCCGTTCCTCATCCAGCACCAGCAGGGCGCTGGGCTGGGGGGCGACGGGCTGGCTGCGGCGCAGGATGACCCGCACCCGGGCACACACCTCCCGTGGTGAGAAGGGTTTGGCCACATAGTCGTCGGCACCGATCTCCAGCCCGATCAGCCGGTCTATCTCCTCGCTGCGGGCGGTGAGGAACATCAGGGGGATATCGGTCAGCGCCCTCACCTGCTTGCAGAGTTCAAAGCCGCTGATGTCGGGCAGCCCCACATCGAGGATCAGGAAGTCGGGGCGCGTCTGTTTCAGTCGTGTCAGCAACTGCTGGCCCAGCATGAACCACTCCACCTCGAACCCGTCGGTCTGCAGGGCGTAAATCAGGGTGTCGGCGATGCTGGCCTCATCCTCCACCAGCCAGATGACTCTCTTTTGCATGGCATCCTCGTCGCAAATTGGCACCCCATTCTGGCATCGAACCAAATCGGATCCTATTTGCTGTTTTATTTTTCCGAAAAAGGGGCTAATATTTCGATGTTCTTTCGAATCGAAACTTAAAAATGACCAAACGTAATACTCAACAACGCCGACACACCATAGTGACCCTGGTACAAGAGCAGGGTGAAGTGAGCGTCGACGCCCTCGCCAAACACTTTTCTACCTCCGAAGTGACTATCCGTAAAGATCTGGCGGTACTGGAGAGCGGTGGTCTGCTGCTGCGCCGTTACGGTGGTGCAGTCCCTTTGCCGAGCGAGATGGTGGTCGAGGCCAATCCCGAACAAGTTTCGAACCGAAAGTTAGCCATTGCCCGTGCGGCGGCCGAGCGGCTGCGTGATCACAACCGCGTCATCATCGACAGCGGCAGCACCACCAGCGCCATGATCCCCATGCTGGGCAACAAGCGCGGCCTCATCGTGATGACCAACTCCCTCAATGTGGCCGGTGCCCTGCGCGAGCTGGAAAATGAGCCTACCCTGTTAATGACCGGTGGCACTTGGGACCCTCACTCCGAATCTTTTCAGGGTCAGGTGGCGGAACAGGTGTTGCGATCTTACGACTTCGACCAGCTCTTTATCGGTGCCGACGGCATCGACCCGGAGCGTGGCACCACCACCTTCAACGAGCTGGTGGGCCTGTCGCGGGTCATGGCCGAGGTATCGCGGGAGGTCATTGTGATGGTCGAATCGGAAAAGATCGGCCGCAAGATCCCCAATCTCGAACTTCCCTGGTCGAGCATCCATACCCTGGTGACCGACGAGGGGCTGGCCAGCGAGGCCAGAGAACAGATTCAAGCCCAGGGGGTGACGCTTATCTGCGCCCCGGTCACTTGCTGACATCGAGCTCTGAACCATCCAACTGACTTTACGATTTGCATCTCAAGGAGAAGTGTATGTGTGGCATCGTCGGGGCTGTCGCCCAACGTGATGTGGCTGAAATTCTGGTAGAGGGCCTGCGCCGTCTGGAGTACCGCGGTTATGACTCCGCTGGTGTGGCCGTGTTCAGCGCCAACCAGCCGTTGCAGCGGGTTCGCCGTCTGGGCAAGGTGGCCGAGCTGGCCAAGGCGCTCGACGAGCAGTTCGTTCACGGTGGTACCGGCATCGCCCATACCCGCTGGGCCACTCACGGCGAGCCCTCCGAGCGCAACGCCCATCCCCACGTTTCCGAGCATATCGTGGTGGTGCACAACGGCATCATCGAGAACCACGAAGAGCTGCGGGAAGAGTTGAAGGCGCTGGGTTATGTGTTCAGCTCCGACACTGACACCGAAGTGATTGCCCATCTGGTCCATCACGAGCTGAAGAGCGCCGGTAGCCTGCTGGCCGCCATGCAGACTGCGGTGAAGCAGCTGCGCGGTGCCTACGGTACCGTGGTGATGGACAGCCGCGACGACAGCCGCGTGGTGGTGGCCCGCTCCGGTTCACCGCTGGTGATCGGCCGCGGTATCGGCGAGAACTTTATCGCCTCCGACCAGATGGCGCTGCTGCCGGTGACCCGTCGTTTCATCTTCCTGGAAGAGGGTGATGTGGCCGAAGTGACCCGCCGTGACGTGCACATCTTCGATACCAACGGCAACGCCGTGGTGCGTGAAGAGCAGGAGTCCGAACTCTCCCACGATGCCGGTGACAAGGGTGAATACCGTCACTACATGCTCAAAGAGATCCACGAGCAACCCAAAGCGATCACCAACACCCTGGAAGGGCGTCTGGGCAGCGATCACGTGGTGGTCGAATCGTTCGGCAACGGTGCGCGCGCCATCTTTGACAAGGTCGAGCACGTGCAGATCGTTGCCTGCGGCACCTCCTACCACTCCGGCATGGTGGCTCGCTACTGGTTCGAAGAGATCGCTGGCGTCTCCTGCGATGTAGAGATCGCCTCCGAGTTCCGCTATCGCAAGTCGGTAGTGCGCCCCAACAGCCTGCTGGTGACCCTCTCCCAGAGTGGCGAGACCGCCGATACCCTGGCCGCCCTGCGTCTGGCCAAGGAATCCGGCTACATGAGCTCGCTGGCTATCTGCAACGTGCCGGGCTCTTCGCTGGTGCGTGAATCGGATCTGGCCTTTATGACCCGCGCGGGGGCAGAAATTGGAGTGGCCTCCACCAAGGCGTTCACCACCCAGCTGGCTGGCCTGTTGATGCTGGTGGCCTCGGTCGGTCACTGCCGTGGCCACCTGAGCGCCGCCGCCGAAGCCGAACTGGTCAAGGCGCTGCAAGCCCTGCCGCTGCGTATTAAAGAGAGTCTGGCGCTGGCCAAGGATATCGAAACCCTGGCCGAAGAGTTTGCCGACAAGCAGCACAGCCTGTTCCTCGGCCGCGGCAGCCAGTACCCCATCGCCATGGAGGGGGCGCTCAAGCTCAAAGAGATCTCCTACATCCACGCCGAAGCCTATGCCGCTGGCGAGCTGAAGCACGGCCCGCTGGCGCTGATCGATGCCGAGATGCCCATCATTGTGGTGGCGCCGAACAACGATCTGCTGGAGAAGCTCAAGTCCAACGTGGAAGAGGTGCGCGCCCGTGGCGGTATCCTTTACGTGTTCGCCGATGCCGATACTGGCTTCAAGAGCGACGAGACCATGCGGGTCATGAACCTCAACCATGTGGAAGAGGTGATCGCCCCCATCGTCTATACCGTACCGCTGCAGCTGCTCTCCTACCACGTTGCCCTGATCAAGGGCACCGACGTGGACCAGCCGCGCAACCTGGCAAAATCGGTGACCGTCGAGTAAGTCACTCTCTCAAATGAAAAAGAGCCGCAATTGCGGCTCTTTTTGTTTCGGCTGAGGGGTTACGACAGCCGCAGGTTGGTGATGGTGACCTCGTCGAGGGAGGGCACTATGATGCCGCTGGTGATCCCTTTGGCGATGGCCTGACTGCGATTCTTCGAGTCGGTCTTGTTGGTCACCTGGGTCAGGTGGAAGTTGACCGTCCGCTCACTGATGCCGAGGATGGTGGCGATCTCCCAGGAGGTCTTGCCCTCGCTGGCCCAGAACAGGCACTCCTTCTCCCGATCCGACAGTTCGGTCAGGTATTTCATCATATCCGGTCTGCTTTTGATCAGTTGCAGTGCGGAGTTGAAGATGTAGCTGGCGCAGAATGACAGCAGCGGAACATTTTCAAACATCAGATCGGAGTTGGATTTCTCCTTGGTGATGAATGAGAGGATGCCGTGCTCCCCCTGCGGGGTGTGCAGCGGAAAGGAGACGCCATTGCGTACCCCGAAATCAGCCGCCAGGTTCATCACATCGCGGCTGGCGCTGGGCAGCCAGGGCGAGTCGCAGTCGAGCTTGTTCCAGAAGATCGGCTGGGTCTGTTTCAGCCCCAGATAGACCACCGGATCCTGGGTCAGATACTGGTTTTCGCTGTAGGCGTCAAACCAGGTGGTCGGACAGTTGTTGAACAGTGCCACGTGGGATTTTTGCATGCTGATGGGGAAAATAATCAGCAGCCGAAAGTAATCAAAGCCCATTTGATGACTGAAGCGCTCCAGCAGTTGCTGGATATCGCTGGTTTTTGTTGCCTTGGTGAACTTGTCGATATGTTCCCAGATCGCATCGTTGAGCATTACTTTCTCCTTTTTCGATCTCTATCACACTGATCGAAAAGATTTTTTATCGTTATTTATATTTGTGCGGTGGCTATTGGCGCCACTTATTCCGTGCGTGCTTAAAAATTATCCTGTTTTTGTGCATAAAGGCCAAGAAAATCCTCTCGTTGCCAGTCCGCCCTGCATTTGAGATAATGATAATAGTTATCATTAGTAAGATGTATTTCAATGAACAAATTATGGGGTGTGGCCCTGCTGCCACTGTCAGTCCACTTTGCTGCCGTCGGGGATGAGCTGGTTGCTCCCGCCCTCAAGAACAGCATAGCTGCCGGGAAAGCCTCCCAGCAGCGGGTGGAAAAAGCCGCCGATGCCGCTGTTGCCGCACGACTGGAGCTGCAAAACGCCCAGCTGCAACTGCGTGACCTCGAAGCCTACAACCGTTACATGCAATCTCTGGTGGCCGATCAGCAAAATGAGCTGGGTAAATTGAGCCAGCAGCTGGAAGCGGTGCAAGAGACCC
Organism: Aeromonas sp. 96A; assembly: GCF_051919165.1. Lineage (NCBI taxonomy): Bacteria > Pseudomonadati > Pseudomonadota > Gammaproteobacteria > Aeromonadales > Aeromonadaceae > Aeromonas > Aeromonas sp. 96A. The sequence goes on along the minus strand of NZ_JBQBFE010000001.1, from coordinate 2,830,041 downwards.
GTCAGGGCTTGATCCCGCTGATGTTGCAGATGCAGGCAGATCTGGAACAGCTGGTGCAAAATGACATCCCGCTGCGCAAGGAAGATCGGCTGGCGCGGGTTGAACAGTTGAAAGCGACCCTGGCCCGCGCAGACGTTAGCGAGGCAGAGAAATTCCGTCAGCTGCTGCAGGCCTATCAGATTGAAGCCGAGTACGGCAGCCGGATGGACAGCTATTCCGCCGAGCTGGAGCTGGATGGTGCTCCGCGTCGGGTCGATGTGCTGGCGCTGGGTCGGGTCTCCCTGCTGGCAATGACGGCCGATCGCAGTCAGGCATGGCGCTGGTCTGCCGAGGCGAAGCAGTGGCAAGCCCTCGATAGCCAGTGGCTCTCCCCTATCGCCGAGGCGATGGATGTGGCCGCCGACAAGAAAGTTCCCCAGTTGCTCAATGTCCCCCTCTCTGTCAGCCGCAGTCAGGAGGCCCAATCATGAGAGTCACCATGAAGTGGTTCCCCCTCCTTATTGCCCTCTCCTGCGGTACCAACGCCGCTGTCGCCGATGAGTGGCAACAGCAGGAACAGGCTCGTGAACAGCAGGCTCAGCAAGATCTGGCGACCGTTGCCAAGGAGCTCGGCACTGCCCGCGCCAGACTGGCCGAGGCCCAGCGCCTGAGCAAGGAGCTGGCTGGCAAGTTCGCCAGCAACGAGAAGCAGCTGGTCGAGCTTAACGCCCAGTGGGAGCAAGCCTCCGGCGACATGAACGAGATCTTCGCGGTGACCCGTCAGGGGGCCAGCGATGCGGTCAAGCTGCTGAGTGAATCCGCCGTCGAGGGCCAGTACCCGGAGCGTCTCGCCCCGCTGAAAGCCATGGCACAGGATAAACAGGTGCCGGATCGCGCCGCTCTCGCCCTGCTGCCCGCTACGCTGCTGCAGGAGATCCGCGAATCTGGCCGGATTACCCGGTTCAACGGCAAGGTGCTCGATGCCCAGGGGGCTGCCAGCGAGCAGTCGCTGACCCGGGTTGGCAGTTTTGCCCTGCTGGGGAGCGAAGGCTTCCTGCAACCGACCGCCGAAGGCTTGAGCCCGGTACTGGGTCTGCCCGGTAGCGTGCTCTCTGCCGTTGCGGCTTATCAGGGTCAGGAAGGGGAAGCGCTGCCGCTGGATCCTTCTCATGGCACTCTGCTGGCGATGCTGGCACAGGCACCTACCTTCTGGCAGCAGGTACAGCAAGGTGGTCAGGTCGGCGCCATTATCGTGCTGCTGGCCGCTATCGGTCTGGGAATTGCGGCGGTACGGCTGTGGAGTCTCTCTCGTGAGCTAGGTCGGGTTCGTCGCCAGCTCAAGAGCGGCGAGTATCACGCCGACAACGCCCTTGGCCGGGTGCTGACGGTGGCAGACAAACACCCCGAGCTGAGCATGGAGACCCTCGAACTGCGTCTTGATGAGGCGATCCTGCAGGAGACCCCTCGCATGGAACGTGGCATCGGCATGGTCAAGGTGATCGCGGCCATCGCCCCCATGCTGGGTCTGCTCGGTACCGTGACCGGGATGATCGGCACCTTCCAGGCCATCACCCAGTTTGGTACCGGCGATCCCAAGATCATGGCGGGCGGCATCTCCATGGCGCTGGTCACCACTGTACAGGGTCTGGTGGCGGCCATTCCGCTGATCCTGGCCCACAGCCTGCTGCAATCGCGCTTCACCGAGCTCTCCAATGTACTGGAGCAGCAGGTGGCCGGCATTCTGGCCGAGCGCGCCGAGAGCAATAACAACGGGATGGAGCGAGCAGCATGATGCTCGACATCTGGCAACAGCTGCAGAGCTTCATGGGCCGTGGCGGTCCGGTGCTCTGGGTCATTCTGGCCCTGCTGGTGCTGATGTGGATTCTGATGATCGAGCGACTGCTCTACCTCAATCTGGGGTTCGGCCCGTTGCAGCAACAGCTGCTCGGTCGCTGGCAAGCCCGCAGCGAGCGCCACAGTTGGCACGCTCGGGCGATCCGCAGCCGCTGGCTGGCACAGGCGGAGCTGGAACTGAACCGTCATCTGATCTTCATCCGCACCCTGGTGGTGCTCTGCCCCATGCTGGGGTTGCTGGGCACTGTGACCGGCATGATCGGCGTATTCGATGCGTTGGCTGCGGCCAACCGCTTTAACCCGGAGAGCATGGCGGGCGGGATCTCCCGCGCCACCATCCCCACCATGGCAGGCATGGTGGTGGCGCTCTCCGGCGTGTTGTTACTCAGTCGGCTCGAGAGTCAGGCCAAGCGTGCGCTGGCCAAGACCCGGGACGGACTGCGAGAAGAGAAGGTAATGCAATGAGACGGCAATCCAAACGCCAGCGTGACGAAGTGCAGATCGACATGACTCCCATGCTGGATATCGTGTTCATCATGCTGATCTTCTTTATTGTCACCACCTCCTTCGTGCGCGAAGCCGGGCTCGAGGTACACAGACCTCAGGCCAGTCAGGCCAAGTCGCAGAAATCCTCCAGCATCATGCTGGCGATCGGGGCTCAGGGTCAGATCTTCCTCGACCGCAAGCAGATCGATGTGGAGCGGGTAC
>NZ_JBQBFE010000001.1:2755000-2822500 GCF_051919165.1 Aeromonas sp. 96A | reverse complement strand
GGGAGCCCTTCGGGGTGACTGCGTACCTTTTGTATAATGGGTCAGCGACTTACATTTTGTAGCGAGGTTAACCGTATAGGGGAGCCGTAGGGAAACCGAGTCTTAACTGGGCGTCTAGTTGCAAGGTGTAGACCCGAAACCGGGTGATCTAGCCATGGGCAGGTTGAAGGTTGAGTAACATCAACTGGAGGACCGAACCCACTAACGTTGCAAAGTTAGGGGATGACCTGTGGCTGGGGGTGAAAGGCCAATCAAACTCGGAGATAGCTGGTTCTCCCCGAAAGCTATTTAGGTAGCGCCTCGGACGAATACTACTGGGGGTAGAGCACTGTTTGGGCTAGGGGGTCATCCCGACTTACCAACCCCATGCAAACTCCGAATACCAGTAAGTAATATCCGGGAGACACACGGCGGGTGCTAACGTCCGTCGTGAAGAGGGAAACAACCCAGACCGCCGGCTAAGGTCCCAAAGTTCTGGTTAAGTGGGAAACGATGTGGGAAGGCTCAGACAGCTAGGATGTTGGCTTAGAAGCAGCCATCATTTAAAGAAAGCGTAATAGCTCACTAGTCGAGTCGGCCTGCGCGGAAGATGTAACGGGGCTCAAACCAGGCACCGAAGCCGCGGATTCACACTTATGTGTGAGTGGTAGGGGAGCGTTCTGTAAGTCTGCGAAGGTGTGTCGAGAGGCATGCTGGAGATATCAGAAGTGCGAATGCTGACGTAAGTAACGATAAAGGGGGTGAAAAGCCTCCTCGCCGGAAGACCAAGGGTTCCTGTCCAACGTTAATCGGGGCAGGGTGAGTCGACCCCTAAGGCGAGGCCGAAAGGCGTAGTCGATGGGAAGCAGGTTAATATTCCTGCACGACTTGTAATTGCGATGGGGGGACGGAGAAGGCTAGGTGGGCCAGGCGACGGTTGTCCTGGTGAAAGTGCGTAGGTGGTGTTTCTAGGCAAATCCGGAGACACAACACTGAGACACGAGACGAACACACTACGGTGTGGAAGCCATTGATGCCCTGCTTCCAGGAAAAGCCTCTAAGCTTCAGATTACAAGTCATCGTACCCCAAACCGACACAGGTGGTCGGGTAGAGAATACCAAGGCGCTTGAGAGAACTCGGGTGAAGGAACTAGGCAAAATAGAACCGTAACTTCGGGAGAAGGTTCGCTCCTGACAGTGAAGTCCCTTGCGGATGGAGCAGTTGGGAGTCGCAGTGACCAGATGGCTGGGACTGTTTATCAAAAACACAGCACTCTGCAAACACGAAAGTGGACGTATAGGGTGTGACACCTGCCCGGTGCCGGAAGGTTAATTGATGGGGTTAGCGCAAGCGAAGCTCTTGATCGAAGCCCCGGTAAACGGCGGCCGTAACTATAACGGTCCTAAGGTAGCGAAATTCCTTGTCGGGTAAGTTCCGACCTGCACGAATGGTGTAACCATGGCCATGCTGTCTCCACCCGAGACTCAGTGAAATCGAATTCGCCGTGAAGATGCGGTGTACCCGCGGCTAGACGGAAAGACCCCGTGAACCTTTACTACAGCTTGGCACTGAACATTGAACCTACATGTGTAGGATAGGTGGGAGGCTTTGAAGGCGTGACGCCAGTTGCGCTGGAGCCGTCCTTGAAATACCACCCTTGTATGTTTGATGTTCTAACGCAGGGCCCTGAATCGGGCTCGCGGACAGTGCCTGGTGGGTAGTTTGACTGGGGCGGTCTCCTCCCAAAGAGTAACGGAGGAGCACGAAGGTTGGCTAATCCTGGTCGGACATCAGGAGGTTAGTGCAATGGCATAAGCCAGCTTAACTGCGAGACGGACAGGTCGAGCAGGTACGAAAGTAGGTCATAGTGATCCGGTGGTTCTGAATGGAAGGGCCATCGCTCAACGGATAAAAGGTACTCCGGGGATAACAGGCTGATACCGCCCAAGAGTTCATATCGACGGCGGTGTTTGGCACCTCGATGTCGGCTCATCACATCCTGGGGCTGAAGTCGGTCCCAAGGGTATGGCTGTTCGCCATTTAAAGTGGTACGCGAGCTGGGTTCAGAACGTCGTGAGACAGTTCGGTCCCTATCTGCCGTGGGCGTTGGATGATTGAAGGGAGTTGCTCCTAGTACGAGAGGACCGGAGTGAACGAACCTCTGGTGTTCGGGTTGTCACGCCAGTGGCACTGCCCGGTAGCTAAGTTCGGAATCGATAACCGCTGAAAGCATCTAAGCGGGAAGCGAGCCCTGAGATGAGTCATCCCTGACCCCTTGAGGGTCCTAAAGGGCCGTTGGAGACCACAACGTTGATAGGTGGGGTGTGTAAGCGCGGCGACGTGTTGAGCTAACCCATACTAATTACCCGTGAGGCTTAACCATACAACACCCAAGAAGTGTTCTGGGCCTTGTAACGAATACGAAACTACTTACATCAGCTTTCTCAGATTGAAGAATTTGCCTGGCGGCCATAGCGCCGTGGAACCACCTGATCCCATGCCGAACTCAGAAGTGAAACGCGGTAGCGCCGATGGTAGTGTGGCATTCGCCATGCGAGAGTAGGACACTGCCAGGCACCCAATTTCAAGATTACGCCCAGCGTGGTCTTTACCGGTTAGTGTGCTGATATGGCTCAGTCGGTAGAGCGCATCCTTGGTAAGGATGAGGTCCCCAGTTCGATTCTGGGTATCAGCACCATTAAATAGAAAGCCTCCCTGAAAAGGGAGGCTTTTTTGCATCTGTCAGTTTTCTTATATCCCCCTACATTCCCTATTCCCGCAATCCCCCTCTGCTTGCAGCCGACACTATTTATCTGCTGGTTTGAGTCCTAATGTGTTACTCATTTGACTGCTATTGATGGTTTTATCCAGAGATTTAACCATGATTGATTGACGTAAAACGTTTTACATGTAAAATCCGGCGCGTTTTGCCTATTACGTGGAGAGAGAGCATGGCGCAGGATAACGAATACTGTTTGGGGGCGGTACCCGCCAAAGGGCGTAAAGGTGTGCTGTCGCTGATGCTGGTGATGCTCGGCCTGACCTTCTTCTCTGCCAGCATGTGGACCGGTGGTGCGCTGGGTACCGGGCTGGTGTTCGATGACTTCATCAAGGCGGTACTTATCGGCAACTTGTTGCTGGGTATCTACACCGCTTGTCTCGGCTATATCGGTGCTTCAACCGGTCTCTCTACCCATCTGCTTGCTCGTTACTCCTTTGGGGTGAAAGGTTCCTGGTTGCCATCCTTGCTGCTGGGCGGTACTCAGGTCGGCTGGTTTGGCGTCGGTGTCGCCATGTTTGCGCTGCCGGTGCAGAAAGCGACCGGCATCGATGTGAACTGGCTCATCGCCATTTCGGGCATTCTGATGACGGTAACCGTCTACTTCGGAATCTCCGCCCTGATGGTGTTGAGCTTTGTGGCCGTACCGGCTATCGCCCTGCTGGGTGGCTACTCGGTCTGGTTGGCGGTGACCTCGACCGGTGGCATGGCTGCGTTGCAGCAGGTGCAACCAAGCAATCCTATCGAGTTCACCACGGCATTGACCATGGTGGTCGGTTCCTTTATCAGTGCAGGAACCCTGACCGCCGACTTTGTTCGATTTGGTCGCAAACCCTGGGGCGCCGTCATGATTACCATGGTGGCGTTTTTTTTGGGCAATACTCTGATGTTCGTCTTCGGCGCAGCCGGCGCGGCGGTAACCGGTCAGGCCGATATCTCGGAGGTGATGCTGATGCAGGGGCTGCTGATCCCCGCCATTCTGGTGCTGGGCCTCAACATCTGGACCACCAACGACAACGCCCTCTATGCCTCCGGCCTCGGTTTTGCCAACATTACCGGTCTCAAGAGCAAGCCGCTCAGCGTGATCAACGGTCTGATCGGTACCGCCTGTGCCCTCTGGCTCTACAACAACTTTGTCGGCTGGCTGGCCTTTTTGAGTACGGCAATTCCCCCGATTGGTGGCATTATCATCATAGATTTCCTGCTCAATCGTGAGCGTTACCGTCAGTTTGCCGATCAGCAGTTCGAGACGGTGCGCTGGCAGGCACTGGTAGCAACGGCAGTCGGGGTGGCTGTCGGCAAGTGGCTGCCGGGCATAGTGCCACTCAACGCGGTATTGGGCGCCGCCTTCACCTATTTCATTCTGGTTCGCCTCACCCAGCGGCCGGTTCTGGTACAGGAAGCTAGCAAATGCTGATTCAACATATTCGTTTGGCCGATCGGGAAGGGTTGTGGCAGATCCGCTGTCAGGATGGGGTCATCACCGCCATCGAACCCCATGACGAGCATGCCGTCGCCGGTCGGGTGCTGGACGGGGAGGGCGGTCTGGCGATCGCTCCCTTTATCGAACCCCATATTCACCTCGATACCACCCAGACGGCTGGGGAGCCGAGCTGGAATCTCTCCGGCACCCTGTTCGAGGGGATCGAGCGCTGGGCCGAACGCAAGGCACTGCTGACCCATGAGGATGTTAAACAGCGTGCCATCCAGACGCTGAAGTGGCAGATCGCCAACGGCATCCAGTTTGTGCGTACTCACGTCGATGTCTCCGATCCCAATCTGGTCGCGCTCAAGGCGATGCTGGAAGTGCGGGAAGAGATGAAGGAGTGGGTGGAACTGCAGATCGTCGCCTTCCCGCAGGAGGGGATCCTCTCCTACCCCAATGGCAAGGCATTGCTGGAGGAGGCGCTCAAGCTGGGGGCCGATGTGATCGGTGCTATTCCCCATTTCGAGTTCACCCGGGAATATGGGGTCGAAAGTCTGCACTACATCTTCGATCTTGCCGAGAAGTATCAGGTTCTAGTCGATGTGCACTGTGACGAAATCGATGACGAGCAGTCCCGTTTCATCGAGACGCTGGCAACTCTGGCCTACGAGCGCGGTATCGGGCATCGGGTCACCGCCAGTCACACCACCGCCATGCACTCCTACAACGGCGCTTATGCTTCCCGCCTGTTCCGTCTGCTCAAGATGGCGGATATCAACTTTGTGGCCAATCCGCTGGTGAACATTCACCTGCAGGGGCGGTTCGATACCTATCCCAAACGCCGCGGCATTACCCGGGTGAAGGAGATGCTGGAGGCGAACATCAACGTCTGCTTCGGTCACGATGACGTGTTCGATCCCTGGTATCCCATGGGCACTGCCAACATGTTGCAGGTGCTGCACATGGGGCTGCATGTCTGCCAGATCATGGGTTACGAGCAGATCAACGACGGTCTGAAGCTGATCAGCAGCCACAGCGCCCGCACCCTGAATGTGCAGGATCGCTATGGTATCGAGGTGGGCAAACCGGCCAACCTGTTGATCCTGCCTGCCGACAACGGCTTCGATGCGGTGCGCCGTCAAGTGCCGGTGCGTTACTCGATCCGCCACGGTAAGGTGATTGCCCAGACCCGCCCGGCCCAGACCGAGATCGTGCTGGGTGAGCCAGAGCCCATCGATTTTCGCCGCTGAGATTTCAATCAGGCTGGATGACGATTAGTTCCGCCTCTGGGCACAAGGGCCGCCATTGCGACATAATGGCGGTCTGACCCTGAGGGAGTGACACCATGCAAACCTGGTTCTATGTTGCTGCAGGGGGCGCCATCGGCGCCTGCCTTCGTTTTGGGATTGCCGAACTGATGGCCTTGCTGCTGGGGCGCCACTTTCCTTACGGGACTCTGGTGGTCAACGTGGTGGGCTCTTTCATCATGGGGGTGGCATTCGCCCTCATCAGTCATGGTCATGTGGTAGAACACCCGATGAAGCCGCTGCTGATGGTGGGGATCCTCGGTGCCCTGACCACGTTTTCTTCCTTTGCCCTCGATACGGTAGTGCTGGCTCAACATGGGGCCTATCTGAAAGCGCTGCTCAATATCGGTCTCAATCTCTTCCTCTGTCTGGCCATGGTGGTGCTGGGCATGCAGTTGGTTGCGAGCCGGGTTTAAGGTGTCCGGACGCCAGTGGCTCTGGTAAACTGGCGGCCATTCTTTGCTCTATGGGTGTTTAAGGGATGTCAGAACAAGCAACGACAACGCATTTTGGCTTTAAAACCGTGGCCGCGACCGAGAAGGAAACTCTGGTAGCAGGTGTCTTCCATTCGGTGGCAGCCAAGTATGATCTGATGAACGATCTGATGTCGTTCGGCATCCACCGCCTGTGGAAGCGCTTCACCATCGACTGTTCCGGTGTGCGCAAGGGCCAGAAGGTGCTGGATCTGGCCGGTGGTACCGGTGACTTGACCGCCAAGTTCTCCCGCATCGTCGGCGAGACCGGTCAGGTGGTGCTGGCGGATATCAACGACTCCATGCTGAAAGTGGGCCGCGACAAGCTGCGCAATCTGGGGGTCGCCAACAACGTCTCCTACGTGCAGGCCAATGCCGAGGCGCTCCCCTTCCCGGATAACCACTTCGACGTGATTACCATCGGCTTCGGTCTGCGCAACGTCACCGACAAGGACAAGGCGCTCGCCTCCATGTTCCGGGTGCTCAAGCCGGGTGGCCGTCTGCTGGTGCTGGAGTTCTCCAAGCCGGTCAGTGAAGTGATCGCCAAGCTCTATGATCTCTACTCCTTCAAACTGCTGCCGAAAATGGGCGAAATTGTCGCGAACGACAGTGAAAGCTACAAATATCTGGCAGAGTCCATCCGCATGCACCCGGATCAGCAGACCCTGGCTGGCATGATGGAAAATGTCGGTTTCGAGCAGGTGGAGTACTTCAATCTGACTCAGGGTGTGGTCGCCCTGCACCGCGGTTACAAGTTTTAAGGTTGCCTATGCCGATGGATGCCATGGTCACCGCGGTGATCGAAACCAGCCTCAACCAGTTGCTGGCGCTGGACAAACAGAGCCCGGAGCGGCTGCGCAAACTGATGGGCAAGGTGCTCAAGCTGGAGCTGCGTGAACTCAAGCCGCTCTGGTTCGTCTTCTCCGAGCGTCGGCTGGATGTGCTGGCCCAGCATGAAGGGGAGGCCGATGCGGTGCTCAGCCTGTCGCTGACCGCCCTTGGTCTGCTGAAAGACCCGTCCGCCCTGACCCGTTATATCCGCGAGGAGAAACTGGATCTGAGCGGTGATCCCCAGCTGGTACAGGCATTCAGCGTGCTGCTGGGTGAGCTGGATATCGACTGGGAAGAGGAGCTGTCGCGCTATACCGGCGACGTGCTGGCCCACACCCTGTTCAGCGGTGCCCGTCAGGCGCGCCGTTTGGTCGGCCGCGAACTGTGCCGCACCCGCAGCCAGCTGGCGGAATATCTGACCGAAGAGGCCCGCCTCGCCCCCGGCCCGCTGGAAGTGGCGAGTTTCAACGATGACGTCGAGGTGCTGGCCCTGCAGCTCAAGGCCGTCGAACTGCGGCTGGCCCGCTTCGAACAGCAGGTGACCTGATGACCCCGAAGGAGTTCAAACGCCTCTATCGCATCATCACCATCCTGCTGGAGCAGGGCATCGACGAACTGGTGCCCGCCCGCTATCAACCCTGGCCGGGTCGTCTGGCCCGTCGCTCCCTGTTCTGGCTCAAGAACACGCAACCGGATCTCAGCCGCGGTGCCCGCATTCGCCTCGCCTTCGAGGCCCTTGGCCCCATCTTCATCAAGTTTGGCCAGATGCTTTCGACCCGCCGCGACCTGCTGCCGCCGGATATCGCCGAAGAGCTGGCCCTGCTGCAGGACAGGGTGCCCCCCTTCTGTGGTCAGGCGGCGCGCCAGCAGATCGAGCTGAGCTTGGGTTGTCCCATCGAAACCCTGTTTGACGACTTCGACGAGACGCCGCTGGCGTCGGCCTCCATCGCGCAGGTGCATACCGCCCGCCTGAAGGAGAGTGGCCGCGAGATCGTCATCAAGGTGATCCGTCCCGACATCGAGCCGGTTATCGAGGCTGACCTGCGGTTGATGCAGGCGCTGGCCCGTCTGGTGGCCCGCTTCGTGCCCCAGAGTGCGCGACTGCGCCCCATCGAGGTGGTGGAGGAGTATCGCAAGACCATCCTCGACGAGCTGAATTTGATGCGCGAAGCGGCCAACGCCATCCAGCTACGCCGCAATTTCACCGGCTCCGAGGCGCTCTATGTGCCTGAAATCATCACCGACCTCTGCCGCGAGCAGGTGCTGGTGATGGAGCGCATCTACGGTATTCCGGTCTCCGATATCCCGGCGCTGGAAGCCAACGGCACCAACATGAAGCTGCTGGCCGAGCGCGGGGTAGAGGTCTTCTTCACCCAGGTGTTCCGCGACAGCTTCTTCCACGCCGATATGCACCCGGGCAACATCTTCGTCTCTTACGAACATCCGGAAAACCCGCTCTGGATCGGTATCGACTGCGGCATCGTCGGTACCCTCAATCGGGAAGACAAACGCTATCTGGCTGAGAACTTCCTCGCCTTCTTCAACCGCGACTATCGTCGGGTGGCGGAGCTGCACGTGGAGTCGGGCTGGGTGCCGGCAGACACCAAGGTGGACGAGTTCGAGTTCGCCATTCGCACCGTGCTGGAGCCTATCTTCGAGAAGCCGCTCTCTGAAATTTCGTTCGGTCACGTGCTGCTCAACCTGTTCAACACTGCGCGCCGCTTTCATATGACGGTGCAGCCGCAGCTGGTGCTGCTGCAAAAGACCCTGCTCTATGTGGAAGGGTTGGGGCGTCAGCTCTACCCGCAGCTCGATTTGTGGCAGACCGCCAAGCCGTTCCTCGAAAACTGGATGCACGAACAGGTCGGGCCCAAGTCGGTATTGAACGCCATCAAGGAGAAGGCGCCATTCTGGGCCGAGAAGCTGCCGGAGCTACCGGAGCTGGTCTATGAGACCCTGCGTCAGACCCGTCATCAGCAGCGTCATTTCGACCAGATGTTTGCCGAGTTCCGCCGTCACAGCCGTCGGCAGGGGCAGGCCCGCTACCTCTTAGGGGTTGGAGCCAGCCTGCTATTGGCGGGTGTATTCTTGCTGACCCAAAAACAACACATTGAGTGGGGACAAGCCAGTCTCGCCGGTGCAGCCCTCTGCTGGCTGGTCGGCTGGTTGCGAACCCGTTCCCATTAATTAACAACCGCGCCGTCAGGCGCCTGTTCTGGAGAGAAAATCATGGGTGGTATCAGTATTTGGCAATTGTTGATCATTGCAGTCATCGTCGTGCTGCTGTTCGGTACCAAGAAACTGCGCGGCATTGGCGGTGATCTTGGCGCGGCGGTCAAAGGGTTCAAGAAAGCCCTCTCCGACGAGCCGGCTGATGCCAAGGCCGAGCAGAAAGATGCCGAGTTTCCCCCGAAACAGCTGAACGAAGCGGCCACTCAGAGCAGTGAGACCGCCAAACAGAAAGACAAAGACCAGGCCTAAGCCATGTTCGATATCGGTTTTTGGGAGCTGGTCGTTATCGGTGTGGTAGCACTGGTGGTACTGGGGCCCGAGCGGCTGCCGGTTGCCATCCGCACGGCTACCCACTGGATCCGCCTCATTCGTTCGACCGCGAACTCGGTCAAGTCCGAGCTGGAGCAGGAGCTCAAGTTGCAAGAGCTGCATAACGACCTCAAGAAGGCCGAACAGTTGCAGATGAGCAACCTGAGCCCCGAGCTGCAGGAGTCCATCGAACAGCTCAAAGCGGCGGCCCAGTCGGTCAATCGCCCCTATCAGGTGGAGAACGAGATCCGTCCGCCGCGCCCCGAGCCAGTCGCCCAGGCTGAGCCTGCCACGCCGGTGGAGCCTGCGGTGCAACTGAGCCACGACGTGCCACCGGTCAATAGCCAGCGGGAGAGTGAGCCTGTGTCGGTCAGCGACTCCGCAGTAAAAGGGGAGGTGAAGCCATGAGTCAGGCCGAACAACCCCTGATCAGCCATCTGGTTGAGCTGAGAACCCGTTTGCTGCGCTCCATTACCGCCATCCTCGTGGTGTTTCTGGCGCTGATCTACTTCTCCAACAACATCTACGACTTCGTGGCCCAGCCGCTGCTCAGCCAGTTGCCGGAAGGGACCAGCATGATAGCGACGGATGTGGCGACCCCCTTCCTGACGCCGATCAAGCTGACCCTGGTGGTCTCCTTCTTCGTGGCGATCCCCTATCTGCTCTATCAGGCCTGGGCCTTTATCGCCCCCGGTCTGTACCAGCATGAGCGGCGCCTGATCATGCCGTTGGTGGTCTCCAGTGCCCTGCTGTTCTATGCGGGGATGGCGTTCGCCTACTACGTGGTGTTCCCTCTGGTGTTCGGTTTCTTCACCAGTACCGCACCCGCCGGGGTGACGGTGGCGACCGACATCGCCAGCTATCTGGACTTCGTACTGACCCTGTTCTTCGCATTCGGGGTGGCGTTCGAAATTCCGGTGGCCACCATACTGCTGTGCTGGACCGGTGTGACCACCCCCAAGAACCTGAAGGAGAAGCGTCCCTACGTCATCGTCGGGGTGTTTGTGGTCGGCATGCTGCTGACGCCTCCTGATGTATTCTCCCAGACCCTGCTCGCCATTCCGATGTGGGCGCTGTGGGAGATAGGTCTGTTCTTCGCCCGCTTCTACGTGAAGAAAGAGGATGAAGAGCAACAGGAACAACCGGATGTGGAGAGCTGAGGCTCTGTTCGTCACCTGTTTGCCGGACGGCGAGAGGATGACGAAGTCCGCAGGAATAGCAGAACGAGGGGAGCTTAGGCTCCCTTCCTCTTTTCATGCTCCCGTTCGAGGCGTATGGTAAGACCCCATTCGGTAGATGGTTTTCAAATACCTGATATGTATTCCTTTTGTTCGGAACGTCTCATTCCATGATCGATATCGGTTTAAACCTGACCAGCAGCCAGTTCGCCGGCGAGCAGGCTGAGCTGGTGGCCCGTGCCCGCGCCGCCGGAGTGGAAGCGCTGATCCTCACCGGTACCGATCTGGCTGGCAGCCGCGAGAGCGCCGGGTTGGCCGCCCGTTGGCCGGGCTACTGCTTCTCCACTGCCGGGGTACACCCTCACGATGCCAAGAGTGTCGATGAGGCGACCCTGCCCGCCTTGCGCGAGCTGGCAGCCTTGCCGCAGGTGGTGGCTATCGGCGAGTGCGGTCTCGACTACAACCGCGACTTCTCCCCCCGTCCGGTGCAGGATGCGGTATTCGACGCCCAGCTGGCACTGGCCGCCGAGCTTGGGATGCCGGTGTTCCTTCACTGTCGCGATGCCCACGCCCGTTTTATCGAGATCCTCCGTCCCTGGTTGCCGAAACTACCGGGAGCCGTGCTGCACTGCTTCACCGGCTCCGATGAGGAGCTGGACGAGTGTCTGGCGCTGGGGCTGCATATAGGGGTGACTGGCTGGCTCTGCGACGAACGCCGTGGTCAGCTGCTGCGCGAACAGGTAGCTCGCATTCCGGCCGGTCGGCTGATGATCGAGACCGATGCCCCCTATCTGGTGCCGCGAGATCTGAAACCGCGCCCGAAACGCAACGAACCCGCTTTTTTGCCGCACATCGCCCAAGTGGTGGCGGCCTGTCGTGGTGAAGCGCCCGAGGCCTTGCTGGCCCATACCCGGGCCACCTCCGCCGCGTTCTTCCAACTTCCTCTCCAGGAGTGATTCATGGCTACAACTCTTCCGGGCGCCTTTCCGGGTCGCCGCCTGCGCCGTCTGCGCAAACATGATTTCAGCCGTCGTCTGGTGCGCGAGAACGTACTGACCGTCAACGATCTCATCTATCCGGTGTTTGTGCTGGAGGGGGAGAATCGCCGTGAAGCCGTTCCCTCCATGCCGGGGGTGGAGCGTCTCTCCATCGATCTGTTGCTGGAGGAAGCAGCCGAGCTGGTGGAGCTGGGCGTACCAGCTATTGCCCTGTTCCCGGTGACTCCGCTGGAGAGTAAGAGCCTGATGGCGGAAGAGGCCTACAACCCGAACGGGCTGGCCCAGCGCACCGTGCGTGCCCTCAAGGCCCGCTTCCCGGAGCTCGGGGTCATCACCGACGTGGCGCTCGACCCGTTCACCACCCACGGGCAGGACGGCATCATCGATGACGAAGGCTATGTGCTGAACGACATCACCACCGAGATCCTGATCAAGCAGGCGCTCTCCCACGCCGAAGCCGGGGTCGATATAGTCGCGCCGTCCGACATGATGGATGGCCGCATCGGTGCCATCCGCGCCGCGCTGGAAGAGAACGGCTTCATCAACACCCACATCATGGCCTACTCCGCCAAGTACGCTTCCTGCTACTACGGCCCATTCCGTGATGCGGTTGGCTCTGCCGGCAACCTCGGCAAGAGCAACAAGGCCACCTATCAGATGGATCCGGCCAACAGTAACGAAGCCCTGCACGAAGTGGCGCTGGATATTCAGGAAGGGGCTGACAGCGTGATGGTCAAGCCGGGCATGCCCTATCTGGACGTGGTTCGTCAGGTGAAGGATCAGTTCGGCGTGCCGACTTTCGCCTATCAGGTCAGCGGCGAGTACGCCATGCACATGGCGGCGATCCAGAACGGCTGGCTGAAAGAGAAGGAGACCATCATGGAGTCTCTACTCTGCTTCAAGCGGGCCGGGGCTGATGGCATCCTCACCTACTTCGCCAAGCGCGTAGCGCAGTGGCTGAAGGAAGATGCCCGTTAAGCCGGGTTGAAAGAGGGGGAGCCGATGGCTCCCCCTCTGTTGTTATGGCTCTCTTTTGGTCACGAGCGGATGATTACAGCTTGGTCCAGGCATCGCTCCAGTGGCTGCCGGTACCCGGTTCATAGTGGCTTGTCGAGCCGCCACACCAGCCACTATAGGGCCAGGGTTTGCACTCGTAGTCGCCACCGGCATTGCTGACCCGTTCGCCACTCTGATAAGCGGTGCCCGCAACATAGGCCGGGTAGCTGCCGTTACCATCGTTACTGTCACCACCCGGAGCCTGTTCCACCAATGCCAGGGTGAAGCGGCGCTCGAAGCCCTGCTTGCTCCCCTCAGCCATGCCCGCCAGCAGCAGCTCGTAACTGCCGGCCGCTAGGCCCGACTGCGTCAGCTGCAGGGAACCCTGACCATCGATCAGAGCGCTGCCGGTGGCGACCGGATTGCCATCCTGCAACAGGGTCGCGGTGACGGTCACCGGGTTGGCGGTGGTCAGCGTCAGGCTGAAGTCGAGCGCGCCGTTAACGATGGAATATTCAGACGCCAGGTCGGTGACGGTGAAGTCACTGTTGCTACCGGTCGTGGGCAGGATGAAGTCCCCGCTCAGGTAGGTCAGACCGGTCCAGCCAGAGCTGGTCAGCCAGTGTTTGCCATTGGTCTGATAGACGTTGGGCAGCTGGGTGCACTGGTTGTTGTCATTGACGAAGCCGATACCGTAAAAGCCCGCCACATTCTTGTAGCAGAGCTGGCGACCATTCTGGTGCAGCACCGGCTGAGCCAGCTTGCCCTTGTGGTGGAGTGACAGCCAGTCAAACTGGTTGATGGCCGAGACCAGCGGCACAAACTGGCCATCAGGCTGACGATAACGGATCAGGGAGCCGGCATCACAGAGCAGACCCTCAGCCTGTTGTTCGACGTAGCCGTAGTACTGCTCGCCATCCTGGAAGGTGAACCGGCAGAGATTGCCTTTCTCCGACTCCTTGGGGATCCAGCCCATCAGCAGTCGCTCCTGATTGGTCAGGGCCGCCAGCTGCCCGGCACTGAAGTCGCTGCCGTTGGCTACCCAGCCTTGCGGCATGGTGGAGAATTGCATGAAGTAGTGGTCGGTATAGTACATGTGGCTGTCAGCGCGGTGCTTGCGAGCCCCCTGGCTGACCGAGTTGTAGCGATAGATGTCGTTTTCCGGCTTGTGGAAGCCGTTGAGATCATCGTCCAGATAGGGCAGGTCGCCCTTGCGGATATGGTAGTTGGCCATGCCCGTCATCAGGGGATGCCAGCCGTGGCTGCCACGGGCAAACGCGCTCTCATGGCTGTAGGACTTCCCATCGAAGCCGTGGCCAAATTCGTGGGCAATGATGCCCCAGCTGCCGTAGTAGTGACTGACAAAGTTAAAGGTATCGACCCCGGTGATGCCACCACTCCCGAGCCCGCCCCCCATGGCGGTGATCCCCAGGTTGAGGTAGGGGCGCTTCATCAGGCTGTGGTAGTAGTAGTCATAATCGGCGGCCGTAAAGATCCCGTTCGGCACATAGCTGTTGCCGCCATTGCCGAACATCTCGTAGCCGTTCACCGCCTTGAAGTTGTACCAGACGTGTTTGAACTCCTCGGTCGAGACCATGTAGGCCAGGTTGGTGGCGATGATCAGCCACTCGCGGGCGTAGAGGGCATTGATGGGGCGCCAGGAACCGCTGGTATTGGTGGCGAAACGCACGTTCCAGCTTGGCTTGAGGCGTGCCAGCTTCTGGGCAAACGGATCCGAGTTGGAGCTGAACCTGTGCTCGAACTGGGCGGGCAGATTGATGCTGTTGTCGAGCAGGTTGTTGAGATCAAACACTCCGTCGCGGCTGGCGCTGTTGAAGCGTCCCTGCTCGCCAAAGGCGCTCAATGGCAGGGTGATTTGGGCATAGGCGGGCAGGCGATCGAGCTGGCCCAGGATCAGCCACTTGTTGATACCGTTCAGGCGTGACTCGATATTGATGTCATGCAGCTCTCTGGCGGCATAGTTGGTGATGCGCACCGTGTCGTTATCAAGCAGCTCGGTCTTGACTAGCGAATTGATGTTGACCGAACGCTGGGCGCGATCGATCAGTACCTCGTAGGGTTCGTCATTGCGCAGTATGTAGCTGACTGCGGCCGGCATCAGCTGATCGAAGATCAGCGGGCGAGCCGGCAACTGCTCGTCGGCCGTGAAGCTGATCTCCTTGCTCAGCAGCTGGTTGAAACCCAGGCCGCGCTCGTTGGCGGTGACAAGCGCCGAGCCCGCCAGCTGAAGATCTTTCAGCGCCGCCACGGGCTGCTGGTTGATCTCCCGGACAGTAAAGGTCGGGTTCTTGAACTGAAAGTCGTTGGCGATCAGGGTATCGGCATCATGCCACTCGATGCGGTCCTTGAAGTTCACCACCAGCCGATCGCCATCCATGTCGATTTTTTGCAGATTGCTGTCGGCGATCACCTGCTCAGGCGCCAGCGGGATGTTGCTGGCGATGGCATCAGCCAGTTTGCGCAGGTCATAGATGTAGTAGTTTTTGCCGGCGGTGTGGGCCAGGAGATAGTCACCCACCTGATGGAGTTGCACCAGACGGTGGCTGTATTTTCCTTCAAAGGCGAGCCGACCGGCGATGGGGGTCTTGAGGCTGTTCTCCGGCGTCACATCCTGCTGGCGGTAGACCTTGATCTCGCTCAGCGCATCGGCCACCAGCACGTAATCCTGATTGGCAAAGACGGCCTGGGCGCGGTGCAGGCTGTTGCTGCCGGAATCCCGACCGGTTCCCAGGGTGGTGACATGGCGATGCTCGTCGGCCAGATCGAAGATATCGACCCGGTGCGAGTAGCGCGAGACCACGTAGAGCAGGTTGTTGCGGACAAACAGTTCGCTGACCTGATTGTAGGCCGTGGCACTGCCGGTTTCGGTGCCGCGGATCTCGCCAATCTGCTGGCGGCTCGGGATATCGATAATGGCCACATGGCCCGGATTGCCGTTCTGGCTGACATAGAGCCGATCCTGATAGCGCTCGACCGCCGTGATCAGGCTGGCGTCCAGCCCCAGCTGGTCGGCCGTCAGCTCCTCGCCTTTGTCCAGATATTGCAGCGAGGTGGCAAACGAGTTGACGCTGCAGGAGCTGGTCTCCATCACCACCCGGGTGCGTTCGCCATTCTGGATCTGGCCGTGGGGGAAGTACTCCAGCAGACAGCCGTTGCCGTAGTCATAGTTGCCAAAGCGTTTGTTGACCGCTACGACCCCACCGTCGTACCAGGTCAGCTCCCACTCCTCATCGAAGAAATCAAAGACGTTACGAATGGCTGTTTCGTCGAAAAAGTGGGGTTTGGGCAGATCGAACAGGATGTGGTTATCCGCTGTCAGCGGGTAGAGCAGGCCGTTGATGGCAAGGTGGCGCTTGCCATCCTTGATGGTCACGTTCTGCTCGTCAGCCGCACTCTGATGCAGCGCGGCGAGACGCGCCGTCATCTGCTCGTAGTGCTCCTGATAGGTTTGTTTGAAATAGGCTTGTTCGCGCTCATCGGCCACGACATGGGCCGACAGCAGCAGTCCGAGCAGGGTGGCAAGCTTGGTGGTTCTTGGCATGGTGATTTCCTTATCTTGGTTGTTGTTGGACGTTTTTGGGTGCTTGGCAAGCATGTAAAAGAGAGGGGCTAACCCGTCCGGGTCAGTGCATCCTGCCCATCGGCAGCGTGGCCGACGGGCAGGATATGGGCGGGGGCCTGTCGGCCTCCGTTAGTGGTTGGGGCAAGGTCAGAGTTTGATCCAGGCATCGCTCCAGGCGCTGCCGGTACCCGGCGCATAGTGGCTGGTCGCGCCGCCACACCAGCCACTGTAGGGCCAGGGTTTGCACTCGTAGTTACCACCGGCGTTGCTGACACGATCACCAGCCTGATAGCCGGTGTTGGGGGCATAGGCCGGGTAGTCGCCATCGCTGCCGCCGTTGTCGCTCTCTTCGGTCAGGGTGACCGGGAAGCGTTGCACCACCGGCTGCTGGCCGTCAGCCAGACCGGTGATGACCACGTCGTAGCTGCCATCGGTGACATTGCTGCCCTGCAAAACCAGCGAGCTGGTGCCGTTAACCAGACTGGTGGTGTTGCCATAGCTGCGGCCGTTCTGTTCCAGCGTGGCAGAGATCTGCACCGGGTTGGCGGTGGTCACGTTGAAACGGATGCTGACCTGACCGTTGACTATGGTGTACTCGCTCGCCATGGCGCTGACGGTGAAGTCGCTGCTGCCTTCGGCGGGTGGCGTTGTGCCGCCGCAGTCGCTGTCGCCCTGTACGCGCCAGACGCCCCAGTCACCCGTGGTGCCCGGCTCTTCGTTCTGGGTCCACCAGCCTGCCAGCCAGTTCTTGCCGTTGTGGCTGACGATGTCGCCGCCCACATAGACCTTCTTGGCATCCCAGCTGTTTTCACAGACGGCGCCCTGCTCCCTGACGGTCACGTTGCGCTGCTGGGTTACCTGCTGACCGGCGCTGTCGCTCACCTGATAGGTGAGGGTGTAGCGGCCGACCTTGCTGCTGTCGACGTTGCCGCTGACCTTGATTTGGGCGGTCAGGTCGCCATCTTCTTCATCATGGGCGCTGACGCCGGTCATCGGATCGAAAGCGGTACCCAGCTCCAGCGTGGTGTCGGTGACACCGCTGAACACCGGCTTCATGCTGTAGACCTCGATGGTACGTACCTGCTCGGTGACGTTGTTGTCGCGATCGCTCACCTTGTAGGTGAGGGGGTAGAGGCCGATGCGCTGGCTGTCTACCGAGCCTTCTACCTGGATCTGGCCAGTCAGGTCGCCATCTTCCTTGTCGTTGGCGCTGACACCGGCCAGCGGATCAAAGGCGGTACCCTGCTTGATGCGGGTATCGCTCAGGCCGCTGAACACCGGCTTGCCGTTGTCGACCGGCGGCGTGATCTCCTGATCGTGGATGAAGGGGCCGTAGCTCTTGATGAAGGATTCGTTGTAGGACTGACCGGCGGCGTTGCGGCCCATGTCCCAGTTGATGGACCAGGTCATCACGCCACGCAGCGGTTGCCCCTCGCTCTTCAGGCGGTTGAAGGCGTTGTAGAGCTTCTGCGGATCCTGCACATAGCCGGTGGCGGCGGCGTCGATGTTGGTCGGAATGCCGAACACCAGCTTGTCATGGGGGATCTTGTAGAAGCCGCGGGTTCCGTTGCTCAGCGAATCCGCCATGTAGTAGATGAACTCTTCTTTCAGGGCATCGTTGTTCTGGGCAATCCAGCCGATCCCATCGATGTAGATACCGTCACCACCCTGGTTGTAGAACTGGGGATTGATCCAGTCGTAGTAGCCTTCCAGATTGCGGATATAGGGGATGTAGGCGCCAGTCTGGGTCAGATAGGGGAACTCTGGCGCCATGGTGATGAGGAAGTTTTTCCCCTGGGCGCGGTAGTGATCCTTGACCAGACGCAGGGCCGCCGGGATCACGGTCTGGTTGTCGGCGGCGGTGATGGCGGCCTGTTCCAGATCGATATCCAGCCCGTCGAAGCCATAGGTCTCCACCAGACGGATGATCTCGTCGGCAAAGGCCTGCTCCTGACCTTTGCGCAGCTCGATGTGCGCATCGGCACCGCCCAGCGCCAGCAGCACGGCACGGCCCTGACGGTTCAGCTCGGCGATCTGCTCGATAAACTGGCTTTCGCTCATGCCGATGGCCGGGTCGAGTTTGAAGGTGGGGATGGGATCGCTGCCATACACCTTCATGAAGGAGACATCGACCACGTTGTATTGCGGGTTGACCTGATCGAGCTTGACGCAGGGGGCGATACCGCCCTTGTAGCCCGAGCCGTCACACCAGTTGTGCCAATAGCCGACCACTACGCCGGACTGGGGGTTAACCATCGCCTGACCGGCACTGGCGGCATATGCCATGGGGGCGCCCATGCCGAGCAGGCAGCCAAGCAGGGATAATTTGAGTTTGTTCATTGTCTCTCCGTACGGTGCAAATAGGGCGTCGGTTGTGACCGGACGTCCCCGGGGGCAGCCCCGCTGTCATAGGTGTTTTCCCTTAGACCGGTGGCTTTGCGTCGCGCCCTTTCGGGTCACTTTGCCTTTTTCACCCGATTTCTGTGCAGCACAGAGAATCAAGTGACCTGCATGGCAGGTTGCCTATGATAGATGCTTGAAAATAAATTAATCAATACTTGGTTTTGATTCTAATTGACTGAAAAATATTGATAATTTGTTACAGCTACCACATTTTGTCCGTTTCCATGATTGAGCATGATGGTACTTGGCTGGCAGCTGTGGCGCCGGTAAATGGCGGCTTTTTGCCCCTTGAAAGTAGCGGTAAGAGCCAAAAAAGGCCCACAGATTCATTCTGTTACTGGCTGTTGATAGCAAAACTGCAGCAACGGCAGAGATCCGGGTCGCAATGGCTGGAAAAGTACAGGGTTGCGGCGGATTCCCGCTTGATTATTGCGTGGCTTGGCCACATGTTAGAAAGCCATACAGAGCTGCTAAAGCGGTCTGTTCAAGACCAAACAAGAGGTAACCGGGATGAATAACCCTTTGCTGACAATGGATTCGCTGCCCCCTTTCAGCCAGATCAAGCCGGAGCAGGTTCAGCCTGCCGTGATTCAGGCGATTGCTGACTGCAAGCAGAAGATCAGCGATGTGCTGGCCCAGCGTGATCCCCATACCTGGGATAGCCTGATTGCCCCGCTGGAAGAGGTAAATGACCGCCTGTCACGGATCTGGTCACCGGTCAGCCACCTCAACTCCGTACTCAACAGCGAAGCGCTGCGCGAGGCCCATGATGCCTGCCTGCCGCTGCTCTCCGAATTCCAGACCTATGTCGGTCAGCATGAAGGGCTCTATCAGGCCTATCTGGCCCTCTCCCAGAGCGATGATTTCCCGCTGCTGAGTGGTGCACAGCGCAAGGAGATCCAGAATACCCTGCGTGACTTCCGCCTCTCCGGCATCGGTTTGCCTGCCGAGGCGCAGCAGCGCTACGGCGAAATTCAGGCCCGCCTCTCCGAGCTGGCCTCCCGTTTCAGCAACAACGTGCTGGACGCAACCCAGGGCTGGCAAAAGCTGGTGGCCGATGAAGCCGAGCTGGCCGGTCTACCCGACAGTGTGCGTGCCGCTGCCCGCCAGATGGCTGAACTTAAAGGCAAAGAGGGGTGGCTGTTCACTCTGGATATCCCTTCCTACCTGCCGGTGATGATGTACGCGGACAACCGCGAGCTGCGCGCTGAGATGTACGAAGCCTTCACCACCCGCGCCTCCGATCAGGGCCCCAATGCGGGCAAGTGGGACAACTCCGCTATCATGAGCGAGCTGCTCACCCTGCGCCGTGAACTGGCTCAGTTGCTGGGGTTCGGCAACTATGCCGAGCTCTCCCTGGCCACCAAGATGGCGGACAAGACCGAACAGGTGGTGAGCTTCCTCACCGATCTGGCGGCCAAATCCCTGCCACAAGGCAAGGCCGAGCTGGAGGAGATCCGCGCCTTCGCCGCCGAGCAGCATGGTCAGAGCGAGCTGGCAGCCTGGGATCTCGCCTACTACGCCGAGAAGCTCAAACAGCACAAGTTCTCCATCTCCGATGAGCAGCTGCGCCCCTACTTCCCTGCCAGCAAGGTGGTGAAGGGGTTGTTCGAAGTGGTGAAGCGGGTGTTCGGCATGAAGGTGCGCGAGCGCCTCGGCATCGACACCTGGCACCCGGACGTGCGCTTCTACGATATCTTTGATGCCGACGACGAGCTGCGCGGCAGCTTCTACCTCGACCTCTACGCCCGCGAGCACAAACAGGGCGGGGCCTGGATGGATGTCTGTCTGGGTCGTCGCTACCGTCAGGATGGCTCGCTGCAAAAGCCGGTGGCCTACCTGACCTGCAACTTTAACGGCCCGGTGGATGGCAAACCGGCGCTGTTCACCCACAACGAAGTGGTCACCCTGTTCCATGAGTTTGGCCACGGCATCCACCACATGCTGACCCGCATCGATGTGGCCGGCGTGGCCGGTATCAACGGCGTGGCCTGGGATGCGGTGGAGCTGCCGAGCCAGTTCCTGGAGAACTGGTGCTGGGAGTCCGAGGCGCTGGCCTTTATCTCCGGCCACTACGAGACCGGCGAGCCGCTGCCTGCCGATCTGCTGGAGAAGATGCTGACCGCCCGCAACTTCCAGGCCGCCATGCAGATGCTGCGCCAGCTGGAGTTCGCCCTGTTCGACTTCCGTCTCCATCAGGAGTTTGATCCGGCCAATCCGGCGCAGCTCCCGGCGCTGCTGGATGAGGTGCGTAGTCAGGTAGCAGTGATGACGCCACCGGCGTTCAATCGCTTCCAGCACAGCTTCTCCCACATCTTCGCGGGCGGCTATGCGGCGGGCTACTACAGCTACAAGTGGGCCGAGGTACTCTCTGCCGATGCCTTCTCCCGCTTCGAGGAGGAGGGGATCTTCAACCCGGCGACCGGCCAATCCTTCCTGAAGAATATTCTGGAGAAGGGAGGTTCGAAAGAGCCGATGGAGCTGTTCCGAGCCTTCCGTGGCCGTGAACCCAAGGTGGATGCACTGCTGCGACATAGCGGGATCGCCGCCTGAGATTCCTGACCCGCAGCCTGTGTGAGCTTCAAGCAGGTACACTGTTTTGCGGCATAGTGGGATCGAGTCGTGATTTCTGCGACAAAAAGGGACCTTTTGGTCCCTTTTTTCAAGGCTTTTTAATATCTTGCTGATTGCATATTTGCACTGCCCACGGCTCTTCAGTAGAGTCGTGTTCTAACCTTCAAGGAGAGAAAGCCACTTGCCATGAGGCGAGCACTCGATTCCGTCTATCAAATCATCTCCAGTCTGGCTCATTCGAGCGGCCAGGGATATTTCGATACCTTTGTGAGTGAAATCGCCGCTGCTGTGATGGCTGATGTCGTCCTGATCGCCAGCAGGGAATCAAATGCTTCCCATCTTACGGTTCAGGCTGCCCATCCCTCCTCTCTTGACCCCGATACCCTGACGCTGCCACTGACTGACTCTCCCGATGCCATTACCTGGCAGGAGGGGGAAGCCTGGTTCAGCGATCGTCTGTTGCAGCTGTTCCCCGCGATGCCGCTTGCCGATGCGTGGCAGGCCCAGGCCTACGCCGGGATCGCCCTCAAGGATGCGGATGGCGAGACCATAGGCATCTGCTGCCTGCTCTATCGTCAGCCGCAGGCCAATATGACCAAGGTGATGGGGCTGCTCCGGCTGCTGGGGCCGCTGGCCGGTCGCGAACTGGCGCTGATGCTGCAACGCCAGCTGCCACAGCTCTTGCCTGATACCCCTCATGTGCTGCAGAGCATGCTGTTTCAGGCCCCGGTGGGGATCGGCAAGCTCGATCTCGCCGGCCACATTCTCTGGGCCAATCCGGCCATCGAGAAGATGTTGGGATATCCCCTCGACGAGCTGCTTCATCGCTCCATCTCCGACATCAATCACCCGGAGGATTGGCAGCGCAGCCTTGAGTGCTACGAAGAGATCCGGCGCGGCGAGCGCAGCAGTTTCACCCAGGAGAAGCGCTACTTCTGCAAGGGGGGCGAGATCCTGTGGGGGCGGGTAACGGTCACCCTGATCCGCGATGAGCAGCAGCAGCCGGACTACCTGATGGTGCTGCTGGAGAATATCGATCCCCTCAAGCGCCATGCGGAGCAGCTCAAACTCTCTCACCGGGTCTACGACAACCTCTCCGAGGCCATTTTGGTGTGCGATGCCGACAGCCGCATCATCTCGGTCAACCCGGCCTTCGAGCAGATCACCGGCTACAGCAGCGACGAGGTGCGGGGCCAGCGTCCCAGCATGCTCAAGTCCGGGCTGCACGATCAGACCTTCTATGCCGACATGTACCACGCGCTGGAGCGGGTGGGGGTGTGGCGTGGCGAAGTGTGGAACAAGCGCAAGAATGGCAAGCTCTATCCGCAGCAGCTGATGATCAGCACCCTGCGCGAAGCCGGCAAAATCCAGCAATATATCGCCATTTTCAGCGATCTTTCCCAGACCAAAGTGGCCGAGCAGAAGATCGCGACCCAGGCCAACTACGACAACCTTACCAGCCTGCCCAACCGCTGGCTGTTTGGCCGCTGCCTCACCCGCTTCTGCGAGCGGGGCGAGCGCTTCGCGCTCATGGTGCTCGACCTCAACAACTTCAAGGCGGTCAATAACAGCATGGATCACCATGCTGGCGATGCCCTGCTGCGGGAGGTGTCGGATCGACTGGTTAGCCGGGTGCGCACCGAAGATTTGGTGGCCCGCATCGGTGGCGACGAGTTCGCGTTCCTGGTGCCCGGCATCGTCACCCGCCGTCAGGCCGAGGTGTTTGCCAAGCAGGTGATCGGCAGCTTCGCCCGCCCCTTTATGCTGGCCAACCAGCACCTCTATGTGACCGCGACCATCGGCATGACCCTCTGCCCGGTCGATGGCAGCGAGAGCGATGAGCTGCTGCGCAATGCCGAACAGGCGCTGTTTGCGGCCAAGCGGCAGGGAAGGTTGCTCGGTGCCTACTGCTCATCCATGCGGGAAGAGGTGCGCCAGCGCCACCAGATGCAGCAGGATTTGGCCGAAGCGATCAAGCTGGAGCAGCTGACCATGGCCTACCAGCCGATCTGGGACAACCGCAGCGGACGGGTCGCCAAGCTGGAGGCGCTGGTGCGCTGGTATCACCCCCACTGGGGGCAGGTATCCCCTGCCGAGTTTATTCCGCTGGCGGAAGAGGCAGGTCTGATTCAGGGGCTGGGTGCGCTGGTATTGTGGCAGTCGTGCCGGGATCTGGCGCGGTTGCAGCAGTCCGGTTTTCCGGATCTGCAGATGTCGATCAACCGCTCCACCATGGAGTTCCAGACCATCGACCCAGAGGCGAGCGAGTGGCTCAAGGTGATCCAGCACTTCGGGCTCGATCCTGCCGACATCGTCATCGAAATCACCGAATCTTTGCTGATGGAGAGCAGTGATCAGCACAGGGTGCGGATCGATGCCCTGCGCGAGGCGGGCTGCAAGCTGGCCATCGACGATTTCGGTACCGGCTACTCGGCCCTCAACTATCTGCGCACCTTCCCGGTCGATCTGGTCAAGATCGACCGCTCCTTCGTGCGCCATATCCCCTTCAACGAGCAGGATCGGATGCTGCTCGACGGCATCATCAACATAGTGCACAACCTCGGCATGCAGGTGGTGATCGAGGGGGTTGAGACCCGCGAGCAGCTCAACTTCCTCTGCCAGAAGGGGTGTGCCTTCACCCAGGGTTATCTGCTCAGCCGCCCGCTGGCCTATGACGATCTCATTGATTACCTCGCTCTCAACCGTCAGGGGATGAACCTCACTGTCGTGAGCTGATCCACCGCTTCTGTTATCATGGCCGCTTCTGTACGTGCCATGAGTCTGTCTCCTATGCCCCATATTCAGGTTTTCAGTGAAGCCCCCGCCCGTGATGGCGAGCTCGACGCCCTGCGTTTACGCCTTGCCGACGTGGAGTTTCCGGCTCCGTTTGCGCTGGTACTGACTGAAGAGAGACTGGAACTGCGCAAGCTGGATGAGCCCAAGCTGGGTGCCGTCTATGTGGACTTCGTGGAAGGGGCGGTGGCACATCGTCGCAAGTTTGGTGGTGGTCGCGGCCAGTCCATCGCCAAGGCAGTGGGGCTCAAGGCCGGCGCCACACCCACCGTGGTGGATGCCACTGCCGGTCTGGGGCGCGATGCCTTCGTGCTCGCTTCCCTCGGTTGCAAGGTGACCCTGATCGAACGCAGCCCTGTGGTGGCCGCTCTGTTGCAGGATGGGCTGGCGCGGGCGGCACAGGATCCCGAGATTGGCCCCTGGGTCAGTGAGCGGATGCACCTGCTGCAAGGCCCGGCGGTGGACAATCTGCTGGCGCTGCCGGAGCGGCCCGAGGTGATCTACCTCGACCCCATGTTCCCCCACAAGCAGAAGTCGGCGCTGGTGAAAAAAGAGATGCGGGTGTTCCAGTCGCTGGTGGGGCCGGATCTCGATGCGGATGCCTTGTTGCCTGCTGCGCTCAAGATGGCTGATAAGCGGGTGGTGGTGAAGCGGCCGGACTACGCCGGCTGGCTCAACGAGCATAAACCCAGCATGGCCATCGAAACCAAGAGCAACCGCTTTGATGTCTATGTGATGGCGGCGCTGGCAGCGGGTTAACAGCCGGTGTGAGCCGCAGATGCAAAAAGGAGGGCCAGCGTCATGTTGGCCCTCCTTTTTCGTATTGGATTCAGTTGGTTGGCGCGAAGCGGATCAGCTTTTCTTCCCCTTGCCAGTTCAGGCGCAGGGTCGCCAGTTCTGCCAGACTGAGCCGCTCGCCACTGTGCAGCAGCAGATACTCGACCCCTTCGCTGGCTTCGATAGTGCGGATCTTGTCATCCCATTGGCGATCATCGCGGCTGGTGAGGGTTACCGGCAGTTGCCAGCTGGCAGCAATTTCGAGCCAGTCGTAGAGATCGCAGCTGATGGGTTGATAATCCGGCATGTTCGGATCCAAAACAGGCAGGTTGCTGAGTCAGGCTTCCTGTACGCGGGTCGGCCAGCCCATCTTCTGCTGGCGTTCCACTTCAAAGCGCAGCTCGCTGGCGCGCAGGTAGTGTTCATCCATCCAGCCCTTGGGCAGGGTCAGGGTCAGTGACTCCTCTTCTGCCTGCAGGGTGAAGCTGGGCACTGTGCCCTGGGTACGGCGCATGCAGAGGATAAGCGCGATGCGCAGGATACGGGCCAGCCGGATCGCCTGACGACCGGTGACGGCACCCTGTTTCTCCAGTGGTTCCAGCTTGAATTCGTCCCGCTGGTTGAACAGCAGGGCCGACAACAGCTTCTTTTGCGCAGGGGTAAAGCCCGGCATGTCGATGTTGTCGATGATGTAGGCGGCGTGTTGCGGCGCCTTCTTGTATTCGATACAGAGGCCGATCTCGTGCAGCAGGGCGGCATAACGCAAGATCGGGCGACCGTAGCGTTTGGAGAGTCGCCAGGCCGGTTGCAGCTGGTTGAACGCCTCGACGGCGGTATCGCGAACCCGTTCGGCGTGCTCTTTATCCAGCTGATAGCGGCTGATCAGGCTGTCGGCGGTGCGATCCCGGGCATCACAGTCGTGATTGTTGCCCAGCAGACCGTAGATCAGTCCTTCGCGCAGGGCGCCACCCGCCAGCGTCATGCTCTCGATATCGAGGGTTTCGAAGATGGCGATCAGGATGGCGAGGCCGGAGGGGAACACGGTCAGCCGCTCGGCCGCCAGCCCTTCCAGTTGCAGCCGGTCGAGCTTGCCGCAGGCGATGGCCTGACCCATCAGCTCCTGCAGTTTCGGCAGGGTGACCCGCTCGCTCTTCCCTTGCGCCAGCATGATCTCTTGCAGCGCCTGTACCGTGCCGGAGGCGCCGACACAGGTACGCCAGCCGAGGGCGCGGTAATCGTCCGCCACCTTCTCCAGCACCGCCTTGGCGGCAGCAATCGCCTGCTCGAAACGGGCTTCGGAGAGCTCGCCATCACCAAAGTGATTGTTGAGCCAGGTGACGCAGCCCATGTGCAGGCTGTTGAGCAGTTTTGCTTCGCTGTGCTCGCCAATCACCAGTTCGGTACTGGCACCGCCGATGTCGATCACCAGCCGGTTGCCTTCCCCGGCAGAGGTCCAGGAGACCCCTTCATAGATGGTCTTGGCCTCTTCCTCGCCCGAGATGATCTCGATGCTGTGGTTGAGTACCCGTTCCGCTTCGCTGAGGAACTCATCGACGTTGGTGGCAAGTCGTAAGGTTGCGGTGCCCACCACCCGGATATTGTCGGCCGGAATGTCCTGCAATTGTTCGGAGAAGAGACGCAAACAGTCCCAGCCCCGCTCCATGGCGGCACGGCTGAGACGAAATTCCGGATCAAGCCCTGCTGCGAGGCGAACCTTGCGCTTGACCTTGGCGACGGTGCGCAGGGCACCGGCGACCTCGCGCACCACCAGCATATGAAAGCTGTTGGAGCCGAGGTCGATGGCGGCATAGAGAGGCGAGTTGTGCAACGGGCCTGTCCTTAGCTCTTGCGCGGCGGACGACGACGGTTGTTGCTGTTGCCACCGCCCTGACGATCCCGCATGTTGCGGTTCACCGGCTGACGGTTGCGGAACACCCGTTTCGGCGGGGTCACGTCATCCAGCAGCGCTTCGCGATCATATTTGCTGACCGGAATGGCGTGGTGGATGTACTCCTCGATGGCCGGCAGGTTGAAGGCATAGTCTTCACAGGCCAGGCTGATGGAGTGACCGCTCTTGCCGGCACGACCGGTACGACCGATACGGTGTACATAGTCTTCGGCGTCGTCGGGCAGGTCATAGTTGAAGACGTGGGTCACGTCAGGGATGTGCAGACCACGGGCGGCCACGTCGGTGGCGACCAGAATATCGAGCGCACCCTTGGTGAAATCCTCGAGGATCTTCATCCGCTTCTTCTGTGGCACATCACCGGTCAGCAGACCGACGCGATGGCCGTCGTTTTCCAGCCAGGCATGGACGTCTTCACAGACGTGCTTGGTGTTGGCGAAGACGATCGCTTTTTCCGGCCACTCCTCTTCCATCAGGGAGAGCAGCAGCAACATCTTGTCTTCATTGGAGGGGTAGAACAGCTCCTCCTTGATCCGCACGCCGGTCATCTGCTCCGGCTCTACCTGCACATGTTCCGGGTGGTTCATGTGTTCGTAGGCCAGCTCCTGCACACGCAGGGAGAGGGTGGCGGAGAAAAGCATGCTCAGACGCTCGGTCGCGGGCGGCATGCGGCGGAACAGGAAGCGGATGTCCTTGATGAAGCCCAGATCGAACATGCGATCAGCTTCGTCCAGTACCACGACCTGAATGTTGCTCAGATCGATCACCTTGGACTTGAAGTAGTCGATGATGCGGCCAGTGGTGCCGATCAGGATGTCGACGCCCTGCTCCAGCACGGCCAGCTGCTTGTCGTAACCTTCGCCACCGTAGGCGAGGCCGAGTTTCAGGCCGGTAGAGGCGGCGATGCTGTCGGCATCGTTATAGATCTGTACTGCCAGTTCCCGGGTGGGTGCCATGATGATGGCTCTGGGTTGGTTAACCAGACGGGGCTTGGTCAGCGGGTGAGTCAGCAAATAGTTGAATGTCGCGGCCAGGAAGGCAATGGTCTTGCCGGTTCCTGTCTGGGCCTGACCGGCGAGGTCATGACCTTCTACCAGCAGTGGCAGAGACAGTGCCTGGATGGGCGTGCAATAGTGAAATCCCTTTGATTCCAGACCAGCCAGAACTTCGGGTTCGAGGCCCATTTGGGCGAATTTGTCGGTCGTTAAGTGTGTTTTGCTCATGGCGGTAGGTTATCAGGTTAGGCTTGCAATAATAAACAGGATCATTTCAAATAGGGCAACTATTGCCTTTGTTGATATGTCAATAAAGCCTTAATTACTGACTGGAGTTGGAGATGAGTGACAAGATTGTTCAGCTGAGCGATGCCAGCTTCGAGGCAGATGTAATCAAAGCCGATGGCGCCGTTCTGGTCGACTTCTGGGCCGAGTGGTGTGGTCCGTGCAAGATGATTGCCCCGATCCTGGAAGAAGTTGCCCAAGAGTACGAAGGTCGCGTGACCGTAGCCAAACTGAACATCGACCATAACTCTGATACTCCGCCCAAGTACGGCATTCGTGGTATCCCGACCCTCTTGCTGTTCAAGAATGGCGAAGTGGCAGCGACCAAGGTCGGTGCACTGTCCAAGACTCAGCTGAAAGAGTTCCTGGACGGCAACCTGTAATAATTAAAGAGGAGCGCATTGCAATAATGCGCTCCTTGTGTTTTATCACCTAGACGCTCATCCCGATTGGTGCTAGTTTATCGCTCGTTTGCTAACCTTTTTGCCTGACTCTTTGCTAACCACAGCCTGGCAATCAAATCCGATCAGCATCAATCCAGCAGACTGTCTCCTCATTTCAATCCTTGCTTACAGACTTTCACCACTATGAATCTGACTGAATTAAAGAACACTCCTGTGTCCGAGCTGGTCAAGCTTGGCGAATCCATGGGGTTGGAAAATCTGGCTCGGGCGCACAAGAAAGATATTATTTTTGCAATCCTCAAGGCGCACGCCAAGGGTGGTGAAGATATCTTTGGCGACGGTGTGCTGGAAATCCTGACCGATGGTTTCGGCTTCCTGCGCAGTGCAGACGGCTCCTATCTGGCAGGCCCTGACGATATCTACGTCTCCCCGAGCCAGATCCGCCGCTTCAACCTGCGTACCGGCGATACCATCTCCGGCAAGATCCGGCCACCGAAAGAGGGCGAACGCTACTTCGCACTGCTCAAGGTCAATGAGGTCAACTACGACCGTCCGGAAAACTCCCGCAACAAGATCCTGTTTGAAAACCTTACCCCCCTGCATGCCAACGAACGTCTGCGAATGGAACGGGGTAATGGCTCTACCGAAGATATCACTGCCCGTGTACTGGACCTGGCTTCCCCCATCGGTAAAGGCCAGCGTGGCCTGATCGTGGCGCCGCCCAAGGCCGGTAAGACCATGCTGCTGCAGAACATCGCCCAGAGCATCGCCTACAACCACCCGGACTGTGAACTGATCGTTCTGCTGATCGACGAGCGTCCGGAAGAAGTGACCGAGATGCAGCGCATGGTGAAAGGTGAAGTGATCGCTTCCACCTTTGACGAACCTGCTTCCCGTCACGTTCAGGTTGCCGAAATGGTGATCGAGAAGGCCAAGCGTCTGGTCGAGCACAAGAAAGACGTGGTAATCCTGCTGGACTCCATCACCCGTCTTGCTCGCGCCTACAACACAGTTATCCCGTCATCCGGCAAGGTACTGACAGGTGGTGTGGACGCCAACGCCCTGCACCGTCCCAAGCGCTTCTTCGGCGCCGCGCGTAATGTTGAGGAGGGCGGCAGCCTGACCATCATCGCTACCGCGCTGATCGATACCGGTTCCAAAATGGACGAGGTTATCTACGAAGAGTTCAAGGGTACCGGCAACATGGAACTGCACCTCTCGCGCAAGATTGCCGAGAAGCGCGTCTACCCGGCCATCGACATCACCCGCTCAGGTACTCGTAAAGAAGAGCTGCTCACCTCCGGTGACGAGCTGCAGAAGATGTGGATCCTGCGCAAGATTGTCCACCCGATGGGCGAGATCGACGGTATCGAGTTCCTCATCGACAAGCTGGCGATGACCAAGACCAACGACGAGTTCTTCGACGCCATGCGGCGCCAGCAGAAGTAAGTCCGGTCAGAAAATGACGAAACCGCGGCCCTGGTCGCGGTTTTTGTTTATCTGTTTTCCGGTCGCCCTAGTAGTATGAGATCCCGATGTCACATGGATGGAGACGTCATGAAGCCTGTTTTCTGGTTATTGCTGGGGTTGCTGAGTGCAATGCCAGCCTGCGCGCAGAGTACACCGGTCGCGGTGACAGCCGAGACGTTGCAGACGCACCAACGCTATCTGGCGGGCCGTCTGAAGGAGGGGCAATTTGCAGCCATCGACTCTCTGCTGGCGACCCTGAGTCGCGAGCGGCGGGAGTTCCTGCTGTTGCAGCTGCTGCGGGATATTCCCGCGACCACCCCTGCATCCCCTGCGTTGCAACAGTGGGTCGAGGCTCAGGCCGACAAGGCACCCGAGTGGCTCATGGAGCAGCAGGTCGACGGTTTTCTGGTGCAGCAACCTGTCTATGATTTTGCCGCGCAGGCCCGTCAGTTGCTGGGGAAGTGGCAGCTGCAATCACTGATGCAGCGCTATCGGCAGCAGCTTGCCCAGGGCAGCTTCCAGCTAAAGTCTATCTACTACAGCAGTAACCCCGATCTCGCCATGCAGCAGCAAGCCCTGTTGCTGGCCCTCGATACCTTGCCGCAACCGATCTGGATGCGGGAGGCGCAAGCGCTGGCCAGCCAGAATATCTATCTGCCCGATAATCACCTGTTGTTCCATCTGTTGCAGCGCACCGGGGAACCGGCGCTCTATAGCATGCTGTGGCGGCGGCCGGCAGATCAGGATGCGCTGCGTGCACTCTCTACCATCAACCGCTTCCATCATGGCAGTGCCGCCAGCGATTTGCTGATTGCCGCCAGTGGCAATGAGGGATTGAAGGGAGCCGCTCTGCGCCAACTGAGCGCACTCTCCCCCTTGCCGCCGCAAGCCCAGAAATACCTGCTTGCGGAACTCTCCAACCGTCAATACGGGGCGCTGGTGGCCGGTCTGTTGATGGAGGTGGACGAGCCCCAATTGCTCTCTGCGCTGGCCAGACGTCTCGGCCAGCGTGACATGCCACCCATTGCACCGAGTCTGCTGCCCGATTCGGGTACACCCGATGGGCAGCCAGGGTTATAATGCGTGACCTCCTGAACCCGGTTGGGAACTTGCATGAAATACAAGGATTTGCGTGATTTCATCGCGCAGCTGGAACAAAACGGACAACTCAAGCGCATTACCCGCGAGATAGATCCCTATCTGGAGATGACCGAGATCAGCGATCGCACCCTGCGTGCAGGTGGCCCGGCTCTGCTGTTCGAAAATCCCAAAGGCTACACCATGCCGGTGCTGACCAACCTGTTTGGTACCCCTGATCGGGTTGCCATGGGCATGGGGCAGCCCGATGTGGGCGCCCTGCGTCAGGTCGGGGTCTGGCTCTCCTATCTCAAGGAGCCCGAGCCGCCCAAGGGATTCAAGGAGCTGATGGAGAAGCTGCCGATCTTCAAGCAGGTGCTCAACATGCCGACCAAGCGCCTCTCTTCCGCCCCCTGTCAGCAGGTGGTGCAGGAGGGAGATGCGGTCGATCTCGACCAGATCCCGATCCAGCACTGCTGGCCCGGCGATGTGGCGCCGCTGGTCACCTGGGGCCTCACCATCACCCGTGGCCCCTACAAGAAGCGCCAGAACCTCGGCATTTATCGCCAGCAGAAGATCGCCAAAAACAAGCTGATCATGCGCTGGCTTGATCACCGTGGCGGTGCCATCGATTTTCGCGAGTGGCAGGAGGCCCATCCCGGTGAGCGATTCCCGGTGGTGGTGGCGCTCGGTGCCGATCCCGCGACCATTCTCGGCGCGGTGACGCCAGTGCCGGATACTCTCTCCGAATATGCCTTTGCCGGTCTGCTGCGCGGCAGCCGTACCGAAGTGATCAAGGCCATCAGCTGCGATTTGGAGGTGCCCGCCAGCGCCGAGATTGTGCTGGAAGGCTATCTTGAGCCGGGCGAGATGGCGCCAGAAGGCCCTTATGGCGACCACACCGGTTACTACAACGAAGTGGACGAGTTCCCGGTCTTCACCATCACCCACATCACCAAGCGGCGCGATGCCATCTATCACAGCACCTACACCGGCCGTCCGCCCGATGAACCGGCGGTGCTGGGTCTGGCGCTGAACGAGGTGTTCGTGCCGCTGCTGCAGAAGCAGTTCCCCGAGATTGTGGACTTCTATCTGCCGCCGGAGGGGTGCTCCTACCGGATGGCGGTGGTGACCATCAAGAAGCGTTACCCGGGCCACGCCAAGCGGGTGATGCTGGGGGTCTGGTCCTTCCTGCGCCAGTTCATGTACACCAAGTTCGTGGTGGTGTGTGACGACGACGTCAACGCCCGCGACTGGAAGGATGTGATCTGGGCCATTACCACCCGGATGGACCCGGCACGGGACACCACCTTGATCGAGCACACCCCGATCGACTATCTGGACTTCGCCTCGCCGGTCTCCGGCCTCGGCTCCAAGATGGGGCTGGATGCCACCAACAAGTGGCCGGGCGAGACCAATCGGGAGTGGGGTCAGCCCATAGTTCAGGATGAGGCGGTGAAGCAGAAGGTCGATGCCATCTGGGATGAGCTCAATATCCTCGGATGAGGCAAACATGACAGCTTTGCTGCAAAAAGTGATGCGATCCGCACTGATTTGAGTATTCTCGACTGACGGGGCCAGGGCTGCTGGTCGTCACTCCATAGTGAAACAATGAGCGAAGCGGGCCGAGCGAGCCCGCCACAAGGACAAGAATGCAACGTATCAAATGCCGCGTAGAGGAACTGCGCGAATATGTCGACACCATCTGGCATGTGGCCCTGGCGCCGCAGCAAGCGATCAGCTTCAAGCCGGGCCAGTATCTGCTGGTGGTGATGAGCGATTCGGACAAGCGCCCCTTCTCCATCGCCAACTCGCCGACCCGCCCGGGCGTGCTGGAGCTGCAGATCGGAGCCACTCCCGAGAACGCCTACGCCGGTCAGGTGCTGGCCCGCATGCGTGAGCAGGGGGAGATCGAGGTCGAATTGCCGGCTGGCAAGGCGTTCCTGCGCGATGAATCCCCCCGTCCGCTGATCCTGATGGCGGGCGGCACCGGTTTCTCTTACGCCCGCTCCATTCTGGAGTACCTGATCGACACTGGCAGCAAGCGTCCGGTGTTCTTCTACTGGGGTGTGCGTCAGGCTCACTGGCTCTACGAACTGGAGCAGATGCAGCAGTGGGAGCGTGACTATGCGCCGCTCACCTTTATTCCGGTGGTGCAGGAGCCGGAGGCTGACTGGACCGGCAAGAGCGGGCTGGTACACAAGGCGATCATGGATGACTTCGTCAGCCTCCACGACTACGACATCTATGTCGCCGGCCGTTTCGAGATGGCGGGTGCCGCGCGTGAGGAGTTCAAGATCCTCGGCGCCGAGCCGGAGCGCATCTTTGGTGATGCCTACGAATTTATCTGACGGGATCCCCGTCTGGATGACGCAGCCCCCGGTTTTGCCGGGGGCTTTTTTTTGTGGCTGCCGCAGTATCGGATCGCTCTGAATGGTTGGATTATCGCGGCGTTATCCCATTATTTTTCAATATTTTGACTATGAATAGCTACTAATCAAACGTAGCTGATGGCATCTTTGTGAGGGATTGACAAGATCATCCATAGAGCAAGCACAAGGAGGCGCAGTGTTGAGTGAAGAGGGCAGGGCATCTGCGGAGGATGACAGGGGAGAGACCGGCTCTGTCGAGCGGGTCGCAACGCTGATCCCGTCCCCTCATGGCGGTGAAATGGCCCGTTTGCAGGCAGAAATCGCCGCTTTGAAGCATGAAAACGGCCTGTTGCAGGAGAAGCTCAATGCTGCCCTCGATGGCACCGGCATCTGTCTCTGGCAGGGCACCATTCCCACCGGCGAGCTGCGGGTCTTCAATCTGCAGAACTTTCAGGCCGGTGACATGGCCCCTCATTTCGATCAGTGGAGCGCCAAGCTCCATCCCGACGATCGCGCCCATGCCATGGGCAGCTACTTTGCCCACCTTGAGGGCAAAACCCCCTTCTATGAAGCCGAATACCGCACCATCAGCCCGGCCGGAGAGATCACTTGGCTGTGGGATAGGGGACGGGTCGTCGATCGGGATGGCGATGGCAAGCCGCTGCGGATCATGGGCTCCCATATCGATATCACCCAGCGCAAGGCTTATGAGCAGCGACTGGCGGAGCGCGCCAACAGCGACGCGCTGACCGGCTTGCTCAACCGGCAGGGGTTTGGCAAGGCGTTTGCCCAGCTACAGCCGCAAGGGGCGGGGGCGCTGCTCTTTATCGATCTGGATGATTTCAAGGGAATCAACGACCAGCTGGGGCACGCCTGCGGCGATCTGGTGTTGCAGCAGATGGCGGACTGGCTGCGCCTTATTATGCCTGGCTCGGCGCTATGTGGCCGTTACGGCGGCGACGAGTTTGTGGTGCATCTGCACCGGGATGTGTCGAGCCATGGCCTAGCGCAACTGGCTGACGCCCTGATCAGCCGGATGCATGGCTATGTGCCCAAACCCGGTTGCCCGCAACGGGTGGGGCTGAGTATCGGCATCGCCCTTTGGGAGGAGGAGCCATTGAGCTTCCGGCAGGCATTGGAGGTGGCCGACAGGGCCATGTATGAGGCCAAGGCACGCGGCAAGCGAGCCTGGTATCTGCTTCAGGTGTGATGGTTTTTACAGGTTCAATACAAAGCAAAAACCCCAGCCGAGCTGGGGTTTTCGTTATTCGCCTTTGGCGCCGATCTGCTGCTCGAGCTGAGCCAGCTTGCTTTCGAGGGCGGCCAGTTTTTCACGGGTACGCAGCAGCACCTTGGTCTGCACGTCGAACTCTTCGCGGCTGACCAGATCCAGCTTGCCCAGTTGGGCTTGCAGTACCTGACGCATCTTCTTCTCGGCCTCTTCACCCATGCTGCGAATGCCGGGCGGCAGGGAGTTGTGCACCTGCTTGGCGATCTCTTCCAGTTTCTTCGGGTCGATCATGATGTCCTCCTTAAGCGTTGGCGGACATTCTACCGACAATTCCCTCACTTTGCCGAGATCGCGGCGGCTTTTTACCATTTGTGCTGCCAAGCAAACGCCGCCCTTCGGGGCGGCGTTCTCGTTTCTGCAACTGCTGAAAAATCAGGTCGGTTGGTGGTTGCGATCCAGCCAGCCTTGCAGCAGGCCGACCAGCAGGCCGGTCAGGTGGGCAATATTGGCCGTGCTGGTGCCGAGCATGTCGAAGAAGCCGAGCACCATCCAGAACAGCATAAAGCCCATCAGTGCCGGTGGCAGAGTCAGGCCACAGGCCGGTTGCAGCTTGCTGCGCAGCCAGCAGTAGCCGAGCAGGGCATAGACCACGCCGGAGAGGCCGCCAAACAGCGGGCCGCTGGCAAAGAACTCGGCGATATTGGGCAGGGCGGCGCCCACCAGCAGCAGGATCAGCAGCTTGCCGCTGCCGAGGCGCTGCTCGATCTGGCCGCCGAGATACCACCACCACAGCAAGTTGAACACCAGATGGAGCACCGAGAAGTGGATCAGGGCGGGGGTGAAATAGCGCCATGCCTGCCAGTCGGTGAACTGGGCCAGCGTCGGGTGGAATGCCAGTTGATCAAAAATGGGCAGGCCGATGGCCTCGACGCCGTAGATGGCGAGACAGGCGATGATGACCACCAGCGTCAGTGGCCCCGCCTGATGGAGGAAATCGGTGATGGGGTCCGTCATCCCCTTGCTGTAGTCGATGCGGGCATCGGCGCGGCCGGATTGCCAGGAGGCCTCCATGTAGCGCGGGTGGCCCGGCTCGGCCAGAAAGCGCTTCACCTCCAGTTGGGCCTGAGCGAGGCGTTGCTCGTCCGCCAGCCAGATGGTGACCCCCAGCTCGGACTGGGTCAGCTCGCAGGAGATCCCCAGGGTAGCCAGATAGTCCACCAGCGCCTGCGCCATGCGGGCATTGTCGAGCACCAGCAGCTGGATCATGCCTCGCCTGCCTCGATGGGAAACTCGCGGCGCCACGCTTCGAAGCCGCCATCCAGACTGTAGACCTCGTCATAACCCTGTTGCAGCAGGTATTGGGCCGCCCCCTGACTGCTGTTGCCGTGATAGCACATCACGATGACCGGGGTATCGAAATCCACTTCGTTCATAAAGCGCACCAGAGTGCCGTTGGTGAGGTGGAAGGCACCGACCGCGTGGGCCGCTTCAAAGGACTGCGGGTCGCGAATATCCACCAGACGGGCTTCACCCGCGCTCAGTTTCTGGTGGGCATCATGGGCATTGATATGGGCAAACTGGTCCATCGGGATGTCCTGCGAATAGGTTGATTACGGGCCAGTGTACCGCAAGCTTGGGCGCAAACTAACCCCACAAAAGATAAGGGAGCCAGCGGCTCCCTTGTTGATATGGCATGCGGGTCAGTGGGTTAACCGCCCAGATAGGCCTGCCGCACTGCCGGGTTGGCCAGCAGGGCGGCTCCTGTGTCTTGCAGCACCACGTGGCCGTTCTCCAGCACATAACCGCGGTCGGCCAGCTTGAGCGCCTGGTTGGCGTTCTGCTCCACCA
The DNA here is from genome assembly GCF_051919165.1 of Aeromonas sp. 96A. NCBI lineage: Bacteria > Pseudomonadati > Pseudomonadota > Gammaproteobacteria > Aeromonadales > Aeromonadaceae > Aeromonas > Aeromonas sp. 96A. The sequence continues at coordinate 2,786,273 of NZ_JBQBFE010000001.1, read as the reverse complement.
GAAAGATGGTCATCCCCTTCTGCCGCAACTGTTCGATGGTGTCGAAGATCTGCTGGATGACGATGGGGGCCAGCCCCAGCGAGGGTTCATCCAGCAGCAGCAGGCGCGGTTTGCTCATCAGGGCGCGGCCGATGGCCAGCATCTGTTGCTCGCCGCCGGACATGGTGCCTGCCCGCTGTTCCAGTCGCTCATGCAGGCGCGGGAACAGGGTGAATACCTGATCCAGCAGGCCATGCTGCTCGGCCTTGTCGACGAAGAAGGCGCCCATCAGCAGGTTCTCCTCCACTGTCAGGCGGGCGAAGATACGGCGCCCCTCCGGCACTACGGCGATATCCTTGCGCATGATGCGGGCGGTGGTGAGGGAGCTGATCTGTTCCCCCTCAAACCAGATGGAGCCGCTGCTGGGCTTGGGTTCACCGCAGAGGGTCATCAGCAGGGTGGTCTTGCCTGCGCCGTTGGCGCCGATCAGGGTGACGATTTCCCCCTCTTTCACCTCGACGCTGACATCGTGCAGTGCCTGAATTTTGCCGTAGTGGGTCGATACGTTGCGAAGTTCTAACATCTTTTTGTCCTTACGACTCGCCCAGATAGGCCTTGATCACTGCCGGATTGTTGCGGATCTCATCCGGCTTGCCGTGGGCCAGCGGGGTGCCCTGGCTGACCACGAAGATGCGGTTGGAGATACCCATCACCAGCTTCATATCGTGTTCGATCAGCAGCACCGAGACCCCGAATTCGTCCCGCAGGCTCATGATGAGCTCATCCAGCTCGTCGGTCTCCTTCGGGTTGAGGCCGGCAGCCGGTTCGTCCAGCATCAGCAGCTCGGGGCGGGTCGCCATGCAGCGGGCGATCTCGAGCCGGCGCTGCTGACCGTAGGCCAGATTACCGGCGGCGCGGTTGGCAAGATCCTTGAGGCCCACTTTATCCAGCCAGAAGGCGGCCCGCTCCAGCCCCTCCTGCTCGGCACGGCGGAAGGCCGGGGTCTTGAACAGGCCGGCGATAAAGCTGGTGTTGAGGTGCTGGTGCTGGGCAACAAGCAGGTTCTCCACCGCCGTCATCTCCTTGAACAGCCGCACGTGCTGGAAGGTACGCACAATCCCCTTGCGGGCGATGAGGTGGCCGGGCAGCCCCTGGATTTCCTCACCCTTGTAGCGGATGATGCCGCCGCTCGGGCTGTAGAAGCCGGTCAGGCAGTTGAAGATGGTGGTCTTGCCCGCGCCGTTGGGGCCGATGATGGAGATCACCTCGCCCTTGTCGATATCCAGTTTGACCCCGTTGACGGCCAGCAGGCCCCCGAAGCGCATCGACAAATCAGAGACTTCCATTAACTTCTGATGTGTACTCATTTCTTCAACTCCAGATGCGGACGGGTCATCGGCAGCAATCCCTGTGGCCGCCAGATCATCATGAACACCATCAAGAGGCCGAACATCAGCATGCGGTACTCGTTGAATTCGCGGGCCAGCTCCGGCAGTACCGTCATCACGATGGCAGCCAGCACCACCCCGATCTGCGAGCCCATGCCACCCAGCACTACGATGGCAAGCACGATGGCCGACTCGATAAAGACGAAGGATTCCGGGCTGATAAAGCCCTGCCGCGAGGCAAAGAAACTCCCCGCGAAGCCTGCGAAGGTGGCGCCTATGGTGAAGGCGGTCAGCTTGATGATGGTGGGGTTGAGCCCCAGCGATTTGCAGGCGATCTCGTCTTCCCGCAGCGCTTCCCAGGCGCGGCCCAGCGGCATGCGCAGCAGGCGGTTGATGACGAACAGGGTCACCACCACCAGCACCAGCGCCATCAGGTAGAGGAAGATCACCTTGTGGTTGGCGTTGTAGGTAATGCCGAAGAAGTTGTGGAAGGTGTCAAAGCCCCCATCCTTGACGGTGCGGTTGAGCTCCAGACCCCCCAGCGTCGGCTTGGGAATGCCGGATATGCCGTTCGGGCCGCCGGTCAGGGTGGTCATATTGTTGAGCAGGATGCGGATGATCTCGCCAAAACCCAGGGTGACGATGGCCAGATAGTCCCCCCGCAGCCGCAGCACCGGGAAACCGAGCAGGAAGCCGAAAGTAGCGGCCATCAGCCCGGCGATGGGCAGGCACTCCCAGAAGCTCAGCCCGAAGTAGGTGTTGAGCAGGGCATAGCTGTAGGCGCCGACCGCGTAGAAGCCGACATAGCCGAGATCGAGCAGACCGGCGAGGCCGACCACCACGTTCAGCCCCAGCCCCAGCATGATGTAAATCAGGGTGAGGGTGGCGAGATCGATGGCACCGCGAGAAGCCATAAAGGGCCAGCTCACCGCAAACAGCAGCACCAGCACGGCGGTGAGGTTATAGAGCTTGGGTGCCTCTTCCGGGCTCGGCAGCACCAGCTTGGTGAAGCCGACCGAGAAGCCGCTGATGGAGGCCTGAAACAGCTTGGCAATCTGGCCGCGCAGCATCTGGAACCAGAAGACAATGGTGGCTCCCCCCAGCAGCCAGGCCAGCGATACATCGAGGCGGCTTACTACCTGCAGGCTGGAACCATCGGTCTCCAGCTTGAAGCCGAGCAGCCAGAAGGAGAGCACCAGCAACACCAGGCTGGCGATACAGGCGTGGATAAATTGATGTTTCATCACACTTTCTCCACTTCCGGACGACCCAGAATGCCAGTGGGCATAAAGAGCAGCACAAAAATGAGCAGGGCAAACGCCATCACATCCTTGTACTCGGTGCTGAGATAACCGGCGGTGAGCGCTTCAACCACGCCGAGCAGCAGGCCGCCCAGTACGGCGCCCGGAATGCTGCCTATACCGCCCAGCACTGCGGCAGTGAAGGCCTTCAGACCGGCCATAAAGCCGAGGTAGGGGTTGATGACGCCGTAATACATGCCGAGCAGCACCCCGGCGACGGCGGCCAGCGCGGCCCCCAGCACGAAGGTGATGGAGATGACCACGTGGGTGTCGATGCCCAGCAGGTTGGCCATCTTGATATCTTCCGAACAGGCGCGGCAGGCGCGGCCCATGCGGGAGCGGCCGATGAACTGGGTCAGCGCCAGCATGGTGATGAAGGTCACCACGAAGATGATCAGCTGCATATAGGAGAGGCTGGCCTGAAAACCATCCTCACCCCCCAGGGTCCAGCCACCTGAGATCAGGCTGGGCATGGCGATATCCCGCGAGCCCTGCGCCATCCGCATCATGTTCTGCAAGAAGATCGACATGCCGATGGCGGAGATGAGAGGGATCAGCCGGTTGCCACCGCGCAGTGGCCGGTAGGCGACCCGCTCGATGCTCCAGCCATAGGTGCCGGTGATGATGATACTGACCAGGAAGGCGCCGCCCAGCAGCAAAAAGGTGCTGTCGATGCCCATCATCATGAGCCCCGCCATCACCATAAAAGCGACATAGGAGCCGATCATGTAAACCTCGCCGTGGGCGAAGTTGATCATGCCGATGATGCCATAGACCATGGTGTAGCCAATGGCGATCAACGCATAGGTGCTGCCTATGGTTAATCCGTTCAGCAGTTGCTGAACCAGATAGAGGAGGTGTTCGGACATACTGCGTTCCCTGTACTTGCCCGCAAAGAGAGGAGGGGGTGAGCGTACTCACCCCCGATCGGCAGATTATTTGACTTGGCTGGAAGTACCGTCAGCGTGCCACTGGAACACACCGAATTCGAAGCCTTTCAGGTCACCGTTCGGTGCCCAGGTCAGGGGGCCCATCACGGTATCGATCGGCGCACCCTTGATGGCGGCGGCAACGGCGGCCGGGTCATCTTCACCCGCCTTGGCGATACCGGCTGCCAGGGTTTGCACCGCAGCATAGGTAGTCCAGACGAACGGGCCGGAGGAGTCCTGACCCTTGGCCTTGAACGCAGCGACCAGCGGGGCGTTGGCAGGTACCAGATCGTATTTGTTCGGCAGGGTCACCAGCAGGCCTTCGGAAGCCGGGCCACCGATGGCGGAGATATCCTTGTTACCCACCCCTTCCGGGCCCATGAACTTGGCTTTCAGCCCCTTCTCACCAGCCTGACGCAGGATCAGGCCCAGCTCAGGGTGATAGCCGCCGTAGTAGACGAAATCGACGTTCTCTTTCTGCAGCTTGGCGATCAGGGCGGAGAAGTCCTTGTCACCGGCGGTGATCCCTTCAAAGGCCACCACTTTCACGCCAGCCTTGTCGAGCGCCGCTTTGACGCTGGAAGCGATCCCTTCGCCATACTGCTTCTTGTCGTGGATAACGGCCACGCGCTGGGGTTTGACCTGCTCGATGATGTACTTGGCGGCAGTCGGGCCCTGATCGCTATCCAGGCCGATGGTGCGCAAGGTCAGCTGGTAACCGCGCTCGGTGATCTTGGGGTTGGTGGAGGCGGGGGTGACCATCAGGATCCCCTCGTCTTCATAGATGTCGGAGGCGGGCAGGGTGTTGTCGGAGCAGAGGTGACCGACCACGAACTTGACGCCGTCGTTCACCACCTTGTTGGCAACGGCCACCGCCTGTTTGGGATCGCAGGCATCGTCATAGACGACCGCTTCGATCTGCTTGCCATTGATGCCGCCAGCCTTGTTGATCTGCTCGACCGCCATCTTGCCGCCGGTGAACTGCATGTCCCCGTACTGGGCGACCGGGCCGGTGACCGGGCCTGCGATACCGATCTTGATGGTGTCTGCCGCGTGGGCGATGGAGATCGATCCAAACAGAGCCAAAGAAACCGCTGCGCCAACTGTGATTTTGCTCAACTTATGCATTGATTCGTCCCTTAATCAGTGGATTGTTTCATTTCCGTGTGCCATTCCGGATCGACATCCCGTGCATCCGGCTATAGGTATGGTTCTATCATTCCTCACGGGGCAATAACAAGCTGTTAAAGATACTAACCAGAGGGGGTTGGATGGGCGGATTTTGAAATAAATGACCTGTTATCTTCGGCCAATTAGAGTTTAATTTTGATTTGTTGACTTAACATCTTGGTAACGAGAGGCGATTCTGACAAACGCCAGAGGATTAATCTGGCGATATTTTACTCTGACAGCGCTCCCATTTTGACCACAATCCATTTGCGCAAACAGAAATGAGCGCCTAAATTAGCCGGCATTGACAATTCCATGGCAGAGCTCGTTAAAACCAAGCCTTTATTCGGGAAATCTGCTAATGTTCCGCCTTTGACAGTCAGGAGACAGAGATGGCCACTATCAAGGATGTCGCCTCGCGCGCAGGCGTATCCATCTCCACCGTCTCACATGTGCTCAACCACACTCGGCGGGTCAGCGAAGACGCGACCCAGAAAGTGATTGAGGCGGTGGCAGAACTCAACTACGCGCCCAACTCGGTAGCGCGCAGTCTTAAAATAAATTCAACCAAGACCATTGGTATGCTGGTCACCACCAGCGTAAACCCCTTCTTCGCAGAAGTGGTGCAAGGGGTTGAAGCGTACTGCTTCGAACAGGGCTACAGCCTGATCCTCTGCAACACCGAAAACCAGCCGCCTCGCCAACAGCATTACCTGAGAATGCTGATGGAAAAACGGGTGGATGGCCTGCTGGTATTGGGTACCGATATCGACACCCCGTTGCGCGACATGCTGCGCATCCACAAGAACGTGCCGCAGGTGGTACTGGATTGGGGCACGGAGTGCGATTTCGCCAACGTCATCAACGACAACGCCCGCATCGGCGCCCGCATGGCCGTACGCCATCTGCTGGAGCTGGGGCACCGCGACATCGTCTGCATCACTGGCCAGCTCTCCAAGCCGACCACCCAGCAGCGACTGGACGGGGTGCGTGATGCGCTGGGCGAGCACGGTCTGACCCTTAAAGATGAACAGGTCTTTGAAGGGGACTACGAGAGCCAGAGCGGCTTCGATGCCATGCAGCGCATCCTGGCCCTGCAGCCTCGTCCGACCGCGGTCTTTGCCTTCGACGACCCCATGGCGATCGGCGCGATTTGCGCTGCCTGGGAAGCCGGAGTCAAGGTGCCGGACGATATCTCCATCATCGGCTACGACGATGTGGAGATGGCGCGCTTCTCCAGCCCGCCGCTGACCACCATCCGTCACCCTAAGGCCGAACTGGGCCAGCTGGCGGTGAAGCATCTGGTCAGCCGGATCCGCAACAAGGAGCTGGAAGTGGAATCGATGACGGTACAGCCCGAGCTGATTGTCCGTCGCTCGGTCAAACCGCTGCGTTAATCCGCACCCGTTGCCAAAACGAAAAACCCCCTCTGTCACGAGGGGGTTTTTGTTTATGGGCGGGTTACTTTCAACCAGTGGCTCGCAGCGCCGATCTCGGCTTTGCTGGTGAATATCCCCCTGTTTGACCCACCTCGCATTTTGCCTGTTAATCGTTTGATCAATATCAACAAAGGGTTAAGTTCTGATGGACTCCCGACTTAACCGTTCCATCCTGTAGGTTGGGTATGACTGTCAAGGATGGTGTCTTATGTTCCCCCCTCGCAAGCTGGGTCACCAGATCACGCTGCTGGCAATCGGCGGCATCGTATTGCTCGCCGTGGTGCTGCTTACCTTTAATCTGTTTGAAAATCGCCAGCGGGCGCTCGCGGCCGAGCAGGCTGCACTGCGGAGCCAGCTCCAGAATGTGGAAGCGGTGATCAAAAACACCAGCCATGAAACCGTGCTGGCAGCAACCCTGATCGCCCAGCGGCCGGATGCAGCCAGGGCTGTGGCCGACAAGGATTGGCAGACCCTCGCCAATCTGTTTGATCCGCTCTGGCCCGCCCTCAAGGCGCAGGGGATCCAGCAGTTTCACTTTCACATTCCCCCGGCTATTTCCCTTTATCGGGTACACAAGCCCGCAAATCATGGCGACGACCTCTCTACTACACGGTTGGCTGTGGTCGAGGTGAACCGCAATCATCAACCGGTCGGCGGGTTGGAGACCGGTCAGGGTGGCACCGGGATCCGCGGCGTAGTGCCGGTCACTTTCAATGGCCAGTCGGTCGGCTCGGTGGAGTTTGGCCGCGCCCTCGACACCTCACTGTTTGCCGATCTGCTGGGCAAGGACAGTCGCTTTGCCATCTATCTGTTTGAGCAGGGTAAACCCGTTATGCTGACTGGTACCTCCATGCTTGGTGAGTCGGTGGACTGGTATCAGGAGGTATTGGCGGGAGAGAGCCGCTTCACCACCATCAAGCAGCAGGGGAGCGATTTTCTGGTGATGGCGGCACCGTTGCGCGACTTCTCCGGCAAGGCGGTCGGGGTGATCGAGTTGGCGCGTGATCACAGTGAGGTTGCAGCCGCGCTGGTACGCCAGAGCTGGCAGATGGTAATGATCGCGCTACTTGGCACCGCTCTGATTGCGGTGGCGCTGGTGCTGCTGCTGGCGCGTCTTAGCCGTCCGCTGCTCGACAGCGTCAAGGCGCTGGAGGCGCTGGCCAATGGCTCCGGCGATCTCGGCAGCAAGCTGCCGGTGGCAGGGCCGGAGGAGATCCGCCGCCTCGGGTCGGCGTTCAATGGCTTTGTTGCCAAGATCCGCGACACCATCAGCCAGCTCACCGCCACTCTGGGCGAGCTGGCTGGCGAGAGCGAGCGGCTGTCGCGCAGTGCGGCAGGCAACCTTGGCAGCATGACGCGCCAGCAGGAGCAGACCACCCAGCTCGCCACCGCCATGACCGAGATGACCAGCACGGTACACGAGGTGGCCAACAACACGGCACAGGCGGCCGAAGCGGCCAACGAAGCTGACAATCAGGCGGTTACCGGTGATGAGGTGGTGCAGCAGAGCGTCAACATGATCGAACAGCTGGCGGAGGAGATCGCCAGCGCGGGCAACACGGTGAAAGAGGTCGCCAAGGCCAGCGAGCAGATAGGCTCTGTGCTGGCGGTGATCCAGTCCATCGCCGAGCAGACCAACCTGCTGGCCCTCAACGCCGCCATCGAGGCGGCCCGGGCCGGTGAACAGGGGCGCGGTTTTGCGGTGGTGGCCGACGAGGTGCGCTCGCTGGCAGGCCGCACCCAGCACTCCACCGCCGAGATCCGCGGCACCATAGAGCAGTTGCAACGGGCGGTGGGCACCACGGTGACCATGATCGAGCACAGTGTCTCGCGAGCGGGGGAGTCGGTGGAGCGGGCCAATCAGGCGGGGGAAGCCCTCGGCCGGATCAAGGGGGCGGTCAACAGCATTCGCGACATGAATACCCAGATCGCCGCCGCTTCGGAAGAGCAATCCTCGGTGAGCGACGAGATCACCCGCAATATCGTCAGCGTCCACGAGATTTCCCAGGCCACCACGCTGGTGGCGCGGGATACCGCCCATATCGCCAGCCATGTGGCGACCCTGGTGGACAAGCTGGGGGATCTGGCCGGGCAGTTCCAGGATGGTTCCAACGTGCGGATGGTGCTGAGTCGCGCCCGCGCCGCTCATATGGGCTGGAAGACCCGGGTGCGGGCCTATCTGGATGGGCAGGAGGGGCTGTCGCGCAGCGAGGCGGTCAGTGACAAGGAGTGCCGCCTTGGTCACTGGTACTTCAGTGAAGGGCAGGCATGCTGCGGCGATCAACCGGCCTTCAGGGCGATCGCCGCCCCCCACGCCAGACTGCATCAGGTGATCCAGCAGGTTATCGAGCTGAAAAATCAGCACAAGCATGAAGAGGCGGAGGCGCTCTACCGCGAGATCGAGCAGAACTCAGAGCAGGTAGTGGGCTGCATCGATCAGCTGCTGCGGGAGATGACCACGCCGGAGCGTTAATGACGAGCGGGCCGGATAGCCAAAGGGCTGACAGCGATGTCAGCCCTTTTTCATGGTGCGGGTCTGGGGCGAGGTTACTGCTCCGGACGCAGATCCTGATAACGGGCGGCGGTGATGAACTGGCCGAAGGTTTCACACCAGACGATCACGCTGCTGTAGCGGGCCGGATCGATCGTGGCGGGCAGCGGCACGATAAAGTTGTCGAAGGTCTTCACCGGCCCGACTCGCACCATCTGATCCTTGAGGCGGGCAAAATCGGCTTCGGTCTCGACAAACTCGGGGGAGAGGTAGAGCTGGTAGTCCGGCCCGGGGGCCAGCTTGCCCATCAGGCTGACGGCATCCGGCCCTATGCTCACCTTGCCCTCCCCCCAGTGCAGCCGATCGCTGTCTTTCAGATCCCGGCGAAAGGTGCCGTGGAATCTCGCCTGCTGCTGGCTGGCCGCGACCTGCTCGGTATCAGGGGCGGGTGGCGCGATCAGGATCGGCAGGGTGTAGACACCAGCGGCAAAGCCTGCCGCCGCGACCAGCAGATGGGTGCCCAGCAGCAGGGCCATGGTTTTGCGTTTCATGATATCTCGGTCGTTGATGAATTGATGGCAAAACCATACCAGTCCGGGGACCCGCTGCCCAGTTTGCTCAGGCCAGAGGTGTAGTTATCCATCTATGGTGACGTGGGGTGTGGTCACGCTAATGGCTCAAGGCCGGATAGTGCCGTCCTGGCCTTTGTTGATCTCGCTGGCGGCGTGTACCAGCTGTTCCAGCTGGTGGTGGATCTGGGTGCGATCCAGTTGCTGCAAGGGCTGGCGACTCCACAGTACCGGTGTCAGGCTCTCGGTATCGAAACCCAGTACCGGTTTGCACGGGTCCTGACTGAAGAGGTTCTGGGCGGCCGCCTGAGCGCTGGTGGCCGCGTCGAGGCGGGTAAACATCAGCAGATAGTCGGCCGGGTGTTCGGTCAAGTGACAGGTCAGTTCGCCGATCTGCAGGCTGGTGACGCTCTCCTCCTGTTGCGGCGCAGGCAGGGAGAGGGAGAGAAACAGCTGGTGGATGGCGGCGTGATAAAGAGAGTTCATTGATGGCTCCAGATTGATGATGGCGCCATTAGAGCAGGTCACCGCCAACGGCACTGTTAATGGTGGCTCTCTTTTTTTAGCTTTTCGGTCAGCGAGATAGTACGCCGCGCTCAGTACAAAAATCGCGACCAATCCCGATAGTCCCTGTTGATGGCCTCTCCTAGACTGGCGGCGAAACATCACAAGAAGACAATCATCATGCAGATTCAAGCAAACACCGTCGGCACACAGGCCGTCGCTCACCACAGTGATGCAACCACAGGGGTTGGCCGGATGGGCCAGCTGGAGGCGCGTCAGGTCGCTACCGGACAAGATGCGATCTTGCTGGGCAACCGCAGCGAACCGCAGAAAGGGCAGGGGCTGCTCTCGCGATTGGGGGCCCAACTGGCCCGTCCGTTCGTGGCCATCAAAGAGTGGATTGGCAACCTGCTGGGGAGTGGCAAGAGTACCGCTGCGCCGAAGGCGCAAACCGCCACGTCTCCCGAGGATCTTCAGCGTCTGATGAAGCAGGCTGCATTTGGTAGCTCGCTGGGTGGCTTTGCCAAGGCGGACGTGTTGAACAACATCGCCGCCGAACAACTGGGCAAGGAGCACGCCACTCTGGCGACCGGCAACGGCCCACTGCGCTCGCTCTGCACCGCGTTGCAGGCCGTTGTCATCGGCTCCGAGCAGCCGCAACTTCGTGAATTGGCTGCCGGGCTGCTGGCTCGCCCCATCGCCGGTATCCCGCTCCAGCAGTGGGGCACTGTGGGAGGCAAGGTGACCGAGCTGCTCGCCAGCGCCACCCCCGAACTGCTGCAGGAGGCGATGAGCCAGCTGCACACCGCGATGGGTGAAGTGACCGACCTGCAGCGGGCCGTCAAGGCTGAAATCGCTGGTGAACCGGCGCAAAGCGCGGCCACAACAGCGGATGCGGCACCCGTCCAAAGCGGTGAGAGCAAAGGGGCTGCTCGCGAACAGGTCGCCATGGCGCGGCAGACCCCGGCCACCGGCTACAAGCTGGCGCTGGATCTTATCAGCTATCAGGCCAGTTACCTGCTGCGGGATCAAACCTCGACCGAGGTGACCCTGAGCAGCAGCGATCTCAATGCCCTGCATCAACACATTGCCGATGGCTCCATCAACAGTTCCCACATGGCCAAGTTGCAGACCCGCGGCGATCTGCAAACCCTGCGTACTCTGGCGCTCTCGCTGGCCAGCGGCAGCGATGCCAAGGGCTCTTCCCTTGGTCATGCCCTCGACAGTCTCGCCTCGGCGCGCCCCAACCAGCGGTTGGTGCTGGGCGGCCTGATGCAGTTTGCCGGTCAGACCGATCAGGCGTGGGTGAACCATACAGCTGGCAAGCCGGAGGAACGGCTCGATGCCGGGGCGCGACTGCGCTTTGACACCGGCCATATGCAGGCGGAGCTGGGGCGTCTCGGCGACAGCGAGGCACGGCAGGTACTGCAACAGCTGGAAGGGGCTTTTGGTGATCGGGCCAGGGCTATCTGCGACTTCGCGGTGGCTCAGGTCTCCGGCTTTGCCGATAGCGAAAGCAGCCCTGAGGCCGTGCTGGTCTCCCGCCTGACCCGCATGGGCAATCTGGTGGGCAGCCTGACCGATGCGCTCAAGGAGCGGCTGCAACTGCCCGGGTCCGCCCGTGGCGAGCCGACCATGATCGACTCCGCCAGCCAGCTGACGCCGCTCGAACTGGCTGCGCTGGCTCATATCGGCGTCGATGAGAGCTATCTGTAAACCGTCAGCACACAGCCCCTCGGGGCAAGGTGATATGACATAAAAACGGACACCCTCGGGTGTCCGTTTTCTTTATTCGGGCGGGAGTGGGCTGAGGGGTCAGTGCAGACCGATTTGCTTACAAGCTGGCGAAATCCACCTCGGGCAGGGTTTCGAAGCCGGGGTGGGCAAACAGATAGCCCTGCATCAGGCTGATGCCCATCTCCTGCAGGCAGACCATCTCTTCGCGGGTCTCGATCCCCTCCGCCAGCGGGGTGATCTGCAACTCGGCAAGCAGGGCCAGAGAGTGGCGCACTATGGCTTGCCGGGTCGGGTCATGGTCGATGCCGCGCAGCAGGTGCATATCGAGCTTGACGATATTGGGGTGAAAATCGGCCAGCAGGTTGAGGCCCGAGTAACCGGCGCCAAAGTCATCGATCGCCGTTTTGAAGCCGAGCGCCTGATAGTGATCGACGATGCCGCGAAGATGCTGGCTATCCTGCACCTGCTCCACCTCGGTCAGCTCGAACATGATCTGCTCGATGGGGAAGTGGTGCTCGCGGGCCGCCTGCAGGGTGGTGCGGATGCAGCGCTCCGGGCGGTAGACCGCATTGGGCAGAAAGTTGATGCTCAGCATTCCCCGCATCTCGAGCCGGGCGGCCAGCGCGATGGCCTTGATCCGGCACAGCTGGTCGAAGCGGTAGCGATTGCCATCGTTGACCCTGGCAATCACGCTCTGCGCCGGCTCGTTGTTGAGCCCCCGCACCAGCGCCTCGTAGCCGAAGATGGTGCGCTTGCTGCAATCGACGATGGGCTGAAAGGCCATGGTGAAGTCGAAGTCGAGATCGGCTTTCTCCTGACACAACTGGCAGATGGCGGGGGACGGGGCGGCAGGTATATCCATGACTTTCCTCTTGGGCGTGGCGGCGCTGGGCACTGTCTCAAATGATAACAGCTCATTACTCCTCTGTAGGTTCGATTAGCGCAGCGTAATCGGACGAACGAGAGGCTTTGATTACGGTTGTTGCCGTGAAACAGGATCGGCCAGCTGGAGGGGAAAATTCGGCTTGCGGTTATGGCGGGAGAGTTTATTTACGCGAACGTCCGATTACGCCTGACGGCTAATCGAACCTACAGGTTTCGTGATTCTATGAGTTATACAAGCTAGTTTATGTGATGGTTAACTCTATCTCTATGAGGTGTAACTGATTGTTTTTAATAAATCTGTGAAGTAATATAAGACTCATTTATATCATGCGTGTGATAACAGGTTATAAATATGACTGCCCAACCATTTAATACTCGACATTATAGAAAATTCAGAAATCTATTAATTGATTTAAACAGAGACCTGTTATCTATTTCACATAAAATGTGCGAGTCAGATAAGTATGGGGAGTTTACCGAACTAGAGCATTATGTGATGGCCTTGGAAGACCGTCGATTTGTGAATCATTGTGGTTTTGATATCAAGGCATCGGCAAGAGAGCTGATCAAGAAAATACGAAGAAAAAAGCATGGAGGTGCTAGTGCTATAGATATGCAAATGGTTAGAACCATTACCGAATTTAAAGATATGACAATATATAGAAAGTTATATGAAACGCTACTGTCTTGGCTGGTAAATTTTCATTTCACAAAAAAACAAATAATACGCTGCTACTTAAAAAATGCTTTTTTTGGCTCTCGTCTCATAGGTGCAGAAAAAGCAGCAAATGTACTATTTAATAAAGAACTGTCTATGCTAGAAAAGGATGAAAGTGCATTTATTGCAGCTATGTTATTGAGACCAAAGCCTTTAAATCCAAAAAATGAATGGTTTGAAATTGTTAAATCAAGAGCGTCTTATGCGCAGAGCGTGCGGGTTCTTGTTGAAGAGGGCTCGAAATAGAGTCCAAGTTGAAGCTTTTGTTAGATTATGCTCGGCCAAAGCTTCAGTATCGCCATCCATAATCTGTTTCCAACGACTATTGGAGTGTTTAATGATTTCTGAAGATATTCTTCTGGTTTCTGTAAAAGCAGAATCAAGATGTCTTTTACCCGAAAATATAGAGTCTATAGAGTGACCGTATTTTATTAATTTGTAAATCGAATTGTGAGCATATCTAAAGTTATCATGAATATTTCTTTCAATATCTCTAGCGTAGTCATACATATCAATGCTGTAAAGCTCTATGAATAAAGGGTTTAAGTTTTCATTCCAATTGTCTTTAGCCTTTTTATATTCCTCCCTAGCTTGTTGTAATGTATCACTATCTTTTTTAAATTCTTTATCAGCCAGAGAGTCGAGAAGCAGGCGGCTATAATAAATGCGCTCGCCAGACATTTTTTCTAATGACTTAGCTATTTCACGCAGCTTATCAATTTCTCGCTCTGAACGATTAGTCTTTATTTGATGTAGAAAGTTCTTCTCTTGGAAGCGACTTGATACATATAGACCAACTACACCGGTTAGAAAAAAACTCACGATTATATTTGCTAGTTCCATCTTTACGGCTCATCCTAATTATATTATGAACACTATATCTTTAGTTAAACGTATATTCAATATCATAAAGTGTTCAAAAAAACGGCGCCTTTACGGCGCCATTTTAATATCAATCAACCCAACCAATATCACTGCAGCAGGGAGATATCCGCGACTTGCAGGAACAGGTTGCGCAGGTTGTTCAGCAGTGCCAGACGGTTGGCCTTGAGGGCTTCGTCGTCGGCCATCACCATGACTTCGTTGAAGAAGGTATCGACCGGCTCGCGCAGGGCGGCCAGACGGGTGAGGGCAGCCTGATAGTCACCGGCGGCGAACAGCGGGGCCAGTTCGGCTTGCAGTTCGGCAACTTGGGTGGCCAGCGCCTTCTCGGCGGCATCGACCAGCAGTTCCGGTTTGACGGCAGTCGGCAACTCGCCTTCGACCTTGGCCAGAATGTTGCTCACGCGCTTGTTGGCGGCAGCCAGTGCCAGTGCGGCATCCAGGGTGCGGAAGTGGCTGACGGCCTTGACCCGACGATCGAAGTCGAGCGGACGGGTCGGGCGGCGGGCCAGTACGGCCAGCACCACGTCGGCACCGATGCCTTCGTCCTGATAGGCGGCGCGGAAGCGGCCCAGCATAAAGTCGACCACGTCGGTAACGACGGTTTTGTTGGTCAGCTTGTCGCCGTAGACGCGTACCGCTTCTTCAACCAGTTCAACCAGATCCAGATCCAGCTGCTTCTCGGTCATGATGCGCAGGGCACCGATGGCGGCGCGACGCAGGGCGAACGGGTCCTTGTCACCCTTCGGCAGCATGCCGATGCCGAAGATACCGGCCAGGGTGTCGAACTTGTCGGCTAGCGCGACGGCGCAGGCAACCAGACCGGACGGCAGGGCATCACCGGCAAAGCGCGGCATGTACTGCTCGTTGAGGGCCACGGCCACCGCTTCGTCTTCGCCATCGTGACGGGCGTAGTGCATCCCCATGACACCCTGGGTGTCGGTGAACTCGCCGACCATGTTGGTCATCAGGTCACACTTGGAGAGCAGACCGGCACGGCGGGCCTGAGTCACGACGGCACTATCGCCACCACTGATGCGCTCGGCGATAAAGCCGGCGACGGTCTCGATGCGCTCGACCTTGGCCTTGACGGTGCCCAGCTGCTGCTGGAACAGCACGGTTTCAAGGCGCGGCAGGCGGGAGGCCAGGGTCTGCTTGAGGTCGGTCTTGAAGAAGAACTCGGCGTCTGAGAGACGGGGGCGAACCACCTTCTCGTTGCCGCTGATGATCTGGCTCGGGTCTTTGGACTCGATGTTGGTGACGAAGATGAACTTCGGCAGCAGCTTGCCGTTCTTGTCGTAGACCGGGAAGTACTTCTGGTCACCCTTCATGGTGTGAACCAGTGCCTCGGCCGGAACGGCCAGGAACTTCTCTTCGAAGTTGGCGGTCAGCACCACCGGCCATTCGACCAGTGCGGTCACTTCTTCCAGCAGGGCGTCGTCCAGATCGGCCACGCCACCGAAGGCGGCAGCGGCCGCTTCGACGTCAGCCTTGATCTTGGCCTTGCGCGCCATAAAGTCGGCAATCACCATGCCGCGCTCCTGCAGGATCTGCGGGTACTGGCTGGCGTTGTCGATGGTGAATTCGCTCTCGCCCATAAAGCGGTGACCGCGTATGGTGCGGGCAGAGTCGATACCCAGAATGTGGGCGGGCACCAGCTCGCCATCCAGCAGCAGGGTCACGGTGAAGACCGGACGCACGAACTGGATGGTCTTGTCGCCCCAGCGCATCATCTTCGGGATCGGCAGCTTGGCCAGTGCGGAGGCAACCAGCTCACCCAGCAGATCTTTGGCCGGACGGCCTTCGACCTTGGCGGTGTGAACCAGCCACTCGCCCTTGTCGGTGACCAGACGCTCGGCCTGCTCAACGGTGATGCCGTTGCCACGGGCCCAGCCTTCGGCAGCCTTGGTCGGCTTGCCTTCGGCATCGAACGCCTGCGCTACGGCCGGGCCGCGTTTCTCGATGCTCTTGCTCGGCTGTTCGCCGGCTAGCTCGCTAACCTTCAGCGCCAGACGGCGCGGTGAGGCAAACCACTCGACGTCGCCGAAGGCCAGATCGGCCTTGGTCAGTTCGGCTTTGAAGTTGTCGGCAAAGGCTTCGGCCAGGGAGCGCAGGGCTTTGGGCGGCAGCTCAGCAGTACCGATCTCTACCAGAAATGTATGTTGTGCCATGTCCGTTCCTTAACCTTGCTTGTTCTCACTGCGCTGACACATCGGGAAGCCCAGCGCTTCGCGGGAGGCGTAGTATGCCTCTGCCACGGCCTTGGTCAGGGTGCGAATGCGCAGGATGTAGCGCTGACGCTCGGTGACCGAGATGGCCTTGCGGGCATCCAGCAGGTTGAAGGAGTGAGCGGCTTTGAGGATGCGCTCGTAGGCAGGCAGCGGCAGCGGTTTTTCCAGTGCCAGCAGATTCTGGGCTTCCTTCTCGTACTGCTCGAAGCAGTGGAACAGGAACTCCACATCGGCGTGCTCGAAGTTGTAGGTGGATTGCTCCACTTCGTTCTGGTGGAAGACGTCGCCGTAGGTGGTCTTGCCCAGCGGGCCGTCAGACCAGACCAGATCGTAGACGCTGTCCACGCCCTGGATGTACATGGCCAGACGCTCGAGACCGTAGGTGATCTCGCCGGTGACCGGCTTGCACTCGAGGCCGCCAACCTGCTGGAAGTAGGTGAACTGGGTCACTTCCATGCCGTTCAGCCACACTTCCCAACCCAGACCCCAGGCACCCAGAGTCGGGTTTTCCCAGTTGTCTTCCACGAAGCGGATATCGTGGATTTCAGGATCCATGCCCAGCTCTTTCAGGGAGCCCAGATAGAGTTCCTGAATGTTGTCGGGGGAAGGCTTGATGATCACCTGGAACTGGTAGTAGTGCTGCAGGCGGTTCGGGTTTTCACCGTAGCGGCCGTCAGTCGGACGGCGGGACGGTTGCACGTAAGCGCAGGCGATGGGCTCCGGGC
The DNA here is from genome assembly GCF_051919165.1 of Aeromonas sp. 96A. Taxonomy (NCBI): domain Bacteria; kingdom Pseudomonadati; phylum Pseudomonadota; class Gammaproteobacteria; order Aeromonadales; family Aeromonadaceae; genus Aeromonas; species Aeromonas sp. 96A. Next base: position 2,769,325 of record NZ_JBQBFE010000001.1, on the reverse strand, counting down.
CCAGGGCACGCAGACAGGTCATGGGGTGGGAAGTACCGGCACCCACTTCCATATCCAGCGGCTGAATGATGGTACAGCCCTGGCGGGACCAATAGTCCTGCAGCTGCAGGATCAGGCCCTGAAAGGTTTTGACATCGAATTTTTGCATAATTTTTTTCGCGCGAAGTGAAAATCAGAGCAAGATTTGCTGAATGTGAACCGAGGGAGTATACCGTCTGGCATGGTCGGATAATAGGCGAAATTGCAGCGGATTCGCGGGATGGTGCTGCGCCCTGGCTGGTCGGGCGGGATGTCCGGTATATGATGTGAGCAGTGCCGCCTGCAGAGTGGGCAGGGTCGGGCAAACCGCTGAAATAACGAGGGAGAGGAAATGGAACTGCGCTGCGCCTGGGTGACCAAAGACCCGGAATACATTGAATACCATGACAAACAGTGGGGCAGGCCGGTCTATGACGCCCGCGAGCTGTTTGCCAAGCTCTGCCTCGACGGCCAGCAGGCGGGGCTGTCGTGGATCACCATCCTCAAGCGCACCGAGAGCTATTACCGCGCCTATGCGGACTTTGATCCGGTGCAGATTGCCCGCTTCGACGAGCAGGATGTGGAGCGGCTGATGCAGGACACCGGCATTATCCGCAACCGGCTCAAGGTGCAGTCGATCATCAGAAATGCCCGCGCTTATCTGGCGTTGCAGGAGCAGGGGATCGACTTCGCCGACTACCTGTGGGGCTTTGTTGGCGGTGCCCCCATCGTCAACCAGCGGCAGGGCAACGGCGATATTCCGGCGACCTCGCCGGAGTCGGATGCCATGTCGAAAGCGCTCAAGAAACGCGGCTTTACCTTCGTCGGCAGCACCATCTGCTACGCCTTTATGCAGGCGGTGGGAATGGTGAACGATCATCTGGTCAGCTGTCCTTGCCATGCCGAGTGTCAGTTACCGCGCTGACAGCCCGCCGATTGGCCAAAAAAACACCACTCTCGCCATCTGTTCAGGCTTGCGTCAGACAATGGCGTGCCAGCGCGTTACAATCCGGCCCCCGGCATGGTGCCGGATTGTTTTCACAGAGGTTTTTTCATGCGAGCCAAGATCCTGGTGCCTGCTCTGGCACTGACCGTTGCCCTGAGCGGCTGTACCACCAACCCCTACACAGGTGAATCCCAGACCTCCAAAGGTGCCTGGGGCGCGCTGGCTGGCGCCGCTGCCGGTGCGGCCGTAGGTGCGCTCTCCTCCAGCAAGGGTGACCGCAAGAAGGGCATCCTGACCGGCGTTGCTGCCGGCGCGGCGCTGGGCGGCGGTATCGGCTACTACATGGACGTGCAGGAAGCCAAGCTGCGCGAGAAGCTGCAAGGCACTGGCGTCAGCGTGACCCGCAATGGCAATGAGCTGATCCTCAACATGCCGAACAACGTCACCTTCGACAGCTCCAGCTCCCAGCTGAAAGCGGCCGGTGCCAACACCCTCTCCGGCGTGGCCATGGTCGTTGCCGAGTTCGACAAGACCCGCCTGAACGTGGTCGGTCACACCGACAGCACCGGTTCCCGCGATCTGAACATGAAGCTCTCCCGCGATCGTGCCGATGCCGTTGCCGCCCAGCTGATTGGTCAGGGCGTAGCAGGTAGCCGCATCTCCACCACTGGCGTGGGCCCGGATCAGCCGGTTGCTACCAACAGCACCGCCGCTGGCAAAGCCCAGAACCGCCGCGTGACCATTACCCTGACCCCGACCGCCTAAGTCGTTCAGGTTTCGGTAACGAAAAGGCCCCGCCAGTGATGGCGGGGCCTTTCTATTGGCGCCGTGGCGAGCAATGGCGCCTTGTTGTTTGCTCCCTTCTCCCCTCGTGGGAGAGGGGGGCGGGGATAAGCGCCTCTTAGACAGCTGCAGTCAGCTGCACTTCCACCTTGTAGCCTTCGTGGGCGAGGCGGGCTTGTACGCAGGCGCGCACGGGTGCGGTGCCAGCCGGGATCCAGGCATCCCACTGCTCGTTGAAGGCAGCGATGTCACCAATGTCTTTGAGATAGATGTTGGCCATCAGGATCTTGTCTACGCCGGAGCCGTTGGCTTCCAGCAGGCGTTGCAGGCTCTCAAGCACTTCGCGGGTCTGCTGGTGGATGTCGGCCTCTTCGCTGACGGGCACTTCCACCACGTAGAGGGTGCCATTGTGGATGACCACGTCTGACCAACGCTGGGTGGTGCCGATTCGGGTAATGGTTGTCATGGAGTGCTCCGGTACGGGGGCTTATTGACCCTTGCGGATCAGATAGCGGTAGGGGGCCTGCTCTGTCTCGCTGGCGACCAGGGTGTGATCCATAAAGCGGCAGAAACTGGGGATGTCGCGGGTGGTTGAAGGATCGTCGGCGCTGACCAGCAGGGTCTCGCCATCCGCCATCAGCCGCACTTTCTTGCGAACCATCATAACGGGTTCCGGGCAACGAAGCCCGATTGCGTCCAACTCGTGAGTTGCGCCGCAGAATAAATCACTCATCTATTATCAACCTTCAACCTATTCGGCTGCCAATGATACTCAGGGCTAAAAAATAATCAAACAAACGACCCATTCACCAGCATATGTAACCGAAATGTTATTCGACCCTATCCAGCTTGCGCCGGACGAGTAATATAAAAATTGAACCATATTCAACAAGGAGGTGAATATGCAGGTCTCCTACGGCAGATTACAAGCCTATGCAGGCATGGGGTTCTTGTCCTTCGCCATGATAGTGATGGGCAGCCCGATCGGGAATACCGGTACCTGGTTCGGCTCCATGGTGATGGTCGGGTTGGGGCTCTGGATCGAGCTCAGCGATTACTATGACGAGGATGAGGACGAGAACGATCAATCCTGAATCGGATGACGATTCAACAACAAAGGCGGAGCAATTCCGCCTTTGTCATTTCTGTCGTTTGGCAATGTACCCGGATCAGCGGGTCGAGCGCATCGCCCGCTCCAGATGCAGCGCCGTCTGCTCCGGGTTGGCCTTGGGGTCGTTGAAGAAGTTGCTCAGCACATCGAGGATCGCCTGCCGCATATTGGTCGGCGTCGCCATCCCTTCCGCCATGCTGGGCAGCAGGTTGTCCTGCTTTTCCGCCAGCAGGAAATCCTGATAGGAGCGGACGGCGCAGCGGTCGAACTTGCTCATGTCGGGATTGGTCAGCGCCGGGATCGACCCCTTCACCCGATTGAACTCCTCCTGGAATTGCGGCGTCATCAGCAGTTGGGCCAGATCCCCCTGCGCCTGCAGCTGGGCCGGATCCCGCTGTTTGAACATGGCGATGGAGTCTAGGTTGTAGCTGAACAGTCCGGCGCTGCCCGGGCTCGGCAGGCAGGCGATATCCTCACCCGGCCGGTAGTTGCCCGCGCTCAGCTCCCCTTTCACCCAGTCGCCCATCAGCTGCATGGCGGCGCCACCGCTCTCCAGCAGGTTGGTGGCCTGATGCCACTTCAGACCGGCGTATTTTTGCGGAACGTAGGCACGCAGCTGCTGGAAGCGGGTCAGCACTCGTACCATGTCGGGGCCGGTCAGGGTGGCGCTGTCCTGCTCGAGGAACGCCTTGCGATAGAATTCTTTTCCGCCCTCACCGAGGGCCACCGTTTCAAACAGTACCGCCAGCTGCCAAGGCTCATTGCCGATGGCGAGCGGGGTGATGCCCCGTTTTTTAAGCTGGTCGGCGACGGTGACAAACTGGGCCCAGCTGGTGGGCGGAGTCAGCTTGTTGCGCTCGAACACCTTGCGGTTGAGCCACAGCCAGTTGACCCGGTGGATGCCGGTGGGCACCGCCATCAGGGCGCCATTCTGGCTGAGGGTAGCACGCACCATGGGCGGCATCTGACTGTACCAGCCGAGGTGTTCGGCCATCGGGCTGAGATCGCGCAAAAAGCCGAGTCCGGCCCACTCCTTGAGCTCGTAACCCTTGAGGTGTGCCGCTTCGGGCGGGTTGGCGGCCAGTGCCCGGCTCTTCAATACCGTCATGGCGCTCTTGCCGCCTCCGCCCTGCACTGCAAAGTCGTTCCACTGGTTGCCCTGTTTGGTCCACTCGGATTTGAGCACTTCGACCGCTTTCGCTTCGCCGCCGGAGGTCCACCAGTGCAGCACTTCCACCTGGGAGGCGGCAACGGGAGCAGAGAGCAGGGCGATGACAGAAAAAGACAACCACTTCATAAGGTTACTGCCTTGGTAGGGAGAGCGTGGCCTGCAGGCCACCTTGCGGACGATTTTCCAGCACCAGATCGCCACCGTGGGCGTGGGCAATGTTGCGGGCGATGCCAAGGCCGAGGCCGGTGCCGGCCTGATCGGTGCTGAGCCGGTAATAGGGTTCGAAAATGCGCTCGAACTGATCGTCCGGCAGGCCGGGGCCCTCATCCATGATGAAGAGGATCAGCATCTCCTCGTCATCCATGATGATGATGCGCACCTTCTGGCCGTACTTGATGCCGTTGTCCACCAGATTGCCGATGCAGCGCTTGAGCGCCAGCAGCTTGCCGCGATAGGGCCACTTGCAATGGCCTTCGATGGTCAGCCGCTCGTCGTGCAGGTTCATCGACTCCGCCATCTGCTCAAGCAGGGCGTTGATGTCGATCTCCTCGATATTCTCGTGAATGTCGGTCTCTTTGACCGTCTGCAGCGCTCCTTTCACCATCAGCTCCAGCTCGTCGAGATCCTTGTTGAACTTGGCGATCTGTACCTCGTCATCGAGCAGTTCGACCCGCAGCCGCAGCCGGGTGATGGGTGTCTTGAGGTCGTGGGAAATCGAGCTGAACAGCCGCTCTCTATCGTCGATATAGCGACGAATGCGGTGTTGCATGATGTTGAAGGCGCGGGTCGCCGCGACGATCTCGGAGGCTCCCTCCTCCTTGAGCGAGGGTTGGTCGATATCCTTGCCCAGATTCACCGCCGCCTTGGCGAGACGGCGCAGCGGGCGGGTCTGCCAGCGCACCAGCATAAAGGTGAAGAAGCAGAGGAACACCGTCATCAGGGCGATGAAACGCACCTGGTTGCTCGGCATCACGGTATCGTCGAGGGTCATGTAGGGGGCGGGCAGCAGGGCCGCCAGATAGAGCCACTCCCCTTTTTCAATCTCGATCTGGGTCACCAGTACCGGTGGATTGAGCGGCTCCAGCGACAGGGTGTAGCGGGCCCAGGAGGAGGGGAGATCCGCCAGCAAGGTGTCGTTGTTGAAGACGTGGAGGTCATCGGGTCGGGAGAAATCCACCTTGATCGCCATGGCGTCGGAGAGCTTGCGGGTCAGCACTCCCTGAACCTCCTCCAGCACCTGCGTCTTGCGTTCGCTGTCGGGGATGGCGTTGATGTGGATCTCTTCCTCGTTGAGCGAGACGAAGAAGCGGCTGCCCCCCATGTTGCGCAGCTGGTCCAGCGCGATATGGCGATACTGCAGCGGCAGGGATTTGAAGAAGTTGACGGTGGAAGCGGCAGACATGGCGAGGTTGCGGGTGGTGCTGAGCATCCCCTCCAGTTCCCGCTTCTGGATCTGCTGCATCCAGATGCCGGTCAGAATGGTCTGGGAGAGCAGGATGGCCAGCAACAACAGCAGGATCATCCGTGACAACAGGGAGCGGGGCACCAGCGCCCCCCAGGACCACTTGTTGCTCATGGCAGCTCGTGCACCTCGGCAATCAGCATGTAGCCGCTACCGCGGATGGTCTTGATGATGCGCGGGCTCTTGCCGTTGTCGCCCAGCTTCTGGCGCAGACGGCTGATCTGCACGTCGATACCGCGCTCCATCGGCAGGCTTTCGCGGCCGCGGGTGGCATCCGAGATGGTGTCGCGATCCAGCACCACGCCGGGCTGTTGCAGGAACATGCCGAGCAGCATGGCATCGCTGCCGGAGAGATCCAGCAGGCTGCCATCGTCATGGGTCAGCTGGTGGCTCAGAGTGTCGAGGGTCCACTCGGCAAAACGCAGGCGGCGGCTCGGTTCTTTCTCTTTTTCCGGCTGGCGGAATTCGGCGCGGCGCAGCAGCGCCTTGATGCGGGCCTGCAGTTCACGGGGGCTGAACGGCTTGGCGATATAGTCGTCGGCACCGAGTTCGAGGCCGATCACCCGATCCGCTTCGTCGGAGGCGGCGGTCAGCATGATGATGGGCACCTGGGAGTCACGACGGATCTGCTGGCAGAGGGTAAAACCGTCCTCGCCGGGCATCATGATGTCCAGAATAATCAGGTCCGGGCTGTGCTGGGCGAGTTGCTGACGCATCTCGTTGCCCTCCGCCGCCGTCAATACCTGAAAGCCCGCCCGGGTCAGGTACTCATTGAGCAGCTCGCGGATCTCTTGGTCGTCATCGACGATCAGCAGTTGTTTGCTCATTGACATATGTATGTGCATCCACCCATTTTTTTGTGCAGATTGAACCTGTCGGGGGAGTAAAAAGCAAGCAAGCCCCCTATCTAATGTGAGGTTTAAGGCAATAACAGCCTATTGATAAGATTAAAACGAAAAAAGGCCGACCCAAACGGGACGGCCAACAGACAGCTTCTGACCACTGACGAGCACCCCGTGTGGCGATCGTCACAGACTTGAAAAGGGGCCAGTCAGACTGGCCCCGAAAAGGGACAACTCTCAGTAGTGCATCCCGTCGATCCGGCTGGTTATCACACCCGTTCAAACACGGTGGCGATGCCCTGACCCAGACCGATACACATGGTGGCAACCCCCAGGGTGGCATCCTTCTCCTCCATCAGATTGATGAGGGTGGTGGAGATGCGCGCACCGGAGCAGCCGAGCGGGTGACCCAGCGCAATGGCGCCGCCGTTCAGGTTCACCTTCTCGTCTACCTGATCCTGCAGACCCAAATCTTTCACGCAGGGCAGGGACTGGGCGGCAAACGCCTCGTTCAGCTCGAACAGGTCGATATCACCGACAGTCAGGCCGGCACGCTTGAGCGCCTTCTGGGTGGCCGGTACCGGGCCGTAACCCATGATGGCGGCGTCACAGCCGGCGATAGCCATGGCACGTACCTTGGCGCGCGGCGTGAGGCCGAGGGCCTTGGCGCGATCCGCGCTCATCACCAGCATGGCGGCGGCGCCATCGGACAGGGCCGAGGAGCTGCCAGCGGTGACGGTGCCGTTGACCGGGTCAAACACTGGGCGCAGTTGGCTCAGGGTTTCGACCGTGGTCTCCGGGCGGATCACCTCGTCATAGTCGTAGAAGAAGCGGGCGCCGCTGGCGTCGTGGCCTTCCAGCCCGACGATCTCCTTGGCAAAACGCCCTTCCACGGTTGCCGCGTGGGCGCGGCGGTGGGAGCGGGCGGCAAACTCGTCCTGCTGCTGACGGCTGATGCCGTGCAGCTTGCCGAGCATCTCGGCGGTCAGCCCCATCATGCCGGAGGCCTTGGCCACCGACTTGGCCATGCCCGGGTGGAAGTCGACGCCGTGGCTCATCGGCACGTGACCCATGTGCTCAACGCCGCCGATGATGAAGATATCCCCATCACCTACCTGAATGGCGCGGGAGGCGTCGTGCAGCGCCTGCATACTGGAGCCGCACAGACGGTTGACGGTGACCGCCCCCACCTGCTTCGGAATGCCGGCCAGCAAGGCGGCGTTGCGGGCGATGTTGAAGCCCTGCTCCAGGGTCTGCTGCACGCAGCCCCAGTAGATATCCTCGATCTCGTTCGGGTCGAGGTTGGGGTTGCGCAACAGGATGGATTTCATCAGGTGCGCGGACAGGTCTTCTGCACGCACGTTGCGGAAGGCGCCGCCCTTGGACCGGCCCATCGGGGTCCGGATACAGTCGACAATGACTACGTCTTTCATGAATGGATCTCCTTTCCGCAATCAGTAGAAGGTTTTGCCCTGGGCGGCCATCTCGCGTAAGCGGTCGCTGACGCGGTAGAGCGGGCCCAAGTCGGCATACTGGTCGGCCATGGCCACGTAGCGATCCAGACCAATGGTGTCCAGATAGCGGAACACGCCGCCGCGGAAGGGAGGGAAGCCCAGACCGTAGACCAGCGCGATGTCGGCTTCGGCGGGCGTGGCGACTATGCCCTCTTCCAGACAGAGCACCACCTCGTTGATCATCGGGATCATCATGCGAGCGATGATGGCTTCCTTGTCGAAATCCTGCTTCGGCTTGGCGATGGGGGCCAGCAGCTCGTAAGCAGCGGCATCGGCCACCTTCTTCGGCTTGCCCTTCTTGTCCGGCTCGTAGGCGTAGAAGCCCTTGCCGTTCTTTTGACCGAAGCGGTTCACTTCGTACATCACGTCGATGGCGGTGCGGCCTTCCTTGCTCATGCGTGCCGGGAAGCCCTGCGCCATCACGTCACCGGCATGGTGACCGGTGTCGATGCCGACCACGTCCAGCAGGTAGGCGGGGCCCATGGGCCAGCCGAACTCCTTCTCCATTACCTTGTCGACGGCGGCGAAGTCGGCGCCATCGGCGACCAGCTTGTTGAAGCCGAAGAAGTAGGGGAACAGCACGCGGTTGACGAAGAAGCCGGGGCAGTCGTTGACCACCACCGGGGACTTGCCCATGGCGGCGGCATAGGCCACCACGCGGTTGATGGTTTCATCGGAGGTCTGCTCGCCGCGGATGATCTCCACCAGTGGCATGCGGTGCACCGGGTTGAAGAAGTGCATACCGCAGAAGTTCTGCGGGCGCTTAAGCCCCTTGGCCAGCAGGGAGATTGGGATGGTGGAAGTGTTGCTGGCAAGCACGGCGTCTTCGCCAATGATTCCTTCCACTTCGCCCAGTACGGCGGCTTTCACCTTGGGATTCTCGACCACGGCTTCGACGACGACGTCCACGCCTTTGACGTTGTCATAGCTGAGGGTCGGGGTAATGGCGGAGAGCACCTGGCCCATCTTGATGCCGTCGATGCGGCCCTTCTCGAGCTGACCGTTGAGCAGCTTGGTGGCTTCGCCCATACCAAGTGCCAGCGCCTTCTCGTTGATGTCCTTCATCACCGCCGGAATGCCCTTGCTGGCAGACTGGTAGGCGATACCGCCGCCCATGATGCCGGCACCCAATACGGCGGCGTGGCCAGTGGCCTTGCTCGCCTGTTTGGCAGCCTTCTTGGCCAGCGCCTTGATGTGTTGATCGTTGAGGAAGATGCCGACCAGCGCCTTGGCGACATCGGTCTTGGCCAGCTTGATAAAGCCCTGTGCTTCAACGACTAGCGCTTCGTCACGGCCCATGCCAGCAGCGGCCTCGACGGTTTTCACCGCGGTCATCGGCGCCGGATAGTGTTTGCCCGCCACGGCGGCAACCATGCCGGCGGCGGTGGTGAAGCTCATCATGGCTTCCAGTTTGGAGAGGCGCAGCGGCGCTTTCTTGGCGGCGCGACGGCTCTGCCAGTCCAGTTTGCCCGCGATGGCGTCCTTGATCATCTGCAGCGCAGCGCTCTGCAGCGCGTCGGGGGCGACCACGGCATCGATGGCACCCACCTTGAGGGCGTCATCGGCACGGTAATCCTTGCCGGTGGTGATCCACTCGAGCGCGTTGTCGGCGCCGATCACCCGCGGCAGACGGACTGTGCCGCCAAAGCCCGGCATGATGCCGAGTTTGGTCTCGGGCAGGCCGATTTTGGCGGTGGTGTCGGCCAGACGGAAGTCGGTGGAGAGAATGGTCTCGCAGCCGCCGCCCAGAGCGTGGCCCTTGATGGCAGAGAGGGTGGGCACCGGCAGATCTTCGATGGCGTTGAAGATGTCGTTGGCCTTTTTCAGCCAGCCGAGCAGATCTTCTTGCGGCAGATCGAACAGTTCCAGGAATTCGGTAATGTCGGCACCGACGATAAAGGCGTCTTTGCCGGAGGTGAGGATCAGACCTTTTAGTTCACGTTCTTGTTGTAATGCGGCGATCGCTTCGCTCAGGGAGAGCAGGGTAGCGCGATCCAGCTTGTTGACTGAACCCGGGGCATCAAACCTCAGCTCGGCAATGCCGTTTTCGAGGTAGCTGACCGACAGGGTTTCGCCTTGGTAGATCATGAGAGTGTCTCCTTGTTCCCACTCAGTGGGGAGTGGTGCTCCTTTATCCCCAGCAGGGGGCGAGGCTCACTATTGATCCAAAAGGAGACATTTTCAACACCTATTTAAAACATTTGTTTAACAGTTATCGAGTAAAAGCTCCTCATCACAAAACGGGCAAAAGAGAGGCGCCTTGCGGCGCCTCGGATGGCTGTGAGTTTGTTATCAACTGGCCAGTTCCGGCCGGTTGCGATACTGGTTCAGCACCTCGGGATCGGCGAGGGCGTGGGTATTGTTGACCGGTCTGTTGTGCACCACTTCGCGCACCGCCAGTTCGACGATCTTGCCGGACTTGGTGCGTGGGATGGCATCCACCTGCAGGATGCGGGCCGGTACATGGCGGGCGGTGCAGTGCTGCTTTATTTGCTGGCGGATGCGCTCGCGCAGCGGTTCATCCAGCTTGCAACCCGCCTTGAGCTTGACGAACAGTACCACCCGCTCGTCCTGCTGCCACTGCTGGCCGATGACGATGCTCTCTTCCACTTCGTCGAGCTGTTCGACGTAGCGATAGATCTCGCTGGTGCCGATGCGCACGCCGCCCGGGTTGAGGGTGGCGTCGGAGCGGCCGTAGAACAGAATGCCGCCGGTCGGGGTCAGCTCGATCCAGTCGCCGTGACACCAGATGTTGTCGAACCGCTCGAAGTAGGCGGCGTGGTACTTGTCGCCATTTTCGTCACCCCAGAAGTAGATGGGCTGGGCCGGGAACGGCTTGGTACAGACCAGCTCGCCCTTCTCCCCCTGCACCGGCTGGCCCGCCTCGTTGAATACCTGCACCGCGAGACCGAGGCCGCGCCCCTGGCTCTCACCGCGATAGACCGGGCTGAGCGGGTTGCCGATGACGAAGCAGGAGCAGATGTCGGTGCCGCCTGAGATGGAGCTCAGTTGTACATCTGTTTTGATCTGTTGATAGACGTAGTCAAACCCCTCCGGCGACAGCACAGAGCCGGTGCTGCAGATCAGCCGCAAGTGCGGCAAGTCGTGGCTCTTGATGGGGGCATAACCCTGCTTGTGCAGTGCGTCGAGATACTTGGCCGAGGTACCGAACAAGCTGACCTGCTCGTCACGGGCGAGATCCCACAGCACGTTGCCGTCCGGATAAAACGGCGAGCCGTCATAGAGCACCAGGGTGGCACCGGAGGCGAGGGCGCTCACCAGCCAGTTCCACATCATCCAGCCGCAGGTGGTGAAGTAGAAGATCCGCTCCCCCGGCTTGATGTCGCAGTGCAGCTGGTGCTCTTTCAGGTGTTGCAGCAGGGTGCCGCCGATGCCGTGCACGATACACTTGGGTTTGCCGGTGGTGCCGGAGGAGTAGAGGATATAGAGCGGGTCGTTGAAAGCCATCGGCTCGAAGGTGAGCTGGGCATCGTGCTGGCTCGCCAGCACTTGCTGCCAGTTGTGGCCAAGTTGCAGCGGGTTGCCGAGCAGGGGGATCATCACCGTCTGCTCTATGCTGCCGATCTGGCTGACGACCCCTACTACTTTGTCCTGAATATCGATAGCTTTGCCGCTGTAGCGATAGCCATCCACCGCAAACAGCACCCGCGGCCGGGTCTGGCCGAAGCGCTCTACCACGCTAGCCTCGCCAAAGTCGGGGCTGGTGGAGGTCCAGATCGCCCCGAGGCTGGTGGTTGCCAGTATGGCAACCACGGTTTCCGGAATATTGGGCAGGTAGGCGGCGACCACATCGCCACGACCAATCCCCTGATGACGCAGCCACTGAGCCAGCCGGGCAACCTGATCCCCCAGTTCACCCCAGCTAAGAGTACGGCTTGGGCTCCCTTCGATGCGGGAGATGATGGCCGGGCTCTCGTCCTGACGGCGCAGCAGGTTTTCGGCGAAGTTGAGGCGGCTGTCGGGGAACCAGCGGGTGCGCTGCATATCCTGACGGTTCTCCGCCACTATGTTGCCGAGCTCGCCCTTGACGCCGCAGTGCTGCCATACCAGCGGCCAGAAACGGGTGGTCTTCTCCACCGACCATTGATAAAGCTGCGGGTAGTTCTGCAACTGCAAGCCGTGGAAACGGTTCACCTCCGCCATAAAACGGTAGAGGTTGGATTGCTGCATCCCGAGCGGATCCGGTTGCCACAGGCAGAGGTTGTCCATGAGTAATCCCTGACTTCATGTATCTACCGGCAGTGTATTGAATTGTTTTTGATTTGTTAATGATTGGTTTTGTGTTGATAACAAACACGTTTGTAACGTATGCGTTACCTCACGAAGCGGCAGCTTGACGGGTCGAGCCGCCAAGCGCTTGATGTTATGCTGCAATCACATTCACCTCGGAGCAGGACGCCATGAGCAGCTACAGCCAACTTTTTGCCCAGCACCTCGATACCTTGCAGCAGCGCACCCGCGACATTCTGCAACAACAGGGGCTCAGCGGACTGGCCATCCACTCCGGCCAGACTCACCGCATCTTCCTCGATGATCAGGATTACCCGTTCAAGGTAAACCCCCACTTCAAGGCCTGGTTGCCGGTGCTGGACAATCCCCACTGCTGGCTGCTGGTGGACGGGGTGAACAAACCAATCCTGCTGTTCTACCGCCCGGTGGATTTCTGGCACAAAGTAGCGGATCTGCCCAATGCCTTCTGGGTCGAGTTCTTCGATATCCGTTTCCTGACCCGACCGGAACAGGTGGCCGACCATCTACCTGCCAACAAGCAGGAGTGGGCCTATCTGGGTGGCCATCTGGAAGTGGCTGAACTGCTGGGGATGACCCAGCCCAATCCGGAGGCGGTGCTCAACTACCTGCACTATCACCGCGCCTACAAGACACCCTACGAGCTGGAGTGTCTGCGCGAGGCGAACCGGATTGGGGTGCGCGGCCATATCGCCGCCAAGGACTCCTTTATGGCGGGGGCGAGCGAGTTCGAGATCAATCTGGCCTATATGAAAGCGGTCGGGCAGGGGGCCAATGAGGCGCCCTACGGCAATATCGTCGCTATCAACCGCAATGCGGCCATCCTTCACTACACCCATTTGTCCGCCTTGCGGGTGCCCGATGCGGAACGTCACTCCTTCCTGATCGATGCCGGCGTCGATTTTCACGGCTATGCCTCCGACATCACCCGCACCTGGGCGTGGCGGCGTGGCGAGTTCGCCGATCTGATTGCGGCCCTCGACGAGCAGCAGCAGGAGATCATCAAGGAGATCAAACCGGGTCGCCGCTACAGCGAGCTGCATCTGCAGATGCACCACAAGCTGGCGCGCCTGCTGCAAGCGACCGAGCTGGTGGATATGTCGGTAGACGAGATGATCAACACCGGGGTGACCAACGTCTTCTTCCCTCACGGCCTCGGCCACTTCCTCGGTTTGCAGGTACACGATGCGGGCGGTTTCATGCAGGATGAGCGCGGCACCCATCTGGCGGCGCCCGAGCTGTTCCCCTATCTGCGCTGCACCCGGGTGATGGAGGTGGATCAGGTGTTCACCATTGAGCCGGGGCTCTACTTCATCGACAGTTTGCTGGAGCCGCTGCGTCAGGGCGAACAGGGCAAGCGGGTCAACTGGAACAAGGTGGAGGCGCTGCGTCCGTTCGGCGGCATCCGCATCGAAGACAACGTGGTGCTGCACGCCAACGGGGTGGAGAACATGACCAGACAAGCAGGACTCTGATGGCGGCAGCGTACTCCATTCCGGCTGCCCCGCTGGAGTTGACCGAAGAGATAAAGAAGAGCCGCTTCATTACCCTGATCGCCCACACCCCGACCGTCGAGGCGGCCAAGGGGTGGGTCAACGAGATCAAACGCCAACATCCGGCCGCGCGCCATCACTGCTGGGCGTTTGTGGCGGGCGCGCCGCAAGATAGCCAGGTTTACGGCTTCAGCGATGATGGCGAACCGTCCGGTACCGCGGGCAAGCCGATTCTGGCCCAGTTGATGGGCTCGGGGCTCGGTGAAATCTGCGCCGTGGTAGTGCGTTACTACGGCGGCATCCAGCTTGGCACCGGTGGACTGGTCAAAGCCTATGGGGGCGGCGTCGGTGCCGCCCTCAAGCAACTGCCCACCCTGCTCAAGGTGCCACTCACTCCCTCTCTCATTCACTGCGATTACGGTGACATGGGGACGGTCGAGTCGCTGATCAGCAGCCATAATGGCGAATTGCTGGCGGCCGATTACGGTCAGCAGGTCACCTTACAGGTGGCGTGGGAGTCCTCGGTTTGGGCTCAGGTGGACCGTGAATTGACCGACCGGACTCATGGGCGGGTATCCCTCAGTCCCTTAGATGGCTAGAATCCATCGCTCTTTAATTGGGGAAAGGGAGCTGTAATGCACATTCTGAGCATTATTCGCATTGTTGGCCTGCTGGTTGCGCTGTTCAGCTCGACCATGCTGTTGCCTGCACTGGTG
>NZ_JBQBFE010000001.1:2702500-2750000 GCF_051919165.1 Aeromonas sp. 96A | reverse complement strand
GTCAGCGACTTACATTTTGTAGCGAGGTTAACCGTATAGGGGAGCCGTAGGGAAACCGAGTCTTAACTGGGCGTCTAGTTGCAAGGTGTAGACCCGAAACCGGGTGATCTAGCCATGGGCAGGTTGAAGGTTGAGTAACATCAACTGGAGGACCGAACCCACTAACGTTGCAAAGTTAGGGGATGACCTGTGGCTGGGGGTGAAAGGCCAATCAAACTCGGAGATAGCTGGTTCTCCCCGAAAGCTATTTAGGTAGCGCCTCGGACGAATACTACTGGGGGTAGAGCACTGTTTGGGCTAGGGGGTCATCCCGACTTACCAACCCCATGCAAACTCCGAATACCAGTAAGTAATATCCGGGAGACACACGGCGGGTGCTAACGTCCGTCGTGAAGAGGGAAACAACCCAGACCGCCGGCTAAGGTCCCAAAGTTCTGGTTAAGTGGGAAACGATGTGGGAAGGCTCAGACAGCTAGGATGTTGGCTTAGAAGCAGCCATCATTTAAAGAAAGCGTAATAGCTCACTAGTCGAGTCGGCCTGCGCGGAAGATGTAACGGGGCTCAAACCAGGCACCGAAGCCGCGGATTCACACTTATGTGTGAGTGGTAGGGGAGCGTTCTGTAAGTCTGCGAAGGTGTGTCGAGAGGCATGCTGGAGATATCAGAAGTGCGAATGCTGACGTAAGTAACGATAAAGGGGGTGAAAAGCCTCCTCGCCGGAAGACTAAGGGTTCCTGTCCAACGTTAATCGGGGCAGGGTGAGTCGACCCCTAAGGCGAGGCCGAAAGGCGTAGTCGATGGGAAGCAGGTTAATATTCCTGCACGACTTGTAATTGCGATGGGGGGACGGAGAAGGCTAGGTGGGCCAGGCGACGGTTGTCCTGGTGAAAGTGCGTAGGTGGTGTTTCTAGGCAAATCCGGAGACACAACACTGAGACACGAGACGAACGCACTACGGTGCGGAAGCCATTGATGCCCTGCTTCCAGGAAAAGCCTCTAAGCTTCAGATTACAAGTCATCGTACCCCAAACCGACACAGGTGGTCGGGTAGAGAATACCAAGGCGCTTGAGAGAACTCGGGTGAAGGAACTAGGCAAAATAGAACCGTAACTTCGGGAGAAGGTTCGCTCTTGACAGTGAAGTCCCTTGCGGATGGAGCAGTTGGGAGTCGCAGTGACCAGATGGCTGGGACTGTTTATCAAAAACACAGCACTCTGCAAACACGAAAGTGGACGTATAGGGTGTGACACCTGCCCGGTGCCGGAAGGTTAATTGATGGGGTTAGCGCAAGCGAAGCTCTTGATCGAAGCCCCGGTAAACGGCGGCCGTAACTATAACGGTCCTAAGGTAGCGAAATTCCTTGTCGGGTAAGTTCCGACCTGCACGAATGGTGTAACCATGGCCATGCTGTCTCCACCCGAGACTCAGTGAAATCGAATTCGCCGTGAAGATGCGGTGTACCCGCGGCTAGACGGAAAGACCCCGTGAACCTTTACTACAGCTTGGCACTGAACATTGAACCTACATGTGTAGGATAGGTGGGAGGCTTTGAAGGCGTGACGCCAGTTGCGCTGGAGCCGTCCTTGAAATACCACCCTTGTATGTTTGATGTTCTAACGCAGGGCCCTGAATCGGGCTCGCGGACAGTGCCTGGTGGGTAGTTTGACTGGGGCGGTCTCCTCCCAAAGAGTAACGGAGGAGCACGAAGGTTGGCTAATCCTGGTCGGACATCAGGAGGTTAGTGCAATGGCATAAGCCAGCTTAACTGCGAGACGGACAGGTCGAGCAGGTACGAAAGTAGGTCATAGTGATCCGGTGGTTCTGAATGGAAGGGCCATCGCTCAACGGATAAAAGGTACTCCGGGGATAACAGGCTGATACCGCCCAAGAGTTCATATCGACGGCGGTGTTTGGCACCTCGATGTCGGCTCATCACATCCTGGGGCTGAAGTCGGTCCCAAGGGTATGGCTGTTCGCCATTTAAAGTGGTACGCGAGCTGGGTTCAGAACGTCGTGAGACAGTTCGGTCCCTATCTGCCGTGGGCGTTGGATGATTGAAGGGAGTTGCTCCTAGTACGAGAGGACCGGAGTGAACGAACCTCTGGTGTTCGGGTTGTCACGCCAGTGGCACTGCCCGGTAGCTAAGTTCGGAATCGATAACCGCTGAAAGCATCTAAGCGGGAAGCGAGCCCTGAGATGAGTCATCCCTGACCCCTTGAGGGTCCTAAAGGGCCGTTGGAGACCACAACGTTGATAGGTGGGGTGTGTAAGCGCGGCGACGTGTTGAGCTAACCCATACTAATTACCCGTGAGGCTTAACCATACAACACCCAAGAAGTGTTCTGGGCCTTGTAACGAATACGAAACTACTTACATCAGCTTTCTCAGATTGAAGAATTTGCCTGGCGGCCATAGCGCCGTGGAACCACCTGATCCCATGCCGAACTCAGAAGTGAAACGCGGTAGCGCCGATGGTAGTGTGGCATTCGCCATGCGAGAGTAGGACACTGCCAGGCACCCAATTAAACAGCGATGTGAAGAATCATGTCACTGGCTGCGAGGATGACACCTCAGAAAATGCAGCAGAAGATTTAGCGAAAGCTAACCGAATGCGGAGCGGTAGTTCAGTCGGTTAGAATACCGGCCTGTCACGCCGGGGGTCGCGGGTTCGAGTCCCGTCCGCTCCGCCACTAATTTTAAGGCCTTCCCGAATGGGAAGGCCTTTTTGCTATGGGCGGTTTTGCCCATAAGACCCGCAGATTTACACACCAGAGCACGGTCTCTCGACTGGGCTTTGGTGCTTTTAGAGTGTTGAATAGACAATACTTGGCTTTTACCTGCCGGAAGAGAACTAAAAAGCCTGTTCTGCTCACCATTTTCTAGCTATATCAGAGCCTTATCAGCTTAATTTACAGCCATTCGAATGGTGCTATGGCCAACCAAATCAGGCTTTATCTGCCTGCTGGCTACAGGGCAGTTCCATATTGACCACCCCCTCTTCCATTTGCACATCGATCTTGAAGCCAAGTCGTTTGGCGAGGTTGACCATGCCTCGATTGCTGGGCATGGTCATGCCGGATAGCTGGCCAATCCCCTGTTCTTTGGCATAACGGATGATCTTCTCCATCATCAATTTGCCGAGGCCCACCCCTTTCAAGTCCGATCGCACCAGAATGGCAAACTCGGCATCGCTGAGATCCGGCGTCGAGATGGCGCGCACCACCCCGAGAATCTGATCTTTGCGTTCCCCATCCTGCCCTACGGCGACAAAGGCCATTTCACGGTCGTAATCGATCTGGGTCATGCGGGCCAGCTCTTCATGGCCCAGCTCACCCACGTCGGCGAAGAAGCGTTTGTACCTATCCTCATCGGAGACCCGCAGCACGAATTGTTTGTGGGCCGGCTCATCTTCCGGGCGAATGGGACGCAGCAGAACATGGCTCTGATCCTTGAGCCAGGCTCCCTCTTCCAGCTCGGTCGGGTAGGGGCGGATAGCCAGCCGACTGACGGGTGGAAGTGCTGGGTCGGCCAGCGTCACGCTGGCATCCAGCACCACCATCTCGGCACCGCACGCTTGCAGCGGATGAAGATCCAGCTCCTGAATTTGCGGGAAGGCGAGCAGCAGTTCGGATAGCTGGCAGAGCACCTGACCGAGGGCATCCATATCCAGCCGATCCGGAGTGGCATGTTCACGGATCTTGCGACTCTTGAGCGCACCGATGATCTGGTAACGGGCCAGTGCCTGATTGAGCGGCGGTAACGCTGCGACCATCTCCTGTGGCTCCGCGCCCGATTCACCGAGCAGGATGACGGGGCCAAAGATGGCGTCTTGCTGGATACGAACCCGCAGCTCAAGGCCACCGCTGCGCCGCGCCATGCGCTGTACCAGCAGCCCTTCAATACGGGCGCCGGGATCGTGCTGTTTCACCCTGTCCAGAATGGCATCGGCAGCTTGCGCCACCTCGGCCGAGGTACGCAGATTGAGCACCACACCGTGCACGGCAGATTTGTGCAGGATATCGGGCGAACGGAGTTTGACTGCCACCGGGTAGCCGATCTGCTCGGCAGTCAGGGTTGCCTCGATGGCATCGGTGACGATCCAGGTGGGCAGGGTCGCGAGCCCGGCTGCTTGCAAGATGGGGTGGGCGAGATGGGTATCCAGCCTCAGCTGTTTGCGCTCCTGAGCCTGGCGGATCAGCTGCTGGCAGAGCTCGATATTGAGCTGGTTGCCGTGCAGGGAGGCGGGGGTCTCCATCAGCTGCTTCTGGTTGCGGCGGTACTCCACCATATGCATGAAGGCGGCCATGGCGCTTTCCGGGGTACGGTAGGTCGGGATGCCCGCTTCGGTAAATAGCTTGCGCCCCTCCTGCGCCGAGTACTCGCCCGCCCAGTTGGTAAGAATATTGAAACGGCGTGCTCTTGGGTGCTGTTTCAGGTGAGCGATAAGGTGGCTGGCGAGCGGTGCACTGGGGGCCGTGAGCGAGGGGGCATGAATGATCAGGATGGCATCGATCCCCTCTTCCCCGAGCAGGTTGTCCAATGCCTCCTGATAGGTGGCGATGGTGGCATCGCTGCCGATATCGAGCGGTGGGCGTGCCAGTTTACCGCCCCGCTCCAGCAGCACATCCACCGCCATATTGGCCAGCCCGCGGCCATTGGAGATGATGGCGAGCCGCTCCCCCTTGAGGGTCATGGAGTGGCTGAGGGTTTCCACTGCGGCAAACAGCTCGTGGGTATCCCGCACCCGCAACATGCCGGCGCGGCGGATGGCGGCGTCATAGACATTGTCGAGGCCGTGAGCCGGATCGTGGCGTCCGCTTTTCAGCACCAGGATCGGCTTGTTGCGTGAGGCCGCTCGTGCCGCCGAGAGAAAATGGCGGGCATCGTGCAGCTTGTCCATGTAGAGCAGGATGGCGCGGGTGACGCTGTCGCGGGAGAGCTGGTCCAGCAGCTGGCCGAAGTCGATGTCACAGTGATCGCCAAGGGAGATGAAGGCAGAGAATCCCAGCTCATGCTGCTTGGCCCAGTCGAGAATGGTGGTGCTGACCGCGGCAGACTGGGAGAGAAAGGCGACCTGCCCGGGCTTGGCGGCAATCGGTGAAAAGCTGGCATTGAGCCCCTGACCGGGCAACAGCATCCCCATGCTGTTGGGGCCGAGCAGGCGGATACCGTATTGTTTGCAGAGCCGTTTCAGCTCCTGCCGCTCATCTTGTGAAAAATCGGCGGCGAGGATGATAGCGGCGCCCGCGCCCTTTTGGCCGAGCGCTT
Organism: Aeromonas sp. 96A; assembly: GCF_051919165.1. Classification (NCBI taxonomy): domain Bacteria; kingdom Pseudomonadati; phylum Pseudomonadota; class Gammaproteobacteria; order Aeromonadales; family Aeromonadaceae; genus Aeromonas; species Aeromonas sp. 96A. Next base: position 2,744,732 of record NZ_JBQBFE010000001.1, on the reverse strand, counting down.
CCAGCAACGGCAAGACCCGCTCCCGCCTGGTGCAGATGATGGCGAGATCCGGGGTCAGCGGCAGGCTGGCGATGTCGGGATAGGCCAGCACGCCGGCGATGGACTTGTTGCGCGGGGTGACAGGGAGGATGGGCCCTTTGAACTGGCCTGCCAGCAGGTGGCGCACGATCACATGACCCGCCTTGAGCGGGTCGGTCGAGGCGCCGATCACGGCGATTGAGTGGGGTTTGAACAGCCGATCCAGACCGCTTGCTTTCATGGGCACTCCCGTCGAAAGGGGGAAGATACCAGTCTAATACGCCTTTGCTGCGGGTTCTGTGACCGGATCCTGATCACCGTTTGTTCAGGGCATTGGCACGCAGATAAAAGCGCAGTTCGCCCTGCACTCGGCGAATGGCTCCCAGGTGGCGTTCCTGCAGATAGATATCCTGCTCCCGATCGAGCGCCGTGCTGGGTACGCCCATGCTCTGCAGATACTCGTCAAACAGGGTTGAACCCTTGATCTCTACCAGATGCTGTTTCATGGCTCTCCTCCCTGTGCCTTGGCATTTGTTGATGAACGCCCAGTCTGCGATGACCTGTCGGGTTTGCCTATTGTCACTTTTGACACGAGATTTGACACGAGAGCGCTCACACATCTTTCAGGGAGAGCGTCGTTGAGGTGCTGGCTGGCGTTATAGTATGGCGAGGAGCATGAGGCACGGATGGTGCGCAGGATGATCAGAGTCTGGTGGTGGTGCATGGCACTGTGGACGGTTGGCGTATCGGCAACCGAGCAGCCTATCCGCGCCTGGAATCTGCTGCTGGATCACCCCAACCCCGCCGTCGTCCAGTTGCTGCGCCTCTCTCTCGATCTCACCGTGCCCGAATATGGCCCCTACCAGTTGGTTTCCAGCCCGCAGATGGAGCAGGGGCGGGCGGTGAAGGAGCTGCGCAGCGGCGAGCTGGTTCAGGTCGGTGTCTTTGCCCCGGATGGGGAGCGAGAACGGGAGTTGCTGGCAATCCACATTCCGCTGGCCAAGGGGCTGCTGGGATGGCGGGTGTGTCTGGTTCGGCAGGGGGATGAGGGGCGTTTTGCCGCGATCGGATCGTTGGCGGACTGGCATCGCGCCGGGCTCTCCATCGGTCAGCACAGATCCTGGCCAGACACCCAGTTGCTCAAGGCCAACGGCCTAAAGGTGACGGTGGGCAATCTTTATGAGGCGCTTTTCAACATGCTGCGCAAGAAGCGTTTTGACTGCTTCCTGCGCTCGGTCATCGAGATCGAGGATGAACTCAGGCAGCACCCGGATCTGGCCATCGAGCCTCGTCTGGTATTTCGCTATCCGCTAGCGCTGCTCTTCTTTGTCTCGCCCAACTATCCGGAGCTGGCGCAGCGTATCGAGCTCGGCCTGCAGCGGGCACGGCAATCGGGCGCTTTTGATCGGGTTTTTGAAGAGGGATTTGGCAGCACCATTCGGCGGCTAAAACTGGATGAGCGGGTGCGCCTCGAGCTGCACAATCCCGACCTGCCGTTGCCCAGTCGCGTCATGATGGCTGATCCGGCACTCATCTATAAACCGGTGTCAGCGCAGTGAACCCTGATTCTGCGCGGTATCCCAGAAGGCGCGGATCAATGGCTCCTCCAGCCGCTTCTTGAGTACCCCGATCCCCACATCAAATGGCTTGAAGGCGGGCTTGAGGTCGATGATCCGTACCTTGTCGCCGAGCGGGCTGTGGTCGATCACCGCTGCCGGCACCAGCCCCACGCCACAGCCGAGCGCCACCATGGCGACAATCCCCTCGTTCCCCGCCACTTCGGCATAGATGTTGGGGGCTATCCCCTTGTTGCGAAACCACTGATCGCTGCGTTTGCGGGCCAGTCCCTGCTCGGAGAGGATGACTGGCAGCTGCTCCCAATCCGGCTCCCCTTGACGGAACCACTGGTTCAGTTGCGGTGCGTTGCGCGGCGCGATAAAGACCAGCGGCACCAGCTGAAGGCTGGCGAACTCCAGCTTGGCAGGCAGGGCATCGGGACGGGCGGCGATGGCGAGATCGGCCTCATCGGCCAGGATCTTGTCCACCGCCAGCGCCGGGTCGCCAGTCTCCAGCTTGATCTCCAGCTGGGGGTAGCGGCGGCGAAAGCGCTCCAGTACCTCGGGCAGCAGAAAGTAACTGGCGGTGACCGAACAGAAGACCCGCAGCCGCCCCTGCAGCGGTTCATCGCTGCGTTTGAGTTCCTGCTTGAGCTGACGCCACTCCTGCAACAGGCCGCCGCCAAATTCGCGCAGCTTCTCGCCCGCCGGGGTGAGCCGTACCGAGCGGTTATCTCGCTCGAACAGGATGCAGCCGGTCTCCTGCTCCAGTCGCTGGATGGCGCGACTCAGGGTGGAAGGGCTGACCGCCATGGCATCGGCACTCTTGCCGAAGTGGAGGGAGTCGGCGAGGTGGAGAAACAGCTCGAGATTGCGAAGGTCCATCTTTCAGCTCCTGGCGCGGCTTGTGTGCCCGATATCCAGCGGTTGGCTGCTTGTTTCTGCCATCTCGCGGTACATTCAGCAGGCAATTATGAAGGGTGATCGTTTCAGTTATTGCAACGTACTGTTTCGAATATATCAGTTCAGGCAATAAGTGTCCCGCGCTATAGTGGTTCAGACAACGCCGCTATCCGGCATGGAATCAATCGAACGGAGCAATCACCATGGCTAACTATTTCAACACCTTGAACCTGCGTCAGCAGTTGGCCCAACTGGGCAAGTGTCGTTTCATGCAGCGCGAAGAGTTCGCGGACGGCTGCAACGTGCTGAAGGGCAAGAAGGTGGTGATTGTGGGCTGTGGTGCCCAGGGTCTGAACCAGGGGCTGAACATGCGCGACTCCGGGCTGGATATCTCCTACGCCCTGCGCAAGGCCGCCATCACCGAGAAGCGCGCCTCCTGGCAGAAGGCTACCGACAACGGCTTCGCGGTCGGTACCTATGAAGAGCTGATCCCGACCGCCGATCTGGTGCTGAACCTGACCCCGGACAAACAGCACTCCGACGTGGTGAAGACCGTGATGCCGCTGATGAAGCAGGGTGCTGCGCTGGGCTACTCCCACGGCTTCAACGTGGTTGAAGAGGGTCAGCAGATCCGTTCCGACATCACCGTCGTGATGGTTGCGCCCAAGTGCCCGGGCACCGAGGTGCGTGAAGAGTACAAGCGCGGTTTCGGCGTACCGACTCTGATCGCTGTTCACCCGGAAAATGACCCGAAAGGTGAAGGTATGGCCATCGCCAAGGCGTGGGCCTCTGCCACCGGCGGCGACCGTGCCGGGGTGCTGGAATCCTCCTTCGTGGCGGAAGTGAAATCCGACCTGATGGGCGAGCAGACCATCCTCTGCGGCATGCTGCAGGCCGGTTCTCTGCTCTGCTACGACAAGCTGGTTGCCGAGGGCACAGACCCGGCCTACGCCGGCAAGCTGATCCAGTTCGGCTGGGAGACCATCACCGAAGCCCTGAAACAGGGTGGCATCAGCCTGATGATGGACCGCTTGTCCAACCCGGCCAAGCTGCGCGCCTTCGAACTCTCCGAGCAGCTCAAGACCCTGATGCGCCCGCTGTTCGAGAAGCACATGGACGACATCATCGCCGGTGAGTTCTCCCGCGGCATGATGGCCGACTGGGCCGAAGATGACGTCAAACTGTTCACCTGGCGTGAAGAGACCGGCAAGTCTGCCTTCGAAAATGCCCCGGCGTTCGCTGGCAAGATTGCCGAGCAGGAGTACTTCGACCATGGCGTGGTGATGGTGGCCATGGTCAAGGCGGGTGTCGAGCTGGCGTTCGAGACCATGGTGGCTTCCGGTATATACGAGGAGTCTGCCTACTACGAATCCCTGCACGAGTTGCCGCTGATCGCCAACACCGTTGCTCGCAAGCGTCTGTACGAGATGAACGTGGTCATCTCCGATACCGCCGAGTACGGCAACTACCTGTTCGCCAACGCTGCTGTGCCGTTGCTGCGTGAACACTTCATGCCGACCCTGAAAGCGGGCGATCTGGGTGCCAGCAAGGCGGAAGGGCAGAACGTGGATAACCTGGCGCTGCTGGCGGCCAACGAAGCGACCCGCAACCACCCGATCGAGAAAATCGGCCAGGTACTGCGTGGCTACATGAAAGACATGAAACGCATCGCCGTTGGCGGTTAAGCCCGCATCGGGCTGGAGGATGAAGGGGCGGGGATGACGATCCCCGTCGCCGGTCGGACTGGACACCCGCTCGGCCAGCCAGAAAACTCAGCCTGACCGTCATAAAAAAGCCCCGCTCATCGAGCGGGGCTTTTGCATTCAGAAAGGCTGGATAAATCAGGCTTTCCACGCTTTCCAGGTGTTGATCAGACCGTTGGTGGAGCAGTCGTGGCTGGTGACAGCCTCGTTGTTGCCCAGCTCCGGCAGGATCTTGTTGGCCAGCTGTTTGCCCAGCTCCACGCCCCACTGGTCGAAGGAGAAAATGTTCCAGATTGCGCCCTGTACGAAGATCTTGTGCTCGTACATGGCGATCAGGGCACCCAGGGTTTTCGGGGTCAGGCTCTTGAACAGGATGGAGTTGGTCGGGCGGTTGCCTTCGAACACCTTGAACGGCACCAGATCCTTGACCTGCTCCAGGGTTTTGCCAGCCGCCAGGAACTCGGCTTCAACCTCTTCCTTGCTCTTGCCGAAGGCCAGCGCCTCGGTCTGGGCGAAGAAGTTGGCCAGCAGTTTCGGATGGTGGTCACCGATCGGGTTGTGGCTGATGGCCGGCGCCAGGAAGTCACAGGGGATCAGCTTGGTGCCCTGATGGATCAGCTGGTAGAAGGCGTGCTGGCCGTTGGTGCCCGGCTCACCCCAGATGATGGGGCCGGTCTGGTAGTCAACCGGCTTGCCGTTGCGATCCACGTACTTGCCGTTGGATTCCATGTTGCCCTGCTGGAAGTAGGCAGGGAAGCGGTGCATGTACTGGTCGTACGGCAGAATGGCTTCGGACTCGGCACCGTAGAAGTTGTTGTACCACAGGCCGATCAGCGCCAGCAGCACCGGCACGTTCTGCTCATAGGAGGCAGTGGCGAAGTGCATGTCCATCTCGAAAGCGCCTTGCAGCAGGGCTTCGAAGTGCTCGAAACCGACAGACAGGGCGATGGGCATGCCGATGGCAGACCAGGAGGAGTAGCGGCCGCCAACCCAGTCCCAGAACTCGAACATGTTGTTGGTGTCGATGCCAAACTCGGCCACGGCTTTGCCGTTGGTGGAGAGCGCGGCGAAGTGCTTGGCAACGTGGGCCTTGTCACCGGCGATGTTGATGAACCAGTCGCGGGCGGTCAGGGCGTTGGTCATGGTCTCCTGGGTGGTGAAGGTCTTGGAGGCCACCAGGAACAGTGTGGTTTCCGGATCGATCTTCTTCAGGGTCTCGGCGATGTGGGTACCATCGACGTTGGAGACGAAGTGCATCTGCAGGTGGTTTTTGTAGGGACGCAGAGCCTCGGTGATCATCACCGGGCCCAGATCAGAGCCACCGATACCGATGTTGACCACATGCTGGATCGCTTTGCCGGTGTAGCCTTTCCACTCGCCGGAGATGATCTTCTCGCAGAAGCCTTTCATCTTGGCCAGTACGGCGTTCACTTCCGGCATCACGTCCTTGCCGTCGCACTCGATGGGGCGGTCGGAGCGGTTGCGCAGGGCCACGTGCAGTACGGAGCGGCCTTCGGTCATGTTGATCTTGTCGCCATTGAACATGGCATCGATCGCGCTGCGAAGATCGGTCTCTTTGGCCAGATCAACCAGCAACTTGAGGGTTTCTTCGGTGATCAGGTTCTTCGAGTAATCAACCAGGATGTCGCCGCCGAAGGTAAGGGAAAACTTGTCAAAGCGCTTCGGGTCCTGCGCGAACAGATCCTTGAGTCTGGTCTCTTTGTTTGCTGCAAAGTGGGCTTCCAGTGCCTGCCAGGCCTGGGTTTGGGTTGGATTGATATTTTTCATAGGATTCCTGAAATGCCAAGTTGTGTTTGAACCTTGCAGGCAAGGTCCCGCCAAACCTTATTATCCGAGCATTATAGCGAGCCGATCGGGCGGCCCGTGTAACAGATTTTTACCGATTGTCTTTTACCGCAATGGGTCACTGTCGGGAGCATACAACCAGAACATTGGGATTATGTGTCACGAAAGCAAGGCGGATCTTGCGCTTGCTCATGATTGGGGCCACCCCGATAGCCTGAAATTGTTTTCATCCGGTTGGCGTGGTTATGCACCGACATGGCCATGGGCTGGGGCCAGAAACGACAATGCCAGCCCGAAGGCTGGCATTGTCTGTTGCAGCAGAACCGCGATCACGCCTGCGGTTTTTGCATGTGCATCACCATCTGCGGGAAGGGAATTTCGATCCCTTCGGCATCAAAGGTGAGTTTCACCTTCTCGTGGAAGTCGAACCAGACACCCCAGTAGTCGCCAGTCTTGACCCACGGGCGCACCACGATATTGACCGAGGAGTCGGCCAGCGCGGCGACGGCGATGGTGGCGGCCGGATCTTTCAGGATGCGCGGCTCTTCGTTCACCAGACGCTCCAGGATCTGCTTGGCCTTGCGCAGGTCGGAGCCGTAGCCGATACCGAAGGTCATGTCGACGCGGCGGGTATCCATGCGCGAGTAGTTGACGATGGTGCCGTTAAGGATGGCGGAGTTCGGTACTACCACCATCTTGTTGTCACCGGAGGTGAGGGTGGTGGTGAACAGCTGAACGGATTGCACCACGCCAGACGTGCCTGCCACTTCGATAAACTCGCCAGCCTTGATGGGGCGGAAGATGATCAGCAGAAAGCCGGCGGCGAAGTTGGAGAGCGAGCCTTGCAACGCCAGACCGATGGCCAGACCGGCGGCACCGATAATGGCGACGAAGGAGGCGGTCTGCACGCCGACACGGCCCAGCGCGGCGATCACCACGAACACCAGAATGGCGTATTTGAGGATGCTGCCGACGAAGTGGGTGACTGTGGTGTCCAGCTTGCGGGCCTGCATCACCTTGACCACGCCACCGCTGATGAGGTTGGCGGCGATATAGCCGACCAGCAGGGTCAGCAGGGCGGCGGCGATATTGACGCCGTATTCGATCAGCAGTCCCTGATTATTGACCAGCCAGGTCTGCGCTTCGGTAATGATTTCGGGTTCCATAGGATGTCCTGTCAGGTTCTAAAAGGTTTATGGTGGATAAATCTAACACCGCAGCGCGACAGTACGGGTCGCATCTGGTACTTCTTTTCTGCCATAAAAACCTGACACAAAAAAGAAGGGAGGCCAAAGCCTCCCTTCTTTTTGCTGAATGATGCGAAAAACCATCAGCTCTGCAGCAGTTGGCTGCGGATAAATTGCCACTGATCTTCGAAACCGGCGGTCGGCTTGAGCTTGAACTCGGAGCGCACGAACTGGCTGATGCGGCCTTCGGTGTAGGCCAGCAGCAGATTGGCCAGCATGGTCTCGTCGAGCTGGAAGCCTTGCCCCTCGCGCAGCCGCTTTTCGCGCAGCACCTGCTTGATCTGGGTCTCCAGCTTGTCGAACAGGATGCTGATGCGATCCCGCAGTCGATCGTGTTCACCCAGCAGGGCGTCGCCGTTGAGGATGCGGGTGATGCCGGGATTGCGCTCGGCGAACACCAGCAGCAGCTGCAGGATATGGTGACAGCGCGCCATGGTGTCCTTCTCTTCCGCCATGATCAGATTGACCCGTGACAGCAGGGAATCCTCGATAAAGTCGATCAGCCCCTCGAACATCCGCGCCTTGCTGGGAAAATGTCGATAGAGGGCTGCTTCAGAGACGCCGACCTCGGCCGCCAGACGGGCCGTGGTGATGCGCTGGCCGGGACTGGTTTCCAGCATATGGGCGAGCGCCTGCAGGATCTGATCGCGCCGACTCTGTTTCTGATTACTGCTTGCCATGGATTCCCCTAAAAAAAACAATGGCTTGATTCTGTTATTAAGCACCGCCCATCGGGCTGGTGTGGTCTGTTATTGGCGACCAGAAGAACCAAAACCGCCTTCACCCCGTTCGCTCTGATTGAACTCATCGACCAGTTGGAAGCTGGCCTGAACTACCGGCATGATCACCAGCTGGGCGATGCGCTCGCCGGGTTGCATGGTGAACTCATCTTTGCCGCGGTTCCAGACCGAGACCATCAGCTGACCCTGGTAATCGGAATCGATCAGACCGACCAGGTTGCCCAGCACGATGCCGTGCTTATGGCCGAGGCCGGAGCGGGGCAGGATGGTGGCACACAGACCCGGATCCTGGATGTGAATGGCCAGACCGGTCGGCACCAGGGTGGTATCACCCGGAGCCAGAGTCAGCGGCGCATCCAGCAGTGCGCGCAGATCCATGCCGGCAGAGCCCGGTGTGGCGTAGGCGGGCAGTGGGTACTCGGTACCGATACGGGCATCCAGAATCTTCAGTTCAATTTGTGTAGTCATGAATCGCTTTTTCAGTTGGATCTTGTATTGGCGTCCCTCTTGGCAGGCGGGGCGCCGTGAGTCTTGTTCTTTCGGGACGCTCAGTGCCGGTAGTGGCGTGCAATCAGGGCGATCAGGTGACGGGCCAGCGTCAGCTTGTCGGCCAGCGGCAGCGGGGCCTGGCCCCCTTGCCAGAACACGGTCAGGGCGTTGTCATCGGCGTTGAAGCCTTGCCCCTCGCGGGACACATCGTTGGCGGCGATCATGTCCAGCCGCTTACGCTGCAACTTGTCGAGGGCGTATTGTTCCACATCCACGGTTTCGGCGGCAAATCCGACGGTGAAGGGTTTGTCTGAAAGGGCACCAACGGCCGCGATGATGTCGGGGTTTTTCACCAGCTTCACCACCATCTGGTCGTTGTCGCCGGTTTTCTTGATCTTCTGGCTGGCCACCTGCTCAGGACGATAGTCGGCTACCGCCGCGCAGCCGATGAAGAGGTCGCACTCGCCGACCCGGCTCATCACCGCCTGATGCATCTGCTCGGCGCTCTCGACATCGATGCGGGTGACTCCAGCAGGTGTAGCCAGCGTCACCGGGCCGCTCACCAGCGTCACTTCGGCGCCCGCTTCACGGGCAGCTCGGGCGATGGCGTAGCCCATCTTGCCGGAGCTGTGGTTGCTGATGTAGCGCACCGGATCGAGCGCCTCGCGGGTTGGCCCTGCGGTGAGCAGCAGCTTGACGCCTGCCAGCAAGGGCTCGGCGGCCAGCTGCTGACAGCAGCGATCCACCAGTTCGAGGGGGTCCAGCATCCGGCCCGGGCCCACATCGCCACAAGCCTGGCTGCCGGCATCCGGCCCCCACAGCAGAATGCCGCGGCTGGCCAGGGTCTTGAGGTTGGCCTGGGTCGCGGCGTTGAGATACATCTGCTGGTTCATGGCAGGTGCCAGCGCGATGGGCGCCGGAGTGGCCAGACAGAGGGTGGTCAGCAGTTCGTCGGCCATGCCAGCAGCCATCCGCGCCATCAGGTTGGCGCTGGCGGGGGCAATCAGTACCAGATCGGCCCACTTGGCCAGCTCGATATGACCCATGCCTGCCTCGGCAGAGGGATCTAGCAGGCTGTAGGCCACCGGATGACCGGAGACCGCCTGCAGGGTCAGCGGGGTGATGAACTCCTTGGCGGAGCGGGTCATTACCACCCGCACTTCGGCGCCCTGATCTTTCAGGCGGCGTACCAGCTCGGCACTCTTGTAGGCGGCGATCCCGCCGCTGACACCCAACAGGATGCGTTTATCGGCCAATCTCATCTGCTGTTTCTCTATCCGGCTCATTCTGACTGGTCGGCTAAGATACCACAGGCAATGGATGACGACAGGGGTTGGCATCAAGGGGTGTGGTCGGGCGCGCGCAATTTTTTGCTATGTTTTTTCTCAACAGGGATGAGGGAGAGACAAATGAGCATCAAAGAGTGGCCGGAAGATGAACGCCCCAGAGAGAAGCTGCTGTGTCAGGGGCCCGCGGCGCTCTCCGATGCCGAGCTGCTCGCCATCTTTCTGCGCACTGGCGTCAATGGCCTGAGTGCAGTGGATCTTTCACGTAATCTATTGAATCAATTCGGCTCTTTGCGCAGCTTGCTGGGGGCGGATCAACGGGCATTCTGCGAGGCGCACGGCCTTGGCCCGGCCAAATATGCCCAGTTGCAGGCGGTGCTGGAGATGGCCAGACGCCATCTGGCCGAGCAGCTGCAACGGGGCGATGCGCTCACCTCTCCCCAGCTGACCCGGGACTATCTGCAGGCCCAGCTGCGGGATCGGCCGAGGGAAGTGTTTGCCCTGCTGTTGCTCGATAATCAGCACAGAGTCATTCAATTTGTTGAGCTTTTTTTCGGCACCATCGATTCGGCGAGCGTCTGGCCAAGAGAAATCGTGCAGATCGCGCTCAAACATAATGCAGCCGCGGTGATTCTGGCGCATAATCACCCGTCCGGCGTCGCCGAGCCCAGCAGGGCCGACCGCCAGATCACGGATCGGATCACGGCCGCTTTGGCCCTGATCGATATCAGAGTGCTGGATCACTTGGTGATCGGTGATGGCATCACGGTTTCTTTTGCCGAGCGCGGTTGGCTATAACTGTGCTCTGGCACCGTATTAGTTGATCTTTGATCACAGATGCTGTATAAAATGCCGCCTTCTGTTTGCCCCGCAATCGAAGGCCAGCGGGGCAGATATTTGCTCGAGCAATGAAGTAAGATTTGGAGAGACTGACATGTCTAGAGTATGCCAAGTAACCGGCAAGCGCCCGGCAGTTGGTAACAACCGTTCGCACGCTAACAACGCCACCAAGCGTCGTTTCCTGCCGAACCTGCACACTCACCGTTTCTGGGTTGAGAGTGAAAAACGCTTCGTAAGCCTGCGCGTATCCGCAAAAGGCATGCGTATCATCGACAAGCGTGGCGTTGAAGTGGTTCTGGCTGAACTGCGCGCCAGCGGTGTTAAGGTATAAGGAATTAGATCATGGCTAAAGGTATTCGCGAGAAAATTCGCCTGAACTCCAGCGCCGGTACTGGTCACTTCTATACCACTACCAAAAACAAGCGCACCATGCCCGAAAAAATGGAGATCAAAAAGTTTGATCCCGTTGTTCGTCAGCATGTGATCTACAAGGAAGGCAAAATCAAGTAATTACTTGATGCTGCATTCCCAAAAACCCGGCTTCGTGCCGGGTTTTTTTATGCGCCGAATTCAGTACACTGCCGGTTCAAAGGGAGGCTTGCCATGTTCAAATTGAGCCGCAAAGGCTGGAATAACGTGATCATTGTGGTGGTGCTGATCGTGATCACCCTGTTGCATCGTATGGAGACTGCCCAGCAGGAGAACAGCGCCAAGCGGGCTCGCCCCTTGTTGCCGAATGCGTCCGTAGTGCTCACTTGGCAGGGGCCGAGCTGGCAGATTGAGCGGATCGGTCAGGGCTGGCGCAGCGTGCCGGATCTGGGGCTCGACACGGCTCAGCTGGATGCCCGTCTGGCGCGCTGGCAGAGCTGGTTGCTGCCCCCCGGCGAGGTGGTGCGCGGTACCCCGGTGACCATCAAGGTATGGATTGCCGGCCAGAGCGATCCGGTCGAGATCGGCCTCTATCAGAACAGCGGCCAATATGGCGCCCAGCTGCCCTCCGGTCTCTGGCTCGCCCTCACTGCCGAACAGTATCGCGATCTGCTGCGTCCTGCCCCCTGAGTTCCTTTTCCTTGCGAGGTGCCAATGCCCGAATTGCCAGAAGTTGAAGTCAGTCGTCAGGGGATCTCCCCCTGGCTTACCGGTATCAAGGTGACGCGCGTGGTGGTGCGGGATGGCCGCCTGCGCTGGCCGATCCCCGGTGAGATTCAGGAGCTGGTGGACCTCACCATCCATCGGGTGCGTCGCCGTGCCAAATACCTGCTGCTGGAGACCGATTTCGGCACCGCCATCCTTCATCTGGGGATGTCCGGCAGCCTGCGGGTACTGGATATCGGCACGCCAGCCGAGAAGCACGACCACGTGGATATCGAGCTGGAGAATGGCAAGCTGCTGCGGTTCAACGATCCGCGCCGCTTCGGCGCCCTGCTCTGGACTCGCGAACCGGCCGAAGCCCACGCGCTGCTCGCCAAGCTGGGGCCAGAGCCGCTCACCGATGCCTTCAGTGCTGATTACCTGCAGGGGCGCGCCAAGGGGCGCAGCACCGCCATCAAACAGTTCCTGATGGACAATCAGGTGGTGGTCGGGGTGGGCAACATCTACGCAAACGAGGCGCTCTATGCCGCCGGCATTCACCCCAAACGGGCGGCGGGCAATATCAGCGCCGAGCGGCTGCGAACCCTGGTGGCCGAGATCAAGCGGGTGTTGGCCGAGGCAATTCGCCAGGGCGGAACCACTCTCAAGGATTTCACCAGTGCCGATGGCAAGCCGGGCTATTTCGTGCAGCAGTTGCAGGTTTATGGCCGTGGCGGTCAGCCCTGTTTCCACTGTCACACCCTGCTGACCGAGACAAGAATGGGCCAGCGCACCACGGTTTTTTGCAGTCATTGCCAGCGCTGAGCGCACTTTTTGCCCCGATCCGGGGGAAGTTGTAACAGCGTATTTCCACTCTGTTGAAGATTTGCACAGCTGTCACTAGTATCCCGACCGTTCAGGCGGTTTGAGAATATAAAAATGACAGTTAAATCAATAGACTGGGAATATTTATCCCGGCAGGAGCGCTATTGCGCAAAATCCATGGCCCGCTTCCTCTACCCCGAGGGATGTGACCGGAAAACCTTCAATCGCGGCAAGTTCGTGCTGCGCAGCCTGCTCTATCGCAAGTCGCTGAGCCGGGTCTTCAGCCTGTTCCAGTGCGACTCGCTCAAGGCGCTGCCAGCTGTCTATCCCGAGCTGCTCGACAAGCCGATGCGTCCCTATCGCTTCGCCTGTGCCAGCGCCCGTGAGCGGGCCGAGATGCTGGAAAATCACTATCGGTTGCTGCTGGAGTGCTACCCGCAGCTGATCGACCCCCTCTATCTGGGCGAGGGGATCGCGCTGGGGCACTATCCCCAGAGCGGCTGCCGCATTCTGATGCGCCACGATGGCACCTTCCGCCGCGAGGCCGAGCTGGCGCTCTCCATCGTCAACGGCGAGGGGCAGCGCCTCTACAGCTGCGCCTTTTCGCTGGCGGGCAGCGTGGATCGTTTGATTCTGATGATCGGCTCCATGCAGGGGCCGGAGCCTGCGGTCGACAATGCCCAGGATCGGGTGCGCGAGCTGACCAAAGAGGGGCACGGCCTGCGGCCCAAATCCCTGCTGGTGCAGCTGGTGCTGCAACTGGCGCAGGCCATGGGGGCGGCAGAGGTGCTGGCGGTGCGCAAGCGGGCCCACGTGTTTCAGGCCAAGCGCTACAGCAGCAAGCAGAAAGCCAATTTGCAGGCCGATTATGACGAGCTGTGGCAGGAGTTCGACGCCCGGGATGTGAATGCCAACTTCGTCGCCCTGCAAGCCCAGCCGCGCAAGCCGCTGGAGGAGATCGCCTCCAAGAAGCGGGCCATGTATCGGCGCCGCTACGAGTGGCTCGATCTGCTGGTGAAGGAGATGAATGAGCGGTTTGCCCGTCAGTAACCGGCAAGCAGGCTGACCTCTCTATAACGAGAGAGATACAACAAGGGCTACCCGTGGGTAGCCCTTGTTCGTTTCTGCCAATCAGGGGAGGGATTAGCGCTGCTGCTGTTTGGCTGCGATGGCCTGGGCCACCACGGGATCGACAAACTGACGAATGTCGCCACCGTGCAGCGCCACCTCTTTCACCAGAGTGGAGGAGATAAAGGAGTTCTCCTCCGCCGGGGTGAGGAAGACGCTTTCCAGCTCAGGCATCAGGCGGCGGTTCATGTTGGCCAGCTGGAACTCGTACTCGAAGTCGGAGACGGCGCGCAGGCCGCGGATCAGCACGTTGGCCTGATGCTCTTTGGCGAAATCGACCAGCAGACCGGAGAAGCCCACCACCTTGACGTTGGGAAGCGTGCTGGTCACTTGCTGGACAAGCTGGACACGTTCTGCCAGATCGAACAGCGGGCGCTTGCTCGGGCTGTTGGCGACCCCGACCACCACCTCGTCAAACAGCTTGGCGGCGCGGCCGATGAGATCGGCGTGGCCATTGGTAACGGGATCAAAAGTCCCGGGATAAATTACCCTGGTAGTCATCTTTGCGGTCCTGCAACCTGGAAATTTGGTCGCATTATAAGGTCGTCGCTTGAGAATAGCAGTGCATCAGGCAAGAATACGCCATCGCGCATCAAGCCTCCTTGCATTGGTGACAGGGAGCAAAGGGATTTTTTATGAAACGTATTCTGGTCGTTCGCAATGACAAGATTGGTGACTTCATGCTGGCGTGGCCTAGCTTCGCCATGCTCAAAGGCTCCATGGAGTGTCATGTGACTGCCCTGGTTCCGGCCTACACGGCGCCGCTGGCCCGGCTCTGCCCCTGGATTGACGAGGTGATCATCGATCCGGGCGTGCGAGCCGACAAGGAGCAACAGCGAGCGCTGCTGGCGCGGATCAAGGCGGCGGCGTTCGACGCGTCCATCTGCCTCTTCTCCAACTCCCGCAACGCCATGCTGGTGTGGAAGGCGCACATCCCTTACCGGCTGGCCCCGGCGACCAAGCTGGCGCAGGTGCTCTACAACCAGCGACTGGTGCAACGCCGCTCCCGTTCCCAGAAGCCGGAGTCCGAGTACAACCTGGAGCTGATCCGCCGCTTCCTGGCCGATCAACAGGTGGCCGTGGTGGAGCCCCAGACCCCCTTCCTGCGGTTCGATGACGAGACCCTGCTACAGGTGCGCGAACAACTGGCACTCAAGCTCAAGCTCGATGCCAGCCGCCCCTGGCTGATGGTGCATGCCGGTAGCGGCGGTTCGGCCAACAACCTCTCCATCGAGCAGTACGCCCGCATCATCATCAAGCTCAATCAGGCCTGCCCCGAGCTGCAGTGTGTGCTGACCGCAGGCCCTGGCGAGGAGAAGATGGCCGAACAGCTGGCGGCCGAGCTGCTCGCCCACGGCGGCAACGGCTGGATCTACCGCTCCAGCGATGGTCTGCCGATGTTCTGTCAGGTGTTGGCCAACGCCGCCCTGTTCGTTGCAGGCAGCACCGGCCCGCTCCATATCGCCGGCGCGCTCGATGTGCCGACCATCGGTTTCTTCCCGATGCGCCGCTCCGCTACTCCGCTGCGCTGGAAGCCCCTCAACAGCGAAGGGCGCCACCTTGCCTTCAGCCCGCCGGAGGATAGCGACCATCCTGAGGATATGAGCCAGCTCGATCCCAAGACCATGGTGCCGGTGATGGCCCGCTGGGCGGCGCCTTTCTGGCGCAAGTAACGTATGCAGCAATGCAAACAGGGCCCCGCGGGGCCCTGTTTCGTATGACGGTTATTCCGGCTGCTGCGGCTGCTGGCGCACCCAGAGGTCGGCGTATTTAACGAAGGTGGAGTGGGCGGAGAGGATCGCCAGCAGCAACCCTTGCTTGCCATCGAGGAAGCCCGCTTTGAGCAGGTACATCTTGAGGAAGCAGCCGACGGCGTGGATCAGTCCCTGACTGAGAGAGCCCTTCTTGCCGCGGGCGGTGCGCTGATCGGCCCAGGCGCGGGCATAACCGGCGGATTTCACCAGATAGTGCTCCAGATCCCGATAGGTGAAGTGGAGCAGGTCACCATGAATGTTGACGATCTTCATGTTGGCCCGTACTTCCACCTTTTCGTGCACCAGCGCCTCGTTGTAGCTGGTGAGCGCCTTGGGATAGAGGCGCAGCACCCGATCCGGATACCAGCCGCTGTGGCGGATAAAGCGGCCAAACACCCAGGAGAGGCGCGGGATCGAGTAGATGGTATCGCTGGCCGGATTGGCCATCACGTTGGCGATGGCGGTTTTTAGCTCGGGGGTGAGCCGCTCGTCGGCATCCAGCCACAGCACCCAGTCGGATTGCACGTGGGACTGGGCCAGCCGGCGCTGCTTGCCAAAGCCGGGCCACTTGGCGTTGACGAAGAAACGGGCCCCAAATTCGGCGGCGATGGCCGGGGTCTCGTCCTGACTGCCGGAGTCCAGAATGACGATCTCGTCCACCAGTCCGTCGAGGGAGGCGAGGCACTTGCGCAGGTTGTCGGCTTCATTCTTGACGATCAGAACGGCAGCCAGAGTCGGTTTTTTCACGAATGTGGGCTCACGGTTATTGCCCGGCTGGCGGGTCGAATGCGTATTGATGGGCCATTCTAACGGAAAAACGGGCCAAAGAGAGAGCCGCCATTGCCCGTTTCTATCAGCTGTTTGCCTGCTCGGCTGGCGTTGCATCTCTTCAGAAGACCTGTGGAAAAATGAGACGGCAGGGGGGATTGCCAAGGATCTTCTGTTATTTATCCAGTCATTCTTGGGGCATAATCTCGCCCAGTGATGATTAACCGCCGGGCCAGTCCCGAGAGAAGACGCGTGATGAAAATATTGGTGATCGGCCCCTCCTGGGTCGGCGATATGGTGATGTCCCAGAGCCTCTACAAGGCGATCAAAGCCAACCATCCGGAGAGCGAACTGCACGTGATGGCCCCCGCCTGGTGCTGCGCCCTGCTGGAGCGGATGCCGGAGGTGGACAAGGCGATCACCATGCCCCTTGGCCACGGTGACTTCAAGCTGGTGGCGCGCCGCCGCCTCGGCAAGCAGCTGGCCGCCGAAAAATACGATCAGGCCATCGTCCAGCCCAACTCCATGAAGTCGGCGCTGATCCCCTGGTTTGCCCGCATTCCGGTGCGTACCGGCTGGAAGGGCGAGAGCCGCTACGGCCTGCTCAACGACCTGCGCAGCAACAAGTCCGCCTTCCCGCTGATGGTGGAGGGCTATCTGGCGCTCGCTTATCCCAAAGCGCAGATGAAGAGTCGGGCCGATATCCCGACCATTCCGCATCCGGCGCTCCACGTCGATCTGATAAACCAGAGCAAGGCGCTGGAGCGACTGGGGCTGGATCGCGCCCGCCCGGTGCTGGTGCTCTGTCCCGGTGCTGAGTTTGGCCCGGCCAAGCGCTGGCCTGAGGGGCACTACGCCGTGGTGGCCCAACAGCATCTGGACGAGGGGTGGCAGGTGTGGATCTTCGGCTCCAACAAGGATGTACCGGTAGCCAATACCATCCGGGATCGGGTCAATCTGCTGACTCGCCCCAACTGCCACGTGCTGGCGGGCAAGACCAGCCTGCACGAGGCGATCGATCTGATGGCGCTGGCCAGCCGGGTCATCTCCAACGACTCCGGCCTGATGCACATCGCCGCCGCCCTCAACCGGCCGCTGGTGGGCGTCTATGGCTCCACCTCGCCGCTCTATACTCCGCCGCTGGCGGATCGGGTCGAGATCGTTCACACCGACATCGAGTGTCGCCCCTGCTTCAAGCGCACCTGCAAGTTCGGCCATCTCAAGTGTTTGATCGACCTGGCGCCGGAGCAGGTGGTCGATGCCTGCAAGAAGCTGGAGCAGAGTCAGTAAGATGCCCTACCGTCTGCTCTACAACCTGCTGATCCATCTGGGATTGCCGCTGGCGCTGCTGGCCCTCTACAAGCCTAAGAAAGGCAAGCCCGGCTTTGGCGAGCGCTGGGCTGAACATCTCGGCCGACTGCCCGCCACCGGACAGGAGGCGCCGCTCTGGATCCATGCGGTGAGCGTGGGGGAGACGCTGGCCATCACGCCGCTCATTCGCGCCCTCAAGGCGGAGCGGCCCGATCTGCCGATCCTGCTCACCACCACCACCCGCACCGGCGCCGATCAGGCTGCCAGGCTGGGGGATCTGGTGATCCATCGCTACGCGCCGCTCGACTACCCCTGGGCCATTGCCGCCTTTCTCGACACCTTCAAGCCGCGCGCGCTCTGGGTTATGGAGACCGAGCTGTGGCCCAACTGGCTGGCCGCCTGTGAGGCGCGCCACCTGCCGGTGACCATCATCAACGCCCGCCTCTCCGAGCGTTCCTGCCAGCGTTATGCCCGTTTCCACGGCGCCTTCGACGCCCTGAGCCGGCCACTGACCCATCTGCTCTGCCAGCATCAGGATGATGCCGACCGCTTCGCCCGCCTCGGCATCGAGCGTTCGCGGCTGGCGGTGACCGGCTCCATCAAGTTCGATATCCAGTTTGGCGACGAGGTGCAGGCCAAGGGGCGCGCCCTGCGCCAGCTGCTGGGCGCCGAGCGGCCGGTCTGGATCGCCGCCAGTACCCATCTGGGTGAGGACGAGCAGGTGCTGGCCGCCTTCGATCTGCTGCTCAAACGCCAGCCCGACGCGCTGCTCATTCTGGTGCCGCGCCACCCCGAGCGGTTCGACCGGGTGGCCGAACAGTGTGCCCCTTACGGCTGCGTGCGGCGCACTGATGGTGCTGCGGTGAGTGCCGGGGATAAGGTCTATCTCGGCGATACCATGGGCGAGCTGCCGCTGATGCTGGCGGCGGCCGATGTGGCCTTCGTCGGCGGCAGTCTGGTGAAGATCGGCGGTCACAACCTGCTGGAACCGGCAGCCCTCGGCAAGCCCTGCCTTACCGGCCCCGCCTATTTCAACTTCAGCGACATCACCCGCCAGCTGGTGGCTCAGGGGGGCGCCGCCATCGTGGCCGATGCCGCCGAGCTGGGCGAGCAGGTGAGCCAGCTGTTTGCTGATGCAAGTGCCCGCCGCGAGATGGGGGAGCAGGCCCGCGCCGTGGTGCTGCGCAATCAGGGTGCGCTGGCGCGCACTCTCTCGCACTGCCTCACTGCGCTGGAGAACGACTGAGTGTCAGCCTTTCATACAGCCCGGCCATAAAAAAACGGAGCGCGATGCGCTCCGTTTTGTTTTTGGCGGTGGCCGGAATTAGCGAACGATCAGCCCCAGCAGGATGCCGACCACACCGAAGTCGGAGTCGCTGAAGGTGGTGTTGGCGAAGCCGAGGTCGCCCAGCACCGGCAGCAGGAACACCGGCAGAATGGTGAGCAGCAGCAGGCCGTTGGCGAAGGAGCCCAAAATTGCGCCGCGACGACCACCGGTGGCGTTGCCGAAGACCCCGGCAGCGGCGCCGACGAAGAAGTGCGGTACCACGCCCGGGATGATGACGGTCAGGCCCATGGCGTAGAGCAGCGCCATCCCCACCAGACCGGCGGCAAAGCTCGACAGGAAGCCGATCAGCACGGCGTTGGGGGCGTAGGGGAAGACGATGGGGCAGTCGAGTGCCGGCTTGGCGTTCGGTACCAGCTTGTCGGAGATACCCTTGAAGGCCGGTACGATCTCGGCGATGACCATCCGCACACCCTGCAGGATCACGTAGACGCCCGCCGCGAAGGTGATGGACTGCATCAGGGAGAACATGAACCAGTGCTTGCCCTTGGCGACGCTGGAGACAAACTCTGGGCCGGCGAAGGCGGAGGTCACCAGGAAGATGATGCCCATGGTGAAGGAGATGGCCACCGGGGTATCGCGCAGGAACAGCAGGCTCTTGGGCACCTGCACATCTTCGCAGCTGTGGGCCTTGTTGCCGAACTTGGCGCCGATCAGGGCGGAGAGCACGTAGGAGCAGGTGGAGAAGTGGCCCAGCGCTACGTCATCGGAGCCGGTGATCTGCTTCATGAAGGGGTGGGCGATGGCCGGGAAGAAGACCATGGCGACGCCGACCACCAGACTGCCGACCGCGATCAGCGGCACACCGCTCATGCCACCGGCAGAGAGGATCACTGCCACCATCATCGACATGAACAGGGTGTGGTGACCGGTCAGGAAGATGAATTTCCACGGCGTCAGACGGGCGATCAGGATGTTCACCAGCATGGCGAAGAACATGATCATCGCCATCTCCTTGCCAAACGAGGTCTGGGCGATGGAGACGATGGCTTCGTTGTTGGGGACGACCCCCTTGATGCCGAAGGCGTGCTGGAAGATGACGGCAAAGTCACCCAGCGAGTTGATCACCAGGGTGGCACCGGCCCCCAGAATGACGAAACCCATGATGGTCTTGACCGTGCCCTTGATGCACTCGGTCACCGGTTTCTTCTGGGCAATCAGGCCGATAAGCGCGATCAGTCCGACCAGCACGGCGGGCTCGGACAGCACGTCAAACATCAGAAAGTTGAAAAATTCCATGGTCAGCTCCTGGCAATGGAAGATGCGGCCCGCAGGCCGCATGGAGGATCCTTAGAGGGCGCCCAGTTCGCGCAGGGCGGTGGCGAGCTTCTCTTTCATCGCGACCTTGTCGACCATGTTGTCGAGGGCCACCAGACGGCCGTTGACCCCCATGGATTGGAGCTGCTCGGCGATGTCGCGGGTGGCGACAAAGATCTCGGCGGTTTCGCTGCCGGCGGAGGCCAGATCGCGGTGATCCACCTCGGCGGTGACCGCCAGCTCTTTCAGGATGCTCTTGATGCTCATCTCCATCATCAGGCTGGTGCCCAGACCGTGACCGCATACAACCAGAATTTTCATTGTCTCTTCCTCTGTCAGGTGCGCAGTGGCGCAGATCAGTAGCGCGCCAGAATGCGCAGGATGTCGTCTTTGGTGTCGGCCGCAATGATGGCCGCCACGTCCTCTTCATTCATAAACAGCTCGGCCAGCTGGGCGATGGTCTCCACATGGGAGTTGCTGTCGCTGGCGGCCAGGGTGATCAGCAGCCGGATCGGGTCGTTGCCCTCGGAGTCGAAATTGACACCCTGCTTGATGACGGTCAGCCCCAGACCCAGTCGGTTGACACCGTCCTCGGGGCGGGCATGGGGCATCGCCAGACCGGGGCCCAGTACGTAGTAGGGGCCGAGCTCTTCATGAGAGCGAAACAGTGCCGCCACGTAGGAGGGCTCGATGGTGCCATTGGCCAGCAGGGGCGCCGTGGCCAGTTCGATGGCATGGCGCCAGTCGCGGGCTGCGGGTTCGATGCGGATGACATCCTCGGTCAGCAGTTGAGTCAGCATGGTGGTGATCCGGCTAGTTATGATGGCGCCAATCTATAGATCTTGCGGTGGTGAAACTGTGAGGGTGATCGCGAAAGTTAGCGCTATCAGATAGCGCTAACATCAAACTGTGATAGCGCTATCAATTCACCCATTAACGGGAGTCATCCTGCCCTCATTGTGGGGGAAAGAGAGTAGAATCGGCCTTGAGCAAATGGTCAGTGGCGCTCTTTTGCCTTAAAGTGAGCAGCCGCAAGTCGAGGATGGGATGGATGTCAGAAGCAAAGAAGCGCCGTAGCACGGGTCGGGTGACCCTCAACGATGTGGCCCAGCTGGCTGGTGTGGGGGCCATGACGGTTTCCCGTGCCCTGCGCACGCCGGAGATGGTCTCCGACAGGATGCGTGAGCGCATCGAAGCTGCGGTGGAAGAGCTCGGCTATATCCCCAATCGGGCCGCCGGGGCATTGGCCTCTGCGACTTCCCAGACCATCGTAGTGATCGTCCCGAGTCTGGCGGAAGCGGGCTGTGGCGAGATGATCGCTGGCCTGCAACAGACCCTGCTCGAGGAGGGTTACCAGATCATGCTGGGGGATGCCCAGCATCTGAAACAGCAGGAAGAGAGCCTGCTGACCAGCTTTTTGCAGCACAATCCGGCGGCGGTGGTGCTGTTTGGTGGCGATCCCGGCGAGACGATCCGTACCCGCCTGAAAGCCTCCCGCCTGCCGGTGGTGGAAGTGGGTGCCATGGCCCGCAGCCCCATCGACATGAATGTGGGGGTCTCCAACTTCGATGCCGGTTATCAGCTCACCCGCCACCTGATCGAGCGGGGCTACCGCAATATCGGTTTTCTCTGTGCCCGTCAGGAGCAGTGGATGCTGCAACAGCGGATGCAGGGCTGGCAGAAGGCGTTGCTCGACAACTACCTCTCCCCCGATGCCATCATCAACACCTCTGAGCGGCCCAGCTTCAGCACTGGCGCCACCATGCTGGGTGAATTTCTGCTGCGCTGGCCCGAGCTGGACGCGCTGATCTGCGTTAACGACGAACTGGCGGCCGGGGTACTGTTCGAGTGCCAGCGTCGCCATTTGAATGTGCCGGGCAAACTCGCCATCGCCGGATTTGACGATCTGGATGTGGCGCGCGCCTGTTATCCGACCCTTACTTCGGTCAGGATCCCCTATCGCAAAATGGGGCAGGAGGCTGCCGAGCTGATCCTGCGCCAACTGGCCGGGGAGCCCGTGATGGGCACCGCGCTGGCTCTCGATTTTCAACTGCAAAAGCGCCAAAGCAGCTGATCCCCGTTTCACACGTCATCAAAGAGGCAACCATGTTCAAGGCTCTGTTACTGGAAAACCAAGACGGCAAGACTGTACCGACTCTGACCCGGCTGGCCGAGAGCCAGTTGCCGGAAGGTGAAGTGCGGGTGGCGGTCGCTTACAGCTCCATCAACTACAAGGACGGGCTGGCCATTACCGGCAAGGGCAAGATAGTGCGTCAGTGGCCGCTGGTGCCCGGCATCGACTTCGCCGGCACCGTGCTTGAGTCTGCCGACAGCCGCTATCAGCCCGGCGACAAGGTGGTGCTGACCGGTTGGGGTGTGGGCGAAGGGCACTGGGGCGGCATGGCCGAACAGGCGCGGGTCAAGGGGGACTGGCTGGTGCCGTTGCCCGCCGGGCTGGATGAACGGCAGGCCATGTGCATCGGTACCGCCGGTCTCACCGCCATGCTCTGCGTGCTGGCACTGGAAGAGGCGGGCATTACTCCCGAAAGCGGCGAGGTGCTGGTCACCGGCGCGGCTGGCGGCGTGGGCTCCACCTCGGTTGCCCTGCTGGCAGCCCTTGGCTATCAGGTGGCTGCGCTGACCGGTCGTCCGGAAGAGCAGGGTGCCATGCTCACTGCGTTGGGTGCCAGCCGCATCGTGCCGCGCAGCGAGCTGCTGGTGCCTGCCAAACCGCTGGAAAAACAGCTGTGGGCCGCTGCCATCGACACCGTCGGCAGTCAGGTGCTGGCCAAACTTTTGACCCAGATGAACTATGGCGGCGCCGTGGCGGCCTGCGGGCTGGCGGGCGGTTTTGATCTGCCGACCAGTGTGATGCCCTTCATCCTGCGCAACGTGCGGTTGCAGGGGGTCGATTCGGTGATGTGCCCGTTTGAACGTCGTCAACTGACGTGGCAGCGACTGGCACGGGATCTTCCTGCCAGCTTCTTCGCTCAGGCGGTCACCGAGATTGGGCTGGAGCAGGTAGTGGAGGCCGCCGAGGCCATCACGCAAGGCCAGATCGCCGGCCGGACTCTGGTCAAACTTTGAACTCTTTCTGACTGGCGAGCCCGATAATTCCGGATAAAATTGGAGTGCGGGTGAACTATCCAAGGAGAGTGAAGATGGGTGGACACAAGCCGGATTACGACTCCTCTGATGATGACTGGGAGCCGGATTCCTGGGAAGAAGAGCTGGATCAGTGGGAAGATGAAAGCTGGCAGGATGATGACACTTTCGATGACCAGTGAACCACGGCATTGAACGAACAGGCGGGCTTTGGGCCCGCCTGATTTTTTTGCCGCGCTCACATGGCTGAGTGTTCGCCCTTGGTCAGGGGCGGGGCGCTGGGTAGAATGAACAGCCCAAATGACGCTCAAGGATGACTATGCGACTCTCCATCATATTGTTGGCTGCCCTGCTGGGTGGCTGTGTCTCCAACGATGATCCCTGCGAGAAGGTATGGAGTGAGGTGGGGGAGGCGGATGGCAAGCTGGGCTTCACCACCGAGCGGATCGAGTTCCATCAGGGGCAATGTGGCAAGAAGGTGGATCCTGAACTGTGGAAGCAGGGACATCAGAAGGGATTGGCATGGTATTGCCGCCCCGAGCACCTCTATCTGGCTGGCCGCTCAGGCGAGGAGTATCGCGGCGTTTGCCCGAATGATACCCAGGCGCGCAGATTGTTCGAACAGGGGCGTCAGGGGTGGACCGATCAATAACACCCTGACAGGGAGGGGCGTTACTCCTCTTTCAAGCGCAGCGGCTGGCAGAGGTAACCCTTGTCATTGGCACTGCGGGCGCACTTGCTGCAGACAAACTTGGGTTTGCGGACTATCTTGCGCAACGCCTTGAGATCGGTGGGGATCTCGTGACGGCGCCATTCACACAGGGTTTTGCTGCCCATAACGACTACCTCTACGACTTGACGGCCGTATTGTAATCGATTTTCATTTCGAATAAACCGGCAAAGCTCGCTTATTGGCCGATATGCCAATAAGCGATTGTTTCGGGAGGGATTACTGGTAGAGGAACTTGGTGAAGATAAGCTCGCGTACCGCTTTCTTGCCGGTCTCTTTCACCAGCAGTTCGTTGACGGTTGTCTCGCACTCCTTGCGCAGCTCTTCTCGGTTGGTCAGGGACTTCACTTGATCGGCATTTTTGCTGCCAATCAGGCGGATGATGGCATCGCGGATCAGCGGGTCATGCTGCTCCAGCAGTTTGAGGTCGGCTTCGTTTTCCGCCATCAGCTCTACCGTGACCCGGATATAACCGAGGGTTTTGCTATCACTCAGGTAGTTGGTGATGATGTCGGGATCGAGCGCGTGGTAGGAGAAACCGGGCTTGGCAGCCCCCTCTGCGCCCTCGGCGGGCGGCTCATCTTCAGCCAGAGCTTGCTGCTGCAGGGCGCCACAGCTCAGTAACAACACCAGCAGAATTTTGAAGATCTTCATATAGATGGCTCATCAGCAAGAGATAACCCATTTTTGATGTTGCCATCGGGGCCGTCAAGCACGGATGTTCTTACATTTCGCTATTGATTTACGGATAATAAACCGGATTTTAACCTGAACACGGAAATCTCTGGATGGTGAAGCTGTGAAGTCCGAGTTGACTGTTCCCCTCACGCCGTTAAGCGGGTGGCTGGCCCCCGAATGTTGCGAATTGCCCGCCAGCTTGCGCCCCTGGCTGCTGGAGCCCGGCTCCATGACCCGGCGTCTGCGTCAGCACAATCGCCACTTTTCGGTGGAGTGGCTGGGCAATCACCCGGTCGCCCTTACTGCCGATGAGCAGTGGCTGGTGGATTCGGCCTCGCCGGCCGGTACCTGCCGCGAGGTGATCCTGCATGGGGATCGTGGGCCCGCCGTGCTGGGCTGGACCCTGTTTGCCGATGACGCATTGCAAGGGAGCGGCATTGCCGAGCTTGGCGAGCAGCCGCTGGGTGAGCGGGTATTTGGCCATGAGCCTGCCCGCCGCGATCACCTGCAGCTGGCCCGTTTCGATATTGCCGCCAATCCCCGTTGCCCGGCCGCCACTGTCTGGGGGCGTCGTTCCCGTCTGTTTCTGGGGCAGTGGCCACTGCTGGTGCACGAGCTGTTTCTGCCCTCTCTCGTCTGTGACAAGGAGCTGGAGTGAATCTGTTAACCAAGGAGCGGGGACTTGCCTACATGCAGTTGGCCCGCGTCGACAAACCCATAGGCACTCTGCTGCTGCTGTGGCCAACCCTGTGGGCGCTTTGGCTGGCCGCTGGTGGCCTGCCCAATCTCTGGGTGCTGACCGTGTTTGTGGTCGGGGTCTTTCTGATGCGCTCGGCAGGATGCGTGATCAACGACTATGCGGATCGCAACTTCGACGGCCATGTCAAACGCACCGCTGGTCGCCCCTTGCCCACGGGTAGAGTCAAGCCGTGGGAGGTGCTGGCGCTCTTCTTCGTGCTGGCGCTCATTTCGTTTGGTCTGGTGCTGACCATGAATCCGCTCACCATCGGCCTGTCGTTTGTCGCCCTGCTGCTGGCGGTGAGTTACCCCTTCATGAAGCGCTTTATCTCGAATCCCCAGCTGGTGCTCGGGATGGCCTTCTCCTGGTCGATCCCGATGGCCTATGCGGCGCAGGCGGATGCCCTGCCGCTGGTGGCCTGGCTGCTCTTCTTCGCCAACCTGCTCTGGACGGTGGCTTACGACACCCAGTACGCCATGGTGGATCGAGATGATGACCTCAAGATCGGCCTCAAATCCAGCGCCATCCTGTTTGGCCGTTACGACAAGCGGATCATCGGCGCACTGCAACTCTCGACACTGCTGCTGTTGCTGGCGGTCGGGCAGCTGATGACGCTGGGGGGCTGGTATTACTGGGGATTGCTGGGGGCGGCGGTGCTGTTTGTCTATCAGCAGCGGCTTATTCGTGAGCGGCAGCGGGAAGCCTGCTTCCAGGCGTTTCTCAACAACAACTATGTGGGGGCGCTGGTGTTTGCCGGTCTGGTGCTCGATTACCTGCTGGCGTGACATGTTCCCGCGCAGACTCCGATAAAAAAGAAGGCCGCATCATGCGGCCTTCTTTGTTTGCGTTGCAGGTCAGAGCTGATTGCCTGCCTGAATGGTGCGGCGGATCTTGTTGCTCAGCAGCGGCACTATGTTGTCGGCCAGCGCCTGGAAGCGGCCGAGATCCGGCTTGCACTCGGGAGAGAGGTAACCCTCTTTGCGCAGCGTGTGGATCAGGGTGCTGAACAGCTTCTGGTCGAAGAACTCGGGGGCGTTGATGCCGTGCAGGGTGCCGAGGCGCTCTGCCATCATCAGGCCGTCCGCCTCCAGCTGCTCCGCCTCGATATGAGGCTGTGCCAGCACCCGGGTAAGCACGATGGCGTAGCGTTGCAGGGTCTCCTGAATGCTCTCAGCCAGCAGCAGCAGGCGCATCTGGTTGGCCGGATTGACCCAGTAGCCGTCATCGCGGGTCTCGATCAGTTGCTGGGTCTGCAGCGTGTCGAGCAGGCTGTCAACCAGCGCCGGTAGCTCATCCTCTTCATAACGCAGGAACAGCTCGGTCTTGAGCAGCGGATAGATGTCGATGCAACGAGCCATGATCTCGCTGCGGGAGATCCCCTCGCAGCGTTCGATTAGTGCCGCCACCAGAGAGGGCATGGCAAACAGGTGGAGGATGTTGTTGCGGTAGTAGGTCAGCAGGATCGCCTGATAGCGGTCGAGACTGATGATCTGCCCCAGTTTGTCCTCGCTCACCTCGAACTTGTTGAGCTCCATCGCCTGATCCAGCAGGGTCTTGGCATCCTCATCAGGAATGGTGCTCTGCGGGCTGTAGGGCACCGCCTTGAGCAGATCCAGATAGGTGTTGAGCTGGGCCTGCAATTCGTCGCGGGTCAGGGCGTGGCGCTCGGCGGCCAGCAGCGCCAGTGCGCTCAGGGTCAGGCCGTTGACCGCGGCAGCGCCGTTGATGCGGGTCATCAGCAGTTCGGCCAGATTGTTGACAGTGCCCGCCATCCACTCCGGACGCTCCTCTTCCCCGATGTGCTTTTTCCAGTCGGGAATATGTTCGCTCAGGTAGCTGTTGAGGGTCAGCGGCTCGCCGAAGTTGACGAAACCACGGCCGTAGTTGCGCAGCTTGCGCAGGATGCCGAGCACCTGCAGGAAGCTCTCTTTCTCCTTGCGACTCCCCTTGAGCTCGTTGTGGTAGGTGTTCACCTCCATCACGTGCTCGTAACCCAGATAGACCGGCACCAGAGTGACCGGCCTGTCCAGCCCGCGCATCATTGCCTGCAGGGTCATCGCCAGCATGCCGGTCTTGGGCGGTAGCAGACGGCCGGTACGGGAGCGACCGCCTTCGGTGAAGAACTCTACCGAGTAACCCTTGGCAAACAGCAGGTTGAGGTATTCCCGGAATACCGTGCTGTAGAGCGGGTTGCCCTTGAAGGTGCGGCGAATGAAGAAGGCGCCGCCGTGGCGGAAGATGGGGCCCGCCGGCCAGAAATTGAGGTTGATGCCTGCCGCGATATGGGGCGGCACCATCCCCTGGTGGTAGATGACGTAGGAGAGCAGCAGGTAGTCCATGTGGCTGCGGTGGCAGGGAACGTAGACGATCTCGTGCCCTTCCTGCGCCAACTGGCGTACTTTCTCGGCGCCATTGACCGACAAACCGCGGTAGAGCTTGTTCCACAGCCAGCCGAGGAAGCTCTCGCCCAAGCGGATCAGCCGGTAGGAGAAGTTGGAGGCGATCTCGTCCATGTAGCCATGGGCACGCTTCTGCGCCTTCTCGAGACTGATCCCTTCGCGCTGGGCCTCCTCTTCAATCGCCTGCTGGATCACCGCGGAGTCGAGCAGCTGCTTGAACAGCAGGTTGCGGTTCGGCAGTTTCGGGCCGGTGGCGGCCAGCTGCTGGCGGCTGAAGTGGGTACGGGCCACTCGCGCCAGCTTGTGGGCGATCGCCTCGTCGGTGCCGTGTTTGTCCGCCATATAGCGCAGGGAAAGCGGCGGCGAAAAGCGCACCAGATTCTCGCGACCCTTGAGGATCACGATGAGCGCTTTCTTCAGCCGGTTCGGCGCCAGGCTGCTGATGATGTTGAGGCCGGAGGCTTCTTCCCCTTCCCGACCCGGAGCGCGGCCCCAGAACAGGGTGACGGGCACCACCTGGATATCCAGCTCGGGATCCTGCTTGTGCAGATCCAGCAGCTGGTGGAACTCCTGCAGGAAGGGGAGCGGTTTGCTGCGTTTGCCAAACAGGGGAGGCGGACGGTCCAGACAGACATAGCGCGGCAGCAGCTGGCCGTTCAGTTCCAGCGGCGTGAAGGGGCCGGGCAGACCGAGATCCTCGCAGCACTGCTGCAGGGTCATCAGGTCGGTGATCGAACTGGTTTTCAGGGCATAGACGATGGGTCTGGCCGGATCCAGATTGAGTTCTGTGATGGGATTTTCCGGCAGGCTCTTGTGATTGACCAAGCCGCTGACCGGCCATTGCAAGATGGCTCTGGAAATCTTCTGTCCTAGGGACATGTGCGTCTGCTCTCCAAAAAAATGCGGCGTGAGCATAGCAAATCGACAGCCCCTTGTCGCCGAGAGGTACGATGAGTCGGCTGCGCAGGATCAAAACAGCAGTAAATGAGGGGTTGGTTGCGACAAATGTCAGCTGCGCCTTGCCTTGGCCACTGCACTGTATATACTGCCAGTGTGCTGTATAAAAAGACAGGTGCCAATTCTATGAAACCCCTTACCCCCCGCCAGGCCGAAGTGCTGGAGCTGATCAAGGTGAACATGAGCGAGACCGGCATGCCGCCGACTCGTGCCGAGATTGCCCAGAAGCTTGGTTTCAAGTCGGCCAATGCGGCCGAAGAACATCTGAAGGCCCTGGCCAAAAAAGGGGTCATCGAGATCATGCCGGGCACGTCCCGCGGCATTCGCCTGTTGCTCGAAGAGGAAGAGGTGCTGGAAGAGAGCGGCCTGCCGCTCATCGGCAAGGTGGCTGCCGGTGAACCCATTCTGGCTCAGGAGCATATCGAGAGCCACTATCAGGTTGATCCCGCCCTGTTCCACCCGCGCGCAGATTTTCTGCTGCGGGTGCAGGGGATGAGCATGAAGAATATCGGCATTCTGGATGGCGATCTGCTGGCGGTACACAAGACCCAGGAGGTGCGCAACGGTCAGGTGGTGGTTGCCCGTCTCGATGAGGATGTCACCGTCAAGCGCTTCCAGCGCAAGGGTAGTCAGGTATGGCTGCTGCCGGAGAATGAAGAGCTCTCTCCCATCGAGGTAGATCTATCCTGCCAGCAGCTCACCATCGAAGGGCTGGCGGTCGGGGTGATCCGCAACGCCGACTGGATGTAATCATCCCCGCCAACTGCTTTTGCCACACGGCCTCCTTCGGGAGGCCGTGCTGTTTCTGGCGCACTTTCCTTGTCATATCAAACAGATCATCGGTGGCGGCATTTTTGTCCTGCGCGACCGGCTACCAATCATCCATTTCAGATATATGCTCAGATCAGTGCCCTGTCGCCGAGACTGGGCTTGGCGCCTCCCTCTGACCATCGCAATGCGCAGGACGGGAGGGCCGGTAACAACGAGAATCGGGCAGTACACCTTCACGGGATATGAAGGGGGAGTGGGGAGATCCCGAGCCTTGTCGGGCAAAGGGGACCACTCGTAATGGTTGCAGATAGTCGTGACGGGCCTGTTCCCAGTTCAGGCCGACGAAGCAACATGACCTGTCGGTCAAGGAGGACTGGTATGGCATCAAGATCGCCATGGGATTCAGAGGCTGGGGCTGCGCCAGCGGAATCGTCAATCACCCGTTTCGTCAAAGGTAGCCGGATTACCTGGTTTTACGGTCTCTGGCTGCACCATCGTGGTTCGCACTGGACGCTCTGGCTGGGATGCCCGAAAGAGAAGGTGGTGCGTCTGGTGCTGCTGTTCAAACGTGGTCATGGCGATCGCCAGGGGGAAGAGGGCTGGCTGGCCCCCGTGATTCCCATCGGCGTGCGGGCCATCGGCAAGATGTTGCAGCAGGGGCGTAACGCTCGCCCCTGAGCAGAAGAGACCAACAAATCCATCCATAACCGGCACCCAAGGGGGCCGGTTTTTTTATGGCCGCAACTGGCGATTAATTATGCCAAATGGTCGACTCCTGACAGGGCGTTGCACAAGGTTGAACCACCTTGGCGGCTCGCTGGGGTACAATGCCCCCTCTTGTCCGGTCACTGCTGGCCATCTGCCTCGAACTGAAAGGGTCTCTTGTTATGATGAAGCTCCGCTATCCCCTGCTCTTTCTGCTGCTGACAGCCTGCCTGATCCTGGTGTTCTACGCCACGCAGCCAGAGCAGCCGGAACAGGCCGACTACTATCCGGCGGGGCGGGACATCAACGATTTTGCCTTTACCGATGCGGACAACCAGCCGTTCACTCCTGCCAACCTGAAGGGGCACTGGACCTTCCTGTTCGTCGGCTACACCTTCTGCCCCGATATCTGCCCCACCACCCTGGCAGATATGCGTTCCGTCTATGACCAGCTGAAGAAGATGGCGCCCGACAGTCAGGTGGTGTTTATCTCGGCGGATCCCCAGCGTGACGATATTCCACGCCTCAAGACCTATACCGCCTTCTTCAATCCCGAGTTCAAGGCGGCCACCGCCCCCCACGACAAGCTGTTTCCGTTCGTGCGCAATCTGGGGCTCATCTACTCCATCGCTAATCAGGGGGAGAAGGATTACCTGATCGATCACTCCGCCTCCATCGTGCTCATCAATCCCAAGGGCAAGCTGCAGGCGGTATTCCGCCCGCAGGTGGCGCCGGGTCAGGTGCCCCGGGTGCAGATGGCCACCATGCTCTCTGACTTCGCCCGCATTCTGAAGCTGGCAGGCCACTGAGCGTGACCCCAGCTGTTGCCCCCTGGTGGCGAGATCCCTCTAGCCACCGCGCCGTCTTTGCGCTCGCCCTGCCCATGGTTTTCTCCAATATCACCACCCCCTTGCTGGGGCTGGTGGACACCTGGGTGATCGGTCATCTCGGTCAGGCCTGGTTTCTGGGGGGCGTCTCGGTCGGTGCGACCCTGATCAACCTCATCTTCTGGTTGCTCGGTTTTTTGCGGATGTCGACCACCGGCCTGACGGCGCAGGCGCACGGCGCCGCCGACGGTCGTGCCCAGCTCGATACCCTGATGCGGGCGCTGGGGCTGGCCATTGCTCTCGGCCTGGCGCTGCTGTTGTTGCTTTTTCCCCTGTTGCCACGACTGATCGCCCTGAGTGGCGGCTCGCCCGAGGTGCAGCTCTATGCGGGCCAATATGTGGCGGTGCGGATCTGGAGCGCCCCGGCGGCGCTCTGCAATCTGGTGGTCATGGGCTGGCTGTTGGGGATGCAGGATGCCCGCAGCCCCATGGTGATGTTGATCCTCACCAATCTGGTCAATATGGCGCTCGATGCCCTGTTTGTGCTGGGACTCGGCTGGCAGGTGCGGGGTGTGGCGGCGGCCTCGGTCATGGCGGACTACTGCGCGCTGGCAGTCGGAATCTGGCTGGTACGCCGTCAGCTGCGGCAACTGGCGCCGACGGTGTGGCAGGATGGTTGGCAGCGCTGGCGGCAGCTTGCGCCCATGGTGCGGTTGCTCGGCCTCAACCGCGATATCTTCCTGCGCTCCCTCTGTTTGCAGCTCTGTTTCGCCTTCATGACTCTGCAAGGGGCACGACTGGGGGATGTGGCGGTGGCCGCCAATGCGGTGCTGCTCAACTTCCTGATGCTCATCTCCTACGGACTCGATGGTTTTGCCTATGCGGTGGAGGCCATGGTAGGACGAGCCATCGGTCAGCGGGATCGGCAGAAACTGCGGGAGGCCATCGTGCTCAATCTGGGCTGGGCCGCCCTCATTGCCAGTGGTTTTACCCTGGTGTTTGCCCTCTTCGGTGCCCACCTTATCGGCTATATCACCGACATTCCGGCCGTGGTGGCGGAGGCAAATCGTCAGCTTCCCTGGCTGATCGCCATGCCCTTGCTGGCGGTCTGGTGCTTCCTGCTGGATGGCGTATTTATCGGGGCGACCCGGGCCCGGGTGATGCGCAACAGCATGTTGCTGGCCGCGTTTGGCGGCTTCTTCCCGATCTGGTGGCTCTGTCAGTCGTGGGGCGTGGCCGCGCTATGGGCGGCGATGGCGGCGCTGATGGTGGGGCGCGGTCTGTCGCTGGGGGTCACTTGCTGGCGGCTGGAGCGCAGCGGGCATCTGCTCGACGCCCGCCACTGATCATCGGTGGCGCTTACATGGCACCGTCGTAGCCGAGCTGGCGCCAGCTCTCGTAGACAAAGACAGACACCGCGTTGGATAGGTTCATGCTGCGGCTCTGGGGCACCATAGGGATGCGCAGCCGCTGCTCGAATGGCAGACTCTCGATGATCTCGATGGGCAGGCCGCGACTCTCCGGGCCAAACAGCAGGGCATCGCCAAGGGCATATTGTGCTGCCGAGTGCGCGGTGAGGCCCTTGGTGGTGCAGGCAAACACCCGCTTGGGCGCCACGGCGGCCAGAAAGGCCTCATAGCTCGGCCAGCGCTTCACCTCGGCAAACTCGTGATAGTCGAGTCCCGCCCGTTTTACCCGCTTGTCATCCCACTCAAATCCCAGCGGCTCGATCAGATGGAGCCGGTAACCGGTATTGGCGCAAAGCCGGATGATATTGCCGGTGTTGGGCGGAATTTCCGGCTGGTAGAGGACGATATCGAGCATGACGAGCTCCTGCAAAGAGATGTAAAGCCAAGAAGGGGCGCCAGCATACCCAGCGCCCGTCCGGATGAAAAGGATCAGGCGATGGGCAAGTGGATGGTGATGGTCAGCCCGGTCGGGTGATTGTTGCTGGCCGCAATGGTGCCGCCGTGGCGCTGGATCGCCTCCGAGGCGATGGCCAGCCCCAGCCCGGTGCCGCCAGTCTTGGCGTTGCGGGCATCATCGACCCGGAAGAAGGGCTGGAACAGCAGCGCCTGTTGCTCGTCAGGCACCCCGGGGCCGTCATCCCGAATGGTCATCACCCACTCCTGCCCCTCCCGATACCAGTCCACCTTGATGAACTCGCGGGCATATTTGAGGGCGTTGCGCAGGGGATTCTCCACCGCCCGGGCTAGCAGCTCGGGCCACATCTGGATCGACTCTGCGGGCAGTGGCGGTAGTCTGAGCTGTTTGCCGCTCTGGTTTGCCTCGAACATGGCATCTTCGAGGATGGGTTCCAGCAGGTCGGCCAGCGGGTGCACCACCGGCGCCTCTACATGCTGCTGCACTCGCGACAGATCCAGCAGATCGCCGATCAGCTTGTCCAGCCGCCCGATCTCCGATTCGATCCGCGCCAGCTCGGCGCTGTCACCCTGCTTGCGGCGGA
This sequence comes from Aeromonas sp. 96A, assembly GCF_051919165.1. Lineage (NCBI taxonomy): Bacteria > Pseudomonadati > Pseudomonadota > Gammaproteobacteria > Aeromonadales > Aeromonadaceae > Aeromonas > Aeromonas sp. 96A. The sequence continues at coordinate 2,711,307 of NZ_JBQBFE010000001.1, read as the reverse complement.
TCAGCGCCTGTGCCAGCTGCATCCGGGTGAGGGGGCTGCGCAGCTCGTGGGAGATATCGGAAAGCAGCTGCTTCTGCTTCTGGATCATGCTCTTGAGCGTCTCCACCATGCGGCTGACGTTATCCGCCAGCTGGCCGATCTCGTCGCCCCGTCCCAGGTTGGGGATTTGTACCTCCAGATTGCCGGCCGCCAGTTGGGAGACCGATTTCTGCAACTGCAGGATGGGGCGGGTCAGCCGCCAGGCGAGCAGCAGGCAGAGCGGGGTGCTGACCAGCATCGAGATGCCCAGAATGCGGATCGGGTGATCCAGCACCTGAATAAACAGGAACAGGTAGGGATTCTCGGCATTGAGGCCGAAATAGACGTGATAGCGATGACCGTGGTGCTCCATCAGGAAGGGGCCGGCGATCGCCTTGCGATCCTCGTTGCCCAGCATGGGATTGGCCGGGTCATCGGCGTCCACCATAAAGCGCACCACGAACTTGCGTGGATGGGTGGTGGACTGGATCTGCCCCTTCTCGTCGCGCAGGTAGACGTTGTCCACCGGCAGCATGGCGATCTTGTCCATCGCCTTGGCCAGATCAAAATCCTGATCCGGCTCGGCGGCGTTGAGCAGGGCCTGCACGTTGTTCTGCATCCGCGCGACTTCGTGGGTCGGCAGCGGGATCTGGTTACGGGGATCCAGGGTCGGCAGGCTGATCACGGCGGCCAGCATCACCAGCAGCATGAACCAGAACCAGAGGAAGATATGGGTCGAGATCCCGTTGAGGGAGTTGATGCGCTCTATTCTTGCTCTAGCCACAGGTACCCGCGCCCCCGTACGGTTTTGAAGCGTGGCTGGCCATCGGTGCGGTCCGGCAGCTTCTTGCGCAGGTTGCTCAGGTGCATGTCGATGGCCCGATCGAAGGGTTCCAGCTTCTTGCCCAGCACCTGCTCGGAGAGGTGGCTCTTGCTGACGATCTGGCCGGGATTACGCAGCAGGCACTCCAGCAGCCCGAATTCGGTGGCGGTCAGCTCCAGCAGCTGTTCGCCGCAGCGGGCCTGCTGCAGGCCGGGTTGCAGCACGATATCCATGAAGTGCACTTCGTCGGAGGAGTTGCCGCGCTGGGGCGGGGCGCTCTGGGTACGGCGCAGGATGGCGCGCACGCGGGCGAGCAGCTCCCTGTCATCGAATGGCTTGGCCAGATAGTCGTCGGCGCCCGCTTCCAGACCGTTGACCCGATCCTGGCTGTCACCGCGGGCGGTCAGCATCAGCACCGGGGTGTCGTGGGTCTTGCGCAGCTTGGTCAGCATGGCAAAGCCGTTGAGCTTGGGCATCATCACATCCAGCAACACCAGATCGAAGCTCTGCTCCGCCAGCCGTTGCAGCCCCTCTTCACCATCCTCGGCGACCGTGACCTGAAATCCCTCCAAGGTCAGAATTTCGGTGAGCAGTTGGGTCAATTCAAGATCGTCGTCGACCAGGAGTATTCTGTTCATCTGGTGTTATTCCGCAGATTTTCGCGCCAAACTGACGCCGGGGTCAGGGTATAATAAGTTTTTCATCGCCAGAGGAAAGCCGGTTTTGAGCCATCAACAATATTACCGTTGGGTGACCTTTGCCAGCATAGCGGCGGTCACCACCGCTACCTTGCTGATCATCGGCAAACTGATCGCCTGGCTGATGACCGACTCGTCGACTCTGCTGGCGTCGCTCACCGACTCCTTCATGGATGTGAGTGCCTCCATCATCAACCTGCTGGCCATTCGCTATGCGCTGGCCCCCGCCGATGACGAACACCGTTTCGGTCACGGCAAGGCGGAGTCGCTGGCTGGCCTCATCCAGTCGGCCTTTATCTCCGGCTCCGCCCTGCTGCTGGTGATGCACGGAATTTCATCCCTGCTCAATCAGGCGCCTATCCTGCGGCTGGAGGCGGGTCTCTGGGTCAGCGGTGGCTCCATCGTGCTGACCCTGCTGCTGGTCAGCTTCCAGAGCTTTGTCATTCGCAAGACCAACAGTGTGGCCATCAAGGCCGACATGCTGCACTACCGTTCCGATCTGCTGCTCAATGCCGGTGTCTTGCTGGCGCTGGTGCTGGCGGGGCAGGGGTGGTACTGGGCCGACGGCCTGTTTGCCATCCTGATCGGGCTATTCCTGCTGTGGGGGGCGGGACACATCGGCTACGAGTCGGTGCAGGCGCTGCTCGATCGTCAGTTGCCAGCGGAAGAACAAGCGAGAATAATGGCGCTCTGCTGTGCCGTAGAAGGTGTACACGGCGTACATGACCTGCGCACCCGTCAATCCGGGCCGACCCGATTCGTACAGTTGCATCTTGAACTGGATGATCAGATCCCCCTGGTCAAGGCCCATCAGATCGCCGATGAAGCCGAGCTGGCGGTACGCCAGGCATTCGAGCGGATGGATGTCATCATCCACATGGACCCCATCTCGGTGCTGACAAAAGAACAACAGAGCCCTCACCCAGAACAACAGTAGGCTGCAACATGGATGAACTGGTTGCCAAAACCTGGCACAAAATTCAGCAAGAAGCGGAGTGCATGGCGGCCCAGGAGCCGATGCTGGCCAGCTTCTTCCACTCCACCATTCTAAATCACAAGAATCTGCGTTCGGCCCTCAGCTTCCAGCTGGCCAACAAACTCGACAGCGCCACCATGCCCGCCATCGCTCTGCGCGAGGTGATCGAGCTGGCCCTGCGCAGCGAGCCCGAGCTGCTGACGGTAGTAGCGGCCGACATCTGCGCCGTGCAGGAGCGCGATCCTGCGGTCGATCTCTTCTCCACCCCGCTGCTCTATCTCAAGGGGTTCCATGCCCTGCAGGGTTATCGGGTCGCCAACTGGCTGTGGCGTCAGGGGCGCCGCTCGCTGGCCCTCTATCTGCAAAACCAGATCTCGGTGGTGTTCGGGGTGGATGTGCACCCGGCCGCCCGCATCGGCAAGGGAATCATGTTCGACCACGCCACCGGCATAGTGGTGGGCGAGACGGCGGTGATTGAGGATGATGTCTCCATTCTGCAGAGCGTGACCCTCGGCGGTACCGGCAAGGAGAGTGGCGATCGCCATCCCAAGATCCGCGAAGGGGTGATGATAGGGGCGGGCGCCAAGGTGCTCGGCAATATCGAAGTGGGCGTGGGCGCCAAAATTGGCGCGGGCAGCGTGGTGATCAACCCGGTGCCGCCTCATACCACGGTCGCTGGCGTACCCGCCAAGATCGTCGGCCGTCCGGAGTGCGACAAGCCTTCACTGGATATGGATCAGTGTCTCTGATCTCCCGGCCGGAGTAGTCGATGGCCAAACGTTGGTCGGGTTATCTGATTTTGGGGATGTGGCTGCTCAACCTGCTCCATCTCTATCTGGGACTCTCCCCCTGGCCAGCGGCCATGGCGGCCTGGGGGGCGTCACTGCTCACCTGGCCCTGGCTGGTGGGGGCCGCCAAGCGGCAGGCGCTGGCCTTGTATGGTGCGGCGCTCTTGCTGCTCTTCTTCTCCTGGTGGCAGGGAGCGACCCTCACCGCCGGTGACTGGCTGCTGCCCAACATCAATATGCTCACCATGTTTGCCGCGGTGAGCACCCTCAATCTCGCCACCTCGGGTCTCTTGACCGGCACCACCTCCTGGACCGGGCGCAAGGGGCTGTGGAGCACCATGGCCAGCCTCAATCTGCTGGGGGCCGTCATCAACCTCTCGGTGCTGTTTATCATCGGCGATCGGCTGGAGCGTAATGGCACCCTGGAGCGGCGTCAGGTGATGGTGCTGAGCCGGGTCTTCTGTGCCGCCGCCTTCTGGTCACCTTTCTTTGTCGCCATGGCGGTAGCGCTCACCTATGCGCCGGGCTTGCAGCTCTCCCATATTCTGCCGTTCGGGATCCTCGCCGCTTTGCTGGCGATGGGGCTGACTGCCTGGCAGGTGGAGCGGATCGGAGTGGCCGACTTTGCCGGTTATCCGCTGCGGCTGCAGACTCTGGGGTTGCCGGTCACGCTGGCGCTGCTGGTGCTGCTCATCAAGCAGATTTGGCCCCAGCTCGGCATTCTGGCGGTGATCGCGCTGGTGTCCCCGCTGCTGGCGCTGCTCTTTATGCCGAGGGTTGGGCGCAAGGCGGCCCTCAAGCGGCAGGTGGTGGAGCGCTTCCCCGCCATCGGTGGTCAGCTGGTGCTGTTTCTGGGGGCCGGTTTGCTGGCGGCAGGCATCAACAGTGCGTTGTCGGTCATCGATCTCGGTGCCGGTCACGGCCTGTCGCTGTTCAACCACTTTGGCTGGCTTGAGGCATCCCTCACTCTGCTATTGATTTTGCTGGTGGCCATCGTCGGGGTGCATCCGCTTATCAGTATCTCCGGGTTGGCGCCGCTGCTCTGGCCGCTGGCGCCGGATCCCAGCCTGCTCGGCATGTGTTTCCTGCTGGGGTGGGGGCTTGCCACCGGCACCAGTCCGCTCTCCGGCTCCAATCTGGCGCTGGCTTCCCGCTACAACCTCAGTGCCGGGCTGATCCTGCGCTGGAACCTGCTCTACGGCCTGCTGATGTATGTGGTCGCCTGTCTGTTGCTGGGGGCTTATATCGCCTTGCATGGATAACGGCGGCGCCGTCAGGAGGGTGCCAATGATGCCCGGGTGGCGGGGCTTTTTACACACGGTTCAGTGTGTTGTCGCGGCTCGGGCGCAGGATGCGAGAAAAATAGACGCATATTTAGACAATACATCTATGGAAGGCGCATTTTACAGCGCACTGGCTTGTTTGTGCCGATGCGCTCGGGGTATGCTGGCTTCACGCGCTTGAATCGCCCTCTGTGGGGCATCGCAATTGAACAAACAGGTATGCATATGTCACTAGAAGTCCTTGAGCAACTCGAATCCAAAGTACAATCCGCCGTCGACAACATCTCCCTGCTGAAGATGGAGCTGGACGAGCTGAAAGAGCAGAACAGCAAGCTGCAAGACGAGAATCATCAGCTGCGCAACGAGCACACTGCATGGCAGGAACGTCTGCGTGCCCTGTTGGGCAAAATGGATCAGATGGGCGAAACCATCTAATTCATCGCCTTCAGGCAGAATTGAAAACGGGCCGCTCCATGAGCGGCCCGTCTGTTTTTGGCAGGGCGGGGATTACAGCGCCAGCAGCTGCTTGACTGTCTTCTCGATGCCGTCTGCCGCTTCGACTATGTTGTTGGCCAGCATGTAGGCGGGGGTGGAGATCACCTTGCGCTCCTGATCCACCACGAATTCGTTGACCGGGCAGTTGAGATGGCTGCCACCCATCGCCTCGATGGCGTTGGCGGTACCCTCGTCATGGCCGATGGTCGCCAGCGTCCCGGCACCATAGATGAGCGGGATCATGGCGGGTGCGATGCAGATATAGGCGGCCGGTTTGTTGGCTTTGGCAAAGCTCTGGCACGCTTTCAGCACATCGGGCTGGATCTGGCACTCGGCTCCTTTGATAGCGAAGTCACACAGGTTTTTGGCCGCGCCAAAGCCGCCGGGCACCAGCAGCGCGTCGTAATCGGCCGCATCCAGCTCGGCCACATCCTTTATCTGGCCACGACAGATGCGGGCCGCTTCGACCAGCACATTGCGGCTCTCTCCCTCGCTCACTTCACCGGTCAGGTGGTTGATGACATGGAGCTGCGCCACGTTCGGAGCGAAGCACTGGACGGCGGCTCCCTGACGGGCCAACGCCAGCAGGCTGATGACGGCCTCGTGGATTTCGGCCCCGTCAAAGACACCGCAGCCACTCAAAATCACGGCCACTTTTTTCATGGCAAACTCCTCGTTGTTGAAAATGTGAGCCAGGATGGATTGTGTACTTTTGTATGGTTATCGCTCGCCCTCCGCTGGTCAAGTCATCTTGCTGTGCTAGGATTGTTTCGTTTTGGATCCTGCCGTACCTACTCCCTTAAATCTTTTTCCACATTGATCGAGATCATTCTAACTGTCTCACGATCGGTTTTTACGATCTCAATTCATTGTTTTTAATGACTTTTTATATTCTTATGCACAGTTTTATCACTGTGCGCCATGATGCGCCCCATTTTTGAACACAGAGTTATCCACAGGTTGAGTCCCTTTATCAGGCGCTGTGTGCTGTTGCTGCGCCCCTTGGTGTGAGGGGGGCCCTGTGGCATCCTAGCGGCTGTTTATCTCTGGCAGGACGATTTCATGGCCCCTAGCAACCCCCTTATTCTGGTCGACGGCTCCTCTTATCTTTACCGCGCCTTCTTCGCCTCCCAGCAGGCTGATCTGCGCACATCGACCGGTTTGCCGAGCGGCGCCGTCCGTGTCATGGCCAACATGATGCGCAGCCTGCGCAAGCAATATCCTGACTGTCATGTGGCCGTGGTGTTTGATGCCAAGGGCAAGACCTTCCGCGATGACATCTATCCCGAGTACAAGGCGACCCGTGCCAGCATGCCGGACGATCTGCGCAGCCAGGTTGCCCCGATCCACCAGATGATCAAGGCGATGGGTTTCCCCTTCCTGATGGTGGAAGGGGTTGAAGCCGACGACGTGATCGGCACCCTGGCCCGCCAGGCGACCGAGAAGCAGCTGCCGGTGCTGATCAGCACCGGTGACAAGGATATGGCACAGCTGGTCTCCGACCATGTCACCCTGATCGACACCATGAAAGATGTGAAGACCGATCGGGAAGGGGTGATCGAGAAGTTTGGCGTACCGCCCGAGCTCATCATCGACTATCTGGCCCTGATGGGTGACAAGGTCGACAACATTCCCGGCATGACCGGTGTCGGCGAGAAGACCGCGCTGGCCCTGCTGCAGGGGATCGGCAGCATCGACGAGATTGCCGCCAACCTCGACAAGGTCGCCGCCCTCGGCTTCCGTGGCTCCAAGGCGTTCGCCGACAAGTTCCGCGAGCAGGAGGAGCAGGTTCGTCTCTCCTATCGACTGGCGACCATCAAGACCGATGTCGAGCTGGAACAGAGTCTGGAAGAGCTGTTGCTCAAGCCGGTCGACAAGGAGTCCCTGCTGGCGGTCTATCGCGAATACGAGCTGCGCAACCTGATCAAGGAGCTGGAATCCGGTGGTGAAGAGGGGAGCGAGAGCGCCGGACAGGGCGACGCTGGCGATGAGAGCGCCGCTCCGGTTGCCGCCATCGAAACCGACTACCGCTGCATTCTGGACGAAGCCGAGTTTGACGGTTGGCTGGAACAGTTGAAAGCGGCACCGCTGTTTGCCTTCGATACCGAAACCACCAGTCTCGACTATATGGAGGCGCGGATCGTCGGGGTCTCCTTCGCCGTCGAACCGGGCAAGGCTGCTTATGTGCCGTTTGGCCACGACTATCTGGGGGCACCGGTACAGCTGAGCGAGGCCGTGGTGTTGGGCAAGCTCAAACCGCTGCTGGAAGATCCGACCCGTCTCAAGGTGGGGCAGAATCTCAAGTACGATCGCAACGTGCTGCTCAACCACGACATCGACCTGCAGGGCATCGCCTACGACACCATGCTGGAATCCTACGTGCTCAACTCCACCGCCAGTCGTCACGATATGGATTCGCTGGCCAAGCGTTATCTCGGAGTCGAGACCACCTCCTTTGAAGATATCGCGGGCAAAGGGGTGAAACAGCTCACCTTTAACCAGATCGAGCTGGAGCAGGCCGCTCCCTATGCGGCGGAAGATGCCGATATCACCCTGCGTCTGCACCAGACCCTGTGGGGTCAGCTGGAGGCCGTGCCGGGTCTCGCCAAGGTATTCAGTGAGATCGAGCTGCCGCTGCTGCCGGTATTGGCGCGGATGGAGTTGCTCGGCACCACCATCGATCCCAAGCTGCTGCACCAGCAGAGCCAGGAGATCGAGCTGCGCTTGGCGGAGCTGGAGAAGCAGGCCCATGAGCTGGCCGGGCAGGAGTTCAACCTCTCCTCGCCCAAGCAGCTGGGGGAGATCCTCTTCACCAAGCTGGGCCTGCCGATCATCAAAAAGACGCCGAAGGGGGCACCGTCCACCGCAGAAGAGGTGCTGGCCGAGCTGGCGGAGACCTACGAGCTGCCGCAACTGCTGATGGAGCACCGTGGGCTGGCCAAGCTCAAGTCCACCTACACCGACAAGTTGCCGCTGATGATTAAGCCGCAGACCGGGCGGGTACACACCTCCTATCATCAGGCGGTAGCGGCTACGGGCCGTTTGTCATCATCTGATCCCAACCTGCAGAACATCCCGGTGCGCAACGAGCAGGGGCGCCGGATCCGTCAGGCCTTTATTCCGAGCGCCGGTTACAAGCTGGTGGCGGCGGACTACTCCCAGATCGAACTGCGCATCATGGCGCACCTCTCCGGTGATAAGGGGCTGCTGACCGCCTTTGCCGAGGGCAAGGACATCCACAAGGCGACCGCCGCCGAGGTGTTCGGCGTGGCGCTCGATGCGGTCACCACCGATATGCGCCGCAGTGCCAAGGCGATCAACTTCGGCCTCATCTATGGCATGAGTGCCTTCGGTCTGGCCAAGCAGTTGGGGATTGGCCGCGCCGAAGCGCAGAAGTACATGGACCTCTACTTCGAACGCTACCCGGGCGTGCTGGAGTATATGGAGCGTACCCGTCAGCAGGCGGAAGCCCAGGGCTATGTCGAGACCCTGTTTGGTCGTCGCCTCTATCTGCCGGATATCAAGTCACGCAACGCCGGTCTGCGCAAGGCTGCCGAGCGGGCCGCCATTAACGCCCCCATGCAGGGCACGGCTGCCGATATCATCAAGCGTGCCATGATCAATGTGGACAGCTGGATCCGCGGTATCGAGGATGAGTCGATCCGCATGCTGATGCAGGTACACGATGAACTGGTGTTCGAGATCCGCGAAGAGAAGCTGGAGGAG
>NZ_JBQBFE010000001.1:2527500-2697500 GCF_051919165.1 Aeromonas sp. 96A | reverse complement strand
CTCTGCAAACACGAAAGTGGACGTATAGGGTGTGACACCTGCCCGGTGCCGGAAGGTTAATTGATGGGGTTAGCGCAAGCGAAGCTCTTGATCGAAGCCCCGGTAAACGGCGGCCGTAACTATAACGGTCCTAAGGTAGCGAAATTCCTTGTCGGGTAAGTTCCGACCTGCACGAATGGTGTAACCATGGCCATGCTGTCTCCACCCGAGACTCAGTGAAATCGAATTCGCCGTGAAGATGCGGTGTACCCGCGGCTAGACGGAAAGACCCCGTGAACCTTTACTACAGCTTGGCACTGAACATTGAACCTACATGTGTAGGATAGGTGGGAGGCTTTGAAGGCGTGACGCCAGTTGCGCTGGAGCCGTCCTTGAAATACCACCCTTGTATGTTTGATGTTCTAACGCAGGGCCCTGAATCGGGCTCGCGGACAGTGCCTGGTGGGTAGTTTGACTGGGGCGGTCTCCTCCCAAAGAGTAACGGAGGAGCACGAAGGTTGGCTAATCCTGGTCGGACATCAGGAGGTTAGTGCAATGGCATAAGCCAGCTTAACTGCGAGACGGACAGGTCGAGCAGGTACGAAAGTAGGTCATAGTGATCCGGTGGTTCTGAATGGAAGGGCCATCGCTCAACGGATAAAAGGTACTCCGGGGATAACAGGCTGATACCGCCCAAGAGTTCATATCGACGGCGGTGTTTGGCACCTCGATGTCGGCTCATCACATCCTGGGGCTGAAGTCGGTCCCAAGGGTATGGCTGTTCGCCATTTAAAGTGGTACGCGAGCTGGGTTCAGAACGTCGTGAGACAGTTCGGTCCCTATCTGCCGTGGGCGTTGGATGATTGAAGGGAGTTGCTCCTAGTACGAGAGGACCGGAGTGAACGAACCTCTGGTGTTCGGGTTGTCACGCCAGTGGCACTGCCCGGTAGCTAAGTTCGGAATCGATAACCGCTGAAAGCATCTAAGCGGGAAGCGAGCCCTGAGATGAGTCATCCCTGACCCCTTGAGGGTCCTAAAGGGCCGTTGGAGACCACAACGTTGATAGGTGGGGTGTGTAAGCGCGGCGACGTGTTGAGCTAACCCATACTAATTACCCGTGAGGCTTAACCATACAACACCCAAGAAGTGTTCTGGGCCTTGTAACGAATACGAAACTACTTACATCAGCTTTCTCAGATTGAAGAATTTGCCTGGCGGCCATAGCGCCGTGGAACCACCTGATCCCATGCCGAACTCAGAAGTGAAACGCGGTAGCGCCGATGGTAGTGTGGCATTCGCCATGCGAGAGTAGGACACTGCCAGGCACCCAATTTCAAGATTACGCCCAGCGTGGTCTTTACCGGTTAGTGTGCTGATATGGCTCAGTCGGTAGAGCGCATCCTTGGTAAGGATGAGGTCCCCAGTTCGATTCTGGGTATCAGCACCATTTTCAAGTTAGTTTTAAAAGCTTTTGCCTGACGGCAATAGCGCCGTGGAACCACCTGATCCCATGCCGAACTCAGAAGTGAAACGCGGTAGCGCCGATGGTAGTGTGGCATTCGCCATGCGAGAGTAGGACACTGTCAGGCACCTATTTAGAAGAGGCCTCCCATTCGGGAGGCCTTTTTGCATTTCTGTGTTCCAAAAATCTGCCATGCCACCGGGATTTTAGTAAAAGTGCTGGGCTATCAAGGGATTGCCCGTTACTCTTTAGCCGTTGCCGATTAACACGTGATGCTGCCAGCGAGGTATTGATGGCTACGTTGAAGGAAATTGCACAGGAAGCGGGGGTTTCTCTCGCCACGGTATCCCGGGTACTGAACGAGGATCCCAGCCTGAGCGTCAAGGAAGAGACCAAGCAGCGGATCTTCGAGATTGCCGAACGGCTGGAGTACAAGACCAGCAGCGCCCGCAAGGGGGTACACAAGAGCAAGCTGCACTTTCTGGTGGTCTATGCCTATCCCCAGAGTACCGAGGTCAACGACCCTTACTATCTCGCCATCCGTTATGGTATCGAGACCCAGAGTGCCCGCCTCAATATCGAGCTGACCCATCTCTACAACTGTGGTGAAGGGCGTGAATTGAGTGCCGTGGATGGCATTCTGGTGGTCGGCACCCTAACAGCCGAGCGCCTCACCCAGCTAAGGGCTTGTTCCAGCCAGCTGGTGTTTGTCGACTGCCGTTCACAGGGAGAGTTCGACTCGGTCGATGTGGATCTCGCCCTGATCAGCCAGCAAGTGGTGGATTATTTTATCGCTCAGGGACACCAGCGCATCGGTTATATCGGTGGCCAGGATGAGAATCCGGATCTGCGCGAACTGGCCTTCCGGGATTATGGTCAGCGGCTGGGGGTGGTGCAGGAAAGCGATCTCTATCGTGGGGACTTCTCCAGCGCTTCCGGCTACCAGTTGGCGAAGGAGATGCTGGCAGGGGATTGGCCCAAGGCGCTGTTCGTCGCCTCCGACTCCATCGCCATTGGTGTGCTGCGTGCCATTCACGAGAAAGGACTGGCGATTCCCCAGCAGATCGAGCTTATCAGCGTCAACGATATTCCGACCGCCAAGTTCACCTTCCCGCCACTCTCTACGGTGCGGATCCACTCCGAGTTGATGGGCTCCCAGGGGGTCAATCTGCTGGTTGAGCGGCTGCGAGACGAGCGGGATATTCCACTTCGGGTGCTGGTACCTAGCAAGTTGACCCTGCGTGGCACCACTCGCTGATTTTAGTAAAACATTCTGCTTTTTAGTCGCGCCATCTTGCGGTGGTGCGACTCCTCTCCCAAGTAAACTTATTTCCCATATCATCCAGTGACGTCATATCATATTGTTTTATAGTTGATTTTATTGCAGTTCAGCCAACGGCTATCAACATCTATGCCACTCATCCATATCTTGCCCTCCTTTATCTCCCGCTTCTGATCTCGCTCACAAAACCATCTGTTCATTGTGATCAGGTTAAAACTTTACCAATTATTAGCTGATATCTAGTAAAGTTTTATCTAAAGTTTACCCAGTCAAAGTTGCCTTGTTCCGGGAGGACATGTGAATAACTGGGAAAACGTCCAATTCGTTGGTGAAAACAGGCTGGCTCCGCGTGCCTACTTCTTCTCTTATGCCGACCACGCGCTGGCGGCCACCATGCAGCGCGAGCTGAGCCGCCGTTTTCTGAGCCTTAGCGGTCAGTGGCAGTTCCACTACTTCGACCACCCCCTGCAGGTGCCGGAGGCCTTTTACCACAGCCCCATGAGCGAGTGGGGCCAGATCACCGTGCCCAACATGTGGCAGATGGAAGGGCATGGCCAGCTGCAGTACACCGACGAGGGTTTTCCCTTCCCCATCGACGTGCCTTTCGTGCCGACCAACAACCCGACCGGTGCCTATCAGCGCAGCTTCACGCTGAGCCCGGCCTGGGACGGCGAGCAGGTGATCATCAAGTTTGACGGTGTAGAGACCTACTTCGAGGTCTATGTGAACGGCCACTATGTCGGCTTCAGTAAGGGCAGTCGCCTCACCGCCGAGTTCGATATCAGCGCTTACGCCAGCATCGGCGAGAACCTGCTGTCGGTGCGGGTGATGCAGTGGGCCGACTCCACCTATATCGAAGATCAGGACATGTGGTGGATGGCGGGGATCTTCCGCGACGTCTATCTGGTGGGCAAACCGGCCGCCCATGTGCAGGATTTCTTTATTCGCACCGCGCTGGCCGATGACAATCAAAGCGCTACCCTGAGCTGCGACATCCAGCTGGAAAATCTGGGGGCTCCCGCCCGTGATCACCGTCTGGTCTGGTCGCTGCTGGATCAGGGCAGCGAGATCGCCAGCGGCTCGCTCGATCATCTCGCCATTGATGGCAAGTGTGATTGCCGCTTCACGCTGGATATGGCTAACCCCCATCTGTGGAGCGCCGAAGATCCTTACCTCTACCAGCTGCAACTCTCCCTCTACAACGGTCAGGGCGAGCTGCTGGAAGTGATCCCGCAGCGAGTCGGGGTGCGTGAAATCAAGGTCAAGGATGGCCTCTTCTACGTCAACGGCCACTACCTCAAGCTGCACGGGGTGAACCGTCACGACAATGACCACCTCAAGAGCCGCGCGGTCGGTATGGACCGTGTTGAACGCGATATCGTGCTGATGAAGCAGCACAACCTCAACTCGGTGCGCACTGCCCACTACCCGAACGACCCGCGTTTCTACGAGCTGTGTGACCAGTACGGCCTGTTCGTGATGGCGGAGACCGACGTGGAGACCCACGGTTTTGCCAACGTCGGCGATCTCAGCCGCATCACCGACGACCCCTTCTGGGAGCCGGTGTTCGTGGATCGCATCGAGCGCCACGTGCACGCCCAGAAGAACCACCCCTCCATCATCATCTGGTCGCTGGGCAACGAGTCAGGCTACGGCTGCAACATCAGAGCCATGTACCAGCGCTGCAAGGCGATCGACCCGACCCGGCTGGTGCACTACGAAGAGGATCGCGATGCCGAGGTGGTGGATGTGGTGAGCACCATGTATTCGCGCGTCTCCCAGATGAACTGCTTCGGCGAGTTCCCGATGGAGAAGCCACGCATTATCTGCGAATACGCCCACGCCATGGGCAACGGCCCGGGTGGCCTCAGTGAATATCAGCAGGTGTTCGACCGCCATCCCCACATTCAGGGCCACTACATCTGGGAGTGGTGCGATCACGGCATTCTGGATCAGGACGAGCAGGGCCGCCCCGTTTACAAGTACGGTGGCGACTATGGCGACTATCCCAACAACTACAACTTCTGCATGGATGGCCTCATCTATCCGGATCAGACCCCGGGGCCGGGCCTGCGCGAATACAAACAGGTGATCTGCCCGGTCAAGGTGCGGGCTCTGGATCTGGCGAGCGGCAAGCTGGCGGTCGAAAACCGCTACTGGTTCTCCACTCTCGACGACATCCGCCTGCTGGTCGAGGTGAAGGCCGAAGGCGAGCTGCTGGCCAGCCAGCAGATCCGGCTGGAAGGGGTTGCTCCCGGTGCCACCACAGAGCTGCAACTCGAGCTGCCCTCTCTTGATGGGCGGGAAACCTTCGTCCAGCTGCGGGTCATCAAGGCCACCGCCACCCGCTACAGTGCGGCGGAGCACGAGCTGGGCCAGTACCAGTTCCAGCTGAAAGAGTCGACTCGCCAGCTGCAGCCCTTTGCCAATCCCAACGCCACCCCGTTGCAGATCGCCGATGAGCGCCTCGCGCTGACCTTGAGCGGCAGCGGCTTTTCCCTGCGCTTCTCGCGTCTCGACGGCAAGCTGGTGAGCTGGCAGCAGGACGGTATCGAGCTGATTGAGCGGGCACCGCGCCTCACCTTCTTCAAGCCGATGATCGACAACCACAAGCAGGAGTACGAGAGCCTGTGGCACCCGAACCACCTGCAGATCATGCAGGAGCACTTCCGCACTCTGAGCTGGCGCCAGCTGGGTGACGCGGTCGAGGTGACGGTAGAGAGCCTGATCGCGCCGCCGGTGTTCGACTTCGGCATGCGCTGCCGCTACGTCTACACCCTGAGTCCGAACGGTCAGCTGCATGTGGCGCTCTCCGGTCAGCCCTACGGCGGTTATGACGACATCATTCCCAAGATCGGCTTCGAGCTGGGTATTCGTCAGGATCTCGACCGGGTGCACTACTACGGCATGGGGCCGGGTGAAAACTATCAGGACAGCCGCCAGAGCAACTGGATCGACAGCTTCAACAGCACAGTAGGCGAGATGTGGGAGCACTACCCCTTCCCGCAGGACAACGGCAACCGCCAGCAGGTGCGCTGGGCGACCCTGACCAACCGCCACGGCGCCGGTCTCTACGTGCGGCCCGATGCCCCCATCAACCTGAGCGTCTGGCCCTACAGCTGGGAGCATATTCACGGGGCGCAGCACATCAACGAGCTGGAACCGAGCGGCTATCTCACCCTCAATCTGGATCACAAGGTGCTGGGGCTGGGCTCCAACTCCTGGGGCTCCGAGGTGCTGGACTCCTGGCGGGTGCGCTTCGAGCCGTTCAGCTTCGGCCTGACCCTGCTGCCCATCGCCCGTGGCAACCTCAATCCGGCTGCACTGGCCGGGATCGATCTCACCATCAACGGCGGGAGGAACCTCGCATGATCACCCTGGACAACCTGACCCTGTTCAAAAACATCTACCGGGAGGGCAAGAAGTGGGGCCGCTGCGTGGAGGCCATCAACAACCTGCCAAACCTCAAGCCCGGTATCTGCCACTCCATCGGTGACTCCCTCACCTACCGCTTGCAGGAGGGGGCCAGCCCGGCCACCTCACTGTTCGAGGGGCAGCGCCGCTACTTCGATGTCCACTACTACCTGGAAGGGGCAGAGACGGTGGAGTGGGCTGCCAAGAGTGAGCTGGGAGTCGAGCAGGCCTATGACGACACCACCGATCGCGAGTGGCTGGCCGGCGAGGTGCAGGGGCGCCATAAAGTCGGCAACGGTCAGGTGGTGATCTTCGAGAACGACGAAGCCTACCGGTTCGTCGGCGACGGGCCGGTGCGCAAAGTGATCATCAAGGTCACCGTCGAAGGCGGCTACTTCAAGAACAAATAACAAGCCGCCGGTTCTGCACTGATAAAAGCCGGAAGGGCGGGGCTCACCCTACAACCCATGCCTCGCCCTTTCGCGGCAATAACTACAGGTCTGGAGATGCACCATGTCTGATTCCAAACGCAATACGATAGGCAAGTTTGGTCTGCTGTCGCTCACCTTCGCGGCGGTATTCAGCTTCAACAACGTCATCAACAACAACATCGAGATCGGTCTGGCCTCCGCCCCGATGTTCTTTCTGGCCACCATTTTTTACTTCATTCCGTTCTGCCTCATCATTGCGGAATTTGTGTCACTGAACAAAAACTCCGAAGCGGGCGTCTATGCCTGGGTGAAGAGCTCCCTCGGCGGTCGCTGGGCCTTTATCTCCGCCTACACCTACTGGTTCGTGAACCTGTTCTTCTTCACCTCCTTGCTGCCGCGGGTCATCGCCTATGCCTCCTATGCTTTCCTCGGCTACGAGTACATTCTCACTCCGGTGGCAACCACGGCATTGAGCATGGTGTTGTTTGCCTTTGCCACCTATGTCTCCACCAACGGCGCCAAGATGCTCGGCCCCATCACCTCGGTGACCTCGTCCCTGATGCTGCTGCTGACCCTCTCCTACATCCTGCTGGCAGGTGCGGCACTGGTGGGCGGCGTGCAACCGGCCGACCCCATCACGGTAGAGGCCATGGTCCCCGATTTCAGCTGGGCCTTCCTGGGCATCACCACCTGGATCTTTATGGCAGCCGGTGGCGCCGAGTCGGTGGCGGTCTACGTCAATGACGTGAAAGGGGGCTCCAAGTCCTTCGTGAAGGTGATCATCGTCGCCGGGATCTTTATCGGCGTGCTCTACTCCATTGCATCGCTGTTGATCAACGTGTTCGTCCACAGCGGCACCCTGAAATATACCGGCGGCTCGGTGCAGGTGTTTGAAGGGCTGGCAGCCTACTTCGGTTTGCCGGAGATCCTGATGAACCGCTTTGTCGGGCTGGTCTCCTTCACCGCCATGTTCGGCTCCCTGCTGATGTGGACGGCGACCCCGGTGAAGATCTTCTTCTCCGAAATCCCGGCCGGCATCTTCGGCAAGAAGACAGTCGAGCTCAACGAGAACGGCGTGCCTGCCCGTGCAGCCTGGATCCAGTACCTCATCGTGCTGCCGCTGATGGTGATCCCGACCCTGGGTTCCAACACCGCGCAGGATCTGATGAACACCGTCATCAACATGACCGCCGCCGCCTCCATGCTGCCACCGCTGTTCATCATGCTGGCCTACCTCAATCTGCGCCTGAAGCTCGACCACCTGCCACGGGAGTTCAAGATGGGGTCGCGCACCACCGGCATCGCCGTGGTCTCGGTGCTGATCGCCATCTTCTCGGTGGGCTTCCTCGCCTCCACCTTCCCGACCGGTGCCGACATCATGACCATCATCTTCTACAACGTCGGCGGGATCGTGATTTTCCTTGGCTTCGCCTGGTGGAAATACAACAGATACGAGGCCTCCCTCAGCGCCGAGGCGCGAGCGAAAGAGGCTCAGCCGACAGCGCAGGTTGCCATGCAGACGCCATAGGCACGGCATTGAATCCCAATCAAACCGGGTGGCCGTTGGCCACCCGCAAACCGTTGAACCAGAAAAGGAAAAGAGAATGAGCGAGACGATCGAGTTTGCCGAATTCAAGCGGGTCGAGATGAAGGTGGGCAAGGTACTGGAGGTGGTGCGCCACCCCGGGGCCGACAAACTCTACATCGTCCAGATCGACGTGGGTGGCGAGCGGCCGCTGCAGACTGTCACCAGTCTGGTGCCTTACTACAGCGAAGAGGAGCTGATGGGCAGCGAGGTGGTGGTGCTGACCAACCTTAAGCCCACCAAGATGCGCGGCGAGCGATCCGAGTGCATGTTGCTCTGCGCCGAGACCCCGGACGAGAGCCAGAGCGTGCTGTTGCAACCGCGGGTGCCGATGGCGCCGGGCACTCCGATCGTCTGAATGGTATTGCGAGCCGGTGCGGGAGACGGCACCGGTTCAGCAACGAGGCCGTCCACGCGGCCCGATCATAACAAGAGAGTAAAGTGCGGGGCCGACAGACCCTTGCCGAACACATCACAGAGTCACAGCGCTCCCCGCAGGGAGTGCGAGTCCACTGGAGGACACCATGTCTGAATCCGTACGCGGCACCATAGGCAAGTTTGCCTTGTTGTCGATGACCTTTGCCGCCGTGTTCAACGTGCGCAACATCGTCAACAACAACATCGAGCTGGGGCTCAGCTCCGCCCCCATCTTCCTGCTGGCGACCATCGTCTACTTCATCCCGTTTGTTTTCATCATCGCCGAGTTCGTTTCGGCCAATAAAAACTCCGAGTCGGGGATGTACGACTGGCTTAAAAAACCGCTCGGCACCCGGATGGCCTATCTGGGCTCGTTTCTCTACTGGTTCGTGAACCTGTTCTGGTTCGTCTCCCTGCTGCCCAACGTCATCGCCTACGCCTCCTACGCCATGCTGGGCTATGAGTACAGCTTCTCGCCCATGGTCACCTCGATCATCTCCATCGTGCTGTTTGCGGCGGCGACCCACATCTCCACCAAGGGGGCGAGCTGGCTTGGCAAGATTGCCGAGATCGTGGCCTACGGGGTGTTTGCCCTGTTCGCCATCTATGTGCTGGGCGCGTTGATGGCCCTGAGTGGCGATCATGTGCCGGCCCAGCCCATCACCCTGGAAGCGATGACCCCCACCGTCAACTGGGCGACCCTCGGCATCATGTGCTGGATCTTCCAGGCGGCGGGCGGTGCCGAGACCGCAGCGGCCTACCTCAATGACGTGAAGGGGGGCCAGAAGTCCTTCATCAAGGTGATCATCAGTGCCGGCATCGTCATCGGTGCCATGTATGCGGTCGGTTCCCTGCTGGTGAACGTGTTCGTGCCGCGCGAGAGCCTCACCTATGCCGGTGGCATGGTGGAGATCTTCACCGGCATGGCGCAATACTTCGGTCTCTCCGAGGCGCTGGTGGGCCGCTTCGTCGGCGTGGTGCTGTTTATCGCCATGTTTGGTTCCATGATGATGTGGACCTCGGCGCCGGTGAAGATCCACTTCTCCGAGATCCCGCAGGGGGTTTACGGCGAGAAGACCACCCAGCTCAACGAGCACGGCGTGCCGGTGCGCGCCGCCTGGTGGCAGTTTGTCTTCGTGTTCGCGATGCTGGTGGTCAACGGCTTCGGCTCCGAGTCGGTGCAGCAGATGATGAACACCGCCATCAACCTCACTGCTGGCACCGCCATGTTGCCGCCGATCTTCATCATGGTGGCCTACTTCGTGTTTCGCTGGAAACATGACGACACCCCCCGCGACTTCCGCATGGGCTCGCGCACCTTCGGCATGGCGGTGGTCTCGGTGCTGATCGCCATCTTCGTGGTGAGCATGAGCGCCTCCGCCTTCCCGGCCGGGGTGGATCTGGTGCGCGCCTTCTTCATCAACGTCTTTATGACCGCGGTCTTCTCGGCGCTGGCCTACTGGTGGATCTCCCGCTTCGAGAAGCGGCAGGCTCGCAAGCTTGCCGGCAATGAGAAGAAAACGGGCAACGGCAAGCTGGCCAGCCAGCGCTGATCGGCTGGGTGAAAAAGCGGAACGGGCGGCCTGGGTCGCCCGTTTTTTATCCATTTCGCGCCGGTTTGGCGCTATCTGGCCGCGGGTCAGCAACTTCCGCTATTCAACAAAGCAAAGGCGTTAAGCATTGATGAACAATTAACCGCTGCACAACGTTGCGCCTCTCCGTTATCGGGGTAAGCTGGAGGTTCGTTTTAGCGGGAGGTGCCAGACATCTCCCGCTCTGTTTCTTGTCCTCCCCAATCCTGACTGCTGCCATGGCAGCAGGATGCCCTTCTGATGGAGACCTTTCGTGCGTCTGGATCCCTTTACTGTTGTGCTGATTGCGGTGGTCACCCTGGCTTCTCTCTTCCCCTGCGAGGGTCTGGTGGCCGTCTGGTTCGGTCTGCTGACCAAGCTGGCGGTGGCGCTGCTGTTCTTCATGCATGGCGCCAAGCTGTCGCGCCAGAACCTGCTGGCAGGCCTCGGCCACTGGCGGCTCCATCTGGTGGTGATGCTCAGCACCTTCGTGCTGTTTCCGCTGCTCGGGCTGCTGCTCACCCCGCTGGTGCCGGGCTGGCTGAGCCCGGCCATCTACCTCGGCTTCCTCTATCTCTGCGCTCTGCCTGCCACCGTGCAGTCGGCCATCGCCTTCACCTCTATGGCGGGGGGCAATGTGTCGGCGGCGGTGTGCAGCGCCTCGGCCTCCAGCATCCTCGGGATCTTCCTCTCGCCGGTGCTGGTGGGGATGATGATCCACGTGCAGGGGGAGGGGATCGACACCTGGCACTCCATCCAGTCCATCATGATGCAGCTGATGCTGCCGTTCGTGGTGGGCCACCTGTCGCGCCCGCTGATCGGTCGCTGGGTCGATAGCCACCGCCCGCTCATCGGCAAGCTGGATCAGAGCTCCATTCTGCTGGTGGTCTACGTCGCCTTCAGCGAAGCGGTGGTGCAGGGGATTTGGCACCAAGTAGGTTGGTACGATCTGGCCAGTATCGTGCTGCTGAGCTGCGTATTGCTGGCGCTGGTGCTCTGCTGGAACGTCTGGATCAGCCGCCGCCTCGGCTTCGACAAGGCGGACGAGATCACCATCGTTTTCTGCGGCTCGAAAAAGAGCCTCGCCAACGGGGTGCCGATGGCCAACGTCATGTTCCCGGCCGCCAGCGTCGGGGTGATGGTGCTGCCGCTGATGATCTTCCACCAGATCCAGCTGATGGTCTGCGCCGTGCTGGCGCGCCGCTATCATGAGCAGGGGCATTGATACTCGCGCCGTTTTGACAGCCATAACAAGAGAGAGGGAGGCCAGTTGGCCTCCCTCTTTTCATCTGCATGCCGACCGGCGGATTAGCGTTTGCGCCAGACGGTGAGCTGCGCCACCGTGTGCTGGTATTTGCGGGCGGTCTCGCGGATGACGAAGGGCACATCCCGCGGCGGGCAGTGCTCTTCGAACTCCGCCGCCAGCAGCCGTTGCAGCGCCTGATAGGTGGTGAGCGCCTCGCCGTTTTCGCGAATACCGCCGAGCTATATTCCGCCAGCCAGGTATAGGGGCTGGTGAGCACCAGCAGACCACCGCTGCGCAGCCGCGGGGCGATATCCCGCAGGAAGCGGGCGGGCTCCCGCAGCCGGTCGATCAGGTTGGAGGCGAGCACCAGATCGTAGTGGTCATATTTGGGCTTGAGGTTGCAGGCATCCCCCTGACTGAAGTGGATGCGCTCAGCCTGACTTGCCCCCAGCCCGTGGCTCGACAGGCGTGCCTCGCAATACTCCACCAGTTCACCCTCCAGCGGAATGGCGTAGCGGAAACTGTCCTGACTGGCGAGGGCCAGCGCCACATCGATGAAGCGGGCCGAGTAGTCCACCCCGTCCACATGCTGGAAGTGGCGGGCCAGTTCGAAGCTGGCGCGGCCGGTGGCACAGCCGATATCCAGCGCCCGCTGGTGGTTGCTGCACAGCTCGCCAGCAAGATCAGCAAGCGTCTTGGCGTAGTTGGCTACCCCGAAGTGGCTCGGGCCGTACTGGAAGTCGAGGTACTGAGCGACCAGCGTGTCGGTTTCATAGGGATTCACGATAACGGGTTCCTGATAACGGGAGACCAGATAGCGGAAACCCGCATGCTGGAAGAAGTGACGCCGGAAGGCGTAACGGGATGATTTGAGCGCTTCGTTACCCGTGCTGATCCAGCTGCCGCCCTTTATCAGGGTGTGCTTGCCATCAAAGGTGGGGGTGGAGAAGTCGTCGTAGAGCGGGTGGATTTTAAAGCCGTCGAAGCCGTCGATGGCGGTGCTGGTCCACTGCCAGACATTGCCCACCAGATCGAAGAACTCCCCTTGCGGGCAGGCATCCACCGGGCAGGAGGAGGCGAAACGGGCCAGATTGATATTGCCGGGGGCCTGTGTCCAGTCCGGCTGATCGCCGGGTAGCTGCTCGCGCAGCAGCATCCATTCCGCCTCGCTCGGCAGCTGGATGGGGAGTCCGGTCAGGGCCGCCTTCCAGCGGCAGAAGGCAGCCGCCTCCAGCTGATTCACCTCGACCGGCCAGTCCCAGGGCATGGCGATCTGCCCGGTCATCAGCCGCAGTTGCAGTTGTTCGGGCTCGGCGGGGTCACCCACCCAGAAGGTGGGCATCTGCGCCTTGGCGTACTGACACCAACCCCATCCCTCCTCATCCCACCACTGTTGCTGGCCATAGCCGCCCGCCTGAACGAAGGCGAGGTACTCGGCATTGCTCACCAGCATGCGGCTGGCCTGAAACGGGGCCAGCTCGATCTGGCGCTCGCCATATTCGTTGTCCCAGCCGTAGGTGGCGTCCTGCTTGCCAAGGCGCACCTTGCCGCCGGCCACCGGCAGCAGGCTGTTGGCGGGCACCTGATCAATGCGGTGGCGGGCTTCGGTACAGGTGGGCCAATAAGGCTGCGGCCGCACCCAGGCGAGTGGCAACTGGCGGATGAGCACGCTGGAGGTCTCGAGGTGGATGCGCTCGTGCTCTATCCCCATCAGGATCACCCAGGCCGGGCTCTGCCAGTCGATGGGCAGGGTGAGCGGCATCTGGCGAATAAAATCGCACACCAGCGAACGGACTTTGGCCCGATAGCTGCGCAGCTCGCTGACCTTGGGCCAGTCGTAGTGGGTCTCGTCCAGATCGTCCCAGCTCATCTCGTCCACCCCGATGGCGACCATGGCCTCGATGCGGGCATCCAGCCGCTGATCGATCAGGCGTGCCGCCAGCAGCTTGTTGATAAAGAAGGCGGCGGTGTGGCCGTAGTAGAAGATGAGCGGGTGGCGTAGCGGGATCGCCTTGTTGAACCAGGCCCGCTCATCGGCCAGACAGTCGAACAGCGAGTCGTAGAGATCGAAGGTCTGGCAGAAGTAGGCGAGCAGTTCGCGCCGTTTCTGCTGGGGATCGCTGCCGGTCAGCAGCGGGGTGCGAGTCGGTTCCGGCAGACCGGTGGCGGTGGCATAGAGAGGGCTTGCTTGGGTCACGCTCTGGCTCCTTGTTGGCAGTGAAGACTGACAAGACAGTGGTAATGACATTACCGCAATGGAGAGCTTGGTACGCACGAAGTACCACTATTGGCTCAACAGACCGGCAGGGCAATTAAAAACTTCCACGGGCTGTCAGCATAGTGACCGGCAGGGTGACCCGCCAATCAGCCACAATCATATCCGTTCGAGAATGGTTATTTTCACCAAAATATGGTCTAAATGGCTCTCTGAATTCTTCGGTTTGTTCTGGGTTTAATGGTTATTTCCTTTTGAATCATTAAGTTAATTTTTGGCCCGCGCTTTGCAGAGCATGAAAACCAATTGGCCCTGGATGGCCAACACATAAGGAGGAGAGTAGTGATGAAATGGATGATGGTTGTCATGTTGATGGCAGGGCTCAGTGGTTGTCACTGGCTGGATCAGACCAGAGTGACCGGAACGGGAGCTGTGGTCGAGCGCCAGCAGGCGCTTGGTGACGGGGTGACCCGGGTGCTGGCGGGGGTGCCTGCCACCCTCCATCTGGTTGCGGGGGAGCCGCGCGGTATCCTGATCAAGGGGCAGGAGAACCTGCTGCCCTATCTGGTGCTGACCGAGAGCGGCGACAAGCTGGAGATCGAGGTGAAGGAGGGTTACCGGCTCGAGCCTACCGAGCCGCTGGAGCTGACCATCACCTTACCTGTGCTGAACGAACTGGCATTGGCCGGGACCGGCAACGGCGATCTGAGCGGCTTCAAGGGCGATGAGCTGGTGCTGTCAGTGGCCGGTACCGGTGACATCGTCGCCAGTCAGCTGGAGCTGAAACGGCTGGAAGGGAATATCGCTGGCACCGGCAGTCTGGAGCTGGGCAGCGGTTCGGCGCAGGCCATCGAGCTGAACATTGCCGGTGCTGGCGACGTGCTCGGGAGCGAGATGCGCGGCAAGGAGGTAGAGGTCAATATCGCCGGCAGCGGTGATGTGGCGGTACGGGCGCAGGAGACGCTGAAAGTCGGCATCGCCGGTTCAGGCAACATCGCCTACTGGGGCGATCCCAAGGTGGAGCAGCAGATCGCAGGCTCCGGCGGAGTGACCCGAGCGGGCAGTTGATATCAACCGATCACCACAACTGAAACAGGCCCGCAACGGGCCTGTTTTGATCAGAGGTGGCGGGCGTGAAAGCACAGGTGCGCCTCGATAAAGCTCGCCACGAAGTAGTAGCTGTGGTCATAGCCCTCGTGGCGGTTGAGCTCCAGTGGCCACTCCTTGCTGGCGGCCACTTCGGCCAGCGCATCGATATGCAACTGCTCGGCGAGGAAGGGATCATTCAGCCCCACATCCACCAAGGTTGGTAGCAGTGTGACCGGCTGGTGGCGCAGCAGCTGGCAGGCATCCCACTCCTGCCACAACAGCGGATTGCTGCCGAGGTAGGCGCCGAGCGCCTTCTGGCCCCAGGGGCAGCGGCTAGGGTGACAGATCGGGCTGAACGCCGAGACCGAGCGGTAGCGACCCGGCTCCCGCAGCGCGGCGATCAGCGCACCGTGACCGCCCATGGAGTGGCCACTGATGGCGCGGCGGGTCGAGACCGGGAAGTGGGTCTCTATCAAGTCAGGCAGTTCGCGGGTGACGTAGTCATACATCTGGTAGTGCGCCTGCCAGGGGCTCTGGCTGGCATTGACGTAAAAGCCCGCGCCCATGCCGAGGTCATAACCGGGATCGTCCGCTACGCCGTCGCCGCGGGGGCTGGTGTCCGGCGCCACCAGGGCGATGCCAAGCTCGGCGGCGATACGCTGGGCACCCGCCTTCTGCATAAAGTTCTCATCGGTGCAGGTGAGGCCGCTGAGCCAGTAGAGTACTGGGACTTTCTGGCCGGTGAGGGCCTGAGGCGGCAGATAGATGGCAAAATTCATCTCGCAGCCGAGCACGCTGGCGTGGTGGCGATAGCGCTTGTGCCAGCCGTCGAAGCTCTTGTTGCTGCTGATAATCTCCAGATTCATCGAAGGACTCCTGCACCCCGCCCACGATGGCGGGCGGGGTGATCATGCTCAGTAGTGGATGACGGTGCGGATGCTCTTGCCTTGGTGCATCAACTCGAACGCCTCGTTGATCTGCTCAAGCCCCATGGTGTGAGTGATGAAGTCATCGAGACGGAACTCACCCTGCATGTAGCGCTGCACATAGCTCGGCAGTTCGCTGCGACCGCGAACCCCGCCGAAGGCGCTGCCGCGCCAGACCCGACCGGTCACCAGCTGGAACGGACGGGTGCTGATCTCCTGACCCGCTCCGGCGACGCCGATAATGACCGATTCACCCCAGCCCTTGTGGCAGCACTCCAGCGCCGCACGCATTACCTTGACGTTGCCGATGCACTCGAAGGAGAAGTCGACGCCGCCGTCGGTCAGCTCGACGATCACCTCCTGAATCGGTTTGTCGTAGTCGTTCGGGTTGATGCAGTCGGTGGCGCCCAGCTTGCGGGCCAGTTCGAATTTGCTCTCGTTGATATCGATGGCGATGATGCGACCGGCCTTGGCCAGACGGGCACCGATCACTGCGGAGAGGCCGATGCCACCCAGCCCGAAGATGGCGACGCTCTCACCTTCCTTCACCTTGGCGGTGTTCATCACGGCGCCGATGCCGGTGGTGACGCCGCAGCCGAGCAGGCAGACCTCTTCCAGCGGGGCGGCCGGATCCACTTTGGCGATGGAGATCTCCGGCAGTACCGTGTATTCGCTGAAGGTGGAAGTGCCCATGTAGTGATAGATGGGCTGGCCATCTTTCGAGAAGCGGGTGGTGCCGTCCGGCATCAGCCCCTTACCCTGAGTGGCGCGGATCTTCTGGCAGAGGTTGGTCTTGCCGGATCTGCAGAATTTGCACTCGCCGCACTCGGGGGTGTAGAGCGGGATCACATGATCCCCCACTTTGACGCTGGTGACGCCCTCGCCGACCGATTCGACGATGCCGCCCCCCTCGTGACCGAGAATGCAGGGGAAGACCCCTTCCGGATCCTCACCGGAGAGAGTGAAGGCATCGGTATGGCAGACGCCGGTGGCGACGATGCGCACCCGCACCTCGCCCGCTTGTGGCGGCATGACTTCCACCTCTTCGATGGAGAGGGGCTGACCCGGACCCCAGGCGATGGCGGCTTTACACTTGATGCTTTGAACCTGTGCCATGAATGACATCCTTCTTGTTGAGCAGGGTGAACAGAGATGAGTTCGGATATTCAGTGTAGTTTCCCGCCGATTTGGTGATAATGAGGGCAAATCTCAAATCACTTTTACACACAGGTAATAATGTTCGGCTGGGAAGGGATCTGTGAATTTGTCAGCGTGGCGGAGCAGGGGGGCTTTACCCCGGCGGCGCGCAAGCTGGGGGTGTCGGTGGCGCAGGTCAGCCGTCAGGTGGCACAGTTGGAGGATCGGCTGCAGGCCAAGCTGCTGCTGCGCACCACCCGTCAGGTGCGGCTCACCGAGCTTGGCGAGATCTACTATCGCCACTGCCGTCAGCTGCTCGACAACCTCTACGAGGCTGAGCTGGCGGTGGGGCGCCATCAGGCGGTACCGCAAGGGTCGCTGCGCATCACAGCCCCCGTCTCCTACGGCGAGAGCCGCATCGCCCCGCTGGTGAACGACTTCATGGTGCGCTTCCCCCAGCTGGAGGTGACCCTCAACCTCACCAACCAGCTGCTGGATCTGGTGCACGAAGGCTACGATCTGGCGCTGCGGCTAGGTCATCTCAAGGATTCGACGCTGGTGGCGCGCAAGCTGGCGCAGCGGGTGCCCTATGTCTGCGCCTCACCGGCCTACACCGCCCGCCACGGCATGCCCAACAGCCTCTCCGAGCTGACCCGCCACACCTGTCTGGTAGGCAACAGCGACGAGTGGCACTTCACCCTGGATGGTCGCCCCCACAGCGTGCGGGTGCGCGGATTGTTGCAGTGCAACAGCGGCCACGCCCTGCTGGACGCGGCGCTCAAGGGGATCGGCATTATCCAGCTGCCGGACTACTACGTGAGCGACCATCTGGCCCGAGGCGAGCTGATCGAGTTGCTGCCTGAACTGCGGGCCCCGGCGGAGGGGATCTGGGCCCTCTATCCCCATAACCGCCACCTCTCCCCCAAGGTGCGGCTGCTGGTGGACTATCTGGCCGATCGGCTGAGCGACCCTCACCAACCGGCGCTGGTGATGCCGATAGGTTAGGGCGCTTCCCAGCCGCTGACTTACCGGCGGTGGGCGACAGGTGTGATGGCCGGAAAATAAAAGAGCCCTTGAGGAATCAAGGGCTCTTTTGCAGGCAACAACCGGATAGTCAGCGACTCATCATTCGATGTTCTGGATCTGCTCGCGCATCTGCTCGATGAGGACTTTCAGCTCGACGGCGGACTGGGTCACTTCGGCATTGATGGACTTGGAGCCGAGGGTGTTCGACTCGCGGTTGAACTCCTGCATCATGAAGTCGAGACGACGGCCGCAGGCGCCACCCTTCTTCATGATCTTGTTGGTTTCGCTGATGTGCATCTCCAGACGATCCAGCTCTTCGGCCACGTCGATCTTCTGGGCCAGCAGCACGATCTCCTGCTCGATGCGGGCCGGATCCAGCTCCACCTTGGCTTCGGCCAGACGGTCGGTGAGCTTCTGGCGCTGCCACTCGATGATCTGCGGCAGGTGGACGCGTACCTTCTTCACTTCCACCTGAATACCGGCCAGACGCTGTTCGATCAGCGCCTTGAGGTTGGCCCCTTCGCTGGCGCGGGAGGCGAGGAAATCTTCCATGGTCTGGTCAAAACCGCCGAGCAGCTCGGTGGCGACCGCGTCCATGTCCTGCTCGGCGGCGGCCATGACGCCCGGCCAACGCAGTACGTCGACCGGATTGAGTTGGCCCTGACCCGCCTCTTTCATTACCCAGCTGGCGCTGTCGATGATGAGCTTGGCCAGCTCTTCATTGATATGGAGTTGGCTGGCGGCGGCCTGAGCGGCTTCAAAACGCAGGTTGCACTCCACCTTGCCGCGCTGCAGCTTGGCGCGGAAACGCTCACGCAGAACCGGTTCCAGGCTGCGCAGTTGCTCCGGCAGGCGAATGTAGGTTTCCAGATAGCGCTGGTTGACCGAACGAATTTCCCAAACGGCTGTGCCCCAGTCGCCCTTGAATTCCTTGCGGGCGTAGGCGGTCATGCTGTGAATCATTGATTGTTCCGGGCTTGATGAAGTGTGCGGCCAGTATACTCAGCCCGGCCCTGCTCGTCAGCCGATGCCGTGGTTTTAGCGGCTGATATTTGGGGCGGGATCACTTATAATCCCCCGCCAATTTGAGCCAGCCCAGAGGTCCGTTCCATGTCACGTCCAAGCGATCGCAGTGCCGCGCAACTTCGCCCGGTTACCATTACCCGCAATTTCACCAAACATGCAGAAGGCTCAGTGCTGGTGGAGTTCGGTAACACTCGCGTGCTCTGCACCGCCAGCGTCGACACCAGCGTGCCGCGCTTCCTGAAAGGGAAGAACCAGGGCTGGGTGACTGCCGAATACGGCATGCTGCCGCGCTCCACCCACTCCCGGATGAACCGCGAAGCGGCCTCCGGCAAGCAGAGTGGCCGTACTCTGGAGATCTCCCGTCTGATCGCCCGCTCCCTGCGCGCTGCGGTAGACCTGACTGCGCTGGGCGAGCACTCCATCACAGTTGACTGTGACGTGCTGCAAGCCGATGGCGGCACCCGTACCGCCTCCATTACCGGTGCCTGCGTGGCGCTGGTGGATGCGCTGAACTGGATGGTCGAGAAGGGCATGATCAAGCAGAGCCCGCTCAAGCAGATGATCGCCGCCGTCTCCGTCGGCATGTATCAGGGCGAAGCCATCTGCGATCTGGAGTACATCGAAGACTCCGCCGCCGAGACCGACATGAACGTGGTGATGACCGAAGATGGTCGCATCATCGAGGTGCAGGGCACCGCGGAGGCCGAGCCCTTCACCCACGAAGAGCTGCTGGAGATGCTGGCGCTCGCCAAGGGCGGCATTGCCGACATCATTGCGCTGCAGAAGCAGTCGCTCTCCTGATTTTAAAAACGCGGCATTGACCGCGTTTTTTTATACCCCCACACAAGACAACGACAAGCCAAGCAAGGAGCCAGAATGAAAGCCTACCAGCGTCAATTTATCGAGTTCGCCCTGGAGAAGCAGGTCCTCAAATTCGGTGAATTTACCCTGAAATCCGGTCGTAAAAGCCCCTACTTCTTCAACGCCGGTCTGTTCCACAGCGGCCGCGATCTGGCCCGTCTCGGCCGCTTCTATGCCGCCGCTCTGATGGATGCCGGTATCGAGTTCGATGTGCTGTTTGGCCCGGCCTACAAGGGGATCCCCATCGCCTCCGCCACCGCCGTGCAACTGGTGGAGCAGCACGACGTGGACGTGCCCTGGTGCTTCAACCGCAAGGAAGCCAAGGATCACGGTGAGGGCGGCAATCTGGTGGGCAGCCCGCTCAAGGGGCAGATCATGCTGGTGGACGACGTTATCACAGCCGGCACCGCTATCCGTGAATCCATGGATCTGATCCAGGCCAACGGCGCCTCGCTGGCGGGCGTGCTGATCGCGCTGGACCGTCAGGAGAAGGGCAAGGGCGAGCTCTCTGCCATTCAGGAGGTGGAGCGTGACTACGGCGCCCACATCATCGCCATCATCCAGATGAGCGACTTGATCCAGTATCTGGAGGAGAAGCAGGCCGATCAGCCGGAGCTGGCAGCACAGCTGGCGGCCATGAAGGCTTACCGCGCCCAGTACGGTATCTGAGCTCCGCTCACTCCGCGCAATAGCTGAATGCGGCGCCCGTTTGCTCTCTGGCAGCAAACGGGCGTCGTTTTTTTCCATCTGCAAAAAGTGGATCATGTGGCTTGAGCTTGCCCTTACAGTAAAGGTTAGGGTTTGCCCGTCGGCGTTTTGTGGTGCCGACGGGTTCCGGGGAGGAACAACATGACCACTCATCTTCAATCACCCATTCATCTGCAGTTGCCGCTCAGCGGCATGAGCTGCGCCAACTGCGCAGGCCGTATCGCGACCAACCTCAACAAACTCGACGGGGTATCGGCCACCGTCAACTTCGCGCTGGAGCTTGCGGCCATCGAGTTGGCCAGCCCCGACCGCCTGCCTGCGGTGCTCGACAGCATCAAGAGTCAGGGTTACGACTACGGTAGCGAGACCTTTTTGTTTCAAATTACCGGTATGACTTGTGCCGGTTGCTCGGCCCGCCTGAACAAGATGCTGGCGGCGCTGCCCGGCGTTATCTCGGCCGAGGTCAACTTCTCCATCGAACAGGCCCGGATTGTGCTGGTCCCCGGGATGCAAACGCCCGCCGCTTTGCGCGAGCAGATCGAGGCGCTCGGTTTTGGCGCCCAACTGGCGCAAGGCTCGGCCAGCGGCCGCCGCCAGCAGTTGCTGGAGCGGGAAGCGCAGGAGGCCGCCACTGCCCGTCAGGCGCAAACCCGGGTCATCGTCTCGGCCCTGCTGACCCTGCCGCTGCTGGTGGGGATGCTGGCCATGGCCGGACTGTTCCCCTGGCATCTACCCGCCTGGCTGGAGCTGCTGCTCGCCACCCCGGTGCAGTTCTGGATTGGTGCCCGTTTCTATCGCGGCGCCTGGCTCGCCATCAAGAACCGCGCAGCCAATATGGATGTGCTGGTGGCCACCGGCACCAGCGCCGCCTACTTCTACAGCCTCTATCTGCTGTTGACGCTGGGGATGGCTGCCAGCGGCAAGCTCTATTTCGAAGCGAGCGCCATCATTATCACCCTTATCTCCCTCGGCAAGTTGCTGGAGGCGCGGGCCAGACGCAGCACCCAGTCCGCTATTCGCGAACTGATGGCGCTGCGGCCGGAAACCGCCACCGTCTGGCGTGGCGAGAGCTGGCAGAGCGTCGCCATCGATGAGGTGCTGCGCGGCGATCGGCTGCGGGTGTTGGTGGGTGAGCGGGTGCCGGTGGACGGCAAAATCGTGAGCGGCGCCAGCGAGCTGGATGAGTCGATCCTCACCGGCGAGAGTCTGCCGGTGCCGCGCAGTACGGGCGACAAGGTGCTGGGCGGCGCCATCAACCGCTCCGGCGTGCTGGAGATCGAAGCCACTACCGTGGGGGAGGACTCCAGCCTCAGCAAGATCATCGCTCTGGTGGAGAGTGCCCAGATGGGCAAGGCCCCGCTGCAACAGCTGGTGGACAAGGTTTCTGCCGTGTTCGTACCGGTGGTGATGGCCATCGCCCTGTTCACCCTGCTGGTGTGGTACGCCATCAGCAACGACTTCGGTCAGGCGCTGCTGGCAGCGGTGGCGGTGCTGGTGATCGCCTGCCCCTGTGCGCTGGGGCTGGCCACACCGGCGGCCATCGTCACCGGCACCGGCGTCGCGGCGCGCCACGGCATCCTGATCAAGGATGTGGATACCTTGCAGAAGGCCCACGCCATCAAGGCGCTGATCTTCGACAAGACCGGCACGCTCACTCAGGGCAAGCCGGTACTGGCTAGCTGGAGCGGCAATGACGAGCAGTTGCATCTGGCCACCGCCCTGCAGCAGGCGAGCGAACACCCGCTGGCGCTGGCGATGCGCGAGGCGATCGGCAAAGAGGCGGTATTGCCCCAGCCGGAAGCGGTGGAGGTGCTGGTCGGGGCCGGTATTGTCGGTCAGGTAGCGGGTCACACAGTTGCCATCGGCAATGGCGCCCTGCTGGCCCAGCTCGGCATTGATCAGCCGAAACAGGATGAACAAGCCGCCGATGGGGCGACCCGGGTTTGGGTTGCCATCGACGGTGCTGTGGTTGGTATCGCTGCTTTGGCCGATACCCTGCGCCCCGAGAGCCCGGAAGCCATCGCCACCCTGCGCCAGCGCGGCATCGCCAGCTGGCTGGTGAGCGGCGATGCACCGGCGCCGGTGGCCCATATCGCCGCCAAGCTGGGGCTGGACGGGGCCTTTGACTCCGTGCTGCCAGCGGGCAAGGTGGAGAAAGTGGCGGCACTGCGGGCGCAAACCCGCGGGCTGGTGGCCATGGTGGGGGACGGGGTGAACGACGCCCCGGCGCTGGCGGCGGCGGATGTCGGCATCGCCATGGGCTCCGGCTCCGATGTGGCGATGGAGACCGCTTCCATCACCCTGATGCGATCTGACCCGCGGTTGGTGGCCGATGCCATCGATATCTCGGCGGCGACCTGGCGCACCATCCAGCAGAATCTGTTCTGGGCCTTCGTGTTCAACATCATCGGCATTCCGCTGGCGGCGCTGGGTTACCTCAGCCCCGAGCTGGCGGGGGCGGCCATGGCCCTGAGCAGCATCACAGTTTTGAGCAATTCCCTGTTATTGAAACGCTGGCAGCCCAGGGCGGCACACGGGCCAGCATCCAACCCGATCAGTAAGGAGGCATAAATGAACATCAGCAAGGTTGCCAAGGCCACTGGGCTGACCGCCAAGACCATCCGTTATTACGAGAGCATTGGCCTCATCACAGCCCCGGTACGCAGTGACAACGGCTATCGCAGTTACACCGAGGGGGCGCTGCGGGAGCTGCGTTTCGTCAAGCGGGCGCGGGAGACCGGCTTCAATCTGGAAGAGTGTCAGGAGCTGCTGGCGCTCTATCGGGACGAGCACAGAACCAGCGCCCAGGTGAAGAAGCTGGCGCAGGAGAAGATCGTCGATCTGCGGGCCCGCATCGCTGGGCTTCAGGCGATGCTTACCTCCCTGGAAGGGTTGGTCTGCTGCTGCCATGGGGATGAAAATCCCGAGTGCCCGATCCTCGACGAATTGGAGAAGGGGTGAGCAAGGACTCACCTGCCAGCGCAGAAGAAATCGTTATTGATTGATTAACTTCTTAATAAGCGGCGCTTTATTGTTGCGGGTCAGGGGGTAATGGTAGACTGCTCGGCTCTTGTACAGGAGTACTCAGTTGACCCAGAGTGTGACACGCCAGGTTAAGCAGGCCATCATGGCCCAGCTCTATACCCATGCATCGTTCAGTCTCCCCTGTTTGGGCGTGTTGGCATTTGGCTGGAGTCTGCTGTTTCACGACTATCTACCCGCCATCGAAGCGCTCGGTTGGCTGGCAGGCACTTTCCTGTGGCTGCTGGCTCGGGGCTGGCACTTGCGCTGGCGCCGAGCCCGCCTGCACCAGACACCGCTGCCGGTGCTGGAGCGGGAGCTCTTTATCGGAGCCACCATCACCTCCATCATCTGGGCCCTCGGGGTGCTGCTCTACATGGACAAGCTGCCCGATACCTACCGGGCCGCCATGATGATGCTCTCCAGCCTCATTCTTACCGGCAGCGCCATCATGCTGTTTGGCAGCCGCCGTACCCTCTATGGTTCCGCCCTGCCGCTGGGCATGGCGATGCTGTTCGAGCTGGGTAATGGCAACGAGCAGGAGCGGATCGTCTCCTGCATGCTGGCGGGCTATCTGTTTGTCTTTCTGCCGACCCTGTTGCGCCGGATGCGGCGGGATCAGATCGCCTCGCTCCACCACCGTTTCTCGAACGCCGAACTGGTTGCCGAACTGAAGGCGGTCTCCGAGCATTTGCGTCTCACCTCCCGCCTCGACGGCCTGACCGGCATCGCCAACCGCGCCCATCTCGACGACTCTCTGGAGCGGGCCTGGCGGCGCTGCCATCGCGCCCGGGCGCCGTTGTCGCTGGTGCTGGTGGATGTGGATTACTTCAAGCAGTTCAACGATCTCTACGGCCATCAGCTGGGGGATGACTGCCTGCAACAGGTGGCGGGGCTGCTGGCCGAGGTGGAGCGGCGCGAGGACGATCTGGCGGCCCGTTACGGGGGCGAAGAGTTCGCCTTGCTGCTGCCCTGCACCGGCATGCAGGGGGCGTTGCAGGTGGCGGACAATGTGCGGCAGGCGCTCAAGGAGCTGGCCATCCCGCACCAGAAATCGCTGGTCTCCGGTCGGGTCACATGTAGTTTTGGTGTTGCGACACTGATACCGGACAACAGCATGAAAATCGCCGATTTGATCCAAAAAGCGGATGCGGCCCTGTATCAGGCCAAGCATAATGGGCGGGATCGAATCGAAGTAGCCTTGATGGGTAAGGTTGCCTGAATTTAACGTGACAGATTAAAGAGGTTGTCTATGCAATGTCATCGTATCGAAGAGCTGCTGGAGTTGTTGCAGCCTGCCTGGATCAAGGAACAGGATCTCAGCCTGGTGCAGTTTGTTGCCAAACTGGCCCAAGAAGCGGGATTTGAAGGGCCTCTGTCCGAGCTGACCGACGACATGCTGATCTATCACCTCAAGATGCGGGAATCCGACAAGCAGGCGATGATCCCCGGTCTGGCCAAGGATCATGTGCCCGATTTCAAAGAGGCACTACTCAAGGCGCGCGGAATCAAGTGAATCTTTAGCGGAAGCGCATCACCTCGGGGTGATGCGCTTTTTTGTTGCCGAAAATTGCGATCCAACCCCAATATTAGATACATCTAATCCACACAATTAGCATGCTGTTTAAGATATAATCCGCTCCATAACAAATAAGGGAGCGATGTCTTGCAATGGCCGACCACGATAAAATCGATATCAAGGACGTCACCGACAAGGGCGTAACCGGGACCTTCAACCCCAATACGTTCAAAGCCAGCGACGACAGATTCAACCCGGGCAACCGCATCTATGTGCGGGCCCAGAAAGGGTATTGGCAGCGGATGCGCAAGGCCATGGGCTGGTTCTTTGTGGCGCTGTTCGTGCTGCTGCCCTGGCTGCGTTACGACGGGCGACAGGCGGTGCTGTTCGACCTCGGTCACCAGCAGTTCCATATCTTTGGCGCCACCATCTGGCCGCAGGATCTGACCCTGCTCGCCTGGCTCTTCATGATCGCCGCCTTCGGACTCTTCTTTATTACCACCTTCCTCGGTCGGGTCTGGTGTGGCTATCTCTGCCCGCAGACGGTCTGGACCTTCATGTTCATCTGGTTTGAAGAGAAGCTGGAAGGGCCCGCCAACAAACGGCGCAAGCTGGACGAGGCGCCCTGGAGCGGCGAGAAGCTGGCTCGCAAGGGGGCCAAGCATCTGGCCTGGCTGGCGATCTCGCTGGTGACCGGCCTGACCTTCGTCGCCTACTTCCAGGATGTAACTGAACTGGTGCCGGACCTTTTCACCCTGCAGGCCAGCGGATGGGTGCTGTTCTGGGTGATCTTCTTCACCATCATTACCTACGGCAACGCTGGCTGGATGCGTGCCATCATGTGTATCCACATGTGCCCCTATGCCCGCTTCCAGTCCGCCATGTTCGACAAGGACACCTTCATCGTCGGCTATGACACCAAGCGTGGCGAGACCCGTGGTGCCCGCTCCCGCAAGGCGGATCCCAAGGCGATGGGGTTGGGTGACTGTATCGACTGCGATCTTTGTGTACAGGTCTGCCCGACCGGTATCGATATCCGCGACGGCCTGCAGTACGAGTGCATCAACTGCGGTGCCTGCGTCGATGCCTGCGACCAGACCATGGAACGTATGGGCTACCCGAAAGGGCTCATCAGTTACACCACAGAGCACAAGCTGGCCAACGACTCCACCCATGTGGCGCGGCCCAAGCTGATTGGTTACGGGCTGGTGATGGCGGTGATGCTGGGGGTCTTTGTCTACAACGCCATGTCCATCATGCCGATGGGGCTCGATATCCTGCGGGATCGCAACCAGCTGTTCCGCGAAAACAGCGAGGGGCTGATTGAGAACACCTACACCCTCAAGATCCTCAACAAGACCCTGCAGTCCCAGACCTACCAGCTGGATGTGGAGGGCTTGCCCGAGTATCAGTGGTTCGGCCCCCGTGAAGTGACCCTGAAGGCGGGCGAGATCTACACCCTGCCGGTCAGTCTGGCGGTCGATCCCTACAACCTGAAACGGCCGGCGCTGGATATCCAGTTCGTGCTGAAACGGGAGGGGGCTGCGCCCGATGACAGCAAGGGCAACCTGCGCCAGGGCAGCAAGTTTATCAGCCGGTTGTAACTGCGTGTGGCTGCGGGCCGGGCGTGACACCAGTCCGGTCACCAGCGAGCACGGCAATGGCGGGTAGTAGTGATAGAATGGGGCGCAACGGCGCCCCTTTCTTATGGTGGATGACATGCGTTTCAACTATTCCGACCTCAATCCCGACCTCATCATGGATGCGCTCGATCTCAGTGGCCTGCGGCTCGACTCCGGCCTTATCGAGCTCAACAGCTACGAAAACCGGGTCTACCAGTTTCAGGATGAGGATCGTCGCCGCTATGTGGTGAAGTTCTACCGTCCCGGCCGCTGGAGCCGGGCCCAGATCCTCGAGGAGCATGAGTTTGCCACCCGTCTTGCAGAGGCGGAGATCCCGGTCGCCGCGCCGCTCGCCTTTGCAGGCGAGACCCTGCTGGAGCACGAGGGCTACCCCTTTGCCATCTGGCAGAGCGTCGGTGGCCGCCAGTTCGAGGTGGATAACCTCGACCAGCTGGAGTGGGTGGGGCGTTTCCTCGGCCGCATTCATCAGATCGGCGCCAGCAAGCCGTTTCACCATCGGGTGCGGCTCGATGTGGAGAGTATGCTGCATGAACCGCGTCAGCTGCTGGCGTCTGGCGAATGGCTGCCAAGCGGGCTGGCGAAGCAATTCTTCGGGGTGCTGGACGAGCTGATTAAACATGTCAGCGACGCCATGACCCTTGATGTGGCGCAGATCTCCCTGCATGGCGATTGCCACCCGGGCAACATCCTGTGGCGCGATGACCCCATGTTTGTCGACCTCGATGATTGCCGTACCGGCCCCGCGATTCAGGATCTCTGGATGATGCTCAGCGGCGAGCGCCACGAGCAGCAGATCCAGCTCGACACCCTGCTGGCGGGCTACGAGGAGTTTATGGAGTTCGACTCGCGGGAGCTGGCGCTGATCGAGCCGCTGCGGGCGATGCGCATCGTTCACTACATGGCGTGGCTGGCGCGGCGCTGGGAAGATCCCGCCTTCCCCCGTCACTTCCCCTGGTTCAATACCGATCACTACTGGCGCCAGCAGATTGCGACACTGCACGATCAGCTGGAGGCACTCAAGGCGCCGCCGTTGAGTCTGATGCCAAACTGGTGAAATAGAAGGGATCTTGCGCGGCAAGGGGGACTCGATCTCCGGCACTGACCATTGACGTCAGCATGGCGAAACAATAGGCTTGGCACTGCTTCGGTTCGCCGGGCGTGCCTCACAGTGATCCCTTAACAGGAAACATCATGAAAAAAGTTCTATTTTTCCTTGCTGCCATGCTGATGATCCCCATGGTTCACGCCGCCCCCGAGTTCAAGGAAGGCGTCAACTACGATGTGGTCAAACAGACTGGCAGTGCTCAGCCGGAAGTGATGGAGTTTTTCTCCTACTACTGCCCGCACTGCGCTACCTTCGAACCGATCGTTGAACAGTTGAAGGCCGGGTTGCCAGAGGGTGTGCCCCTCAAGAAGAACCCGGTTGCTTTCCTCGGTCGCGAGATGGGCCCCGAGATGCAGCGTGCCTACGCTGTTGCCAGCCTGCTCAATGCCGAAGCCAAGCTGACTCCGGCCATCTTCACCAAGATCCACACCCAGCGTCAGCCGCCGATGAGCCGTGATGACGTGAAGAAGATCTTCGTGGACAACGGCGTACCGGCTGAAGAGTTCGACGGTGCCGTCGACAGCTTTGCCGTCTCCGGCATGGTCTCCCAGTTCGATCGCAACACCGAGAGCTACAACATTCGCGGTGTACCGGCTTTCCTGGTGAACGGCAAGTACATGGTGAAGATTGAATCCATCACCTCTCAAGAGCAGTTCAACAAGCTGGTGCAGTTCCTGCTGGCCAAGAAAGACTGATACCCCTTGAGTCGATAAAAAAGCCCGCTGGTGTGAACCGGCGGGCTTTTTGTTTTCTGATTGTCGGGAAGATCAGACCCCGACGTGGAACGCCTGTTTGAGGTTGCGGATAAACTCTGCATCCCGGCAGAGGGTCTTGCCAGGGCTGTCGGAGATCTTGGCAACCGGGCCGCCATTGCACTCGATCAGCTTGAAGACGATGTTCATCGGGCTGACACCGGGCAGATCGCAGGTGAGCTTGGTGCCGATGCCGAAACTGGTATTGATGCGGCCACGGAAGTGACGGAACAGCTGCACCGCCTTGTCGAGGTTGAGCCCGTCGGAGAAGACCAGGGTCTTGTCGGTAGGATCGATGCCGAGACGCTGATAGTGGCTGATCGCCTTCTCGCCCCACACCACGGGATCGCCGGAGTCGTGACGCAAGCCCTGATAGCTGCTGGCCAGCTCGAAGTCGAAGTCCCGCAGGAAGGCATCCATGGTGATGCAGTCGGTCAGGGCGATACCGAGATGGTCGGTGAACTCGTCCAGCCAGCTGGTGAGGGCTGCGCGCTGGCTGTGCTCCAGCGGGAAGCCAAGCTGCTGGTGCGCCTGGAACCACTCATGGGCCTGGGTGCCGACCGCGGGCAGCTTGTACTTCTGGGCCAGCATGTAGTTGCTGGTGCCGCGAAACGCCGGCAGCCGCTCCTTGAGGCGACCCACTACCGCATCCTGTACCGCGTGAGAGAAGCGGCGGCGGGTGCCGAAGTCGATGAGGTTAAACTCGCTCATCTCGTCGCTGCTCAGCTCCTTCTCCAGCTTGTCGATCTTCTGATCGAGCCGCTCCAGCGCGTGGCTGACGCCGAACTGGGGGTAGCGGAAGCGGTTGCGCATCTCGCTGATGATGGCGAGCACCGGGATTTCCCACAGGATCACATCCTGCCAGGGGCCCTCGACCCGCACATTGATGCGGCCATCCTGCTCGAACACTTTGAGCAGCGAGGCGTCGAGTGGCTTGCGGCGCAGGTGGTCGAGGTAGTCAGGGGTGAAGAAGGGACGCTCGGCCAGAAAATCGAGCTCTGGCTTGGTCAGTCGCAGGGAACCGGCGAGGCGCAGTTGCTCCTCGATCTGCCCCATCATGGGCAGCAGATCCTCTTCATTGCGGCTGTGAAACTCGGCCACCACCTCGGCATCCGGATAGCGATGGAACACCGCCTGCTGCATATGCAGCTTGTAGGCGTCGGTGTCGAGCAGGCTGGTAAGAATCGGTGGCATATCAGGCTCCCCGCAGGCGAGCGAACGCCAGTTGCATAGTTAAATTGCAGGAGCCGCTATCGGATAGGCTGGTGAGGATTGCGGGCATATCAGGCGTCCAGCAGGCGTTGTACATCGATCAGGGTCTGGGCCAGTTCGGCCCCTGCCTCGATCATCTGGGTGTGGGCGCTGGCAACCGTCGCGGGGGCGATGCCACGGCAGGCATCGAGATGGACGATTACCCGGAAACCGGCGCGGCGCAGTTGCAGCACGCTGGTTTTGACACAGTAGTCGGTGGCGAGGCCGCCGACCAGTACGGTATCGACCTGGCGGGCTTGCAGGAATTCGATGAGTCCGGTGCTGCGCCGTTCGGCCAGGTCGTGGAAGCAGGTGCCGTAGGGATGGAGATCCGGTTCGACCCCCTTCCAGACGAAGAAGTCATAGTCGATGGGGGCGGGCAGGCCGTCGAGCAGCTCAAAGCCCTTGCTGCCCGGTACGCAGTGCACCGGCCAGGTGAGGTCTGCATTGGGCAGGTCCAGCGGCAGCAGCATGCCGGCGGGGTCAGAGACGGCCCAGTCGGCATTGGCGGGGTGAGAGTCCTTGCTGCCGATCCGCAGCGTGGCGAGGGTGGCCTGAGCGTTGAGCGCAGCCACAATATCATCACCGCCCGCAACGGGCAGTTCGTTCGGGCAGAGGGGGGTAAAGCCCTTCTGCGCATCAATATCCAGGCTGGCGACGGTTCCCATGATTGGCTCCTGCACATACTATTCGTGTGATATTATCTACCAAACATTAATGGAAGGCGAGCAGGGCGATCGGCATGCTGAGAATGAGTCTGGATATGGTGGTGCTGCGGTTGCATGAGGAGCGGCTCGAGCTGCTGCTTGAGACCCGCGATCGCCCCCCCTATGCCCACTGCTGGCAACTGCCTGCGCTGCGCATCGACGAGACCCGGGATCGGGATCTCGATGCCGCCCAGCGCCGCCTGCTGGCGGAGTGGGGGCTCGGTCACTGCTACAGTGAGCAGGTCTGCACCCTCGGCAATCTGGAGCGGGATCCCCGCGGCTGGTCCACGACCCTGGTCTATCTCTGCCTGGTGGATCCGGAAGTGGAAGCGATCCACGGTTGCTGGCACCCGCTCGCCAACCTGCCGGGGCTGAGCCTCGCCTTCGACCATGTCCAGCTTATCGCCAAGGGGCTGGAGCGGCTGCGGATCAAGAGCCGCTACAGCACCCTGCCGCTGCAACTGCTGGGGCCCGAGTTCACCCTCTCCGAGGTGCAGCGCGCCTTCGAAATCATCCTGCAAACACCCATGAATACGGCCGCCTTTCGCAAGCGGATTCATCGTGCCGACATTCTGGTGGATACCGGCCGCAAGCGCACCGGCAAACAGCGCCCCGCCATCCTCTACCGGTTGGAGAGCCCCTGCTGCGTGATGTTCGATCAGGTGATGCACGGAGCGGAAGCGTGAGTGAGGCCGGCGTGCACAAGGTGCTGGTGAGTGCCTGCCTGCTGGGTCATCTATGTTCGTTGCGTTACGATGGCCCAGGTTTTAGTCAGTGGGGGAGCAAAGCATGAGTAAGACCAGCGTGCACAAGGTGCTGGTGAGTGCCTGCCTGCTGGGTCAGCCGGTGCGTTACGACGGCCAGAGCAAGGGGATTGTCAGCGACTGGCTGAGTGCGCTGAGTGCGCTGGGTGCCGAGGGGCGGGTGCTGGCCTTCTGCCCCGAAGTGGCGGGCGGTTTGCCAACTCCGCGCCCTCCTGCCGAGCGACAGGGCGAGCGCGTAGTGACGGCGAGCGGGATGGATGTGACAGCCGAGTTTGATCGCGGCGCCGAGTTGGCGCTGGAAATCTGTCAGACGCAGGGCATTCGCTTCGCCCTGCTGAAAGAGGGGAGCCCCTCATGTGGCAGCGGCCGTATCTATAACGGCCGCTTCGAAGGGGTCTCTGTGGCGGGCGAGGGCAAGACCACTGCCCTGCTGCGCCGCCACGGGATTGCAGTCTTTTCCGAAGATCAGTTGGCCGAGTTGGCTTCTGCGCTCTCTTTGGATTCCTCCCCGGATTTGGCGACAACCGGCAGCGGCACCTGACCGCTCTGCCACCCCTCCAGCACCTCGTCCTTCTCCTGCCAGCGCTGGTTTAGCCACTCCTGAAAACCGCGCTTGAACTGCTTGTCGTTGAAGTAATCTCCTATCAGCTGCTCATTCACCGGCAGCTCCTCAATCCGCACCTGAATGCGTTTTACCCGCCCCATCAGGAAGTCCTTGAACGGGGTCTCGGCGTTGTCCGGATAGCGGATGGTGACGTTGATCAGGCTGTCGAACTGTTCGCCCATGGCGGCCAGTGTGAAGGCCAGCCCCGCCGCCTTGGGCGGCATCAGGTGACGATAGCGGGAGCGGGCCGCATCCCGTTTCTGCTCGGTGAAGCGGGTTCCTTCCACGAAGTTGATGACGGTAGTGGGGATGTGGCGAAACTTCTCGCAGGCGTTGTGGGTGGTCTCGATATCCTTGCCGCGCAGATGGGGATTTCTTAACAGAAACTCTCTCGAATAGCGGCGCATAAAGGGCATATCGAGCCCCCAGCAGGCGAGCCCCAGCAGCGGGATGTAGATCAGCTCGTGCTTCATGAAGAACTTGGGCACCGGCAGCCTATCGCGGAACAGGTGGCCGAGCACCACGATATCGGTCCAGCTCATATGGTTGCTGATGATGAGATACCAGCCATCCTTGCGCAGCTTGGTATTGTCCTCCACCTGCCAGTCAATACGGGTGGTGAGGCGGATCACCAGCGCATTGCAGGCCAGCCACAGACGCATGAAGCGGTTGTTGAGGCGGCTGCAGGTGCGGCCAAAGGCCGGGATCGGCAGTACTAGTTTGGCCAGCGACACCAGCAGGATCAGGCTGGCGCACAAGGCGGTGAAAAGGATGGTCAGGCCCGCGCTGATGATCAGCATCAGCGGGCCGGGAAGCAGGGATAGCATGAATGTTTACTGCGCCTTGGTTGCCAGCAGTTGGCTCAGGGTCTGGTCCTTCTCGTGCCAGATCCCGTTCAACCACTGTTGAAACTCTTGTTGGAACTCGGGGTCATTGAAGTAATCCCCCACCAGCTTGCGGTCGATCGGCAAATAGCGGACCTGAACCTTGATTTGCCCGACCCGGCCACACATGAAGTCCCAGTAGCTGGGAATGCCGTCCGGATAGGCGATGGTGACATCCACCAGTTGATGCAACTGGTCACCCATGGCTGCCAGGGTAAAGGCGATGCCGCCTGCTTTCGGGTGGAGCAGGTGACGATAGGGCGAACCCTGCTTCTGATGTTTGCCCTTGGTGAAGCGGGTGCCTTCGACGAAGTTCATCACACTCACCGGAATGTGGCGGAACCTGGCACAGGCTTTACGGGTTGTTTCTATGTCTTTTCCCTTCAGATGGGGATGCTTTTCCAGAAATTTCCTGGAATATCGCCGCATGAAGGGGAAGTCGAGCGCCCACCATGCCAGGCCGAGAAAAGGTACCCAAATAAGCTCTTTCTTGAGGAAAAACTTCAGGAAGGGGATTTTTTGGTTAAAAACCCGCTGCAGTACCAGTATGTCGACCCAGGATTGATGGTTGGCAATCACCATATACCACTCATTCCGGCGCCCTTTGTCCACTCCGACCACCTCGAAAGGAGTTTTGATGATGGTTTTCTGGATCAGATTGTTGAAACCGATCCAGCAGCTGGCACAGCCATCCAGCAGCCAGTTGCAGAGGGTGCGCCACCCCTTGAGGGGGAGCAGGAGCTTGAGCAGACCCAGCGAGAAGATGGGGACAAACCAGAAGAGGGTGTTGAAAAAATAGAGCAGGGTGGAGAGGCTGCCGCGCAGTCGCTCTGTCAGCTTGTTGGGCATGAGTCGGGTCCGTCTTGCTGTCGATAAAGGGCCATCAAGTGGTC
Organism: Aeromonas sp. 96A; assembly: GCF_051919165.1. Taxonomy (NCBI): domain Bacteria; kingdom Pseudomonadati; phylum Pseudomonadota; class Gammaproteobacteria; order Aeromonadales; family Aeromonadaceae; genus Aeromonas; species Aeromonas sp. 96A. Next base: position 2,663,982 of record NZ_JBQBFE010000001.1, on the reverse strand, counting down.
AGATCTGTGGCCATAATATCAGCCGATTGCCCGTGAGACCATTCAGAGCCGTTACGGGGTCGGACTCACCCTTTTCCCTCCTGTCAGCTGCTGCGCAGTCGCGACAGCAGCCGGTCCATGGCCCTGTAACCGAGTGCCTCGATAAGATGCTCCTTGCCGATGGCGGGTTGCCCGGCCAGATCGGCGATGGTGCGTGACACCCGCAGGATGCGATGCCAGGCCCGGATGCTGAGCCCCAGCTTCTGGATGGCGTTCTCCAAAAATTCGGCATCTTGCGGTGATAAGCGGCAAATATCCTCTATCTCACGGCTATCCAGCAGGTTGTTGAGCTTGCCGTTACGACTCAGCATGCGCTCTCGCGCCGCCAGTACCCGCTCGCGGATCTGCTGACTAGACTCCCCCCGCTCCGCCTTGCCGGTCAGGCTCCCCTTGGGTAGCAGTGGCACTTCCACAGTCAGATCGAAGCGGTCGAGAAAGGGGCCGGAGAGCTTGCCGAGGTAGCGCAGGATCTGATCCGGGCTGGAGCGGGTCTGGCCATCGCCATAGTGGCCGCAGGGGCTGGGGTTCATGGCGCCGACCAGCTGGAAGCGGGCGGGAAAATCGACCTGACGGGCGGCCCGGCTGATGGTGATGTGGCCCGTTTCCAGCGGCTCGCGCAGGGAGTCGAGCACCTTGCGCTCGAATTCGGGCAGCTCGTCGAGAAACAGCACCCCGTTGTGGGCCAGCGAAATTTCGCCGGGCCGCGGGTGGCTGCCACCACCCACCAGCGCCACTGCGGAGGCACTGTGGTGGGGCGTGCGATAGGGTCTGTGGTGCCAGCGACCGGCGCGCGGAGTAAGGCCGCCGATGGAGTGGATGGCGGCGGTCTGCTGCGCCTCCTGCTCGCTGAGCGGCGGCAAGATGCTGGGCAATCGGCTCGCCAGCATGCTCTTGCCGGTGCCGGGCGGGCCGATGAACAGCAGGTTGTGGCTGCCGGCGGCGGCGATCTCCAGCGCCCGCTTGGCCTGAGACTGGCCGATCACATCTTGCAGGTCCGGTACATCGGGCAGGCTCTCCGCGCTTTGGGGATCCGGCAGCGGCAGCTCGTATTGGCCTGCCAGCCAGGCGGTGACGGCCAGCAGTTGGTGGGCGGTGCGCACCTCGGCATCCTGAATGAGAGAGGCTTCCGGGCCGTTCTCTCGTGGTACCAGCAGGGTGCGCCCCGCATCCCGGCAGGCGAGCACGGCGGGCAGCACCCCGAGCACAGGGCGGATCTCTCCGGTCAGGGCCAATTCCCCTAAAAATTCGTGATCGAGCAGATATTTTGCAGGTATCTGCTTGGAAGCGGCAAGAATGCCGATGGCGATGGCCAGATCGAAACGGCCTCCCTCCTTGGGTAGGTCGGCGGGGGCCAGATTGACTGTGATGTGTTTGCTCGGGAACTCGAAATTGCCGTTGAGCAGGGCGCTGCGCACCCGATCCCGAGACTCTTTCACCGAGGTTTCCGGCAGGCCGACCATGTTGAAGGCGGGCAGGCCGTTGGAGAGGTGAACTTCCACTGTAACTTGCGGGGCCGCGATCCCGAGGCTGGCACGGCTATAAACCACAGCTAATGACATAAATCCCGTCCTTGAGTTGATATATGTTCTGACTAACTGCTTGTTGTTGGTTTTTTATTCCAGAGTTTCGGCTGGGGAATAGCCAAAATCAGTGGGTTGTCACAGAAAAAAGGCTTGCCCAATAAAAATCACCGTGCTAGTTCTAATAGCCATTCGCGGTAGAAACCGCCCCAATTTCACAGGATTTCCGGTTGTAACTATGAACATGGCCTCCCGTTTCGTCAGCATTATTGTGGTCCTAGTGGTGATTATTATCTCACCGCTCGGGGCTCGTTTAGCTGCACGGAACAAGGGATAGACCCACCACCGGACAGAACGAAACAAGCGACCCCCGAGCCTCACAGCTCGGGGGTTTTTTTTCGACCAAAGGACAGGATTTTCCACATGAACGGCGCGCAGTTTTTGGTACAGGCTCTCAAGAAACAGGGTGTGACCCAGGTGTTTGGTTACCCGGGCGGGGCCATCATGCCGGTCTACGATGCCCTGTATGACGGTGGTCTGGCCCATCAGCTCTGCCGCCACGAGCAGGGCGCCGCCATGGCGGCGGTGGGCTACGCCCGCGCCTCCGGTCAGGTGGGGGTCTGCATCGCTACCTCCGGCCCCGGCGCCACCAATCTGGTGACCGGTCTGGCAGAGGCGCTGCTCGATTCGGTGCCGCTGGTGGCCATCAGCGGTCAGGTGCCCTGTTCCGCCATCGGCACCGATGCATTTCAGGAGGTCGACGTGCTCGGCATGTCCCTCTCCTGCACCAAGCACTCCTTTATGGTGACTGATGCCGCTGATCTGGGGCGGGTGTTGGCAGAAGCTTTCGCCATCGCCACTGAAGGTCGCCCCGGGCCTGTGCTGATCGACCTGCCCAAGGATGTGCAGCTGGCTGCCGTGCCGCCCCAGAGCCCGCTGTTTGCGGTGGAAGAGCCGGAAGCGCTCACCCCCTCGGAGCTGACCGCAGCCCGCACCCTGCTGGCTGCCGCCGAGCGTCCGGTGCTCTACGTCGGTGGCGGAGTGGGCATGGCCAATGCCGAGCAGCAGCTGCGTGACTTTGCTGCCGCAACCGGCATGCCTGCGGTCACCACCCTCAAGGGGATCGGCGCACTCGACCCCGACAGCCCTGTTTATCTGGGCATGCTCGGCATGCACGGCACCAAGGCGGCCAACTATGCGGTGCAGCAGTGCGACTTGCTGCTGGTGGTGGGCGCCCGTTTCGATGACAGGGTGACCGGCAAGCTGGAGGAGTTCGCCCCCGAAGCCAAGGTGATCCATCTCGATGTGGATGCCGCCGAGTTCGGCAAGCGCCGCGCCGCCGAGGTGGGTATCACCACGGATCTCAAACAGGTGCTGCCGCGCCTCGCCATGACTCTCGACATTGCCCCCTGGCGTGAACACTGTGCCGCCATGGCCCGCGAATATGCGTTTCGCTACGACCATCCGGGTCAGGCCATCTATGCCCCGGCTCTGCTCAAGCAGCTCTCTGCTCGGCTGCCGGAGAGCAGCGTGGTGGCCTGCGATGTGGGTCAGCACCAGATGTGGGTCGCCCAACACATGCGCTTCACCAGCCCACGCAACCACCTCTCCAGCGCCGGTCTCGGCACCATGGGCTTTGGTCTGCCCGCCGCCATCGGCGCCAAGATGTCGCGCCCGGAGGATGAAGTGGTGCTGGTGAGCGGTGACGGCTCTTTCATGATGAACGTGCAGGAGCTTGGCACCATCCGCCGGGCCCAGCTCAAGGTGAAGATGGTGCTGCTGGACAACCAGCGCCTCGGCATGGTGCGTCAGTGGCAGGAGCTGTTCTTCGACGGCCGCTACAGCGAGACCATCCTCTCCGACAACCCCGATTTCATCGCCCTGGCTGCCGCCTTCGGCATCCCCGGCGAAACCATCACATGCAAGGATCAGATAGCCGGCGCCCTCGATCGCCTGTTGGCCAGCGAGAGTGCCTACCTGCTGCATGTGGCCATTTCAGAGGAAGAAAACGTCTGGCCCCTGGTTCCGCCAGGAGTCGCCAACCACCAGATGATGGAGCAACGCCCATGAGTCAGTTCAATACCTTGCAAATCCATGCCCAGCCCAGACCCGAAGTGATGGAGCGGGTGCTGCGGGTGGTTCGTCACCGAGGTTTCAACCTCTGCGCCCTCAACATGGAGCAGGATTGCCAACAACTGCGGATCACGGTTACTGTCGAGTCGGTGCGTCCCATCCAGCAGTTGTGGAGCCAGCTGGTGAAGCTGGTGGACGTTTCCCGGGTCGATGCACTTGAACAGCAACCCCGGATCAGAGCTTAAGGAGCCAAGCCAATGTCACAGCCTTCCCAATCCGCCACTCACCCCCAATACATCTGGTTCAACGGCAAACTGGTGCCCTGGCAGGATGCCCAGGTGCACGTGATGAGCCACGCCCTGCACTACGGCTCCTCGGTGTTCGAAGGGGTACGTGCCTACGACACCCCCAAGGGCACCTGCATCTTCCGCCTGCAGGAGCACACCCGCCGCCTGTTCGACTCCGCCAAAATCTACTGGATGGACGTTCCCTACAGCGAGGCCGACGTGAATGAAGCCTGCCGCACCGTGGTGCGCGAGAACGGCCTGAAGAGCGGCTATCTGCGCCCGCTGGCCTTTGTCGGCAACGTGGGGCTGGGGCTGCACCCGCCGCTGGATGCCAAGGCCGACCTGATGGTGGCCGCCCTGCCCTGGGGCGCTTATCTGGGGGAGGAGGGGCTGAAAAACGGGGTGGATGTGTGTGTCACCTCCTGGAACCGGCTCGCTCCCAACACCATTCCCACCGGCGCCAAGGCCGGCGGCAACTATCTCTCTTCCCAGCTGATCAGCCGCGAGGCCAAGCGCAATGGCTTTGCCGAGGGGCTGGCGCTGGATGTGAACGGCTACCTGAGTGAAGGGGCGGGGGAGAACCTGTTCCTGGTGAAGAACGGCGTGCTGTTCACCCCGCCCGCTACTGCCGCCATCCTGCCCGGCATCACCCGCGACACCATCATGACGCTGGCCCGCGATCTGGGTTACGAGGTGCGCGAGCAGGCGCTGCCCCGCGAGGCCCTGTATGTCGCAGACGAGATCTTCATGACCGGCACGGCCGCCGAGGTGACCCCGGTGCGTTCCGTTGATCGAATGAAAGTGGGAGCTGGCAGCCGTGGCCCGGTGACCGAGCAGCTGCAAAACGCCTTCTTCGGCCTGTTCAATGGCCAGACCGAAGACAAGTGGGGCTGGCTGACGCCCGTCAACGACTGATGAGAGAGGGGAGGCGTCATGCCTCCCCGAGTCGCTTCCGGTCAGGGCACTGCGCTGTGCCCTCACCAGGATCGATTCCCGATCCGAGAGTCACTTTTTCATTTCCAAAGATAATGAGCCCGCTGGGCATTCAGGGAGTAGAGACATGCCGAAGTTGAGATCCGCCACCACCACCCACGGACGTAACATGGCCGGGGCCCGCGCCCTGTGGCGTGCCACCGGAATGACCGATCAGGATTTCGGCAAGCCCATCATCGCCGTGGTCAACTCCTTCACCCAGTTCGTGCCGGGCCACGTCCACCTCAAGGATCTCGGCCAGCTGGTGGCCCGGGAGATCGAAGCCGCGGGCGGTGTCGCCAAGGAGTTCAATACCATCGCCGTGGATGACGGCATCGCCATGGGCCACGGCGGCATGCTCTACTCCCTGCCATCGCGCGAGCTTATCGCCGACTCGGTGGAGTACATGGTCAACGCCCACTGCGCCGACGCCATGGTCTGTATCTCCAACTGCGACAAGATCACCCCGGGGATGCTGATGGCCGCCCTGCGCATCAACATCCCGGTGATCTTCGTCTCCGGCGGCCCGATGGAAGCGGGCAAGACCAAGCTCTCCGACCAGATCATCAAGCTGGATCTGGTGGACGCCATGATCCAGGGTGCCGACCCCAAGGTATCGGACTCCCAGAGCGAACAGGTGGAGCGCAGTGCCTGCCCCACCTGCGGCTCCTGTTCCGGCATGTTTACCGCCAACTCCATGAACTGCCTGACCGAGGCGCTCGGCCTCTCCCAACCGGGCAACGGCTCCATGCTGGCGACCCACGCCGATCGCGAGCAGCTGTTCAAGCTGGCGGGTCAGCGCATCGTGACCCTGGCCAAACGCTGGTATGAGCAGGATGACGAGACCGCCCTGCCGCGCAATATCGCCACCAAGGCGGCGTTTGAGAATGCCATGGCGCTCGATATCGCCATGGGCGGCTCCACCAATACCGTGCTGCACCTGCTGGCGGCGGCGCAGGAGGCGGGCGTCGACTTCACCATGGCCGATATCGACCGCATGTCGCGCAAGGTGCCACAGCTCTGCAAGGTGGCGCCCTCCACCCAGAAATACCATATGGAAGATGTGCACCGTGCCGGTGGTGTGGTCGCCATTCTGGGCCAGCTGGAAAAAGCGGGTCTGGTGCATGGAGATACCCGTACCGTGCTGGGTTGCTCCCTCGTCGAACAGCTCAATGAGTATGACGTCAGCCGCCAGCCGAGTCAGGAGGTGGTGGACTTCTACCGCGCCGGTCCGGCCGGGATCCGCACCACCAAGGCGTTCAGTCAGGATTGCCGCTGGCCGGAGCTGGATCTGGACAGAGCAGAAGGCTGCATTCGTTCGCTGGACAACGCCTATAGCCAGGAGGGCGGCCTCGCCGTGCTTTCCGGCAACCTCGCGGTCAACGGCGCCATCGTCAAGACTGCCGGTGTGGATGAGGAGAACCTCACCTTCCGTGGCCCGGCACGGGTGTTCGAGAGTCAGGAGAGCGCGGTGAGCGGCATCCTCGACGGTACCGTGAAAGCAGGCGAGGTAGTGGTGATCCGCTACGAAGGGCCGAAAGGGGGTCCGGGCATGCAGGAGATGCTCTATCCCACCACCTATCTGAAATCAATGGGACTCGGCAAGGCGTGTGCCCTGATCACCGATGGCCGCTTCTCCGGCGGCACCTCGGGTCTCTCTATCGGCCATGTCTCGCCGGAGGCTGCTTCCGGCGGCACTATCGGTCTGGTGGAGGATGGCGACATCATCAGCATCAACATCCCGGCCCGCAGCATGGTGCTGGAGGTGGCCGACAGCGTGCTGGCTGCCCGCCGTGTCGCCGTGGAAGCCCGTGGCTGGAAGCCGCTCGATCGTCAGCGTCAGGTCTCCTTTGCCCTGCGCGCCTACGCCATGTTCGCCACCAGCGCCGATAAAGGCGCAGTGCGCGATCGCTCGATGCTGGGGGAATAAATCATGGTTTCTGCGGCGGATTATCTACGCAAGGTGTTGCTCTCCCCCGTCTATGAGGCGGCGCGAGTCACCCCTTTGCAAACCCTGAAGAAACTCTCCGAGCGGCTCGGCAATCACGTCAGCCTGAAGCGGGAGGATCTGCAACCGGTCCACTCCTTCAAGCTGCGCGGTGCCTACCACAAGATCGCCACCCTGACCGAGGAGCAGAAAGCGCGCGGCGTTATCGCCGCCTCTGCAGGTAACCACGCGCAGGGGGTCGCCCTGTCGGCCGCCAAGCTCGGCATCAAGGCGATCATCGTGATGCCCAAGACCACGCCGGATATCAAGATCGACGCGGTACGCCGTCAGGGCGGCAACGTCATGCTGTTTGGCAACAGCTTCGACGAGGCCTATGGCGAGAGTCGCCGCCTCGCCACGCTTGAGGGCTACACCCTGATCCCGCCGTTTGACGACGTTGAGGTGATCGCCGGGCAGGGCACCATCGGCAAGGAGCTGCTGGAGCAGGATACCCACCTCACTCACGTCTTTGTGCCGGTGGGCGGTGGCGGGTTGGCTGCCGGGGTGGCGGTCTATATCAAGCAGTTGCTGCCGGATGTGAAGGTGATCGGGGTGGAGGCTGAAGGCTCCGCTTGTCTCAAGGCAGCCATGGCTGCTGGCGAGCCGGTCAATCTGGAGCGGGTCTCGCTGTTTGCCGACGGGGTGGCGGTCAAGCGCATCGGCGAGGAGACCTTCCGCCTCTGCAACCAGTATCTGGACGAGGTGGTGACCGTCTCCAACGACCAGATCTGCGCCGCGCTCAAAGACATCTTCGATGACTGCCGCGCCATTGCCGAGCCGTCGGGGGCCCTGTCGCTGGCCGGTCTGAAGGCCTACAGCGAGCGGGAGCAAGTCAAAGGGGGGCGGATGGCGGCCATTCTCTCCGGCGCCAACGTCAACTTCCACAGCCTGCGCTATGTGTCGGAGCGCTGCGAGATCGGCGAGAAGCGCGAGGGCATGCTGGCGGTGACCATCCCCGAGCGCAAGGGGGCCTTCCTCGACTTCTGCCGTCAGCTCGGGCCGCGCATGGTGACCGAGTTCAACTATCGCTACGCCGATGCCGAGCAGGCGTCGTTGTTCGTCTCGGTGCGCCTCACCGGCGGTGACGAGGAGCTGGGCCAGATCATCGATCAGCTCGGCGGCAACGGCTATCCGGTGGTCAACATGACCGAGAGCGAGCTGGCCAAGAACCACGTGCGTTACATGATTGGCGGCCGCCCGGCCCGGCCCCTCGGTGAACGTCTCTACAGCTTCAAGTTTCCGGAGCAGCCTGGCGCCCTGATGCGCTTCCTCGAGACCTTGGGCTGTCGCTGGAACATCAGCCTGTTCCACTACCGCAACCACGGTGCCGACTACGGCCGAGTGCTCTGCGCCTTCGAGCTGCCGGACGAGGACGTGGCAGCCTTCCACGACTACCTGCGCGAGATTGGCTACGGCTGGAAAGAGGTGAGCGACGACCCCGCCTACCGGTTATTCCTGGCTAGTTGATGGCGAGATCGCTATGAAGAAGGAGGGAGGCGTTGGCCTCCCTCAGTTTTTAGGCTGCAATTGGGAACTTCGGTCTGAGCCATTGAAATCCATGGGCCAGCGCCATCACTAGCAGGGTACCGGGCAGCACCGTTTGCCACAGGAATGCTGGCTCTTGTCCTGTCATCAGGATCAGCAAGGGATTGGCGCCAGCCGGAGGGTGAAGAATATTCAGTCCCTGCATCAGGGCGATGGCCAGCCCGGTTGCCAGAGCCATCTGCACTTCTGCGGGGAGGGGAAGCATGCCGATAACCAGTCCGACGCAGGCCGTCAGCAGGTGACCGCCCAGCACGTTTTTGGGGCGCGCCAGCGGACTATCTGGCAGGGAAAACAACAACACACAGCTGGCCCCGAAAGGTGCCATGACTAGCGCGACATGCCAGCTCAGATTGAGCCATCCCAATATGCCGATGGTGAGTGCGGCGCCCACACCTGCCCATAACGGGCCATACCATTTTGTCATCATGCTTTCCTCTTGGTTTGCCAGAACTGATTAGGCACATTAGGTAGACAGATCGGTGTACTTCAAGAGGCAAATCATGAGTGAGAAGCGTCAACAACTGGTGGCGACGGCCTACCGTCTGTTCAACCGTCATGGCTTTCATGCCACCGGCATAGATCGCATCTGGGCCGAGGCGGGGAGTACCAAGCGTACCCTCTATCGCCACTTCCCGACCAAGGATGCCTTGATTGAGGCGGTGCTGCTCGCTCGTGACCGGGAGTTCTTCGCCCTGCTTGACCAACGGCTGGCCGACGTGACCGGACGCGAAGATCGCCTGCAGGCGCTGTTTGATGGTTTCGCAGAATGGTTTGGCCGCACTGATTTCTATGGCTGCAACTTTATCAACGCCAGCGCCGAATTTGCCGACCCGCGTCATCCGGTGCGCAAGCTGGTGATGGCGCACAAGCAGGCGTTGCTGGGTTGGGTGATAAACCAGCTCAATTGCTCTCTGGGTCAGGCGACCGGGCTTTGCCTGCTGCTGGAGGGGGCGATCGTGATGGCTCACAGCTATCAGCAGCCACTGGCGCTGGAGCAGGCCAGAATGCTGGCAAAGACCATTTTGGCCGACGATACCGCGATAATGCAGGCTGCTTCACACTCCTGAGCTGCTGGTCATTTGAGGCTGCGTTCGGATGGGATACCCTGAATAGCGGAGAGGCCGCCTGACGGCTTCACACAGGGAAAGTGCGCACTCAGGCGCCCATAACGACTTATTGCAGAGGCGAAAATATGAATAAATCCATGCTTGCCGTATTGGTCAGTGGCTTGCTGGCGGCCGGAGCCGTACAGGCCGCCGCTCAGGACAATACTTGGTACGCCGGTGGCAAGGCCGGTTGGTCAAAGTATTTTGACGTCGATCAGAAGCAGGTGGTTTCCAGCACCTTGGGAGCGCTCGGCAACACAGGTACTAGCCAAGATGCTCTTGGATTGGGGGCGTTTGCCGGGTACCAGGTTAACCCTAATCTGGCGTTTGAGCTGGGTTATGACTGGTTTGGCAAGTACACCTCATCCGGTGAGATGAGTGGGGTCAAGATCGAAGGCGAAGCTAAGAGCCAGATGATTCAGGCCACCATGAAGATCAGCTTCCCGGTTAACGATGTGTTCGATCTGTATGGCCGGATTGGTGGTGGCTATGCCTGGACCAATAGTGAGCTATCAGCCCGCACTGCTACCGATTTCATCAAGGAAAGTGGTAACAAGCATGGCGCCGCCTTCGTTGGTGCGCTGGGTGCCGAATACGCCATCGATCGTGACTGGGCTGCCCGTCTGGAGTACCAGTACACCACGCCTCTGGGAGATGCCTCTCTCGATCGTTCCGGTATCGAGATGGATAACGGCCTGATCTCGTTCGGGATGCTCTATCGCTTCGGTCAGCAAGGTGGCGAGGTCGCTGCACCGGCGCCCGCTCCGGCAGCCGAACCGGCACCTGTAGCCGTGGTTGAGCCCAAAACCTTCAGCCTGAGTTCCGATGTGCTGTTCGAGTTCAACAAGGCGACCCTGAAACCGGCTGCCAATCAGGCGCTCGATGCCCTGTTCAGCCAGATTGTGGCGGCCAATCCGAAAGATGGTGTCGCAACTGTCATCGGTTATACCGACCGCATCGGTTCCGACAACTACAACCTGGCCCTCTCCGAGAAGCGGGCTCAGAGCGTGGCCAGCTATCTGGTATCCAAAGGCTTGTATGCCGACAAGGTACGGGTCGAGGGGCGTGGCAAGTCCAATCCGGTCACTGGCAACAGCTGTGCCAGCCGCTCCAAGCAAGAGCTGATCGCCTGTCTGGCACCGGATCGCCGGGTGGAAATTCATCTGGAAGGGGTTTCCCAGCCTGTCCAATAAGCAGAGCGACGGGAGCAATAAATGTAAAAACGGGAGGCTTAGCCTCCCGTTTCTTATGGGGTGTTTACGATATCGAGCCTCAGAGCCCGAACAGCGGGCGCAGGCGAATGCCGATCAGGCTGCCAGCCAGGGCCATCAACATCCAGACCCAGCCGTGCAGGCTGCCAGACGCAGTGCCATCGAAGAAGCCGCCGAGGTTGCAGGCGGCGTACATGGCGCCCATCCCCATCAGCAGGCCGCCGAGGATGGAGGCCAGACTGTTGCCGATCCGCATCGGGGCGAAGTTGCCGCCACCACTCAAACAGCGCGCCAGCATGGCCCCCAGAATCCCGAGCCAGAACATGCCGACCATGGGGTTGATGAAGAGCGGCTGGGCCAGTTTGGGGTTGCCCTCGAACAGGCCGAACAGGGAGGCGCCGCGCAGCGCCATGTCATAGACGGCGCCGGTGATGGTCCAGGCCGAGCCGTGTAGAGCGACCACAGACGAGTTGAGCAGGGCGATGATGATGCCGCCGGTCAGCACGGTGAAGCGGCCATCGCGCCAGAACAGGTTGCCGCCGCTGAAGAGGGGCTTGAGCTCGCCGGTACGCTTGAGTTCGCTGTTGCGAAACAGCAGGAACAGCGCAGCGACCAGCGCCAGGTTGAGCAGCATGCCGCTCCAGATATTGCCGGTCAGATCCCGGGCCAATACCACATGGCTGGAGAAGGTAGCCTCCAGTTCGGGGCGGAACTGGTTGCTGATGAGGGTGCCGATGCCGTAGCAGATCAGCACCAGCCAGAAGCGGGGTTGCCCCTCGCCGCAGCAATAAAGAGTGCCGGTGGCGCAGACGCCTGCCAGCTGCATGCCGATGCCGAACAGGAAGGCACCGACGATGAAAGGAATGCCGATAGCCATCACGTTACCCACCATGGCATCGCCAAACAGGGCGTGGCTAAAGGAGAGGAAGGTGGTGAACAGCAGAATCTCGATGGCGATGGTGAGCAGGTGAACCCGCACGTAGTAACTGTTGCGCTTGGTCAGCATCTCGCGCCAACCGAACACGATGCCGAAGCGGCTGAAGGAGAGGGTGAAGCCGAAGCCGAATCCGATCAGGGCCATCAGAGCCCATTTCATACCAAAAGTATTGCCAAGCCAGAGTAACGCTCCCCCCGCGATTGCCACGATGGGGAGCGACCATTTTCGAGTCATGTCAGTTGATCCTTGCAGTTGGTTTTCAGAGGGGCGGATCCTATTCCCTCATGGAGTCTAATGCTACCCATTTAACCAGTGCAGAGAAAAAGGGGGGGCGCTGACTCCCGTCAGCGCCGGGGATCAATGGCGGGTGGTGTCGAGATGGAAGTGGTGAGTCTGTCTGCTCAGGATGCGGGCGTGCTGGGCGACCATGGTCGCCTCTTCGGCGGCCTGACTGGCGCTCTGGTTGGCCTCGGCCGCCAACCGCGACATCTCCCCGACCTGATGGTGGATCCCTTGCACCAGCCGGGTCTCATCGCTCATCAACTGATCGACCTGAGCGATGCGCTGATTGATCTCCTCGCAGCTCTGCGCGATCCGGGCGACGCTCTGGCGCGCTGTCATCGTGTGAGTGACCGCCTGTTCGACCCGGGCCAGCTCGGTATCCATCTCGCTGGCGGCGCGCAGGCTGACATCCTGGATCTTGCCGATGATGGTGTTGATCTCGGTGGTGGCGCTGCCGGTGCGGGTCGCCAGCGAGCGTACTTCATCAGCTACCACGGCAAAACCGCGTCCCTGTTCACCTGCCCGCGCCGCTTCAATGGCGGCGTTCAGCGCCAGCAGATTGGTCTGCTCCGCAATATCGTGAATGGCGCCCGCCAGCCCGGCAATCTGCTGCGAGAGGCCAGCCAGATCCGAAATGGTATGGGAGACCTGCTTCACTCCCATGACTTGCTCCCCGATCACCTGTTCCACTGTGTGGATGGCGAGTGTCGCCTCTTGTGCCCGCTCTGCTGACTGCAGGGTTTGCTCCCCCACCTGATGCAGCTGGCTACCCGCCTGTTCAATGGAGTGGGTGAGCTGTTCGATGGCCTGTTCGATATGGTGGGCCGCCCCGACCTGAGCCTGACTGTCATCGGTGTGCCGTTGTGCCATGGCGGTCAGGCTGGTGGCGCGATCATCCAGCGTACTGGCGCTGCGCTGCAGGGACTCCACCAGGGTTGCCAGCTGGTCACGCATGGCCCCGATCTGGCGGATCAGCTCGCCGATGGCATCAAGCCCCGGCTCCGGCATGGGGCGGTTCAACTCCCCTTCGGCGATGGCGGCGGTGGCCTTGCCAGCGGCCAGCAGTCGCTGTTGGGTGGGGCGTCCCAGCCAGAAGATGAGCCCTGCCCCCAGCAGCGCAGCGCACAACAGCAGGGCGTAACAGAGTCGGGTGGTGTTGGCGAGATGGGCCATCTGCTCGGCGGCATACTGGTTGCCGCGGATGACGGTGGTGTCCACCCCTAGCCGGTGGGCGTTATAGAGGGTGTGCAGGCGTGCCGCAATCGCGCCCGCCTGCGCCAGATCCCCCGCCTTGATGGCGGGGACAAACTTGTCGTTGAGCAACTGCCAGAACAGTTCCCCCTGCACTTTTTGCTCCCCCTGCAGCAGCACCCTGAGGGGCTCGTTCAGGCTGCTCTCTTGCCAGAAGCGGTTACGGATCTCGAACTCTTGCTGAAGCCGGGTGAGGGTTTGCAGCAGGATCTCCCGCTCCTCCGGTTTGGCATGGAGCAGGGTGTAGACCTGCAACTGGGATTCGATGAGGTAGAGAGGCGGCGGCAGAATATCGGCTACCACATCCTTCCCCTGTCCCATCTGATCGGCTGCGCTCCGGACCGAATAAAGCCCGAAAAAGCTGATGGAGATCAGCGTGATAATGACCATGATCCCCAGAACCTGACCAAAAAGCAGGGATCTGTCGTGAATGTGCTTGAGCATGTTGCCTCCATTCGGCTCCGTTCATGGATAGCATAGCTCTCTGGCGGGATAGTGAGACTCGGGTGTGGTCTGTTGATGGTCAGTCGGCTCTGGAGAAGGGGAAGTCGCAGTCAGAAGGCCGCTGGTGGCACGAAAAAGAACCCCGGCCTATGAGCCGGGGTCGCTGATGGTGAGGCGGTGTCAGGTCCGGCTTGGCGCGGCTTTGCCGCTGCGCAGCCCATCCAGACTGAACAGTACCAGCGCGCTCCAGATGCAGGCGAAGGTGAGCAGTTTGTCCATCGCCAGCGCTTCCCCATAGAGGGTGACTGCGAGGATAAACATCAGGCTGGGGCCTATGTACTGGAAGAAGCCCAGGGTGGAGAGCTTGAGCCGGGTCGCGGCGGCGGTGAAGCAAAGCAGGGGGGCCGTGGTGACGGCGCCTGCGGCGATCAGCAGCAGGTTGAGGTGCCAGTCGTTCTGGGTGAGATGGCTGGTGGGGCTGTCGGCAAAGCCCCACAGATAGATGGCCGCTGGCGGCAGCATGATCATGGTTTCGATCAGCAGACCGGTGAGGGCATCGAGGGCCAGTTTTTTGCGCACCAGCCCATAGATGGCAAAGCTCGACGCCAGCACCAGCGCAATCCAGGGCAAGGAGCCAAAGGCGATAAGCTGGATGGCCACCCCGGCAAAGGCCAGCGCCACCGCCCACCACTGCAGGCGGCGCAGCTTCTCGCTCAGAAACACCATTCCCAACAGTACGTTGAACAGCGGGTTGATGTAGTAGCCGAGGCTGGCATCCAGCATATGGCCGTTGTTGATGGCCCAGATGAACAGCAGCCAGTTGCCGCCGACGGTAACCGAGGTAAACGCCAGGGTGAGCAACACTTTTGGCTGGCGCAGCACCGCCTGCACCTTGTGCCACTGGCGTCCTGCCAGGGTGAGTACCATCAGCAGCACGCAGGACCAGATCATCCGGTGGGTCAGGATCTCGGCGGCTGGGACGGCAGAGATGGTCTTGAAATAGATGGGGGCTATGCCCCAAAGGGTATAGGCGCACAGGGCGTAGATGACGCCCTGACGCTGGATCTGTTGCGGCATGCGGATGACCTTTACTGAAGCGTTGGATGCGGGAAAACATCGCAAAAAATCAGTGTAGCGATCCTTTTGCGGGGAAAGAAGCGAATAAACGAAGTTTGAGGGATAAGAGGAGGGGGGCTGGCCGGTCAGCCTTTACCGCGGCGGATCTTGTCGACATCCATCAACAACCACAACATCAGGGCGATGGCGGAGATCCAGGGGCCCCAGGTCACGTAGGCCTCGCCGTGCCCCAGCACGAAGAACAGCAGGGGCAAACCGATCACCAGAAAAAGTACGCTTCCCAGAAAAAATAGCATTTTTGTCTTTATATTTAACATGTTGGCTTTTTTATCATTATAAGGATTGAGCCCGGTGATGGAAGGCCAAAAATGCAAAAGGGGGATTTCTCCCCCTTTTTGATCCGATAGTGCTGCTTTGTCGTGTTATTCCAGCTGAATCCAGGTGCTTTTCAGCTCGGTGTACTTCTCCAGTGCATGAAGTGACTTGTCGCGACCGTTGCCGGACTGTTTGAAGCCGCCAAATGGCATGGTCATGTCACCACCGTCCCAGTTGTTGACGAACACGGTGCCAGCGCGCAGGGCGCGGGAGCCTTTCACCGCCTTGTTGAGATCCGCCGTCCAGATCGCCGCCGCCAACCCATAGTCGGTGTCGTTACCCAGCGCAATGGCCTCCTCCAGCGTATCGAAGCCGGTCACCGCCAGCACAGGGCCGAAGATCTCCTCGCGGAAGATGCGCATCTGCGGGGTCACGTCGTCGAAAATAGTGGGTTCGATATAGAAGCCGCCACTCTCCATATTGGTGCGGTTGCCACCCAGCAGCAGCTTGGCCCCCTCCTGCTTGCCAATCTCGATATAGCGCAGCACCTGCTCCATCTGGATGTGATCCACCATGGCGCCGATACGGGTCGCAGGGTCGAGCGGGTTGCTCGAGATCCACTCGCGGGCATGGGCCAGCAGTCGCTCCATGAATTGCGGCTTGATGCTGTTTTGCACCAGCAGCCGAGAGGCGGCGGTGCACACCTCGCCCTGGTTGTAGAAGATGGCGCCAGCGGCGCTCTTGGCCGCAGCGTCCAGATCCGGTGCGTCGGCCAGTATTATGTTGGGGCTCTTGCCGCCGCACTCCATAAAGGCGCGCTTGAGGTTGGACTTGCCGGAGCACTCCACCAGATGTTTGCCGATTTTGGTGGAGCCGGTGAAGGTGATGCAGTCCACATCCATGTGCATGGCTAGCGCCTCGCCCACGGTATGACCAAAGCCCGGCAGCACGCTGAACACGCCGTCCGGAATACCCGCCTCCTTGGCCAGACCTGCGATACGCAGGGCTGTCAGGGGCGATTTTTCGGAAGGTTTGAGAATGACCGAGTTGCCGGTAGCGAGCGCCGGGCCCAGCTTCCAGCAGGCCATCACCAGCGGGAAGTTCCACGGCACGATGGCGGCAACCACCCCGAGCGCTTCGCGGGTCACCAGCGCCAGTGCTGACTCCTCCACCGGGGCGACCTGATCGTAGATCTTGTCGATCGCTTCGGCGTTCCAGGCGATGCAGTTGGCGGCGGCGGGGGCGTCATAGCCCATAGCGTCGCCGATGGGTTTGCCCATATCCAGCGACTCCAGCAGCGCCAGCTCCACCTTGTTGAGGCGCATCAGCTCGGCGAAGCGCTGCATGATCTGTTTGCGCTGTTTCGGCGGCAGGCCGCTCCAACGCTTGTCGTTGAAGGCGTCACGGGCAGCCTGTACCGCCAGTTCGGCATCGGCGGAATCGCAGGCTGCCACCTTGGTCAGCAGCTTGCCGTTGGCCGGGTTGATGCAATCGAAGGTGGCGCCATTGACGGCATCCCGATAGCTGCCGTTGATAAAGGCTTGCGAGGGCAGGGTCAGATGGGCGGCCTTGTGTTGCCACTGGGCCAGGGTAAGGTCACTCATGTTCACTCCTTGAACCGGCAAAAGTCAGTTTTCGCGTATCAATATGCTAAACATCCTGCCGCTTGTAAATCCATCTTGTAACAATTCATTAAACATTGCTCCCCTGCCGATGCGCGTCTGAATGTCAGAAACTGGCGGGGGTGTTGGCCGAGATCAGCACGCACTCCTGCTCGCCGCTATTGCGAAAACGGTGGGGGGTGCGGCTGTCGAAGTAGTAGCCATCCCCGGCGCCCAGCAGGTAGATCTGCTCGCCCACGGTCACTTCAACCTCGCCCTTGATGACGATGCCGCACTCTTCACCCTCGTGGCTCAGCATGTCGTCGCCGGTGTCGGCGCCCGGTGGCAGCACCTCCTGCAACATGCCGATGGCGCGGTTGGCGCGGCTGTGCCCAACCAGCCGGTAGCTGATGGGATGGGTGCCGAGATCCGGCATATCGGCGGCGCGGAAGATCACTTCGGTGCCCATTTCGGTCTCTTCTGTGAAGAAGCTGGCCAGCGACATGGGGATCCCTTCCAGCACCTTGCGCAGGGAGGCGACAGAGGGGCTCACCTGATTTTTCTCGATCTGGGAGATAAATCCGTTGGTCACACCGGAGCGCTTGGCCAGCTCGCGCTGGGAGAGGGCAGCCTTGGTGCGAACCGCCTTGAGGCGGTGACCGATATCCATCTATAGACACTCCTTGACTGTTTACTATTATTAAAATTGTGTTAAATATCTTATACCACCCTGCTGA
Source organism: Aeromonas sp. 96A (assembly GCF_051919165.1). Taxonomy (NCBI): domain Bacteria; kingdom Pseudomonadati; phylum Pseudomonadota; class Gammaproteobacteria; order Aeromonadales; family Aeromonadaceae; genus Aeromonas; species Aeromonas sp. 96A. The sequence goes on along the minus strand of NZ_JBQBFE010000001.1, from coordinate 2,646,598 downwards.
TGCGTCTAGCTAGGGGTGGCACCAGACAGGGCGATAACGGGCCCTTTTTTATGGATTCAGGTGTTTAATTTAATAGGCATTGGCCGACAGTTGCTAAACACCTTAAGGATGAGGTGACCATGAAACCGATCAGCGACATCAATACGCCCTCCGACATGTCCGCCTTCTGGATGCCGTTCACCGCCAACCAGCAGTTCAAGGCGGCGCCGCGCATCCTGAAGTCGGCAGAGGGGATGTATTATCACTCAGAGGATGGCCGCAAGATACTGGATGGCACAGCCGGACTCTGGTGTTGCAACGCGGGCCATGGTCGGCGCGAGATTGCCGAGGCGGTCTCCCAGCAGATTTCCCACCTCGATTTCGCTCCCACATTCCAGATGGGCCACCCCCTGCCGTTCGAGCTGGCCAACAAGCTGGTGGAGATCGCCCCCAAGGGCTTTGGTCACGTCTTCTACACCAACTCGGGTTCCGAGTCGGTTGATACCGCGCTGAAAATCGCGCTGGCCTGGCAGCGGGCTCGCGGTCAGGGCACCCGCACCCGGCTGATTGGCCGCGAGCGTGGCTATCACGGGGTCGGCTTTGGCGGCATCTCGGTGGGGGGGATTCCCGGCAACCGCAAGTGGTTCGGCTCCCTGCTGACCGGGGTGGATCATCTGCCCCATACCCTCAACATCGCCAAGAACGCCTTCACCAAAGGGCTGCCCGAGGAGGATGTGGCGCTGGCTGACGAGCTGGAGAAGATCGTCTTCCTGCACGATGCCAGCAATATCGCGGCGGTGATCGTCGAGCCCATCGCTGGCAGTACCGGCGTGCTGATGCCCCCCAAAGGCTACCTCAAGCGGCTGCGGGAGATTTGCACCAAGCACGGCATCCTGCTGATTTTTGACGAGGTGATCACCGGTTTCGGTCGCCTCGGTTCCCCCTTCGCGGCACAGGAGTTCGATGTCACCCCCGACATGATCACTTGCGCCAAGGGGCTCACCAACGGTGCCATCCCCATGGGTGCGGTGCTGGTGCAGAAGCACATTTATGACGACATGATGGCGGCAGGAAAGGGGGCAATCGAGCTGTTCCACGGCTACACCTATTCTGGTCATCCGGTGGCTGCGGCTGCGGGGCTCGCGACCCTCGAGATCTATCGCAACGAGAACCTGCTCAGCCGCGCCGCCGATCTGGCGGGCTACTGGGAGGAGGCTGCCCATTCGCTGAAGGGCTGCAAGCATGTGAAGGATGTGCGCAACTACGGGCTGGTGGCGGGTATCGAGCTGGAGTCCATGCCGGATGCGCCGGGCAAGCGCGCCTACGAGGTGTTCGTGCGCTGCTTCGAGAAGGGGGCATTGATCCGGGTGACCGGCGACATCATCGCCCTGTCGCCGCCCCTCATCATCGAGCGCAGCCAGATCGACGATCTCTTCACCCTGCTGCAGGATGCCCTGCAGGCACAACCTTAACCCATTTGATGGCCCCGCACTGGCGGGGCCTTGCGTTGATTTGCTCAGCGCATTTACTGCATCAGTTATCACGGAGGATACATGACATACAGGGTCAGCAACTTCATCAACGGCCAACCGCAGGAGAGTCGCAGCGAGAGGCAAGGGGCCATCTTCAATCCCGCTTGTGGCAAGCAGCAGGGGAGCGTGGGGCTTTCCAGCGCCGCCGAGTGTCAGGAGGCGATCGCCATCGCCGAGCGCGCCTTTACCGACTGGTCGCAAACCCCCCCGCTGGTGCGGGCCCGGGTCTTTTTCCGCTTCAAGGAGTTGATGGAGCAGCACAGGGACGAGCTTGCCCAGCTCATCAGTCGCGAACACGGCAAGGTCTTCTCCGATGCGCAGGGTGAGTTGACCCGCGGGCTGGAGGTGGTGGAGTTTGTCTGCGGCATTCCCCATCTGCTCAAGGGGGAGCACTCCCTCAACGTCGGTCGCGGGGTAGACAGCTACTCCATGATGCAGCCGGTGGGGGTCTGCGCCGGTATCACCCCGTTCAACTTCCCGGCCATGGTGCCGCTCTGGATGTTCCCGGTCGCCATCGCCTGCGGCAATACCTTCATTCTCAAGCCCTCCGAGAAGGATCCCTCTCTCTCGCTGCGGATGGCAGAACTGCTCAAGGAGGCCGGTCTGCCGGATGGCGTGCTCAACGTGGTGAACGGTGACAAGGAGGTGGTGGATGTGCTGCTGACCGATCCGCGGGTCGGAGCCGTGTCGTTTGTCGGTTCCACCCCCATCGCCCAGTACATCTATGCCACTGCCTCGGCCCACGGCAAACGGGTGCAGGCGTTGGGCGGCGCCAAGAACCATATGGTGGTGATGCCGGATGCGGATCTCGATCAGGCGGTCTCCGCACTGATGGGGGCTGCTTATGGTGCCGCTGGCGAGCGCTGTATGGCCATTTCGGTGGCGGTGGTGGTAGGTGACGAGACCGCCGATGCGCTGGTGGCCAGGCTGACGCCGCTGGTGGAAAAACTGCGAGTCGGCCCGGGGCTGGGCCAGAGCCCGGAAAACGAGATGGGGCCGCTGATCAGCCGGGAGCATCTGGCCAAGGTGCGCGGCTACGTGGATCAGGGGGTGACCGAGGGGGCTGTGCTGCGGGTCGATGGTCGCACGCTGAGCCACGACGAGGGTTACTTTATCGGGGGCTGCCTGTTTGACGAGGTGACCCCCGAGATGCGCATCTACCGCGAGGAGATCTTTGGCCCTGTGCTCTCCATCGTGCGGGTGCCGGATTACGAGACGGCGCTGCGCCTCATCAACGAGCACGAGTACGGCAACGGCACCGCCATCTTTACCTGTGACGGCGACACCGCGCGGGACTTCACGGCGCGGGTGCAGGTCGGTATGGTAGGGGTGAACGTTCCCATTCCGGTGCCGATGGCGTTTCACAGCTTTGGCGGCTGGAAGCGCTCCATCTTCGGGCCGCTCAACATGCACGGGCCGGACGGGGTTCGCTTTTATACCCGGATGAAGACGGTGACGGCGCGCTGGCCCCAGAGCCTGCGCAGTGGTGCCGAGTTCTCCATGCCGACCATGAAGTGACGCGCTGGCGCGTGCTCATGGCCTAACCTCTTGCCCTCGCTGGTCAATGATTGGCGGGGGCGAACTCTGTAAAGGAACAACAGATGCGATTGGGAATACTCGATTGTGACCGGCTCGATCCCGATCTGGCGGATCGTTTTGGCCCCGTTTACTCCGAGATGTTTATCAGGGGCTTTGCGGCCCTGGCCCCCGAACTGGAATTTCGGGTCTGGTCGGCTCTCGATGGGGAGCTGCCGGAGGATCTGCACGAGTGCGATGCCTGGCTCATCACCGGCTCGCGCCACGATGCTTACAGCGATATCCCCTGGATTCAGGCACTGCGGGCGTGGATCCGTCAGGCGCACGATGCCGACGTCAAGCTGGCCGGTGTCTGCTTCGGTCATCAGGTGATCGCCCAGGCGCTGGGCGGCGAGGTGGTGAAGTCTACCAAGGGGTGGGGGCTGGGTGTGTCGGTGCACCCCATGCTGGCAGATGAGCCCTGGATGGCGCCGGCGCGGGATCAGATCCGCATTCTGGCCAGCCATCAGGATCAGGTGGCCCTGCTGCCGCCGGGGGCGACCCGACTGGCGGGCAACGACTTTTGTCCCAACTTCATGTTTTTGCAGGGTGATCACATCGTCGCCATTCAGGGGCATCCGGAGTTCTCGGTGGAGTACAACCGGGCGCTGATCGAGCGGCGCCGCGGCCTGTTGCCCGACGAGCGCTACCAGAGCAGCCTCTCCTCGCTGGAGGGGGAGGTGGATTCGGCGACCATGATGCAGTGGCTGCTGCAGTTTCTGGGGATCCTGCCGCTGCGGGCTGGCGCGGCCTGAGCCCGGTTTGTCAGCCACCCCTTCAGATGCTAGATTTTGTAGCAAAATGAAGGATCAAGCGCTGAGATGTCGGGATCGGATGGTACACTGGCCGCCCATGTGGCGGCCTGTTTGTCTGGCTTGATTGCCGTCCCGGCCTGAGCCAAAGCTGTCTGAGCCAAACCAGTGTGAGAGTGTGACGCCTTGAAACTACAGCAATTGAAGTATTTGATCGCGATCCGGGACCACAACCTCAATGTGTCCGTGGCTTCCGATGCGCTCTTCACCAGTCAGCCGGGGGTCAGCAAACAGATTGGCCTGCTGGAGAGCGAGCTGGGGGTGCGGATCTTCGAGCGCCGTGGCAAACACCTGCACCGCATCACCCCAGTGGGGGAAGAGATCATCAAGTGTGCCGAAGCAATGCTCAATATCGAGAGCAAGATCAAGGCGATCTCCCGCGAATATCTGGACCCGACCGTGGGCACCCTTAATATTCACACCACCCACACCATCGCCCGCTATCTGCTGCCCAAGTCGGTCACCTACTTCACCAAGAAGTATCCCAAGATCTCGTTCCACCTCCATCCGGTGATGTCGGCGAGCAAGGAGCAGATCAGCAAGGGTTACTCCGATTTCTCCATCGTTGCCCACGAGATTGGCTTCGACAAGGAGCTGATCGCGCTGCCCGCCTACCTCTGGACTCTCTCGCTGGTGGTGCCGCAGGATCACCCCCTGGCCAAGGTGAAGAAGCCGACCCTGGAGCAGCTCTGCCACTACCCCATCCTCAGCTACGAGAGTGGCGCCACTGGTCGTCAGGTGCAGGACGAGGTATTCCATGCCGCCGGTCTCACCCCGAGCTACTACATGACGGTGATGGACGCCGGGGTGATCAAACGCTACGTGGAGCTGGGCTTTGGCATCGGCATCATCTCCTCGCTGGTGGCCAACGACAATGACACCCCCGGGCTGGTCTCCATCAATCTGGAGCACCTGTTCAAGCCCTGCCCGGCGCAGCTCTGTTTCAGCAAGAGCATCCTGCTGCAGAACTACATGTATGACTTCATCAGCTCCTTCTCGCCCCACCTCACCAAGGAGGTGATTCAGAGCGTGATGCAGCAGCCGAGTCAGGCGCGCATCGACGAGCTGCTGGCCGGGGTGGAGCTGCCCATCTATTGATCCCGATCGGATTCCCGATCGCTGCCGGTTGTCTCTTCTGTCAGGCTGGGCTCTACTCGGGGTTCAGCCTGTCTCTTTTGGGCTATCTCCATCGTCCGAGGTCTCTATGTCCCGCATTCTGCTGCTTGCCAATCTCAACTGTGATCATGTGCTCTCCCTCTCCGAACCTCTGGTGGCGGGGGCCCGGCTGCAATATGTGGATCAGGGGCGCAGGCTGGGAGGTGGCGCTGCCAATACCGGCATAGGGCTGGTGTGGGCGGGCCACGAGGTGACCATTGCTTCCCGTATCGGGCTGGACGAGACCGGCGACTGGCTGCTGGAGCAGGCGGCCGGTTACGGGTTGGATTGCAGCCATGTGGAGCGCTTTGGCGGCGAGACCGGCGAGCTGCTGATCCTGGTGGACTCCACCGGCGAGCGCACCATACTGCGCCGCCCGCGGCGTCCCGACCTGCCCGGCGATCTGCCGCTGGAGGGGATCGACTGCCTCTATGTGAACTATCCCGGCACCGCCATCATCAGCTACATGCGCCAGATGCTCGGCAAGAGCTTCGTGGTGGCCCAGTATCCCAAGGGCGGCCAAGCGCGCCGTCCCTGCCATGTGCTGGTGGCCTCCCGCTCCGATCTCGGCGAGGTGAGCGACCCCTGGCAGCATGCCCGCCAGCTGGCGGGGGAGCAGCTCGAATGGCTGGTGCTGACCGAAGGAAAGGCGGGCGCGGTTGCCATCCACGGCGATGAGCAGATCCGGGTCGCCGCTCGGCCCGTCTCGGTGGTCGATACTACGGGGGCGGGTGATGCCTTCGCCGGCGGATTGATCCATGGTCTGGCGCGGGGCATGGCGATCAAGGATGCGTTGCAGTGCGCGGTGGACTGGGGCGCGTTTGCCGTCGCCTCCGAGAGCTCCATTCCCTCGGTCGCGCTGAAAAATTGGCTGAAACAGCCCCACTGAACCACCTTTCTGGCGGTCGATTCAGGGGCGGTTCGCGGGCCATATGGCTGCTGGTCGAAGTGGCTTGGTGAAGGAGACTATTCGGGAGATTTACCCGCCATAAAGCGGGTAAACGCCGGGCTAACCCGGCAAGTTTGCGATCAATCAAAGAAAGTGTCGATTTATGTGCATCTTCATCGACACCCGGTTGTGCTGCTCTTAACCTGTCACTCCGCAACTCAGATTAAGAGACAGGCCCTCCTCTGGCGAACCAATGGGCAAACAGAGGCAAACCGGTTGTCTCCTGCCTCTTAGCTCAATGTTGTCGTCCTGATTCCTGGCTTGTAGTAAGAGGCAAGTGCGACCATGCAACTGACACGATTTACCGACTACGCCCTGCGTACCCTGACCTTCCTGGCGGTTCAGCCGGGGGATCGTCTGTCGACCATTACTGAAGTGGCCGATACCTTCGGCATCTCTCGCAACCACGTGGTCAAAATTGTGCACCAGCTTGGCATCAAGGGGTACATCGAAACGGTACGCGGCAAGCACGGTGGCATCCGCCTCGGTCGCTCGGCGGTCTCCATCAATTTGCGGGATGTGGTGATGGACATGGAGCATGTGCTCTGTCCGGTCGATTGCAAGCGTGAAAACTGCCGACTCTCCGGCGGCTGCCGCATTCAGGGCATTCTGCGCCGCGCCATGAACGCCTTCCTCGAAGTGCTGGGTGAGTACACTCTGGCCGATGCGGTGCGCGATCCCAATCGTCTCTGCCACCTGCTGGGTATCGAGCAAGAGACTATTGTGACCATGGCCTGACGGGGCGTGGAATATCGAACAAGATGTGAAAGGGGCCTGATGGCCCCTTTTGCTTTTGTACGCGGGTGGTTTTAGCGACTGCCCGGCTGGCGGATCAGGGTGATGGCGCCGTGCAGGCAGGCGAGGCCGCAGGCACCGCAGCCATTGCAGGCATCCATATTGACGTTGATGCCGTCGGCTGTGGCCTTGATCGCCTGTTGCGGGCAGGCATCTTCACAGAGCAGGCAGTAGAAGCCCTGCCGTGCTTGGCAGCTCTCTTCAATCTGCACCCGGGTCTGCACCTGACGGCCCAGTTGCAGGTCGAGGGCGCCGGTGGGACAGGCTCTGGCGCAGCTGCCGCAGTAGCTGCACTGGCCGCAGGCGAGATCGAGTACCGGGGTACCGGCGATGGGGCTCCCCTCGTACTCCTCCTGGGTGGCCGGTTTGAGCAGACCGCGCGGGCAGGCCTTGAAACACTCGCCACAGCGGGTGCAGAGGGAGAGGTACTGGGACTCCTCAATGGCCCATGGCGGGCGCGCTTCATGGCAAACCACGGCGGGCTTGCGGGAAGCTTGCCAACCTTGTGTCAGCCAACGGAGGAAATAGTGAGTCATGCTCGCCCCTGATACCTATTAGGGGTTAATTTTATCGAAGTTTCGGGAAGCAGGCCAGAGAATAGCGGCCGTCAGGATCGCAAGCGCAGTTGCCCTTGTGTAAGCTAGGCGGGTCTTTTTACGTGGTTGAATGAAAACATATGTGGCTATTTCTCTGGCGTGCGTCCCTGCTCTATGTCTTTCCCCTGCTGATGTGGGCCTACTGCCGCATCAAGGATATCGAGTTCGCCGAGCTCGATACCGGCGTCAACACCCACAAGTGGGTGGTGCTGGCCGCCTACCTTATCTACGTGGTGCTCTGGATCCTGGTTAACCGCTATCTCGAACTCTTCCTGCGTCAGCGGAGCCGCAAATGATCGACCCCGGGCTCTGGGGGATCTTGCTGCCTGCCGCCGTGCTGGCCCTCGGACTGGGCTGGCTGATCGGGCGGCGGGCCGCCACGGCGCAGGCTCAGGAGCTGATGCTGGCGCAGGAGCGTTATCAGGTGCTGCAGGATCGCTTCGACGAGTTGCAGGATGAGCGGATGCAGGGCCAGCAGAAGCTGGATCAGCAGCAGACCCTGCTGATCAAGCTCACCGCCCGCCTCAAGGATGCGGAAGCGACCCTGCGCAGCGAACGGTTGGCCGCCGCCGAGAAGCTGCAACTGCAACAGGAGGCGGAGCAGCGCCTCAGTCAGCAGTTCGAGAATCTCGCCAACCGGATCTTCGAGCAAAACTCCGGCAACTTCCGCGAACTGAACCAGAACAGTCTCGATCTGCTGTTGAGTCCGCTCAAAGAGCAGCTGGAGGGTTTTCGTCGTCAGGTAGGCGAGACCCACGCCCAGGAGACGGCCCAGCGCCACAGCCTCAAGTTCGAGCTGGAGCGCCTCGCCGAGCTCAATGCCCGCATGACCGAGGAGGCGGCAGCGCTAACCCGCGCCCTCAAGGGCGACAGCAAGCAGCAGGGCAACTGGGGGGAAGTGGTGCTGGCACGGATCCTCAGCGAGTGCGGTCTGCGCGAAGGTCACGAGTACCACACCCAGGTCAATATCGAGGTGGAGAAGGGCAAGCGCTACCAGCCCGACGTGATCGTCCACCTGCCGCAGGAGAAGGACATCATCATCGATGCCAAGGTGTCGCTGACCGCCTACGAACGCTGGTACAACGCCGATGACGAGCTGGAGAAGGCGGTGGCGCTCAAGGAGCATGTCGCCTCGGTGCGCAACCATATCCGCGAGCTGGGCCGCAAGGATTACCAGCAACTGCCCGGGGTGCGCACCCTCGACTATGTGCTGATGTTCGTGGCGGTGGAGCCCGCCTTCCTCACTGCCATGGAAGCCGATCCCTCGCTGGTGCGTTACGGTCTCGACAACAACATCCTGTTGGTGAGCCCCACCAACCTGATGGTAGCGCTGCGCACCATCGAGAACCTGTGGCGCTACGAGCGGCAGAACCAGAATGCCCGCCAGATTGCCGAGCGGGCCGGTCGCCTCTACGAAAAGCTGCGGCTGTTTGTCGAGGAGATGCAGCAAATGGGCGGCAGCCTGCACAAGGCGCAGGAGAGCTACGACAAGGCGATGGGACGGCTGGTCAACGGCCGTGGCAACCTGATTGCCCAGGTCGAGCATTTCCGCGAGCTGGGGGTGGAGGTGACCAAGAGCCTGCCAGAGCCGCTGGTGGAGCGGGCGCTGGAACGCGACAAGGAGCAGGAGTAGTTTTTACCTGCACCGTCATCAGCCAAGGCCCAAACCCGGTTTGGGCCTTTTGCTATCTGTCAGCTGGCCAAGTGCTTACCCATCATCAGAAATCCGCAAAGCAAACGGCCCACCGAAGTGGGCCGTTTTTATTTGCAGTGCCGGTGTGTATCAGCGGCTGGCTGCGCGGGCGCTCAGTTCGGCTTTCTCGCTATCGCTCAGGAAGGCCAGGGTCAGGCCGTTCTGCTGGGCGGTGCGGATTTCGCTGGCGGTCATGCCAGCGGCCGGAGCAGCCACCTCATATTCGTGGGGCAGGTCGATGCCTTCCACCGCCGGGTCATCGGTGTTGAGGCAGGCCAGCACGCCGGCAGCCAGGAACTGGCGGATCGGGTGCTCGGTCAGGCTCGCTACCGTGGTGGTCTGGACGTTGGAGGTGAGGCAGGATTCGATGCCGATGCGGTGTTCGGCCAGATAGGCCATCAGGGCCGGATCCTGAATCGCTTTGACGCCGTGGCCGATACGCTCGGCGCCCAGCTCGCGAATGGCTTGCCACATGCTCTCGGGGCCAGCGGCTTCACCGGCGTGTACGGTGACGCGCATGCCTGCATCGCGCACCTTGCGGAAGTGGTCGACAAAGAGTTCGCCCGGGAAGCCCAGCTCGTCACCGGCCAGATCGATGGCGACCAGCTTGTCGCGGTGAGCCAAGCAGGCGGCCAGCTCCTGATTGCACTGCTCGGTGCCGAAGGTGCGGCTCATGATGCCGATCAGGTTGGTCTTGATACCGAAATCGCGGCTGCCCGCGACCACGCCGTCGATAATGGCTTCCACCACGCCCTGCGGGTGCAGCTTGTGGGCCATGGCCATATAGGCCGGGCTGAAGCGCAGTTCGGCATAGTCGATACCTGCGCGCAGCAGATCTTCCACGTTCTCGTAGGCGACCCGGCGGCAGGCGTCATAGTCAGCCAGCACGGCCACACCCCAGTCCAGTTTCTTCAGGAAGGCAACCAGACTCGGCTCGTTTTCGACGATCTGTACATGGGGGCGCAGCGCCTCCAGCTCGAAGGCGGGCAGCTGGATATTGTGTTGGCGACCCAGCTCGAGGATGGTTTGCGGGCGGATGTTGCCGTCCAGATGGCGGTGCAGGTCGGTCAGGGGGAGAGATCTGTCAATCATGGGGGCGCCCTCGTCGAGTCAGGTTTGAAAGCCTGCCATTCTAGGCGGGGCTTTCAAAAAAGATACCCCGTTTATGGTTAAACGGGGTTCTGGCGGGCGGTGATTTGTCAGGGCGTGATGGGAATCGTTTTTCCCCGGGACTCAGAAGAGATCGAGTTCCTTCAGCTTGCGGGTCAGGGTGTTGCGACCCCAGCCAAGCAGGCGCGCCGCCTCCTGCTTGTGGCCGTGGGTGTGTTCCAGCGCGGTTTCCAGCATGATCCGCTCGAACTGGGGCATGGCATCGGCCAGGATGTCTGTCTCTCCCAGCGCCAACTTGCTGGCCACCCACTCCTGCAACTGTTGCTGCCAGCAACCGGGCAATGCCGGTTGGCCCGGTTCGGCGTTGTGGGTGATGGGGGTGAGCAGCTCGGCAGGCAGATCGCCCACCAGAACTTCCTGCCCCGAGGCCATCACGGTAAGCCAGCGGCAGACGTTCTCCAGCTGGCGCACGTTGCCCGGCCAGGGCAGTCGGCTGATATAGGCCTGGGTATCCGGGTGCAGGCTCTTGGCCTCGACATTCAGCTCTTTGGCGGCGCGCAGCAGGAAGTGGCGGGCCAGCTGGGGGATATCCTCACGGCGCTCCTTGAGAGCGGGAATATGAATGCGGATGACGTTGAGGCGATGGAACAGATCCTCGCGAAACTCGCCATCGGCGACCCGCTTCTCCAGATTCTGGTGGGTGGCAGCGATGATCCGTACATCCACCTGCACCGGCTGATGGCCGCCGACCCGGTAGAACTGGCCATCGGCCAGCACCCGCAGCAGTCGGGTCTGCACATCCAGCGGCATATCGCCGATCTCGTCGAGAAACAGGGTGCCGCCGTCGGCCTGCTCGAAGCGGCCGTGGCGGATGTTGTTGGCGCCGGTAAAGGCCCCCTTCTCGTGACCGAACAGCTCGGATTCGATGAGATCTTTGGGGATGGCCGCCATGTTGAGGGCGATAAAGTTCTTGTGAGCACGCGGGCTGTGCTTGTGCAGGGCGTGGGCGACCAGCTCCTTGCCGGTACCGCTCTGACCGTTGATCAGCACCGAGATGCTGGAGCGTGACAGGCGACCGATGGCGCGGAACACCTCCTGCATCGCCGGTGCCTCACCGATGATTTCGGGAGTGGCGGTGGCTTCTTGCTGGCGAGACTTCCGCTTGGTCCGCTGCTCCTTGAGATGATTCTCGGCGCGGCGTACCAAGGTCACGGCTTCGTCGATGTCGAACGGTTTGGGCAGGTATTCGAAGGCGCCGCGCTGGTAGGCGTTGACCGCGCTGTCGAGATCCGAGTGGGCGGTCATGATGATGATGGGCAGATCGGCCTGACGGCGGTGGATCTGCTCCAGCAGGCTCAAACCATCGATGCCGGGCATCCGGATATCGGAGAGGATCACATCGGGCGAGCGCAGCTCAAGGGCGTGCAGCAGGGCTTCGCCATCGGCAAAGCTCTCGCAGTTGAAGCCTTCGCTGCCGAGAGTGCGCTCCAGCACCCAGCGGATAGAACTGTCGTCATCGACGATCCACACTTTGGCGGTCATGGGGTTCCCTTACTTGCGAAGCGGTAGAAAAATGGTGAATTCGGTGTGGCCCGGCCAGCTGATGCAGTCAATCCGCCCCTTGTGCTGGTCGATCAGGTTCTGGGCGATGGAGAGGCCGAGCCCGGTGCCCCCCTCCTTGCCGGTGATCATCGGGTAGAACAGGGTGTCGCGAATGGCATCGGGAATGCCGGGGCCGTTGTCGATGATCTTGATCTCCGCTGCCAGCCGGTAACGCTGGCCGTGGATGGTGATCTGGAACGCGGTGCGGGTCTTGATGCGGATAAGCCCGGTCTGATCCCCCAGCGCTTCGGCGGCGTTGCGCACTATGTTGAGAAACGCCTGCTGCAGCTGATCCGGCTCCATCTCGAATTCGGGGATGCTGGGGTCGTAATCCCGCTCGATGCGAACAGAGGGAGGGAGTTCGAGCTCCACCAGTCGGCGTACCTGCTCCAGCACCGAATGGACATTGTGCATCTGGTGACGGCCGGGGCGCTGGGGGCCGAGCAGCCGATCGACCAGTACCCGCAGCCTGTCAGCCTGTTCGATGATGATGCCGGTATATTCGCGCAGCGCCGGGTCCGGCAGCTCCTTTTGCAGCAGCTGGGCCGCGCCGCGCAGGCCGCCGAGGGGATTCTTGATTTCGTGGGCCAGCCCGCGCACCAGCTCCTTGGCCGCCAGCTGCTGGGCATGTTGCTGCTGCTCCTGACTGATCTTCTTCTGCTGGTCGATCTTGCGCAGCTCCACCACCAGTAGACGCTGTTCGTGGTCGGCCATCGGGGTCGCGCTCAGCTCCACCAGTCGCGGTTCTCCTTCCACCACCAGAGTCACTTCGCTGTCGGTAAAGCCCTGCCCTGAAACGAGGCACTGCTTGAGTCGCTGCAAATCGAGGGAGATATGTTCCAGCAGATGGGGCAGTTCGATGCCGATCAGCCGGCGTTCACTGAGGGAGAGCAGCTGTTCAGCCGCCGGGTTGACGAATTGGATGCAGAGCCGCTCATCCATCAGGATCACGGCGGTCAGCAAATTATCCAAGAGTGTTTTGGCGTTGTCCGAGCGGGTTGGCACAGGTTTCTCCCTAAAACGGTGCTACACACCTGTTATGCACCGATATGGTGCATAGAGTTTACCCGCATCGGTGCGCTATATCACCCCTAGTCGGCTTTGGGGGTGGGTTTGGGAGCTGGCGTCACGCTCGCTCTATGCAGGTAAAAGGTGACTGCACTGGATTTAGCAAGGATCGTACCGTCTTTGGCGAGCAGCTCGAGCTGAGCCTCGTGGGCGCCGCGATCGACGTTTTCGACCCGGACAGAGAGGCTGTTGCTGACGATGGGGGCGGCTTTGCCATCCAGGGTCAGGCGCACATCATACTGGGTCGGAGGTTTGGGGCTGATGGTGCCCTGAAAGACAATGTTGCCTGTGTTGTCGCGCAGGGTGCTGCCCTGTTCCGGGGAGAGCAGTTCGATGGTCAGCTTGGCTGCCTCTTTTTCTTTCTTGGCATCGGCGCCGGTCAGGCTGTTGAAGTTATCCACCTGCACCGATCTGGGCGCGTTGCTGCCCAGCAGCGGGGCGACCCGCAGATCGACCTCTTTGGCGTTTTTGCCGGGTGGTGGCGCATCCGAGTAGTGGGTGATGCCATTGCCATCGACCCAGGAGTAGACCTTGGCCGCATCCGCAGCGAACGAGGTCAGCAACAGGAGGCCGAGCACCCCTATGCCATGCTTGTTGTTCATCCATCTCTCCTTGACGGTATTTTGCTTAATCCTATCAGAGAAAAAACCCGCCAGATGGCGGGTTTTGTCACGATTAAGCAAGCTGACCAGATTTAAACGGCCAGTCTGCTGAGCCTTAGACGGAGTAGTACAGTTCGAACTCCAGCGGGTGCGGAGTCATGCGCACACGGTCAACATCCTGCTGTTTCAGTTCCAGATAGGAGTTGATGAAGTCATCGCTGAACACGCCGCCACGGGTCAGGAACTCGCGGTCAGCATCCAGAGCAGCCAGGGCTTCGTCCAGAGAGCCGGCAACGGTCGGTACTTCTGCGGCTTCTTCCGGCGGCAGGTCATACAAGTTCTTGTCCATGGCATCGCCCGGATGGATCTTGTTGATGATACCGTCCAGACCGGCCATCAGCTGGGCTGCGAAGGCCAGGTACGGGTTGGCAGCCGGATCCGGGAAGCGCACTTCGATACGACGGGCTTTCGGGCTCGGTACCACCGGGATACGGATGGAGGCAGAGCGGTTGCGGGCAGAGTAGGCCAGCATGACCGGTGCTTCATAACCCGGAACCAGACGCTTGTAGGAGTTGGTGGTCGGGTTGGCGAAGGCGTTGATGGCCTTGGCGTGCTTGATGATACCGCCGATGTAGTGCAGAGCCATCTCGGACAGACCGCCGTACAGGTCACCAGCGAACAGGTTGACGCCGTTCTTGGCCAGAGACTGGTGGCAGTGCATGCCGGAGCCGTTGTCACCGAACATGGGTTTCGGCATGAAGGTGACGGTCTTGTTGTAGGCGTGAGCCACGTTGTGGATCACGTACTTCAGTACCTGTACTTCGTCAGCTTTCAGCGTAAGAGTGTTGAAGCGGGTAGCGATCTCGTTCTGACCGGCAGTGGCCACTTCGTGGTGGTGAGCTTCAACGACCTGGCCCATCTCTTCCAGCACCAGACACATGGCGGCGCGGATATCCTGGGAAGAGTCGACCGGTGCAACCGGGAAGTAACCGCCTTTCACGAACGGACGGTGACCCTTGTTGCCATGCTCATAGGCAGTGCCGGAGTTCCATGCGGCTTCTTCAGATTCGATTTTCACGAAGCTGTGGCCCATGGTGTTGGAGAAAGTAATGTTGTCGAACATGAAGAATTCCGGCTCCGGCCCGAACAGCACGGTGTCAGCGATGCCGCTGGACTTCAGGAAATCTTCTGCACGTTTGGCGATGGAGCGCGGATCGCGATCGTAGCCCTGCATGGTGGCAGGCTCCAGCACGTCACAAACGATGTTCAGGGTGGTCTCTTCGGTGAACGGGTCCAGCTTGGCGGAGGCTGCGTCCGGCATCAGTACCATGTCGGATTCGTTGATGCCCTTCCAGCCGCCGATGGAGGAACCATCGAACATCTTGCCGTCTTCGAAGAAATCTTCATCAACCTGGTGAGCAGGGATGGATACATGCTGCTCTTTACCCTTGGTGTCGGTAAAGCGCAGATCAACAAACTTGACTTCGTGTTCCTGGATCAGGGCCAAAACGTTCTGGGCTGACATGCTAAGTAACCTCCGGTGTTAAAACTCTCTGGGTGAATGCGTCGTCGTATTCACATAAGCCAGTATCGTGCCAAGTTTGTGACAGCTTGATTTCAGGGCAATCTCGCTGAAGAGGCTCCCCAAAATCAGGCGATCTCGACTCGCGTTGCATCAATTTAGTGCGATGGTGGATCGTTTTGGTGCACTGTAATGGTGCGCGAAATACGGTCACTGCCCATCTAAGCAGGGTTTGTCAGAGAGGTCTATGATCCAGATCTGTTGTTATGCGCGAATGTACTGCAATTCTGCTAGGCAGATCACAAAGGCAAGAGTACAATTAGCGCCCAATTTTACCCGGTGATTGAGGCGAGAATGTTAGAGAATTTACGCAATATTGCGATTATTGCGCACGTTGACCACGGCAAAACGACTCTGGTTGATAAGCTGCTGCAGCAGTCCGGCACCCTGGACCGCTCCACGGAAGGCCAGGAACGGATCATGGACTCCAATGATCTGGAACGGGAACGTGGCATCACCATTCTCGCCAAGAACACTGCGATCCGCTGGAATGACTACCGCATCAACATCGTTGATACCCCGGGTCACGCCGACTTCGGTGGTGAAGTAGAGCGCGTACTGTCCATGGTTGACTCCGTGCTGCTGCTGGTTGACGCCGTAGACGGCCCGATGCCGCAAACCCGTTTCGTGACCCAGAAAGCTTTCGCTCAGGGTCTGAAGCCGATCGTGGTCATCAACAAGGTTGACCGTCCGGGTGCTCGTCCTGACTGGGTAATGGATCAGGTATTCGACCTGTTCGACAACCTGGGCGCGACTGACGAACAGCTGGATTTCAAAGTTGTTTACGCCTCTGCACTGAACGGTTGGGCCACCATGGATCAGGACGTCGAGTCCGAGAACATGGAGCCGCTGTTCCAGGCTATCGTTGACAACGTTGAAGCGCCGAAGGCTGATGCCGAAGGTGGTTTCCAGATGCAGATCTCCCAGCTGGACTACAACTCCTACGTGGGCGTTATCGGTATCGGCCGTATCACTCGTGGTCGCGTCAAGACCAACCAGCAAGTCACTATCGTTGGTGCCGACGGCAAGACCCGTAACGGTAAAGTCGGTCAGGTGCTGGGTTACCTGGGTCTGTCCCGTACTGAAGTTACCGACGCGCAAGCGGGTGACATCATCGCTATTACCGGTCTGGGCGAGCTGAAAATCTCCGACACCATCTGTGATAACGGTGCCGTTGAAGCCCTGCCGCCGCTCTCCGTTGACGAGCCGACCGTGAACATGACCTTCCAGGTCAACACCTCACCGTTCGCCGGTAAAGAGGGCAAGTTCGTGACCTCCCGTAACATTCTGGAGCGTCTGAACCAGGAGCTGGTCCACAACGTGGCCCTGCGCGTGGAAGAGACCGATGATCCGGACAAGTTCCGTGTATCCGGTCGTGGTGAGCTGCACCTCTCCATCCTGATCGAAAACATGCGTCGCGAAGGTTACGAACTGGCTGTGTCCCGTCCGGAAGTAATCCTGCGTACCGTTGATGGCGTTCTGCAAGAACCGTTCGAAACCGTAACTGTGGACGTTGAAGAAGCGCACCAGGGTTCCGTGATGGAGCAACTGGGTCTGCGTAAAGGCGAAATGACCAACATGACCCCGGATGGCAAGGGTCGTGTCCGTCTGGACTTCATGATCCCGAGCCGTGGCCTGATCGGTTTCCAGACCGAGTTCATGACCATGACCTCAGGTACCGGTCTGCTGTACCACACCTTCGACCACTACGGTCCGCACAAGGGTGGCAGCATCGGCGAGCGTCAGAATGGCGTGCTGATCTCCAACGCTACCGGTAAAGCACTGACTTACGCCCTGTTCGGTCTGCAAGACCGCGGTCGTCTGTTCATCGGTCACGCGACCGAAGTGTACGAAGGCCAGGTGATCGGTATCCACTCCCGTTCCAACGACCTGACTGTTAACTGCCTGAAAGGCAAACAGCTGACCAACATGCGTGCCTCCGGTACCGACGAAGCTCAAGTGCTGACTCCGCCGATCCGCATGACTCTGGAACAGGCTCTCGAGTTCATCGATAACGACGAACTGGTAGAAGTGACTCCGAAGAACATCCGTATCCGCAAGAAATTGCTGACCGAGCTGGATCGCAAGCGCTCTGGCCGTGGTTAATGCCATGTGCTGAGTCTCGGCAGCCCTTGCGGCCGCTGACGGTTCACTGATAAACGGACCCAAACTTCTGGTTTGGGTCCGTTTTTTTATGCTTGTGATCCGCTCTGGCCATCCTGATGAGCTCGTTCAGGCTATCCGGTAATGGGGCTGATGAGCGTTGAGCGAAGGTCGTGGGGATGGGTGAGATAAAAAAGCCGCAGCGGATGAACGCTGCGGCTTTTTGCTGGCTTGCAGTGAGGGATTACTGGCGCCAGAAGGAGGGGAAGAAGAGCACGGCGACCGTCAGGATCTCCAGCCGTCCCAGCAGCATGCCGAATGACAGCAGCCATTTGGCCGATTCCGGCAGGCTGGCAAAGTTGGTGCTGGGGCCGACCACCGGGCCCATGCCCGGGCCGACGTTGGCAACGGCGGTGATGGAGCTGGATATGGCCGTCAGAGGGTCAAGCCCGATGGCGCCCAACAGTGCAGCTATCACCAGAATGATGGCGAAGTAGGCCAGCACGAATGAGATCATCGAGCGGATGATGGCGTCATTGACCGTCCGGCCGTTGTACTTCTGGGGGAATACGGCAGAGGGGTGCATCAGCTGGCGCATCTGCTTTCTGAACAGGGCGAATGCCACCTGTACCCGGAAGATCTTGAGGCCGCCCGCAGTGGAGCCTGAACAGGCCCCAAGAGCCAGCAGCACGATGAAGACGATGCTGGCGAGCGGCCCCCAGGTGCCGAAGTCACCAAGGCCGTAGCCGGTGGTGGTGAGCACCGAGACGATGTTGAAGCAGCTGATGCGCAGGGCATCCCAGAAGCCGAACAGGTCTCTCTCCCACAGATAGAAGGTCATGATGACGGTGACCCAGACCACCAGCCAGAAGAAGCCGCGCACCTGGGCATCCTTGAACAGGCTGTTGTCCCTGTGGTTGAGGCTCTGCACATAGAGCAGGAAGGGCAGGCCGCCGAGGAACATGAATAGAGTGCCAATCCAGTGTGCCGAGTTGGAGAAGTGGGACATGGATTGATCGGAGGTGGAGTAGCCGCCGGTACTGAGAGTGGTCATGGCGTGGTTGATCGCCTCGAACATGTTCATGCCGCTGGCCCAGTAGGCCATGAAGCAGAGCATGGAGAGCACCAGATAGACCACGACGATGTTGTTGGCGACCGTCTTGGCACGCGGGGCGCTTTTGTCCGACCAGTCCGAGCTCTCGGTCTGGAACAGCTTCATACCGCCGACGTTGAGGTAGGGCAGCACGGCTACCGCCATCACGATAAAGCCGACCCCGCCCAGCCACTGCAGGATGGAACGCCACAACAGGATGCTGTGGGCCATGTTGTCGAGGCCGGAGAGCACGGTAGAGCCCGTGGTGGTCACCCCCGACATGGTCTCGAAGTAGGCGTCGGTGAAGTTGATGTGGGTGATGAAGACAAAGGGCAGGGCGCCGAAGGCGCAGGCCACCACCCAGACTGAGGTGGTGAGCAGGAACATCTCCCGCACCCCCAGATGAAACTCCGCCTTGCGACCATAGTGGAGGCAGAGCAGGGCGGCGCCGTGGGTGATCAGCACGGACTTGAGAAACTCGACAAATCCCTCTGACCCGGTGAGCAGTGCCAGCAAGGTGGGCAGCCACATGAAGAGCGCCAGCTTGGAGAGCACCAGTCCGAGGGTAAAGATAATGGGACGCAGCTTGATCATGTTCGATAACCTGGTCGTTGATTAACAAAAGACCCGGACCATCCCCTTGGGGGAGCTGAGCCGGGTCTGGTTTGACAGCCTGTGCGCATGAAGACGTTACAGGAAGAAGGGGCTTGGCTGGAACAGCCGCTCCACTTCCGGGATGTACTTCTTGTCCACCAGGAACATGACCACGTGGTCATCCTGCTGGATCTTGGTGCGATCGTGAGCGATCAGCACCTCATCTCCTCGCACTACGGCACCGATGGTGGTACCCGGCGGCAGCTTGAGCTCGCCTACCGTCTTGCCGACCACCTTGGAGGTGTTCTCATCACCGTGGGCAATCGCCTCGATCGCCTCGGCCGCGCCGCGGCGCAGGCTGTAGACGTTGGCGATATCGGCCCGACGCACGTGGGTCAGCAGGGCCGAGATGGTGGCCTGCTGGGGCGAGATGGCGATATCGATAGAGCCACCCTGCACCAGATCGACGTAGGCGCCGCGCTGGATCAGCACCATGGTCTTCTTGGCGCCCATCTTCTTGGCGAGCAGCGCCGACATGATGTTGGCCTCATCCTCGTTGGTCACGGCGATGAAGACGTCGATCTGGTCGATGTGCTCCTCGGCCAGCAGCTCCTGATCCGCCGCATCGCCACAGAAGACGATGGTGTTCTCCAGCAGTTCGGAGAGCTGCTCCGCCCGCTTCTGGTTGCGCTCGATAAGCTTGACGCTGTAGCGCTTCTCCAGCTGGCGGGCGAGACCGGCGCCGATGTTGCCACCGCCGACGATCATGATGCGGCGGTAGGGGCTCTCGAGGCGCTGCAGCTCCGACATCACGGCGCGGATATGGCCCGCCGCCGCCACAAAGAACACCTCGTCATCTGCTTCGATGATGGTGGTCCCTTGCGGACGGATCGGGCGGCCCTGACGGAAGATGGCTGCTACGCGAGTTTCGATGTTGGGCATGTGCTCGCGCAGGGTGGAGAGGGCATTGCCGACCAGCGGGCCGCCGTAGTAGGCCTTGACCGCCACCAGACCGACGCGGCCACCTGCGAAATCAACCACTTGCAGGGCACCCGGATACTCGATCAGGCGACGCACATAGTCGGTCACCAGCTGCTCAGGCGCGATCAGGTGATCCACCGGCACCGATTCCGGCAGGAACAGGCGATCCCGTTCGGTCAGATAGGCTGGTGAGCGGATCCGCGCCACTTTGTTCGGGGTGTTGAACAGGGAGTAGGCAACCTGACAGGCGATCATGTTGGTCTCGTCACTGTTGGTGACGGCGACCAGCATGTCGGCATCCTGAGCCCCCGCTTCGCGCAGCACTTTGGGGTGGGCGCCGTGCCCGTTGACTACCCGCAGGTCAAACTTGTCCTGCAGTTCGCGCAGGCGATCGCTGTCGGTGTCGACGATGGTGATGTCGTTGTTCTCCCCGGCCAGGTTCTCGGCCAGGGTGCCGCCGACTTGGCCGGCTCCCAAAATGATGATCTTCATAGGGAACGTCTACTCACGTTGAGGCTGTAAAGGGGAGCTCCAGAGCGGAGCTGGTGGCTCTCCCGAATGAGGTTTGTCATGCCAGGCTCAGAGCTTGACCAGTTTGGCGTAGTAGAAGCCATCCATCTCGGCTTCACCCGGCAGGAACTGGCGACCCGGGCAATCCGGGGTGTCCTGTTCGTGCAACGGTACCAATTTGGCATCTTTGGTCGCGGCAAGGAAGGTGCGGATCTGTTCGCGGTTCTCTTCCGGCAGGACAGAGCAGGTGGCGTAGAGCAGGGTGCCGCCGCTCTTCAGCTTGCCCCAGAGGGCATTGAGAATACGGCGTTGCAGCTCGGCCAGCTCGCGAATGTCCTGATCGCGGCGCAGCCACTTGATGTCGGGATGGCGGCGGATCACGCCGGTGGCAGAGCAGGGGGCATCCAGCAGAATGCGGTCGAACTGGCCCTCCGGCCACCACTGTTCCGGCGCCGCCGCATCGCCATGGATCACCTTGGCGGTGAGGCCGATACGGTTCAGGTTCTCCTGCACCCGCTTGAGGCGGTTTTCGTCGGCATCGACTGCAACCACGCCAGCCAGCTTGGGCTGACGCTCCAGCAGGTGGGCAGTCTTGCCTCCGGGGGCGGCGCAGGCATCCAGCACCCACTCGCCCGGTTGCGGGTCGAGCAGTGCCGCGGCCTGTTGTGCTGCACCATCCTGTACCGAGCAGTCACCGACCTCGAAGCCGGGCAGCTTGGTCACATCACAAGGACGTTCCAGCAGGATGCAATCCTCACCCTCTTCACCGGCCACGGCATTGATGCCGACTTCAGCCATGCGAGCCAGCATGGCATCGCGGCTCTGGCGCTGGCTGTTGTTGCGGATCCACATGGGGGGACGCTGGTTGTTCGCCTCCATGATGAATTCCCACTCATCGTGATAGGCCTGACGCAGGCGCTTGGTGAGCCACTCCGGATGACCGAGGCGAATGCTGGGAACACGGTCGATACGCAGCAGAATGACTTCGGCGCTGCGCTGGAAGTTGCGCAGCACGCCGTTGATGAGGCCACGCAGGGAGGTGCCCTTGAGCAGTTTGACGGCGTTGACGGTCTCGGCCACCGCGGCGTGAGCCGGAATGCGGGTGTAGATGAGCTGATAGAGACCGACCAAGATGAGGTAGTGGAAAATGCGGCTCTTGTTCTTGAGCGGCTTGTCCATCATCTCGTTAACTGCCGCATCGAGGCGGGGCAGCCAGCGCAGGGTGCCGTAGCAGAGTTCTTGCAGGAGAGCGCGATCGCGAGGTGCAACCTTCTCCTGGGCAGCAGGCAGAACAGCGGAGAGGGATTGACCCTGATCCAGCACCTGTTGAATAACGAGAGCGGCCTGTGCACGTGTTTTCATAGAGTTACCTTAGATGCGCAAGTCGGGGCCTGGGCCCCGCTTGTGTCAATTCAATCCAGTTCAATTCAATTGCGTGCCGGGTTCAAACCAGTCGCGGCGAGAGTTGAGCAGATCCGAAACGGACATCGCCTTCTTGCCGGGCGGTTGCAGGGTCAGCAGGCGCAGCACCCCTTTGCCGGTAGCGATATCGATCCCCTGCTTGTCGGCCTTGAGCAGGGTGCCGGCGGGTTGGCCGTGGTCGCTGTCAATGACTGAGGCTTGCCATACCTTGACGGTCTGATCAGCCACTTCAAACCAGCTGATGGGCCAGGGGTTGAACGAGCGGATGCAGCGTTCGATGGCAACAGCCTCCATCGACCAGTCGATGCGGGCCTCTTCCTTGGAGAGCTTTTCGGCATAGTTTGCCTGCGCATCATCTTGTGCCTCGGCAGCGGTTTCACCGGCGGCCATGGCATTGATGGTGTCGACCAGTGCCTGCGGGCCCAGCTCGGCCAGCTTGTCATAGAGGCTGGCGGAGGTCTCGTCGGCGGCGATGGGGCAGCTAACCTTGCGGATCATGGCGCCGGTATCCAGTCCCACATCCATCTGCATGATGGTGACGCCGGTTTCGGCATCGCCCGCCCAGATGGAGCGCTGGATCGGTGCCGCGCCGCGCCAGCGGGGCAGCAGGGAGCCATGGACGTTGATGCAGCCCAGACGCGGGGTATCGAGCACCACCTTGGGCAGGATCAGGCCATAGGCCACCACCACCATCAGGTCGGCGCCAAGGGCGGCCAGTTCGGCTTGCGCCTCTTCCTTGCGCAGAGAGGCAGGTTGGTAAACCGGCAGGTTATGGGCCAGTGCCAGCTCTTTGACCGGGCTGGCGGTGAGCTTCTGGCCACGGCCAGCAGGCTTGTCAGGCTGGGTATAAACGGCAACGACCTCGTGGTCGGAAGACAACAACGCCGCCAGGTGACGGGCGGCGAAGTCGGGAGTACCGGCAAAAATCAGTTTCAGCTTATTCAATGGGGCAGATCCTCAGAGGACTTTGCGATCTTCACGGGCCATCTTTTCCAGCTTCTGGCGAATGCGCTGGCGCTTGAGCGGGGACAAGTAATCCACAAACAGCTTGCCGACCAGATGATCCATCTCATGCTGGATGCAGATGGCGAGCAGATCATCGGCTTCCAGCTCGAACGGCTTGCCGTGGCGATCCAGGGCGCGGATTTTGATCTGTTCGGCGCGAGGCACCAGAGCACGGCTGCCGGGCACGGAGAGGCAACCCTCTTCAATGCCGGTGCTGCCGCACTGCTCGATGACCTCCGGATTGATCAATACCAGAGGATCTTCACGGTTTTCAGAGACATCGATCACTATGATGCGCTGGTGAATGTCGACCTGAGTCGCGGCCAGGCCAATGCCTTCCTCCGCGTACATGGTTTCGAACATATCATCTACAATCTGTTGTAACTCGGGTGTAAAGGTCTCGACAGGGGCTGCAACGGTGCGCAGGCGCTCATCGGGAAAACGCAATACATCTAGAATGGCCATAGTTTTTTCTTTAGTTTCGTATAAATGCAGTCAATATTGGCGTAATTCTAGTCATTTACGCCGACAAAAAACAGCAACACTTTGCGTACAGAAGTAACAGGGAGTGTTATGTATCTGAAGCAAACCATCCTCGCCTGCCTGCTGGTGACCGTGAGTCAGGCAGCACTGGCCGATCAGCTGAGGCTGAAAGCGGGTTACCCCGAAAGCTATGTAGTGCAAAAAGGCGACACCCTGTGGGATATCTCCGGCAAGTATCTTTCCGAACCCTGGCTCTGGCCCCGTCTCTGGAACATCAATCCGCAGATAGCCAATCCTCACTGGATCTACCCCGGTGATGTACTGCATCTGAGCTGGGTCAATGGTGAACCCCGGCTTGGCAAGGCGATGCAGGGTGGCAAGCAAGTTATCCGTCTCGGCCCGAAAACCCGTTACGAGAACAAAGCCAACCCCATTCCGACCCTGCCTATCAGCGAGATCGGCCCCTTCCTGCAAACTGACCATATTCTGGCAGACAGCCAGCAGCAGAAAACCTTGCCCTATCTGCTGGGGTCGGATCAGAAACATATCGGCATGCTGGAGGGGGACACCCTCTATGTACAGGGCTCCCTGACGCCGGGGCAGGTTTATGGCATTTATCACCCCGGAGTGGTCTACAAGGATCGCGAAACCGGTGAACTGCTGGGACAGGAGGCGATCTTTGCCGGTGTGGTGCGGGCCGTGGCGCGTCTTGATGGCGATCGGACTGAGGTGACTCTGACTCATAACCAGCGCGAAGTGCTGCAGGGCGACAAGGTGATGCCGCTGCCGGCTCAGGAAAACATGCCCGCCGTCTTCACACCGAAAGCGGCACCTGCCATCACGCCGGGCTATATCATCGATTTGCCGAACAAGACCCGGGGCGGTGGCAAGTTTGATGTGGTGCTGATCAATCGGGGTGGCCGTGATCAACTGGTCGCCGGGGATGTGTTGGATGTCAGACGGCCCGGTGCTGCTCTGGTCACCAAGAATGGCGATGTACAGTACAAGGAGCTCTCGTCGGTTTTTAACCGGGTGTTTTACAGCAGCAACAAGAAGGCACCATTGCCCTCTGAAGCGATTGCCCGTGTCATGTTGTTCAAGGTGTATGACAAGCTGAGTTACGGTCTCATCATGCAGAGTAACGACATGGTGAGTGCGGGCTATCAGGTCACTCACTTCTGACGTGAACTACCCCGACGCGCGTCTAGCGCTCTGGCTAACTCTCGATGCGGTCACCGGTATCGGTCCGGTGACCGCTGCACGTCTGTTGGAACGGGCTGGGGGAAGTATTGAGGCCCTGTTTCAGAGCGATGAAGCGCAACTGCATGGTATGGGGTTGTCGTCAGAGCAGATCAAACAACTGCGCTGGCCCTCGCCTGTGGTTGAGCAGAGCCTGGCTTGGACCGCTTTGCCTGACAATCTCCTTATTCCCCAAGATCACCCGATTTATCCACCCTTGTTGCGGGAGATTCCCGCGGCCCCCCTGTTGCTCTACTGTCGTGGCGATCTTGCTGCGCTGTCGTTACCCCAGCTGGCAATGGTGGGGACACGCCATCCTACCTATGCAGGTAAAGATAATGCGTCCCGCCTCTGTAGCGAGCTGGTTGGATGCGGGTTAGCCATCACCTCGGGCCTTGCGCTCGGTATCGATGGTGTTTGCCATCAGCAGGCGCTGGCTTGTGGCGGTATCACCCTTGCCGTGTTGGGTTCCGGGTTGGATTGCCTCTACCCCAAACGCCATCAGGGGCTGGCAGGCCAGATTCTGGAGAGCGGCGGCTTGCTTATCTCCGAGCTGGCGCCGGATAAAGGGCCGCTGGCTGAACATTTTCCTCGTCGCAACCGTATTATCAGTGGTCTGTCGTTGGGAACCCTGGTGGTGGAGGCGACCGAGCAGAGCGGTTCGCTGATCACCGCTCGCTATGCACTGGAGCAGGGGCGCGAAGTCTTTGCGGTACCCGGCGCCCCGCAAAACGCCCAGGCGATAGGGTGTAACAGATTAATTCAGCAGGGGGCCAAACTTGTGCTGAGTGCGGCCGATATAGTGGAAGAGCTGCCAGAGTGGGTCGCACGGCCAGATCCATCGGTCACACCATCTGAGCAACCGCATAATAGCGAATTGCCTTATGCCGATTTGTTGGATAACGTAGATTATGAGACCACGAGCGTGGATACCGTTGCCGAGCGGGCCCAGCTTCCTGTCGAAGTGGTATTGGGCAGGTTGGTAGAGCTGGAGCTGGCCGGTGCAGTGATGGCGGTAGCCGGTGGATACGTCAGAGCGAGGAGGGCGAATCATGTTTGATGTATTGATGTACCTTTTCGAGACCTACATCCACAGCGATGCAGATGTGATGGTCGAGCAGGATGAGCTCACCGACGAGTTGAGCCGGGCCGGTTTCGATAAAGAAGAGATCGACAAGGCACTCGACTGGCTGGAGCGATTGGCCAATCTGCACGATAGCGAGCGGGAGGTCTATGTCACCGCCAGTGCGCAAGGCTCGATGCGTATCTATGCTCCGCAAGAGCTGGCACGCCTGGGCACCGAGTGCCGCGGCTTCCTGCTCTTTCTGGAACAGGCCCAGGTGCTGAATGCCGAAACCCGCGAGATCTGTATCGAGCGCCTGCTCGAGCTGGACAAGCCGGATATCGAGCTGGGTGACCTGAAGTGGGTCGTCATGATGGTGCTGTTCAACGTACCGGGCAGTGAAAATGCCTACCAGCAGATGGAAGAGCTGGTGTTTGATGAGTCAGACGGCGTCATTCACTGACAGTCCGGTGCCGCGCTGGTAGAATTCAGGCCATCTGGATTTCAAGGCGCGGCCCATGTCAAAAATCGATCATCACCTCTTTTCAGCCCACGAACATGCCTTCGAGCGCGAGCCGTGCCCGCAGTGCGGGGCCGAGCTGGTGATCCGCCAGGGCAAACATGGCCCCTTTCTTGGCTGTTCTGCCTATCCTGCCTGTGATTACATACGCTCCCTGACGCCATCCGGCCGCGACATCGAAAAGGTGCTCGAAGGCTCTGCTTGTCCCGATTGCGGAGAGCCGCTGGCGATCAAGAAGGGGCGTTACGGTCTGTTTGTCGGTTGTACCCAGTATCCGGCCTGTCAGCACATCGAATCCCTGCAGGAGAGCGATGATACCCAGATCCTCTGCCCCGAGTGCGGCAAGGGTCATCTGGTGAGCCGCACCTCCCGCTACGGCAAGCAGTTTTACTCCTGTGATGGTTATCCACACTGCAAATATGTGGTGAACGACAAACCGATCCCTATGCCTTGTCCCGCGTGTGGTTGGGGCATCATGGTAGAGAAAAAAGTGAGAGGAACTCTGCGTTGGGTCTGTCCGCAAAAGAAATGCGGCCACCAAAGTGAGCAGGTATAATCCCGCCGCCGCAACCGGATTGAAACGTTTTCGGTGAACTTCAACCCCCCACTTGGAGTAAGGAAATTCCCACCATGAATAAACCCTTTGTTGCCGTATTGATGGGCTCTGATTCTGATTTCCCCGTGATGCAGACTACCCTCGAGGTGCTCAAGTCATTTGATATCGCAGTGGAAGTCAAAGTCACCTCCGCGCACCGCACGCCGGCTGCGACCCATCAGTATGTGACCGATGCCGAGGCCCGTGGCTGCAAGGTCTTTATCTGTGCTGCCGGTCTGGCGGCGCATCTGGCGGGTGCCGTAGCCGGCATCACGACTCGTCCCGTGATCGGGGTGCCCATCGATGGCGGCCCACTCAAAGGGCTGGATGCGTTGCTTTCCACCGTGCAGATGCCGGGTGGTGTACCGGTGGCGACCGTGGCGATCGGCAAAGCCGGTGCCAAGAATGCAGGTTATCTGGCAGCCCAGATGCTGGCAGTAGCCGATGATGAACTGGCGGCCAAGGTTCGGGCCGAACGCCAGAAGAATGCCGAAGAGGTGATGGCCAAGGATGCCGCCCTGCAGGCTCAACTCAAGTAAGTGAACGGGTGGCGATCCGGATGTGTCGTATTTTTCCTGTGCTACAGCAAAACGTCACTTTGTTGTGGTCGCCGCCGTATGGATTCAACTTGCTACTAAGTGACGAGGCGGCAGCCAGGCTGCCGCATTTTTCCTATGCCAAATGAATTTGAACAGGCAGTTGCCGCCCTCCAGCAGGAAGGGGTGATTGCTTATGCAACCGAGGCCGTGTTTGGTCTGGGTTGTGATCCCGACTCCGAAGTGGCGGTGCAGCGACTGCTGGCCATCAAACAGCGTCCGGTAGAGAAGGGGTTGATCCTGATTGCTGCCGATTTGGCGCAATTGCAGGACTACATCGATCTGAGCCAACTTAGCGGTGAGCAAATGGCTCGGGTTGAAGCCAGCTGGCCCGGCCCCTTTACCTGGATCATGCCTGCCCGTGCAACGACGCCGGCCTGGCTGACCGGGCAGTTCGAGACCCTCGCGGTGCGCGTGACGGCTCATCCTCAGGTGCAGGCGTTGTGTCGCGCCTTTGGCAAGCCGCTGGTTTCTACCAGCGCCAACCTGACCGGTGAGGAGCCTGCCCGTCGGGTGGCCGATATTGGTGAGCTGCTGGCAAGCAAGCTGGCTTATATCCTGCCCGGTGAAGTGGGTGGCCAAGCTAACCCCTCCGAGATCAAGGACGCCCGAACCGGCGCCATTATTCGCCCCTCCTGAGCTGGCGGATACGTCATGATTTGCTATCAATCCGCTGAGTGGTGAGTTCACCGGATTGATTTAACTATAAAAATGGACAGGGCGTTCACGATCCTGCCTGACTGGAGACAAGATGAGCAAACCGGATGTGGCCCAGGTCAAGGCCTTCCTGTTGCAGTTGCAGGACGAGATCTGCCGTGGTCTGGAAATGGCCGACGGTGCCGGACACTTTGTGGAAGATGCCTGGAGCCGTGAAGGCGGTGGCGGTGGTCGCACCCGTGTGCTGCGCCACGGCGCGGTGATCGAGCAGGGGGGCGTCAACTTCTCCCATGTCTATGGCGATGCCATGCCGGCCTCTGCTACAGCACATCGGCCAGAGTTGGCCGGTCGCAAGTTCGAGGCGATGGGCGTGTCGCTGGTGATCCATCCGCACAACCCCTATGTGCCGACCAGCCACGCCAATGTCCGTTTCTTCATTGCCGAGAAGGAAGGCGAAGATCCCATTTGGTGGTTTGGCGGTGGCTTCGATTTGACGCCCTTCTACCCGTTTGCCGAGGATGTCCAGCATTGGCATCAGGTCTCCCGTGATCTCTGCCAGCCCTTTGGTGATGAGGTCTACCCCGAGTTCAAATCCTGGTGCGATCGCTACTTCTTCCTCAAGCACCGCAACGAGACGCGAGGGGTGGGCGGTCTCTTCTTCGACGATCTTAATCGTTGGCCTTTTGCCGACTGCTTTGCCTTTATGCAAGCGGTAGGTCGGGGATATCTCGATGCTTACCTGCCGATCATTGAACGACGCAAGGTTCTACCCTATGGCGAGCGGGAGCGGGAGTTCCAGCTCTATCGTCGCGGCCGTTATGTGGAGTTCAATCTGGTGTATGACCGTGGCACCCTGTTCGGGTTGCAGACAGGCGGACGTACCGAGTCGATCCTGATGTCGATGCCACCGCTGGCACGTTGGGAGTATGACTGGCAGCCGGAGGCGGGCACTCCTGAAGCCTTGCTCTACACCGACTATCTCGCGCCGCGAGAATGGCTGTGACCCGAGGGACCATGATGGTCCCTTTTTACTGGCCGTTATTCGGCTTGTTCCCGAGAGTGAAAACCCGTTAAATCGGAATATTGCCCTCTGATGGAACTCTTTGATGGATCGTTATCTGGTTTTTGGCCACCCGGTGCGCCACAGCAAGTCCCCCTTCATTCACACCCTGTTTGCCAGACAAACCCAGCAAGAGCTGGAGTATGGGCTGGCTGAACCCGCCGTCGACGAGTTTGCCCAAGCCCTGCGCACCTTCTTTGACCAAGGGGGCAAGGGATGCAATGTCACCGTTCCCTTCAAGGAGCAGGCATTTACTCTGGTCGAACGCTTGAGCCCAAGGGCCAAGCGGGCGGGTGCGGTCAATACCATCAAGCTGACTGATGATGGCGTGTTGTTGGGGGATAATACCGATGGCGCCGGTCTGGTCGCCGATCTCAAGTCCCATGGTGTGACGCTGGCGGATAGCCGGATCTTGCTGCTGGGGGCCGGTGGCGCGGCTCGTGGTGCATTGGCGCCGCTGCTGGCAGAGCTGCCGAGCGAGCTGGTGATCGCCAACCGCACGCACACCAAAGCGCAGCAGCTGGCTGCTGAATTCCACGATCTGGGGCCCGTGACCGCCCAGACCTATGAGCAGCTGGCAGGGCCGTTCGATCTCGTCATCAATTCGACTTCTGCCAGCCTGCAAGGAGAGCTACCGCCGTTGGCTCCCGCCCTGATCCACACTGATATTGCCATCTACGACATGATGTATGGCGCCTCGGATACGGCCTTTATCAGTTGGGCCAAACAGCATGGGGCCCGTCAAACCATGGATGGACTCGGCATGCTGGTGGAACAGGCCGCCGAAGCGTTTACCGTGTGGCGCGGAATTCGTCCCGGGACTAAACAGGTATTGAGAGAGTTGAAGCGTAACTTGGGGGTGATATGAACCAGGGTATTCTGTTTCCCGACCTGATGGAGTGGCAGGCTGACCAACAGCGGGTGCATTTTCCTGCCCAGCAGATGGGGGCGCTGATAGATTGTTACATTAGCCAGCGGCGACTGGAGAGAATGACAGGTCTGGCGCTGACGAGAGAGGATGACATCGTCAGAGCCTTCGAAAGTGTACGTTTTGATATTGAAGACATGGCTGAAAAACTCATTGAAGAACAAGAGTTTGCTGAGGATGGCGCTATCTACCTCTGATTTTTCAAAGTTTTTTTGTTTTGTAGCGGAACTACTTTGAAATGGCGCTGACTAACTAGATAGTTGAGGAAGTGCTAGCTAGTCACCTTTATAACTCCCCGGTATTCGTACTGGGGATTTTTTTATCTGCATGAAAATAAAAGATTTTTTCTTAATCTGTAAGTTGTGAAACTAAATTACATAAATTACTTTCACTTTCTGCTGCTTTGCTGTACAGTTGTCTGCGTAGGGTACAGAGGTAAGATGTTCTATCTTTCAGACCTTTTATTTCACGTAATTGAATGTGGCTGAATAGCTGCCCCGATGAGGTTCTCGTCGGGGTGTTTTTTTATGCGTGCCATTTAGAGTAAATGCTTTAAATTGGTGATGCATTTGATAGAATGAGGCTGCTTCTTGAGGAATACCTGTCGTCTGGTACTCAAGATTCAGCTTCTTCCCAATTTTTTGAATTTATTATTTCAGGCTGGATGGCATCACTGTCGTCCGGCCTCATTTTTATCCCTTTCGGTTAGATCTTGTAATTAAATTTCATTTTTGTCTCTTTTGGTAATTATTGTTCGTTTTGAAAGAACGAATTTGAAAACGCTATCAACGCCTACTTAAGTTAATTATTTTTGTGAATTAACTACCTATCTATATGAACTGTAAGCAGTATTGGATATAGCAGGGGAGGCGAATGCGGGGCGTTTGTCGTGAGGCAGGTGAAAGCAGTAATCTGAAACCCTTTCAATCAGCGGAGGAGTGCTCCGCCAATTGCAAGGAGAGCGAGGAGTCGATTACTCCTCGGCAGGTTGCTGTTCATCAGCGTTCAGCAGGTCGGTATCGTCACCACTGACGTACCATTCGGTCAGGGTTTGCGCCAGCTTCTCCACACCGATATGGGTGAGGGAGGAGAATGCTTCGACCTGGATCTGGGAACCGAGGTTGGCAACGGCCTGGCGCACCTTGATCACCTGGTTGTTGCGCGGGCCGGGGCTCAGTTTGTCAGCCTTGGTCAGCAGCAGCATGACGGGCAGCTGACGGTGTGAGCTCCATTCCAGCATGTTCATGTCGGTATCTTTGAGCGGGTGGCGGATGTCCATCAGGATCACCAGACCTTTCAATGACTCACGGCGCTGCAGATACTCTGCCAGTGACTTTTGCCACTTGAGCTTCATTTCCAGCGGAACTTGCGCATAACCATAACCCGGCAAGTCGACCAGACGCTTGCCCGGTTCCAGCTCAAACAGGTTGATCAGCTGGGTGCGACCGGGTGTCTTACTGGTGCGCGCCAGGTTCTTGTGTTTGGTTAAGGTGTTCAATGCAGATGACTTACCGGCGTTGGAACGGCCGGCAAACGCGATCTCGACACCCCCATCATTTGGCAGGTGACGGATGTCGGGTGCGCTGGTCACAAAATGCACCTTATTGAAATTCAGAGTTTGTGTATCCAACGTAAATTCCCCATGGAGATAGAGGGTTATAGAGTTACTTTTTTGTAAAATGGTGTAAAATAGCGTCGCTTAAACGCGTTTATTTTAACATGCCTTCAGCGGCATGGGATCTGGAAGCCTAATAACGAAAAGTTGGAACGCCATGAAGAACCTAGTCATTACTCTTGCTCTGATGGTTGGCGTAACGGGGATGGCACAAGCCAAGGGCGATGCCGCTGCGGGACAGACCAAGGCTGCCGTTTGTGCGGCTTGTCATGGACCGGACGGAAACAGCCTGGTTGATATGTACCCCAAAATTGCTGGTCAGCACGCATCATATATCAAAAAGCAGTTAGTTGAACTGAAGGCTGCCGCTTCTGGTCAAATTGGCCGGGTTGCGCCAGTGATGGGGCCGATGGCGTTACCTTTGTCGGAACAGGACATGGATGACCTAGCGGCTTATTTCTCCAGCCTGAAGGTTACCCCTATCGCTGTCCCTGACGACGTGGTCGAAGCGGGCAAGGCACTCTATATGGGTGGTGACATGAGTCGCGGTCTGGCAGCTTGTACGGCTTGCCATGGTCCCCGTGGCTCGGGTGTCGAACAGGCGAAGTATCCAAACCTGTCCGGCCAGCATCCTGCCTATATCAAGGCTCAGCTCACCGCATTCCGTGCCGGCACGCGTGACAACGATCCGAATGGCATGATGCGGGATGTTGCCAAGAAACTGACTGATCAGGATATCGAAGCCCTCTCCAAATATGTGGCGGGTCTGCACTGATATAGTCGATACGGTCGATTTGAGTTGAAACGGGGAGCCTGGGCTCCCCGTTGTTTTTATGGCTTTCAGATAATTCTCGGTTTAATCCCCCCGTTCTGTAAGAGATCTCCCATTCTCAAGGCAGGCCAAGGCTCATAAAATTGCATAAAATATTAAATAATCATTATTTATCAACAAATTATATGAATATTGATATCTTTCGACATGTTGAGAATGTTTTGAGTGGATTGAGCCGCTTTATAGAGTTGGTACAGTAGGCTTAATGGATTCACCCACGGATTGGGTGGCGGTTTCACGACAGGGTGTTGTGAGCAGAGGATGGCTGGCGTGGCGGGATGCCATGGGCTCGGATGAGCTGGCAAAGGATTGAAGGATCAGGATGGTGACCATCTCCGGAGCGGGATGGGGTTGCGGGATGCAGACTCCCCGGCACGATGGCAGGATGCGGTCGAGACGGGTCAAACAGGCACACGCACATTCAGGAACGACCAATATAAGGTCAGGATGACCACACAACGATATGATGCGGCGACAAGTTGTCACGGAGAGGACGAAACAGATTGTTTTGCCATTCAGGATGGCGCCCGCATGAACATATCAAGGCAGCTTCGGCTGCCTTTTTTCTTTTGGGTCATTAACCCGATTAGCCATTCTGTGTCAAAATACCAGCAACATGCCCAGAGGATACCGATCCTGCGGTGTTCAGTGCCCTGATTGGGCCGGATTGGTGCGGGATCCTGCTCTTGTTCCAGCCTTACTGTTCCTCGCATCGTATCCCACCGGGTGAGATCATCCCGGGTACGGGTCAAACCAGTTATTTTTCGGAGTTAGCCATTCATGTCTGCCAAACAACCCACTCGCAAGCCTACTGGCAAGCGCAAAGAATCTGATGTCAGTGCTCAGGAAGGCCGTGAGCGTAAACGGGCTGCCAAGCGCAAGGGCCTGAAGGCTGGTTCTCGTCAGCAAGTTGAACAGCCGAAGAGCAAGTCTGGCAACAGCCAGTCCAAAGATCCGCGTATCGGTTCCCGCAAGCCGGTAGTACTGGTGCTGGATGACAAGCAGAAGAAGCCGGCAGCACCCAAGGTGGTGAAAGAGAAGAAGCTGGTGATGACGCCCGAGCAGGAGCTGGCTTCCATCGAAAACGATGACCGCTTGAATGATCTGCTGGATCGTCTGGATGCCGGTGAAACCCTGGAAGCGGCCGAGCAGGCCTGGGTTGATCAGCGCGTCGACCGTTATCAGGAGCTGATGGATGAGCTGGGCATCATCGACAACGACGATGATGAAGATGATGAGCTGCCGTTTGATGATGGCGATGACGCCGAGTTCGACGAGCAAAAACCGGCCTCCGAAGAGGAGTTGTGGGATCGTTTCAACCAGGTCGATTTCAAGCCGGAACCCAAGCCTGAGCCGAAGAAAAAGTGATGAGTGGATGGATGCTGGCCGCCCTGTTGGGCGGCCTGATTTTGTCAGGATTGGCCATCTATGCAGGCATGCTGCTGGCCAGACTGAGACGACAGCAAGCGATGCAGTGGCATGCGATCACCGCTCGCAATGAACGAATTCTGGAGAGCGTGCGGGTCATTGCCCATGCGGTGCAGGAGGGGCAGTGCGATTACTCCGAAGGCGCCATTCGGCTGACCAATCTGCTGGATGCGTTGCAGATCAAGGGGGGGCGGGCGTTCGTTGCCGAGTTCCCGGGTCTGTACGGGTTGTATGAGAAGGTGAAAGATATGCCGACTCATGAGGCCAGACGTGCCCTCAAGCGCAATGAAGTGATGAAGATGGATCTCGAACGCAGCGGCTACGAGGCCGAGCTGGAGGCCCAGATCCTCAAGGATGTGGCCCAGCTGAAGGATTTTCAGTTAGGTCGGTGAGCCAACAATAACAACAAGAGAGGAAGCGAGCGTGCAAGCAGAACAGATTGTGTGGGATCAGGCCCTGATCGAAAAATATAACTACAGTGGCCCGCGATACACCTCTTATCCCACTGCGCTGGAGTTCAACGAGAGCTTCGGCTATCCGGATTTTGTCCGCGCTGCCGGCCAGTATCCCGAGCGCAATCTGTCGCTCTACGTGCATATCCCTTTCTGTCACAAGCTCTGCTACTACTGCGGCTGCAACAAGGTCATTACCCGTCATCAGCACAAGGCTGACGAGTACCTCGACTACCTGGAGCAGGAGATCAAGGCGCAAGCCCCGCTCTTCAAGCATCGTCTGGTTACCCAGCTGCACTGGGGGGGCGGTACTCCCACCTATCTGGATGAAGCGCAAACGCGCCGTCTGATGGCCATGCTGCGTGAGCACTTCCATTTCGCCGAAGAGGGGGAGTTCAGCATCGAGGTCGATCCGCGCGAGATTGCCATTACCATGCTGGATGTGCTGCGAGACGTCGGCTTCAACCGCATCAGCCTTGGGGTGCAGGACTTTAACAAGGATGTACAGGTCGCAGTCAACCGCGAGCAGGACAACGACTTTATTAAAGCGATGCTGGAACGCGCCCGTGAACTTGGCTTCCGCTCGACCAACCTCGACCTTATCTATGGCCTGCCGCATCAGGATCGTGCCAGCTTCCACCATACGCTGGAAGAGGTGCTCAAGACGGATCCGGCGCGCCTCTCCATCTTCAACTATGCCCATCTGCCGAGCCGCTTTGCCGCCCAGCGCAAGTTGAAAGAGGTGGATATGCCTGCGCCGCAGGAGAAACTGGCCATGCTGCAGGACACCATCGCCTTCCTCACCGGTCAGGGTTACCAGTTCATCGGCATGGACCATTTTGCCAAACCCGATGACGAACTGGCGGTCGCGCAGCGCGAGGGCAAGCTGCACCGCAACTTCCAGGGCTATACCACTCAAGGTGATTGCGATCTGCTGGGGCTGGGGGTCTCCTCCATCAGCATGATCGGTGATGCCTACTCCCAGAACCAGAAAGAGCTCAAGACCTATTACGCACAGGTTGCAGAGCTGGGTCATGCCCAGTGGAAAGGCTGCTCGCTCAATCAGGATGACCTGATCCGCCGTGAGGTGATCAAGCGGCTCATCTGTGATTTCCGTCTGAACTTTGCCGCTGTCGAACAGGCGCACGGGCTCAATTTCAGAGAGTATTTTGCCGACGATCTCAAGCTGCTGCAGACCTTCATCAACGATGGACTGGTGCGTATGACGGAGGATGGTCTGGAGGTCTCCTCCACGGGGCAGCTGCTGATCCGCAATATCTGCATGTGTTTCGACGTGTACTTGCGCAACAAGGCGCGCCAGCAACAGTTTTCTCGCGTGATATAAGCTTGTTTGCCGACAGAAAACAGAGAAGGGCGCCATCGTGGCGCCCCTTTCATATGTATTTTTGCTTAAGCAGCGGGTCGGGAAGGTTCTGGTAAGAAGTCTCTGCGCTGAGGCAAGCAATTGGGAATCAAGCAATGATCGCGGTGAAACGCAGATAAAAAGATGGGGGCGACTTGCGTCGCCCCCGGTAGTCGTATCGCTCAGATCCTTGAACGAAGTTGCTCCCTGCAATCCCTGACTGTTTACCTCTTCCTTTAGGTTTCCCCTTCCCAATCCTTTGGGGTGTCCTTTAGCCATCTTGGCCTGACGAGTCATCCTGTCCCGTCGCACTTTCTCCGTCCTGGGAGGTGTCCTTTACCACATCCTGTGGTGAGTCCATTTGCCCAACCCTGGCAGCCAGTCTTCCTGACCGACTTCATTGCGTCCGTGCATGAGTAACTATAAGGATTTTCTAACCGGCTACAACGCCAGATTGGAAAACGTTTTTGTCATTAGCTATTTCGAAAGTGGTGAGTTTCGATTTATTCATTTATAAACAACTGGTTAAGTTTATCCTCTTCATGTTTTAAGATCTTATCTTCCGATTATCTCGGGGATCTTTTCGGCCGTTGGCTTACATATAGAATGGCAGATCTCTTACAGCGCGTTTTGGTTGCTTCAGAAACAGATGTTGCAGTCTGATGATGGTCATTCGGGGTGAGTTGGTGAGGCACACAAAGAGCGGTTGAATGGAGAAATTATGAGCGCTGGTTGAGCCGCTCATAGATGGTCTGGCGCTCTTCCGGGGTGAGCGAAGAGAAGTAGTGGGTAAAAAGGCGCAGCAACAGGGACTTGTTCATGCCGTCTTGCTGGGTCAGGTTACCCAGCTCGTCGATGGCCACCGTGCTCATGGAGAAGGTGGCCTTTTTGTAGCTGGGCTTTAGGTGCTCACCACTCTCGATAAAGGCCAGCGCCGACAAGGCTTCATCACGATGCAGGCCCAGTTCAAGGCTGACCACCTTGGGTTTGCCCTTGGCGTAGAACTCCGCATCTTCGATAAATTCGTCGACGGTGAACTTCTTCTGGTGATGCAGCTGGTGCTTTTTCTTCAGATCGGCCAGACCCATCTCACACCCCCACTTGCAGGAACTCTTTGGCGATGGCCCGGATCTCTTCGGCGGATTTGCCATCCGGCTCGATCTCCATCACCGACAGTCCCTTCTCTTCGCTGTCGTCATAGACGTTGCGGCCATAGGTGATGGCGTTCAGGACGTCGACACCGAACGAGGAGCAAACCTCTTTCGCTTCGAGAATGCGTTTTACCTGATTGGGTAGGGCGGGGCACTGGGTCAGCACTACGGCTGCATTGAGGGTCGGATTGACCATCTTGCAGGTAGTGATGAGATCTTCCATGTGGGGCAGGGTCTTGAGGTCGCGACGTTTCGGGCGCAAGGGGATCAGGGCGTGGGTGGCGACAGCCATGGTGGAGCGCAGAGCCCGGTTGTCTTGCCCGCCACAATCGACGATGACGTAGTCGTAGCGGTTTTTCAGGCTGAGCAGGTCGTTGCGAATATTGCCATAGAGCTGCACGCAGTTGATTTGTGGTAGCTCCGGGTTGTCATTGCGCTCCTGAATCCAGTCAGAGGTGGTGCGCTGCGGGTCGCAGTCGACCAGTAACACCTCCCCCTGAAATTGGGATCTGAGGTAGACCGCCAGATTTTGTGCCAGGCAGCTCTTGCCACTCCCCCCCTTCTCTCCACCGACCAACAAGATCATGACGTTCCCCTATCCATGAGAAAACCGCTGATTTCAGTATAGGAGGGGCCTGTCTCATCACAAGGCGAGAGGAGTGATGCTCCTCTCGTTGTTTCGACTAGTAATGAACGCTGCCTCCCTGCCAGCGGCAGACATAGTCAGGCACCAGCATTTGAGGGGCCTGGTCGACATGGCATACCACCATGGGCATGGCAGGGGCTCCTTCAGCCTGACTGAGGGTGGGGAGCGCAGAGAGCAGCAAAGTCGCGAGCAACAGCATGGGTTTCATCTTCATAACAACTCCTTGGTAGTGCCATTCCTGTGTGATCTGGATCACTTTCTGAGTTAAGTCGAGGTTGGCGCCAGCGCAAGGTGAGGCGAATAAATTCAATTAATGAAAAAAGTATCAAAAGGCGTTGTGATGACCGACGAGGATGGCTGCCCACCTTGATGCGGACTTTGTGCATATTAAGTTGAGCCACACATAGAGGTGGTGACTTATGAGGCCGAGCCTGATGGGGTTGGCACCAATGCCATGATCTGGAACAAGAAAAGATTTATGCAGTGAATGTGGTCGATGTGAGTATTTATTTCTCCTGCGTTCCTCCCGTCACGGCGATGTATTCAATACCTAGGGAGTAATATTCAAATTCTATTTGTAAAGTTATTTACAGTAATGATTTTTAACGGTTTTTGTTATTTGCATTTAATCACTCCAGTGAACTGGCATGAATAAAAAATGAATCAACCTGAAATATAGCGGGGTGGTTTTGCATGGTTATTCGGTGTGCTTTGTGTGGAAAATGCGCAATTTGCTACCGGTGTCATAGATTGGATGGTGAATATATTCAGTTCTGAGTGAATGTGATCAATGTCTAAGTTTGTCGTGATTCGCAGGGCTAACCTCGGTCTCGAAAGGCAAGGGCAGGATAGAACATAAGCCGATTACCCTACATAAAGAATATCCCGCCTTAGCCACGAGCATGAATAGAAGGAATCTATTCAATCACTCGCAGGGACCACTGCTAGACGGAATATAATCATGAGCAAATTTTATGTAGGTTCTGAAGTTGGCCAATTGCGCCGTGTCATGTTGCACCGCCCCAACCTCAGTCTGAAGCGTCTGACTCCTTCCAACTGCCAGGATCTGCTGTTCGATGACGTCCTGTCAGTTGAACGCGCCGGTCAGGAGCACGACAAATTCGCTCAGGTACTGCGCGATCAGAATGTCGAAGTTTTCCTGCTGACCAATCTGCTGGCCGAAACCCTGGATGTGCCGGAAGCCAAAACCTGGCTGCTGCAACATCAGGTCTCCGACTATCGCCTCGGCTCTTCTTTTGCCAACGACGTGCGCTGCTTCCTGGCTGACATGCCGCACCGCGAACTGGCCCGCATTCTCTCCGGTGGCCTGACTTACTCCGAGATGCCCTACAGCGGCGTCAATATGGTCGTAGGCATGCACGCTCCGACCGATTTCATCATCGAGCCGCTGCCCAACCACCTCTTCACTCGTGACACCTCCTGCTGGGTTTACGGTGGCGTATCCATCAACCCGATGGCCAAGCCTGCTCGTCGCCGCGAAACCAACCATGTGAAGGCCATCTACCGCTGGCACCCGATGTTTGCCGGTCAGGACTTCATCAAGTACTTCGGTGACGAGGAGCGTGACTACGACAACTCCACCATCGAGGGTGGCGACGTACTGGTTATCGGCCGCGGCGCCGTGCTGATCGGCATGTCCGAGCGCACCACCCCGCAAGGTGTCGAGCATCTGGCTCGCAGCCTGTTCAAACACGGTCAGGCCAAGCAGGTCATCGCCATGGAGCTGCCGAAACACCGCAGCTGCATGCACCTGGATACCGTGATGACCCACATGGATATCGACACCTTCTCCGTCTATCCGGAAGTGATCCGCAAGGATGTGCAGTGCTGGAGCCTGACTCCGGGCGGCGCCACCGGCATGAACATCAAGGAAGAGGGTTACTTCGTCACCGCTATCGAGAAAGCATTGGGCGTGGATCAGCTGAAGATCATCACCACTGGTGGTGACAGCTTCGAAGCCGAGCGCGAGCAGTGGAACGACGCCAACAACGTGCTGACCGTACGTCCCGGCGTGGTGGTGGGTTACGAGCGCAATACCTACACCAACGAGAAGTATGACAAAGCCGGTATCACAGTCCTCTCCATCCCGGGTGATGAACTGGGCCGTGGCCGCGGCGGCGCCCGCTGCATGAGCTGCCCGATGGAACGCGACAGCATCTGATGAGACGGCGTGGCGCCGGCAGAAGCTGGCGCCACACAGAACCAAACTCGAGATTAACCACTATGAAAAAACCAACTGTCGTCGTCGCTCTGGGTGGCAATGCACTGCTCCGTCGTGGTGAGCCACTGGAAGCGGATATCCAGCGCAAGAACATCGCAACTGCCGCCAAGACCATCGCCCTGATCGCTCAGGAGTACAACGTGGTGCTGGTGCATGGCAACGGCCCGCAAGTCGGCCTGCTGGCCCTGCAAAACAGCGCCTACACCAAGGTATCCCCCTATCCGCTGGATGTGCTGGGTGCCGAGTCCCAGGGCATGATCGGCTACATGCTGATCCAGGAACTGAAAAACCTGATGCCGAGCCGCAACGTCACCGCGCTGCTGACTCAGGTGCAGGTCGATCCCAAGGATCCGGCATTTGCCAACCCGACCAAATTTATCGGCCCCGTCTACGAAGAGGCTGAAGCCCGCACCCTGGCAGAAGAGAAGCACTGGGTGGTCAAGGCTGACGGCAAGTTCTTCCGCCGCGTAGTGCCATCCCCGCTGCCCCAGCGCATCGTCGAAGGCGACGCTATCGAGACTCTGATTGCCCAGGGCCATCTCATCATCTGTACCGGTGGTGGCGGTATCCCGGTGACTTGGGATGGCCAGAGCCTGACCGGTATCGAAGCCGTCATCGACAAAGACATGTCTGCCGCCTACCTGGCCAAGCAGATCAAGGCCGACGCCCTGCTGATCCTGACCGATGCCGATGCCGTCTATCTGGATTGGGGCAAGCCGACCCAGCGTCCGCTGCGAGTCACCAGCCCGGACGAGCTGGCCGGGGTCAAGTTCGACGCAGGTTCCATGGGGCCGAAAGTCGAAGCCTCTTGTGAATTTGTCAAAGCGACCGGCGGCATGGTCGGCATCGGCTCGCTGGAAGATGGCCTCGCCATCCTCAAAGGGGAAGCCGGCACCAATATCGTCGCCACCCGCACCGTACATGCGTAATTACC
The DNA here is from genome assembly GCF_051919165.1 of Aeromonas sp. 96A. Classification (NCBI taxonomy): domain Bacteria; kingdom Pseudomonadati; phylum Pseudomonadota; class Gammaproteobacteria; order Aeromonadales; family Aeromonadaceae; genus Aeromonas; species Aeromonas sp. 96A. The sequence goes on along the minus strand of NZ_JBQBFE010000001.1, from coordinate 2,606,036 downwards.
GACATCTGTACTGAGAATGCGTAGTCAACACTACTGCCCGAACTGGTCTGAAACTTATATAGAGAGAACTCATCATGGCTTTTAATCTGCGTAACCGTAACTTCCTGAAACTGCTGGACTTCACCCCGCGCGAAATCCAATACATGATCGACCTGGCCATCGACCTGAAGAAAGCCAAATACGGTGGCTACGAGCGCAAGCATCTGGTCGGCAAGAACATCGCCCTGATTTTCGAGAAGACCTCCACCCGTACCCGCTGTGCGTTTGAAGTAGCGGCCTTCGACCAGGGCGCGCAAGTCTCCTACCTTGGCCCAAGCGGTTCCCAAATCGGTCACAAGGAGTCCATGAAGGACACCGCCCGTGTACTGGGTCGCATGTATGACGGTATCGAATACCGCGGCTACGGTCAGGAGATCGTGGAAGAGCTGGGCGCCTACGCCGGTGTCCCGGTCTGGAACGGCCTGACCAACGAATTCCACCCGACCCAGATCCTGGCCGACTTCATGACCATGCTGGAGCACGGCAAGGGCAAGCGTCTGGATCAAATCAAGTTCGCCTACCTGGGTGATGCCCGCAACAACATGGGTAACTCCCTGATGGTCGGTGCCGCCAAAATGGGTATGGACATCCGTCTGGTCGCGCCGAAAGCCTTCTGGCCGGAAGAGGAGCTGGTTGCCAAGTGCCGCCTGATCGCCGAAGAGACCGGCGCACGCATCACCCTGACCGAAGATGTGAAAGAGGGTGTGCTGGGTGCTGATTTCCTCTACACCGACGTCTGGGTATCCATGGGTGAAGCAAAAGAAGCCTGGGATCAGCGCGTCAAACTGATGACCCCGTATCAGGTCAACATGGATGTCATCAACGCCACCAAGAACCCGGATGTGAAGTTCATGCACTGCCTGCCGGCGTTCCACAACGACGAGACCACCATGGGCAAGGAAGTGGCTGACAAATATGGCATGAAAGGCCTGGAAGTGACCGAGGACGTGTTCGAATCCGAGCACAGCATCGTGTTCGACGAGGCCGAAAACCGGATGCACACCATCAAGGCAGTGATGGTTGCTACGCTGGGCGACTAAGGTCGCAGTAGTGGTGCCGGGGGGCGACCCCCGGCTTTTCGACCATGTGACAGCGGCATAATACCTCTAACCCTACAACCCGCAGCCTGCATGGATACCACACCCACAGAAGGAAGCTGGACCATGACCAAATTCAAGTTCCCGTCAGCCTACACGATACTGTTTGTGCTGATCGCCCTGGTGGCCGCCCTGAGCTGGATAGTGCCGGCCGGCAAATATGAGATGACCATGAACGAAGCCCTCGGCAAAGAAGTGCCGGTGGCGGGTACCTACAAACTGGTGGAGGGAAATCCCCAGGGGATCGTCGACGTGCTGCTGGCACCTATCGATGGCCTCTACAACCACGACACCTATGAGGCAGGCGCCATCGACGTCTCCCTCTTTATCCTGATCATCGGTGGTTTTCTTGGCATTGTGACCAAGACAGGTGCCATCGATGCCGGTATTGAACGTGTGACCGACCGCCTGCGCGGCCGGGAAGAGTGGATGATCCCGATCCTGATGGCGCTGTTCGCCGCAGGGGGCACCATCTACGGGATGGCCGAAGAGTCGCTGCCGTTCTACACCCTGCTGGTGCCGGTGATGATGGCCGCCCGCTTCGACCCTGTGGTCGCCGCGGCAACCGTATTGCTGGGTGCCGGTATCGGTACTCTGGGTTCCACCATCAACCCGTTTGCGACTGTTATTGCCGCCAACGCCGCCGGTATCTCCTTCACCGATGGTATCTGGCTGCGCGTTGCCATGCTGGTCGCCGGTTGGCTGCTCTGTGTTGCCTACGTCATGCGTTACGCCAAGATGGTGCGCAGCGATCCGAGCAAATCTCTGGTGGCTGACAAGTGGGAAGAGAACCGTGCCCACTTCCTTGGCAACAAGAGCGACCAGATGCTGGAGTTCACCCTGACCCGTAAAATCGTGCTGGGTATCTTCGTCGCCGCCTTTGCCGTGATGATCTATGGTGTGGCCGTGCTGGGCTGGTGGATGGCGCAGATCTCCGGTGTGTTCCTGGCTGCCGCTATCATCGTTGGTCTCATCTCCCGCATGAGCGAGGAGGAGTTGACCTCCAACTTTATCGACGGTGCCCGCGACCTGCTGGGTGTGGCGCTGATCATCGGTATCGCCCGCGGTATCGTGGTGGTAATGGATAACGGCATGATCACTCACACCATTTTGCACAGTGCAGAAGGGATCGTGACTGGCCTCTCCACCATCGTCTTTATCAACGTGATGTTCGTGCTGGAAGTGGTGCTCTCCTTCCTGGTGCCGTCCTCCTCCGGTCTGGCTGTACTGACCATGCCGATCATGGCTCCGCTGGCCGACTTCGCCAACGTGGGCCGCGATCTGGTGGTGACTGCCTACCAGTCTGCCTCCGGTCTGGTGAACCTGGTGACCCCGACCTCTGCCGTGGTCATGGGCGGTCTGGCCATCGCCAAGGTGCCTTATGTGCGCTGGCTGAAGTGGGTGGCTCCGCTGCTCGGCATCCTGACCGTGCTGATCGTGGTCTGCCTGAGCCTGGGCGCCGTGCTCTCCTGAGGGATAACAAACAAGATAAAACGGGAGCCTGCGGGCTCCCGTTTTTTATGAGCGCAAGAAGTGATGGGTACAACATAGCAGGCAACAAAAAGGCGACCCACGGGTCGCCTCGATGTATTTAGGGGAAATGGCTTAGCGGGCCTGCGCCAGCGTGCGCACCACGGCGGCATGGGCCTGTCGGGTGCGGCTGATATGGCGCGGCGCGACCAGCACCACGTCATTGCCTGCGACGGCGCCCATGATCTCGGGATTGGCGTTGCGATCCAGCAGGCGAGCCACTACGGTGGCGGCCCCCGGAGTGGTGTGGATCAGCACCATCTGCTGGTTGTGTACCACTTCGCGCACCATGTCGTGGATAGAGCGGGTACTGCCGGCGGGTTCCAGCTGCTCATCGACCAGGGTGTAGACCTTCTTGCCGTTGGCATTCTGCGCCTTGGCGACGCCGAGGCGGCGCAGCAGGCGGGAGATGGTGGATTGGCTGATGTCGGCAAAGCCACGCTCCGACAGCTCGCGGCGGATCTCTTCCTGGGTGCTGTAGCAGTGCTGACCGATGATCTGGCGACAGGCATCCAGCTGGGCCAGATCGGGCTCTTGGGCAACGGGACGACTGAGGGTTTTGACCACGGCGAATTCCTTTGATGATGACCGGAGGTAAACGCGCGATATCTGCCATAGCAGTCAGTTATCAGCCAAAAACACTGATAATCCATCTATATGCAGGGAATGAGCGGGCATTACCATCTTGCGATGGCAAATTATAGCTGACTGGAAATTCGGTGATGTGACAGGGTTCAAAAATGGGCCCCGCAGGGCCCAATCAGATATCAGTAACGCTCGCTGACGATGTCCTGAGTGAAGGACTTCTCGCAGTATTTGCACTTCATCCGTACCACGCCTTTCACTTCGCGCACCCGGAAGTAGCTGTCCACCGGCTCGTTGTGAGAGATGCAGTTGGAGTTGGGGCAGTGGAACACCCCGGCGATGAACTCCGGCAGCTCCAGCTGGTGCTTCTTCACCACATTGAAGTCTTCGATGATGTTGACGGTCGCTTTCGGGGCGAACAGCGCCAGCTGGTTGGCCTGCTGTTCGGTCAGACGGGTGTTCTCAATCTTGATGAGATCCTTCTTGCCCAGCGCACCGGATTTCAGGTTGAAGCCGACGGTGATCCGCTCCTGGGTTTCAACCAGCTGGAACAGCTTGAGGATCTTGATGCCCTGGCCAGCGGGGATGTGATCGATGACGGAGCCGTGACGGATGGCTTCGACTTGCAGTTGGTTCTTGTCAGACATGATATTCCCCTAAGCTCAGACAGTTTCGTTCAGTACCAGTGCCAGCAGCGCCTGGCGTGCATAGACCCCGTTCTCCGCCTGCTGGAAGTAGCAAGCGTGGGGAGTCTTGTCGACCGCTACATCGATCTCGTCGACGCGGGGCAGGGGATGCAGGATCTTCATGGTGGGCTTGGCCCCTTCCAGAGTCGCCAGTTCCAGAATGAACTTGGCGGCCATGTGCTTGTATTCAGTCTCGTCGAAGCGCTCTTTCTGGACGCGGGTCATGTAGAGGATGTCCAGCTCCGGCATCACCTCTTCCATGGTCTGGTGGACGCTGAACTGGATGCCCTTCTCTTCCAGCTCTTCGCAGATGTAGTCCGGCATCGCCAGCGCTTCCGGGGAGATGAAGAAGAAGCGGCAGTTGAACAGGCTGAGGGCCTGGGCCAGCGAGTGCACGGTGCGGCCATATTTCAGGTCACCGACGAAGGCGACGTTGAGGTTGTCCAGACGACCCTGGGTCTCATGGATGGTGAACAGGTCGAGCAGGGTCTGGCTCGGATGCTGGTTGGAGCCGTCGCCGCCGTTGATGACCGGCACGCGGGAGAACTCGGAGGCCAGACGGGCAGCCCCCTCTTTCGGGTGGCGCATCACCACCGCATCCGAGTAGGAGCCGATGATCTTGATGGAGTCAGCCAGCGTCTCGCCCTTCTTGGCGCTGGTGTTGCCACCGTCGGCGAAGCCGATGATGTTGCCGCCAAGGCGCTGTACCGCGGTCTCGAACGAGAGGCGGGTGCGGGTGGAGGCTTCGAAGAAGCAGCTGGCAACCAGCTTGTCTTTCAACAGGCTGGTGTCAGGTTCAGCCTTCAACCGTTGTGCGGTTGAGACTACCAGTTCCATTTCTGACCGGGTCAGGTCCGAAATGGAGATGACATGTTTCTTATAGAGTGGATTGGTCATCGTCTGCATTCCCTTTGACATCATTGGAGGTTTTTCGGGCACAAAAAAAAGCCCCTGAAACAGGGGCTTTTTTTAAAAATAACTGGGGATCGTTGGGGTGGGAACCGGAAACAACGGGGCCGCTCTGGTGCGCACCACCCGTCTGCAAGGCTGTTTTCTGAATCAAAAACTGCATCGTTTCGTCCCGACCTTTTTCAAAACCGGACAGATTATAGGGCCGCTTTTTTAATTGTCAAAATTTTATTTCCGATGCCAATTTCAGCATGAAAAACGTTTAAATGGCGGAAACATGACGACAAATCCACACCTTGTGCGTCTCTTGCAGCGATTCCCCATCGCGGGCCATGGCGCGCAAATAACCGAGTCTGTGGTGTCCTTCCAGCAGGCAGTAGGGTTGCGGTAACGGTTGCCCATTCGGGTAGCTGGCTCCCTCCTCCGGCACCAGCACGATGACAGGTTCGGGCCAGGTGCCGTCGCTCAGCATCTTCTCGCCGAGCCAGGAGCGGCGGACATAACGGTTGCTGCGCAGCATCTCGCCCCAGCGCTCGATCACCTCCATATGGTGGGAGTCCACCTGCTCTACCAGTTGCGCGGTGGGCCAGCTTTCACAGGTGAACTGATGGCTGGCGAGATCGATAAAGCTCCAGTTGGACTCAAAACCGCGCCAATGGCGGTAAATCCACTGGGAAAGCACATTTTCAGGAATAAAGGGCACCAGCGGCGCGACCCGTTCAAGATAGGCGGGCAGGGCCTCTGTCTTGCGTTCATCCCTGAAATTGAGGGGCGCCAGTTGTTGGAGCAGTCGGTAATTGAGCATAAGTGGCCTCCCGGTACCTGATTTCACCCTACCCCCATTTATGTCCCATTCCTACCCCGGCAGGGCTGCAAATACAGCAAGTTATCCCGCTTTGCTGCACAAACAAGCGCGACTTGTTCGGGATTTGTGCAATCGCATCGAAAGCGTAAAAAAAGCCTTTACCTTTGATCTCCACTTTGTATACTACGCCTCGTTTGTTGCAGGGGCGTAGTTCCAATTGGTAGAACAGCGGTCTCCAAAACCGATGGTTGCGGGTTCGAGTCCTGCCGCCCCTGCCATTTTCAGAAAGGCCAGCTCATTGAGCTGGCCTTTCGCATTTCCGGCGTTCGCCAATTTATCCCTCTCTCCTTTCTCTTCTCCTTCTTGCCGCTAGCCCTCGGTAACTGTGGTCACATTGATCTCGATGTCTGCCGCAAGAGCGTTCAATGTGCAGCAACCCGCTGTTTCAGGACGGTGACCAGCCGCTGGTGGCGGGCGGGGAGCGGCCACTCGGCGCGGTAGATCAGCCAGAGGGTGTCGATCACTTCAATGCTGCTCTGGATCACCCGGATCTTCTCCTGCTGGGCAAAGGCGGTGACGGCGAAGCGGGGTAGCACGGTAAAGCCGAGGCCGCGGGCGACCGGCTCCAGGATCAGGCCGATCTGGTTGGTAAAGCCGCGCAGGGGGATCTCGTCAACGCGCTGGCCGGGGTAGCGTCGTCCCAACAGGCGTTGTGCCATGCTGCGGCCATCCGGGTGGTCGATAAAGCCGAGCTGACAGAGGTGCTGCCAGCTCTGCTCCTCGCCGTCGTTGGGTACCACCAGACAGAGGGGTTCGCGGGCGAAGGGCTCGGCGGCGATGCTGGGGTGCTCCGGCGGTTGATCCACCAGTCCCAGATCGCTGCGCCCTGCCAGTATCGCCTGCACTATGTCGGGGGTGGGGGCAAAGCGGTGCTGGATGGAGAGTCCGGGGTGCTCCTGTTGCTGGTCGAGCAGCAGGGGATAGAGCAGCAGACCAATGCTGCCCGGGGTGGTGAGGGTGATGGTGCCGCGGTGAGGGTCATCGTCCGAGAGGCGCGCCCGCAGCTGTTCGGCGGCCTGCGCCTGTTGGCGGGCGAAGTCGAGCAGCACCAGCCCGCGCGGAGTGAGCTCCAGCTGACGGGGCTTGCGCAGCAGCAGGGGGCCAAATTCGGCTTCGAGGCGCGAGATATGCTGACTGACGGCGGCCTGAGTGAGATCCAGCCGCTCGGCGGCGCGGGTAAAACTGCCGGTTTCATGCACCACCACCAGGGTGTGGAGCCAGAGCGGATTAACCATAAATTTAATTTATGCCTTCCATTAGTTTGACCTTATTTTTCATTATGTCGCCCCTTCCTATCATGTCACCTGTTTCCCACACACAATTTCAAGGTGACTTATGACTTACCCGCGCAACTTTTCCCACATCGGCATCACGGTGACTGACCTCGACAAAGCGGTCGAGTTCTATACCAAGGTGATGGGCTGGTATCTCATCATGCCGGCGACCACCATCATCGAGGATGACTCTGCCATCGGCGTGATGTGCAACGACGTGTTTGGCCCGGGCTGGGGCTCCTTCCGTATCGCTCATCTCTCCACCGGCGACAAGATCGGCATCGAGCTGTTCGAGTTTCCCAACAGCGAGCGCCGTGAGAACAACTTCGAATTCTGGAAGAGCGGGGTGTTCCACTTCAGCGTGCAGGATCCGGATGTCGAGGGGCTGGCGGCGCGCATCGTCGAGGCGGGCGGCAAGCAGCGGATGCCGGTACGCGAGTACTACCCGGGCGAGAAGCCTTACCGCATGGTTTACATGGAAGATCCCTTCGGCAATATCGTCGAGATTTACAGCCACAGCTATGAGCTGACCTACTCCGCCGGTGCATATCAGGGGTAAGTGACAGGCCGCCTTCGGGCGGCCTGCTGCTTTGTTGTTACAAGAGTCAGTAGCATGGAATAGCGATCTGCTTCACACGAATAGCGCGTTCTGTTGTTGATAGATGGGAAAATATACAGATTCACTAAAGTCTGTCCATATTGCGGCCGATAGCCTTTGATACATCAGGGTTTTCCCTGCCTGACACAACAACAAGGATTCGTCGTCATGACCCTCTCTCTGCGCGGCAAGCTGCTGGCCACCAGTCTTGGCGTAGTGCTGCTGATGGCATCACTGCTCGGCATCGTTGCCTTTCACACCCTAAAATCCCGCACCATGAGCGCCATCCAGAGCGAGGCGGTCAACTATGGCCACGCCTACTCGGTCGCCATCGGCGAATGGATGACGGATCGCAAGAACACCGTCCATGCGCTGGTCAACCTGATCAGCGATAACCCCCAAGCCGAGCTGGTGCCGCACCTGAAGCAGGCCTACACCTCCGGTGGGTTCGGCCTCACCTATTTTGGCTCCGCGCAGGGGGTGATGACCCGGCAGGATCCCTCCCTCAACACCGGCAACTATGACCCGCGCGAGCGCCCCTGGTATCAGGATGCGGTGAAGGCGGGGCAGCTCATCGTCACCGCCCCCTATGTCAGCGTCACCATGCAGAAGCTGGTGGTCACCCTCTCCGAGCCGGTACGCCATCAGGGGGAGCTGGTCGGTGCCGTGGGGGCCAACCTGGCGCTCGACAAGCTGATCGACGAAGTGCTGGCGATGAAGGTGCAGGGTGAAGGCTATGCCATGCTGCTCGACAGCAGCGGCCTCATCGTCGGCCATCCGCAGAAGGATCTGGCGCTCAAGCCCATCGCCGAGCTGGCGCCGGGACTCTCGGCCGCCACCTTCCAGCAGTGGGGCCGCGAAAACAGCGAGCTGCACGCCGCCACCCTCGACGGGCGGGATGTGCTGCTGGCAGTACAACCGGTACCGGGCACCGACTGGCTGCTGGCCATGGTGATGTATCGCGATGTGCTGGAGGCGCCGCTCAGCAGTCTGCTGTGGGAGCTGGTGGGGCTGACCCTGGTGCTGATGCTGGTGTTCAGCGCCCTGCTCACCGCCACCTTCAAATACCTGTTCGCCGATCTCGGTCGGGTCGCGCACGCCCTGCACGACATTGCCCACGGCGAGGGGGATCTCACCGTTCACATCAACACCCACAGCAAGGATGAGGTGGGTCAGCTGGCCCAGAACTTCAACCAGTTCGTGGCGCGGCTGCACGGTATCGTCAGCCGGTTGCGGGATGTGACCGTCGAGCTGGCGGCACAGTCCCGTGCCCAGGCGGCCGGGGCGCAGGCCCGTAGTCAGCGGGTACGCCAGCAGCAGGACGAGATCGTGATGGTGGCGACCGCGGTGACCGAGATGGCTTCCGCTACCCAGGAGATCGCCGGCAACGCCGAGTTTGCCGCCACTACCGCCACCGATGCGGTCGCACTGGCGGTCGCTGGTCAATCCCAGGTTGGCCAGAGTCAGCGCAGCATTACCGGTCTGGCGGACGAAGTGGCCGATGCCAGCCAGATCATCAACGAGCTCGACAGCCATGCCCAGAAGATCAGCGGCATTCTGGCGACCATCAGCGGCATCGCCGAGCAGACCAACCTGCTGGCGCTCAACGCCGCCATCGAGGCGGCGCGGGCCGGAGAGCAGGGGCGCGGCTTCGCGGTGGTGGCGGACGAGGTGCGGGTGCTGTCGCGTCGCACCCACGACTCCACCGACGAGATCCAGCAGATGATCGAGACCCTGCAGCAGACCACCCGTCGCGCCGTGGGTGGCATGGAGACCAGCCGTCAGCTGGCGGGTACCAGCGTCGAGGATGCGGAAGCGGCCAACCAGAGCCTTGCCCGGATCAACGAGGCGATCGGCTCTATCTGCGACATGGCGACCCAGATCGCGGCGGCGGCCGAGGAGCAGACTTCGGTGACCGGCGAAATCAGCCGCAATACCGAGAATATCCGCCACGTCTCGCAAGAGCTGGCCGAGCAGGCGGGCAACGAGGCGGCGCAGGCGGCCGAACTCAAGTCGCTGACCGAGCGGCTGGAGCAGGAGATCGGCCGCTTCCGGCTCTGACATCCCGCCACGCCAGCAACAGAAAGGGCAGCCCGCGGGCTGCCCTTTGTTATTTCACGACTGGCTTAAGGGGTCTGCTTGACCCAAATCAGCTGGTCGGTGGCAAAGCCTAGCGACTTCGCTTTGGCGACCAGCGCATCCACCTTCGCCTTGGGCGGGTTGGGTGAGCGGGAGAGGATCCAGAGGTAGTCGTGGTTGTAGCTGGTCACCAGCGAGAGCTGATAATCGGGGTCGAGGTCGATGACGTTGTAGCCGCCGTAGAAGGGGCCGAAGAAGCTCACCTTGAGCCGCGCCTCGTCCGGGTTGCCGACGAAGTAGGCTTTGCCCTCGGCTTCGCGCCAGCTGCCATCGCTCTGCTTGCCGCGGTTGAGCACCTTGACGCCGCCATCATCCCGCAGGCTGTAGGTGGCGCTCACCTGCTCCAGCCCCCGCTCGAAGCTGTGGTCGAGGCGGGCGATTTCGTACCAGGTGCCAAGATAACGATCGAGCTGGAAGCCGGTAACGGGGCGAATGCCATCGGCAATCCCGGTACAGGCCGTCAGCAGCAAAGCGGTGAACAGGCAAAGCAGTGAACGCATAAGTAATCCCTCTCTTGTTATCCCTCGATGATGCGCAGCTGGCCATCCCGGAAGCGGGAGGCCTGATCTGTCGGCGTGCTGCCGAAGAAGCGCTTGTACTCCCGGCTGAACTGGGAGTTGCTCTCGTAACCGACTCTGGCCGCCGCGGTGCCCGCCTTGATGCCATCGTGCAGCATCATCATCCGCGCCTTGTGGAGGCGAAACGACTTGATGTACTGCAGCGGCGAGGTGGCAGTGACCGCCTTGAAGTGGTGGTGAAAGGCGGAGACGCTCATGTTCACCTCCCGCGCCAGCTCCTCCATGGTGAGGTTGTCGGCATAACGGGACTCTATCATACGCAGCACCCGGGCGATCTGGCCCACATGGTTGTGGCGATTGGCGAGCGCCTGCAGCGCCGGGCCGCCCCCCTCGGTGAGGGCGTGAAATAGCATCTCGCGCACCGTCTGCGGTCCCAGCACCCTGGCGTGCAGCGGGTTGTCCATCAGCTCGATCAGTCGCTCGGCGGCGCAAAACATGGTTTCGGACAGGGGGACCGAGTGGACGCCGCTCTTTTGCGGCGCGGGGGCGGGCAGGGCATCGCCCAGCTCCAGCAGCAGCTCTTGCAGGGTGACCAGATCGATCTCGATGGTAAAACCGATAAGCGGCTGCTCGGGGGAGGCGAAGCACTCGCACTCGCAGGGCAGCGGCAGGGTCATCAGCAGATAGTGGTTGGGGTCGTAGCGAAACACTTGATCCGCCAGATAACCCACCTTGTGTCCCTGCAGGATAACGATCATCCGCGGTTGGTAGAGCACCGGGGTGCGGCCATGGTGTTCGGTGGTATAGATGAGGTTGACCTGTTTCACCGGTGATGGGGTGATGCCGGGGGTGGTGACGTGGCGGGTCAATCTGGTTGCGAGGTCGCTGTAACGGTTTTGCATGGGGGCTCTTTGATTCGACAGTTCCGGTTTTCGCTGCTTTGTAGAAATAGGCAAGAATCAAGCAGGATGTTGTCTTGATGGTAGGGTGGTTCTGGAGAAAAATGCAATCACGATTTCGCGGCCTGGCCGCCCTGACTATCAGAAGAAGGCAATGTCGATGAACAACTTTACTCTCCATACCCCGACCAAAATCCTGTTCGGCCAAGGGCAGATCGCCCAGCTGCGCGAGCAGCTTCCGAGCGATGCCCGCGTCATGATCACCTACGGTGGCGGCAGCGTGGTACGCAGCGGCCTGCTGGAACAGATCCGCAACGAGCTGGCTGGCATGACCCTGTTTGAATTTGGCGGCATCGAACCGAACCCGGCCTACGAGACCCTGATGGGCGCCGTGGAGCTGGCCCGTGCCGAGCGGGTCGACTTCCTGCTCGCCGTTGGTGGTGGTTCCGTGCTCGATGGCACCAAGTTTATCGCTGCTGCCGCGCACTACGATCTGGCCAAGGATCCCTGGCACATTCTCGAGACCGTCGGCAGCGAAGTGCGCTCCGCCATCCCGCTCGGCTCAGTGCTGACCCTGCCGGCAACCGGTTCCGAAATGAACATGGGGGCCGTCATCACCCGTCGCAGCAGTGGCGACAAGGTGCACTTCTTCTCGCCGTTCGTGATGCCGCGCTTCGCCGTGCTGGATCCGGTGCTCACCTACACCCTGCCCGAGCGTCAGGTGGCGAACGGGGTGGTGGATGCTTTCGTTCACATAGTGGAGCAGTACCTCACCTATCCGGTCAATGCCAAGGTGCAGGATCGCTTCGCCGAAGGCTTGCTGCTGACCCTGATCGAAGAGGGCCCCAAGGCGCTGGCCGAGCCGCACAACTACGAGGTACGCGCCAACATCATGTGGAGCGCCACCATGGCGTTGAACGGCCTGATCGGTGCCGGTGTGCCGCAGGATTGGGCCACCCACATGCTGGGTCACGAGCTGACTGCCCTGCACGGCCTCGACCACGCCCAGACTCTGGCAGTGGTGCTGCCCGCCCTGCTGCAGGCCAAGCGCAAACAGAAACATGCCAAGCTGCTGCAATACGCAGAGCGGGTGTGGGGTCTGAACAGCGGCAGCGAAGCGGAGCGCATCGACGATGCCATCGCCGCGACCCGCGACTTCTTCGAACGGATGGGGGTCAAGACCCGACTGCGCGACTACGGTCTGAAAGATCTGGGTATCGACACCCTGATCGGCAAGCTGGGTGAGCACGGCATGACCCGTCTGGGCGAGCACAGCGATATCGATCTGGTGCAGAGCCAGCATATTTATGAAGCGGCCTGGTAAGGGCCGCCAATCGGTGCCAAACGGGCGAAACGATTGAATTGCCGGGGCCTTCTCCCGCCTTCTGGCGGCTGAGTGGCCCCGCTTTTGTTGGGAAAATGTTACTTTTCGGCGTTTCGCTGCGAGAAGTGAGACGAAAGCGGATTTCGTAAGAACAAAAAACGCTAAGATAGAGGGCCGGTAAAACATTTTTTTTGACTGGTTGGATCACTTTTTTCAGCCGTTTTTACTGGTATAAGCCTCTAATTTGGTTTGTTTTTTTTAATCGTAGCCAGGGATGGGCTGAATTCTGTACGAGTGCCGTCGGGACTGCGGTTGTAATAAAACTCCAAAATTTGATACTAATCACCTTCGCGCCTGAAAAGCGGGGGCCTGACCATGACAGGAGGTTGAGGTAAAGCCTACTGATTTTCATAACAAAGAGCCCTGGACCTGCACTTTGGTCATGTCTTGTTTCGTCAGAAGTGAGACACTGGGCAGCGATTGTTTATTAACCATCAGGGAATAGTCATGCAGATTGGAATACCGAGAGAGAGTCTCGCCGGTGAGACCCGGGTCGCAGCGACCCCGGCTACCGTCGAGCAGCTGAAAAAGCTCGGCTTCGAGGTCGCCATCGAGACCGGCGCAGGCCTGTCGGCCAGCTTCGATGATGCCGCCTTCGAGGCTGCCGGTGCCAGCGTGGTGCCGAATGTCTGGCAAGCCGACCTTATCTTCAAGGTCAATGCGCCGACCGATGCCGAGATCGCACAAATTAAAGATGGCGCCACTCTGGTGAGCTTCATCTGGCCTGCCCAGAACCCTGAGCTGGTCAAGAAGCTGTCCGAGCGCAACATCAATGTGATGGCGATGGATATGGTGCCGCGGATCTCCCGTGCCCAGTCCCTCGATGCCCTCTCCTCCATGGCCAACATCGGTGGCTATCGCGCCGTGGTTGAAGCTGCGCACCAGTTCGGTCGCTTCTTCACCGGTCAAATCACCGCAGCCGGTAAAGTGCCGCCTGCCAAGGTACTGGTGATCGGTGCCGGTGTTGCCGGTCTGGCTGCCATCGGTACGGCCGGTTCCCTCGGCGCCATCGTGCGTGCCTTCGATACCCGTCTGGAAGTGGCCGAGCAGATCGAATCCATGGGTGGGGAATTCCTCAAGCTGGACTTCGGTGGCGAAGACGGCGCATCCAGCGATGGTTACGCCAAAGTGATGTCCGATGAGTTCATCAAGGCCGAGATGGAGCTGTTTGCCCAGCAGGCCAAAGAGGTGGATATCATCATCACCACCGCCCTGATCCCGGGCAAGCCGGCTCCCAAGCTGATCACCAAAGAGATGGTCGACAGCATGAAGCCGGGCTCCGTCATTGTGGACATGGCCGCTCAGGCTGGCGGTAACTGTGAATACACAGTGCCGGGCGAACTGCATGTCACCGCCAACGGCGTCAAGGTGATCGGTTACACCGATTTGCCGGGTCGTCTGCCTGCCCAATCCTCCCAGCTCTACGGTACCAATCTGGTCAACCTGATGAAGCTGATGTGCAAGGAGAAGGACGGCAACGTTGCCATCGACTTCGAAGACGTGGTTCAGCGCAACATGACGGTGATCCAGGCCGGTGAAGTGACCTTCCCGCCGCCCGCCATCTCCGTCTCTGCTGCCCCGCAGAAACCGGCCGCCGCCAAACCGGCCGCCAAGAAGGAAGAGGCCAAGCCCTCCAACAAGAAGTTCGTGTTCGGTGCCCTCGGTATCGCCGCCTTCGGCTGGATCGCCTCCGTTGCCCCGGCAGCCTTCCTCTCCCACTTCACCGTATTCATCCTGGCCTGTGTGGTCGGTTACTACGTGGTGTGGAACGTCTCTCACGCCCTGCACACGCCGCTGATGTCGGTCACCAATGCCATCTCCGGCATTATCGTGGTCGGTGCCCTGCTGCAGATCGGGCAAGGGTCGACCCTGGTCACCGCGCTGGCGTTCATCGCCGTGCTGATTGCCAGTATCAACATCTTCGGCGGCTTCACCGTCACTCAGCGCATGCTGAAGATGTTCCGTAAGGATTAAGGGGGTTTAACGTGTCTCAAGGACTGGTAACAGCATCCTATATCGTTGCCGCCGTGCTCTTCATCCTCAGTCTCGCGGGACTGTCGAAGCAAGAAACGGCCAAGCATGGCAACCTGTTCGGTATCGCGGGTATGGCTATCGCCCTGCTCGCCACCGTATTCAACCCGGAGACCAGTGGTGTTCACTGGATCATCCTGGCCATGGTGATCGGCGGAGCCATCGGCGTGCGTCTGGCGCTCAAGGTCGAAATGACCGAGATGCCCGAGCTGGTGGCCGTGCTGCACAGCTTCGTGGGTATGGCGGCAGTACTGGTGGGCTTCAACAGCTTCATCGATCTGCACCCTTCTGCACCTGCTGAGGTCGTCGTCTCCGTCGGTTCCAACCTGGATGCCACCCTGGCAGCCGCCCGTGCGGCGTTCGAGCAGGCCAACAGCGTTGCTCAGGTCGAGCACCTGACCGGCGCCATGCTGAACATCCACCTGGTCGAGATCTTCCTGGGCGTCTTCATCGGTGCCGTAACCTTTACCGGTTCCGTGGTTGCCTTCGGCAAACTGCGCGGTCTGATCTCCTCCAAGCCACTGATGCTGCCGCACCGCCACAAGCTGAACCTGCTGGCCGTGGTCGCTTCTCTGGCGCTGATGGTCTACTTCGTCAACGCGGGCGGCTCTACCTTCGCCCTGCTGGTGATGACCCTGATCGCCTTCGCCTTCGGCTGGCATCTGGTTGCCTCCATCGGTGGCGCAGACATGCCGGTGGTAGTCTCCATGCTGAACTCCTACTCCGGTTGGGCAGCGGCGGCGGCGGGCTTCATGCTCTCCAACGACCTGCTGATCGTCACCGGTGCCCTGGTGGGTTCCTCCGGTGCGATCCTCTCTTACATCATGTGCAAGGCGATGAACCGCTCTTTCATCTCCGTGATCGCCGGTGGCTTCGGCTCCGATGGCGTGGCCTCCACGGCTGATCAGGAGATGGGCGAATACCGCGAAACCAGCGCCGAGGAAGTGGCTGACCTGCTGAAGAACTCCAGCTCCGTCATCATCACCCCGGGCTACGGCATGGCGGTGGCGCAGGCCCAGTATCCGGTGGCTGAAATCACCCAGAAGCTGCGTGATCGCGGCGTCAAGGTGCGCTTCGGTATCCACCCGGTTGCCGGTCGTCTGCCTGGCCACATGAACGTGCTGCTGGCGGAAGCGAAAGTCCCGTATGACATCGTGCTGGAAATGGACGAGATCAACGACGACTTCGCCGATACCGATACCGTGCTGGTGATCGGTGCCAACGACACCGTCAACCCGGCCGCGATGGAAGATCCGGGCAGCCCGATCGCCGGTATGCCGGTGCTGGAAGTGTGGAAAGCGCAGAACGTCATCGGCTTCAAGCGTTCCATGAACACTGGCTACGCCGGTGTCCAGAACCCGCTGTTCTTCAAGGAAAATACCCAGATGCTGTTTGGCGATGCCAAGGCCAGCGTCGAGGCAATCCTGAAAGCACTGTAAGTGCCCGTCAGGGACTGGATATCAAGGAGGCTTCGGCCTCCTTTTTTATTGCTCATCCCTTGTATATCCTCAATCCATACGGACCATGAGGGATCTCCATGATGTGGTGTCAGGGTTGGCGAAGGATCGGGTTGTACGGCTGGCTGCTGGCCTTCCTGTTTGGTGCTGGTTCGGCCGTAGCAGCGGACGAGCCGCCGACTCTGACGCTGCTGACCGAGCTGTGGCCCCCTTATGTGATGCGTGGTGACAATGGCGAGCTGGCCGGCGCCGATCTCGATCTGGCCTGTACCGTGTTGCGCCAGATGGGTTATCGCACCGAAATCAGGGTGCTGCCCTGGAAGCGGGTTCTGCAGCAGGCCCGTCTCAGGCAGGGGGATGCGGTAGTCGACGTCTTCTTTGAACCTTCCCGCCAGCACTGGCTCCACTACCCCGAAGAGCCGCTCTCTTACAGCGGCGAGGTGCTCTTCTATCCGACGGCTCGTCCGGTGGATTTCAAGCAGCTCTCCGACCTCAAGGGTCTGCGGATAGGTATTCAGGAAGATTATGCCTACAGCCCCGATTTTCTGACCGATCCCGGGGTGATCCGGATGCCGATGACGGGGGAGGGGAATGCCATCAAACAGCTGCATCTGATGATGGCCGGTCGGCTGGACGGGGTGGTGCTCAACGAGCGGGTCGGTCGCTACTTGCTGCACACTCAGGGGCTGCAGGATCAGGTGAACCACGGCTCGCGCCTGCTGACCGACGACAACCGCAACTTCCTCGCGTTTACCCACAAGCCCGGCCACGACCAGCTGGCTATCCGCTTCTCCTCTGCCCTCAAGGCATTCAAACAGACTTCCGCCTACAAGCAGCTGCTGGCCCGCTATCACCTCTGAGTTGCCGCCCTGCTGTGCGCCGCTTCACAATTTGTCGCACTTTGTTAAAAGGTGGGCATAATGGCGAACAAAAAGGGGATGCCGCTCAACATTAGTTGATCTTGTTGATAGTAGAATCAACTGCGGTTTACTCAAAGTTACTCATATATGTCCACAGCAGCCACCACTGACCAGATCAATTCGTTAACGGATGAAGAACGTCATCTGATCGCCAGTTTCGAGCCCGCGGTCGAGGCGCTGGCCGCGCTGTTTGGCGCAGGGTGCGAGGTGGTGTTGCATGCGTTCGATACGCTGGATGCATCGGTCATCAAGATTGCCAACGGCCATGTCACCGGTCGTCGGGAGGGGGCGCCGGTCACCGACTTTGCCCTCAACCGCTTGCAGGGGGAGGCGGGCAGCCAGTGGAGCAGCTACTTCAGCCGTACCCGCGACGGGACGCTGATGAAGTCCTCCTCCATCACTATCAGCAACCGGCAGGGCAAGCCCATCGGCATGCTCTGCGTGAACTTCAGTCTGGATATCTCCCTTGGCAGCCTGCTCGATACTTTTGCGCTGCCCGCGGCACCGGTACCGCTCAATAACGAGACTTTTGCCAGCTCGGTGGACGATCTGGTGACTCAGGTGATTGAGAAGGTGGATCGGGACGATTCGCTCTCCTGCACGGTGCGCAACAAGGAGATAGTGACCCGGCTCTTCGACATGGGGATCTTCGAGATCAAGGAGGCGGCCCAGCTGGTTGCCCGGATGCTCGGCATCTCCCGTCATACTGTTTATCTGCATATCCGCAACCACAAGGCGGATCTGAACAAGCAATAACTGCCTGCGGGCACCCTGAACATGAGAAACACTGCGATGAAAGCACAATGGACCGACTTTATTACCCTGCTCAAGCGTGAAGTGGTGCCGGCCCTGGGCTGTACCGAGCCGATGTCGGTGGCGCTGGCGGCGGCCAACTGCCGCAAGCTGCTGGGGGAGACTCCGACCCGCATCAGCGTCTGGGTCAGTGGCAATCTGTTCAAGAACGGCATGGGGGTCGGAGTGCCGGGCACCGGCATGATCGGTCTTCCGGTGGCCGCTGCGGTCGGCATCACAGGGGGCAACCCGGATGCCGGGCTGGAGGTGCTCAAGACCCTTACACCAGAACAGGTGGAAGCGGCCAAGACGTTGCTGCCGGTCATCAAGGTGGATGTGAAGGATGTGCCGGACGTGCTCTATGCCGAGGTGCTGGCCGAAGTTGAAGGGCACAGTGCCCGGGTGGTGATCTGTACCGACCACACCCGCATCATCCTGATGGAGAAGGATGGCGAGGTGCTGATGGAGCAGGCCAGCGCCCCCGGCGTGCAGATCCAGCCAGCCAAATCCGCCAAACCGGCCATGACCCTGCGGGAGATCGTCGATTTTGCATTGGAAGTGCCGCTGGCGGAGATCGACTTTATCCGCGAGGCCGCCACTATGAATCAGGCGCTGGCAGATGAAGGGTTGCAGGGTTACGGTCTGAAGATCGGCAAGATCCTCACCGAACAGGTGGAGCGCAAGCTGCTCTCCGATGACCTGATGACGCTGACGATGCGACTCTCCTCCGCTGCCTCCGATGCACGGATGGATGGCGCCATGCTGCCCGCCATGTCCAACTCCGGTTCCGGCAATCAGGGCATTGCCGCTACCATGCCGGTGGTCGCGGCTGCCCGTTTCCTCAAGGCGAGCGACGAGCAGCTGACCCGGGCACTGGTGATGAGCCATCTGGTGGCCATCTACATCAAGACCTATCAGAACAAGCTGTCGGCCCTCTGCGCCGCCAGTACCGCCGCCATGGGGGCCGGTGCCGCCATCACCTGGCTGCTGGGCGGCCAGTATCAGCAGATCAGCCACTGCATCAACAACATGATTGGCGATGTCTCCGGCATCATCTGCGACGGCGCGGGCAGCGCCTGCTCCATGAAGGTCTCCACCTCCACCTCGGCGGCGGTTAAGTCTTCGCTGATGGCTATCAACAACCTGCATGTCCCCCAGAGCGAGGGGATCGTTTCCGACGATGTGGACCAGACCATCGCCAATCTGGGACGACTCTCCAAAGAGGGAATGCTGGATACCGACATCGAAATCATCAATATCATGCGAGCGAAACAGCAGAAGCAGTGAATCTGTGACAAGGGGGCGATAGACCCCCTTGTTCTTGTCACGACGGCGCAGACCGTCTGACACGGTTGCCAGGGCAAGCATGGCGCTTGCTCTTGTTTCTCGGGCGCAAGCCCGCTTTTTGGGGAGTCATACCATGACATTTAGCGTTATCGGCAATCTGGCCATCGCCGCCATCTTGCTGTTCTTTCTCTACCGGTTACAGGAAAAACATGTGAGCTTCACCCGCCGGGTATTTGCCGGTCTGGGGCTCGGTATTCTGTTCGGCGCCGCGTTGCAACTGCTTTACGGTGCAGGTTCGCCCGTCATTGTTCAGACCATCGACTATCTGGATATCGTGGGTAGCGGCTATGTGAAGCTGCTGCAGATGATCATCATCCCGCTGATCATGGTCTCCATCATCAGCGCTATCTTGAAGCTCAATGGCGGCACCGCGCTGGGCAAGATCAGCGCCATGACCATAGGCGTGCTGATCTTCACCACCGCCATCGCCGCCGGGGCGGGCATCCTGATGTCCAACCTGTTTGGCCTGACCGCTGAAGGGCTCACATCCGGGGCTGCCGAGAGCGCCCGGGGCGCCGCGCTGCAGACCACCCTCGGCAGCGTCGAGAGCATGTCTTTCGCCAAGATGATGCTGGAGTTCATTCCCGCCAATCCCTTCCTCGACATGACCGGGGCGCGCAAGACCTCTACCATCGCCGTGGTGATCTTCTCCATCTTCATCGGCCTCTCTGCCACCGGCATCGCCCGCAAGAAGCCGGAGATCTTCGCCAGCTTCAGCCACTTCGTAGCCGTGGCTCATGCCATCGTAATGCGAATGGTGACTCTGGTGCTGCGCCTGACCCCGTTCGGCGTACTGGCGCTGATGACCAAGGTGGTCTCCGGCTCCAACTATGCGGATATTCTCAACCTGCTCAGCTTTGTGATGGCCTCTTACGGCGCCATTGCCATCATGTTTGTCGTGCACTTGCTGCTGGTGAGCATGGTCGGCATCAACCCGCTGCGCTTCCTCAAGAAGATCACGCCGGTGCTGGCGTTTGCCTTCACCTCGCGCACCAGTGCGGGCTCCATCCCGATGAACGTGCAGACCCAGACCAAGTCGCTGGGTATTCCGGAGGGGATCGCCAACTTCGCCGCCTCCTTCGGTTCCACCATCGGTCAGAACGGCTGTGCCGGTATCTATCCGGCCATGCTGGCCGTGATGATTGCCCCGACCGTCGGGGTTAACCCGATGGATCCCGGCTTCATCATGACCCTGATCGCCATCATCACCGTCAGCTCCTTCGGGGTGGCCGGGATTGGCGGTGGCGCCACCTTTGCCGCGCTGATCGTGCTCTCCGCGCTGGACTTCCCGGTGGCGCTGGCCGGTCTGCTCATTTCCATCGAGCCGCTGATCGATATGGGCCGTACCGCGCTGAACGTCTCCGGCTCCATCACCGCAGGGACGGTCACCAGCCGCCTGATGGGCGAGACCGACATGCATGTGTTCAACAGCGATCACGAAGTGAGTCTGGACGGCGAAGAGTCCACCGTCTGATTTGCTGTCGGTTGATCTGCTCGTGGAAAGGGGTGACTCTTTCCCGTCATAGACCGCAGGGAGGGCATGCCCTCCCTGCGCCATTGAGAGGAAAAACAATGAGAATTCTGATCATCGGTGGCGAAGCCGCCGGTATGAGTGCGGCCGCCAAGGCGCGCCGTCTGGCCAAAGATGCCGAAATCGTTGTGTATGAGGCCTCCGAGGTGATCTCTTTCGGTGCCTGCGGCCTGCCTTACTTTGTCGGCGACGAGTTTCAGGAGCCCGGCTACATGGCCGAGTTCACCCCCGAGCAGTTCGCCGCCAAGGGGATCGAGGTCAAGATTGGCCATCGGGTATTGAGCGTCGACGCGGCGGCCCAGACTCTGGTGGTGGAGCACAACGGCGACACCTTCACCGACCGCTACGATCGGCTGATGATCGCCACCGGTGCCCGCGAAGTGATGCCCCCCATCCCCGGTTTGCAGCAGCAAGGGGTATTCGGTCTGCGCCGGATGGCCGACGGACTGGCGCTGAAGGCGGCGGTACAGGACAAGAACAATCGCCGCGCCGTGGTGATTGGCTCCGGCTTTATCGGGCTGGAAGTGGTCGAGGCGCTGGTCCATCAGGGCAAGGAGGTGCGTCTCATCGAGCTGGCGGATCGAGTCATCCCCGATGCGTTTGATGGCGAGATCACCCAGCACATCGAAACCGAACTGCGCGAGCAGGGGGTCTCTCTCCATCTGGGTGAGCGAGTTGAAGCGCTGCTGGGGGATGGCCGGGTGACCGGCGTGCGCACCAGCCAGGGCAAGTACGAGGCCGATATCGTGGTGGTCTGCACCGGGGTCAAGCCCAACACCGAGTTTCTGGCCGACACCGGCATCGAGCGGCTCGGCAACGGCGCCATCAAGGTGGACCGTCAGGGGCGCAGCTCGCTGGCTAATGTCTGGTCGGCCGGTGATTGTGCCAGCGTTTGGCATAGCGTGAAGCAGCAGCAGGTCTATGTGCCGCTCGCCACCATCGCCAACAAGCTGGGGCGCATGGTAGGCGAGAACCTGGCGGGTGCCGAGCAGGAGTTCCCGGGTACCCTCGGTTCTGCGGCGCTCAAGGTGCTGGGGCTGGAGGCGGGCCGTACCGGCCTCTCCGAGCAGGAAGCCAAGGCGATGGGCATCGACTATCGCACCGTGGTGATCAAGGACAAGTGCCATACCAACTACTGCCCGGGTCAGTCCGACATTCACGTCAAGCTGGTCTATGAGGCGGGCAGCAAGCGGCTGCTGGGTGGCCAGATCCTCGGTCGCAAGGGGGCGGTCCACCGCATCGACGCGCTGGCGGTGGCCATCACCATGGGGGTGACCACCGAGCAGCTCGGCATGCTGGACTTTGCCTACGCGCCTCCCTTCTCACGCACCTGGGATGCCCTGAACGTGGCGGGTAATGTCGCGAAGTAAGCGTTGCGATGACGGCGTTGGGAAGGCGCCGTTACGTTGCCCCAGCTCTGCAGAGCAATCTGCGGGTAATATCTGAGGGTAAATTGCAGCGATAAAAAAACCGATGCCTTGGCATCGGTTTTTTTATTACCGGTTGTTCCGTATCACTCAGCCACGGCCGAGGCGGTTCTCCGGGTAGTTCTTGGCCAGCACTTCGCGGGCATGCTTGGCCAGCTGCGGCATCTTCAGAGCGTCGTAAGACTCGACCATGATCTCCAATGCCTTCTCGGTTTCGGCTGTGTCGGGGTAGGTTTCGACAATCAGCTTGGCCCGGTTGGCGGCTGCGACCAGTGCATCACGCTTCACGTAATACTCGGCCACGCTCAGGTCATATCGGGCCAGACGATTCTTCAGGCCAATCATGCGGGCACGGGCATCGGCGGCATAGACACTGTTGGGGTAGTTCTGCAACAGGGTCTTGAAATCCTGGAATGCCTGACGGGCATAAGCCGGGTCTTTGTCGTCACGATCGATACCGAACAGGCTCTGGAAGAAATTGTAATCCGCCGCCATGTTGGTCAGGCCGCGCATATAGAAGACGTAATCGATATTTTTATGCGCCGGATTGAGGCGGATAAAACGGTCGATATTGGCGATCGCCTGAGCGGTATCATCCTGCTTGTAGTAGGCATAGATGAGGTCAAGCTGCACCTGGTTGGAGTAGGCGCCGAACGGGTAGCGAGAGTCCAAAGCCTCCAGCAATTCAGTGGCTTGCACGTAATTGCCAACGTCCAGTTTGAGGCGTGCTTTCTGGTACAGGGTCTCCGGCGGTTCGTCGGGTACCTTGGGTTTGGTGCTGGAACAGCCTGTGATCAAGGTAGCGACCAAGGCGAGCGACATCAGCAGGTGAGACTTCTTTCCCATCAACAACATCCGGTCCATTTCCACGAAATTGGCAAAGTATCCGTTATGCTTGGCTAAAAGAAAAGCTAGAATACCCGGATTATTTCGAATTGATACCCCCCGCTCAAGAGACCATACATGAGCCAGCATATTGAACTGACAGGCGAATTCCAGGATCACCAATTCGGGCAGCGACTCGACCAGGCCCTGGCCGAATTGTTTCCAGACTACTCCCGCACCCGCATCAAGGAGTGGATTTTACAGGACAGAGTGACCCTGGACGGTCAGGTTGCCAACACCCCGCGCGAGAAGATTCTGGCCGGGCAGCAGGTGCATGTGGATGTAGAGCTGGAAGATGACACCCGCTTCGATGCGCAGGATATCGAGCTCAACATCGTTTACGAAGACGAACACATTCTGGTGATCGACAAACCGGCCGGTCTGGTGGTTCACCCGGGCGCAGGTACGCCGGATGGCACCATCCTCAACGCCCTGCTGCACCGCTACCCCGGCATTGCCGAGGTACCTCGCGCCGGTATCGTGCACCGTCTGGATAAAGACACCACAGGTTTGATGGTGGTTGCCAAAACCGTACCCGCCCAGACCCATCTGGTGGAAGCGTTGCAGGCGCGCCAGATCACCCGTGAGTACGAAGCAATCGCCATCGGTCACATGACCGCAGGTGGTACCGTCGATGCGCCCATCGGCCGTCACCCGACCCAGCGTACCCATATGGCCGTGGTGCCCAATGGTCGTCCTTCCGTAACTCACTACCGGGTTCACGAGAAGTTCCGTGGCCACACCCGTCTGCGTCTGCGTCTGGAGACCGGCCGTACCCACCAGATCCGTGTCCACATGGCGCACATCAAACACCCGCTGGTGGGCGATCCCGCTTACGGTGGCCGTCTGCGCCCGCTGCGCAACGCGACCCCCGAGCTGACCCAGGCACTGCGCAACTTCAACCGTCAGGCGCTGCATGCCACCATGCTGCAACTGGCTCACCCCATCACGGGTGAAGTGATGCAGTGGCATTCAGCTACACCGCAAGACATGGTGGAGCTGATGGAAGTGCTGCGCGCGGATACGCTCGCCAATCCGGATGATCTGGTCTGGAACTGATGTGATAGGGCCTGCTGCGTCGGTTTCTGGCGTCATCCGGCCCGAACAGATGCCAATCGGGGTTCCCTTGCAGGAGCCCCGTTTTTATATCGGTGAATTGAAGGAGTCACAGATGAAATGGATCGAACCCGACTGGCCAGCCCCGGCGTGTGTCAGGGCGTTGTCGACCACCCGGGATGGCGGCGTCAGTGAAGGGGTCTTTGCCGGTCTCAATCTGGGGGCCCACGTGGGTGACGAACCGGCGCGAGTCGAGTCTAACCGCGCCCGCTTGCAGCAGGCGGCCGCCATCCCGGGGCCCCTCAACTGGCTTAATCAGGTGCATGGCACCGTGGTTCATCCGGTCAGCAGCCATTATGAGCGGGCGCCGGATGCCGATGCTGCCTGCGCCCATGAGGCGGATCAGGCCTGCATCGTGATGACTGCTGACTGTCTGCCGGTGCTGTTTTGCGATCGGGCAGGTACCGTGGTGGCCGCCGCCCATGCTGGCTGGCGTGGACTGAAAGAGGGCGTGCTGGAGGCGAGTATCGCCGCCATGGGCTGCGAGCCGGGCGAGATCCTGGCCTGGCTGGGCCCGGCCATTGGCCCCACTGCATTTGAAGTGGGGGGAGAGGTGCGCGAGGCTTTTATGGCGGAGCAGGTTGAAGCAGAAACGGCGTTCGTCCCTTCGTCCAATGAGGGGAAATGGTTGGCAGATATCTACCAGCTGGCGCGGCTGCGCCTCGCCCGCGCTGGCGTTACCGCCGTCTATGGTGGCGAATACTGCACCTTCAGCGATAGCGAGCAGTTCTACTCCTATCGTCGCAACGGCCAGACCGGCCGGATGGCCTCCCTCATCTGGTTGGCCCGCTAAGCAATCACCCACCAACTAATACCCCGTCTCTCTCAAGAACAGATCCGTATGAGAGAGGCGGGGATCCTGCCCTCTCCCCGCTTTGCAGAAAAAATAACCAGCCCATGCCCTTGAAATAGCCCGTACGGGCCTCATCTTTCATCTCAGAAAGTTATGTTGTTTGCCGTGCAAGCGGCGTCTGCCTGTTTGAAGGGGGAGTGCAATGCGCCTCGATCGCCTTACCAGCAAATTCCAGATTGCTATTTCTGATGCCCAGTCTTTGGCACTGGGTCGTGACCACCAATTTATCGAACCCGTTCACCTGATGACCGCACTGGTCAATCAGGATGGCGGCTCCATCCGTCCGTTGCTCACTCTGACCGGGATGGATATCAATGCCCTGCGCTCCCGCCTTGGCGAGGAGCTGGATCGCCTGCCGCGCGTGAGCGGTGTGGAAGGGGACGTGCAGCTCTCCAACGGCCTCGGCCGCCTGCTCAACGTCTGCGACAAACTGGCCCAGCAGCGCAAGGATCAGTTCATCTCCTCCGAACTGTTCGTGCTGGCTTCCCTCGACGACAAGGGAACGCTGGGTGAGCTGCTGCGCGCCCAAGGGCTGACCAAGGAGAAACTGGAAGCGGCCATCGACAAG
Organism: Aeromonas sp. 96A; assembly: GCF_051919165.1. Lineage (NCBI taxonomy): Bacteria > Pseudomonadati > Pseudomonadota > Gammaproteobacteria > Aeromonadales > Aeromonadaceae > Aeromonas > Aeromonas sp. 96A. The sequence continues at coordinate 2,580,586 of NZ_JBQBFE010000001.1, read as the reverse complement.
GTGCGTGGCGGCAAGAAGGTGGAGGATGCCAACGCCGAGGAGAACCGCCAGGCGCTGGAGAAGTACACCATCGATCTGACCGAGCGGGCCGAAATCGGCAAGCTCGACCCGGTGATCGGCCGTGATGACGAGATCCGCCGCACCATTCAGGTGCTGCAACGCCGTACCAAGAACAACCCTGTGCTGATCGGTGCTCCCGGTGTCGGTAAAACCGCCATCGTCGAGGGGCTGGCCCAGCGCATCATAAACGGCGAAGTGCCGGAAGGGCTCAAAAACAAGCGGGTGCTGTCGCTGGACATGGGGGCGCTGGTGGCCGGTGCCAAGTATCGCGGTGAGTTTGAAGAGCGGCTCAAGGCCGTGCTGACCGATCTCGCCAAGGAGGAGGGCAACGTCATCCTCTTTATCGACGAGTTGCACACCATGGTCGGCGCCGGCAAGGGCGAAGGGGCCATGGACGCGGGCAACATGCTCAAGCCTGCGCTGGCACGGGGCGAGCTGCACTGCGTCGGTGCCACCACCCTGGACGAGTATCGCCAGTTCATCGAGAAGGATGCAGCGCTTGAGCGTCGCTTCCAGAAGGTGCTGGTGGAAGAGCCGAGCGTGGAGGATACCATCGCCATCCTGCGTGGCCTGAAAGAGCGTTACGAGCTGCACCACCATGTGCAGATCACCGACCCCGCGATTGTGGCGGCGGCCCAGCTGTCGCACCGCTATATCGCGGATCGCCAGCTGCCAGACAAGGCCATCGACCTCATCGACGAGGCGGCGGCCAGCATCCGGCTGCAGATCGACTCCAAGCCGGAGGCGCTCGATCGTCTCGAGCGGCGCATCATCCAGCTCAAACTGGAGCAGCAAGCGCTGATGAAGGAGGACGATGACGCCAGCCGCAAGCGGCTGGAGCTGATTAATCAGGAGATTGGCGAAAAAGATCGGGAATACAACGAGCTGGACGAAGTGTGGAAGGCCGAGAAGGCCGCCCTCGCCGGTACCCAGCATATCAAGGCGGCGCTTGAGCAGGCTCGTCAGGATCTCGATGTCGCCCGCCGCGCAGGCGACCTGGGTCGGATGTCCGAGCTGCAATATGGCCGCATCCCCGAGCTGGAGAAACAGCTGGATCTCGCCACCCAGGCCGAGATGCAGGAGACCAGCCTGCTGCGCAACCGGGTCACCGATGTGGAGATAGCCGACGTGCTGGCCCGCTGGACCGGTATTCCGGTCGCCCGCATGTTGGAAGGGGAGCGCGACAAGCTGCTGCGGATGGAAGAGCAGCTGCACAGCCGGGTGATTGGCCAGGAGGAGGCGGTCGATGCGGTCTCCAACGCCATTCGCCGCTCCCGTGCCGGACTCTCCGATCCGAATCGCCCCATCGGCTCCTTCCTGTTCCTGGGGCCCACCGGGGTGGGCAAGACCGAGCTGTGCAAGGCGCTGGCCGAGTTCCTGTTCGATACCCAGGACGCCATGGTGCGGATCGACATGTCGGAGTTCATGGAGAAACACAGCGTGGCCCGTCTGGTGGGGGCGCCTCCGGGATACGTGGGTTACGAGGAGGGCGGTTATCTGACCGAGGCGGTACGCCGTCGCCCCTACTCGGTGATCCTGCTGGATGAAGTGGAGAAGGCACACCCGGACGTGTTCAACATCCTGCTGCAGGTGCTTGATGATGGCCGCCTGACCGATGGTCAGGGTCGTACCGTCGATTTTCGCAACTCGGTGGTGATCATGACCTCCAACCTCGGGTCGGATCTGATTCAGGAGCACCACTCCGAGAAGGATTACGACGAGATGAAGGCCATGCTGATGGATGTGCTGACCCGCAGCTTCCGGCCGGAATTTATCAACCGGATCGACGAGACGGTGGTGTTCCATCCGCTTGGCGAGGATCACATCAAGTCCATCGCCCGGATCCAGCTCAAGAGCCTGATGGGCCGTCTCGAGGGTCAGGGTTACGAGGTGGAGGTGAGCGAAGCGCTGCTCGAGAAGCTGGTGCATGCCGGGTTCGACCCCGTCTACGGGGCGCGGCCTCTCAAACGGGCGATCCAGCAGAAGGTGGAGAACCCGCTGGCGCAGGCGCTACTCTCCGGCCGCATCGTCCCCGGCAAGAAACTGCTGCTGGGGGCCGACAGCAACGGCTTGACCATGACCCAGTAACCGATTCTGTATCGATGTTTGCAACGCCAGCCCTCGGGCTGGCGTTGTCATATCTGGTGGCGGGGATTCGGGCGCAAAAAAACGGCAATCCGAAGATTGCCGGGAGGAATGTAGTGACGCGACCTTGCGTGGGTTGAGCGGGTCGCAGGGGCAAGCCCCGGTTTCGCCGTGGGCCATCAGGGATGACCACGCGACTTACAGCATGTTCGGACTGCGCTCGTTCAGTCCGCACCGCCACACACCTTCAGGGCTGACCCGCGAGCCACTGCGCGCAGGCCAGACCGATGAAATCAACGCGTTTACAGCATGCCCGGGATGGCGGCTTTCATCTCGGCTGGCCACACACCGACCTGCACCTGACCGATGTGCTCTTTTTGCAGCAGCAACATGGCCAGACGGGATTGGCCTATGCCGCCGCCTATGGTCTGCGGCATCCGTGCGGCCAGCAGATCCTGGTGCCAGTCGTACTGCAGGCGATCCTCATCGCCTGTGATAGCCAGCTGGCGGCGCAGCGCCTCGGCATCGACCCGGATCCCCATGGAGGAGATCTCGAAGCTGTCTTGCAGCACCGGGTTCCACACCAGAATGTCCCCGTTCAGACCGGCCAGACCCAGCTCGCTGTGGCTGCTCCAGTCGTCGTAGTCCGGGGCACGCACATCGTGACGCTCACCGTGGGAGAGGGCACCGCCGATGCCGATCAGGAACACGGCCCCCAGCTCTTTGGCGATGGCACGCTCGCGCCCCTTGGCATCGAGATCCGGGTAACGGGCCAGCAGCTCTTCGCTGTGCAGGAACTGGATCTCGGCTGGCAGGAAGGGGGTCAGCTCGTGCTCGGCACAGACCGCGCGCTCGGTGGCTTTGATAGCGGCCCAGATACCGCGCACAGTTTCCTGCAGATAGGCGAGATCGCGGCGCTCGCTCGGCATCACCTTCTCCCAGTCCCACTGATCCACGTAGACGGAGTGGATGGGGGTGAGCTTGTCTTCATCCGGACGCAGCGCCTTCATGTGGGTGTAGATCCCTTCGCCCGGGCCGAAGCCGAAGCGACCCAGGGTCTGGCGCTTCCATTTGGCCAGTGAATGAACCACTTCGTAGCTGTGCTCCGGCAGGGTTTTTACTTTGACCTGCACTGCATTCTCGTGGCCAGAGAGGTTGTCTTGAGTGCCATCACCGACTCGGCTCAGAATGGGGGCTTGCACCTCCATCAGACCCAGTTGTTGGGCGAGTTGGCGGGAGAACATCTCTTTGACGAAGCTGATCTGCTGTTGGCTGCGAATGTAGTGCTGTTTCATGCTGAATTCCTGTTTCAAACCCCGTTGGATGTGGTGATTCTTCAACGGAATGCCAACTAAATTCAATATTCGATAATAGAAATAGGCTTCGTGTATTTTTTTCTTCAAAATAAGCCGTTTTTTAATGAGATATCGTCAACGGGAGTGCAAAAAAATGCCGGAAAATTACCGGATCGATAATCTCGATCAGGCCATCCTCACCGCTCTGATGGAGAATGCGCGGATCCCGTACGCCGAACTTGCGAAACAACTGGCGGTCAGCCCGGGCACCATCCATGTGCGGGTGGAGAAGATGAAACAGGCGGGGATCATCGAGGGGACAAGGGTGCAGGTTAACCCCAAGAAGCTGGGTTACGACGTCTGCTGCTTTATCGGGATCAATCTGAAGAGTGCCAAGGATTACCCCTCGGCACTGGCCAAGCTGCAGGCGCTGGACGAGGTGGTGGAGGCCTACTACACCACCGGCCACTACAGCATCTTCATGAAGGTGATGACCCGCTCCATCGACGAGCTGCAGATAGTGCTGATCAACAAGATCCAGACCATCGACGAGATCCAGTCCACTGAAACCCTGATTTCGCTGCAAAACCCTATCCTGCGGGATGTGAAACCCTGACCCCTGATCAGGGGTCGATATAGGGGATGGCGTATTTGTCGTAGAGGGCCTTGAGGCTGCCGTTTCGCTTCATGTGCAGCAGTTCGGCATCGTAGGCCGCCATCAGGGCGGGGGTCTGTGCATCCGCTCGTGCGCGGGCCCAGGTGTTGAAGTAGGGGCTGCTCTTGAGCGGTTTGGGCAGGTAATCGACCTTGCCTGTCAGCCCCTCCTCCTTGATTTGGGTGAAGGCGGTGACCAGCGGCATGGGCACGGTATCGATGCGTCCGGCCAGCAGTTTGCGCAGTTGCAGCTGGTTCATGGTGATCTCCTGAAACTGATAGGCCGGGTCAGTCATGGCCGCTGCCAGTTCTGGGGTGTAGGAGAAATCCTTGGTCACGCCGATGCGCCAGGGTTTGAGATCGGCCAGCGTCTCGTAACGGATCTTCAGCAGGTCGGTCTTGCGCACGAAGAAGTGCCAGCTGTGGCGAAGATGGGCCTGCTGGGGATAGATGAGATAACTCTCCCGCTCCGCCTTGTAGGAGTGGGTCATCACCAGGTCACAGGCGCCGGTTTCGGCATTGCGGGTGAGGCGGGCGCCGGAGTCGGCCAGCTCGATCCGAAAGGGCGTCTCCAGCTTGTCGAAGATGGCGGTGACGATGTCTATATCGAGCCCACGGGGTTTCTGATCGACATCGAGAAACTTGAGCGGGGGCTCCATGGTGCCGCAGATCACCAGCTCTTTGGCGGGCAATCCGAGTGGAAACAGCAACCAAAACAGGGGGATCACACGCAAACAACGTCTCCTGAGCCCGTTTGAAGATATTCCAAGACCTGATTCCAGTATATTGGATGGCACCTGATCCGTTAGAAGCGACTGTTTATGGCAAATCCTGAAATCGAGAGCCCGCTGGACGGGGTCGACAAGTTGACCGTCTCGCTCTACCGCCTTGGCTTGAGTGCGGCAGCTCTGTTGCTGCTTTGCCGCGGTGCGGCGCTGCTGAGCGGAATGGCACTGCTTCCGTCGGCACAATGGTTGATGTCGCTGGCAGTGGCAAGCGCAATCTGCGGCTTCTCGCTGCATATCTACGACAAGCGGATTCGCCTGATTCTGCAGGGATTTGGTTGGGGCGCGCTGGCCCTGGCTGCGGTAGGAGCACCGGATGCGCTGGTGCTGGGAGCGGCCTTGGCGACCCTCTCCGGGCTGGCGTTCAAGGAGCAGTTTTGTTTTGCCATTCCCGGCATCAAGCTGGTGCCCGTATTGCTGCCGGCGTTATGGCTGCTGGAGTGGTTGCGGGTGGAGTGGGCCGCCGCACTGGTGGCGCTGGTCTGCGGCGCCCTGTTGACCTTGCTGGCGCTGGCCAAGTGGCGGATGCCCCTGCACTTCGATATCGGTGACAAGGGGCGTTACCAGATCTAGGTCTGCTGGCACACCTTCATCTGCTGGTTGAGGACCTGCATCACCTGACGGCGGCTGATGATGCCGATCACCTTGCCCTGTTGCAGCACTGGGTAGATCTTGGGCTTGGCGTCGGCCATCTGGCGAGCCAGATCCAGAATGCTCTCATCCGGCCCTACCGAGAGGGGCGAGCGGTTCATCAGATCCTCCACCCGGGTGCGGGTATCGCAGTGGTAGCTGCCGGTGAGCAGGCTGGGGATGCAATCTTGTTCGGAAAGAAAGCCGATAAGCCGTTTCTGCTCATCCAGCACCGGCAGGCCGCCAAGACCCGATTGATGCAGGCGATCCAGCGCCTCGGCCAGGCCGAGTCCGGCAGTGAGGGAGTGGGTCAGGCGACCCATGTGGTGGTGTACTTTCAGCATGGTGGTGACTCCGCAAGAGGGGGATGCCGCCACTATGACGCGGGTGGGTGGCCCGCGACCAATGGCTTGTGCCGCAGGGATTGATAGGCACAAGCCATCGGCGGTGATCCGCTGGCAGGCGGGCTTCGTTCATGCAAGACCATGAAAGGGAAAGGAGATCGTATGCGTGCATTGGTTACGGGCTGCGGCCGTCGACTCGGATTTTATCTCTGTGAACAGCTGGTGGCAGCGGGCTGGCAGGTAACGGGCAGTTATCGCAGCGAGCGGCCGGAGCTGGCCACGCTGGCGGCACTGGGGGTCGAGCTCGTGCAGGCGGATTTTGGTCGGGAAGAGGACGTTGGCAAGCTGATCGATGTGCTGGCGACCCATCAGGATCTGACGCTGGTGATCCACAACGCCTCGGCCTTCGAGCCGCAGGCAACTGATCCGGCGGCGCAACTGGCCCAGTTCGAGCAGTTCTACCGGGTACATATGGCGGCTCCCTTCCAGCTAAACCGGGCGCTGGCCCCCCGGCTGGCCAGCAATCCCAACGCCAGCATCATTCACATCACCGATATCTATATCCATGCCCCGGCCCCCCGTTTTGCCAGCTATGTGGCGACCAAGGCAGGGGCCCATTCGCTGGCCATGAGCTTTGCCCGCGAGCTGGCGCCTGCGGTGCGGGTCAACACCATAGAGCCGGGGCCGATCCTGTTTCTCGACGAGCATGACGAGGCATGGCGCCAGCAGGTGTTGGCGAAAACACCGCTGGCGCGGGAGGGGGGACTGGAGCCCATCTGGCAGGCGGTGCAGTTACTGATGGGGAACAGTTATATGACGGGGGCCAGCATCAAGGTAGATGGCGGACGCGCGCTGGCCACTCTCTGAAGATTTGCCAAGCACCAACGGCTCCAGCCCGACCTGCCGTGTCAGCAAGCCTTTGCCGGGTTTGAGCTTGCCCGACGGGGCGGGGAGCGTCACTTGCAGCGCTACCTTGGGGTCATGCACCTCGCCATGGCCATAGAGCTCGGCCAGCAGCTCCGCAAGATAGGAATCGACCTCTGTCGAGGCAAAGTCACCGCTCCTGTTGCTGGCCAGAATATCGATGTCGAGCGGCCGGTCGTGCACCTTGCAGAGCGGATCGCTGCGATCCCGGCCGTGAGCCACTTCGAGGGCGACAAAGTACTGCTTGAGGCGGGCGGCATCGAGCGGGCTCTCCACCACCAGCAGGCAGTTGAGAAAGTCGTGGCTGGAGTGCATTCCCACCGGCTTGGTGCGGATCACCGAACTCAGCCGCAGGGGGCCGACGTTCGCAAGCAGCTCGGCCAGCACCCGGCTGACATGGATATGCGGGTCAAGATTGGAACCAATGCTACACAGATAGAACATGCTCACCTTCCCTGGGTTGGGCTCATCTGAAATGTATACGCAGCTCACGGTTATCGGATTAACTATGGCTTAACATTGTCTTATCTATTGTGATCCGGCACTGATTGGCAGAAAGGAGGTTTGCATGAGTGTGGAGCTGAAATGGGCGCTGTTGACCGCCTCGGGCGCGCTGGCGATGATCATGATTATCTGTCTGGCCTCTGTCGCGTTGGCGTGAATCACCACAATCCAGATAATACAAACCGGCCTGTTGGCCGGTTTTGTTTTTTGGGGCGGTGCGGCTATGCTGGCGCACCGGTGAGAATGCAAGAGAAGAGATGATGACCAAGGTTCGCCCACGCTCCCTGCTGCAGGTGGTATTGATGGGATTTGTGCTGGTATTGATGCCGCTGGGCGGCATGATCTGGCACAACAGCACCTCCCTTGCCCACCTCAGTCAGCTCACCAGCGACGAGATGGAGCGGGCGGTCAAAGATACCCGCCGCGCCACCCTGCTGACGGCGCAAGCCATCGATATCGAACGCACCTTGCGCCGCTTCGCGGTGTTGGGGGATCGCCGCAGTCTCACCAGCTACCAGCAGCAACTCGACGGGTATCGGGTGTTGCTGGCGGAACATCGCAACTCCATCACCGACGGCCAGCTCTACAGCGGGCTCGATCAGGGGCTGGCCTGGCTCGACAGCCTGCAGGATGCCGCGTTGGCCCGGGCGGCGGTAGCGGGAGACAAGCTCGAGCAGTTCAACGATGCCAACAAGCAGCTCGAAATAGTCACCCGCAGCCGGGTTGACGAACACATGGATCGGGTGCAGCTCACCATCGCCGGACTGACCAGCGAGCTCTGGTGGGTGAGTGGAGCGGTGGCGGCGCTCAGCCTGCTGATGGTCTTTATCTTCACCTACCTTATCATCCACCCGGTACGACAGATTGAGTCGCGCATCTTGAGTCTGGGGGCCGGGGTCGAACCCGATCCCAAGCCGGTTGACGGCCCTGCCGAGCTGGTATTGCTGGGGGAGCGGATCGTCTGGCTGCACGACAAACTCAAGGTGCTGGAGCTGCAGAAATACCAGTTCCTGCGCCATGTATCCCACGAGCTCAAGACCCCGCTGGCGGTGCTGCGGGAAGGGACGGATCTGCTCTGCGAGCAGCTGGTCGGGCCTTTGACGCCGGATCAGCTGGAGATCTGCCAGATGCTCGACGAGAACAGTCGGCGTTTGCAGACCCTGATCGAGCGGCTGCTCGACTTCAACCGGCTCAGTCAGCAGGAGGCCTTCGAACTGGAGCCCGTCCCCCTGCTGCCGATGTTGTCGGAACTTTCTGCAGAGTACCGGCTGGCATTGGAGTCCAAGCAGATCCGTGTACACTTGCCGACCGTGCCGGTTACCCTGTGGGCGGAGCCCTACCGGCTACGACTGATCCTCGATAACCTCTTCTCCAACGCCGTCAGTTACGGCGCCAGCGGAGGCAATATCTGGATCAGGGCAGGGCAGGATGAACAGATAAGCTGGCTGGAAGTGGCCAACGAGGGGCCCAAGATCCCCGTGGCCGATCAGCAACGCATTTTTGAACCCTTCGAGCAAGGCAGCACAGTGCGGCAAGGCCTCCTGAAAGGCTCGGGCATGGGCCTCTCCATCGCCCGTGAGTCTGCCAACAGCCTGGGGGGAGAACTGGTTCTGGTAGAGGATGAACAGGCGGATGTCTGTTTCAGGTTGACGTTGAAATGAGGACTATGAAGATACAACGCGTATTTCCAGCTCTGATGGCAGGGCTGCTCGCGGGTTGCTCCTTGCTGCCGCAACAGGCAGAGCGGGAGTCCTCCGATATCGCTTTTGCCAAGCGGATGGAGTTTGCCAACAAGGAGATGCAGGTGCGTCTGCAATACTCCGACTGGCTGCTGGCCAGTCACCCCCAGCAACGGGTGCAGGAGCGTCAGCGTCTGAAAGGGGCCGACGATCTGGAGAGCCGGGTCAGTCTGGCCATGGTGGACTCCCACCCCGCCGAATCTGTGGCCAATCGCACCGTCGGTCTGGCGCGCCTGAAGCAGATGCTGCCCGAACTGGGTCTCGATGCGCAGGCCTTTTTACGTAGCTGGATCGCCCTCGGCGAACAGCTGCTAGCTCGTGACAGCCGTCGCGATGACCAGAGTCAGGAGATCCAGCGGCTGCGCCGCCAGATCGAGCAGCTGACCGCCATCGACGACCAGCTCAACCAGCGCAAGCTGAACGAGAATCGTGAGGTAATACCATGAGCCGGATCCTGTTGGTGGATGACGACGTCAGCCTGCTCAAATTGATGAGCATGCGGCTGCGCAGTCAGGGTTATGAAGTGGATACCGCCGACAGTGCGGAAGGGGGCTCTCGACCGGTTGCGTCAGCAACGGGCCGATCTGGTGCTGAGCGATCTGCGGATGGCCGGCATGGACGGTCTGGCGCTGTTCGAGCGGATCCAGGCCCAGTGGCTGGGTTTGCCGGTGATCATCATGACCGCCCACGGCACCATCCCGGACGCCATTCAGGCGACCCGCTCCGGGGTCTTCAGCTTTCTGACCAAACCCATCAACAAGGATGAGCTGTTCGCCACCATCGAACATGCGCTGAGTCTGACGCGGCCGAAACAGCAGCAGGAGTGGCAGTCGCTGATCCTGACCCGTAATCCCCAGCTGGAACAGCTGCTGATCCAGGCCCATAGCATTGCGACCATGGAGGTGCCGGTGCTGATCATGGGGCCGTCAGGCTCCGGCAAGGGGGCGATGGCGCAGGCGCTGCATCAGGCCAGCCAGCGGCGCGACAAGCCGCTTCATACCATCAACTGCGCCGCCATTCCGTGGGCGTCACTCGACTTGCAGCTGTTTGGTGAAGATGGCCAGTCCGGTCTGTTCGAGCAGGCCAAGGGGGCGACCCTGTTTCTCGACGAGATTGGCAGCCTCTCCGAATCCCTGCAGGCCAAGCTGCTGCAGGTGATGGAGGAGTATGGTCAGGGTACGCCGGAGGTGCGGGTGCTCAGCTCCAGCCATCAGGATCTGGTCAAGGCGATGGAGGAGGGGCGCTTTCGGGAAGATCTCTTCTACCGTCTCAACGTTGCCAATATCACCTTGCCGTCTCTCAGTGCCCGCAGCGAGGATATCCCCTTGCTGGCCCGTCAGGCGCTCGACGATTACCGTAGCCGCCACAGCGACTGCGCCGCCATGGGTTTTTCGCCCGAGTCGCTGGCGATGCTGGCGGCCGCTGCCTGGCCCGGCAACGTGCGCCAGCTCTGCAACGTGGTGGAGCAGCTCGCCAGCCTCTGTTGCAGCCCGGTGATCGGGGTCTCCATGGTGGAGTCCGCCCTGAGTGGCGGCGGCGGCGGCATCCCCTCGTTCAACGAGGCGCGGGCCGAATTCGAGAAGGAGTATCTGATCCGCTTGCTGCGCACCACCGAGGGCAACGTGACCCTGGCGGCCAACATGGCGGGCAGAAACCGTACCGATTTTTACAAGTTATTGAATCGGCACGGTATCGAAGCAGCAAACTTCAAATCGAAGGGATAAATCAGGCGGGATCAACCACAGTCGGAGCGGCATCGGCTTTTTGAGTTTTATGGGAGAGCCAGAGGCCGCTCGCCTTCATCAGGTAACCGAACAAGGCGCCAATGATGAGGGAGGGCAGGATCAGCCGCCACTCGCCAGCTGCCCCGAAGGTGGCACAGCAACCGGCAAAGGTGCCGGGAATGTAGCCGAGCCACTGCTGCTTGGCCTGTACGCACATCAGGGTTGCGACCACCCCCGTCATCACATAACCCGCCACACCCGCTCCCCACAGACTGTCGCCATGGATCAGCAGCAGTGCCCACAGCATGCCGCTGGTGTTGCAGAAGATGGTCTGCAGCAGCGCCTTGTAGCCACCGCTTGACGCGAAATAGCTGGTGCAGCCGAGAAAGCCGACCCAGGAGATAAGGCCGAACGCGACGGCAATCCAGCCCCAGACGGCGGAGAGAATTCCAGTGGTGATGGCGATGGCGATCAGTGGGCTCATGGGGCGACTCTTCAGTTGGCTTCGCAAAATGGGCAGCCTACCCCCGGCAATCGGGGCGGCAAGCGGGGGCCGAATTGTGTGTGATCTTCATCACCCTTTTCAACTCAGGAATACGCTTGCGCTCGCGAAAAAAATTCATTGGTGACCGGCCTGACAGTCGGCCATAGTTAGAGGCCCTGTCCTGCTCATGGAGTGAGTCTGATGGCGCCAAATGTGATCGTTCCCCTGCTGGTGTTCGTAGTCCTGTTTCTGGTCGGCACCATGGCCAAGGCACTGCCCCTGCACCACATGATGTAAATTTGTGTGAAATAAAAATCTGCCGGGGCGGGTCTTATCCATACTGCCTCACTCAGCCCCGGGAGTTTTTCATGTTGATCAAGCGTCGTACCGCCCACCCCCTCACCGAACAGGATGTCACCCCGGAAGCCGTCTATCAGGACCGCCGCCTTATTCTCAAAGGGCTGGGTCTGGGCGCAGCCACCCTGGCGTTTCCCACTCAGGCCGGTGTACTCGATCTGCTGCGCGGTAAAGAGGATGCTCCCCAATTAGCCACCAAACCGCTCAACAGCAAGCCTGCTGAGCGCCCGGCCAATCTGGTGCTGACACCGGAAGAGAAGGCTACCAGTTACAACAACTTCTATGAGCTCGGTACCGACAAGTCCGACCCGGCTCGCAACGGCCATTACCTCAAGCCCGAACCCTGGACCCTCAAGGTGGAGGGGGAGGTGGCCAAGCCTTTTACACTCGATGTGTGGGATCTCATCAACAAGAGCGAGCTGGAGGAGCGGATCTACCGGCTGCGCTGCGTCGAAGCCTGGTCCATGGTACTGCCCTGGAATGGCATCTCGCTGGCGGAGATCATCCGCCGTGCCGAGCCCACCAGTCGTGCCAAGTTTGTCGCCTTCGAAACCTTGTTTGATCCGAAACAGCTGCCGGGTCAGGCCTCCAGTCTGGGGGGCGGAATCGAGTATCCCTACGTTGAGGGGTTGCGTATCGACGAGGCGATGCACCCTCTCTCTTTCCTTGCGATGGGGCTCTATGGCAAGACCCTGCCCGCCCAGAATGGCGCGCCGATCCGCTTGGTGGTGCCGTGGAAGTACGGCTTCAAGAGCATCAAGAGCATCGTCTCGATCCGGCTGGTAGAGGAGATGCCGCCGACCACCTGGAACCTGCTGGCTCCCAACGAATATGGCTTCTACGCCAACGTCAACCCGCAGGTAGATCACCCGCGCTGGAGTCAGGCAAGCGAGCGTTTCATCGGCGAGGGCGGAGTGTTTGGCGCCAAGCGTCAGCCGACCTTGATATTCAACGGCTATGGTGACGAAGTCGCCTCGCTCTATCAGGGGATGGATCTGCGCCAATGGTACTGAGATTGAAACCGGCCCATATCAACGGCTTGCGGGCACTGGTGCATCTGGGCGCTCTCGGCTTCCTGCTCTGGCTGGGGTTTGCCATTCCGGCAGGTCTGCTGGGGGGCGATCCGGTGCCAGAGCTTATCCACTACCTCGGCAAGGGGGCGCTCAACCTGATGCTGCTAACCCTGCTGGTGTCGCCGCTGGCCAAGCGCTGGCGGCAGGGGCAGCTCATCAAGCTGCGCCGCCCCCTCGGGCTCTGGTGTTTTGCTTGGGCGATGCTCCACTTTATGGCGTGGCTGGGGCTGGATCTGCAGTTTGACTGGGGCCTGATTGGCGGCGAGCTGGTCAAGCGCAGCTACATAGTGGTGGGGACGGTGGCATTGCTGCTGCTGGCCGCCCTCAGCATCACCTCGCTGCCCGCATTGCAGAGCCGCATGGGTGCCGCATGGCAGAAGCTGCACAACTGGGTCTATGCCATCGCCCTGCTGGTGCCGGTGCATTACTGGTGGTCGCTCAAGAGCGGTTGGGGGGAGCCTCTCATTTACCTGCTGCTGGCCTGCACCCTGCTCTGGCCGAGGCGGGAGAAGCTGCTGCGCCCCATGCGGGGACGCTGGAATGCAAAAGAGGCCTAATCGGCCTCTTGTTGTTTGATCTCGCCAGTGTAGGCATCGACGATGAGATGCACCTTCTGATCCTGGCGATTGAGGGTTTTGACCTCGAATTTGTCCCCTTCCAGCTCCACTTCCCGAATGTCGTGATACCCTTGCGCCAGCAACAGTTTGACCAGCCCGGCCATGTCGAGACGGCTCTGGGCCGCCCAGCTTGTAGCACTCAACAGGTAAAGGATCAGCAGGAAACTGCGCGGGATCATATTCATTCCGGATTCATGGCTGGCAGACTATAAACGCCATTATGTTAGGTTTTTGGAGATGAATCATCCATGAATAGAGCGCTCCCTCTGCTTGGGTTATTGCTGCCGTTGCTGGCACAGGCGGTCACGCCTGATGAAGCCCAGCTGCAGCAAGCTGTCCATGAGGGACGGGTTCGGCCCTTCCATGAAATGATGGAGGTGGCGGCCAGATTGCCGGTGCGGGTGTTGCGGGTGGATCTGGGGGAAGAGGATGGTATCTGGCTCTATGAACTGCGAGTCATCGATCGGGAAAACAGCGTGATCAAGGTAGCCTATCGGGCCGACAACCTTGAGCTGGTGTGGGCCAAGGGCCACCATCTGGAGCGGCTGTTCGAACCGCCAAAGCCCCCGGTCGAGGATGATGAATAACCCCTGTGTGGAAGCCTGTTCATGCGAATTCTGATTGTTGAAGACGAAAAAATTCTGGCTGGCCAGCTGGCCGAACAGCTGCGCCTCTCCGGCTTTGTCACCGACCTCTGCCACGATGGCAACGAGGCCGGTTTCCTCGGCGAGACCGAACCTTACGATGCCATCATTCTCGACCTCGGCCTGCCGGGGCGCGATGGCCTGAGCGTGCTGAAAGAGTGGCGCAGCAAGGGGATCGATACCCCTGTGCTGGTGCTGACCGCCCGTGGTCAGCTGCACGAGAAGATCGAGGGGCTCAACGCCGGTGCCGATGACTACCTGACCAAGCCGTTCCAGGTGGCCGAGCTGGTGGCGCGGGTCCATGCGCTGGTGCGCCGGGCAGCGGGCAACGCCAGCTCCATTCTGGAGATCGGCGGGGTGCGGCTCGACATGGCTGCGTCGCAGGTGTGGTATGAAGGGACCCCCATCAAGCTGACTGCCCACGAGTTCCGGGTGCTGGGTTACCTGATGCAGCATCGGGGCAAGGTGGTGTCGCGCAGCGAGCTGATCGACCACATCTATGCTCAGGATTTCGACCGCGACTCCAACACGGTGGAGGTGTTCATCGGCCGGATCCGCAAGAAAACCAATCCAGACCTGATTGAAACAGTGCGCGGCCTCGGGTACCGGATCAACGAATGAGGCTGGTCAGAACCCTGCGGGGGCGACTGGTCGCCATCGCGCTGGTGTGGTGCGGGCTGTTTCTGTTCGCCACTGGCTTCAGCCTGCAGACCATGATGCGCAACTATTGGCAGGAGGCGGAGGCCGACGGCCTTCGCCTGCAGCTCTATGATCTGCTCTCTCGGCTGGAAGTGGCCAAAACCGGCCTGCCGGTGGTCACCGGCTCCCTCTCCGATCCCCGCTTCAATCAACCCTACTCCGGCTACTACTGGCAGCTGGAGCTGGGGCGCGATGTGGTGGGGCGCTCCCGCTCCCTGTGGGATACCAACCTGAAGAGCGACGGCCTCAAGTCGGCGTTTGGAGATCCCGACCTCTTTGTCGGCAAGGGGCCCAACAAGGAGCCGCTGCTGATCATGACCCGCACCGTGCTGCTGCCCGGTTCGGATCGGGTCTTCACTCTGGTGATGGCCAAGGACAGCAGCGCCCTGACCCAGACCCTCAACAAGACCCGCATCAGCCTGTTCCTCGGTCTCGGCTTTGCCGCCGCCGGTCTGGTGCTCGGCTTCATGTTCCAGATCGTCTACGGCTTGCGGCCGCTGCACCTGCTGCGCCGCGAATTGGGGCGGGTTCACGAGGGTCATCAGGAGGGGTTCCGGCTGCGCTATCCGCTGGAGATCCAGCCGCTGGTGGAGGATATCAACCGGCTGCTGCACCACTACGGCGAGCTGCTGCAGCGGGCGCGATCCCACACCGGCAATCTGGCCCACGCTCTCAAGACGCCGCTCAGTATCATGCGCAATCAGGTGGCTCAATTGCCGCCGGAGGATCAGGCCGCCATCGGCGAGCAGCTCGACCAGATCCAGCGCCATATCGATTACCACCTCGGCAAGGCGCGGGTGACCGGCGCCGCCAAGATCCTCGGGGTCTCGACCCCGGTGCGGGCGCGGGTGGAGTATATCTGCCGCGCCTTCTCCCGCCTCTATCCGGGCAAGACGGTGGATCTGCAGGTGCCCGCCAATCTGGCGGTCGGGGTGGAAGAGCAGGACTTCGACGAGATGGTGGGCAATTTGCTGGAGAACGCCTTCAAGTGGTCTACCAGCGAGCTGCGCATCTCCAGCGCCGAGCTGGGGGGCTGGATCACCTTGCGTATCGAGGATGACGGCCCCGGCATGAGCGAGGATCAGATCGCCAAGGCGGTGCTGCGCGGGGTGCGGCTCGACGAAAAGGTGCCGGGCTCGGGCCTGGGTCTCAACATCGTCTCCGATCTGGCGGAAGCCTATCGGGGCAGTTTCATCATGGGCCGCGCCGAACTGGGCGGTCTGGCCGCCTCCCTCTCGTTGCCCAAGGTGGCAAGAGTCGAGAGCTAGGCATAACATATGGCATTTGTTTAAGCCTGAGGAAGAGAAGCATGACCGACGATCCGTGGGCACTGTGTCACCTTGACGATTCGTTTGATGCCTCTGTGCTGGGGGTCAAGGGCGCCCAGATCCAGTGGTTTGAAGACAGGGATGGCCTGATCGCGTTCCTTCTGGAAGATTTTGTCGACTTGCTGGCCGATGTGGGCGAGCTGGACGAGGAGCAGACCGAGCAGGCGCGCGAGCGCTTCACCCTGCTGGTGGAGCAGAGCTTCGACGATCGCACCCTGATGGATGCCATCAACGATCTCGCCTCCGGCCTGCGTCGCATCGCCTGGTTGGGGCCGCTCTCGGAGCTGGCCGAGATCAGCGACGAGTTTGCCTCCGGCCTGCGCCGCTATTTCTGGAGCCAGTACGACGGGGACGAAGATGACCCGGACGCCTGGGTGCCGGAAGAGCTGTGGCCACAACTGGTGGAGTGCGCGCAGGAGTATATGGAGGAAGGGGAGTTCTAAACCCGTCCCGACCATGCCTGAGCTTTGGCAGACAGATAAAGAAACGGCGCCTTGATGGCGCCGTTTTTATTGGGTGGCAATCGCCTTAGCCGTTGGCCGGTACCGCGTGGGCGGTATTGGCCAGCACAGGGCCTGTGTACTTCTCAATCTGCAGCTGGGCCATGTGGCCGCAGTTGCCTTGCGCCAGACTGGACGAGCCTTCGTCGAAGGTGAGGCAGTTGACGTTGCCGTTTTTGCAGATGCTGCCCGCTTCGCCCGGCTTGGCCGGGTCATACCAGGCCCCTTCGCAGATCCGCACCACCCCTTGGCGCACATCCTCGGAGAGCAGGGCGCCCACCAAAATCTGGCCGCGCTCGTTGAAGGCGCGCACCAGATCCCCCTGGGCGATGCCGCGAGCCTTGGCGTCGGCGGGATGGATCATGATTGCTTCGCGGTCGGCGATGGCGAACTTGTCCCGCAGCGGGGTGTTGTCGAGCTGGGAGTGCAGCCGCTGGGTCGGGTGGGAGGTGTTTAGCGAGAGCGGATAGCGCGCTGCCACCTCGCTCTTCACCCACTCCTTGGGCTCATACCATTTGGGATGGCCGGCACAGTCGGTGTAACCCATCCCCGCCACCGTGTTGGAGAAGATCTCGATCTTGCCGGACGGGGTGCCGAGCGGGTTGAGCAGCGGGTTCTCGCGAAAATCGGCGTGACGGATCCACTGGCGGTTGGCCTCGGGGATCGGGAAGCGGATGTAGTTGTTGGACTCCCAGAACATGTTGAACGGCGGCAGCGCGACGCGGGCGCCGCGGGCCTGCGCCGCCATGCCGTCGTACATCTGCTTGAGCCACAGCATCTCGTCCTTCCCTTCTGTGTACTGCTCCTGCACCCCCAGCTTGGCGGCGATGGCGCTGAAGATATCGAAGTCGTTGCGGGCTTCAAACTGGGGCGGCACGCACTGGTGCATCGGGAACACATAGCGCTGGGAGTAGTCGCCACCCATCTCCAGGTCGTTGCGCTCGTAGCTGGTGGTGACCGGCAGCACGATGTCGGCGTGCTTGGCAGTCGCCGTCCAGTAAGGCTCGTGAACGATCACGGTCTGCGGCTTACGCCACGCCTGCAGCAGGTTGTTGGTGTCCTGATGGTGGTGGAAGGGGTTGCCGCCCGCCACGTAGACCAGCTTGATGTCCGGATAGGTCACCTTACGGCCGTTGAAGTCGATGGTCTTGCCCGGGTTGGCGAGACAGTCGGCGATGCGGGCCACCGGGATCGGAGCCGGGCTGTTCTTCGGTGCGTTGCCGGCGGAGATACCGGCCAGAATGCCACCCTTGGCGGTGGGGCTGCCACCGGAGGAGTAGTGGTAGCTGAAGCCGTAGCCGCCGCCCGGCAGGCCGATCTGGCCCAGCATGGAGGCCAGAGTGACCAGCATCCAGTTCGGCTGTTCGCCATGCTGCTGACGCTGCATGCCCCAACCGGCCATGATCATGGTGCGCTTGGTGGCCATGTCGAGAGCCAGCTGGCGGATCACCTTGGCATCGACGCCACAAACGGTGCTCGCCCATTCGGCGCTCTTCGGTTGACCGTCATCCTTGCCGAGCAGGTAGTTCAGGAACTTGTCGAAGCCGACGGTATAGCGATCGAGGAAGGCTTGATCGTGCTTCTTCTCGCTGTAGAGGGTGTGGGCCACACCCAGCATCATGGCCACGTCGGTGTAGGCGTTCGGGGCAATCCACTCGGCGCCGACCAGCTTGGCGGTCTCGTTGTAGATGGGATCGATGCTGATGACGCGGGTGCCCTTCTCTTTCAGCGCCATGAAACCGGCCTGACCTTCGTGGTCCGGTATGTTCCAGCTGTTCTTCAGGGTGACCTGAGCGTTGACCCCCCACAGCACCACCAATTCGGCGTTCTCCACCACGTTGGGCCAGGCGGTCTGCTGCTCGTACACCTCGATGGAGCCCATCACATGGGACATGATCACCTGAGCCGCACCGGTGGAGTAGTCACCGGCATAACCGGTGAAACCGCCGGAGAGGTTCATCAGGCGGTGCAGCAGGGTACGGCTGTTGTGGAACATGCCGACGCTCTTCCAGCCATAGGAACCGGCGTGGATCGCCTGCGGACCAAAGTCACTCTGCACGCGCTGGATCTCGCCGGCCACCAGTTCGATCGCCTTGTCCCAGCTCACTCGCACCCACTCGTCGGCACCGCGTAGCTCGGGTTTGGCGCCCGGGCCGTGCTCCAGCCAACTCTTGCGTACCATGGGGTATTTGATGCGGTTCTTGGCGTGGACCTGGAACGGCGCCATGTCGATGAGAGCGTTTGGCGCCGGATCATCGGCCACCGGCTGGACGCGCACCATGCGGCCATCTTCGACGATCGCCTCGAAAGCACCCCAGTGGGCGCCAGTCAGAATGCCCTTCTGGGCGGGCACCAGGGTCGGGAACTGACTCAATGCGGTGCTGATGGCTTGCGCCAGCGCACTCTTGGGAAAAATGCCGCCGAGCAGGGGCAGGGCTGCGCAGGCGCCGAGCCCCTTGAGCAGGTTGCGGCGGGACAGATTGGTCTTCTTGTCATTGAAAAAAGTCATAACGGTTTTCCTCTGTGCCAGCCTTAGTGGGCCGCGCTCATGTCACTGGCGTGTTTCTGGACATACTGGGTCAACATGCGAGCCTGTTCCGGGGTCAGGGAGGTACGAGATTCATCCCCTTGATGACGCCGATCCACTGGTTGGCATTGAAGTGATCCAGCGCGGTGAGGCCGTGGCAGCCGGTACAGTTGTTGGACATCAGGGTGGAGGCGTATTGCCACAGCTTGCCCTGATCGCCGATGAGCTGGCTTTGGTCGACCCAGGCGGTCAGCTTGACCTGATGCCAGGTGAGGTTGGTGGCGCTGTCGGTTTCGCTCTGGCCGGTGACCAGTGCTTTCTTGGCGGCATCGCCGACCAGTACGCTGAGGATCCGTTTGCCCGGTGCGGCGTAGAACACTTCGCTCACACCATCCTGTTGCCAGCCTTCGATCTGCACCTTGGCGCGGCCGTTTTCGTTGGCCAGCACTTCCACCTTGGTCGAAGGCATCAGGGTACCTTCGTCGGTCTTGGCGGCGGCATCGAGGAACAGCGGGGTGGTGGCGATGGCGTAGCGGGTGGTGACGTTGGCCGGAGTCTGGGCCGCAGCCTGCGCCAGCTCGCTGGCACCGGCGGCAGCCAGGCCGCTCATGTCAGGCATGATGTGGGCGACACCGCGGTGGCAGTCGATACAGGTCTGGCTCTCCTTGATGGCGACCGGGTGCTCGGCACGGGCATTGGGGCGCTGGGCCAGAATGTCCATCGCCTCGTAGCTGTGGCAGCTGCGGCAGGTGGCGGAGTCGTTGGCTTTCAGCTCGTCCCAGACGGACTGGGCCATCCGCAGCTTGTGGGCTTCATACTTTTCCGGGGTATCCAGGGTGCCGATCGCCTCGTGATAGATATCCTTCACGGCGCGGATCTTGGTCCACAGGTAGGAGGTGGGGTCGCCCGGGATGTGGCAGTCGGCGCACTCGGCGCGGATCCCCTTGGTGTTCTGGAAGTGGACACTGCCCTGATACTCGGCGAGCGGAGTCTGCATGGAGTGGCAGGAGACGCAGAATTCGGTGGAGCTGGTCTTGTGCAGCACGGTCACGGTGACACCCAGTGCCGCGACACCCAGCAGGGCCCCGAGCAGCGAGCCAGAACCAGGTTTTTCTTATCAGTTTTCCAATCATGGCGGCGTTTTCCTACGGTCAATAATTACCTACATAGTACTAGTCCAATAGTAGTAGTAATGACAGGGATAAGGCGTTGACCTCCATCATGGTTTATATTTTTGATTGTTGTCACATTTTGTCTTTTGTTTTGTTATTGATTTAATTGTCGAATTAAATTCAGTTGTTTTCTGTTTTATCTATTTGTGCACTTTCCGCGACAGCTGTTAGCCCCCTCGCAAAACCCCACAAGATTCGCTGATATAGTGAGCAGTGAGCCTCAACGGAGTGTCGCTGATGAGCCCTTTCTCGCTGCTGTGTGTCGCCGCCAACGTGCAACTGCTGGCCGAATTCGAACAGGAGTTGGCTCCGCTGCTCGGCCATTTCGCGCTGGTGGTGGTGGTCGGTCAGGGGTCGGCGGAGCTGGCCTTGGACGAGCTGGATCGCAAGGGGCAGCCACCCGCCGTGGTGGTGTGTGACAGCGAGCTGGGGGATGGGCGAGGGGCTGATTTTCTGATCCGCCTCGGCAGCCGTCACGAGGCGTGCCGCAAGATCCTGCTCGGCAGCCAGCCGGAGATGAAATCGATCATCGAGGCGGTGAACCTAGGTCGTCTCGACTACTACCTGCAACGCCCCTGGCGCGATGGCAGCCTGCGCCGGGCGGTGATCGAGCAGGCGAGCCACTTTGTATTGCAGCGTCCCGAGGCGGACCTGCTGAGCTATGCTGCCGTGCTCGACAACCAGAAGCTGCTGCGAGCCCACGTCGATC
The DNA here is from genome assembly GCF_051919165.1 of Aeromonas sp. 96A. Taxonomy (NCBI): domain Bacteria; kingdom Pseudomonadati; phylum Pseudomonadota; class Gammaproteobacteria; order Aeromonadales; family Aeromonadaceae; genus Aeromonas; species Aeromonas sp. 96A. The sequence goes on along the minus strand of NZ_JBQBFE010000001.1, from coordinate 2,559,732 downwards.
GCCAGTTGGCAGCCTATCGGCAGGGCTTTATGGATTACACCCACTGCAGCGATGAAGAGCTGTCGCGGGTGGTGATCGACGGCCTCTACCAGTTTTTCGAGGGCAATGACGAGGGGCGGGTCTGCCGCCACTACAGTCCGGGCCATGTGCTGACCCGCGAGGGGGAGCCCAACAGCTTCCTCTGGTTTATCGCCAAGGGGGAGGTGGTGCTGCGCAAGCGGGATGAGCAGGGGATCGATCTGGAGGTGGTGCACTACCGTACCGGCTCGCTGGTGGGGGGCATGTCCTTCGTCACCGGCGAACCCGCCTTCACCACCGGCGTGACCCTAACCGGCGCCGAGGTGATCAAGCTCGACAAGCTGCAATTCTCCCGGGTGATGCAGGCGCGCAGCGAACTGCTCCCCTCCTTTACCAACCTGCTGCTGCGCCACTTCAACCGTCGCCTGCAAAACAGCATCCGCACCGAGATGCGGCTGCAACAGACCCTCAACTCCCTCGACGCCGCTCACGCCCAGCTGGTGGAGAGCGAAAAAATGGCGATGCTGGGTCAGCTGGTGGCCGGTGTCGCCCACGAGCTGAACAACCCGGTGGCGGCCATTATCCGTGGCAGCGAGACCCTGCGGGCCGCCATCCCCGATCTGGTCAATCTCGAGCTGCCTGCCCCCATCAAGGGGCTGGGCAACCAGACCCTCTGTCAGGCGCTCTCCTCCCAGCCGGTCTCGACCAGCGAGACCCGTGACAAGACTCGGCAGGCAGAGGGGCGCTTTGGTGATCGCCAGCAGGCGCGGCTGGCGGTGCAGATGAATCTGGATGACGAGCTGAACTGGCAGCGCTGGTTTGCCAGCCGCACTGCCGACGAGCGGGAGGCGCTGCTCTCCCGGCTGGAGCTGTTCCAGCAGACCGGCAGCTTCCTGCGCAATATCGAAGTGTGTGCCCGTCGCATCGGCGATCTGGTCAAGAGCCTCAAGCAGTATGCCCGGCAGGATCGGGCCGAGCCCTCGCTGGTAGACCTGCACGAGGGGCTGGAAGATACCCTGATGATTTTCGAAAATCGCCTCAAACATCATGAGCTCTGCAAGGAGTACCAGCCGCTGCCGCTGGTACGCTGTCACCCCATCGCCCTGCAGCAGGTGTGGACCAACCTGATCGCCAACAGTCTGGATGCCATGAGCAGCCCGGGGCGACTCACCATCCGCACCGGGTTGCTGGATCCCGAGTGGGTCATGGTGGAGATCGAGGATAGCGGTTGCGGCATCGAGCCCGAGCTGTGGCAGCGGATCTTCGATCTCAACTTCACCACCAAGCGGGAGGGACATTTCGGCCTCGGGATTGGTCTGAGCGTCTCACTGCAGATAGTTCAGCAGCACCACGGCCGGATCGAGGTGACCTCCGAACCGGGCCGTTACACCCGGATGCGGGTCTGTCTGCCGCTGGATGGCATGGGGCAGGCCGGTTACGGGGGCGAACCTCAGCACAACAAGGAGCATGCGGCCTGAGCCGTCGTCAGCATCAATCGCGCGGCGTGCCAAACTATGTCGCCAAGGAGGAGCAATGAACAAACACTATCTGATCCTTTGTGTGGACGATGAGCGGGAGGTGCTGGATGCGGTGATCCACGATCTCGCCCCGTTCCGTTCCCACTTCGAGCTGGAAGCCGCCGAGAGCGTTGATGAGGCGCGTGCGGTGGTCGAGGAGTGGGAGCGCGACGGCAACAAGCTGGCGCTTATCCTCTGTGACCACATCATGCCGGGAACCCTGGGGGTCGATTTCCTGGTAGAGCTGAACCGGCGAGCCTCCACCCGTGCCAGCCGCAAATTGCTGCTGACCGGACAAGCGGGGCTGGAGGCCACCGTCGAAGCGGTCAATCGCGGCGGGTTGCACTACTACCTCGCCAAGCCGTGGAAGCTGGAGACCCTGCAAGAGGCGGTGCGCGAACAGCTTACCGACTATCTGCTGGCGGAAGATGGCGAAAATGCCTTCCACTATGCGCCGCTGCTCAATCAGGCGCGGCTGTTTGCCGCCATCCACGATCACCCGTTCGACGAATAGGGGCAGTTGGGCTTTCGCGGTGGCAGTTGTATACTGTCTGCATATACAGTATTGCAGGTAGCCACCGATGCGACTCTTTATCGCCGAGAAGCCCACGCTAGGCCGTGCCATTGCCGATGCCCTGCCCAAGCCCCACAAGAAGGGCGACGGTTTTATCGAAACAGCCCAGGGGGATGTGGTCACCTGGTGTATCGGCCATCTGCTGGAGCAGGCCGAGCCCGATGCCTATGACGCCGCCTTCAAGCAGTGGCGGATGGAGCATCTCCCCATCATCCCCGCCCAGTGGCAGCTGGTGGCCAAGCCCAAGACCAAAACCCAGCTCACCGTCATCAAGCGACTGATCAAGCAGGCGGACTGCGTGGTCAACGCCGGTGACCCGGACCGGGAAGGGCAACTGCTGGTGGATGAGGTGATCGACTTTCTCGGCTACCCGAAATCCAAGCCGGTGCAGCGCTGCCTCATCAGCGATCTCAACCCGCCTGCGGTGCGCCGCGCCCTCGACAAACTGAGGGACAACAAGGAATTCGTACCGCTGGCGGTCTCGGCGCTGGCCCGCAGTCGGGCCGACTGGCTCTACGGCATCAACATGACCCGCGCCTATACCCTGCTCGGGCGCAAGGCGGGTTGCAGCGAGCTGCTCTCGGTTGGCCGGGTGCAGACCCCGCTGCTGGGGCTGGTGGTGCGGCGGGATCTCGAGATCGAGGCCTTCGTGCCCAAACCCTTCTACGAGGTGCTGGCCCATCTGCTGACCGATAGCAACGAGCGCTTCACCGCCAAGTGGCTGCCATCGGAAGCCTGCCTGCCGTGGCAGGATGAGGAGGGGCGGGTGCTCAATCGGGCGCTGGCCGACAAGGTGGTGAGCCGGATCAATGGCCAACCCGCACAGGTTGAATCGGTGGAGGAGCAGGCCCGCAAGCAGGCGGCGCCGCTGCCCTATAACCTCTCCAGCCTGCAGATCGATGCCGCCAAGCGCTTCGGCATGGATGCCAAGCGGGTGCTCGACATCTGCCAGAGCCTCTACGAGCGCCACAAGCTCATCACCTATCCGCGCTCCGACAGCCGCTATCTGCCGACCGACCACTTCAAGCGGGCCGAACAGGTGCGCAGCGCCATCGCCGCCACGGCGCCCACGCTGGCCAAGGCGGTCGCCGAGGCGGACGGCAAGATCCGCAGCAAGGCGTGGAACGACAGCAAGGTGGATGCCCACCACGCCATCATCCCCACCGAGAAGCAGGGCAACCCCGCCACGTTGGGGGCCGACGAGGCGAAGCTTTATGGCCTGATTGCCCGCCAGTACCTGCTGCAGTTCTATCCCCCGTTCGAATACAACGACAGCAAGGTGCTGCTGCGCATCGCCGGTGGCCTGTTTCAGGCCAAGGCGCGGCGCATTCTCAAGGCGGGCTGGAAGGCGCTGCTCGGGGTGGAGGAGGATGACGACGAAGAGAAGGCGGGCACCCTGCCTGCCCTGAAAGAGGGGGAGCAGCTGCTCTGCGAGCGGGGCGAACTGCTGGAGAAGATGACCCAGCCGCCCAAGTCATTTACCGATGCCACCCTGCTGGCAGCCATGACCGGCATCGCCCGTTATGTGCAGGATCCCGAGATCCGCAAGACCCTGCGCGACACCGATGGCCTCGGCACAGAAGCGACCCGAGCAGGCATTATCGACCTGTTGTTCAAGCGCCGCTTTCTGGTGCGTCAGGGCAAGAGCATCAAGGCGACCCCGACCGGGCGGGCGCTGGTTCAGGCGTTGCCAGCCACCGCTACCACGCCGGATATGACTGCGCTGTGGGAGCAGAGCCTTGGCCAGATCGCCGAGCGCCACGGCAGCTACCAGCAGTTTATGGGGCCGCTCACCGAGCAGCTTAACGGCCTGATTGAAGGGGCGCGGCAGGACTCCGGCGCCAGCTTCAGCGCCCTGCCCAAGGAGGCGCCGGGTGCCGGCAAGCGGCGTTTTAGCAGGCGCAAGAGTCCGGCGGCCAGCACGACTGGCGGGCCCCGACCGCGCAAGACGGCCAGCAAGCGCCAGACCAGGGCGGCATAACGAAAAAAGGCGCCCATCCTGGGCGCCAAAGGCATTGTTGTCAGGCTGCCTGAGTGGACAAGCTGGCACGGATCCTGTGCTGGTAGTGCAGCACCACACCGAGAAACACCAGATCCTTGAACAGGAAGAACTCGGTGACTGGCACGCCATCAACCACTTTCCAGACACCTGTCAGGGTCAGCAGGAAGCTCAGCGTCGCCAGGAAGGTGACGATAGCCCCCATGCTGCACCAGTAACCGATGCGAGGTTGCCACAGACCCACGACCAGTCCGATGGCGATCACTATCTCGACCACCCCGATCAGGTTCGATACGCTCTGTTCCGACAGGGGGCCATAGAGCCAGCTCATCAAGGGGTGGCTGGCTACCAGTGGTTTGATGGCGGCTGCCTCTGTCGGGGTAAACTTGAAGACGCCGATCCAGAGCAGGGTCAATACCACGCCCGCCAGGGCGACCAGAAAGCCTTTGTCATGTTGCTGCATGGGGGGGCTCCTTGTTTAAGGGGTCAGAGTGACGGGCGGGAAGTCGATCTCGGTCGCTGCCAGGTGGTTGCCATAGTTGGTCAGGGTATTGACGACCACCTGGCCGAGCACCTCCAGCAGCAGCTCGTCATCTACGCCTGCGGCACGGGCGCTAGCAAGCTGCTCGTCACTGATCACCCCGCGCTGACTGACCAGTGCCGTTGCCAGTTGCAGCAGGGCGTGATCAAGGGGAGCCGAGGCCTGGCCGAGCCGGGCAGCCCGGATCTCCTGAGCCGAGAATCCGGCCTTGCTCGCCAGTAGTGTGTGGGCAGACAAACAGTATTGGCAGGCGTTGGCTTGACCGATGGCCAGTGCCAGCAATTCCCGTTGTGGGGCAGTGAGGCGCCCCTTGCCAAGCGCCTCGGCAAAGCCCAGGAAGCCATTGAGCAGGGCTGGCGAGTGGGCCAGGGTGGCGTAGAGGTTGGGCACCATACCCAGATTGCGTTGCAGGGTGGCCAGGGTCTGGGCGGCTGCGGGTTGCGGTTGGGATACGGGTTGGATACGGCTCATGATCTTCTCCTGTGGTAGTGAAGGTACGGGAGACAGTGTGCCGTTATTCGTGATACGGTTTATCACTCACCGTCTGCAAATAAATACTATTCGTCTCAAATATGGATCCGCTCTCTGCCCTGTTGGTTCATGCCTCCCCCGAAGCCAAGATCTTCTTCGCCGGCAACCTGTGCCAGAACTCCTCCAGTGATGATTATCCTAGTGGCGGACATCTTCATCTGCTGCGCAGCGGCGCCGTCGTGCTGCGTGAAGAGGGGGGCGCCAGCTTGCTGCTCGAGGAGCCGACCCTGATCCTGTTCCCCCGGGGACGTCCTCACAAGCTTGAACCCAGAACGCTGGGGGGTTGTGATTTGGTGTGCGCCAATGTCGCATTCGGCAAGGGGGGAGCATCGCCGTTGCAACTGGCATTACCGGGCTCGCTGGTGCTGCCGCTACGTGAGTTGCCTGCCCTGACGCCGGTGCTGAGTCAGCTGTTTGACGAGGCGTTTCACCCCCGCTACGGGCAGGATCCGCTGATCTCCCGCTTGTTGGAGGTACTGTTGATCCTGCTGCTGCGTCATCTGGTCGAGCAAGGAGTGTGTCAGCAGGGGATGCTGGCAGGTATTTCCGATCCCCAGTTGGCCAAGGCGATCTCGGTGATGCATCAGCGTGGGGATGAACCCTGGACGGTGGCCACGCTGGCGCGGGAGGCCGGCATGTCGCGGGCCCGCTTTGCTGCGAGGTTTCAGGAGCGGGTTGGTCAAGCGCCGCTGGGTTATCTGACCCACTGGCGCATGGCCCGAGCCTGCCAGCAACTGCTGGCGGGGGAGCCCATGGTACAGGTGGCGCTGGGGGCGGGGTACAGCAGCAGTGTCGCCTTTGGTCGGGCATTCGAGCGGGAGCTGGGGGTGAGCCCGGGGCGCTGGCTTAAGACGCAACAACAAGCCGAATAAAAAATGGGGCAGCCAGTGGCTGCCCCGAGTTCATAACCGGTCAGCCGGTATAGACGTTCTCTTCCGGATAGCGGATGCGGGTCTCGACCGGGCGGGCCAGCATAAAGGCCAGGGTGAGGGGGCCGAGACGGCCGCAGATCATCACCAGCACCAGGATCAGCTTGCCCGGCTCGCTCAGGGAGGTGGTGATGCCGGTGGAGAGGCCGACGGTGGCAAATGCCGAGATGGTCTCGAACATGATTTTGTCGAACGGCAGATCCTCGGTCACCATCAGTAGGAACATCGCCAGCATCAGCACCATGGTGCTGACGATGATGATGGCCAGCGAACGGGTCACGATCTGGGGCGACAGGGTGCGGCCAAAAGCGGTGACATGGGGCCGTTTGGTCAGAAACGCCTTGGTTGCCAGCAGCACGACTGCGAAGGTGGTGACTTTGATACCGCCACCGGTCGAGGTGGCACCGGCACCGATAAACATCAGCATCATCAGGAACAGCAACGCCGCCGGGGTCATCAGCCCGATATCTATGGTATTGAAACCGGCGGTACGGGCACTGGCAGATTGGAAAAAGGCCGCCAGCAGCTGGCCACCGATACCTGCCGTGCCGAGGGTGCCGGGGTTGTTGTGTTCCAGCAGCCAGAACATCAGGGTACCGGCCAGCAGCAGCGCCGGGGTCATCAGCAACATCAGCTTGCTGTGCAGCTTCAGCTTGCGCCAGCGGCGGTTGCGCACCAGATCGACGATGACGGTAAAGCCGATCCCCCCGAGGATCAGCAGACCGGCGATGGTCAGGCTGATGATGGGGTCGTCCCTATAGTCCATCAGGTTGTTGGCAAAGAGCGAAAACCCGGCGTTGTTGAAGGCCGATACTGCGTGGAAGAAGCTGACATAGAGGCCGTGCACCCACCCCATCTCGGGCACCCAGCGGATCGCCATGATGCCGGTACCGATCAGTTGGGCGATAAAGGCGAACAGCACGATCCGTTTGACCAGCTGAATGATGTTGACCGAGCCCTCCTGTCCCAGCGCCTCCTTGGCCAGAACCTGCTGGCGCAGACCGACCCGCTTGCTGAAGATGGCGATCAGCAGCAGGGTCATGGTCATCTGGCCCAGACCGCCGATCTCCATCAGCATCAGCAGGAAAATCTGCCCCTGCAGGGTGAAGGCGGTGCCGGTATCCACCACGCCAAGACCTGTCACGCTGATGGCCGAGGTGGCGGTAAACAGGGCGTTGACGAAGGTGACCTCGCCATTGTGGCTGGAGGGTTGCACCAGAAAGATGGTGCCAATCAGCAGAATGATCAGAAAGCTGCCGAGGATCAGCCGGGCTTCGCTCCAGCGAGAGTCCTGCTCCCGATGGAGGGCGAAGGCGTAGCTGCTGCGCCAGTTGATCATAGGGTTTCGAGCCAGTGGTCGATGGCGTGCTTGTTGCCCGCCAGGATCAGGATGTCGCCCAGTTGCAGCTCCATCTTGCCGGTCAGCACGTTGTGCAGCACATCACCACGCTTGATGGCGAGCAGCTGGAAATCGCTCTGTTGCAGCAGGTGGAAGTCGCCCAGTTCCCGGCCGTTCTGTTGCAGGCCGATCACGAACTCGGTCAGCACCATGTCGTGGCCCAGCTCCAGATAGTCGAACAGCCGGTTGTCCAGCATGCTCTGAGCGACCCGGCGACCCATGTCCCACTCCGGGTTGATCACCTTGTCGGCGCCCACTTTCTGCAGGATCTTGGCGTGGAACTTGTCGCGCGCCTTGACCCACACCTTCTTCACGCCTGCCTCTTTCAAGACGAGGGTGGTGAGGATGCTGGTCTCCAGGTTGTCACCGATGGCAACGAAGACGATATCGAAATTGGCCAGTCCCAGCTCGGCTACGGTGGCCTCGTCGGTAGCATCCGCCACGATAACGTGATTGCAGAGGGCGGCGATTTGCCGGGTCTTGCTCTCGTCGATATCGATGGCCAGTACTTCGGCATCTTGCCGTTGCAGCTCTTCGCACAGCGCGCTGCCAAACAGGCCCAGGCCGATGACGGCAAACTGGTTGTTCATGAGTTATTCCTCAGCAGTTGAAGTCGCCTACTCTAAACCACTGCTATTCCCCCGAAAAGGGCTCGGGTTTTTCGTCATGGGGTAACTTGAGGTAGACTGCGCCCTTGCACCAAGCCGGGATAGACCGATGAAACTGAATGCCAACGCCTCCTTGTTGAAGCTCAACACCCTTGCCCTCGATGCGTATTGCCTCTGGCTGGCCGAGGTGGAGCAGGTTGCCGATCTGGCGACCCTGCGTGCCGATCCGCAGCTCAACCAGCTGCCGCGCCTCAATCTGGGCGGCGGCAGCAACATGCTCTTCACCACGGATTTTCTCGGTCTGGTGGTGCTCAACCGGCTCAAGGGGATTACCGCCGAAGATGGTGGCGATCACTGGTTGCTCCATGTGGCGGCCGGTGAAGATTGGCATCAGCTGGTGCGCCATACCTTGCAACAGGGCTGGTGCGGGCTGGAGAATCTGGCGCTCATTCCCGGCACGGTCGGTGCGGCGCCGGTACAGAACATCGGTGCGTATGGCGTTGAGCTGGCCGACTTCTGCGCCTATGTCGAGGCGTTCAACTGGCAGAGTGGCGAAATTGAACGGATCGCGGCGGCAGAGTGCCGCTTCGGTTATCGCGACAGCATCTTCAAACACGAGTATCAGGATTCCCACCTGATCACCGCCGTCGGACTCAAACTGCCCAAGGGGTGGCAACCGGTGCTGGGCTATGGCCCGCTGGCGGCGCTCGGTGACGCGCCTTCGGCGCAGACCATCTTCGATACCGTCTGTGCCACCCGCATGGCCAAACTGCCGGATCCTGCGGTGCTCGGCAATGCGGGCAGCTTCTTCAAGAATCCGGTGGTGCCTGCCGCGCTGGCGGAGAATCTCAAGGCGCGCTACCCGCAGATGCCCTGCTATCCGGCCGGAGAAGGGCAGGCCAAGCTGGCGGCAGGCTGGCTCATCGATCAGTGCGGGCTGAAAGGTTTCGCCATCGGCCGCGCCGCCGTTCATCAGGAGCAGGCGCTGGTGCTGGTCAATCTGGGGGGCGCCAGTGCCATGGAGCTGATCGCGCTGGCGGCTCATGTCCGCGATAGCGTGGAGCAGACGTTTGGCGTGCTGCTGGAGCATGAGGTGCGCTTTATGGGTGCGCACGGTGAAACCTGGCTCGACGAGGTGCTCTCATGACGTTGACTCCCATCAGGCAGACTCTGATCACCCTGCTTAGCGACGGCCAGTTTCACTCCGGCGAACAGCTGGGTGAGCAGCTCGGCATCAGCCGGGCGGCGGTGAGCAAACACATGGCGGCGCTCAAGGAGCTGGGGCTGGATCTCTTTAGCCTGACCGGCAAGGGCTACCGGCTGGCGGTGCCGATGGCGCTCTATGATCAGGCCACCTTGCAGGCACTGGCCCCGATGGCGCCGGTGCACTGTTTTCCGGTCATCGGCTCGACCAACCAACACCTGCTGGATCGGGTCAATGAGCTGCGCTCTGGCGAGAGCTGTCTGGCCGAGTGTCAGACCGCCGGGCGCGGTCGTCGTGGCAAACCCTGGATTTCGCCGTTTGGTTGCCAGCTGATCCTCAGCATGTACTGGCGACTCGAACAAGGCATGGCGGCGGCCATGGGGCTGAGTCTGGCGGTGGGCGTGGCAGTGGTTGAAGCGCTGGAGTCCCTTGGTTATCAGGGGGTCGAGCTCAAGTGGCCGAATGACCTCTACTATCAGGGCCGCAAGCTGGCGGGCATTCTGGTAGAGATGAGCGGTAGCGCCGGTGCCAGCTGTCATCTGGTGATCGGCATCGGTCTCAATCTGGCGATGCCTGCCCGCGAAGGTGAGAAGATCGATCAGGCCTGGGCCGAGCTGCGCCACATCAATCCCGAGCTGGTCGATCGCAATCAGTTGGCGGCCCGGATGATCGTCCATTTGCAGCGGGCGCTGCACACCTTTGAGCAGCAGGGGTTGGCAAGCTTTGTCGATGAGTGGAACCGGCTCGATCACTTTGCCGGTCGTCCGGTGCGCCTGCTGATGGGGGATCAGGAGATCCGTGGCATCGCTCGTGGCATCGACGATCGCGGCGCCCTGCGACTGGAGACAGGCGAAGGGATCAAATTCTATCTGGGGGGCGAGCTCTCCCTGCGCCGGGGCGACTGAGGGTCAGCAAGGCCGCTCATTATGCCAAATAGAAGAGGGGGCCTGCGGGCCCCCTCTTCGTTATCCGGCAACCGCCGTCATCATTTGCGCAGCTTGATCTGCTCGATGGCGTGCTCATGGCCCTTGGTCATGATCAGGTTGGCTCGCTCACGTGTTGGCAGGATATTTTCTTGTAAATTCAGATAGTTGATATCTTGCCAGATGTTGCTGGCGATCTGGGTCGCCTCACTCTCCGCCAGCTTGGCGTAGTTATGGAAGTAGGAGTCGGGATCCGAGAAGGCACCGCTGCGGAATTTGAGGAAGCGCTCGATATACCAGGTGCGCAGCAGTTCGGCATCGGCATCCACATAGATGGAGAAGTCGACGAAGTCCGACACGAAGACCCGATGGGGCTCCTGAGGGTAATCCATGCCGCTTTGCAGCACATTGAGCCCTTCCAGGATCAGGATGTCAGGCTGCTCCACCACCTTCTTCTCATCGGGAATGATGTCGTAGATAAGGTGGGAGTAAACCGGCGCTTCGACCTTCTCGTGACCAGCGCGGATGTTGGCGACAAACTCCACCAGATGGCGGATGTCGTAGGATTCCGGGAACCCCTTGCGGCGCATCAGGCCGCGCTCTTCCAGTACCTTGTTGGGATAGAGGAAGCCGTCGGTGGTGACCAGTTCTACCCGCGGGTGTTCCGGCCAGCGCTCCAGCAGGGCCTGCAGAATACGGGCCGTGGTGCTTTTACCCCCCGCCACGCTGCCGGCAATGCTGATGATATAGGTGCCCTTGCCGCGAGACTGGCCGAGAAACTGCTCCAGCACCCGGCTGCGACGCTGTTTGGCTTTGACATAGAGATTGAGCAGGCGGGAGAGAGGCAGATATATCTCTTCCACTTCCCGCAATGACACCTTCTCGTTGATCCCGCGCAGGGTCTGCAGATCGTGTTCGGTCAGGGTCAGGGGGACCGAATCGCGCAATAACGCCCATTGTTCGCGGGTGAATTGCAGATAGGGGTTATGCTCTGTCGTCATGGTGTCATCACTGTTTCTTGGGCACGGCGACCATACACCAAGGGTGGGGGAGCGACAAGGGACGCAGCAGGATTGGCTTGTTTGCCCCCGCTTTTTTGCAAACTTCCCAGCAATAAAGCATATTTTGCCGGGTTCAATGGTTGCATCCCCCAAAACCTTACAATAAAATGCGCGACGCTTGACTGTCTGTCGTCTATTTGCCGTGCAAAAGCGATAAACACAACGGGTGCAAGCAGAATTACCGTTGTGACAATCTGGCATCTGGAGGGGTTCCCGAGCGGCCAAAGGGATCAGACTGTAAATCTGACGGCTCTGCCTTCGAAGGTTCGAATCCTTCTCCCTCCACCATATTTCTCTGCGGTTTGAGTTCTTTGGGTTAGAGAAATGCGGGCATCGTATAATGGCTATTACCTCAGCCTTCCAAGCTGATGATGCGGGTTCGATTCCCGCTGCCCGCTCCAAGATGCTGATATGGCTCAGGCGTTAGCAGAGCCGCACCCTAGGGTGAGTTCGGCAAGCGAACCAGCCATCAGTACCTCTCTCTTTCCCACCAGATTCAAATCCATCATATAAACTGTTCTGTGGTTAGCTTGCCACCGCGTACTCAGCGTTAGTTTAGAGGGACGATCATGTCTAAAGAAAAATTTGAGCGTAATAAACCGCACGTTAACGTGGGTACCATCGGCCACGTTGACCACGGTAAAACCACCCTGACTGCAGCTATCACCAACGTGCTGGCCAAGCACTTCGGTGGTAAAGCTTTCGCCTTCGACCAGATCGACAAGGCACCGGAAGAGCGTGAGCGTGGTATCACCATCAACACCTCCCACGTAGAATACGACACCGCTACCCGTCACTACGCCCACGTAGATTGCCCGGGTCACGCCGACTACGTTAAAAACATGATCACCGGTGCTGCCCAGATGGACGGCGCGATCCTGGTAGTAGCAGCGACTGACGGCCCGATGCCGCAGACTCGTGAGCACATCCTGCTGGGTCGTCAGGTTGGTATCCCGTACATGATCGTGTTCATGAACAAGTGTGACATGGTTGATGACGAAGAGCTGCTCGAACTGGTTGAGATGGAAGTTCGTGAACTGCTGACCGAGTACGACTTCCCGGGTGATGACCTGCCGGTAGTTCGTGGTTCCGCGCTGAAAGCGCTGGAAGGCGACGCTCAGTGGGAAGAGAAGATCATCGAGCTGGCTGGCCACCTGGATACCTACATCCCGGAGCCGGAGCGCGCGATTGACCAGCCGTTCCTGATGCCTATCGAAGACGTATTCTCTATCGCTGGCCGTGGTACCGTAGTAACCGGTCGTGTAGAGCGCGGTATCGTTAAAGTAGGTGAGACCGTAGAAATCGTTGGTATCAAAGATACCGTTTCTACCACCTGTACCGGTGTTGAAATGTTCCGCAAACTGCTGGACGAAGGTCGTGCTGGCGAGAACATCGGCGCGCTGCTGCGTGGTGTTAAGCGTGAAGACGTAGAGCGTGGTCAGGTACTGGCCAAGCCGGGTTCTATCAAGCCGCACACCAAGTTCGAATCTGAAGTGTACGTACTGTCCAAAGAAGAAGGTGGTCGTCATACCCCGTTCTTTAAAGGCTACCGTCCGCAGTTCTACTTCCGTACTACCGACGTGACCGGTACCATCGAACTGCCGGAAGGCGTAGAGATGGTAATGCCGGGCGACAACATCAAGATGGTTGTTACCCTGATTGCTCCGATCGCAATGGACGACGGCCTGCGTTTCGCTATCCGTGAAGGTGGCCGTACCGTAGGTGCCGGTGTTGTAGCCAGCGTAATCGCTTAATCTTTGGCTTACATAAATAAAGCAAAGCCCCTATAATAGGGGCTTTCTTGTGTAGGGGCGTAGTTCGAATTGGTAGAACAGCGGTCTCCAAAACCGATGGTTGCGGGTTCGAGTCCTGCCGCCCCTGCCATATACCTCGTCTCGTACGGGGCTTTTGTGTCTTTGGTTACGTCAGATACAGGTGGGTTGTATGAGTGTTAGTTCTGAGAGCCAGGGCGGAAGCAAGGATACCCTGCTTTGGGGCCTGGTTTTCATTATCCTGGCGGCCGCTGTAGTGGGTAATTACCTGCTCAACGATGTTGTCGCTGCCGTCCGCGCCCTGGGTGTGGTCGTTGTCATTGCTGCTGCTGGTGCAGTAGCCCTGCAAACCACCAAGGGAAAGGCAACACTGGCATTCGCCCGTGAGTCTCGCCTGGAAGTCCGCAAGGTCGTATGGCCGACCCGTCAGGAAGCCATTCAGACAACCCTGATTGTGCTGGCGGTGACCGCCGTGATGGGGCTGCTGCTGTTCGTTCTGGACGGTGCCTTGGTCTGGTTGGTCAACCTGATTACCGGTGTGTAAGGATAAGCCATGACTGAACAACGTGAACAACGTATGAGATGGTATGTCGTGCAGGCTTTTTCCGGCTATGAAGGCCGTGTAGCCAAGTCCCTGCGTGAACATATCAAGATGCATGGCATGGAAGACATGTTCGGTGAAGTACTGGTCCCGACCGAAGAAGTGGTCGAGATGCGTGCTGGCCAGAAGCGCAAGAGTGAGCGCAAGTTTTTCCCGGGTTATGTCCTGGTCCAGATGATCATGGATGAAACCACATGGCACCTGGTGCGTAACGTACCGCGTGTAATGGGTTTCATCGGCGGTACTTCCGACCGTCCGGCACCGATCTCCGACAAAGAGGCCGATGCTATCCTGAACCGTCTGCAGGATGCCCACGACAAGCCGCGTCCGAAAACCCTGTTTGAACCGGGTGAAATGGTGCGGGTTGCTGATGGTCCGTTTGCCGACTTCAACGGTACCGTTGAAGAGGTCGATTATGAGAAGAGCCGCGTGAAGGTCTCTGTACTGATCTTCGGTCGTTCTACTCCTGTTGAACTGGATTTTGGTCAGGTCGAAAAAGGCTGATTGAATTCTGTACGTTTAACGGTTGTCAGGGGCAGCGAATATCTCTATAATTCTCTGCCCCTTTATTAGTTGGGGAGCCGTTTGCAGGAGCAAGTCTCCGAGGCGCTAGAACCCATTTTTGAGGTATTTTCCTAATGGCTAAGAAAGTCACAGCTTATATCAAGCTGCAGGTTGCTGCTGGTGCAGCCAACCCGTCTCCTCCCGTTGGTCCTGCACTGGGTCAACACGGTGTTAACATCATGGAATTCTGTAAGGCGTTCAACGCTCGTACAGAGAAGCTGGAAAAAGGTTCACCGACTCCGGTCGTGATCACCGTTTACAGCGACCGTTCCTTCACCTTCGAAACCAAGACTCCGCCTGCTTCCTTCCTGCTGAAGAAAGCTGCTGGCATCAAGTCTGGTTCTTCCAAGCCGAACAAAGACAAGGTTGGTAAGGTGACCGTTGCCCAGCTGCAAGAAATCGCCAAGACCAAAGAGCCGGATATGACTGGTGCCGATCTGGATGCAAAAGTACGTTGCATCGCAGGCTCCGCTCGTTCCATGGGTCTGGTAGTGGAGGATTAAGACAATGGCTAAACTTTCCAAGCGTATGCGCGTTATTCGCGAAAAAGTTGACGGTACCAAAGAGTACTCCATCAACGAAGCCATTGCCCTGCTGAAAGAACTGGCTACCGCCAAGTTCGTTGAAAGCGTTGACGTTGCTGTCAACCTGGGTATCGACGCTCGTAAATCTGACCAGAACGTACGTGGTGCTACTGTACTGCCGCACGGTACCGGTCGTGATGTACGCGTTGCCGTATTTACCCAAGGTGCCAACGCCGAAGCAGCTAAAGCTGCCGGTGCTGACCTGGTAGGTATGGATGACCTGGCCGATCTGGTTAAGAAAGGCGAGATGAACTTCGACGTAGTTATCGCATCCCCGGATGCCATGCGCGTTGTTGGTCAACTGGGTCAAATCCTGGGCCCGCGCGGCCTGATGCCGAACCCGAAAGTTGGTACTGTAACTCCTAACGTTGCCGAAGCTGTCAAGAACGCCAAGGCTGGTCAGGTTCGTTACCGTAACGACAAGAATGGTATCATCCATACCACTCTGGGTAAGGTTTCTTTCAACGAAGTTCAGCTGAAAGAAAACTTGGAAGCTCTGCTGGTTGCCCTGAAAAAAGGCAAGCCCTCTTCCGCCAAAGGTCAATTCATCAAGAAAGTCAGCATCTCCACCACCATGGGTGCCGGTGTTGCTGTAGACCAAGCTTCTCTGGAAGCTCAGGCCTAATTGATGGGTTTTACAAGGCGCAAAATTTAATCTATAATTTTGCGCCTTGATTGGTTGGGGGTTTCGACCTCCGTCCAAGACCGCAGGAGGCTGCAAAGCCTTAATGTTTCCTGCGTAGACGGTGCCGGAAACCCAGCGAGAAAGATTCTTTCTCTTCTGGAATCCTGCTACCGCATCGTTCCCCTCTGTTGTAAAAGTAGGGGGGATGTGTCAGTACTGGGTCAATAGACCCGGATTCAATCCAGGAGTTAAGCCAATGGCATTGGGACTCGAAGACAAAAAGGCAATTGTTGCTGAAGTCAACGAAGCTGCCAAAGGCGCTCTTTCTGCAGTTGTTGCCGATTCTCGCGGTGTAACTGTAGACAAGATGACCGTCCTGCGTAAAACCGCTCGTGAAGCCGGTGTGTACATGCGCGTTGTGCGTAACACCCTGCTGCGTCGCGCGGTAGAAGGTACCGAATACGAGTGCCTGAACGACGCATTTACCGGTCCTACCTTGATTGCTTTCTCTAACGAACACCCGGGCGCTGCTGCTCGTCTGTTCAAAGAGTTTGCCAAAGCGAACCAAAAGTTCGAAATCAAGGCTGGCGCTTTTAACGGTGAGTTTATCGCCGCAGCACAAATTGATCGTCTGGCCACGCTGCCGACTTACGAAGAAGCAATTGCGAAGTTGATGGCGACTATGAAAGAAGCCTCTGCTGGCAAGCTGGTTCGTACTATCGCTGCTGTTCGCGACCAGAAACAAGCTGCTGCTTGATTCTCACCTATTTAGGCTGTTTGAGTTTATTCAACATCAGGAATTTTTGTCATGTCTATCACTAAAGACCAAATCATCGAAGCCGTTGCTTCCATGTCCGTAATGGAAGTTGTTGAGCTGATCGAAGCTATGGAAGAGAAGTTCGGTGTTTCTGCCGCTGCTGCCGTAATGGCTGGCCCGGCTGCTGCTGAAGCAGTAGAAGAGAAGACCGAGTTCGACGTAGTTCTGACTGCTGCTGGCGCCAACAAAGTTGCCGTTATCAAAGCCGTTCGTGGCGCTACCGGTCTGGGCCTGAAAGAAGCCAAAGATCTGGTAGAAGCTGCTCCGGCTAACCTGAAGGAAGGCGTGTCCAAGGACGAAGCTGAAGCTCTGAAGAAAGAGCTGGAAGCTGCCGGTGCTTCTGTTGAGATCAAATAATCTGCATTTATGTAGATTAGCCTGATAAAACAGGCTAGGGCTGGTGAATTTTTGTTCACCAGCCTTTTTGCGCTGTAGACTGAGAGCATTTCACACCGTTTACGACTCTCGGTGCACCAGCAATCCGGACTGTCTTCTTTCGTCCGGGCCAACACAAAACGGTGTTGAGACAGAGCTGTCCCGCGGGACAGAGTGGGTCACTTATCAGCGAGCTGAGGAACCCTATGGTTTACTCTTATACCGAAAAAAAACGCATTCGTAAGGACTTCGGTAAGCGAGACCAAGTACTGGACACGCCTTATCTGTTGTCCATTCAGCTGGACTCCTTCAAGCAGTTCATCGAGGCTGACCCGGAAGGTGAATATGGCCTAGAGGCCGCTTTCCGTAGCGTTTTCCCGATCACCAGTTACTCCGGTAGTGCTGAGCTTCAGTATGTCAGCTATCGCCTGGGTGAGCCGGTATTTGACGTAAAAGAATGCCAGATCCGTGGAGTGACCTACTCCGCGCCGCTGCGTGTCAAGCTTCGTATGGTTCTGTACGACCGTGAAGCAGCTGCCGGCACCGTCAAAGACATCAAGGAACAAGAAGTATACATGGGCGAAATTCCGCTCATGACCGAGAACGGCACCTTTGTTATCAATGGTACCGAGCGGGTTATCGTCTCCCAGCTGCATCGCAGCCCGGGCGTCTTCTTCGACCACGATAAAGGCAAAACTCATTCATCCGGTAAGGTACTGTATAACGCTCGCGTTATCCCCTACCGTGGCTCCTGGCTGGACTTCGAGTTCGATGCGAAAGACAACCTGTTTGTCCGTATCGACCGTCGTCGCAAACTGCCAGCATCCATTATTCTGCGCGCCCTGGACTTCACTTCCGAACAAATCCTGGCCACCTTCTTCGAGACCATCGGTTTTGAAGTAAAAGATGGCAAGTTGATGATGGATCTGGTGCCGGAGCGTCTGCGTGGTGAAACT
Organism: Aeromonas sp. 96A; assembly: GCF_051919165.1. NCBI lineage: Bacteria > Pseudomonadati > Pseudomonadota > Gammaproteobacteria > Aeromonadales > Aeromonadaceae > Aeromonas > Aeromonas sp. 96A. The sequence continues at coordinate 2,542,134 of NZ_JBQBFE010000001.1, read as the reverse complement.
GCGACCTTTGACATCGTGGCCAATGGCGCCGTGGTGGTTGAGACCGGTCGTCGTGTGACTGCGCGTCACATCCGTCAGTTGGAAAAAGACGCCGTTACCCAAATTGAGGTACCGGTTGAGTATGTTGTTGGCAAAGTTGCTGCCAAGGACTACGCACATCCGCAAACTGGCGAGATGGTCGTGACCGCCAACCAGGCGCTGAGCCTGGAAGCGATCGCCAACCTGTCCCAAGCCGGCTTCAAGCATTTCGAGGTTCTGTTCACCAACGAACTGGATCACGGTGCTTACATGTCCGAGACCCTGCGTGTCGACTCCAGCTCCAACCGTTTGGAAGCGCTGGTCGAGATCTATCGCATGATGCGTCCGGGCGAGCCGCCTACTCGCGAAGCTGCAGAACAGCTGTTCGAAAACCTGTTCTTCTCCGCCGAGCGTTACGACCTGTCTACCGTAGGTCGGATGAAGTTCAACCGCCGTCTGGGTCGTGAAGACGAGACTGGCGCTGGTGTACTGACCAAAGACGACATCGTCGATGTGATGAAGCGCCTGATCGACATCCGCAACGGTAACGACGAAGTGGACGATATCGACCACTTGGGTAACCGTCGTATCCGTTCTGTCGGTGAAATGGCTGAAAACCAGTTCCGCGTCGGTCTGGTGCGTGTCGAGCGTGCGGTCAAGGAGCGTCTCTCCCTGGGCGACCTGGACACCCTCATGCCGCAGGATCTGATCAACGCCAAGCCGATCTCCGCCGCAGTCAAAGAGTTTTTTGGTTCCAGCCAGCTGTCCCAGTTTATGGACCAGAACAACCCGCTCTCCGAAGTGACCCACAAGCGTCGTATTTCCGCGCTGGGCCCGGGCGGTTTGACTCGTGAGCGTGCCGGCTTTGAAGTCCGAGACGTACACCCGACTCACTACGGTCGTCTGTGCCCTATCGAGACTCCTGAAGGTCCGAACATCGGTCTGATCAACTCTCTGTCCGTGTACTCTCGTACCAACGAGTACGGTTTCCTCGAGACCCCGTACCGTAAGGTCATTGACGGTGTGATCACCGACGAAGTGGACTACCTGTCTGCTATTGAAGAAGGCAAGTACGTGATCGCACAGGCTAACGCCGCGACCACCGAAGATGGCCGTCTGAAAGATGAATTGATCCCGTGCCGTCACAAAGGTGAATCCACCTTTATGAACGCCGACCAGATCCAGTATATGGACGTGAGCCCGCAGCAGATCGTATCTGTGGCAGCCGCTCTGATCCCGTTCCTGGAACACGATGACGCGAACCGCGCATTGATGGGTTCAAACATGCAACGTCAGGCTGTACCGACTCTGCGTGCTGACAAGCCGCTGGTAGGTACCGGTATGGAACGCGCTGTGGCCGTTGACTCCGGTGTAACCGTAGTGGCCAAGCGTGGCGGCGTAATCGACTATGTCGATGCCTCCCGTATCGTCCTGAAGGTCAATGAAGATGAGCTGATGCCAGGCGAAGCCGGTATCGACATCTACAACCTGACCAAATACACCCGTTCCAACCAGAACACCTGTATCAACCAGCGTCCTTGCGTGATGTTGGGTGAGCCGGTCATGGCTGGCGACGTACTGGCTGACGGCCCGTCCACCGACCTGGGTGAACTGGCGCTGGGTCAGAACATGCGCGTAGCGTTCATGCCGTGGAACGGTTACAACTTCGAAGACTCGATCCTGGTGAACGAGCGTGTTGTTCAGGAAGATCGCCTGACCACCATCCATATCCAGGAACTGGCCTGTATCTCCCGTGACACCAAGCTGGGTCCGGAAGAGATCACTGCTGACATCCCGAACGTGGGTGAAGCCGCTCTGTCCAAGCTGGACGAGTCCGGTATCGTCTACGTGGGTGCTGAAGTGAAGGGCGGCGATATTCTGGTCGGTAAGGTAACCCCGAAAGGTGAAACCCAGCTGACGCCGGAAGAGAAGCTGCTGCGCGCCATCTTCGGTGAGAAGGCGTCCGACGTGAAGGACTCCTCCCTGCGTGTACCGAACGGTGTGTACGGTACCGTGGTTGACGTGCAAGTCTTTACCCGCGATGGCGTGGAAAAAGACAAGCGCGCCAAAGAAATCGAAGAGATGCAGCTGAAGGAAGCGAAGAAGGACTTGACCGAAGAGTTCAAGATCCTGGAAGACGGCATTTTCGGCCGCTCCCGCAACCTGCTGCTGGCCGCCGGTTACAGCGAAGATCGTCTGAACAAGCTCGATCGCTCCAAGTGGTTTGAACTGGCCATCGAAGACGAAGGCAAGCAGACCGAACTGGAACAGATCGCTGAACAGCACGTTGAGCTGAAAGCCGAGTTCGACAAGAAATTCGAGAACAAGCGTCGCAAGATTATCCAGGGTGATGATCTGGCGCCGGGCGTACTGAAAATCGTCAAGGTTTATCTGGCAGTCAAGCGTCGCATCCAGCCGGGTGACAAGATGGCGGGCCGTCACGGTAACAAGGGTGTTATCTCCAAGATCTGTCCGGTCGAGGATATGCCTCATGACGAGTTCGGCCGTCCGGTCGACATCGTACTGAACCCGTTGGGCGTACCATCCCGTATGAACATCGGTCAGATCCTCGAAGTGCACCTGGGCCTTGCGGCCAAGGGTATCGGCGAGAAGATCGATCGCATGGTCAAAGAGCAGCGCGAGCTGCACGAGATGCGCAACTTCCTGCAACAGGTCTATGACCTGGGCGAGAAGGACACCCAGCAAGTGAACATCGCCGAACTGTCTGATGACGACGTACGTACCCTGGTGGGTAACCTGCGTAAGGGTCTGCCGGTTGCTACTCCGGTCTTTGATGGTGCCAAAGAGCGCGAAATCAAAGCCCTGCTGAAGCTGGCCGATCTGCCGGAATCCGGTCAGATTGATCTGTTCGATGGCCGTACCGGTAACCGCTTCGAGCGTAAAGTAACCGTTGGTTACATGTACATGCTCAAGCTGAACCACTTGGTCGACGACAAGATGCACGCGCGTTCTACCGGTTCTTACAGCCTGGTTACCCAGCAGCCGCTGGGTGGTAAGGCTCAGTTCGGTGGTCAGCGTTTCGGTGAGATGGAAGTGTGGGCCCTGGAGGCTTACGGTGCGGCATATACCCTGCAGGAAATGCTGACCGTCAAGTCTGACGATGTGAATGGCCGTACCAAGATGTATAAGAACATCGTGGATGGCGACCACCGTATGGAGCCGGGCATGCCCGAATCCTTCAACGTATTGCTGAAGGAAATCCGCTCTCTGGGTATCAACATCGAGCTGGACGAAGAGTAAGAGCTCGCTCTTATTGTTCGAGAATTGACGTGGGCGCCCCGCTGTTTTGGCAGCCGGGGCGCCGAGGTTAGACTCCTGACAGGGGAAACACGTGAAAGACTTACTCAAGTTTTTGAAGGCTCAGACCAAGACCGAAGAGTTTGACAGTATCAAGATCGGTCTGGCCTCTCCTGACATGATCCGCTCCTGGTCATTCGGTGAGGTCAAAAAGCCTGAGACCATCAACTACCGGACTTTCAAGCCGGAGCGTGATGGTCTGTTCTGCGCCCGCATCTTCGGACCGGTGAAGGACTACGAGTGTCTGTGCGGCAAGTACAAGCGCCTGAAACACCGTGGTGTGATCTGTGAGAAGTGCGGCGTTGAAGTGACCCAGACCAAGGTCCGTCGTGAGCGTATGGGCCACATCGAGCTGGCCAGCCCGACTGCCCACATCTGGTTCCTGAAGTCCCTGCCGTCCCGTATCGGTCTGCTGCTGGACATGACCCTGCGCGACATCGAGCGCGTGCTCTACTTCGAATCTTTCGTCGTAATCGAGCCGGGTATGACCAACCTCGAACGCAGCCAGATGCTCTCTGAAGAGCAGTACCTGGATGCGCTGGAAGAGTGGGGCGACGAATTTGACGCCAAGATGGGTGCCGAAGCAATCCTGGCATTGCTGCGCGCTATCGACCTGGAAGGTGAAGTCAAAACCATGCGTGAGGAGCTGGATCAAACCAACTCCGAGACCAAGCGCAAGAAGACCACCAAGCGTCTGAAGCTGATGGAAGCTTTCCTGCAGTCCGGCAACAAGCCGGAGTGGATGATCATGACAGTGCTGCCTGTGCTGCCGCCGGACCTGCGTCCGCTGGTACCGCTGGACGGCGGCCGTTTCGCGACTTCCGATCTGAACGATCTGTACCGTCGCGTGATCAACCGTAACAACCGCTTGAAGCGTCTGCTGGATCTGGCTGCTCCGGACATCATCGTGCGCAACGAAAAGCGTATGCTGCAAGAGTCCGTCGATGCGCTGCTGGATAACGGCCGTCGCGGTCGTGCCATCACCGGTTCCAACAAGCGCCCGCTGAAATCCCTGGCCGACATGATCAAGGGTAAACAGGGTCGTTTCCGTCAGAACCTGCTCGGTAAGCGTGTCGACTACTCCGGTCGTTCCGTTATCACCGTAGGCCCGACTCTGCGTCTGCATCAGTGCGGTCTGCCGAAGAAGATGGCGCTGGAACTGTTCAAGCCGTTCATCTATGGCAAGCTGGAAACCCGCGGTCTGGCGACCACTATCAAGGCCGCCAAGAAGATGGTGGAGCGCGAGGAAGCTGTCGTTTGGGATATCCTGGACGAAGTGATCCGCGAACACCCGGTTCTGCTGAACCGTGCACCGACTCTGCACCGTCTGGGTATCCAGGCATTCGAACCGACTCTGGTAGAAGGCAAGGCAATCCAGCTGCACCCGCTGGTTTGTGCTGCGTATAACGCGGACTTCGATGGTGACCAGATGGCGGTCCACGTACCGCTGACCCTGGAAGCCCAGCTGGAAGCGCGTGCGCTGATGATGTCTACCAACAACATCCTGTCGCCTGCCTCCGGTGAGCCGATCATCGTTCCTTCTCAGGACGTGGTCTTGGGTCTGTACTACATGACCCGTGCCCGTATCAACGCCAAAGGCGAAGGTATGGTGCTGGCCGGCCCGAAAGAAGCCGAGAAAGTATATCGCGCCGGTCTGGCCGATCTGCATGCTCGTGTGAAAGTACGCATTACCGAATACCTGCGTCAGGAAGACGGTTCTCTGCGTGAACACACCGAGATGAAGAACACCACCGTTGGTCGTGCGATCCTGAGCCTGATCCTGCCGAAAGGTATGGAATACGCCCTGATCGACGAGCCGAAGGTGCTGACTGCTGCAGAACAGGCTGATCTGGATGCCAATCCGCAGAACTGGATCAAGTGCGTATCCAACAAGGCGCTGGGCAAAAAGCTCATCTCCCGTCTGCTGAACACCTGCTATCGCAAGCAGGGCCTGAAGGACACCGTTATCTTCGCTGACCAGCTGATGTATACCGGTTTCCACTACGCGGCCCTGTCCGGTGCTTCCGTTGGTATCGATGACATGGTCATCCCGGATGCCAAGAAAGACATCATCGCAGCAGCCGAAGCCGAAGTTGCCGAGATCCAGGACCAGTTCCTGTCAGGTTTGGTAACTGCGGGCGAGCGTTACAACAAGGTTATCGATATCTGGGCCAGCGCCAACGAGCGCGTCTCCAAGGCCATGATGGAGAACTTGTCCAAAGAGCGTAACGTCAACTCGCTGGGTGAAGAAGAAGAGCAGGCCTCGTTCAACAGCATCTTTATGATGGCCGACTCTGGTGCGCGTGGTTCCGCCGCCCAGATCCGTCAGCTGGCCGGTATGCGTGGCCTGATGGCCAAGCCGGATGGCTCCATCATCGAGACCCCGATCATCGCGAACTTCCGCGAAGGTCTGAACGTACTGCAGTACTTTATCTCTACCCACGGTGCTCGTAAGGGTCTGGCGGATACCGCACTGAAGACTGCGAACTCCGGTTACCTGACTCGTCGTCTGGTAGACGTGGCGCAAGATATGGTGATCACCGAGGACGATTGCGGCACTACCGACGGTCTGTGGATGACTCCGCTGATCGAGGGTGGCGACGTGGTCGAGCCGCTGCGTGAGCGCGTGCTGGGTCGTGTGGTGGCAGAAGATGTCATCAAGCCGGGTACCGAGGACGAGATCCTGGTTGCTCGCAACACCCTGCTCGACGAGCAGCTGTGTGACCTGCTGGAACGCAACTCCGTTGACCGTGTGAAGGTACGTTCTGCCATCACCTGTGAAACTGACTTCGGTAACTGTGCTCACTGCTACGGCCGTGATCTGGCCCGTGGTCACCTGGTTAACAAGGGTGAGGCTGTCGGTGTTATCGCCGCCCAGTCCATCGGTGAACCGGGTACCCAGCTGACGATGCGTACTTTCCACATCGGTGGTGCTGCATCTCGTGCCGCTGCTGAAAGCAGCATCCAGGTCAAGAACACCGGTACCATCAAGCTGCAGAACGCCAAGTTCGTTCACAACAGCGATGACAAACTGGTTATCACCTCACGTTCTACCGAATTGACCATCATGGACGACATGGGCCGTACCAAGGAAAGCCACAAGCTGCCTTACGGTTCCGTGCTGGAAGTGAAGGACGGCCAGGCCGTGAGCGCTGGCGAGACCGTTGCCAACTGGGATCCGCACACCCACCCGATCATCACCGAAGTGGCAGGTCGCCTGCAGTTCGAACACATGATCGATGGTGTGACCATCACTCGTCAGACCGACGAGCTGACCGGTCTCTCTTCTATCGTTGTTCTGGACGTCAACGAGCGTCCGAGCGCCGGTAAAGAGATGCGTCCGACCGTTAAACTGGTCGACCTGAACGGCAAAGACGTGATGATCCCGGGTACCGATGTAGCCGCCCAGTACTTCCTGCCGGGCAAGGCGATCGTGAACCTGGAAGATGGTGCCAACGTGGGCGTGGGTGACGCGGTAGCGCGTATCCCGCAAGAGTCCGGCGGTACCAAGGACATCACCGGTGGTCTGCCGCGCGTTGCGGATCTGTTCGAAGCACGTCAACCGAAGGAACCGGCAATTCTGGCCGAGATCTCCGGTACCATCTCCTTCGGGAAAGAGACCAAGGGCAAACGCCGTCTGGTCATCACCCCGACCGATGGTGGCAACGTCTACGAAGAGATGATTCCGAAGTGGCGTAACCTGAACGTGTTCGAAGGTGAAAAAGTTGAGAAGGGTGAAGTGCTGGCGGACGGTCCTGAGTCTGCTCACGACATCCTGCGTCTGCGCGGTATCAGCCCGGTCGCCAACTACATCGCCAACGAAGTGCAGGACGTTTACCGTCTGCAAGGCGTTAAGATCAACGACAAGCACATCGAAGTCATCGTTCGTCAGATGCTGCGCAAGTGCGAGATCCTGAGCGCTGGCGATACCGATCTGATCGAAGGCGAACAGGTTGAAGTGGCTCGTGTGAAGATTGCCAACCGTAAGCTGGTTGCCGAGGGCAAGACCCCTGCTACCTACCGTCATGTACTGATGGGTATTACCAAGGCATCTCTGAGCACCGAGTCCTTCATCTCCGCGGCTTCCTTCCAGGAAACCACTCGCGTTCTGACCGAAGCCGCCGTAGGTGGCAAGCGTGATGAACTGCGTGGTCTGAAAGAGAACGTCATCGTGGGTCGTCTGATCCCGGCTGGTACCGGCTTTGCCTACCACCATAGCCGGATCAACCAGCGTGCTGCCGCAGCTCGTGCTGTTGGTACCCCGCAGGTGACCGCTGATGAAGCGGAGCAGAACCTGGCGGATCTGCTGAACGCAGCCGGTAGCTTCGACGAAGAGTAACTCGTCATCCGTGATTGAAAAGGGCTCCTTCAAGGAGCCCTTTTTGTTGGCCAATTCCTCGGCAAAGGTAGACGCAGCGCGGGTTTCAGGATGATCCAGAGCAAAGTTGTAGAGTAAAAAATCAAAAAAAGTTGACTTTACTCCCCTGCAATTTAAAACTCGGGAAAGTTGAATGGTTATTACAGGGGTAGAACATGACTGTCGGTATCGAGGAAGCCATGCTTCCCGAAGAACAGCTGATCAGCCGCACTTTTACAGATGAAGACAGGGAATTGTTGCGCTCATACGATGGGCTCATCGATGGTTTGGCCGAGCTGTTCGGCAAGCATTGTGAAGTGGTACTCCACTCCCTGGAAAATCTGCACGAGTCGGTGATCAAGATCGCCAACGGCTTCAATACCGGACGCACCCTCGGGGCGCCCATCACCGATCTCGCCCTGCGCATGCTCAAGGATATCGAGAGCACCGGCCAGGATTACACCCAGAGCTATTTCGCTCGCAGCCGTACCGGCGCGCTGATGAAGTCGAGCACCATCGCCATTCGCAACAGCGAGCGGCAAGTAGTGGGGCTTATCTGCATCAACCTGCACATCAATGCGCCTTTCCACGAGTTCGTGGCCGAATTTTTCCCGACGCCCCAGCAGGCGGCGCGTCAGTCACCAGAGACCTTCGCCAATAGCGTGGAAGAGTTGGTTGCCCAGACGGTGGATAACACCATCGACGAGATCAACCGCGATCCCACCGTGGCCAACAATGCCAAGAATCGCTTCATCGTGACCCAGCTGTTCGAGAAGGGCATTTTCGACATCAAGGATTCGATCAATCTGGTGGCGGACAAACTCAATATTTCAAAACATACCGTTTATCTTTACATCCGACAGCGCAAGCAGGGTGAAGACGAGAACGAGTAACTCATTCCAGAAGGGGATAGATGAATGGCTAAAGAAGTGATTGCAACCGACAAGGCGCCTGCCGCGATTGGTCCGTATGTTCAGGCTACCAAGGTTGGCGAGATGATCTTCACCTCCGGGCAGATCCCGCTCGATCCTGCCACCATGGAAATCGTGGCTGGCGGCATTGAAGAGCAGGCCGAACGGGTGATGAAGAACCTGGTTGCCGTGTTGCACGCTGCCGGTGCCGATGCCAGCAAAGTGGTCAAAACCACCTGCTTCCTGAGCGACATGAACAACTTCGTTGCCTTCAACCAGGTCTATGCCCGCTACTTTGGCGATGCGGCGCCAGCCCGCTCCTGCGTGGAGGTGGCTCGTCTGCCGAAAGATGTGCTGGTCGAGGTCGAGGCGATTGCCCATCTCTGATCAACAGATTGAATCAAGCCCCTCCTGGCAGGGGCTTTTTTGTTTTTGGCGTAAAATGGACCGGGTCAGCACAGGAGCCCTGCTATGAGTCTGAGTTTTGCCATCCTGGTCACGGGGCCTGCCTATGGCACCCAATCGGCCAGCACCGCCTATCGTTTTGCCCGCACCCTGTTGGCACAGGGGCATACCTTGTCCCACCTGTTCTTCTATCAGGACGGGGTCTGCAACGGCAACGGTTTGCATCTGCCTGCATCCGATGAGACTGACTTGGTGCGTCTGTGGCGAGAGCTGGCGGAAGAGCAGGGGATCGGTATCGACGTCTGTGTCGCCGCCGCCATGCGGCGCGGTGTGCTCGATGAACAGGAAGCCAAGGGGGCAGGGCAGGCGCACTTCAATCTGCAAGCGCCATTTTGCCTGAGCGGTCTGGGCCAGTTGGCCGAGGCGGCGCTCACCGCCGATCGGCTGGTTCAGTTCTAGGGGGAGTCATGAGCAAGAAAATCGCCTTTATCTGCAGTCGTGGTCCCCATGGCCATGCCGCCGGCCGGGAAGGACTGGATGCCTTGCTGGCCACCTCGGCCATGACCGATGAGCTGGCCCTCTTCCTGATTGGGGACGGTGTGTTGCAACTGCTCAAGGAACAGCAGCCTGCCGCCATTTTGCAGCGCCACTACGCGCCCACCTTCAAGATGCTGGAACTCTACGACATCGAAGAGGTCTATGTTTGTGCTGACTCGCTGGCAGAGCGTGGCGTGACAGTGGATGATCTGCTGATCCCCGTCGAGAGTCTGCCGCGCCAGGAACTGGCTCGGCGCTGGGCACAATGTTCGACTCACATCAGCTTTTGAGGTCTCCATGTTGCATCTGATATTGAACTCCCCCTTTCAGAGTCAGGCTCTGGCAGAGGCGCTCTCATACCTTCAGCCCGAGGATGAGCTGGTACTGATGCAGGATGCCGTAATTGCGGCATCGGCTCCCCAGTGGAGCGCGCGGCTGGCGGGTATCCCGCTTTATGTGATGCAGGAAGATCTGCAAGCTCGCGGTTTGCAGCATCGGGTGGGCAATGTGCTCGATATGGCGGGGCTGGTGGCACTGATTGCGCAAAAAGGTTCCCCGCGCACCTGGGGTGGCTGAGAAGCACATTTCCAAGAAAATTCAAGGTGATGTCGTGAAATCAAACGGATCCGAATTGCCCTTTTGTGACGCAAATTGTATAAATCTTGACTCCCCAGACAACAGGGCATAAAATTTCGCGTCCCCGTGTCTGCGGGGAGGATTTTCCACACGTTTATGAAGTCATTATCAGGAGCCTTTTGATGGCAACTATTAACCAGTTGGTTCGCAAGCCACGCATCAAGCTCGTTGTGAAAAGCAACGTGCCGGCGCTGGAAGCGTGCCCTCAGAAGCGTGGCGTATGCACTCGTGTATATACCACCACCCCGAAGAAGCCTAACTCTGCACTGCGTAAAGTGTGCCGTGTACGTCTGACCAACGGCTTCGAAGTCACCTCCTACATCGGTGGTGAAGGTCACAACCTGCAAGAGCACTCTGTTGTTCTGATCCGTGGCGGTCGTGTAAAAGACTTGCCAGGTGTTCGTTATCACACCGTTCGTGGTGCGTTGGACTGTGCCGGTGTTAAAGACCGTAAGCAGGCTCGCTCCAAGTATGGCGTGAAGCGTCCTAAAGCTTAATGGTTCTCCGTTAAGTAAGGCCAAACGTTAATTCGTTTCTAGTTAGATAGCTTTCTAGTTTTGGGTAATCCCTGAAGTTACGGAGAATTTGAAATGCCAAGACGTCGTGTTGTTGGTCAGCGTAAAATCCTGCCAGATCCCAAGTTCGGATCAGAGCTGCTGGCTAAATTTGTCAACGTAGTAATGGTTGACGGTAAGAAATCTGTTGCAGAAGCCATTGTTTATGGCGCCCTGGACATCATTGCCACCAAATCTGGCAAAGAGCACCTGGCCGTATTCGAAGAAGCTCTGGATAACATTCGTCCGGCGGTCGAGGTTAAATCTCGTCGCGTCGGTGGTGCAACCTATCAGGTGCCGGTAGAAGTTCGTCCGGTACGTCGCAATGCCCTGGCAATGCGCTGGTTGGTTGATGCCGCTCGTAAACGTGGTGAAAAATCAATGGCTCAGCGTCTGGCTGGCGAGCTGCTGGATGCCGCTGACAATAAGGGTTCGTCTGTCAAGAAACGTGAAGACGTTCACCGTATGGCTGAAGCGAACAAAGCCTTCGCTCACTTCCGCTGGTAATCCGCTTGCGCAGGGTCTTTTGACTCTGCGCACCTTTAATTATCTAGGGACAAGCGCCTTAGTAAGAGGATGACAATGGCTCGTACAACCCCCATTGAGCGTTATCGTAACATCGGTATCTCCGCTCACATTGACGCCGGTAAGACTACTACTACCGAGCGTGTACTGTTTTACACCGGTGTAAGTCACAAGATCGGTGAAGTTCACGATGGCGCTGCCACCATGGACTGGATGGAACAGGAACAAGAGCGTGGTATCACCATCACCTCCGCCGCGACCACCGCTTTCTGGTCCGGTATGGGTAAACAGTTCCAACCGCACCGTATCAACATCATCGATACCCCGGGCCACGTTGACTTTACTATCGAAGTAGAGCGTTCAATGCGTGTTCTGGACGGTGCCGTGATGGTGTACTGTGCCGTAGGTGGCGTACAGCCACAGTCTGAAACCGTATGGCGTCAGGCTAACAAGTACAAGGTTCCCCGTATCGCGTTCGTCAACAAGATGGACCGTACTGGCGCCAACTTCCTGCGCTGCGTTGAGCACATCAAGACCCGTCTGAAAGGTACTCCGGTTCCCCTTCAGCTGAACATCGGCTCTGAAGAGAACTTCAAGGGCGTTGTTGACCTGGTCAAGATGAAAGCCATCAACTGGAATGAAGCTGATCAGGGCGTATCCTTCGATTACGAAGACGTCCCGGCCGAGTTGCTGGAACAGGCGCAAGAAATGCGCATGAATCTGGTTGAAGCCGCTGCTGAAGCGTCTGAAGACCTGATGGAAAAATACCTGGGCGGCGAAGAGCTGACCGAGGAAGAGATCAAGGGTGCTCTGCGTCAGCGCGTGCTGAACAACGAAATCATCCTGGTAACCTGTGGCTCCGCGTTCAAGAACAAGGGCGTACAGGCCATGCTGGATGCCGTGATCGAGTACCTGCCGGCTCCGACCGACGTTGCTGCTATCGACGGCCTGAAAATGGACGGCGAGACCAAAGACGAGCGTCACGCTTCTGATGACGAGCCGTTCTCTGCTCTGGCGTTCAAGATCGCTACCGACCCGTTCGTTGGTAACCTGACCTTCTTCCGTGTCTACTCTGGCGTGATCAACTCCGGTGACACCGTGCTGAACTCCGTCAAGGACAAGCGCGAGCGTTTTGGCCGTATCGTTCAGATGCATGCCAACAAGCGTGAAGAGATCAAAGAAGTACGCGCTGGTGACATCGCTGCTGCCATCGGTCTGAAAGACGTGACCACTGGTGACACCCTGTGTGACCCGAACGCACCGATCATCCTCGAGCGTATGGAATTCCCGGAGCCGGTAATTTCTATCGCGGTTGAGCCGAAAACCAAGGCTGACCAGGAGAAGATGGGTCTGGCTCTGGGCCGTCTGGCTCAGGAAGATCCGTCCTTCCGCGTATGGACTGACGAAGAGTCAGGTCAAACCATCATCGCTGGTATGGGTGAGCTGCACCTGGACATCATCGTTGACCGTATGCGTCGCGAGTTCAAGGTTGAAGCCAACGTAGGTAAGCCGCAGGTTGCCTACCGTGAAACCATCCGTACCACCGTTAAAGACATCGAAGGCAAGCATGCCAAGCAGTCTGGTGGTCGCGGTCAGTACGGTCATGTTGTTATCGACATGTACCCGCTGGAAGAAGGCAAAGCCTACGAATTCGTCAACGACATCAAAGGTGGTGTCATTCCTGGTGAATTCATCCCGGGTGTTGATAAAGGTATCCGTGAGCAGCTCAAATCTGGTCCGCTGGCTGGTTACCCGGTTATGGATCTGGGTGTGCGTCTGCACTTCGGTTCTTACCACGATGTTGACTCTTCCGAACTGGCGTTCAAAATCGCTGCTTCCATGGCCTTTAAGGCTGGCTTCATGAAAGCCAACCCGGTTCTGCTCGAACCGATCATGAAAGTAGAAGTTGAAACTCCGGAAGATTACATGGGCGACGTTATCGGTGACCTGAACCGTCGTCGTGGCCTGATCGAAGGTATGGAAGATGGCCCGTCCGGCAAGATCGTACGTGCTCTGGTGCCGCTGGCCGAAATGTTCGGTTATGCAACTGCACTGCGTTCCGCTACCCAGGGTCGTGCTTCCTACGCCATGGAATTCGCCAAGTATCACGATGCACCGACCAACGTTGCACAAGCCGTGATCGAAGAGCGCAAATCCAAGTAATTTAAGATTCCCCGCCTACGACGGTAGGCGGGTTTAACCTAGAAGGACTACGTCGTGTCTAAAGAAAAATTTGAGCGTAATAAACCGCACGTAAACGTCGGCACCATCGGCCACGTTGACCACGGTAAAACCACCCTGACTGCAGCTATCACCAACGTGCTGGCCAAGCACTTCGGTGGTAAAGCTTTCGCCTTCGACCAGATCGACAAGGCACCGGAAGAGCGTGAGCGTGGTATCACCATCAACACCTCCCACGTAGAATACGACACCGCTACCCGTCACTACGCCCACGTAGATTGCCCGGGTCACGCCGACTACGTTAAAAACATGATCACCGGTGCTGCCCAGATGGACGGCGCGATCCTGGTAGTAGCAGCGACTGACGGCCCGATGCCGCAGACTCGTGAGCACATCCTGCTGGGTCGTCAGGTTGGTATCCCGTACATGATCGTGTTCATGAACAAGTGTGACATGGTTGATGACGAAGAGCTGCTCGAACTGGTTGAAATGGAAGTTCGTGAACTGCTGACCGAGTACGACTTCCCGGGTGATGACCTGCCGGTAGTTCGTGGTTCCGCACTGAAAGCGTTGGAAGGCGACGCTCAGTGGGAAGAGAAGATCATCGAGCTGGCTGGCCACCTGGATACCTACATCCCGGAGCCGGAGCGCGCGATTGACCAGCCGTTCCTGATGCCTATCGAAGACGTATTCTCTATCGCTGGCCGTGGTACCGTAGTTACCGGTCGTGTAGAGCGCGGTATCGTTAAAGTAGGTGAGACCGTAGAAATCGTTGGTATCAAAGATACCGTTTCTACCACCTGTACCGGTGTTGAAATGTTCCGCAAGCTGCTGGACGAAGGTCGTGCAGGTGAGAACATCGGCGCGCTGCTGCGTGGTGTTAAGCGTGAAGACGTAGAGCGTGGTCAGGTACTGGCCAAGCCGGGTTCTATCAAGCCGCACACCAAGTTCGAATCTGAAGTGTACGTACTGTCCAAAGAAGAAGGTGGTCGTCATACCCCGTTCTTCAAAGGCTACCGTCCGCAGTTCTACTTCCGTACTACCGACGTGACCGGTACCATCGAACTGCCGGAAGGCGTAGAGATGGTAATGCCGGGCGACAACATCAAAATGGTTGTTACCCTGATTGCTCCGATCGCAATGGACGACGGCCTGCGTTTCGCTATCCGTGAAGGTGGCCGTACCGTAGGTG
>NZ_JBQBFE010000001.1:2365000-2522500 GCF_051919165.1 Aeromonas sp. 96A | reverse complement strand
GCCCGGTGCCGGAAGGTTAATTGATGGGGTTAGCGCAAGCGAAGCTCTTGATCGAAGCCCCGGTAAACGGCGGCCGTAACTATAACGGTCCTAAGGTAGCGAAATTCCTTGTCGGGTAAGTTCCGACCTGCACGAATGGTGTAACCATGGCCATGCTGTCTCCACCCGAGACTCAGTGAAATCGAATTCGCCGTGAAGATGCGGTGTACCCGCGGCTAGACGGAAAGACCCCGTGAACCTTTACTACAGCTTGGCACTGAACATTGAACCTACATGTGTAGGATAGGTGGGAGGCTTTGAAGGCGTGACGCCAGTTGCGCTGGAGCCGTCCTTGAAATACCACCCTTGTATGTTTGATGTTCTAACGCAGGGCCCTGAATCGGGCTCGCGGACAGTGCCTGGTGGGTAGTTTGACTGGGGCGGTCTCCTCCCAAAGAGTAACGGAGGAGCACGAAGGTTGGCTAATCCTGGTCGGACATCAGGAGGTTAGTGCAATGGCATAAGCCAGCTTAACTGCGAGACGGACAGGTCGAGCAGGTACGAAAGTAGGTCATAGTGATCCGGTGGTTCTGAATGGAAGGGCCATCGCTCAACGGATAAAAGGTACTCCGGGGATAACAGGCTGATACCGCCCAAGAGTTCATATCGACGGCGGTGTTTGGCACCTCGATGTCGGCTCATCACATCCTGGGGCTGAAGTCGGTCCCAAGGGTATGGCTGTTCGCCATTTAAAGTGGTACGCGAGCTGGGTTCAGAACGTCGTGAGACAGTTCGGTCCCTATCTGCCGTGGGCGTTGGATGATTGAAGGGAGTTGCTCCTAGTACGAGAGGACCGGAGTGAACGAACCTCTGGTGTTCGGGTTGTCACGCCAGTGGCACTGCCCGGTAGCTAAGTTCGGAATCGATAACCGCTGAAAGCATCTAAGCGGGAAGCGAGCCCTGAGATGAGTCATCCCTGACCCCTTGAGGGTCCTAAAGGGCCGTTGGAGACCACAACGTTGATAGGTGGGGTGTGTAAGCGCGGCGACGTGTTGAGCTAACCCATACTAATTACCCGTGAGGCTTAACCATACAACACCCAAGAAGTGTTCTAAGGCTTGTAGCAAACCTAAGCGAACTACTAATTCAGTGATAATGACCAAGTCGTTATTCACGTCAGCTTTCTAGATTAAGAATTTGCCTGGCGGCCATAGCGCCGTGGAACCACCTGATCCCATGCCGAACTCAGAAGTGAAACGCGGTAGCGCCGATGGTAGTGTGGCATTCGCCATGCGAGAGTAGGACACTGCCAGGCACCCAATTAAACAGCGATGTGAAGAATCACATCACTGGCTGCGAGGATGACACCTAACTGACGCGGCAAACAATTTAGCGCAAGCTAACCGAATGCGGAGCGGTAGTTCAGTCGGTTAGAATACCGGCCTGTCACGCCGGGGGTCGCGGGTTCGAGTCCCGTCCGCTCCGCCACTAATTTGAAGGCCTTCCCAAATGGGAAGGCCTTTTTGCTATAGGCGCTCTTTACCCAGCGACCCAAGACTTTCACACCAGAACGAATACAAAAGCCCGGCTTCATGACCGGGCTTTGGTGTTTTTAGCTTGTTAAACCAGCCAATGGTTCGCTTTTACCTGTCGGAAGGATGGCCAGATAGCCGGTTATTTCCACCATTTTCTGGCTATACCCGAGCCTTTTAGGGTTTATTTGAGGCGGTTTGGGCGAGTTTACAGGCGGCCAAATCAGCCTTCTGCCGCCTGCTGGTTGCAGGGAAGTTCCATATTGACCACCTCCGCTTCCATCTGCACGTCGATCTTGAAACCCAGCAGCTTGGCTAGGTTGGGAATACCGAGATTGCCGGATTAATCAGGTACAGTTCAAGCAAAGAGGCCTTCCCGTCGGGAAGGCCTCTTTGCTTTATCTATCAACTGATTACCATCACTCGGTCGATTTATCAGCGCTTCTCTTTGTTGCCAATGCTCAGGCCGAGCTTGATGGAGAGGGCCGCCAGTAACAGCAGCATCATGATCAGGGAGAAAAAGTTGCTGCCAAGCTCCGGGTATTGCACCTTGAGCAGCGCGGAGTGGCCGAAGACACCGATAAAGAAGCAGAGCAGGGTGCAGATGGGGGTGTTGCCCACCATGGGTTCATGACGATAGTGCTGGAACAGCTGATAGGCCGCCAGCCAGAGGGCAATCAACGGGAAGAAGGAGAAGGGGATAACCGAGTTGGTCAGCACGGCCAGAGAAGCATCGCCACAGATACCAATCAGCATGGCCATGGCGAGCGGTTTTTTCGGGATCATAAGCTGTTCAGGCATGTCGTTCTCCATCCTGTGGTCATGGGTGAGGTTCACGGCGCTTCTGGTTTTGTACCTCCGCGCCCATGGCGATCATCCGCAGTTGGCGAATTGTTCGGTCGGAGAGTGCACGGCACTCTTCGCTGGTCATGTCGAGTGCATCGGCACCGGCACTGAAGACGATGGTGACCATGGCTTCTGCCTGGATGTAGGCATCTTCCCGTGGTGCTTCGGTGGTGGCTTCCAGATAATCGGTTAGCTCTGCGATAAAGTGCTGGATTTCGCGAGCCACCGCCTGACGAAAGGCGGCCGAGGTGCCGGAGCGTTCCCGCAGCAGCAGCCGGAAGATGTTGGGGTTGTTCTCGACGAACTCCATAAAGGTCTGCACCGAGGTGCTGATGACACTGCCACCACCGGCAATGCGCTGGCGTGCCTGGCGCATCAGTTGGCGGAGGGTGAGACCTCCTTCGTCAACCAGGGTCAGGCCCAGCTCCTCCATATCGCGAAAGTGGCGATAGAAAGAGGTTGGGGCGATGCCCGCTTCACGAGCGACTTCCCGCAGGCTGAGATTGGAGAAACTCCGATTGGCGCACAGTTGGCTGAATGCAGCATCGATCAATGTACGCCGGGTTTTTTCTTTTTGTTGAGCGCGAATACCCACGAAATCAGTCACCTTCAGCTTAACGAGGACAAATGATAACCCGAAGGCGCCTCAGGATCAGGTTTGTATCCTACTTTTTTACCATTGACCGTGAGGAAATCACCATAGAAAATGGCGAACAGCTGTTCGCTGAAAGGATGCAATGAGATGGCCAGACCCCCCATTATTTTCACCAATACCCTGCTGTTCTCCCTCTCTGGGATAGTGGCGTTGATTGTCGTGCCCTGGTACGGCATGAGCCACGGTTACGATCTCTGGCAGTGGGCCAGTTTCCTGTTGTTGTTCTGCCTGAGTGGTCTCTCCATCACCGCAGGCTATCACCGGCTCTGGTCGCACAAGGCCTACAAGGCGCACACCGCTTTGCAGTGGTTATTTGCCATCGGCGGTGCGTTGGCGCTGCAGAATTCTGCCCTGCACTGGTCGGCCGACCACCGCCGTCACCATCGTCATGTGGATGACAACAATAAAGACCCCTACAGCGCGGGGCGCGGTTTCTGGTATTCCCACATCGGCTGGGTGCTGCGGGAACATCAGGGAGATCGCTATGGCGATTACAGCAATGTGCGTGATCTGCAGAACAACCCGGTGGTCGCGTTTCAGCACCGCCACTATCTGGCGCTGGCGCTGGCGGCCAATCTGGGTTTGCCGCTGCTGCTTGGCCTGTGGCACGGGGATATGCTCGGCATGTTGCTGTTGGCGGGCGTACTGCGGATGGTGATGACTCACCACACCACCTTCTTCATCAACTCGCTGGCCCATATCTGGGGCAGTCAGCCCTATACCGACCGCAATACCGCTCGCGATAACGGCATCCTGGCCTTTTTCACCTTTGGCGAGGGGTACCACAACTTTCACCACCTGTTCGAGAATGACTACCGCAATGGCATTCACTGGTGGCAGTTCGATCCGACCAAGTGGTTGATCCGGCTCGCCTCCTGGTGTGGTCTGGCGGGGGATCTCAGATCCTCGCCGGAGGAGCGTATCGAACAAGCCAGGCTGCAGATGCAGCTTAAACGGGCACAAGCCAAGTTGCGCAAGCAGGAAGATCGCGAACTGTGGCAGGCGCTGCTGCAGGAGGAGTACGACAAGCTGAGTCAGCAGCTACAACACTATTACGCCAGTCGCAAGCGGCTGCTGGAGCTGCGCAAGCGCAAGGCGCTGGCGCGCTATGACCGTCTCAAGCTGCAACTGGAGTACCGGGCCCTGCGGGATGGCTTTATCGCAGGTAAACGCAACTGGAGTCGCCTGCTGGCAGGCATTGCATGATGCCGTCTGGTTATCACAGAGACTAAAAGAGAAGACCGCCTGCTGGCGGTCTTCTCTTTGGTATGCATGTTAGAACGGACTAGTTGGCTTGGCTCTGCTGTTGCTGCAATTGATCCAGTGCCTGTTGCTCCTGCTGGCTAAGACCCAGCTGTTCGCAGGCCTGCTCAAAGCTGATCCCCAGATGATGCATCATGATATCCAATAACGGGAGGGCTTAGTTGGCTTGGCTCTGCTGTTGCTGCAGCTGATCCAATGCCTGTTGCTCCTGCTGGCTGAGACCTAGTTCTTCACAGGCCTGCTCAAAGCTGATTCCCGGATGGCGCATCATGATATCCAATAACGGGAGGGCTTAGTTGGCTTGGCTCTGCTGTTGCTGCAACTGATCCAGTGCCTGTTGCTCCTGCTGGCTAAGACCCAGTTGTTCACAGGCCTGCTCAAAGCTGATCCCCAGATGGCACATCATGATATCGATGGCGGGCAGATAGTTCTTCATAGCTTCTTCCATGGTGATCCTCCAGACCCGTCACTTATGCCCTGAACCACTCGCTGCGGCAATTAGACTTTAGGCTTAGCCTGCCCATTTGATAAGCACCCCTGCCACTGGGGGAGGGAATTTGTTACCCTGCACCATGATAAAAACGGTTGCCGTATGACTGCGAGCAACAGGTGAGGAGCAGGGCATGTTATTGAGTTTCTTGATCATCGCTTCAGGTTGGTGGCACATCCGTGCTGCCTACGGTTCAGACAGCCGCCAGTTCTATATCAGCAAGCCGCTGACCATGCTGCTTATCATCGCGTTGGCGTTCGGCTACCAGAGTTATGACCACGACGGTTCCCACGCCTGGATCCTGCTCGGCCTTTGTCTCTCGCTGGCGGGCGATGTGCTGCTGATGCTGCCAAGCGATCGCTTCATTCAGGGGTTGGCGGCATTTCTTGTCGCGCATCTCTGCTATATCGTCGGTTTTGCCCAAGGACCATTGCTGCTCAATTTGGTGGATGGTTTGCTGCTGTTGCTGATCGCCGGCATGGTCTTTGGCCTGCTGTGGGGCAAGCTTGGGGAGATGCGGATCCCGGTCTTCTGCTACATGCTGGTGATCATCGGCATGGCCTGGGTGGCCGCCGGTGCCTGGCACGCCTCTCTCACAGCCGGTTCTGCCGCCGCTCTGGTGGGGGCGCTGATGTTCCTCTTCTCCGACAGCATGCTGGCGCTTGATCGCTTCCGCCGCCCCTTTCCCCACGCCCGCGCCTGGGTGATGAGTAGCTACTTCGCAGCACAATTCCTGATTGCAGGGTCGCTGGCGGGATAACGCTTTCTGGTTGAGTGCAGGTAACAGATAACGAAAACGGGCATTGGCCCGTTTTCGTTTTATGCCCGGCGTTTTTCACGCCTCTAGCGGTTCGGCATCCGCTGCCCGTGGGGCGGGGGATTTGAGCAACAGCATCAGTGCGCTGGCGATCAGCAGGAAGATCCCCATGATGTAGAACACCTGGTTGTAGGCCATGATGGCCGCCTCCCGGTTGATGGTATTGGCCAGCATGGCCCGTGCTTGCTGCTGGGCAATCTCGGGGCCTGAACCCTGCGCCATCATGCTCTGGGCCAGTTGCAGCAGATAGTTTTGCCCCTCGATACTGCTGGCGGCCAGAGTGCTGCCAATTTGCAGCACATGGGTGCGGGTATCGTTATCGAGCATGGTCGCGATGATGGCGATACCGAACGCACCACCGAGGTTGCGCAGCACGTTGAGCAGGGTCGAGGAGGAGGGGATCTCGTCGTGGCTCAGGCTGGCGGTGGCGACCAGGGAGAGCGGCACCATGATGAAGGGCTGTCCCAGCGCTCGCACGATGAGCGAATGGATCAGCTGCGGCCCGGCGTAGTCGGCACTCATGTTGACGTTCATAAAGCAGCTGACGGCGAAGATCAGGAAGCCGAAGCTCACTAGATAGCGCGGGTCTATCTTGTGGGTCAGCCTGGGTACCAGCGGTAGCACCAGCAGTTGCGGCAGCCCCATCCACATCAGGACTTCGCCGATTTCCAGCGCGTTGTAGTTGTGGATCTGGGTCATGTAGAGCGGCAACACATAGATAGATCCCATCAGCGCCATGCCGAGGATCAGATAGGCGAAGCAGGCCAGCGCGAAGCGCGGGTTGTGCAGCAGCCGCAGATTGACCAGCGGGTGACGGCGGATCAGCTGGCTGATGACGAAGAATACCAGCGCCACCGCCGAGATGACCGCCAGTCGCACGATGAAGCTTGAGCCGAACCAGTCCTCCCGGTTGCCCTCCTCCAGCACCACCTCCAGCAAGCCGAGGCCAAGCGCCATGGTGAAAATCCCGATGAGGTCTACCCGCTTGATCACGGCCCAGTCCACCGGTTTTTTATCAAGCCCGTGGGCCAGCATGGCCATCACCAGCAGTCCCGGCGGCACGTTGAGATAGAAGATGTAGTGCCACGACATCTGCTCGGTGAGCCAGCCGCCGAGGGTTGGGCCGATGGCGGGGGCGAAGGTGGCGCAGAGGCCAAACAGCGCCATGCCGGTGGCCCGCTTCTGTAACGGCAACAGGGTGACGATGAGGGAAAAGGCCATCGGGATCAGCGCCCCGCCAGTGAAGCCTTGCAGCGCCCGGAAGACGATCATGCTGGTGAGGTTCCAGCTGAACGAGCAGAGCACTGAGGCGACGATGAAGGCCCCCGTGGTCCAGAGCAGGTAGCGGCGCACACTCAGCCCCCGGCTCAGCCAGCCGCTCAGGGGGATGGCGATCATCTCCGCCACCAGATAGGAGGTGGAGATCCAGGAGCTTTCGCTCAGGGTGGCCGACAGGGCCCCCTGAATATCCTTCAGGGAGGCATTGGTGATCTGGATATCGAGGATGGCCATGAAGGCACCGATAAGCCCCCCCATGACTGCAATCCAGTTGCGACGTGGAATGGGTTCCATCAGTTGGCGGCCACCACGGGCTCAGGAGTGCGGGTATCCACGATCACTTCGGTGGAGAGACCCGGCAGCAGCTTGCCTGCCAGCGGGCCCGGCTCGGGGATGCGGATCTTCACCGGTACCCGTTGCACGATTTTGGTGAAGTTGCCGGTGGCATTCTCCGGTGGCAGCAGGGCGAACTTGGCGCCGGTCGCCGGGGCCAGGCTGTCGATGATCCCCTCGACCGGTTGATCCGGGTAGGCATCGAGCACCACTTCGACCTTCTGGCCCGGCTGCATATGGGCGAGCTGGGTCTCCTTGAAGTTGGCCTCGACCCACACCTGCTGCAGCGGCACCAGGCTGGCGACCTGCATGCCGGACTGGACGTAGAGCCCTTCCCGCAGGCTGCGCTTGCCGATGATGCCATCGGCCGGTGCCCGCAGTTCGGTGTAGCCGAGCTCCAGCTTGGCCTGTTCCAGTTGTGCTTCGCTCAATGCCAGCTTGGCCAGATTCTGTTTGCGCTCGGCATCCAGTACCAGCAGTCGCTCACGGGCCGCTTGCAGGGCGGCTTGGGCCTCCCGGGCTTGCGCCTGATTGACCTGCAGGCCGGCACGTACCTCGTCCAGACTGTCTTGCGAGCTGTAGTGGCGCTGGTTGAGCTGACTGATCCGGTTGACCTGCTGGCTGGCGCGCAGCTGTTCGGCATTGGCGGAGGCGACCTTGGCCTCGGCCTGCTGGATCAGGCTCAGTTGTTGGGTGCGGGTGGCTGCCAGATTTTCGGCCGTCGCCTGATTGAGGCGCAGGTCGGCTTCGGCCTCCGCGACCCTGGTTTTGTATTCGCGATCATCGAGCCGAGCGATCAGTTGGCCCGCTTTGACCGGCTGGTTGTCGGTGACCAGCACTTCGCGGATATAGCCGGGCAGCTTGGAGCTGATCCCGGTCACTTCACTTTGCAGATAGGCGTTGTCGGTGCTTTCAAAATAGCGGCCGTGAAGATACCAGTAACCGGCGAACAGCAGACCGAGCAGCGCCAATATCATGGCTGCCAGCAGGGGAATTTTTTTGTGTTGACTCATTTTTGTGATTCCTGAACTTAAGGGGCGCAGGCTAACACTGGTCAACTGTTTCGATTAGTATTGGTTCACGAGATATACAGTTTCACTGGTGCAACAATGGATCTCAATGCCGCGTTAATTCTGGTGCGTATCGTCGACAAGGGCTCGTTTACGGGGGCTGCCCGCGAGTTGGGGATGACCAAGGCGATGGTCAGCCGCCGCATCGCTGAACTGGAACAGCGGCTCGGAGTGCGTCTGCTCTATCGCTCCACCCGTCAGCTCACTTTGACCGAGGAGGGGGAGAAGTACTACCTGCACTGCAGCAAGGCGGTCGATGCCCTGACCGAAGCCGAGCTGATGCTGAGCGCCAGCCAGCAGGAGGTGACCGGCACTCTCAAACTGGCGGTGCCCATCGAGACGGGGCAACTGGTGGTCGGGCGCTTGGTCGCCAAGTTTTTGCAGGCCTATCCCGCCCTGCAGGTGGAGCTGGAGCTGACCAACCGGGTGGTGGATCCCATCAGTGAAGGGCTGGATGCGGTGGTGCGGATTGGCGATATGAGCGACTCCAATCTGGCGGCGCGCCGACTCTGGAGCACCGGGCGGCTGCTCTGTGCCAGCCCGGACTATCTGGCCCGCAGCCCGGTCATCGAGCGGCCGGAGGATCTGGCCAACCACGAGCGGGTGACGGTGAGCAGCGGGTTTCTCGCCTCTCACTGGTGCTTCGAGCTGGATGGCAGAGAGGTGCTGGTTGACCCCCCATCCCGTTTTCGGGTCAATAATATTACCTGTGCCCGGGAGGCGGCGAAGGCGGGGCTGGGGTTGGCCTCGTTACCCGCTATGCTCTGTCAGGATGAGCTGGCCAGCGGCGAGCTGGTGATCCTGCTGCCAGAGTGGCAGCAACCCAGGGTGCCGATTTATTTGCTGTTTCCGGAGCGGCAACTGATGCCGCGCAAGTTGCGGGCATTCATCGATTTCATGATTGAGAACGGCGCCGAGTTTGGCATCGACAAGTTGTTGTAAGGGGGAGCTATGGATAACTGGATCAATCTCTATCGCGCCTCACACACCCTGGAGGCACACGCGTTGAAAGGGGCGCTGGAGGCGGAAGGGGTGCTGGTGCGCCTCAATGGCGAGGGGCTGTCGGGCGCCCTTGGCGAGCTGCCGGTCGACATGTTGCAGGTGACCCTGATGGTGCGGGCCGAGGATCGCAGCAAGGCAGGACGGGTCATCGAGCGTTACCAGCAGCGTCAGGGTAACGGCTGGCTGTGCGGCCAGTGCGGGGAGGAGAACGGCGCCAACTTCGACGTCTGCTGGCGCTGTCATCACGATCCCCACGACAGCTGATCTCTCTTCCGCTAGCGCGGCGGGAACTCGATATCTTCCCCTGCGCTAGCATCGTGATAGGTCGCCAGATCCAGTTCGTTTTCGCTGCGGGCGATCAGCACCGACACCAGAATATCCCCCGATACGTTGACCGTGGTGCGCGCCATGTCGAGGATCCGGTCAATGCCCGCAATCAGTGCCACCCCTTCCAGCGGCAAGCCCACCGCCGTCAGGGTCAGGGTCAGCAGCATCAACCCGGTGCCCGGGGTGCCTGCGGTGCCGATACTGGCCAGGGTGGCGATGCTGATGATGGTCAGGTAATCGACCATGTGCAGATCCACACCGAATGCCTGAGCTACGAACAGCGCAGTCACTCCCTGATAGAGGGCGGTGCCATCCATGTTGATGGTGGCGCCGATGGGCAGCACCTTGGCGGTGATGGCGGGGGAGACTCCCAGCCGCTTCTCGGCGCAGGCCAGACTGATGGGCAGGGTGGAGTTGCTGGAGCTGCTGGTGAAGGCCACCGCCTGAGCATCAACGATGCTCTTGAAGTAGTGCAGTGGATTGAGCCGTGCCAGCAGGAGCAGCAGGGTGCTGTAGACCCCGAGCACGTGCAGCAGGCAGCCGAGGTAGACGGCGCCGATCACCTTGAGCAGCGGCAGCAGCAGGTCGAGACCGTACTTGCCGGTCATCCAGGCCATCAGGGCGCAGACACCGTAAGGCGCGAGCGCCATCACCATCTGGGTCAGCTTGAACATCCCCTCGGCCAGCGAGGTGAAGAAGAGGATGGCGGGGCGGCCACGGCGACCGCTGGCATTGAGGGCGACCGCCAGCGCCACCGCAAAGACGATCACTTGCAGGATCTTGCCATCCACCATCGCCTGTACCGGGTTACTCGGCACCAGATGGCTCAGCACGCTGGCCAGGGTGGGTGGTTCCGACATACCGACCCGCTCATAGGGGCCCATGTCGGCACCCATGCCGGGTTCCAGCAGCCAGCCCATCATCAGGCCGATGCAGATGGCGATGGCGGTCGAACAGAAGTAGAGGCAGATCGCCTTGCTGCCGATGCGATCGAGGGCCTTGCCCTTGAGCAGCGAGGTGAGACCGGCGATGACCGAGCAGAAGATAAGGGGCACCATCAGCATCTGGATGGTGTTGACGAACAGGACGCCAAGGGGCTTGAGCAGCAGGGCTTGCTCTTCAAAGCCAACGCCCAGCCCCACCCCTGTCAGCATACCGATCAGGGTCTTGAGCCAGAGTGGTCGGCGGGTCCAGATCTGCCAGGGCTTGAGAGCCTCTCCATGGAACAGCATGACGCCAATATCCTTATACATTGTCTGCGATGGCCAAAAAGGGGCGCCAGTGTAGCGATCCCTGACGCGGGTTGCCACATTATCGACAAAGCGGTGGCGGTGACCACTCCCCTGACCAGGTAATGCGCAATTTATTGGCCTGTATCAAGATCCCTCCGGGCGTGGAGATATTTAATTGGCATTAAATATGTTCATTATTGAGGTGAGAGATGTCGCAATCGGTTCATGGTCACGAAGTGATGGAAATGATGCTGGCGCAAGGGGGGCAATTTACCCGTGCCAGCCTGAAACAGGCGATGGCCGAGCGGTTCGGTGCCGAGGCCCGTTTTCATACCTGCAGCGCCAGCGAGATGGATGCGGAAGCGCTGATCGACTTTCTGGCTGCCCGCGGCAAATTCATCGACTCGGCCGAGGGTTTCCAGACCCGCGCCGACAAGATCTGCAACCACGGTTAATCCCGCTGCGAGCGCATCATGGCGCTCGCTCAATTCTTCGCCCTTTGCTATATTTCGCCCCCTCTCTTTTCCCTATTCAGGGCATAGCCCGGGCGTTGTATGGATACTTTCTCTGCCGCAGTCATGCTGTTTCTGATCATGGACCCGCTGGGCAACCTGCCGGTCTTCCTCTCTATCCTGCGTCATATCGATCCCAAGCGACGTCGCAAGGTGATGGTGCGCGAGCTGCTCTTCTCGCTGGCCATCATGATGCTGTTCTTGTTCGTCGGTCAGCAGATCCTCGGCTTCCTCAACCTGCGGCAGGAGGCGGTCAGCATTGCGGGGGGCATTATCCTGTTCCTGATCGCCATCAAGATGATCTTCCCGAGTGAAGGGGGCGTGACCGGGCTGGCGGCGGGCGAGGAGCCCTTCCTGGTGCCGATGGCGATCCCGATGATTGCCGGCCCCTCGATCCTCGCCTCCTTGATGCTGCTGGCCAATCAGGAGCCGACCCGGATGGTGGACTGGTCGCTGGCACTCTTTCTGGCCTGGGCTGCCAGCGCGGTGATCCTGATGTTCTACGAGGTATTCAACAAGCTGCTGGGTGAGCGGGGGCTCACTGCGGTGGAGCGGTTGATGGGTATGCTGCTGGTGATGATCTCGGTCCAGATGTTGCTGGACGGGGTACATCACTATCTGGCGGTGACCGGTCAGGGCTGAGCGGTTTACATCTTGAAGTGAATGAAACGGGGCTACGCAGAGCCCCGTTTTTTGTGCCGCCGAGAAGGGGGGGCGGTCACCCGTGAGTGGTCGCAGCGGGTTCCAGTTTGCTCATGATGAGGGAGAGCAGCAATTCTCGCAGCCAGCGGTGGCCCGGATCCTCGCTGTGACGCTGATGCCAGATGAGCAGATGGGAGATGCTGTCCAACCCGATGGGCAGCGGCAGCTGTAACAGCGGATAGACCTGGGTAGCGTGGCGGGCGTAGAGCCGGGAGAGGGTCACTATCATGTCGGAGTGCATCCCCATCCGCAGCGCCGCCTCGAAGGAGGGCACGGTTGCCTCGATACGCCGGTAGAGATCCTGCTCTGCCAACTTGTGATCCAGCATCCAGCGGTCCCGCCCCTCGCAGTAAGTCTGCACATGGGGATAGCTGAGGTAGTGCTCCAGATTCCAGTTGGGCTCCCGTAGCGCGGGGTGGTGCTGCTGCACCAGACAGGTGAGATCATCGACCGCCAGCACTCGCTGACAGATGCTGTCGGGCAGGGTATCGAGCCGATAATCGGAGCTGATGCAGTTCTCTCGCACCGCGAAGGCGATGTCCACCTGTCCCTGACTCATCTCGGTCAGACTGTTCTCGGTCCACTCCTCGTAACGCAAGCGGATCCGTGGTGCCTGCCGCTTCAGCTCGCTCAGGTAGAGCGGGGCAAACAGGGTAAAGGCGCTGTCCATGCTGGCGATGACGAACTCTCGCTCCGAGCTGGCGGGGTCGAACTCGGGCGGCTGGATCAGGTTATCCAGCGACAGCAGGATGGGTTGCAACTGCTGCTGCAGTGCAAGGGCACGGCCGGTGGGTTCCAGCCCGTAGGCAGAGCGGATGAAGAGGGGATCATTGAAGGTATCGCGCAGACGGCCGAGGGCTTTGCTGACGGCGGACTGGCTTAGATGAAGGCGGCGTGCCGCCTTGCTGCCGTTGCGCTCCTCCAGCAGTACCTGCAGGATAATCAGCAAATTGAGGTCGATACGACCCAGTTGTTCCAGCAGCATGATATGAATCCTCTTCAATTCTAAGATGAATTTATACCATTTGTTTTCATATCTTGGCGATCTTATCCTCGAATGGTCTCAGGTTCGCATGAACCACTGGTACAGGATGTAGCGGTTGAGGGGACATGTAGCACAATCAATATGGCGACCTCAGGGTCGCCCTATTTTTTGGCTATGATTTATTTGCTCACTTGCACCTGCCTTGATTTTGCCCAACAATCCCTGCGCTCTATTTTGATACAAGTAACAGATATCTCTTTGTGAGGGAGTATCCCTATGGGACTCGGTGGAATTCATATCTGGCATATGCTGATCCTCTTGCTGGTCGTTGTGCTGGTCTTCGGCAGCAAGCGTCTTGCCAGTGCAGGTGAGGATCTGGGTACCGCCATCAAAGATTTTCGCAAGGCGATGCGTGACGACGCAAATCATCCGAAATAAGCAGTAGGAGTAGAAAATGTCTGTAGACGAGAAAGTTGAACTGAACGAAACCTGTGACAGCTGTGGCTGTTTTGCCGAGATCGGCACCATCATCGGCGAAGGCGACGATGTGATGGATCTGGTGATTGAAGCCGCTGCCGAGGCTGATGCCCGTGCCAAGCTGGCTGCCTATGAAGCTCTGGCCAAACAGGTCACTGCTGAAGCTCAAGTGAGCAGCGAACTGACTCAGGGCGCCAATGGCGTGATCCTGAAAGCCCGCCTGCAATTCACCTGCACCGCCGAAAAACTGATTTTCGAAATGCGGGCTCGCTCTATCTGAGTTGTCTGATAACGCGGCAGGTTTGCCTGCCGTGTTGACCCTTCTGCTGTGGGTCGGCGTTCTATAGTTACTCTATCCCACAGACGTTTTTGCCCGGCGCGAGTCGGCCAACAGAAGGCGCAAACATCATGACGCAGCGATGGATCTCTGCCCCCAATCCCACCCTCTATCGTGATCCGTGCTGCCAACAGGCAGCAGGCGTGACCTCAGCACAGGGGCAGCCATCGTGATGCGACGCTGGATCTGGGCGCTGCTGGCCCTCTGCTGTTTTCCCCTGCTCGCGGCTGAACTCAAGCCACAGCGTCTGCCCCAACCCGGGGACCTCGAAAGCATTCTGCAAAAGCGCGAACTCAGGGCTCTGGTGGTCTATGAGCGCGGCTTCTACTTTCTCGATCGCGGCGCCCAGTACGGTATTCTGGTCAATCAGCTGCAAGGGTTCGAGCGCTGGCTGAACAAGACCTATCTCGCCAAAGAGAAGGTCAAACTCAAGGTGGTCTACATCCCGGTGCGTCAGGACAAGCTGCTGGACTATCTGACCGAGGGGCGTGGCGATCTGGTGGCGGCAACCATGACGGTGACCCCGACCCGGCGTGAACAGGTGGCCTTCTCCCGGCCGCTCATTTCATCCATAGAGGAGTGGGTGGTGAGCCAGCAGAGCCTGCCCGCCTTCAGCCGTATTACCCAGCTCTCCGGCAGGCGGGTCTGGGTGCGGGCCAGCTCCAGCTACTACGAGAGTCTGCGCCAGCTCAACTGGCTGTTTCGCGAGCTGGGGCTGCCCCCCGTCTATATCGAAACGGTGCCCGAATATCTACAGGATGGCGATCTGCTGGAGATGGTGGCCGCTGGCATTATTCCCCTGACGGTGACTGACAGCTACAAGGGGCGGATCTGGCTGGGTGGCATGATCTCCGGCCTCAAGGCCCACAAGCTGATCCCCCTGCGCAGCAACGGTACCAGTGCCTGGGCGCTGCGCAAGAACAGCCCCGAGCTGCTCAAGGCGGTTAATGGTTATCTGGCGAGTGTCAGCCGCAACAGCCTTTACAGTGACATGACCCTGCGCCGGTTGCTGGTTCGCAGCGATCAGATGAGCAATATCCTGGCGCCGGATCCCATGGGGCGCCTCGCGACCATTCGCAAGGTGCTGGAGAAGTACGCCAATCAATATGATCTCGACTGGCTGATGCTGGCGGCGCTCGGCTACAAGGAGTCCGGCCTCAATCCCAAGGCGCGCTCGCCCAAGGGGGCCGTGGGCCTCATGCAGCTGCTGCCCAGCACAGGGCGGGAAGTCGGCATCAACGGCGCCAGACTCACCACGCTGGAGGGCAATGTGGAGGCCGCCTGCCGCTACATGCGGTTGATCCTCGATACCTACTTCAATGATCCCAAGCTGGATCGGCTCAACCGCCACCTGTTTGCCCTCGCCGCCTACAACGCCGGGCCGAACCGGGTGCAGGCGCTGCGAGGCAAGGCGGAGAAGCTGGGGCTCGATCCCAACGTCTGGTTCGGCAACGTGGATCAGCTGGTGGCCAACGAAGTCGGACAGGGGCCGATCAACTATGTCGGCACCATCTACAAGTACTACGTGGCCTATCGTTTCAGCCTGCCCCAGATCGAGGGCAAGGCTGCCGCTATCGAAGCGGCTCAGCCCTGAGCCGGTTGACCGGCAGGGTCGCCTGCACGGTCGGCAATTGCCAGCCACCGTCCCTGTGTTGCAAAAACCAGTGGGCGGGGCCGGTGGCCGGGATGAGATCTGGCTGGCTGAGCTGGCCCAGATAGCGCAACATCGGGGTATCATGCAGTTCCATCAGCAACTCCTTTTGAATATGTGAAGAGGCTCGCCAGCGTTATGACACCCGGCCATGACAGCAGGATGACATCATGATCCCCGGATCCTTTGCCCTGATCGACGATCCCCTGCTGGCGCTCAAGGTGCGCTGCCACTGGATCCGTCATGCCCGCGAGCGGATCCAGGCGCAGTACTACAGCTGGGAGGAGGACAGCAGCGGCAAGCTGCTTCTGAGCGAGCTGCTTCACGCCGCCCGGCGTGGTGTCAAGGTGCAGCTGCTGGTGGATGATCTCTATGCCGGTGACAACCGCTTTCTGGAGATGGTGGCTCACTACCCGGGGATTGAGGTGCGGCTGTTCAACCCCTTCTGGCTGCGGGGCTGGCGCCCTCTGGCACTGCTGCTGGAGGGGTTGCTCAGCTTTCGCCGCATCAACCACCGGATGCACAACAAGCTGCTGCTGGTGGATGGCAAGCTGGCGCTGATCGGCGGGCGCAACATCGGCGATCGTTACTTCGGTCTGGATCCGCAGGCTCCCTTCGTGGATCTCGATCTCGCCTGT
This sequence comes from Aeromonas sp. 96A, assembly GCF_051919165.1. Taxonomy (NCBI): domain Bacteria; kingdom Pseudomonadati; phylum Pseudomonadota; class Gammaproteobacteria; order Aeromonadales; family Aeromonadaceae; genus Aeromonas; species Aeromonas sp. 96A. Next base: position 2,506,374 of record NZ_JBQBFE010000001.1, on the reverse strand, counting down.
CAGGGGGGACTGTGCCAGCAGATGGCGCAGGGGTTCGAGCAGTTCTGGCACAGCCGCTGGAGTCACCCCATCCGCCATCTGCTGCGCCGCGAGCTGCTGCCCGCTGAAATAGAGGTGGTCAACGACTTCCTGTTCACCATGACGGATCCGGCGGTAGCGACGGTCTACGATCTGCCCGCAGCGCTGTTTGACGAGCGCGATTTGCCGCTGCAATGGCATGAGGGGCGGGCCGAGGTGTGGTTCGACCGTCCCGGCAAGGGGCTAATCTCCCGTCCCACCACCGCCCGTCAACTGTGGCGCCAGCTGGCTGACAATCCCGGCTCGCTGGGGTTGGTGACCCCTTACCTCATCCTGACCCGCGGGTTCCGGCACCGCCTGGCACGGCTGCGCCAGCAGGGGGTCGCCATCGACATTCTCACCAACTCGCTGGCCAGCACCGATGTGCCGCTGGTCTATGGCGCCTATCAGCGTTATCTCGGCTGGTTGCTGCGCCGCGGGATCCGGGTCGCCGAGTTTGATCACGGCCACGGCAGCCTGCACGCCAAGCTGATCCTGCTGGGGGAGGAGCGGGCGCTGTTTGGCAGCCTCAACCTCGATCCCCGCTCGTTCTTTCTCAATACCGAGCTGATGCTGCATCTGCACTGCCCGCCGATCTGCGAGGCGCTGCGAACGTGGCTGGCTCGCTGGCAGGAGCAGGCGGGTGGATTGCCGCGCAAACCCGAGGGGTGCTCAAGGCGACTGATAGCCCGCCTGAGCGACTGGTTGCCGCTGCGCCGCTGGCTGTGAGGCGGCCTTTTTTTGTGCGAGATCTCGCAAAGCCTTGTAAGCCATTGCTGATGCCCTCTGCGGGTGAATAACCATGCATGAATCTATCTTGCTGTTTTATAACAATTTAGCGGTGATGATAAGGCTGTTTTTTGTACTCTGATGTGAATGGAATTAGCATAAAAACGTTTTTTATTTTGTTTTTATGCGTAATATTTCAGTTGCAAGGACAAACACGGCGGCTTGTCTGCCGTGTGGACGAAGGTTGTAACGGGTAGCTGGCCAGTTGCATCGCTGCAATTGGCGCGCACTTCAGATGGGTCGCGAACTATCGTGAAGTGAAACAGAGACCCGGCGTGGCCGGACTCCAATATGGAACATGCTATTTGCGAGGGGGTGACATGGACATGTCACCCCACTTTTTTGGCCGCTCGCCACCGTTTATCTTTTTCCATGATTGTTGCTCATCGCAAGAGCCGCAGAGGGCAAGGCAATAAAAAGAGGGCCGCAATAGCGGCCCTCTGTCTCATCTGCCCGGTGGATTAACCGGCCTTGACGCTGCGGCGACGCTGCAGCCAGACGATCGCCCCGAACAGCAGGAAGCCCGGGATCCACATCCACTCCTTGGTCCAGCGCTCGGTCGGCGCCTTGACGGTGAGGATCTCCTGATCGAACTCCAGTCCCATGGTGGCGGCCGGGCTGCCAAAGGCGACGTTGTCGATCAGCGTCTTGCCATCCTGCTCATAGAGGCTCAGCCCCAGATTGGCCAGCCGCTCTTCGCCATTTGCCCCATCCGGTACGGCGACCAGCAGGGTGAACTTGCGTGGCTTGCCCACTGCATCTTCACCGAGGATCCGCAGCCGCAGGGTGCTCTCCGCCTCCACTTCACCCATGGTTTGGGCCAGCTGGGCAGGCGGGGTCTCGCGATAGGGGTCGTGCACCATGTCCATCCAGAAACCCGGGCGGAACAGGGTAAAGGCGACCAGCAGCAGCAGCACGCTCTCGTACCAGCGGCTCTTTACCAGGAACCAGCCCTGAGTGGCGGCGGCGAAGATCAGCATGGCGATGGTCGCCACGATGAAGATCAGCACCCCGTGGGCGAAGTCCACGTCGATCAGCAGCAGATCGGTGTTGAAGATAAACAGGAACGGCAGCGCTGCGGTACGCAGGCTGTAGTAGAAGGCGGTGATCCCGGTCTTGATGGGATCGCCCTTGGAGACAGCCGCTGCCGCGAAGGAGGCCAGCCCCACCGGCGGCGTCACATCCGCCATGATGCCGAAGTAGAAGACGAACAGGTGCACCGCGATCAGCGGCACGATCAGCCCGTTTTGCTGCCCCAGCGTCACCACCACTGGCGCCAGCAGGCTGGAGACCACGATGTAGTTGGCAGTGGTCGGCAGCCCCATGCCGAGGATCAGGCTCAGCAGGGCGGTGAGCAGCAGCATCAGCAGCAGGTTACCCATGGAGAGGAACTCCACCAGATCCGCCAGCACCAGACCAACCCCGGTCTGGGAGACCGCACCCACGATAATCCCCGCGGTGGCGGTGGCAATGCCGATACCGATCATGTTGCGGGCACCGGCAACCAGCCCTTCCCGCAGATCCACCACGCCATCAGCGACGGTGCCGTAGTCGTGCTTGCCGTCCTTGCGCAGCCAGTTGAGCAGCGGGCGCTGGGTCAGCAGGATGATCACCAGCATCACGGTACCCCAGAAGGCCGACAGCCCCGGCGAGAGGCGTTCCACCATCAGGCACCATACCAGTACCACCACCGGTAGCAGGAAGTGCAGGCCGGAGAGCAGCACGGCGCGGGTGTTGGGCAGCTCGGTGAGCGGCTTGTCGGGATCTTCGGCAGGCAGCGGTTCATTGCTGGCGGCGATCTTCAACAGAGCCACATAGGTGACAGCCAGCAGTACCGAGATCCCCGGCAGAGCGTAGTCACCCAGTGCAGGTTTGAGCCAGCCGAGGCCATAGTAGACCGCCAGTGACAGGCCGCTGATGAGGGCTGCGCCAAAGGCAAAACCGGTCAGGCGGCGCAGCCAGGGTTTGGGTTGATGGTTGCCGATGGGCTGCATGCCCAGTTTCAGCGCCTCCAGATGGACGATGTAGAGCAGCGCTATGTAGGAGATGGTGGCAGGCAGGAAGGCGTGCTTGATGATCTCCACATAGGGGATGCCCACGTATTCGACCATCAGGAAAGCCGCAGCCCCCATCACAGGTGGCATGATCTGGCCGTTGACCGAGGAGGCTACTTCCACCGCCCCCGCTTTCTCTGAACTGAAGCCCACCTTCTTCATCATCGGGATGGTGAAAGTACCGGTGGTCACCACGTTGGCAATCGACGAGCCGGAAATCAGACCGGTCAGGCCGGAGGCGACCACTGCCGCCTTGGCCGGGCCGCCGCGTAGGTGACCGAGCAGGCTGAAGGCGAGTTGGATAAAGTAGTGACCGGCACCGGCACGCTCCAGCAGGGCGCCAAACAGCACGAACAGGAACACGAAGCTGGTGGAGACGCCAAGGGCAATGCCGAACACCCCTTCGGTGGTGATCCACTGGTGGTTGGCCAGCGCGGTGAAACCTACCCCGCGATGTGCCAGCAGTCCCGGCATCCAGGGGCCCGCCAGGCTGTAGATCAGAAAGACGATGGCGATGACCGCCAGTGCTGGCCCCAGGGCGCGGCGCGCCGCTTCCAGCAGCAGCGGAATGCCGATGCAGGCGGTCACCAGATCGGCGGTGGTGAGGGTGCCAGGACGCAGTGCCAGCGCTTCATACATCACGAACAGGTAAGACGCGGCGCCAGCAGCGATCAGACCGAGGGCGATATCGCCGAGGGGAACCCGATCCCGCGGCGAGGAGCGAAATGCCGGGAACACCAGAAAAGCGAGCAACAGGGCAAAGGTGAGGTGAATGGAGCGGGTTTCGGTGTCATTGAGTACGCCAAACCCCACCATGAAGGGGAGTGGCGAGGCGATCCAGAGCTGGAACAGGGACCAGGCCAGCGCCAGCGTGGTGATGATCCAGCCCAGCGGGCCCAGCGGCAGGCGAGCGCCCACATCCTGGGCGATCAGTTCCTCGGTAGAGAGTTGTTTATCTTGCATAGGGTTAACTTGTGCCAACGAGTACAACAAGAGCGACACCCGCCCCCGCAATCAGGCGGCGGACGGGTGTCGAAGAGAGTGACAAAGGCCCCGGGGCCTTCAATCAGAGCCAGCCGCGCTCTTTGTAGTAGCGGGCAGCCCCTTCATGCAGCGGTGCAGAGAGACCCACCTTGATCATGTCGGCCTCTTTCAGGTCGGCAAAGGCAGGGTGCAGGCGCTTGAAGCGATCCAGGTTGTCGAACACCGACTTGACCAGCTGATAGACCACTTCTGGATCGGTTTTAGCGCTGGTGGAGAGCACCGCTTTGCCACCGATGGAGGGGGTCGGCTTGTCGCTGCCCTTGTAGATGCCGCCCGGGATCTCGGCCTTGCTGTAGTAGCTCTTCTCGGCCAGCAGCTTGTCGATGTCGGCGCCGGTCACAGGTACCAGTACTGCATCTGTGGTGGTGGAGGCTTCCTGAATGGCACCGTTCGGGTGACCGACGAAGTAGCTCATGGCGTCGATGTTGTTGTCACCGAGGGCGGAGGCCTGTTCGGCCGGTTTCAGCTCGGAGACCAGACCGAAGTCACCCTTCTTCCAGCCTTTGACCGCCATGATCTCTTCCATGGTGTCACGCTGGCCGGAGCCCGGGTTGCCGATGTTGACGCGCTTGCCTTTCAGGTCGTCAAAGCTGGCGATCTTGGCATCGCGGCGAGCCAGGATGGTGAACACCTCGCTCTGCAGGGAGAAGACGGCGCGCATATCGTCCATGGCCCCTTCGGCCTGGAACGGTGGCAGCCCCTTCATCGCCTTGAACTGGTGGTCGGATTGCATGATGCCGAAGTTGAATTCACCGCTGCGGATGCCGTTGACGTTGGCAACACCACCGCCACTGGCCGGGGCGTTGCACTTGATCTGGTGATCGGCGGCGCCGCGATTGAGGAAGCGGCAGATGGACTGGCCAGCGACATAGTAGACGCCGGTCTGACCGCCGGTGCCTATGGTCACGAAGCGCTCCTGCGCTTGTACCGGACCACCGAATGAAACACCGACCAGAGCCGCCGACAGGGCGCATGCCAAAGTTAATCCTTTCATTTTTTCTCCCTTTTCTTTGATTTTGTTTATCCGATCCCCGGATAAATTGATGGCAATCCCATTCTGCGCCGGGCTTGCCCGCTCTTCTCGTTGCGCGAAAGCGGGGGAGTTGATTACCCCCTTTCCGGCAGTCACCCTCATCCTGTGGTGAGGCTACCGACCTCCTGTCGGTCGAAGATAAATTGGCCCCTGAGGGGCCAAATAAAAAGTTGCAAGCACTCCGATTAAGCACATTCACCCAACATAAATCAAACGAAATGGCAAAATAGCGGAGTTAAATCTTGAGAAACATGACCTCGATCATTCATTTTCTAGCCGAAGATTAATTTGATATGAAGGGAAATGGAAGAGGGAAAAACTACGAGAGGATTCTTATGCGGCCCTTGAATGACAAGGGCCGAGGTCATAATGGATCAGTTGGCCGGGGTGGCCAGATCCAGGATAAAGGCGTATTCCAGCGCGATATCCTCGTAGGCTTTGAAGCGGCCCGACTTGCCGCCGTGGCCGGCGTCCATGTCGGTGTTCAGTAACAACTTGTTATCATCCGTTTTCAGTTCGCGCAGCTTGGCGACCCACTTGGCGGGCTCCCAATACTGCACTTGCGAGTCGTGCAGCCCGGTGGTGACCAGCAGGTTGGGATAGGCTTGCGCCTTCACCTGATCGTAGGGGCTGTAGCTCTTCATGTAGTCGTAGTAGCGCTTCTGGTTCGGGTTGCCCCACTCGTCATACTCCCCGGTGGTGAGGGGGATCGACTCGTCCAGCATGGTGGTAACCACATCGACGAACGGCACCTGCGCCACCACGCCGCGATAGAGTTCGGGCGCCTGATTGATGACCGCCCCCATCAGCAGGCCACCGGCGCTGCCGCCCATGGCGTAGACCTGATCTTTGGCACCGTAGCCTTGCTCAACCAGCGCCTTGGTGACATCGATAAAGTCATTGAAGGTGTTCTGCTTTTTCAGCAGTTTGCCATCTTCGTACCAGTGACGGCCCAGCTCTTCACCACCCCGGATATGGGCGATGGCGTAGACGAAGCCTCTGTCCAGCAGGCTCAGGCGCGAGCTGCTGAAGTCGGGATCCATACTGGCGCCGTAGGAGCCATAGCCATAGACCAGCAGCGGATTCTTGGGCTCATCAGCCTGCTCTTTCTTGAACTTGTCCTTGCGATAGACCAGCGACACCGGCACCGATACGCCGTCGCGGGCGGTCACCCAGAGCCGCTCGCTGGCGTACTGGTCGGCCTTGAAGCCGGCCACCGGCTGCTGCTTGAGCAGGGTGCGCTTGCCGCTCGCCATATCCAGCTCATAGGTGGAGGCGGGGGTGGTCATGGAGGAGTAGCCATAGCGCAGGGCGCTGGTATCCGGCTCCGGGTTGTAGGCAAGCCAAGTGACATAAGCGGGATCGTCGAAGGCGATCTCCTTCTCGTCACCGCTCTGCCAGTTGATCTGGCGCAGTCGGGTCAGCCCCTTGTTGCGCTCTTCCAGAACCAGCCAATCCTTGAACAGGGCGTAGCTCTCCAGCAGCACGTCCGGATTGGGGGCGATCACCGCCTTCCAGCGATCGACCGGGCTCTCTTTGGTCTCGTAGAGGCCGAAGTTCTTGCCGTCCTTGTTGGAGCGCACATAGAAGCGGCCGCGGTAGTGATCCAGGCTGTATTCGTGATCTACCTGACGGGGCAGGAACAGGCGGGGGGCGTGCTCCGGTTGGTTGGCATCGATCAGCCGCGCTTCGCCTGTGGTGGTGCTGGAGAGGGCGATGACGATGAAATCTTCCGAGGTGGTGGCGTAGAGGCTGATGTAGAAGGAGTCATCCTTCTCCTCGTAGACCAGCTTGTCCGTGGCCGGATCCGTCCCGAGCGTATGGCGATAGACCTGATACGGAAGCAGGGTCTGCGGGTGCTTGCGCACATAGAAGACGGTCTTGTTGTCGTTGGCCCACACCAGATTGCCGGAGGTATTTTCCAACTTGTCGGTGGCCCACTGGCCGCTCTCCAGATCGAGGAACTGGATCTGGTACTGACGACGGGAGAGGAAATCTTCCGCCACCGCCAACCAGCGGTTGTTGCGGCTCACCTCAAGGGCGCCGAGGGCATAGAACTCGTGCCCTTCAGCCCGCAGGTTGCTGTCGAGCAGCAGGCTCGCCTGCTCCTCTCCCAGCCTGGTGCGGGAGTAGATGGCGTACTCCTTGCCCGGTTCATAGCGGGTCTGGTAGCGGTAGCCGTTCTTCACATAGGGTACCGACTCATCCTGCTGGGGGATGCGGGCCACCATCTCCTTGTAGAGTTGCTCGCGCAGCGGTTTGGTCGGCTTGAGCATGGCTTCGGTATAGGCGTTCTCGGCCTCAAGGTATTGCAATACTTCCGGCGCCTGACGCTGGTCGTCACGCAGCCAGTAGTAGTTGTCGATGCGGCTATCCCCGTGTTTTTTCAGGGTGCGGGGATGTTTGGCGGCCACGGGCGGCTGGATTGGATGTTCGCTTGTCAGCATGGCGGGCTCTTCATTGGCATAAGTGGGGGGGAGAACTGTCAGAAAGGCTAGCAGCAGAACTCCTCGGGAAAAGGTAAACATGTCGCATCCTTGGCGCTGGAAAGGGTTGGTTGACCTGAGCATCGGCTCCATGAATTGGCGTTAAATCTGCCCCTTGTTGCCGGTGGTTGCAAGCAATCCCTTGTTATTGCAGGAAATGTAATCATAAAAAGCCGCTATCTCGCGATAGCGGCCCTCTTTCTGGCCATGAGCGGCAAGAGTCCGCTCAGGTGTGCCTCACATGATATGGGAGTGCCCTCTCATAGCCAGTTTTCGTCAGCCGGGGTAGCTCGACCAGCGGTTGGTCGCGCCCTCGTTGCTGATACTCAGTACCTCATAGGGATGGCCCGGAATATCCATGCCCGGCGCACTCTGGGGCATGCCCGGAATGGTCAGGCCACGGATTGCCGGTTTTTCCCTGAGCAGCTTCTGCACATCGGCGGCCGGTACATGCCCCTCGATCACATAGCCATTTACGATACCGGTATGGCAAGAGGCTAGTTCAGGCGCGATACCGTATTGCTGCTTCACTGCGCCGAGCTGTTCGGTTTCGATGACCTCCAGTTCGAAGCCATTCTGCTCCATGTGCTCGTTCCAGCTTTGGCAGCAGCCACAATATTTGGATTTGTAGACGGTCATCTTCTCGGCCGCGAGGGCCGAAAAGCTGACGGTACCGGCCAGCATGGCCAGTAACAGGGGTTTGTACATCACTCACCTCAGATTGAAAGAAAAGATGCCCGATACGGGATGCGTTTCAGATCCGGGTGCGTGGGGGACGTTCGAGCCGCTCGCACGGAGCGTCCGGCATAAAGAGAGAGGGGGAGGCGAAGTCGGGGGTATCCGGTTCCAGCACGGCGACCGTCAGGCTGTCGCTGCCTACCAGCGTCATCGAGAGGGCGGTGGTAAAGCTGCCGCAGGGCATCGCTTTTTCCAGGGTGCGCTCGCTCTGGCTGCAGTGGGTAGTCAGGGTACAGAGGTCGGTTGCGGCCCGGCTGCCAAACGACATCAACACCAGCACCAGACTCCACAAGGGGAGCCAGCGACGGGCGTGAGCGAGTTGGCGACGGGTGAGAACCATGGAATGACTCGAAAATAACAAGGGGCACATGGTAACCCTGTGCCCCGGGGGAGGGTCAAGCTCTCCCCATAGTGTCAGTCAGCCAAGATTAAGGTTGCTGACGGGTCGCCGCCAGCACGATCTCGCGCACGCAGACGTTGGCAGGCTGGTTCCAGGCGTAGAGCACGGCATCGGCGATTACTTCCGGCGCAATGACGCCTCCCATCTGATCTTTCCAGTCGTGGTAACCGGCCTTGATGCTCTCGTCAGTGGTGTGGCTGAGCAGCTCGGTCTCGACCGCACCCGGTGCAATGGTCACCATCCGCACGCCGACATCGGCTACCTCTTCCCGGATGTTCTCGGTCAGGGCGTGCACGGCGAACTTGGTGGCGCAGTAGGCAGCATGGTTCGGGAAGGTCTTGCGACCGGCGATGGAGCTGATGTTGATGATGGTGCCGCTGCGGCGCTCCTTCATGCCTGCCAGCACTGCGTGGACGCCGTTCAGCACCCCCATCACGTTGATGTTGAGCATCTGCTGCCATTCGGCGGGATCCTGCACATCGGCCTGACCCAGCAGCATGACGCCGGCGTTGTTGACCATGCAGCCGACCGGGCCAAATTTGGCTTCTGCCTGCTGGACGGCGGCTTTCATGGCGGCGGTGTCGGTCACATCGACCCCGATGCAGAGGGTATCGGGCAGGTTCAGTGCCTGCATCGGCTCGACCCGGCGGGCCAGCAGTAGCAGCGGATGACCGGCGGCAGAGAAGGCACGGGCGATGGCGGCACCGATCCCGGCGGAGGCACCGGTGATCACGACGAGAGATTTGGACATGGGTCTTTCCTTCTGATTCAAGAGTCGGTTTGAGCAAACAGGTGGCTGGCCAGCACGGAACCCAATCACTATAGTCACTGCATCTATAAGTGATAAATATTGTTTTCCGCTGGTTATCATCTGAAAAAACTATGGTTGGTTTATGCTGGACTTGAGATTGCTGCGTTTCTTCATCGCCATCTATGAAGAGAAGAACATCACGGCGGCGGCCGAGCGCTGCCACGTCAGCCAGCCCTCCCTCTCGGCGGGGCTGCGCCAGCTGGAAGAGGCGCTCGGTGACAGCCTGTTTGTCCGGGGCAAGAAAGGGGTGGTGGCGAAAGATCCGGCCCACTATCTCTATCCTCACGCAGTCAAGCTGGTGGAGGAGGCGCGCCGTCTGCCGGAGCTGTTTCGCCAGAAAGCGACGCGTGCGAGGCTCAATATCGCCATCATGCCGGACTTGAGTCGCCGTCGGGTGGCCGGGCTGCTGCAGCAAGTACAGCGCGTGTTGCCGCAGCTGGATCTCACCCTTTCCGACTACGCCACCCCCGCCGACAGCCGCTTGACGCTGGATGCCTTGCGCCGGGAGGACGAGATCTTTCTGCCGCTGTGGGAGGAGGATTACGTGCTCTGTGTACCGGTCGACCATCCCCTTGCCAGTCGCGAAAGGATCGAGCTCGCCGAGCTGCAACATTATGATTTTATTGAGTGCCCGCCCTGCGAAGCCCATCAGCAGACTATCGGCCTGCTGGCCTGTGACCGCCTTACCCTCAATCTGGTGGCCAAGGCCGAGAGCAAGGGGCTGGTGATGGCGCTGGTGCTGGCGGGGGTCGGCATCAGTTTTCTGCCGGACGGGCTGGTGGAAGATGAGGCGGGTCTCTGTACCCTGCCGGTGAGCGGGCCGCGGATGTTTCGCCGGATTGGGCTCTGCTATCCCGCTCACCAGACCCTCAATCCGGCGCTGCGGGAGCTGATCCCCGAGTTGGCAGGCTATGGCGCTTCCTGATAAGGTCGCTCTCCGGTGCACCTTTACGATGCAGCTCCCCAGACTCCCCTTTTCTGTTTACCTCGCCTTGCACCGCAAGGCTTTGTTCGGGTGATGTGGTCATGAAACGCATTCTGGTTATTTTTTCCCATCCCGCGCTGCAGAGCTCGCGGGCCAACAAGCAGCTGTTGCAGGCGATTGAGGGGCTGGAGGGGGTCACGGTTCACGACCTCTATCAGCACTATCCCGACATGTTTATCGATGTGAAGCGGGAGCAGGCGCTGCTCTGTGAGCACGACATCATCGTATTCCAGCACCCGTTTTACTGGTACTCCTGTCCGGCCATCATGAAAGAGTGGATGGATCTGGTACTGGAGTATGGCTACGCCTACGGCCCCGAAGCCCACGCCCTCAAGGGCAAGCAGTGGCTGAGCGCCATCACCACCGGCGGGGCGCCGGAGTCCTACTGCAGCGAGGGTTACAACAGCCGACCGCTGCTCGATTTTTTGCTGCCATTTCAGCAGGCTGCCACCTTGTGCGGCATGAACTGGCTGCCGCCTTTTGTGCTGCACTCCTTTCACAAGCTCAGGGATCCCGCCGCCCTGCGCCGCTGCGGTCAGGATTACCGCCAACTGCTTTGCGCCCTGCGTGACGAGCAGCTGACACCGGAGCAACTGGCCGGGCGCCCCTATCTACGCGACTTGCTGGAGGTACTCTGATGACACACGGGCAGTTTGTTGGCCGAGCTCATGAGCCGGATCAGATGTTCATGCGGAGGGCCGACTGATGGGCCACGGGATCCTGTTTGATGCCTTTATCTACCTCTCCGCCGCCGTCATCGCGGTGCCGCTGGCCAAACGCTGGGGGTTGGGCTCGGTGCTCGGTTATCTGCTGGCGGGGATCATCATAGGCCCCTTTCTGCTGGGGCTGGTGGGGGAGCAGAAGGATGTGATGCACTTCGCCGAGTTTGGCGTGGTACTGATGCTGTTTCTGGTCGGTCTTGAATTGCGCCCGGCCCTCTTGTGGCAGTTGAAGGGGCCGATCCTCGGCACCGGTGGCCTGCAGGTGCTGCTCACCACGGCGGCGCTGACCGGCGTGGCGCACCTGATCGGTCTGCCGCTGCAACAGGGGCTGGCCATCGGCCTGATCCTGGCGCTCTCCTCCACCGCGATCGTGTTGCAGAGCCTGCAGGAGCGCAAGCTGATGCAGAGCGAGAGCGGTCGCTCCGCCTTTGCGGTGCTGCTGTTTCAGGACATCGCCGTTATCCCCATTCTGGCGATCCTGCCGTTGCTGGCTATCGCACCGGTGGCCAGTAATGGCGGCTCCGAGCTGGCGGGTTGGCAGCATGGTCTGCTGGTGGTCGCGGCCATCTCAGGCATAGTGCTGGGTGGCCACTACCTGATGCGACCGGTGTTTCGTGCCATCGCCCAGTCCCATATGCGGGAGATCTTCGTCGCCGCCGCTCTGCTGCTGGTGATCGCCATCGCCGTGTTGATGGAGTCGGTGGGGCTTTCGCCCGCTCTCGGCTCCTTCCTCGCCGGTGTGGTGCTGGCCGACAGCGAATATCGCCATGAGCTGGAGGCCGACATAGAGCCGTTCAAAGGCTTGCTGCTCGGCCTGTTCTTTATGTCGGTGGGGGCGGGGATCGACTTCGGGCTGTTTGCCGAGCACCCCTTCCTGATACCAACCCTGGTGGTTGGCCTGATGGTGCTCAAATGGCTGGTGCTGATGGCGCTCGGCTTCATTATCCGCATCTCGCCGAGTCAACGCTGGACCTTCGCGCTGGCGCTCGCACAGGGCGGTGAGTTTGCCTTCGTGCTCTTCTCGTTTGCCGCCCAGAACCGGGTGCTGCCCGGCGAGACCATCTCGTTGCTGACGCTGGTGGTAGCGCTCTCCATGGCGCTCACCCCACTGCTGCTGATCCTCAACGATCGGGTGATCCAGCCCTGGTTCGATTACCGTAACCAGAGCGACGCACCGCAGCATGAGCAACCTGAGCTGGTGGAGCATCCGGTGATCATCGCGGGCTTCGGCCGCTTCGGCCAGATCGTGGGGCGTCTGCTGCATGGTCACGGCATCGGTACCACTATCCTCGAGCAGGATGCCAGCCAGATAGAGACCCTGCGCAAGTACGGCTATCAGGTCTTCTATGGCGATGCCAGCCGGATCGATCTGCTCCATGCCGCCGGGGCGCACAAGGCGAAGTTGCTGGTGCTCTCCATCAACGATCCTGCCACCTCGCTGGCGGTGATCGAGATGGTGCAGAAGCACTTCCCGCACCTGAAGATCCTGGCGCGAGCGCTGGATCGACCCCATGCCCACGAGATCCTGCGCCACGGGGTCGAGAGCGTGCACCGGGAAACCCTAGGCTCGGCGGTCGATCTGGGGGTGGAAGCCCTGACCCAGCTTGGGTTTAGGGCCAACCAGGCCTGGCGGGCGGGGCAGACATTCAAGCAGCACGATAACTGGTTGCTGCGCGAGCAGGTCAACTATCTGGATGACGAACACACTTATATCAACAAGAGCCTGCAATACCGGGAGATCCTCTCCGATCTGTTGCAAGACGACGAGGAGGGGCAGGAGCGTATCCATGCCCATAACTGGAACAGCGGGCTACCCGACGACGACAAGGAAGCAAAATGATTGCCTATTACCCCATGTTCAAACACCTGCATATGACGCTGGCGCTGGTCAGTCTGTTGCTCTTTATCTATCGCTGGAGTCTGGCGCTGGCCGGCAGCGATCGGTTGCAGCAGAGGTGGCTGAAGATCCTGCCCCATATCAACGACACCTTCCTGCTGCTGTTTGGTGTGTTGCTGGCGGTGGCCTTGCAGTTGAGCCCCGGCCAACAACCCTGGCTGATGGCCAAGCTGATTGCACTGGTGCTCTATATCGGTCTGGGTGTGATGGCACTCAAGCGCCCGGCCCGCGGTCAGAAGCTGGTGGCCGGTGTGGCAGCGCTTGCGGTGTTTGGCTACATGGTCGGTGCGGCCATCACCAAGTCAGCCTGGTCGTGGCTGATGTGAGCAAAAGGGGAGAGTCATGCTCTCCCCTGAAATCATATTCTGTGATGAATTAATTAATCGGAGTTTTATGCTAACAAAAAATCGCAAGATAGAACTTTCATTTGAGGGATTTTTGGCTAATTTTAGCCTCTAGCGGCTCCTTTTTTGAGTGCATTGTCTTTATAAATCAACTGCTTAGTGTGTTTTGTATGAAAATGGCGACAGTTGTCGCAGCAAAACTTGCGACATAGACTGTCGCAAGTCACGACTAGCATACAGTCAACGCTAAACCAGTGAAGGCAAGCACCATGAGCAAGAAGCTGTTACGACAACTGACCTTGGCGCGTTGCATCCCGCACCGCCCTTACAAGCTGACCGCCAGCCAACTCCAGGTAAAACTGGAAGAGGAAGGCATCCACGTCAGTCTGCGTACCGTGCAACGGGACCTGGAAGAGATGTCCGGCATGGGACTGTTCGACCTCACCTCGGACGAGCGCAGCAAACCCCATGGCTGGTGCTTCGAGCGCCACGGCCTCAACGACTTTGCCAATATCATGCCGCTCTCGCTGGCGGTGGCCCTGAAAACCTGGAGTGATCAGGCGAGCCAACTGTTGCCGGCGAGTGTACTGACCGAATTGAACCCGCTGGTTGACAAGGCGAGCCAGGTGATCCGCGACAGCCAGAGCGAACTGGCCGAACGCTGGTTGGAGAGTGTCCACCAGTCACCGCGTCCGTTTGCCGGCAACCCGGAGATCCGCCGCAGCACCCTGATCCGCGATGCGCTCTGGCGTGGTCGCAAGTTCAGTGCCGAGATCCAGCGCGTGATCAAAGAGCGCACCGTATGGCTCTGCTACGACCGTATCAACCCGCTCGGCATTCTCAATCAGCCGGACGGTCCGATCCTGCTCTGCACTCTGTCCGAGCTGGATCCCAAGGTCTACGGCATCCCGTTTGACCATATCAAGAACGTGGAGCTGACCAACTTCAGCGCCACCCAGCCGAAGGATTTCAACATCCAGAAGCTGATCCGCGATCAGGGCTATCAGGATGTGAGCGGCCCGATCCGCTTCGTCGGCCGGATCGATGCTAACAGCCAGTCGCTGGTGGATAACCAGATCCCCGGCAACAATCCGCGCATGACCCGCTATGACAAGCGTAGCGTGGTGGTGGAGACAGAGGTGCAGGACACCCCGGAGTTTCGCAGCTGGTTGAACAACATCGGCGGTGAACTGGAGGTGCTGGCACCGGAATCGCTGCGCAAGGCCTATCTCAATCCGGCCAACCGCTTGAGCTGATTAAAAAATTGGAATGTTGAAGAGTCGAGCCTGGCCTCGGCTCTTTTTTTGCGGTTTTTTTAAGCATATTTATTCAACAAATTTTTAAGTCTTAACGTCAGGATTGAACCGTTTTCCTGCCCCGTTTTTGGGGGCGAAACCCGTGTAAGAGATCTGCCATAGCGACTGTAAGAGGCTGGCGCTTTGAGCCGTACGCGAAGCCATGCCAGAATGATCGAGCTTTCCCGTGAAACTAAATAACTAACTGATATTAAAGGGTTAGTTTTTAAGTTCGTTTTTTGAGATGGGAGCCGCATCGGATCTTTATCATCGGATGGCCCTTGTTCGGGGTGCGCATTTCCTTAGTATGGGTCTCACAAGGACGGAGCTGGTCCGGCAGGATGCAGGACAGCGCATAAAGATGGAATAGTCCGCAGGATGTGGACAAGGGACTCCTCAGGATGAGCTCGATAATCAGGATGATTATCGTCACGGATGAATAAAGGAACACCGCTGGATGCGGCAGGACACTCTCGGGATGGGAGCAGAACGAACGGAACCTCGTTCTTCAGGATGAACAGGACCTCGCCGGATGCGAGAGGAATACTTCAGGATGAAGTGAGATAACCCGGATGGTTATCTGTCAGGAAGACGCAAGGAACCCCACAGGACGTGGTAATGGACACCTCCAGGATGGAGACAGTGAAGCAGTTCAGGATGAATTGCCAGGCCAGGAACGCCGCAGGACACGCCAACGGATTGGAAAGGGGATATTCCAAAGGATTAGGATAACGTCAGGGATTGCAGGGAGCATTGCAGTTCTACGGACAGGACGACACGACTCTAGGGGACGGCTACCGCCGTCCCCTTTTCTTTTATGGTTTGCCCGAGAGATTGCCGCGCTGGGCGGCGTTGACGATCTCTTGCAGGCGCTGACGAATGTCGACCATGCCAAACACACCAAAGATCAGCACAGTGACAAATTCGGCCTTGGTGACCGCGAAGTAGCGTTTGCAAGCTGCCTTGATCATGCTGGCCTGCAGCCAATGTAGCAGGGCGACGATCACGCCGCAGACCGGCAGAAAGCCGTTGAGTTTGCCGGGCAGCGGGGCGATCAGGCTTATCAGCACGCCAAACCAGAAGAACAATATCAGCCCCATCGCCAACAGATTAAAGACTCGCTTCATTGTTTACCTCCCTTAGATAGAGTTGATAGCAGACCTGACCGGCTTGTTTGTCCTTGAGTAGTTGCCAGCTGGCGGGCAGCGCCAGATCGGCCATTTCCTTTTCCCGCTCCAGATAGATGAGGGCGTCCGGCGCCAGCCAGCCGCGCTGCTCCAGCAGTTCGCACACTTGCGGCAGCAGCTCGCGGCGAAACGGCGGATCGAGGAACACCAGATCAAACGGCGTGGCCGGGCCTTGCAGCCAGCTCACTGCATCTGACTGGATCACCTGGCCCTGACTGCTGCCGAGGGCGGTCAGGTTCTTCTTGATCTGGTCAGCGGCCCCTTTGTCCATCTCGATCAGGGTCACTTGCTCGGCATAGCGCGACAGTGCCTCCAGCCCGAGTCCGCCGCTACCGGCAAACAGATCCAGGCAGCGGGTGCCGCGAATATGGGGGGCCAGCCAGTTGAAGATGGTCTCCTTGACGCGATCCGTGGTGGGTCTGAGCCCCTCCACATCCTTGACCGGCAATTTGCGGCCTCGCCACTGGCCGCTGATGATTCTTACAAAGCCCGATTTTCCTTGCGGGGCGGGACTCTTGCTCGGGTTGCTACGGCTGGATTTCACTCTGGGCATCGCGTTTCATCGTCAGAAAATAAAGTGGTAGTATAAGGCGGTTCATTTTTATGCCGACCCGCCAAGGGACGGCTATCTTAGCAGTCAGCCTTTGATGTGAGTATTTTTAGATGGCAAAAGGTTTGTTTTCCTGGCTGGGTTTCGGCCGCAAGAAAGAAGAGGCTGAGGCTGTCCAACCACAGACACCCCAAGCCACCCCCGTTACCGTTGAGCCCGAGGTCGCTGCTACCCCCGCTCCTGTTTCCGATACCACTGTTTCCGATAGTACGCCGGCCGTTGCCCCCGAAGTGCCTGCCAGCGCACAGAATTCCGTTTTGCAAGATGATTGCTGTCTGCCGACCGAGCTGGACGACCACGGCCCGCTGGTGGTGGAGGAGTGCGCCTCCGATCTGGAGCCGGTGATCGTCAACGAAGCGCTGATCGCCGAAGAGGAGCGTGCCGCTGAAGCCGCTCGTATTGCTGCCGAAGCCCGCGCCGCGGAAGAATCTCGCATTGCCGCCGAAGCTCACGCTGCGGAAGAGGCTCGCATTGCTGCTGAAGCCCGTGCAGCGGAAGAGGCGCGTATTGCTGCTGAAGCTCGTGCAGCGGAAGAGGCGCGTATTGCTGCTGAAGCCCGTGCGGCAGAAGAGGCTCGCATTGCTGCTGAAGCCCGTGCGGCGGAAGAGGCTCGTATTGCCGCTGAAGCCCGTGCCGCGGAAGAGGCGCGTATTGCTGCTGAAGCCCGCGCTGCAGAAGAGGCGCGTATTGCCGCTGAAGCCCGCGCTGCGGAAGAGGCGCGTATTGCTGCTGAAGCCCGTGCGGCAGAAGAGGCTCGCATTGCTGCTGAAGCTCAGGCTGCGGAAGAGGCCCGTATCGCCAAAGAGGCCCAGCGAGCGGAAGATATGCGCCTGGTCGCCGCGATGGAGGCTGAGGCCGCCGCCCTGGCAGCCCTGCCGCTGGCCGCCAAGGTAGACGACGACACCCAGGACAAACCGCAGCGGGAGGGCTTCTTTGCTCGCCTCAAGCGCAGTCTGGTGCGCACCAAGGAGAATATCGGCTCCGGTTTCTTCGGCCTGTTCCGTGGCAAGAAGATCGACGATGAGCTGTTTGAAGAGCTGGAAACCCAGCTGCTGACCGCCGATCTCGGTGTGGATACCACTACTCGTATCATCGAAGGGCTGGTGCAGCACGCGGATCGCAAGCAGCTCAAGGATGCCGAGGCGCTCTACGGCCTGCTCAAGCAGGACATGGGCGAGATGCTGGCCAAGGTCGAACAGCCGCTGGTGATCGACACCAGCAAGAAGCCTTATGTGATCCTGATGGTCGGCGTAAACGGCGTCGGCAAAACCACCACCATCGGCAAGCTGGCCAAGCAGTTCCAGGCCGAGGGCAAGAGCGTGATGCTGGCGGCGGGTGACACCTTCCGTGCTGCAGCGGTCGAACAGCTGCAGGTTTGGGGTCAGCGCAACAATATTCCGGTGATTGCCCAGCACACCGGCGCCGATTCCGCTTCTGTCATTTATGACGCCATCGAGGCCGCCCGCTCCCGCGGGGCTGACGTGCTGATCGCCGACACCGCCGGTCGCCTGCAGAACAAGAGCAACCTGATGGAAGAGCTCAAGAAGGTGGTGCGGGTGATGAAGAAGCTGGATGAAGAGGCCCCCCACGAGATCATGCTGACGCTGGATGCCGGCACCGGCCAGAACGCCCTGAGCCAGGCCAAGCTGTTCAGCGAGGCGGTTGGCCTGACCGGCATCACCCTCACCAAGCTGGATGGCACGGCCAAGGGCGGCGTCATCTTCGCGGTGGCCGACAAGTTCCAGATCCCGATCCGCTATATCGGGGTGGGCGAGGGGATCGACGATCTGCGTCCCTTCGTTGCCAACGACTTCATCGAGGCGCTCTTCAGCCGCGATGAATAAGTCCGGCCGTGATGAGTCAGCTCAGCCGTGATGAGTAAGTGTTCCATGCCCCGACTCCGGTCGGGGTTTGTCAATTTCAGGGAACCGTTATGATTCGTTTTGACAAGGTCAGCAAGGTATACAGCGGCGGCCATCAGGCGCTGCAAAAGGTCAGCTTTCACCTGCGCAAGGGAGAGATGGCCTTTCTGACCGGGCACTCGGGGGCGGGCAAGAGTACCCTCCTCAAACTGATCAGCGTGATGGAGCGTCCGACCGATGGTCGCGTCTTCTTTCATGGTGATGATGTCAGCCATATCCAGCGCAGCCAGATCCCCTATGTTCGCCGCCAGATCGGGATGATCTTTCAGGATCACCGCCTGCTGATGGACAGAACCGTGTTCGACAACGTGGCGCTGCCGCTGGTGATCGATGGTTATAGCCATGCGGACATCAACAAGCGGGTGGCGGCGGCGCTGGACAAGGTGGGGCTGCTTGGCAAGGAGCGTTACCAGCCGCGCATGCTCTCCGGTGGTGAACAGCAGCGGGTCGGTATCGCCCGCGCCATCGTCAACAAGCCGCCGTTGCTGCTGGCGGATGAACCGACCGGCAACCTGGACCCCCAGCTCTCCATGGACATCATGCGGTTATTTCAGGAGTTCAACAATTTTGGGGTCTCGGTACTGATTGCCACCCACGATCTGGGGCTGATCGCTCGCATGCGCTATCGCACCCTGACCCTCAAGGCGGGTCGCATGTATTCGGCCGGGGAGGAGCTCTGATGGCTATCGTTCGTCATAAACAACCGCCGCTGCGCCGTCTGATGATGTACGGGGTTGATCATGTGCGGCAGGCGTTTGCCAGTCTCGGGGAGCTGTGGCGCAATCCGCTCGCCTCCCTGATGACGCTGGCGGTGCTCGGCGTCAGCTTGGCACTGCCTTCCTGTTTCCATGTGCTGCTGAAAAACGCCGAGGTGGTGGAGGGGAGCTGGCAGAGCAGTTCCCAGATCTCCCTTTACCTGCGCAAGGATCTGCCGGAGCAGAGCATTCTCGATCTGCAGCACAGGATCCTGCTCTATCCCGAGGTGGATTCGGTCACCTACCTGAGCCGTGACGATGCGTTGCGGGAGTTTCGCGAGATCTCCGGCTTCGGCGATGCCCTCGATTATCTGGACAGCAACCCGTTACCGCCTGTGCTGAGCGTGATCCCGGATCCGCGCTGGCAGAACCCGGAAGGGGCCGCCGAGCTGCTCAGCAAGCTCAATAACGAGGTGGGGGTCGAACAGGGCAAGCTGGATCTGCAGTGGTTGACCCGGTTGCAGGGGATCATGAACCTGCTGCGCCACACCATTACCGGTATCGCGGTGCTGCTGCTTTCCGCCGTGTTGCTGATCGTCGGCAATACCCTGCGTCTCAACATCCTCAACCAGCGTTCCGAGATTGAAGTGCTCAAGCTGGTGGGGGCGACCGATTCCTTTATTCATCGTCCCTTCCTCTATACCGGCATCTGGTTCGGGGTGATCGGCGGCATGCTGGCCTGGTGGCTGACTGAAGTGATGGTGATCTGGAGCGAAGGGGTGGTGAAGGAGCTGGCGGGCTTGTATAACAGTAACTTCCGGCTGGTTGGTATGGGGGCGGTAGACGGGATCAATCTGATCTTGCTGGGCGCCCTGCTGGGGCTGATTGCCTCCTGGTTCTCGGTCCATCGCCACATTCGCGACATCGAACCATCCTGATTACTTTGTCATCAAAGTAAATCGCTGGATTTTGAGAGGCGGATCAAGTAAAAGAGGGGCCGTTTCTGGCTTGGCCCCCATAGTCAGAGTATTCTGAATAACAATGATCTTCCGGATCTTCGCGAGATCCAGTGAACCTTCTGATTTATAAGCAGTCTATTAAAGCTGAAGCATTTATACGGGTGTGGCCCCTCTGCCTTGCTCGTCAGACTTGGCAAGCATGTGAAGGTTGCGAGCTCCGCAACAATGGACTTAGCATGCTACTTTTCGGGGGTCCTTCATTGTGACCCCCTTTTTTTGACTGTTCATTCATGATTCATCCTGCAGGCTTAAGATAAGCCGGTCTAAAACTGGGCATGTTCTTTGATACACGCCGCAGAATGGCATCCGGTCAGTAGACAGACCCTCTCAGGGTGTTAGACTGATTCGATTGAAAAGTAAGAGGTAACAGATGGGAACTTCATTGCAGCGCACTATGGCTCTGATTCCGCAAGGTAGTCTGGAAGGCTATATCCAGGCAGTAAACTCTATTCCTGTGCTGAGCGCAGAGGAAGAGCGTGAACTGGCTGAGCGTTTGCAGCAGGATGGCGATCTCGAGGCTGCTCGTCAGCTGGTTATGTCGCACCTGCGCTTTGTCGTTCATGTCGCCAAGAGTTATGCCGGTTACGGCCTGCCTCAGGCCGATCTGGTTCAGGAAGGCAACATCGGCCTGATGAAGGCGGTCAAGCGCTTCGACCCGACGGTCGGCGTGCGTCTGGTCTCCTTTGCCGTGCACTGGATCAAGGCCGAAATTCACGAATACGTCCTGCGCAACTGGCGCATGGTCAAGGTGGCGACCACCAAGGCCCAGCGCAAGCTCTTCTTCAACCTGCGCAAATCCAAAAAGCGTCTGGGCTGGCTGAACCACGAAGAGGTTCAGGCCGTGGCGGCCGATCTCGGCGTTTCTGCCGCTGACGTGACCGAAATGGAAGCGCGGATGGCCAACTACGATCAGGCGTTCGATCTGGTGGGTGACGATGAGGAAGAGGGCGGTTTCGCTCCGGTTCACTATCTGGAGGACAAATCCTCCGATCTGGCCGCCACCATCGAGAACGACAACTGGGACGATCACGCGACCCGTCGTCTGAGCTCGGCCCTCGCCACCCTGGATGAGCGCAGCCAGCACATCATCCGCGCCCGCTGGCTCGATGATGACAGCAAGACCACTCTGCAGGAGCTGGCCGATACCTACGGCGTCTCTGCCGAGCGTGTGCGTCAGCTTGAGAAAAACGCACTCAAGAAGCTGAAAGATGCCATGGAAGCCTGATGCTTCCTCTCATAAAAACAGGGCCTGATGGCCCTGTTTTTGTTTCGCAGGGATCTGGTCGGCCTTGCTTTGGTTACCCTTGAGTGTGTTATGTTGCCGCCACTGCCACATTAGGGAGAGCAGAAGTGAAACTGTTGAACGACCTGTTTACCAACAACCGTGAGTGGGCCGAACGGATCAAAGCCGAAGATCCCGCTTTCTTTGCCACTCTTTCTGCCCAGCAGGCCCCCGAATACCTCTGGATTGGTTGTTCCGACAGCCGGGTCCCCGCCAACCAGCTGATGGGCTTGCTGCCGGGAGATGTCTTCGTCCACCGCAACGTCGCCAATCTGGTGGTGCATACCGATTTCAACTGCCTCTCCGTGCTGCAATACGCGGTGGAAGTGCTCAAGGTGAAGCACATCATTGTCTGCGGTCACTACGGTTGCGGCGGCGTCAAAGCCGCGATGCAGAACCAGGAGCTGGGTCTCATCGACAACTGGCTGCGCAACATAAAGGATGTCTACTTCAAATACGGTGAAGAGCTCGAGGCCATCGAGGATGAGCATGAGCGCTTCGACTACCTGTGCGAGCTGAACGTGGCCGAGCAGGTCGCCAACGTCTGCCACACCACCATCATCCAGAACGCCTGGCGTAAGGGGCAGGAGCTGGCGGTGCATGGCTGGATCTACGGGATCAAGGATGGCTTGCTGCACGATCTCGATCTCTGCATCAGCGGGCCGGATCAGATCCCCGATGTCTACCGCGCCTGGCCGGACATGCGTCCGCCCCACCGTCGGCGCTAGGGAGCTTCATGGTGGCGCCAGCCCTCTATCTGCAGATCAAACAGCATATTCTGGACGGGATCCGCGAACGCCACTATCAGGCGGGGGACAGGATCCCGACCGAAGCTGCCCTGTGCGAGCAGTTCACCGTGAGCCGGATGACGGTCAACCGGGCGTTGCGGGAACTGGTGGCGGAAGGGTGGTTGGTGCGTACCGCCGGTTCCGGTAGCTTCGTGGCGGACAGGCGCACCGAGTCACCGCTGCTGGCTATTCGCAATATTGCCGACGAGATCGCCGAGCGTGGCGGTGAGTACAGCGCCCGGGTGATCCGGCTGCAGCGACTGGCCGCTGACGAGAAGGTGGCGGTACAATTGGGGCTGCGGGTTGGCGCCCCCATCTTTCACAGCCTGATCGTCCATCAGGCCGATGGCGAGCCGTTGCAATTGGAGGAGCGCTTCGTCGATGCCGGGCGCTTGCCTGGCTATGGCGAGCAGGATTTTACCCAACAGACCCCCAACCGCTATCTGATGGATGTCTGCCCCCTCTCCGAGATGGAGCACGTGGTGGAAGCCGTGTTGCCCAGCGCCGGTGAGGCGGGATTGTTGCAGATCCGCGTAGATTCCCCCTGTCTGTTGTTGCACCGGCGTACCTGGTCGGAGGGGCATCTGGTCTCCTACGCCCGTTTGCTCTCCCCCGGTTCCCGCTACAAGCTCAGCTCCAAGACTCAGCTGGAGTGAATGTATATACAACTCGATTTTGCAAAGCCCACCTCTTGGTGGGCTTTTTTGTGCTTAAAATCTAAGTTTGATGCTGTTATCAGGATGTGAACGCCGCTCTTTCTTTCGTCATAGAGATCGACTATAAGGATATGTATATACATTTGAGGTCGCTATGAACAAGGAACTGTTGAACTGCGAGCGGGTCTGGCTCAACGTGACGCCCGCCACCCTGAGTGATGAGCTGGCCGACTACGGCCTGCTGCCGCTCCACGCCATCGGCGTGCAGAATGGCAAGATCCACGCGCTGTTGCCGATGGCCGAGTTGAAGGGGCCGTATCCCGCTCACTGGCAGGATATGCGGGGCAAGCTGGTCACCCCCGGCCTTATCGATTGTCACACCCATCTGGTCTTCGCCGGCAGCCGTGCCGAAGAGTTCGAGCTGCGTCAGCAGGGAGTTCCCTATGCGGAGATCGCCCGTCGGGGCGGTGGCATCATCAGCACGGTGCGTGCTACCCGTGCCGCCAGCGAAGAGCTGCTGTTCGAGCTGGCGTTGCCGAGGGTGAAATCCCTGATCCGCGAAGGGGTCACCACTGTGGAGATCAAGTCCGGCTATGGCCTGACGCTGGATGACGAACTCAAGATGCTGCGGGTCGCCCGCCGACTGGGGGAGGCGCTGCCGATCCGGGTCAAGACAACCCTGCTGGCGGCCCATGCAGTGCCGCCGGAGTATCGCGACGATCCCGACTCCTGGGTCGAGACCATCTGTCAGGAGATCATCCCGGCCGCCGCCGAGGCGGGCCTGGCCGATGCGGTGGACGTCTTCTGTGAACACATCGGCTTCTCGCTGGCCCAGACCGAGCAGGTCTATCTGGCGGCGGATCAATACGGTCTGGCAGTGAAAGGGCACATGGATCAGCTCTCCAATCTCGGTGGCAGCACCCTCGCAGCCAACTTTGGCGCCCTCTCGGTGGATCATCTGGAGTATCTTGATCCGGAAGGGATCCTGGCGCTGGCCCACCGTGGCGTGGTCGCCACCCTGCTGCCCACCGCCTTCTACTTCCTCAAAGAGACCAAATTGCCCCCGGTTGCAGCTCTGCGCAAGGCGGGGGTGGCGATGGCGGTCTCTTCCGACATCAACCCGGGTACGGCCCCCATTGTCTCGCTGCGGATGGCGATGAACATGGCCTGCACCCTGTTTGGCCTGACCCCGGTGGAGGCCATGGTCGGGGTGACCCGTCACGCCGCCAAAGCGCTCGGCGAGCAGGATCGCCTTGGCCAGCTCAGGGTGGGCATGGCGGCCGATTTCCTGATCTGGCACTGCGCCAATCCGGCCGAGCTGAGCTACATGGTCGGCGTCGATCAGCTGGCAAGCCGCATCTTCAACGGCAAGGAGACCCTCCATGGATAAGTTCAACCCGATCGATATGTCGCTCTGGCAAGGGCGGCAGGATCCGGAAGATGGCGAATTGGCTCTGCGTTGGCACGACAAGGTGCAGCCCTGGACCGCCGGAGCACAAGACGCTGCCGGTGTGGTACTGCTCGGTTTTGCCTGCGATGAAGGGGTGCGCCGCAATAAGGGGCGTGTCGGCGCCGCCGGTGCGCCGCAAGCGGTGCGCAAGCTGCTGGCCAACATTGCCTGGCACCTGAATCGCCCCGTCTACGATGGCGGGGATGTGAGTTGTACCGATGGCAATCTCGACGCCGCCCACGGCTATCTGGCCGAGCGGGTCGCCGCCGCGCTTGATCTGGGCCACTTCCCGCTGGTGCTGGGGGGCGGTCACGAGGTGGCTTTCGGCAGCTGGAGCGGCCTCAACCTGCATCTGGCGGGTCAGGGGCGAGTCGGCATTATCAATTTTGACGCCCACTTCGACCTGCGCATGAAGCAGGAATTGGCAAGCTCCGGCACCCCCTTCTTCCAGATCGCCGAGCAGTGTGCCGCTCAGGGCACGCCGTTTCACTACGCCTGCCTCGGGGTGGCCGAGACCGCCAATACCCAAGCCCTGTTTGCCCGTGCCAAGGCGCTGGGTGTGTGGCATGTGCTGGACGAGGCGATGACCCAGACCGGGCTGCCAGCCTTGCTAAGCGGGCTGGACGCCTTTATCGCCGATTGTGATCACCTCTATCTGACCATCGACCTTGATGTGCTGCCCGGCGCCGTTATGCCGGGAGTGAGTGCCCCCGCCGCCCGTGGCGTGGAGCTGGCGGTGATCGAACCGCTGATCGCCCATATCCGGGCCAGCGGCAAGCTCAGGCTTGCCGATCTGGCCGAGTACAACCCGACGCTGGATCAGGATAACCGCAGTGCCCGTGTGGCCGCGCGACTGGTTCATCTGTTGACCCATTAACCCTTTGGCCGCCCGTCGCCAAAGGCACCCTATTGATACAACAAGGAGTGTGTATGTCTGTGCAACAGCAGGATCCCCGTCATGATCCTAACCGCGTGATCCGTGCCCCGCGCGGTACCGAGCTGACCGCCAAGAGCTGGCTCACCGAGGCGCCGCTGCGGATGCTGATGAACAATCTGGATCCCGAGGTGGCCGAGCATCCCCAGTCGCTGGTGGTCTATGGCGGGATTGGCCGCGCCGCCCGCAACTGGACCTGCTTCGACAAGATCGTCGAGGTGCTGACCCGGCTCGAGGAGGATCAGACCCTGCTGGTGCAATCCGGCAAGCCGGTCGGGGTGTTCCAGACCCACAAGGACGCGCCGCGGGTGCTGATCGCCAACTCCAATCTGGTGCCGCACTGGGCCAATTGGGAGCACTTCAACGAGCTCGATAAGAAGGGTTTGATGATGTACGGCCAGATGACCGCGGGCTCCTGGATCTACATAGGTACTCAGGGGATAGTGCAGGGCACTTACGAGACCTTCTTCGCGGTGGCCAACCAGCACTTCAACGGCTCGCCTGCGGGCCGCTGGATCCTCACCGGTGGTCTCGGCGGCATGGGTGGCGCCCAGCCGCTGGCCGCCACCATGGCAGGCTTCTCGATGATCGCCGTGGAGTGCGACGAGACCCGCATCGATTTTCGTCTGCGCACCCGTTATGTGGACAAGAAGGCCCACAGCCTGGATGAAGCGCTGGCCATGGTCGAAGAGGCCAAGCAGAGCGGCATCGCCGTCTCCGTCGGCCTGCTCGGCAACGCCGCCGACGTCTTCGCCGAGCTGGTGGCCCGAGGTATCACACCGGATGTGGTGACCGACCAGACCTCCGCCCACGACCCGGTGCACGGCTACCTGCCGCAGGGCTGGAGCGTGGCCAAGTGGCGCGAGCTACAGCAGAGTGCCCCGCAGGAGGTGAATCTGGCCGCTCGTCGCTCCATGGCCCGTCAGGTGGAGGCGATGCTGACCCTGCAAGAGCGCGGCGCGGCGACTCTGGATTACGGCAACAACATCCGCCAGATGGCGCTGGAGGAGGGGGTTGCGAACGCCTTCGACTTCCCCGGCTTCGTCCCCGCCTACATTCGCCCGCTGTTCTGCGAGGGGATTGGCCCGTTCCGCTGGGTGGCCCTCTCCGGCGATCCGGAAGATATCTACAAGACCGACCAGAAGGTCAAAGAGCTGATCCCCGATGATCCTCACCTGCACAACTGGCTCGACATGGCCCGCGAGCGCATCGCGTTTCAGGGGCTGCCGGCGCGGATCTGCTGGGTCGGGGTCAAGGATCGGGTGCGGCTCGGTCTGGCCTTCAACGAGATGGTGAAAAACGGTGAGCTGAAAGCCCCCATCGTCATCGGCCGCGACCATCTGGATTCCGGCTCGGTGGCGAGCCCGAACCGCGAGACCGAGTCGATGATGGATGGCTCCGATGCCGTCTCCGACTGGCCGCTGCTCAACGCCCTGCTCAACACCGCCGGTGGCGCGACCTGGGTTTCGCTGCATCACGGCGGCGGGGTCGGCATGGGCTTCTCCCAGCACTCCGGCGTGGTGATCGTCTGTGACGGCTCCGATGACGCGGCCCGCCGCGTCGGTCGGGTGCTGCGCAACGATCCGGCCACCGGCGTGATGCGCCATGCCGATGCCGGCTACGAGATTGCCATCAACTGTGCCCATGAGGCGAAGCTGGATCTGCCGATGATTGACGGCGCCAACGGTGTCAAAGGAAAGGTGTAACACCATGTTTGAATTGACTATTACTCCGGGCGAGCTGGATCTTGCCACCCTGCGCCGCGTCAGCCGCGAGCCGGTACATGTTTCACTGGATCCGGCCGCGCTGCCGGGGATCCACGCCTCAGCTGCCTTAGTTACCAAGGTGATCGAGCAGAACCGGGTGGTGTATGGCATCAATACCGGCTTTGGCCTGCTGGCCAACACCCGCATTCCGGTGGAGCAGCTGGACGAGCTGCAGCGTTCCATCGTGCTCTCCCATGCCGCTGGCATCGGCGAATACATGGATGACGCCACTGTACGGTTGATGATGGTGCTCAAGCTCAACTCGCTGGCGCGGGGCTTCTCCGGCATCCGGCTGACGGTGCTTGAGGCCCTGATGACCCTTATCAACGCCGAAGTCTATCCGGTGGTACCGAAGAAGGGCTCCGTCGGTGCCTCCGGCGATCTGGCGCCGCTGGCCCATATGAGCTGCTTGCTGATCGGTGAAGGCAAGGCTCGCCACAAGGGCGAGCTGATCGACGCCGCCACTGCGCTGAAAATTGCCGGGCTGGAGCCCATCGCGCTGGCGCCGAAAGAGGGGCTGGCCCTGCTCAACGGCACCCAGGCGAGCACCGCCTTTGCGCTGGAAGGGCTGTTCCATGCCGAGGATCTGTTCGCTGGTGCCATCACCATCGGCGCCATGAGCGTGGAGGCTGCGCTCGGCAGTCGCCGGCCGTTCGATGCCCGCATCCACGAGGTGCGTGGTCAGCGTGGCCAGATCGATGCAGCTGCCTGCTATCGCCATCTGCTGGGGGATCTCAGCGAGATCGGCATGTCCCACCACAACTGCGAGAAGGTGCAGGATCCCTACTCATTGCGCTGCCAGCCGCAGGTGATGGGAGCCTGCCTGACCCAGATCCGTCAGGCGGCCGAGGTGTTGGTGTGCGAAGCCAACTCGGTCTCCGACAACCCGCTGGTGTTTGCCGATGACGATGAGATCATCTCCGGCGGTAACTTCCACGCCGAGCCGGTGGCCTTTGCGGCCGATAATCTGGCGCTGGCCATCGCTGAAATCGGCTCGCTCTCCGAGCGGCGCATGGCACTGCTGATCGACTCGCGGATGTCCGGTCTGCCGGCGTTTCTGGTCAACAACGGCGGAGTGAATTCGGGCTTTATGATCGCTCAGGTCACCTCGGCGGCGCTGGCCTCCGAGAACAAGACCCTGGCCCATCCCGCCTCGGTGGACAGCCTGCCTACGTCGGCCAATCAGGAGGATCACGTCTCCATGGCCACCTTCGCCGGTCGTCGGCTGGCGGACATGGCCGAGAACACCCGTGGCATTCTGGCGGTCGAACTGCTGGCGGCGGCACAGGGGCTCGATTTTCGCGCGCCGCTGCGCAGTACCGAGCTGATCGAGCAGGCCAAGGGACGACTGCGGGCAGAGGTGAGCTTCTACGACAAGGACAGGTACTTCGCGCCGGATATCGAGGCGGCCGCCGCCCTGTTGGGACGTGCCAGCTACAACGATCTGATTCCGGTCGGGGTGCTGCCCAGCCTGTAAGCCTTGATCCTCATTCTCTCCTGGCGGGAGAAGGGTGGGGGATGAGGGGGAAGCCGCTTCACAGACGCCGGTGACAGCCGGGAGCAGATGACAAAAGACCGCCCAATCGGGCGGTCTTGGCGTTTCTGACGTTGGTTGAACGCGGTTATTCGTGCTCGAACATCAGGAACAGATAGACCACAAACAACACCAGATGGGTCGCACCATGGAGCACATTGGTGCGGCCGCTGCTGAAGGTTACTTTACAGACCATCAAGGTCGTGACCAGCAGCACCATATCGGCGGGGGAGAGGCCGAGGCGCACCTCCTGATCCAGCATGGAGCCGATAAAGAGCACGGCAGGCACGGTGAGGGCGATGGTGGCCAGCACCGAGCCGAAGTAGAGGTTCATTGCTCGCTGCAACTGGTTGTTGAAGGCGGCCTTGATGGCGCCGACTGCTTCGGGGGCCAGCACGATGCAGGCCACGATAAAGCCGCCCAGTGCGGCGGGTGCTTCCATCACATGCACCCCGTAGTTGATGGGGATGGCTAGGGTCTTGGCCAGCAGGATCACTACCAGCAGGTAGGCGAGCAGCAGGATGGTGTGATAGACGTTGCTCTGCAGCGGGCCGTGGTGCTCCTCATAATCCTCGTGATCGCTGTCGACGAAGAAGTGGCTGTGGCTGCGGGTCTGGATCAGCAGAAAGACCCCGTAGAGCAGGATTGAGATGATGATCAGCATCCACGACATGGCGCGCGACATACTGCCGATTGCACCACCCTCGGTGAAGTTGGGCAGCACCAGACAGAGCAGGGCCAGAGGGATGATGGCCACCAGATAGGATTTCACTCCGTCCAGATTGAAGCTCTGGGTGTGGTAGCGCCAGCCGCCAAACAGCAGGGTGAAGCCCACCAGACCGGTACTCACCAGCATCACTACCGCAAACATGGTATCGCGGGCCATGGTGGGGTTGGGCTCGCCGGTCAGCATCACCGAGGAGATCATCACCACCTCCAGCGAGATGACCGAGAGGGTGAGGATCAGGGTGCCGAAGGGCTCGCCCAGCTTGATGGCGAGGGCATCGGAGTGGCGCACCACCGAGAAGATGGCCCAGGTGACGATGGCCAGTAGTGCCGCTGAAACCGGAAGATAGATCCCGAGCGGAGTTGTCTCTGTCAGCAGGTCACTGCCCAGGGTCTTGAAAAAGAGCAGGGTCAGCAGGCCAACGGGCAGGGCAATCTCTTGCCGGATAACTGTCTTCATAGGCAATGGTTCTCTATTGGGGGTCTTGACGACCGGATGACATAAACAGGCTGCTCGGTTATCGGTTGCGCAATAACCGGCTCCTTATGATAAAGGTTGTTATCCCCGTCAGGGCAGATCATTTTGTTGCTGAATGTAAATAAGGGGTGGCAGGAGACGGTTTGATTTCACCATGGAGCCGGGCCCGGGTCTGCTGGGGGATTTACCCGCCTGATGGCCGGGCTGGGTTACGGCGCTACCGCCAGCATCAACCTGATGATGTCGAGCCGCTGGCCAAACCGTTTCACGGCCAAATCCTGCCATCTCTGTGTTAGCTGGCCTTCTGGTGTTGCAACTGCCACTCCCGTTGCCAGTGGGTCAGTATCTTCAGCGGCATGGGCTTGCCGAAGAAGTAGCCCTGGATCAGATAGACGCCGTGCTGGCTCAGATAGTCGACCTGCAGCTGGCTCTCGACCCCTTCGGCGATCATCTCCATGCCCGATTCCCGACCGAAGACGATGATGGCATCCAGCACGCTGCGCTTGAGGTCGTTGGTGCCTATGGTATCGACGAACATCTTGTCGATCTTGATCTGGCGGATCCCCAGGCTCTGCAGGTAGGCAAAGCCGCCGTAGCCGGTACCGAAATCATCCAGCTTGAAGTGATACCCCATCTGTTGCAGCAGGGTGATCTCCTCGGTGGCCGCCTTGATGTCGAGGATCGGCTTGCGCTCCGTCAGCTCGAAGGTGAGCCGTGCGGGTGAGGGGTTTTGGCTGTGAGCGAGCAGGGTGCGCAGCAGGGGCTGCTCGATATGGGCCGCCACCAGATTGACGCTGACCCACTGCTCTGGCGCCAGCTGCGGCAGGTCGGTGATCACCTGCTCCAGCAACTGTTCGGTCATCGGCAGGATCAGCCCCTGCTCCTCTGCATATTCGATAAAGGTGCCCGGAGGGATCAGTTCGTTTCCACGCTGCCAGCGCAGCAGCGCCTCGAATCCCACCACTTGGTGGGTACGGGCATCCACTATCGGCTGGTAGAGGGGAATAAATTCCTTGCGGATCAACCCTGTTTGCAGCAGTCCCTTGAGGGAGCGCCGATAGCTGCGCAGCAGCCAGTATGTGACGCTTAACAGGGCGCCGAGCACGATACCGAACCAGAGACCGTAGTGATTGAGTTGGTCATGGGCATATTGCTCCAGCGCTTTTCCCGCCCAGACCGTCTGTTTGGTGAGTTCATTGGGATCGAAGAAACTCAGGCTGATATTGCTCTCTTCCTGTTTGATCTCCTTGTCACCACGGGGAAAGTGGACTGTGCTTGCATCGGTATCCTGTCGGCTGAATTCCAGATAGAAGCAGTGGCTGCAGGGGTGTTGCAGCAGGTCGTGGCTCCAGCTGTTATCCAGCACCCAGTAGGCGAGGTTGTCGCCGGATCGGTAAAAGGCCACCAGCTCCTGCTCGGTATTGTATTTGGCCACGGTGGCGGTGATCCCCAACTTGCCAAACTTCTGCCCGCTGTTCTGGAGCTCTTTGAGCAGCGGGATCTCCACCCCCAGGCTGGAGCAGCTGCTGCCGGAGGCGAGCTCCAACCCTTGCAGGCGGATATGAGCGCTGTAGAAGCGCGGATCGCGCAGCAGCTCCATGTCTTTGGCGCCGCAGTTGAACTCAAATTGTGCCAGTTGTTTGTTGATGGCTGCATCCAGCTCCCGGTGGCGTACGGCCATGGCTCCCTTGAGCTCGGCAACCTTCTCTTCCAGCAGATGAAAGGCCATCGGCTTGGCAAACCACAGGCCGAGAAACTGGCTGCCCACGACAGGCAGGACGAACAGCAACAGAGCGATCCAGACGGGTGATTTACGCAAAGGAAGTACCTGCCAGTTTCATGAGACACAAATGGACTTTGCCATCATAGAGCATTAGTGCAATCAATTTGAGTCCGACTTGTCACACTTGTTGATTGATTTTTTAACTGCATGATTTTAAATGTGTTTATTATTAACTTTGGCTAGATTCAATCGCTGACCTGTCATAAATGACAATTGCTCAGCTTATCCGAACTGCATTAGAGTAGCCCTGCGGTTTGACTCACCGTGTGTTCAATACTCCTGTATCTGTTTTTTGTCAGTAGCACAGAGTGTTAGTTTTGATATGAGTGTTCCTTTTGGTCCCCTTTGAGGGACCATTTTTCTGTCTGTCATCCCGCCCTTTCCCGCGTCTGTAGCCCGTCATCCTTGGTATTCTCCCTCTGCTTTGGGTTATGCTTGCCCGCTTAAATTGCAGAAGCGGGATCTTCATCCATAGCTGTGGCCCGATCGCCGCTGCTACCATGAGGCGACATGGATGATGCTGGGCATACGGAAAGGCGCATGAAACTCACTACACAGCTTGTCTCATTTATCACCCTTTGCGTGATCGCAGCCATGGCGACCGTGCTGATTGGCGGGGTGTTCAGCTTTCGCGAGCTGGGCATGGAGTTGCAGCAAAAGAAGGTCGATGCACTGGTCGAGGTGATCGACAAGCAGCTCGATGTTGCTCACGACATGGAAGATATGAGCCACTGGCTGCCTACCCTGCTGCGGGCTGCCCATGTGGTAGAGCTGGAGGTGCGCCAGAATAACCAGCGGGTCTACTGGTTCCGCGATGTGCGCAATCCGGTCGACGAGCAGCTGCTGGTGCCATACAGCCACCCGCTGCCCCATCAGGCCGGCATGCAGGCCAACTTCAAACTGGAGCGCCCCTTCAAGGAGGCGGAATACTCCATCAAGGCGATGTCCGGCATCTCGCTGGGCATTTTTATCGTGGTGTTCGGTCTCTGGTACTCCATCCGCTGGCTACGCCAGCAGCTGCGCGGGGCCGAGCTGCTGGGCATTCGCGCCCAGCTGATCCTCGATGACAAACTCTCCAAACTGAGTCATGACCCCGCCGAAGAGTGGCCGGTGGCCGCCAGTCAGGCCCTCGATCATCTGCTCGCCGAGCTGGCTGATGCCCGCAAGGAGCGCAGCCGCTTCGACAACTTCATTCGCAGCAACGCCTTCGTCGACAAGATGACCGGCATCGGCAACCGGCTGTTTTTCGACAACCGGCTGGAGAGCGCCATCATGGAGGCGAGCGTGATGAGCGGCGGTGTGCTGCTGATCGATCTCGCCTGTCTGGAGGAGCTGGAGGCCGATCAGTTCGAGTTGCTGGGGCACGATTTGATGATGGAGGCGAGCGCCACCATCGGTGCCTTCGTGCGCAAACACAACGGTGCCCTGCAGGCCCGTTATGCCGGTCAGGTTTTTGCGGTGTTGCTGCCCAACATGTCCGAGAGCGAGATGGTGGATAGCGCCAGCCAGCTGCTCAAGAGCCTGCAACGGCTGCACTGGCCGCAGGAGGTCAATCCGGAGACGGCGGTCTATCTCGGCGCAGTCTGTTATCAGGCACAAGACAGCCTGCTCAAGGTGCAGGAGGAGGCGGAGCTGGCCCTCAAGAGCGCTCGTCTGCAGGGGCACAACGGCTGGTTCCTCTACGAGAAGCAGCTGGATGAGGAACAAAGCAGCAAGGGCACGGTACGCTGGCGCACCCTGATCAGCCGCCGTCTCGAAGAGCACGGCATCGAATTTTACACCCAGCCGATCCAGCAGGATCGGGGGCAGGTGGTGTTGCAGCAGGAGTTGCTCACCTATCTGCACGACGAGCAGGGGCGGGCTTTGCAGGCGGGGATCTTCATGCCGATGGCGGAGAAGGTGGGCTTGTTGCTGCAACTGGATCGGCTGGTGGCGGAGCAGACCCTAGCCCTGCTGCGCCAGCGCTCCGAGCAGAGCTGCCCCATCAGCCTGACCCTCAGTGCCCAGAGCCTGCTCAACCGCGAGTTCCAACGCTGGCTCTTCTTCGCCCTGTTCCAGCTGCCGCGCAGCACCAACGAGCGGTTGATCCTGCAACTCTCGGAATCCCAGGTGACCCGCCACTTCGAGGCGCTCAAGCGGCCGCTGCGCTCTTTGCGGATGCTGGGTTGCCAGCTGGCCATTGATCATGCCGGTCAGGATGTGGTGAGCACCCAGTACATCAAGGAGTTCGAGATCAACTTCCTCAAGCTACACCCCAGCCTGGTACGGGAAATCCATGCCCGTCAGGTCAACCAGATGGCGGTACGCAGTCTGGTGGGGGGCTGCGCCAATACCCGCACCCGGGTGCTGGCAGTGGGGGTGGAGAGTGGCGACGAGTGGAAGATGCTGCGCCACCTCGGGGTGCATGCCGGGCAGGGGCCCTGGTTTGCCGAGCCCCAGCGTCTGGTGCTGGAATCGGCTGGTGATTGAGATAAACGAGAGAGGGTCGCCTTGGGGCGACCCTCTGTTGTTTGCGATGCTGTTTGCGGTTGCCGTAAGGCAGGGATCACAGTCGCCCCTGCTCCCGCAGCCCGGCGAGCCCTTGCATGCCGCCAGTGTGGATAAAGACGATTTTGCTGCCGGGGGCGATACGGCCTGCCGCCAGCTCGCGAAACAGTCCCCACATTGCCTTGCCGCTATAGATAGGCTCAAGGGGCAGATCGGTCGTGGCGCTGAAATCCTGTACCCACTGCCAGAGGGCCGGGCTGAATTTGGCATAGCCACCATCGTGGTGATCGAGCGCGATGCGCCAGCCGGGGATATTGGCAGCCGCAGGATGGAGGCGACACACCTCGTCAGCGATAAAGCTGCCTCCTTTCAGTACCGCAATGGCGAGGATCTGCTCCCGATCCCGTTTGCCAGCGATCAGGCCCGCCAGAGTGCCGCCGCTGGCGCAGGGCAGTACCCAGAGATCCGGCGAGAAGGGCACTTCGCCGACCAGTTCCGCCACGCCGGGGATGGCCAGCGGGCTGCTACCCCCTTCCGGCACGATCAGGGTATCGGGGGCATCGAATTGGGCCAGCCAGTCGGGATCCTGCCGTCGCCGGTAACTCTGGCGGTCGACAAAAACGAGATCCATGCCCCAGCGCTGGGCATCCCGCAGGGTAGAGTTACTGACGGCGTCATATTCGCCCCGTATGATACCGGTAGTACGAAGACCAGATTGGCACCCCGCT
This sequence comes from Aeromonas sp. 96A, assembly GCF_051919165.1. NCBI lineage: Bacteria > Pseudomonadati > Pseudomonadota > Gammaproteobacteria > Aeromonadales > Aeromonadaceae > Aeromonas > Aeromonas sp. 96A. The sequence continues at coordinate 2,471,674 of NZ_JBQBFE010000001.1, read as the reverse complement.
GCCGCTAGCGCGTGGATATGATTGGAGTAGGCGCCGCCAAACGAGAGCAGATGCCGTTTGCCATGCTCTTTGGCATGCAGCAGGTGGTACTTGAGCTTGCGCCACTTGTTGCCGGAGATGGCCGGATGGATCAGATCATCCCGCTTGCACCACAGCTCGACGCCATAGCGGGTCAGCAACGGATGGTGGAGGCGTTGCAGGGGGGAAGGGAGGATGGCTTGACCCTCTGATTCGGCGGAAAGGCTGGCTTGCAATGGTGAGTCCGTCTTTTAATCTGGAGGCTAATCTGCTGTTTATGTTAATATTTCATACATTTAATCACTATTGATGGGCGGGCTTACATGAAACAACTGTTCAGACGGTCGACGCCAAGCCGCCAGGTCGGGCTCTTGCTGGCCAATGACAGGATCATGCTGGCTGCGGTGGGCAATCCCCCCGTCTTCGCGACGCGCACCATCAACGGCCCACAGGAGTGGGCAGTGGCCATGAACGAGCTGTTCAGCCGTCATGGGCTGGCCAAGTCTACGGTGCGGGTGGCCCTCGCCGCCAGCCTTTATCAACAGATCCAGATCGACAAGCCTGCCGTGCCTGACGCCGAGATGGCGGGGGCGCTCCCCTGGGCCATCAAGGATTATGTCAGCGAACCCGTGCTGCAACTGGCGATGGATTATGTGGACTTGCCCACCCCGCCTGCCGGTCGCCCGCGCATCAATGTGATCTGCCTGCCCAAGAGCCGGGTGCAACAGCTGGCCGATGCCATCAATGGCATAGCCACCCTGCAATCCATCATCAGCGACGAATTGGCGCTCACCTCTCTCTATGACGCGGATGACACGGTGCGCATGCTGCTGTGGCAGCCCAAGGGGCAGGATCTGCAACTGCTGGTCTTCCATCAAGGCGGGCTCTGCTTCTCCCGCCAGCTGCGCGGTTTCACCAGCCTGACTGGCGAACATGAACCGGACAGCATGCTGCTCGATTCACTGGCGCTGGAGATCCAGCGCTCCCTCGACTATCTGGCGGGCCAGCTGAAATTGCCCGAGCTGGGGCAGATGCAGTTTGCCGTCGCCTCGCCCTTTATCGGTACCCTGGTGCGCCACATGGAGCAGACCTTCGGCTTTGCCGTCTCCGCCATGGCCAACAAGGCAGTCCTGGCCGGCGTCGAATACCTCTCGGCCTACGCCGCCGCCATCGGGGAGGATGCGTGATGAGACGTCAGATAAACCTCTATGGCGCCGAGTTTCGCCCCAAGCGACAGTGGGCCAGCCTCAATCAGATGGCGCTGGTATGGGGCTTTGCGCTGTTGCTGATCCTGTTGATGGGCGTCGGTTACAGCTGGCAGCAGCAGCAGGTCAGCTGGGCGCTGGCGCAGCGCTCTGCCGAGCTGGAACTCAAGCGCAGCGAGGCGCAGCGGCTCGATGCCGAGCTGGCGCGCCATCAGGCAGATCCCAGGCTGCAACAGCAACTGGTCAACAAGCAGGATGAGCTGACGGCCAAGCAGGGGCTGATGCGCCAATTGGGCAGCCTGACCCTGCAAAAATCCCAGGGCTATGCCAGCGTAATGGCGGATCTTTCCCGCATTCGCAACAGCAACCTCTCGTTGCAGCGCATCGAGATCAACGAAGGGCGGATCAACCTCTCCGGCTTTGCCGGACGCAGTCAGGATGTGCCGGCCTGGGTCAACCGCTTCAAGCAGACCCCGAGTCTGGTAGGCAAGGAGTTTGGTGAACTGACCCTCGGCCGTGACAAGGAGGGTCGCCTGACCTTCCAGTTGAGCGGCATTGCGCGGGAGAAACCCTGATGAACCTGAAAACACAATGGCAGGCATGGGGCCAGCGTATCGCCGTGTTGAGCCAGCGGGAGCGGGTGTTGATCCTGCTGACCGGTCTGGTGCTGCTGGGCGCGGCCGGACTCTACGGCTGGCTCGATGGCGCTGATACTCGCCTGCAGCAGGATCGCATGGCCCTGAGCGCCGCCGAGCGCGACCTCGAGATCATGGAGTTGGAAAACCTCGGCAAACAGGCACGGCTCAAGCGGGATCCCAATCAGGGAGTTCGCGACCAGCTGGCGCAAGTCGAGGCGGATCTGGCCCGGATCGACGATGAGCTGAAGGCCCAGACCGTCGATCTGATCCCGGCGCACGAGATGCCGCTGGTGCTGGAGGCGCTGCTCTCCCGCTCCGCCAACCTTCACATGCTGGCGCTCAGTTCGCTGGAGCCGACCCCGCTGATGGCGGGAGAGCAGAAGGTCAATCTCTACAAGCATGGTATCCGGCTTCAGCTTGAAGGCGGCTATTTTGATGTCTATCAATATCTTAAAGCGCTGGAAGCCTTGCCGCGTCACTTCTACTGGAAGCAGTTCGACTATCAGGTCAAAGCCTATCCCGGCGCGGTGGTGGAGATGGAGATTTACACCCTGAGTACCAGCAAGGAGTTTATCCGTGGCTAGAGTGTTTGCGTTGTGCTGTTGCCTGTTCAGCTTGCTGGTACAGGCGGAGCAGGTCGAGGTATTGCAGGATCCCACTGCGCCGCTGGCGGACGTGGCGGTTGGCGCCCGTGCGACCGGCGAGAGCAGTGCCGGTTTGCCGAAGCTGCAGAGTGTGGTGCTGGGCAATGGCCCGGCACTGGCGGTACTCAATGGCAAGAGTTATCGGGTCGGGCAACAGGTGGACGGCTATACGCTGGTGGCCATCAATGCCGATGCCGTGGTGCTGGAAAAGGCGGGAAAACGCCATGCGGTAACACTGTTTGCCAGCAAGATCCGGGTTTGAGTCGTGCTTGCCTCTCGAGAGGTGAATCGGCTTTATCGAGTTTAATTGCAAGTCAGGGTGCCCTAATTACATGAAAAAAAACCGTCTCTGTCTGATCACCGTGGCCATGATGGCTGCAGGCTGTACCACGTATCAGCACCCCGAGCCGACCCAGGCGAAGGATGCCCTCAAACAGGCCATGAACGAACAGCAGAAACAGGCTGCCCCTCTGACCGCGTTGCCCAAATCGGTGCAAAGTGAATTGCTGCAGCTGAACCGGCCGCAGATGCCGGTCGGCATGCCGGAGAAGCGGCTGCGTATCGCGGCTCACGATGTGGAGGCGGTGGAGTTTTTCGGTTCCCTGTTCAAGGGCTCCCGCTACAGCGTGGCGGTTCACCCCGGGGTGGCCGGGCTGGTCTCCGTCGAACTCAAGGATGTGACTCTGCCGGAGGTGCTGGCGGTGGTGGGCGACATGTACGGCTTCGACGTGCAGCGCAAGGGCAATGTCTTCCATATCTATCCGGCGGGTCTGCGTACCGAAACCATCCCGGTCAATTACCTGATGATGTCCCGTCGTGGCCTCTCCCGCACCTCGGTCAGCACCGGCGGGGTGACGGCCAATGACAGCAATAACAGCAGCGACAGCAGTTTTGACAGTGCATCGAACAACAACAGCACCAATAACTCCTCCGGCAACAACTCGAACGGCAACAGCAGCAATGGCACCCGTATCGAGACCGATACCAACAGCGACTACTGGACCGATCTGCGCGACTCTCTGCAGACCCTGATTGGCACGGGTGATGGTCGCGCGGTGATCACCAGCCCGCAGGCGGGTCTGGTCACCATTCGCGCCTACCCGAAAGAGCTCAAGGCAGTGCGTGAATTCCTGAATCAATCCGATAGTCACCTCAAGCGGCAGGTGGTGCTGGAGGCGCGGATCATCGAAGTTGCCCTCAACGAAGGGTATGAGCAGGGGGTGGACTGGAGCGGTCTCTCCGCCAGCTGGGATGGCAACAAGGGGATTACCGGTGGCGGTTCACTGGCCAATACCCAGTTACCCACCACCCCTAATCAGATCTTCACTGCACTGGGTGGCGGCGCCGGTTTCAAGGTCTCTGACGGCAACTTCAATGTGGCGGTCAACCTGCTCAAGACCCAGGGCGATGTGAATACCCTCTCCAGCCCCCGTGTCACCGCGACCAACAACCAGAAGGCGGTGATCAAGGTGGGGACGGACGAATATTTCGTCACCAATGCATCGACAACAACCGTGAGCACGACGAGCGGTGACCGAACAACTCCCAATGTAGAGTTGACCCCTTTCTTCTCAGGTATCTCTTTGGATGTAACACCACAGATCGATGAAGAGGGCAAGGTGCTGCTGCATATCCATCCCTCCGTTATCGATACTGAAGAGCAAACCAAGACCATAAAGGTGACAGACAGCGATACGCTGGTGTTGCCGTTGGCGAAAAGCTCCATTCGAGAGTCCGATACCGTAGTGCAGGCCAATAACGGTGACATCATCGTTATCGGCGGCCTGATGAAGACCGACAAGCAGGAGATCGTCAGCAAGGTGCCGCTGCTGGGGGATATTCCCTGGGTGGGTGAAGCCTTTACCAACCGCCGCGAGAGCACCAAGAAGGTGGAGCTGGTGATCATGCTCAAACCGACCGTGGTGGAGAAAGATACCTGGCAAAACGAGCTGCAACGCTCCTCCGAGCTGCTCGACAAATGGTATCCGGCCAAGGGCTGACCCATGACACCAGATACGGTCACCCTTATCCCGAACGGCCTGTGCTGCCTTGCCAGCACAGGCTGCTTGCTCGCTGTGGCAGGTGAGGTCTCATGTACCTGACCCACTTCGGCCTACAGGAGGCGCCGTTCAGCCTCACTCCCAATACCGGCTTCTACTACGGCCTGCCGCCTCACGAAGAGGCGCTGCAGGTGCTCAACTGGGCGCTGGCGCAGGGGGAGGGCTTTATCAAGGTGACCGGCGAGGTGGGCACCGGCAAAACACTGCTCTGCCGCAAGTTGCTCAGCGAGCTGGGTTCGGAAGCGCGTCCGGTGCGGCTTGCCTGGTTGCCCAATCCCCACCTCACTCCGGCCGAACTGCGCATCGCGCTGGCGCTGGAGCTGGGGTTGGCGGTACGGGATCAGAGCGAGCTGGATCTGACCGATCGTATCCATCGTCACCTGATCAGCCTGCACCAGCAGGGCAGTCGGGTGGTGGTGCTGATCGACGAGGCGCAAGCGCTGCCGGACGAGACGTTGGAGGCGATCCGCCTGTTCGGCAATCTCGAGACCGAATCGAGCAAGCTGCTGCAGATCGTGCTGTTCGGCCAGCCGGAGCTGGATGCCAGGCTGGCCAAGCCGCATCTGCGCCAATTGCGTCAGCGGATTGGCTTCTCCTACTGCCTGCGGCCGCTGCGTTTTGACGAGACCCGCGCCTATCTGGAGCACAGATTGCAGGTCTCCGGTTACCGCGGGGCACCGCTGTTTGCAGGTCGCGCCATGCGTCTGTTGTGGCGGGCATCGCGAGGGATCCCGAGACTGATCAATATCCTGGCGCAGAAGTGTCTGATGCTGGCCTATGGTCAGGGTGTGCGCCAGATCGACAGTCGTCTGGTCCGGCTTGCCATTCGCGATACCGACGATGCCCGCCGCTTTGCGCCACGGCGCTGGTGGCCCCTGTTACTGTTGTTGGGGTGCGCCCTGACTTATGGAGTCTGGCTATGAGTGTCATCAACCAGATGCTGAAAGATCTGGATCGGCGCCAGCAAGGATCCGAAGGGGCTGCCGTCTATATTGCCCCTGCGCGCCAGCAGGGATGGTGGATGTTGCTGTTGACCCTGATCTGCGGTCTGGCACTGGGGATCCTTGGTTGGCGAACCTGGATCTACTGGCAGCAGACCCATATCGTCTCGGCTGCCAGCGAAGTGCTAGCTCCCGATGCGGTGACTCTCGATGTGGTGGCAAGGGCCGCCGCGCCGGTCAGCCAGCCCGAGCCGGTCGAGGTGGCGGCCGCGCTGCCTCTGCCAAGTCAGGACGAGGTGAATGATGAGGTCGGGGAATATGACTCTGGCGACACGGCCGACGGTGCACCCTTTGATGCCTCCAGCGATGTTGACGAGTCCGAGCCGACCGATGAAGAGCTGCAGCCCGAGCTTTACGCCGAACTGGCGGCAGAGCAGCAGGCCGTCGCCAGCGCGCCGCGCAAGCCGAGCGTATTGAAGATAGAGACGGTCGAGCTGTCGGCCAAGGAGCTGGCGGCACTGGCGGAGCGCAAGGCGACTACCGCCATGGCCAAGGGAAGCCTGCGGGATGCGCAGGACAACTACTATCAGGTGCTGGCCCACGATCCCTACAACCAGGGGGCGCGCGAGCAGCTGGCGGGGCTGCTCTACGGCGAGGGCCGCCTGACTGAGGCGCGTCAGCTGCTGGAAGAGGGGATCCGGCTCGAGCCCCAGCAGGCCGATTTTCGTCTGCTGCTGGCCCGCCTTGCCATCAGCGAGGGGCAGCAGCAGCAAGCGCTTGGCTGGCTGTCCGGCTATCAGCCGGATCTTGCCAGCAACATGGACTACTACGCCACTTGGGCAGGACTGACTCAGGAGCTGGGCCAGAATGCCGATGCGGCGGCGCTCTATGTGAAGCTGCTGCGTCAGCAGCCGGATCAGGGCCGTTGGTGGCTTGGTCTCGGCGTGGCCGAGGATGGTCAGGGCCACAGCCAGCGGGCGCTCGATGCCTATCGCAACGCCCTGCTGCACGGCAACCTCGGCGAGGCGTCGACCAACTGGCTGGAACAACGAATTGGCCAACTAACCCCTTGATAAACCGCAAGTTCGATTAGCGAAGCCTAATCGAATGTGGCAACGGGTGTGAAGTAACAGACATCGGAGCAAACATGGCACAACCCAGACTGAAAATGCGCCTCGGCGACCTGCTGGTACAAGAGCAGATCATCTCTGATGATCAGCTGCAGCTTGCCCTGCAGCAGCAGCGTCAGACCGGCCGCAAGCTGGGCACCACTCTCATCGACCTCGGCTTTATCAGCGAGGTGCAGCTGTTGCAGTTCCTCGCCCGCCAGCTGGATGTGCCCTTCTTCGATCTCAACAACCTCACCATCGACGCCGCCGCGGTGCCGCTGCTGCCCGAAGTGCAGGCGCGCCGTTATCGGGCGCTGGCGGTCAACCTCACCGACGACAAGGTGACGGTGGCCATGTCGGATCCGGCTGATCTGAGCGCACTGGATGCCATCGCCGCCCTGCTCAGCCCGCGCATCATGGTGCTGGCGGTGGCGCGGGAAGGGCAGCTGCTGGAGTATTTCGACCGCCTCTATCGCCGGACCCGCGAGATTGAGAGTTTCGCCGAACAGCTGCAGGAGGAGTATCAGGACTCCGGCTTCGAGCTGGGTTCCAGTAACCTAGGGGCCAACGACGAGGGGGAGGCGACGGTGGCCAAGCTGCTGCGCTCCCTGTTCGAGGATGCGGTGCAGGTGGGGGCGTCGGATATCCACATCGAGCCGGACGAGAAGGTGCTGCGCATTCGCCAGCGGATCGACGGTATCCTCCACGAGAACATCCTCAACGAGGTGCGCATCGCCCAGGCGCTGGTGCTGCGCCTCAAGCTGGTGGCGGGGCTCGATATTTCCGAGAAGCGCTTGCCGCAGGATGGTCGCTTCAACATGAAGGTACGCGGCCGCGATGTGGATGTGCGGATGTCCACCATGCCGGTGCAGTATGGCGAGTCTGTGGTGATGCGTCTGCTGGATCAATCCTCCGGCATCCTGTCGTTGACCGAGACCGGCATGCCGCCGGAGATCCTGACCCGTTTCCGTCGCCAGCTCAAACGCCCGCACGGCATGATCCTGGTGACCGGCCCGACCGGTAGCGGCAAGACCACCACCCTCTATGGCGCCCTCTCCGAGCTCAACCAGTCCAGCAACAAGATCATCACGGTTGAAGACCCGGTGGAGTATCGTCTCTCCCGCGTCAATCAGGTGCAGGTCAACCCCAAGATCGGCCTCACCTTCTCCAACGTACTGCGCTCCACCCTGCGTCAGGATCCGGACATCCTGCTGGTGGGTGAGATGCGGGACAACGAGACGGTAGAGATCGGTTTGCGTGGCGCCATCACTGGTCACTTGGTGCTGACCACCTTGCACACCAACGATGCGGTGACCAGTGCCTTGCGCCTTATCGACATGGGGGCGCCCGGCTATCTGGTGGCGAGCGCCCTGCGGGCGGTGGTCGCCCAGCGGCTGGTGCGGCGGGTATGTGAGCACTGCGTCGAGGAGAAGGCGCCCGACGAAGGGCAGGCCACCTGGCTCACCGTGCTCTCCGGCGAGGTGCCCGGCCAGCACACCTATCACAAGGGGCGGGGTTGCCAGAGTTGCAACTTTACCGGTTATTCCGGCCGGATCGGGGTCTACGAGCTGCTGGAGCTGGATCAGCCGATGATGGATGCCCTGCGCCGCAACGATGCGGAAGGGTTCGCCAAGGCGGCCCGTCAACACGAACACTACCGGCCGCTGGCCCTCACTGCCCTCGATTATGCCCGTCAGGGGATCACCTCGGTGGATGAGGTGCTGCGACTGGCCGAGGATCTGGGGTAAGCGATGGCTAACTTTGCCTACAAGGGGCGTGACAGCCAGGGCAACGCCACCAGTGGCGTGGTCGAAGCGGCCAACGAGATGGCGGCCGCCGAGCAGCTGATGCGCCGCGGCGTGATGCCGACCGAGCTCAAACCGGGCAAGGCCAAATCCGCCGCCATCGACTGGTCGCTGTTGCTGGAAGGGGGAGTCAAGCTGGACGAGCTGGTGATCTTCAGCCGCCAGATGTATGCCCTGACTCGGGCCGGGATCCCGATCCTGCGCGCCATCGCCGGGTTGGAGGAGAGCACCCACAGCAAGCCGCTCAAGCGGGCGCTTCACTCGCTGGGGGAAGATCTTGGCAACGGTCGCCCGCTCTCCAGCTCGATGCAGGCGCACCCCAAGGTGTTCAGCAGCCTGTTTGTCGCCATCATCCATGTGGGTGAGAACACCGGTCAGCTGGAAGAGTCCTTTTTGCAGCTCGCCAACTATTTCGAGCTGGAGCTGGAGACCCGCAAGCGGATCAAGACCGCCATGCGCTACCCCAGCTTCGTGATGATCGCTATCGGTATCGCCATGGTGATCCTCAATATCATGGTGATCCCGGTGTTTGCTGGCATGTTCGCCAAATTCGGGGTGGAGTTGCCGCTGGCGACCCGCATTCTACTCGCCACCTCGCACTTTTTTGTCAACTACTGGTGGCTGCTGCTCGCCATTCTGGCTGGGATGGTGTTCGGTTGGCGCCGCTGGGTCGCCACCACCAAGGGCAAGCTGACCTGGCACCGCTGGCAGCTCAAGTTGCCGATCGTCGGCACCATCATAGAGCGCTCCCTGCTGGCCCGTTTTGCCCGCAGTTTTTCCATGATGCTCAAGGCAGGGGTGCCGCTGAACACCGCGCTGACCCTGGTGGCCGATGCGGTGGATAACGCCTATATGGCGGGGCGAGTGCGGGATATGCGCGCCGGTATCGAGCGGGGCGAGAGCCTGCTGCGCACCGCCAGCAGCAGCGGCCTGTTCACCCCGCTGGTGATGCAGATGATCGCCGTAGGTGAGGAGACAGGTCAGGTCGATGACCTGCTGCACGAAGCGGCCGAGTATTACGAGCGGGAGGTGGATTATGACCTCAAGAGTCTCACCGCCCGCATCGAGCCGATCCTGATCGGGATCGTGGCGGTGATGGTGCTGATCCTGGCGCTGGGTATCTTCACACCCATGTGGGACATGATGCGCGCAGTTCGCGGCAAGTAACTCAGCATATTCACGCTTGAATGGTGGGACATGATACAAGCCGTAAGAGGCAAGTGAGCGGTGGAGTCGAGGGCTGGATGAGCAGACAGACGCAGCAGGATGATCGCTGGCTGACCGGATATCGGCGGATCGCCGTGATCATCCTGCTGATGGTGATTGTGGCGACCCTGGTGCGCAGCTATCAGGGCCACCGGGAAGAGGCGCAGCAGCTCACCCTCACCCTGCTGGGGGAGCAATTTGCCGAGCGGGCACAGCGTTTGCACGGCATTTGGCTCGATGAGCGGCGCCCGCAGACACTGCATGTTGCCGGCAAGGGGTGGCAGTTTGATGCCCGAGGGTGGCCCCTGGGGCTGGTGCCGCTGCAATCCCCTTCGGAAAATTGCCGTCAGTTGTGGCTGGCACTGATGGGTGAGACGAAGGGGGGCATGCCTCCCCTGCAGGTTCTGGCCCGCCCCGATGGCAGTGGTTGCGAGATGGGGTGGGATGGTTATTGGCTGGTTTATCAGTTTTCTGACGGGCGGGTGATGAAAAAGCCTTGAATGAAGCTAATCATATGACCCAACTACATGATTTTTTTGGGCCTGCATGAAATAATGCGGGGCATTACGGAGGGAGCATGACAATGAAACCTATGGCACCATCAATGCCGAAAAACGGGATGCGAAGACGGTCTGCCGGCTTTTCCCTCATTGAGCTGGTGATCGTTATCGTGATCCTGGGGATCCTGGCGGTGACTGCACTGCCGCGCTTTCTCGATGTGACTGACGAAGCGAAGAAGGCCAGTGTCGAGGGGGTCTCCGGCGGTTTTGCTACCGGGGTATCTCTGGTGCGGGCCCAGTGGGAGGCTGAGGGGCGAGCCAAACAGGATAGCCTCAACACAGTGCTCTATGACGGCAGCCGCTTCTATCTGACCACTCCGACCGATACCCAGATCAGTAACGGCGAGCTGTCGCCCGGCTATCCCATGGATACCGTTGCCAGCAATAATCCCGATGTGGATCCGGCCAATCTGACAGCCGAACGTTGTCTCAATATTTGGGAGGGGTTACTGCAAAACCCGCCCAAGGCTACGGCCAGCTTCAATGAAGTGCGCGGTAGCGGCAATGACCTGAAATACTATGCCACAGTGAGCAGTAATGGACTGGATTCGGTCTGCCGTTACTATCTGGTCAATAGTTTGAGTAAGGGCAGTGATGGCAAGTATCAGGATCCGCAAGGCAAGACTGATGCATTTATGAGTTTCAGTTACCGCCCGGCATCCGGTCAGGTGACCACAAATATTAATTAACAGAGGAAAGTGAAATGAAAAAACAGGCGGGTTTTACCCTGATCGAACTGGTTATCGTGATCATCATTCTGGGTATTCTGGCGGTCACCGCTGCACCCAAGTTCCTGAATCTGCAGGATGATGCTCGTAAGTCTGCTGCGCAGGGTGTTCAATCTGCACTGCAGAGTGCAGCCAATTTGGTTTATAGCAAGGCTGCTTTGGAAGGCCAGGAAAAAGCATCTGCTGCGGGTGGAACCGCTCTGACCGGCATGACGGGTGTTAAAGTAATTTACGGCTATCCAACTGCTGATACCGTTTCTGCGGCTGTCACTTTGGATGGTTGGAAAGTATCTGGCGCTTCAGCTACTTCCTCGGATTTCTATCCAGATAATACCAAGGGTAACGAGTGCTATGTGACTTATACAGCAGCTACTTCGGAAACTGTACCGTTTAAGGTCGAGCTGAAGAACTGTAAGTAATAATATCTGGACAAGCGAGGCTTCGGCCTCGCTTTCTCTTTTCCCTGATGAGAAGTCCCATGCCTGCAACCAAGGGCTTTACCCTGATTGAACTGGTACTGGTGATCCTGTTACTCGGGATTCTGGCCGCCTTTGCCGTGCCCAAATGGCTGGGCAAAGGCGGCTTTGAAACTCAAACCGTGCGTGACGAGCTGCTTACCCGGCTGCGGTTGGTACAGACCGTCAATATGCATGAGCCTGCCAACCGCTGTACCCAGCTGGTGGTTGCCTCTCCCCGTTTTGCCCACCGTACTTATGCTGCGTGTCCCGCCAGCGATAATTTGGATACCAATAGTGGCTGGACTCCACAGTTGGAGACTCGTGGTCGACTGGTTACGCCCTCTGCCGGTATCTCCATCTCCCTAGATAACAACAACCGCTTCGTGCTGCGCTTCGATCAGATGGGGAGACCGCTAGGCAACTGTGCTACCGGTTGTACCTTGCTGGTGAGTGATGGCCGCGAAATCAGCCGTATCAAGATTGAATCCGAGGGGTTTATTCATGAGATCCCTTAAGCGTGGTTTTACCCTGATCGAGCTGATCGTCGGCATAGTGCTGCTGGCGGTGGCGCTGACCGGCATTCTCGGTTTACTCATCAATCAGGCGCCGCAGGCGGTGGATCCGGTGCAGCAGGTACGCGCCGCCCAGCTTGCCCAGCGCCTCTCCGGCGAGATCTTGCAAAAGTCGTTTGATGAACATTCGGATCATAATGGTGGCCGTTATCGTTGTGGCGAGCAGGTGGCGGGGGTGAACATAGCTCCCTGCTCCGGCAGTTATGGCCCCGATGGTGAGCCGGCTCCCTACGCCTATAACGATGTGGATGACTTCGATACTGCGGGAAACTGGCGGGATGCCAGCTGGTTTACCCAGACGGCGGCGGGGATCAGCGGCGAGGAGTATCGCAACTATCAGGTCAGGATTGCGGTCAGCGCCGTCGATTTTAGCGATGGCACCTTCAAGAGTTGTACCGCGCCCTGTTCTGTGGGCAAGCGGATTGATCTGCAGATCAAGCTGCCGGATGAGAGCGTACTCGACTTCTCCTTCTACCGGGGGAACTACTGATGAATCGTTCCGCTGTCGGGTGTTGCCTGCCTGTCCGAAAGTCCGCTCCTGTAACCACTTCCGGCCTCCGATTATGTCTGGCGGCTAGTCGAACTTACCGTAAACCTGGGGGTAACAGTGGCTTTACCTTGGTCGAGCTGGTGATGGTGATTCTGCTGCTGGGCATCATGGCGACATTTACCAGCCAGTTTATCGGCATCGGCAGCCAGATCTATGGTGATGCCAGCAGTCGTGAGCAGTTGATGAGCGATGCCCGCTTCGCCATGGAACGGCTTAATCGCGAACTGCGCGATGCGGTGCCGGGATCGGAGCGGATCGAGACGCTTGATGGTACCTGGGTTGACTCGGGGGCTTGCCTGCGGTTCTGGCCTATCAGCACCTCCAGCCGCTATCTGGCGCTTAACCGTGCCATGTCGGGGAGCACGGCCACCCTTGAGCTGGTGATGGCGACCCCGGCTTCTGCTGCCAGCCCGTCGAGTGCAGATCAGTTAGCCGTCGGCAAAGGTGACTGGATGATCGTTTTCCCGGTACCTGACCCAAGTGCAGGGTCGCTGCTGAGCAATTGTGAATATGGCCGCTGTGTGGCCAGGGTTGCTGATGTGCTGGCGCCCGTCTCCGGCGCACAAACGATCCGCTATACCAATAGCGAGAGTCTGGCTGGCCTCTCTCCCGGTAGCCGTGTCTACTTTGCCAATCAACAGGTACGTTATTGCGTTGATGGGGGCACCCTCACTCGTGCCAGTGCCGCAATCGGTGCTCCTTTACCTGCGCAAGGCGTGCTGATGGCAGAGTCGCTCCGCGCTGGCGGTTTCTATCGGGAAACATCGGCATTCAACGCGGAAGGGGAGTTTGGCATGCGGTTCTTGTTCGAACGCAAGGGGGAGTCGGTCACCTTCAGCCACAAGATCGAGGTGTTCAATGTCCCGTGATGCACTCCCGGCAGGACGGATGCGTGGTAGCACCCTGATGATCGCCCTGTTTGTGATCGTGGTGATGGCGCTGCTGGCGGCCGCCATGGGCCGTTTTCTGGTCGACAGTAGCGAGAAAAATACCGTGGAGGTACGCAGCGTGCGGGCCCTGCTGGCCGCCCAGAGCGGGCTGGAAGTGGCGCTTTATCGGTTGTTCCCCAAGCGCACGCTTGCCCAACCGACCCCCCCAGCGGTCTGCCTGGCAAGCAGCCCACTGAGCTTTGCCAGCAATCCAGGGCTGACCAACTGTCAGGCTGTGGTTCGTTGCGCCACGGTGCCGGTGACCTACAACGGATCTGTGACCAATGGCTATCGTCTCGAGAGTGTCGGAACCTGTGGCAGCTCGGACCTTAACAGTGCCAACCCTGATTTTGCCGTGAGCCGAACCCTGATGGTCGAAGCTTATGATGGAGGCCAGATATGAGCCAAAAAATGAAGTGTTTTTTGCTATGGCTGCTGCTTTTGGTCTCTCAGTTGGCTCGAGCAGATATTGTTTTACCTGGACAGTTTTTGATTGGTGATAATACAAGTAATGCCCTTCGTCCAACTACCTTGGTTTCGACTCGATTTTCGGCTTACATACCTGTCAACCCTATCCATTTTTATATTAGTCACCCTGTGACCTTATCCGAGCTCCGGCTTGAGAGCGCTACTGGTTTGGATGCAGGAGCTAATTTTGTTATTTGGGACAGCCTAGGAAATGTAGTGCTGAATGAGAGGGCTAATGACTATTCACGGGATAGGGTATCTCGTTATGGCGGATGGTTGCTAAACCCCGGTGAGTACAAGATGGCTGTTTGGGGTGGTTGTTTTTCAAATGGGTACTATTGGGGGGCGTATGACCCTTATTGTAGAGACTGGGATGACTTTTCATTCAAAGATATAAGGTTGGTAACCAATGGTGCTACGACAGCGTTCCATTTTATTGAACGTTCCCATATAGGTGAGAATACTGATGCTACTCGCTGGTATCCCCCCGCGCCAAACGGTACTTATATATTGTATCAATTCACGCTTAATAAGCGGTCACAATTGAATGCACTCACGTTATATAACTTGCGTGATTGGGGCGTGAATAACGGTTCACGCATGTTCATCCGTCCAGTTGGTAGTGCATATACACCATTGGTTTATTACTTCAATAGCAATGGGGATGTCAATTGGAATATAAACTATGAGCTTGCTGCTGGTAATTACGAATTATGGATCGAAACAGTAAATGCCAGAGATAGGGATGATATAAGCTGGGATGATATGATCCTGCGTTACACGCCTAAAAATGATATTCCTGTACTTGATGATTTATGTACACAGGTTTTTCCTTATCCAGCCCAAGGTCGAGAAAGTAGCGACAGAATTGACTTCTCAGGGAGTACGAATTATACGGCAGGGCAGTTATTTGGTTCTCAAGGGGGTCGCCTTGGATACGGTCCTAATGGTCAGATAAAAGGTACATCTGGTCTAAACTGTGATAATAGCGCTTGTGTTGCTGCAGGTATGGTAAATGGCTGGTCTGGCGCTCCCTCTTCCCGGTTTCCATTAAGTGCAGGTAGTAACATTTCCGTTGGTTTTGCCGAAACGCGTTTTCTCACTGCCGTAGAGGGCAATCAGTTTGGGACAATTAGCACAGCTCATCAGTCACAAATAAATATCGAGAACTCGGGTATTAGCATTAAAGTTCTTGACTTGGGAAGTGGGCGTGGTGGTAGAGATTATACGGTGAAGTTGGCCGCTGGCGATTACTGGATCGAAACATTGAAGATGAATAATGATACATCGATCATTGTTGATGGCCCGGTTCGTATATTTGTTAAAAATCTCGATATGGGATCGGCTAGCTACATTAACAGTCCTGGCTCAAATATTTCCGGTGACATCAGTAAGTTACTGATGGTTGTTTATGATAGTGCATATTTAGCCAATGGTTCAACCCTATCCGGGATGGTCTATCAAGCAGATAGCTCAGCTAAAACTATTAACTTATCTTCTGCTTCATATTTAATGGGGCGCGTGAATGGTAAATCCGTGGTGTTAGGCAATAACTCGCGCATCGATAGCCAATCTTTCCAATGTACAGCTACGGCGGTTGTTGACCATTATGAGGTTTATTATCCTTCTTCCTCATTGACGTGTGAACCCGCACAGGTTCGGCTTGCCGCGTGTCTTGATAACAGTTGTAGCCAACTTTATAAAGGTAACGCCAGTGTCAGTATGACGCCGAGCAACGGATGGAGTAGTAACCCGGTCAGCTTGGGTAGTTCAGGAACAGCTGATATCACATTATCTTCTCTGGCTGCCAAGAGTGTTGTCATTGGGTTATCAAGCGCAAATCCCTCGGCGTTATTACGTTGTTATCGCGATGGTGTGCTTGATAGCAGTTGTTCTATGAATTTTTCCGATGCTGCTCTGCAGTTTGATTTCTCCACCTTTTATGCCGGTAGTTCAACAAACTCGACGATTCGAGCCATTAAATCCAGCGATGTTGGAGCAACCAAGGTATGCGTTCCATTATTGACAGGAAATCAGACCCTGCAATTCGGCTCTACCAAGGTCGTGTCTGATACTGCCAGCAATGCAGTGCCGACGATCAATGGCAGCACAATATCGCCAAGTGGGAACGTTAACGTATCGTTCGATAGCAATGGAGTTGGCCAGTTGACGTTGCAATATCCGGATGCCGGTGTGTTGCGACTGGATACTACTTTCCTTAAGAATGATGTCACAGGCGCCCTCAAGTTGACCGGTAGTGATACCGTTGCCGTGATTCCCAAAGCGATCGCACTCCAGGCTCAAGGACAGAGTGTGTGCTCGGGAAATAACGACAGTACTTATGCCACTTGTCCTATCTATCGCAAAGCGGGCGAGCCTTTTACTTTACAAGCCAGTGCAGTCAATACTCAGGATCAGTTAACCCCAGGGTTTACTACCAGTAATAAAACGCTCTCTTGGGCCCTGTTAGCGCCGACAACGGGCGTCAGCGGAGCATTTTCGCCAACCACGATCACGTTGGCGAGCGGGGTAGCAAACGTGACGGCGAATTGGTCTGAGGTCGGGGTGATCCGGTTAGGCGTCAGCAACTTTGTGCCTTATCCCGCTTATCAGGATGAATTACCCCAACTTGAGACTGTGTTGCGATGGAGCGTACCCATCGGTCGTTTTGTCCCTTGGGATTACAGTTTGAGTAATGGCTTTATCACGCCTGCCTGCAATGCCTTTACATACATGAGCCAGCCCTTTGCCAGCGGTTTTGTCCTCACTGCACGCAATCTGCAGAAAGGGACGACACAGAACTATAAGGGGGCGTTCGCTAAAGGTGTGGCTGAGATGGTGGCGGCTAATGCTTTGGATGGCATTGCGCGTGACAAGCGTATCACGCTGTCGCCCTCGCTCAGTTGGGCAAGTGGCGTCGCCAGTATAAATCAGCAGTCACCTTTGGGGCTGAATACCCGCTTTGATCGTGCAGCGAGTCCAGAAGCACCTTTCGCCACGTTGAGCTTTGGTCTCAAAGTCGATGATAAGGATGGCGGCAATACACTGTTGGCTAATCCAAATATGAATACTGCTGTCGCTGGGACATGTTCCGGATCGGGGTGTAATGCGGTGCTGCTGGGTACTCAAAAGCTGTTGTACGGCCGCCTGCAGGTTGGTACGGCGGCGGGTCTTGCCTCGGCGCCGCTGGCCATTCCACTGCAGATGCAATATTACGAAGGGGGCAACTGGCTGCAAAACAAGGAAGATCAATGTACCCAGCTCTCTTTGGCCAATCAGGGGTTCACTTTCCTCAATCCGAGTCACACCTTTGATGCGGCGACTCGCGAGCTGAATCTGGGGGCGGGTCGCAAGATCAAGCTGGGGTTGGGTAGTTCTGCACCGGGTGGGGATGCTGCACTGGCGAAAGAAGGGGAGATCCTGTTCCACTTTGCCAAGCCGGACATCTCGGTGCGCATCCCCTACAAGGTCGAATTGGCAAAACAGCCATCATCGCCACTCTGGTTGTCTGACCCAACGAGTGCCAATGACGGCAACCTGCAAGGTGAGGCCATTTTCGGCTCCAGCCGGGGTAATGACAGAATTATTTATCGGCGCGAAGTATTGCATTGAATGATGTGAAAGGGGGGCTGGCTCAACAGCATCCCCCTAAATCCTTGTTTATTAGTGTTTGCAAGCGTGTGCGAGTGAGTGATGACTCGCATTTTTGTCGCGCCTGATTGATTGGCGACAGTTTGAGCGCTTGCCCATTGGGGTGGGCATTGGTAAAGTTAGCCGGTTTTCTGCACCTCCAAATTCTTAGGATTTCCCGTAGCCATGTTCAAAAAGCTCAGAGGCGTCTTTTCCAACGATCTGTCGATCGATTTGGGAACTGCCAACACCCTGATCTATGTAAAAGATCAAGGGATCGTCCTTAACGAACCCTCAGTTGTCGCCATTCGCCAAGAGCGCGGGAACGCCAAATCGGTCGCTGCTGTCGGTCATGCCGCCAAGCAGATGCTGGGCCGTACCCCGGGCAACATTTCCGCAATCCGCCCGATGAAAGATGGCGTGATCGCCGATTTCTATGTGACCGAGAAGATGCTGCAGCACTTCATCAAGCAGGTTCACGACAACAACTATTTCCGCCCCAGCCCGCGCGTGCTGGTGTGTGTACCGTGCGGTTCAACCCAGGTTGAGCGTCGCGCCATCAAGGAGTCCGCACTGGGCGCCGGTGCCCGTGAGGTCTACCTGATCGACGAGCCTATGGCTGCTGCCATCGGTGCCGGCCTGCCGGTATCCGAAGCGACCGGCTCCATGGTGGTTGATATCGGTGGTGGTACCACTGAAGTGGCCATCATCTCCCTGAACGGTGTGGTCTACTCCCAGTCAGTCCGTATCGGTGGCGACAAGTTTGACGAAGCCATCATCAGCTACGTCCGTCGCAACTACGGCAGCCTGATCGGTGAAGCGACTGCCGAGCGCATCAAGCACGAGATCGGCTCCGCCTATCCGGGCGAAGAGGTGCGCGAGATTGAAGTCCGTGGCCGCAACCTGGCTGAAGGTGTACCGCGCAGCTTCACTCTCAACTCCAACGAAATCCTGGAAGCGCTGCAAGAGCCGCTGTCCGGTATCGTGGCTGCCGTGATGGTGGCGCTGGAGCAGTCTCCGCCGGAACTGGCTTCCGACATCTCCGAGCGCGGCATGGTGCTGACCGGTGGTGGCGCACTGCTGAAAGATATCGACCGTCTGCTGATGGAAGAGACCGGTATTCCTGTCGTCGTGGCCGAAGATCCCCTCACCTGTGTGGCCCGTGGCGGCGGCAAGGCGCTGGAGCTGATCGATATGCACGGTGGCGATCTGTTCCACTACGAATAAGACCCAAAGCCGGCCAGCGTGCCGGCTCTTTTTTGACGACCCATGAAACCCATTTTTGGTAGAGGCCCTTCGCTTCAGTTACGGTTGTTTCTCGCCGTCATCATCTCCATCGCTGCCATCGTCGCGGATTCCCGCTTCGGTGTGTTTACCCATGTCCGCGTCTACCTCAGTTCGTTAGTCAGTCCCCTGCAATACATGGCCAATGCGCCCGGTACCCTGCTCGACACCATGTCTACCCAGGTGCAGACCCGCGCCGATCTCATCGAGCAGACCAAACAGCAGGAGCAACAGCTGTTTACCCTGCGTGCCCGTCTGCTCAAAATGGATCAGCTGGAACACGAGAACCAGCGGCTGCGTGAGCTGCTGGGTTCGCCGGTGCACAAGGAGTCCCGCAAGATGGTGGCCGAGCTGCTGTCGGTGGATTCCGACCCCTTCAGCCATCAGGTGCTGATCAACAAGGGGGCGCTGGATGGCGTCTACAACGGTCAGGCGGTGATCAACGATCAGGGGGTGATTGGTCAGGTGCTCCACGTGGGCTCCACCACCAGTCGCGTGCTGCTGATCACCGACTCCAGCCATGGCATTCCGGTACGGGTGCTGCGCAACGACTTGCGCGCCATTGCCTCCGGCAGTGGCGAGCTCGACAAGCTTGAGCTGCGCAACCTGCCGCGCAACACCGATATTCAGGTGGGTGACCTGCTGGTCACCTCGGGTCTGGGTGGCCGTTTCCCGGAAGGTTATCCGGTGGCGACCGTGACCCGCTCCGAGTATGTGGAGGGCAAGCCCTTCGCCCAGGTCGAGGCCAAGCCGCTGGTGGAGCTGGACAGACTGCGCTATCTGCTGCTGCTGTGGACCGACAAGAAGCCTGAAGTACATGATGAGGATGGCGAACGGGCGGCTCCCGCCGCGTCCGCCGCAGGAGCCACCCGCTAATGCTAGAACCCGCCAGCGGCAGGATCTGGATCTGGATCTCGATCCTGCTGGCCTTGAGCCTGTCGATCCTGCCGCTTCCTTTTGAATTTGACCCCTTCCGCCCGGACTGGCTGGCCATGGTGCTCATCTACTGGGCACTGGCCTTGCCGCACCGGACCAACGTTGGCACCGCCTGGGTGGCGGGCCTGCTGCTGGATGTGCTGCTTGGCAGCACCCTCGGCGTGCGGGCGATGGCGATGGCCATCACCACCTATCTGGCAGCCTTCCAGTTCCAGAAGATCCGCAACTTCTCCCTCTGGCAGCAGGCGCTGATCATCGGTGGCCTCTCGCTGGTGGGTAAAATGACGGTATTCTGGGCCGAGCATCTGTTCAGCCAGGCCAGTCTCAACTTCTCCTACTTTTGGTCGACGTTGACGACGATGCTAATATGGCCCTGGGTGTTTCTGGTGCTGCGCAAGGTGCGGCGCCGCTTCAATATCAGGTAAATATGAACAAAAACAACGAACCACAACTCTATCTCGCCTCGGCTTCTCCCCGTCGCCGTGAACTGCTGACCCAGATTGGCTACCGCTTCGAGGTGCTGAAACTGGATGTGCCCGAGCAGCGGGAAGAGGGTGAAAAGGCGCAGGATTATGTCTGCCGTCTCGCCCGTGACAAGGCGATGGCGGGCGTGGCGTGTGCGCCGACGGCGTTGCCGGTGCTGGGTGCCGACACCATAGTGGTGCTGGGCGACCGGGTACTGGAGAAACCGTCCGATCTGCTGGATGCCAAAGATATGCTGGAGTCCCTCTCCGGCAAGGTGCATCAGGTGATGACGGCGGTAGCGCTGGCCAGCAAGGATCGTTGTGACGTGCGTCTGGTCACCACCAACGTGGCGTTTCGCAAGCTGGACGAGGCCGAGATCGAGGCCTACTGGCAGACCGGTGAGCCCTGTGACAAGGCCGGGGCTTATGGCATTCAGGGTATTGCCGGCAAGTTTGTCAGCCGCATCGAAGGGAGCTATAGCGCCGTGGTCGGCCTGCCCCTGCTGGAGACAGACCTGCTGATCAAGCATCATCTGGAACAGCTCAAATAATTTCCCGTCAGCTGTGCTCTGCTGCGTTTCTCCCTTGCGCGCGTTGTACCGGATTGGCTCTATAGAATTCAAAACTGGAACAGGCAAGGTTACTTATGTCGGTAGAACTGCTGGTTAACGTTACCCCCTCCGAAACCCGGGTCGCTCTGGTCGAAAACGGCCTGCTGCAGGAAGTGCATGTAGAACGTCAGGCCAAACGCGGCATTGTCGGCAATATCTACAAAGGCAAGATCAGTCGGGTGTTGCCCGGCATGCAGGCGGCATTCGTCGATATCGGCATGGACAAGGCAGCCTTTTTGCACGCCTCTGATATCGTCCCTCACACCGAGTGTGTGGCGGTGAAGGAGAAGGAGCAGTTCCAGGTCGGTAACATCGCCGAGCTGGTGCGTCAGGGGCAGGACATCATGGTGCAGGTGGTGAAAGATCCGCTGGGTACCAAGGGTGCCCGTCTCACTACCGATATCACCCTGCCATCCCGCTATCTGGTCTTTATGCCGGGCAGCGCCCACGTCGGCGTCTCCCAGCGTATCGAGTCCGAAGCAGAGCGGGAGCGCCTCAAGCGTACCGTAGCTGGCTATGTGGACGAGCTGGGTGGCTACATCATCCGCACCGCTGCCGAAGGGGTGGGGGAGCAGGAGCTGGAGCAGGATGCCGCCTTCCTGAAGCGGCTGTGGCGCAAGATCCTCGAGCGCAAGCAGAAGTATCCACCCTGCAAGATCCTCTACGAGGATCCCAGTCTGGCATTTCGGGTGGTGCGCGACTTTGTCGGCGCCGAGCTCGACAAGATCCGCGTTGACTCGCGCCAGAGCTTCGATCAGCTCAAACGCTTCACCGAAGAGTACGTGCCTGAGCTGGCCAGCAAGCTGGAGTACTACCCCGGCGAGTCACCGATCTTCGATCTCTACGACGTGGAGAACGAGATCCAGCGGGCGCTGGAGCGCAAGGTAGAGCTGAAATCCGGCGGCTACCTCATCATCGACCAGACCGAAGCCATGACCACGGTGGATATCAACACCGGCGCCTTTGTCGGCCATCGCAATCTGGAAGAGACCATCTTCAACACCAACGTCGAGGCGACGGCGGCCATCGCCCGTCACCTGCGCCTGCGCAACCTTGGCGGCATCATCATCATCGACTTCATCGATATGCAGTCCGAGGATCACCGCCGTCGGGTGCTGCACAGTCTGGAGCAGGCGCTGTCAAAGGATCGTGCCAAGACCAACGTCAACGGCTTCTCCCAGCTCGGTCTGGTGGAGATGACCCGCAAGCGCACCCGCGAGAGTCTGGAGCATGTGCTCTGCTCCGAGTGCCCCGAGTGTAAGGGGCGCGGCCGGGTCAAGACGGTGGAGTCGGTCTGCTTCGAGATCCTGCGGGAGATCATCCGGGTCAATCGTGCCTACGATGCGGATCAGTTCACCGTCTACGCGGCCCCGGCCGTGGCCGACTACCTCCATGGTGAGGAGTCCCACAGTCTGGCGGAGCTGGAAGTGTTCATCGGCAAGCAGGTGCGGGTAGTGAGCGAACCCCTCTGTGGTCAGGAGCAGTTCGACGTGGTGATGATGTAATTGGTCTATCGCTGGCTGAGTCGGGGCTGGTTGGCCCTGGGGGTCCTGTTCGTACTGATGGCCATGCTGGTCACCTTGGTACGGGTCGGGGGCCCTTTGCTGAATCAATACCGGGAGAGTCTGATCCACACTCTGCTGGGCGATTCACAACTCAAGGTCAGCGTGGAGCAAGTGGGGCTGGACTGGACACAGTCCGGGCCCGCCCTCGAACTGCAGCAACTCGCCATCGCCCCGGATTCGGGGCGTTTTGCCGTACAGCTCGGCAAAGCCTGGGTGCATCTCGACTTCTGGCGCACCATTAACGAGCTCAAGCCGGTGTTTGGCGAGCTGATCCTCAGCGATGGCGATATCACCATCGACTTGCGCCAACCGGCTGACGACAGCCCCTCCGGCGATCCCCAGCAGGGCGCCCTGCTGCGCTTTCTGTTGACCCAGCTATCTACCTTCGATGTGCACAACACCCGCCTCAGCGTCACCACCTCCCTCGGTGATCTGCGGGCGCTCGACATTGCCCAGTTGCGCTGGCAGAACCGTGGCAAGCGCCATCAGGGGGTCGGCAAGGCTTACCTCATCAACGGGGTGGGCGAGAGCACCCTCGATCTGATTCTGGATGTGGACGCCCCGACTGCCCGGCTCGATCGCCTCAAGGGTCAGCTTTATCTGGGGGCTCGCCAGCTCGATATCACCCCGACCCTGGCCAAGATCCATGCGGGCGAACCCAAGGTTGCCGGTCAGCTCGACTTTCAGCTCTGGAGCGAGTTTGACAGCGGCAAGCTGGGCAATACCCTGCTGGCATTCGGCTCCAACTACCTGATCTGGAAGGATCCCAAAAGAAAGGGGAGATGCACCGTTTCGGCCTCGATGGTGGCAAGATCCAGCTGCGCCGGGATGGCACCGACTGGCAACTGGCCAGCCACAACGTCAACTTCAAGCTGGACGGCAAACCCTGGTTGCAGAGCCGCTTGCAGCTGGAGCGGATCGGGGATCGGGTGCAGGGCTATCTGCCCAGTATTGAGTTCGACAAGATCACCCAGATCAGTCAGCTGGTCTCGGCGCTCTACCCCACACTCTGCGAGACCCTGCGCCAGACTAATCCGCAGGGGTCGGTGCAGGATCTGACGCTGCTGGCCAATGCCGACTGGCAGGATCTCTCCCTCAGTGGCCGCTTCAGCAAGGTGCGTCTCAAGGCCTGGCAGGATATACCCGGGATGCAGGATCTCAACGGCGAGTTCTGGCTTACCCCGACCGGCGGTAGCGCCAGATTGGCGCTGGCGAACGACAAGGTGGATCCCGCCCGTCACTTCAAGATGCCGATCCCGGTCGACAACTTCTCGGCCCGCCTCGACTGGTGGCGCGAGGAACAGGGCTGGGTGCTCTACGGGCAGGATATCGCGCTGGATAACCCGGATCTGACCCTGGCCAGCCGTTTCCGCCTCGATCTGTTCGAGCACCCTTTCCTCGCCCTGACCGGCCGCATCGATGTGAAGAATGCGGGCCATGCGGATCGCTACTTCCCGCTGCAGGCGATGGACAAGGGGCTGGTGGATTACCTGAGCGGCGCCATCAAGGGGGGCAAGGCCAAAGGGGCCGACCTGCTCTGGTATGGCGAGTTCAGGGACTTTCCCTACGACAACGGCAAGGGCATCTTCCAGGTGGCGGTGCCGCTGGAGCAGGCCACCTACGAGTTCTTCCCCGGTTGGCAACCACTCACCGACCTGCAGATCGATCTCTTGTTCCAGAATGCCGGTCTCGATATGCGCAGCCGATCCACCAAACTCGGCAAGGCGAGCTCCGACTCGGTGCATGCCTGGATCCCGGATCTCTCCCCCGGCGCCCACCTCTATGTGGATGCCAAGGTGCAGGGGGAGGGCAAGGCCATCAGCGACTACCTGCAGGACTCCCCGCTGGGCAGTTCGGTAGGTCAGGCGCTGCGAGAGATCGAGATCCGCGGCCCGATGGCCGGTTCGGTCAAGCTCGATATTCCTCTCGATGGCGAGAGCGAGGTCAAGGCGAGCGGCGATGCCACCTTCAGCAACAACAAGGTGCGGGTCGCCAGTCTGGATCTGCCGCTGGAGAAGGTGCAGGGGCGTCTCGAATATGACAACGAACAGACCCGCTTCAGTAACCTCAAGGCGAGTTTGTGGAACCAGCCGCTGACCCTCGACTATCAGGGGCGCCAGCATCCGGATCACTATCAGGTCGACCTCGATTTCAAGGGGCAGTGGGATAGCCGCCGCCAGCCCGCTGCCATCTCCTCGTACGGTATCCTCAACGGCCGCAGCAACTGGGGCGGCAAGCTCGGGTTGACCCTGCCCGACAGCAAGCCGTTCAGCTTTCAGCTGGCGCTCGACTCCAACTTGCAGGGGATGGGGCTGGATCTGCCGCAGCCGCTGGTCAAGAGCAGTGCCAGTCGACTGCCGCTCAAGGTGATCGCCCGTGGCCGGGATGGCAGCGCCGACATTCGCGCCGTGCTGGGGGCCGATGTGGATATGCAGACCCGACTGGTCTACGGCGAAGGGGTGCCTTATCTCAGCCGGGTGCGGGTCGATGTGGGTCAGCCGGGCGCCCGGGTGCTGCGCGATGCCCCCATGCTGCTTGCCATCAACCAGCAGGAGGCCGATGTCGGTGGCTGGCTGGCCCGACTCAAGCAGTGGCTACCCTCCGGCAATGCGCCGACCGGTACTGCCGTGGTTGGCCCCTCTTTCCTGCCGCAGGAGTGGTGGGTGGATGGACAGCTGGCTCGCGCCTATATCGGCAGTGCCACCCTCAAGGCGGCGCGTTTCACCGTGGGGCCGACCAATCAGGCGACCGAGGTGATGATCGACAGCCCCGATGTGATGGGGGTGATCCGCATTCCTGTGGTGGCCAATCGCCCGGTGGATGCCAAGTTTGCCCGTATCTACTGGTCCGGCAAGAGTTCGGATCTCAGCCCGGACCCCGATGCCAAACAGGACAACGCCATCATGGCATCCATCCCCTGGTTGAAGGTGAGTTGTGTCGATTGCCGCTTTGGCGAGCTACCTCTTGGTGAAGTGAAAGGGGAGCTGGTGCCCGGCGCCAACAAGGTGACACTCAAGGGGCTGGATGTGCGGCTGGCGGGGAGTCAGCTCACCGGCAGCGTCGACTGGCTGGCCGATGGCAACCGGATGCAGACCCGCGCTCGTGGCAAGCTGACCAGCAACAACAGCGAACTGCTGCTCAAGCGGCTGGGCTACACCTCGCCCATCGGCGATGCCCCTGGATCTCTCGCTTTTGATCTGAACTGGCAGGATGTGCCCTATCGCCCAAGCCTGCCGACCTTGGGGGGGCGTGCCAACTATCAGCTGGAGGGCGGCACCCTGCGGGAGGTCAACGACAAGGGGGCGCGACTGCTCTCCCTGCTCAGTCTCGACTCCCTGCTGCGCAAGCTGCGGCTCGATTTTCGCGATGTGTTCGACAAGGGCTTCTACTTCGAATCCATGTCCGCCTCTGCCACCATCAAGCAGGGGCAGGTCAGCAACGATGATTTCTATATGAAGGGGGCGGCAGGCAACCTGTGCGGCGAGGGGATCGCCGATCTGGTGCGCTGGCGGCTCGACTACGAGCTGAGCTTCTCCCCCAATCTGGGGGGCACCCTGCCAGTGGTGGCGGCCTTCTCCATCACGCCGGTCACGGGTCTCTATGTGCTGGCCCTCTCCAAACTGTTGGAGCCGGTAGTGGATGTGGTGACCCGCATCGATTTTCGCATCTCGGGCCCGCTCGACGCACCCAAGCTGATCGAGGCGGGGCGCGATCGCGCGCGCATCAAGCTCAACCAGCAGCAGAAAGAGGCGGTAGATGCCGTGGCCCCCAGCCTGCCGACCCAAGAGGTGACCCCTTTCCTGCTGAGCCCCAAACACGCGGGGCCCGCTCAGCGCTGAACGAGCTGCCCGGCACCATCACAAGGAGTGAGCCATGATCCGACATATCCTGCTGATCGCCTTAAAGCCGGACACCCAGCCTGCCCGGATAGACGCGGTGCGTAACGCTTTTCTCGCCATTCCCCATCAGGTCAGCGGTGTGACCGCCGTGGAGTGGGGGAAGAATGATAGCCCGGAGGGGAGGGATGATGGCTTTACCCACAGCGTGCTGATGACCTTCGCCGACGAAGCAGCCCGCCAGCGCTATCTGCCCCATCCTGATCACGATGCCCTCAAGGCCATCTTCCGCCCGGTGCTGGAGCGCATCATAGTGCTGGATTACACCCTGCAGCCCGGGGATGCTGTCACCGTCTGATGGCCCAAGCGACAAGGAGAACGTCATGTGGTTAGTCGCAATACAGCTGGTATCTGGCCGTCACTGGCAGGATAACCGGGAGCAGATCGCCGCCGAACTGGCGGCCTTGCCCAAGGATCGGCCGCTGCTGGTGCTGCTGCCGGAGAACTTTGCCCTGTTTGGCGAGCGGCAGGGTTATCTGGATGGGGCTGAGGCCATAGGTGAGGGCCCGATCCAGCAGCAACTGGCTGAATGGGCTCGCGATTACGGCATCTGGCTGGTGGCCGGGGCTATGCCGACAAGAATGCCGACCACCATCGCAGGTTCCGACCATATCCACACCAGCTCGCTGGTGTTTGACCCAAGCGGTGAGCTCAGGGGCCACTACCACAAGATCCACCTGTTCGACGTGGATGTGGCGGATAATCACGGTCGCTACCGTGAGTCGGAGACCTTCAGCCCGGGGGAAGCGCCTGTGTTGGTGGACTCTCCCTTTGGTCCCCTCGGCCTCTCGATCTGTTATGATTTGCGCTTTCCCGAGCTCTACCGTCAGTTGGCCCGTGCCGGTGCCCGCGTGCTGCTGGTGCCTGCCGCCTTTACCGCCGTGACCGGCGAGGCGCACTGGGAGCCGCTGCTGCGGGCTCGCGCTATCGAAAACCAGTGCTACGTAGTCGCTGCCAATCAGGGCGGCACTCACGAGACAGGGCGCCAGACCTGGGGCCACAGCATGGTGATCGACCCCTGGGGTCGGGTGCTGGCGAGCAAAGAGTCCGGGCGCGGCACTGTGCTGGCGCAGATGGAGCCTGGGCTTATCGACGAATTGAAACGCACCATGCCAATGCTGCAACACGCCCGTTTGCTCTGATGGTGTGGTGAAAAATTGAAACGCAGCCGTTTGCCCGTGCTGGAGCATGCCCGTTTGTTGTGATGGTGCGGCTTGTTGCCAACCCGTCGGCAAGACGATTTAAAACAGCTCGTTACGAGAGTGGAGAAAAAGATTGAGTCTATTGAGCCAGGTTAGTGCCTCCCTGTTGGCCCCGAACGACCTCGACGAAGGGCGCCTGCAGCAGTTGCTCGGCAGCCTGATGAGCCATCAGGTCGAGTTCGGCGATCTCTATTTCCAGCGCAGCTGGCACGAGTCCTGGATGCTGGAAGATGGCATCGTCAAGGATGGCAGCTACAACATCGATCAGGGTGTCGGTGTGCGCGCCGTCAGCGGCGAGAAGACCGGCTTCGCCTACTCGGACGAGCTGAGCCTGCTGGCGCTGCAACAGTCGGTGACTGCCGCTCGCGGCATCGCGGCTGCCGGTGCGCACGGCAAGGTGAAGGCGTGGGCCAGAACCTCCGCAAACCTGCTCTATCCGGCCATGGATCCGCTGCAGACCCTCGACAAGCATCAGAAGATCGCCCTGCTGGAGCAGATGGACAAGTTTGCCCGCAGCCTGGATCCTGCCATCAATCAGGTGATGGCCTCCATCAGCGGCGTCTACGAAGAGGTGCTGGTGGCCGCCACCGACGGCACCCTGGCCGCCGATGTGCGTCCGCTGGTGCGTCTGTCGGTGACCGTGATCGCCGAGAAGGGCGATCGCCGCGAGCGTGGCAGTGCCGGTGGCGGTGGGCGCTTTGGTTACGACTGGTTCCTCGAACTGGACGGGCTGGAGAGCCGCGCCTTTGGCTATGTGCGTGAAGCGGTGCGTCAGGCGCTGGTCAATCTGGAAGCCATCGACGCGCCAGCCGGCACCATGCCGGTGGTGTTGGGCTCCGGCTGGCCTGGCGTGCTGCTGCACGAGGCGGTAGGTCATGGTCTGGAGGGGGATTTCAACCGCAAGGGATCTTCCGCGTTTGCCGGCCGCATCGGCGAGCAGGTGGCCTCCAAGCACTGCACCATCGTCGATGATGGCACCCTGCCGGGTCGGCGCGGCTCCGTCTCCATTGATGACGAGGGGACACCGGGTGGCTACAACGTGCTGATCGAGAACGGCATCCTCAAGGGTTACCTGCAGGACAAGCAGAACGCCCGTCTGATGGGGGTGCCGCTCACCGGCAACGGGCGCCGTGAATCCTACGCCGCCATGCCGATGCCGCGCATGACCAACACCTACATGCTGGCGGGCCAGTATGATCCGGCGGAGATCATCGCCTCGGTGAAGAAGGGCATTTATGCCCCCAACTTCGGTGGCGGCCAGGTGGACATTACCTCCGGCAAGTTTGTCTTCTCCGCCTCCGAGGCTTACCTCATCGAGGATGGCAAGATCACCGCTCCCATCAAGGGCGCGACCCTGATCGGCAACGGCCCCGAAGCGATGAGCCAGGTCTCCATGGTGGGCAGCGATCTTGCGCTGGATCGTGGGGTTGGCATCTGCGGCAAGGAGGGGCAGAGCGTGCCGGTCGGTGTCGGCCAACCCACCCTTAAACTGGATCAGCTCACCGTGGGTGGCACTTCGTAGGTTTGGGTTAGCCGCGCAGCGGCGTAACCCGACGCATTCAAACCCCGGCTCTTGCCGGGGTTCTGCTATTCAGGGAACCTCTGGCAACAAAAAGCCCCGGTCGTTGGACCGGGGCTGGCGGGTGATTCGGTATCAGTTGACGGATATGGCGCGGGCGTCGATGAAATAGCGAGCGTTACCCTGTTTGTCGATCTGGATTTTGGCAACCAGTTGCTCCTGATCTTTATATTCCCAGCGTTGCTCAATCTTGGCGAGGGATGGGCTCGCAATCCCAACCACGTTCAGGTACTCGTGAAACAGGCTATGGCTCCCTATTTCGGTCAGCATCTTGTCCATCTGCATACTCTCCTGAAGTTGAGTGGGTATTCATCAACAAACCTATCAGCGTCCATCTGAATAAAGTCTGTATGAAAAACAAACTAACTCATTTGTGTGTCAATAACATGATCAGGAACAAGATCAGTGCAGATCGTCAGGGACTTTTTGATACCGTTTTCAATCAGAGCCGGTGGGCTTCTGCGGCAACTGATCAAACGTGCCGGAAGCCTTTGGTAGCGCCGGTGCGGTTTGCACGGTCTGGCCGCCGTGGAATACCGGATCCTGTGCCACTTCCTTGATGCCGTTGATGCAAAACTGCATACCCATGCAGACCAGCAGAAAACCCATGATGCGGGTCATGGCGTCGATGCCGGTGGCGCCCAGGATCTTGCAGACCGGATCCGCCAGCTTCAATACTCCCCAGCTGATCAGGCTCATCAGGGCAAACGCCGTTACCACACCGGCGTAGATGGTGATGCGGTTGTACTCATCAGGCAGCTCGGCAATCTGGGCTGCCCCGCTTATTACCAGCGCCATGGTACCTGGCCCGCACATGCTGGGCATGGTGAGCGGTACGAAGGCAATGCTCTGGTTGATATCGACCCCGCTCTGCTGGCTGGGGGCGGGGAACAGCATGCGAAAGCCGATAAAGCCGATGATGAGGCCACCGGCCAGGCGCAAGCCCGGAATGGAGATCCCGAACAGATCCAGGATCGAGGATCCGATAAAGAAGGTGGTGCAGAGGGTGCAGAACAGATAGATGGCGGCCAGATTGACCTGACGGCGCACGTGTTCGCGCGACATCCCCTTGCTCAGTCCCAGAAGCAGGGTGGCCGTGGTAGGCGGGTTGACCATGGGCAGCAGCGCCAGCAAGGTGAGTAATACGACCTGAAAGAACATCTTGAGCCTCGGATAAAGAGTTGGAAGCCATGGGGCGATGCGGGTGGCAGGCCCCAGAGGGAGGCTATCTTATGCTGGCGAAACTGAACATAAGCAGTACAAAAAAGCCCCGGCAGATGCCGAGGCTTGTTGTTCGGGTCAGGCCGCTTGCGGCGCTTGTTGCTGCCGGATGGCCCGTTGCTGGAACCAGAGCCAGAGACCGATAGCGAAACCCAGCACCGACAGGCTCACCACATAGTGGGAGGGGGCAAGCATGTCGCTCTTCATCCAGAGGGTCACCGCCATCGGGGTGAGGCCGCCGAAGATGGCGTAGGCCACGTTGTAGGAGAATGACAGACCGGAGAAGCGCACCACCGGCGGGAAGGCGTTGACCATCACGTAAGGCACGGCGCCGACAATCCCGACCGCAAAGCCTGCCAGCATGTAGAGCGGCACCAACTGACTCGTACCGGCCGCCAGACCGTGATAGAAGGCGTAGCTGGAGCCCGCCAGCAGCAGGGAGCCGAACATGAAGGTGAGACCGCTGCCCAGCAGGTCGATCAGTCGGCCATAGACGATGCAGCCGAGGGTCAGGGCAACGATGGCCAGCGAGTTGGCGGTCAGGGCGTCAGCCGGGCTGATGCCATAGACCTTCTGCAGATAGGTCGGGGTCATCAGGATTACCACCACGATACCGGCGGAGAGCAGCCAGGTGAGCAGCATGGAGACCACCACGCTGCTCTTGTGGTTGCGCAGCACCGACTTGAGGGGGAGCTCATCGGCCAGGGTCTTGTTGGCTTTCATCTCGGCGAAGACCGGGGTCTCGTGCAACCAGCGACGCAGGTACATGGCGACGATGCCGAAGATACCGCCCAGCAGGAAGGGCACTCGCCAGCCCCACTCGCTCACTTCGGCCGGGGTCAGGCTCTTGTTGACCGCAGTGGCGATGAGGGAGCCGAGCAGGATGCCGGCCGTCAATCCCGCCGTGAGCGTGCCGCAGGCGACCCCGACCCGACGGGCAGGGACGTGCTCGGCGACAAACACCCAGGCGCCCGGCACTTCACCGCCGATGGCGGCGCCTTGCAGGATCCGCAGGCCCAGCAGGGCGATGGGGGCGCCGATGCCGAGCACCGCATAGGTGGGCAGCAGACCGATCAACAGGGTCGGCAGCGCCATCATGATGATGCTGAGGGTGAACATCCGCTTGCGACCGATGAGATCGCCAAAGTGGGCCATGATGATGCCGCCGAGCGGGCGGGCCAGATAACCGGCGGCGAAGATGCCGAAGGTCTGGAACTGGCGCAGCCACTCGGGAATATCGGCCGGGAAGAACAGCTCGCCGATGACCACGGCGAAGAAGACGAAGATGATGAAGTCGTAAAACTCCAGCGCACCGCCGAGGGAAGCCAGACTCAGGGTTTTGTAATCCTGTCGATTGAGGGGGCGGGCGTGATCGTGTTGTTGTGTGGTCGTGGTCATATCCGTATGTTTCCCATCGGTTTTTTTAGTTATTGTCACCCCGTGCAAGGGGCATATACAGGTGATCGAGAGTATGCTGCCTGCCTCTTGTGTGTAAATCGCGCAATTCGCAACACTGTCTTGCATCTTTTTGGGGCAATCCGAATGCCCTGCTGGCGGAGGAATGATGGAAAAGAAACGGGTACTGCTCTCCTGGAGCAGCGGCAAGGATTGCGCATGGGCACTGCATCAGTTGCGGCAAGATCCCGCCATCGAGGTGGTGGGGCTGTTTACCACCCTCAATCAGGCATTCGAGCGGGTGGCGATGCACGGGGTGCGCAAGCAGCTGTTGACCGAGCAGGCCGCCTGCGTCGGGCTGCCTCTCATCACCATCGATCTGCCCTGGCCCTGCAGCAACGAGGATTACGCCCGCATCATGACCGGCTTTATCGCCGATGTGGTGGCACAGGGGATCCGCCATATGGCCTTTGGCGACTTGTTCCTCGAGGATGTGCGCGCCTACCGTGAAAAGCAGCTGGCAGGTACCGGCATCGAACCACTGTTCCCGCTGTGGGGCAGCAATACCCGTGAACTGGCGCCGCAGATGGTGGCCGCTGGGTTGAAGGCGCGGATCAGTGCTCTCGACCCGAACAAGCTGGATGCCAGCCTGGGTGGCCATGACTTTGACGAGGTGCTGCTGGCGGCGCTGCCGGAGGGGGTCGATCCGTGCGGCGAGAACGGCGAGTTTCATACCCTGGCCTATGATGGCCCCATGTTCTCCCGCCCGCTTGGCATTCGGGTCGGCGAGACAGTGGTGCGCGACGGCTTTGTCTTTACCGATCTGCTGCCAATCGAGGATTAATTATCGGGCGTCAAATGCTCCCTTTTTGCAGGAGCATTCACAGATTTGAGAGGTAGGATGGGGGCACTATTGGCCCCCTCTTTTGATTCAAGATGACAACCTGCCTTATGAAACACATCTCTCGTCCGGTGCTGCTTGCCTCCTTGCTGGCTGCGGCCCTCTCTCTGCCTGCCGTCGCGGGTCAAGCCGCTACCGTTCAGCCAATCCCTGCCGGTGTCACCACCGTTACGTTGGCCCAGCAGGCGCCGATCCACTGGGTGTCAGTGGAGCAGATTGCCAAGAGCCTGGATGGCCTGCCCCCGATGGCGGTCGGGTTTGATATCGACGATACCCTGCTCTTCTCCAGCCCGGGTTTTTATCGCGGCAAGCAGGAGTTCTCGCCCAACGACGAGAGCTATCTGAAGAACCCCGCCTTCTGGGAGAAGATGAATAACGGCTGGGATGCGTTCAGCATGCCGAAAGAGGTGGGCAAGGAGCTCATCGCCATGCATCTCAAGCGCGGTGACCACATCTATTTCGTCACCGGTCGCTCGGCCACCAAGACCGAAACCGTGAGCCAGACCTTGCAGCAGACCATGAATATTCCGGCCGACCAGCTCAATCCGGTGATCTTCGCCGGTGATCAGCCGGGCCAGAACACCAAGGTGCAGTGGCTCAAGGATAAGCAGATGAAGCTCTTCTACGGCGACGCCGATGGAGATATCAAGGCGGCGCAGGAGGTTGGCATTCGCGGCATTCGTCTGCTGCGGGCCGCCAACTCCAGCTATCGGCCACTGCCGTTGGCAGGGGCGCTGGGGGAAGAGGTGATCATCAACTCCCAGTTCTGATCCGGAGCGGATCCATGCAAAAGGGCGGGGCCATTGGCACCCGCCCTTTTTGCATCCGTCATCCAGCTCGCGTCAGTCGTCTGCCCACGGCATCTCGGGCAGGCTGTCGAGGAACTCGCCGTAACGGGCCAGATTGAAGGGGCCCTGATCGGCCTCCATCGCCATCAGCTCGGCACCGAGGGCGCAGGCGATATATTGCAGTGCCTCTTCCCGCGGGGTGCCCTTCATCACCAGCCGCATCAGAGTCGCCTTCACATGGGGCGGGTGACCGTCGTTGAGCTGGTTCTCCACCATCTCCAGCAGCGCGTCTTCATCAAAAAATTCCTGAGTGTCGTTCATGGGATATCCGCAACAGTGAATGTGGCGGCCAGTATAGCCTGAATGTGACTAACACCTTGAATGACCAGCAAATAAACAATCCGATGGGGAGGCCATTTGTTACCCATAATTAGGAGGAGTTTGCCAAGGCAAACAGGTTGGAACACAGATAACATGGATGGACACGCCTATGCCCACGATAGATTCCCTGCTGGCCGAGCCCAAGCTACTGCCCCAGATCCCGGAAGTGATGCGCGATTTGATCCAGACCTTCAATGAAAAGGATCCGGATCTGCTCAAGATCAGCAAGTTGATCAACAAGGACCCTGTCATCTCCGCCAAGTTGCTGCGGCTGGCCAACTCGGCCAAGTTCGGCAGCAGTCGTCAGATCGGCACCGTCAATGAAGCCGCAGTGCGGCTGGGGTTGGCGATGGTGCGCAACATGGTGCTGGCCTGCGGGCTCACCGAATCGGTCACTGCGGTTCCCGGCATTGACCTCAAACATTTCTGGGGCTGCGTTTTCAACGTGGCGGAGCTGGCGCGTCGTCTGGCGGTGAAGAAGGGGATGAAGGGGGATGAGGTCTTTACCTGCGCCCTGCTCTACGATCTCGGCCGCTTGGTGATGCACGTAGGCTTGCCGGAAAACACCGTCCATCACATCCACGATCTGGAGTTGCACAAGGGACGGGCCAAGGCGGAAGAGCTGGTGGTCGGCTTCAACTATGCCCAGGTCGGGGCGGCTATGGCACGCTACTGGAAGTTCCCCGAGACCATCAGCAATGCGGTGGAGTATCACTACAACCCCATGCTGGCCAAGGAGTTCTCCGCCGAGGCCGGGTTGATCCATCTGGCGATCGTGCTGGCTGCGCAATCCGATGTGGGGGAAGAGGCGCCGCCCGAGTGGCCCCACAAGGTGGCAGATGCACTGGGGCTGAGTTGGGCCGATTGCGCCGCCCAGTTCACTGCTCTGCGCGAGCAGGGTAATGGCTACGCCGGGTTGCTGGCTGCCTGAGCCCGTTTATCCCATCTCATCAGGGGCCAACGCGGCTCCTTTTTCATGGCCGATGGTGCCACAGACTTGCCAGCCCGGGAGTGACGGGGCACTCTTTGCCCTTCACTTTCCGTTTGAGAGCCCTTGCCATGATTGCCTCCTCCCGCCTGATCCTGCGCGAAATGATCGCCACCGATGCCCCCTTCATCCTTGAGCTGCTCAATGACGGCGACTTTTATCGTTACATCGGTGATCGGGGCATTCGCACCCTGGAGCAGGCGCAGGAGTATATCCAGCAGGGGCCGGCGGTCAGCTATGCCCGTTATGGTCACGGGCTCTATCTGGTGGAGCGCAAGGAGGACGGTGCCAGCCTCGGTATCTGCGGCCTGATCAAGCGCGACACCCTGGAGCAGGTCGATATCGGTTACGCCTTCCTGCCGCAATATCGCGGTCAGGGCTACGCCATTGAAGCGGCGCAGGCCGCCCTTGCCGATGGCAAAAGCCGGTTGGGGATCGGGCAGGTAGTTGCCATCGTCACTCCGGGCAACGAGCGATCCATTGGCCTGTTGGCCAAGCTGGGGCTGGTGCGCAGTCGACTGGTCAAGTTGAGCGAAGATGCCGATGAGTGTCTGCTGCTGGAGCAGTGATCAAGGTCAGAGAGCGGGGAAGCGAATGGCGAGGTGGCTGTCAGGCTGAGTGACAAGCAAGAGCCCGGGTCTGGCTAAAGGCGTGAGAGAGAAGCAAAGAGGCCGCCGTGAGTTGCGGCCTGTCTGCATCGGGCGCTGCCGGAGGGCAGGCAGGATCAGTTGAGGTCTTCGATGGAGAACTCGCCAGCGATACCATCACAGGAGATGGCGAAACCGCCGCTGAAGCGGGTGCTGAACTGGATCAGGAACGCATCATTGTCGTGCTCTTGCACAGGCAGGTTGATGGGTTTGCTGCGACGCAGGGGCTTGTGTGTTTGTACTGCTTTCATCATGGTATTTCTCTATATAAATTAGGTGTTTGCTCCTTGTATTGGCAAATGTCAGGTCAATGGGCGCGGTCGATTGGGTGAACGACAAGCGCGCAGGAATACCCAGCCCGGTTAAGGGGCGTCTGCACTTTCAAGGAATATGCTGATGCATAAATCAAATTGGGTGGGCAGATCGGGTCTGCACCGTGAGAGCCGGGCAACGCAGGCAGACAGCCTGACGGTTCTCAAGGCGAGTAAATCAGAAGAAGGTTATGCGGGTACTGGCAGGATTCATCGTGAGGTGAAGCATTGCAGGATAAACATAAACAGGGCTGATTAACTAGCCGGCGCGCATTCTCTCCTCGAAATGAATAAAAAGCAAACAATAATTTGCCGATGTTGAAGTCAGTACGCTTTTCCTCTGTGTAATCAAGGGGCTATCAGCAGCAAATATTCGCATCTATCCGCCATAAAAAGAGGGCTCCCGACGGGAGCCCTCTCTCATTCTGCAATCAGCACAGTGGGCCGACTCAGTAGTCGCCACAGGCC
The DNA here is from genome assembly GCF_051919165.1 of Aeromonas sp. 96A. Classification (NCBI taxonomy): domain Bacteria; kingdom Pseudomonadati; phylum Pseudomonadota; class Gammaproteobacteria; order Aeromonadales; family Aeromonadaceae; genus Aeromonas; species Aeromonas sp. 96A. The sequence goes on along the minus strand of NZ_JBQBFE010000001.1, from coordinate 2,435,516 downwards.
TTCTTGGCAGCCGTGATCATCGGGGTGATGGTCATGCCTTGCACCACGATGGAGAACATCACCACCGAGTAGGTCATCACCAGGATGACCTGACGCAGGTCGACGCCATGTTCCGGGATCATCATGACGCCGGAGGGGAGTGCCAGTGCCATCGCCATTGCCAGACCACCGCGCAGGCCACCCCAGGTTAGGATCCGCACCGAGAAGGTGTTGTAATTGCGGAATCGGCGGAAAGCCACATAGGGCAGCGACACGCTGATAAAGCGGGCGCCCAGGCAGAGGGGCACAGCAATGACCAGCAGGATCCAGTCACGCCAGGCGAGATCCAGCAGTACCAGCGCCAGACCGATCAGCAGGAACAGCAGGGCGTTGAGGAACTGGTCCATCAACTCCCAGAAGTGATCCAGGTGATGGCTGCTCTGCTCGGAGAAGCCGGAGTGACGGGTCCAGTTGCCGATCATGATGCCGGTGACCACCATGGCCAGTGCGCCGGAGACGCCGATCATGTTGGCAAAGGCGAAGCCGGCGGTCGGGATGCAGAGGGTCAGCAGCAGCTCCAATGAACCGTCGTCGGTGGCGCTGATCATCACGTGGGCGATGAGGCCCAGCACGGCACCGAACAGGATGCCGCCGAGGGCTTCGTGCAGGAACAGACCGGCCACGCTACCGAAGGTGGGCTCGACACCGCCAAAGGCGACGGCAAACACGGTAGCGAAGATGACGAGGCCAACACCGTCGTTGAACAGGGATTCCCCTTCGATCTGGATGGCGATCTGGGGTGGCGCTTTCATCTTCTTGACGATGGCCAGTACGGCAATCGGGTCAGTGGGGGAGATCAGCGCGCCGAACAGCATGCAGTAGACCAGCGGCAACTCCCAGCCCAGCAGCTTGGCGATAAACCAGAAGCCGTAGCCGATGAGGAAGGTGGAGAGCAGGGTGGCAATGATGGCCAGAATGGTGATCTCCCACTTCTGGCTACGCAGCGCCTTGAGGTTGATGCCAAGGCCACCGGCGAACAGCAGGAAGCCCAGAATCCCCTTCAGCAGGAAGTTCTGGAAGTCGATGCTCTCCATGGTCTTGACGGCAAGAGGTTCCAGATTGAACCAACCCAGTTTGCCAAACAGCACCAGTAGTGCGGAGATCAGCATGGAGCCCGCAGTAATGGCGATGGTGGTCTGGATCTTCACAACATACTGGTTGGCAAAGGCGATAAAAATCGCCAACGCTGCCAGAAAACAGAGTGTGTAGTAGACGCTCATAGTTATTTTTTTCTCGTTGGTAGACAGCAAGCACGTATCCCTATGCAGGACGGGCATAGGTTACTCTCGGGCCCTATGTTACTCATTACCCATAAATGAGTATATGGTGGCGTATTTGGACTGATAGACGGCTAGATTTCCATTTTATTTGTTTGCTGTTAGGATGCTGTTTACGCAGTTGCATGGATGTAAGAGGAACACGCGGTGTCGAACGTAATGTCGAGCAGAGAGCCGAGCAAGCAGTCGGACGTAACAAAGAAGCTGGAAGCCTGCCTCAGTGAGCGGATCCTGATCATCGACGGGGCCATGGGCACCATGATCCAGGGCTACAAACTCGGGGAGGCGGATTATCGGGGTGAGCGGTTTGCCGACTGGCATACCGACATCAAGGGCAACAACGATCTGCTGGTGCTGACCCGTCCGGCGGTGATCCGCGAGATCCACGAGCAGTATTGCGCTGCCGGGGCCGACATTCTCGAGACCAACACCTTCAACGCCACTCGCATCGCCATGGCCGATTACGAGATGGAAGAGTTTTCCGCCGAGATCAACCGTGAAGCCGCCCGTCTGGCCCGCGCCGTGGCCGACGAGTGGACGGCAAAAGATCCCGCCAAGCCGCGTTTCGTGGCAGGGGTGTTGGGCCCCACCAACCGCACCGCCTCCATCTCGCCGGATGTGAACGATCCCGGCAAGCGCAACGTCACCTATGACCAGCTGGTGGCCGCCTATACCGAATCGACCCACGCGCTGATCGAGGGTGGCGCCGACATAATCCTGATTGAAACCATCTTCGATACTCTCAACGCCAAGGCCGCCGCCTTCGCGGTGGAAGGGGTGTTCGAGGCGCTGGGCTACAGCCTGCCGGTGATGATCTCCGGCACCATTACCGATGCCTCCGGCCGAACCCTCTCCGGCCAGACCACCGAAGCCTTCTACCACTCGCTGCGCCACGTAAAACCGGTGTCGTTCGGCCTCAACTGTGCGTTGGGGCCCGATGAGCTTCGCCAATATGTGGAGGAGTTGTCTCGCATCAGCGAGACCCATGTCAGTGCCCACCCCAACGCCGGTCTGCCCAATGCGTTCGGTGAGTACGACCTCGATGCGGGTGAGATGGCAGAGCATATCCGCGAGTGGGCCCAGAGCGGCTTCCTCAACATGGTCGGCGGCTGCTGCGGCACCACCCCGACCCATATCCGCGCCATGGCCGATGCCGTGGCGGGCATCAAGCCGCGCGTGCTGCCCGAGCTGCCGGTGGCCTGCCGCCTGTCGGGTCTCGAGCCGCTGATCATCACCCCCGAGTCCATGTTCGTGAACGTGGGGGAGCGCACCAACGTTACCGGTTCAGCCAAGTTCAAGCGGCTGATCAAAGAGGGGCTCTACGACGAGGCGCTCGACGTTGCCAAGCAGCAGGTAGAGAACGGTGCCCAGATCATCGACATCAACATGGACGAGGGGATGCTTGACGCCGAAGCGGCCATGGTGCGCTTCCTGAACCTCATCGCCGGTGAGCCGGATATCGCCCGGGTGCCGGTGATGATCGACTCCTCCAAATGGGAGGTGCTGGAAGCGGGCCTCAAGTGCGTGCAGGGCAAGCCGGTGGTCAACTCCATCTCCATGAAAGAGGGGGAGGAGAAGTTCATTCAGCAGGCGAAACTGCTGCGCCGCTACGGCGCCGCCGTCATCGTGATGGCGTTCGATGAAGCGGGGCAGGCCGATACCCGCGCCCGCAAGTTCGAGATCTGCCAGCGTGCCTACCGGATCCTGGTGGATCAGGTCGGTTTCCCGCCGGAAGACATCATCTTCGACCCCAATATCTTCGCGGTGGCGACCGGCATCGATGAGCACAACAACTACGCGGTGGACTTCATCGAGGCGGTGAAGGACATCAAAACGCACCTGCCCCACGCCATGATCTCCGGCGGCGTCTCCAACGTCTCGTTTTCGTTTCGCGGCAACGAGCCGGTGCGCGAAGCCATTCACGCCGTCTTCCTCTACCACGCCATCAAGAACGGCATGGACATGGGGATCGTCAATGCCGGTCAGCTCGCCATCTATGAAGACATTCCGGCGGAGCTGAAAGAGAAGGTCGAGGCGGTGGTGCTCAACCTCAATGACAACGCCACCGAGGAGTTGCTGGCCATCGCCGAGAAGTATCGCGGTGCCGGTGCCCAGGCTGAGGATCCGCGGGATCAGGAGTGGCGCAGCTGGCCGGTGGGCAAGCGGCTGGAGCACGCGCTGGTCAAGGGGATCACCGACTTTATCGAAGAGGATACCGAAGAGGCACGCGCTGGCGCCGAGAAGCCGCTGCACGTCATCGAAGGGCCGTTGATGGATGGCATGAACGTGGTCGGCGACCTGTTCGGCGCGGGCAAGATGTTCCTGCCGCAGGTGGTGAAATCGGCGCGGGTGATGAAGCGGGCGGTGGCCTATCTGCAGCCCTATATCGAGGCGGAAAAGTCGGGTGGCTCCAGCAATGGCAAAATCGTGCTGGCCACCGTGAAAGGGGATGTGCACGACATCGGCAAGAACATCGTCGGGGTGGTGCTGCAGTGCAACAACTTCGAGATTGTCGACCTCGGGGTCATGGTCTCCTGCGAGACGATTCTCAAGACGGCGCGGGAGGTCGGCGCCGATATCATTGGGCTGTCGGGTCTCATTACCCCGTCCCTGGACGAGATGGTGCACGTGGCCAAAGAGATGGAGCGTCAGGGCTTCAAGCTGCCGCTGCTGATCGGCGGCGCGACCACCTCCAAGGCCCACACTGCGGTGAAGATCGAGCAGAACTACTCGGAGCCTGTGGTCTATGTCTCCAACGCCTCCCGCGCGGTAGGGGTGGCCCAGAGCCTGCTCAGCCCGGATCTCAAGGAGGCGTTTGTCGCCCGCATCGACAAGGAGTACGAGATCGCCCGAGATCAGCATGCCCGCAAGCAGCCGCGGTCCCGTCCGGTCAGTCTGGCTCATGCCCGCGCCAACCGGCACCAGCTGGATTGGGTTGGCTATCAGCCACCCAAGCCTCGTGAGCCGGGTCTGCAGAAGTTCGAGAACGTGCCCATCTCGGTGCTGCGCCCCTACATCGACTGGACGCCTTTCTTTCTCAGCTGGGAGCTGGCAGGCAAGTATCCGCGCATCCTCGAGGACGAGATCATTGGCGAGGAGGCGACCAAGCTGTTTGCCGATGCCAACGCCATGCTGGACCTGCTGGAAAAGGATCAGAGCGTGCGCTGCGCCGGGGTGATCGGTCTGTTCCCCGCCAACGCGGTAGGGGACAGCATCGAGGTCTACAGCGACGAGTCCCGCACCGAGGTCATCAAGGTGCTGCACCACCTGCGCCAGCAGAGCGAGAAGCAGGGCTTCCCCAACTACTGTCTGGCGGACTATGTGGCGCCGAAAGAGAGTGGCAAGCCCGACTGGATCGGCGCCTTCGCGGTGACCGGCGGTATCGGTGAGGAGGCCATCGCCAAGGCCTACAAGGCGCAGCACGACGACTACAACGCCATCCTTATTCAGGCGGTGTGCGACCGTCTGGCCGAAGCCTTTGCCGAGTACCTGCACGAGCAGGTGCGCAAGGTGCACTGGGGTTATGCTCCCGACGAGGCCCTCAGCAACGAGGAGCTGATCCGCGAAAACTATCAGGGCATCCGCCCGGCCCCCGGTTATCCGGCCTGCCCGGAGCACACCGAGAAGGGGAGCATCTGGGAGCTGCTGCAGGTGGAGCAGGCTATCGGCATGCAGCTCACCGAATCCTACGCCATGTGGCCGGGGGCGGCGGTGTCGGGCTGGTACTTCTCCCATCCCGAGAGCAAATACTTCGCGGTGGCGCAGATCCAGCAAGATCAGGTGGAGGATTACGCCGCCCGCAAGGGGATGACGCTGGCAGAGGCCGAACGCTGGTTGGGGCCAAACCTGAACTGACTCCCGCGTGACACCGGTTGATCTTTAACGAGAAACGGCGGCATCCTTGCTTGGGTTGAACAACCTGCGCAGAGCCGCCGTTTAACCTGTTGGTCAAAGTGACAGGATCGCGTGCGGTTTGGCGTGGTTTGTCTTGTTGTCAGGATAAACAATTGGCGTTGTCTTGGCGCTGTGGCACCTTATACTCTCCCGCCCCATCCTGCCCAGGCACAGCCTTCTAGCGGAATTGTCATGAAGATCGCCATTTTATCCCGTGAGCCGAAAAACTACTCCACCCGCCGTCTGGTCGAGGTGGCACAGGCGCGCGGTCATCAGGTAGAGGTGCTCGACACCCTGCGCTGCTATATGAATATCGCTTCCCACAACCCCTCCATTCACTACGAGGGTGGGGAGCTGGGAAGCTATGACGCCGTGATCCCGCGGATCGGGGCCAGCATTACCGCCTACGGTACCGCTGTGCTGCGCCAGTTCGAGATGATGAACACCATGGCCCTAAACAGCTCGGTGGCCATCAGCCGTTCCCGCGACAAGCTGCGAGCGATGCAGCTGCTCTCCCGCCACGGTATCGGCCTGCCCATCACCGGCTATGCCCACAGCACCCACGACGTGCCCGACCTCATCACCATGGTGGGCGGGGCGCCGCTGGTGGTGAAACTGCTGGAGGGAACCCAGGGGATTGGCGTGGTGCTCTGCGAGACTCAGAAGGCCGCCGAAAGCGTGATCGAGGCCTTTATCCAGACTAACAACAACATTCTGGTGCAGGAGTATATCCGCGAGGCCAACGGCGCCGACATCCGCTGTCTGGTGGTCAATGGCAAGGTGGTTGCCGCCATGCGCCGCCAGGCCCAGCCGGGGGAGTTTCGCTCCAACCTGCACCGTGGCGGTACTGCCGAAGCGATCAAGATCACCCCGGAAGAGCGCGCCACCGCGGTGCAGGCCGCCAAGATCATGGGGCTGGATGTGGCGGGGGTGGATATCCTGCGTAGCGCCCGTGGCCCGCTGGTGCTGGAGGTCAACTCCTCCCCCGGATTGCAAGGTGTGGAAGCCGCCTCCGGCAAGGATGTGGCCGGCAAGATCATCGAGTTCCTCGAACTCAAGGCGAGCCGCAAGAACAAACCGGCGGAGTGAGCCTCAGGCTTGCATCTGTCAGATAGAAACAGGGCGCCCTCGGGCGCCTTGTTGCTATCTGGCTGGTGGGTTGGCGGTGCCACTGCGCCCTCACCCTAACCCTCTCCCAAAGGGAGAGGGAACTGTTCGGCAGTGATCATCGCCAGCCGGGCGCTGAAAATTCCGTCCTTCAGCCGGGTGTCGATCTGCCAGCCCAGCTTCTCGCAGATGCGTTGGATGATGGTGAGGCCACAGCCGTAGCCGAGGATCTGATCCGGCGCCGCCGCCGTCGGGTTGCTGATGGTGAGCACCGGGCCACACAGCTCGATGTCGATATGTCCCTCGGCATAGCTCAGGGCATTTTTCAGCAGGTTGCCGAGGGCAATGGCGAGCAGGGAGAGGGGGGCGTTTACTTCGCTGCTCTCGTCCAGATTAAGCCGGATATCGAGTGCCTCCCGCTGCAACAGCGGAGCGAGGCGGGCCAGCTCCTGACGGACCAGCGGGGTGACCTGCTGCAGCGGTCGCTCCACTGCCTCCTTGCGGCCCAGCAGCAGGAAGGTCTCGGTGAGCAGTGCCATCTCGTCGGCGGCGGCGCGGATGCGGGTGGTGGCGCGGGCGGCCGGTGCTGGCAGATCTGTCACCTTGCCAAGCAGCGCGGCCGAGCCCTGGATCACCATGTTGGGGGTGCGCAGCTCGTGGCTGGCGAAGCGACTGAACTCCTGCTCGCGAGCGAACACTGCGCTCACCTCCTGCTTGCCGGCCAGCAGCGCCAGCTCGATATCCCGCAGCTCCTGCCAGGGGGCGTCAGGCTCGAAATCCGCCTGATCCGGGGTGAGGTGGGCGACCCTCTGTTGCAGCCGTTGCAGCGGCCCCGTGATATGGCGCACCAGCCAGATGCCGAAGCCGAGGCAGCCCAGCAGCAGGGTCACCCCGATCAGTCGGGTCGCCAGATGCAGCTTGTCCTCGTAGGGGTCGAGGTAGTCATCGGCGTCGTCATTGAAGACCAGATAGAGCAGTCCCTCGCCGGAGGGGTGACGGGCCACCAGAAAGTGTTTGTCCTCCTTGCCCAGCTGATGTTCGAAAAAGCCGGGGGTCTGGTAGGGCTTCAGCCATTTCGGCAGGCGGCCCGCCTCGGTCCAGTAGCTGGAGAACTGTCTGGGGCTTGGAGCCGCCGCCGCCGGGCCGAGTCGCAGCCAGTCATCGCTGTAGCGGGTCACTTCGGCTTCCAGCCAGTGGCGCAGGCTCAACTCCTCCATCTTGTCCTCGGCCACCATCATCAGGCCGGAGAGCAGGATCAGCAGCACTACCCCGGCGCCGCCAAGCGCCATGATCAGGCGGCGGCGCAGGCTCGGCAGACTCATACGCTCACCAGTCGGTAGCCCTGGCCGTGCAGGGTCTCCAGCATGGGAGTGGGGAAGGGTTTGTCGAGCGCGTTGCGCAGGGCGTAGATATGGCTGCGCAGGGCATCGGAGTCGGGCTCCTCATCCCCCCAGACGGTGTCGAGCACCTCCTGACGGCTGACGATGGCCGGCGCGCGGCGGGCCAGCAGGGCGAGGATTTGGAACGGGATCTTGCCGAGCTTGAGGGGCTCACCGGCGCGGGTGGCGCGGCCGCTGGCGACATCGACCGTCAGATCGCCAAAGCTGATGGCCCCCACATCGCCGCGCGGGCCGCGCAGGCTCAGGGCTTGCAGTCGCACCTCCAGCTCCTCCATGGCGAACGGCTTGACCAGATAGTCATCCCCTCCCGCCTTGAAGCCCGCCAGCTTGTCCTCCAGGCTGTCGCGGGCGGTGAGAAACAGCACGGGAGTGGCAATCCCCTGCTCGCGCAGGCGCGCCACCGTGCTGAGGCCATCGAGGCGCGGCATCATCACATCCATGATGATGACGTCGAAACGCTGCTCCTCCAGCAGTTGCAGCGCCGCCTGACCGTGATAGGCACAATCGAGGCGGTGACCGGCCAGCTCCAGATAATCCATGATGGTTTCCGCCACCTGAGGATTGTCTTCCACTACCAAAATCTTCATGCTTTGCTCTCCTGGTTGGCGAGCGTTTCACGCTCTTTTCACACCGGATTCGGCATCCTGTTTGCCAGTGTAACCCCGAGGATCCCTGATGAAGAAGTCTCTCTGCGCCCTCCTGTTGCTGATCTTGTTTCCACTTGGCACCGCACAGGCGACCGAATTCAAACTGACCGGCCGCACCACCTGGCAGCTTGGCCAGTTGATGGTCAACGGCATGCCGTTCGTGATCGACGACCAGACCCGCTTCAAGGATTGGCTCAACGAGGATGATCTCGGCGGTACCTGGGTCGAGATGAAGGGGGTGGTGGAGAACGGCGTGCGCTATGTACGCAAGGTCGAAGCCCTCGACGAAGATGACAAGGACGAGATGGATCTGGAGGGGCCGGTCGAAGGGGGGCGGATCTGGGGCTACACCACCTCGGATAACAGTCTGGCGCCGTTTGAAGGGCGCTGGCTCGAGCTGGAGTGCAAGTTTGACGGCATGCGCCTGAGCCGCTGCCGCGAGGATGACTGATCCGATCTCTGCGTTCCGATTAGAAATGCTCCCGAATGAAGCCCATGCTTGTCCTGCATGGGCTTTTTGTTCAGGGACGAACGAAGATGGAACAATCGAGAAAGTGGTGTGCATGGATGCTGGGTGTGCCGCTCTGGGCGGCGCAGGCGGGAGCCGACGAATTGTGGCTGGTGGAGCTGGAGCACAGCGATGGCATCCGCCTGCAATTTCAGGGGGCCGAGGTGGAGCAGGGCAGTGCCGCCATCTGGCGGCAGGGGGAGATTTGGCCGCAGCCACTCAAACCCGGCGACCAGCTCGCCCTGCTGGTGGCAGATGGCGTTGCCACCCGGATTGAGCTGCTGGCCGCCAGAGCCCCGCTGGCCAATCAGCCCTGGCAGCGGGCGCAAGATCGCCTGCAATCTTTCGATGACCGGCAGCTCACGCTGGCAACCCTGGGCACTGTGCCACTCAATCCGCTGGTGCGCTGGGTTAACGGTTCGGCCGCCGATCTGCATGCCGGGAGCGAGCTGGTATTGATCCGTTCGGCGGATGGAATATTGCAGGGAATTGAAGTGATCAATCCGGAAGAGTAATTCAGCATCTTCTTATTTAATATGGTTTCACCATATTGTGGCAGCCATTAAATAATGGCTGCCACAATATTTATGATTTATTCCTCAATAAAGTCATCACTCTAATTATTTTCTTATACCACCATTATTTTGTTTGTCATGGATGTTTTTTGGTGGTTTATTTTATTTGTGTCAGGTTTTGTCGGAGTCCATACCTGTCAAATGAAAAAGGATATTTCTACACAATAACAATTATCGTATGTCTGAAAGAGGGATAAATGATGAATAGAATAATTACCGCCAATCTGGCGTTTTTGGCGTCTTCATTGATGCTCGCTCAGGTGCAGGCGGCTGAACCTGTCTACCCTGATCAGGTCAAGTGGGCGGGCCTTGGCACGGGCGTCTGTGCCAGTGGTTACCGTCCTCTGACCCGCGATGAAGCCATGAGTATCAAGGGTAATCTGGTCAGCCGCATGGGGCAGTGGCAGATAACCGGGCTGGCTGATCGCTGGGTGATTATGGGGCCGGGATATAATGGCGAAATCAAACAGGGCACTGCCGGAGAAACCTGGTGCTATCCCAATTCACCGGTTTCCGGAGAAATACCAACACTCTCTGACTGGAATATTCCGGCGGGTGATGAGGTCGATGTGCAATGGCGGCTTGTCCACGACAATGATTATTTTATCAAGCCAGTCAGTTATCTCGCTCATTATTTGGGATATGCCTGGGTGGGTGGAAATCATAGCCCCTATGTCGGGGAAGATATGGATGTTACCCGGGTTGGCGATGGCTGGTTGATAAAGGGAAATAATGACGGCGGCTGCTCCGGATATCGTTGCGGGGAGAAGAGCTCCATCAAGGTAAGCAACTTCTCATATACCCTAGAACCCGACTCCTTCAGCCATGGTCAGGTCACCGAGAGCGGCAAGCAGCTGGTCAAGACCATCACGGCCAATGCGACCAACTACACCGACCTGCCCCAGCAGGTGGTGGTGACCCTGAAGTACGACAAGGCCACCAACTGGTCGAAGACCGACACCTACAGCCTGAGCGAGAAGGTGACCACCAAGAACAAGTTTCAGTGGCCGTTGGTGGGGGAAACCGAACTGGCCATCGAGATCGCTGCGAGCCAGAGTTGGGCCTCCCAGAAAGGGGGCTCGACGACCGAGACCGTCTCGGTTGAAGCGCGCCCCACGGTGCCGCCTCACTCCAGCCTTCCGGTGCGGGTTGCCCTCTACAAGTCCAACATCTCCTACCCCTACGAGTTCAAGGCCGAGGTCAATTATGACCTGACCATGAAGGGCTTCCTGCGTTGGGGCGGCAATGCCTGGTATACCCATCCGGAGAATCGCCCCACCTGGGAGCACACCTTTGCCGTCGGCCGGTTCCGCGACAAGGCGAGCAGCATCCGCTACCAGTGGGACAAGCGTTATATCCCGGGTGAAGTGAAGTGGTGGGACTGGAACTGGACCATCAGCGAGTATGGTTTGTCGACCATGCAGAATAACCTGGGTCGTGTGCTGCGCCCGATCCGTTCGGCGGTGACCGGTGACTTCTATGCCGAGAGCCAGTTTGCCGGTGATATCGAAATCGGTCAGCCCCAGACCCGTTCCGCGAAGGCTGCCCAGCTGCGCAGTGCCTCTGCCGATGAGGTGGCGCTTACCGGTGTGGATCTGGACAGCGAGGCCCTTGCCAACGAAGGGTTTGGCAATGTATCCCTGACCATAGTGCCGGTTCAATAACCTCACTCGCAGGCCCCTTTCATAGGGGCCTGTTTCTGTTTGCCCTGCGCCCCTCGATTTTCCCTCTTTTTCTCCTCTTGTCCCTGAATGATCACAACAGGAAGCTATGGCGTGCCAAGGTGATGCCAACGCAGGTTTGACCTCTGTTTGGGGTGGCCCCGTGAGCGAGGCATTGTTCACTCATTTGTTGAAAGAGGCGTGTTGGCCAGATTGTTAACGGCTTGTGCTTTGGATTTTCCCCCTTATACTGGCGCCATCTTGTCGGAGTGCTGACCGTCGAACGACGCGAAGCTGAGACCGTTAATTCGGGATCCGTGGAACCTGATCAGGTTAAAACCTGCGAAGGGAACAAGGGTAACTTGCGGGTTACCGCGCCGGAGGAGGGACAAGCCTCTTCCGCTCATCGAAGGGATCATCCTTGATGGGTCAGGGCGCACAGGAGGGAGTCTGTCCCGTCCGGTTTTCCTGCACGTGGGGCGCCTTGCCCGCAGCGTGCAGAGAGCGGGAAGCGGCAGAACAGCAGCGCGGAGATCTATCCCGCGCGCACTCCCTCCCGAGATAAACACCCCGCCGCAAGTTCATCTTCTCCTCGAACTCCAGACAAGCAAACACCCATAACTTCAACCAGTTAATGTGAGTTTTGCTATGTCTACTTCTGTATCTGATACCGCCAAATCCAGCCGCCGCGAGCAGCGCTCCAGCGCCCAAGCTTTTATCGACAGCCTCAAGGGGATGGCTCATCCCAACTCCCGTCGCATTTTTATCGAAGGCTCCCGCCCCGATATTCGTGTTCCCCTGCGGGAGATCCAGCTGGCCGACACCTTCGTCGGCGGCACCAAAGAAGATCCCAAATTCGAACCCAACGAGCCGATTCCGGTCTATGACACCTCGGGCCGTTACGGAGAGGAGGGGGTCGCCATCGATGTGCGCCGTGGCCTGCCGCGCCCGCGGGAGAACTGGGTGCTGGAACGGGATGATACCGACGAACTGCCGGGGCTCAGCTCCACCTTCACTCAGGAGCGTCTGGCCGACGAGGGGCTGGATCACCTGCGCTTCGAGCATCTGCCAAAGCCGCGCCGTGCCAAGCCGGGCCGCCGGGTCACCCAGCTCCACTACGCCCGCGCCGGCATCGTCACTCCCGAGATGGAATTTATCGCCATTCGCGAGAACATGGGGCGCGAGCGGGTGCGCTCTGAACTGTTGCGCACCCAGCATCCGGGCCGCGATTTTGGTGCCCGTTTGCCCCAGAACATCACCCCCGAATTTGTGCGCGATGAGGTGGCCGCCGGTCGCGCCATCATCCCCAGCAACATCAACCACCCGGAAGCGGAGCCGATGATCATCGGCCGCAATTTCCTGGTGAAGATCAACGCCAACATCGGCAACTCGGCGGTCACCTCCAGCATCGAAGAGGAGGTGGAGAAGCTGGTCTGGTCCACCCGCTGGGGCGCCGACACAGTGATGGATCTCTCCACCGGCCGCTACATCCACGAGACCCGCGAGTGGATCCTGCGCAACAGCCCGGTGCCCATCGGCACCGTGCCCATCTATCAGGCGCTGGAGAAGACCAACGGCATCGCCGAAGACCTCACCTGGGAGCTGTTCCGTGACACTCTGCTGGAGCAGGCCGAGCAGGGGGTGGACTACTTCACCATCCACGCCGGCGTCCTGCTGCGCTTCGTGCCGATGACCGCCAAGCGCCTCACCGGCATCGTCTCGCGCGGTGGCAGCATCATGGCCAAGTGGTGCCTCTCCCACCACAAGGAGAACTTCCTCTACCAGCACTTCCGAGAAATTTGCGAGATCTGCGCCGCTTATGACGTGGCCCTGTCGCTGGGCGACGGTCTGCGTCCGGGCTCAGTCTATGACGCCAACGACGAGGCCCAGTTCGCCGAGCTGCGCACTCTTGGCGAGCTGACCAAAATTGCGTGGGAGTACGACGTGCAGGTGATGATCGAGGGGCCGGGTCACGTGCCGATGCACATGATCGAGCGCAACATGACCGAGCAGCTGGAGCACTGCCACGAGGCGCCGTTCTATACGCTGGGCCCGCTCACCACCGACATTGCACCGGGTTACGATCATTTCACCTCCGGCATCGGTGCCGCGCTCATCGGCTGGTACGGCTGCGCCATGCTCTGCTACGTCACCCCCAAGGAGCATCTGGGCCTGCCCAACAAGGAGGACGTGAAGCAGGGGCTGATTACCTACAAGATCGCCGCCCACGCCGCCGATCTGGCCAAGGGGCATCCGGGTGCCCAGATCCGCGACAACGCCATGTCCAAGGCGCGCTTCGAGTTCCGCTGGGAGGATCAGTTCAATCTGGCCCTGGATCCCGACACCGCTCGTGCCTACCACGACGAGACCCTGCCGCAGGAGTCCGGCAAGGTGGCCCATTTCTGCTCCATGTGCGGGCCCAAGTTCTGCTCCATGAAGATCACTCAGGATGTGCGCGATTACGCGGCCAAGCTTGAAGCGGTGGAGATCAAGCTGGTCGGCATGGATGGTCAGCAGGAGCAGGTGGTGGCTCAGGTGGAGAGCGGCATGGCCCGCATGGCGGAGACCTTCAAGGAGACCGGTGGCGAGATCTACCATCAGGCGGCGCTGAAACAGGCCGCAGGGGAGGAGGCGTGAGCAGCGCAAGCGGGGCTGTCAGCCCCGCCGATCTGCTGCCTGTGACGGACTCCCGCCCAGTTGTCTGGACCATCGCCGGTTCCGACTCCGGCGGTGGCGCCGGCATTCAGGCTGACTTGCACACATTGCACGACCTCGGCGTGCACGGCTGCTCGATCATCTCCGCCATTACCGCCCAGAACTCGGTGGCGGTGAAGATGGTCGACCCCGTGCTGATGCAGACCTTCACCGCCCAGATCGACGCCCTCGGTGTCGATCTGCCGCCTGCCGCCATCAAGATCGGTCTGCTGCCGACCCGGCTCCACGTCGAGGTGCTGGCCCGCCGACTGGCGGCCATCGAGGCTCCCTTCGTGGTCTACGACCCGGTGGCCATTGCCAGCACCGGCACCCCGATGGCGGAGCCCAATATGCTGGAAGCGGTGCGCGAGCAGCTGTTACCACGTCTGTCTCTCATCACCCCCAACGGCCCCGAACTGGAAGCCCTAACCGGCATTCCCGCGACCAGCCCTGTGTTGGTGCGCTTCGCCGCCCAGCGGCTGCGCGAACTCGGCGCCCGCGCCGTGCTGGTCAAGGGCGGCCATCTGGGCTGGAGCGGCGATCTCTGCCTCGACTACTACCAGGACGAGACCCGCGAATTCTGGTTGGCGGCGCCGCGCCTCGACACCCGCCACGGCCACGGCACAGGTTGCTGTTACGCCAGCGCCATCGCCGCCGTGGTGGCGCAGGATTATCCGGTGGAGGACGCCATCACCCTGGCGCGAGCCTACCTGCAACAGGGGTTGGCGGCTGCACAGGGGGTGGGCGCAGGCCCGGGACCCATCGCCCATCTTGGCTGGCCAGCCGATCTGGTCCACTTCCCCCGCGCCGTGCTGGCGGGTTCAACCCTCGATCGCCGCTTCGGATTGTATGAAACAAGCATCGCCCGCCTGCCGCAGGGCCCCTTCGCGCCGACCGAGCACAATCTCGGCCTCTATCCGGTGGTGGATTCGGTCAAGTGGCTGCGCCGCCTGCTGGGGCTGGGGGTCAAGACTATCCAGCTGCGGATCAAGAATCTGCCCGCCGCTCAGGTGGCACCGGCCATTCGTGATGCGGTAGCGCTCGGTCGCCGTCATGGGGCGCGGCTCTTTATCAACGACTACTGGCAGCAGGCCATCGAGGCGGGCGCCTGGGGCGTGCATCTGGGGCAGGAGGATATGGAGACCGCCGATCTCGCCGCCATTCAGGCGGCCGGACTGCGCCTTGGCATCTCCACCCACGGCTACTTCGAGCTGATGCGTGCGCGCGAGCTGGCCCCCTCCTATATCGCGTTGG
Source organism: Aeromonas sp. 96A (assembly GCF_051919165.1). NCBI lineage: Bacteria > Pseudomonadati > Pseudomonadota > Gammaproteobacteria > Aeromonadales > Aeromonadaceae > Aeromonas > Aeromonas sp. 96A. The sequence continues at coordinate 2,420,460 of NZ_JBQBFE010000001.1, read as the reverse complement.
GGCATATCTTCCCGACCAATACCAAGGCGATGCCTTCGCGCCCGCAGGGGCTGGAGCGGCTATACCGCTACCGCGCCCTGATGGCGGAGTGGCCGACGGTGGCCATCGGCGGCATCAGCGAGGAGCGGGTGGCGGCGGTCAAGGCAAGCGGGGTCGGCAGCATCGCGCTGGTCTCGGCCATCACGGCCAGCGATGACTGGCAGGGGGCGACCGAACGGCTGCTCGCGGCCGTGGGCGTGGGGGATGAGCCACGCTCGGCCTCTGCCATAAGGGAGGTGGAACATGCGCTCTGATGCCGCTTCTCTTAGTGACAAAGAATATTTGCGCTATGGCCGCCAGCTGATGCTGGCGGAAGTGGGTGAAGAAGGGCAGGCACGGCTGAAAGATAAGTCCGTGCTGATAGTCGGCCTCGGCGGGCTCGGCTCACCGCTCGCCCTCTATCTGGCCGGGGCCGGGGTGGGCACCTTGTGGCTGGCTGATGGCGACACGGTCGATTCCAGCAACTTGCCGCGCCAGATCCTGTTTGATAGCGAGGCAGTCAACCACTCCAAGGCGGAGCTGGCCCGCGAGCGCTTGGCCGCCCACAACCCGCTGGTGGAGCTGATTGCCATTAACCAGCGGCTCGATGCCGCCAGCCTGCCGGAGTTTGTGGCCGAGGTGGATCTGGTGATCGACTGCTGCGACAACCTCGCCACCCGCCAGGCCATCAACGCCGCCTGCGTGGGGCAGGGCAAGCCCTGGATCTCTGCTGCCGCTGTGGGTTGGCAGGGGCAGCTGATGGCGCGCACCAGCAGCGATCACGCCTGCTACGCCTGCCTCTACCCGCTGGATACCAAGGTGAGTCAGAGCTGCGAGACCAGCGGCGTCACTGGTCCGCTGGTCGGGGTGATGGGCTCTTTGCAGGCGCTGGAGGCGCTGAAGCTGCTGCTCGGGATGCCGAGTCCGGTCGCCGGCACATTGCGCCGCTTCGATGCCCTGAGCCATCAGTGGCAGACCCTTACTCTGGCCCCGGATCCCGATTGCCCGGTTTGCGGGCAGCGCCGATGCCCGACACACGATAAGGAGATCACCCCATGACCCTCACCATTCGACTCAACGATAAAGCCCAGCCGCTGGCGGCAGGGCAGAGCGTGGCCGACCTGCTGGCGGCGCAAGACGTTAATCCACAGGGCGTAGCCGTGGCCCTTAACGGCGCCGTGCTGCCCCGTGGCCGCTGGGCCGAGACCCGTCTCAATGACGGGGATGAACTTCACCTCTTCACTGCCATTGCGGGAGGCTGATCTATGATGCTCACAGTCCCATATTCGAGCGTTCTGCCTTGCGGCGGGGCCTCACCTCTTCTTACTGCAGTGGCCGGAGGCTGACATGCTGACAATTGCCGATCACACCTTCTCATCGCGCCTCTTTACCGGCACCGGCAAGTTTGCCCGCCCTGATCTGATGGCCGCCGCCATCGAGGCGAGCGGCTCCCAACTGGTCACCATGGCCATCAAGCGGCTGGAACCGGGCAAGGCCCACGACGATATCCTGAGCCCCTTGCTGCAACTCGGGGTCAAGCTGCTGCCCAACACCTCAGGCGCCAAGACCGCCGCCGAGGCGGTATTTGCTGCCCACCTCGCCCGCGAGGCGCTGGGGACGAACTGGCTGAAGCTGGAGATCCACCCCGACCCTCGTTACCTCTTGCCCGATCCCATCGAGACGCTGAAAGCCGCCGAGCAGCTGGTGAAAGAGGGCTTCGTGGTGCTGCCCTACTGCGGTGCCGACCCCGTGCTCTGCAAGCGGCTGGAAGAGGTGGGCTGCGCCGCCGTGATGCCGCTCGGCGCCCCCATCGGTTCCAATCAGGGGCTGGTGACCCGGGAGTTTCTCTCCATCATCGTCGAGCAGGCCAATGTGCCTGTGGTAGTTGATGCGGGCATCGGTGCGCCGAGCCACGCGGCCGCCGCCTTTGAGCTGGGCGCCGATGCCGTGCTGGTCAACACCGCCATCGCGGTGAGCGGCGACCCGGTCGCCATGGGCCGCGCCTTTGCACTGGCCTGCACTGCCGGTCGCAGCGCCTATGAGGCAGGTCTCGGCGCCCGCGCCCTGCAGGCCCAAGCCTCCAGCCCGCTCACCGATTTTCTGGGGGGGTTATGAGTCATGATGCTGGCGCGGGGCAAGAGCCAATCGCCATGTCCTCTTTCTCGGTTTCTCCCGAGGCGGATGTGTTTAGCCCCCCTCTCCCCTTGGGAGAGGGGCCGGGGGTGAGGGCTAAGGAGCCTTCCTTTCTCGACCGCTGGTACGAACTTGAGTGGGACGATATCGGCATGCAGATCCGCGCCAAGACTGCCGCCGATGTAGAGCGGGCGCTGGGTTCACCCCGCCGCACCCTGAGCGATTTTATGGCGCTGATCTCCCCAGCCGCCGAGGCGTATCTGCCACAGATGGCGGCCGAGGCCGAGCGCCTGACCCGCCAGCGCTTTGGCAATACCATCGGCTTCTATGTGCCGCTCTATCTGTCGAATCTCTGCGCCAACGACTGCACCTACTGCGGCTTCTCCATGAGCAACCGCCTCAAGCGCAAGACCCTGAATGCAGAGGAGATTGAGCGCGAGTGTCTGGCCATCAAGGCGCGCGGTTTTGACAGCGTGCTGCTGGTGACCGGCGAGCACGAGCACAAGGTGGGGCTTGCCTATTTTCGCGAGGTGATGCCCATCATCCGCCGCCACTTCAGCACGGTGGGGATGGAGGTGCAGCCCCTCTCGCAGGCCGACTATGCCGAGCTGAAGAGCCTCGGCCTCGACGCCGTCATGGTCTATCAGGAGACCTACCACGCCCCCACCTATGCCCGCCACCATCTGCGCGGCAACAAGCGGGACATCGCATGGCGCCTCGCCACGCCGGATCGGCTTGGCCGTGCCGGTATCGACAAGATAGGGCTGGGGGCGCTGATCGGTCTCTCCTCGGACTGGCGCGCCGACAGCTACTTTGTCGCCGAGCACCTGAGCTGGCTTGAGCGCCACCACTGGCAGAGCCGCTACTCGCTCTCCTTCCCGCGCCTGCGCCCCTGCACCGGTGGGCTGGAGCCTGCCGTGGTCATGTCGGATCGCCAGCTGGCCCAGCTTATCTGCGCCTGGCGCCTCTTCTCGCCGACCCTGGACTTGTCCCTCTCCACCCGCGAGTCGGCCACCTTTCGCAACGGCGCGGTGCGCCTTGGCATCACCCAGATGTCGGCCGAATCGCGCACCCAGCCGGGTGGCTATGCCGAGGGGGATGCGGAGGAGCTGGAGCAGTTCGCCATCCACGACGACCGCCCGGTGGGGGAAGTGGCCGCCGCCGTACGACAGGCGGGGTTGCAGCCGGTGTTCAAGGATTGGGAGCCGTTTTTGGGTCGTTAACCAACTGATGTGACAACGCAGGAAACATAAAAAGTAGGGTGCAATAAGCGAAGCGCATTGCACCGCTTTTGTTTTGTGGATGTGTGAGCGAGGTGTAATTCACTTCGTTCATTACACCCTACGTTTTGCTTCGTTTAGACCACATTTAACAACAGGGTTGATTGTGGATTGGGCAAAACATGGCGAATTACAGACGAATATGGCAACCGGGGGAAACCTGGTTTTTTACAGTGGTGCTGGCTGATCGTCAGAATAACCATCTACTGCTCGAACAGATTGAGCTGTTGAGGAAGGTTGTCAGGGAGGTGCAAGAGAGTCATCCATTCCGCATCCACGGCTGGGTTGTCTTGCCAGAGCATCTGCATGCTTTGCTGGAGTTGCCGGAAGGGGATACCAATTTTCCGCTGCGCTGGCGTCAAATCAAAAGCAAGTTTTCGCGAGCAATCCCCAATTCGGAGGCTCGCTCAGCATCTCGTTGGCTGCGTGGTGAGCGGGGTATTTGGCAGCGGCGTTATTGGGATCACCTGATCCGCAATCAGGAAGATTTCAATCACCATCTCGATTACATCCATATCAATCCTGTCAAACATGGATTGGTAACAGCCCCGAAAGATTGGCCATATTCCACTTTCCATCGTTGGGTACAACAAGGCCGGTATCCATTATCTTGGGGAGATACCTCTACACCTGAATATGAAATACCACACGACAATAAATAATCGGTATTAACATGGTTAACGTAGGGTGCAATAAGCGGAGCGCATTGCACCATTTTCATTATGATAGTTGTGAAGATAGAGGTGCAATTCACTTCGTTCATTGCACCCTACGTCTATGTTGTTGAGCATGAGTGGTAGGTTTCTTCAAAAATCAAGGCGAATTGATGCTTGCTTAAACTAGCTTGATAACAAGGTATTCTATTAAATAATGTATTTTCGCAAGCTACTTCACGTAGCGTTGACTTGTCTGATTCCGTTAATCTACAGCCTAAAAATATTCCAGTGATACATTCTATTGGTATATCAAAAAGAAAAATGGAGGTTGGTGCTGCTGCGATAAAAGAAAGTAGTTCGTTTAATATAGTGTTGCTTGGAGAAAATCGCATCTCTTCCATATCGTCAGTGGAGCTGCCATCTTTTTCTTGCTGATCCATTAAGTGGCATGCTTGATGATTGATGGAGATCTTTATCATCCCTTTGTATTTCTCGATATTAAGCAGTTCAAGGTAGCTTTCATCATAGAAATCAAGAATATATTCATAGGCTTCTTTATTAATGACAAAGTAATCTGCATTCGATACTTTAGTTATTACTCGATGTTCTTTTTCATAAATCCAATCATCACTCTTAGTTAATAAGTTTCTTTTGGGTGAAGTGGTACATGGTAGTACCTCATGTCTTTCTCTATTATATAATACACGTTCAATAGAGTTACTCACAGATAGTATTTTATTGAAGTGAGTCTTCAAAGCATGGTAGTCAAACTCAATAACAATACCCTTATGCTCGTCAGCGTAGTGAGACCACATCAATAAGTTATTATAACTTTCCGTGAAAGAGATGATCCCTGTATCATCAAACCCTTCATCACTTGCATATTCAGAAATTTGCTGGAAGAAATCCTCTCGATGAGCATCTTCTAATATTTTATCTAGCGTATCTTGGTCCGGGCTGAGCTCAAAAGGGTCATTCAATGCACAGCGTTGACTTAACCTAAGACTAGGTTTTTTAAAAAAATCAGGTCTGAATTTCATGTATTTGTAAATTTTATTCATTACAAATGCCTTGCTTCTTCAAAAAATAACTCACATGCCCCGGCGGCATATCGGGCAGCTGGCCAAAGACTTCGTAACCCTGCTTCTGGTAGAAGGGGAGGGCCTGAAAACTGGTGGTTTCCAGATGGTAGTTGCTGATGCCCTTGCTTTGGGCGTACTGCTCCATGGCGCCGAGCAGGCGGCCGCCCCAGCCATCGCGGCGGATGCTTTCGTCGATCCAGAGCCAGTCGACGTGCAGTCAGCCCCACTTGATGTCGGCGATGATACCGCCGTGTACCTTGCCCTCTTCATCCTTGATAAAGCTGGCGATCCGCTCGCGCAGATGGGTGCCGGCGTGACCCGTGTTGAAGCCCGAGAGACCAATACGCAGCGCTTCGATCTCATCGTCCTGAGGCGGTTGGGGTGGGGTTAGTTGCATAGTGCTTCCTGCTTGATGGTGATTGTCGCTATGGGGTTGCCGCTTCCAGCGCGGCTATCTCGCCGCCGCTGATAAGCGGCAAATGGCGGCTGATCTGCTCCACCGGCCAGTCCCACCAGGCGATGGTGTTGAGACGGGCGATGGTGTCGTCGTCGAAGCGGTAGCGGATCACTTTCGCCGGGTTGCCGCCGACCACGGCGTAGGCGGGCACGTCGCCGGTGACCACGGAGCGGGCTGCGATGATGGCGCCGTTGCCGACTTTTACCCCCGGCATGATCAGAGCGTCATAGCCAATCCAGACATCGTTGCCGATAACGGTATCGCCCTTGTAGGGGAGGCTGCCCGGGGCGGGTGCGGCATGCTCCCAGCCGTTGCCGAAGATAAAGAAGGGGTAGGTGGAGAAGCCGGAGGTCTGGTGGTTGGCGCCGTTCATGATGAACTTCACCCCGCGGGCGATGGCGCAGAACTTGCCGATGATCAGCTTGTCGCCGATGAAGGGGAAGTGGTAGAGGACGTTGCGCTCGAAGCCCGCCGAATCCTCCGGGTCGTCGTAATAGGTGTAGTCACCCACCTCGATATTGGGCCCCTTGATGGTGTTCTTGATAAAGCACACCTGGGGAAATCCGTTCATGGGGTGGGGATTGGCGGGATCGGGTCCGTGCATCAGGTCTCCTTGGATGGGCCGGGCTAGAGCGCCGGGAAGTAGCAGGCGCTCATGTCGATGGGGTGATCTGGGCAATTGGGCAGATAGAACTGCCAGCCAGCATCGGAGAAGGCGCGCAGTTCGGTTTCGACAAACTTGATGGCGAGGCTCAGGGCCTGCAGGCTGTCGATGCCGTAGATAAAGGTCTTTTCGCTCAGCCCCGCCAGCTTCACCTTGCAGCGCCAGTCACCGCTGGCGGACTTGGGATCCGGCTCGGGGGCCTTGATGGCGATCTTGAGGGTGAGCTGTTCCCCTTCGGTGCTGATGGCGTCGAAGCGGGCGGTAACGATGGCGTTTTTCATCTGGCGATTCCTTTTCCGTGGTACAGCCCCTGCGGTTGCGGGCGGCTGGCGTTCCTGATGGCTGATGAGGTGAAAACTGGACTCAGGACGGCCAGCGTAAATGAACTTGTGAGTTGAAACAATGGGATATGCGTGACCGGGGGAGGGGGCTTTCGCCGCCGTGAGCGAGCGCAGTGGCGGGAGTAGCAACGCGCTGGCCACCTGTGGTGGCCGAGAGGCTGGCAGGCTGCTAGATGTAAAGGATTGTTGGCTGTGGCCGCAGATTTTTCTGCGCTGCCGATGAGGGCGCGTGAGTCCTCTTGAGGCAGAATATCTCCCCCCTGTTTGACGTTGAAGTACAGGAGTCTTCGTGGCGCTTTCGGTAACCCAGCTTTATGAAGTGATGGCCCAGCTGCCAGATCCCGTCTTTATCCTCAGTGAAGATGGCTATTACGTGGAATATATCGGCGGCATGGAGCAGCAATCCTATCACGATGGCAATCCGCTGGCGGGCAAGCAGCTGGCCGATGTGCTGCCACCCGAGATGGCCATGTGGGTCAAGGCGCCGGTAGCCGAGTCGCTGGCGAGCGGTCAGGTGCGGGTGGTGGAGTATGAGCTCTCCGCCGCCGAGGTGGGGGGGATCAATGCTGCCGCCGGGCCGCAAGGGATACAGCGTTTTGAGGGCAAGATTGCGCCGCTGCCCTCCCTCTATGACGGCAAGCGGGCGGTGGCCTGGGTGACCCGCAATATCACCCGCCAGTACGAGTTGCAGCAGCGACTGCTGCGCCAGAGTGAAACCGACCAGCTGACCGGCCTCTACAACCGCCGTTTCTTCTTCGAGCACTGCCAGCCGTTGCGGGCAGGGGAGGCCCCCTGCGGTCTTATCATGCTCGACATCGATCACTTCAAGCAGCTCAACGATCGTTACGGCCACCAGCAGGGAGATCGGGCCTTGCAGCGCTTCAGTCGTTGTATCGATGCCCTGTTGCGGGCGGACGACCTCTTTGTACGCAGCGGTGGCGAGGAGTTTCTGATCCTGCTGCCGCGGATCGATGAAGCCGGTTTGCAGCAGATGGCGGAGCAGATCCGCGCCGCCGTCGAAGCGCTGCCTGCCGATCCGGTCGCCATCACGGTCAGTCTGGGCACAACCCTGGTGCAGCCGGATGAGGAGATCAATCAGGCGCTGGCACGGGCCGACGAGTGGCTCTATCGGGCCAAGCGGGCAGGCCGCAACCGGGTGGCGCACTGCCCGGCAGGTTGAAAGTGCCGCCCCGGTTGCTGCGGGAAATAGCCTGCGCTTTTACCCAGAATAAATTGGCTGACATCACTGTCAATTAGTAGAAAAGTTGGCCGTATTATTTAACTCATATTCTACAGCTTAAGGTGTTAATATTATCGGCCTGTTCGCTGGTCTTATTTATGTTGTTGGGCAACAGCATGAGGTTTTATCGGTATGTTATCAAACAGGCGTGAATCGGGTTTTGGGTGACGAATGTGATACATCCTGTTGTCTTTTGAAACATTCCGATTCAAACAGTCATGAATTATTAACCTTGACCCGGATAGCGATTTCAACGATGGTAGCGTGGCAGCTCCGTTTCTCTCCGGTGGCCCTGTTGGCCGCTGGCGGCGTTGTTTTTTCATGTGCAGGGCGATATGCAACGACATATCTCCAGCCTGTTATTCGGGCCAATAAAAATAATGATGACAGATTAATAAGGTATATATTGCGATGAGTGTTTCTATTGCTGAAAAGAGTAACCCTGTTTCAAAATTGAAATGGGAGAAAAGCGATTCGGTATGGACCATGGGCCTATATGCCACTGCTGTCGGTGCCGGTACGTTATTTCTCCCTATTACGGTTGGCAGTAATTCTCCGGTTATTTTGCTGTTTATTTTATTGCTGGCTTTTCCGCTCTCTTATTATTCCCACCGGGCATTGAGCCGCTTTGTGCTCTCCAGCTCCCATCGGGAAGGGGATATCACCCATGTGGTGGAGGAGCACTTCGGTGCCAAGGCGGGCAAGCTGCTGATGCTGGTCTATCTGATGGCCTTCTACCCCATCATTCTGGTCTACAGCATCTCCATCACCAACGCGATCCAGAGCTTCGTGGTTCACCAGCTGGGGGATGCCGAGCTGCCGCGCGGCTTGCTGGTGCTGGGGGTGATGCTAGGCCTGCATCTGGTGCTGCTGGCCGGCAAACAGATCGTGGTGTCGGCCATCAGCGTGCTGGCGCTGCCCATGGTCGCCTTTCTGATTGGCCTCTCCATCTATCTGCTGCCCCAGTGGAGCCTCTCCTATTTCGGCGAGAGTCAGTCTGTGGACTGGCGTGATCCGGCGTTCTGGAAATCCCTCTGGCTGATCGTGCCGGTGATGGTGTTCTCTTTCAGCCATGCGCCCATTATTTCTTCCTTCAGCGCAGCGCAGAAAAAGCGTTGTCAGGAGAATGCCGACCTGCGTGCCAAGCGGATCATCAAGTGCAGCAGCATGCTGATTTGCGGCAGCGTGCTCTTTTTCGTGGTGAGCTGCGTGATGAGTCTGAGTCAGGCCGAGATGGCGCTGGCCCGCACCGACAATATCTCCGTGCTGTCGGCGCTGGCGAACAAGTTCTCCAATCCGCTGATCGCCTATGTGGGGCCGCTCATCGCCATTCTGGCCATGTCCAAATCTTTCCTCGGCACATCCATGGGGGTGAGCGAGGGGACGGTGAGCATGGTGAGCGGTGCCTGTCAGGGGCTGGGGCTCTCCCTCAAGGAGTCGACCATCGCCCGGGTGTCATCAGTGATCCTGTTTATGGTGACCGCCGTCATCACCTATCTGAACCCCAACGTGCTCGACATCATCGAGCGCGTCAGTGGCCCGCTGATCGCGGTGATCCTGTTTCTGCTGCCGGCCTGCTCCATCTATCGCTTGCCCGCACTCAAGCGTTATCGCGGGCCGAGTACCCTTTTTGTGTTGGTGATGGGGCTGCTTGCCATCTCGGCCCTTATCTACGATCTGCTTTGACCGGGCGGTATCCCGCACAAATCAAAAAGGGCGACCATCTGGTCGCCCTTTTTCTGTGCGTTGTCCCGTCCTGAATATGGTTTACACCTTTCCCCCCAATAAATGGAGAACCCGGTGGGACAAGGTGTGAAACGGACGCAGCGCGATTACTCGCTGACTTTTAAACTGGCACTGGTCGAGCAGATTGAAAAAGGCGAGCTCACCTACAAACAGGCTCAGGTGCGTTATGGCATTCAGGGCCGCTCCACCGTTCTGGTATGGTTGCGTAAACATGGTCGGCAAGATTGGAGCCAGGGGGCTTCTGTACGTGCCGGCAGGAGCATCACCATGCCTGACCCCGACAACCAGACACCCGAACAGCGCATCAAGGAACTCGAGCAGCAGCTGGCGCTGATGAGTCAGAAAGCCCAGTTCTTTGAGGCCGTCGTCGATGTACTGAAGAATGACTACGGCGTCTCCATCGTAAAAAAGCGACCCGGCAAGTCCTCTCGCAGCGGCAAGTCGAGAGGCTGACCATTGTCAGGGCTTGCCTGTTTCTGGGGATAAGCCGGCAGGCTTACTACAAGCGCAATCGGGTCGCCGACGAGCGCCATGCACAGGGATTGCAGGTGGTGCGCTTTGTGCGTCAGGTTCGACTGCGACAACCTCGGGTGGGCACGCGCAAGCTGCATTATCTGCTGCAGGGTCAGGAGGATGGCGGGCTCAAGGTCGGGCGTGACAGGCTGTTTCAGATATTGGCCGAGCACCGCTTGCTGGTGCCACCCAGACGGGCGTATCACAAGACCACCCACAGTTTTCACCGTTTCTACCGTCATCCCAACTTGCTCAAGGCGGGGCCAGAGCAGGTCACACCGGTGGCCCCGGAGCAAGTCTGGGTCGCTGATATCACCTATCTGCCAGCCAGGAGCGGGCCGCTGTACCTGAGCCTGGTGACGGATGCCTACTCACGCAAGATAGTGGGCCATCACGTACACGAAGGAATGCGTGCCGAATCGGTGGCGATGGCGTTCAAGAAAGCACTGAAGCAACGGTGTGGCAGCGGGGAGCTAATCCATCACTCGGACCGCGGCGTGCAGTATTGCTCGGGGCTGTATCAGTCACTACATGAGCGGTACGGGGTAACATGCTCGATGACGGATGGGTATGACTGTTACCTGAATGCGTTGGCGGAGCGGGTGAACGGGATTTTGAAAGGGGAGTTATTGTTGCAAAGCCCGCAGGATTTGACGCAAGCGCGGGAAAGGGTGCGTGAAGCGGTGGATATTTACAACGAGGAGCGGCCGCATCATGCGTTGAAATACAGAACCCCCGATGCGGTACATAGGGGATTCTGAGTAGAGAAATGCTAGTTGAAAATGTGTAAACCTATTTCAGGACTAGACACGGCTGTACGTTACAGTGTCGTAAGCCGTTCCGGTCTATACCCGGTCTGTATGGAAATCAGAGGACTAAGATGCCTAGGCACGAAGCAGTGGAACGGTTTTATCAAGCGGCACAGGCGTTTAGTATGTTTGCAGGTGGCAATAAAAAATTGGCGCAGAACAAAGTATGGTAATACCTCAGTAAAAATAAACTGGCGTCCTCTGTTTTATATATCCCTCCTTATTTTCATGTTTTTATAGATAAATCTCACCGCACTAATATAAAATGAGCTCAATCCAATGGATGTGAAAATTAAACAAATAATTCTCATGTCTACAGTGGTTTCTGATGAATGAGAGAAAATGGGTGATAGATAGTAAAGAATGCTTAGGTTAAATACTATCATCATTACTTTCATGATCGTTGGCATAGTAAGTTCCTATATATGTTTATTGATGTGTTTTTATTGCGCATTACAATATATATGTCATTGAAATTATTTATAATAGTATCAGCTTGATACAGCTCGTCGTCAGTATGGCTGGTTCGCAAAGCCACGGTATAACACCCGACATCTTTTGCCGATCTAATTCCTGCAGGGGAGTCTTCAAATACAACACACTGTTCTGGCGCAAATCCAAGTGCTGTAGCTGCGGTAATAAATGGTTCTGGATTTGGTTTCCCTCTTTGAACGTTTTCCCCACAAACCATCACATTTGGTAAAGTAAATCCTGATGAGGAAAGGCTTTTCTTTGCTATATCATAAGGCCCACTAGTAGCAATCCCCCATAAATGACTCGGGATTTTATTTACAAAATCAACTGCACCAGATATCGGTTTGGCATAACTCATTTTTTCAATCGCAATAAGTTTTATTTTTGAAATCTCATCCTCATTGTTGAGTTTTTGATTAACGTAACTTAATGTTTCATTGACTTTTCTTCCATGTATATATGGGTATACAGTTTCAAAATCGATAGAATTAACAGTAGACCACGTTTGCCATATGTCATTTATTACAGATATTGTATCTACAAGTGTGGCGTCTACATCAAATATAACCCCTTGAAAGGATTTGTTGCCAATCAATAGTCACCTCCAACTAGATGTCAATCTAATTCTTTTATAATCTGCAAGATGGTTTTTATGAGTTCACTATATTTACCAATTGATACTTTAGCTTAGCTTTAGATAATTTAACATCAATGGATGAGGTTCGTTTGAGGATTTGTTAGCAAGATCTCGCATCATATATTATTTTGATAAAAAATATATCAATTGTTTTGATGTGGTAAATTTATAACTTTTCATAATGTTCAATCCATCCTACAGGGCGTTAGAGGTAATAGTTTGGTGTTCATGAAGCTACGAGCCTTGTCATCTCAAGCTTCCTAATAAGATGACCCGTTCTGTTATCCAGACTTAACAAGAAAGTCAGATATATGTTAAAGCTGTGATCTTCCTGAGCAATCCGAGCCATGCTCGACGCCCTCGGCTATCGCCACCTCACCTCCCGCGCCATTGTCGCCCATACCATCGGCGGCCTGTGCGCCGGGGTGGCGGCGCACCAGCTCTATCTGCTGCTGGGCTGAGTCAGGTTCAGGCACGGAAACAAAAAGAGGCTCTTCGGAGCCTCTTTGCGTTTCCCCCTGCTGCGCCCTGCTCACGGGCGCACCAATCACCCTTGCGGCGTGATGCCCTGCACCTTCAACCAGAATCGCTCCTGACAATGGTTGTGAAACAGCTTGCTGGCTGGAGTGATGGGGATGGGACTGGCGATGACCCGATAGCTGATCCAGCACTCGGCACAAAGCTGCTGCGATGGCGCTTCGTCCTGCTCGGTTTGCTGGCGGATGACGACCCCATTGGCAAACCAGCTGGTGGTTATCTGGTGCTGGATCACAGTGCCGCTCTCATCATGCTCGCTATAGTGTTCACTCTCTTGGCGTGTGAGGGTGACGAGGCTCGCCTGTCGATGAATGGCCCTGATATAGCTGATTAGTTGATTCATTGCCGATCTTGCCGTGATGGTTGACCTGTACTGGATGAGCTGTACAGGATGAAGAGGGCTAGCGTAACGTGCTGCCTTGGTTGCGGCAATCGCTTCGGCTGCGCCGCAAGCAAACCTGAAAAGGGGAGAGCAATGGGGATCCCGCAAAACAAGGCCGAGCTGCTACTCGCGATCGATACCAATTTCAGCAAGTTGTTCAAGGCGTTGCAGGCCGTCCCCGAGAGCCGGGTGCGGGAGCCGACCCTGGCAGGGCACAGCAAGGGAACCACCATGAGCGTCGCCAATCTGCTGGCCTACCTTATCGGCTGGAGTGAACTGCTGATCAAGTGGATCGAGCGGGATGCGGCAGGTCTGCCAGTGGATTTTCCCGAAACCGGTTTTAAGTGGAACGAGTTGGGCAGGCTGGCCCAAAAGTTCTATCGGGATTACGAGGGGCTCTGCTATCCGGCGTTGTTGCAGCGATTGGCTGCCGCCAGAGGATGCATCATCGAACTGGTGGAGGCGCGCAGCGACCAGCAGCTGTATGGCTGCCTCTGGTATGAGAAGTGGACGCTCGGGCGGATGATCCAGTTCAATAGCGCCTCCCCCTATCTCAACGCCAACGGGCGGCTGCGCAAGTGGCTCAAAGAGTTGGCGAGCAGGGTGTGAAAGGAAGGGGTCGCGGCTCGGGTGGGCGGCAAAACGCTTTGCCACCATATTGCCACTACCGCCCGTGGCGGCAGCCACTGGCCGCCTGACCCCCCTTTGCGCTCGGCCATCTCCTGCGTGCTGGCGTGGTGGGTGAACAAATAGTTATGTCATTCAAGGGATTAGCCGGTGCGGTGCGTTTTATCGCCGTGCTGGCCCCGCTTATGCACATCTCTTGGCAACACCATCAAGGGTCGTTGTCGCGGAGAGTTATCATGATCAGCAGCCTGCTTCCCCTTGCCTCGATCGCCCTCAAGCTGGGCAGTCAGCTGCTTGTCAGCAGTAGCAAACCTGAGCCTGTGCAGCCTGCCGTACAGGTGGATCGCCTTGCCCCGACTGTCCAGAGCTTGTTCCAGCGACTCGGTATCAAGGATGCCGATAGCGAACAGAACCGCTCGGCCATCAACCACTTTATGGGGGAGCTGATGCAGACTCTGGGGCAGGAGAATAGCGGTCAGTCACTCCCAGCTGCCATCGATAGCGCCCGCAATCAGCTGGCGAGCGGCACCCAGAGCACCCGCCTCGATGCGCTGCAAAGCGAGCTCGATACCCTCAAGGGCACCCTTGGTGCCAGCCATCTCAACCTCGACCAGCTGCTCGGTGCCTTTAAACAGACCCTGCCAAATGGCAAGGGGGAAGGGGTTGGCAAACTGCTCAATGCTAGCGCCTGAACCGCGGTGAGCAATAAAAAACGGCAACCTGAGGTTGCCGTTTTGCTTTCTAGTTCGAATGACAAGCAGGTTGGTTTAACCCACCCGCTTGGCCAGCCAAGCTTCGGCGGCAGTCAGGGCTGCTTCTACCTGCTCCCGGGCGACGCCGCCTTTGGCGACCCGTTTGGCGAGGGTCGCTTCCAGTTCCAGATTGGGGTAGACGTCGAACTCGATCACCGGGCTGAAGCGCTGGAACTCGCCGATGGAGAGCTCCTCCAGCGGTTTGCCCACGCTGATGGCGAATACCACAGTTTCGCCGACGATATGGTGGGCTTCACGGAATGGAATCCCCTTGGCAACCAGATAGTCCGCCAGCTCGGTGGCGTTGGCGTAGCCGCCTTGCGCCGCCGCCATGGTGCGCTCGCCGTTGACCTTCAAATCGATCAGCACCAGCGCGGCCATATCGAGGCAGTCGTGCCAGGTGTCGAGGGCATCGAACAGTCCCTCTTTGTCTTCCTGCATATCCTTGTTGTAGGCCAGCGGCAGCGCCTTGAGGCTCATCAGCATGCCCATCTGGGCGCCGACCACCCGGCCGGTCTTGCCACGGATCAGCTCCAGCGCATCCGGGTTCTTCTTCTGCGGCATCAGCGACGAGCCGGAAGTGACCGCATCGGAGAGCTCGACAAAGCCCGCCTCGCCGGTGTTGTAGAAGATGAGATCTTCGGCAAAGCGCGATAGGTGTGTCATGGAGAGGGACGCCACGTGCATCAGCTCCACCACGTGATCCCGATCGGAGACCGAATCCAGACTGTTGCGGGTGGCGCCGGCAAAGCCCATGTCGAGCGCCAGCGCTTCGCGGTCGATGGCGTAGGCAGTGCCCGCCAGCGCGCCGCAGCCGAGCGGGCTGGTGTCGAGCCGCTTCAGCGCATCCTGCAGGCGGGAGTAGTCCCGCTCCAGCATCTCCACATAGGCCAGCGCCCAGTGAGCGAAGGTGACCGGTTGGGCCCGCTGCAGGTGGGTGTAACCGGGCAGCACCGCGGCCTGATTGGCACGAGCGGAGGCGACCAGTCCCTGCTGCAGGGCGGTGATGGAGCCGAGCAGCAGCTCGCCCTGCGCCTTGCACCAGAGTTTCAAGTCGGTGGCGACCTGATCGTTGCGCGAGCGACCGGTGTGCAGTTTCTTGCCGAGATCGCCGACGGCGGCGATGAGCTGGCTCTCGACCCAGGAGTGGATATCTTCGGCATCCGAGCTCAGGATCTGCTGGGGATCCTGCTGCACCGAGGCGAGCAGCACCTCCATCGCCTGCTGCAGCTTGCCCTGCTCATCGGCGGTCAATACACCCACTTTCACCAGCGCGCGGGCCCAAGCCATGGAGCCCTGAATATCCTGCTCCGCCAGCCGGTAATCGAACCGCAGCGAATCGTTGAACTGCTTGAACCGGCTATCGGCTCCCTGACTGAAGCGTCCACCCCAAAGTGCCATACTGCTCTCCTTGAATGCGTTGTCGGCGGCGCCCTGGCCGCCGAGCTTGAAATCGTGCCCTGTTTTTCTGCGAGCCTGTTATCTCACAGAAGCGGCCGGGGCGCTGCCGCTCTTGTCACACCGCCGATGATGGGTCAGGGGGCTATGCTCTCTGCCTGTAGAAGAGGGGGCCATGCCCCCTCAACGGAATCAACGGGTTATCGCGCTTGCTTAACCGTGGGTGTGATCACCACCGATGGCTTGATGCTGCTCCTTCATGGCGCGGATCCGGCTGGCCAGGGTGTAGAGACGGATAAAGCCTTCGGCATGGCTCTGGTCATACACTTCGTCGGCGCCGAAGGTGGCGAAGTCTTCGGAGTAGAGGCTGTTCGGCGACTTCTTCTGCACCGCAGTGACCTGACCCTTGTACATCTTCAGCACCACTTCACCGTCCAGATCTTCGGCGATGGCGTTGGCAGAGGCGAGGATCGCCTTGCACAGCGGGGTGAACCAGCGACCGTCATAGACCAGATGGGAGAACTCGGCACCCAGCTTCTCCCGCCAGGCGCGGGTCGGGCGATCCAGTACCAGCTCTTCCACCGCGCGCAGCGCGGCGACCATCACGGTACCGCCTGGGGTCTCGTAGCAGCCGCGGGACTTCATCCCCACCATCCGGTTTTCGGTGATGTCGATGCGGCCCACGCCGTGCTTGCCGGCACGCTCGTTCAGGGTCATCAGGATCTGGTGCGGGCTGAGCGGCTGGTCATCCACGGCCACCACTTCACCCTGCGCCACGGTCAGCTTGACGTACTCCGGCTGATCCGGTGCCTGTTCGGCCGGTACGGTCCACTGCCAGACCGCTTCGGACGGCTCGTTCCAGGTGCTCTCCAGCTCGCCACCCTCGGTGGAGATGTGCCAGGCGTTGGCATCGCGGCTGTAAATCTTCTTCAGGGTCGCCTTGCAGGGGATGTTGCGGGTCTCCAGATAGGAGAGCAGATCTTCCCGGGAGCGCATGTCCCAGATCCGCCACGGGGCGATGACTTTCAGCTGGGGCGCCAGCGCGGCGACCGCGCCTTCGAAACGCACCTGATCGTTACCCTTGCCGGTGCAGCCGTGGGAGATGGCATCGGCCCCTTCCGCCAGCGCCGCTTCGACCATCGCCTTGGCGATCACCGGACGGGCCATGGAGGTGCCCAGCAGATAGGTGCCCTCATAGACGGCGCCGGTCTTCAGGGTCGGGTAGACGTACTCTTTGACGAACTCTTCCCGCAGATCCTTGATGATGCACTTGGTGGCGCCGGAGGCGATGGCCTTCTGCTCGATCCCTTCCAGATCGTCGCGCTCCTGACCGACGTCGGCCACAAAGGCGATGATTTCGGCGTCATAGTGCTCTTTCAGCCAGGGAATGATGGCCGAGGTATCCAGTCCACCCGAGTAAGCCAGTACGATCTTGTTGATTCCGCTCATGTTACTTCTCTCCGTGATGATTCGATGATGATTCAATAAAAGGGTCGTGATTCAGGTTGAGTGCCGCGTTACTTGTTGCCCTGACTATTTATGCCCAAACAGGGTCAGCAACACGGCGTTCTGGATATGCATCCGGTTTTCGGCCTCGTCCATGATGAGGGAGGCGGGGCCATCCATCACCTGCGAGGTGATCTCCAGCTCCCGGTGCGCCGGTTGGCAGTGCAGCACATGCTGGATGCCGGTGCGGTCGAGCAGGGCCTGGTTGATCTGGTAAGGCATAAAGAGGTCTTTGACCTGCTCCATCGGGGTGTTGTCACCCATGGAGACCCAGGTATCTGTGTAGGCCACGTCAAACCCTTCGATATCCGCCACGTCATCACTGATGTGGATGGTTGCCCCCGACTTGGCCGCCAGCGCCTGCGCTTGCAGGAAGATCTGGGTATCCGGGCCGTGGCCTTTCGGGCAGATCAGGGTCACGTCGGTGCCCAGTGTCGCCCCCAGCAGCAGCAGAGAGTGGCTGACGTTGTTGCCATCACCGAGGTAGGCAAGCTTCACCTTCGACAGGTCGTCGTAGTGCTCGGCAATGGTCATAAAGTCGGCCAGCCCCTGACAGGGGTGGTAGAGGTTGCACAGGCTGTTCACTACCGGCACTGTGCCGTGCTCTGCCAGCTCGACCAGGGTCTGGTGATCGAACACCCGGGCGACGATGGCATCACACCAGCGGGACAGGTTGGCGGCGAAATCCTTCACCGACTCCCGCTTGCCCAGCGCGCCGTTTTGCTGATCCAGATAGACGCTGTGGCCGCCCAGTTTGGCGATGCCGATGTCGAAAGTGACCCGGGTGCGCAGGGAGGGTTTCTCGAACAGGGTGACCACGCTCTTGCCGGCCAGCGCCTGACTGTACTTCTTCGGGTCGGCCTTGACCGCTTTACCCAGCGCAATCAGCGCTTCAATCTGGGCTTTGTTCAGATCACTGTCTTTCAGAAGATGTTGCATCGGATGTTCCTTGTTCCGGTGGAGATCAAATAGCGACTTGGGTGCCGACCGCGCCGCCAGCCAGCAGCTTGAGCAGCTGATCCGGGTAGCGCCAGCTGGCGACACAGACCGGTTTGCCGAGGGTCTCGGCGGCGTGCAGGGCCGCTTCTACCTTGACCGCCATGCCATCCGTGATCACCCCTTTCTCCATCAAATCCAGCGCGGTCAGCTTGTCGAGCTGGGGCACCAGCTTGCCCTTGCCATCGAGGATCCCGCTCACATCGGAAAGCATCACTAGGTCGGCACCGAGCGCCTCGGCAATGGCGGTGGCCGCCTGATCCGCGTTGACGTTCATCAGTTGCCCCTCGGCGGTGATGCCGATGGAGCTCACCACCGGCAGGAAGCCCTGACCGAGGATGCCCGCCACCAGTGCCGGATTGCCCGGCTTGCACTCGCCGACCGCGCCGAGATCCGGGTCGAGCTGGGTCACCTGACAGAGGCCGCCATCTGCCAGACAGAGTCCCACCGCCGGAATGCCGGTGGCGATCGCCTTGGCCATCATCTGCTTGTTGGCGGTCCCTGCCAGCGCACCGGCAATAAAGGGGATCTGCTCGAACGGGGTTACCCGCAGGCCGTTCTTCTTGGTAGAGGTGAGACCCAGCCCCTTGAGCAGGTCATCCACCAGACAGCCACCGCCGTGCACCAGCACCAGCGGACGGTGCTGATCGTCGAGAAAGGTTTTGAGGGTGGCGAACAGGGCGGTCAGCGCCTCGTCGTTCTCGATAAGGGCGCCGCCCAGCTTGATTACCAACGTCTGTTTGTCCATGTTCGAGATCCTTCCTAAGTCCTTAAATCAGGCCAGTGGCCGGTTCAAAACCAAATTTGATATTTATGCACTGCATGGCTTGCGAGGCGGCGCCCTTGAGCAGGTTGTCGATGGCCGAGACCACCACCAGCATGTTGCCCTGCTGTTGCCAGGCGATGTCGCAGTAAGGGGTGCCCGCTACGCCACGGATGGAGGGCATCTGGCCGGTGAGGCGCACCAGCGGCTTGCTTTCGTAAGCCTTGAGGAAGGCCTGATCCACCTGGGTGGGAGTCACGCCGTCCGCCAGCTGCACATAGATGGTGGCCAGGATGCCGCGCACATAGTTGCCGAGGTGGGGCTGGAACAGCACCTCCTTGCCGAGGTGGTGGCTGATCTCCGGCTGGTGTCTGTGATTGAAGGTGCCGTAGGGATTGAGGCTCACTTCGCAGAAGCTGGTGTTGATGGCTGCCTTGCGCCCGGCGCCGGAAACCCCGGAGACAGCGTTGATGATGGGCTGCCACCCCTTGGCAATCAGGCCATCTTGCTGCAGCGGCTTGAGGGCGCACAGCGATGCGGTCGGGTAGCAACCCGGCACCGCAATCAGCTGGGCGGTGGCGATGGCATCGGCGTTCCACTCGGCCAGGCCATAGACGGCCTGATCCAGCCACTGTTCGCTGTCGTGGGTGAAGCCGTAGAAGCTGTCGTAAAAGCCCTGATCCTTGACCCGGAAGGCGCCGGAGAGATCGAACACCGGCAACCCCTTGGCGAGAAACTTGGGGGCGAGCTCGGCGCTCACCTCGTGGGCGGTGGCTAGCAGCACCAGATCGGCCTGGGTCAGGATCCGGGTCATGCCGTCGTCGTCCAGCGGCAGCAGCGGCTGATCGAGGGCTCCGACCCACTGGGGATGCAGGGAAGAGAAGCGCTTGTGGGCATCCTGACTGCCGGCGGAGACATAGAGGCCGAACAGCTTGAGTTGTGGGTGGTTCTGTACCAGTGCGGCCAGTTCGGCTCCCGCGTAGCCACTAGCACCGACGATAACGGTGTTAAGCATGTTGAATATTCCAAGTCAGAGTTCGAGATTCACAGCATGACGCTGCAGTGCACAAGGGTGTTCGATCGCCCCTTTGCACAAGTGCGGAGGGGCAATTCAGGCGGGTGTGTGTCGTCGGTTATAGATCAGGTGACAGAACATTAACTTTCCCTTACAACTAGAAGCCTTTGTTGATGAGCCAGATATTCAGGTAAAATTACAGAATATTCATGCACTCACTTTGCATTTGTATTTTCTAACAGAAACATTCCGGGGACGCAAGGAGGAGCTGATGGCCAATCTGGATTTTTTTTCACTTTATAAGAATATTATTGCGATTCCCTCTATCAGCAGCACGGATCCCAAGTGGGATCAGAGCAACGAGGCGGTGATCCGGCTGCTGGCCGACTGGTTCGGTCAGCTCGGTTTTCAGTGCGAGGTAACAGCGCTCCCCGACCTGCCGGGCAAGTTCAATCTGGTGGCTACGATCGGTCAGGGGGAGGGCGGTCTGCTGCTGGCGGGTCACACAGATACGGTGCCGTTCGATGAGGGGGGGTGGAGCAAGGAGCCCTTCAAGGTGACCGAAGAGGGCAACCGCCTCTATGGTCTCGGCACCATCGATATGAAGGGCTTCTTCTCCTTTATCGTCGAGGCGCTCAAAGATATCGACCTCACCAAGCTGACCAAGCCGCTGCGCATTCTCGCTACCGCCGACGAAGAGACCACCATGGCTGGGGCCCGCGCCATCGCCGCGGCGGCGGAGCTTAAACCCGACTACGCCGTGATTGGCGAACCGACCGGGCTGGTGCCTGTAGTGGCCCACAAGGGGCATATGTCGGAGGCGATCCGCATTACCGGCAAGAGCGGTCACAGCTCGGATCCCGCCAACGGCGTCAACGCCATGGAGATCATGCACAAGGCGATGGGGCAGGTGCTGCGCTTGCAGCAGGATCTGAAAGATCGCTACGCCGACCACCGCTTTGCCGTGCCGCAGCCAACCCTGAACCTCGGTTACATTCAGGGGGGCGACAGCCCGAACCGCATCTGCGGCTGCTGCGAGCTGCATATCGACCTGCGACCCACCCCACAGGTGGGGCCGGATGAGCTGATGGGGATGCTCAAAGAGGCGCTATCGCCCATTGAGATCCACCAGCCGGGCTGCCTGCATCTGCAACATCTGCATGAACCCATTCCTGCCTACGCCTGCGCCGACGACTCTGTGCTGGTGCGCGAAGCTGAGAAGGCGAGCGGTCGCGCCGCCGAGTCGGTCAACTACTGCACCGAGGCGCCGTTTATCCAGCAGCTTGGCTGCGAGACCATAGTGATGGGCCCCGGCCATATCACCCAGGCGCACCAGCCGGATGAGTATCTCGACCTCTCCTTCGTCAAGCCGACCACCTCGGTGTTGCAACACCTGATCAGACGTTTTTGCCTGTAGCGGCGGCGGTGAAAGGGGCGTAAAAACTGTAAGTAAGTTACATAACAAGCCGGTTGTGGAGTGGTGATGGAAATACATGTTCTGAATCGGCCTGTTATTTGACCTTGCGCAGACAATCTGGGTAGATTGTCACCCTAAGATGACGGAGCATATGTTGTAATCGCACAACAATAAGTGAGGTCGTCTAGCACCCCGGATGGGTGTCAGGCACCAACAAGATAAGGATGTGGAATGAACGAAAAGTACGCCGCACTACGCGCCAACGTAGGTATGCTGGGTCAGCTGCTGGGTAAATCCATCAAGGATCATCAGGGTCAGGCCTTTCTCGACAAGATCGAAACCATTCGCCAATTGGCCAAGTCCTCCCGCAAGGGCAATGAATCAGACCGGGAACGTCTGCTCGATACCCTGCGCACCCTGAGCGATGATGAACTGCTGCCGGTGGCCCGCGCCTTCAGCCAGTTCCTTAATCTGGCCAACGTGGCGGAACAGTTCCACACCATCTCCCGTCGCTGTGAAGAGCAGGTCTGCACCCCGGATCCGCTGGAGCTGATGTTCGACAAACTCAAGGCATCCAACCTGTCACAAGAGGCCATCATTCAGGCCGTGCGCGAGCTGGATATCGATCTGGTGCTGACCGCTCACCCCACCGAGGTGACCCGTCGTACCCTGATCCACAAGCACGTACAGCTCAACGACTGCCTCGAGGCGCTGGAGCTCTCCGACCTGCTGCCTCGCGAGCGGGACAAGATCCTCAACCGCATCGAACAGCTCATCAATCAGGCATGGCACACCAACGAGATCCGCGAACAGCGCCCGACTCCGGTCGACGAGGCCAAGTGGGGCTTTGCCGTGGTGGAGAACAGCCTGTGGCCTGCCATCCCCGAATTCATGCGCAATCTGGACGAGCGTCTGCAACACCATCTGGGTGTGCGGTTGCCGCTGGATGCCGCGCCGGTCAAGTTCACCTCCTGGATGGGCGGTGACCGAGACGGCAACCCCTTCGTTACCGCCAAGGTGACTGCCGAAGTGCTGGAGCTTGGCCGCTGGATGGCGGTGAGCCTGTTCTACAAAGACATCAAGGAGCTCACCTCCGAGCTCTCCATGTCCGACTGTACCGACGCCGTGCGCGCTCGCGTTGGCGATCACCCCGAGCCCTACCGTGCGCTGGTGCGCGAGCTGCGTGAAGCGCTGCGCGAAACCAAGGAGCATCTCACCGCCAAGGTGCAGGGCCAGGCGAGCGAGAGCCAGGATCTGGTCAAGACCACCGCCCAGCTGCGCGAGCCGCTGGAACTCTGCTACCACTCATTGCACGCCTGCGGCATGGGCAACATCGCCGATGGCATGCTGCTGGACGTGCTGCGCAAGGTCGCCTGTTTCGGCATCCATCTGGTCAAGCTCGATATCCGTCAGGATGGTGAGCGTCATGGGCTGGTCTTCTCCGAGCTGACCCGCTATCTGGGTCTGGGTGACTACGCCGAGTGGAGTGAAGATGACAAGCAGGCCTTCCTGCTCAACGAACTGAACTCCCGTCGCCCGCTCATTCCCCACGACTGGGAGCCGAGCGCCGAGGTGCGCGAGACGCTGGAAACCTGTCAGGTCATCGCCAAGCACGACCCCGATGCGTTCGGTATCTACATCATCTCCATGGCCGGTGCGCCGTCCGACGTGCTGTCGGTGCAACTGCTGCTCAAAGAGGCGGGCTGCAAGTTCCGCATGCCGGTCGCCCCGCTGTTTGAAACCCAGGATGACCTGATGGCAGGCACCGCCGTAATGGAGCGTCTGCTCTCGGTGGACTGGTATCGCGGCTACATTCAGGGCCGTCAGTACGTGATGATCGGTTACTCCGACTCTGCCAAGGATGCGGGCATGATGGCCGCAGGCTGGGCCCAGTACGCTGCCATGGAATCCCTGGTGGGGCTGGCCGAAGCCAACAACATCCGCCTCACCCTGTTCCATGGCCGCGGCGGTACCGTCGGTCGTGGTGGTGCGCCTGCCCATCAGGCCATCCTCTCCCAGCCGCCGGGATCCCTGCGCGGCGGTCTGCGTACCACCGAACAGGGGGAGATGATCCGCTTCAAGTTCGGTCTGCCGAAAGTGGCGATCAAGAGTCTGGAGCTCTACACCAGCGCCGTGCTGGAAGGGAACCTGCTGCCACCGCCCAAGCCGAAAGAGTGTTGGCGCGAGGTGATGGAACAGCTGGCCGCCGACTCCTGCGAGCACTACCGCAGTATCGTGCGCGGTCATCCGGACTTCGTCCCTTACTTCCGTGCCGCCACCCCGGAGATGGAGCTCGGCAAGTTGCCGCTCGGCTCCCGTCCCTCCAAGCGCAAGCCCAACGGCGGCGTCGAGAGCCTGCGCGCCATTCCGTGGATCTTCGCCTGGACCCAGAACCGCCTGATGCTGCCGGCTTGGCTCGGTGCCCACAAGGCGCTGCAGCAGGCGATCGACGGCGGCAAGCTGGCGGTGCTGGAAGAGATGAGCGCCCAGTGGCCCTTCTTCCGCACTCGCCTCGAAATGCTGGAGATGGTATTCCTCAAGGCGGACGTCTGGCTCGCCGAGTACTACGACACCCGTCTGGTGCCGCAGGAGCTGTGGGGCCTTGGCAAACAGCTGCGTCAGGAGCTCGCCGAATCCATCGAGGTGGTGCTGAAACTGAGCCCGCGCGGGGATCTGCTGGAGGATCAGCCCTGGATCAAGGAGTCCATCAAGCTGCGCAACCCCTACACTGACCCGCTCAACGTGCTGCAAGCCGAGCTGCTCAACCGCTCCCGCAACCACCCGGAGACCCTGCACCCCGAGCTGGACAAGGCGCTGATGGTTACCATCGCCGGTATTGCTGCAGGTATGCGTAATACGGGTTGATAGCCAGCCCAAGCCAGCAGGCTTCAGTTATATCCATCAAGCCAAAGGGCGCCGACAAGGCGCCCTTTGTTTTTGGCTGTATTTCGTTGGGGGCACGCCTTGCTCCGCTCGGAAATGATCTTAGCCCTGACTCGTCCTGTGTTTCATACGGCAAGTGGCACATTTCACCTTGTTAATGGCACCCTACGTATTATCGGTGATGGGTACATATTTCCCCTCCGGCTTGCATCCCCTGCCATGCAGGCGCAGACTGTTTGGCCTTGTTTTTATGCGATTCGATTCAAGGCAACCATCATGACTCCTGCCATCAACCTGCTGAAGAAGCTCAAAATTCCCCACAAGCTCTACCCCTACGAGTGCGACGCACACGACGATTTCGGCAAGCATGCCGCGACCCAGCTCGGGCTGCCGGAGGCGCAGGTGTTCAAGACTCTGGTTGCCCATCACGACAAGCATGCGGTGGTGGCCATCGTTCCCTCATCCGGCATGTGCAGTCTGAAACAGCTGGCCAAGGCGACCGGTCTCAAGAAGGTGGAGATGATGAAACCGGCGGAAGCGGAGAAGCTGACCGGTTACAAGGTGGGTGGCATCAGCCCGCTGGCGCAGAAGAAACAGTTGCCTACCGTGCTCGATGAGTCGGCGCTGCAGTTTGAC
Source organism: Aeromonas sp. 96A (assembly GCF_051919165.1). Lineage (NCBI taxonomy): Bacteria > Pseudomonadati > Pseudomonadota > Gammaproteobacteria > Aeromonadales > Aeromonadaceae > Aeromonas > Aeromonas sp. 96A. The sequence continues at coordinate 2,395,498 of NZ_JBQBFE010000001.1, read as the reverse complement.
GAGATCCTGGTGAGCGGCGGCAAGCGCGGTCTCTCGGTAGGGGTGGCGCCGCAGGATATGCTGACGTTGATGAAGTGGATCGCTGCTCCCATCGGCGAAGAGTAGTGCCGGGCACGGTGTGAACCTGCCCTCCGGGCCTGTGGTGGCCCGGAGGCGATGTGACTCGTGAGGATATCTGCCCGCATCCTCCTGTTTGTCGTGTTGCTTATCCTCGTCATAGGCCGCGCCAAGGTGGGGCACCCACGCTCAGGGCTACACTGAAAGTACCCTTTCAGCCAAGGCGCGGTTTATGTCACCCCTGCATCTGCTGGCTGCCGCTCTGTTCTGCATGTTGTCGCTGACCGGACAGGCGGCCACCCGGTTTACCTTCATCAGCCCGGAGAGCGAGCGGGATCCGCGCACTACTTATGATCGGGAGCTGCTGCGGCTCGCCCTCGACAAGACCCGCGACCAGTTTGGCGACTATCTGTTGGAGCCTGCGCCGCCCATGACCAAGGCGCGCGAGCGGCTCAGCATGCAGCTCGACAGCTATCCCAACCTCTTTGTAATGGACAGCTACAGCAGCACCCGCGAGGAGCTGGGGCTCACCTATGTCCGTTTTCCCATCCATTTGGGCATCGTCAGCTACCGCATCTGTTTTGTAAGCCCGCAGCAAAAGGCGGCGGTGAGTAAAGTGACCGACCTCAAGGGGTTGCGCCAGTTCACCTTCGGTCAGGGCAAGGGGTGGCTGGATGTGGATATCCTGCGTTACGCCGGGATGGAGGTGGTGGAGGTGGAGGGGTACGAGAAGTTGTTCAAGATGGTGGCGCGGGGCCGCTTCGATCTCTTCTGCCGCGGGGTGAGCGAGCTGCGCAGCGAGCAGCTGACCCACAAGGATATGACGGATCTGCTGGTGGATGACGCCTTGTTGATCTACTACCCGCTGCCCCGGGTTTTCTACACCAATCCCAACAATCGCGAGGCGCTGCAGCGGGTCGAACGGGGGTTGCAGCTGGCGTGGCAGGATGGTTCGCTACAGGCGCTGTGGCGCAAGAGCTTTGGCCCGGCCATCGCCTTTGCCAAGCTCTCCCAGCGCCGACTGTTGCGGCTGGATAATCACTTCCTCGACGGGATCAGCTTCGATTACCGCCCCTACTTCTACAATCCGCAGACCGATCGCTTCGGCGATTACTGAGGTGCCTGCCGCTGGCGGCAGAGGGCCAGCCAAGCCTCGGCGGTGCGCGACAGATAGCGCTCGCTCGGCCAGATCACCCCGAGTCGCCAGCTCAGTTCGGGCTCCAGCGGCCGCAGCACCAGACCATCCGGGGTCAGCCGGTGGCAGACCGGCTCCGGCAAGAAGGCGACCCCCATGCCGCTGCGTACCATGGCGGTGAGAAAATCCCACTGGCTGCTGCGCGCTGCCACCTGCGGCACAAAGCCCGCTTCCTGACACGCCTGCTCCAGCCGCTCGCTCAGGGTAAACGCCTGGGTATAGAGCAGGAAGGGCTCCTCCTGCAGGGACTCGAGCCGCAGCGGTGCCTCGCCATGCCAGCGCGGTTGATCCGGCAGCACCACCCGGATCGGGTATTGATCCAGCTCCAGCGCGCTGAGGGCGCCCCCCTCTTTGGTCGGCAGCATGGTGATGGCGAGATCCAGCTCCCCCTCCAGCACCGCCTGTTCAATGCGGCGACCGCCGTACTCCACCAGGGTCAGTTCCACCTTGGGATAGCGGGTGCGGTAGGCGCGGATCAGATCCGCATAGACGTGACCCACCATGGGGGGAATGCCGAGGGTGAGGCGACCGTGTTGCAAGCTCTGCAGATCCGCCAGTTCGGCCTCCAGCTGCTGCATCTCCGCCAAGATGGTCTGGGCCCGGTTGAACAGCACCTGGCCGCTGTCGGTCAGGGTAAAGCGGCGCCCCTCCCGGTTGAGCAGGGGTTGGCCCAGCTCCTCTTCGATATTGCGGATCATCTTGCTGATGGTGGGCTGGGTGACGAACAGTTTTTCAGAGGCGCGGGTGAAGCTTTTTTCCCGCACCAGTTCGACAAAATAGCGCAGGGCGCGAATATCCATGGACTCTCTCGACTCGTGTTGGTGGGTACGGGATGAAGTATGCCTATGCGGCATGAATTTGATAATTTTAATTCATTTCTGGCAGGTTTTGCTCAACTCTATACTGTGAGCCGGTTCACAGAAAGACGATGATCATGAAAGCCCTCTGCTTGCGCTGGTTACAGACTCCCTTCCAGATTGTGTTGCTGGCAGCCATCTGGCTGCTGGCCGATACCGCGGTGCGTACCCTCCATCTGCCGCTGCCCGCCAACCTCACCGGCATGCTGTTGCTGCTGGCCTGCATCCTGCTCGGGGTGGTCAAGGCGCAGTGGTTTGAGGCGGGGGCTCGCCGGCTGCTGGCAGAGATGCTGCTCTTCTTCGTGCCTGCCGTAGTCGCGGTGGTCAACTATCAGGATCTGCTGTTGCAGGAGGGGTGGCGCATCATGGTGCTGCTGCTGGTGAGCACCACGCTGGTGCTCGGCACCACGGCGTTGGTGGTGGACCGGGTCTACCGCCTCGAACTGAAACTGGCCCGCCGGAGTCGCCGTCATGTCTGATACCCTGCTCGGGCTGATCTGCTTCGCCCTCACCCTGCTCTTCTACTACGCCAGCAAATGGCTCTATGGCAAAAAGCGCATTCTGCCGCTGATGCCCCTGCTGCTGGCGCCGACCCTGCTGGTGGCCGTGGTGCTGCTGTTCCACATCCCCTATCAGGATTACATGGCGGAATCCCACTGGCTGCTCTGGCTGCTGGGGCCGGCGACCGTTGCCTTCGCCGTGCCGGTCTACGAGAACCGCCAGCTCATTCGTCGCCACTGGTTGTCGCTGTCGGTTGGGGTGGTCGCCTCGGTCATCATGGCGGTGGGGAGTACCGTGCTGCTGGCCCGCTGGCTGGATCTCTCCGACATGTTGCAGCGCAGTCTGGCGATGCGTTCCATCACTACGCCGTTTGCGGTGGAGGCGACCCGCGCCATCGGCGGTCAGAGCGATCTCACCGCGCTGTTTGTTGTGCTGACCGGTGTCATCGGCATGGCGGTGGGGGAGAGCGTGCTGACCGTGCTGGCCATTCGCAGTCGCCTCGGCAAGGGGGCGGGGTTTGGCGCCTCGGCCCACGGCGCTGGTACTGCCAAGGCTTATCAGATGGGTAATGAGGAGGGAGTGGTCTCCAGTATGGTGATGATGATCGCCGGTATGGTGACCGTGCTGCTGGCGCCCCTGCTGGGCCGGATGTTCTGGTAGGCCTGGCTTCCCTTTAGAAGGCTGCTCGCCCCGGCGCTACACTCTAGTGAGCCTGTATTTCCGGGATGAGCAGTATGACCTTTCATCGCCTCGCTTCCTGCTTGCTGCTGTGCAGTCTTTCCCTCCTTGCCACTCCCCTAAGGGCGAGCGACGTCATCACTCATATCAGCCCCGAGAGCGATCGGGACTTGCGTACCCTCTATTTTCGCGATCTGTTGCAGCTGGCGCTGGAGAAGACCCGCGATAGCTTCGGTGACTACGAGCTGCGGACCGCGCCGCCGATGAACCGTATCCGGATGCGACAGATTGTGCAGACTCAGCAATACCCCAATCTGTTTGTGGCCGACAGTCTGCGCCCGGCCGCAGAGAGCGAAGCGCTGGATTACGTCCGTTTTCCGGTGGAGCTGGGCATCCTCGGTTATCGCATCTGCTTTGTCAGTCCGCAGCAGGCCGACGCAGTGGCAAGGGTCAATACCCTGAACGACCTGCAGCAATTTCTGCACGGGCAGGGGCGTGGCTGGCAGGATGCGGAGATCCTGCGTCATGGGAGTTTCAAGGTGCAGGAGATCGACGGTTACGAGCGGCTGTTCAAGCTGGTGGCCCGTGGCCGCATCGATCTCTTCTGCCGCGGTGCCAACGAGCTCTTTATCGAGCAGGAGCAGCACAGTGATCTGCCCGGTCTCACTGTGGATCGGCGAGTGGCGCTGCACTATCCCTTCCTCCACCTCTTCTACACCCACAAGGATAATCAGGCCGCCATCCGCCGCCTCTCGGTTGGCCTCAAGCTGGCGTGGCGGGATGGCTCGCTGCAACAGCTCTGGCTGCGCCACTTCAAACCTTCCCTCGAGCAGGCGCAGCTCCCCAGGCGCCTGCTGTTCGAGTTGGCCAATCCGCGCCTTGATAAGGTGGACTTTGATTATCGGGCCTACCACTACAACCCCGTCGACGGGACGTTCGGGCCCGGGCTGCCTTGATCCTGATGGTGCTGTTCCCGGATAAAGGGCCGGATCTGCCGATGCGCTTAAGCATGCCAAAAAGGCATGTTTTTTATTATTTAAATTCATTTTTTGAAGGTTGGTGCACTGCATATACTGGGGGTCGCTTCACGGTTCAGGTTTGCCCTTGCACTGCTTCTGGCTTGCGCGAGTGGCTTGAATCGTCCTGCTGCGGCGTCTTGATGTTCTGCATGAAGGCGTCCATCACTGGGCCGGGATCGATCCCGGCAGGTATTACAGCTGACAGAGCCTTGTTATGTTTAATCCCCACTCTTGTGCCCTGATTGTCGAAGGGGGCGCGATGCGCGGCATCTTTGCCAGCGGCGTGCTCGATGCCTTCGTGGAAAGCCATCACTATCCGTTCGATTTCGTCATGGGCGTCTCGGCCGGTGCCACCAATCTGGTCTCCTACCTGAGCGAGCAGCCGCGCCGCAGCCACCACATCATCACCGAGCTGGCTTGCAGCTCCCGGTTTCTCGATCCCTTGCGTTTCGTCAAAGGGGGCGATCTGGTGGACATCGGCTGGCTATGGCAGGCCAGTCGCCATCGCTTCCCGCTCGATCTCGAGACCTTCTGCGCCCGCGACATTCCCTTCTACGCGGTGGCGACCGATGTGGCGAGCGGCAAGGCCATCTATCTGCCGGTGCGGCCCGACAACATGGATGAGGTGCTGACTGCCACCTGCGCTCTGCCGGTGGTGCAGCACGATACCCCCTGCGTCGATGGTCGCCCGATGGCTGATGGCGGGATCAGCGACTCCATTCCGGTGAGCGAGGCTTATCGTCGCGGGGCGCGGCGGATGACGGTGGTGCTGTCGGAGCCCTGGGGATATCGCAAGAAGCCGGCCCGTTTCTGCTGGATGGTCAAAGCCTTGCTGAAAACCCAGCCTGCGCTGGCGCAAGCCATGCTGGAGCGGGATCGCGTCTACAACCAAGCTCTCGATTTCATTGCCAATCCCCCTGCCGATTGCGACATCGAGGTGATCGCGCCACCGGCCGATTTCATGGTCTCCCGTTTTACCCAGGATCCGGTCAAGCTGGAGTCCGGTTATCTGCAGGGCTACTGGCAGGGGCGCCAGAGCCTGCTGCGGGCCCGTGGAGAGGCGCGAGCGGTGGCCTGACTGGTTTGCCGGGTGATGAATATAAAAAGGGGAACCTCGCGGTTCCCCTTTTTTGCATGCTTGCGCTGTAGTCGCTGGTTACAGCATCTGTTTGAGGCGATAGAGCAGATCCAGCGCCTGACGGGGGGTGAGCTCGTCCGGGCGCACTGCTTCCAGCTCTTCAACCACCGGATGAGGCTGCGGGGCGAGGGCCACCGGGGCAGGGCGGCTTTCACCGGCGGCGACCGGAGTGGCGCTCTCCAGCTCGTGCAGTTTGTGGCGGGCCTGCTGGATCACCGATTTCGGCACCCCCGCCAGTGCGGCAACTTGCAGACCGTAGGAGCGGCTGGCCGCCCCCTCCTGCACCGCGTGCATAAAGGCGATGGTGTCGCCGTGCTCCACTGCATCGAGGTGGACGTTGGCCAGCCCGCTCATCAGCTCCGGCAAGCGGGTCAGCTCGAAGTAGTGGGTGGCAAACAGGGTGTAGGCACCGATCTTGCTCGCCAGCTGTTCGGCGCAGGCCCACGCCAGCGAGAGGCCGTCGTATGTGCTGGTGCCGCGGCCAATTTCGTCCATCAGCACCAGACTGCGGGCGGTGGCGTTGTTGAGGATGTTGGCGGTCTCGGTCATCTCCACCATAAAGGTGGAGCGGCCGGAGGCGAGATCATCCGAGGCTCCGATGCGGGTGAAAATGCGATCGATGGGGCCGATGCGGGCGCTGTCGGCCGGCACGAAGGCGCCGATGTGGGCCAGCAGCACGATCAGCGCGGTCTGGCGCATGTAGGTCGATTTACCGCCCATGTTGGGGCCGGTGATGATCAGCATCCGCCGCTCCCGCTCCAGCCGGATGGGGTTGGCGATGAAGGGGTCGGTCATCACCTGCTCCACCACCGGATGGCGGCCCGCCTCGATGAGGATCTGATCTTCGTCGATGAGGGTGGGGCAGCGATAGTCGAGGGTCTCGGCCCGCTCGGCCAGGTTGGCCAGCACGTCCAGCTCCGCCAGCGCGGCGGCGGAATCCTGCAGATCGCCGAGGTGGGGCAGCAGGGCGTCGAGCAGCTCTTCGTAGAGCCGTTTCTCCAGCGCCAGCGCCTGGGACTGGGCGGTGAGTACCTTGTCCTCGTACTTCTTCAGCTCATCGATGATGTAGCGTTCGTTGTTCTTGAGGGTCTGGCGGCGGATGTAGTGGGCCGGCACCAGATGGCTGTTGGCGCGGCTTACCTCGATATAGAAGCCGTGTACCTTGTTGTAACCCACCTTGAGGGTGTTGATGCCGGTCAGCAGCTTCTCCCGCTCCTCGATGCGGGCGAGGCTGGCGGTGGCGCCGTTGGCCAGATCCCGTAGCTCGTCCAGCTCCTGATTGAAGCCGTCACGGATGACGCCACCATCGCGGATCAGCACCGGCGGCACCTCCATCACCGCACGTTCCAGCAGGTCGAGCAGCTCGGGGAAGGTGCTGGACCGCTCGCGCAGCTGCTGCACCGCCTCGTGCTCGCTCTCCGCCAGCAGGCGCTGCAGTTCGGGCAGCTGGGCAAAAGCCTGCCGCAGCCGGGTGAGATCGCGCGGACGGGCCGAGCGCAGGGCCAGACGCGCCAGCACCCGCTCCACATCGCCGACCTGGCGCAGCAAACCGCCCAACTCGTCATAGAGGTTCTGCTCGATCAGCTCCTTGATGGTGCTCTGGCGACCTTTCAGGATCACCCGATCGCGGATCGGCTGGTGGATCCAGCGCTTGAGCAGCCGGCTGCCCATCGGCGTGGCGGTGCAATCGAGCACGGCGGAGAGGGTGTTGTCGTGACCGCCGGCCAGATTCTGGGTCAGCTCCAGATTGCGGCGGGTGGCGGCATCCATGATGACCGCGTGATCCGGCTGCTCGAGGCGCACGCTGCGAATGTGGGGCAGGGCGGTGCGCTGGGTGTCCTTGACGTACTGCATCAGGCAACCGGCAGCGCACAGGGCGGTCTCGCTCTGCTCGACGCCAAAGCCCACCAGATCCTGGGTACCGAATTGTTGGCAGAGCAGCTTGCGGGCGGTGCCGAGCTCGAACTCCCACTCCGGGCGCCGGCGCAGACCGCGGCGACCCTCGACGTGGTGCAGGAAGGCGAAGGATTCGGGGTAGAGCAGCTCCGCCGGATTGGTGCGCTGCAGCTCCGCCAGCAGGGTCTCTTCCTTCTCGAACTGGTTGATGAAGAAGCGGCCCGAGCCGATGTCCATGGTGCCATAGCCGAAGCGGCGGCCATCGTGATAGACGGCGGCGATCAGGTTGTCCTGCCGCTCGCTGAGCAGTGCCTCGTCGGAGACGGTGCCCGGGGTGATGATGCGAATGACCTTGCGCTCCACCGGCCCCTTGCTGGTGGCGGGATCCCCCACCTGTTCGCAGATGGCGGCAGACTCGCCGAGCTGCACCAGCTTGGCCAGATAACCCTCGATGGCGTGATAGGGCACGCCTGCCATAGGGATGGGGCTGCCGGCCGACTGGCCGCGCTTGGTCAGGGAGATGTCGAGCAGCTGGGAGGCCTTGCGGGCATCGTCATAGAACAACTCGTAGAAGTCGCCCATCCGGTAGAACAGCAGGATCTCCGGGTTCTCGGCCTTGAGGGTCAGATACTGCTGCATCATGGGCGTGTGGGCGCTGAGATTGGCGCTTGGTGCGGCGCCAGTAGCTTGGTGTTGTGCGGTCATGTTCTATTCCAGAAGGGGCCTCTGCGGGCCCGGGTCTGCGGTGATGAGCCTTGAGCTTGATGGCGCCATTCTACACATAAGCGCCGCGCCGGGGGAGGTTGGCTCACACCACCATTTGGCTGATGCGAGTCATCAGCCTTGTGACAATCAGCTCAGTTGCGAGGGGCTGCGGCGGGATCGCATAATGTGCCCTTTCCACGCATCAGAAGGAGCTGTAATGAAACTGGACGCAGAGATAGAGCACCTCGCCATCGAGCTGGGGCGGGCCCTTGGTCAACGGGGCTGGCTGGCGGCGACCGCCGAATCCTGTACCGGCGGTGGAGTGGCTACGGCCATCACCGACATCGCAGGCAGCTCCGGCTGGTTCGATCGCGGTTTTGTCACCTACACCAACGAAGCCAAGCAGCAGATGTTGGGGGTGAGCAGCGAGAGCCTTGAACAGCACGGTGCAGTGAGCGAAGCTGTGGTGCTGGAGATGGCCCGCGGCGCGCTGGTGCACTCGTCTGCCTCCATCAGCGTTGCTATCAGTGGCATCGCCGGCCCCGGCGGCGCCACCGAGGGCAAGCCGGTCGGCACCGTCTGGTTCGCCTGGGCCGACAGCAATGGCCGCCACCACTCCCTGCTCGCCCGCTTCGACGGGGATCGCCGGCAGGTACGTCAGCAGGCGGTGAGACAGGCCTTGTCGGGTCTGTTGGCTCTGCTCAGATAAATTGGGCTTGATACTGTATGAATAGACAGTATACTTAGCCCAACTTCACTTCTTACTCACGATTTCCAGCGGAGATTGGCATGGATCAGAACAAACAGAAGGCACTGGCGGCTGCGCTGGGTCAGATTGAAAAGCAGTTCGGCAAAGGTTCCATCATGCGTCTGGGCGACAGCAAGACCATGGATATCGAAGCCATCTCTACCGGTTCCCTCTCGCTGGACGTGGCGCTGGGCATTGGCGGTCTGCCGTGTGGCCGTATCGTCGAGATCTACGGCCCGGAATCTTCCGGTAAAACCACCCTCACCCTGCAGGTGATCGCGGAAGCCCAGAAGAAGGGCAAAACCTGTGCCTTCGTCGATGCGGAACACGCCCTCGACCCTATCTATGCTGCCAAGCTGGGCGTCAACGTCGACGACCTGCTCATCTCTCAGCCGGATACCGGTGAACAGGCGCTGGAGATCTGCGACATGCTGGTGCGCTCCAACGCGGTTGACGTCATCATCGTCGACTCCGTGGCGGCCCTGACGCCGAAAGCGGAAATCGAAGGGGAGATGGGTGACTCCCACGTTGGCCTGCAGGCTCGTCTGATGTCCCAGGCGCTGCGCAAACTGACCGCCAACATCAAGAACGCCAACTGCCTGTGTATCTTCATCAACCAGATCCGGATGAAGATCGGCGTTATGTTCGGTAGCCCGGAGACCACTACCGGTGGTAACGCGCTCAAGTTCTACGCCTCCGTGCGTCTGGATATCCGTCGTATCGGCGCTATCAAGGAAGGTGACGAAGTGGTCGGTAACGAGACTCGCGTCAAAGTGGTCAAGAACAAAGTTGCCCCGCCCTTCAAGCAGGCTGAATTCCAGATCTTCTACGGTGCCGGTATCTCCAAAGAGGGCGAGCTGGTGGATCTCGGCGTCAAGCACAAGCTGATCGACAAGGCGGGTGCCTGGTACAGCTACAACGGCGAGAAGATCGGTCAGGGCAAGGCCAACGTGATGAAGCTGTTCGCCGAGAACAAGGTGATGGCTGGTGAAGTGGAGGCTCGTCTGCGCGAGCTGCTGCTCTCCGGCGCAGTGCCTGTCGATGACAAGGCTGCACCGGTTGAGGCAGACGAGTTCGATGCCGAAAGCGAACAAGAGTTCGAATAAGGAACAAAGGAAGGCCGGGTAGATACCCGGCCTTGTTATTTATGATGGTTGATGAATCCGTTACCGAACCGGTCGAGCCTGCCGAACCGACCTTTGCCGAGCAGCTGGCCGCTGCCCGTGCTTATGCCATGCGCAGTCTGGCCCGTCGCGAGAGTGCCGAGTCAGAGCTGGCCAACCGGCTGCGCCAGCAGGGCTTCAATGAAGAGGTGATCGAGGCGGTGGTCGACTACTGCCGCGGTTACAACTGGGTCAATGACGAACGTTACGGCGGTATGGCTGTACGGGCCGGTGCCGCCAAGGGCCATGGCCCCATCAAGATCCGTTTCGATCTGCGCCGCAAGGGGCTCGACGATATGCAGATTGATGCCGCATTCGATCAGCCGGAGCTGGACTGGTTCGAACTGGCGTTTGCCCTGCTCGAACGGCGCGCCCGGGTGGCCGATCTGGCGGATTTCAAGCTGCGGATGAAGTGGCTCAAGTATCTGCTGGGGCGCGGCTTTACCCAGGATCAGGCCCGTTATGCCATCTCTGCCCTGCAGGAGCGGGAGGAGTAACGCCACTGCGTGGCAAACGTTGTTTCACCTCTCCTTATGGCAGGTTTTTCCTGCCCGTTCAGTAGCTTGCGCGCACAATCCCGAAAAAGCGGCCTTTTGTTCATCTCATCCCTCTTTATGCGCTGCTTTTTTGCCTCTCGACAGTGAAAAAAGCCACTGTAGGCAGTGGCGCTCTTTTCTGGCCCGTTTATGTGCGCTTTTTCGCCCGTGGCGGCCCTGTCCGTTTTACTTTACCCCGCAGAAAACTTACATTAATGCGGTTAAAAGTCCGTATTCGAATCAAGCAGGATTTTCCATGTATATGTCCACGTCAGAGATTCGCGCTGCGTTTCTCGAGTATTTCCGTTCCCAGGGGCACCAGGTTGTCTCCTCCAGCTCGCTGGTACCGCATAACGACCCGACCCTGTTGTTTACCAACGCGGGTATGAACCAGTTCAAGGACGTGTTCCTTGGCGCAGACAAGCGTGCCTACAATCGTGCGACGACTTCCCAGCGTTGCGTGCGTGCCGGTGGTAAGCACAACGATCTGGAAAACGTCGGCTATACCGCTCGTCACCACACCTTCTTCGAAATGCTGGGCAACTTCAGCTTCGGTGACTACTTCAAGCAGGATGCCATCAAGTTTGCATGGGGCTTCCTGACCGAGGTGCTGCAGCTGCCGAAAGAGCGCCTGCTGGTGACCGTCTACGCGACTGACGATGAAGCTTTCGATATCTGGGAAAAAGAGGTCGGTGTCCCGGCCGATCGCATCGTGCGCATCGGTGACAACAAGGGTGCCCCTTACGCTTCCGACAACTTCTGGGCGATGGGCGATACCGGCCCGTGCGGTCCCTGCACCGAGATCTTCTATGACCACGGCGATCACATCTGGGGTGGCCGTCCCGGCTCACCGGAAGAGGATGGCGACCGTTTCATCGAGATCTGGAACGTGGTCTTCATGCAGTTCAACCGTCAGGCTGACGGCACCATGGAGCCGCTGCCGCGTCCGTCCGTGGATACCGGCATGGGTCTGGAGCGTATCTCCGCCATCATGCAGGGTGTCCACTCCAACTACGAAATCGACATCTTCCAGGCGCTGATCAAGAAAGCGGCCGAGATTGTCGGCACCACCGATCTGAGCAACCAGTCCCTGCGCGTCATCGCTGACCACATCCGCTCCTGCGCCTTCCTGGTGGCAGATGGCGTGATGCCGTCCAACGAAGGTCGTGGCTATGTGCTGCGTCGCATCATCCGCCGCGCCGTGCGTCACGGTCGCAAGCTGGGCGCGACCGATGTCTTCTTCTACAAACTGGCTGCCGAGCTGGCAGTGCAGATGAAGGATGTCGCTGCCGAGCTGATCGCCCAGCTGCCGCTGGTCGAGCGCGTGCTGCGCATCGAAGAGGAGCAGTTTGTCCGCACCCTGGATCGCGGTCTGCTGCTGCTGGAAGATGCTCTGGCCAACCTGGGTGATGCCAAGGTTATTCCGGGTGAGGTGGTGTTCAAGCTGTATGACACTTACGGCTTCCCGGCCGACCTGACTGCCGACGTGGTGCGCGAGCGCGAGATCGGCATCGACGAAGAGGGCTTCAAGGCCGAGATGGAGAAGCAGCGTGCTCGTGCCAAAGAGGCTTCCAGCTTCGGCGTGAACTACAACGAGATGCTCAAGCTCGACTTCGAGACCCCCTTCACCGGTTACAAGACCCTGACCGAGCGTACCCGCGTGGTCGGTATCTACAAGGGTGTGGAAGAGGTGAGCGGTCTTATCGCCGGTGACGAAGCGGTCATCGTGCTGGAAGAGACCCCCTTCTACGCCGAATCCGGCGGCCAGATTGGCGACAGCGGTACCCTGAAAGTGGACGACGGCATCTTTGCCGTGACCGACACCCAGAAAGCGGGCAAGGCGATCATCCACAAGGGCTACATGGAGCTGGGCACCCTGGAGAAAGGGGCTGAGGTCGAGGCCGTGGTAGACGCTGACCGTCGTCAGGCCATTGCCCTGAACCACTCAGTGACTCACCTGCTGCACGCAGCTCTGCGTCAGGCACTGGGCGAGCATGTCACTCAGAAAGGTTCTCTGGTTGGGGCTGAGCGCATGCGCTTTGACTTCTCCCACTTCGAGGGGCTGACCATGGCGACCATTCGCCGGGTCGAGGAGCTGGTCAACAACCAGATCCGCGCCAACCACGAAATCACCACCCAGCTGATGGATCTGGAAGCGGCCAAGTCCGCCGGTGCCATGGCGCTGTTTGGTGAAAAATATGAAGACGACGTGCGCGTGGTGCGCATGGGCGACTACTCCACCGAGCTGTGCGGCGGTACTCACGCCAAGCGCACCGGTGATATCGGCTTCTTCAAGATCATCGCCGAGAGCGGTATCGCAGCTGGCGTGCGCCGTATCGAAGCGGTGACCGGCAAAGCGGCCATCGACTTCATGCATCAGGTTGGCGAGCAGATCGAAGAGGCTGCTGCCCTGGTGAAAGGCGACCAGTTCTGCATCGCCGACAAGGTTCGCCAGATGCTGGACAAGGCCAAGATGATGGAGCGCGAGCTGGAGCAGCTCAAGGCCAAGCTGGCCGCTCAGGCTGGTAACGATCTGCTGGGTCAGGTGATCGAGATCAACGGTCAGAAGGTGCTGGTTGCAGCGCTGGAAGGGGCCGATCCGAAATCCTTGCGCGGCATGCTGGACGAACTGAAGAACCAGATGAAGTCCGGTGTCGTGCTGCTGGCCACCTGTGCCGACGGCAAGGTCAACCTGATCGCCGGTGTCACCAACGACCTGACCGGCAAGGTCAAGGCCGGTGAACTGGTCAATCTGGTTGCCCAGCAGGTGGGTGGCAAGGGCGGTGGCCGTCCGGACATGGCACAGGCGGGTGGTACCCAGCCTGAGGCGGTGCCGGCAGCGCTGCAATCCGTTCACTCCTGGCTGGAAGAGCGCCTGTAATCGGGCGAGGTGATCTGTGGCACTCTATGTACAGAAGTACGGCGGCACCTCGGTCGGCACACTGGAGCGGATCGAGGCGGTAGCTGAGCGGGTCGAGCAGACCCGCGCCCAGGGACACGACGTGGTGGTGGTTGTCTCCGCCATGTCGGGCGAAACCAACCGGTTGCTGGGCATGGCCCAGCAACTGGATCCTGATGCCAACCGGCGGGAGATGGATGTACTGGTCTCCACCGGTGAGCAGGTCACCATAGCGCTGCTGGCGATCGCGTTGAACAAACGCGGTTGTCCTGCGGTCTCAATGACCGGTGATCAGGTACGGATTCACACCGATTCCGCCTATGGCAAGGCGCGCATCACCCGCATCGACACCGAGCTGGTTCATGCCGAACTGGCTGCGGGCAAGGTGGTGGTGATCGCCGGTTTCCAGGGCCGTGACGAGCATAACGCCATCACAACCCTGGGCCGCGGCGGTTCGGATACCACGGCGGTTGCCGTGGCTGCGGCCATCAAGGCCGATGAGTGCCAGATCTTTACCGATGTGGATGGGGTATACACCACGGATCCGCGCATCGAGCCCAAGGCGCGTCGTCTCGACACCATCACCTTCGAGGAGATGCTGGAGATGGCCAGTCTCGGCGCCAAGGTGTTGCAGATCCGCTCGGTGGAGTTTGCGGGCAAGTACCGCGTCCCGCTGCGGGTGCTGTCGAGCTTTATCGATGGAGAGGGAACCTTAATCACATATGGAGGTGATAGGATGGAAGCTCCCCTGGTATCCGGGATCGCTTTTAACCGCAACGAGGCCAGCCTGACCATTCTGGGCGTGCCGGACAGACCGACCGTTGCCGCGCAGATCCTGAATCCGATCAGCGACGCCAACATTGATGTCGACATGATTGTGCAGAACACCCTGGGAGATGGCACCGCCGACTTCACCTTCACGGTGAATCGTGACGACTATCGCCGCGCCCGGGCACTGCTGGAGGAGACCGCCACCGAACTTGGCGCCTCCTGCGTGCAGGGAAATGGCGAAATTGCCAAGGTTTCCATTGTCGGTGTCGGCATGTGGAACCATCCCGGTGTTGCGCGCACCATGTTCAAGGTATTGGGCGAGGAGGGGATCAACATGCAGTTGATCTCGACCTCTGAAATCAAAATCTCTGTGGTGATTGACGAGAAGTATCTGGAGTTGGCGGTGCGAGCCCTGCACGCGGCTTTCGGGTTGGATCAGGCACCGCAAGAGCAGCCCTTGGGCTAACAATCTCTGATTGATTTAGTTTCAACCATTTACCATATCGGTATCTTTGTTAGATAATGTCGCATATCGATATAAAAACAAAACAGGATACAGGAGCAAGCGAATGCTTATTTTGACTCGTCGTGTTGGGGAAACCCTGATGATTGGTGATGAAGTGACTGTCACCGTACTGGGCGTTAAAGGCAACCAGGTCCGTATCGGTGTTAACGCGCCGAAAGAGGTCTCCGTACACCGCGAAGAGATCTACCAGCGCATCCAGGCCGAGAAAGTTCCGGGCCAACCGGGCTTCTAAGCCACTTTCATGGCTGTGACAAGGCGACACCTCATGTGTCGCCTTTTGTTTTTCCGGCCCCCTGAAATTGCCCTGCAGGGCGCGAAACTGCGGGATAAGTGCCGATATTGTTTGAATATTCCACGCTTTGACCAAATGCTGAGCGAACGCACTTTTTTCTCCAAAAAAGTGTTTGACTAAAAATCCCTGTGAAGTATTATCAGCCCCGCAAACGGAGAGGTGGCCGAGAGGCTGAAGGCGCTCCCCTGCTAAGGGAGTATGCGGCTTATACCCGCATCGGGGGTTCGAATCCCCCCTTCTCCGCCATTTGCGCCCGTAGCTCAGCTGGATAGAGTACCTGGCTACGAACCAGGTGGTCAGAGGTTCGAATCCTCTCGGGCGCACCATATTACGACTCAAGCAAGAGTCATGTGTTGACCATCAGCAAGTCGACACTTTGGAAAAGGCTTACTGATAAGTAAGCTTTTTTTATCGTTTTAAAACAGGGCGCCCGTAGCTCAGCTGGATAGAGTACCTGGCTACGAACCAGGTGGTCAGAGGTTCGAATCCTCTCGGGCGCACCATTTAAAACGACACAACGATTTATGAGCGCCCGTAGCTCAGCTGGATAGAGTACCTGGCTACGAACCAGGTGGTCAGAGGTTCGAATCCTCTCGGGCGCACCATTTTTCAAGCAGTACACAAAAGTTTGTGAGCGCCCGTAGCTCAGCTGGATAGAGTACCTGGCTACGAACCAGGTGGTCAGAGGTTCGAATCCTCTCGGGCGCACCATATTTCAAGCAGTACCAAAAGTTTATGAGCGCCCGTAGCTCAGCTGGATAGAGTACCTGGCTACGAACCAGGTGGTCAGAGGTTCGAATCCTCTCGGGCGCACCATACAGACAGCCCCGACTTCGGTCGGGGCTGTTTTTTTATGGGCGACATTTACCCCTGTCGTGTGGATCCGCGTTCGCTGTGGCGGCCGGGTCACCCTCCTGCCTGTCTGTTCTTGTCCTCTTTTATACCTCTTCTGTTATTGAGCCGCGTTCTTCTGAACGGTACAAGCTTTTGCCTCATCTGCAAGCCTGCTGTTGCAACGGCAGATGCCACGCCGCTCATCCCCCTGGGTTTGCTAACCGACATCCTGCAAGGCCTGCTGAGGCGTTTTGCGGGTAATAAAAAAGGATGCCGCAGCATCCTCTTGTGTTGAGATATTTACTCAGCTTTTCAGCCATTTGCGAATTCGGTTGGCATCGCCGATGGGGGTGCGCTTGCCCACCGAGTTGAGCAGTACGATGGCGAGCTCGCGGCTGTCCGGTTTGGCGCGCATTACCAGACAGCGCCCCGCTTCGTCAGTGAAGCCGGTCTTGGAGAGGCGTACGTCCCAATCCGGGTTTTTCACCAGCGGGTTGGTGTTGTTGAACATCAGGCTGTAGGCGGGGGCGTTGAAGCGCATCTCCCGGTTCTCATCCTGAGTGAACTGACGGATCAGCGGCTGACGATAGGCGGCGGCAGCCAGCTTGCCCAGATCCTGGGCGGTAGAGACGTTGCGGGTGGAGAGGCCGGTGGAGTCGTAGAAGTGGGTATTACGCATACCCAGCTGTCTGGCCTTGTTGTTCATGGCTCGCACGAAGGCGCTGCGACCGCCCGGATAGTGACGCGCCAGTGCCGAGGCCATCCGGTTTTCGGAGGACATCAGCGCCAGATGCAGGGCGTCGCGGCGGGTCACCTTGGTGCCCATGCGGATGCGGGAGTGGGTGTGTTTGACCCGATCCAGATCGTTCTTGTCGACCGTGATGGTCTGGTTGAGATTCTGTTTGGCATCCAGCACCACCAGCGCTGTCATCAGCTTGGTGAGGGAGGCGATGGGACGCACCTTGGTGGCATTCTTCTGGTAGAGCGTCTTGCCCGTTTTTACATCCACGACCAGGGCGCTGCTCGAGCGTACTTCCAGTTTGGCAGGGTTGGGTGCCGCGCTGACCGCAGGCAATCCCAACATTCCCATCAACCCGACAACCAGCGCTGCTGCGCGAATCCGACACCACATACAACCGACTCCATTCCCATCCAAAAAAAGGCGCTAGATTCACTCATTTTTACCCCGGCTTTACAAGGGCCGAGCGGGACTATTTCTGCTATTTGCGCAAAATTGGCGATCAAAAAAGCCCTCTGGCGAGGGCTTTCGGGTCGGGCGTTGGGCGAGGGGTCAATCCCGCGGCTGCGCGGCCCTGCGTTTGCTGATCCAGCGCCAGACCAGCGCCACCATGCCACCCACCAGCAGGGCCACCGGCAGATAGATGATGATGTTGAAGAACTGGGTCTGGTATTCGGCTGCCAACTTGGTGTGGCTCAGGTAGTAGCCAAACCCGACCAGCGGGCAGATCCACATGATGGAGCTGATCAGATTGACGATGAGGAAGCGCCCCTGGGGCAGCTCGGTGGCACCGACAATGTAGGGGTAGGCGGTGCGTACGAAGGCGATATAGCGCGCGGTGATCAGGGTGATGATCCCGTACTTGTCCAGCAGGTGGTAGACCTTCTGTTGGTGTCGCTCTTCCACGTGGGACATCAGCCGATGGTAGAGCTGGGTGTGGCCAAGGAAGCGCCCCTGCATGTAACCGAGCCAGGTGCCGACAAAGGTAGCCATGATCAACAGCGGGATCACCCCGAGAGACAACACATCCTGATAGATGAGTACGCCGGTGAGGATCAGCAGGCTGTCACCGGGCAGAAAGGCGGTAGGGATGAATCCGTTTTCCAGTACCAGAAACGTCAGAATCACACCACAGATCATGAAGGCCATCTTGGGATCGGAAAGTGTGTTCAGATCGTGATTCATAAAGGCGTGAGCCAGTTGGTAAAACTGCTCCATACTTGCAAACTCCGCAGGTTAGCTGGGTTGATCGGTCAAGGGCATGGCGAGCACCTTGTCGATGCGCAGGCCATCCATGTCAACAATTTCCAGTTGCCACTGTTCCAGTGTCACCAGGTCTCCGGTTTGTGGAACACGACCAAGGAGCAGCATGATAAGCCCTCCGAGGGTGTGATAGTGATGTTTTTCTTCTTCTGGCAGACGAACCAGCTCCAGACAGTCCTTTAATTCCGGCAACGGGATCAGGCCATCGAGCAGCCAGCTGCCATCGGCGCGCCGGAAGGCCCAGTTGTCCTCGCCATCCTCCTGCTGGAAATCCCCCGCCAGCGCCTCCAGCAGATCCTGCTGGGTGACCAGCCCCTGCAACTCGCCATATTCGTCAACCACCAGCGCCATCTGTTCGCTGTGGGTGCGGAAGTGGTTGAGCAGCTCGACGCCGTTGAGGGTCTCGGGCAGCAGGCTGCCCTCCTGGGTCAGGGCAGCCAGATCGATGGGCTCCCCCTTGATATAGGCGTGCAGCACCTTGCTGACATTGATGATACCCACCAATTCTGACAGGTTGCCGTCGCAGACCGGAAAATAGCTGTGGCGATACTCCACCAGCCGCTGCAGGTTGGTCTCCAGCGGCAGCGCCAGATCCAGATAGCGGATATCGCTGCGCGGCACCATCAGGGAGGAGAGGCTGCGTTCGTCGAGACGGAAGACGTTGCGCAGCATGGTGTGCTCGTGATCCTCGATCACCCCGGCTTCAGAGCCCTCCACCAGCATGGCGTGGATCTCCTCCTCGGTGACGTTGGCGCTGCCGTTCTGGTTGACCCGCAGCAGCCGCAGGCTGGCATTGGTAGAGGCCGACAGCAGCCAGACGAAGGGGCGGGTCAGGGTGGCGAGCCAGTGCATGGGGCGGGCCACCAGACAGGCGATGCGCTCGGCATTGAGCTGGCCGAGCCGCTTGGGCACCAGCTCCCCCACCACGATGGAGAGATAAGTAACCACCACCACCACTATGATGGTGGCGATCAGGCCACTGCTCTTGGCCGGGAGCCCCCACTCCTGCAACCAGAGGGAGAAGGGCTGGGCCAGCAGGGATTCGCCGTAGATACCGTTGAGCAGACCTATGCTGGTAATGCCGATTTGGACGGCAGAGAGAAAATGGGTCGGGTCTTCGCCCAGTTTGAGGGCAATGGCGGCGGAGCGGTTGCCTTCAGAGGCAAGCTTGCCGAGGCGAGCCTTGCGTGCGGTGACGATGGCGATTTCTGACATGGCGAAGACGCCATTAAGCAAAATCAATCCCAGCAGGATCAATATTTCCATACAGCAACAGCACTCCTTGAGTGGATAAGATCGCTGGCAGTGTAATGAATTTGGCGGCGATGCGCTTGTGAAAGCGGGTGATCCGGCTCGCTAATTTGATGACAGCGCTCTGGGATGGCTGAAAAAGATGGCCGGAAAAGGGAGGGATGACCCCGCCAAATGGCGTAATGGGCGAGGCAGCATTGCAGGAGGGAAAAGGGCGGGAAGTCCCGCCCTTGCAAATCACTTGTCAGACAACCGTGATCAGAACTGCTGGAACCAGCGCTGGATCTGGGCCGGATCCTTGCTCTGGGTCAGGGAGAGCATCAGCAGCACCCGCGCTTTCTGCGGGTTGAGAGTGCCGGAGGCCACGAAGCCGTACTTGGCATCATCGATCTCGGCATCCAGGGTGGTGGCGCCGGTCGGCACGCGGGCGGAGCGCACGACGCGGATGCCATCCTTGCTCGCCTTGGCCAGGGTATCGAACAGGGTGTGGTAGAGGTTACCGTTGCCCACCCCGGCGCTGACGATGCCGTCGAACTTGGCATCCACCATCGCCTTGGCCGGCAAGTCGGTGGCGTTGGCGTAGCTGTAGACGATGCCCACTTGCGGCAGCTTGTCGAGCTTGCTCACGTCAAACGGCGTTTTGCTGGTGTGCAGACGGGCCGGGCTGCGCTGATAGTCGATCTTGCCGTTGTGGATGTAACCCAGCGGGCCAAAGTTGGGGGAAGCGAAGGTCTGCACCCCGGTGGTGTTGGTCTTGGTGACGTCGCGGGCATCCAGCACGGTGTCGTTCATCGCCACCATGACGCCACGGCCCTTGGAGGCGGGGTCGGAGGCGGTCACCACGGCGTTGTAGAGGTTGAGCGGGCCATCGGCACTCATGGCGGTGGAGGGGCGCATGGCGCCGACCAGTACCACCGGCTTGTCGCTCTTGACGGTCAGATTGAGGAAGTAGGCGGTCTCTTCCATGGTGTCGGTGCCGTGGGTGATGACGATGCCATCCACGTCATCCTTGGCCAGCAGCTCGTTGACCCGTTTGGCCAGCTTGAGCCACACCTCGTCGTTCATGTCCTGGGAGCCGATCTTCACCACCTGCTCACCCTGCACGTCGGCCACGTTTTTCATCTCGGGCACGGCAGCGATCAGCGTCTCGATGGCCACCTTGCCAGCCTCGTAGTTGGACTGGGTAGCCGACTGGCCTGCCCCGGCAATGGTGCCGCCGGTTGCCAGAATATGGACGTTGGGCAGCGCCATCGCCATGGGGGAGAGGGTCAGGCCAACGACGGCGGCGAGCAGGGTCTTGCGGATCGGTAGGGTCATGCTGCAAATCCTTATGGTTGGAATAATCGCAGCAAGTTTGCCCGTTTAATAACCCGGGTCTGTGATAAAACTCACCAAAAGACAGGTGAGTACAGATTTTTAACCTGTTTTATACCTATATGGAGATAATTTAACTCGCAGAGAAACCCTTGGCTTCGATCAGGGCGATCAGTTCTGCCTTGCTCAGCTCGCTCTCGATAACGGCCTTGCTGCTGGCGAAATCGACGGTTGCGGTGATGACCGCAGGCTGGGCCAGCAGCGCTTTTTGCAGACTGGCGGCGCAGCCACCACAGGACATGCCGGACACGGTGAGTTCGATGGTCATGGGATATCTCCTCTGTTGATGGGCGCCAGCCTAAAGCTGCCGCCTCCGGCAAGGTCAAGCCTCAGTACATAAGACCCAGATAGTTCATCATGGTTGCTCCCTGCCGGTGTATGGGTGACATGCGAGCAAAGGTTCGTGGTGGCGATGAGGGTGGCAGTTTCTTCGGGCAGGGTCAGTACATCAGACCTAGGTAATTCATCAGGGTTGCCCCGAGGCTGGTAGTGACCAGCGAGCCGAGGGTGGTGGTAGCGATGATGTTCGCTGCCAGCACGCTGTCGCCCCCCATGGCGCGGGTCATCACATAGCTGGCGGCGGCAGTCGGAGTGGCGCTGATGAGGAACAGAATACCCAGCTCCAGATGGCTGAAGCCGAGCAGGGCAGCCCCAAGAGTGAACGCAGCCGGAATGAGACAGAGCCGCATGATGCTGGCCCAGCCCGCAATGGCTGCACCACCACGCAGGGCGTCGAGGCTGAGAGAGGCGCCGGTGCAGAGTAGCGCCAGCGGCAACGTCATGTTGGCGAAGTAGCTGCCGGTGGTGAGCAGCAGTTGCGGCATCTTGATACCGAGCAGGGTAAAGGGCAGCGCCGCCACAATGGCGATGATGAGCGGATTCTTGATGATGCCGAGCAGTATGGGGCGGATACCGGTGGCGCCGCCGAGACTGCGGGTGAGGGTGATCACCGCGAGAATGTTGTAGAGCACGGTCACCGCGCCGACATAGAAGGCCGCCGCCCCCAACCCTTCGTGGCCGTAGGCGTTTTGTACATAGGCGAGCCCGATAATGGCGCTGTTGCCGCGAAAGCTCCCCTGTACGAAGATGCCGCGCAGCCGCGGCTCCCCGATAAAACGCCCGGCTAGCAGCTCCAGAACCAGATAGCTGATAACGGTGGCGAGCAGGCCATAGCCGATAAACCAGAGGCTCGGCATGGTGGCGAAGTTGGTACCCAGAATACTGAGAAAGAGCAGAGCGGGCAGGGTGACCTGAAACACCAGTCGCGAGGCGGATTCGGTAAAGGGATCCGGCAGCAGCCCCAACCGCTTGAGCAAGATGCCGAGCAGCAGTACCACGCAGATGGGGCCTGTGATGGAGAGGGAGAAGAGCAGACTGGCCAGCAGATCCATGATGGGCATCCTGTGCTGTGCCCACATACCCTGACGGCGGGGCAAAAAGGGCATTCTAACGCCATGGGCTTGTATTCACAGGGGTTAATCACAACAATGTGGGCAATTCCACCGCCTAGCCTCCTGTGAGCCAATTCATGGACAAGAAACTGACCATCCTCGATATCGCCAGACTGAGTGGCGTCGGCAAGTCGACCGTCTCCCGGGTGCTCAACCAGGATCCCAAGGTGAAGCAGGAGACCCGCGAGCGGGTAGAGCAGGTCATCGCCGAGCATGGCTTCGTGCCGAGCAAATCGGCGCGGGCCATGCGCAGCCAGAGCCAGCAGGTGGTGGGGATCATCGTCTCGCGGCTCGACTCCAGCTCGGAGAATCAGGCGGTGCGCGGCATGCTGGAGACCCTCTACCAGCGCGGCTATGATGCTGTGCTGATGGAGAGCAAGTTCTCCCCCGCCAAGGTACAGGAGCATCTGGCGGTGCTGGAGCGGCGCGGGGTGGATGGCATTATCCTGTTCGCCTTCAATAACTTGGACTATGCCGCCATGGCGCCGTTGAAAGAGAAGCTGGTGCTGGTCGCTCGTGAATATCCCGGTTTCTCCTCGGTCTGCTTTGACGACGCCGGTGCGGTGCGCACCATGCTGGCGCAGCTGGCAAGCCGTGGCGCCCGCGACATCGCCTATCTGGGGGTGGATACCTCGGATCTCACCACCGGCCAGCGCCGCCTCGACGCCTATCTCGCTTACTGCGCAGAGCAAGGGTTGCACCCGCGCAGCGCCCTCGGCGATCTCAGCCTGCAGAGCGGCTACCGGCTGGCGGCCGAGCTGCTGACGCCCTCCACCCAGGCGCTGGTCTGCGCCAGCGACACCCTCGCCATCGGTGCGGCAAAATACCTGCAAGAACAAGGGCGTAGCGAGGTGCTGGTGACCGGACTTGGCAACAATCCCATGCTCAGTTTCCTCTTCCCCAACGCCCTCAGTCTCGATCTTGGCTACAAGGGGGCAGGGGAGCAGGCGGCGCGTCAGCTGCTCGGCCAGATTGAGCAGGATCAGCCTCCGTTGGTGACAATCGCCCCCTGCCGAACCCTGTGAGCCCCATCACTCCGGACTGAACAAAAAGTGCGCTTTTTGTGATGCTGGCCACGAATTGGGAACGTTCCCATTTCGATCTGGCCAGATTGTCGGCATGCTAAATGGGAACGATACCAAAAACGCTCCGGCCGACAGACTGGCTCAAAAGGGCGATACAGACCACTATTCAATGGCGTCACAGAGGGAAGACCCATGTCCAAGATCAACGCACAGCAGCTTGCCACCCTGATCGACAAGATCGGCGGTAAGGAGAACATCGCCACCGTCAGCCACTGCCTGACCCGGTTGCGCTTCGTCCTGAACGATCCGGCCAAGGCTGACAGCAAGGCTATCGAAACCATCCCGGCGGTGAAGGGAAGCTTCACCCAGGGCGGTCAGTTCCAGGTGGTGATCGGTAACGAGGTAGAGCAGTGGTACAAGGCGCTGACCGAACAGCTTGGTGTCAGCGGTAGCAGCAAGGAGACCGCCAAGCAGGCGGCGCGCCAGAACATGAACCCGCTGGAGCGGGGCATCTCCCATCTGGCGGAGATCTTCGTACCGTTGCTGCCCGCCATCATCACCGGCGGTCTGATCCTGGGCTTTCGCAACGTCATCGGCGACATCAAGATGTTTGACGATGGCACTCACACCCTCACCGAGATCAGCCAATTCTGGGCTCAGGTACACGCCTTCCTCTGGCTGTTGGGCGAGGCGATTTTCCACTTCCTGCCGGTCGGTGTTTGCTGGTCTGCAGTTAAGAAGATGGGTGGCTCCGAGATCCTCGGTATTGTGCTGGGGGTGACGCTGGTGTCACCGCAGTTGATGAACGCCTACGGCATTGGTCAGCAGACTCCCGAGGTGTGGGACTTCGGCCTGTTCGTGATCCAGAAGGTGGGTTATCAGGCCCAGGTCATTCCGGCGCTGCTGGCGGGTGTCTTCCTAGCCTGGGTTGAGACCAACCTCAAGCGGATCATTCCGGCCTATCTCTATCTGGTGATTGTGCCGTTTGTCTCGCTGCTGCTGGCAGTGATCGTGGCTCACGCCTTTATCGGCCCGTTCGGTCGCTGGATTGGTGATGGCGTCGGTTTCGCTGCCAAGGCCGCCATGACCGGCTCTTTCGCTCCCATCGGCGCTGCCCTGTTCGGTTTCCTCTATGCACCGCTGGTTATTACCGGTATCCACCACACCACCAACGCAGTGGATCTTCAGCTGATGCAGAGCATGGGCGGCACTCCGATTTGGCCGCTGATCGCCCTCTCCAACATTGCGCAGGCTTCTGCGGTCGTCGGCATCATTCTGATTAGCCGCAAGGAGAACGAACGGGAGATCTCGGTACCTGCCGCCATCTCCGCCTACCTCGGGGTGACCGAGCCGGCGATGTACGGTATCAACCTCAAGTACAAGTTCCCCATGCTGTGCGCCATGGTGGGCTCCAGCCTTGCGGCCCTTATCTGCGGTTTCGCCGGAGTGATGGCCAACGGCATCGGGGTGGGCGGCCTGCCGGGCATCCTCTCCATCCAGCCGCAATACTGGGCGGTGTTCGCCATCGCCATGCTGGTCGCCATCGTGGTGCCGGTGGTGCTGACCCTGCTGGTCTACAAGCGCCAGCAAGCCGCTGGCAAGTTGGCCCAAGCCAGCGCCTGACACTGATTATCAGGGCGACCCGCGGGTCGCCCTCTCCATTTTCTATTCGAGACAAGAGAAAGACCCATGAGCCAAACACCCTGGTGGCAGAGTGCCGTGATTTACCAGATTTACCCCAAGAGCTTTCAGGATTCCGCTGCCCGTGGCACCGGCGACCTCAAGGGGATCATGGCCCGCCTCAACTATCTCAAGACCTTGGGCGTCGATGCCCTCTGGCTGACCCCTGTCTACGTCTCCCCGCAGGTGGACAACGGCTACGATATCGCCGACTACCTTGCCATCGACCCCGCCTACGGCACCATGGCCGACTTCGAGGCGCTGCTGGCCGCCGCCCACGCGCGCGACATCCGCATCCTGATGGATATAGTGGTCAACCACACCTCCACCGAGCACGCCTGGTTCAAGTCGGCGCTGGGGGATAAAAACAGCCCCTACCGCGACTACTACATCTGGCGCGACCCGGTGGATGGCGGCGTACCCAACAACTGGCAATCCAAGTTTGGTGGCAGCGCCTGGGAGCTTGATGAGATTACCGGTCAGTATTACCTGCACCTGTTTGCCCGCGAGCAGGCGGATCTCAACTGGGAAAATCCGGCAGTGCGCGCCGAGGTCAAAAACATCATTCACTTCTGGGCGAAGAAGGGGGTGGACGGGTTCCGCCTCGACGTCATCAACCTTATCTCCAAGGATCAGGCGTTCCCGAACGACGAGATTGGCGATGGTCGCCGCTTCTATACCGACGGGCCGCGCATCCACGAATTCCTGCAGGACGTGAGCCGCGACGTCTTCGCCCCGGTGGGGGCCATGACGGTGGGAGAGATGTCCTCTACTTCGCTGGAGCATTGCCAGCGCTATGGCGCCCTCGATGGCTCCGAGCTCTCCATGGTGTTCAACTTCCACCATCTGAAGGTGGATTACCCCAACGGCGACAAGTGGACGAAAGCACCGTTCGATTTCCTCGAACTCAAGCGCATCTTCAACCACTGGCAGAGCGGCATGCACGGCAAGGGGTGGTCGGCGCTGTTCTGGTGCAACCACGATCAACCGCGCATCGTCTCCCGTTTCGGCGATGAGGGCGAGCATAGAGTCGTGGCCGCCAAGATGCTGGCCAGCACGCTGCACGGCCTGCAAGGCACCCCCTACATCTATCAGGGGGAGGAGATCGGCATGACCAACCCCGGCTATCAGCGCATCGATGACTATCAGGATGTGGAGAGCCGCAATATCTTCGCCATCAAGCAGGCGGAAGGGATGAGCGAGGGCGAGATCCTCGCCATTCTCGGCGCCAAGTCCCGCGACAACTCGCGCACTCCCATGCAGTGGAGCGCCGCCCCCAACGCCGGCTTCACCAGCGGGACGCCCTGGCTCAAGCCAGCCGCCAACTATTCCGAGATCAATGCCGAGGCGGCGCTGGCCGACCAGAACTCGGTGTTCTGGCACTATCGGGATCTCATCGCCCTTCGCAAGGCGCACCCCATCTTCACTCTGGGGGATTATCAGGAGCTGCTGACCGGGCACCCGCAGATCTGGGCCTATGCCCGTCGCGCCAACGGCCAGACCCTGCTGGTGGTGAGCAACTTCTACAGCGAGCCGGTGGAGTTTACCTTGCCTGCCGAGCTGCAAAGCGGGCAAGGTCGGCTGCTGCTCGGCAACTACCCGGATAGCTTGGCCCAACCGCAATCGGGTATGCTGCGCCCTTATGAATCCCTGATCTGGCTGATGGAGTAGGTAATGGAGAAGGTGGTGCGTGGTGCCGAGTGGCAGAAGATGGTGGCGGGGGAGCCTTATGATGCGGGCGACCCTGAGCTCAAAGCTGCGCGCGAGCGCTGCCGCAGGCTCTATCACACCTTCAACACCAGCTGGCAGGAGAAACCGGCGCGGGATGCCCTGCTCCATGAGCTGCTTGGTGGCCGCGGCCAGGAGTGCGCCATCAACCCGCCGTTCTTCTGCGACTATGGCGCCAATATCTTCGTCGGCGAGAACTTCTACGCCAACGTGGGCTGCACCATCCTCGACGTCTGCGAGGTGCACATCGGCGACAACGTGCTGGTGGCGCCCGGGGTGCAGATCTACACCGCCGCTCACCCGGTGGCGGTGGTGCCACGTATCAAGGGTGTCGAGTTCGGCAAGCCGGTGCGGATCGGTCACAACGTCTGGATTGGCGGCAGCGTCGTCATCTGCCCCGGCGTCACCATCGGTGACAACAGCGTCATCGGTGCCGGCTCGGTGGTGACCAAAGATGTGCCCGCCAATGTGGTGGCGGCTGGCAACCCTTGCAAGGTGCTTCGGCCGATGACGGCACAGGAGCTTGAAGGCGTCATCCAGCGGTGAACAGGGGCCATGAATGCTATTGTTATCTGATTGATAGAAAAGCGACTTTCAGATTGTTTTGCATTCAGTGCTTATGTTCGTGGCCGCTTGGCCGATACTGTTGAGTGCAGGAGGAACCCTATGGATATATCAAGTTCTGCAAATGCGTCGTTTGGTTCTGCTCTGATGACGGCCAGTCTGGCCAAGAAACAGCAGACCCAAGAGGGCGAAGCTGCGCTGAAGCTGCTGCAAAACGCAGCGCAATCAGCGCCGGTTGCACCGACATCGGCCAGCGCTTCTCTGGGAAGCAAGATCGATATTCGCGTCTGACCCTAATGAAAAAGCCCCCATCTCGCGATGGGGGCTTTTTTATCTCTGCGATTTGCGGGATCAGACCGGGAAAGGAGCCGGCGCCTCGAAGGTCATCCGCTCGCCACTGCGGGGGTGGCTGATGGTCAGGCTGGCCGCATGCAGGTAGAGATGGGGCGCCGCCGCCAGCGCATCCGGATGGGCGTAGAGGTTGTCACCCAGGATCGGGTGCCCCAGCTCCAGCATATGGACGCGCAGCTGGTGCGAGCGACCTGTGATGGGAGTCAGCTTGATCAGGCTGTTGCCATTTTCCACCTTCAGCTTCTGCCACAGGGTCAGAGCGTGACGCCCCTCCTCGTGATCCACCTTCTGCTTCGGGCGGTTGGGCCAGTCGACGCAGAGCGGCAGGTCAACCTGACCTGACTCTGCTTCCGGCTCACCCCACACCCAGGCGAGGTAGTGCTTCTCGGTCTCCCGCTCACGGAATTGTCGGCTCAGCTCCCGATGAGAGTTGGGATTGAGGGGAATGACAATGACGCCAGTGGTGGACATGTCGAGGCGATGAGCTGCCGCCGCCTTGGGGTGCTGTTGTTTCACCCGATGCAGGACGCTGTCTTCATTCTCGGGGCCGCGCCCGGGGACGCTTAGCAGGCCAGTGGGCTTGTTGACCACCATGATGTCCTTGTCCTTGAACAGGATATCGAGCCAGGGTTCCAGAGGCGGTGAGTATTCAAACATAAATGTCTCGCATCAGAAGGTGGGGGCAAGCCCCCATCAGTTATGGGTAACCACGACAAAGTGGCCTTGGGTATCCAGTTTGAGCTGGTTCTGGCCGCTGTCGGTCGGTACCTTGTCAGTTATGGGTGACCACGATAAAGCGGATGGCATCCAGCTTGAGTTGGGTCTGATCGATCAGGTGGTGCAATTCTGCCTGCAGATTGCGCAGATAATCCAGTTCGCTGTCTCGCACGTTCGGGTTGACCGCCTTGAGCGCTTCCAGACGATCCAGATCCTGCTGCAGGGTCTGCGCCATCTGGGCACGGGCCTTGTCGACAATCCCGGCTTTCAGCTCTTCGGCAATGGCCTGGCCCTTGCCAATCAGACCGTGGATCACCGGTTGGGACGCGGTGACCAGCTTGCTGCCGAGGTGGCGATTGACCGGAGTCAGCTGGCGGTTGAAGGCATCGAACGCCACTTTCTCACCCAGATTCTGGCCGTTCTTGTCCATCAGCAGACGGATCGGCGTCGGCGGCATGAAGCGGTAGAGCTGGGGATGGGCCGCAGACTCGGCAACGAAGATCAGCTCAAGCAGGATGGAGCCGATGGGCAGCGCCTTGTTCTTGAGCAGTGCGACCGAGGTGGCACCGATCTCGGAGCCCAGGATCAGGTCGATACCGCCGCGCATCATGGGGTGATCCCAGGAGAGCAGCGCCATGTCATCCCGCGACAGGGCAGTGTTGCGATCGAAGGTGATGGTCATGCCGTCTTGCGGCAGGCCCGGGAAGCTGGAGACCAGCATGTGATCCCCGGGGGTCAGCACCAGCGCGTTCTCGCCACGGTCATCCTGATTGACGCCGATCTCGTCGAACATCTTGAGAGCGAAGGAGATCATACCAGTGTCGTCATCTTCGGCGGCCAGCTTGTCGACCAGCTGCTGGGCGGCGGCGCCACCGCTGGAGTGGATCTCCAGCAGGCGATCGCGGCCCTGTTCCAGCCGGGCCTTGAGCGGCTCGTGCAGTTCGCGGGTCTTGACCAGCAGTGCGTCGAGGGCTGCCTGATCGCCGGTGTTGGCGGCCAGCAGCTCGAACAGCTCTTCACGTACCGCTTCGAATACCGGGCGGGCAGTCGGGCAGGTCTGCTCGAACGCGTCCAGACCATCGTGATACCAGAGCTGCAGGGCGCGCTGGGCAGTCCCTTCCAGATAGGGAACGTGGATCTCGACGGTATTCTGCTGACCGATACGATCCAGTCGGCCGATACGTTGTTCCAGCAGATCCGGGTTGAGGGGCAGATCGAACAGCACCAGATGGCTGGCAAACTGGAAGTTGCGACCCTCTGAGCCGATCTCGGAGCAGAGCAGCACCTGGGCGCCACCCTCTTGCTGGGCGAAATAGGCGGAGGCCTTGTCCCGCTCGAGGATCGACATGCCTTCGTGGAACACGGCACCACGGATCCCTTCACGGGTACGCAGCGCCTCTTCCAGTGCGATGGCGGTCGCCGCTTCGGAGCAGATCACCAGCACCTTCTGCTGGCGAGCTGAGAGCAGTAGCTCCAGCAACCATTCGACACGGGGGTCGAACTGGGTCCAGGTGGCGTTGTCGCCTTCGAACTGCTGGAAGATCTTCTCGGGGTAGAGGTAGCGCAGGGCGCGGGTCTGCAGATCGCCACCATTGCCACCCATCATGCCCATCACCTTGATGGCGGTCTTGTACTGCTCCGGCAGCGGCATGGGGTAGACGTTGAGGTGACGCTCGGGGAAGCCCTGAATATTGGCGCGGCTGTTGCGGAACAGCACCCGGCCGGTGCCATGCTGATCCAGCAGCTTGGCGACTGCCTGCTGGCGGGCAGTCGCATCGCTCAAATCCAGCCCTTCCAGCTGGCTGGCGAGGATCTGTCTGGCTTCATCGCTCAGGGTCTCGCCATCCAGCAGCTCCTGCGCTGCGCTGGCGACCTGACCATAGGCCTGCTCCTCGGCGAGGAAAGCCTCATAGTCGTAGAAACGCTCCGGGTCGAGCAGGCGCAGACGGGCAAAGTGGCTCTGGTGGCCCAGCTGATCCGGGGTAGCGGTCAGCAGCAGTACGCCCGGCACCTGTTCGGCCAGCGCTTCCACCATTTCGTAGGCGCGGCTCGGCGCCTCTTCACTCCACTCCAGATGGTGGGCTTCGTCGACAACCAGCAGATCCCACTCGGCCTCCAGCACCTGCTCGAAGCGACGACGCTTCTTGCGCAGGAAGTCGAGGCTGCAGATCACCAGCTGTTCGGTCTCGAAGGGGTTCTCCGCATCGGCAAACGCCTCGATGCAGCGCTCCTCGTCAAACAGGGAGAAGTGCAGGTTGAAGCGGCGCAGCATCTCGACCAGCCACTGGTGCTGGAGCGTTTCGGGCAGCAGGATCAGCACCCGATGGGCGCGGCCGGAGAGCAGCTGCTGATGAATGACCATGCCCGCTTCGATGGTTTTGCCCAGACCTACCTCATCGGCCAGCAGTACGCGCGGAGCGTAGCGGTGACCCACTTCATGGGCGATATAGAGCTGGTGCGGGATCAGGCTGACACGGCCACCGGCCAGACCGCGAGTCGGGTTGCGACGACGCTGGTGCTGGTTGATCAACGCCTCGTAG